>OZ251464.1:0-2821534 GCA_965242595.1 Alphaproteobacteria bacterium
ACGCCTATGCCCGCACCATGGAACGGCTTATGGCCCTGCCGGTCACGGTGGTCCATGCCGGCCACGACCCCAGTTTCGGGCGCGAAAGGCTGCGCCAGATCTGCCGCGCCTGGCTGGAGGCGCGTGCGGTACCATGACGGGGGCTATGACGAGCGCCATGACGGCGGACTATTACGATCTGGGCAGCCACAGCTGGCCCATCGCCACCCGTTGCGGCGCGGCGCAGACATGGTTCGACCGCGGCATGGCCTGGGTGCAGGGCTTCAACCACGAAGCGGCGCTGGACTGTTTCCAGCGGGCGCTGGGAGCCGATAACGATTGCGCCATGGCCCATTGGGGCATCGCCTACGCCGTCGGCCCCAACTACAACCGCCTGTGGCGGGATTTCGGCGAGCGGGAACGCGCCCGGTGCCTGGCCAGGGCGCAGGCCGAAAGCCGGCAGGCGGCGGCGAAGGCGGCCTCCGGCCCGGCGCTGGAACGGGCGTTGTGCCAGGCGCTGCTGGCCCGCTATCCCACCTGCGGCGGCGACGATTACGACGGCTGGAACGACGCCTATGCCGATGCCATGCGCCGCGTCCACGCCGACCATGGCGGCCACCCGGAGGTGGCGGCGCTGTTCGCCGAGGCGCTGCTGAACCGCACCCCCTGGCAGCTGTGGGACAAGGACGGACGGGCGGCCGAGGGCGCCGGGACGCTGGAGGCGGTGGCCGTGCTGGAAGGCGCGCTGGCAGGCGGCGAGCAGGCCAGGCGCCATCCCGGCCTGCTCCATATGTATATCCACGCCATGGAAATGTCGGCGAGCCCCGAACGCGCCCAGAAAGCCGCCGATACCCTGTTCGACCTGATGCCGGATTGTGGCCATCTGCGCCACATGCCGAGCCATATCGACGTCTTGTGCGGCCATTACCACCACGTCCTGACCCGCAACCATGCGGCCGTGGTGGCCGACCGCAAATATCTGCAACGCGAAGGCGCGATGAACCTCTATTCCGGCTATCGCGCCCACGACTATCACTTCAAGGTCTATGGCGCCATGTTCCTGGGCCAGCTCGCCCCGGCGCTGGAAGCGGCCGAAGAGATGGTGGCGACCCTGCCGCCGGAGCTGCTGGCCTCCGGCGACCCCCCTGTGGCCGACTGGCTGGAAAGCTATATTTCGGTCAAACAGCATGTCCTGATCCGCTTCGGGCGCTGGCGCGACATCCTGGCCCAGGCGCTGCCGGACGATGCAGAGCTTTATTGCACCACCACCGCCATGATGCGCTATGCCCGTTCGGTCGCCTGTTCGGCCCTGGGCGATATCGCCGCCGCCGAGGCCGAACGGGACGCCTTTCTGGCGGCGCGCGACCTGGTGCCGGAGAGCCGCAAGCTGTTCCACAACACCTGCCTCGACATCCTGGCGGTGGCGGAACGGATGCTGCTGGGCGAACTGGACTACCGCAAGGGCCATATCGAGGAGGCCTTCCGCCATCTGCGCCGCTCGGTCGAGCTGGACGACAACATGCTCTACGACGAACCCTGGGCGTGGATGCAGCCCACCCGCCACGCGCTGGGCGCCCTGCTGCTGGAACAGGGCCGCTTCGACGAGGCGGAGGCGGTCTATCGCGCCGATCTCGGCCTGGACGACACGCTGCGCCGCTGCTGCCAGCATCCCGACAATGTCTGGAGCCTGCACGGCCTGCACGAATGTCTGGCGCGGCGCGGGGCACAGGCGGAGGCGGCCTTCGTCGCCCAGCGCCTCGCCATCGCCGCCGCCCGCGCCGATGTGCCCATCCGCGCCTCCTGCTTCTGCCGCCTGCAGGCGCAGTAACGGCGGCGGGCAGGCGCACCCTGGCCGAACGCATGCTGCCCGCCTTCGCCGACCACCTCTGCCCGCTGGAAACGGCGCTGGACGTCTTCAGCGACGAAACCTCCCGATTCGCCTCGTGCCGCCCCGGGTTCCCGGGCGGCGGCAACTTCGCTTTGACGCCGCGCGGCCGGGGGCTAGGCTGGCGGCCGGGGTGGCTGGGCGCGGGCAGGCGGCGATGTCGGACCAGGTGAAGGTAAGCGATGCCGAGGCGCTGCGCTTCCACGCCGAGGGGCGGCCCGGCAAGCTCGCCATCGCGCCCACCAAGCCGCTGGCCACCGCCCGCGACCTTTCGCTGGCCTATTCGCCCGGCGTGGCGGCGCCCTGCCTGGAGATTCACCGCGATCCGGCGCTGGTGTTCGACTACACGGCGCGCGGCAACACGGTGGCGATCGTCTCCAACGGCTCGGCCGTGCTGGGGCTGGGCCATCTGGGGGCGCGGGCCGCCAAGCCGGTGATGGAAGGCAAGGCGGTGCTGTTCAAGCGCTTTGCCGATGTCGATGGCATCGATATCGAGATCGACAGCGACGATGTGGACGAGATCGTCGCCACGGTGCGCCTGATCAGCCCCACCTTCGGCGGCGTCAATCTGGAGGACATCAAGGCGCCGGAATGTTTCATCGTCGAGCAGCGGCTGCGCGAGACGGTGGATATCCCCATCTTTCACGACGACCAGCACGGCACCGCGATCATCTGCCTGGCGGGCATCGTCAACGCCCTGGAGATCGTCGGCAAGGCCCTGGCGGACTGCAAGGTGGTGGTGAACGGCGCCGGCGCGGCGGGCATCGCCTGCCTGGAGCTGGTCAAGGCGCGCGGCCTGCCCCACGACAACGCCATCCTGTGCGATTCCCGCGGCGTCGTCTTTCGCGGGCGCGAGCAGGGCATGAACCAGTGGAAATCCGCCCATGCCGTCGAGACCGAAGCCCGCAGCCTGGCCGAGGCCATGGAGGGGGCCGACATCTTTCTGGGCGTTTCGGTCAAGGGCGCGGTGAGCGCCGCCATGGTGGAATCGATGGCGCAGGGCCCGATCGTGTTCGCCATGGCCAATCCCGACCCCGAGATTCTGCCCGAAGAGGTGCGGGCGGTGCGCGGCGACGCCATCGTGGCCACCGGGCGTTCCGATTATCCCAACCAGGTCAACAATGTGCTGGGCTTTCCCTATATCTTTCGCGGCGCGCTGGATGTGCGCGCCACCACCATCGACGACGCCATGAAGATCGCCGCCGCCGAAGCCATCGCCGCGCTGGCGCGCGAGGATGTGCCGGACGAAGTGGCCTCTGCCTATGCCGGTGGCGCCCTGCGCTTCGGCCCCGATTACATCATCCCCAAGCCGTTCGACCCGCGCCTGATCGGGCGCGTGCCACCGGCCGTGGCCCGCGCCGCCATGGATTCCGGCGTCGCCCGGCGGCCCATCGTCGATATGCCGGCCTATCGCGCCCAGCTTTCGGGCCGCCTGTCGCCGGTGGCCGGGCGCATGTACGAGGTGTTCGAGCAGGCCCGGGCCAGGCAGGCGCGGGTGGTGTTCGCCGAGGGCGAGGAGGAGAAGACCGTCCGCGCCGCCGCCCTGTGGCGAGATCAGGGCCTGGGCACGGCCGTGCTGGTGGGGCGCAAGCGGCGCATCCTGGAGAGGATGGAGCAGCTGGGCATCGACCCGGACGGCATCGCCATCGCCAACGCCGCCGAGACCGGCGAGCGCGAGCGCTATGTGGAGCTGGTCTATGACCGTATGCAGCGCCAGGGCGCCCTGCTGCGCGACTGCCAGCGCTGGATCAACCTGGACCGCAACGTGTTCGCGGCCGCCATGCTGGCGGCGGGCGACGCCGATGCCATGGTGACGGGCCTGACGCGCAGCTATGCCAGCGCGCTGGCCCATGTCCGCCGCGTGCTGCGGGCGCGCCAGGGCGAGATCGTGTGCGGCATGGCGATCCTGGTCTCCGGCGGCCAGACCCTGTTCATGGCCGACACCACGGTCAACGAAGCGCCCACGGCCGAACAGCTGGCCGACATCGCGCTGCAGGCGGCCGCCAAGGTGCGCAGCCTGGGGGTGGAGCCGCGCGTGGCGCTGATGTCGTTTTCCAATTTCGGCAGCCGCGGCGGCGAGCAAACCCGCCATCTGCGCGCGGCCGTCGCCATCTTGCGCGAACGCGGCGCCGATTTCGAACTGGACGGCGAGATGGCCCCCGACACGGCGCTGGATGCCGAGATGCTGGCCTATTACCCGTTCAGCCGCCTCAGCGGCCCGGCCAATGTGCTGATCATGCCCAATCTCCACACCGCCAATGTCGCCTACAAGCTGATCGAGGAGATGGACGGCGCCGAGGTGATCGGGCCGATCCTGCTGGGTTTCGAGGCGCCGGTGCAGCTGGTGCGGCTGGGCGCGACGGTGAACGACCTGCTGAACATGGCCGCGCTCGCCGCGATCGACGCGCGAGACTGACCCGTGGCGCCGCGGCCCGCCCGCCCGCCCGGCCTGGGCCTGCGGCTGGCCGGGCCGCCGGTGGCGCTGGCGGCGCTGGTGTTCGCGGCGCTGGCGGCGGCGGGCGAGATGGCGCCGCTGGCGGCGCTGGCCGGCTTCGCGGCGCTGGCGGCGGCGCTGACGGCGCTGCTGCTGCCGCTGGCGGCCAATCTCTCCGCCCTGGCCCGCTGGCTGGCGGGGCGCGCGGCGGGCGCCGATGGCGCAGGCGCGCCGCCCGCTCTGCGCGCCGGGCCGGCGCGGGGCGCCGTGGCAGCCCTGGCCGCCAGCGCCCACGGCCTGCTGGAAGCCAGGGACGCCCAGGCCGCCCGCCTGGCCGCCGAGACCGACCGCCTGCTGGACAGCCTGCCCTATCCGCTGCTGATGCTGGGGCGCGAGCGCCAGCTGGTGCGCATCAACCGCGCCGGGCGGGCGCTGTTCGGCGCGCGCCAGGCCAGCGGCCTGCTGGGCCGCGATCTGGCCAATGCGCTGCGCGACCCCGCCCTGGACGATGCCGTCGCCCGGGCGCTGGCGGGCCATGGGGGCGCGAGCGTCGAGCTGACGCTTTTCAGCGAGCGGGTGGAACGGCTGTTCGCCGTCGCGGTGGCGCCGCTGGAAGGCGCGGGCGCCGGGGCGCCGGCGGCGATGGCCGCCTTTCACGACATCACCGCCATCCGCCGCGCCGAGGAGCTGCGGGTGGATTTCGTGGCCAATGCCAGCCACGAGATCCGATCGCCTCTCACCACCCTGATCGGCTGCATCGAAACCCTGCGCGGGCCGGCCCGGGACGATGACGAGGCGCGGGCGCTGTTTCTGGAGACGATGGACGACCAGGGCCGCCGCATGGCGCGGCTGGTGGACGATCTGCTCTCGCTCTCGCGCATCGAACTGAAGGAGCATAGCCAGCCTACCGGCGCGGTCGCTCTCGCCGCCATGCTGGAGCGCCTGCGCGCCTCCTTCCAGTTCGACGCCGCCGGCAAGGAGATGACCGTCGCCCTCGACATAGCGCCCGGCCTTGCCCCGGCGCGCGGCGACGAAGGCGAGCTGGAGCAGGCGTTCTACAACCTGATCTCCAACGCCATCCGCTATGGCCGGCCGGGCACGACGGTGTCCGTCCGTGCCGGGGCCAGCCAGCGCCCGCCCGACCATCTGCGCCTTTCCGGCGGGCCGCTGCTGTGGGTGGCGGTGCGCGATGAGGGCGAGGGCATCGCGCCCCACCACCTGCCCCGCCTGACCGAGCGCTTCTACCGGGTCGATGCCGCCCGCAGCCGGGCGCTGAGCGGCACCGGGCTGGGGCTCGCCATCGTCAAGCATGTGCTGAACCGCCACCGCGGCGAACTCCACATCGCCAGCCGCGTCGGCGAGGGTTCCACCTTCACCGTCTGGCTGCCCGCCGCCGGCTGAAACCGCGGCGACAGGGCCTGGGGATCTCCGGCCCGGTTGTCACGAAACTGTCATCGTCCCGCAATAAATCGTTCACGTGCCATCTCCAGGGTGCTCGGCGCGGTCGCGCCCGTTGCGCCGACGACCGCATCGCTCCAGGAGGGGACATGAAGCTTCGACCCAAGGCGCCGGCGCTGGCCGGCATCGCCGTCGCCCTGGCCTTCGCCGGCCAGAGTGCGGCCCAGGATATGCGCGATACGATCCGCATCGTCGGATCCTCGACCGTGTTTCCGTTTTCCGCCGCCGTCGCCGAACGGTTCGGCCAGACCAGCGGCTTTCCCACCCCGGTGGTCGAGTCCACCGGTTCCGGCGGCGGCCTCAAGCTGTTCTGTGCCGGCATCGGCATGGAGCACCCGGACGTGACCAACGCCTCGCGCCGCATCGAGGCGAGCGAGGTCGAGCGTTGCGCCGGCCATGGCATCGCGGAGATCACCGAGGTGAAGATCGGCTATGACGGCATCGTGCTGGGCAATGCCCGCAGCTCCGGTCAGCTGGAGATCGATATCCCGCAGCTGTGGCTGGCCCTGGCCGCCGAGGTGCCCGACGGGATGGGGGGCATCGTCGCCAACCCCTATGCCATGTGGAGCGACATCGATCCCGGCCTGCCCGCGGTCGCCATCCGCGTCATGGGGCCGCCGCCGACCTCCGGCACCCGCGACGCCTTTGTCGAACTGGCGATGGAGAAGGGCTGCCAGGCGTTCGACACGGTGGCCGCCATCCAGGAGCGCGACGCGGACCGCTACGAGCGGATCTGCGCCGCGATCCGCGAGGACGGCGCCTTCGTCGAAGCGGGCGAGAACGACAACCTGATCGTCCAGAAGCTGGCAGCCGACGCGGACGCCTTCGGCATCTTCGGCTTTTCCTTCCTGGACCAGAACAGGGACAAGCTCCAGGGCTCCAGGGTGGGCGGCGTCGCTCCTACGTTCGACAACATCGCCACGGGCGCCTATCCGATCTCGCGCTCGCTCTACTTCTATGTCAAGAACGCCCATATCGGCGTCGTTCCCGGCATCCGGGAGTATGTCAGGGAGTTCACCGGCGAAGACGCCTGGGGTCCGTTCGGCTATCTGGCCGACAAGGGGCTGATCCCGCTGCCCGACAGCGAGCGCGCCGCCATGGCGGCATCGGCCCGCGCGGCGGCGCCGCTCGGCATGTAGTCCGCGTATCCCGGTTTGCGTTTTCGGTCCCCATGCCTACAGCCGGGCCGGAGGTCGTCTTCCACCCCCGCCAGCGGCGCGCGCCTTGACCTTCGCCATCCTCACCGCCGTTCTTCTGGGCCTCGCCGCCATCGGCTTCGCCGCCGGACGCCGCAAGGCGCGCGTCCTGGCGGGGGAGAGGCCGGCGGCGCTGCATTCGCGCCCCGTCTATCACGGCTGGTACGTGGCGCTGGCCTGCGGCCTGCCGGCGCTGGCCCTGTGGTTCGTGACGCTTGCCATCGGCGAGGGCCTGATCGAGGGCGCCGTCATCGCCTCGCTGCCGGACGATGTGCGCTCCGCCTCCGGCCCGGTGCTGAGCCGTTTTCTGGCCGATGCCGAGGCGCTGGCCACGGGCGGCGCGGTCAGCGGCGCCGTCACGCCGGAGCTGGAGGAGGCGGCTGCGCGCTTTCGTGAACTGCGGCGGCTGGAATACTGGATCGGCGGCGGCGGCGCCTTTGCGCTGGGGCTGATCGGTTTCGGCCTCGCCCAGCGCCGCATCGCCGTGGCCCATCGCGCCCGCCAGCCGGTGGAGCGCGTGCTGCTGATCGTGCTTCTGAGCGCGGCGGCCGTTTCGATCCTTATCACCGTCGGCATCGTCTTTTCGGTGCTGTTCGAATCGATTCGCTTTTTCGACCGGGTGCCGCCGTTCGATTTCCTGTTCGGGTTGCAGTGGAGCCCGCAGACCGCGCTGCGCGAAGACCAGGTGGGATCGTCGGGCGCCTTCGGGGCGGTGCCGCTGTTCGCCGGCACGCTGACGGTCACCGTCATCGCCATGCTGGTGGCCGGGCCGATCGGCCTGCTTTCGGCGATCTATCTCGCCGACTACGCCCATCCCCGCTTTCGCGCCTTTGCCAAGCCCATGCTGGAGATTCTGGCCGGCATCCCGACCGTGGTCTATGGCTTCTTCGCGGCGCTGGTGGTGGCGCCTGCCCTGCGCGAGGCCGGCGCCGGCCTGGGGATCGGCGTGGCGTCCGAAAGCGCGCTGGCGGCGGGCGCGGTGATGGGCATCATGATCATCCCCTTCGTGTCGTCGCTGACCGACGATGCCCTGGCGGCCGTGCCCATGGCGCTGCGCGACGCTTCGCTGGGGCTGGGCGCCACCCGCCAGGAAACGGTGACCCGGGTGGTGCTGCCGGCGGCGCTGCCGGGCATCGTCGCCGGCCAGCTGCTGGCCATCGGCCGCGCCATCGGCGAGACCATGATCGTCGTCATGGCGGCCGGGCTGGCCGCCAACCTCACCGCCAACCCGCTGGACGCGGTCACCACCGTGACCGTCCAGATCGTCACCCTGCTGGTGGGCGATCAGGAGTTCGACAGCGCCAAGACGCTGGCCGCCTTCGCCCTGGGCCTGGTGCTGTTCGTCCTCACCCTGGGCCTCAATGCGGTGGCGCTGCGGGTGGTGCAAAGATACCGCGAGAGATATGACTGAGATGGCACAACACCGCGCCGGGGCGCCGCCCGGGCCGGGGAGCGACGATGGCGGTGCCGCCTCGTTCCATATGAGCGCGGCGGCCCAGGCCAGGCTGCGGGCGCGCTATGCCCGCGAGCGGCGCTTCAAGCTCCTTGCGCTGGCGGCCCTGGGGGCCACCGGCGTCTTTCTGGCGCTGCTGCTGGGCAGCATCGTCATGAAGGGCTGGTCGGGCTTCCTCGCCACCCAGCTGCGGCTGGAGGTCACCTGGTCGCAGCGCCACGTGGATGCGGCCGATCCCGCCGCCGGCAATATGCGCATGATCGTCGTGGAGGCGCTGCAGAAGGCGATCCCCGAGGCGACATCGCGCAGCGACATGCGGGCGCTGCTGGGCATGGTGTCCAATGGCGGCTTCGTCGCCGTGCGCAACGCGGTGGTGGCAGACCCGTCGCTGATCGGCAGGACGGCGACGCTGTGGGTGCCGGCCGCCTCCGATATCGACATGCTGAACAAGGGCTATATCGACCGCAGCGCGCCCGAGGAGCTGCGCCGGGTGGACGACCGCACCCTGGCCTGGGTGGACCGGCTGGCGGCCGCGGGCAGCATCGCGACCGCCTTCAACTGGACCTTCCTCACCACCGGCGATTCGCGCGAGCCGGAACTGGCCGGCATCGGCGGGGCCGTGCTGGGCTCGTTCTGGATGCTGCTGGTGACCTTCCTGGTCTCGTTTCCCACCGGCGTGGCGGCCGCCGTTTTCCTGGAAGAGTTCGCGCCGCGCCGGCGCTGGGTCGATATCGTCGAGGTCAACATCAACAATCTGGCGGCGGTGCCCTCCATCGTTTTCGGCCTGCTGGGACTCGCCGTGTTCCTCAATGTCATGCACCTGCCCCGCTCGGCGCCGCTGGTGGGCGGGCTGACCCTGGCGCTGATGACGCTGCCCACCATCGTCATCGCCACCCGCGCGGCGCTGAAGGGGGTGCCGCCTTCCATCCGTGAGGCGGCGGCGGGCATGGGCGCATCGCCTCTTCAGGTGGTCTGCCACCATGTCCTGCCGCTGGCCCTGCCGCGCTTGCTGACCGGCGCCATCGTCGGCATGGCCCAGGCGCTGGGCGAATCGGCGCCGCTGCTGATGATCGGCATGGTGGCCTTCGTGGTCGATCTGCCGTCGGGGCCGATGGACGCCGCCACGGCGCTGCCGGTGCAGGTCTTCCTGTGGGCCGACAGCCCCGAGCGCGGCTTCGTCGAGAAGACCTCGGCCGCCATCATGGTGCTGCTCGCCTTCCTGGTCGCGATGAACGGCATCGCGGTCTATCTCCGCCAGAGGTTCGAGATTCGATGGTAGGCAGACCCGCCCCGCCCGGCGCCGGCCCGGAGCAGGGCGCCGGGCGCATCAAGATGCAGACCCGCGCCCTGAAGCTCTGGTATGGCGACAAACAGGCGCTGCTGGGCATCGATCTCGACATTCCCCGGCACCGGACCACGGCGCTGATCGGCCCTTCGGGCTGCGGCAAGACCACCTTTCTGAAATGCCTGAACCGCATGAACGACACCATCGAAGGGGTGCGGATCGAGGGGCTGGCGACGCTGGACGGGGCCGACATCTACCGGCCCGCCATGGACGTGGTGCAGCTGCGCGCCCGGGTCGGCATGGTGTTCCAGAAGCCCAACCCCTTCCCCAAATCCATCTACGACAATGTCGCCTACGGGCCCCGCATCCACGGCCTGGCCTCCGGGCGGCGCCAGCTGGATGCCATCGTGGAGGAAAGCCTGCGCCGGGCCGGGCTGTGGGACGAGGTCTCCGACCGCCTCCACGAGCTGGCCACCGGCATGTCCGGCGGCCAGCAGCAGCGCCTGTGCATCGCCCGCGCCATCGCCGTGGGGCCGGAGGTGATCCTGATGGACGAACCCTGTTCGGCGCTGGATCCCATCTCCACCGCCCGCATCGAAGAGCTGATCGACGAGCTGCGCGAGAGCTATACCATCGTCATCGTCACCCATAACCTGCAACAGGCGGCCCGCGTCTCCCAGCTCACCGCCTTCTTTCATCTGGGCAGCCTGATCGAGGTGGCCGACACGGCCGAACTCTTCCACAGCCCCCGCCACCAGATGACGGAGGACTACATCACCGGCCGCTTCGGCTGATCGCCACCGGCCTGCCCTCGCACCACACAACGAGAGTCGCCATGTCTTCGCAACCCGCGCCCCATACCGTCCGCTCCTACGACGCCGAACTCGAAGAGCTGGGGCGCCTGATCCTGGCCATGGGCGGCATGGTGGAAGACCAGCTGCGCAACGCCACCAGGGCGCTGCTGGAGGGCAAGGACGATCTGGCCGGGCGGGTGGTGGAGGCCGACGCCCGCATCGACGAGCGCGAGCGCGAGGTGGACCTGCTGGCCACCCGCGTCGTCGTCCTGCGCCAGCCCATGGCGGAAGACCTGCGGCGCATCAAGACGGCCCTGAAGGTGGCCGCCAATCTGGAGCGCATGGGCGATCTGGCGGCCAATATCGCCAAGCGCGGCATGGCCATCGAACATGCCGGCCAGGTGCCGCAACGGGTGGCGCTGCGCCGCCTGGCCGGTGCCGTCCTGGCCATGGTGACCGACGTCATGGACGCCTTTCGCGACGACAACGCCGTGCTGGCCCAGCGGGTCTGGCGCCAGGACGAGCAGATCGACGAGATGTATAACAGCGTCTTCCTCGCCATTCTGGCCGACATGATCGCCGACCCGCGCCTGATCGCCCCCGGCACCCACACCCATTTCATCGCCAAGAACATCGAGCGCATCGGCGACCACGCCACCAATATCGCCGAGATGGTGACCTATACGATCCTGGGCAGCCTGCCCGACCGCGAGCGTCCGAAGGCGAACCGGGTGATGGGCGGCGGCGAGGACGCGGTGGAATGAGCGCCAGGACGGGCACGGGCAGCCCCGGCGGGGCGCCCACCGCGCTGATCGTCGATGACGAAGCGCCCATTCTGACGCTGCTGCGCTACAATCTGGAAAAGGCCGGCTGGCGCGTTCTGGAGGCCAGCGACGGCCAGGAAGGGCTGACGGTGGCCCGCGAAGAGCACCCCGATATCGTCGTGCTGGACTGGATGCTGCCCTCGCTCTCCGGCCTGGAGATCTGCCGCCGCTTGCGCCGCGACGCCGAGCTCGCCGCCACCCCCATCGTCATGCTGACCGCCCGCGGCGAAGAGGCCGACCGGGTGCGCGGGCTGGAGCTGGGCGCCGACGACTATCTGGCCAAGCCGTTCTCGCCGGCCGAGCTGCTGGCGCGCATGCAGGCGGTGATGCGGCGCATCCGCCCGGCGCTGACCCGGAAGGCCCTGGCCTGTGCCGGCCTGCATATGGACCTCGCCGCCCACCGCGTCTCCCGGGCCGGCAAGCCGCTCGCCCTGGGACCGCGCGAGTTCGCCATCCTGCGCCTGCTGATGGAACACCCGGACCGCGTCTTCAGCCGCGAACGGATGCTGGATCGGGTCTGGGGGCGCGATATCTTCGTCCAGCCCCGCACCGTCGACGTCCATATCGCCCGCCTGCGCAAGGCGCTCGCCCGCCATGGCGGGGCCGATCCGATCCGCACCGTGCGCGGGGCGGGCTACGCCATCGACGCCAGCGACGCCAGCGACGAAAGTTAGGCGGGCGGCGGAGTCCATGCTAAGGGAAAGCGGGAGGCAGGCATGGTGATCGACTTCACGACCTATGACGACGACAACATCTTCGCCCGCATCCTGCGGGGCGAGCTTCCCAGCGATACGGTCTATGAGGACGACCATGTGCTGGCCTTCCACGACATCGCGCCCCAGGCGCCGGTTCATGTGCTGGTCATCCCCAAGGGCCGCTACATCGCCCATGACGACTTTCACCGCCACGCCTCCGACGCCGAGATCGTGGCCTTCTGGCGCGCCGTGGCGGCGATCTGCCAGCAGCTGGACCTCGCCCGCGACGGCCACCGCCTGATCGCCAATCAAGGCGCGGCGAGCGGCCAGCTGGTGCCCCATTTCCACGTCCACATCCTGGCCGGCAAAGCCCTGGGAGCACTGCTGGCCGACTGAACGCGGGCGCAGGCCATGGCGGCGATAACGATCTCGGCGATCCTTTCCACCTGCAACGCGCCGCCTGCGGGGGGCCGCCGCCCGCGTGGACAGCCGGCCCCGGCCGGTCTAAAGGCAGCGCCCGGAGGTTCCCGCCGATGAAGATCATGCCCTGCCCGCTCAACGGGCCGCGCAACATCTCCGAGTTCGCCTATGGCGGCGAGGTCCAGGAACTGCCGCCGCCCGATTGCGCCGCCGGAGACTGGATCGACTATCTCTATCTGGAAGACAACGCCGCCGGCGTGGTGCGCGAATGGTGGTGCCATCTCGCCACCGCCTACTGGTTCATCGCCGAACGCGACACCCGCAGCGACGCCATCCTGGCCACCTATCCGGCAAGCCGCCTGTTCGGCGACCCAGGCGATGGCGCCCCGTCCTGAAGCGGCGGCGGAGCGCCTCGCAAAGCCGCGCGGCCTCTGGATCGACCGCAGCCGGCCCATCGCCTTCACCTTCGACGGGCGCGGCTATCGCGGCTATGGCGGCGATACCGTCACCAGCGCGCTGTGGGCCGCAGGGGTGAAAATCGTCTCGCGCTCCTTCAAATATCACCGCCCGCGCGGCACGCTTTCGGCCGCCGGCCACGACGCCAACAGCCTGGTGCAGATCGGCGACGAGGCCAATGTCGCCGCCGATCTGCGCCGCATCGAGGACGGCCTCGAGGTCGAAGCCCAGAACGTGTTCGGCAGCCTGGCCCACGACCGCGCCCAGCTGCTGGACAGGCTGGGCCGCTTCCTGCCGGTAGGCTTCTATTACAAGGCCTTCTACCGCCCCAGGGGCGCCTGGAAGCGGTGGGAAGGCGCCATCCGCCGCATGGCCGGCCTGGGCCGGGTCGTCACCTCCGCCAGCCACGGCTATTTCGACAAGCAGTATCTGTGGGCCGATGTGGCGGTGGTGGGCGGCGGCCCGGCCGGCCTGGCGGCCGCCCTGGAAGCGGCCGCCGGCGGGGGCGAAGTGATCCTGATCGACGAGAACCCGCATCTGGGCGGCGCGCTCAGCTATGCCCGTTTCGACGCCGAAGGCCGCCGCGCCGCAAGCGAGCGCGCCCGCCTGGTGGAGGAGGTGGCGGCCAGAGGCAACATCCGGGTTCTGACCGATGCCGTCTGCAACGGCTGGTTCGCCGATCACTTCCTGGCCGTGCTGCGCGGAGATCGCATGTTCAAGCTGCGCGCCAAAGCGGTGGTGATGGCAACCGGCAGCTGGGAACAGCCGCTGGTGTTCCGCAACAACGACCTGCCCGGCATCATGTATGGCTCGGCCGCCCAGCGGCTGATCAACCGCTACGGCGTCCGGCCCGGCCAGCGCGCGGTGATCGCCACCGCCAATGCCGATGGCTATGCCGCCGCCCTGGATCTGATGGCGGCCGGCACGGAGGTAGCCTGCATCGCCGAGCTGGGGGCCGAGCTTCCCCGCCACGAGCTGGCCCGGGCGGTGCAGGAGCGCGCCATCCCGGTGCGAGCGGGCGCCACGGTGGCCGAGGCCTTTCCCGCCCCCCATCTGAACGGCGTCGAGGCCGCCAGGGTGGCCGTCATCGCCGGGCGCGGGCGCACCCGGGCGGGCGGCGAGACCTTCGCCTGCGATACCATCGTCACCTCGGTCGGCTGGCAGGGCGCCGCCAATCTGGCCTGGCATGCCGGCGCCAGCAGCCATTACGACCAGGCCAGCGCCATGTTTCGCATCTCCGGCCTTCCCCATGGCATGCACGCGGCCGGCTCGGTCGCCGGCACCTTCACGCTGGACCGGGTGCTGGAAGAGGGCCGCGCCGCCGGCTGGGCCGCCGCCAGGGACGCTGGCTGCGAGCGGGGCCGCCAGCCGACGGTAGGCAACGACCGCGGCGCTGCCGGCCAGAACCATCCCTGGCCCATCTTCGAGCACCCCAGGGGGCGCGATTTCGTCGATTTCGACGAGGATCTCCAGGTCCACGACCTGGAGAACGCCGTCGCCGAAGGCTATGCCCATATCGAGCTGATGAAGCGTTTTTCCACCTGCGGCATGGGCCCCAGCCAGGGCCGCCATTCCTGGCTGAACGCCGTCAGGCTGAACGCCCACGCCAACGGCATCGCCACCGCAGAGGCCGGGCTGACCACCCAGCGCCCGCCCTGCACGGCCGAAAAGATCGGCCTCCTGGCCGGGCGCGGCTTCGAACCGCGCCGGCTGACCCCCATGCACCATCGTCATCTGGCGGCGGGCGCGGTCATGATGCCGTCCGGGCTGTGGCTGCGGCCGGAGCATTACGGCGGGCGCCGCCTGGGGGCGGTGGCCAGGTTGGCGGCGGTGCATGAAGAGGCCCGCAATGTGCGCCACAATGTCGGCCTGATCGATGTCTCCACCCTGGGCGGGCTGGAACTGCGCGGCCCCGACGCCGCCACCATGATGGAGCGCATGTACACATGGGCCTATCGCAGGCAGCAGGTGGGCCGGGCCCGCTACACGCTGATGACCGACATGACCGGCATCGTCACCGACGACGGCGTCGCCTGCCGCCTGCACGACCAACATTTCTATGTCACCGCCACCACGTCGGGGGTCGATGGCGTCTATCGCGAGATGCTGTTCTGGAACGCGCAATGGCGGCTTCGGGTCGATGTCACCCATGTCACCGGCGCCTGGGCCGGCGTCAATCTGGCCGGCCCGAAATCGCGCCAGGTACTGTCCCGCCTCACCGCCCTGGATCTCTCCCCCACCGCCTTCCCCTACCTGGGCGTGCGCGAGTCCCAGGTGGCCGGCATCCCCTGCCGCCTGCTACGCGTAGGCTTCGTAGGCGAGCTGGGCTTCGAGATCCACTGCCCCAGCCATAGCGGCGAGGCGCTGTGGGACGCGCTGATGGCGGCCGGGGCCGAGGCCGGCATCCGCCCCTTCGGCGTCGAATGTCAGCGCCTGCTGCGGCTGGAAAAGGGCCATATCATCGTCAGCCAGGACACCGACGGCCTCACCAGCCCGCTGGAGGCCGATATGGAGTGGGCGCTGGCCAAAAAGCGCCCCTTCTTCATCGGCAAACGCTCGATCGACCTGCGCCGCGGCCATGCCCGGCGCAAGCTGGTGGGCTTCGAGGTCGACAAGGCCTCCCTGGCAGCGGGCGGGACGCCGCCGCAGGAATGCCATCTGGTGATCCGCGACGGCGAGATCGAAGGCCGCGTCACCTCCTGCAGCTATTCCCCCACCCTGGACAAGACCATCGGGCTGGCCTTCGTCGCCGCCGAGCGGGCGGCGGTGGGCGAAAGCTTCCAGGTGCGGGTGGGCGCCGACGGCCCCCGCCGGGCGGACGATGTCGCCATGGTCGATTGCCGGGTGGTGGCCCTGCCCTTCTACGACCCCGATAACGCCCGCCAGGAGCTCTAAGGCCCATGACCGCGCCCCGCCCGGCCAGCGAAACTCTCCAGCCCGAAGACCGCCTGCGCCGTTCCCCGCTCTACCGCATCTGCGCCGGGCTGGGCGCCCATTGGGTGGATATGGCGGGCTTTGCCTGCCCCGCCCATTACGGCGACCCGCAAGGCGAGGCCGAAGCCGCCCACAAGCTCGCCATCGCCGATCTCACCGCCCTGCCCCGGGCCGGCTGGAAGGGCTGGGAGATGGCCGCCTTCGCCGCCGCCCAGGGCCTGGAGCTGCCCCCGCCCAACCGCGCCAGTCGCCAGCGGGACGGCACCCTGGCCTGCCGCCTGGCCCAGGGCGAGGCGCTGCTGCTGGCAGGCGATGGCGGCGACGATGCCACCATCCAACGCCTTGCCGCCGCCTGGACCATGGCGGCCGGCTGCTATCCGGTGCCCCGCGCCGACACCAATGCGCGCATCGCCATCGTCGGCGCCCATGCGGCCGGGGCCATGGCGAAGCTGTGCGGCGTGGACCTGCGGCCCCACCGCTTTGCCGACCTCGCCATCGCGCAAACCAGCGTGGCGCGGGTCAACGCCATCGTCCTGCGCGCCGATCGCAGCGCCGGCTACGCCCTGGACATGGCGATCGACAGCGCCTCGGCCATCTATATGTGGGAGTGCTTGAGCGACGCCATGGCCGAATTCGAAGGCCGCGTCGTGGGGCTGGAGGCGCTGCGGGCGCTGGCGGCCTGACGCCGGCCTAGGGCCGCCGGCGGCGGCTGTGTGGGCGGGCGCCGCTGGCGGGGCGAAAGCGGCTTTCCTCCTCCGCCTCGCCCTCGCAGAGGGCGCGGCCGCTGGCGACCATGTGGATCAGATGGGCCAGCACCGAACGGCGGGCGGCCGGGTGCAGGCGGCGGTCGATATCGCCATAAAGCCTTTCCACCATCGCCGCCACGGTGGCGATGCCATCCGCCAGGCAGGCGGCGATCTGCGCCTCCCGCGCCTGGCGATGGCGGATCAGTGCCGCCACATGGGCGCCGGGCGCGGCGATGGCCGGGCCGTGGGTGGGGCGATAAAGCGTCTCCGGGCGCCGCTGCAACGCCCGCAGGCTGGCCATATAGGCCGCCATGTCGCCGTCGGGCGGCGAGACGACGCTGGTGGACCAGCCCATGACGTGATCGCCGCTGAACAGCGTCGCCTCTTCGGGAAGCGCGAAGCAGAGATGATTCGCCATGTGGCCGGGGGTGAAGACCGCCTCCAGCGTCCAGCCGGCCCCGGCCACGACCTCGCCATGGGCGAGCCGGTGGTCGGGGCGAAACGCCGAATCCACGCCTTCTTCGCCCACCGCCGTTTCCGCCCCGCCGCCATGGGGCGCGAAGGCCCAGATGTCGGCACCGGTGGCCTGTTTCAGCAGGCGGGCGGCGGGCGAATGGTCGCTGTGGTTGTGGGTGACGAACTGATGGGTGACGGTCTCGCCCCTGGTGGCGGCAAGCAGGGCATCGACATGGCGGGCCAGGGCCGGGCCGGCATCGATCACCGCCACCTCGCCCCGCCCGACGATGAAGGTGCCGGTGCCGTGATAGGTGAAGGCGGACGGATTCGGCGCCACCACCCGGCGCACCAGCGGCGACAGGACGGTGGCGACGCCATAGGGGGGCGCGTCTTCGTGGAGGAAATTCATGGCGGGGCGGAGGCGGGCGGGGCCTTGCGCCGGGCCTTGGCGCTCACCGGCTTCCGGTCGCGGATCGTGGCACGGCCGTGTTTCGGGTGCGATCCCGCCAGTGTTGCCGCCGCGCCCGCCATCGCCGTCGCGCCCGCCTAGTGGAAGACGGCGCCGTCGCCCCAACGGTCGCAACGGTCGCTTTCCTCGCACAGGTTGGCGAGCCAGTCCCGGGCCGCTTCCTGCCAGGCGAACGGTGTCTCGGCGCAGGCGGCCAAGCCGGTTGAGAAGGCGATGAAAAGGGCGATGGCCGGGACGAGGCGGCCTGCGCGCTGCCCTGCCTTCATGGGGTGGGCCAGCGCGGCGGGCGTTTTTCCAGGAAGGCGCCGATGCCTTCGGCCGCGTCGGGGGAGGCCATGTTGTCTGCCATGGCGCGGCTGGCGCAGGCATAGGCCTCGTCCAGGGGCAGGGCCAACTGGCGGTGGAAGATGGCTTTGCCGGTGGCCAGCGCGGCGGGCGATTTCGCCGCGATCGCCTCCGCCAGGGCGCGGGTGGCGGAGGCCAGCTCTGCCGCCGGCACCACCCGATTGACCAGGCCGATCTCCAGGGCGCGCCGGGCGGCGACCGGCGCGCCGGTCAGCAGCATCTCCAGGGCGTGGCGGGGCGCCACGGCGCGCCCAAGCGCCACCGCCGGGGTGGAACAGAACAGCCCGATATCGACCCCGGGCGTGGTGAAGCGCGCACCTTCGGAGGCCAGCGCCAGGTCGCAGCTGGCCACCAGCTGGCAGCCGGCCGCGCTGGCGGGGCCGTGGACGCTGGCGATGGTGGGCTTGGGCAGGCGGGCCACGCTTGCCATCAGCCGGCTGCAACGCGCGAACAGGGCGTGGCGCTCTGCGGCGGGGAGGGCGAGCAGCTCTTCCAGATCGTGCCCCGAACAGAAGGCGGCGCCGGCGCCGGTGACGGTGACGACGCGGATGGCGCCATCGGCGACGATGGCGTCGAACGCCTCCTGCAGCGCCGCCAGCAGCGCCTGGGAGAGCGCGTTGCGCCGTGCGGGGCGGTTCAGGGTGAGCGCGGCGACGCCATTTTTGTCGCGGCGCAGAAGAAGAGGCGCGGCCATGGCCCATCATGGCGCCCGGCAGGACGGGCCGCAAGGCGCCGTTCCGGTCCGGGGCCTGGACTTGATGCGGCGACTTGACGCAACACGGGCGCCACGATGGCGATTGACTCCCGCCGGGGGACGTGGCAGTTTCCGCGCCCTTCGCCGGGCGCCGCTTCCGAGGGACGCGATGAAGACCTACGCCGCCAAAGCCGCCGATATCGAACGCCAATGGTATCTGGTGGATGCCCGCGACCTGGTGCTGGGGCGCATGGCGGTGGAGATCGCCGACATCCTGCGCGGCAAGCACAAGCCGGCCTTCACCCCCCATGTCGATTGCGGCGATTTCGTCGTGGTCGTCAACGCCGAAAAGGTTCACCTGACCGGCAACAAGCGCCGCGACGAAAGCTTCTATTGGCACACCGGCTGGCCGGGCGGCATCCGCAGCCAGACCCTGGGCCAGCGCCTGGACGGCAAGCATCCCGAACGGGTGGTGGTGAAGGCGGTGGAGCGCATGATCACCCGCAACCCGCTGGGCCGGCAGGTGATGAGGAAGCTGAAGGTTTATGCCGGGCCGGACCATCCCCACGCCGCCCAGCAGCCCCAGCCGCTGGACCTGGGCGGACGCAACCGCAAGAACCGCAAGGCCGCCTGAGATGCCCGAGATGCCCGAGATGAATATCGAGACGAACGTCGAGATGAATGCCGAAACCGACACCGCCCCGCCGCCCGCGGAAGTTCCCGAGAGCGCTGGGGCGGCCGAGGACGCCCTGCCCGAACCGCAGATCGACACCCAGGGCCGCGCCTATGCCACCGGCAAGCGCAAGAACGCCATCGCCCGGGTGTGGCTGAAACGGGGGGCGGGGCGCATCCAGATCAACGGCCGCTCTGTGGAGGAGTATTTCACCCGCGGCACCTGGCGCCTGATCCTGGGCCAGCCCTTCCAGGTGGCCGAGCGCAACGGCCAATACGACGTGATGTGCACGGTGAAGGGCGGCGGCCTTTCCGGCCAGGCGGGGGCGGTGCGCCACGGCCTTTCCAAGGCGCTGGCGCTCTATGAGCCGGCGCTGCGCAAGACGCTGAAGAGCCACGGCTTCCTGACCCGCGACCCGCGCGTGGTGGAGCGCAAGAAATACGGCCGCCGCAAGGCGCGGCGCAGCTTCCAGTTCTCGAAACGCTGATGCAGCCCGCCCCCTTGCCGCTGGCGGGCGCCGCCAGGAGGCAGGGACGATGACGTCCAGGCTCGCGGTGGCGGTGCTGGGCGCCAGCGGCTATACCGGCGCCGAGCTGCTGCGGCTGGCGGCGGGCCACGATGGCCTGCGCATCGCCGCCCTGACGGCAGAACGCAGCGCCGGCCAGCCCCTGGCGGCGGCCCATCCCCATCTCGCCCATCTCGGCCTGCCGGACCCGGTGGCGACGGGCGAGGTCGATTGGTCCGCCATCGATGCCGTCTTGTGCTGTCTGCCCCACGGGGCGGCGCAGGACGCCATCGCCGCCCTGCCCGGCCATGTGAAGACGGTCGATCTATCGGCCGATTTCCGCCTCGCCGATGCCGACCTCTATGGCCGCTGGTATGGCAGCCGCCACCGCGCCCCGGCGCTGCTGGCCGAAGCGGTCTATGGCCTGACCGAGCTGCGCCGCCAGGAGGTGGCGAAGGCGCGGCTGGTCGCCAACCCCGGCTGCTACACCACGGCGGCGCAACTGCCGCTGCTGCCCTGCCTGGAAGCAGGGACGATCGCCAGCGAAGGCATCGTGATCGACGCCAAATCGGGGGTGAGCGGGGCCGGGCGCAAGGCCAGCCGGGAGCAGCTGCACGCCGAGGTTTCCGAGAGCATCCGCGCCTATGGCATCGCCGGCCACCGCCATCTGCCGGAGATCGAACAGGAGCTCGCGCGCGCCGCCGGGCGGGAGGTCGCCGTGACCTTCACGCCCCATCTGGTGCCCATGAACCGCGGCATCCTGGCCACCATCTATGCCGGCCTGGCGGAGGGCGCCGGGGCGGGGGATGTGCGCGAGACGCTGGCGGCGCGCTATCGCGACGAACCCTTCGTGCACGTGCTGGCCCCGGGCGCCGCGCCGGCCACCCATCATGTCAGAGGCTCCAATCTCTGCCTGATCGCCGTCTTCGCCGACCGCATCCCCGGGCGCGTCATCCTGGTCTCGGTCCTGGACAATCTGGTGAAGGGCGCGGCCGGCCAGGCGCTGCAGAACCTGAACGTCATGGCGGGCTTCGACGAAGGCCGCGGCCTGCCGCGCCTCGCCGTCTTTCCCTGATCGGTGCCCGGCGGTCAGCCGTCGCGCAGATCGACCCGGACATAGCTGCCGGGCGCGTCTTCCAGGGCGTCCAGGCCGCCCGCGCCCGGCTGGCGGGCGGCCACTTTGGCGCCCGAATGGGCCGCCAGCCACGCCTGCCAGTGGGGCCACCAGGAACCCTGCCGCTCTTCCGCGCCCGCCAGCCAGGCTTCGGCAGCGGCGGGCGTGCTGTCGCCGGTCCAGAAGCCGTAGCGGTTCTTCGCCGGCGGGTTGACGACGCCCGCCACATGGCCGGATTTGGCCAGCGTGAAGACGGTGGGCCCGCCCATGAGGCCAGTGGCCTTGTAGGCGGAGGCCCAGGGCGCGATATGGTCTTCGCGGGCGGCCAGGATATAGGCCGGGATGCGGATGCGCCCCAGATGCAGCGGCGTGCCGCCCAGGGTGAGCGCGCCGGGGCTGGCGAGCGCGTTGTCGAGATAGAGCCGGCGCAGATATTCGCTGTGCATGGCCGCCGGCAGACGGGTGGAATCGCTGTTCCAGTAGAGGATGTCGAAGGGCGGCGGCTGTTTGCCCAGCAGGTAGTTGTCGATCACGAAGGACCATATCAGATCGTTGGCGCGCAGGGTGCTGAAGGCACCCGCCATCCTGGCGCCTTCGAAATAGCCCTGCTTTGCCATCGCCCGTTCCAGGCCCGCCACCTGCTCCTCGTCGATGAAGACGCGGATCTCGCCCACCTCTTCGAAATCCACCAGGGTGGTGAGGAAGGTGGCGGCGGCGATGCGCCGGTCGCGCCGGGCCGCCATATGGGCCAGCGCGCAGGCCAGCAGGGTGCCGCCGATGCAATAGCCCAGGGCGGTGACACGCTTCTCGCCGGTCGCCTTCTGGATGGCATCCAGGGCCGCCAGCGGGCCTTCCAGCATGTAGTCTTCGAAGCTTTTGTGGGCCAGCGCCGCGTCCGGATTCACCCAGGAGACGACGAACACCGTGTGGCCCCGGCCCACCAGCCAGCGCAGGAAGGAGTTCTGCGGGCGGAGATCCAGGATGTAGTATTTGTTGATCCAGGGCGGGATCACCAGCAGCGGGCGGCGATGGACATGTTCCGTCTCCGGCGCCAATTGCAGCAGCTGCATGAGCTCGTTCTGGAACACCACCTTGCCCGGCGCCGTCGCCACATCCCGGCCCAGCCGGAAGGCGTCGCGTTCCACCATGCGGACGCCGCTGCCGCGTTCCAGATCGTCCAGCAGATGGCCCAGGCCGCGCACCAGGCTTTCGCCCCGGCTGGCCGCCGCCGCCCGCAGCACTTCGGGGTTGGTGGCGGCGAAATTGGTGGGCGAAAGGGCATCGACATATTGCCGGGTGTAGAACGCCAGCTTGCGCCGGTCGTCGGGGCCCAGGCCGGCAGCGCCCGCCATGGTCTCCTGCAGCCAGGCGGCGGAGATGAGATAGGATTGCTTGATGTGGTCGAAGATGGCGTCCTCGCTCCACGCCGCATCGCGAAAGCGGCGGTCGCCGTCATCGGGCCTTGCCACCGGCTCTGCCTCGCCGCCGGCAAGGCGCCGGGCGGTGGCCTGCCACAGCTCCATGTGTTTCGCCCACAGATCGGCCTGGGCGCGGGCCAGGGCGGCCGGATTGGCCAGCAGCTCGGCCTGGGCCCGCAGGGCGAGCGCCGCCAGGCGCATGGCGGCTTCGAAATGCTCGCCATCGCCGTCGCGGCGGGCCAGAAAGGCGGCGATGGCGCGCTGGCTGCGCCGGGCGATGGCCTGCCAGTCCTCGGCCCCCAGCGGTCCTTGCGTGCCGGTCTCGCTCATGGTCCGTGCTCCTCCTCTGCCACGGCGCGCGGTTGCCGGGCGGGGCGGATGGCGATAGCGTGACGGCCCGCCGCTGCCGTCCTCGCCGAGGATATATGCCGGGGATATACATGGAATTGTGCACCGCAACAAAGGCCGTTTCGTGATCGCCCCGCCGCCACGGGCGGTGGCGCTGGCCGGCCTGCTTCTCGCCTGCCCCGCCTCGGGAATGGCGGACAGCGAGGATTGGCCCGTGCTGGCCGCCATGCCGTCCCGCCCCGCCGCCATGGCCTCGGCCGAGGAGATGGCGCGGCTGGCCGAAAGGCTGGCGGCGTTGGGCGAGGAGGCGAGGAAGCGGGGCGCCCTGCTGCGCGCCGGCGGCGACGCTCCCGACGACACCTCCGACCACGACGACCCATGACGCCGCTGCGCATCGGCATCGCCGGCCTGGGCACGGTCGGCTGCGGCGTGGTGGAGGTTTTGCAGCGGCTGCGGCAGGACGGCACCGCCCCGGCGCTGGAGATCGTCGCCGTCTCCGCCCGCGACCGGCACCGCCCGCGCGGGGTGGATGTTTCCGCCTTGCGCTGGCTGGACGACGCCCGGGCGCTGGCCACGGAACCCGGCATCGACGCGGTGGTGGAGGCGATCGGCGGCGCCGACGGCATCGCCCGCGAGCTGGTGGAGGCCGCGCTGGCCGCCGGGCGCCATGTGGTCACCGCCAACAAGGCGCTGCTGGCGCTCCACGGCACCGCCCTGGCGCGGCTGGCCGATGCGGCCGGCGTCCATGTCGGCTACGAGGCGGCCGTGGCCGGCGGCATTCCCATCGTGAAGGCGCTGCGCGAGGGGCTGGCCGCCAACCGCATCGAACGGCTTTACGGCATCCTGAACGGCACCTCCAACCACATCGTGACGGCGATGCGCGAACAGGGCGTGCCCTTTGCCGAAGCGTTGGCGGAGGCGCAGCGGCTGGGCTATGCCGAGGCCGATCCGGCGCTGGATATCGGCGGCGGCGATGCTGCCCACAAGCTCGCCATTCTGGCGGCGCTGGCCTTCCGCCGCCCGGTGGATTTCGCCGCCGTTCACGTCGAGGGCATCGCCGCCATCGCGCCGCTGGATTTCGCCTTTGCCGAAGAGTTCGGCTATCGCATCAAGCTGCTGGCCATCGCCCAGCGCACGCCAGAGGGCATCCAGCAGCGGGTGCATCCCTGCATGGTGCCGCTGGCCTGCCCCATCGCCCATGTCGAAGGCGTGTTCAACGCCGTGGTGGTGGAAGGCGATGCCTGCGGCCCCGTCACCCTGGTGGGGCGGGGCGCCGGGGCGGGGCCGACGGCATCGGCGGTGGTGGCCGATCTGATCGACATCGCCGCCGGCGCCAGGCTGCCGCTGGCGGGGGTGGTGGCGGCGGCGCTGCGGCCATCCCCGGCAGCGCCGATCTCCGGGCGCATGGGCGCCTGCTATATCCGGCTGACAGTGATCGACCGCCCGGGCGTGATCGCCGACATTTCGGCCATCCTGCGCGACGAAGCGATCTCGGTAGGCAGCCTGGTGCAGCGCGCCCGGGCGGGAGGCGAGACGGTGCCGGTGGCGATGACGACCCACGAAGCCCGCGATGCCGCCATCGCCCGCGCCTGCCGCCGCATCGCCGGCCTGGACGCGGTGGCCGAAGCGCCGCTGACCATTCGCATCGAACAGCTGTAAGGCGCGCCGGCCGCCTCCGCTCGACCTGTTGATGGATCGCCACCGGCGCGGGCGACAGCGCCGGCGCGCGCGGGTTAGCATCCGCCACCGGGAAAGGCCGCGGGGAGGCCATGGCGCTGGACGATACCCTTGCCCTGGACGCCGTGCGTGTCTGCGAGGCGGCGGCCGTCGCTGCCGCCGGCCATATCGGGCGCGGCGACGAAAAGGCGGCCGACCGGGCGGCGGTGGACGCCATGCGCAGGGCGCTGAACCGGCTCGCCATCCGCGCCCGGGTGGCGATCGGCGAGGGCGAGCGCGACCGGGCGCCGATGCTCTATATCGGCGAACAGGTGGGGTGCGGCAGCGCCGCCGCCCCATGGCTGGACCTCGCCCTGGACCCGCTGGAAGGCACCACCATCTGCGCCACCGGCGGGGCCAATGCCCTGGCCGTGCTGGCCTTTGCCGAGCAGGGCGGCTTCCTGCACGCCCCCGACACCTATATGGAAAAGATCGCCGTGGGCGGCGGCCTGCCGGGCGATGTGGTAGGCCTCGACCGGACGCCGGCGGACAATCTCGCCAGGCTGGCCGAAGCCCGGGGCAAGGCGGTGGCCGAGCTGACGGTGACGATCCTGGAGAGGGAGCGCCACCGCCAGCTGATCGCCGCCTGCCGGAAGGCGGGCGCGCGCATCCGGCTGATCGGCGATGGCGACATCGCCGCCGCGATCGCCACCACTCGGGAAGAAACCGGCACCGACATCTATATGGGCATCGGCGGCGCCCCCGAAGGCGTGCTGGCGGCGGCGGCGCTGCGCTGCATCGGCGGCCGGTTCCAGGGCCGGCTGGCCTTTCGCGACCAGGGGGAGAGGGAACGCGCCCGCGCCATGGGCATCGCCGACCCGGCGGCGATCTACAACGGCGACGATCTGGCCAGGGGCGATATCGTGTTCGCCGCCACCGGCGTCACCGATGGCTGGATGCTGAAGGGCGTGCATCGCGCTGGCGCCGGGCTGGCCACCCAATCCATCGCCATGCGCTCGGCCAGCGGCACGGTGCGCCTGATCTCCGCCCGCCACGACCCGGCCCGCAAGAGCTTCGCGCCGGCGGCCTGAGGGGCAAGGCGATGGCCGCCTTTCTGGGGGTGGAACGGTCGCTGGGCGGGCGGCGCTGGGTGGGCCGGCTGACGGACGAGCGCGCCGCCCTGGCCCTGGCCCAGCGCCTGGACCTGCCGGAGGCGCTGGCGCGGGTGCTGGCGGCGCGCGGCATCGGCGCCGAGGACGCCGCCGGCTGGCTGGCCCCGCGCCTGCGCCACAGCCTGCCCGATCCGGCGCTGCTGGTGGATATGGAGCGCGCCATCGCCCGCCTTGCCGACGCCGTGGAGGCGGGCGAGGCCATCGGCATCTTCGGCGATTACGATGTCGATGGCGCCACCTCGGCGGCGCTGCTGGCGCGCTATCTGGCGGCCGTCGGCGGCCGCGCCGAAATCCACATCCCCGACCGCAAGCGGGAAGGCTACGGCCCCAACTTTCCCGCCCTGGCGGCGCTGCGGGCGCGCGGGGCGGGGCCGGTCGTCACCGTCGATTGCGGCATCGCCGCTTTCGAGCCCCTGCGCCTGGCGGCCGAGGCCGGCATCGACGTGATCGTGCTGGATCACCACCCGGCCGGCGCGGCGCTGCCGCCGGCCCGGGCCATCGTCAACCCCAACCGGGCGGACGACGCCAGCGGCCTGGGCACGCTGGCGGCGGTGGGCGTGACCTTCATGGCGGTGGTGGCGCTGAACCGCGAGCTGCGCCGGCGCGGCCGCTTCGCCGCCCGGACCGAGCCGGACCCGCTGGCCTGGCTGGACCTGGTGGCCCTGGGCACGGTCTGCGATCAGGTGCCGCTGACGGGCCTCAACCGCGCCTTCGTGGCCCAGGGGCTGAAGGCGATGGCGCGGCGCGCCAATACCGGCCTGGCGGCGCTGGCCGATGTGGCCGGGCTGAACGAGGCCCCCACCGCCTGGCATGCCGGCTTTCTGCTGGGGCCGCGCATCAATGCCGGCGGACGGGTGGGAACGCCGCAGCTGGGCGTCCGCCTGCTCACCGCCCACGACCCCTGCGAGGCCGCCGGCCTGGCCGCCAGGCTGGACACCCTGAATGGCGAGCGCCGCGCCATCGAGAAGGCGGTGCTGGAGGCGGCGCTGCCGGCGGCCCGGGCCCAGGCGCGGCAAAGCTGCATCGTGGTGGCGGGGGAGGGCTGGCATCCCGGCGTGGTGGGCATCGTCGCCAGCCGCATCGTGGAGGCCTGCCACCGCCCGGCCGTGGTGGTGGCGCTGGAGGGCGAGACCGGCAAGGGTTCCGGGCGCTCGCTGGCCGGCGTCGATCTGGGCCAGGCGGTGGCCCAGGCGCGCCGGGCCGGCCTGCTGCTGGCGGGCGGCGGCCACGCCATGGCGGCGGGGCTGACCGTGGCAAGCCAGGGCATCGAGGCCCTGGCCGCCTTTCTGAACCGGCGCCTGGCGGATCAGGTGGCGGCGCTGCCTCCGGTGCCCGAGCTCGCCATCGACGGCGCCCTGGCCCCGGCGGCGGCCACGGCCGAGCTGGCGCGAAAGATGACGGCGGCCGGCCCCTTCGGGCGCGGCAATGCCGAGCCGCGCTTTGCCGTCATGGGCGCGCGCATCGTCCACGCCGAGGCCACCGCCGGCGGCCATGTCCGCTGCATCGCGGCCGGCGGCGAGGGCGCCCGGCTGAAGGTCATCGCCTTTCGCGCCCAGGGCGAGACCACCGGCGACGCCCTGTTGGCCCGCGACGGGCGCGGCCTGCATCTGGCGGGCCATCTGCGACTGAACCGCTGGCGGGGAAGCGAGCGGGTGCAATTCGTGGTGGAGGACGTAGCCTGTGCCCGCCCGTCCGCCGGCCAGGGCGCCTGAACGGCAAAACGGGATGGCGGACGCCAGCGAGCGGGGCCGGGTCGTCCTCCATCCCCGAACGGTGGCGCAGCTGGCCCGGGTGCGGGAGTTGCGCCACGCCCTGGCGGTGCTGATCGAACAGCTCGAAAGCCTGCTCTACCACCGGCGCGACGCCGTGCTGGCCCGCTACAGCCGCGATCTCGGCCAGCTGGAATACCGGCTGTTCTGCCTGGAAGCGGCGATCGCAGAGCTGCGCTATCGCATCGCCTTCCTGCAAAGGGAGGCCAATCTGGGCCGCCAGGTCACGGCGGAGCGCATCGCCATCCTGGACGCCGAGGTCGCGGCGGAGTTCGAGCAGACCAGGAAAGAGAACCGGCGCCGCGAGGACGAGCTGCGCCGGGCCATGGACGATCTCGCCGCGCCGGCCCTGGCGGCGGACGACGCGCGCCAGCTGAAAAGCCTCTATCGCCAGCTGTGCAAAACGCTCCACCCCGATATCGGCGGCGCCATGTCGCCAGCGCAAAAACGGACGTGGGAGCTGATGCAGCACGCCTATCGCGCCGGCGATCTCGATCTCCTGCAGGCGCTGGCGGCGGGCAGCGGCGGCCCGGACGACGCGCGGGAGATGCCCGACGACATGGCGGCGGAAACCGGGCGGCTGAACGCCCTGATCGCCGCGCAGCGGGAGCGCATCGCCAAGGCGCTGGCCACGCCACCGCTGTGCTATGAAAGCCAGCTGCTGGACAAGGCCTGGGTCGCCGCGAAGCAGCGGGATTTGCGCCACCAGATCTCCGCCGCCAGGGACAGAGAAACCCGGCTGAAGGCCTGGCACGACAGCCTGCTGGCATCGTCCGGGCAGCCGCATTGAGGCGCCGCGATGAGCACCGGTCTCCAGAAACAGGACCTGATCCAGCAGCTGCTGCAAAAGAGCGTCACCGGCGCGCCGGTGCAGATTCCCTTCGCGCGCGACATTCTGCTCGCCTCGATGCACATCGCCGGCACGGCCTATTACGAGGCGGCTTCCGTGGCCGAGGGGCTGCACAAGGGCCAGCGCCTGACGCTGCGCCGCGAGCCCGGCAACATCCACGACACATGGGCCATCGAGGTGCTGACGGCAGAACGGCGCAAGCTGGGCTATCTTCCCCGCAACCGCAACGAAATCCCGGCCCGGCTGATGGACGCCGGCAAGCGGCTGTTCCTGCAGCTGGAGGCGGTCGAGCGCCGGGGCGCGTGGCCGGAGATCGCGGTCACGCTGCATATGGAGGACGCCTGACCCGGCGGACCGCCCCCGAATGCGGCGCCGACTGCGACGCCGAGCGCACCGGATAGCCGCTTCGCGGGCCGGCGCGGACAGCGCCCGCGGCTACGGGCGGGCGGATGCCCTCGCCCGCGCGGCCACGCCGATGGCGGCGAGGGCGGGCCTTGATTTCGCCGCCGCAAGCCTCTATCCCGGCCGCCATTGGTCGCGACCCCTTCGTCTAGCGGTCAGGACACAACCCTTTCACGGTTGAGACAGGGGTTCGATTCCCCTAGGGGTCGCCATATTCAGCCAGGGCTTGACCGGGCGGCGGCAGGGGGCGAGGCTGCCTGGCCGCCCGCCTGGACAGCCATGCCCGCCATCGCCTTCCGGCTCCTCGCGGCCGGCGCCCCCATCGCCCTCCGCCCGCCCGCAGCCACGCCGGCGCGGCCATGACTCGCGAACCGGCGCCGGGAAGGCGCGGCATCGTCGCCTGGTGTCTGTTCGACTGGGCGTCGTCGCCCACGCCCACGGTGGTCGTCACCTTCGTGTTCGCGCCCTATTTCGCCCGTGCCATCGTCGGCGACGAGGCCCGCGGCCTGGCGCTGTGGAGCTGGGGGATCGCCGTGGCCGCCCTGGCCGTCGCCGTGCTGGCGCCCATCGCCGGTGCCATCGCCGACCATGCCGGGCGCCGCAAGCCGTGGATCGCCGGCTTCTGCCTTCTGGCGGTCATCGCCACCGCCCTGCTGTGGTTCTGCGCCCCTCATGGCGCCTGGCTGCTGCCGGCCCTGGTTCTGGTGGCGCTGGTCAATGTCGGCTTCGAGACCGGCAGCGTCTTCTACAACGCCATGCTGGCGGATATCGCCCCGCCCGGGCGCATCGGCCGCCTTTCGGGCTGGGCCTGGGGGCTGGGCTATGGCGGCGGCATCGCCTGTCTGGCCCTGGCGCTGGCGGTCCTGGTCATGGCCCAGCCGCCGCCCCTGGGCCTGGACCGGGGCTCGGGCGAGCATGTGCGGGCGGTGGCGCCGCTGGTGGCGCTGTGGTTCCTGCTGTTCGGCTGGCCGCTGTTCGCCTGGACGCCGGACCGGCCTTCCCGCCACGCCCGGGCCGGCGAGGCTATCGGGGAAGGTCTGGCCAGGCTGGCCAGGACCGCCCGCGAGCTGCGCCGCCACCGCATCGTACTGCGCTTTCTGGCCGCGCGCCTGCTCTATATCGACGGCCTCAACACCCTGTTCGCGCTGGGCGGGGTTTATGCCGCCATCCAGTTCGCCATGGACGAAGAGCAGGTGCTGATCTTCGCCATCGCCCTCAACGTCACGGCCGGGCTGGGGGCGGTGGGCTTCGCCTGGCTGGACGACCTGATCGGCGCCCGCGCCACGCTGACGGCGGCGCTGGCCGGGCTGATCGCCGCCAGCGCGGCGGCCCTGATGGTGGAATCGGCGCTGTGGTTCTGGCTGCTGGGCATGGCGCTGGGCATCTTCGTGGGCCCGGTGCAGGCCTCCAGCCGCTCCTTGATGGCGCGCCTGGCCCCGCCCGACATGGCGGGCGAGATGTTCGGCTTCTTCGCGCTTTCGGGCAAGCTTACCAGCTTTGCCGGGCCGCTGCTGGTGGGCGCCGTCGCCTGGGCCAGCGACAGCCAGCGCCTGGGCATGGCCGTTATCGTCGTGCTGCTGATCGCGGGCCTGGCGGTGCTGAGGACGCTGCCGCCTGCGGCCGGCCAGGGGCGCCCGGCGGCACAGGACGGCCCAGAATGCCCATGGCGTGGCGCATGAAGACGCGCTTCAGCGGCACCATGCGGTCGGTGGCCGCCAGGCCCAGGCCGCGGGCCAGCGCGGCCGGTGGAAAGGCGTTGGAAAACAGCCGGTTCAGCCCGTGGGTCACCGCCACCAGCGCCAGCGTGTCGGCGCGCCGGCGCCGGGCATAGGCCCGCAGCGGGCCATCGTCGCCGGCATCCAGCCCCAGCCTGCGCCCCCGCGCCAGCTCTTCGGCCAGCACGGCGATGGCGCGGATGGCGAGATTGTAGCCCTGGCCGGCGATGGGATGGATGGCGTGGGCGGCATCGCCCACCAGCGCCAGGCGCCGGCCCCGGAGGCGATGGGCCAGGGTGAGGGCGAGCGGATAGCTCCATAGCGGCCCCACCGGCGCCACCTCGCCCAGGAAATCGCCGAAACGCCAGGCGATCTCCTCGCGCACATCCTCGTCCGCCGCCGCCAGCACGGCGGCCGCGATGTCGTCGCGCTCGGTCCACACCAGCGACGACATGCGCCCGCCAAGGGGCAGGATCGCGAACGGGCCCGAGGGCAGGAAGCGTTCATGGGCGATGCCGCGATGGGGCCGCTGGTGACGCACGGCGCAGACGATGCCGGTTTGCCCATAGGCGCGCCGCCAGGCGCCGATCCCGGCCATGGCGCGCAGCGGCGAGGCGGCCCCGTCGCAGGCCAGCACCAGCGAAGAGCGCAGCCGGGCGCCATCCGCCAGCGTCAGCACCGCCGCCGCCGAATCGGTTTCCATGGCGGCCACCGTGGCCGGCGCCACCACGCGCACCCCGCCCGCGCCCGCCACCGCCGCCGCCAGCGCCCGGCGCAGATGGCGGTTTTCCACCATCCAGCCCAGCGGCTGTTCGCCCACATCGCTGTGGCGGTAGTGCAGGAAGAAGGGCGTTTCCCCTTCCGAGACGCGGATCTGCCAGATCGGCTGCGCCTGCGCCGCGATGGCCGGCCACAGCCCCAGACCTTCCAGCACCAGCTTGGAACCGTAGGCGAGCGACGAGGCGCGCCCGTCGAAGGCCGCCGCCAGATGGGCAGCGCCGGGGCGGCGTTCCACCAGCGCCACATCGAAGCCCGCCTGCGCCAGCGCCAGGGCGGCGGCCTGCCCGGCCATGCCGCCGCCGACGACGGCGATCTCGCAGCGCTCGACCATGGCCCATTCAACACCGGAGAGGCGCTGCGGCCAAGCCGGTGGGGCGGCGATGCCGCGCCGTCTATTTCATGAAAGAGTCCAAGGAATCGGTATAATAGGCGGATGGATAAGGAATTTCTTGCATTCGGCTCTGCCGCCGTGCCAGGCTGCGGGCGCGGGGCCGGGAGGCGGCATGATCAACGACAGGCTGGAGCAGCTGCGCGACTATCCCTTTCAGCGCATGACGGATCTCATCGCCGGCATCGCGCCCGGCGGCGGCCGCCACAAGGCCATCGCCCTGTGGATCGGCGAGCCGCGCCACGGCGTGCCGGAGCTGGCGCGCCGCCCCCTGGCCGGCCATCTCGACGCCTATGGTGCCTATCCGCCGGTGGAAGGCACGCCCGGCCTGCGCCAGGCCGTGGCCGCCTGGCTGGCCCGGCGCTATCGCCTGCCGGCCGGGACGATCGATCCCGACCGCGCCATCCTGCCGCTGCAGGGCACGCGCGAGGGCCTGTTCATGGTGGCGCTGGCGGCGGTGCCGGGCCGCAAGGCGGGCGCCGTGCCGGCGGTGCTGCTGCCCAACCCCTTCTACCAGCCCTACAAGGCCGGAGCCGTGGCCGCCGGGGCCGAACCCGTCTATCTCTCCTGCACGGCCAGCACCGGCTTTCTGCCCGATCTGGAGGCGCTGTCCCCGGCCCTGCTGGAGCGGACGGCGATGTTCTATCTGTGCTCGCCCGCCAACCCCCAGGGCGCGGTGGCCGACCTGTCCTATTGGCGCCGGGCGGTGGCGCTGGCCCGGCGCTACGATTTCCTGCTGGTGGCCGACGAGTGCTATGCCGAGATCTACGACCGCGCCCCGCCGCCGGGCGTGCTGGAGGCGTGCGCCGAAGACGGCTGCCTTGCCCATGTGCTGTGCTTTCATTCGCTGTCCAAGCGTTCCGGCGTGCCCGGCCTGCGGGCGGGCTTCGTGGCCGGCGATCCCGCCTTCGTGGCCGCCTTTCTGCGGCTGCGCAAATACGCCGCCGCCGCCAGCCCCATGGCCCATTACGCCGCCGCCGAAGCGTTGTGGCGAGACGAGGCCCATGTGGAGGAAAACCGCCGCCTGTATCGCCGCAAGATCGACCTTGCCGAAAGCATCCTGGCCGGGCGCTTCGGCTTTTATCGCCCGCCGGGCGGCTTTTTCCTGTGGCTGGAGGTGGGCGACGGCGTCGCGGCCGCCAGGCGGCTGTGGGCCGAGGCGGGGGTGAAGGTGTTGCCCGGGCGCTATCTGGCGGCCGATGGCCCGGATGGCAGCAACGAGGCCCACGCCTATATCCGCGTCGCTCTGGTGGACGATATCGAGACCACCGGCGTCGCGCTGCGCCGCATCGCCGCCACCCTGCAATGAGGAGGACGCCATGGCCAGTTCCAGCGAGACCGCCCTTTCCAGCCGCCTGTTCCCGCCCGAGCTGAAGCCGTGGCTGGCGCGCCGCGCGCGGCAGCTGGCCGGGGCGGCGGCGCTGGCGGCGGCGGCCTGGCTGGCGCTGGCGCTGGCCAGCCACGATGGCGGCGACGCTTCCTTCAACCACGCTACCGGAGCGGCGGCGGCGAATCTGGCGGGCGCGGGCGGGGCGGCCGCAGCCGGCCTGCTGATCGCCTGGTTCGGGCTGGCGGCCTGGCTGGTGCCGCTGCTGGCCGCCGGCTGGGGGCGCCGTCTGCTGGCCGGCCATGGCGTGGCGCCGGCGCCGTGGCGGGCGCTGGCGGCGATGGCGGCGATGGCGGCGCTGACGACGGCGCTGGCGCTGGCGGCGGGCGGGGCGGCGGGGGGGATCGCCGGCCTGCTGCTGGCGCCGCCGCTGGCGGGCGAGGGCTGGCTGGCGCCGCTGCTGGCGCTGGCCGGGCTGGCCGCCCTGGCCTTTGCCGCCGCCCTGCTGCCGGGCGATGCCGCCCGGTCGGTTCGCATGGCGCGCCGGGCCGGGGCCGGCATCGCCGCCCTGTGGCGCCGGCGCCCGCCCCGCCGCCGCGCGGGCGAGCCGCAGATCGGCGCCATCGAAGCCGACGAACCCACCGGACCCATGGCCGCGGCCGACCGGGCGCCCGCCCCGGAGGCCGGGCCGACGCCGGCCGCGACAGCGGCGGAAGGCCGACCCAGGGCGGCCCGGCGCCAGCGGCGGGGCAAGACCGCAGGGGCCGCCGGGGCCGCGCCCGGCGAGGAGATGGCGGCCGGGGCGGATTTCACCCTGCCGCCCCGCACCCTGCTGACCGAGGCCGACCCGAAAGGGCGCCGCCAGGTGAGCGCCCAGGACCTGCAGAACAACGCCCGCATGCTGGAAGGCGTGCTGGCCGATTTCCGCGTCCAGGGCGAGATCGTCGAGGTCCGCCCCGGCCCGGTGGTGACGCTCTACGAGCTGGAGCCGGAGGCCAATGTGCGCGCCAACCGCGTCATCGGGCTGGCCGACGACATCGCCAGGCGCATGTCGGCGCTTTCCGCCCGCGTCGCCGTGGTGCCGGGCCGCACCGTGCTGGGCATCGAGCTGCCCAACGCCGACCGCGAGACGGTGGCGCTGCGCGAGCTGCTGGAGACGGAGGATTTCGCCCAGCGCGACCTGAAGCTTCCCATCGCGCTGGGCAAGCGCATCTCCGGCGCGCCGGCGATCGAGGATCTGGCCAAGATGCCCCATCTGCTGGTGGCCGGCACCACCGGTTCGGGCAAATCGGTGGCGGTCAACGCCATGATCCTCTCCCTGCTCTACCGCATGACGCCCGACGAGTGCCGGCTGATCCTGATCGACCCCAAGATGCTGGAGCTGTCCGTCTATGACGACATCCCCCATCTGCTGACGCCGGTGGTGACCGAACCCGGCAAGGCGGTGATGGCGTTGAAATGGGCGGTGCGCGAGATGGAGCGGCGCTATCGCGCCATGCAGAAGGTGGGGGTGAGGAACATCGACGGCTTCAACCGGCGCGTGGCCGAGGCGCTGGCGGCGGGCGGGCCGCTTCACCGCAAGGTGCAGACCGGCTTCGACAGCGAAAGCGGCGAGGCCATCTTCGAACAGGAGACGGTGGCCGAGGCGCCGCTGCCCTATATCGTGGTGGTGGTGGACGAGATGGCGGACCTGATGCTGGTGGCCGGGCGCGATATCGAAGGCGCCATCCAGCGTCTGGCCCAGATGGCGCGGGCGGCCGGCATCCATCTGGTGATGGCGACCCAGCGCCCCTCGGTGGATGTGATCACCGGCACCATCAAGGCCAATTTCCCCTCGCGCATTTCGTTCCACGTCACCTCGAAGATCGACAGCCGCACCATCATCGGCGAGATGGGCGCCGAACAGCTGCTGGGCCGGGGCGACATGCTGTTCATGCGCGGCGGCGGCAGGCTGACGCGCATCCACGGCCCCTTCGTGGGCGACGACGAGGTGCAGCAGGTGGCCGAGTTCCTGCGCCGCCAGGGCACGCCCGACTATATCGCCGCCGTCACCGAGGAGGCGCCCGAGGGCGGCGACGACATGGCCGGCGGCGACGGTGGCGACGGCCGGGGGGCGGAAAACAAGGAACAGGCGCTTTACGACCAGGCCGTGTTCCTGGTCACCCGCGAGCGCAAGGCCTCCACCAGCTTCATCCAGCGCCATCTCAAGATCGGCTACAACCGCGCCGCCACCCTGATCGAGCAGATGGAGCGCGCCGGCGTGGTGGGCCCCGCCAACCATGTCGGCAAGCGCGAGGTGCTGGCCGGCCCGGCGCCAGAGCTTTAGGGCCGGCGCGGCCCGACACCGATTCCCCCTTGCCGCCCGCCCCGGCGGGGCGCACAAGGGGCCGGGCCGCCTTCCGGACGCGTCATGTTCCAGATCTACCTGCCGATCGCGGAGATGTCCGTCGACATCTTCCTGCTGCTGGGCATGGGCGGCATGGTCGGCTTCCTTTCCGGCCTGTTCGGCGTCGGCGGCGGTTTTCTGATGACGCCGCTGCTGATCTTCATCGGCGTGCCGCCGCCGGTGGCGGTGGGCTCAGAGGTGAATCAGGTGGTGGCGGCCTCGGTTTCCGGCTTCATGGCCCATTGGCGCCGGCGCCAGGTGGATTTCAAGATGGGGGCGGTGCTGCTGGCCGGCGGTATGGCGGGCTCGGCCTTCGGCGTCTGGCTGTTCGGCATCCTGCGCCAGATCGGCCAGATCGACCTGGTGATCTCGATCTCCTATGTCGTCATGCTGGGGGCCATCGGCGCCCTGATGCTGGTGGAGGCCGCCCGCGCCATCCTGCGCCGCCAGACCGGCCAGGGCGCAAGGCGCAAGGCCCACACCCACCATTGGGGCCACGGCCTGCCCTTCAAGATGCGCTTTCGCACCTCGCGCCTCTATATCAGCGCCCTGCTGCCGGTGGCGCTGGGCTTTCTGGGCGGGCTGCTGGCCGCCATCATGGGCGTGGGCGGCGGCTTCATGATGGTGCCGGCGATGATCTACCTGCTGGGCATGCCGGTGGGGGTGGTGATCGGCACCTCGCTGTTCCAGATCACCTTCGTCACCGCCACCGCCACCTTTCTGCACGCCACCGGCACCCAGACCGTGGACGTGCTGCTGGCCGGCCTGCTGACCCTGGGCGCGGTGATCGGCGCCCAGCTGGGCACCCGCGTGGGCGCGGAGCTGCGCGGCGAAGAGCTGCGCGGCCTGCTGGCCCTGGTGGTGCTGGGGGTGGCGGCAACCCTGCTGTGGCGCCTGGTGGCCCAGCCGGCCAGCCTGTTCACGCTGGCCGTGAGCGGGGCGCCCTGAGATGGCGCGCGCGCCCGCCCGAACGTTGCTGGCGCTGCTGGCGGCGCTGGCGCTGCTGGCGGCCCGGCCGGCGCCGGCCCAGGAGCTGATCGCCGACCTTTCGCACCACGTGATCGAGATCGCCTCCGATTTCACGGGCACCGAGCTGCTGGTGTTCGGCGCCATGGAGGGGGAAGGCGACATCGTGGCGGTGGTGCGCGGCCCGCGCGCGGCGGTCACCGTGCGCAAGAAGGCCCGCATCTTCGGCATCTGGATGAACGCCCAGGCGGCGCGCTTTTCCTCGGTGCCGGGCTTTTACGGCATCGCCGCCACACGGGCGCCGGACGACATCGCCGCCATCGAAACCCGCCGCCTGCTGGAGATGGGAACCGACAGCCTGCGGCTGGACCCGGAACCGGGGCTGGACGAGGCCACCGTGGCCGAATTCCGCGCCGCGCTGGTGGCCACCCGCCAGGCGGAAGGCCTTTTTCCCACCCATGCCGGGCGGGTGGATACGGTGGCGGGGCGGCTGTTCCGGGCGCGCATCCCCTTTCCCGCCGCGCTGCCCACCGGGCGCTATGTGGCCGATGTCTATCTGATGCGGGACGGACAGGCGGTGGCGGCGCAATCCCTGCCTCTTACGGTGGCCAAGGCCGGGCTGGGGGCGGCGATCTTCGATTTCGCCCACCGCCAGGGGCCGCTCTATGGCCTGCTTGCGGTGGTGGGCGCGGCGGTGGCAGGCTTTGCGGCCAACGCCCTGTTCGGCAGGCGCAGGTAAGGCGGAGACGGCCATGAGCGGGACCATGAACGGGAACGGCGAAGGGCCACAGCGCAAGCACATCGCCGGCCAGGTGAAATTCCTGGTGTGCGTGGACGCCTCCGCCCCCAGCAAGGTGGTGCTGCGCTATGCCTGCCGCCGGGCGCGCAACACCGGCGGGCGGGTGGCCCTGCTGCATGTCATCCCGCCGGCCGATTTCCGCCAGTGGCCGGGGGTGGAAGAGATGATGCGCGAGGAACGGCGGACAGAGGCGGAAAGCCTGATCAACGAGATGGCGGCCGAGGTGAACGCCTGGGCCGGCATCATGCCGGAGCTGGTGCTGCGCGAAGGGCGGATCGGCGACGAGATCCTGGGCGCCGTGGACGACGACCCGGCCATCGATCTGCTGTGCGTGGGCAGCGACCCGGCGGAAGGGCGGGGGCGGCTGGTCTCGTTCCTGGCCGGCCACCTGGCCGGGCGGCTGGCGATTCCGCTGGTGGTGGTGCCGGGCACGCTGAGCGACGACAAGATCATCGACATCACCTGAACCCCCACCGGGCACCCGGAGCGCCGCCGGGGGCCGCCCTTGACGGCGCCCGCCCGGGCGCCAAATATGAGGCGCAGCGACGAGACGCCGGGAGGAAGCACCGTGTTCATCCAGACCGAGGACACCCCCAACCCGCTGGCCATGAAATTCCTGCCGGGGCGCGAGGTGATGGCGGCCGGCACAGCCGATTTCGCCGATCGCGACGCCGCCCGCCGCTCGCCGCTGGCCAGCCGCCTGTTCGATCTCCACGGCGTGGAAGGCGTCTTCCTGGGCGCCGACTTCGTCTCGGTCACCAAGAGCGCAGCGGGCGAATGGCAGCTGATGAAGCCCGCCATCCTGGGCGTCATCATGGAACACTTCGTCACCGGCCGGGCCGTGATCGAGGGCGCGGAGGACATGGCGGCCCAGGAGGCCTTCGCCGCCGCCGACGCCGAGATCGTAGGCCAGATCAAGGAGCTGCTGGACACCAGGGTGCGCCCGGCGGTGGCCCAGGATGGCGGCGACATCGTCTTCCGTTCCTATCGCGACGGCATCGTCTCCCTGGTCATGCAGGGCGCCTGCCAGGGCTGCCCCAGCTCCACCATGACCTTGAAGATGGGGATCGAGAACCTGCTGAAGCACTACATCCCGGAGGTGCTCGAGGTCCGCCCGGTGGCGTGAGGGAGGCCGGGCACCCCGAATGCGGAGCGACCGGGCCATGCGGCGCCTCGCCATTCCGGGCGTGGTGGCCCTGGCCGTGGCCGCGCTGATCTATGGCGCCATCGATCGCTATTCCGCCGGGCCGAACCCGCCGCCACCCCCGCCCGGCCCGGCGCGAGCGCCTGCCGAAGCGAGCGTCTTCGAGGCCGCCAGCGTCGCCGCCCTGGACGACATGCTGAACGCGGCGGGCTTCAGCCTCGCCGAGGTGCGGGCCGGCGCCGCGCCGGTGCCGCGCCTCTATGTCGCGGCCATGCCCCGGGATATGGCCGCCATCGCCCAGGGGCCCGAGAAGAAGCGCATCTTCATCAAGCTGATGCTGCCGCTGATCCTGGCCGCCAACGAGCGCATCCTGGCCGACCGCGCCAGGCTGCTGGAACTGGCCGCGACGGTGCGGGCGGGCGGGCAGCCGGCGGCGGAGGATGCCGCCTGGCTGGGCGAGCTGGCGGCGCGCCATTACGTGGAGGAGGACGATCTCGAGGCCCTGATCGAAGCGGCGCTCGAACGGGTGGACGCCATCCCGACCTCGCTGGCCCTGGCCCAGGCGGCCCTGGAATCGGGCTGGGGCACGTCGCGCTTCGTCCATGAGGGCAACGCCGCCTTCGGTCAGCGGTCGTGGAACCAGGCCGAAGGCATGACCCCGGCCGAACGCCAGGCCGACCAGGACCATGTGGTGAAGTCGTTTTCCGACCTCAGGCAATCGGTCTTCGCCTATCTGGTGAATCTGAACCGGCACCCGGCCTATGAGCGCCTGCGCCGGCTGCGGGCGGCGCTGCGCGCGCAAGGGCGCCAGCCCGACGGCTGGACGCTGGCCGAAGGCCTGGCCGGCTATGCCGAGGAACCGGATTATGTCGGCCGCGTGCGCACCCTGATCCGCCAGAACGCCCTGGCGGATTTCGACCGCGCCCGGCTGGCGGAGCTGGCCGGCTGATTGGGCCGGTTGGCTGGGCTGGCCGATTCGTCCGCTTGGCGTGTCCGCTTGACGGGCGCCGTCAGCCGTCCGGCACCAGGAAGGGCAGGCCCAGCCAGCGAAAACGGCCGTCGCCCGCAGGCAGCGTGCAATTGATGCGGCTTCTGCCGGGCGGGAAGGGCCGGTCGAGTCGGAGCTCCACGCGGCCAGCGCCCGCCAGCGCAAGCTCGACGGCGGCGCCGTTGGAGGCGAAGCAGGCCAGCCCCGCCAGCGGCCCCGCCCGCCGATCGACCGTGAAGGCGATGGAGGGCGGATTGGGCGCCCCGGCCGGGATCGCCATGCCGCCCGGAAGCAGGCCGGTGACCGGCAGCGGCAGGGCTTCCACCACGGTGGCAAAGCGGTCGGGCGCGCCATAGCTCTCGTTGAGGGCGAAGCGGGGCAGCGCGAACAGGTCGCCGCCGGCCGTCGCCACGCCGGAATGCTGGCCGAAGGCGGCGAGAAAGCCGGCCTGCTTCACCATGGCCGCCAGCTCTGCGCTGAACTCGCCATAGGGGTAGGCGAACAGCTCTGGCACGAAGCCCAGCTCCCGCTTGAAGCGGGCGGCCATGCGCGCCAGATCCTGACCGATGGCGTCCCGGTCCATGAAGGCCATATGGCCGTGGGCGGCGCTGTGGGCGCCGATGCCGGCCCCGGCGGCATGGAGCGCGCGCAGTTCGTCCCAGGTGAGCGAGGAGGCGGCCCGGTCGGGCGCGTCGGTGTTGACGAAGACGGTGAAGGGCAGGCCGGCCGCCAGCAGCCGCGGCGCCGCCTGGGTGGCGATGGAACGGGCGCTGTCGTCGATGGTGATGGCGACGGCGCGCGGGGGCAAAGGGGCGCCTTCGGCCAGGGCGCGGACGATCTCGTCCAAGGGCAGCACCGTGTAGGGGCCGGCGGCGAGCGCCTCCAGATGCCGTTCGAACTGATCGAGGCGGATATTGGTGGAGGGCAGGCGATCTTCGCCGAAGCGGTGATACATCAGGATCACCGCCGCCGGCGGCTCGCCGGCCGTGGCCGGCAGGGCGGCGCCGTTGGACGCAAAGCAGGCCAACAGCGCCAGGGCGAGGGCGCGGACGGGCCTTGCGACCCCGATGCGTGCGACCGGCGGGCGGGTCATGCGCTCCCAGTGGCGTCGTCAGGCCATCATGCCGGCGCCGGCCTCGCGGTCGGTCAGCAGCGGATAGCGGCGCGGGTCGAACAGCTGATAATGCCACCATTCCCTGGCATACCAATCGAAACCGGCGGCCGTCATGATGCCCAGCAGCAGCAGGCGCCGCGCACGCTGGGCGGGCGCGATGCCGGGCGCGTCGTGATGGCCGTTTTCGCCCAGCTCGTCCACCGGCCCGCCCATGTCGAACTCGGCGCCCGCGGCATCGGCCAGGGTGAGGTCCACCGCCACGCCGCGGCTGTGGGGCGAGCCCTTGCGCGGGTCGGCGACATAGCTGGCATCCGGGCAGGCCCGCCACAGCGCCCATTGCGCCTCTACCGGGCGGAAGGCATCGGCGATCTTCAGCCGCAGCCCCTGCTCGCCGGCCAGGGCGATGGCGCGGGCGAGGCAGGCGGCGGCATCGGGGTGCAGCAGGCAGCGGGGGCGGCGATAGAGGCGGCGGCGGGCGATGTTGTCGCGGCGCGCGTAGAGCAGGTCCACCTCGACCTGCCAGGCGGGCGGTGCAATCTCCTGCAACGGGGCCATGGTGGCGGCGCTCACGATTTTTGCAGCCGCAGGCGCCAGACATGCCCGCCTTCCGCCTCCGGCGCCAGCGCGAGCACCGCGTGGCCGTGTTCCTTCACCGCCCGCGGCACGTTGTGCAGCGGCTCGCCGGCATTGAGCCTGACCTCGGCGATCTGGCCGGAGGCCATGTTTTCGACCAGCAGCTTGGTCTTGACGAAGGTCAGCGGGCAGACATCGGCGGTGATGTCGAGGAACAGCTCGCAAGGGTCGCAGGGCGCATCGCCGGCATCCGTCACGGCGGGATCTCCTGGAAAGGCGGCGGGCCACGATAGCCGGGCACCGCCTGGCCGCGCAATCGCCGCCTACCTGATCTCGCTTCGCACCGATGTCAGCGCGCCGAACGGATCGCCTTCGCGCAGCCGCTGGCGCGCCCGGCCATCGCCCTTCAGATGCCAATCGAACCAGGTGAGCGCATACCAGTCGCGGATGAGGTGGGGCAGATAGACGGCGCCCGCCTCTTCGATTTCGGCCCAGCCCAGCTGTGTGTAGGGCTCTCCCGGCCCGGCGGGCGGCGGGGCGAAGGCGGCCTGGCCGGTGCGTTTGCGGTGGCGTTCCGGGGTTTGGGCGAAGGGCAACTCGCCGCGCTGGAACGCCGGCCAGGGGAACATGCGCGCGAAATCTTCGACCAGGGTAAAATGATCGCTGTCGCGCACGATGACGAACACCCGGTCGCCCAGGGCCCGCTGCCAGCTGCTGAGGGCGACGGGTTGCGGGTTGTCCCGACGCTCTGGCCAGGCGCGCTCGCCCGCCAGCGGAAAGGCTTCGCCAGGGTCGCCGCCGGCGGCGGCCACCGCCGACTGGAACAGACCGACGAACACCCCCTGCACGAAATCGTCTTCGTCGCCGATGGCGATCAGCAGCGGCTTGCGGCTGCCCGCCGGCAGACCGTCCGGTGTCTGGCCGGTGCCGAACATCTCCTGCGGCGTCCAGGAGAAGGGCGGCGCGTTGTTGAAGGCCAGCGCCGCCGCCACCCCCGGCAGGTGGTTGGCCGCCAGCTGCGCCGTCATCGCGCCCAGGGAATGGCCGGCGATGCCGACGCGATCGCCATCGATGCGCCCCGCCAGCAAGCCGCACAGCGTGCGGGCGGCAGAGGTGGCGCCCATGGCGGCCAGCGACGCCCGGCACGAATCCGCCTCCATGCCCAGCAGACGCACGCTGTGCAGCACCAGCCCCAGATCCGAGACCCGCTGGCGGAACAGATTGCGCATCATGGCGGTGGCGGCGGCCACCCCGCCGGGGACGATGGTGGCGGTGGCCGGATCGAAGCCTTCCGGCGGCGCGAAGCCCTGCCCTTCCTGCCCGAACAGCAGGCGGTAGAAATAGGGCACGACCTTGATCTGGCCCAGGATGGCGCCATAGGCCTGTTGCAGCTCTGCCTGCGAGGCCTGGCGCGCGAAGGGCGAATCGGGATCGTGGAAGACCAGCGGCAAGCCGCCATCGGAGATGAAGGTGGGGGCCGCGACCACATAGCCGTGGGAGGCCAGGAACTCGGCCAGGGTGACCCACATGCCGTGATTTCCGGCCAGCCCGTGGGCCAGCAGGATCAGCGGAAATCTGCCATCGGCGGGCAGCGCGTCCACCCATGCGCCCATCGGCGCGTCCAGGATGCGCCTTGCGATCTCGGCCTGCGCCTGCTCGCGCACCGGGGCGGCGGCGCTGGCCAGGGTGCCGCCGCCGCGCAGATGGACCGCCTGCGGCAGCACCACCTGGGCGGCGGCGCCGATCTGCGGGGCCAGCGTGACATCGCGGAAGAACAGATCGAAATAATTCGCCACCCGTCCGCTGGCCGCCGCCAGGGGGGAGCGCCGGGAGGCACGCGGGCGCGACCTGTCGGGCACGGCCGGATACCACAGCTGGAACACCGCCGTGCGGGTTTGCCCGCTGGCCTCGATGCGGCGGAGCAGGGCGCGGTATTCGGGGCCGGCATAGACGCCGTTCCAGGGATCGAAGCGCTGGCGGCGATCGACCGCGAAGGCGGTGAGCGTGCCCACCGCATAATCGCCGGGGGTGGCGCCATCCGGCAGCCGCCGCAGCTCGCCCGCCGCCTCCGGCACCGCAGCCAGCGCCGGGATCGCCAGCACCGCCAGCAGCGCGCGCCGCAGCCGCCTGGCGGCGAAGCTGCGCCACGCCGGAACCGTATCGTCGCTTCGCCACGGCATCGTCGTCCCTCCTTCGCGGCACCGCCCGGCAGCGCGCCCCATCATGCCGGGACATGGCGGCGCAGGCGAGCGCTTTCGCCCCGCCCGGCGCGCGGCGGCGGCAAGGGCGGGCCGGGGGCGCGGGGCTGCCATGGCGCCGGCAGCGATTGCGGGCTAGACTCGCCGCCGCTGCGAACCGGGGGGATTCCGGCCGGGAAAGGCGATGATGTCACGCATCGAACAGGCCTGCGTCGACAAAGGCCTGAAAATGACCGGGCAAAGGCGGGTGGTGGCGCGGGTGCTGTCGGATGCCGACGACCACCCCGATGTGGAGGAGGTTTATCGCCGCGCCTCGCTGATCGATGCGCGCATCAGCCTGGCCACGGTGTACCGCACGCTGCGCCTGTTCGAGGATTCCGCCATCATCCAGAGCCACGATTTCGGCGGCGGGCGGGCACGCTATGAGGCGGCCGAAGGCGACGAGCACCACGACCACCTGATCGACGTGGATACGGGCGAGGTGGTCGAATTCTACGACGAGGAGCTGGAGGCGTTGCAGGAGCGGATCGCGCGCCGCCTGGGTTTTCGCCTGGTCGATCACCGCATGGAACTCTATGGCAAGCCGCTGAAGCCGCGCCGGGGCTGACGGGCGTGGGCGGGGCGAGCGGGAGAGGGCCGGAGAAGCCAGCGCTGGAGACCGGCATCGCGCTGGGGCCGCTGGAGCTGCGCCTGGTGCGCGACGAAAGCGAGCTGCGCGCCGCCCAGCGCCTGCGCTATCGCGTGTTTTACGAGGAGATGCGGGCGCGCCCGATCGGCTCCATGGCGGCCGAGCGGCGCGATTTCGATGACTTCGACGACATCTGCGACCACCTCATCGTGCGCGACACCAAGCGCAGCGGCGATGGCGCCATCGTGGGCACCTATCGCCTGCTGCGCCGTTCGGTGGCCCAGCGCCATGGCGGCTTTTACACCGCCGGCGAATACGACATCGCCAGACTGCTGGCGGTGGAGGGCGAGCTGGTGGAGCTGGGGCGCAGCTGCGTCGATATGAACTATCGCGCCGGGGCCGCGGCGCAGGCGCTGCTGCGCGGGCTGGGCGCCTATGCGGTGCAGCACAACATCCGCATCATGTTCGGCTGCGCCAGCCTGCACGGCACCGACCCCGACCGGCTGGCGCTGCCGCTTTCCTATCTCGCCTACCATCTTGCCGCGCCGGAGGCGCTGCGTCCGCGCGCGCTGGAGCGGCTTTATGTCGATATGGCGCGGCTGGCCTTCGACGAGGTCGATCCCGGCGAAGGCCGCGCCAGCCTGCCGCCGCTGCTGAAGGCCTATGCCCGCGCCGGCTGCCGTTTCGGCGACGGGGCGGTGATCGACCGCCAGTTCAACACCACCGATGTCTGCGTGGTGCTAGACATGGCCACGGTGGAGAACCGCTATGCCAGCCGCTATCGCGTCGAGGAGATGGACGACGAGATGGGCACCGGCCCCGGCGGAGCATGACCGCGATCGCCGCCATCCGCGCCCTGCTCTATCTGGGCTGGACCTTGCTGTGCCTGCCGGTGCAGGCGGTGCTGATCCTGTTCGGCGCCCGGGCCAGCCACACCCTGCCCCAGCTTTATCATCGCGTCGTGCTCGACATTCTGGGCCTGCGCCTGGATGTGCGCGGGCGGGCGGAGAGGCACCGCCCCTGCCTGTTCGCCGCCAACCACAGCTCTTATCTCGACATCGAGGTGCTGGGGGCGCTGATCCGGGGCAGCTTCGTCGCCAAGGCGGAGATTCGCGGCTGGCCCTTTTTCGGTCTGCTGGCGAAGCTGCAGCGCACGGTGTTCGTGGACCGGCGCCCCAGCCAGGCCGGGCGGCACCGCAGCGCCATCCAGCGGCGCCTGGAAGCCGGCGAGCGGCTGATCCTGTTTCCCGAAGGCACCACCGGCGACGGCAACCGGGTGCTGCCCTTCAAACGCGCCCTGTTCGCCGCCGCCCAGCACAAGGTGGGCGGGCGCAGCATTGCCGTGCAGCCGGTCTCCATCGCCTATGCCCGCTTTTCCAACCTGCCGATGGATCGCGAGCTGCGGCCCTGCTATGCGTGGTATGGCGACATGGAGCTGCTGCCCCATATCTGGCAGATGCTGAGGACGGGGGTGGCGACGGTGGTGGTGCAATTCCACCCGGCGCTGACCGTCGAGGACGCGGGCGGCGACCGGCACCAACTGGCCCAGCGCTGCCAGGAGACGGTGGCCGATGGCGTGGCGGCCGCCCTGGCCGGGCATCTGCCACCCCGCCAGGGCCGCTTTGCCAGGATGAGGCGCCTTGCCGCCGGGCGGGCGGCGCGGCCCTAGAGCAGGGTGTCGATCACGCGGTCGGGAGGGTTGTGGCCGTCTGCGAAGGTCTTGATGTTGACGATGACCTTCTCGCCCATGTCGATGCGGCCCTCGACGGTGGCCGAACCCATATGGGGCAGCAGCACCACATTTTCCAGGGCCAGCAGCTTCGGATTCACCGCCGGTTCGTGCTCGAAGACATCCAGGCCGGCCCCGGCGATCTCGCCCGCCGCCAGCATGCGGGCCAGGGCCTGCTCGTCGATCACCTCGCCGCGCGAGGTGTTGACGATGACGGCGCCTCGCTTCAGCAGCTTCAGCCGCCGCGCCGACAGCAGGTGGAACGTGGCCGGCGTGTGGGGGCAATTGACCGAGACGATATCCATGCGGGCCAGCATCTGATCCAGGCTTTCCCAATAGGTGGCGTCGAACTCCGCCGCCCGGTGCTCCGGCAGCTGGCGGCGATTGTGGTAGTGGATGGAAAGGCCGAAGCCCAGGGCGCGGCGCGCCACCGCCTGCCCGATGCGGCCCATGCCGACGATGCCGAGCCGCTTGCCCCACAGCCGGTTGCCCAGCATGTGGGTGGGGCTCCAGCCGCGCCAGGCGCCGCTGCGAATCAGCCGTTCGCCCTGGCTTACCCGGCGGATCACGTCCAGGATCAGCGCCATGGTCATATCGGCGGTGTCTTCGGTCAGTACGCCCGGCGTGTTGGTGACCGTGATGCCCCTTTCGCGCGCGGCGGCCAATTCGATATGATCGACCCCGGTGCCGAAATTGGCGATCAGCCGCAGGTTCTCCCCGGCCTGGGCCAGGATGCCCTTGTCGATGCGGTCCGTCAGAGTCGGCACCAGGACATCGGCCTTCGCAACCGCCTGCGCCAGCCGGTCGCGCGTCATCGGGCTGTCGTCGTCGTTGAGGCGGGTGTCGAACAACTCCATCATCCGCGTCTCGATGACGTCGGGCAGCTTGCGGGTCACAATGACGACGGGTTTTCTGGCTCTGGCCATGCGTCTGCCGATTGCCTCGTTGCGGCACCGCCGCCGCGCGCTGTTTAGCAAAGACGCGGGCGCGAAACAACGCGGCGCGGTGCTGGCGCTGGCGCTGCTGGCGTTCCTGGCGGCGCCAGCGGCGCCAGCGGACGATCAGGCCCTGCCGCTGCCGCGCTTTGCCTCGCTGAAGGCGGGCGAGGTCTATATGCGGGCCGGGCCGGGCCAGTCCTATGCGGTCTCCTGGGTGTTCCGGCAGCGCGGCCTGCCGGTGGAGATCGTCAAGCAATACGAGCAGTGGCGCTATGTCCGCGATGTCGAGGGCGCCGAGGGCTGGATGCACCGGGTGATGCTTTCGGCCGCGCGCACGGTGATCATCACCGGCACCGCCCCCGCCACCGGGCGCACCGCGCCGGACGGGGAAAGCGCGCCCGTCTTTCGCGCCGCGCCGGGCGTGCAGGGCGAGCTGATGGCCTGCGACGGCAGCTGGTGCCGCGTCCGCATCCGGGGCGTGAAGGGCTGGCTGCCCATGTCCGCCCTGTGGGGCGTCTATCCCGCCGATGGCGCGCCGGGATAGATCGCTTGCGGAAAGCGGGCTTCCAACCTATACAGCCCGCCGCCCGCAGGATAGGCCGCAGCGGCTTTGCGGCCGGGGCAAAGGGGGCCAGGGTGGCGGTCGAACTTTCCAGGGGCTATCGGCCCAAGAAGAACGAGCCCTTCATGAACCCCAGGCAGAAGGAGTATTTCCGCCGCAAGCTGAACGCCTGGCGCGACGAGCTGCTGCAGGATTCGTCCGACACCGTCCGCCATCTGCAGCAGGACACCTCCGCCCGCCCGGACCTGGCGGACCGCGCCTCTGCCGAGACCGACCGCGCCATCGAGCTGCGCACCCGCGACCGCGAGCGCAAGCTGATCTCCAAGATCGACGCGGCGCTGCGCCGCATCGAGGAAGGCACCTACGGCTATTGCGAGGAAACCGGCGAGCCGATCGGTATCCAGAGGCTGGAAGCGCGCCCGATCGCCACCTTGAGCCTGGAAGCGCAGGAACGCCACGAACGCCGCGAACGGGCCTATCGCGACGATTGAGACCCCGCCTGGCTATGCACAGGCTTGCGCACAGGCGCGTCCATTGCGCCACCCGCCCCGCCGTGGAATAAGGCGGGCATGAGGCGCGGGGGAGCGGGATGGAAAAAGACAGGGCACTGAACGCGGCCTTGGGCCAGATCGAGCGGGCCTTCGGCAAGGGCTCGATCATGCGGCTGGGCCAGCGCGGCCGGGCGGTGGAGATCGAAGCGGTGTCCACCGGCTCGCTGGGCCTCGATCTCGCGCTGGGCATAGGCGGCCTGCCGCGCGGGCGCATCGTCGAGATCTACGGCCCGGAAAGCTCGGGCAAGACCACGCTGGCCCTTCATGTCGCGGCCGAGGCGCAGAAGGCCGGCGGCGTCGCCGCCTTCGTCGATGCCGAACACGCCCTGGACCCGATCTATGCCGGCAAGCTGGGGGTGAAGGTCGACGATCTGCTGATCTCCCAGCCCGATGCCGGCGAACAGGCCCTGGAGATCGCCGATACGCTGGTGCGCTCTGGCGCCGTCGATGCGCTGGTGGTCGATTCGGTGGCGGCGCTGGTGCCCCGGGCCGAGCTGGAAGGCGAGATGGGCGACACCCATGTCGGGCTTCAGGCGCGGCTGATGAGCCAAGCCCTGCGCAAGCTCACCTCCTCGATCGCCCGTTCGCGCTGCCTGGTCATCTTCATCAACCAGATCCGCATGAAGATCGGGGTGATGTTCGGCAACCCGGAGACCACCTCCGGCGGCAACGCGCTGAAGTTCTACGCCTCGGTCAGGCTCGACATCCGCCGCACCGGCCAGATCAAGGACCGCGACGAGGTGGTCGGCAACCAGACGCGGGTGCGGGTGGTGAAGAACAAGGTCGCCCCGCCCTTCAAGACGGTCGAGTTCGACATCATGTATGGCGAGGGCATCTCCAAGGCCGGCGAGATCATCGATCTGGGCATCAAGGCGGGCGTGGTCGAAAAGTCGGGTTCGTGGTTCTCCCACGACGACCGCCGCCTCGGCCAGGGGCGCGAGAACACCCGCCAGTTCCTGCGCGACCACCCCGAGATCGCCACCGCCATCGAGCGGACGGTGAAGACCAAGGCAGGCCTGGCAGCACCGGAGGCCGAGGGCTGACGCCCTGCCGGGTTGATCCCGGCGCCCGGCGCCGCCACATAGCCTTGCGACACCCCCGAGGGAGCCTGGCGAGATGGCCAGCGTCAACCAGGTCCGCACCGCCTTTCTGGATTATTTCCGCCGCCACGGCCACCGGGTGGTGCCGTCGTCGCCGCTGGTGCCTGCCAACGACCCCACGCTGCTGTTCACCAATGCCGGCATGGTGCAGTTCAAGGACATCTTCACCGGCACCGAAAAGCGCGCCTTCAAACGCGCCGTCACGGCCCAGAAATGCGTGCGCGCCGGCGGCAAGCACAACGATCTCGACAATGTCGGCTACACGGCCCGCCATCACACCTTCTTCGAGATGCTGGGCAATTTCTCCTTCGGCGACTATTTCAAGGAACTGGCGATCGAGCTCGCCTGGAACCTGACCACCAGGGAATACGGCCTGCCGGCGGAACGGCTGCTGGTCACGGTCCACTCCTCCGACGAAGAGGCGGCGGCGCTGTGGCGGCGCATCGCCGGCCTGCCGGAAAGCCGCATCCTGCGCATCCCCACCTCCGACAATTTCTGGTCGATGGGCGACAGCGGGCCTTGCGGGCCGTGTTCGGAGCTGTTCATCGATCGGGGGCCGGAGCTCGCCGGCGGCCCCCCCGGCAGCCCGGACGAAGCGGGTGACCGTTTCCTCGAGTTCTGGAATCTGGTCTTCATGCAGTTCGAACAGCGCGCGCCCGACGAGCGCGTGGCGCTGCCCATGCCATCGATCGACACCGGCATGGGGCTGGAGCGGATGGCCGCGATCCTGCAAGGCGTGAAGAGCAATTTCGACACCGACCTGTTCCAGGCCATCGTCACCGCCGCCGCCGATGCCCTGGGCCGGGCACCGCAAGGCGAGGCGCGCCCTTCCTTCAACGTCATCGCCGATCATCTGCGCGCCGCCGCCTTCCTGATCGCCGACGGCGTCCTGCCCGCCAACGAAGGCCGCGGCTATGTCCTGCGCCGCATCATGCGCCGGGCCATGCGCCACGCCCATATCCTGGGGGCGGCGGAACCGCTGCTGCACCGCCTGGTGCCGGTGCTGGTCGCCGCCATGGGCCAGGCCTTCCCCGAGCTGCGCCGTGCCGAGGCGGCGATCGCCGAGACGCTGCGGCTGGAGGAAAGCCGCTTTCGCGAAACTCTAGAGCGGGGCCTGAGGTTGCTGGCCGACGCCACGGCCCGCCTCGCCGATGGGGCCGACCTGCCGGGCGAGGTCGCCTTCCGCCTCTGGGACACCTACGGTTTCCCGCTCGACCTTACGGAAGACGCCTTGCGCCGTCAGCGGCGTGGCGTCGATCGCGCCGGCTTCGAGGCCGCCATGACGGCCCAGCGCCAGCGCGCGCGGGCCGCCTGGCAGGGTTCCGGCGCGCGCGCCACCGATGCGCTGTGGTTCGCCCTGCGCGCGCGGACCGGCGCCAGCGCCTTCCTGGGCTACGACGCCACCGAAGACAGGGGCCGCATCGTCGCCCTGCTGCGCGACGGTGCCGAGGTGGAGCGCGCCCATGCCGGCGACGCCATCGAGCTGGTGGCGGACCGGACGCCGTTCTACGCCGAAGCTGGTGGCCAGATGGGCGATGCCGGCGAAATCGCGCTGACAGGCGGGCAGGTCCGCATCGACGATACCCGCAAGGAATGCGGCGATCTCCACATCCACGTCGGGCGGGTGGTGAAAGGCACCCTGGCCGTGGGCGACGAAGGACGCTTCGCGGTCGATGCCTGCCGTCGCGCCCGGCTCGCCGCCAACCATTCCGCCACCCATCTGCTCCATGCCGCGCTGCGCCGCCGCCTGGGCGCCCATGTCACCCAGAAGGGTTCGCTGGTCGCCCCCGACCGGCTGCGCTTCGACATCGCCCACCACGCCGCGCTGACGGACGAGGATGTCGCCGCCGTCGAGGCGCAGGTGAACGCCGCCATCCGCGCCAACGGGGCGGTCGCGACGCGGCTGACCACGCCCGAGGAGGCGATCCGCCAGGGCGCCCTGGCGCTGTTCGGCGAAACCTATGGCAGCGAGGTGCGGGTGGTTTCCATGGCCGGGCCAGGGCGCGAGCAGGGCTGGTCCACCGAGCTGTGCGGCGGCACCCATGTCCGGCGCAGCGGCGATATCGGCACCTTCAAGATCGTCGCCGAGGGCGCCGTCGCGGCCGGCGTCCGGCGCATCGAGGCGCTGACCGGGGAGGCCGCGCTGGCCTGGCTGGCAGAGCGGGACCGGCGCCTCACCGCCGCCGCCGGGCGCCTGAAGACCACGCCGGCGGCGCTGGAAGAGCGTATCGCCACCCTGCTGACAGAACGCCGCGCCATGGAGCGCGAGCTCGCCGGCCTGCGCCGCCAGCTCAGCCTGGGCGGCACCCGCCAGGCGGACGATGCGCGCCGGATCGCGGGCGTGAAGGTGATAGCCCGCCTGCTGCAAGGCGTGCCCGGCAGGGAGCTGCGCGCCATGGCCGACGACGCCAGGCAGCAGCTGGGTTCGGGCATCGTCGTGCTGGCGGCCGTCGCCGACGGCAAGGCGGCCCTGGTCGCCGCCGTCAGCGACGATCTGACCGGGCGCTTCGACGCCGTCGATCTGGTCCGCACCGGCGTCGCCTGCCTGGGCGGCAAGGGCGGCGGCGGACGGCGCGACATGGCCCAGGGCGGCGGCAGCGATGCCGATGGCGCGGGCGCGGCCCTGGAACGGGTGCTGGAACGGGTGGCGGACGTGGCGGAACAGGCCGCCGCCTAGCGCTCCGCCAGCTTCGCCGCCAGGCCCTCCTCCAGCCGCGCCAGGAAACGGTCGGTGGTAAGCCAGGCCCGATCGGGGCCGATCAGCAACGCCAGGTCCTTGGTCATCGCCCCGCTTTCCACCGTCTCGACGCACACCTTTTCCAGAGCGTCGGCGAAGGCCGCCACCTGCGGCGTGTCGTCGAAGCCGCCCCGCGCCTTCAGCCCCTGCGTCCAGGCGAAGATCGAGGCGATGGGGTTGGTGGAGGTCTCCTCGCCGCGCCGATGGAGGCGCCAGTGGCGCGTCACCGTGCCATGGGCGGCCTCGGCCTCCACCACCCGCCCGTCGGGGGTGGTCAGCACGCTGGTCATCAGCCCCAGCGAGCCGAAGCCCTGGGCCACCGTGTCGGATTGCACATCGCCGTCATAGTTCTTGCAGGCCCACACGAAGCCGCCCTCCCATTTCAGCGCCGCCGCCACCATGTCGTCGATCAGCCGGTGTTCGTAGGCGATGCCTTTGGCGGCGAAGGCGGCGGCGAACTCCGCCTCGAAGACCTCCTGGAACAGGTCTTTGAAGCGGCCGTCATAGGCCTTGAGGATGGTGTTCTTGGTGGAAAGATAGACCGGCCAGCCCAGCTTCAGCCCATAGTTCATGCAGGCCCGGGCGAAGCCGCGGATCTGTTCGTCCAGATTGTACATGGCCAGCGCCACGCCGGGGCCGGGAAAATCGTAAACCTCGCGCGTGACCGCCTCGCCCCCCGCGGCCGGGGCGAAGGTCACCGTCAGCCGCCCGGGGCCGGGCACGGTGAAATCGGTGGCGCGATACTGGTCGCCGAAGGCGTGGCGGCCGATCACGATGGGCTTTGTCCAGCCCGGCACCGGGCGCGGCAGGTTGGCGCACACGATCGGCTGGCGAAAGACGGTGCCGCCCAGAATGTTGCGGATGGTGCCGTTGGGCGAACGCCACATCCGCTTCAGCCCGAACTCTTCCACCCGCGCCTCGTCGGGGGTGATGGTGGCGCATTTCACGCCCACCCGGTGTTCGCGGATGGCGTGGGCGGCCTCCACGGTCACGCGGTCGTCGCTGGCGTCGCGCGCGGCGATGCCAAGGTCGAAATAGACCAGATCGATATCGAGCCAGGGCAGGATCAGCCTTTCCTTGATGAAGGCCCAGATGACCCTGGTCATCTCGTCGCCATCGAGCTCCACCACCGGGTTTTTCACCCTGATCTTCGCCATCGCCCTTCGCTCCCGCTGCTGGACTCCCGCCCCGGCCCGCTTCATGCTGGCCGCGGCCATGCTGGCAGACGGGGGAACGAAGGTGAAGAAGCTTGTCGCGGCGGCATCGGTCATCGTTGCCGCGCTGATCGTGGCGGCGGTTCTGGTTTCGCGCGACGGCGGCGAAGCCCCGATCCCGGGCGACGACGAGGCCGGCCCTGCCACCGCGCCGGAGGGCGAGGCGGCGGGCGGAGCGGCGGCGACGCAGGACGGCGAGACGGCGGGCGCAATGGCGGCGACGCAGGATGGCGGGGCGGCCGGCGACGCGGCCCTGCCCGCCTTCGACATCGTGCGGGTCGAGACCTCCGGCGAGGCGGTGATGGCCGGCCGGGCAGAGCGAGGCGCGCGGGTGACGATCATGAGCCGTGACGGCCCCCTGGCCGAGGTTCTGGCCGACGAGGCGGGCGAATGGGTGGTGATCCTGGAGCAACCGCTGGCCGCCGGCGAGCACGAGCTCTGGCTGGAAATCGAGAACGGGGACGGCGCGGCGCTGCAATCGGCCGAGACCGTGATCGTATCGGTTCCCGAAGGCGAACAGGGCGGCGAGGTGCTGGCGGTCGCCGTCCCGCGCCAGGGCGATGGCGCGGCGCGGGTGCTGCAGGAACCTGCCGCAGGCATCGGCATCGCGTCCGGCGGGGCGCTGACCCTGGAGAGCCTTTCCTATGGCGTCGGCGGCAGCGTCATCCTGCGCGGGCGCGCCGCGCCGGGGGCGGAGGTTCTCGCCTATGTGAACGGCGCCGTCGCCGGGCGCGCGACGGCCGGGGCCGCCGGCAGCTGGCAGCTGGCCCTGGAAGGGCTGGCCGCCGGCACCGAGCACCGATTGGTGCTGGAACAGCGCGGCCAGGACGGCAGCGTCGCCTGGCGCCTGGAGACCCCGCTCGCGCTGGCCTCCTTCGCCATGCTGGAGACCAGCGAGCCGCTGGTGGTGATCCAGCCCGGCAACAATCTGTGGCTGATCGCCCGCCGGGTCTATGGCCGCGGCATCGCCTATACCCAGATCTTCAAGGCCAACCGCGCCCAGATCGCCGATCCGGACCTGATCTATCCCGGCCAGATCTTCATCCTGCCGGCGGCGGAAGCAGACGGCTGAACGCCGCCATGGCCATCCTGTACGACCCGCCGGGCCCGCTCAGCGAGGCGCTGGCCTCCTGCTATGTCCGCCGCCTCGTCCAGCAGGCCATCGACCGCGCCTTCAAGCTCCACCCCGCACCGGCGCAGCCGGCGTGCCACCAGGCTTAGGCGGTTCGTCCCGCCCGGCTTCGCGGTCCCAGGTGGTGGCGGTGACGCCGGTCCGGCGCAGGTCGAACTTCTGGATCTTGCCGGTGGGCGTTTTGGGCAGGGCGGCGACCATGGCGATGAAGCGCGGCACCATGAAGGCGGCCATGCGCGGGGCCAGAAAGCGGGCCAGGGCGGCGGGCGACAGCTGGCGGGACGGCTTTGCCACCACCGCCGCCATCGCCTCGTCCTCGCCATGTTCGCTGGGCACCGGGAAAACGGCGCATTCCAGCACATCGGGGTGGCGGTTGATCTCGCTTTCCACCTCCAGCGAGGAGATGTTCTCGCCGCGCCGGCGGATCGAATCCGTCAGCCGGTCGGCGAAATAGTAAGAGCCGTTGTCGTCGCGCCACATGGCGTCGCCGGAATGGAGCCAGAGATTGGACCAGGCCTTCACGGTCCATTCCGGGTGGCGCCAGTAGCCTGCCATCAGCAGCCAGGGCCGCCGGGCGCGGATGACGAACTCGCCCACCGTGCCGTTGGGCACCTCCCGGTCGTTGCCATCGACGATCCGCGCCTCGAAATCCTCCTCCAGCAGCTGGCCGCAGCTGCGCCAGTCGGGATGGTTCCAATCCATGCGGTGGGGCGCGCCGGTCTCGGTGGAGCCGTAGGTGGTCTTGATCTTCATGGCAAAGCGCCGCGCGAAGGCGGCCGCCTCCGGGAACATGGGCACGATCAGCGCCCGCTCGATCGGCACCCCGGCATCGTCGTCGCGTTCGGGCTGGCGGGCGAGGAAGTTCGCCATGGCGCCCAGGAAGAAGGTGACCGTGGCCTTGAACCGCCGCGCATCCTGCCAGAAGCGTTCGACGCTGAAGCGTTCGCTGACCACGGCGGCCGAACCGGCAATCAGCGAGGCATAGCACACCGCCCACTGGCCGGCGATGTGGAACAGCGGCAGCGGCGCGTAATAGACATCGCCGGGCGCCAGCTCCATCAGCTCCAGCCCGCCATGGGCATAGGCATAGGCGTGGGCATGGGCGATGGCCACGCCTTTCGACGGCCCGGTGGTGCCGGAGGTGTACATCACCGCCTTCAGGTCGTGGGGGGCGGGCAGGCGGGCGGGCGGCGTGGCGGGGGCGGCCAGCAGGGTGGCGAAATCCACCCGCTCCATCCCCGCCAGCGGCGGCGGCAGGGCCGGCTTGCGCTCGCCCCGGTCGAAGACGATCAGCCGCCGCAGCCCTTCCAGCCTGGGCGCCACCTCCGCCAGCCTTGCCAGAAAACCGGCCTCGACGATCATGACGCTGGCCGCCGAATCCTGGACGATATGGACCAGCAGGCTGCCGCGCAGGGCGGTGTTGACGGGCACCTGGATGGCGCCCCGCTTGGCCAGGCCCAGCCACAGCAGCACGAATTCCACCACATTGGGCATCATCGCCAGCACCGGCTCTCCGGGCGCCACCCCCAGCGCCGCCAGCCCGTTGGCGATCCGGTTCGACTGCCGTTCGGCTTCGCCATAGCTGAGGCTGCGGTCGTCGGAGAGGATGAAGGCGGCATCGGGGCACCGCCCGGCGCGGTCGGCCAAAACGGCGCCCAGGCTTTGCCTTGCGGGGGGATCGCGCTGCGGCATGGCGGCTCCTTGCACGCGCCTTGTGGGCAGGATATGCGCTTTGCGGTGCCATGGCGATGGGCGGGGAGGGCCGCCATGCGGTTCGGCTTCTATCTGCCCTGCTACTGGCCCGATCTGGCCTATCCCGCCCAGCGCCTCTATCGCGACGCCGTAGAGCAGGGCCGGCTGGCCGAGACGCTGGGCTTCGACAGCCTCTGCATCCCCGAACACCACTTCATCAACTATCTCACCCACCCGCAGCCGCTGCTGACGGCCGTGAAGGTGGCGGCGGCGACCGAAGCCATCCGCATCGTGACCTCGGTGCTGGTGCTGCCCTTCTACGACATGCGCCGCCTGGCGGGCGAAATCTGCCAGGCCGATTGCCTGACCGACGGGCGCCTCGAGATCGGCGTCGGGCGCGGCGCCTTCGCCTATGAGTTCAACCGTTTCGGCGTGCCGCCGGACGAAAGCCGGGCGCGCTTCGACGATGCCCTGGCGCTGCTGGAGGCGCTGCTGGCCGGCGGCGAGGTGGGCTGGAAGAGCCCGTGGTACGATTTCGCGCCGCTCGCCATCACGCCCCATCCGGTGCAAAAGCCGATCCCCATCTGGATCGCGGCGCTGGGCTATCGGGCGATCTACCATTCCGCCATGAAGGGCTATCACATTCAGACCACGCCCCTGCGCGGCGGCATGGCGACGGTGGCGATGCAGGCGGGCGCCTTCAACGACGCGCGGCGCGACGCGGGCGGCGGGCTGGAGCGGGTGAAATTCTCCATGCTGCGGATGCTTTATGTCGCCCGCGATGCGGCCGATGCCGACGAAAAGGCGGCCATGGCCTATGCGAACCACCGCCGCTTCTGCAACGTCTTCGACACGCCGGGCACGGTGAAGGAAGGCGCCATCCTGCCCATCGACGCGGCCCAGACGGCCGACGAGGTGCGCGCCGCGCTGCCGATCGGCACCGCCGCCGAGGTGGCGGACAAGCTGGCCGCCTATCGCGAACTGGGGATCGGCGAGCTGGTGCTGAACATGGCCTTTGGCGCCAGCCATGCCGATGTCATGGCGTCGATGGAACGCTTTGCCCGCGACGTCATGCCCCGCTATCGCGCGGCGTGAGGAGCGGCCGAGCCGCGCCGCGCGGCCATCAGCGCCACCAGCCCATCCAGCAACGGGCCTGCCAGCGGACGGGCGCGCACCAGATCGAACAGGCGCCGACAGGCCGGCATGTCGTCCAGCAGGTCCAGAGGGCGGCGGAAGCCATAGGCCGACCACATCGCCAGATGCAGATCCAGCAGGCTGAAACGCTCGCCCAGATGGTAGGGGCCGCCGTTCGCCAGCCCGTCTTCCAGCACCTGCCAGCGCGCCCGCGCCATCGCCTCCGACTGCGCCCGCACCGCCGCTTCGTCTTCCGGCCGCAGCGCGTAGCGATGGGCATAGTAGGTGCGCTTCAGCGACGGCTGCACATCGTTGGTGAAATAGAACAGCCTGGCCAGGAAGACGCCGCGCTCCGCCTCGCCGGGGGCGGGCGCCAGGTCGGCCAGGCGGTGGCGGTCGGCCAGATAGAGCATGATGGCCGCCGCCTCGTGCAGGCAATCGCCTTCCGGCGTCACCAGGGCCGGCACATAGCCCGCCGGGTTCAGGGCCAGGAAATCGGGGTGGCGATGTTCGCCCCGGGCGATGTCCACCTGCCGCAGCTCATAGGCCAGGCCGCCTTCCTCCAGCACCATCTGCGGCCCCAGCGCCCGGGTGAAGCCGCCGCCATAGAGGATATAGGGCGCCGCCATGGCGCTAGTCCTTCGTGGTCCAGGCGCCCAGCAGCTTGGGCAGGTCGCCGAAGCGGGCGATCAACCCGAACACCACCACCGCCAGCAGGATGAAGAGCACCGCCACGGCGGCGATCGCCGGCGTGTAGCCGGACCTCAGACTCGCCAGCACCTGCACCGGCAAGGTGATGGTGGCGTGCTGGCCCAGGAAGAAGGAGATGATGTATTCGTTCATGGACAGCACCAGCGCGAAGGCATAGCCCGCCACCATGTAGGGCAGGGCCATGGGCAGGACCACGGTGGCGAACAGCTGGCGGGAATCGGCCCCCATGGTGCGGGCCGCCTCCAGCAGCTCGTCGTCGATCGCCTCCAGCCCCAGCGAGATCATCACCAGCGGCAGCGTCACCAGAAAAACGCCGTGGCCGATGGCGATGTTCCAGAGCTTGCCGACATAGCCCACCTCGCCCCAGAACAGCAGCATGCCCAGGGCGGTGATGACCGGCGGCAGGGCGAAGGGCACCAGCCCGGCGGCGAACAGCGCCTTGGCGTAGAACACCCGGTGGCGCCAGAGGAAATAGGCGGTGGGCAGGGCGATGGAGACGGCGACGATGCCGGCCAGCAGCGCGATGACGACGCTGTTGGTAAGCGCCTCGACCCATTTGCTGGTGGTGAAGATCTCCGGATACCACCGCAGCGACACACCGTCGGGCGGGAAGAACATGCGCTTTTTGGCATTGAGCGAAACGCCGGCCACGATCGCCAGCGGCGCCGCCATCATGGCGAACACCATGGCCAGGAAGACCCGCTTGCCCCAGGCGGCCATGGCCTAGCCGCCCGCCCTGTCGCCGCGCCGGAGCCAGACGGTGAGCAGGCTCAAGAGCAGGGTGACGACCATGAAGAAGACCGAAAGCGCGGCTGCAAAGGGGATGTTGCCCCGCCCCAGCGCCTGATTGGTGATAAGCTGGGCCATCATGGTATCCTCCGGGCGGGCGAGCCAGGTCGGCGTCACGAAGGCGCCCATGGTGAAGACGAACAGCAGCACGAAGGCGGCCATGACCGGCCGTTCCAGCAGCGGCAGCACCACCGTGAAAAAGGCGCGCCCCGGCGATGCGCCCATGGTCTGGGCCGCCTCCGTCAGCTCGCGGTCGAGGCGGGTGCAGGCCGGATAGAGCACCAGCACGGCGAAGGGCAGATTGAAGAAGGTGAGCCCGAACAGATTGGCGGGATAGCTGGGATACCAGGACCTGGCCCGCTCTACGATGCCGAGCCACTCGGCGACATTGGGCAGGCCGCCGCTGCGGCTCATGACGATCGAAAGCGAATAGGCGATGATGACCTCCGAGAGCGTCAGCACGCACAGGATGAAGACCAGCGCCACCACCTGCGGCCGCCGGCGCAGGCGGCTGACGAAGAAGGTGAAAGGCACCGCCACCAGCAGCGACAACGCGCTGGCCAGCACCGAGAATTGCACCGAAACCCAGAGATGGGTGGTAAACAGCGGCGAGAAGAAGCGGGCATAGTGGGTGAGCTCGAAGCCCGCCTCATAGGTCGATTCCGTGCGCGTCGCAAAGCTGATCGCCAGCATGATGACGAACGGGACCATGAAGAAAATGCCGAGCATCAAGGTGGGGTAGAGCGCGAAGGGAAAGCGCCGCAGCGGCCCCACCACGCCAGCGACGAAGGACCGCGCCCCGCTGGCGGCCCCCATGCCGCCTGGCCCCGCGCGCTCCGCCGTCTCGCTCATGCCTTCAGCACGCAGCACTGGTCGGGCGGCAGTTCCACCTTCACCCGGTCGCCCTTGCGCACGTCCAGGAAATCCCGGGGCGTCGCCATGGCCACCATCTGCAGGCCGTCGCCGCAATCCACGAAGGTCTCGATGCTGGCCCCGACATCGCGCACGAAGGTCACGCTGCCGTCGATCCGGTTGGGGCCGTCGCTGCTTTCGGGAACCACACGCACATCTTCGGGGCGCACCGACACCACCACCGCATCGCCCGCCGCCAGCCCTTCGGGCAGGGTGGCAACCGCGAAGCTGCGCCGGGCGAAGGCCACCTCGCTACCCCCCTCGGCCTTGCCGACCTGGGCCCGGATCAGGTTGCTGGTGCCGATGAACTCCGCCACGAAGGCCGATGCCGGGTTGCGGTAGATCTCCAGCGGCGGGCCGTATTGCTGCACCCGGGCGGTGGACATCACGACGATCTCGTCCGACATGGTCATCGCCTCGCGCTGATCGTGGGTGACGATGATGGTGGTGATGCCGAGCCTCTCCTGCAGGATGCGCAACTCCACCTGCATCTCTTCGCGCAGATTGGCGTCCAGGGCCGAAAGCGGCTCGTCCAGCAGGAACAGCTTGGGCTCCAGGGCCAGGGCGCGGGCGATCGCCACCCGCTGCCTCTGGCCGCCGGAAAGCTGGCCGATATGGCGGTCGGCCACGCCCGGCAGGCGCACCAGCTCCAGCAGCTCGTCGGCCCGGCGGCGGCGCGACACCCGGTCCAGGCCGCGGATGCGCTGCGAATAGGTGATGTTCTCGCCCACCGAAAGATGGGGAAACAGCGCCAGCGACTGGAACACCATGCCGATATTGCGGCGATGCACCGGCTTGTCCGTCAGGTCTTCGCCGTCCAGCAGGATGCGGCCCGCGCTCGCCGTCTCCAGGCCGGCGATCAGGCGCAGCAGGGTGGTTTTGCCGCAGCCGGAAGGGCCAAGGAAAGAGACGAAACGGCCGTGCGGAATGGTGAGGTCCACATCCGCAACCGCCGTCACCTGGCCGAAATGTTTGGAAACGGCTTTGAGTTCCAGAGCTTGCATGGCGGGCTTCCCGCGGCGGTGGCCGGGTGCCATGGTCGCCGCCGCGGCGCCCGGGGTCAAGCCGGCCACCGCGCCCGGCTGGAGGCCGGGGCTAGAGGTCAGGGCTAGAGACTGGGGCTAGAGACTGGCGGCGGCGGCATCGGCCGCCTCCAGCGCAAAGGCGATATCGCCCGGGGCCAGCACGGCCGGCACGAACCATGTGCCGCGCGCCGTGATGCGCACGCCGCGATCCTGCAACGCCCGCACGAAACGCGCCCGCAAGGCATCGTCGTCGCCCTTGTAGTCGCGATAGTTCAGCAGCGCCCGCCCCGTGAAGGTGGTGGAAAAGACCGCGCCCGGCCCCTGGACGTGGAGCGGAAGGCCGCGCCGGGCCGCAATATCGCGCAGCCCGGCCATCAGCCGGGCGCCATCGCGCTCCGCCCGGGCGCAGGCCTCGCCGTCGGCCAGGGCCGCCAGCACCGCCCGCCCGGCGGCCACGGCGGCGGTGGCGCCGTTATAGGTGCCGCCATGAACGGCGCCCGCCAGCACGCCATCCATGATCTCGGCCCGGCCCGCCACCGCCGCCACGGGAAAGCCGCCGCCCAGGGCCTTGGCAAAGACGGCAAGATCGGGGGTGACGCCATAGCGTTCCTGGGCACCGCCCGGCGCCAGCCGGAAGCCGGTGATCACCTCGTCGAAGATCAGCACGATGCCATGGTCGTCGCACAGCCGCCGCAGGCCCTGAAGAAAGCCGGGCAGCGGCTCGATCACGCCGCAATTGCAGGCCACCGGCTCCAGCAGCAGGGCAGCGATGGCGCCGCCCTGGCGGGCGATGGCCGCCTCCACCGCCGCCAGGTCGTTATAGGGCACCGCCAGCAGGTCCTGGCGGCTGGAGGCGGGCTGGCCGGCCGATCCCGTCAGCACTTCGGGCCGGGCATGGGGCCCCGCCCGGTTCAGCGGCGGCGCGACGGAGGCGAAGACGGTATCGGCCCAGCCGTGATAGTGGCCTTCGAACTTCATCGCCACATCGCGCCCGCTATGGGCGCGGGCCAGGCGCAGGGCGGCCAGCACCGCCTGGGTGCCGGTCACCTCCAGGCGCACCCGCTCGGCGCAGGGGACGATCTCCACCAGCCGGCGGGCCAGCGCCACCTCCTCGTCGTGCAGGCTGGCGAAGGTCTGCCCGCGTTCCAGCGAGGCGGCGACGGCGGCCGTCACAGCTTCCGGGCTGTGGCCCAGAAAGGCGGCACCGTTGCCGATCACGAAATCGAGATAGCGGTTGCCGTCCACATCCCACAGCCAGGGGCCCTGGCCGCGGGCGAAGGTCAGCGGCACCGGCAGGTCGTGATAGCGGAAATTGCTGGAAACGCCGCCCGCCAGCACCTGCCGGGCCGCCTCATGGCGGGCGATGGAGGCCGCATAGCCAGCCATGGCCATCAGCCGCCCTTCGGCAGCAGGCGTTTGACCACGGCGCTGGCGGAAAGGCACAGCCGCGCGCCCACCGCCACCTCGCAGGCCATGAAGCTGAAACCGCGGGTGCGGCGCAGCACGCGGGTGCCGGTCTGGAGGAATTCGCCCAGGCGGGCGCCCTCCACGAAATTGGAGGTGGCGCTCACGGTGATCGCGCCCTCCTTGCGGTCGTGCCAGCGCGAGTTCATGCACAGCGCCGCATCGGCCATCATCATCATGGCGGCGCCGTGAACCCAGCCATATTCGTTGGCGTGGCGCTCGTCGGCCAGCATGCCCAGCTCGATGCGCCCGTCGCCCAGGTCGCGATACCAGTCGAGGCCGTTGCGACGCTCGAAGGGATCGTCCGGCACCACCCGGACGAAACCCGCGGGGATCGGCCCGCCCATGCGCACGCCCTCCTCAGCCGGCCACGGCCAGCATGTCACGGCGCCGGGCGGGGCGGCAACCACGGCGCCGGCCAGCCTGGACAGGGCCTGCGCCCGGGCGCAGGCTGCCAGCGGGACAACGCGGCGAAACCATGGGCGAAAAGGCCGGAACTCCCCCCAAAGGCGGCCGCCAGGGCCGGGCGGGCGCGGCGCCGGAAGGCGGCTGGCATGACGAGGTGGAGTTGAAATTCGCCGCCCCGGCGCCCGTCCTGAAGGCGCTGCTGGCGGCGCCGCCGCTGGCCCAGGCCCAGGCGGCGGCGCCCCGGCTTCTGGAATCGACCTATTACGATACCGCCAGCCACGAGCTGCGCCGGGCCGGCGTGGCGCTGCGGGTGCGCCACGATGGCGAGCGCTTCGTCCAGACCGTCAAGATCGCCGCTCCCGGCGGCGGCCCCCACGCCAGGCTGGAGCATGACGATACCATCGCCGCCCCGCCCGCCTGCCCGCGGCTGCTGGCGGCCGCCCTGGCCGCCCACGACGCGCCGCGCCGGCTGACCCGGCTCGCCGATGGCGCGCTGCGGGCCATCTTCGTCACCCGCATCCGGCGCCAGGTGCTGGAGCTGGCCCTGGGCGAGGCGCGCATCGAGGTCGCCATCGACGGCGGCCGGGTGGAGGCCGGCGACGCCCGCGCCCCGATCTCGGAGATCGAGCTCGAGCTGCGCCAGGGGCGGGCGGGCGACCTTTACGACCTGGCGGCCGCGCTCCACCGCCAGCAGCCGCTGACGGTGGAGACCCGCACCAAATCCGAACGCGGCTATGCCCTGGCCGGCGGCACGCCACCCGCCTGGCGCAAGGCCGGCCCGCTCCAGATCGGGGAGGCGACCACCCTGGACGACGCCATCGCCCGGGCCATGGCCCACAGCTTCGGCCACTGGCTGGCCAACCAGGCGGCGGCCCGGGACGGGCGCGACAGCGAAGGCGTCCACCAGCTGCGGGTGGCGCTGCGCCGGCTGCGGGCCGCCTTCGATCTGTTCGCCCCCTGGCTGCCGCCGGCAGAGGCGCGGGGCCTGCGGCGCGAGGCGGCTTGGCTGGCCCGCCGCGCCGGCCGGGCGCGCGATCTGGATGTGCTGCGGGCCGATATCCTGGCCCCGGTGCGCCGGGCGCAGCCGGCCGATGGCGATCTGGCGCTGCTGGAAAGGCGGCTGCGCCGGCGCACAAAGGCCGCCTATGGCGCCCTGGCGCGGGCGCTGGCCTCGCCGCGCTATACCGAGCTGGTGCTGGCCATGGGCCGCTGGCAGGAACGGCGCGGCTGGCAGGCGGGAGGCCGGCGCGAGGCGCTGGCCCGTCCGCTGGCCGGCGCGGCGGCGCCGGTTCTCGACGCCCTTTACCGCCAGCTGCTGGCCGGCGGGCGCGATTTCGCGGCCATGACGCCGCCCGCCCGCCACCGGCTGCGGCTGGACGCCAAGCGCCTGCGCTATGGGTTGCAATTCGCGGGCGGAGCCTATGGCGGCGCCGGGCCCTGGCCCGCGGCCCTGGCCCGGCTGCAGGACGCGCTGGGCGAAACCAACGACGCCGCCCAGGCCGAAGGCCAGATCGCGGCGGCGCTGGCCGCCTCGCCCGGCAGGCGCCGCCGCCTGGCCAGGGCCACCGGCCTGGTCGCTGGCTGGTGGCTCGCGCGGGGCCAGGACCAGGAGGAGCGCGCCCGCGCCGCCTGGCGCGCCCTTACCGCCCTGGAACCCTGCTGGCGCCTTACCCCGGCGCGCTCCCATCCGCAGGACCGCCCGCCGCCAGCTGCCGCAGCTCGCCCCGCCGGCGGGTGACGCCGGCGGCATCGAGATATTCCAGCAGCGCGACGGCAAAATTGCGCCCGATGCCGGCGGCATCGCGAAACGCCGCCACCGTGAAGCCATCCGGCGCCCGCCGGGCGGCACGGCGGGCCGCAGCGCCGGCCCGTTCGATCTGGGCCGGCGTCAGATAGCGGTGGCGGGCGATGGCAACCGCCAGCCCGCAGCCCGCCATGCGGGCCAGAAACCGCTCCAGCGCGCCCGCCTCCATGCCCAGCCGGGCGGCAAGCGGATGCAGGGCCGGCGGCGAACCCGCCTCCACCTCCAGCGCCGCCTCCACCCGCGCCCACAGCGCCGCATCGTCGCCACCCAGCCGCACGCGATGGCCGGGCAGGTGGATGGCGGCGGCGCGGCGCGCAAGCCGGCCCTGGCGTTCCAGGGCGGCCAGCACGGCGGCCAGCAGGGCCGGCGGCGGGCGCTCCTCCAGCGCCAGCCGCAGCTCGCCCGCAGCCGGCCCCAGCCGGTCGGGGCGGGCGCGATGGTCGCCCGCCAGCGCCGCCAGCACCCGGCTGGCGAGCGCGTCCCAGTGGCGGCGCAGCAGATGGCGGCGCCCGGCGGCGGCGGCGAAGGCCACCGCATGGCCGGCCAGGGCGGCCTCCAGGCGGGCGGCGGGCAGGTTGCGCGCGGCGGCGAAGGCGGCGAGATCGATGCCTTCGGGCGCGGCCTGCAGCAGACGCAGGGCGGCCTTTTCGGCCCCGGGCGCATCCATCGCCCGCAGCCGCCGCAGCCTGGCCGCCCGCGCCCGCCCACGCGCCGGCGGGGCCGGATCGATCGCCCGCGCCCCGGCCAGGCGCTGGCGGGCCGACGGATCGCGCAGCAGCAGGCGGTCGCCATAGGCGGCGACCAGGGGCGCATCCAGGATCAGCTGGGCCAGGCCGCCCGCGCCCGGCGCCGCCGCATCCAGCAGCGCCACCCTGGCGACGGTGTGCGCGGCACCGTGATGAACATGCACCTTTTGCCCGTGCTTCGGCGCCCACGGATCGCGCCCGGTGGCCGGCGCGGCCAGCGCCACATCCAGGCGCCGCGCAGGGGCCAGGATGCCGGGCGTGACCGCCCAATCGCCCCGCCGCACCTGGCCGCGCCCGATGCCGGCCAGGTTCAGCGCCGCTCGCTGGCCGCGCCGGGCCTCCGTGGCGGGCCGGCCCTGGGCGTGCAGGCCGCGCAGCCGCGCCCGGTGCCCATCCGGCAGCAGCGCCAGCCGCTCGCCCACCGTCACCCGCCCGGCATGGACCGTGCCGGTGACGACGACGCCGGCCCCGGCCACCGTGAAGGCGCGATCCACCGCCAGGCGGAAGCCGCCTTCGTCGCCGTCGGGCGGGGTCAGCCGGTCGGCTTCGGCCAGCAGCGCGCGGCGCAGGGCCGGGATGCCGCGCCCTTGCGGTGCGGCCGTGATCGCCGCCGCCGCGGCCTGCAGCCCGTGGCGGGCCAGCAGATCGCAGGCGGCCGCCGCCACCCGCGCGCTGCGGGCGGGGCCGGCCAGATCGGCCCTGGTGACGACCGGCAGCGCGCGCCCCACCCCCAGCAGCGCCAGCACCGCCACATGTTCGCGGGTTTGCGGCATGATGCCGTCGTCGCCCGCTATGGCCAGCAGCGCCAGATCGATGCCCGGGATGCCCGCCACCATGTTGCGCAGAAAGCGTTCGTGGCCCGGCACATCGACGAAGCCGATGGCGCCACCGTTCGGGCGCGGCAGATAGGCGAAGCCCAGATCGACGCTGAGGCCGCGCGCCTTTTCTTCCGGCAGGCGGTCGGTGTCGGTGCCGGTCAGCGCGCGGATCAGCGCCGTTTTGCCGTGATCGACATGGCCGGCGGTGGCGCAGATCACGGCCGGGTTCGGGCGCGCAGGCGGGGAAGCTGGGCCAGGAAGCGGGCTTCGTCGTCCAGGCAGCGCAGGTCCAGGCGCAGCGTGCCAGCGCCGATGGCGCCGATCACCGGGCGCGGCAGGGCGCGCAGGGCCGCCGCCAGGCGCCGCAGGCGCAGATCGGCCCCGCGCCCCGGCTGCGCCGGGCGGATCGCCAGGCCGGCCCCGGGCAGCGTGCCGGTGGGCAGGGCGCCGCTGCCGATCTGGCTTGTCATGGCGCGGACGGTGACCGCGAAACCGGCGCCCAGGGCCGCCTGCACCGGGGCGGCGAGGCGCCGGGCCTGGGCGGCGATCTCGTCTGCCGGGCGGGTCAGCAGGCGCAGCGCGGGCAGGCGTTCGGCCAGGCGGTCTTCGTCTTCGTAAAGGGCCAGAGTCGCGTCCAGGGCGGCCAGGGTCAGCTTGTCGGCCCGCAGCGCCCGCCGCATGGGGTTGCGGGCCAGCCGGCCCACCAGATGCGCCCGGCCCACCACCAGCCCGGCCTGGGGACCGCCCAGCAGCTTGTCGCCGCTGAAGACCGCCAGGCCGGCGCCCGCCGCCAGCACGGAGGCCACGGTGGGCTCTGCCGGCAAGCCGTGGCGGGCCAGATCGACCAGCGCGCCGCTGCCCAGATCGACGGCCAGGGGCAGGCCGTGACGGGCGGCCAGGCGCGCCATTTCGGGCGTGGCGACGGCGGCGGTGAAGCCGGCGATGGCGTAGTTGCTGCAATGGACCTTCAGCAGCAGGCCGGTGCGGGACGAGATGGCGGCCTCGAAATCGGCGCTGTGGGTGCGGTTGGTGGTGCCCACCTCGACCAGGCGGCAGCCGGCCCGGGCCATGATCTCCGGCAGGCGGAAGGCGCCGCCGATCTCGATCAGCTCGCCACGCGAGACCGGCACTTCGCGCCGCCTTGCCAGGGTGTTCAGCAGCAGCAGCAGCGCGGCGGCGGCGTTGTTCACCACCAGCGCGTCTTCGGCCCCGGCCAGGCGGCGCAGCCTGGCGGCGATGGCGGCGTCGCGCTGACCGCGCCGGCCGCGCTCCAGGTCGAACTCCAGGTCGCAGGCGCCAGCCGCCGCCACCATGGCCGCCACCGCCTCCGGCGCCAGCGGCGCGCGGCCCAGATTGGTGTGCAGCACCGTGCCGGTGAGATTGAAGACCGGGCGCGGGCCGGTGGCGATGCGGGCGCGGCAGAACGCCTCCACCTCTGCCGCCAGCGGCGCCGGCGAGGCGTCGGCCTGCCCGCCCGCCCGCAAGGCATCGCGGCGCCGCGCCAGCGCCGCGCGCACGGCCGCCACCGTGAGGCCGTGGCCGAAGGCGGCGCGGGCCGGGGCCAGCTCGGGCGCCCGCAGCAGGCGTTCCACGGAGGGCAGGCGGGGCGTGCTCAAGGCGGGGCTCACGGTGTCGCGCCGGGCCAGCATAGGGCGCGGGCGGATGGCGGCAAGCCGCGGCGCCGGGGCGGGCTTGCCGGCCTGGGCGCGGCGGGTCAGCCTGCCGCCCACCGTCCATGGGCGGCGAGGAGCGACGAGGCGCGCTATCTGGACGCTGGCGCTTCATCGCGCATGTGGCCGAGGGAAAGAACAGGGAGGAGTTTGCGAACTTCATCCTGCCGACTCTGACCGAGCCTGCCGAGGTCTGGGTGCGGGCGTCGAAGGTCCGCGATCGCATCCACTACGACCGAGTGTTCATCGCCGCCTTCGACGATGGCCACAAGACTGTCGCCGTCGTCCGCGAGGACCCCAAGCACGGCAGGCTGACCTGGACCTTCTATCCGGCGGACGTCATCGATCGTCAGCGCCGGGGCTGGCTGCTCTATCCGCCGGAGGAGGGTTAGGTGCCGCCGATATTGGCCCAGAGCCTGCATCGAGCCGGTGCGCGGACTATCACGGAACAGGCCGTGTGCGTTCTCCCACCGACACACCCGAAGGTGTGCTTTTCCGCACCTCGGCGGCACCTGGCGCGTGTTGTCCCACACCCCGCGCCCGCCGTCAATAGGGGGGTAGCATGACCGCCCGCATCGACATCCGCGTGGACGACGCCGCGCTGCAGGAGGCGCTGCGGCGGCTGCTGGAGGCGGGCGAGGCGATGGCGCCGGTGATGCCCGCCATCGCCGCCCACCTCGCCAGCAGCGTCGAGGAATCCTTCGAACTGGAGGCCAGCGACGACACCATCTGGCCGCCGCTGAAGCCGGCCACGGTGCGCCAGCGCCAGCGCAAGGGCTATGGCGGCGAACACCCGAAGCTCCAGCGCTCCGGCGCCCTGATCCGCTCCATCCTCTCCCAGGTGGACGAGACCTCCGCCACCGTCGGCAGCGGCCTGATCTACGCCGCCACCCATCAATTCGGGGCGGACGAGCGCAACATCCCCGCCCGCCCGTTCCTGGCCCTGCACGACTGGCACCGCGACGCCATCGTCGATGAGATCCGCCGCCACCAGCACCCCGACATAGGGCGCGCCGGTCTTCGGCGGCGAACGAGGCGCGGTTTCCCTGGTCCTGTTTCCTGCGCCGGCGATCCGCATTAGCCTTTCCGGCCATGAGCGAACACCGCCTGCGCCCGCTGCTGGCGCCTACATCCATCGCCCTGGTGGGCGCCTCTGCCAGGGAGGGCTCGTTCGGGCTGGCGACCTTGCGCAACCTGGCCCATCCGGGCTTTGCCGGCCCGGTTTACCCGGTGAACCCCGGCTATGAGGAGATCGAAGGCCGCGTTTGTTATCCCTCGCTGGCCGATATTCCGGGCGGCGTGGAACATGCGGTGCTTTCCGTTGCCAATGCCGGGATCGAACGGGCGCTGACCGAAGCGGCCAAGGCCGGCGTGGCCGCCGCCACCATGTTCGGCAGCGCCTATCTGGAGGGCGATACCGGCACGCCGAAGCTGATGGAGCGGCTGCGGGCCATCGCGCGGGAGGCCGGCATGGCGGTGTGCGGGGCCAATTGCATGGGCTTTGTCAACTATGAATCCGCCACGAGGGCGACCTGGATGGCGATGCCGAACCATGGCTGGTTCGAACCCGGCCATATCGCGCTGATCAGCCATTCGGGCACCTGTTTCCTGACCTTGCAGTTCATCGACCCGCGCCACCGGCACAATCTGTGCGTTTCCGCCGGCCAGGAGCTGACCGTGACGGCGGCCGATTACATGGATTACGCGCTGGAGATGGCATCGACCCGCGCGATCGCCCTGTTTCTGGAAACGGTGCGCGACCCGCAGGCCTTTCGCGCCGTGCTGGACAAGGCGGCCACACGAGGCGTGCCCGTGGTGGCCATCAAGGTGGGAGCGACGGCGAAAAGCGCGGCCCTGGCGAAAAGCCATTCCGGCGCGCTGGCGGGCGACGATGGCGCCTATGAGGCGCTGTTCGACCATTACGGCGTGCTGCGGGTGGAAACCTGGGACGAGCTGGCCGCCACCAGCCGCCTGCTGGTCCACGACAAACAGCCGGGGCCGGGCGCGCTGGCCGGCATTATGGATTCGGGCGGCGCGCGCGGCATGCTGATCGACCTGGCCTGGAAGATGGGCGTGCCGCTGGCCGAGATCGGCCCCGAAACCGAAGCCCGCCTGGCCGGCCTGCTGGAATACGGGCTGGAGCCGGTGAACCCCACCGATGTGTGGGGCAGCGGGCGCGATTGGGAAAGGGTTTATACCGGCTGCATGACGGCGCTGGCGGACGATCCCGCATCGTCTGCGGTGGTTCTGTTCAGCGATATCGGTTTTCCCGACCGGGTAGGGAAGGGCCTGATCGACATCGCCGAAGAGGTGGACCGGGCGACGGCCAAGCCGATCTATCTGTGCCAGCATTGGAGCCGGGCCATGCAGAGCGACCAGACCGCGCAGGCGGCGGCAAGCCCGGTGCCGGTGTTCGAAGGCACCCAGACCTTCCTTGCCGCCCTGAAGCTGGCCAGCGCCAGGCGCGAGCGCAGAAAGGACGGGCCGGACGATATGCCGCCGCCACCCTGCGGCGAGACCGTCCGCCGCTGGCGCGCCCGGCTGGAGGGCGGGGAGACGCTGGACGAAGATGCGGCCCTGGGGCTGCTGGCGGATTTCGCCATCGCCACCCCGGCCCGGCGCCTGGCCAGCGGGGGCGGCGAGGCGCTGGCGGCGGCCCGTGCCATCGGCTTTCCCGTGGCGCTGAAGACCGCCGAGGCCGGCATCCTGCACAAAAGCGATGTTGGCGGCGTTCGCCTGGCCCTGGACGGCCCCGAGAGCTTTGCCGCCGCCTATGACGACATGGCGCGGCGCCTGGGGCGGCGCGTGCTGGTGGCGGCCATGGCGCCGGCGGGGGTGGAGCTGGCCGCCGGCCTGGTCCACGACGCCCAGTTCGGGCCGCTGGTGCTGGTGGCGGCGGGCGGCGTGCTGATCGAAACCCTGGCCGACCGGCGCCTGCTGCTGCCGCCCGTAGGCGTGAACGGCGCCAGGCGGGCCATCGACGCCCTGGCCTGCCGCAAGCTGCTGGCGGGCGTGCGCGGACGCCCGGCGGCCGACATCGAGGCCCTGGCCTGGACGCTGGCCCGCTTCGCCCTGATCGCCGCAACCCTGGGCGACCTGATCGCCGAGTTCGACGTCAACCCGCTGATCGCCGGCCCCGAAGGCACCGTGGCCGTCGATGCTCTGGCGCTGCCGATGACGCAGCGTTGAGGCCCCCACTCGCCGCCGACATTGCCAGCCTCTATCTTGTATCGACCGGTCTTCCCCCGAATCCCTGGCCCGCTCTGGTGAATGCCGGAGCTCACGGAAAAGGCGCAGTCAACATACATCTCGCCCTTATCGGCAGAACCTCTCTCCGGCATTTCGTCATGCGCTATGACGGCGGAACGGGGGCCGTCTCTCTCCAGAGGATTCCGCGCCCGGTGCCGTGAAGACGGAACGAGTGGCGGCAGGCGGCAAGGGTGCCTGACGGGGAGGTGGCGACAGGCGGACGCTTTCCCCCGCCCCGAACCGGCCACCTGCCTTCCGGCCTGCGGCCCGCTGCGCTATCGTCCCCCATTCACCTCAGCCATCGGAGAGAGCCATGGCCCAGCCTGCGCCCGCCGCCTCCCCCCGCCAGGGCGCACCGCGCCCCGCCTTTCGCTGGGACGACCCGTTTCTGCTGGACGAGATGCTGAGCGAGGACGAACGCATGGTCCGCGACGCTGCTCGCCGCTTTTGCCGCGAGGCGCTGGCCGCGCGCGTGCAGGAGGATTTCCGCAACGAGGCCGGCGGGCGCGAACCGGTGGCGGCGATGGGCGCCATGGGCCTGCTGGGCACCACCATCGCCGGCTATGGCTGCGCCGGCACCAGCCATGTCGTTTATGGCCTGATTGCCCACGAGGTCGAATATGTCGACAGCGCCTATCGCTCGGCCGCATCGGTGCAATCCAGCCTGGTGATGCACGCCATCCACGCCTATGGCAGCGAGGAACAGCGCCAACGCTTTCTGCCCAGGCTGGCCAAGGGCGAATGGGTGGGCGCCTTCGGCCTGACCGAACCCGACCATGGCTCCGACCCCGGGGCCATGGCGACGCGGGCGCGCAAGGCTGCCGGCGGCTTTGTGCTGAACGGCACCAAAAGCTGGATTTCCAACGCGCCCATCGCCGATGTCTTCGTGGTGTGGGCGAAGGACGACCGGGGGGAGATCCGCGGCTTTGTGCTGGAGCGCGCCATGGAGGGCCTTGCCACACCCGCCATCGAGGGCAAATTCAGCCTGCGTGCCGGCCCCACCGGCGAGATCGTCATGGCGGATGTGTTCTGCCCCGAAGAGAACGCCTTCGCCGACATTCGCGGGCTGAAAGGCCCCTTCGGCTGCCTCAACGAGGCGCGCTACGGCATCGCCTGGGGCGCGTTGGGCGCGGCCTCTTTCTGCTGGCACCGGGCGCGCGATTATGTGCTGGAGAGGAAGCAATTCGGACGCCCGCTGGCGGCCAACCAGCTGATTCAGAAAAAGCTGGCCGATATGCAGACCGAAATCGCTATCGGCTTGCAGGCCTGCCTGCGCGTGGGGCGGCTGAAAGACGAAGGCCGGGCCGCGCCGGAGGCCGTCTCCATCGTCAAGCGCAACTCGGCCGGCAAGGCGCTGGAGATCGCGCGTACCGCCCGCGACATGCTGGGCGGCAACGGCGTCAGCGACGAATACGGCGTCATCCGCCACATGCTGAACCTGGAAGCGGTCAACACCTACGAGGGCACCCACGATGTCCACGCCCTGATCCTGGGCCGCGCCCAAACCGGCATCCAGGCCTTTACCGCCTGAGGCCGCCGACGGGGCGACGGACGGCGCCCTTACCCAGCGGCGGCCGTCGTGCTATAGGCAAACGCCATGCGCATCGCATCGATCCTTCTGGGCGCGGCGCTGCTGGGTGCCGCGGTGGCGATGGCGGCGGACGATCCGTTGCTTTCGATCGGCGAGTTGTGGGGCGTGCTTCACCCCAACAGCCTGGTCGGCTTCGGCGCGCTGGTGGAAAAGCGGATCGATCCCGGTCTGTGGCTGGATATCGTGCTGCCGCTGCTGGGCTGGCCGGCCTGGCTGCTGCCGCTGCTGCTGGGCGCGGTGGTGCTGGCTGCCTTGCGTCCCTTCCGTCGCCCTCGGCGCCGGTCCGGCTGGCGCCGTTGAGGTGGGCCGTGCTGGACATCCGCCCTTATTCCACCGCCGTGGGCGCCGAAATCTCCGGCGTCGATCTCTCCCGTCCGCTGGCCGACGATGTCTGGGCCGAAATCCTCTCCGCTTTTCATCGCTATCTGGCCATCTTCTTTCGCGACCAGCAACTGGCACCCGGTGAACAACTCGCCTTCGCCAGGCGTTTCGGCGAGCTGGAACCCTATCCCTTCGTTCACGGCATGGACGGTTTCCCCGAACTGATCGAGATCGTGAAGCTGCCCGACGAGGTGCGCAATTTCGGCCATGACTGGCACGCCGACATGACCTTTCGCGAACAGCCGCCACTAGGCGCCGTGCTCTATGCGGTAGAGGTGCCGCCGGTGGGGGGCGATACCCTGTTCGCCAACATGTATCTGGCCTGGGAGAGCCTTTCAGAAGGCATGAAGACGGCGCTTTCCGGGCTGAAAGGATTGCACGATTCCGCCGATCCCTCCTGGCACTCCGAAGGCTATCGCGGCATGAGCGTGCGCAAGAGGGAAGGCGCGGTGCGGCAGGTGGCGGCGCATCCTTTCAGCCGCGCCCATCCAGCCACCGGGCGCACATCGCTGTTCATCAGCCCCTCCTATTGCCGGCGCATCGAGGGCATGACCGAGGGCGAAAGCCGCATGATCCTGGACCATCTTGCCGCCCACGCCACCCGGGATGCCTTCGCCTGCCGTTTCCGCTGGCAGCCCGGTACGGTTGTGGTCTGGGACAATCGCTGCCTGATGCACCAGGCGCTGGAAGACGATCTGGGCGCCATGTTCGCCGGCCAGGGTTTCCGCCGTGTGATGCGCCGGGCCACCATTCGCGCCTAGGGCAGCGTCAGCCGGCGATGTCGCAGCCCAGGAAGGTGCGGCCCGCCTTGCGGCACGCTGCTAGGACCGAGAACGAACCCGCCGCCGGATCGACCACCACATCGCCCGGATGGGTGACGGCCGCGATCAACCGCGCCTGCAAGCCGACCGGCTTGGGATGCACGCTGCCCTTGCCTCTGGCCACCGTTTCCGGCCAGACATCGGGGATATCGTGGGCCTGCCACACGCCCTTCGCCCGGCACGGTGCCTTTTGCAGCACCACCACATATTCGCTTTGCCGCCGGGTGCGATAGCCCATGCCCATGCGGCCTTTGTCCCAGGTGACCAAATCCACCGCGGCCAGCGAAGTGGCGGCGAACCAGTTGCGGAAATCGCTGCACAGATGGAACTTGTCGAGCCACAGGAAGAGATGACCGCTGGGCAGCAGGATGCGCTCGATGGCGGCGACGAAGCGGGGGATCTCCGCCGTCATCTGCGCCAGGCCGGCCCGTGCCGTGCCGCGCCCTTTGCCCTCGTTGCCATAGGCCAGGCGGTCCAGCACGCCGCGATATTGCGGATCGAGAAAGGCGGCGGGCACGCTGGCGGCGGGCAGGGCGGCGAGAAAGGCGAGGCCCTCCATCTTCAGCCGGGCGTTGAAGCTGAAACCGGCGGGGAGTGCCAAGGGCGGCTGCGCCATATCGCGCTCGGAGGAGAAAACGCTTTGCGGCTTCAGGTTCATGGCAGCCCCGCAAGGCCGCGTTTGCCGGCCCCGGCGCTCATGCTAGGCTTGCGGCAGGGGCGAGGCTGCGTGAATGACCGCTGGCCTGCCCGGCAGGGAGAGGAAGCATGGCGTTGAGGGGCGAGATCGAACGGATTCGGGGGTTGCCGGAACCGGAGAACGAGGAAGCGGCGAAGCTTTCGGTGATCCTTCCCATCCTTGGCGCGCTTGGATGGGACTATCACGACCCCTCGAAGGTGGCACCGGAATATTCGGTGGGCAAGGACGGTGGGCGGGTGGATTTTGCGCTGCTCGGCCCATCCAGAAACGCCCTGGCGGTGATCGAAGCCAAAGCGCCGGGCGCCAGGCTCGAGAGTCATGTCGCGCAGGTGGTGGGCTATGCCTTCCACACCGGCGTCGACATCTGCGTTCTGACCACCGGCTTTCTGTGGTGGCTGTATCTGCCGCTCAAGAAAGGACTCCCGGCAGAGCGCCGCTTCGCTGTGCTGGACATCCGGGAAGACTCCCCCGACCGGCTGATTGCCGCTTTCGAGGCCTACCTCGCCTACGACGAACTGCTTTTGGGTAGAGCCGAACGAAATGCGGAGAAAGCTCTTGACGCCTTGAAGAACGCAAAGCTCCTTGACAAGGAACTGCCGCAGGTATGGAGCGACATGTTGCGAGAGCCGCCGCAAGAGTTGATCGATCTCGTCGAAGGGCGCGTGCGGCGCACGACGGGACTTAGCCCCGACAAAGACAGGATCGTCCGCTTTCTCAGCAAGGGGTATGGCCCAGTATCGCCGATCTCCAACAAACCTGCGCCGGCGCCCGCTCCACCGCCGAGCGCGCCTAAGCCGTCGAGATCGCCGGCACCGTCGAAAAAGCCGGTCGCCTATGTGCTCTTCGGGCAGCGCCGTGCCGTAAGGTCGTGGAAAGATATCTGGATCGGCGTCGCCGAACGTCTCTACGAACGCCATGGAGACCGCAGATTTGGAAACATCGTGGGGAAACCGAGAGGCCAGCGAAGCTATGTGGAATACGACAACGTGGAGATGAGGGGCCCTCATAGAATCGGAAACTCCCGTTACCAGATCAAAACTCACGGATCTTCTGAAGCCTTGAAGAAGCGTTGGACGGTTCTGCTGATGCTCCTCGGCCACAGCAAGGACGACCTTCGCATCGAGTACGACTGAACGGGCGCGCCCATCTGCGGCCATAGACACCCGCGCAGCCGAGGTCTCACACCCCGCCCTCTGGCTCACCGAACATGGCGCGGTAATGGGCGCTGACCGCCATACTGGCGCCCTGACGCAGCCGGTCTTCGTCCCGCGCCACCTCGCCGAAGCGGTCGGGCCGCCAGGAGGCGAAGTCGAAGCTGGGGTTGGGCGTTTCCATCACGGCGTCGGCGATGGCCTCGCCGGCGCGGGCGGAATCGGTGACGCCGCCAGAGTTCATGGCGCTGGCCACGAACAAGCCGTCGATACCGCCGAAGGGGCCCACCAGCGCCTCGCCATCGGGGGTGAAGGCTTCGGGTCCGTTGACGAAGCGGCGGATGGGCGCGCTGGCCAGGACGGGGAAGTGTTCGGCCGCGCGTTCGGCATAGGGCGCGAATTTGTCCCAGTTTTCGGGCAGCAGCGAGAAGGCGAAATCGTCGCTGGGCGCGCCGTCTCCCGCCAGCGGCAGCGCGTCTTCATCGAAGCAGCCCAGCAGCAGGTCGCCCACCTCCTCGCGCCCATAGATCAGGTCGTCGGGTGAGACGAAGGAGGGGCAGGTCCGCTCCAGCGGCTGCGGCGGGCGGGCGATGATATAGAAGTGCTGGCAGCCCCATTGCGGCAGGGCAAGGCCCAACGGCGCCAGCAGACGCCGCGACCACAGGCCACAACACACCACGACGACATCGAAGGCTGCTTCGCCATCGCCGGTGACGATGCCGGCGACACGCCCGCCATCCACCGCCACGGCGTGAACGGCCACACCCTCGGCGATGGTGGCGCCGCGCCGGCGCGCCGCCGCACCATAGGCGGCCGTGAGGTCGGCCGGATTCACGCGCCCCGAATAGCTGTTGAACCACGCCCCGGCGAGGTGGTCCGGGGCCAGCAGCGGATGGCGCCCGGCCGCCTGGCCGGCATCCAGTAACGCGTTGGCCACGCCATGCCGGCAGGCATCTTCCGCCATGGCGCGGAAGCGTTCCATGGTGGACGGGCGCCGGGCCAGGAACAGGCGCCCGGTTTGCCGCCAGCCGGTCTCGCGCCCGGCTTCTTCCGCCACCTCGGCCAGGGCGTCCAATATCGCCAGACGGTCACTTTGGCCGGGAATCCAGGTCATGTTGCCGGCCGAATGCCAACTGGTGCCGGCGCCCAGGCGTTCGCGCTCGAACAGCGTCACCCGCCCCGCGCCGCGCTGCGCCAACCTCCAGGCGACAGCGGTGCCCACCACGCCGCCGCCGACCACCGCAATGCTTCGTGCCGGTTCCGCCATCGGCCCCTCCCCGCGCTCTGCCACGATGGACGATACCCTTGCGGTGGCCTAAAGGTCCAGGTCGCGGGCCTCGCCGGCGTGTTCGCGGATGAAGCGGAAGCGTAGCTCCGGCCGCCTTCCCATCAGGCTTTCCACCCGCGCCAGGGTGCGCGCCTTATCGTCATCGGCGATCTCCACCTTCAGCAGGGTGCGGCTTTTCGGGTCCATGGTGGTGGCCTTCAGCTGCGCCACCGGCATCTCGCCCAGCCCCTTGAAGCGGCTGATCTCCACCTTGGCACCGGCAAAGCGCCCGGTCAGCAGCGCCTGTTTGTGGCGGTCGTCGCGGGCATAGGCGATGCCCTTGGCCCCGGCCGCGATGCGGTAGAGCGGTGGCACGGCCAGGAACAGATGGCCGCCCAGCACCAGCTGCGGCAGCTCGCGATAGAAATAGGTCATCAGCAACGAGGCGATATGGGCGCCATCGACATCGGCATCGGTCATGACGATCACCTTGTCGTAGCGCAGGTCGTCTTCGGCATAGCCCTCCCCGGCGGCACAGCCCAGGGCCTGCAGCAGATCCTGCAGTTCCTGATTGGCGCGTTTCTTGTCGTCCGACGCGCTGGCGACATTGAGGATTTTGCCGCGCAGGGGCAGCACCGCCTGGGTTTCGCGGTTGCGCGCCTGTTTGGCGGAACCGCCGGCCGAATCGCCTTCCACCAGGAACAGCTCGGTATCTTCGGCGCCGGAATGTGTGCAATCGGCCAGCTTGCCCGGCAGGCGCAAACGGCGCGCGGGCGCCTTGCGGCGAACCTCCTTTTCGGCCTTGCGGCGGCGGCGTTCCTCCAGCCGCCAGGTGGCCAGCCGCAGCAGTTCGCCGGCGCCTTCGGCATCGCCGGCCAGGAAGTGATCGGCATGGTCGCGCACCGCCTGTTCCACCAACCGGGCGGCATCGGCGCCCACCAGCTTTTCCTTGGTCTGGCCCTGGAATTGCGGCTCGCGCAGGAAGACGGAAAGCAGCATCGCCGCCCCGCCCGCCACATCGTCGGCCTGCAGCCGGTCGGCCTTCTTGGCCCCGGCGCGGGCGGCGAAATCGCGCATGGCCCGGGTCAGCGCCTGGCGAAAACCGTTCTCATGGGTGCCGCCGGCGGGCGTGGGCACGGTGTTGCAATAGCTGGTGGCCGCGCCTTCGCCGTCCAGCGGCCAGGCCACCGCCCATTCCACCCGCCCGGCATCGCTCGCCAGCGGCGCGCTGCCCAGGAAGGGGCGTGGCGTGGCGCAGGGCCGCCCGCCCAGGATTTCCGCCAGGGCATCGCCCAGGCCACCGGGAAAGCGCAGCACGGCCTCGGCCGGGGTGTCGTCGCCCGCCGCCAGGGCGGCAGCGCAGGACCAGCGGATTTCAACCCCGCTGTGCAGCCAGGCCTTGGCCCGGGCCATGCGAAAAAGGTGGGCGGGACGCAGGGCGGCATCACCGAAGATGGCCGCATCGGGGCGAAAGACGATGCTGGTGCCGCGCCGGTTCGCCACCCGACCGCCATCCTGCAGCGGCGTTGCCGGCTGGCCGCGCGCGAAGGCCTGGCGCCACAGGCGGCGGGCGCGGGCGACCTCCACGGTCAGGCTTTCGGAGAGCGCGTTGACAACGCTAAGCCCCACCCCGTGCAGGCCGCCGGAGGTGGCATAGGCCTTGCCGGAGAACTTGCCGCCGGCATGCAAGGTGGTAAGGATCACCTCCAGGGCCGAAAGCCTGGGGTTTTTCGGGTGCGGATCGGTGGGGATGCCGCGCCCGTTATCGGCCACCGTGCAGCTGCCGTCCCGGGCCAGGTGGATATCGATGCGCCCGGCATGGCCCGCCACCGCCTCGTCCATGGCGTTGTCCAGGATTTCGGCAAACAGGTGGTGGATGCCGCCTTCGCCGGTGTCGCCGACATACATGGCCGGGCGGCGGCGCACCGGTTCCAGACCCTCCAGCACCTCAATGTCGCGGGCGCTGTAGCTTTCGCTCGTGCCGCCGCCTTCGAAAAGATCGTCCATGGCGACGCGGACTGTAACGGGAACAAGGCCCGCCGGCAAGCACATGCTGCGTTGCGCTGCCACCTGGGTGGCACATTTGGTGTGTGGCCGGCACAACGGCACCGCGCCCGTAACGCCCGTAAAGGTCGCCAGCGGCCCTGCCGATGTGGTAGGGCTGGGGCGCGATGACGATCCCCTCCGCCCTCCGCATCCAACCCCTGGCGCTGGCCGTGGAAGGCTACCGCCTGGCCTTGCGCGGCTTCGACACCGTCTTGCAGCTTTCCTGGTTCGCCGTGCTCGCCCTGGCGCTGCTGGCCCGGCTGCTGGCCAGCGGCGCCACGCCAGAGGGCACGGGCGCAGCCACCGTGGCGGCCGGCGGCGTCGCCGGGCTGGCGCTGCTGGCGGGCTGCGCGGTGCTGGTCCACGCCATGGTAGCGGTGGCCTGGCACCGGGCCGTGCTGCTGGGCGAGGGGCCGGGCAGCCGGCGCGTGTATCTGCGGTGCGGGCGGCGCGAGCTGCTCTATGGTGCGACGGCGGTGTTTTTCGCCTTGTGCTTCTTCACCGGCGCAACCTTGCTGTCGGTGGTGGCGGCGGCGCCCCTGGGCGGCGGCCCCTTGCTGGTGCCGATCTATCTGGCAGGGCTGGCGGCGGCGCTGGTGGCGGTCGCCCGCAGCATGCTGATTCTGCCGGCCATCGCGCTGGGTCGCGGCCTGGACCTCGCCGCCAGTTGGCGGGCGACACGGGGCCAGTCGCTGCGCGCCACCGCCACGCTGGTGCTGGCGTGCCTGCCGCTGGTGGCGACGGAATTCGCGCTGATAGCCCTGTTCTCCAGGCTGCAGCAGCGGGATTTCGGCACCGTCGAAGTTCTGGTCGATCTCGTCGCCGGCTTCGTAGGCATGATCGTCATCATCGTCATGATCTGCGGCCTGGCGGCCACGGTCAGCCTGCTCTATGCCAGGCTGGTGGATCCACGGCTGGCGCCGCGTTCCTGAAACCAGGCCAGATCGGCCCGCGCCCGGTCGATGTCGCGGTCGAGCCAGGAGAGGAAATGGGGATGCTCCCCGGCCAGCCGCGCCCGCAGCGCCAGCAGACGGGCGAGCTCGCCCTCGAAGGCCTCGGCCAGCAGCTCGCATTGCAGCGCCCGGTCGTCGTCTCGCAGCAGGTGAAGAAAGCGCATTTTCAGCGCCATCGACAGCCGCGCCCAGGCCCCGGCCGCCTTGACCGGCGCCCGCAGCAGCCGTTCGAGCTCGCCCCGTCCGGCGGCGGAAAGCGCCAGGGTGGCAGCGCCGGGATCGGCGGGGTTGCCGGGTGGGGCAGCGATCTCCACCAGGCCCTCGAAGCGCAGCAGCTCGATCGACGACGACATGGCGTCGGTGGGCGAACTGCCATAGCTGGCGGTGAACAGCCGCACCTCGTTCGCCAGCGTCGCATAACGCATCGGCGCGCGGCAGGCCAGCAGGCCCAGCGCCGTCAGCCGCAGCGCCTCGGCGGGCGTCCATGGCCGCTCACGCTGCATGGCGTCTGCCTCCCGCCGGCCCGTCTGCCACGGTGCTAGCGGCCGGTCTGCAAGCGTGCCATCAGCTGGGCGACGGTGGGCACGAAGCCGTCGGCATACCAGGGATCGGATGCAAAGCGATAGGCGTTGTGGCCGGCGAACATCAGCTGGGTTTCGATGTCGTCGGAATGGCTGATGGTCTGCAATGTCTTCTGGATGCAATAGCTGCGCGGGTCCGGCTTGCGTCCGGTGGTGCCGCTTTCGTCGCATTTCCAGTTGGAAAAGCGGCATTGGGAAAGGCAGCCCATGCATTCGATCTGGTCGGTGCGGATCTGGCGCGATTTCTCCGGCGTCACGAACACCAGGGTGGAATCGGGGGTCTTCAGCTGCTCGGTAAAGCCGGCGGCGATCCAGCCCCTGGCCTTGTCCATGTCGGGTTCGGTGAGATAGACGGCACGGCCGCGCGGACCGAAGGCGAAGGCGACGACATGATCGCCCACCGGCCTGGTGGAATAGGCCACCTGGCGGGCGTTGCGGTCCTTCAACTCCAGCAGAAAGCTGTTCTCCACCGCCGAGGAATAGAAGCCGGTGGGGCTGAAGCGATTGAGGTAGATCTCGCCCTCCCGCAGGGTCGGCAGGCGCTTTTTCCAGCTTTCCGAGATCGGGCTTTCGCGGGTCAGCAGCGGGCGGGTGCCGAACTGAAAGGCCAGCGGGCCCAGCTCCGGGTTGTCCAGCCAGCCCTCCCATTCGTCCAGCCGCCAGACGCCGCCCGCCATGAAGATCGGCGTTTGCCGGAGGCCGCATTGCGCCATGACGCGCCGCAGCGCCACCACGCGCGGATAGGGGTCTTCGGGTGTCTGCGGGTCTTCCACATTGGAAAGGCCGTTATGGCCGCCGGCCCGCCACGGATCCTCATAGACGACGCCGCCCAGCAGGTCGGGAAAGCGGTGATAGGCCCGTTTCCACAGGATGTGAAAGGCGCGCGCCGAACTCACGATGGGGTAGTAATAGACGCCGTATTCAGAGCAGATCTGCGCCATGCGATAGGGCATTCCGGCCCCGCAGGTGACGCCGTGGACCAGCCCTCTGGCGCCTTCCAGCACGCCGTGCAGCACGCGCTCGCAGCCACCCATCTCCCACAGCACGTTCATGTGGATGACGCCCTCGCCACGGGCGAGTTCGTGGGCGACCTGGGCCTGGTGGATGCCGCCCTTGATGCCGAAATCCACCAGCTCTTCGTGGCGCTCGCGGCGGCTGCGGCCGCGATAGGCCTGGTCGATCAGCCGCCCGTCGGCGTCGCGGAAATCGGCGTTGACGCCAGAGAAGGTGCCAACGCCGCCACAGGCCGCCCAGGCGCCCGAGCTCTCGCCGTTGGAGACCGAAATGCCCTTGCCGCCCTCCACCAGCGGCAGAACCTCGCGCCCGGAGATGCGCAGCGGAGAAAGCGGCTTCACCCGATCGTCCCTGTCCGGCCGGCAGCCAGCCTAGCGCGCCAGCCGCGCCGCCGTCCAGCCACGGCGCTGCCCCACGGATGCGGGGCGGCCTCAGCCGTCGCCGGGTTCGGGGCTGAAATAGCGCTTCTTGTCCTTCACGTCGCGCCAGGCGTCGCTGTCGGCCGGGTGTTCCTTCTGCTGCACGATGTTGGGCCAGCTTTCGGCATAGCGGCGGTTCAGCTCCAGCCACTCTTCCAGACCGCTTTCGGTGTCCGGGCGGATGGCGTCCAGCGGGCATTCCGGCTCGCAGACGCCGCAGTCGATGCATTCGTCGGGATGGATCACCAGCATGTTCTCGCCCTCGTAGAAGCAATCCACCGGGCACACTTCCACGCAATCGGTCAGCTTGCATTTGATGCAGGCCTCGACGACGACATAGGTCATGGCGGTATCCTCAGGCGTTGATGCCCCCGGCCCAGGGCGGAAGCTCGCCCCCGCTATCTAGGCGATCGCCCGGCCGGGTCAAGCTCACCCCGCCAGCCGTGCCTGGGCCCGGTGGCGGGCCAGCGCGCGGTCGCGGTCGGAGACCTGGAGCAGGCCGGCGATGCGGCGGATCAGCGAATCCTCATAGGCGTGCAGCTCACCGTCGGCCAGCACCACCTGCCACAGCATCTCCATCATGGCGATGCGCTCGTCGGGGCCGAAGGAGGCCTTCAGCACGCGGGTAAAGCGGTTCCAGTCCACCGCGCTGGCGGCGACCTCCATGGCGCGGCAGGCCAGCGCCTCCGCTTCCCGTCGTTCCAGCGCGAAACGGTCGGCCAGAAGGTCGGTAAGGCGCTCGCTCTCGCGCCGGTCGACATGGCCGTCGATCAGCGCCGCCTCGGCCAGGATCGCCGCCGCCGCCAGGCGCAGCTCCTCCCGGGCGTCTTCCACCGGCGCCTCGTCGCGGCCCAGGCCCAGCAGCTCTTTCACCCGCCCCAGCATCGCCTTCTCCCGCGAACCTCCCCGACAAGGGCGGCCACCGCGCCCGGCGGGTATCAGGATCGCGGCGAAGGGCGGCGAATGCAAGCGCGGCCCATGTCCGGCGGCCCCGCCTCGGCGGCGCGCGGCGGCGTTGCCAGGGGCCGCATCCTTCGCCAGTCTGGCGCGATGACCCGCCACCGCGACGCCGCCACCTTGCTGCTGCTGGCCGCCGCCTCCCTGCTGCTGGCGCTGGGCCTGACGCTGCCGGCCTTCACGGTAGAGCGGCTGTGGGTGTTCGAAAGCAGCCGTTCCATCGGCGGTGTCGTATGGACGCTGCTGACCGGTGCCGACCTGGCGCTGGGGGCGGTGATCGGCGCTTTTTCCATCCTTCTGCCCGCCGCCAAGCTGGCGCTTTCCTTCTGGGTGTGGGCGGCGCCCGCGCCCGGCGGCCCGGCGGTGCGCCGCGCCCTGGCCTGGAGCGTCAGGCTCGGCCGCTGGTCGATGATGGATGTCTTCCTGGTGGCGTTGCTGGTGGCCATGGTGTTCTCGCTGGGCGTGGTGCGCTTTTCTGCCGGGGCCGGCGTCTATTGCTTCTGCGCCGCCATCGCCTGCAGCATGGTGGCCGCCCACCGCCTGCAGCGGCGCCTGGATGCGCCCGCCGCCCGCGCCGGTTGACGCCGCTTGAAGCGGCGCGGGCGAAGACCACATAACCACCCAGGCAGCGAAGGAGGGGCGCCATGGCGGCGAAGGCAGCGAAGGCATCTGGCGGAGAGCGGCACGGTTTTCAGGCCGAGGTGGGGCGCGTCCTCGATATCGTCGTCCATTCCCTCTATTCGAAGCGCGAGGTGTTCCTGCGCGAGCTGATCTCCAACGCCTCGGATGCCTGCGACAAGCTGCGCTACGAAGGGCAGCTCGACGCCGCCCTGCTGAAGGACGACCCGGAACTCAAGATCACCGTCACACCCGACGCCAAGGCGCGCACCCTGGCCGTGGCCGACAACGGCATCGGCATGAGCCGCGACGAACTGATGGAAAATCTGGGCACCATCGCCGGCTCCGGCACCGCCCGCTTTGCCGCCGAGCTGGCGCGGGCCGAACGGGAAAAGGAAGACAAGCCGCCGGATCCCGGCCTGATCGGCCGCTTCGGCGTGGGCTTCTACGCCGCCTTCATGGTGGCCGACAAGGTCACGGTCACCAGCCGGCGCGCCGGCAGCGACCAGGCCTGGATGTGGACCTCCGACGGCAGAAGCGGCTTCGACATCGCGCCGGCACCCGCCGACAGCCCGCGCGGCACCAGCGTGCTGCTGGCGCTGAAGAAGGATGCCGGCGAGTTCGTCGAAGCCGCCCGCCTGGAAGCGGTGGTGCGCACCTATTCCGATCATGTCGGCCTGCCGGTGTGGCTGGCGGGCGATGGCGCCTCCCGCCAGGTGAACGAGGCGGCGGCGCTGTGGATGCGCCCCAAATCGACCATCGACGCCGACCGGTATCGGGAGTTCTACCGCCACACCGCCCACGCCTTCGACGAGCCCTGGCTGACCCTCCACAACCGGGCGGAAGGCACCATCGCCTATACCAGCCTGCTCTTCGTCCCCACCGGCGCGCCCTACGACCTGTTCGACCCCGCCCGGCGCCACGGGGTGAAGCTTTATGTGCGCCGGGTGTTCGTCACCGACCGATGCGAGGGCCTGGTGCCGCCCTGGCTGCGCTTTCTGAAGGGCGTGGTCGATTCCGAAGACCTGCCGCTCAACATCAGCCGCGAGGTGCTGCAAAAGAACCCGCTGGTCGCCCGCATCGCCAAGGCGCTGACCGGGCGCGTCCTGGCCGAGCTGAAGAAGAAGGCCGAAAAGGACGCCGAGGGCTACACGACCTTCTGGGAGGCCTTCGGCCAGGTGCTGAAAGAGGGCATCTACGAGGATGCCGACCGGCGCGACGCGCTGCTGAAGCTGGCGCGCTTCCGTTCCACCGCCGGCGAAGGCTGGGTCGGCCTGGACGACTATCTCGCCCGCATGAAGGAGGGCCAGGAGGCCATCTACACGCTGACCGGCGAGAAGGCCCGGACCATGCGCGCCAGCCCGATGCTGGAGGCCTTCCGGGCCAAGGGCGTGGAGGTGCTGCTGCTGGACGACCCGGTGGACGAATTCTGGACCATGGCGGCGGATTCCTACCAAGGCAAACCCTTCGCCAGCGTCAGCCGCGGCGAGATCGACCTTTCGGCCATCGCCGGCGAGGATGGCGCCAGCGACGAGGCCGATGGCGAAGAGCAGGACCTCGCGCCGCTGGTCGCCATGATCCGGCTGGCGCTGGGCGAGGAGGTGAAGGATGTGCGCTGTTCGCAGCGGCTGACCGATTCGCCCTGCTGTCTGGTGGCCGAGGAAGGCGGGATGACCACGCGCCTGGAAAAGATGCTTCAGGCCAGCGGTCAGCTGGCGGCCCCGGGCGGACGCATCCTGGAGGTCAACCCGCAGCACGGCCTGATCCGCGCCCTGGCCGCGCACGCCAGGGGCGAAGGAGCCGGGCGCGACATCGACGAGATGGCCCGCCTGCTGCTGGATCAGGCGCTGATCCTGGAAGGCGAACCCCCCCGCGACGCGGCGCTGTTCGCCCGCCGCCTCTCCGAGACCATGGCGCGGGCCGTGGCCGGCACGGCCCGCGGGCGGGAGCCAGGCGCGGAGCCGTAAGCCTGGCTGGCCGGGCCTGCGCGCCATCGACAGGGCAGGCGCGGGCGCCTATGCTGGCGCGGCGGTGCGGTGGAGGCGGGATGGCCGGGATCGATCCCCATGCGGCGCTGATCTACGCCATGGTGGCGGTCTCGGCCGCCGATGGCACCATGGCCGACGAGGAGATGATGGCGATCGGCGACATCGTGCGCCAATTGCCGGCCTTCTCCGGCTTCGACGAGGAGGCGCTGCCGAAGGTCGCCGCCAGCTGTGCGACCCTGCTGGCCGGCGACGATGGCTTCGATACCGTGCTGACGGCGGTGGCGGAGAACCTGCCGGCGAAGCTGCGCGAGACCGCCTATGCCATGGCCTGCGACATCGCCGCCGCCGATCTGGACATCGATGCCGGCGAGCGGGCGGTGCTGCAGCAGCTGCGCTGGCGGCTGGGGATCGACCGGCTGACCGCCGCCGCCATCGAACGCGGCAGCGCCGCCCGCCACCGGACGCTTTAGCCCGGCGGCGGCGGGAAGGGCGCGGGATCGAGGAAGCGCCTCAGCACGTTGTCCAGCAGGCGGCTGACATTGTTGTCGTAGCCGTTATGGGCCAGCGAGCCGGCGAAGGCGATGGAGCCGGTGGAGAACACCGCGCCGCCCGCCGGCGTTTCGTAGAACACCATGTCGCAGCGGACATGGGGGCAGTTTTCGCCGTTGACCGCCGAATGGGTGTGGTGGAACTCCTCGTTCACCCAGTGAAAATCGGCGCCGAAATCGGTGGCCTCGGCGACGATCAGCGCATGGGGCGGCGTGCCCGCTTCCGCATCGGCGCTGTCGATCTCGCTGCCGGCCGCGCCGCCGAAGACGCTGCCGAAATCGCCGATCTTCTCGTGGCGCGCGATGCCTTCGAACATCCAGGCCGCCCGCGCATCCTCGCTGGCCGGCGTGCGCCGGTAGAAGGTGGCGAAGTTGAAGCCCTGGGCGGCGAAGCCGACGCCGCAGATCGCCTCCGGGGCCAGCCCGTTGCGCCGCCACAGGCCGCCCAGTTCGCCGTTGAAGCTCATATAGTATTCGCCGCCCTCGGCGATCCAGCTCCTCATGCCGTCCTCGGCCCGGCGCATCTCCATGGCGCCGGGAAGCTCGGGATGGAGCGCCACCCGCCAGTAGAAGCCGTTGCCGCCGCTATAGACGAAGCGCCCGCCCTGGTTCTGATAGGCGAGCAGGGCGTGCATCATCGCCGTGGTGTAATATTCGGGATGGGTGGTCGTCATGACGCAGTCGTAATGTTGCAGCAGCTCCACCCCTTCGGCATGGAGGTCGTCGTCGGTGATGGTGTCGAAGGCGATCCCCTTCTCCTCCAGCCAGTCGGTCAGGTGGGTGTCGGCGTTGTATTGCCAGAGATGGTCGCGCGGCCCCATATGCATGAAGGGGCGCAGGCGCGAGGCATAGGCGACGCCCGAGCCGTCGGAATGAAGGTCATACATCGAAAGCCCGTGTTCGGGGTGCATGTGAAGATGCACGTCTTCCATGTCCCACAGCGTGAAGGTGTTGCTGCTGTGCTCGCCCAGCGTCCCCCAATCGAAGCTCATGTGGTTGTTGACATAGGCGTAATAGCTGCAGGTGGCGATCAGCAGCGCCAGCCGCGCGGTGGGCCGGCCGGTGGGCGGGCGCACCCAGAACGGGATGTAGAACCATTGCTCGCCCTGGGTGAGGCAGGCGGCATAGGCGCCGGATTTCGTGCCCTGCGGCACCCGCCATGAGGCATCGCTCTGCCAGGCGCAGTCGTAGAGGTCGTCGTCGTGGAAATGGATGGCGCCGTAGTGTTCCGGCTTGTGGGGCCAGGCCATCTCGCTGTGGTCGTGGTTCCAGCCCTTCATGGCGCGGGTGGGCAGATTGACGATGGCGCCGTGATGGGCGCCAGGGCCGATGTCGTGGGCGGTGGTGCCCGCCATGTCGCGGCTGAAATCCCACCTGGCGACCGCATCGCCCGCCAGCCGGGCGGGGATGGCCGGCTGCAACAGGGGCTCCATGGCGGCGGGCGCCAGCGCGCGGCGGGCGACGGCAACCGCATCGATCTTGCCGTTGTAGTGGCCGGCGGCCCGGGGCCGGGCCGGTTCCGGGCCGGAGTCGTTGTGGGCGGCGATCAGGAAGCGGCCGCCGGGGCCAGGGCGAAGGTGGAACACCGCCTCGGCGGCGCCATGGTCGCGCTGGCCGGCATAGCGGCGCAGCGGCCGTTGCAGGATGGCGGCGCGGCCGCTGGCGGCATCGAAGCTGGCCGTCACGATATACCAGTGGCGTTCGTGCATGGCGGCGCCCGATGCCAGCACCGCCACCTCTTTGCCATCGCCCAGCTGCAACGCCGCCTGGCCCTGGCGCAGCACCAGGGCATAGCCGGACCGGCGGGAAGCGTCCCAGCTGCCCATCACGGTCTGCCCTTCCCTGGCGGGCAGGGTGGGCCAGATCGCGGCCTGGAGCGTGAAGCTCGGCAATGCGAAGGCCTCGTCCGCGTCGATGGCGACGAAGGAGCCGGTCTGCGTCCACCGATAGCGGGCGGGATAGTCGCCATCGACATCGGCGCCCAGCCTTTCCTGCTTCAGGCCGGGGCCGTCGGGCGAGTCGTCGCCGCAGCGGATGCTCACGATCTCCAGGTGGAACGTGCCCCGGTCCTCGCTGGAGACCTTGAAGTCGATGGTCTGGCCCGGTTCGACACCGATCCGGTCGGCATAGCCCAGCAGTCGCCGCATGCTTCCCCCCTTGCCGTGGCGTTCAGTCTTCCGGCGGCCAGCGCCCGGTGTGTCGCTTCCAGCGCAGCTTGAAGATGTGCCAGAAGGCGTCCGCCAGGTCGGTGAAGGGCGCCCGGTGGCAGAAATCCAGCGCCACGCCGCGTCGGGCGGGCAGGCGGGCGACGCGCCATTCCTTGTGCGGCACGGTGTTGACGATCACATGTTTGCCTTCGTTGCCCTCCCAGCGCATGACATTCAGCACCTTCTGCAGCTCGGCGCTGTGGGGGCCGAAGGGGCGGGCGCGGAACTCGCGGGCGAGGTCGCCGCGTTCGGGATCGATGCTCAGCATGGCGCCCTCCACGGCCGCCCCTGCCATCCTGCGGCAAGGCGGCAGAGCATTAGAACGCCGCCGGGCGGGCGGCGCAAGGGCGCGTGCCGGCCCACGGTATGCGGGACATCCGGAGGGCGGCGGAGAACGGTGCGCTGGCGCCCAGGAAAAGGGGGCCGCGACGTTGCGGCCGCGGCCCCCCTGCTGTGCGCGATAAGGCGGATCAGAAGTCCATATCGTCCATGCCACCGCCCGGCATGCCGCCACCGGCAGCCGGCGGCGGGTCCTTCTTGGGCTTCTCGGCCACCATGGCCTCGGTGGTGATCAGAAGACCCGCCACCGACGCCGCATCCTGCAACGCCGTCCGCACCACCTTGGTGGGATCCACGATGCCGGCCTTCACCAGGTCCTTATAGACCTCTTCCTGGGCGTCGAAACCCCGGTTGGTGTCCTTCTGCTCCAGCAGCTTGCCCACCACCACGGCGCCGTCCACACCGGCGTTCTCGGCGATCTGGCGGGCCGGGATCTGGATTGCGCGGCGGACGATGTCCACGCCCATCTGCTGGTCGGCATCGTCCATCTTCAGCCGGTCCAGGGCACGGGCGGCATAGAGCAGGGCGGCGCCGCCGCCGGGCACGATGCCTTCCTCCACCGCCGCGCGGGTGGCGTTCATGGCGTCTTCCACCAGGTCCTTGCGCTCCTTCACCTCCACCTCGGTGGAACCGCCCACCTTGATGACGGCGACGCCGCCGGCCAGCTTGGCCAGCCTCTCCTGCAGCTTCTCGCGGTCGTAGTCGGAGCTGGTGTCGTCGATCTGCTGGCGGATCTGGTTGCAGCGGCCCTTGATGTCGGCCTTCCTGCCGGCGCCGTCGACGATGGTGGTGTCCTCCTTGCGGACGATCACCCGCTTGGCCTTGCCCAGCATGGCCATGGTGACGTTTTCGAGCTTGATGCCCACGTCCTCGCTGATGACCTGGCCGCCGGTGAGGATGGCGATGTCTTCCAGCATGGCCTTGCGCCGGTCGCCGAAGCCCGGCGCCTTGACCGCCACCGCCTTCAGACCGCCGCGCAGGCGGTTCACCACCAGGGTGGCCAGCGCCTCGCCATCCACATCCTCGGCGACGATGGCCAGCGGACGCCCCGATTTGGCGACCTCTTCCAGGATCGGCAGCATCGGCTGCAGGCTGGAGAGCTTCTTTTCGTGGATCAGGATCACCGGGTCGTCGTATTCGGTCTTCATCTTGTCGGCGTCGGTGATGAAGTAGGGCGAGAGATAGCCGCGGTCGAACTGCATCCCTTCCACCGTTTCCAGCTCGGTCTCGCGCGACTTCGCCTCCTCGACGGTGATGACGCCCTCATTGCCGACGGTCTGCATGGCCTCGGCGATCATGGCGCCGACCTCGTTGTCGCCATTGGCCGAGATGGCGCCCACCTGGGCGATCTCGTCCGACGAGCGGGTCTTGCGCGAACGCTTCCCCAGGTCGGCGACCACGGCCTGGACCGCCGCATCCACGCCGCGCCGCAGGTCCATCGGGTTCATCCCCGCAGCCACGGCGCGCGCGCCCTCCTTCACAATCGATTGCGCCAGAATGGTCGCCGTGGTGGTGCCGTCACCGGCCTCGTCGTTGGTCTTCGACGCCACCTCGCGCACCATCTGCGCGCCCATGTTCTCGAACTTGTCCTCCAGCTCGATCTCCTTGGCAACCGTCACGCCGTCCTTGGTCACGCGCGGCGCGCCGAACGATTTGTCCAACACAACCGTCCGGCCCTTCGGACCCAACGTCACCTTCACCGCATCGGCCAGCGTGTTGACGCCACGCAGCAGACGCGTGCGGGCATCGGCGGAGAATCTGATTTCCTTGGCAGCCATGTTTCTGAACGCCTCCTTGCTCTGTGCCGGCTCAGCCGACGATGCCCATGATGTCGGACTCCTTCATGATCAGGAGCTCCTCGCCATCGAGCTTGACCTCGGTGCCGGACCATTTGCCGAAGAGAATGCGATCCCCGGCCTTCACGTCCAGCGGCTGAAGCTTGCCGCCATCGTCGCGGGCACCGGGCCCGACGGCGACAACCTCGCCCTCCATCGGCTTCTCCTTGGCGGTGTCGGGAATGATGATGCCGCCCGCTGTCGTCTCCTCGCCTTCGACACGGCGAACGAGAACCCGGTCGTGCAACGGTCTGAAACCCATGTTCCAACCTCCGGATGAACGTTGTCTGCTGGCGGGGCGGCCGTGGCCTGCCCTGTGCGGGCAGCCGCCCTCGCCCCTGGCACTCGCAGCGCGCGAGTGCTAACGGCGATGTAGGCGTTCCCGCGCCGGGGTCAAGGGTTTTCGTCCGGCGGGGGTGGAATTTTCCCCGAATCGCGGTCGTGCGGCGTCTCGCGGCGGGTGACGCGCAGGCGGCGGCGGTCGAGTTCGCGCTCGATCTCCTCGACGCCGATGCCGGCCCGCGCGCAGGCGACCAGGGCGAAATAGACCAGATCGGCCGCTTCGTGGGCGACCTCTGCCGCCGTGCGGGCCTGAGCGAGCTCGCCCGCCTCTTCGGCCAGCTTGGCCGCCAGCAGCGCCGGGTCGTCCAGCAGACGCCGGGTGTAGGAGCCCGCCGGCGCCGCATCGCCGCGCGCCGCCAGCAGCCGGGCCAGCGCTGGCAGGCCCCAGTCTTCGCCCCAGCAGCTGCGGCTGCCGAGATGGCAGAAGCCCGCGCCCTTCTGGCGGACGACGAAGCGCAGGGCGTCGCGGTCGCAATCGAGGTCGATCCGCACCAGCTCCTGGCTGGCGCCGGAGCTGGCGCCCTTCACCCACAGCCCGCGCGAGCGCGAGCGATAGACGCCGGCGCGGCGTTCCACGGCAAGGCGCAGGCTTTCCGCCGAAGACCAGGCCAGGCCCAGCGCGCGGCCCGAGAGGTCGCAGACCACGGTGGGCCACAGCCCGTCGGCGCGGTCGCTGGTGAGCGGGGCGGCGATGGCGTCGGCCAGGTGGAGGGCGCCGCTGTAGAGCGCCATGCCGACCTGGGCATCGGCGCCAGCGCGGTCGGCGGCGGCGATGTCGGCGGCGCTGGCGAAGCCGCCGGCGACGGTAAGCCGCGCCCGCCCGGCTGCGCGCCGCAGGCGGCGCACGCCGTCCAGATCCGGCCCCGTCATGCGGCCTTCGCGTTCGACGAAGGTGACCAGGAAGCCCCCCGCCAGACCGTCCAGCTCGGCCATGCGCTGCTCCACGCTGGCCCCGGTCCGGGCGGTCCAGCCATGGCTGACCACCTCGCCATGGACCGCATCCAGCGCCGCCACCACCCGTTCGCGCGGCAGCTGGCGCAGGGTGGCGGGCGTGGCCGCCGTGCCCAGGATAACCTTGGCCGCGCCGGCATCGAGCCAGCGCCGGGCCGTGGCCACATCGCGGATGCCGCCGCCGACGCGGCAGGGGGCCAGCCGCACCAGGTCTTCCACCAGGGCGCGGTTGTCGCCGCGGCCCAGGGCGGCGTCGAGGTCGATCACCGCGATCTCGCCCGCCAGGCGGAAGCGTTCGGCGATGGGGCGCGGATCGCCGGCCTGGATGGCCTTCTCGCGCCCGCCTATCAGCTGCACCGCCTGGCCGTCCATCAGGTCGATGGAAGGCACGATCACGGCATGCCCTCCGCCCCGGCCGCCGGGAAGGCGCGCGCGGGCACCAGCGCGATCGCCGCCGAAAGCACCGCGAAGGCCGAAGCCAGCGCAAAGGCCCAGGCCAGCCCGGCCTCGCCCGCCCAGCCGCCCGCCACCGCGCCCAGCGCGCCGACACCATCCATCATGACAAAGGCCGCCCCCAGCGTGGTGCCTTCGCGCTTGCCCACGAAATCGACCGCCGTCGCCAGCACCACCGAGCGCACGCCGTAGAACATGCCGATCATGGCCACCAGGAAGGCCAGGGCCAGCCAGGGCGCCGACACGAACGGCATGGCGAAGCCCAGCGGCACGGCCACCAGCATGGCGGTGGCGAAAACCGGGCGCCGCCCCAGGCGATCGGACAGATGGCCCATCGCCGGCTGCAACAGCGCGCCCGCCAGCACCATGGCGGCGAAGGCGATGCCGGCGTGGAAAGTCGAAAAGCCCAGATCGCCGACGATATAGAGGGTGGCCATCGCCAGCACCGCCATGATCGCCATGTTGTAGCTGCCGATCATGGCCACCAGCGCCAGCCCGGCCGGGCGCGACCAGTGGCGCAGCAGCGCGCCGATGCCCGGCATGGCGTCGCCGGTCTCCACGGCAAAGGTCAGGCGCCGCCGCTGGCGGAAGAACACCGCGCCCGCCAGCAGCGCCGGCAGAACGGCCAGCGCCAGCGCCTGGCGCCAATCGACCCAGGCCAGCAACAGGCCGGTCAGCACCGGCGCGAACACCTCCGCCAGCGTGCCGCCCATGGCGTGCAGCCCCAGCACCTGCGCCTTGCGCCGGGGCATGGCCTGGGCCAGCGTGCCGGTGGCCAGGGGGTGCCAGGCAGAGGTGCCCATGCCGGCCAGGGCCAGCATGGCGGTCAGCGTCCAGGGGTCGGGCGCCAGGCTGGCCGCCCCATAGCCCACCGCCACCCAGACGAAGGTGGCGACGAACAGCGGCCCGCGCCGGGCGATGCGGTCGCAGGCCATGCCGGCCGGGATGAAGCTCAGCATCGAGCCGGTGGCGATCAGCGTCACCATCAGCCCCAGCTGGGCCGGCCCCAGCTCCATCGCCAGCGCCACCGCCGGGGCCAGGATCCAGAACGCGCCGTGGGGCCAGTCCACCGCCAGATGGCCGGCGCAGAAGGTCAGGATGGATATGCGCCCATCCCGCCCTGGCGGCACCGGCCCTGGCGCACGCCCAGCCATGGCGGCTCAGCCGGCGGGGCGGACCGGGATGCCCGCCCGCGCCATGGCCGCCTTCACGCAGCCCAGGCCGTAATCGCCATCGTGGAAGATGGAGGCCGCCAGCACCGCCGCGGCGCCGGCCCGGATCGCCGCCACCAGATGGCCGGGCACCGCCGCCCCGCCCGACGCGACGATGGGCAGGCCGACCGCAGCGGCGACGGCGGCGATCAGCGCCGTGTCGTAGCCGCTGCGGGTGCCGTCCCGGTCCCAGCTGGTCAGCAGGATCTCGCCGGCCCCGCGCGCCTCCACCTCCCTGGCCCAGGCGATGGCGTCCAGCCCGGTGCGCTCGCGCCCGGAATGCACCACCGCCTCCCAGCCTTCGCCCTGCCGGCGGCGGGCGGCGTCGATGGCGACCACGGCGCACTGGCTGCCGAAGCGTTGCGCGATCTCCGCAACCAGCTGCGGGCGGCGCTGGGCGGCGGTGTTGACGGCCACCTTGTCGGCCCCCGCCTCCAGCAGCCTGGCGGCATCCTCCAGCCTGCGCACGCCGCCGCCGACGGTGAGCGGGATGGAGAGCGCCCGGCGCAGCGCCGCCACCGTGTGGCGGGCGTTGTCGCGGCCCTGCGGCGTGGCCGAGACATCCAGCATCGCCAGCTCGTCGGCACCGTCGGCCTGATAGGCGGCGGCGCGCTCGGCCGGATCGCCGGCATCGCGCAGGCCCTGGAAGCGGATGCCCTTCACGACCCGCCCGCCATCGACATCCAGGCAGGGGATGACGCGGGCCGTCAGCACGGCAGCGCCAGCCAGCGTGCGATCAGCGCGATGCCCCAGGGGCCCGAAAGCTCGGGATGGAACTGGCAGGCGAGGACGGCTCCCCGCTCCAGGGCGGCGACGAAGGGGCCGCCGTGATCGGCCATGGCCGCGTGCCAGCCCTCCGGCGCGGCGGCCAGGCGGTAGGAGTTGGCGAAATAGGCGTGGCCGCTGGCCAGCAGATGGCAGCCTGTGCCGGCCACGACCTCGTTCCAGCCGAATTGCGGGCGCCGCACAGCGTCGGGAAAGGGGGTGACGCTGGCCGGCAGCGCGCCCAGGCCGGCGGCGCCTGGCGATTCCTCGCTGGCCCGGGCCAGCAGCTGCAGGCCGACGCAGATCGCCAGAGTCGGCCGCCCGTCTGCCAGGCGCTGGCGCAACGGCGCCGCCATGCCGTCTTCGGCCAGGGCCGCCATGGCCGCGCCGAAGGCGCCGACGCCGGGCAGCACCACCCGTTCGGCCGCGCGCAGATCGGCAGGGCAGGAGGCCATGCGCGGGGCGCCGCCGGCGCGGCGCAGGCCGGCGAACACCGAGGCCAGATTGGCGGTGCCGGTGCGGCAGACCACCGCGTCGCGCGCTGTCACAGCACCCCCTTGGCGCTCGGGATATCGTCGTGGCCGGCCGGCGCGGCCGCCATGCGCAGGGCCAGGGCCAGGGCCTTGAAGGCGGCCTCGGCGCGGTGGTGGTCGTTGTCGCCGCGCACCAGGTCGATATGGAGCGTCAGCCGCGCCGCCATGGCGAAGGAATGCAGGACATGGACCAGGGTCTCGGCGGCGGTATCGCCGATGCGCTCGCGGCGCAGGCCCAGCGCGATATGGGCGAAGGGCCGCCCGGAAAGGTCCACCACCGCCCGGGCCAGCGCTTCGTCCAGCGGCGCATGGCCGGCGCCGAAACGGCGGATGCCGCGTTTCTCGCCCAGCGCCTTATCGAAGGCGCAGCCCAGGGCCAGGGCGCAATCTTCGGCGCTGTGGTGGTCGTCCACATCCAGGTCGCCGCTGCAGGAAAGGGCGATATCCATGCGGGCGTGGCGCGCCAGGCTTTCCAGCATGTGATCCAGAAAGCGCAGCCCGGTGGCGATCTCGGCCGCGCCGCTGCCGTCGAGATCGATGCGGGCCGTCACCTTGGTCTCGCGCGTCGCCCGTTCCACCCGGGCGGTCCTGGTCGCCTGTCCGCTCATCTTCGCCTCACGCCACGATATTGGCGATGGGGCTGACGACGATGTCGCTGCCCCCCGCCGCCTTCACCTGGGGGATCACCCGCGCCAGCATCTCGCGCGGCACCGCCGCCTTGACGGCATAGCCGCCGGCCCCGTGCAGCGGCGAGACGGTCGGCTCGCGCATGCAGGGCAGCACGGCGATCACCGCCTCCACCCGCCCGCTGGCGACATTGACCTCCACCATCACCCGCCGCCTGGCGTCCAGGACAGAGCTTATCATCATGGCGAAGCTTTCGATCCGCTCGCGCCTGGCGGCATCGTCCAGGGAGGCGGGATGGGCGAACAGCCGGGTGGAGGAGGCCATCACCTCCGCCACCTCCTGCAGCCCGTTGGCGCGCAGAGTGGCGCCGCTGGCGGCGTTATCGACGATGCAGTCGGCGTCTTCGGGCGGAAAGGCCTCGGTGGCGCCGTAAGAGCGCACGAAGCTGGCATTGAGCGCCGCCTGGCGGATCCAGGCGCGGGTCAGGCGCTCGTATTCGCTGGCGACCAGCAGCGGGCGCGCCGGCAGCCTTCCCCCCCGCAGCAGCGCCGCCGGGGCCGCCGCCACCAAACGCACCGGGTCCAGCCCGGTATCGACCAGCTCCACCAGGCCGGCCTTCTTCTCCTCCACCCAGTCCTTGCCGGCGAAGCCGATGTCGCGGCGCCCGATATCGAGCATCTCGACGATGTTCTGCGGCTTCAGCAGCTTGGCGTGGAAGCCCGGCAGGGAAAGCGCCGGGCGGTAGGCGCGGCCATCGCCGCCGCCAGCGGTCGCGCCGGGGCGCGGGCAGATGCCGGCATCGGCCAGCAGCGCCATGACGCCTTCCTGCATGTGGCCCTTGGGCAGGCCCAGGCCTATGGTGCTGTCGGCTGAGATGGCGGTCATGGCGGGGAAAGCGGGCGGGCCCGAAGCGCGGGCCAGCATGGCCATCGCCGCCGCCATGTCAACCGTGCCCAACCGTGCCCCGCCGCGCGCGTTGCTGTCGCGGCCGCGCACGGCCCCCTGGCGACCGCGCGGGGCGGCGCTACAGGTGCCATATGGTATTTTGCAAGCCGCACTTGCCCCCTCGCCGGTGCTGTGAAACCATGCGGCCGATCGAAGATCGGGAGGATCCCATGGGCAAGCAGGACGACACCGCGACCGGCGAAAACACCGCCCCGGAACATGCCGACCGCGAGCTGTCGGACCGGGAGATGGAGGAGGTCGCCGGGGGCGTTGACTTTGCCGTCATCGAGACGCCGTCGACTCGTCGAGCAACGCCTCGTCGAGAGTGGTGGCGTCCGGCCACAGGGTGGATAGAGGGTAGCTAGGGGCCGCTGCGATGCCGTAACCGGCCGACAGCGCTTCTTCGCCACCCGCTCCCGGACGGCACGCCACGGCCAGGGCGGCGGTTAGCGTCACCGGTGCCTGCCCAAGGCTGGCGGCCACCGTCCCGATGCCCTATCCCCCGGCCCCCATGACGACGCAAAGAGAGCTCGCCCAGGCCTGCCGCGCCTGGCCCTTCGAGGAGGCGCGCAAGCTGCTGCGCCGCCTGGGCGGGCGGGCACCGGCCAAGGGCCATGCGTTGCTGGAGACCGGCTACGGCCCCTCCGGCCTGCCCCATATCGGCACCTTCGCCGAGGTGGCGCGGACCGCCATGGTGGCCCGCGCCTTCGCCCTGCTTTGCGACGTGCCGGCGAAGATCGCCGCCTTTTCCGACGACATGGACGCGCTGCGGGCGGTGCCCGCCAATCTGCCCCATCCCCAGGCGCTGGCCGGCCAGCTGGGCCGCCCGCTCTCATCGGTCCCCAACCCTTACGGCAGCGAACATGCCAGCTATGCCGGGCACAACAACGCCCGCCTGATGGCCTTCCTGGAACGCTTCGGCTTCCAGGCCGAGCTGGTCAGCGCCACCCGCATGTATCGGGAAGGCCGCTTCGATGCGGCGCTGCTGCAGGTGCTGGAACGTTTCGACGAGGTGATGGCGATCATGCTGCCCACCCTGGGCGAGGAGCGGCGGCAGACCTTTTCGCCCTTCCTGCCGCTTTCGCCCACCAGCGGGCGCCTGCTGCAAACCCCGACCCTGGAGCGGCGGGTGAAGGCGGGCACCATCGTCTTCGCCGACGAGGACGGGCGGCGGGCAGAGGTGCCGGTGACCGGCGGCCACTGCAAGCTGGGCTGGAAGACCGACTGGGCCATGCGCTGGCATGCGCTGGGGGTCGATTACGAGATGGCCGGCAAGGATCTCACCGATTCCCGCCGCCTTTCCGGGCGCATCTGCCGCGCCCTGGGATCGCGCCCGCCGGAAGGCTTCATCTACGAGCTGTTCCTGGACCGGCGAGGCGAGAAAATCTCGAAATCGCGCGGCAACGGCATGGCCATCGAGGAATGGCTGCGCTACGGCACCGAGGAAAGCCTGGCGCTGTTCATGTATGGCAAGCCGCGCACGGCCAAGCGGCTTCACTTCGACGTCATCGGCCGCTGCGTCGATGCCTATGGCGAGCATCTGGCCCGCTTTGGCGGCGAAAGCGAGGCGGCGCGGCTGGAAAACCCGGTCTGGCACATCCATGGCGGGCGGGTGCCGGCGGGCGGCGAGGCGCTGGGCCATGCCACCCTGCTCAACCTGGCGGCCGCCTGCAACGCCGACGACAAGGCGACGCTGTGGGGCTTCATCGCCCGCTATCTGCCCGGCGCGACACCGCAAACGCGCCCGCTGCTGGACCGGCTGGCGGCCCATGCGGTCAACTATTACCGGGATTTCGTGAAACCGGCGAAGCGCTATCGCCCCCCCGACGAGCGCGAGCGCGCCGCCCTGGAAACCCTGTCCCGGCGGCTGGCGGCGCTGGCGGACGATGCCGGCGGCGAGCGGTTTCAAAGCGAGGCCTATGCGGTGGGCCGCGAGCACGGCTTTCAGCCGCTGCGGGCGTGGTTCCAGGCGCTCTACGAGGTGCTGCTGGGCCAAAGCGCGGGGCCGCGCTTCGGCGGTTTCGTGGCGCTCTACGGGCGGCGCGAGACGCTGGCGCTGATCGCGCGGGCGCTGGCGGGCGAGCTGGCCACCGGCGACAGCGAGGACGACGAAGACGGCGACGACGATGGCGGCCCTTGAGCCGGCTCAGGGGCCGCCGGCGACGCTTTCCGCCCCCAGAAAGCGGCGCAACCGCTCCAGCGCGCGGCCCAGCGCCTGGCGCCGGCCGCTGCCGGCCTTGACGCCGTTTTCCCACCACAGGCCCTGGACCGCCAGCACGCCTTCGCGGCGGTGAAACTTCATCGCCGCCCGCCCCACCAGGCGGTCGCCTTCCAGCATGGGCAGAACATAATGGCCCCAGCGGCGCTGGCGGGCGGGCACGAAGGCTTCGAAGCGGTAGTCGAAGGCGAACAGCCGCAGGGCGCGGCGGCGGTCGCGCAGCACGGGATCGAACGGGCTCAGGAAACGCAGGCCGGCCGGCGGCGGCGCGCCATGGCGGGCGAGGCTTTCTTCCAAGTCGGCCCAGGCGAAGGCCGGGCGCGTGCCGCCATCGGCGCTGGCGACCAACACCTCCTGCACGCGCCCGGCGCGGCAGGCGGCGGCGGTCCAGGCCCTGGCTTCGGGCAGTGGAACCGCCTGCCAGAAGGCTGCGATTTCGCCGGCGCTGGCGATGCCCAGCCGATCGAGCGCCGAGGCGCAGGCCCATTCCAGGCTGGCCTTGCGGCAGGGCCGCTCCAGGCGGTGGCATTCCGGGATCACCCGTTCGGCGAGATCGTAAACCTTCTGGAAGTTCTGGCGCCGGGCCACCGCCAGCCGCCCCGAACGCCAGAGATATTCCAGCGCCGCCTTGGCAGGGCGCCAGCCCCACCAGGGCTGCGCCCGCCCGCGCGCGCCGTCGTCGGTCAGGTCGCGGGCCAGGGTTTCGCCACGGGCCCGCACATGGGCCAGCACGGCGGCGACGGTGCGGGCGGCATCGGGGCCGATGCGCTCGGCAAACCAGGAATCCCGGCGCAGCTCCCGGGCCATGCGCGCGAAACGGTGCCGCCAGTGGCCATAGCGGTGCATGGGGATCAGGCTGGCATCGTGGGTCCAGTGTTCGAACAGGCGCCGTTGGCGCGCGAACAGCAGATCGAGATCGGCGCGGCGATAGCTCCGGTTGCGGGAGAACAGGGTCAGGTGATGGGCGCGTTCCACGGTGAGGATGCTGTCCAGCTGCACGAAGCCCATGCGCTCGATCAGCGCGAACAGCCCATCCGGCCCCAGGCGGCGGCGGGGATCGTCGCCCAGACCCTGGAGATGAAGCAGCAGGCGCCGCGCGCTGCGGGCATCGACGACAAGCGGGCTGGCCATGGCGCCACCATAGCAGCGGCGCCAGGCGGCGGCGACGAGGGCGGCGACGGGGCTGGCCTGGGGCCGCGCGCTGGCCGAGACTGGCGGCCGGGCACGAGGCGGCGGCGAGGCGATGACGGGCGGAACGGCATGAGCGTGCGCTTCGCCCTCTATTATCTGCCCGCCGCCGGCAGCCCGCTGGCGCGCTTTGCCGCCGCCTGGCTGGGGCCGCGCGCGCCGGGGCGGCTGGCCGGCATCGACGCCGCCTGGCAGCGGCGCCTGACCGCCGCGCCGGCGCTTTACGGCCTGCACGCGACGCTGAAGCCGCCCTTTCGCCTGGCGCCGGGCCGCAACCGGGCGGGGCTGGAACGGGCGCTGCGAACCCTGGCCGCCGGACTGGCGGCCTTTCCGGCGCCGCCGCTGCGGCTGGCCTCCCTGGGCGGGTTCCTGGCGCTGGTGCTTCAGCGGCCCTCGCCGGCGATGGCCAGGCTGGCGGCTGCCTGCGTGGCCAGCCTGGACGGCTTCCGCGCCCCGCCCCTGCCGGAGGAGGTGGCGCGGCGCAGCGTCGGCCTGGACGCCAGGCAGGAAGCCTTGCTGGCGCGCTGGGGCTATCCCTATGTCATGGACGCCTTTCGCTTCCACATCACGCTGACTTGCCGCCTGGGGGGGGCGGAACGGGCGGCGGCGCGGGCGGCGCTGGCCCCCCATGTGGCGCCGCTATGCGGGCGGCCCTGGGCCATGACCGAGATCGCGCTGATGCGCCAGACCGCCCCCGGCGCGCCATTCCAGGGCATAGGCCGCTACCGGCTGACGGGAAGGGGGCGGCGGACCGGCGAGGCCATCCTTCAGGCAGCCACTTTCCGGCCATGAGGCCCCGCATCGCCCCCATCGACGCGCCGAATCCACCAGCGTCCGCGTTTGACATTCGGGCGCTGTTCCTGGGATGTGCCCCTTGCGGAGCGCGGCGTCCGGCCTCATCGAGACGGGGAAGCGAGCGCGTAGCGTTGGAGCACAACGCTTCAGCCGCAAGATACTCCGAGCGGCGCGCCGTGCGCAGGCGCAGGACGAATTGCGCTCCCTTCGCAATCCATGGTGACAGCATTGAGGTCGGCGCGTGCAGCGGCGGCGCGGGTGGAACCTTCGAGGCGCCCCGTGGCAGCATCTATGACAACCCGAATGGAGACCGGCCCATGAAGCGACAACTGGCGGCGATGCTTACAGCGGCGATGCTTGCGGCGGCCCCGTTCGGCACGGCGAAGGCGCAAAGCGACGCGGCGGTGGCAGCGAAGCTGGCGACGAAAGTGGAATCAATGGCGACGGCGGCGGCGCTTGCGGCGGCGGTGGCGGATGGCTTGCTGGTAGCGGGCGAGCACGAATCGGCGAGCGCGGCGCTTGCGGCGGCGGCGAAGCTGGCGGCGATGGCGGAAGAGGCGGCGCTTGCGGCGGAAGAGGCGGCGGAAGAGGCGGCGGCGGAAGCGGCAAGGTGGGCGAAAGACGCGGCGGCGGAGATGGCGAAAGCGGCGGTGGCCGCGGCGGACGGCGAGGCGAAAGCGGCAGCGGCGGCGGAAGGCGAGGCGCAATGGGCGGCAGCGAAACTGGCGGCGGCGCAGCTGACGACGGTGGCCAACCTGGCGGAAACAGCGGCGAAAAGGACGGCGAAAGTGGCGGAGGCGCTTGCGGCGGCGCTGTGGATGGCGAAAGTGGCGGCCCTGTCGGCGGAAGCGGTGGAAGCAGCGGCGGCGGCGGACGCGGCGGCCATGTTGGCGGCAGCGGGCGCGGCGGCGGAAGCAGCAGTGGAAGCGGCGAAACGCCTATGACGGCGACGCTGGGGGCGCCCTGGGGCGGCCCCTGGCGGCCTTCTGGGGCAATGCTGGCGCCGACGCGGCGGCGGACATTCCCGCGGCGGGGCCGATCCCCTATGATCGCGCCCGCGGCCCGCCATGGCAGGGGGCCAGCGCGCCGGGGAGGCAGCCGTGAACGATATCGTCGCCAGGATGGATGCCTTCAGGCGCTTCGTCGCCTGCGACCCGCCCGTTCATGGCGGGCTGGGGATGCGGCCCGAACTGGTGGGGCTGGCCAGCGACGACGAGCGGCTGTGGGTGAAAATCGACAGCCAGGTTTGGTATCGGCCGCTGTTCTTCGACATGACGACCGGTTCCCATTGCGAGATTCTCCGGGTGCGGCGGGGCGGGGTGCTGGGTCGCCACCGCCATCCGACGCCGGTGCATGGCTTCGTGCTGGAGGGGCGCTGGCGCTATCTGGAACACGCCTGGGTGGCCGAGGCGGGCAGCTATGTTTTCGAGCCGCCGGGCGAGGAGCACACGCTGACCGTCGATGAGGGCGAGATGCGGACCTTCTTCTATGTCGATGGGCCGGTGCTCTATGTCGATGACGACGACCGCGTCATTCATGTCGAGGACAATCTGGGCCTTGTCCGCCAGTGCCGCCAGCATTTCGAGAAGGTGGGCCTGGGCGCCGATTTCGTGGACCAGCTGATCCGCTAGCGCGGGAGAGCGCGGCGGCCATCCTGCGGGCGCAGAGACCGCCGCGAACCCTACCCCGCCAACGCCTCCCCGGCCCATCCAGCCAGGGCGCCCAGCAGCACCACCAGCCAGGGGGGCAGCTTCCAGGAGGCCAGCAGCGCGAAGGCGGCGAGCACGAGGACAAAATCGCCGGCCGAGCGGACGGCGCCGGTCCACACCGGATCGTAGAGGGCGGCGAGAAGAAGGCCGACGACGGCGGCATCGATGCCCAGCATCGCCCGCCGCGCCGGCCCCAGGCGGCGCAGCGCATTCCAGAACGGCAGGGCGCCGACGACCAGCAGGAAGGACGGCGCAAAGATGGCGCCGAGGCAGATGAGCCCTCCCACCCAGCCCGCCGGCGGCGTTTCCATCGCCGCTCCCAGATAGGCGGCGAAGGTGAAAAGCGGCCCCGGCACCGCCTGAGCGGCGCCGTATCCGGCGAGAAAGGTATCTGCCGGCACCCAGCCCGGCGACACCACCTCCGCTTCCAGCAATGGCAGCACCACATGCCCGCCGCCGAACACCAGGGCGCCGGACCGGTAGAAGCTGTCTGCGAGCGCGAGAGCCTGCGAGGGCAGGAGCGCGGCGAGAAGAGGGAGGGAAACGAGCAGAACGAAGAACAGGGCCAGCGCAGCCACCGCCATCCCCACCCCCGGCCCGGCGCGCGCCGATGCGGGCGGGGCAGGGTCTTCGACACGCAGCCACAGCAGCCCGGCCAGCCCTCCGGCGGCGATGACGGCGAGCTGGACAGGAGGGCCGCCGATGGCGAGCACGACCGCGGCCGCGGCCGCCGCGACGGTGACGCGGGGAGGATCGGGGCACAGCGTTTTCGCCATGCCCAACAGCGCCTGGGCCACCACCGCCACCACCACCGCCGCGAGGCCGCGCAGCAGGCCGGCCGGAATGTCGTTTTCGAACGCGACGACCCCGTAGCCCAGCGCGACCAGCGCGACCGCCGACGGCGCGGTGAAGCCCAGCCAGGCCGCGAAGGCACCGGCAAGGCCGGCCCTGGTGAAGCCGATGCCGATCCCGACCTGGCTCGACGTGGGGCCGGGCAGCATCTGGCACAGGGCGACGAGGTCCCCATAGCCGCGTTCGTCCATCCAGCCCCGGCGGACCACGAACGCCTGGCGGAAATAGCCGATATGGGCGAGAGGGCCGCCGAAGGAGGTGAGGCCGAGGGCGAGGAAGGCACGGAAGACGGTGCCCGCCGGGCGCCATTTTGCGAGGCGCCCGCAAGGGCCGGAGGACGAGCGGTTCGGTTCCATTCGCAGCCTCCCGCCGGGCGCGGCCACCGGGGCGCAGGGGGCGCAGGCCGGCATGGTGCATCGTTCTTCCAGACACCCCGCCATGCGGCGGTGGGCCCGTTCCGTAGCGGCCGATCAGCCCGGAAGGCGGCCGGTCAGCTGTGCGACGACCGCCATCGCCTGCGCCAGGGCGCCACCCCACGGCCGCAGCCATGGGGGCTCTTTCCCAGGAACGACGTGAAGCCATGCGGTATCTCTTCCCCCGCGCCCGCCATGTTGGGAGGCGATGGCGCCGCTTTGCCACCGCTCCATGACGACCTTCTTGGGAAGCGCTCAGCAGCGCACATCGAACGGGCCGATCCCGAGGCATAGGACAAAGGCATAGTCCTGATCCCTCAATTGCTGGAATTTGTATGCGCCACTCGCCCAAAGCAGGCTGGACTTGATCTCGACGCGCACACCGTCCACGAGTCGGTCCGCCTCTGAATCCGGGGCGCGGGCCACCTTGAACCCCTTGGATACCAGGAAACCGGAAACAAGCTGTTCGCATATGGCGCCTTTCTGCCTGGATGGGCGACGTCTGATCCACGCGAACGGGCTTTCCTGCCAAGCCTCTTCTCCCTGGTCATATGTCTTTTGGAGCGCTTGCGAAGCATGGGCCAGCATGCGCACATCCCGGTCGGCGATCTCAGGCATCCGCATCGCCCCTGCATGAGGAAGGATCGTCCACAAAACGAGGGGCGGCGAAGGCCAGGCGTCGCTTCATCACCCGGATGGCCTCGGGGTTGTTGTCGATCAGGACGGCGCTGCGGCCGGCGCGAAGGGCCGCTTCCCCGGTGGTGCCGCTGCCGGCGAAGAAATCGAGCACACGGGCGCCGGGGCGGGAATGCACGCGCACGATGCGATTCAGGATCGCCAGCGGTTTCTGGGTGGGATAGCCGGTCTTTTCCTTGCCGTTGGGGCTGACCACGGTCTGCCACCAGACATCGGTGGGCGTCTTGCCGCGGGCCGCCTTTTCCGGCCCCACCAGGCCGGGGGCCAGATAGGGGATGCGGTCGATGTCGTCGTAGTTATAGACATAATCTTCCGGGTTTTTGGCATAGAACAGGATGGTGTCGTGCTTGGGCGACCAGCGACGCCTGGACCGGGCGCCGTAGTCGTAGGCCCAGACGATCTCGTTCAGGAACGAACGGCGCCCGAAGATGCCATCCAGCATAACCTTGCAGTAATGCGCCTCCCGGTAATCGATATGGAAAAAGAACGATCCGTCCGGGCTCAGCAGCCGCCAGGCCTCGCGCAGCCGGGGCTCCAGAAAGGCGAGATAATCGTCGAAGCTGTCTGCGAAGGCCGATGTGCCCAGGGGGACGGTTCGATAGCGCCGGCCCTGATATCCGGTGCGGTCGCCCCCGGCGTCGCGGATGGTTCGGATGCGCGTTCTGGCCTGGGTGCGGCCGGTGTTGAACGGCGGATCGATATAGATCAGATCGAAGGATTGCGACGGCAGCTGCGGCAGAATCGCCAGGTTGTCGCCGAAACGGACGGTCAGCACCGCGCCTGCCCCGGCCTCAATACACCCGCCGGCCCAGGCGCCAGACCGCGCGCACATCCGCCCGCCCGTCGTCGATCCTCATGCGCACCAGGTCGGCCGCCAGGCCCTCCTGGATGCGCCCGCGATCGTCCAGGCCGGCGATCCGGGCCGGGCGGTCGCTTACCGTCGCCACCGCCTGGGCCAGCGGCAGGCCGAAATCGTCGCTGGCCAGCACCAGCGCGCCCATCGCCAGAGACGACATGATGTAATCCGACATCAGCGCATCCAGCAGGCCGGCGCTGGCCAGATCGCCGGCCGCCACATTGCCGCTGTGGGAGCCGCCCCTGACCAGATTGGGCGCGCCCATCAGCACGGCGATGCCGCGCCGGTGGGCTTCGCGGGCGGCGGCTGCGGTGGTCGGGAACTCGGCGATGGCGATGCCCAGCCCCGCCGCCAGCGCGATATGGTCTTCCGTTTCGTCGTCATGGCTGGCCAGCGCGATGCCCCGGTCATGGGCGGCCGCCGCCACCTGCCGGCGCATGACGGGCGCCACCTCGCGGGAACGGCGCATGAGCTCCGCCAGCGCCCGGTCCGCCTCGGCGGGCGACATGCCCTGGACGCCGATCATCCAGGTATCGCGCAGATGGGAGGCATCCTTCATCTGGCGGTGGCCGGGGGCGTGGTCCATCACCGAGATCAGGGCGAGACGGTGGTTTTCCAGCCGCGGCTCCAGATAGCGCAGCACCTCCGGATCGGTGACCTCGCAGCGCAGATGCAGGCGGTGGTCGGCGCGCAGGCTGGCGGCGCGCGCTTCCAGGCCGGCCAGCATGGCGTCCAGAGCCTCCTCATGGGCGGGCCGGCCGGCCACCTGGCCGATGCAGACGGCATCGAACACGGTGGTGACGCCGGCTGCCACCGTAACCGCATCGTGGGCGGCAGCGGCGGCCATGCCGTCCCAGAACACGCCGCGGCGCGGCTCCAGATGGTTTTCCAGATTGTCGCTGTGAAGGTCCACCAGGCCGGGCAGCAGGTGGTCGCCTTCCAGATCGCGGGCCGAAGGCAGCGCCGAGCGGCCCTCGTCCACCCGCCGGATGCGCCCGTCCTTCACCGCCACGCTGCCATGCAGCACCCGGTCGGCCAGCACGATGCGGCCGTTGGTGAAAATGCGCTCGTCGCTCATGGCGCGGCCCGGAAGGAGGCGAGATCGAGCTGGCGGTCGGCGACGCGGCGGCGAACATCGTCGTCGTGGAAGATGCCGACGATGGCCGCCCCGCGCGCACGCGCTTCGCCGATCAGCTCCACTACCACGGCGCGGTTGGCGGCGTCGAGGGATGCGGTGGGTTCGTCCAGCAGCAGCACATCGCTGGCGACGACGAAGGCCGTGGCCAGGTTCACCCGCTGGCGTTCGCCGCCAGAGAAGGTGGCCGGCGCCAGGCCGTGAAGGGCCGCCCCGATATTCAGCCGCTCCAGCATGGCGGCGGCCAGACGGCGCGCCTCGCCGGGCGCGGTGCCCCGCCGCAGCGCCCGCCCGGCGACGATATCCAGGGCGGAAACGCGCGGTATGGCGCGCAGGAACTGGCTGACATGGGCGACGGCCTGGCGGCGCAACGCCAGCACGAGGCGGGGCGGGGCGGCGGCGACATCCACCATGGCCCCTTCATGGCGCAGCAGCGCCCGCCCGCGATCGGGCAGGCACTGGCCGTAGAGGATGCGCAGCAAGGTGGTTTTGCCCGTGCCCGAAGGGCCGGCCAGGGCCAGGCATTCGCCCGCCGCCACGGCGAAATCCAGGCCCGCGAACACCGGCAGCCGGGCCCCGCCCTGGAGATGGAGGAGATAGGTTTTGGCGAGGCCTTGCGCCGCCACCGCAGCCGTCATGGTTGCAGCACCGAAGAGACCAGAAGCTGGGTGTGGGGATGGTGCGGATCGTCGAGCACCCGGTCGGCCAGGCCCTGTTCCACCACCTCGCCCCGGCGCATCACCAGCAGCCGGTCGGCCAGCAGACGCGCCACCGCGAGATCGTGGGTGACGACCACGGCCGCCAGCCCCAGCTCCGCCACCAGGCCGCGCAACAGATCCAGCAGGCGGGCCTGGACGGAGACATCGAGGCCGCCGGTAGGTTCGTCCATGAACACCAGGCGGGGGCTGGCGATCAGGGCGCGGGCGATTTGCAGGCGCTGCTGCATGCCGCCAGAAAAGGCGCCGGGGCGCTCGTCCATGCGGGCCGTGTCCAGCTCCACCCGTTCCAGCCAGCGGGCGACTTCGGCGCGGATGGCGCCGTATCGGTTCCATCCGGCGGCCATCAGGCTTTCGCCGACATTGCCGCCGGCGCTAACGTCGAAGCGCAAGGCGGCGGCGGCATTCTGCGCCACGAAGCCCCAGTGCTGCCGCATCAGCCGGCGCCGTTCCGGCTCTGCCAGCCGCCAGATATCGACCGCATCGCCACCCGGCGGGCGATAGAGCACCTGCCCGGAGGTGGGCGCCAGGGCACCGGCAAGGCAGTTCAGCAGCGTCGTCTTGCCCGACCCCGATTCGCCGACCACCCCCAGCACCTCGCCGCCGTGAAGGCAAAAGCCGATATCGCGGCAGGCCACCACCCGCCCGAAACGGCGCCCGAGCGCCAGGGCCTGGAGCAGCGGCGCCGTCACGGCGCGGCCGGGCCGGCGGAGCGGCGGCGGCAATGGTCGCTGTCGGAGCACACGAACATGCGCCCGCCCCGATCGTCGATGACGATCTCGTCCAGGAAGCTGTCGCCGGCCCCGCACAGGCTGCAAACGCCATCGTGGCGGCGGGGGCGGAAGGGGCGGTCGTCGAAGGCCAGGCTTTCGACCCGCGTGTGGGGCGGGATGGCATAGAGCCGCTTTTCCCGCCCGGCACCGAACAGCTGTAAGGCCGCCATATCCGCCATCTTCGGATTGTCGAAGCCGGGGATGGGCGAGGGCGAGGCCAGATAGCGCCCGTCCACCATGACCGGATGATCGTAGGAGACGGCATCCTCGCCCCAGCGGGCGATGTCTTCGTAAAGCCGCAGATGGACGATGCCGTATTCCGACCAGGCATGCAGCTTGCGGCTTTCGCTCTCGCGCGGCTCCAGGGTGCGCAGCGGTTCGGGGATGGGCACCTGATAGACCAGGATCTGGCCGCTGTGGAGCGGCAGTTCGGGGATGCGGTGGCGGGTCTGGATCACGGTGGCGGCGGCGGTGTCTTCGGTGGTGGCGATGGCGGCGACGCGGGCGAAAAAGCGGCGGATGGAGACCGCGTTGGTGGTGTCGTCGGCGCCCTGGTCGATCACCTTGAGCCGGTCGTCGGGGCCGATAATGGCGGCGGTGACCTGGATGCCGCCCGTGCCCCAACCGTAGGGCAGCGGCATTTCGCGGCTGCCGAAGGGCACCTGGCAGCCCGGCACCGCCACCGCCTTCAGCAGGGCGCGGCGGATCATGCGCTTGGTGTCCTCGTCGAGATAGGCGAAGTTCCAGGCTGGATCGTCGGCCCGGGCGCCGGGGCGCTTTGAAGGGGTCACGGCGCGCCGCCCTCCCCACCGCCGCGCTGGCGCCGCAGCTGCCGCAACAGCCCCAGCTCGGCCTGGAAATCCACATAATGCGGCAGCTTGAGGTGCTGGACGAAGCCCGAGGCCTCGACATTGTCGCTGTGGCCCAGCACGAATTCCTGGTCGCTGGCCGGATGGGTGGCGTCTTCACCCAGCTCGCCGGCGCGCAGGGCGCGGTCCACCAGCGCCATGGCCATGGCCTTGCGCTCGGCGGCGCCGAAGGCCAGGCCATAGCCGCGGGTGAACTGGGGCGGCCGTTCGCCATCGCCGTGGAACTGGTTGACGGTTTCGCATTCCGTCACCACCACCTCGCCGATCTCGATGGCGAAGCCCAGCTCGGCCGACACCATCTCCAGCACCACGACGCCGCGCCGGATCTCGCCGGCGAAGGGATGGGTGCCGCCGAAGCCGCGCTGGGTGGAATAGGCCAGCGCCAGCAGAAAGCCTTCGTCGCCGCGCGCCAGGTTTTGCAGGCGCTCGGCGCGCGAGGCGGGAAAGCGCAGCGGCTGGCGCGTGATGTCGGGAACCTCGCCCTCCTCCGCCGGCGGCACCGCCTCCAGCAGCCCTTCGCGGCCCAGGATGTCGGCCGTGCGCGGCGCCCGCCCGTCGTCTTGCGGCGCCGCTTCGGGGGCGGCAGGCGGCGCGTTTCCGCCGGCGAGCAGGGCGAAATCCAGCAGCCGGTGGCTGTAATCCTCGGTGGCGCCCAGCAGCTGGCCGCCGGGCACATCCTTGAAGGTGGCGGAGATGCGCCGCTCCAGCACCATGGCGCCGGTCTCCACCGGCAGGGTGGCGCCAAAGCGGGGCAGGGTGGTGCGGTAGGCGCGCAGCAGGAACACCGCCTCCACCGGATCGCCCCGCGCCTGTTTGATGGCCAGGGCCGCCAGCTCCCGGTCGTAGAGCGAGCCTTCGCTCATCGCCCGGTCCACCGCCAGCGCCAGCTGGGCGGCGATCTGGCCGGTGCCGATCTCCGCCAGCCGCGGGTCGCCGCGCCTGGCCCGGGCCAGCAGGGCATGGGCGTTATCGATGGCGGCCTCGCCGCCCTTGACCGCGACATACATTCAGACCTCCACGGCAACGCTGCGCGGCAGACCCAGCAGCGCCGCGCCGCTGCACAGGACGACATCGACCCCCAGCGGAAAGCGGGCGTGGTTTTCCGCCATCTGCCGCCAGAAGGAAGGCGCCACGCGCGGTGCCACCTTTGCCCGCCCGGCGATGCCCGGCCCGCGCAGCGCCACCTCGCCGCCCCCCGCCAGGGCCGGCACGTCCAGGATCAGGGTGGCCGAACTGTCGGGATAGAGCGCGTCGCCCGGGTGGAAGGCCGCCAGCGACGGCATGGCCCCGGCAATGAGCGCGAAGGCGGCCTCGTCCGGGGCCGCGGCCAGCGGGCAGCCGCAATGGAAGGCCAGAAAGCGCAGCGCCTCGGGGCTGCCAGCCCGCCGGTCCAGCCACACCGCCGTGGTGGCATCGAACAGGGTCAGCGCCAGCGCCGCGGCGGCCACCGAAAGCGGCGGCACCGGTGCCAGCCCGGTTTCGATCCGCCCCAGCGTGCCCGGGCGCGCCATGGCATCCAGCAGGCAACGGAAGGTGCGCTGCGCTTCGAACACCGGCTCGGCAAAGCCGGGCAGCGGTGGTGGCGCGCTCACGGCGCGCGCTCCCTCGCCATGGTGAAGAAATCCACCCTGGTGGCCGCCGCCAGGCGCCGCCTTTCCGCCTCGCGTTCGCGCAGGGCGCGCTCCAGCGGGCCGATGACGCGGCGTTCCACCTCGCCGCGCCGTTCCTGGTCCTGCATCAGGGCATCGAACAGCGCCGCATGTTCGGCATGGGCCTTGTCGCGGCCCTGGACACAGGCGATGCCCACGATGTCGCCTATCGCCAGCGCGCAGCGTGTCACCGTCGTCTCGCCCAGGTTGAAGGGGGCGCCGCTGCCGCCGATGCGGGCGCGGATCATGGCCATGCCGATCTCCGGGCGCCGGATCCAGGCGTGTTCGGGCTTGGGCGCCGTCTCTCGCCAGGCTGCGGCCAGCGCAGCGCCGGGGGAGCGCGCCAGCACGCCCATCCAGCGCCGCCTGGCCCGGTTGTCGCGATCCTGCCGGGGGCCGCTCGTCATCGCCGCCTGCATAGGCCAGCGCGGCGGCGGGCGCAATACCTGCCCCGGCGCTGGCCCCTGGCCAGGGGCGCGGCGCTGGCGCACACTGGGCGGCTTCAAGGCCGGCTTCCGGGGGAGGGACGCCATGCAGGCTGCGTTCGATCTGGCGGGCAAGCGCGCCCTGGTGACCGGTGGCGCCTCCGGCATCGGCCTGGCTACGGCCAAGGCCTTTCTGCGCTGCGGCGCCAGCGTGGCCATCAACGATCTGCCATCGCCGGCCCTGACGGCGGCGGTGGAGGCGCTGGCGGGCGAGGGCTTTCACGCGCTGGCCGCGCCGGGCGATGTCGGCGCGCCGCAAGACGGCCCGCGCATGGTGGCGCAGGCGATCGAGGCCCTGGGCGGCCTTGATTATCTCGTCAACAACGCCGCCACGCCGGGCACCACGCGCCCGATCCCGCCCGCCGATTTCGACCGCCAGGACGAGGCCTTCTGGCAGCTGCTGGTGAACGTCAACCTGATCGGCCCCTATCGCTGCACCAGAACGGCGGCGGCGGCGCTGCGCCAGGCGGGCGGGGCCATCGTCAACACGGCGTCGATTTCGGCCCATGGCGGCGGCGGCTCCAGCTCGGTCTATTGCGCCACCAAGGCCGCGCTGGTGAACCTGACCAGGGAATGGGCGCGGGCGCTGGCGCCCCAGGTGCGGGTGAACGCCATCGCCCCCGGCCTGGTCGATTCGCCGTGGATGTGCCGTTTTCCCGACCGGAACGCCGGCGCGGTGCCGCTGGGGCGCATCGGCCACCCGGCCGAATATGGCGAGGTCATCCTGTTTCTGGCGGCCGGGGCCGATTATGTCACCGGGCAGACGCTGACCGTCGATGGCGGGCTGACCGCCTGAGGCCGGGGCGGTGAAGCTGGTTCGCTATGGGGCGCCGGGGGCCGAAAAGCCGGGCCTGATCGACGGCGCCGGGCGGCTGCGCGACCTTTCGTGCCGGCTGGACGATATCCGCGCCGACGCCTTGCCGGGCCTGGCCGCGCGCCTGGCCGGGATCGACGCCGAAACGCTGCCGCTGCTGGCGGGCGAACGGCGCCTGGGCGTGCCGCTTGCCGGCATCGGCAAGGTGGTCTGCATCGGCCTCAACTACCGCGACCACGCCGCCGAGGCCGGCCACGACCTGCCGGGCGAGCCGATCGTCTTCTTCAAGCCCAGCTCGGCGCTCTGCGGTCCCGGCGATCCGGTGGTGCTGCTGCGGGAAAGCCGCCACAGCGACTGGGAGGTGGAACTGGCGGCCGTCATCGCCAGCCCCGCCCGCTATGTCGACGAGGAGCGCGCCCTGGACCATGTGTTCGGCTATTGCGTCGCCAACGATGTCTCCGAACGGCGTTTCCAGGCCAAGGGCAGCGGCCAGTGGGTGCTGGGCAAATCCGGCGACAGCTATCTGCCGCTGGGGCCGTGGCTGGTCAGCCGCAAGGACGTCCCCGATCCCCAGGCGCTCTCCCTGTGGCTGGAGGTGAATGGCGAGCGCATGCAGAACGGCACCACCGCCGACATGGTCTTCGGCGTCGCCCGGCTGGTGAGCTTCGTCAGCCGCTTCATGACGCTGGAGGCGGGCGACCTGCTGCTGACCGGCACGCCGGCCGGCACCGGCCTGGGCCGCAAACCGCGCCGATTCCTGAGGGCGGGCGATGTCATGCGGGCGGGCATCGACGGCCTGGGCGAGCAGCGCTGCCGCGTGGCCCCGCCCCCGTGACGGAAGCTGCGCCGCCCTCGCTCGCAGGGGCGCCACCGCCTAGCGCTGCGGGAAGCCGTGCTCCAGCCGGCCTTCGCGGCGGCCAATTCGTTCGGCCATCAGGCACAGCAGCTCCCACATCATCTGGGCGCCGTTCAGCGCCGTGATGTTGGCGCTGTCGAAGGGCGGGGCGACTTCCACCACATCGCCGCCCACGATCTCCAGCCCGCGCAGCCCGCGCAGCATGCGCTGCGCCTCGAAGGTGGTGAAGCCGCCCACCTCCGGCGTGCCGGTGCCGGGCGCGAAGACCGGATCCAGGCCATCGACGTCGAAGCTGACATAGGTGGGGCCGTCGCCCGCCACCTCGCGGCATCTGGCGATGACGGCATCGATGCCCATGGCGTAGAGCTCTTCGATGTGGATCACCGTCATGCCCGATTCGTAGCTGAACCCCCATAGCGCCTCGGCCGGGCCGCGAATGCCGACCTGAACGGTGCGGTGCGGGTCCAGCGCGCCATCCTCCACCGCCACCTTGAAGGGGCCGCCATGGTGGTGCTTGTGGCCGAAAAGCTCTGGCCCGGTGTCGCAATGGGCGTCGAAATGGACCAGGCCCAGCGGCTGGCCGTGTTGCCGGGCCAGGGCGCGCAGGATGGGAAGCGAGATCGAATGGTCGCCGCCGGCCGAGATCGGCACCACGCCGGCCGCCGCCAGGCGGACATAGAACGCCTCGATATCGGCGATGGCATCGTCCAGCGCATAGACGCCTTCGATGGGCACATCGCCCACATCCGCCACCCGCGCCCAATCGTAGGGCCGGGCGCCGGTGCTGTGGTTGTAGCGGCCCATCAGGGTCGATTGCTCGCGCAGGGCGCGGGGGCCGTGGCGGGCGCCGGGGCGGTTGGTGACGCCACCGTCGAACGGCACGCCGACCATGCCGATCTCGACCTCGCCCCAGGCCCTGGAATCCTCCTGCAGCGGCTGGCGCATGAAGGTGGCGATGCCGGTATAGCGCGGCTTGTAGGACGCGCCCCAGGTCGGCTTGCGCGCCTCGGGCACGCCGCCCATCTCGTCGCTCATGGTCCCTCCTCCGCCCCGGGCGATACCCGTCCCGCCCGAGGCCGTCATTAGGCATAATGGCCCCGCAGACGCAAGGGAGGCCGCGACCATGACCGAGACCGACAGCGCAGCGCAGGGCGGGGCCAACCCCGCACCCGGCTTTGCCGAACGGCCCGATTATCGCGTCGTGCTGGTGCCCTGCGCCAAGCGCCTGCGCGCGACCTTCGGCGGCGCCACCCTGTTCGACACCCAACGCGCCCTGGCGATGTGCGAAACCGGCCATGTCGCGCTTTACTATGTGCCGCGCGCCGATGCCGACATGGCGCTGTTCGCCAGGACCGCCAGCGACAGCTGGTGCCCCTTCAAGGGCCGCGCCAGCTATTACACCGTTTCGGCCGGCGGGCGCGAAGCCCGCGATGCCGCCTGGAGCTATGAGGCGCCCTTCGACGAATGCGCCGCCATCGCCGGCCATCTCGCCTTCTATTGGGACCGCCTGGACCGCTGGCTGGAAGAGGACGAGGAGGTGTTCGTCCACGCCCGCGATCCCTTCGTGCGCATCGACATCCTGGCAAGCCGCCGCAAGGTGGAGGTTATCGCCGGCGGCGAGCGGGTGGCCGCCAGCGAAGATGCCCTGTTTCTGTTCGAGACCGGCCTGCCGACGCGCTATTACCTGCCGCCCGAACATGTGCGGGCCGAGCTGCTGGCCTCGTCCCAGCGCCGCAGCGCCTGCCCCTACAAAGGCCGCGCCCGCTACCGCCATCTGAAGGTCGGCGGGCGGATGGTGGAAGACGCCGCCTGGTTCTACCCCGAACCGCTGGACGAGGTGGGCCGCATTCGCGGCCGGCTGTGCTTCTATCCGGACAAGGTGGACGCCATTCTGATCGACGGGCGGGCCTGACCGGCGCCCGGCCCCGCCCGGCGGGCGCGTCTTGCGCCATTGCGACGCCCCGCGCTATGCCGGAGGCCATGGGCAGCGTGTCCAGCCACCCCGGCGACGCCCTGCCGCGCCAGTTCGGGCACCCGGCGGCGGGCATCGCCTATGGCGAGAGGCCCAGCGTCTATGGCCTGGCGGCGGACGGGGCGGGGCGCATCCTGGCCTGCCGACGCAGCGGCGGGCGGGTGGTGCTGCCCGGCGGCGGCCTGGCGCCCGGCGAAAGCGCGCTGCGGGCGCTGGCCCGCGAGCTGGCTGAGGAGACCGGCTATCGCCTGCGCGCCGCCTTCGAGCTGTGCCGCGCCCGCCAATACCACACCCGCCGCATCGGCAAGCCGCCGGTCAACAAGCTCTGCCGCTTCTATGCCGTGGAGGTGGAACGCGACCCGGCGCTGGCCAGCGAGGCCGACCACGAGCCGGTCTGGCTTGCGCCCGGCGCGCTGCTGGGCGCGCTGACCTTCGAAAGCCACCGCTGGGCGCTGCAACGGCTGCAGGCGTGCCGGGATGCCCGCCGGTGAAGCTTTACGGCCTGCGCGGGATGAGCCATGGCGCCTCGCTGCTGATCACCGTGATGAGCGACGAGGGCATCGCCGCCGTGGCCGACGGGCTGGCCTTCGACCCCGCCGACCTGCGCCTGGAGCGCCATCCCGGCAGCCTGGCCCGCTATCACGAGGTGGCGGCGGGTGGCATCGACCGCTTCGTCGCCCGCCACGGCATCGACGTGCTGGATTTCGCCGCCTGGACCGCCACGAAGAAACGGCTGGGCGCGGCGCCCTGGCGCTGAGGCGGCGCCATCTTGACCGCACCCGCCCGCCCGTCTGGAATAGGCCGGCCCGCCGGAACGCCGCCATGACCGACACCGCCCTCTTCCCCTCCGCCCGCGCCTTCGACCCCGCCCGCCTGGCCGCCAGCGACCGCGATTACGGCGCGGCGCGGCCGCTGCCGGGCGAGGCCTATGTCTCGCCCGCCTGGCACGAGGCGGAACGGGCCCGGCTGTGGTCGCGCCACTGGGTATGCCTGACCGCCGCCTCCCACCTGCCGCGCCCGGGCGACGCCCTGCCGCTGGAGCTGGCCGGCGTGCCGCTGTTCGCCCTGCGCGGGCGCCATGGTGGCGTGCGCGTCTTCCACAACGCCTGCCCCCATCGCGGCATGAGGCTGGTGGCCCGGGCCGGGCCGGTGGGCGCCCTGATCGTCTGCCCCTATCACAACTGGGCCTTCGGGCTGGACGGCGCGCTGCGCCAGACCCCCCATATCGCCGGGGCCGGGCGCCATGAATGCGCCGGCTTCGACAAGCGCCGTTTTCGCCTGAAAGAGGTGCGGAGCGCCGTGTGGTTCGACCAGGTGTTCGTCGATCTCTCGGGCCAGGCCGAGCCTTTCGACGACCTTATTGCCCCCCTGGCGCGGCGCTGGGCCGCCTTCGACCAGGCCCTGCTGCGCCATGGCGGCACCGATTCCATCCTGACCTTCGAGCTGGCGGCCGACTGGAAGCTCGCCATCGAGAATTTCTGCGAGGCCTATCACCTGCCCATGGTGCATCCCGGCCTCAACGGCTATTCCACCCTGGAAGACCATCTCAATATCGAGCAGGAGGGCCGCTTTTCCGGCCAGGTCAGCCTGGTCTATCGGCCCGACCGGGGCGGCCATGCCCTGCCCCGCTTTCCCGGCCTGCCGCAGGCATGGCAGACGCGGGCCGAATATGTCGCGCTTTATCCCAATGTCTTGCTGGGCATCCATTACGACCATGTCTTTGCGGTGCGCGTGCTGCCCGACGGCCCCGGGCGCTGCCGCGAGAGCTTCGACATCTACTATGTCGGCGACGAACCCACCCGCCCCTGCCACGCCGCCCTGCGCGCCAGGGTGCGCGAGACCTGGCGCGAGGTGTTCCAGGAAGACGTGGACGTGGTGGAAGGCATGCAGAAGGGCCGCGCCTCGCCCGGCTTCGACGGCGGCGTCTTCACGCCGGTGCTGGAAGGCCCCTCCCACTGCTTCCACCGCTGGGCCGCCCGCGCCATGATGCCCGCGCTATGACGCGATAAGGCGGGCGGGCGCCTGCACGAGACTGGTGAGATCAGGGGGGAGAGACCGACCATGGCCGATGCCTTCGCGCTGGGGCGCTTTACGGACGACCCCGCCACCTCCTTCACGCTGCCGGCCCCCTGGTATTACCGCAGGGAGGTGTTCGAGCGGGAGAAGGAGGCGATCTTCTTCAAATCCTGGCGGGCGCTGTGCCATGCCAGCGAGCTCGCGCGCCCGGGCGACTATGCCGCCATCGACATCCTGGGCCAGGGGGTGTTCGCCATCCGCGGGCGCGACGGGCGGCTGCGCGCCTTCCACAATGTCTGCCAGCACCGCGCCCATGAGCTCCTGCAAGGGCGCGGCAACGTCAAGGCCGCGATCGCCTGCCCCTATCACGCCTGGGCCTATGGCACCGACGGCACGCTGAGAACGGCGCCGGGCTGCGAGCGGCTGGCGGGTTTCAATAAGGCGGATTTCGGCCTGGCGCCGGTGCGGGTGCAGGAATTCACCGGCTTCGTCTTCGTCAATCTCGATCCCGACGCCAGGCCGCTGCATCTGTGGGCGCCGGGCTTTGCCGAGGAGGTGGCGCGCTGGTTCCCGGATTTCGAGCGGGTGCGGCCCCATGCCCGCAAGGATTTCCCCATCGCGGCCAATTGGAAGGTGGTGGTGGAAAACGCCATCGAGGGCTATCACTTCCCCAGTTCCGGCCCGGTCCACCGCCAGCTGTGCGACCTGATCGACATGAAGGCCACCCGCCTGCATGTGCATCGCAACTGGTTCGCCATCGTCGCCCCGCCGGGCCGCAACGCCAGCGGCGTCTATCCCTTCCCCCGGGGCGGCGGCGGCCAGAGCGACCATTTCATCACCCTTTATCTGTGGCCGGACTGGATCGTCTATTCCTGGCCCCACGCCAACATGATCTCCACCTTCCTGATGCGCCCCACCGGGCCCGAATCCAGCGTGGTGGAAAACCCCTACTTCCACATCCCCGGCGAATCCGACGACGCCACCACCCGCGCCGCCGAAGCCTGGTTCAACGATGGCCTGGGGCCGGAGGATGCGGCGCTGAACGAAGGCGTGCAGCGGGGCATCCGCTCGCGCGGCTATCACCAGGGCCGGCTGGTCACCGCCCCGGGCGAGGCCGGCGACAGCGAACACTGCGTCCACACCTTCCAGCGCTGGGTGAGGGACGCGCTGCTGGCCGCCTGAGGCGGCGCGGGGCCAGAGAGGCTGGAGAGGGAGGAGACGATGGCCAAGGCGGCGATGTTCCGGGGCTTCGGCCTCGATCTGGCGGTGGCGGATGGCAGCGGCGCCAACGTGGTGGCCCTGGTGAATGCGGCCAGAAGCGAGCGCCTGGGTGGCGGCATCGGCGCCTTCGAGAACTGCCGCATCCCCTGGACCGTCAGCTATGACGAAATCCTCTACGGCCTCGAAGGCACCCTGGAAATCCATATCGGCGACGACATTCACGAGATGGGGCCGGGCGATGTGATGTGGCTTCCCGCCGGCACCGAACTGGCCTATGTCGCCGCCGGGCGGGCGACATTCTTCTTCGCTGTCGCCCCGGTGGCGGCCTCCAAAGCCGGCAGCAGCCAGACCCGCCACCAGCCGGTCCCGCCCCGCCGCCGGGGCTGACGGCACCATGAGCGGGGCGCCGCTGATCGTCCGCCGGCGCGGGCCGGTCTCCTGGGCGGTCATGAACCGGCCGGCGGTGCTGGGGGCGCTGGACGGCGCCCAGCTCGACCGGCTGCTGGCCTGGCTGGACGCCGCCGCGCGCGACGGTGAGATCGGCGCCCTGGTGTTGACCGGCAGCGGACGCGCCTTCAGCGCCGGGGCCGATATCGGCGAGATGGAGCGCCTCGACGATGCCGGTTTCGCCGCCAACACGGCCCGCTATCAGGCGCTGGCCGCCGCCTGCCGCGCCCTTCCCAAGCCGCTGCTGGCGGCGGTCAACGGCTTTGCCCTGGGCGGCGGGCTGGAGCTGGCGTGCATGTGCGATCTGCGGCTGGCCGCCGCGGCGGCGCGCTTTGCCCTCCCCGATGCGGAGCTGGGCTTCAGCGTCTCCGGCGGGCTTTCCTGGTATCTGCCGCGTCAGATCGGGCTGGGCCGGACGCTGGACCTCTACCTCACCGGGCGCACCCTCGATGCCGGCGCGGCGCTGGCCGCCGGCCTTGTCGCCGAAACGGTGGCCGATGCGGCGCTGGAAGGGCGGGCGCAGGCGCTGGCCGAACGGCTGGCCGGCCTGCCGCCGGTGGGAATCGCCAACATGAAGGCGTTGCTCTACCGCCCGGGCGGCGATTTCGACGCCGTGCTGGCCGACGAGGCGCGGCGCGATGGCATCTGCTTTGCCGATGCGGAGGTGCGCCGCCGCCTTACCGCCTTTCTCGCGGCCCGGCGCTGACGCTCAGCCGGCAAGGCCGGGGCCCAGCGCGCGCACGGCCAGCGTGGAAAGGCAGGCGATGACGGCGGCCAGGGCGAAGGCCGCGCCATAGCCGCCGGTCGCCTCGAACAGCAGCCCCGCCAGCCACGGCCCCGCAAAGCCCGCCACGCCCCAGCAGGTGAAGACGCGGCCATAGACGACGGGCCCCAGCGCCGGCCCCGCCAGGCGCGTCACTGCCACCGGATAGAGCACGATGACGCCGCCATAGCAGAGCTCGACCACGGCCAGCAGCGCGACGGTGGCCGGGGCGCCGGGAATCGCGGCCAGGGCGGCGAGGCTGGCCGCCGCCAGCAGCGGCAGGCCCAGCAGCAGGCGGGCGAGGCCGCCGCGATCGGCCAGCCAGCCGGCCGCCAGGCCACCGGCCGCATTGGCCGCCGCCGCCAGCATGACGCCGGCGGCGATCACGGCCTCGCTGCCGCCATGGGCGCGCAGGATCTCGGCGGCATGGCCCAGCACCATCAGCCCCGCCATGGCGCCAGCCCCGAAGCCCGCCCACAACAGCCCGGTCTGGCGCCAGCCGACGCCGCCCTGGCGCGCCGTGGCGGCGCCTTCGGGCCAGCCGATGGCGAGGCGGGCGCGGGAGAGCAGCATCATGGCGGCAAGCCCCAGCAGCACGAACAGGCCCGCCACCAGCGCCAGCGTGACATCGTGGCCGAAGGCGGCATTGGCGGCCGCGAATGGCCAGGCCGCCGCCATCGCGCCCAGCGCATAGGCCGCCGTGACCGCCCCCATGGCGACGCCGCGCCGGGCCGGCAGGGCGTGGCTGGCGATCACCAGGGCGAAGCCGTAGCCCGAACCGTTGGCAAAGCCGAACAGCACGCCATAGCCCAGATAAAGCGCCCACAGGGACGGCTGGCCGGCCAGCGCCAGGCCAGCCGCCGCCATCAGGAAGGAAAGGCCGGCAACGGCGGCCGGCGGCGCCAGCCGCCACAGCCGGGGGCCTATCAGAACCGCCGCCGTCAACGCCAGCAGCGCGATGCCATAGGCCAGGCTGACGCTGTCGCGCCCGGCAGAAAGCGCCCTTTCCAGCGGCGCCACGAAAACGCTGAAGGCGTGGATCGACCCCAGGGCGAAGGTGAGCAGGATGGCGGCACAAAGCGCCGGGACGGGGCGCATGGCGGCCTCCTGTGCGGGCACGCCAGCATGGCACGGCGCCCCCTGGCGGCGAAGGGGCCGGGCGCGCCAGACGCCCGGGGTGAGAACGACTCGCAAACGGCCCTTTCCCCTACCCAGGGGCGAAATCCCCGGCTAAGATGGCGCCACAGGGCGACGGCAAGGCGAGGGGGCGGCCTGTCGCCTGCGGACATGCGCCTCGATCGAGTCCAACCAGGGGGCACGGAATGCAGAAATCCCTTCTGATCGATGCCGACAAATGCACGAGCTGCCTGCAATGCGAGCTGGCCTGCTCGTTCGAGCATGAGGGTTCGTTCAACCCGGCACGATCCCGTATCAAGATCTTCGAATTCGAACACGGCAAGCGCGCCGTTCCCTACACCTGCACCCAATGCGCCGAAGCCTGGTGCCTGCACGCCTGCCCGGTGGAGGCGCTGGTGCGCAACCCGGCGACCGGTGCCGTGGAGGTGAAGGAGGATATCTGCGTGGGCTGCAAGGTATGCACCATCGCCTGCCCCTTCGGCACCGTGAACTACAACCCGGAGACGGGCAAGGTGGCCAAATGCGACCTGTGCGGGGGCGACCCCAAATGCGCCGAAGCCTGCCCTACCGACGCCATCGTCTATGTCGATGCGGCATGGACCGGCCTCGACCGCATGAAGCAGTGGGCGGCGCAGACCGACAACAAGCCGATGGCCAGCGCCTGACGCCGGCACCTGGAGGGCGAGAAACATGTCTTGGCAAGGACGCATCCTGCGCGTCAACCTGACCGAGGAGCGGGCGGCGGCAGAGCCGCTCAACATGGAATGGGCCAACGCCTATATCGGCGAGCGCGGCCTGGGCACGAAATATCTCTACGAGAACATCGACCCCGAATGCGACCCCATGGGGCCGGACAATGTGCTGATCTTCGCCACCGGCCCGCTGAACGGCACCATGGCTTCCACCAGCGGGCGCTATGCCGTGCTGTGCAAAAGCCCGCTGACCGGCGGCATCGGCGATTCCAATTCCGGCGGCAAGTTCGGCGCCTATCTGAAATTCGCCGGCTACGACCTGCTGCTGATCGAGGGCCGGGCGGCGCGGCCGGTCTATCTCCACATCGACGACGACAGCGTGGAGATCCTCCCCGCCGACGACATCTGGGGCCAGGGCGTGTGGCATACCGAGGAATGGATTCGCGCCCGCCACCAGAACCCGCAGCTCAAGGTCGCCTCCATCGGCGAGGCGGGCGAGAACGGCGTGCTTTATGCCTGCGTCGTCAACGATCTGCACCGGGCCGCCGGGCGCTGCGGCGTCGGCGCCGTGATGGGCTCCAAGAACCTGAAGGCGGTTGCCGCCTATGGCACCAGGGGCGTGAAGGTGGACGATCCGGCCCGCTTCATGGCCGTGGTGCGCGAAACCCACGCCAAGCTGCAGGGCAGCGAGGGCCGGCGCGGCCTGACCGAAGGCGGCACCCACCCCATGATCGATTCGATGCAGGAATGGGGCGGCCTGCCGACGCGCAATTTCCGCGAGGTGCAGTTCGAGGGCATCGACAAGGTGAACCCGGCGGCCACCACCCGGCCCAACCGCAACGGCCATGTCAACCTGATCACCAACAAGGCCTGTTTCGGCTGCACCATCGCCTGCGGGCGCATCGCCCATATCGATCCGGAACATTTCACCATCGTCAACCGCCCGCAATACCGCCACGCCTCCGGCGGCCTGGAATACGAGACCGCCTATGCCTTCGGCCCGGTGGTGGGCGTGGACGACCTGGATGCGCTGACCTTCGCCAACTACATGATGAACGAGCACGGCATGGACCCGATCTCGTTTGGTGTGACGCTGGCGGCGGCGATGGAGCTCTACGAGATGGGGGTTTTGACCCGCGAGCAGACCGACGGCATCGATTTGCGCTTCGGCAGCGCCGAGGGGCTCGCCATCATGGCCGAGAAGACCGGCAAGGGCGAGGGCTTTGGCAAGGAGCTGGCGCTGGGTTCCCGGCGGCTGACCGAGAAATACGGCCATCCCGAGCTTTTCATGGGCGTCAAGGGGCAGGAATTCGCGGGCTATGACAGCCGTGCGCTGCAAGGCATGGGCCTGGGCTATGCCACTTCGAACCGCGGCGCCTGCCACCTCAAGCACGACGTCTTCGGCCCCGACATGGAGGATGTTTCCGGCAACGGCAAGGCGGTGCCGGTGAAGGAAAGCCAGGATCTGGTCTCGATGATCGATTCCACCGGCCTGTGCCTGTTCACCACCGCCGGCTGGGGGCCGGAGGATTTCGTCGCCCAGCTGGACGCCGCCCTGCCCGGCAGCTGGACGCTGGAACGCTGCATCGAGGCGGGCGAGCGCACCTGGACGCTGGAGCGCATGTTCAACCTCGCCGCCGGGCTGACGGCGGCCGACGACACCCTGCCGCCGCGCATGCTGAAAGAGCCGGCGCCTTCCGGCAACGCCGAAGGCAAGGTGTGCGAGCTCGACCGCATGCTGCCCGAATATTACAGCGTGCGGGGGTGGACCGAGGACGGCAGGCCCAGCAACGAAACCCTGGCGCGCCTGGGCCTTTAGCCCGGGCCGCCGCGGGCGCTTTCGGGCGCTTTCGAACGGGGCGGGGGCGGCGATGGAGCGCCTGCCCCTCCCGTTCGCTGCAAGGAGACGGGCACCATGAGTTATGTCGTTGTCGGCGCCGGGCCTGCCGGTGTCATCGCCGCCGAAACCCTGGCCGCAATGGGCCATGGCGGCGCCATCGCCATGATCGGCGACGAGGGCGAGCCGCCCTATTCGCGCATGGCCATCCCCTATCTGCTGGCCGAGGACATCGCCGAGGACGGCACCCACCTGCGCCACGGCGAAGGCCATTACCGGCGGCTGGGGATCGCGCTGAAGGAAGGCCATGTCGCCGCCATCGACGGCCAGGCCCGCCGGCTGACCTTCGCCGACGGCAGCGCCATGGCCTATGACAAGCTGCTGCTGGCCACCGGGGCGGCGCCGGTGCGCCCGCCCATCCCCGGCATGGAGCTGGAACGGGTGGTGTCGTGCTGGACGCTCCAGGACGCGCGCGCCATCGTCCACAACACCCGCCCCGGCGACAATGTCGTGCTGATGGGGGCGGGCTTCATCGGCTGCATCGTGCTGGAGGCGCTGGCCGCCAGGCGCGTCAACCTGACCGTGATCGAAATGACCGACCGCATGGTGGCGCGCATGATGGACCGCACCGGTGGCGAGATGATCGCCGCCTGGTGCGAAAGCAAGGGCGTGAAGGTGCGGGTTTCAACCCGGGTGGAAGGCATCGCCGCCAACGCCGACGGCTCCGTGACGCTGGACCTGGGCGGTGGCGAGACGCTGGCCGCCGATCTGGTGGTGTGCGCCACCGGCGTCAAATCCAACACCGCCTTCCTGGAGGGAAGCGGCATCGCCATCGCCGACGGCGTCGTGATCGACCGGCACATGGAAACCAGCGTCCCCGGCATCTATGCCGCCGGCGATGTGGCGGCGGGCTTCGATTTCATGACCGGCGGCCACGATGTCCACGCCATCCAGCCCACCGCCAGCGAGCACGGGCGCTGCGCCGCCCTCAACATGGCCGGCCGGGCCACCGCCTATCGCGGCAGCCTGGCCATGAACACGCTGAACACGCTGGGGCTGATCTCCACCTCCTACGGGCTGTGGGACGGGGTGGAAGGCGGCGACCAGGCGCTGGCGGTGGATCGGGAGCGGTTCCGTTACCTGCGGCTTTCCTTCCGCGACGATGTGCTGGTGGGCTGCCTGGCGCTGGGGCTGACCCAGCATGTCGGCGTGCTGCGCGGCCTGATCCAGACCCGCACGCCGCTGGGCGCCTGGAAGCGGGTGCTGAAAGCCGACCCGCACCGCATCATGGAGGCCTATCTCGCCTGCGCGCAGGACGCTTCGCGCCGCGCGGCATGAAGGTCCAGGTGAGAACCGCGGGGCTGCTGGGGCGCTATCTGCCGCCGGGTTCCGAAGCCAACCGCGCCCGGCTGGACCTGCCCGACGGCCTGACCGTCGCCGCCGCGATGGCGCGGCTGGGCCTGCCCGAAGGCAGCTATCTGGTGACGCTGAACGGCAAGGCGCTCACCGCCGCCAGGCGCGGCGAGGCGGTGCTGCAGGACGGCGACGACCTCGCCCTGATGCCGCCGCTGAAGGGCGGCTGACCGGCGCTTTTCCGCTGGCGCGGGCATCCCGCTTCAGTCCTTGCGGCGCTCCAGCTGGATGGCGCGGGGCGGGCGGTGGCGGGCGTCGACGTCATAGCCCTTGCGGATCGCCACATTGCGCAAGATGACCTCCAGCACGCGGGCATCGTCCGGATCGGACGGGCCCGGATCCCGGTATTTGCGGGCGAGATGGCGGACCATCTCCAGCTCGTTGGCCGCCAGCCGGTCTTCCACCGCCGCCACCTCTTCCAGCAGCGCCTTCACCCGGATATGGCGGGCCAGGTCGAACATTGCGCTTGGCCCCGCGCCGCCGTCAGTGCTGGCGGGTGAGGCCCAGCAGCTGGCGGGTTTCCGCCGGGCTCATGACGCGGCAGCCCAGCCGCTCGACGATCTCCACGGCGCGTTCCACCAGCTGGGCGTTGGTCGCCAGAACGCCGCGTTGCAGATAGAGATTGTCTTCCAGGCCCACCCGCACATGGCCGCCGGCGATCGCCGCCTGGGCCGCCATCGGCATCTGCATGCGGGAGATGCCGAAGGCCGACCAGTGGGCGTCCGCCGGCAACAGATTGCGCATCGCCAGCAGCGAGTCGGTATCGGCCGGCGCGCCCCAGGGCACGCCCAGGCACAGCTGCACCAGCGGCGGCGAGGCGATATGGCCCTCGGCGATCAGCTGGCCGGCGAGGCGGACATGGCCGAGATCGAAACATTCCAGCTCTGGCTTCACGCCGGCGGCCGCGATGCGGTCGGCCATGATGCGCAGATGGGCCGGCACATTCATGAAGGCGCTGTCGGGGAAGTTCATGGTGGCCACATCCAGGCTGCAGATCTCCGGCAGCAGCTCCTCCACATGGGCAACCCTTGCCTCCGGCGTGGCCATATCGCTGCCGGGGGCGGCGCGGCCGGGATCGGCCGGGTCGGGCGTGTAGTCTCCCCCCATGCCGGTGGTGAGGTTGACCACCACATCGGTGGCGCTGTCGCGGATGCGCGCCACCGTTTCGCGAAAGGCGGCGCGGTCGCGGTTGCCCTTGCCGGTGCGGATATCGCGTACATGGATATGGACGATGGCGGCCCCGGCCCTGGCCGCCTCGATGGCCGCAGCGGCGATCTCGCCCGGCGTCACCGGTACATGGGGGCTTTTGCCGGTGGTATCGCCGGCGCCGGTCAGCGCGCAGGTGATGAAGACCTCGTCTCTCATGGCTTGCCTCTTGGGGGTTGGTCGTCCCGGGCGGTCATGTGGGCCGCCACCAGCTTCTGGAAATGGTGCACGCCGCCTTCCCACACGGCGCTGAAGCGGGCGCCGGCCATGGCGGGCGAGCGATGGCCGGCGTGGGCCGCCTCCACCGCCTCGAAATCCTCGCGGTTGGTCTGGTCGTAGAAATCCACGATGGCCTGGCGGGCCGGCGCCAGTGCCGCCGCCGTGGCGCCCTGGCCGTGGAAGTAGAAATCCCAGCGTTGCCGCGACCTGCCGGCGCCTTCGGGAAACTCCACCATGGAGCAGCAATGGTCGGGGCCGACGATGAACTTGAAATTGGGGAACAGCGCCAGGTTCTTGGCGGTGCGGTTGTCGTCGCCGATGCCCGGCCAGCGGGGCAGCGCCTCGCCCGCGCCCCAGGCGGAAGGCAGGCCGACATCGATCACCGTGCCCAGGCAGGTGCCATCGGCCACCACCCGGTGTTCGGCAAAGGGCGCCACCTGGGCCAGCACGCTGTGGACGAAATCCAGATGCAGGGTCTCCAGATAGTTCTCGGCCACCAGCTTCCAGTTGCCGGCGATCTCATAGGGCAGGCTGTGGCACCAGGTGGCGTCGTCCAGCCGGTATTCGGCGCATTGGGCCAGGAAGGGCGCGGCATAATCCTCGAAGGGCGGTGCCTGCCCGTCGAGATTGACGAACAGCCAGTCGTGCCAGCGGGCCAGCCTGACCGGCTTCAGCCCCAGGCAGCTCTTGTCGGGGCCCTCGCCGCCCCAATGGGGGGCCAGCACCAGGCGCCCGTCCAGATCGAAGGTCCAGCCGTGATAGCGGCAGCGCAGCGTCTGGCGGCCACGGGCGGCGGCGGCGACCAGCAGGCTGCCCCGGTGGCTGCACAGATTGTGAAAGCAGCGGATGCGGCGGCGGCGGTCCCTGGTGAAGAGCAGCGGCGCGCCGGCCACCTCGCGCACCGCCACATCGCCCGGCGCCGCCACCTCATGGGCATAGCCGGCGCACATCCAGCTGCGGGCGAACAACCGTTCCCGTTCGGCCCGCGCGAAAGCCTCGCAGGTATAGGCGCGCCCCGGCAGGCCGGTGGCCTCGCCGGGCGGACGGTCGAGCGCGCGGACCTCGTCGGCGGTCAGCATGGGCCATCCTAGGGGCATTTGCGCCGGAACGGCAACACGCCCCCCGTCATGGACGCCCCCCGCCGGTTGGTGTATCGCTGGCCCTGCCGCCTTCCCGCATGGGGAATGCGGGCGGGACGGGGGGCGAGGCGAGATGAAGGACGAACCTGCGGGCGATGCGCAACTGACCTGCCGCCATGTGTGGAAGGTCTACGGCCCCCATGCCGAACGCTTTTTCACCGGCGGCAATGGCGATGTGGCCGATGCGCAAGGGCTGATCGCCCAGCTGCGCGCCAGCGGCCATATCGGCGCGGCCTGCGATGTCAGCTTCCAGGTCCACAAGGGCGAGATCTTCGTCATCATGGGGCTTTCCGGCTCCGGCAAATCCACCGTGGTGCGCTGCCTGTCGCGGCTGGTGGAGCCTACCGCCGGCGAGGTGATCCTGGATGGCGAAAACCTGCTTGCCGTCTCCAAGCAGCGGCTGATCGACATCCGCCGCCACAAGATGGGCATGGTGTTCCAGAATTTCGGCCTGCTGCCCCATCTTTCGGTGCTGGAGAATGTCGCCTTTCCGCTCCAGGTCCAGGGCATCGACAAACCTGAGCGCCTGGCCCGGGCCATGGAGATGATTGAGCTGGTGGGCCTGGATGGGCGCGAGGCCAGCTATCCGCGCCAGCTTTCCGGCGGCCAGCAGCAGCGCGTGGGCATCGCCCGCAGCCTGGCGGTGGAGCCGGAGCTGTGGCTGCTGGACGAGCCGTTCTCGGCGCTGGACCCGCTGATCCGCCGCCAGATGCAGGACGAGTTCATCCGCCTGCAACAGATGCTGCACAAAACCATCGTCTTCATCACTCACGATTTCCTGGAGGCGCTGCGGCTGGCCGACCGCATCGCCATCATGAAGGATGGCTCCATCGTGCAGATCGGCACGCCGGCCGAGGTGGTGATGAAGCCCGCCAACGACTATGTCGAGGAGTTCACCCGCGATGTGCCGCGGGTGAAGGTTATCACCGCCGGCGACATCGTGAAGCCGGCCCGGGACGGCCTCGATATGGAGGCCGCGGTCGCAGCCGACACCGCGCTGGAGCGGCTGATTCCCCGTTTCGGCGACGGCCTGGACGCGGTGGCGGTGAAGGACGCGGCGGGCCAGCCACTGGGCCAGGTGACGCCCCAGGACGTGCTGGCGGCGCTGGCCGCCGAAGACGACCCGGCGCCGTGACCGACGCCGCCCCCCCGGCACCTGCCAGGGCGCGGCTGCTGCCGCCGGGCCTGTGGCCCTGGCTGGCGCTGGCCGCGTTCGCCCTGCTGTGCGTGGCGCTGCGCGGCGAGGAAGGCTGGCTGGTGGCCTATCCCAAGGGCTGGCAGGTGCCGCTGGCCGGCTGGCTGGAAGCGGGGATGGACTGGTTCACGCTCCATTTCAAGCCCGTCTTCCGCTTCATCTCCGATCTGCTCACCTGGCCGATGGCGGGCGGCGTCATCGCCTTCGGCGCCAGCAAGGTCGATGTGCCCGGGCTGCAGGACGTGCTGCAATGGCTGCCCTGGCCGGTCACCGTGGCGCTGGTGGCGATCGTCGCCTGGGCCGCCAAGGGCTGGCGCCTGGCGGCGTTCTGCGTCGCCGCGCTGCTCTACATGCTGGTGGTGGGCTATTGGAACGAAAGCATGGCCACCCTGGCGCTGGTGGGCATTTCGGTGCCGCTGTCGCTCGCCATCGGCCTGGCGCTGGGGCTGCTGGGCTTCCGCTTCCGCCCCGCCAGGCGCGTGATCGAGCCGATGCTGGACGTGATGCAGACCGTGCCCACCTTCGCCTATCTCATCCCCATTCTGATCCTGTTCGGCATCGGGCCGGTGGTGGGCATGGTGGCCTCGGCCATCTATGCCAGCCCGCCCATGGTCAGAAACGTGATGCTGGGGCTGAACCGGGTGCCCGACAATGTCATCGAAAGCGGCCAGATGTCGGGCTGCAACGGTTTCCAGCTGCTGTTCATGGTGCGCCTTCCGGCCGCCATGTCCACCGTCATGATCGGCGTCAACCAGACCATCATGGCGGCGCTTTCCATGGTCATCATCGCCGCCATCATCGGCGGCTTTGCCGATATCGGCTGGGAGGTGCTCTCCACCATGCGCAAGGCGCAAACCGGGCAAAGCCTGCTGGCCGGCCTGGTCATCGTGCTGCTGGCGATGATGATGGACCGCATCAGCCGCGGCTTTGCCGAACGTTCGGGCAGCATCCGCCCGCCGCGCCGGGGCGGCTTTCTGGCCCGCCATCCCTATCTGGCGGCGATGGCGGTCTCGGTGGCGGCCGGCCTGCTGCTGGCGCCGCTGGTCCCGGCCATCGAAAGCTGGCCCAAGGCGTGGGTGTTCTACCCGGCCGACGACCTCAACGCCGCCGTCTCCTGGTTCACGCGCAACTTCTTCGACATCACCGACGCCATCAAAACCTACACGCTGTTCTTCTTCATGCTGCCCATGAAGGCGGGGCTGGAGCGGATCGCCAGGCCGTCCTCATGGGGCTTCCAGTTCACCGAGGCGGCCGATGCACTCTATTACTGGCTGCTGGCGGGCGGCCTGGTGGCCCTGGCGGCAAAGCTGGCGGGCTGGCGGGCGGCGGTGACGGCGGGGCTGCTGCTGGTGCTGTTCTTCTTCGGCGCCTCCGGCACCCCCTGGCCGGTTTTCATCGCCACCGTCACGCTGATCGCCTGGCAGGTGGGCGGCTGGCGCATCGCCCTGTTCGCCTTCCTGGGCATGGCCTTCATGCTGGTCACGGGCGCCTGGGCGCGGGCCATGCTGTCCTTCTATCTGACGGCCACCTCGGTCATCCTGTGCCTGGTGCTGGGCGGGGCGCTGGGCATCTGGGCGGCGCAGAACGAGCGCGTCTCGGCGCTGCTGCGGCCCATCAACGATACCTTGCAGACCATGCCGCTGTTCGTCTTCCTGATCCCGGTCATCATGGTGTTCCTGGTGGGCGATTTCTCCGCCCTGCTGGCGATCGTCCTCTATGCCATCGTGCCGGCCATCCGCTACACGGAACACGGGCTGCGCCATGTCGATCCGGTGGCGGTGGAGGCGGCGCGCATGATGGGCTGCACGGAACGCCAGGTGCTGTGGCGGGTGAAGCTGCCGCTCGCCATCCCGGAGATCATGCTGGGGCTGAATCAGGTGGTGATGTTCGCGCTGGCCATGCTGGTGATCGCCGCCCTGGTGGGCACCAAGGGGCTGGGCCAGTGGGTCTATGACAGCCTCACCAACGCCCGCTTCGGCCAGGGGGTGATCGCCGGCGGCTCCATGGCGCTGATGGCGATGATCGCCGATCGCATCATCCAGGCCTGGGCGGCGCAGAAGAAACGCGACCTGGGGCTGGCCGCCTGACGCCGCCTCATGCCGCTCAGGGCCCCCAGCGGTCCATGGCCCGGTGCCAGGCGACGGCTGCCGCCAGAAACCAGGGATCGCCGCGATAGAAGGCGCGGGTGGGAAAGGCGATGTCGTCGAAAGGCGTGGCGCCTTCGGCCGCCCCCAGCACCTTGTGGCCCAGCTTGTGGCCCATCCAGCTGGCCCAGGCGACGCCGGCGCCGCAATAGCCCATGGCGAACCACAGCCCGTCGCGGCGCCCGATATGGGGCATCTCGTCGAAGGTATAAGCCACGAAGCCAAGCCAGCTGTGGCTGACCTTCGCCGCCGCCAGTTCGGGGAACAGCCCGGCCATCTCCCGGTGAAGGCGCGGGGCGCTGACGGCGGGGTCGGTTTCCTTCAGCGCCACGCGCCCGCCGAAGATCACCCGCCGGCCGTCGGGCGAGGCCCGGTAGTAATAGATCACCTTGCGGGTATCCGAGATGGAACGCTGGCGCGGCATGATCTTCGCCATGGTCTCCGGCGCCAGCGCCTCGGTGGCGATCATGTAGCTGCCGATGGGAATCACGCGCCGCCGCAGCCCCGGCGCGATGGGGCCGCTGTAGCCGTTGGTGGCCACCACCGCATCCCGCGCCCGCAGCCGGCCCCGCGCCGTCGTCACCTCGACGCTGCCGTCCCTGGCCGCCGTCAGGGCCAGCACCGGCGTTCCGGTCTCGATGGTGGCGCCGGCCTCCAGCGCCAGGCGGATAAGGCCGTTGGCGTATTTGGCCGGCTGCAGGCTGGCGTGGTGTTCCATCACGGCCCCGCCGCAATAGGCTTCGGTGCCCAGCTCCGCCGCCATGTCGCCCGCCGGCACCATGTGCCATTCGAACGGATCGATGCGGGCGTGTTCCGCCAGGTGCCGGGCCAGGGCATCGTAGCGCGAGGGCCGGTGGGCGCCGATGAAACGCCCGCCGCGGTGAAGATCGCAGGCGATCCCCTCCGCCTCTATGAAGGCCAGGGTGTGGTTCAGGCTTTCGCGCCCGGCGGCGACGATGGCGCGGGAGGCCCGATCGCCATAGCGGCGCGTCAGCGTTGCGAAGCCGGGCTTGACGCCGTCGGCGATCTGGCCGCCATTGCGGGCGCTGCACCCCCAGGCCGCGTCCTCGGCATCGAACACCACCACGCTGCGCCCGGCCCGGGCCAGCACCAGGGCCGCGTTCAGCCCGGTATAGCCGGCACCGACGATGGCGACATCGGCCCTGGCCGGCAGCGGCCGGTTGGGGATGGAGGGACGCGGCGCCTCCTGCCACCACCAGGGCTCGGTCTTCATGGCGGCGAAACGGGGATCGCTCACGTCCTGGCCTCCTGCGGATCGACGCCGGAGACTAGCCGACATAGAGTGCGCGGCGAAGAGAGGCGGGAAACCATGCGGCTGGTGGAAACCTGGCAGATCGCCAAACCGGCGCTGGCCTCCCGGCGCGGGCTGGTGGCAAGCCAGCATTACGAAGCCTCTTCCGCCGGTGCCGAGGTGCTGGCGGCGGGCGGCAATGCGGTGGACGCGGCGGTGGCGGCGGGGCTGGCCATCGGCGTGGTCGAGCCGTGGATGAGCGGGCCCGGCGGCTGCGGCTATATGACGCTGCTGGACGGCGAGAGCGGCGCCTGCCATGCGGTCGATTTCGCCACCCTGGCCCCGGCGACGCTGAATGTGGCCGATTATCCGCTGGAGCAGGCGGGCGAGGCCGACGACGACCTGTTCGGCTGGCCGCGGGTGAAGGACGACCGCAACATCGAAGGCCCGCTTTCCATCGCCGTGCCGACCCAGATCGCCGGCCTGGCGGCGGCGCTGGAGCGTTTCGGCACCCTGCCCTGGGCCGAAGCCATGGCGCCGGCCGTGGCGCTGGCCAGGCGCGGCCTGAAGCTGGACTGGCACGCGACGCTGCGGATCGCGCTGGAGGCGCGGGGCCTGGCGCGCTATCCCGGCAGCCGCGACCTGTTCCTGCCCGGCGGCCTGCCACCTGTCAGCACCGATTCGGCCCGGCTGGCGACGCTGAAAAACCCGCGCCTGACCGCCACGCTGGAGCGTCTGCGCGACGCCGGCCCCGCCGATTTCTACCGTGGCGATCTGGCCCGCGACATCGCCCGCGACCTGGCCGAGATCGGCGCCCGGGTGACGGCGGCCGACCTGGCGGCCTATCGGGCCCGCATCCTGCCCGCCCAAAGCGGACGCTATCGCGGCGCCACCGTCCATGTCCCGCCCGGCCTCAATGCCGGGCCGGCGCTGCTGGACGCGCTTTCCCGCCTGGAGGCGGCCTGGGGGGCGGCGCAAGGCGGCACCGGACCGGACCTGGCGGCCTACCGCGCCTATGGCGAGGCGCTGTTCGCGACCTATCGCCAGCGCCTGGCCGGGGCGGGCGCGGGGGCCGGCGAAAGCTGCACCACCCATGTGACGGCGGTGGATGCCAAAGGCACCATGGTGGCGCTGACGCAGACCCTGCTTTCGGCCTTTGGCAGCCGCGTGACGCTGCCCCGCACCGGCTTTCTGGCCAACAACGGCATCATGTGGTTCGACCCGCGCCCGGGCGGGGCCAATGCCATGGCGCCTCGCCGCCGTCCGCTTTCCAATATGTGCCCGGCGGCGGTGACGGGGGCGCCGGGGGGCGACTTCGCGCTGGGGGCGTCCGGCGGACGGCGCATCTTCCCGGCCATCTTCCAGCTGATCTCGTTCATGGTGGACCACGGCATGAGCCTGGAAGAGGCCTTCCACACCCCGCGCCTGGATGTGAGCGGGGCCGAGAGCGTCACCCTGGACGACCGGCTGGACCCTGCCATCGCCGCCGCCCTGGCGGCGCGCTGGCCGACGGTGGCGCTGCCGCCATCGCCGCTTTCGCCCTTCGCCTGCCCCAATGCGGTGCGTCTTGTAGCGGGCGGCTGGCGCCAGGGCTGCGCCTTCGTCTCTTCGCCCTGGGCGGGCGTGGCGGCGGCCTAGGGCAGCGAATCCAGCCGCCGCACCACATCGGCCAGGGCGGGGCGCTGGCGCTCCGTTGGCGCCGCCCGGGGCGTGCCGATATGGACGAAGCCCACCAGGCTATCGGCCTCGCCGATGCCCAGCGCCGCCTTGATCGCCGGATTGCGCGACGGCCAATTGGTGACCCATTGGGCGCCGTAGCCCATGGCGGTGGCGGCGTGGAGCAGATTGAAGCAGACATTGCCGCCGGACAGCAGCTGTTCCAGCGGCGGCACATCGTCGCGGGCAGCGGTCAGGCGGCTGGCGACCGCCACCAGCACCGGCGAGCGTTGCGGGCGCACCCGCTCCAGCTCCAGCCGGCGGGCGTCGGCGGCAGGTTCCAGCTTGCGGAACTCGGCGACGAACAGCTCGCCCAGCTGGGCCTGGGCGGCGCAGGAGAGTACCAGCAGCCGCCAGGGCGCCAGCCGTCCGTGATCGGGCACGCGCAGGGCGATGGCGAGCATGGCGTCGAGCTGGTCCGGAGACGGGCCGGGTTCGACCAGCTGGGCCGCCAGCACGGAACGGCGCGTCGCCAGAAGATCCAGGGGGCTGCCATCGGCGATGTTGAGGCGGGCGGGCGGCGTCATGGGCGGCGGCTGTTTCGTCTTTTCGAGGCGTGGGGGGCGATCATAGAGCCTTAGCGGGCGCCGCGCAGCAGGGTGCGGGCCAGCCGTTCCAGGCGAGCGGCGATGCCGTGGGCGGCGAGGGCGGCGCGGATGGCGCGGCGGGCGCGGGTGAAGTGCAGGCCCTGGTCCAGGGCGATGGCGGCGGCGACCCTTTCCGCTTCACGGGCGGCGGCGGCGAGGCGGCGATGGAGCGGATCGCCGCCATCGAAGCGCGGGATCGGCAGATTGAAGACGTATTTGTCGAAATGGCGGGGCCCCCATTGGCCCCGCGCCTGATAATCCTCCACACCCGCCCGCAGGATTTCGCTGTTGAGGATGCCGCAGAGATAGCGCGCCTCTGCCATGGTTTCGACGGCCGACCAGTAGAGCACATGATCGACCACCGCCTCCCCATCGCGGACCGTTGCCGCTGCAAGGGTGGTTCCGGCCTTGGTATAGACGACGCGCAGCGGCGCGATGGGAAACTGGCAGGAGAGCTTGCCGTAATAGTCGCATTGCCCGGTGAGGCTCAGCGCGCTGCGCTTGTGCCGGTCCCACAACCGCTCGGTCTGTTCGAGCCATCGCATCAAGCGCGGGACACCGCTGGCCGAGGCCTGTTTTGCATCCAGGAGGACGCCGCGCTCCTCGTCCCAGGGAACGACGGCCCGTTGCAGCGCCAGGACGCGAAAGGGGGCGATGGACTCGCCCAGCAGCACCGGGCGCAGGAACTCTCTTTCCACCACGCCCTGCGGCGGTGTCACGGCACTCCACGGTTTCTTGTCCTGGTTTCCCACCCGCCCGCGCACCAATGGGGCGACAGGGTTCGCCGCCAGTATTCCGGTGACCGGGACGGATTCGACCAACACCAGCCGCCGGGGAACCAGCGTGGCACCGTTGCGAAAGGCGCGACGATAGGGCGATTCCCGTCGCTCGATGGCCTCCGTGGGCCAGGGAGCGATGGTGTCTTCCAGAATGTCGGCTTGCGCCTCGCTGGCGTCGCGGCGGGGCAGGATGCCGGCGAAGGCCCGCACCTCGCCCGGCAGCGCAGCGGGCATGGCACCCCGGTGGCGTTCGGCGAACAGCACACAGCACGGCACCGGGAAAAGGGGCGAGACATCGGCCCCGAAGGTCCAGGCGGCGGTGAAGCGCAGGCGCAGGGCGACCTGCCCCGCCCACACCGCCTCACCCTTGCGGAAGGGCGCATAGGCGCGCCGCGACAGGGCGGCATAAGGCATGACCAGGGCCATCCGCCCTTGCGGGCGCAGATAGAGCAGGGCGGCGCGCAGATAGAAATAACCCGACAGATCCTGCTGCGTAGCGACCTTGCCGCCCACCCACAGCCGGGCGGCGTGGCATTCATCGCGGAAACGCTGCCCGAAATCGGCGGCCATGTAGCGGAAGGACACCCAGGGCGGATTGCCGACGATGACATCGGCCTTTTGCTTCGCCAGCCAGACGGGCCGGGCCAGATTGCGCGCCACATAGCCCCAGATGTGGTCGCGGCCCTCTTCGTGCAGGCGGCGCATGGTCCGGTAGGTCTTGCCCAGGATGCGCCGGTCTTCGGGCGAGGCGGCCATGTTCTTGTCTATCCAGGTCGCGAAATGATCGGCCGGGGCGGCGCGCGCGCCGTGATCGATCATGGCGGTCACCATGCGGTCGAACAGCACGGGGTTGGAGGCCACGGCGGCGGGGAAGCGCAAGGTCGCCCGGGCGAGGCGGCGGGGGCGGGGTTCGGCCAGATCGATGGCAGGGACGGAGATTTCCAGGCGGTTGTCGTCGGCCAGGAGGCTGGGGGTTTCCGTGCCCTGCTCGTTGGCTCGGGACAGATTCCATTGCAACGCGTCGCCGAGATAGACCGGCAGGGACACATCGCCCGGGTGTTCCTGGCGCAAGGTTGGCGCCAGCGCCAGCAGACAGGTGACGCGGGCGAAGATGACGGCCACCGGATGGATGTCGATGCCCGCGACCTTGTCCAGCGCCAGGCGCACCGCCTGGGCCGGCGAACGGCCGGCGCCTTCGGCAGCGGCCAGCACGGCGCGCAGGGCGTGGAACAGGAAGGTGCCCGAACCGCAGGCGGGATCGAGCAGGCGCTGTTCGAGCGGTTTGTCCATCGCTTCGGCGACCATGCGGGCGGCGAGCCAATCCGGCGTGTAGTATTCGCCCAGGTCGTGGCGGGTTTCCGGATCGATCAGGCCTTCGTAGAGGGCCTTGAGGATATCGACGCGGAGGTCGGAGAGGCGGAAGCGATTGACCTGGCGCACGATCTGCATCGCCAGCTCCGCCCCGCCTGTGGCGGCCAGCGGCCAATCGAAGAAATCGGGCTCGCTTTGGCTGGCGATGCCGAGATCGGAGAATGCGCCGCCATGGAGCAGGGCGGCGGCATTCGGCGGCGGCGCGGCGATCACCGCCGCCCAGGCCACGGCCTTGGCAACGATGGCGAGATAGCTGTGCTGCATGAAGAGCGCGTCGTCGCCGACATCTTCGCCATAGGCGAGGCCCAGCAGCCTGCCCCACAACTCACGCTTCAGGCGCGCTTCGGGCGTGTGGCCGACGGCGGACCAGAAGGCGGCGAGATCGTCGAGGGCGCGGCGGGCGGCGAGGCTGTTGCGCCCGAACTCGCGTTTGACGACATAGGGGTCGGGCAGCAGGTCTTCGCCGATGGCGACGGCGCCCTGAAGCCAGACCAGCAGGGCGCGGGAATCGTGCGGGCTGGCGCGGTGAGCGGCGACCTCGACCGCGTGACCGTCTTTGAGGAAGAAGGCGGTGAAATCGGCGCCGTCGGTGGCGATGCCGGTATAGCGCTCGCCGGTGGCGCCTTCGCGCTGGGCGAGATAGCGGGCCAGGGCGGCCGCGGCATCCTTGCGTTCGCGCCGCAGGTCGGATTTGAGTTCGAACACGGTGCGGCCGAGCAGGGCATCGATGCGCCCGCGCACCTCCGGGGCCGGTTTTTCGAAATCGATCTCCCGACTGGCGGCGCCCAGGCCGGCGACCAGCAGGCGATGCAGCAGCACGCGGACCTTTTCGTGACCCGGCCGCTGCGCCAGCTCTGCGACCAGTGCGTCTCTTTCTTCGGCGGTCAGCACGCGCGGCCTTTCGTCATCGGTCGGTGAAGACTCGGTGCGTCATGGGCCGCGGCCGTTCCGTCTTTTCGATGCGTGTGGGGTGATCATAGAGCCTTAGCGGCCGCCGCACAGCAGGGTGCGGGCCAGCCGTTCCAGGCGAGTGGCGATGCCGTGGGCAGCGAGGGCAGCGTTTCGCGGTCTCCATGGAAAGCATCCTTTAGCGCACAACATCGTCTTTGTTGGGTCCGTCGCCGATGACGGCCGAGATACGTGCCGCAAGCATCCGCCGTAACTCCTCCGGCGTTTCCCAGACAATGTGATTGTAGTGGTTGGTGTCGAAGTGAATCGCCCCCAGCGCGTCCTTCCGGCAGGTGAAGACGACCGGGATGCCCAGGCCGTGCGCAAAGCCTGCTTCGTAATAGACACCCCCTCGAGCGCCGTCGTCCCCTTGTGTGAAATCGGCAACAACGAAGCGTGAGCGTCTGATCTCTGCGACGATCTCATCGTCGATTTTGTTGACATGCTCTTTTCGGTCGATGCGGACGGGCTCATAACCGGCATCCCTGACTCCGGGAGCTATCCCCTTGTCCCATGCTTCATCCATGGAAGCGCCAAACCACATGGCGACGAAGGCCCGGGATGAGTCGATGGGTGTCTGTTCAAGTTCTTCTATTCGGCGATGGCCTTGCACTGTCAGCGCATACTGGTTGCTTGAAAAATTATCATCATCAAAGTAGCTTTTCAACCATCCACATTCTTTGAGATAGTTCAGCAGATATCCTAGCTCATTAGAATCTGTAGATTCTGACCATGCGAACATTTCCAATTCATTTTTCCTATAATCCAACTCTTCTCCTATACGCAGACATCTGCTCTTGGCTCCCATGAATTGGAGAAGTTTGGTGGCTCTTGTGTTGACGGAGAGACTCTTCTTCGTTTTCACGCACTCGAGCGTACTTTTCATGATTTCCGGACATTCGATGCCTAATCTCCTTTGCTCGACCAGCCATGATGTGAGACGTGCTTGGAAGTGTTCGTTGTATCCTTTCGAGTCTGCGCATTCTTTCAAGTCCTCCAGCGCCGTCCCAGAAATGAAATATCTACCCCCCGCGCGCAGCGAATCGATCAGGTGCCCATTTAGACCATTCTCTAACTTTTTGGAGGCCGGCGTGCCCCATATTGCACAATTGCAATTGAGATTGCGATCCATATCCTACCTTCAGTCGAATGGTGTCAAATTTGCTTCCAGATAGTCTGTAAGGAGATCGGCCACGCTTTCGCGTATAAAGTTGATAAGAAAACCCTTTCCATCCTTACCAGCAGAGGCGATGCCGGATCTATTAGGAAACTGATGATACATGAAACCTATATCTGCCACAACGGTGGCAAAGTGGATATTTTTAGACATTGCATAACCAAGAAAATTGCCTGCCACGCTTTCATCCTTCAGACATGTCGCTGTAATATCCATATAAAATTGCCAATTGAAGGGATCTGAACTCTTTCCAAAGATAACCGGAATGATCCGTGCCCTCAGAGCTTCAGCTTTCACCGCTGCCTCGATCTCGTCCACAGTGAAGGGGCAATCGCCGTCCACACCGACATTGAAGCTCAGCGCCTCGAAGTCGTCACGCTTCATCCAGGGTTGAGGTTCGGCATCTGCGGTGGTGGGAAGTAACGCCAGGCACAGGGCCGCAGCAGCGAGGGAGCGGAAGAGGGGCGGCATCTTATCCTACCGCTGGTAAAGGCCTGTCAGGGTTGCTTTTTCCAGGGTGGCGAAGTGGAGGTTGAAGCCTATTACGGCCGGCATGGTGTCGGCATCGACCGGCAGGCTGGCTTCCCTGACCGCGAACACCGTGAAGACGTAGCGGTGGGGGCCGTGGCCTTCGGGCGGGCAGGGGCCGCCATAGCCGGCGCGGCCGAAATCGGTGCGGGTTTGCAGCGCGCCTTCGGGCAGCAGGCCGGAGGCGGGATCGCCGGCCCCTGCCGCCAGCTCGCCCACATGGGGCGGAATATTCGCCACCAGCCAGTGCCAGAAGCCGCTGCCGGTGGGGGCATCGGGATCGTAGCAGGTGATGGCGAAGCTTTCGGTGCCCTGCGGCGCGCCGGCCCAGCGCAGATGGGGCGAGCGATTGCCGCCGGCACAGCCGAAGCCGTAATCGGCCGAGAGCACATGGTCTGCGCCCAGATGGGCACCGTCCGCGAAGCTGGCGCTGGCGAGGGTGAGCGGCATGGCGGGCCCTAGACGGTGAAGGATTCGCCGCAGCCGCACATGGCCTTGGCGTTGGGATTGTTGAAGACGAAGCGGCTTTCCAGCCGGTCTTCGTGCCAGTCGAGCTCGGTCCCCAGCAGGAACATGACGGCGGCGGGGTCGATCAGCAGCCGGACGCCCTTGTCTTCCACCACATCTTCGTTGCCGCCGGCTTCCACAGCCCAATCCATGGTGTAGGAAAAGCCGCTGCAGCCCGCCATCTTGATGCCGACCTTCAGCCCGATGGCCTCGTCATGGCCGGCCAGCATCGTCTTGAGACGCTCTGCGGCGCGGTCGGTCAACGTCATCACCTGTGCGGCCATGGCCTTATCCTCCGTTGCAGGGGCGGACCCTAATACATGCCGAGTTCGATGCGGGCGTAATCGGACATCATGGAGGGATCCCAGGGCGGATCCCAGACGATCTCCACCTCGATGGCGCCCGTGCCTTCCACCGTTGCCACCGCGTCTTTCACCCATATCGGGATGTCTTCGGCCACCGGGCAGCCGGGGGCGGTGAGCGTCATTTCGACCTTGACGCTGCCGTCCGGCTTCGAATCGATGGCGTAGATGAGGCCCAGATCGTAGATGTTGACCGGGATTTCGGGGTCGAAGACGGTGCGCAGGGCATCGACGATGGCGCCGATGGCCACCTCACCCTCTGGCTGGGGGATGGCGTGGGGGTCGCCATCGGGGCGCCAGGCCTCGTGAGCTGCCTCGTCGGCAGCGGCGGGCGGCGGGGCCGGGATGCGGTCGCGTTCGTTCATGGCTTACTCCGTCGTGACCTTGGCATCGCCGTCCATGGCCGCGGTCATGGCGTGCCAGGCCAGGGTGGCGCATTTCACGCGCATCGGGAAGCGGCGCACGCCCGAGAGCGCCACCAGCTTGTCCAGGGGCTGGCCTTCGGCCTCGCCTTCGCCGGCGACCAGGCGGTGGAAGCTTTCGAACAGGGCGCGGGCCTCGGCGGCGCTGAGGCCCTGCACCATCTCGGTCATCATCGAGGCCGACGCCATGGAGATGGCGCAGCCGCGCCCTTCGAAGGCGGCATCCTGGATGGTGCCGTCGCCGTTCAGCTTCAGATAAACGGTGAGCCGGTCGCCGCACAGCGGGTTGTCGCCTTCGGCGCTGCGGTTGCAATCGGGCGGATGGCGGAAATTGCGCGGATGTCTGCCGTGATCGAGGATGATCTCCTGGTAGAGGTCGCGCAGGTCGTCGCTCATGGCAGCAGCTCTCTCACCTTTTCAAGGGCGGCGACCAGCCGGTCGACATCGTCCCATGTGTTGTAGAGGGCGAAGGAGGCGCGCACCGTGGCGGCCAGGCCGAAGCGGGCCATGGTGGGCTGGGCGCAGTGGTGGCCGACCCGCACCGCCACGCCTTCGCGATCGACGATGGTGCCGATATCGTGGGGATGGGCGCGATCCATGGTGAAGGAGAGGATGGCGGCCTTGTCCGGATGGCTGCCGTGGATGGCGATATCGGGCAGCGCGGCGAGGCGTTCCGTTGCGTAGGCGAGCAGCATGGCCTCATGGGCGGCGATGCGCTGAATGCCCGCCTCCTCCACATAATCGAGGGCGGTGTGAAGGGCGATGGCCTGGGCGATGGCGGGGGTGCCGGCCTCGAAGCGATGGGGGATGCCTTTGAAGCTGGTGCCTTCTTCCAGGCTGACGCGGGCGATCATCTCGCCGCCCCCCTGCCAGGGCGGCATGGCCTGCAGCAGGGCGGCCTTGCCGTAGAGGACGCCGATGCCGGTGGGGCCATAGAGCTTGTGGCCGGAGAAGACGAAGAAATCGCAATCCAGCGCCTGCACATCGATGGCGGCGTGGCTGGCCGCCTGGCAGCCATCCAGCATCACCCTGGCGCCGGCGGCGTGGGCCAGGGCGATCATCTCGGCCGCTGGCGTCACGATGCCCAGCGCGTTCGACATGGCGGTGATCGCCACCAGCTTCACGGCCGGCCCCAGCAGCGCCCGATAGGCCGCCATGTCGATCTGGCCGTCGTCGCCGATGGGGATGGCCTTCACAACCAGCCCCTTCTCGCGGGCGAGCAGCTGCCAGGGCACGATATTGGCGTGGTGTTCCAGGGTGGAGATCAGGATTTCGTCGCCTTCGGCAAGGGTGCTGCGGCCCCAGGACTGAGCCACCAGATTGATGCCCTCGGTGCCGCCCCTGACCCACACGATCTCGTCGGCGCTGGCGGCATTGAGGAAGCGGCGGACCCGTTCGCGCGCCGCTTCGAAGCGGCAGGTGGCAGCCTGGGAGAGATCGTGCACGCCGCGATGGACATTGGCGTATTCCCATTCGTAGACGCGGCTTTCGGCGGCGATCGCCTGGCGCGGCTTTTGCGCGCTGGCGGCGCTGTCGAGATAGACCAGCGGGTGGCCGTGGACCTGGCGGGCGAAGATGGGAAAATCGGCCCGCAAACGGGCGGCATCCAGCGGCGCGTTGGCCAGGGCGGGAAGGGCGGCGTTCACGACCCGGCCCCCTGCCGCCAGCCAGCGGCGAAGCGGCGAAAGGCCGCGCGCACGCCATCGTCGGCCATGGTGGCCAGGGCGTCGTCGATGAAGGCGTCGATCAGCAGGCCGCGCGCCTCCCCTTCCGGCAGGCCGCGGGCGCGCAGATAGAACAGGGCGTCGTCGTCCAGCGCCCCGGCGGTGGCGCCGTGGCCGCATTGCACATCGTCGGCGTAGATCTCCAGTTCGGGCTTGGCGTCGATCTCGGCGCGTTCGGAAAGCAGCAGCGCCTTGTTGCTTTGATGCGCCCGCGTCTTCTGGGCGCCCTTGTGCACCACGATGCGGCCCTGGAAGACGCCCTTGGCGCGGCCGTCCAGCACGCCCTTGTAGAAGGCATCGCTGCGGCCATCGGGCGCGGCGTGATCGATGGCGATGTCGGTGTCGAGCTGGCCGGTGCCACGGCCGAGATAGATGCCGTTCAGCCGGCAGCTGGCGCCTGGCGCCGCCAGTTCCACCGCGATGCGGTTGCGCGCCACGGCGCCGCCGGCCATGAGGCTGAAATTTTCATATGTCGCGCCGGCATCGGCCCGCACCTCGGTGGCGGCGATGTGGAAGGCGCCTTCCGCCTCGTCCTGAAGCTTGTAGTGGGCGAGGCGGGCACCCGGTGCCAGGGCGATCTCCGTCACCCCGTTGGCGAGATAGGCGCCCCGCCCGGCATGGCGCTCTATCACGGTGGCGGCGGCATCCCGGCCCAGCACCACCAGGTTGCGCGGATGCCAGGCCGGGCGGCGGTCGCCGGCGGCGGCGACGAACAGCAGTTCCAGGGCGCCTTCCAGCATCGCGCCGTCGGGCACCCACAGCACCAGGCCTTCCGCCAGCCAAGCGGTGTTGAGGGCAACGAAATGCTTGCGCCCCAGGGCGGCAATGCGGCCCATATGGATCTCCAGCAACTGCGGGACACGCGCCAGGGCCTCGGCCAGCGGCAGCACGACGATGCCTTCGCCCGGCCCGCAGAGGTGGGAGCGGGCGGCATCGAAGCGGCCGTTGACGAAGACGGCGCGGCGCGTGGGGCCGGCGAGGCAGGGCGGCGGCAGCAGCGCCCCATGGCCGCCGGTCGCCGGGACGAAGGGATGGGCGGAGAGCGCGCCCAGATCGGTATAGCGCCATTCCTCCACCCGCCGGCCCGGCAGGCCCAGGCCGGCAAAGCGCCTGGCGCCTTCGGCCCGCAGCCCGTCCAGCCAGCCGCTGCCGGCACCGGGCAGAGCGGCAGGGTCGTAGTCTTGCAGCAGGCCGGCGGCGTCCATGACGCAGATCAGGCCGCCGTCGCGATGTCGGCGTAGCCCTTCTCCTCCAGCTCCAGGGCCAGCGTGCGGTCGCCGCTGCGCAGGATGCGGCCGGCGGCCAGGACATGGACCCGATCCGGCACGATATGGTTCAGCAGGCGCTGATAGTGGGTGATGACGAGCATGGAACGGGTGGGCGAGCGCAGCCGTTCGAGGCCGGCGGCAACCAGCTTCAGGGCGTCGATGTCCAGGCCGGAATCGGTCTCGTCCAGCACCGCCAGTTCGGGCTCCAGCAGCGCCATCTGCAGCATCTCCATGCGCTTTTTCTCGCCGCCGGAAAAGCCGGCATTGAGCGCCCGGCGCACCATGTCGCTGGCGATGGAAAGCTCGTCCAGGCGCCGGTCCATGATCGCCTTGAACTCGAAGGCATCGAGCGGCTTGAGGCCCCGGGCCTTGCGCTGGGCGTTCATCGCCTGTTTGAGGAAGGTGGCGGTGGCCACGCCGGGAATCTCCACCGGATACTGAAAGGCCAGGAAGAGGCCGGCCTGCGCCCGTTCCTCCGCCGCCATGGCCAGCAGGTCCCGGCCCCGATAGAGCACCTGGCCGCAGGTGACGACATAATCCTCGCGCCCGGCCAGAACATGGGCCAGGGTCGATTTGCCCGAGCCGTTCGGCCCCATCACGGCATGGATTTCACCAGGCTGAATCTCCAGGTCGATCCCCTTGAGGATCGCCTCGCCCTCCACCTCGGCGTGGAGGTTGCGGATCGAAAGCACGCTCACCCTTTTCTCCCGTCAGCCGACGCTGCCTTCGAGGCTGATGCCGACCAGTTTCTGCGCCTCGACGGCGAACTCCATGGGCAGCTCCTGCAGCACATCGCGGCAGAAGCCGTTGACGATCAGCGTCAGCGCCTCCTCGGCAGGTATGCCGCGCTGGCGACAGTAAAAGAGCTGGTCGTCGGAGATCTTCGAGGTGGTCGCCTCGTGTTCGATGCGGGCGGTGCGGTTCTTCGATTCGGTATAGGGCACGGTGTGGGCGCCGCAACGATCGCCGATCAGCAGCGAGTCGCATTGGGTGTAGTTACGCGCGCCGGCGGCCATGGCGTTCATGCGCACCTGGCCGCGATAGGTGCTCTGGGAACGGCCGGCCGCGATCCCCTTGGCTATGATGCGGCTTCTGGTGTTCTTGCCGATATGGAGCATCTTGGTGCCGGTGTCGGCCTGCTGGCGGTTGTTGGTGATGGCCACCGAAAAGAACTCGCCCACACTGTCGTCGCCTTTCAGGATGCAACTGGGATATTTCCAGGTGATGGCAGAACCGGTTTCCACCTGGGTCCAGGAGATGTGGGCGCGTCGTTCGGCCAGGCCGCGCTTGGTGACGAAATTGTAGATGCCGCCGCGGCCTTCCTCGTCACCGGGATACCAGTTCTGCACCGTCGAATACTTGATCTCCGCCCCTTCCAGAGCCACCAGTTCCACCACCGCTGCATGCAGCTGGTTTTCGTCGCGCTGCGGCGCCGTGCAGCCTTCCAGATAGCTCACCTTCGCACCCTCGTCGGCGACGATCAGCGTGCGTTCGAACTGGCCGGTCTGCGAAGCATTGATGCGGAAATAGGTGGAAAGTTCCATCGGACAGCGCACGCCCTTGGGGATATAGCAGAAAGAACCGTCGGTGAAGACGGCGCTGTTCAGCGTGGCATAGAAATTGTCGCTATAGGGCACCACCTTGCCCAGATAGGCCCGCACCAGATCGGGATGTTCTCTGACCGCCTCCGACATGGAACAGAAAACGACGCCTTCGGCTTCCAGCCGGTCCTTGAAGGTGGTGGCCACCGAAACGCTGTCGAAAACGGCATCGGTCGCCACATTGCGCACGCCCGCCAGCAGCTCCTGTTCGCGCAGCGGAATGCCGAGCTTCTCGTAGGTCTCCAGCAGCTTCGCGTCCACCTCGTCCAGACTCGCCGGCCGGTCGGCATCGCTCTTGGGCGCCGCGAAGTAATAGCTGGCCTGATAGTCGATGGGCGGATAGCCCACCTTCGCCCATTGCGGCTCCTTCATGGTAAGCCAGTGGCGATAGGCCTTCAGCCGCCATTGCAGCAGCCATTCCGGCTCCCCCTTCCTGGCCGAGATGAAGCGAACGGTCTCTTCCGAAAGCCCCTTGGGCGCCCGTTCCATCTCGATGTCGGTGACGAAGCCGTGGCGATAGCCCTCGGTCGCCCGCCCGACAGCCTCGACGGTCTCTTGAAGAGCGGCCACGATCCTCCTCCCCTAGCGCGCGATGTGGGCGGGCACGGCCGGCAGCGCGGCAGGGGGCGCCGGCACCGGCGCCATGGCGGCCAGCGAGACGCTCTCGAAGGCCTCCACCAGCGCCCGGTTCAGCCGGTTCCAGCCACCGCGCATGGGGCACAGCGCCTCCACATCGCAGCTGCCCGCCTGCCGGTCCACGCACAGGGTCAGCGCGATGGGGCCTTCCACCGCCTCCACCACTTCGGCGATGGAGATGTCTTCGGCCCTGCGGTTCAGGCAATAGCCACCATGGCTGCCGCGCTGGCTTTCCAGCAGGCCGGCGCGGGCAAAGGCCTTCAGCAGCTTGCCGACAGCGGCCTGGGGCAGCCCGGTCGCATCGGCAACACGCTGGGCGGTGTGGATTTCGCACCGATGTCCGGCCAGGAAGGTCATGATGACGACGCCGTAATCGGCCATGCGGGAAAGACGAATCATGATGGGCGCGTTCCCATGGAAACAGAACCGATTTGGTCCCGATTGCTTCTATGTGCCCCTCCCGCCGCCGCTGTCAAGCCCTCCCGCCAGGGCCGGGCGGCCCGTCGCGCGGGCCAGGATGCGGCTTTCGATGAAAAGCCGGCTGCCATCGGCGGCGGCGACGGTCTCGTCGTGGCGTTCGACCTCCACGGTGACGGCCGCAGCCCCGCTCGCCTCGGCGGCCCGGCGGGCCTGGCGGGAAACCGCTTCGCCGGCGTGGCGGGCGGCGTCTTCCAGATCGTCGAAATCGGCCAGGGAATCGGCGAGATGGCAGCGGAAAAGGCCTGCTTCCGGCGCCGTCACCAGCGCCTGCGCCCGCTGCGTCACCGAGCCGGCGACAGCGCCGACGGCGTTGCAGACATGGGCATGGGGCGGGATCGCGGCCCGGGTGGCGAGACGGCGGCCCACCTCCGGATAATAGGTGGCCGCGGCCGCCCCCACGGCGACCACCGGACGGCGCAGGCGCAGCGCCAGTTCGAACAACGGTCCGCCGTCGCGCCCTTCCAGCGCCGGTGCCAGCAGCGTTTCGGCGGGGCGCCCCGCGGGCAGCGCCAGGCTGTGCTGTTCCGCCATCGCCGCCTCCATCAGCGCGCGGGCGGCGGCCGTCTGCGCGCTCTTCAGCACCAGGGCGGCGAAGGCTTGCGGGTCGTCGGGGGCGGGGTGGCCGGTCAGCGCCCACCAGCGCAGCCACAGCGCCGCGCCCAGGGCCGCCGCCTCGCCGTTCCAGGCATGGTGAAGGCCCAGCAGATGGGCGGCGTCGCTGGGGGTAAAGCGCGACAGCACCGCCAGTCCGCGCTCCAGCAGCCGTTCCAGCGGCAGCTTGGGAGAGCGGTCGCGATAGAGCTCTTCCAGCGCCACCGGCCCGTCCTCCAGGCGTTCCAGCAGGCTGCGCTGCGGACGGCTCAGCCCCGCCCGGCCGCTCGCCGGCTCGCGCTGGCGCAGGACGAAGATGCCGTCATGGGCCTCCGGCCAGCCCCGCTGCCGCTGCCTTCGCAGCCCTTCCAGCACCGCCGGCCAGCGCCAGGCCGCCAGGGCCAGGGGCACGGCGCGGCGCGGCCCCAGGCGCAGGCGTCCGCGCTGGTCCAGGGCCACCTCGCTGTCGCCGCCCAGGCCACAGCTGTGGACGGCCACCGCCTTCACCATGGTGCGATAGCCGCCGACGCTGGCCCCGGCGGGCGCCAGCGAAGGCCGCCCACCGGCGATCGGCGCGATATCGGTGGTGGTGCCGCCCATATCGGCAACCAGAGCGTCTTCGATGCCGGAAAGATGCAGCGCGCCCACCACGCTCGCCGCCGGGCCGGAAAGGATGGTTTCCACCGGCGAGCGCAGGGCGGTGGCGGCCGAGGTCAGCGAGCCGTCGCCTTTGACCACCATCAGCGGCGCCGTCACGCCGCGTTCGTCCAGCAGGCGGGCGGTGGCCTGGATCAGCCCCTGGATCAGCGGCAGCAGGCGGGCGTTGATCAGCGCGGTCAGCGCACGGCGGGGAGCATCCAGCTCCTGGCTCAACTCATGGCCGCAGGAGATCGGCAGGCCGGTGGCCGTGCGCAACAGGTCGCGGGCCGCGATTTCGTGTTCCGGGTTGCGCACCGAAAACAGCGACGAGACGGCGAAGGCCGAAACGCGGCCCGCCGCCGCCCTGGCCCCGGCGGCCAGCGCCTCCACATCCAGCGGGCAGCGCGCCTCGCCCAGCGCGTCGTGGCCGCCGGCCACCGCCAGCGCCGGGTCGCCGGCCAGCGCCCGCGCCAGATCGGGCCTGGCCTCTTCGCCGGCGGCATGGCCGATCAGCACCAGCGCCGCCGGGCTGCCCTGGCCTTCGACGATGGCGTTGGTGGCCAGCGTCGTCGAGACGGACACCAGCGCGATCTCGCCGCCACGCCCGCCCAGCACCGCATCGGCCGCCTCGGCGATGCCCAGGGTGAGGTCGTGCTTGGTGGTCAGCGCCTTGGCGGCGGCCACCACGCCCCGTTCCGTATCGAACAGCACCGCATCGGTATAGGTGCCACCGGTGTCGATGCCCAGCGTCAACGCCACCTTCGCCTCCCCTGGCAAGCCGGCGCAGCATGGCCGATGGCCGCGCCCCATGCGAGCGAGCGATCACGGGCGATCACGGGCGATCACGGGCGATCACGGGGCCGCCTTGCGCTCCCTCACCAGCGCCATGCCGGCCAGCAGCGCCAGCAGCGCCAGCCACACCCAGGCCGAATGGGTTTCGCCGAACAGCGCCATGCCCCACAGCACGCCGGTGACGGTGACGACATAGGTCGCCTGCGCCGCGAACACCGGCCCCGTGCGTTGCAGGACATGGAGGAACAGCGTGTAGCTGAAGGCGTTCACCAGCAGCATGGCCAGCGAAGCCCAATGGGCCTGTTGCCAGGGGACGGCGATATCCATGAAGGTGCCGGTTACCAGCGCCAGCGGCGCCATCAGCAGGGCGCCGCCCAGCTGAAAGCAGCCCACCAGCACGATGGGATGGGCGCCGGGCGGCGCGCGCAGGGCCAGCAGCAGGTTTTCCACCGAAAAGCTGGCCGGCACGGCCAGCGCCAGCAACGCCCACAGCAGGGCAAAGCCGCCCGCGCCCAGCTGCGGCGCCATCAGCATGACGATGGCGGCAAAGCCCAGCAGCAGGCCGGCCAGCCGCAGGGCGGCGGCGCGATCGATGCCCAGCAGGATCGCCGCGCCATAGGTCAGCAACGGCACCAGCGCCATGGCGATGGCCAGAAAGCCGGCGCCTAGATGAGGCGCGACATAGAAGATGACGCAGGTGGGAAGCGCCGTGCCGAACACGCTGCACGCCAGATAAAAGGCCAGCGCGCGGCCGTGAAAGGGCAGCCGGTAGCGGCGCCAGGCGGCGATGGCCAGCAGCAGCAGGCCGCCCCCCACCCCCTGCCAGACGGTGAGCCCGAAGGGATGGTGGCCGCCCTCGCGCGCCAGGCGCGCCAGCGAGAAGAACAGGCCCCAGGAACCGCCGCTCAGAATCACCAGGAACCAGAACCACAGGCGCCGGGGCGCGAAGCGCTCCGTCATGGCACCGCCTCAGGCGCGCCGGAGCACCTGGAAGAGCCAGACGCGATGCTGCATTTCGGGTTCGCCACCTGGCATGGAGTGGAAGGGATCGCCCTTGTCCACCAGCTTCCAGCGGCCCTGGACAGCGAGTCGTTCGAAGGCCTCCTCGAAGCCTGCGGGCATCCAGTCGTGGCGCATGGTAAAGCAGATCAGGCCGGCGGGCTTCACGATTCGCACCAGCTCGTCGAAGGACGAAGGCGGCGCGTGGCCCGGCGTGAACACGCCCGAACTCAGCACCGCGTCGTAGCTGGCGGTGGCATAATCCAGCGGGGCGCCCAGCACGCCTGTGCGCAGATGGCGATAGACGCCGCGCCGGCGGGCGATCTCCAGCATGCCGGGCGAAAGGTCCATGGCGTCGATGACGGCAAAGCCCGCCGCCCTGGCCGCCACGCCGACGATGCCGCTGCCGGCGCCGGCATCCAGGACGACCGCGTCGTCGGCCAAAAGCGGCCTGACCCGTGCCACCACCAGCTCGTGGCCGCGATAGCCGTAATCGTCCACGATCTGGCGGTCGTAGCCCGGCGCCCAGTCGTCATAGGTGCGGCGCAACCGGTCCAGGCTGGTGGCGCGATAGACCTTGTTCAGGTCGAGATGGCCGGCGGCCTCGCTTCCCCGCGTCACGACGACGCCCCGCCGCAAGGCGTCACCGCCACATGGCGCAGCCCCAGCCCGCCATCGGCAGCGCGCCTTGCGGCCGCCATCGCCCGATCGAGGGGGAAGACGATCGCTTCGATGGGCGCAAGATCGAGGGTGCCGGCGGCGACCATGGCCACCAGCACCGCCGCCGCCCGGCGCGGAAACCACAGCGAGCCCATGACTGCGATCTCGCGGAACATGAGGCGGTCGTAATCGAAGGCCAGCGCCATGCCGTGGGGCGCGCCCACCAGCACCGCCCGCCCGCCGCGCCCGAGAGCGGCGAGGGCGGCCTGGGTGGCTGCGGGGCCGGCGCCATGGCCCACGGCATCCAGCAGCACATGACCACCGGCGCCGCCGGCATCGCTGGCGGCGGTGGCGATGCGGTCCGTGTCGCGCCCATCGCCCGCCAACGCCACCGCCGCGATGCGGTCTGGGGCGATGGCGGCGACGGCCTTCAGCAGGTCGCGGCGGCGGCCGGTGGCGACGATGCGCGCGGCGCCCATGGCCAGCGCCACCAGCACCGCCGAGGCCCCCACCATGCCGCTGGCGCCGTTGACGATGACGGTTTCGCCGGGTGCCAGGCCGGCCCGCAGCAGGCCGCCATAAGCGGTGCCGAGCCAGCCCAGCCGCGCCAGCACCGCCGGCGATGCCCGCCCGGCGGCGGCGCCCAGCGGCGTGAAGCAGGCGGCGGGCAGCATCAGCCTTTCGGCCAGATTGCCGTGGCGCCAGCGCCGCAGCAGCCGCGCCGAGGCCGCCCCCATGCCGAAGCTGCCGATGAAGCCGTGGTCGTCGCGGGCGCGGGATCCGTGCCAGTGGTTGCCATAGACCGGATCGCCGGGTGCCAGGCCGGCCACGTCGTCGGCCACCTCCAGCACGCGGCCGACGGTGTCCATGCCCGGCACGAAGGGCCTTTCGGGCAGGATGGCACCGCCATTCGGCGCAGCCAGGCGCCGTGCCAGCAGGCCGGTGACGAAGGCCGCCTCGACGGCGACGATGGCGGCGCCTGGCCGCAACTGTGGCGCGGCGACCTCCTCGATAGAGAGCGTGGCGGCGCCTTCGTGGAACACCGCAGCCTTCATGCCATCCCTCCCGTGCCGGGCAGCGAGCATGGCGCATCGGGCCGGGCTGTGCCACCCGGACTCGTCAAGGCGGCGGCGCTGGGGCAGACTGCGCCCGCTGCCTGCCGGGCCGGCGGGCGAGACCACCGTAACGGGAGACAAGCCATGAAGATCCTTGCCAAACCCCTGTTGGGCGCCGCGCTGGCCTTCGCCATCGCGGGCGGGGCCGCCGCCGATGTGCCGGAATCCGAACGCCCCATCCGCATCCCGCTGCACAACTGGACCGGTGCCCAGATCTCCGGTGCCCTGGGCGGCCAGATTCTGGAGCGCATGGGCTACAACGTGGAATATGTGGCGCTGGCCGTTCTTGCCGCCGCGGCGGCCGTGGCCGATGGCGAAATCACCTATACGCCGGAGATCTGGGACAACAACCTGGGCGAGCAGTGGCCCAAGCTGCTGGATGCGGGCGAGGCGGTCGATCTGGGCACGGTCGGCATCGATGGGCGCGAGGGCTGGCTTTATCCCAAACACATGGAAGAGATGTGCCCCGGCCTGCCCGATTGGGACGCCTTTCTCGGCTGTGCCGAGGTTTTTTCCTCGACCGAGACCTTCCCCAACGGCCGCTTTCTCGATTATCCGTCGGAGTGGCAGAGCCGCGCCGGCGACCTGATCCGCAGCGAGAGCCTGCCCTTCGATGTGGTGCCCGCCGGCAGCGAAGGCGCCCTGGTGGCCGAGCTCAACTCGGCGGTGGAGCGTAAGGCGCCGCTGGTGATGATGTTCTGGGCGCCCCACTGGGTGCTGTTCCAGCATGAATATGGCTGGATCGACATCCCCGACGATCTGGTGGCGCAATACAGCCTGCAGAAGCCCCGCATCTTCAAGGGCGCCTGGCCCGGCATCGACGAGGAATGGCCGGTGGCGGCGCGTTTCCTGCGCAACTTCAAGATCGACAACAAGACGCAGGAACTGCTGATGGGCCAGATCGACAACGAGGGCCGCGACCTGATGGAGGTGACCGCCGAATGGCTCGACGGCAACCAGGAGGTCTGGCAGCCCATGGTCGATGCCGCCATGGCGGGTTCGTGAGCAGGACTGCCCCGACCGACGCAGCCAGCGGGAGCCGGGGACGCGCCCGGCCCCTGGCGGCGCCGATGACGGCCCCGCCCCGGGCACTGACCGGCCATATCGGGGCCGAGATGGCCGGGGTGGACCTGCGCCATATCGGCCCCGCCGAGGCCGGAGCCATCCGCCGGGCGCTGATCGAACACCAGGTGCTGTTCTTCCCGCGCCAGGGGCTTTCCGCCGACGAACTGGTTGGCGTCGGGCGCGCCTTTGGCACCATCGATCCGCCCCATGGCGGGCTGGAGCGCCACCCCGACCATCCGGAGGCGATGCTGGCCGCCTCGCGCGGCGGCGAGGGCGGGGGCAAATACAACGACATCTGGCACAGCGATGTCAGCTTCGACCGCACACCGCCCATGGCCTCGCTGCTGCAGGCCGTTACCGTGCCGCCCGCCGGCGGCGACACCCTGTTCGCTTCCATGTATGCCGCCTGGGAGGCGCTATCGGAGCGGCTGCGCCACGCCGTGCGCGGCCTTTGCGCCCTGCATGACGGTATCCCCAATTTCACGCCCTATCTGCTGGATGCCGGCACGCCGGACGGGCCGGCGCGGCTGGAGAAGCTGAAGCGGGAACAGCCGGGCTTCGTGCATCCCCTGGTGATCCGCCACCCGGAGAGCGGGCGCGAGGCGTTGTTCGTCAATCGCGCCTACACCCGGCGCATCCTGGGCCTTTCCGAGATCGAGAGCCGCCACCTGCTGGACCTGCTGTGCGAACATTGCGAACAGGCGAGCTTTCAGACGCGCTGGCGCTGGAACGAAGGCGACATCGCATTCTGGGACAACCGCTGCACCCTGCACTATGCCGCCTGGGATTACGGCAGGCACGACCGGCTGATGATCCGCGTGACCCTGAAAGGCACCCAGCCCGTGGCGGCGTGAGGAGTTATCAATGGATTCTCTTCTGAACGCATTGAGAGAGTTCGACGCATTGCGTGACGGCGACACCGGCGGCGATACCGTGGCCCAAGCGGCTATCGATGCTATTCCGCCGACTTACGCCGACGACGAAGTGTTTCGCCGCCTATCCACAAAACTGACTGCGGTTCTAAAAAAACGTAGTATTGATCGTCTCTATCAACACCAAGCAGAGGCAATTTTGAAGGCCTTGAACGGCAAAAATGTTGTATTGCAGGCTCCCACCGCTAGCGGCAAGTCTCTCGCTTTTCAGATTCCCATGCTCAATACTTTGATCGAAACTGGCGGCCACGCACTCCTGATCTATCCGAATAAGGCACTGGCACTCGATCAGCGTAATCAACTTCGAGAACTTTCGGACCATGTGCCTGGTCGCAAGATCGAATCGTGGTGGTATGACGGTGATACAGAAAAAGAAGATAGAGGATTATTAAGAAAAAACCCACCTCACATTCTTATAACAAATCCGGACATGCTTCATTCCAGTTTCCTGGGTCATTCCGAGAAGTGGCAGCATCTTTATCGAAGACTCAGATGGATAATTATCGATGAAATCCACGAATATCGAGGATATTTTGGTTCCAATGTTTGCATGATTCTCCGACGTTTCTCGTACCATCTCGCCAAACAAGGAGTTCGCCCACAATTTTTCCTTAGTTCTGCGACCTGTGCGAACGCAAAAGAGCACGCAGAAAACCTTACCGGGATGACCTTCGATGATGTCAATGCAGAAGGCAGTATGCAACCGCACAGAACGTTCCATTTCATACAGCCCAACATTCCGAATCATCAATACTGGAATATACTACAACTTAAGGTTGTCCGAGCAGGGCTGGCCTGCCTGGCTTTGGGTAAGTCAGTTCTTGTTTTTTGCCCCACCAGGAAATTTACTGAGGACTGTTATCGTATAGCAATGCGGGAAGTCAAGGATTTGCACGAAAGAAAGACGATGGACCTGGATACAAAAAGTATTAGGGTGTTCCGCGGTGGTCTGAGTTCCGAGATGCGCCACGAGATCCAGAAAGGCCTTAAGCGAGGCTCTATTCGTCTAGTATTTGCCACCAACGCGCTAGAGCTCGGGATCGATATTGGCGGACTTGATGGAGTCATCCTTGCTGGTTTTCCCGATAGTATGATGTCCGCATGGCAGCGCATCGGTCGTGCGGGCCGTAATTGGAGAGCCGATGCTTTCGTTCTGTATTATGCCCGAAATAATCCTCTTGACCGATTTTACGCTTCGAACCTTCAATCATTCCTTGACAAACCGCTAGACGATCTAGTGATTAATTCAGCGAACGAAGAATTGATCGAGCGTCACTTACCCTGTATTCTCTACGAGACACCTAATTTTAGCGAATCAAAGAATGGGCGCGATATTCTAGGTTCCGAGCTTCATGAAGCTATTTCCAAGAAGCATAGCAGAGGTGTTAAACCAGTTAATCATGGGAGGTATCGACCTCATTATAGGGTAGATATCCGCGGCGGTGGCACAGGTATGTATGTATTGGAGCATGAAGGTAAAATAATTGGAACAATGTCAGGTCATCAGCAATTCCGCGAGGCTTATCAACATGCAATTTATATGCATGGTGGTTCTACATATAGAGTTGATGAAGTAACGATTAAAGGTGGTGGAGGTTCAATTATACTGAGCAAGGGCGAGACCTCTCGAAGAACGAACCCCTCTTTGTTCACGACATTAGCCGAACCAAACATATACGAAGGTCGGAGATGGGAATCTAAAGAGGCTGTGGCTGTCGCTATGTATGGGAAAGTCACAATATCCGAGATGCTGAGCCACGTTGAGGAGGTAGACGAAACATCTGGAGATATACTTGACCGATGGGTGCCGGAATTCCATGCGGCGAAGTTCTCAAATGCACATGCGTGCTGGATACAGCGAGAGAGACCACTTGATGTGGAAGAAGAAGGTATCTTCGCATTGCAACACCTATTGCGCGTAGGAGTGTACTTCACGATTCCGGTCGATACCCATGACATTTTCCCACATGCCAATTCAAAAGAAGGCAAAATTTATATCGTCGAGAGCTATTCTGGTGGAATCGGGATCGCCCGCAAAATTCTCGAGAAATGGAGAATTATGCTGGAGCACGGAATTGCCATAGCGGAATCATGCAAATGTGTCAAAGGTTGCCCGAACTGTATTGTTCCGCCTCGTTCCCGAGAGGATTTGGACAAGAGGCAGGGCATATCCCTAGCTAAGCGCCTTATCTCAGCAACGAAAGACAGGCATAATTACGAGTTCGCAAATGGCCTTTGGGAACCGATCGATCAGTGAAGCGCTCGGTCAGTTCGCAAATGAGTCGTCGTTCCCCTCACCCCGGCGCCGGTGTGTAGGACAGGTCGCCGGCGTTCAGCGCCGCCTCGCGCCCGCCCAGGGCGGCGATGCGGGCCGCCTGGTCGGCGAAGGCACGGGCGTTGATTGCCTCCGGATCGAGCATCTGGCGCAGGCGGGCGTCGCAGGCCGCCAGCGCCTCGCCATGGGCCGGGTCGGGCGCGAGATCCCGGGCCTCGCCAGGGTCGGCCGCCAGATCGAACAGCTGCGGCGGCCAGCCCGGATAGGCGATGTATTTCCAATGGCGCCAGCGCAGCATGAACATGCCTGCGATAGCGCCCGCCTCGTGGAACTCGCTGAGGACGGCACGCTCGCCATAGCCGCCCCGGGCACCGCCTTGCGCCAGGGTTTGCAGCGCGATTCCCGGCAGCGCCTCGCCCTCCGGCGGCCCATCCAGGCCGTGGGCGGCGAGGATGGTGGGCTGGAGATCGACATGGGAGGCCGGCGCATCGCAGACCGCGCCCGCCGCCATGCCCGGGCCGGCGGCGATCAACGGCACGGCGACCGATTCCTCATACATGTTCATCTTGGTCCACAGGCCGTGATCGCCCAGCATCTCGCCGTGGTCGCTGGTGTAGATCACCAGCGTATCGTCGGCCTGGCCCGAATTTTCCAGCGCCGCCAGCACGCGGCCGATATTGTCGTCCAGGAAGGAGACCAGCCCCCAATAGGCGGCCACGGCGTGGCGGATATGCGCTTCGTCGCGGAAATGGCGGTCGTAGTCCCAGACCTGCTGCCACACATCCAGCACCGGATGGCGCGGCCTTTCATGGGCGCCCCGCAGCCGCGGCATGGCGACCGCGTCGTGGGGGTAGAGATCGTAGAAGGCGGCGGGCGCGATCAGCGGATAGTGTGGCGCCACGAAGGAGCAGAACAGCGTCCAGGGCTTTTCCAGCTTTGGCGCAGTTTCGGTGAGCCAGGCGCAGGCCATGCGGCGCACCCGGCGGTCATAGCGGGTGTAGCTCGATTCGCCCCGCCCGATGGCCTCGGCGAACTCGCGGTTTTCGGGGTAGGGCACACGCCGGTCGCGCACCATGCTGGAGACGAAGCCGGTGCCGCCCACCACATGCATCGGCAGCAGTTCGCGCGCAAAGCCGTTGTCGTCGGCGCTGGAGCGGAAGTGCAACTTGCCGATGGAGACCGCCTCGCGTCCGGCCCGGCACAGAATGTGGCCCCAGCCGGGGACGCTGCCATCGTAGGGCTCGCCGCTGGACCAGGTGGCAAGCTGGTGCACCCAGCGCCCGGTCTGCATGCTGGCCCGGGTCGGCACACAGCAGGGATCGGCGGCATAGGCGCGGGTGAAACGGGTGCCGGCGGCGGCCAGCCGGTCGAGATGGGGCGTGCGGACCAGCGCATGGCCATAACAGCCGGCCCCGTCGCGCCGGTGCTGGTCGGAGCAGATGACGAGAACATTGGCGGCCATGCTAGCCTCCCGCCCGGCTGGCGACGGACCGCCACCATAACCCGCGCCGCAGCGATGGCGGAAGGCGGCGACGAAGAGAGGGAGGTCCCCATGGCACGCGACAAACGCTATGACATCCTGTTCGAGCCGGTGCGAATCGGCCCGGTGACGGCGAAGAACCGCTTCTACCAGGTGCCGCATTGCAACGGCATGGGGCGCCGCCACCCCACCGCCATGGCCTGGATGCGCGGCGTGAAGGCCGAAGGCGGCTGGGCGGTGGTGAACACCGAACAATGCGACATCCACGTCACCAGCGACACGGAACGCGAGATCCGGCTGTGGGACGACCGCGACATCCCCTACCTGGCCCGCATGGCCGAACAGGTGCAGCGGCATGGCGGCCTGGCCGGTATCGAGCTCACCCATATGGGCTATTACACATCGAACTACGTCGGGCACGAGGTTCCCATGGCGCCCTCGGCCCGCCCGGTCCACGGCAACGACCCCTTCCACGCCCGCAGCATGGACAAGGCCGATATCGCCGCCTATCGCCGCTGGCACCGCAACGCCGCGCTGCGGGCAAGGCGGGCGGGCTTCGACATCGTCTGCGTCTATGCCGGCCACGACCTTTCGCTGCTGATGCATTTCCTGTCGCCGCGCCACAACCGCCGCAGCGACGAATATGGCGGCCCCATCGAAAACCGGGCGCGCCTGCTGCGCGAGGTGATCGAAGACACCAAGGACGCGGTGGGCGAAAGCTGCGGCGTGGCGGTCCGCATGGCGGTGAGCGAGCTTCTGGGCCCCGCCGGCATCACGCCCGAGGAAGAAGGTCGCGCCGTGATGGAGATGCTGGGCGAACTGCCCGACCTCTGGGACGTCAACGTCTCCGACTGGGAGAACGACAGCGTCGCCTCCCGCTTTGCCGAAGAGGGCTTCCAGGAGGACCACATCCGTTTCGTGAAATCCATGACCTCGAAGCCGGTGGTGGGCGTCGGCCGCTACACCAGCCCCGACCGCATGGCCGCCCTGGTAGCAGGCGGCGTGCTGGACATGATCGGCGCCGCCCGCCCGTCTATCGCCGATCCCTTCCTGCCGAAGAAGATCGAGCAGGGCCGCAGCGAAGACATCCGCGAATGCATCGGCTGCAACATCTGCGTCGCCACCGCCAACCACGAAACCTATATGCGCTGCACCCAGAACCCGACCGTGGGCGAGGAATGGCGCCGCGGCTGGCATCCGGAGACGATAGCTCCCAAGCAGGACGATGAAAGCGTGCTGGTGGTGGGCGCCGGCCCGGCCGGGCTGGAGGCGGCCCGCGCCCTGGGCCAGCGCGGCTATCGGGTGATGCTGGCCGAGGCGGGGCGCGAGCTGGGCGGGCGCGTCGCCAGAGAGGCGCGCCTGCCTGGGCTGGCGGCCTGGGGCCGGGTCGCCGACTGGCGCGTGGGCCAGATCGCCCAGATGCCCCAGGTCGAGGTGTTCCTGGATTCCAGCATGACGGCCGCCACGGTGCGCGAGACCGGGGCCGCGCTGGTCGCCATCGCCACCGGCGCCAGATGGCGGCGCGACGGCAGCGGACGCCACCACGATCTGCCGCTGGCCATCGCCGCCCAGGCGGCGGGGCGCGTCTTCACGCCCGACGATGTGATGGCCGGGGCCGCGCTGGCAGGCCCGGTCGCGGTCTATGACGACGATCACGGCTATATGGGCGGCGTCATCGCCGAAAAGCTGGCCCGGGACGGCCACCGCGTGCATCTGATAACGCCGGACGACAGCGTCTCGTCGTGGACCGTCTTCACGCTGGAACACGACCGCATCCAGGCGCGCATGCGCGAGCTTGGCATCGCGCTCCATCTCGCCCATGCCCTGGCCGGGGTGGAGGCGGACGGGGTGGAGATCGCCGACGTCTATGGCGGGCGCCGTTCGCAGATCGCCTGCGGCAGCGTCGTCATGGTGACGGCCCGGGATGCGGAGGACAGCCTGTTCCACGCGCTGATGGAGGACCGGGCGGCCAACGCGGCGGCCGGCATCCGCCGCATCGCGCGCATCGGCGATTGCTACGGCCCCGGCCCGATCGCGGCAGCCGTTTTCGGCGGCCATCGCTTCGCCCGCGAGCTGGGCGCCCCCCTGGGCGACGAGGTGCCCTGGCGGCGCGAGATCGTCGAGCTGGCCGCGGATGGGTAAGGCCGCCCGCATGGCCCTTCGCCGTCGCAAAACCGCCGCCGCCGCCTTATGCTGGCGCCCCATGGCGCGGAAGCTCCGGGGATGACATGACGCAGGCGGCCACCCCGCTCTTCGCCGAGACGCCGGCAGAGGCCACGCCCGCGCGGCGGCAGCAGGAAGGGCCGGCCCTGCCGCCCCCGGTCATCGCCTGCCTGGACAATCTCGCCTTCATGGCCGGCCTGGACGACGGCACCATGAAGCTGGTCGTCACCTCGCCGCCCTACAATCTGGGCAAACGCTACGAACGCAAGGTGCCGCTGGAGGCCTGGCTGGAAGGTCAGACACGCGCGATCGCCGAATGCGTGCGCCTGCTGCATCCGCAAGGCTCGCTGTGCTGGCAAGTGGGAAACCATGTCGCCGATGGCGAGATCGTCCCCCTCGACACCGTGCTCTATCCCGTTTTCCGGGCCCAGGAGCTGAAGCTGCGCAACCGCATCGTCTGGCATTTCGGCCACGGCCTGCATTGCAGCAAACGGCTTTCCGGGCGCTACGAGACCATCCTGTGGTGGACCAAGGGCGACGATTACAGCTGGGACCTGGACGCCATCCGCGTCCCCGCCAAATATCCGGGCAAGCGCCATTTCAAGGGGCCGAAGGCGGGGCGGCTTTCGGGCAATCCGAAAGGTAAGAACCCCAGCGATGTGTGGACCTTTCCCAACGTCAAGAACAACCACCCGGAAAAGACCATCCACCCCTGCCAATTCCCGGTGGAGCTGGTGGAACGCCTGGTGCTCTCCATGACAAAGGCCGGCGATGCGGTGCTGGATCCCTATATGGGCGTGGGGTCCGCTATCGTCGCCGCCGCCATGCATGGACGCCGGGCCTATGGCTGCGACATCGTCCCCGCCTATGTCGCCATCGCCCGCCAGCGGCTGGAACAGCTGGCCGCCGGCACCCTGAAAACCCGACCCATGGGCAAGCCGATCTACGATCCGAGCAAACCCAATGGCGGACATCGATGCAGATAAAAGCCCGTTCTTCGCACCTGAACGGTGAGGAATATCTCTTGGTCCACCGTCCGGAACCGTGGGGGAGGCGCAGTTGGGCAAGGACGCTTTCGTTGCCCATGACCTTTTCGTGAAGCATCTCAGCTTCTACGTCTCCGACATCATCGACGTGGGGATCGGAATCCTGCCGATGAAGGAGCTGGAACGGGACATGTCTTCGGGGGTGCCCTGTTACGAGCGCGACCTGCCGAACGTGCTGCGCCAGGGCCGCAGTGTGCCAGCCGTTCCACTGGTGCTGATCGGTATCGCGCCATGACCTCCCTGCCGGATGCCACCGATGTCGCAATCGTCGGCGCGGGCAACGCCGCCTTCGCCGCCGCCCATGCCGCGCGCGAGGCGGGCTGCCGCGTGGTGATGCTGGAACGCGCCGGCGAGGAGGAGGCCGGCGGCAACACTCGCTTCACCGCCGGCGCCATGCGCTTCGCCTATCGCGGCCTCGACGATCTGGTGGCGCTCATGCCCGACCTTTCCCCGGAAGAGATCGCCGCCAGCGATTTCGGCGTCTATCCCGAGGACGCCTTCTTCGACGACATGGCGCGCCTCAGCGAGCACCGCAGCGACCCCGACCTGTGCGAACTGCTGGTGACGAAGAGCCGCGCGACCCTGATGTGGATGCGCGCCTGCGGCATCCGCTTCGCGCCCATCTGGGGCCGCCAGGCGTTCCGGGTGAAGGGCCGCTTCACCTTCTGGGGCGGCCTCACCGTAGAGGTGGCGGGCGGCGGGCCGGGCCTGCTTCAGGCCTGGCGGGCATCGGCGGCCAGGCGTGGCATCGCCATCGTCCATGGCGCCCGCGCCGAGCGCCTGGCGATGGAACAGGGCCGCTGCGTCGGCGTCGTGGTTCGCCACCAAGGGCGGGACAAGCCGCTCGCCGCCGCCGCCGTGGTGCTCGCCTGCGGCGGTTTCCAGGCCGATCCGGCCTGGCGCGCCCGCTATCTGGGGCCGGGCTGGGAGCTGGCCAAGGTGCGCGGCAGCCGCTTCAACACCGGCGAGGGCATCCGCATGGCGCTGGCCGCCGGGGCCGCCGCCTGCGGCAACTGGTCGGGCTGCCACGCCGTCGCCTGGGAGCGCAACGCGCCCGAGTTCGGCGACCTTGCCGTAGGCGACCATTTCCAGAAGCACAGCTACCCTTTCGGCATCGTGCTGAACGGGCGGGGCGAGCGTTTCGTGGACGAGGGCGCCGACTTCCGCAATTACACATACGCCAGATATGGACGCATGATCCTGCAACAGCCGGGTCAGTTCGCCTGGCAGATCTTCGATGCCAAGGTGGCCCACCTGCTGCGCCCGGAATACCGCATCCGCCAGGTCACGAAGGTCGTCGCCGACAGCCTGGAATCGCTCTCCGCCAGGCTGGAAGGCGTGGATGCGGGCCGGGCGATGGCAACCGTCGCCGCCTTCAACGCGGCTATCGGCGACGACATCCCCTTCGATCCCAACATCAAGGACGGGCGCCGCACCGAAGGGCTGGCGGTGCCGAAATCGAACTGGGCCAACGCCATCGACACGCCGCCCTTCGAAGCCTATGCGGTGACCTGCGGCATCACCTTCACCTTCGGCGGGCTGAAGATCGACCGCCGGGCGCGGGTGCTGGACCGCGATTTCCGCCCCATCCCCGGCCTCCACGCCGCCGGCGAGCTGGTGGGCGGCCTGTTCTATTTCAACTATCCCGGCGGAGCGGGCTTGACGGCGGGCGCCGTCTTCGGCCGTCTGGCCGGCACGATGGCGGGCCGGATGGCGCGCGGAGGAGAGCTGGAGGCATGATGGACGCACATATCGGGCCTTCCCGGCGCACGCGGCGCACCCCCTTCAGCGCCCGGGTGGAGGCGGCCGGCGCCAAGGCCTACACCGTCTATAACCATATGCTGCTGGCGACCTTCTTCCGCTCCATGGAAGAGGATTACCGCCATCTCAAGCGCCATGTGCAGCTCTGGGATGTGGGCTGCGAGCGCCAGGTGGAGGTGGTGGGCGCCGATGCCGCCCGCCTGGTGCAGGCGATGACGCCGCGGGATATGGGGCGGATCGCGGTGGGCCAATGCGCCTATGCGCCGCTGGTGGACGAGGCCGGCGGCATGGTGAACGACCCGGTGATCCTGAAGCTGGCCGGCGATCGCTTCTGGCTCTCCCTGGCCGATTCCGACGCCGGGCTGTGGGCGCAGGGGCTGGCCTGCGGCATGGGCCTGGATGTGCGCGTGTTCGAACCGCAGGTCTGGCCGCTGGCGATCCAGGGTCCGAAGGCGGACGCGCTGGCCAGCCGCGTCTTCGGCGCTGGCATCCGCCACCTCGCCTTCTTCCGCTTCGCCCCCTTCGATGCCCTGGGCCATGCCTTCGTCGTCGCCCGTTCCGGCTGGTCGAAGCAGGGCGGCTTCGAGGTCTATGTCGACGACGCCGAGGCCGGGCGGGCGCTTTGGGATGCGCTGATCGCCGCCGGCGAAGAGCTGCAGGTGCGCCCCGGCTGCCCCAATCTGATCGAGCGCATCGAGGGCGGGCTGCTGTCCTATGGCAACGACATGACCCAGGAAAACGACCCCTTCGAATGTGGGCTGGACCGTTTCTGCCACCTGGAGGCCGCCACCTGCTTCCTGGGGCGGCGCGCGCTGGAGGCAAAGCTGGCCGCCGGCGGCCCGAAGCGTGCGATCCGCGGCCTCGCCTTCGCCGGCGACGATTGCCCGCCCTGTGTCGAGGCCTGGCCGGTGACGCAGGGCGGGCGGCGCGTCGGCCAGGTCACCTCCGCCGCCCGCTCGCCCCGGCTGGCAACCAACATCGCCATCGCCACCATCGATCGCGCGGCCTGGGACGAAGGCACGGCGGTCGTGGTGGAAACGCCGGCCGGCGAGCGCAAGGGGCGCATCGCAACCCTGCCCTTCGCGGCGCCCGCGCCCTGAGGCGGTGGCGGTCCGGCTTGCCGCCGCCGCCCTGGCCGATCTGGTCGCCCGCTGGGGCGCCCGGCCCGGCACCTCCTTCGCCGTCGGCGTCACGGGGGCGCTGGCCGAGTTTCACGCCATGCCGGGCGAGGTCACCCGCTGGACGCGCGATGCCGGAGGCGTCCGGGCCTTCTGTTCCGGCGGCAGCTTCCGCCTCACGCCGCAAGAGGGCGTGCTGGCGCTGGCCTTCGACCTGCCGGGCCGCCATTCCCGCCAGCGCGGGGCGCTGTTCTGCCTGCCGGCCGGGCGGGCGGCGCTGTCGGGTGCCGCCACGCTTTCGCCCGCCGGCCAGGCGGACGGCGCGGCGCTGTTCGATCTGGGCCTGGGCCAGCCGGCGCTGGAGGCGCTGGTGATGGTCGCCGACGACGCCCTGGCGGCCCGGCTTACCGCCGCCGCAGGAGAAAGCACGATCGCCGGCGGCCACCCGTTGCTGGCCGCGCTGGCCCGCGCCTCGCCGCCACGCCTGTTCCGTTCCGCCCTGGCGGAGATCGTCGTCACCCAGGCCATCCCCGACAAGGCCACGCCGCAGGGCCCGCACACCCATCTGCTGCCGGCGGCGATGGACGGCAGCAGCCACGACCGGCGCATCCCGTTGCCGGCAGGCTGGCTGCCCTGCCTCGCCATGCACATCGCCGCCGACGATGCCGCCTTTCCAGCCCTGGCGCGCCGCCTGGCCGCAGGAGGGCCGCCGCGCCCGTCGTCCATGGCCTGAAGAGCTGCGACGGCTGCCGCCGAGCCGTGGCCTGGCTGCGGGCACAGGGCATCCGCTATCGCTTCCACGACCTGCGCGGCGATGGCCTCGATGCCGATCGCCTGGCCGTCTGGCTGGAGGAGTTGGGCCACGAGGCGCTGGTCAACCGCCGCAGCGCCACTTGGCGCGCCCTGGTGCCGGCGCTGATCCTGGAGAAGCCGACGCTGATGAAGCGGCCATTGTTCGATCTGGGCAGCCGTCGCCTCCTGGGCTTCGACGAGGCGCAGAAACGCCAACTTGACCGACGCCATGCAAAGCGCCGACGCCGAGACAACGGTGCGCTACCCATGGACCGAGGAGCTCGATCCTTGCAAATCGACCCCGCCAACCTGACCCCGACGGCCAGGCGGTGGCGCCTCGGTTTTCATGACCTGCAAACCGTCGCCGATCTGCGCCGTGAAGGAATATCGGGGCTGTCTGCCGAACCCGGCGTTTATCTGACCCTCCTGGAAGGCATATCCTCCTCCGGTTTTCCCGAAGCGGGAAGCCGATGTCTTCGTGGGTGCCGAAGCCTGCGACCTGCCAAGGCTTGTGCAAGTGTCTCGACGATGCGCCGGAACCCGCCCGAAAAAGCGCAGGCCGACCCGACGCTGACAACGGTGCTCCTTCTCATGTCTGGACTCGCCCGTCCCCAGTGGTGCACTTATTCTCTGGCCTCGTGACCGGACCCTTGGCGACAAGACGCGCAATCGCCTTTTCTCGGGCCGCCTTGCTGGCAATATCCTTTCCAGCCCCCGAAGGCTCGTGCAGATAGAGAGTCTCGGTGACGTGGACCGGATTCCGTGCCATCTCCACAATCGGCAGCATGAATGCCCAGTCGTTGGCGAGGTCGACATATTCGCCGTCGAGCCGCAAGATGTCGTCCGGTATGGCGTCGAAGAGCCGTTTCCTGAACGAGCGCAGGTGCTGCCAGACGTTACCGCCTCGTCGCTCTCGCGGCCGGTCGAAGCACACCGGATAGTCGGCCGCCTTGTCGGTGCGCAGCATCGATCCCACGGTCACGTCGGCGCCGCGTTCGTACTCCGCCGCCAACCGTAACAAAACTCTGTCGCCAATCAGAGCGTCATCCGCATCGAGGGTCACGATGACCGACGCAGGATGCGCGCACACTACCCGGATAGCGGTTACCATGTTGGCCAGCAGACCGCGGCGACGCCGGTTGCGGACGATGGTGCAGTTATCGCCAAGCGACCCGCAGACTATCTCGAAATGTTGGGCGAACATGGGGTCCGATGCATCGTCGAACACCACCGCACCCCATCGTGGGCCCTGCTGCCGGACCATGGAGTCGATGCAGCGACGCAAGCGCCCCGCCGGAACGTTGCGGCCCGACACCACGAAGACGAAGGGTTCCTGCCGGATCGGTCCCATCCAGTCTGCGGTGGTGCCCGTCCATTCCACCCTGCCCTTCTGGATGCACGGGATGACACCTTGCTCGATGCGGTCGAGGACCGCAAACCAGTCCGCGACGTCGTGTTTGCGCGCATTGGGGGGATGAACGTAGAAGGTGCGGCGGTCGCCACCGCGACACGAATGGCCCGCGCCACGCTGGACGGCCACGTCCAGGGATCGGTGCCAGGAGAGGGCCAAACGCCCCTCATTTAGAGAGTTCGGCAGCGGACGCGTGGCGCGGAGCCGCACGAGATCGACCATCCCGGCGCGCGCTTCCGTGCGCCACGCGCCGGACACTTCGCCCGCAGTATAGGGGCGATCATGCTCCATCGCGATGTTGAACGAGACGGTGAGCGCCATGGGATCGGCCTCTACCGCCGCGAGCATGTCGGCCAAGTGGTCATGGTCGCGGTCAAGCCTGCCGATCATGAGGTCCGCATCCACATGGAGCGCGTACCGCGTCGCGCACGCCTCGAATCCAGTCAGCAGCGGGGCGACATGAGCACCGGTCGCTGCGTGCGTGTGTGGGCAGGATATTGCGAACCATCGCCGGTGTAGCGTGGCGGTGACATTGCCGTCGCCGGGCGCTTCGACAATCCGGTCGAGCCACCCGGCTTCCACCAGACGGTGCGCCATGTCCCGCAGCTTGTGCAAGCTTCCGGGTGCGTGCTGCCTGAGAAATCCGTTTTCCCGTGAATCGACGACCAGGATTCGCTCGGCGAACGCCCTCGGACCTTCCAGTTGCGACACCAGATGGGGGACCTGCACGTCGAGAGTGTCCGCTTCCATGGCGCATGACGTGATCAGCAATGTGACCTCGCCGGACTGGGGTGCCAGGGGGCGGAGCTCGAACGCCAGATGATCCGAGGCCGGCTCGAACCGCTCCAGGTCGACCGTTGGGACTTCGACACGGCGGCATACCACCAGACCGGCGCGGGCGAATGCGCGTCGCAACGCTCGCTCGGGCCGATGTACGTCGCGGCGCACGCGACCCGTCGCACGCAGCTTTTTGTTCCATACGAATGTGCGCCCGTATCGGGCGTCAGGCGGCAATTCGCGATCGGCCTCCGCAGTCGGGCCGCCAAACGTGAAGTGTGGGTCGCATACCGTCACGATCACCCGGCCTCCGTCGGCCACCGCGGCTCGCAGGTCGCCGAGCACCGCTCGCAGTGTGGCATCGTCCTCGATGGTGCAGAGCGTGCGGCGGCAGATGACGAGATCGAAGCGTTCCGCCGCCAGCACCTCGCCACGCTCGTGCGTGAACCGCAGGTTGTCGACCCCTTCGCAGAGCGATGCCCAACGTGAGTGATGGGCGCGGTCAAGGTCGTAGCCCAGGACCTGGATGCCCCGATCCGCAAGATCCTTGGCCAGCCTCCCGTTGCCGCATCCGTAATCGAGCGCCCGCCCGGCCCGTCCCACGAATTCGAGCACGACGTCCCCGGATGTTTCATGCTGACCCGCCACCCGGCGCACCGCATCGTGGAATCGCTCGAAACCGTCGAGTTCGGGTATTTCCGTGTCGTCCAGGGCACGACGCATGATCTCGGCCAGGTCGGGACGGTTCGCCCAGCGGTACGACAGCCAGGCACGCTGGCACATCGTCACGAACTCGCACTCGCTTTCCAGAGGGCAGATGTCCGAGCCGTAGTCGATCAGCCGGACTCGTCCATCGACGACCCGCAGGTTGTCGGGATGGAGGTTGCGGCAGACGACGCCATATCGCCTGCATTCGGCAAGGAGTTCGACCATGCCTGGCCCGTGGCCACCGGTGTACGGCTCGCTGACCTCGAATGGATAGACCAGCACCGCGCGGTGTTTGCACTCATGGAAATCGAGGATGGGATAGAGATAGCGCGCGTCCTTCCACGCACCTATGAGGGTGCGCAGATATGCAGGAGCCGTGATGACGGGCGATGACTTCCACCAGTAGTCGAAGACCTTGAACACGCGCGCTCCATCGGTGAGCGCCACGCCTTCCATGCCGCATCCCAATACCGTGAGGGAGCCGGCAGGCGCAGACAGGCGCCCAGCGACGGCTTTGGCATTGGCGATTCTCTCGTCCTCGAGACAACCGGCTTTCAGGCTGCATTCCAAGGCCGGGAACTTTGAGAGTCGGCTCCGGTGAGACGTGATTTCCTTTGGAAGCCGGTCGAGGAACTCGTGGATTTGCGGATTCTTGAACGCCTTGGACTCGCTCTCGACACGGTCCAGAATCTCCATCGTGTAGGAGCTATCCAGAAGGTTGAAGAACCCTCGGAGTCGCATCCTCGCGGCCCGATACCGCTCCTCCCGCCACCAGGCCTTCTCGTCTTCCACGATCTGGCGAAGGACGCGTTTCAGACCGAGGATGCGGTAGAACGACAGGCGGAACGCCGCCAGCCGTTCTTCAAGATACTTGTGTACAAGGTCCGTGAAATGCTTGGCAGGTCCATCGATCAGCTCGATGCCCAGGTCATCCGTGATCGTGAACACGCCGCAGGTGCCCTCGGGAGTGGTCTTGAGCGTGTCCTGGAGTGCTGAGAATGCTGCATAACCACGAACGTCGTCCACGATGGACTCGACGTCGAGTTCTCCGGGAAGGACACGCGAGCGATCATGATAGAGAGCGACCGGCACGGTGGCGACGCGCCTGCCGAAACAGCGCTCTTGCAGCAGTGTCCAGATCATGTCGGAACGTCGGCTCGGCCGTCCGCCGATGGCCGGTGAGGGATTTGGCGCCAGTCTCAGCGCTTCGACATCGAATACGAAGGTGTTGCCACCGCGTTGGAGTCCGCTGCCGATCGATTCCAAGGGGCTGGTGCTGGCCTCGATCGCGAGGGGCCGGAAGACCTGCTCACCGGCCAGGATCCTCTCCGCCATGCTGGCCAGACGCTCGAACGCTTCGCTGGCGCTCTCGCCGGGAAGCACCGGGGTGATCGGGAACGGAGTTTCCAGCCGATCAGTTTCCTTGCGCGACAGGTCGTAGTAGTAGTCTCGCCGCCCAGAGCGTAGCGCCGCGTTCTCCACACCACGGTCCGGCAGGGCAGCCTGCGGGTCCAGCGATGCCAGCCACCGGAGCGACGTGGCCAGATCGACGAGCTGTACCCGCACGGTCGCCGCGAATGGCAGCGGGGGCGCTCCGGTGTACACCCCGATGGCGATGTCGAGCTCGCCGCCTGCATGGAGACGGCGAAGCTCCCGCAACACTGGCGCCAGCGTCCGGGGTTGCCGCTGCAGTCGTCCGCCCTCCCCGATGACGAGCGGGTCCAGCCGCATGTCGTCATCGACGATCCACACCACCGCACCGGGCCGGCGTCTGGCGAATGCGTACAGGTACGACTGCAACACCGTCCGGGCTGGGGCGATGGGAAGCTTGCGGCCCTGGCCTGCGCCGCCGTCGGGGACCAGGCCGCTGGCGGCGTCTTCGAGATGCCGCGCCCGGTCCACAAGATAGACCCGCAGGCCGTCCATGCGCTCGCGCTCGACGAGGCTGCGCAGCGCTTCGTCGGGAGCCCGGCCGCGGCCATTCTCCAGGATGAGAACGTCATGGCCCGACAGGCCGGGGTCTCCAGCGAGTGCGCGGAGATCGGCGAGCAGACCGCTCACGTCTTCGAGTCGCGCCGTGTCGGCGATCACGCCGACGATCAGATGTGGCGGTGCCTGTGGCGGCGCTGAAGATCGCGGTGCCGACGGCGATGAAACGCCACGGCGCACGGTGCCGTCGTTCACGGATTCGAGCCCCGACACCTTCCACCCAAAATACCGGGCGGCCCGCCTCCGGAATCCTACGTGTTCGGCAGCGGACATGCGGTCGCGGTATTTGCGGTAGAAGTGGTCCAGCCCTTCCCGCTTGGCGGCTGCCTTCGGCGTGGACAAGCGGGGACGCGACGCACAGGCGAAATGATCGACCGTCGTTTCGGTCGTAGTGCCGTAGCGCACACCCGGCAGCTCGGCGAGGCGAATGCACAAGTCACGGTCGGTGCAACTTGCCAACGACTCGTCGAACAGCCCGGCTTCAAGCAGTACACTCAGTCGACAGACCAGGTTGCTGCCTTGGATGCCTGGATTGCCCACTACGAAATCCGCCGCTTCGAGACCCCGGGGCGGTACCGTCAGACACGGAGCAGCGCCCTCTTCGATCCGCCGGAAGGGCGCCGCGATCACGTCGAGATCGAAAGCCTCCGCGGCCTTCAGGCATGCCTCCAAGTGGTGCGGCTCCCACCGGTCATCGTCGTCGAGGATCGCGACATGGAGTCGCGCTGGGTCGCCACCTGTCCGAAGGAGATGATCGATGCCAGAGTTCCACGCGCCAGCCGCGCCCTTCGTGCGCCGGTTGCGCAGAAAATCGGTGACGATACCTGCCGGGCGCCACGCTTGAACCAGCCGTTCCGTTCGTTCAGGCGTGTTTCCGGTCGAATCGTCGACGACGACGACCCGTCCAGGCGGCCGAGACTGTCTCGCAATCGACGGAAGAGCTCGACTTTCCAGCAGAGTCGTGCGGTTGGCCGTAGCGACGAGAACCGCCACGGTCGTCTTTTGGGTACGTTTCATGGCTGCCTCCCGGATGTAGGGGTGCCGGAATCGGCCCGCCGGGAACAGCAGAGCTTCGGCTTGATACCGAACCCACAAGGAATCTCACATCCTGGAGATCCCCGAAGGCCACACTCATGCCGTCCCTTTGGGGGATTTGAAGGGATGTAGGGTGTATGGGCGCCGGCGTCAAGGCTTGGCGTTGACGATTGCCGCCACCGTTGCGGTCACCCGACGTACTCTGCGGCCGTGAAGGCCGGCCGATTCGTCGCCGACCTATATGTCGGGACGCTTGTCGGCCCCCGAACACGCCCATTCGAAAACCGCCGCGACGACCAGGGCAGGATCCTCACGCAGGCGCCGCCCCTGGAACGGCCGGCACCGATGGAGCGGCCGTTGTTCGATTTGGGCCGTCGCCGGGCAAGCCGCGGCGCGAAGGTGAGCGTGTGCTGGCGGTCTTCCCACGGAGCAGGCAGGCGACGATTCCGTTTGGCAGCGGCGCGGCGCTTTGGCACCATCCGCCGCCCTCAACCCCCGGCGGATCGCAACGTGGCTCGTCTGGCGGTCGATATCGGTGGAACCTTCACGGACATCGCGCTGCAACGCGACGATGGCCGCCGCTACACCGCCAAGGTGCCCACCACGCCTGCCGCGCCCGAACGGGGCGTGATGGCGGGCGTTGGGCTGGCGCTGGACGGGGCCGGTGTGGCGCCCGCCGCCATCGCCGGCGTGGTCCACGGCACCACGCTGGCCGCCAACGCGCTGATCGAGCGCAAGGGCGCGAAGACGGCCCTGGTCTGCACCGAAGGCTTCCGCGACACGCTGCGGCTGGCCTATGAGAACCGCTACGACCAATACGACATCTGGCTCGACAAACCCGAGCCGCTGGTCCCACGCCATCTCACCTTTCCCGTGCCCGAGCGCATGGCGGCAGGCGGGCGGGTGCTGCGGGCGCTGGACGAGGCGGCGGTCCCGGCCATCGCCGCGGCGCTGGCGCAGGAAGGCATCGAGGCGCTGGCCATCGGCCTGCTGCACGCCTACGCCAATCCGGCCCATGAGCGGCGGCTGCGCCAGCTGCTGCGGGAGCGCCTGCCCGGCCTGTTCGTGACGCTGTCGTCGGAGGTCTGCCCCGAACTGCGCGAATACGAACGGCTGACCACGGCGGTCTGCAACGCCTATGTGCAGCCGCCCATGGCCCGCTATCTGGCCGCCCTGGATGGCGCGCTGAAGGCCGCGGGCATCGCCGCCCCGATGTTGCTGATGACCTCCGGCGGCGGCGTCTGCGCCCTGGAGACGGCGATCCGCTTTCCCATCCGCCTGGTGGAATCCGGCCCCAGCGGCGGCGCCGTTCTGGCCGCCAGCGTGGCCGCCCGGCGCGGCGAGGCCCAGGTGCTGTCCTACGACATGGGCGGCACCACGGCCAAGGTCTGCCTGATCGACCATGCCCGCCCGCAGCGGGCGCGGAGCTTCGAGATCGCAAGGCGCGCCCGTTTCGCCAAGGGCAGCGGCTGGCCGCTGCGCATCCCGGCCATCGAGATGATCGAAATCGGCGCCGGCGGCGGCTCCATCGCGCGCTGCGACGGCCTGGGCCGCATCGCCGTGGGGCCGGAAAGCGCCGGTTCTCAGCCGGGGCCGGCCTGCTATGGGCGCGGCGGCGCGGGCGCCACCGTAACCGATGCCGATCTGGTGCTGGGCCGGCTGGACGGCGACGATTTCGCCGACGGGCGCATGACGCTGGACCGGGACGCCGCCGCCGCCGCCATCGCCACCGCCATCGCCCGCCCGCTGGCCCTGGACGGCGCGGCGGCGGCGCTGGGCATCTCCGAGGTGGTGGACGAAGCCATGGCCAACGCCGCCCGCGTCCACGCCGTGGAGCGCGGCAAGGATGTGCGCCGGGCCACCATGATCGCCTTCGGCGGCGCCGGGCCGCTGCATGCCTGCCGCATGGCCGCCAAGCTGGGCATCGCCCGCATCGTCATCCCCCGCGATCCGGGGGTGGGATCGGCCGTCGGTCTGCTGGCGGCGCCCATCGCCTATGAGGTGACCGCAAGCCGCTATATGACGCTGGCCGCCTTCGACGCCGACGCGGCCGAGGAGGTGCTGGCGGGGCTGGCACGGGAGGCACGCGCCATCGTCCGCCAGGGGGCGCCGGCGGCGGCGCTGGACGAGCGGCGCAGCTGCTTCATGCGCTATCTGGGCCAGGGCCACGAGGTCGAGATCGCGCTGCCGGCGGGCCGGCTGACGGGCAGCGGAGAGCGCCTGCGCCAGGCCTATGACGACGCCTATCGCCGCCTGTTCGCCCGCAGCGTGCCGGGCATGGATGTGGAGGTGCTGGGCTGGAAGCTGGCGGTGCAGGCCAGGGCGAAGGACGCCGGCCAGGGCCCCGCCCCACCGACGGAAGCCCAGCCCCACGACGCCGAGGCCGCCGCCTGGCGGCAGCTGATGGATGCGGGGGCGGGGCGGGGCGGGGCGGCGCCTGTCTATCGCCGCGCCGCGCTGGCACCGGGCGCGCGTTTCCGCGGCCCCTGCCTGGTGGCGGAAGGCCAGACCACCACCGTGGTCACCGCCGCCTGGGCCGGGCGCATCGATGAGGGCGGCGACATCGTTCTGGAACGGGTGGAGGAGCCATGAGCACGGAGAGGGCCGGCGACGACGCCAGGCGGCGGATCGCGCTGCAGGTGATGTGGGACCGGCTGCTGGCGGTGGTGGAAGAGCAGGGCCAGACGCTGATGCGCGCCGCCTTCAGCACCATCGTGCGCGAATCCGGCGACCTTTCGGCCGGCATTTTCGACCTTCGGGGCCGCATGATGGCCCAGGCGGTGACGGGAACCCCCGGCCACATCAACACCATGGCCAGCGCCGTCGCCCATTTCATCGCCCGCTTTCCCGTCGCCGCCATGGCCGAAGGCGACATCTATCTCACCAACGACCCGTGGCTCGGTTCCGGCCATCTCAACGATTTCGTGCTGGTCAAGCCCTGTTTCCTGGATGGGCGGGCGGTGGGGCTGAACGCCTGCACCTCGCATCTGGTCGATATCGGCGGCAACAGCTTCGGCCCCGACGCCGCCGATGTGCACGAGGAGGGCCTCTACATCCCGCCCATCCGCCTGGTGGCCGCCGGGCGGCTGGATGCCACGCTGATGACGCTGCTGCGCGCCAATTCCCGCCTGCCGGACCAGAACGAGGGCGACCTCTACGCCCTGATCGCCTGCTGCGAGGTGGGCGAGGAACGGCTGGCGGCCATGATGCGCGAGTTCGCCCTGACCGGCCTGGACGCGCTCGCCGACCACATTATCGAGAGCTCGCGCGCCGCCACGCAGCAGCGGCTGCGGGACTGGCCCTGCGGCAGCTGGCGAAACGAGATGATCACCGACGGCTATGAGGCGCCCATCGTGCTGGCCGCCACCCTGACCGTGACCGACGGCGCCATGGCGGTGGATTTCACCGGCACCTCGCCCTGTTCGCGCTATGGCATCAACTGCCCGCTGACCTACGCCCAGGCCTACAGCGTGTTCGGCCTGAAATGCATCGTGGCGCCCGACATCCCCAACAATGCCGGCGCCCTGGCGCCGTTTCGCGTTACGGCACCAGAGGGCGCCATCGTGAACGCGCCCAAGCCGGCACCGGTGGTGATGCGCCACATCGTGGGCCAGCTGCTGCCCGATGTGGTCTTCGGCTGCCTGGAACAGGCCCGGCCCGGTTCGGTGCCGGCCGAGGGCACCTCGGTGCTGTGGGATCTGTCGCTGCGCGGGGGCTTCGGGCGCCATCGTTCCGGCAACGCCACCCGCTTTGCCATCGAACTGGTGCACAATGGCGGCACCGGCGCCAGGCCGGGCGGCGACGGCCTCGACGCCACCGCCTATCCCTCCGGCGTCATCGGCAGCCAGGTGGAGATGACCGAACAGGTGGCCCCGCTGATCGTGTGGCGGCGCGAGCTGCGCCCCGATTCCGGCGGCCCCGGGCGCTGGCGCGGCGGCCACGGCCAGATCGTCGAGCTCGGCTCCAGCCAGGGCGCGCCGTTCGAGCTGGCGGCGGCGCTGGACCGCATCGCCCACCCGGCGCGCGGGCGCGCCGGCGGCGGCGACGGCGCGGCGGGCAGCGTCGGCCTCGCCTCCGGGCGGGCGCTGGCCGGCAAGGGCGAACAGGATATTCCGGCCGGCGAACGGCTGGTGGTGGCAACCCCTGGCGGCGGCGGCTGGGGACCGGCGAGCGAGCGCGAGGAGGCCGCCATCGCCGCCGAGGTCCGCGCCGGCCTGCTGACGCCGGCGGCCGCCAGGCGCGCCTATGGCTATCGCGCCGCCGATGACGATCCCGGCGACGGCGACGACCCTGGCGGCGGGCCGGCGGCGAACGGTTGACGGCGGGCGGATGACGGCGGGGACGGGCGATGCGGGGCCTTCATCTTCAGGTGTGGCTGGGGGTCGCCGACCTTCCCAACGCCATGCCCTTTGCGGCCCTTTATCTGCTGAATGGCTGCGCCCGCGCCCTGGCGCTGACCGTGACGCCGCTGCTGGCGCTGGAGCTTTTCGGCACGGCGCAGCGGGTCAGCCTGCTCTATTTCGGCGCCTCGGCCGCCGGCCTGCTCGCCAGCCTGGCGATCCCGGCCCTGGTGCATCGGGTGGGGCGGCGCCATGTGGTGGCCCTGGGCACGGCGCTGGCCTGCCTGGCGGCGCTGCTGCTGGCCCAGGACGGGCGGGCGGCCTTCGCCGCCGGGCTGGTGTGCTATCTGGCGGGCTTCATGGCGCTGGATATCGCCTTCAACCTTTATCTGATGGACTGGATCCCGCGGCAGGAATTCGGGCGCTTCGAGCCGGTGCGGGTGCTGTTCGTGGGCGCCGGCTTTATCATGGGGCCGCTGGGTGGCGTGCTGCTGGCCCAGGAATGGGGGCGCCAGGCGCCCTTCATTGCCATGGCGGCGCTGGCGGCGGCCACCTGGGCGCTGTTCCTCTATCTGCGCTTTTCCGACAGCCCGGCCATTCAGGCGGCCAGGCGGGCGCCGCCCAATCCGCTGCGCTTCTTCGCGCGCTATTTCCGCCAGCCGCGGCTGCGCCTGGCCTGGCTGCTGGCGGTGGGCCGTTCCGGCTGGTGGGCGATGTTCTTCGTCTATGGCCCCATCTATTGCGTCCAGGCGGGGCTGGGCGAGACGATGGCCGGGCTGGTGGCATCGGCCGGTTCCGCCTCGGTGCTGCTGTGCCCGTTCTGGGGCTGGCTGGGGCGGCGCTGGGGCATCCGCCGGCTGCTGGCGGCAGGCTATGGCGCCTCGGCCGTCGCCACCCTGGCGCTGGTGGCGGCGGCCACCATGCCCTGGGCCGGCTTTGGCGTCTTTCTGCTGGCCGCCCTGGTGACCAGCATGGCCGACGGGGCCGGCAACATGCTGTTCCTGCGCGCCGTTCACCCCCATGAGCGGGCGGAGATGACCAGCGTTTTCGCCACCTTTCGCGATGTTTCGCAGATCGGGCCGCCAGGGGTCTTCTCGCTGCTGCTGGCGGTGGCCGCCCTGCCGGCCGTGTTCCTGGCCGCCGGGGCGGGGATGGCGGCGATGGCCTTCTACACCCGCTTCGTGCCGCGCCAATACTGACGCCCTGCGCCGCCATGGGCTATCCTGGGCCGCCGGCTGCGGGGAGGGTGCCATGGAATTGCGCTGTTTCGGCCGTTCGGGCCTGCATGCCTCGCTGGCCGGGCTGGGCTGCAACACCCTGGGCTGGTGGGTGGACGAGGCGGCGGGCCGCAAGGTGGTGCATGCCGCCCTGGATGCCGGCATCACCCTGTTCGATACCGCCGATATGTATGACGACGGCACATCGGAGAGAATTCTGGGCAAGGCGCTGGGGGCCAGGCGCCAGGATGCGGTGGTGGTCACCAAATTCGGCATGAAGACCGCCAGCGACCGCCGCGACATTCCGCGCGGCGCGCGCAGCTATATCCTGCGGGCCTGCGAGGGCAGCCTGAAACGGCTGGGAAGCGACTATATCGACCTCTATCTCCACCACGCGCCCGACCCCATGACGCCGCTGGACGAAACCCTGGACGCGCTGGACAGGCTGATCGACCAGGGCAAGATCCGCTATGGCGGCTGTTCCAACTATGCCGGCTGGCAGATCGCCGACGCCTTTCGGCTGGCCGAGAGGAGCGGGCGGGCGCCCCTGGTCGCAGCGCAGAACGAATGGAACCTGCTGGCCCGGGCCGTGGAGGCCGAGGTGGTGCCGGCCGCACGCCGCTTCGGCCTGGGCGTGATGCCCTATTTTCCGCTCGCCATGGGGCTTTTGACCGGCAAATACACCCGCGGCAAGGCGGCCGGGACGGGACGGCTGGCGGGTGGCGAGGACCGCCACCGGGCGCTGCTTTCCGACCGGAACTTCGCCCGCATCGAGCGTCTGCAAGCCCACGCCGCCAGCCGCGGCCACAGCCTGCTGGAGCTCGCCATCGGCTGGCTGGCGAGCCGGCAGGAGGTCGCCAGCGTGATCTGCGGCGCCACAAGACCGGACCAGGTGAAGGCCAATGCGGCGGCCGTCGCCGCCTGGCGCATGACGGGGGACGAGATCGCCGAGATCGCCGAGATCGCCAGCCCGGAAACGGCGGGCTGAGGCGGCCATGACCGCCCGCGCCGCCGCGCACCCCGCCGGCAGGGCGCGGTGCTGATCCACCGCCTGCTGCTGGGGGCGGCCAGGCGCGCCGCCATGAACCCCGAGCTGCAGGCCCGGGCGCGCCAGGCCTTCGAGCGCAAGGCGCGCCCGCTGATCCGGAAAAAGATGAGCCAGGCCAAAGAGGTGGAACGGGCGCCGGGCGAGCATCCGGCCCGCTTTGCCGGGCGGGTGGTCAAACGCCTGCTGGACAGCTGAGGGCGGCGCGGCGATGAGCGGCGGGCGCTGGAGGACGCCGCTGGCGGTGGTGGCGGCCGGCTGCGCCATCGCCGCCATCGGCTTCGGCGTGCGTTCGGTGTTCGGCCTGTTTCTGGAGCCGATGACGGCCGCCCATGGCTGGAGCCGCGAGACCTTTTCCATCGCCCTGGCCCTGCAAAACCTGTTGTGGGGCCTGGGCGTGCCGGTGGCCGGCATGCTGGCCGACCGCTTCGGCCCCGCCCGGGTGATCGCCTGTGGCGCGCTGGTCTATGCCGGCGGCACCTGGGCGATGGCGGCGGCGGAGGCCGGCTGGCTGTTCCAGCTGGCGGGCGGCATCGTGGTGGGGCTGGGGGTGGCGTTCACCGCCTTTTCGCTGGCGCTGGCGGCGATGGCGCGGGCGGTTTCGGCCGCCAGGCGCTCGCTGGTGCTGGGGGTGGGCACGGCGGCCGGTTCCTTCGGCCAGGTCGCCTTTTCGCCCACCGCGCAGCTGGCGATCGAACAGTTCGGCTGGCAGGGGGCGCTGCTGGCGCTGGCGGCGGCCGTGGTGGCGCTGATCCCGCTGGCCTTCCTGCTGCCGGCGGCGGGTGCCGCGCCCGGCGAGGCGGCCAGCGAGCAGAGCATGGGGCAGGCGCTGGGCGAGGCGCGCGGCCATGGCGGCTATCTTCTGCTGACCCTGGGCTTTTTCGTGTGCGGCTTTCAGATCGCCTTCATCGCCGTCCATTTCCCGGCCTATGTCACCGATCTGGGCCTGGCGCCGGGGGTGGCGGCCTGGGCGCTGGCCATCGTCGGCGGCTGCAACATCGCCGGCTCGCTGGCGGCCGGCGCCATCGGCCAGCGCTGGAGCAAGCGGCGTTCCCTGGCGGCCATCTATGCGCTGCGCACGGTGGTGATCGCCGCCCTGCTGCTGGGGCCGAAAAGCGCCATCGCCATCTATGGCTTCGCCGCCGCCATGGGCTTTCTGTGGCTGGCGACGGTGCCGCTGACCTCGGGCATCGTGGCGCAGGTGTTCGGCACCCGCTATATGGCGACCCTGTTCGGCATCGTCTTTTTCAGCCACCAGGCCGGCAGCTTCGCGGGCGTGTGGCTGGGCGGCTGGCTGCACGACGCCAGCGGTTCCTACGATGCGGTGTGGTGGATCGCCGCCGCCCTGGGCGTGGTGGCGGCGGTGATGCATCTGCCCATCGACGAGCGCCCACTGGCGCGGCTGCGCCAGGCGGCGGCCTAGCGCCCGCCCGGCAGGCCATAAGACGCCCATTTGCGCGTGACCTCGGCTATCACCCGCTCGCTCATGGCGAGCTTGCGGCCCCAGACGCGGTCGGTCTCGCCGGGCAGTTTGCCGGTGGCGTCCAGGCCCAGCTTGCCGCCCAGGCCCGCCACCGGGCTGGCGAAATCCAGGTAATCGATGGGCGCGTTTTCGATCGCCATGGTATCGCGCACCGGGTCCATGCGGGTGGCGATGGCCCACATCACGTCCTTCCAGTCGCGGGCGTCGATGTCGTCGTCCACCACGATCACGATCTTGGTGTACATGAACTGCCGCAGGGCGGACCACACCGCCATCATCACGCGCCGCGCGTGGCCGGCATAGGCCTTGCGGATGGACACCACGGCGATGCGGTAGCTGCATGCCTCCGGCGGCAGCCAGAAATCGACGATCTCCGGGATCTGCTGGCGCATCAGCGGCAGGAAGACCTCGTTCAGCGCCGCGCCCAGCACGCTGGGCTCATCCGGCGCCCGCCCGGTGAAGGTGGTGAGATAGATGGCATCGGCCCGGTGGGTGACGGCGCTGACCGTGAACACCGGAAAGGGCTCGGTGGCGTTGTAATAGCCGGTGTGGTCGCCATAGGGGCCTTCCTGGCCCGTTTCGGTGAGCGAAACATGGCCTTCCAGCACGATCTCCGCCTCCGCCGGCACCTTCAGCGGCACGGTCACGCCATCGGCCAGCGCCAGCCTGGACCCGCGCAGCAGGCCGGCGAAGCGATATTCGGACAGGGTATCGGGCACCGGCGCGACGGCCGCCAGCAGGGTGGCGGGATCGGCGCCGATGACGGCGGCGGCCGGCAGCGGCTCCGGGCGCGCCTGCTGCCAGCGGGCGTGGTGCTGGGCGCCGCCGCGATGCTTCAGCCAGCGCATCAGAGTCGTCCGCCGCCCCGTGACCTGCATGCGATAGATGCCCAGATTGGGGGCGTCGCGGCGGTCGCCGCCGGGGCCTTCGGTGACCACCAGCGGCCAGGTGATCAGCGGGGCCGGCTCGCCGGGCCAGCAGGTCTGGATGGGAAGGGCGGCCAGATCGATGTCGTCGCCTTGCAGCACCACCTCCTGGCAGGGCGCCCTGGCGACGCTGCGCGGGGCCATGGCCAGGGCCTTTTTCAGCAGCGGCACCATCTCCAGCGCCTCGCGCCAGCCGCCGGGCGGTTCCGGCTGGCGCAGAAAGGCCAGCGCCTCGCCCACCTCGCGCAGCTGGGCCGGGCGCCTCTCGATGGCCGCCGCCACCCGTTCCACGGTGCCGAACAGATTGGCCAGCACCGGCATGCCATAGCGGCCGCCATCGGCGCGGACGACGTTTTCGAACAGCACCGCCGGGCCGGCGCTGGCCAGCAGCCGGGTCTGGATTTCGGTCATCTCCAGCACCGGCGAGACCGGCGCCGCGACCCGCTTCAGATCGCCCGCCGCCTCCAGCCGGGCGGCGAACTCGCGCAGGGAACGGAAGGCCATGCGCCTTCGTGGCCCGGGGCGCCCGTGCGGTCAAGGGCGATGGCTTGACCGCGCTGGCGCTGGCGGCGACAAGAGGCGCCCGCCCTGTGGAGCGCGCGCCATGACCAGCCAGCCCCCGAACCGCGGCGATCACGCCATCGTCGCCACCGATCTGCACGCCTTTCCCGACGAGATCACCTATGCCGGCGTGCCCAGCTTTCTGCGCCGGCCCTATCGCAAGGATCTCTCGGGGGTGGATGCGGCCATCGTCGGCGTGCCGTTCGATACCGCCACCACCAACCGCCCCGGCACCCGTTTCGGCCCGCGCGGCATCCGCGCCGCCTCGGTGGACCTGGCCTTCGAACGGCATGTCTATGGCTGGGGCTTCCATCCCGTCGACGAGATGAAGATCGCCGACCATGGCGACCTGCCGTTCGATTTCGCCAAACCCGCCGGCGTGCCGGACCAGATCGAACGCTATGCCGCCTGGATGCTGGAACAGAACACCGTGCTGCTGGCCCTGGGCGGCGATCATTTCATCTCCTGGCCGCTGCTGAAGGCCCATGCCGCGCGCCACGGCAAGCCGCTGGCGCTGATCCATTTCGACGCTCACAGCGACACCTGGGCCGATGAACACGAAGACGGCGTCAACCACGGCACCATGTTCTGGCACGCTGCACGGCAGGGCTATCTGGACCCGGCCCATTCGGTGCAGATCGGGCTGCGCACCGTCAATCTGGATACCATGGGCTTCAACATCCTGGACGCGCCCTGGGTGCATCGCCACGGGACCGACGCCGTTATCGCCGAGGCCCGGCGCATCGTCGGCGAGCGCAAAGCCTATCTGACCTTCGACATCGATTGCCTGGATCCCGCCTTCGCGCCCGGCACCGGCACGCCGGTCTGCGGCGGGCTCAGCTGCCATCAGGCGCGGGCGATCGCGATGGGGCTTTGCGGGCTGAACATCGTCGGCGCCGATCTGGTGGAGGTCTCGCCGCCCTTCGACCATGCCGAGATCACGGCGCTGGCGGGCGCCACCCTGGCGCTGGATTTCCTGTGCCTTCTGGCCCGCGCCCCCTGGCGGCGGGGCTGACGGCCGCCTTCAGCCGCCCGCCTGGGGCGCGGCCATGTCGCCCGGCGCGATGTCGGCCAGGCGCACCGGCTTTTTCATGGCATCGCGGCGGAAGGGTTCGCCCAGCTCCTGATTCAGCACCACCTCGATGAAGGTGGCGACGCCCCGGGACTGATCGTCGCAGGACCGCTTCAGGGCGGCGGTGAGCTCGGCCATGGTTTCCACCCGCACGCCCTTCAGGCCGCAGCCTTCGGCGACGCGGGCATAGGAGAGCGAGGGGGAAAGCTCTGTGCCGACGAAATTGTTGTCATACCACAGGGTGGTGTTGCGCTTTTCCGCGCCCCACTGGTAGTTGCGGAAGATCACCATGGTGACCGCCGGCCAGCCTTCGCGCCCGCATGAGGTCATCTCGTTCATGGCGATGCCGAAGGCGCCATCGCCGGCAAACCCCACCGCCGGCACCTGGGGACAGGCGATCTTGGCCCCCAGAATGGCCGGAAAGCCGTAGCCGCAGGGGCCGAACAGGCCCGGTGCAAGATATTTCCGCCCTTGCTCGAAGGTGGGATAGGCGTTGCCGATGGCGCAGTTGTTGCCGATATCGGTGGAGACGATGGCGTCCTTCGGCAGGCCGGCCTGGATAGCCCGCCAGGCCTGGCGGGCCGACATGCGCTGCGGCTCGCGGGCGCGGGCGTCGGCGTTCCAGCTGGTGCCGGGGTCGTCGTCCTCGTGGTCCATGCCGGCCAGGGTTTGCAGCCAGGCCGAACGGGTGCGGTGGATGGTGGCCTTGCGTTCCTGGCGCCCGGCATCGCCGGCCGTGGGCGCAAGGCGGGCCAGCAGCTGGCGGGCCACCTTGTCGGCATCGCCACAGATGCCGACCGCCACCTTCTTGGTAAGGCCGATGCGATCGGGGTTGATATCGACCTGAACGATCGCCGCCTGGGCGGGCCAGTAATCGATGCCATAGCCCGGCAGGGTGGAGAAGGGATTCAGCCTGGTGCCCAGGGCCAGCACCACATCGGCCCTGGCGATCAGCTCCATCGCCGCCCGGGAGCCGTTGTAGCCCAACGGCCCGACCGCCAGCGGGTGGGAGCCGGGGAAGCTGTCATTGTGCTGATAGCCGCAGCAGACCGGGGCATCCAGCCGCTCTGCCAGGGCGCGGCAGGCGGCGATGGCAGCACCGATCACCACCCCCGCCCCCGACAGGATGACCGGAAAGCGGGCCTGGGAGAGCAGGCGGGCGGCCTCGGCGATGGCTGCGTCGCCGCCGCCCTGGCGTTCCAGCACCACCGGTTCGGGCAGCTCGATATCGACCTCCCGGGTCCAGAGATCGCGGGGCACGTTGATCTGGGCCGGGGCACAGCGGCGCAGCGCGTTTTCGATGGTGCGGTTCAGCACCTCGGCGATGCGGGCGGGGTCGCGCACCTCTTCCTGATAGCAGACCATGTCGCGAAACAGCGCCATCTGCTCCACCTCCTGGAATCCGCCCTGGCCGATGGTGCGGTTGGCCGCCTGGGGCGTCACCAGCAGCATGGGGGTGTGGTTCCAGTAGGCGGTTTTGACCGGCGTGACCAGATTGGTGATGCCGGGGCCGTTCTGGCCGATGCACATGGCGATGCCGCCGCCGGCGCGGGTGAAGCCGTCGCACATGAAGCCGGCATTGCTCTCATGCGCCGTGTCCCAGAAGGCGATGCCGGCCCGGGGGAACAGATCGGAGATGGGCATGAAGGCCGAGCCGATGATGCCGAAGCAATGGCGGATGCCGTGGCGCTGCAGCACCTTCACGAAGGCCTCTTCGGTGGTCATCCTCATGGCCGGCGCTCCTTTCCCTGCTTGCGGACGCTGGCGCCGCCAGCGGCGGGCAGCCTAGCACCAGTTGGCACCAAGCGGGCAAGCCAGCCTCAGCCGGCGATGACGCGCTCGGCGATGGCGGCCAGCCGGGCGATGCCGGGGCCGATGCGTTCTTCGGGGATGGACGAGAAGCCCAGCCGCATGTGATGGCGCCCGCAGGGCGGGTGGGCGAAGTAGATATCGCCCGGTTCCACCACGATGCCGTCTTCCAGCGCTTCGCGGGCCAGGCGGCGGCCATCCAGCGCCCGTGGCCCCTTCAGCCACCAGGAGGTGCCGCCGAAAGCCGGCGCCCGCGCCCAGCCGGGAAAGTGGCGCTCCAGCGCCTGGCCCATGGTTTTCCAGCGCCGGGCGTAGGTGCGGTGAAGCCTGGCCACCAGGGCGTCGTAATAGCCCAGCGCCAGGAACAGGGCGGTCGCGCGCTGATTGTTGCCGGGTGGATGGCGCAGCATCAGGCGGCGCAGCGCCCGCGCCTCGGCCACCAGCTCGCGGGGGGCCACCAGAAAGCCCATGCGCAGGCCGGGCATGAGCGATTTCGACAGGCTGCCGACATAGAGCACCCGCGCGGAACCGGGGAGCGATTTCAGCGCCGCCGTAGGGGGGCCCAGATAGTTGGTTTCGAACTCGTAGTCGTCTTCCACGATCAGCGCGTCGCGCTCGGCGGCCCAGGCCAGCAGGGCGTAGCGGCGTTCCAGGCTCATGGTGGCGTTGGTGGGCGCCTGGTGGCTGGGGGTGACATAAACCATGGCGGCATCGCCCAGGCGTTCCGTCACCACGCCGTCGGTGTCCACCGGCACCGGGCGGACATCGGCCGCCATCAGGCGCAGAATGTTGCGCATGTCGGGATAGCCGGGGTCTTCGATGGCGAACGGCGTCTGCGGCTTCACCAGCAGGCTGGAGAGCAGATAGAGCGCGTTCTGGGCGCCCATGGTGACCAGAATTTCGTCTTCGTCCGCCACGATGCCGCGCCGGGTCAGCACCCGCTGGCGCAGCTGTTCCACCAGCATGGGGTCGTCTTCGGTGAAGCGGTCGCCGGTCCAGACGTCCAGCCATTTGCGGCTCATCGCCTGGCGCATGGCGTCGCGCCAGTCGGCCACCGGCAGCAGGGCGTCGTCGGCCTGGCCATAGATGAAGGGATAGGGCAGATCGTGCCAGTTGGCGGGCTTGGCGATGTTGGCCTGGGCGGCGGGGCGGCGGCGAAAGCGCTGTGCCCAGTCCAGCGGCGGCGCCTCCTCGCCGGCCCCGGGGCGAATCTCCACCATGCCCTGGCGCAGGGCGGCCTGGACATAGAAGCCGGAACGCTCCCTGGCCTCCAGATAGCCGTCGGCGGCCAGGGCCTGATAGGCCAGCATGACGGTGTTGCGGGAGACACCCAGCCGCCTTGCCATGGCGCGGGTGGAAGGGATGGGGGCGCCGGCGGGCAGCTGGCCGTTCAGCATCGCCTCGACCAGGCGGGCGCGGATCTGGTTTTGCAGCGTCTCGCTGTGCGTGCGCTGAACATGGAACATGCTTTCGCGCATCGGCCGCCCCCTGGCCCGTGGCCCGAAGGCACGGGGCCATCTGGTCCTATGGCACCCTTCGGCCCCGGCTAGGCTAGCTTTCCCGGTCCCTGCCGCCAAGGGGCGGCCCTGGTTTCAGCCTCCGGTTCCAGCCCCCGGTTCCAGCTATGGAGTGGCCATGAACCTCACCCTGCAAGAGAGCGCCGCCAATTCGATGGAACGTCACTGGATGCCGTTCACCCCCAATCGCGATTTCAAGCGGGAGCCGAGGCTGATCGTGCGCAGCAAGGGCGTGTATCTGTGGAACCAGAACGGCGAGCGGGTGATCGACGGCTCGTCGGGCCTGTTCAATGTCGCCGCCGGCCACGGGCGGCGCGAGATCGCCGACGCCGTTTTCGCCCAGATGACGACCAACGATTACTGCTCGCCCTTTCAACTGGGCCAGCCGTCGTCCTTCGCCCTGGCCGCGCGGCTGGCCAACCTGCTGCCCGAGCCGCTGGACTATGTCTTCTTCACCAATTCGGGATCGGAGGCGGTCGATACCGCGCTGAAGATCGCCATGGCCTATCACCGCGCCAGGGGCGAGGAGGGAAGGCTGCGCTTCGTCTCGCGCGAGCGCGCCTATCACGGGGTCAATATCGGCGGCGTCTCGCTTTCCGGCATCGCCAAGAACCGCGAAGCCTTCCCGGCCACCATGCCCCATGTGGCCACCATCCGCCACACCTGGAGCGAGGAGGGCCGTTTCACCCGCGGCCAGGCCGAGCGGGGGGCGGGGCTGGCCGACGATCTGGAGCGGCTGTGCGCCACCTATGGCGGCGGCACCATCGCCGCCGTGTTCGTAGAGCCGGTGGCCGGTTCCACCGGCACGCTGGTGCCGCCCAAAGGCTATCTGGAGCGGCTGCGCACCATCTGCGATCGCCACGGCATCCTGCTGGTGTTCGACGAGGTCATCACCGGCTTCGGGCGGCTGGGGCAGCCCTTTGCCGCCCAGGCCTTCGGCGTCACCCCCGATATCGTCACCATGGCCAAGGCGCTGACCAACGGCGCCATTCCCATGGGCGCGGTGGCGGTGGGCGCCGACATCTACCGCACGGTGACCGAGGCGGCGGCAGAAGGCGCCATCGAGCTCTTCCACGGCTACACCTATTCGGCCCATCCGGCCGCCTGCGCGGCAGCCCTGGCGGCGCTGAACATCTACCGGGACGAAGGCCTGTTCGAACGCGCGGCGGCCATGTCGGATGATTTCCTGGACGCCATCTGGTCGCTGCGGGATGTGCCGGCGGTGCGCGATCTGCGCGGCATCGGCATGCTGGCGGGGGTGGAGGTCTTCCCCGCTGCCGACGGGCCGGGGCTGCGCGGCAACCGCCTGCAAAAGGAGCTGTTCTGGAACGGCGCCTGGGTGAAATGGACCGGCGACAGCGCCATCGTCGCCCCGCCGCTGGTGGCCGAGCGCCACCATATCGACGAGATCGTAGCCAGCCTGCGCCGCACCCTGGAGGCGATCTGAGCGGCGGTGGACGGCACCCTGCTGGCGCTCAATTGCGGTTCGTCTTCGGTCAAATTCGCGCTTTTCGACCGCCACGCCACCGGCCCCGCCCTGCTGAAAGGCCAGGTGGAAAACATCGGCCCCGGCCTGAAACCGCGCCTTTTGCCCGCCGCCCTGGCGCTGCCGGCCGACACGGACGGCCACGCCGCCATCGTCGCCTGGCTGATCGCGCGGCGCATCGTGCCGGCCGCCGCGGCGCCGATCCGCGCCGTCGGCCATCGCGTGGTTCATGGCGGCACCCGCTTTGCCTGCGAGACGGCGGTGGGCGCGGAGGAAAGGCGCGCCATCGAAGAGCTGGCGCCGCTGGCGCCCGCGCATCAGTTCCACAATCTGGCAGGGATCGATGCCGCGCGCGCCGCGCTGCCCGACGCCCTGCAGGTGGCCTGTTTCGATACCGCCTTCCATCGCAGCATCCCCGAACACCGCCAGCTGATGGCGCTGCCAGCGGTCTATGCCGGCGAAGGGCTGCGCCGCTTCGGCTTCCACGGCCTTTCCTATCGCCACATCGCGCGGCGGCTGCCGGGGCTGCTGGGGCGGCGCGCCGGCGGCAAGGTGGTGTGCTGCCATCTCGGCAACGGTTGCAGCCTGGCGGCGCTCGCCGGCGGGCGCTCGGTCTGGACCTCGATGGGCTTCACGCCGCTGGACGGCCTGGTCATGGGGCGGCGTCCTGGCCGGCTGGATGCCGGCGCCGTGCTGTGGCTGGTCAGGCGCCATGGCGGCGATGTCGATGCGGTGGATGCGCTGCTCAACCGCCGCGCCGGCCTGCTGGGCGTCTCGGGGCTTTCCTCCGACATGCGCGATCTGCTGGCCGATGGCGGCGAGGCGTCCCGTCTGGCCATCGCCATGTTCGTCGATCGGCTGGTCCAGGAGATCGCGGCGGCGGCCGCCGCCATGGAGGGCCTGGACGCGGTGGTCTTCACCGGCGGCATCGGCGAGGGGGCGGCAGAACTGCGCGCGCGCGCCCTGGCGGGGCTGGCCTGGCTGGGCTTCGCGCTCGACCCCGAGGCCAATGCCGCCCATGCGGCCACCATCACCGCCGCCCGCTCGCCGCGTTCGGCCCATGTGGTGGCGGCCGACGAAGAGGCGGAGATCGCGGCCGCCACGGCGGCGCTGCTGGCGGGGCGTGTGCCAGTGTGAGGATGGCGTGAGGACGGCGCGATTCGGGCTTGCAGGCGCGGCCTTCAGGCGCCATGTAGCGGCCATGGAGAGAACCTCTGCCTTGCGCCCTGTGCGCACCGTGATCGAGCGTGTCACGACGCTGGATGGCCACGACCTGGACGCGCTGTGCGATGCCACCGATGCCGCTATCGTCGATGGCAACGGCTTTGGCTGGCTGAAGGTGCAGCCCCGCGACCACATGGAACGCTATTGGAAGGGCGTGCTGCTGGTGCCCGAAAGACTGCTGTGGGTGGGGCGGCTGGACGGTGCCGTCGCCGCCTCGGCGCAGCTGCAGCTGCCTTCGCGCTTCAACGAGGCCCAGGCCCATTCGCCCCAGCTTTCCACCCATTTCGTCGCCCCCTGGGCGCGCGGGCACGGGCTGGCCGCCATGCTGCTGGCGGCGGTGGAAGAGCATTGCCGCGCCGCCGGTTTCAGCCATCTGCGCCTGGATGTGCGCGCCACCCAGCATCGGGCCATCGCGGTTTATGAGGCGGCGGGCTTCAGCCGCTGGGGCGAGCTGGCGAGCTATGCCCGCGTGGACGGCAAGCCGGTGGCCGGCTTTTTCTACGTCAAGGAGCTGTGAGGGGGCGCCTTCAATGGCGGAAATGGCGCCGGCCGGTGAAGGCCATCGCCATGCCCCTTTCGTCTGCCGCCGCGATCACCTCTGCGTCGCGGCGGCTACCGCCCGGCTGGATGACGCAGCTGGCACCGGCCGCGGCGGCCTCCAGCAAGCCGTCGGCGAAGGGGAAGAAGGCGTCGGAGGCGACGGCGGCCCCGGCCAGCGCCAGGCCTGCCCGCTGCGCCTTGTGGCGGGCGGCGATAGCGCTGTCGAGGCGGCTGGTCTGGCCGGCGCCGATGGCGAGCGTGGCGCCGTTGCGGGCATAGACGACGGCGTTCGACCGGGCGTGCTTGGCGACCCGGAAGGCGAACAGCATGTCGGCCGTCTCCGTCGCGCTCGGGCGGCGCCTGGTCACCACCTGGAGATCGCCTGCCGCAACGGCGCCGCGGTCGCGATCCTGCACCAGCAGGCCGCCGGCCAGGCTGCGGACCTGAAGCGCCGCCGCATCGGCCGGCGGCAGGGCGCCGGCCAGCAGCAGGCGCAAGCCCTTCTTTTTTGCCAGCACGGCGCGGGCCTCCTCGTCGGCATCGGGAGCGATGACGACCTCGGTGAAGACCGCGGCGATGGCGTGGGCGGTGGCTGCGTCCAGCCTGCGATTGGCGGCGACGATGCCGCCGAAGGCGCTGACCCGGTCGCAGGCCAGCGCGCGGGCGTGGGCCGTGGCCAGATCGGCGCCCAGCGCCACGCCGCAGGGATTGGCATGTTTGACAATGGCGATGGCCGGGCCTTCGAACTCGGCCACCAGTTCGAAGGCGGCGTCGGCATCGGCGAGATTGTTGAAGGAGAGCGCCTTGCCGCCCAACTGGCGGGCGGTGGCGACGCCGGGCCGCGCGCTGCCATCGCCATAGAAGGCCGCCCGCTGATGCGGATTTTCGCCGTAGCGCAGCGGCTGCATGGCGGCGCCGGCGAAGACCGCCCGGCGCGGCAGCCCCTCGCCCGCCTGGGCGGCGAAGCGCCGCGCGATGGCGGCATCGTAGGCGGCGGTGCGCGCGAACGCCACGGCCGCCAGCCGCCGCCGCAGCGCCAGCGAGGTGGCGCCATTGCTGGCATCCATCTCGGCCAGCAGGGCGGCGCGGTCTTGGTCGTCGACCAGGACGACGACGGCTTCATGGTTCTTGGCCGCCGCGCGGATCATGGCCACGCCGCCGATATCGACCGTCTCGACCGCCTCCTCCCAGGCCGCACCCGCCGCCACGACCCGTTCGAAGGGATAGAGATCGACCGCCACCAGATCGATGGTGGCGATGCCGCTTTGCGCCAGCGCCTGGAGATGAGAGGGGCGGTCGCGCCGGGCCAGGATGCCGCCATGGACCGCCGGGTGCAGCGTTTTGACCCGGCCTTCCAGCAGATCGGGAAAGCCGGTGATAGCGGCGATGTCGGCGACCGGCAGGCCGGCGGCGGCGATGGCCCGGGCCGTGCCGCCGGTGGAAAGCAGCGCCACGCCGTGGCCATGCAGGCGGCGGCAGAACCCCTCCAGCCCCGCCTTGCTGGAGACGGAGATCAGCGCGCGGCGAACCTTTGCCTGGGCCATGGCGGCGGCGTTCAGGCGGGAACGGGCCAGCGCTTTACCCTGCGGTCGGCGCGGCCGTAGAGGTTCACCTGCACCTCGGCGCTGCCGATCACGCCGGGGCGGTCGCAATAGCTGAGCAGCGCCATGCAGCGCCAGCTGCCGGGGCCGGGCGCGGTGACCCGGTGCATGGAACAGCGGCCCTCGAACAGCTGCAGGTCGCCCTCTGCCAGATCGAGATCGACATAATCGCCGCCGCCGGCCAGCAGACGGGCGACGGCGGGGTAGTTCTCGCAGCCCTCGCTCCTCAAGCGCGGAGCGTAGTGGAAGCGCCCACCCCTGGCGGCGGCGACCAGCAGCAGCGAGACGACGAAATGGGTGACGTCGAAATGCCAGGGCAGCGCCTCGCCCGCCTCCTGGATCGAAAGCGCGCAGGCGCCCAGGGGATCGCCATAGGGGTGGAGCGGACCGCGGCCCGCGATACGGGCGACGAAGGCCACGAAGGCCGGGTGCCGGTAGAGCGCCAGAAGGGGCGAGGCGGGGGCCAGCAGATCGCCAGCGATGAAACGGTTGCAGCGCCGCTGGCGATGACGGCGGGGATGGCCTTCGGGCCAGCCGCCCTCGCCCGGCGACTGGTAGGGCGGGTAGGGATACCACGGCCGCGCGCTGGCCTGGATGCGGTGGCGCAGCCTTAGGCCGTCGGCCGCCATCCGCCCCAGCGCGGCCGGCGGGACGAAGCCTTTCAGCACCGCGCAGCCGTCGTGGGCGAGGCCGGCGCGGGCACGGGCGATGGCCGCGCGCAGGCCGGGGCCTTGCGGCAGGTGGAGGGGGTAGCGGTCGAGGTCGACGAGGGAGGCCAGGGCGTCCATCGCAGCGCCCTCAGGTGTTCATGGAGTCGAAGAAATCGTCGTTGTTCTTGGTGCCCTTAAGCTTCTTCAGCAGAAACTCCATGGCATCCACCGGCCCCATGGGCATCAGGATGCGGCGCAGCACCCACATTTTGTTCAGCCGGCCCTTGTCCACCAGCAGCTCTTCCTTGCGGGTGCCGGACTTGCCGACATCGATGGCCGGGAAGATGCGCTTGTCGGCGATCTTGCGGTCCATGACGATCTCGGAGTTGCCGGTGCCCTTGAACTCCTCGAAGATTACCTCGTCCATGCGGCTGCCGGTGTCGATCAGCGCCGTGGCGATGATGGTGAGGCTGCCGCCGCCCTCGATATTGCGCGCGGCGCCGAAGAAGCGTTTGGGCCGCTGCAGGGCGTTGGCATCGACGCCGCCGGTCAGCACCTTGCCCGAGGAAGGGACGACGGTGTTGAAGGCCCGCGCCAGCCGGGTGACGGAATCCAGCAGGATCACCACATCGTGTTTCTGTTCCACCAGGCGCTTGGCCTTTTCGATCACCATCTCGGCGATCGCCACATGGCGCGTGGCCGGCTCGTCGAAGGTCGAGGCGATCACCTCGCCCTTCACCTGGCGCTGCATGTCGGTCACCTCTTCGGGGCGCTCGTCGATCAGCAGCACCAGCAGATAGGCCTCCGGATGGTTGGCCTCGATGGCGTGGGCGATGTTCTGCATCAGCACCGTTTTGCCGGCCCGCGGCGGCGAGGTGAGCAGGGCGCGCTGGCCCTTGCCCAGGGGCGAGACCAGCTCGATGACGCGGGTGGAGAGGTCTTTGCGGGTCGGGTCCTGGATTTCCAGGCTGAACTTCTCTTCCGGGTAGAGCGGGGTGAGGTTGTCGAACGGCACCCGGTGGCGGGTGGCCTCCGGGGGGGCGAAATTGATGTGCTTCACCTTCATCAGGGCGAAATAGCTTTCGTTGTCCCGGGGGCTGCGGATCTGGCCTTCGACCGTATCGCCGGTTTTCAGGGCGAAGCGGCGGATATGGCCGGGGCTGACATAGATGTCGTCGGGGCCGGGCAGATAGTTGGCCTCCGGGCTTCTGAGAAAGCCGAAGCCATCGGCCAGCACCGCCAGCACCCCCCGGGCGCAGATCGGCATATCCCGTTCCGCCATCTCCTTCAGGATCGCGAACACCAGATCCTGGCGCCGCAGCACGCTGGCGTTTTCGACGCCGAGCTCCTCGCCCATGGCGAGCAGCTCTTCGGCCCTCTTGTCCTTGATGTCCTGGAGATTGAGCGGCTCGTTGTGGGTGGTGGTCATGGCGGACCTCCATGAAAGTTATGGGGGAAGGGAGACCGGCTGCGGGGTGGAGTTGCCCGCTGCCGTTCGAACCGGAGATGGGTTGGGGAACAAGACGTTCGGGCGGGGGGATGTCCGGCCGCCGGCCCGACCGTGCCGGGTGCCCATGGCGGCAACGCCCCATAGTGCGGCAGCCTGTGCGCCCCTGTCAAATCGTCCAAATCGCCCCGAGCGATGCCGTCAGAACGGGCGCGCCACCGCCAGCGCCACGATCGCCACCATCAGCACCGCCGGCAGTTCGCCGACGATACGGTAGAAACGGGCGGAATGGCGGTTGCGGTCGGCTGCGAAGGCGCGTCTCCAGCGCCCGAACGCGATTCGCGCCGCGATCATGGCGGCCACCGCCGCCAGCTTGACATGCCACCAGCCTTCCAGCCACAGCGGTGCGCCGCGATCGGCCGCCAGCAGAGCGCCCAGCAGCAGGGAGGCCGCCAGCGCCGGATCGACGATGATGGCCGAAAGCCGCCGTTCCATGACCTTGAAGGTCTCCGAGGTGGCGGAGCCGGGCGCGGCGGCGGCGTGATAGACGAAGAGGCGCGGCAGATAGAGCATACCCGCCATCCACGCCATGGTCGCGACGATATGCGCCGCCTTGATCCAGATCGCCGCCTGGCCCAGGAAACCGGCCATCTCACCCCCCCGGTAGCGGGCGCGGGCAGCCGGCGAAGGCGGCCGGGCAGAGGCGGGCGCCTGCGCCGGCCCGGCGCGCCAGGGCGGCCAGGGCGCGGATGAAGGCCGGGTTCGTGCCCAGGGCCGGGACGCGGATATAGGGACGGCAGCCCGCCTTGCGGGCGACGGTGGCGAGATCGCGGTCGAGTTCCACCAGCGTTTCGCTGTGCTCGCTGACGAAGGCGACCGGCACCACCACGGCGCCTACGCCATCGGCCCCGGCGCGTCGGATCTCCGCGTCGGTGGCAGGCCCGGTCCAGGCCAGGGGGCCGACCCTGGATTGGTAGCAGACGCGCCAATCGAGGCCCGCCCTGGCGATGGCGGCGGCGATGGCGGCGGCGCTGCGTTCCACCTGCCAGCAATAGGGATCGCCGCCATCCACCACCTTCTGCGGCAGGCCGTGGGCGGAAAATAGCACCCGCACCGGCCTTTCCCCCGCCTCATCCAGCGCGGCGCGGACCAGTTCGGCATGGGCGGCGACGAAATCCGGCTGGCACGGCCAGCAGCACACAAACACGGTTTTCGCCCGCAGCCCGGCCCGGCGCGCGGCCTTCTGCCAGGCCTTCAGGGACGAAGCGGCGGTGGTGGTGGAAAACTGGGGGTAGAGCGGCAACAGCACCACCCGGTCGGGCGCGAAGGCGGCCACCGCGCGGGCGGTATCGTCGCTCATGGGGTGCCAGTAGCGCATGGCGACAAAGACCCGGGCCTCGCCGGGGAGCATGTCCGCCAGCGCCTTTTCCAGCGCCTCGGCCTGGGCCCGGGTGCCTTCCAGCAAGGGAGAGCGCCCGCCGATGCTTTCATAGATGCGGCAGGCCTCCTTGCGGCGGCGGCTGGAGATCGCCTGGGCCAGGATGGGGCGCAACGGCCAGGGCAGGGGCAGGATGGCGGCATCGTTGAAGAGGTTGTTCAAAAAGGGCTGCACCGCCGCCAGCGAATCGGGGCCGCCCAGATTGAACAGCACGATGGCGGTGCGGCTCATGTTCGCCCGCGCACGGCGGCGACCAGGGCCTCGACATGGGCGGGCGGCGTGCGCCGGTCGATGCCGTGGCCCAGATTGACGATATGCGGCCCGGTGGAAAGCGCCGCCAGCAGCGCCGCTATGCGCCGGCGCAGGGCCTGCCCGCCCTGCAGCAGCACCGCCGGGTCCAGATTGCCCTGCACCGGCAGCCGCCGTTGCAAGGCCTGCATGGTCTCCAGGCCGGTATCCTGGTCCACCTGCAGGGCATCGATGCCGGTCGCCGCCGCATAGGCCTCCGCCCGTCCGGTGCCGCGCGGAAAGCCGATCACCGGCACCCCCGGATGGCGCCGGTGAAGGGCGGCGACGATGCGCCGGGCGGGCGCCACCCCCCAGCGTTCGAAGGCCGGGCCGGCGGCGATCAGGCTGCCCCAGCTTTCGAACAGCTGCACCGCCTCGGCACCGGCCGCGATCTGGGCCGAAAGCAGGGCGGCCACCGCTGCGGCCAGCGTCTCCACCAGGCGGTCGAGCAGGCCGGGGTCGGCCGCCATCAGCGTCCGCGTGGCGGCAAAACCGCCGCCGCTTTCGCCGTCGATCATATAGGCAGCCAGGGTGAAGGGCGCGCCGGCAAAGCCGATCAGCGTCGTCTCCGGCGCCAGCCGCTGGCGCAGCAGGCCCAGCGTCTCCAGCAGCGCCCGGTTGCCTTCCACGGCGCGCTCGGGCTTCAGCGCCGCCACGGCGCCGGCGCCTTCCAGAGGCGCCAGCAGCGGCCCCTCGCCCTCTGCGAAGCGAAGCGGGCGGCCCAGGGCATGGGGCACGACCAGAATGTCGGAAAAGACGATGGCGGCGTCGAAGCCGAACCGGCGGACCGGCTGCAGGCTGATCTCGGCGGCGATGGCGGGCGTGTTGCAGCAGGCCAGGAAGGAACCGGCGCGCCGGCGCAGGGCGCGGTATTCCGGCAGATAGCGCCCGGCCTGGCGCATCAGCCACAGCGGCGGCGGCTCCACCCGCTGGCCGGCGAGCGCCCGGAGCAGAGGCTTGGTGGCAGCATCGGCGGCAGGGCGAGGCGCGGCATCCATGCACCCCCTTTCTACATAAAACGTCTCAGGGAAAGAAGTTGTCGTTGCTGTTGGGCCTGCGGGCGATGTCGATAACCCTCCGATACCGTTTCCATCGACAGGCTGGAAGGCCTGGGGAAGGCCGCCCGCGTCCATGCCGGGACAGGTGGCGCGATCCGGTCGCCGTGAACGATTCGCCGCCCCGCCGCTCTGTGGGCGAAGCGGTGCGCAAACCGGGGCATCTGCCCGCACCCGGGCGATTCCCCCAGCCCGGCCTCGCGCTCCGCCCCCATGGGGACAACCCGCGCCCATGGTCGGGAGGGATGGGGACGGGCTTGCAGCGCCGCGCGATTCCGGCGAGTTATCCCCTGCCCAGCCCCATCCCGTCCCCAGGTCCCCGCCCCCAGGTCAATGACAGCCCTCCATCTCCATCTGGTTTCCGATGCCACCGGCGAGACAACCCTTTCGGTTGCCCGGGCGGCGGTGGCGCAGTTCGCCGCGGTGGAAACGGTGGAACATGTCTGGGCGCTGGTGAGGACGGCGCGCCAGATGGAAAGGGTGCTGGCGGCGGTGGCGGCCGAGCCGGGGGTGGTCATCTACACGCTGGTCGATTCCTGCGGGCGCGATCGCCTGGTCGCCGGTTGCCAGCGGCTGGCCGTGCCCTGCGTGCCGGTGCTGGATCCGGTGCTGGGCGTGCTTTCCGGCTATCTGGGCCAGCCGGTCATGGGCCAGCCGGGCGGCCAGCATGCCCTGGATGCCGAACATTTCGCCCGCATCGACGCCATCCAGTTCGTGCTGCGCCACGACGACGGCCAGTCCCCCCACGACATCGAAGAGGCGGATGTGGTGGTGGTCGGCGTGTCCCGCAGCTCCAAGACGCCCACCTGCTTCTATCTCGCCCATCGCGGGCTGAAGGCCGCCAATGTGCCCGTCGTGCCCCAGGTGCCGCTGCCCGAAGAGCTGCTGCGTGCCACCCGTCCGCTGGTGGTGGCGCTTTATCAAAGCGCCCAGCGCCTGGTGGAGATTCGCAAGAACCGCATGACCATGCTGCGCCATGACGGCGACAGCGACTATATCGAGCCCGACGCGGTCCGGCGCGAGCTGGCCTATGCGCGGCGCCTTTACGAACAGCGCGGCTGGCCGGTGATCGACGTCACCAGGCGTTCCATCGAGGAGACGGCGGCCGCCATCGTCCAGCTCTATCAGGAACGGTTCGGAGCGTTGCCGTGAGCGCTCCGCCCCGCCTGGTGCTCGCATCCGCCAGCGTCAGCCGGCGGGCCCTGCTGGCGGCGGCCGGCGTCGCCTTTGCGGCCGAGGCGGCGGCGATCGACGAGGGTGCGGTCAAACAGGCATTGCAGGCCGAAGGCGCGCCGCTGCCCCGCGCCGCCACGACGCTGGCCGAGCTGAAGGCGCGCCGCATCGCCGCCCGCCATCCGGAGGCGCTGGTGCTGGGGGCGGATTCGATGCTGGAATGCGACGGGCGCTGGTTCGACAAGGCCCGCGATCTGGCCGAGGCTAGGCGGCATCTGCAGGCGCTGGCGGGGCGCTGCCATCGCCATGTCACGGCCGCCGTGCTGGTGCGGGGGGCGGCGCTGCTGTGGCAGCATGTGGAGGAGGCGCGCCTCGTCATGCGCCCCTTCGGCGCCGCCTTTCTGGACGATTACCTGGCCGCCATCGGCGCTGCCGCCTGTGCCAGTGTCGGCTGCTATCAGCTCGAAGGACGCGGCCTGCAGCTGTTCGAGCGCATCGAAGGCGACTATCACGGCATTCTCGGCCTGCCGCTGCTGGCGGTGCTGCAACAGCTGCGCCGCCATGGGGCGCTGCCGTCATGATGCCTTCCGGGGCGGCGGCCGTGGCGGGTGTCATGGGCTGGCCGGTGGCCCATTCGCGCTCGCCGCGCCTGCACGGCTTCTGGCTGCGCCATTACGGCATCGACGGCGCCTATGTGCCGCTGGCGGTGCCGCCCGCCGGGCTGGAACGGGCGTTGCGCGCCCTGCCCGCGCTGGGCATGAAGGGCTGCAATGTCACCTTGCCCCACAAACGGGCCGCCCTGGCGCTGGCCGACGAGGCCGACGCGGCCGCGCGCCGCATCGGCGCCGCCAACACCGTAACGGTGGCCGCCGACGGCAGGCTGCGGGCCAGCAACAGCGATGCCTTCGGCTTCATGGCCAATCTGGAGCAGAAAGCGCCCGCCTGGCGGCGCGACCGTCCGGCGCTGGTGCTGGGAGCCGGTGGCGCCGCCCGCGCCGCCCTGGTGGCCCTGCTCGAGGCCGGGGTGCCGGAGGTGCGGCTTGCCAACCGCACCGCCGCCCGCGCGCAGGCGCTGGCCCGGGCCTTCGGCTCCGCCGTCCGCGCGGTGGCCTGGCGGGAACGGGCGCAGGCGCTGGCCGGGGCGGGCCTGGTGGTCAACGCCACCCAGCTCGGCATGACGGGCCAGCCGCCGCTGGAGATGACGCTTTCGCCGCTGGCCGGCGATGCGACGGTGTGCGATCTGGTCTATGCGCCGCTGGAAACCGGCCTGCTGCGCCGCGCCCGCCGCCGTCGCCTGGCGGCGGTGGACGGCCTCGGCATGCTGCTGCATCAGGCGCAGCCGGGATTTGCCGCCTGGTTCGGGCGCTGGCCGGAGGTGACGAAGGCGCTCTACGACCACGTCGCCAGGGATATGTGAGGCGGGCGGCGGCGATGTTCGTTCTGGGGCTGACCGGTTCCATCGCCATGGGCAAGACCACCGTGGCGGCGATGTTCGCGCGCTGCGGCGCTCTGGTGCACGACGCCGACGCCACCGTCCACCGCCTCTATGCCGCCGGCGGCGCTGCGGTGGGGGCGGTCGCCGCCCTGGTGCCGGCGGCGGTGGCGGCGGGGCGGGTGGATCGCGCCGTTCTCGCCCGCGCCGTTCTCGCCGATGCCGCCCTGCTGCGGGCGCTGGAGGCGGCGGTGCATCCGCTGGTGCTGGCCGAGCGGGAGCGGTTCCTGCGCCATGCGCGCCGCCGCCGCGCCAGGCTGGCGGTGCTGGAGGTGCCGCTGCTGTTCGAAAGCGGCGGCGCGCGCCTGGTCGATGCCGTGTGCGTGGTCTCGGCGCCGTCCTTCGTCCAGGCGCGCCGGCTGCGGGCCCGCCCCGGCATGACCGCCGCCCGCCATGCCGCCATCGCGCGCCGCCAGCTGCCGGATGCGCGCAAGCGCCGACTGGCCGATATCGTCATCCCCACCGGCCTGTCGCGGGCCGTCACCCGGCGCCGCGTCGTCGCCCTGGCCCGGCGTTTGCGGCGGTGCGGAGCGAGGCGGGCAGGCGGGCGGGCGCTCGCCGCCGCCCGGCGCAGGGTGTAGGCTCGCCGCCCACAACGGCGGCAGGCATCATGCGTGAGATCGTCCTCGATACCGAAACCACCGGCCTGGACGTGCTGGCCGGCCACCGCATCGTCGAGGTCGGCTGTGTCGAACTGGTGGACCTGCGCCCGACCGGCAACGACTGGCAGAGCTATTTCAACCCGCGCCGCCAGGTGGACGCCGGCGCCCTCGAGGTCCACGGCCTGGACGCCGATTTCCTGGGCCGGCAGCCGTCCTTCGAGGACAAGGCGCAGGAGTTGCTGGAGTTTCTGGGCCACGACAAGCTGGTGATGCACAACGCCGAGTTCGACCTGAAATTCCTCAACCAGGAGTTGCGCGCGCTGAATCTGGAACCCGTGAGCGGCACCCGCGTGACCGATACCCTGGCGCTGGCCCGGCGCCGCTATCCCGGCCAGGACAACAGCCTGGACGGGCTGGTGAAGCGGTTGCGGATCGATGCCTCGGCCCGCGCCGACCGCCATGGCGCCCTGATCGATGCCAGGCTGCTGGCCGAGGTCTATATCGAGCTCGAGATCGAACGGCGCGGCGGGCGCCAGGCCGGCCTTGCCTTCGCCGCCGCGCCGCAGCAGGGCGGGCCGTCCGCCGGCCCGGCCGCCGCCAGCCCGCGCGCGCCCCGCCCCCACGCCGCCAGCGCCGAAGACCTCCGCCGCCATGCCGCCTTTCTGGACCGCCATGTCGAGAATGCCATCTGGCACCGCTATCGGGATTGAGCGGGGGATCGGATCGAACGGCGGGCCGCGCCTGCGCCCCTATGGCAGCAGCACCGATGAGCCGGTGGTCTGGCGTCCTTCCAGCGCGCGGTGGGCCGCGCGGATCTCGGCCAGCGGCCAGCGATGGTTGACGCGCACCGCCACCTTGCCCGCCGCCACCATCTCGAACAGCCGCCCGGCAGAGGCCCGCAGCTCGCCAGCCGTGGCGATGTAATCGACCAGGCCCGGGCGGGTGTAGAACAGCGAGCCGCCCTGGGCGAGGCGGACGGGATCGAAGGCCTGCACCGGGCCGGAGGACTGGCCGAAGGAGACCAGCATCCCACGCGGGGCCAGCGAGGCCAGCGAGGCCTCGAAGGTGGTGGCGCCGACGGAATCGTAGGCCACGGGAACGCCCGCCCCGGCGGTGATCTCGCGCACGCGGGCGGCGATATCCTCGCGCCCGGCGATAATGGGATGGTCGCAGCCATGGGCGGCGGCCAGTTCCGCCTTGGCCTCGGTGGAGACGGTGCCGATCGTCTTCACGCCCAGCGCCCGCGCCCATTGGCAGGCGATCAGCCCGACACCGCCGGCGGCGGCGTGGAAAAGGATCGTCTGCCCGGCGCGCACCGGGAAGCAGCGTTCCAGCAGATATTCCACCGTGGTGCCCTTCAGCATCATGGCGGCGGCGGTGGCCTCGTCGATATCCTCGGGCAGCCTGACCGCCCGCGCGGCCGGAATGGTTCGCAGATCGGCATAGGCGCCGGCGAACAGGGGATAAGCCACGCGGTCGCCGACCTGGAAGGCGTCCACCCCCTGGCCCGTGGCCGCGACGGTGCCCGCCGCCTCGCGCCCCAGCACCGCCGGCAACGGCAGCGGGTAGAGGCCGCTGCGGTGGTAGATATCGATGAAGTTGAGGCCGACGGCGCCTTGGCGGATGAGGATCTCGCCCGGCCCGGGCGCGCCCACCGCCGCCTCTTCCACCTCCAGCACCTCGGGACCGCCATGCCTGTGAACCCGAACCACCGTCGCCATCTTTGCCATGCCCTGCCTCCCTTGTGGGCGCCGTGGCCGCGCCAGTGTGCCCAATGTGCCCAGTGTGTATAACGCCGCGGCCGCGCGCCAGCGCCTTATCGGGCCGCCGGCGCGAGCAGGCGGGCCAGCGCGCCCGCTTCGGTGGCCGGCGGCGAGCAGGTCTGGCCGCGGCAGAGATAGGCCGCCGCCCGCCCGCCGACCCGCCCCTTGCCGGCGGCCGGGTGGCCTGGGCCGGGCGCCCTGCCGTCGCCCGTGACCAGCACCGCCACGTCCTGGCGCCCCGCCTTGCGCACCTCGGCCAGCAGCAGCTCCACCGCCGGTTCGCTGCGCTGGCCGACGATCGTCACCTGCAACCCGTGGTTGAGCAGGTCGAGATTCGCGATCAGCACGGCATGGCCCGCCGGGCTGGCCCTGGCATCGCCGGCAAAGGCCGCCGCCAGCGCCTCGCCGCGCTGGCGCAGGGCGTCCTCGCCGGTCAGGTGCCAAAGCCTGGCCAGCACCCCCAGCATGGTGCCGTTGCCCGAAGGCGTGGCGTGATCCAGCGCCGTGCGCGAGCGCAGGATGAGCGCCTCGGCATCGTCGGCCGTGAAGAAATAGCCGCCGCGCGCCTCGTCCCAGTAATGGGCATCGGCGCATGCCACCCATGCCCGCGCCCGCCCGATCAGGCCGTCGTCGCCGGTCGCCTCGTGAAGGGCGAGGGCGGCATCGGCCATGTGGCTGTAATCGTCGATCATGGCCAGGGCCAGGCGGCGCTTGCCGCGGGCGCTGTGGCAGAGCCGGTCGCCCGCGCTCATGGTGGCGACGATGCGATCGAAGGCGCGCCGTGCCATGGCGATCCAGGACGGCTGGCCCAGGGCGGCGCCGGCGCGGGCCAGGGCGCGGATGGCGAGGCCGTTCCAATCGGCCAGCACCTTGTCGTCAAGCCCCGGGCGGGCGCGCGTCTCGCGCAGCGCGAACAGGCGCCGGCGGCAGGTGGCAAGCCGCGCCTCCGCCTGGTCGTCGGGGGTGCCGGCGGCGAGGCGGTTCAGGATGGTCTTGCCCTCCCAATTGCCGCCCGCCGTTACGTCGTAGTGGCGCTTGAAGAACGCCGCCTCGTCGCCCAGGGCGGCGTCGATCTCCCCTTCGCTCCAGACATAGAAGGCGCCCTCTTCGCTGTGGCCGCTGCCATCGTCGGAATCGGCGTCGAGGCTGGAGCAGAAGGCGCCGCCGGGGGCCGTCATCTCGCGCTCCAGCCAGGCGACGGTTTCGGTGACGCGCTGGCGATAGAGGCCCTTGCCGGTGGCGAGGTGGAGGCGGGTGTAGAGCTCGATCAGCTGCGCGTTGTCGTAGAGCATCTTTTCGAAATGCGGCACCAGCCACCTTTCGTCCACGGAATAGCGCGCCCAGCCACCGCCCAGATGGTCGTAGATGCCGCCTTCGGCCATGGCGTCGGCGGCCCTTAGCACGGCCTGGCCGAAGCCGTCGCCCTCGCCCCGGCGCCAGGCGCGCCACAGCAGCTCCAGGTCTGGCACGTGGGGGAATTTGGGCGCCTGGCCGAGGCCGCCATGGCGCATATCGGCGGCCTGCAGCAGGGCGCGGGCCGTGGTTTCGGCGATCTCGGCGGGCATGGTGCCCGCCCCGGCGCCTTCGGCAAGGCGGGCCATAGCCTGGGCCAGGGCGTGGCGGTTGTGTTCCACCTTGTCCGGGCCGCGGCGGAAGGTGCCCTCCACCGCCTTCAGCACATCGGCGAAGCCTGGGCGGCCGAAGCGAGGCGTGGACGGGAAATAGGTGCCGCCCCAGAACGGCTCTCCATCGGGCGTGAGAAACATGGTGAGCGGCCAGCCGCCCTGCTGGCCCAGCAGCTGCAGGGCGCCCTGATAGATGGTGTCGATGTCCGGGCGTTCCTCCCGATCGACCTTGATGTTGACGAACAGCGCGTTCATGACCGCGGCGATGGCCTCGTCTTCGAAGCTTTCATGGGCCATGACGTGGCACCAGTGGCAGGCGGCATAGCCGACCGACAGCAGGATCGGCTTGCCGCTGCGGCGGGCATGGGCCAGCACCGCGCTGCGCCAGGGCTGCCAATGCACCGGATTGGCCCGGTGCTGGCCGAGATAGGGGCTGGTCTCGCGGTCGAGATTGTTGCGCTGGAAGTCCATGGACGCTCTCCGGGGGCGGCCCCGATTGCCCGCCATCGCCCGACACCGTAACGTGGCGGGAGCGGGAATCGAACCCTGCAAGCCGGGGGAGGGGCGCGATGAAGGTCACGATCGAGATCGATTGCACGCCCGACGAGGCGCGGGCCTTCCTGGGCCTGCCCGATGTGGCGCCGCTGCACGCCGAGGCCATGGCGGCGTTGAAGGCCAGGATCGGCGAGGCGGCCGCCAGCTTCGACCCGGAGACGGCGCTGAAGGCGTGGCTGGGGGCCTCGGGCGAGGGGCTGGACCGGGCGCTGGCCTTCTGGCGCGGCATGGCGAAGACACCGCCCGGGGGCAGCTCCTAGCGGGTGTTTCACGTGAAACATCGCGCGACGTGGCGGTGACGATCTTCGCGCTGGCATCGGCGCCCGGGCGCGCCGCCGTGGCGGTGGTCCGCGTCTCCGGCCCCGCCGCCGGCCAGGCGCTGCGGGCGTTGACCGGGCGCAGGCCGCCGGCGCCACGCCGGGCGGTGCTGCGGCCTCTGGCAGACCCGGCCACGGGGAGCCTGCTGGACGAGGCGCTGGTGCTGTTCTTTCCCGCCCCCGCCAGCTACAGCGGCGAGGATGTGGCCGAACTCCACCTCCATGGCGGGCGTGCCACGGTGGCCGCCGTGCTCGACGCCCTGGCGCGCCTGCCCGGCCTGCGCCCCGCCGAAGCGGGCGAATTCACCCGCCGCGCCCTGGCCCATGGCCGGCTGGACCTCACCGCCGCCGAGGGCATCGCCGACCTGGTGGCCGCCGACACGGCCCGCCAGCGTGAACAGGCGCTGGCGCAGATGTCTGGTGCCCTGGCCCGCCTTTATGACGGCTGGCGCCAGCGGCTGCTGGCCCTGATGGCGCGCCAGGAGGCGGCCATCGACTTCGCCGACGAAGATGTGCCGGACGATGTGCCGGCGAACGTCGCTGCCGATGCCGCCGCCCTGGCGGGGGAGCTGCGCGCCCATCTCGCCGACCGGCGCGGCGAGCGCCTGCGCGAAGGGCTGACCGTGGCCATCCTGGGCGCGCCCAATGTCGGCAAATCGAGCCTGTTGAACCGCCTGGCCGGGCGCGAGGCGGCCATCGTTTCCAGCGAAGCCGGCACCACCCGCGATGTCGTCGAGGTCAGCCTGGACGTCGCCGGTTTCGCCGTCACCCTGGCCGATACCGCCGGTCTGCGCCCGGCGCCGGGCGGCGTAGAGCGGGAGGGCATCGCCCGCGCCCGGCGCCGGGCCGAAGATGCCGATTTGCGCCTGCTGCTGGCCGATGCCGCGCGCTGGCCGGAGACCTGGCCCCAGATCGCGCCGCTGGCCGGAGAACGGGCGCTGGCCATCGCCAACAAGGCCGATCTGGCCCCGGCCCCCGCCGCCGCCGACCTGGCCGTTTCCTGTGCCACCGGCGCCGGCATCGATGCCCTGATCGCCGCCATGGGGGCGCGTTTCACCGCCGCCTGGCGGGGCGCGGCGCCCGCCCCCACCCGCGCCCGCCACCGCGCCTGTCTGCAACAGGCCGCCGCCGCCCTGGACCAGGTCTGCCGGGCCGGCGAGCCTGCCCTGGCGGCCGAAAACCTGCGGCTGGCGGCCACGGCCCTGGGACGCCTGACCGGGCGGGTCGATGTCGAAGACATCCTCGATGCCATCTTCGCCGAGTTCTGCATCGGCAAGTGAGCGCCCCGCCATCCGGAATGTTTCATGTGAAACACCCGCGCGCCAGCGGCGCCCGCCTGTGCCCGCCCGAGGCTTTGACCTCGCCCCCCTCCGCCTTCTAGATTGCGGCCATGGTCCGCATGAGCGCCTTCGATGTGATCGTGGTCGGCGGCGGCCATGCCGGCACCGAGGCCGCTGCCGCCGCCGCCCGCTGCGGTGCCTCCACCCTGCTGGTGACCCAGCGCCGGGCAACCATAGGCGCCATGTCGTGCAATCCGGCCATCGGCGGCCTGGGCAAGGGCCATCTGGTGCGCGAGATCGACGCCCTGGACGGCATCATGGCCCGCGCCATCGACCGCGCCGGCATCCATTTCCGCATCCTGAACGCCAGCCGCGGCGCCGCCGTGCAAGGCCCCCGCGCCCAGGCCGACCGCCGCCTCTATGCCGCCGCCGTGCAGGGGCTGCTGGCGGCCCAGCAAGGCCTGCAGGTGCTGGAAGGCGAGGCCGCCGACATCGCGCGCGACGGCAACGGCGCCATCTGCGGCCTGGTGCTGGCCGATGGCCGCCGTCTGGCCTGCGGCGCCCTGGTGGTGACCGCCGGCACCTTTCTTTCCGGCACCGTCCACATCGGCGGCGAACGCCATGCGGCAGGGCGTATCGGCGAACCCCCGTCGCTCGCCCTGGCGGCGGGCCTGGCGCGGCTGGGCTTCGCCCTCGCCCGCCTGAAGACGGGCACGCCGCCGCGCCTCGACGGGCGCAGCATCGATTGGCAGGCCTGCGGCGTGCAGCGGGGCGATATGCCACCGCGCCCCTTCTCCTGGCTCAGCCAGCGCATAGCGACGCCGCAGATTCCCTGCCACCTCACCCAGACGAATGCGGCCGGCCATGCCGTCGTGCGCGCCAACCTTGCCCGCAGCGCCGTCTATGGCGGGCAGATCGAAGGGCCGGGGCCGCGCTATTGCCCCTCGATCGAGGACAAGGTGGTGCGCTTTGCCGACAAGCAAAGCCACCGCATCTTCCTGGAACCGGAAGGGCTGGAGACCGACACGGTTTATCCCAACGGCATCTCCACCTCGCTACCCCGCGATGCCCAGGACGCGCTGGTGGCGACGATTCCGGGCCTCGAGCGGGCGCGCATCGAACGCTATGGCTATGCCGTGGCCTACGATTTCGTCGATCCGCGCGAACTCCATCGCAGCCTGGAGACCCGCCGGGTGCCGGGGCTGTTTCTGGCCGGCCAGATCAACGGCACCACCGGCTACGAAGAGGCGGCGGGCCAGGGCCTGGTCGCCGGCCTCAACGCGGCACGCCGCGCCGGGGGCGGCACCTGTGCCGTCTTCGACCGCGCCGAGGCCTATATCGGCGTCATGATCGACGATCTGGTGACACGAGGCACCGGCGGCGAACCCTATCGCATGTTCACCAGCCGGGCCGAATACCGGCTGCTGCTGCGCGCCGACAACGCCGATTTGCGCCTGACGCCCAGGGGTATCGCCCTGGGCTGTGTCGGCAACGCCCGCGCCGCCGCCTTTGCCCGCCGCCGCGCCGAGGTGGAACGGGCGCTGGCGGCCTCGGCGGCGCTGACGGCAACCCCCGGCGAAGCGCGCCGCGCCGGCCTGGCGGTGAATCTGGACGGGCGCCGCCGCACCCTGACAGAGCTGATGGCGCGGCCCGAGGCGACGCCGCGGCGCCTGGCCGCGCTGTGGCCGCAGCTCGCCTCCTGGCCGCCGCATGCCCTGGAGCAGGTGGCGATCGCCGGGCGCTATGCCGGCTATCTCGCCCGCATGGAGGCCGACATCGCCGCCCTGCGGCGCGACGAGGCGCTCGCCCTGCCCACCGGCCTCGACTATGGCGCCCTGGCCGGCCTGTCGGCAGAACTGCGCGAAAAGCTGCAGGCGGCGCGCCCGGCAACGCTGGCGCAGGCGGCGCGGCTGCCGGGCGTCACCCCGGCGGCGTTGCAGACGCTGCTCGCCTGCGCCAGAAGGCAGGCAGCATGAGCGTGGCCGCCATGACCGCCGCCGAAGCCTGCGGCCTCATGGGTGTTTCACGTGAAACACGCGTGCGGCTGGAGGCCTATGTCGCCCTCCTGTGCCACTGGCAGCGGCGCATCAATCTGGTGGGAACGGCAACGCTGGCCGATGTCTGGCGCCGCCATATCCTGGATTGCGCCCAGCTCGCCCGCCTGGTGCCCCCCGGCTGCCGCCGTCTGGTCGATCTTGGCAGCGGCGCCGGACTGCCGGGCCTGGTGCTGGCGATCCTGGGCATCGACGGCGTCGAACTGGTGGAAAGCGATGGCCGCAAGGCCGCCTTCCTCCATGCCGCCGCCAGCGCCGCCGGGGTGCGGCCGGCGATCCACGCCTGCCGCATCCAGGCGCTGCCGCCGGCCCCGGCCGATGTGGTCACGGCCCGCGCCCTGGCGCCGTTGCCACGCCTGCTCCCCATGGTGGCGCCATGGCTGGCCCAGGGCGGGCGCGCCATCCTGCCCAAAGGCGCCACGGTGGCGGCCGAGCTGGCCCAGGCTGCGCAGCGATGGCATATGTGGTACACGTGTCATACCAGTATGACGGCGGCGGAAGGCCGCCTGCTCGTCATCGAAAGGCTGCATCGCGAAACGCGGCTGTGAACACAAGATGGGGTGGCAAGGCGATGGGTAGGAACGATACAGCACCAGATGCTGGGTATGACATACCGCGCCGGGTGATCGCGGTCGCCAACCAGAAGGGCGGAGTCGGCAAGACCACCACCACCATCAATCTGGCAACCGCCCTGGCCGCCGCCGGACGCCGCGTGCTGCTGGTCGACGCCGACCCCCAGGGCAATGCCGGCACCGGGCTGGGGATCCCGACATCGGCGCGGCGCCAGACCACCTACGATCTGCTGCTGGGCCGCCCGGTCGAACCCCTGGCGACGGCGATCCCGGGCCTCGAGATCGTCCCGGCCACGGCTCATCTTTCGGGCGCGGAGGTCGAACTGGTCACCGCGCCCGAGCGTGTCGGGCGCATGAAGCGGGCCTTTGCCCGCCTGGCCGCGCGTTACGACCTGGTGCTGATCGATTGCCCGCCCGCCCTGGGTCTGCTCACCCTGAACGCCCTGGTGGCGGCCGACGAGGTACTGGTGCCGCTGCAATGCGAGTTCTTTCCGCTGGAAGGCCTGGCGCTGCTGCTGGACACCGTCGAGCGGACGCGCCAGCGCTACAACCGGTGTCTGAAACTGTGCGGCATCGTGCTCACCATGTTCGACGGCCGCAGCCGCCTGGCGCGGGATGTGGCGGCCGATGTCCGCAAGATCATGGGGCGGACGGTCTACGACACCGTCATCCCGCGCAATGTGCGGGTCAGCGAGGCGCCCTCCCACGGCAAGCCGGTCATGCTCCACGCATTCCGATGCGCCGGCGCCATCGCCTATGCCCATCTGGCGGGCGAGATGCTGCGCCGCGAACGCGCAACGCCGCCTGTCGCCGGGGAACAGGCGGCATGAGCGAGCCGCGCGGCCTGGGCCGCGGGCTGGCGGCGCTGCTGGGCGAGACGGTGGCGGCCGAGGGCGGCGTGACGACGGTGCCGATCGGCGATCTGAAGCCCGGCAGCTACCAGCCCCGCAGCCGCTTCGGCGACGAAGAGATCGAGCGTCTGGCCGCCTCGCTGCGGCAAAACGGCATGGTGCAGCCCATCGTCGCCCGCCCGCTCGCCGGCGAGGAAGGGATGCTGGAGATCGTCGCCGGCGAGCGCCGCTGGCGCGCGGCCCAGAGGGCGCCGCTCCACGAGGTGCCCGTGATTGTGCGCACCCTCTCCGATCGCGAGGCGCTGGAGCTCGCCCTGGTCGAGAATCTGCAGCGCCAGGATCTGGGGCCGCTGGAAGAGGCCGCCGGTTATGAGCGCCTGCGCCGCGAGTTCGGGCTGACCCAGGCCGCCATCGCCGCCCAGGCAGGCAAAAGCCGCGCCCATGTCGCCAACACCGTCCGGCTGCTGCAACTTCCCGACGCGGTGCGTGCCATGCTCGACGAAGGGCAGCTCTCGGCCGGCCACGGCCGCGCCCTGCTGGCCGTGCCGCAGGCGGAAACCCTGGCGCGCAAGGTGCTGGAGCAGGGCCTCTCCGTGCGCCAGACCGAGGCGGCGGCGGCAAACAGCTCTCGCGGCGGCACGCGCGCGGCCGGGCGGGGCAGCGCGGCCGGCGCCGATATCCGCGCTTTGCAGGATCGTCTCACCGCCGCCACCGGGCTGAAGGTGGAGATCGCCGGGCGCGGCGAGAAGGGCAGGCTGGCGCTCTTCTACCGCAGCCTGGAACAGCTCGACGATATCGTCGCCCGGCTGGAACGGCCGCGCTAGCCCGCCCGCGCCCGGCAGGCCAGCTCGAACAGGGCGCGCCGGCACAGGGCGGCGGCCGGCATGCCGGTCGTCTTGCAACGGATCTCGGTTTCGGTCAGGCGGGCCAGCGCGGCGGCGGTCCGGCGGACATTCCAGCGCGGTGCCGCCGCTTTGATGGCATCGGCGGCGCGGAAGTGAAGGATGCGGGCAGCTTTCAGCGCGTTGCCCAGCGTTTCGCCCCGCTCGCGCCGGGCCAGCACCAGTTGCAGCTGCGTCATGTGGCGGCGCACCGCCAGCAGAATCGCCAGCGGCTGTTCGCCCTGGGCCAGCGCCCTTTCCAGGCTGCGTTCCAGCTCGCCCATGCGGCCGGCCGCGGTGGCATGGGCGATTTTCTCGGCCGACAGGAAGGAGCTGTCGGCGACGGCCGCCTCGACATCCGCCACGCCGGCGCGCCCGCCTGCGCCGACATAGAGCGCCAGCTTGGCGATCTCGGCGCGGGTCTGCCGCCGGTCGCCGCCCAGCCAAGCCGTCAGCAGCGCCAGCGCCTCGCGCTCGACGGCGACGCCGTGGCGTTCCATCTCCCGCGTGACGAAGGCGGCCAGCGCCCGGCCCTCGTCGCGATAGCAGGCCAACGCCGCCCCCTCGCGCGCGCCTTCCAGCAGCGTCCGCAGCCGGGAACGGGCCGGCAGCTCGCCCGCCTCGATCACCACCAGCGTGTCGCCGCTGGGCCGCGCCAGCAGCGTCTTGACGGCATCGGCGAGGCGGTCGGTGGCGTCCTTGACGCGCACCGCGCGCCGCCCGCCGGCCAGCGCCAGCTGAGCGGCTTCGTCGCTCAGCAGCGCCGGTTCGGCCGCTGCCGCGTCGCCCGCCAGCAGGGCCGTGCGAAAGGGATCGCGCATATCGCCTGCCGCCGCCGTGACCAGCAGATCGGCGCGCTCGCCTATCGCTCCCCGGTCGGGGCCGTGCAGCAACACCACGCGCACCGCCGCGTCGGGGGCGCGGCAGAAGGCGTCCGCCTGGGCCGGTTTGACGATCACTTCCGCCCCGCCTTCACGGCGTGCCGGCGCGCCGGGCGAAGAACAGCGCCAGGGCGCGGGCGATGGCGTGGGAGAGTTCGTGCACCGCGCGTTCCGCCGTCTGCCGGCGGGCGGCGAGGGTGGCATATTCGGATTCGACCACGTCGTAGCTGCCCCGCGCCCGGCGGCTGGCGCGGTAGAGCTCGCCCCCGCCGGCGTCGTCGAACAGCGTGAAGACCGCCTCCACGGTGAGGTTGGAACGGGTGACCGCGCCGGTGGTCTGCACCGCCAGCGACGACGAGGACTGGCGGATATTGACCGTCAGGTCGTAGCGGTGGGGTTGCGGCCCGATTCCGGCCGTGAAGCGATCGATCAGCGCGTTGCGCAGGATGTGGCCGATGCGGCGGTCCTGGCCGGTGCCGATCTCGCCGGTGCGGATGGCGGCCAACTCCTCCGCGACGCCGCTGCCTGTGTCCAGGAGCGGGCGGAAGCCGCAGCCTTGCAGCCAGGCCATGGCCACCGCCCCGGCGAGCAGGGCGCGCCGCGACGGCGGTCTCATCGCCCGGCGACGATGTTGACGATCCGGTTGGGGACCACGATCACCTTTCCGACCGGCGCGCCGGCGATGGCGCGCTGCACATTGTCGTGGGCCAGCGCCGCCTCGCGCACCGTCTCTTCGTCCTCGTCGCGGACCAGCTCCAGCCGCGCCCGCAGCCTGCCATTGACCTGGACGGCGAGCGTCACCTTGTCCTGGGCCGCCAGGGCCGCGTCGGCCGCAGGCCAGGGCATTTCGGCCAGCAGGGTTTCGTGGCCCAGCGCCCGCCACATTTCCTCGCCCAGATGGGGCATCATCGGGCCGATCAGCAGCACCAGGACTTCCAGCGCCTCGCGCCTCGCGCCGGGCGCCGCTCCCCGTGGGGAGAGATCGCCGATGGCGTTGGCGAAGGTGTGGATGCGGGCGACGGCGCGGTTGAAGCGGAAGGCCTCGATATCGCCGGTCACGCCGGCGATGGCGCGATGCGCGGCGCGGCGCAGCGCCATCGCTTCGCCCGTGGCTTCCGGCGCCGTGCCGGGCGGTGGCAGCCGCTCTGCCGCCGCGTCCACCAGGCGGGCGATGCGCTGCACGAAGCGCCCGGCGCCGGCGATGCCGCTGTCGGTCCACTCCAGGTCGCGGTCGGGCGGCGAATCCGAAAGCATGAACCAGCGCGCCGTGTCGGCGCCGTAGCGGGCGATGATGCGTTCGGGATCGACCACGTTCTTTTTCGACTTCGACATTTTCTCGGAACGGCCGATCTCCACCGCCCGCCCGTCTGCCAGCGCCCGGGCCTGCCCGTCGCCGTCCCTGGTGACCTCGCCGGGCTCGAGATAGGTGCCGTCGGCGTCGCGATAGGTCTCGTGGACCACCATGCCCTGGGTGAACAGGCCGGCGAAGGGCTCGTCGAAATCCAGATAGCCGCAGCGGCGCAGCGCCCGGGTGAAGAAGCGCGAATAGAGCAGATGCAGCACGGCGTGTTCGATGCCGCCGATATATTGATCCACCGGCATCCAGTAGGCGAGGGCCTGCCCATCCATCGGCGCATCGTCGCGCGGCGAGCAGAAGCGCAGGAAATACCAGCTGGAATCGACGAAGGTGTCCAGGGTGTCGGTGTCGCGCAGCGCGTCGCGCCCGCAGGCCGGGCAGGCGACATGTTTCCAGGACGGGTGGCGGTCGAGCGGATTGCCGGGCCGGTCGATGGCGACATCGTCGGGCAGCCGCACGGGCAGCTCGCTCTCGGGCACCGGCACGGCGCCACAATCCGCGCAGTGGACGATGGGAATGGGGCAGCCCCAGTAGCGCTGGCGCGATACCCCCCAATCCCGCAGCCGGTAGTGGACCGTGCGCCGGGCGCGCCCCACCGCTTCCAGCCGCCGCGCCACCTCCTGCTTGGCCTCGGCTATGGTCATGCCGTCGAGAAAGCCGGAATTGCCCAGCCGGCCGGGGCCGGTGTAAGCCTCGCCGCCGATCTGGAAGTCGGCGGCGGCGACGCCATCGGGGATCACCACCGGCAGCACATCCAGCCCATAGGCGCGCGCGAATTCCAGATCCCGCTGGTCGTGGCCGGCCGAGCCGAAGATGGCGCCGGTGCCGTAATCCATCAGCACGAAATTGGCGACATAGACCGGCAAGGGCCGCCCGGAGAAGGGGTGCAGCGCCTTCAGACCGGTGTCATAGCCCTTCTTTTCGGCGCGCTGGATCGCCTCCTCGCTGGTGCCGGCGCGGGCGCATGCGGCGATGAAGCGGCCGAGGGCCGGGTCGGCGCCGGCCAGCTCGGCGGCCAGAGGGTGTTCGGGCGAGATGGCCATGAAGCTGGCGCCGAAGACGGTGTCGTGGCGGGTGGTGAAGACCTCCAGCGAATCGCCGCGCCCTTCCAGCGCGAAAGCCATGGTCAGCCCTTCGGAACGCCCCACCCAATTGGCCTGCATCAGGCGCACCTTGGCGGGCCATCGCTCCAGCCCCTCCAGCGCGTCGGTCAGCTGGTCGGCGAAGGCGGTGATCTTCAGCACCCACTGCATCAGGCGCCGTTTTTCCACCACGGCACCGGAACGCCAGCCGCGCCCGTCGATCACCTGTTCGTTGGCGAGCACGGTGCGATCGACCGGATCCCAGTTGACCACGCTTTCGCGCCGCGCCACCAGGCCGGCGGCGAGGAAATCCAGGAACAGCTTCTGCTGGTGGCGGTAATAGCCGGGATGGCAGGAGGCGATCTCGCGCGACCAATCGAGCGAAAGCCCCATGGACTTCAACTGCCGGCGCATGGCGGCGATGTTGCCATAGGTCCAGTCGCGCGGATGCACGCCTTCGGCCATGGCCGCGTTTTCCGCCGGCAGGCCGAAGGCGTCCCAGCCCATGGGGTGAAGCACGTTGAAGCCCCGCGCCCGTTTGTAGCGGGCCACCAGATCGCCCATGGCGTAGTTGCGGACATGGCCCATGTGGATGCGGCCGCTGGGATAGGGAAACATCTCCAGCACATAGGCCTTGGGCCGCCCGTCGGCGGGCCGGGCGCGGAAGCAGCCGCGTTCCTCCCACAGCCGCTGCCAGCGTGGCTCGGCCTCGCGGAAATCGTAGCGTTCGCGTGCCATGGCCGTATGTCCGGTCCCGGAGGCGGGACGGGCCCGCCCGGCTATTGGCCGAGCCGGGCGATGCGCAGCTGGCGGGCGCGGGTGAGGATGGCGTCTTCCAGGGCGCGGACGGTCTCATCGCTCACCACCGCCTCCCGCCAGCCGTCCTCGCCCATCGCCTGGCGGTTCAGCCCCACCCGCAGGGCGGTCGCGGTGAGCCGGGTGTCGAGAATATAGACCGTGGCCTTGAAGCGTTCGCCGGGGGTCTCCGGCGGCGCATACCAATCGTAGATGACGGTGCCGCCCAGGGGATCGGCCGACGCCAGCGGCAGGAAGGCCAGCGTGTCCAGCGTGGCCCGCCACAGCAGCGCGTTGACGCCCAGCTGGCCGCCTCCCGCCTCCCGTTCGCCCGTGAACAGCCCGGTGACGCCGCCAGAGCCGAAGATGGTCTGGCGGGCCGGGTCGTCGATATCCGGCTCGAAGCGGCCCTGGGGCGTCGCGACGGTGTCCTCGACGCCGTCATAGGAGACATCGCCGCCGCAGGCCGCCAGCAGCAGAACCAGCGCCACAGCAAGGCCGGCGCGCGGGGAGGGGAAGTTTGCCATCGTCATGGCGGCAAACCTAGGCCGCCGCCGCCCGGCGCGTCAACCGCAAGGGCTGGCTACCTGCCGGCGACGATGCCGCAGGCGATGCGTCCGCCCGCGCCGCCGATGGGCTGTGTGATGTGGTCGTCGGGCTTTTCGTGGACGATCACCGCCGAGCCGTCGCTGTCCAGCAGCGCCGGCGCATCGCCACCCGCCAGCGAGACCCGGGTGGTGAAGAACTGGGCCATGGCGCTGCCGTCGGCAGCCACGAACAGATTGGGCAGATCGCCGTTGTCGGGCCCTTGCGGGTGGCGCAGGCCGTGGCTGGCGCCATCGGGGTTGATGTGGCCCTTCGCCGCCGTGAAATCGGGCGTGCAGGCGCCGACGCTGTGCAGATGGATGCCGTGCGCCCCCGGTGGCAGGCCGGCGAGCTCGACCGTGATCAGGACCCCGCTGGGCGTCTGCTCGAAGACGGCCTGGCCGATGGTGGCGCCAGCGGCGTTCATCATCCTGGCCTGCGCCATATCGGCGCCCGACGCGGTGGCGGCGCCGGCCACGGCCAGCAATGCGAGCATATGTGCGACGATCTTCATGGACGGCCCTCCTCCTCGTTCGCCGCCGAATCGTAGCCGGTCGGCGGGCATGGCGGAAGACGGCGCCCCGATGCGATCCATGCCGGCCGCCGCGCCGGCTAGCTGCTGCCGAACATGTCCCAGAGCAGGGCCGCCACCTCGCCTTCCAGCGGGAAGGAGAGCATGCCCAGCACCGAATAGCCGAGCAGCCAGGGCATGACATAGAAGCGGAACAGGAAGAAGAACCACGCCACATAGAGCGGCACCATGGCATCGACCAGGAAGCCGGGGGTGACGGGCCGGAAGGCGCGCAGCAGCGGGTTCGTCATGGCGACGAACATGCGCATGAAGAAGAAGGGGGAGTTCAGCGGCAGGAACAGGTTCATGGCCGCCCGCCCCACCAGCGTCCACATGGCGGCGCCCAGCAGATAGTCGAGGGCGACGACCCACCAGGGCAGGAACGCAGCCAGGCTTTCCACGGCTTGTCGGGTGGCTGAAAGGGCGCGGGGGTGGAGCCCGGCTCCACCCCCGCCGACCTGCCGGACTAGTGCTCGGAGGCCAGGATCGGTTGCCCGGTCGGAATCCGGGTCTCGTCCACCATCTCCTGCATCTCCGCATCCGGTTCGGGCGTCATCAGCGACACCGCCACCATCGCCACCAGCGAGACCGGCATGCCGATCATGCCGAAGCGCAGATGATCGATGGAGAACCACGGGTCGCCGCCGTTATAGACATAGGCGAGATAGGCCGCCCCGGCGGCGAAGCCCGCCACCATGCCGGCGATGGCGCCCTGCCGGTTGGCCCGTTTCCACCAGATGCCCAGCACCAGCGGGAAGAACAGGCCCGAACAGGCGAAGCAGAACGCCCAGGCCACCGCCCCCAGGATGCCGGTCAGCTGCAGCGACGCGATCAGGGCCGCCGCCGCGCCGATCACCACCAGCAGCACGCGGGCGACGATCAGGCGGTGTTTGGTATCGGCCTTGGGGTCGATGATCTTGTAGTAGAGATCGTGGCTGAGCGCATTGGCGATGGCCAGCAGCAGGCCGTCTGCCGTCGACATCGCCGCCGCCATGCCGCCTGCGGCCACCAGGCCGGAGATGACATAGGGCAGACCGGCGATCTCCGGCGTGGCCAGCACGACGATATCGGGCCGCATGAAGAACTCGTTCAGCTGCACCATGCCGTCGCCGTTGGAATCGACCACCCCCAGCATGCCCACCGCGCTCCAGTTCTGCACCCACTCCAGGCTCATGACGCTTTCGACCGATTGTCCGATGACGGCCGTCGCCAGGGTGGGATCGAGCAGCTGCAGCTTGGTCAGCGTGGCCAGGGCCGGGGCCGTGAAGTAGAGCAGGAAGATGAAGAACAGCGACCAGCCCACCGATTTGCGGGCGCTGCGCACCGACGGCGTCGTGAAATAGCGCATCAGGATGTGCGGCAGCGAGGCGGTGCCCGCCATCATGCACAGCGCCAGGGTCACGAACTTCCACGAATCGAGGCCACCCTGGGGCGCGAAATGCGGCGTCGTCAGCACCTTCAGCCCGGCCACCGCATCCACGGCCGCCTGCAGCCCGTATTCCCGCTCCAGCTCGGCGATCCGCTGGGCCGCCTCGCCATAGGTGAAATGCGGGATGATGCCGAAGCCCTGAGCGTTCGACATCCAGATCACCGGCACCAGATAGGCGATGATGAGCACGATATACTGCGCCACCTGGGTCCAGGTCACGCCGCGCATGCCGCCCAGCATCGAACACAGCAGGATGCCCAGCAGGCCGAACCAGACGCCGGCCTCGAAGGGGATGCCCAGCGCCCGCGAGGCGATGGTGCCGGTGGCGTTGATCTGCGCCGTCACATAGGTGAAGGAGGCCACCACCAGCACCACCACGGCACAGAACCTGGCCGTATTGCCGCCATAGCGGGTGCCGATGAAATCCGGCACCGTGTAGCAGCCGAACTTGCGCAGATAGGGCGCCATCAGGGCGTTCACCAGCACATAGCCGCCGGTCCAGCCGATGACGAAGCCCAGATAGGGGTAGCCGCCGAAATAGATGCCGCCGGCCAGCGCCACGAAGGAGGCGCCGGACATCCAGTCCGCCGCCGTGGCCATGCCGTTGTAGAGCGGTGGCACCTCGCGCCCGGCCACATAATAGGCATCGACCTGCATGGTGCGCGACAGGTAGCCGATGGTGGCGTAGATCGCGATGGTGAACAGCAGGAAGAGGATACCGATGGCCTGGGCGCCGGCCCCCAGCTGCTCCAGGATCGCCATCAGGGCGAAGAAGGCGACGAAGCCCAGGGTGTAGATGCCGTAGACCTTGCCCAGCTTGTCGACGAAGCGACTGCTTGTTTCGCTCATGACTCTCTCCCCCTCACGAGCCTTCATACTCATCGTCGATCCCGTCCTGGACCATGTTCTGGAACACGATCAGCAGGACGAAGATGATGAGCGAGCCCTGGACGATGAAGTAATACCCAAGTTCAAAGCCAAGAAAGGACATGGATGACAAGTCCTTCGCGAACCAGGGGACCACGTAGCCAAAGAGAAACCAGATCGCGAGGACGATGTAGGTCAGCCGCGATGTCTTCTCCCAGTGGATTCTACGCTTGTCAGAACGTGTTTCCGACATGCTCTTGTCTCCGTTTCGATGATGCCATGCCGCACCCCCACCGGAACGCCGACCACCTGGAACCGTCTCGCGATCGGAGATGATCTGCGGCAGTGGCGGGGTATATACTCCATGGCCGCGCCCTTTTGAAGCCCTGCCTGGCCCCGGCGTCAACCCACCATGCCAGCAGCGGCCACCGCCATGGCCGCGCGGTGCCCCATCACCCGCCGCGCGGCCCCAAGAGACATCGTGTGAAAGAGACGTGCTCGCCCGCCTGCTCTCCCGGCTGCCCCGCCCCCTCGACCGGCTCGCCCTGCGCTTCGATACCCGTCCGCTGGCGCGGGTGGAGGATGTGGCCGTCTTCGTCCGCACCCGCGCCTCCTATGTCGGCCAGACCGCGCTCTACGGCTATCTGAAGGCCAGGATGGGGACGCGCTTTCGCGACTATTTCGAAGACGATGCCTTCTCCGCCGGCATCCGCCAGGCGGCCCTGGCGCTCTTCCTCTCCTGTGCCGCCGACCTGGCGGTCTTCGCCATCGCCACCGCCGACCGCCAGGGCCGCCTGACGCCCGCCGAACGCGCCGCCCTGGCGCGCCACTGCTTTCTGCTGGCGGCCGCGCAGGGTCTGGCCGAAAGCGGGGCCGGCGCCCTGCCGGCGGATGCTCGCCGGCGCTTCGACGCCAGGCTGGCGCAGCTGGACTGGCGCTGGGCGGGCCAGGGGCGCAACGCCTTCGCCGGCAGCGAGGGCGACCTCATCCGCCTCGCGCCGGTGATCGACGAATACAAGGCGCTCGACCGGGAGATCGTCACCAACTCCATCCGCTTCCGCTGGCGCGATGTGAGAGAGCAGTTCAGGAAACGCATCGACGGCGCCGCCCTGTGCCGCGACTGGCGGGCGGGCGGCGGCCAGGCCCCATAAACCCGCCGGCGCGCGTCAGCGGCCGGCGAAGCGGGGCCTGCGCTTCTCGCGGGCGGCGGCCAGGCCCTCGGCGGCGTCCTCGCTGGCGAAACATTCCAGGGTGAGGCGTTTCAGCCAGGCGGAATCCAGGCTTCCACGGGCGATGTCCACGATCGCCTTCTTGGCGGTTCGCAGCGAAAGCGGCGCCAGCCCCGCCAGCCTGTCGGCAAAGCCGGCCACGGCCGCTTCGAAATCGGCGCCGGTCTCCAGCCGGTCGAGAAAGCCCACCGCCAGCAGTTCGGCCCCGTCCATCTCCTCGGCGGCCAGAAACAGGCGTCTTGCCACCTGCGGCCCCAGATGCAGGACATAGCGGCGCAGGCCGCTTTCGTGGAACACCAGCCCCAGCTTCGCCGGCGGCATCACCAGCTTCATGCCTGCCACGCCGATGCGAAAATCGCAGGCCAGGGCCAGGTCGCTGGCGCCGCCATAAACGCTGCCATTGAGCGCGCAGAGGGTCACGGGGGCCAGCGCCTCGATGCGGTCGGCCAGCCGTTCCAGAGGGTTGTCGCGCCAGTCGCGGGTCAGCACGTCGCCCAGATCGACGCCGGCCGAAAAGGTCCGCCGCCCGCTGCCGGTCAGCACCACGACTCGCAGCGAATCGTCGCCGTCGAGGCGGTCGAGATCGGCGATCAGGCCGTCCACCTCCGCCATCTTCAGCAGGTTGTGCCGTTCCGGCCGCTGCAGGCGCAGGGTGGCGATGGCACCGTCGCGCCGGATTCGCCAGGCGGTGCCGCTCACGGCGCCGGCTCCAGCGTCACGGCAACCGGGCAGTGGTCGCTGGCGCGGGGCCAGCCGCGCACATGGCGATGCACACAGGCGCCCTTCAGCGCCCCCCTCAGCGCCGGCGTCACCCAGATGTGGTCGAGGCGGCGCCCGCGGTCCGATGCCGCCCAGTCCCGCGCCCGATAGCTCCACCAGGAATAGAGCTTGCGAGGTTCGGGCATGAAATGGCGCACCGCGTCGGTCCAGTCGCAGGCCTGGCGCAGGCGCTCCATGGCGGCGACCTCCACCGGCGTGTGGGAGACCACCTTCAACAGCTGCTTATGCGACCAGACATCGTTTTCCAGCGGCGCCACATTGAGATCGCCGGCCAGCACGCCGCGCGCGCCTGGCCGCTGCCGGGCCGCGAACCAGGCGGTCATGTCGGCCAGAAAGGCCAGCTTGTGGGCGAACTTCTCGTTGACCTCCGGATCCGGCAGGTCGCCGCCGGCGGGCACATAGACGTTGTCGATGCGCAGCCCGTCTTCCAGCACCGTCCAGACATGGCGCCCGTCCCGGCGTCCGCACCAGTGTTCGATACCGCTTGCGGCAAAGGGCCGCCGGCTCAGCGTGGCGACACCGTTGTAGCCCTTGAAGCCCGCCACCGCGATATGGGGCCAGCCCGCCGCGGCGATGGCGCCGGAGGGGAAGACATCGGCGGTCGCCTTGATCTCCTGGAGGCACAGCACATCGGGGCGGTGGCGTTCCAGATAGGCCAGCACGGAGGCCAGCCGCAGGCGCACCGAGTTGACGTTCCAGCTGGCGACGGTGATTTCGGTCATGGCCGTCAAGCTAATGCCGATGGCGTGGCCGGGTCCACGGCCGTCTGCTCCGGCCCTGCGGCAGGGCGCCGTCGCGCAAGGGGGCGATTCCAAGGTGGCGGGTTTTGTTCTAGCGTCCGGTCATGCGCGAGCTCTTCCACCTGCCGTTGTCGCCGTTCTGCCGCAAGGTCCGCGTGGTGCTGAGCGAGAAGGAGCTGCCCTTCACGCTGACGGTGGAGAATGTGCGCGCCAGGCGCGAGGCGTTCCTGGCCCTGAACCCCGCCGGAACGGTGCCGGTGCTGGTGGACGACGACGGCACGGTGCTGGCCGACAGCGGCGCCATCGTCGAATATCTCCAGGAGGTGCGCCCACAGCCCGACCTGCTGGGCCGCACCCCGGTGGAACGTGCCGAAACCCGCCGCCTGGCGGCGTGGTTCGACGGCAAGATGTATCGCGAGGCTACCAGGAACCTGTTCGGCGAAAAGGTGGAAAAGCGTTATCTGGGCCGGGGCGAGCCCGATTCCGCGGTGGTGCGGGCCGGCCTCGCCAACATTCGCATCCATCTCGATTATGTCGCCTGGCTGGTGGAACGGCGCACCTGGCTCGCCGGCGGCAATTTCAGCCTCGCCGACATCGCCGCCGCGGTCCAGTTTTCCTGCATCGACTATATCGGCGATGTGCCCTGGTCCCACAGCGAGGCGGCCCGCGACTGGTATGCCCGCGTCAAATCCAGGCAGTCCTTCCGCGCGCTGCTGAAAGACCGCCTGCCCGGCCGCCCCCCCGCCGGCCGTTACGACGACCCGGACTTCTGAGCCGGCCCGGAACGATGGCGGCCATGACCGGCGGCTGGGAAGACGCGATCCGCGCCCGGGCGCAGGCGCTGGGTTTCGACGCCTGCGGCATCGCCGCCGCCAGGGGCGATGCCGCCCGCTCGCAGGCGCTGGCCGCCATGGTCGCGGCCGGTGCCCATGGCGATATGGACTGGATGGAACGCCGCCTGGCCCAGCGCGCCGACCCCCGCGCCCTGTGGCCCGCTGCCCGCAGCGTCGTGGCGCTGGCCATGAGCTACGCCCCGGCGCCGGATCGAAACCCGCTGCCCACCGCCCCGGCGCGCCCGGAGCGCGGCGCGATCTCCCTCCACGCCCAGGGCCGCGATTATCACGATGTGCTGAAGAAACGGCTGAAGGCGCTGGCCCGCTGGCTGGCCGAGGCGGCCGGCTGCGAGCTCAAGGTTTTCGTCGATACCGCGCCGGTGATGGAAAAGCCGCTGGCGGCGCAGGCCGGCATAGGCTGGCAGGGCAAGCATACCAATCTGGTCTCGCGCCGCTTCGGCTCCTGGCTGTTCCTGGGCGAGATCTACACCACGCTGAACCTCGCCCCCGACCCGCCGGCCAGCGACCGCTGCGGCAGCTGCAACGCCTGCCAGACCGCCTGCCCCACCGCCGCCTTCCCCGCCCCCTACCGGCTGGACGCGCGGCGCTGCATCTCCTATCTCACCATCGAGCACAAGGGCCATATCGGGCGCGAGTTCCGCGCCGCCATGGGCAACCGCATCTATGGCTGCGACGATTGCCTCGCCGCCTGCCCGTGGAACAAATTCGCCCCGCCGGCGAGCGAGCCGGCCCTGAAGCCCCGCGCCGGGCTCGCCGCCCCCAGCCTGGTGGAGCTGGCGCAGCTGGACGATGCCGCCTTCCGGACGCTGTTTTCCAAAAGCCCCATCAAGCGCATCGGGCGCGACCGCTTCCTGCGCAATGTCGTCATCGCGCTGGGCAACAGCGGCGGCGGGGCGGCGCTGGCGGCCGTCAAGGCGCGGCTTGGCGACGGTTCCGCCCTGGTGCGGGCCATGGCGGTGTGGGCGCTTTCCCGCCTGGCCAGCGGCGAGGAGTTCGCGGCGCTGAAGGCCCGCCACCGGGCGCGGGAGGCCGACGCCTGCGTGCGGCGCGAATGGGATGAAGCGGAGAGCGGCCCGTGAGGCGCCTGTTCTGCTTCGGCCTGGGCTTTTGCGCCCTGGCGCTGGCGGCCGATCTGCGCGGCCAGGGCTGGCGGGTGGCCGGCACCGCGCGCGACGCAGAGAAGGCCGCGCGCCTGCGGCGCCAGGGCATCGAGGCCGTCGTCTTCGACGGCGGCCAGGCGACGCAGGAGCTCGCCGCCGCCCTCGCAGGCACCACCCATCTGCTGGATTCCATCCCGCCGGTGCGCCCCGGCCCCGCCCATGGCGCGCCCGTCGCGCCGCCGCTCGCTCTGCTGGCGGGCGAGATCGTCCGCCTGGAAGGGCTGCGATGGGCGGGCTACCTCTCCACCACCGGCGTCTATGGCGATCATGGCGGCGGCTGGGTGGACGAGGCGACGCCGCCGGCCCCGACGCAGGAACGCAGCCGCCGCCGCCTGGCGGCCGAACAGGCCTGGCTGCTGCTGCACGAACGCTATGCCCTGCCGGTCCACATCTTCCGGCTGGCCGCCATCTACGGCCCCGGGCGCGGCGTGCTGGAACAGCTGCGCCGTGGCCGCGCGCGCCAGATCGTAAAGCCGGGCCAGCTGTTCTCGCGCATCCATGTCCACGACATCGTGGCGGTGTTGAAGGCCTCCATGGCGCGCCCCCATGCCGGCGCCATCTACAATCTCTGCGACGATGCGCCCGCCGCCCCGGACCTGGTGGTCCGCCATGCCGCGTCCCTGCTGGGCGTCGCGGCGCCGCCGGCAGAGGCCTTCGACGAGGCGGAATTGTCGCAGATGGCGCAGAGCTTCTATCGCGACAACAAGCGCGTCGCCAACCGCCGCATCAAGGGCGAGCTGGGCGTCGCCCTGCGCTATCCCTCCTGGCGCGAAGGGCTGGCCGCCGATGTGGCGGCGCTGCGGGCGGGGGACGACAGCTCCTCCAGCGCCCGCCCCAGCCGCTCCAGATCCTGAGGGCGCGAAAGGCGGTGATCGCCGTCCTTGATCAGCGTCACCGCGACATCGCCGCCGGCCAGCCGGTCGGCGATGGCGATGGCGGTGGACCAGGGCACGGAGGTGTCCTCCATGCCGTGCAGCAGCCGCACGGGCAGGCGCAGGCCGATGGCGCCGCGCAGCAGCAGATGGCGCCGGCCATCCTCGATCAGGGCGCGGGTGACGCAGTAGCACCCGCCGTCGCCGGCGATCTCGACCGCGCCCTGCGCGGCCATCCGCTCGCGCTGGGCGGGCGTCATGGCCCACCATATGTCCTGGGTGAAATCGGGCGCGGCGGCGATGCCGACCAGCCCGGCCAGCCGTTGCGGGCGCTTCAGCGCCAGGTTCAGCATGATCCAGCCGCCCATGCTGGAGCCGACCAGAATCTGCGGCCCCGCGGTCAGCCGGTCCAGGCAGGCCAGGGCGTCGTCGCTCCAGCGCCCGATGGTGCCGGCGGTGAAGGCGCCGCTGGATTGCCCATGGCCCAGATAGTCGAAGCGCACGAAGGCCAGCCCGCGCCGCCGGCACCAGGCGTCCAGAAAGCTGGCCTTGGTGCCGGTCATGTCGGAGGCATAGCCGCCCAGGAACACGACGCCCGGCGCCGCCCCCTCCCGCCGCCGGAAGGCGAGGCGCTGGCCGTCGCCGCGCTCCAGCCAGAGGGTTTCCTGTGGCCCGGGGCAGGGCGGGGCGGCGTCGCGCTGTTGCGGTGCGGCATCGTCCATGGTCTAAGCCTCCCCATCGGGCAGGGTGCCGCCCGCGCGGCGTGGCAGGCCCGCGCGCGTGGCGGCGCATGGTATCACGGGCATCCTCGGCCAGCGTTGGGGCATCGGCGGGCATGAATCGTGGCACCGATCATGACACCGATCGGGGCGCCGGGCCGGAAGGCCACGGCAGCGGCCCGCTCATCCTCCAGATCGTCCCGCGGCTGGGGATCGGCGGTGCCGAGCGCGCCGTGGTCGATATCGCCCGCGCCACGGTCCAGGCGGGCGGGCGGGCGCTGGTGGTCTCCGAAGGCGGCGAGCTCGAAACCGAGCTGCTGCGCACCAAGGCCGGCCATGTGACGATGCCGGTCGCCACCAAATCGCCGCTGGCCATCTGGCGCCATGGCGACCGCCTGGCGCGGCTGATCCGCCGCCGGGGGGTGGCGCTGGTCCATGCCCGTTCCAGGGCGCCGGCGTGGTCGGCACTGGCGGCGTCCCGGCGCACGGGCGTGCCCTTCGTCACCACCTTCCACGCCGCCTACAACGCCGGCAACGCCCTCAAGCGGCGCTACAACGCGGTGATGGCGAAGGGCGAGCGGGTGATCGCCATCTCGAACTTCGTGGCCGACCATGTCCGGGCCCATTACGGCGTCGGCGACGACCGCCTGCGCTGCATCCCGCGCGGCATCGATGCGGTAGGCTTCGATCCCGCCGCCATCGCCCCCGAACGGGTCGCCGCCCTGGCGGCGCGCTGGAACCTGCCCGATGGCCTGCCGGTGGTGATGCTGCCCGGGCGCCTGGCGCGCCTGAAGGGCCAGCACATCCTGATCCGCGCCATGCAGCTGCTGGATAGCGAGGCCGCCTGCCTGCTGGTCGGGGTGGGCAGCAGCGGCCATGGCGGCTTCCGGCGCGAGGTCGAGGCCATGATCGCCGCCGGCGGCCTGGCGGGCCGGGTGGTGCCGATCGAAGGCTGCCACGACATGGCGGCGGCCTATCGCCTGGCCGATGTCGTGGTCTCCGCCTCCATCGAGCCGGAAGGCTTCGGCCGCACCATGGTGGAGGCGCAGGCGATGGGCGTGCCGGTGGTCGCCACCGACCATGGCGGCGCCCGCGAAACGGTGGAGGACGGCGTCACCGGCTGGCTGGTGCCGCCCGCCGACGCCGCCGCCCTGGCCCGGGCCATCGCCGCCGCCCTGGCCCTGGACGAAGAGGCGCGGGTCCGGCTGGCGGCCGTGGCCCGCGAACGCGCCGTGCGCCTGTTCGCCCGCAAGGCCATGTGCGACGCCACGCTGGCGGTCTATCGCGAGCTGGTCGCCTGGCCGTAGCGGCCGGGCGGGGCGACCGCCCCCTAGCGGAGCGGCCCGTGAAGCGCCTCCACATGGCGCCTGGCCAGCGGCAGCGCCCGGGCCTGAACCCAGGCGGTGATCGCCTTGTCGCGCGCGCTCCAGGCGCGGGGCGCGGTCATGGTGCAGGGTTCCAGCACGCCCCACAGCCGCCCGCCTGCCGCCACCTCCAGCAAAGGCGCGTGGATCAGCGCCCGGTGGCCGAAATGCTCGCGCTCATAGGCGCGGTTCACCAGCTTCGGATCGGCGCTCTCGATGTCGTCGATATAGAGCGGGCACGGATCGACCAGCGCCAGGGCATACATGGGATCTTGTTGCGCCATGTCGGCCGGCAGCGGGCGCCACTGGCGCGAACGGCTGGCCAGCGCCCAATGCGGCCTGGCCTGCCAGGCATGGGTCATGGCCGCCAGCCCTTCCGGGGGCCAGTAGAGGAACAGCACGCAGCGGTCGGCGCCCACGATGCGGCCGTAGGTCTCCACCAGGCGGGCGAAGATGGCGCCGGTATCGTCGGTATCTGCGCTATCGGCGAACAGCGCGCGCAGTTCGGCGGGGATCGTTTCGCCCACGGCGGGCCCTCTCGTCTCCAGGCGCGGCCATTCTAGCCGTCGGCGGGCGTGGGGGCGAGGCCGGGCGGGGGCAGCCTGCCCCGCGGCTTTGCATTATGATGGCCTTGCCACCGTTCCGGGGAGGCCGCCATGCCCGGCCCGCTCAACGGCGTTCGCGTCATCGATCTGACCGGCATGGTCTCCGGCCCGTCGGCCACCATGATGCTGGCCGACCAGGGCGCCGATGTGATCAAGGTGGAAAACCCCGCCACCGGCGGCGACCACACCCGCGCCGTGGCGGCCACGGGCCACGGGCTTGCCTCCTCCTTTCTCAACAACAACCGCAACAAGCGTTCCATCGCCCTCGACCTCAAGCACCCCGCCGGGCTGGAAGCGCTGCTGACGCTGGTCGCAGGCGCCGATGTGCTGGTGGAAAACTTCCGGCCCGGCGTGGCGGAGCGGCTGGGGGTGGGCGAGGCGGCGGCCCGGCGCCGCGCGCCCCAGATCGTCTATGCCTCCATCTCGGGCTTCGGCTTTGCCGGCCCCTATGCCCACCGCCCGGCCTACGATCCGCTGGTGCAGGCGCTTTCGGGGCTGGCCACGGTGCAGGCCGGCTCCGACCAAGCGCGCCCGCGCCTGGTGCGCACCATCCTGCCCGACAAGCTGACCGGCATCGTCGCCGCCCAGGCGATCGCGGCCGCCCTCTATCACCGCGAGAAAACCGGCGAAGGCCAGGCGATCCGGCTTTCCATGCTGGACAGCACGGTCGCCTTCCTGTGGTCGTCCGACATGGAAAGCCAGACCATGGCAGAGCGCGCCATCGCCCAGCAGAGGGCGCAGAGCTTCATCGACCTGATCTACGAGACGGCCGACGGCTATATCTCCGTAGCCGTGCAGCAGGACAAGGAATGGCGGGCGCTGGCCCATGCCCTGGGGCAGCCGCACTGGCTGGCCGACGAACGCTTTCGCACCGCCGCCGGGCGCCAGCGCCATATCGACCAACGCCTGGAGATGACGCAGCGGGTGCTGCGCAGCCGGGGCAGCGCCCACTGGCTGGCCCGGCTGGAGGCGGCCGGCGTTCCCTGCGCGCCGGTGGCCACCCGCAACGCCATGATCCGCCACCCCCAGATCGCCGCCAATGGCGCCGTGATCGAACACCGCCATCCGCAGGCCGGGCGGCTGCGCCAGGCGCGCCCGGCCGCCCGCTTTTCCAGAACCGATTTCGAGCTGCGCCACCCCGGCGCCCTGCTGGGCCAGCACGGCGACGCCATCCTGGCCGAGGCGGGATTCTCCGCCGCCGCCATCCGCGACCTGCGCGATCGGGGCATCCTGGGCGGCCCGCCCGATGCCGCGCCCGGGCGGGGCAAGGCGGTGCCATGATCGATTTCTACTACTGGCCGACGCCCAATGGGCGCAAGGTGGCGATCCTGCTGGAAGAGCTGGGCCTTTCCTACACGCCGCGCCCGGTCGATATCTCCAAGGGCGAGCAATTCGCCCCCGCCTTCCTCGCCATCAGCCCCAACCATCGCATCCCGGCCATCGTCGATCGCGATGTGGCGGGGCCTCCGGTTTCGGTGTTCGAATCGGGGGCCATCATGTTGTATCTGGCCGAAAAGAGCGGTCGCTTCATGCCCGCCTGCCCGCGCCTGCGCAAGGAGGTGCTGGAATGGTTGTTCTGGCAAACCGGCAATCAGGGGCCGATGGCGGGCCAGCTTTCCCATTTCGTCAACTATGCCCCGCCCGAAAACCGCCCCGAAAACCGCTATGCGCTGGAACGCTACCGCAACGAATACGACCGCTGCCTGGGCGTGCTGGAACGGCGCCTGGAAGGCCGGCGCTGGCTGGTGGGCGATGCCTATTCCATCGCCGACATGATCTGCTGGCCCTGGGTGCTGATCGCCCGCCCGCTGGGCGCCTCGCTGGAAGGCTTTCCCCGGCTGCGGGCCTGGCGCCAGGCCGTGAAGGAGCGTCCGGCGGTGCGGCGCGCCGTCGATCTGGGCAAGGAGATGCTGCGCTCCGGCCCGCCCGGCGAGGACGAACGCCGCCTGCTGTTCGGCCAGAACGCCCGCACCGCCAGCGACGAGGCGCGGCGGCGCAGCTGAGGCCCCGCCCGCGCCGCCAGGCTACGAGGCGCGCCCCTTCGCCAGCCGCTGCCGCTTCATCATCGCCGCTGTCGCCTCGGCGGTGCCGTCGTGGAAACTGCCGAACCACTTGTCCAGCGGCACGAACACCTGGCCGTAATTGCAGTTGTAATAGCGGTGGTGAAGGGTGTGGAACATGTCGCCCATGCTGAACAGGTTGCGGCCCCTGACATTGAGGTCGCCATAGCCGATATGGGACCAGCTGGCGCCGACGGACAGGAAAAAGCCGTGATAGAGCATGTGGATCGGGTGCGACCACACCACCAGATGCATCAGCATGGAGCTGAAATAGAGCACCAGCTCCACCGGATGCATGGAGATGCCGCTCCACGGCGCGACGGTGACGTTGTGGTGGTGCAGGCGGTGGAAACGGTAGAGCGCCTTGCTGTGAAGCCAGCGATGGACGAGATAGAAATGCACCGCCTCGAAGGCCCAGACGACGAAGAACATGGCGACGAACAGCAGGGGGCTGTCGGCCCAGGTCATATAGGGCGCGATGCCGTTCGCCCACGCCCACAGCGCCAGCACCTCGAAGGCGGTCCAGATGGCGACGCCGGGCACCAGGCTCCAGAACATGTTGTCCCAGACCTGGTTGCCGAACAGGAATTTGCGGTCGTTCCGGGCCAGCGGGCGGGCGTCGTAGCGGTGGGTGTCGCCCTGGCCGCCGAAGGTGTAGAACCACAGATGCAGCGCGCCGGTGATGGCGCCGTAGATGGCCAGGTTGCGCGCCCATACCTGCAGCATCCAGCCGGCTTCGAAGCGGGCCATGGTCTCCAGCGGCGGCGTCAGCCACCACCAGGCCACGACCGCCAGCCCGACATAGATGCTGTGCTGCGAAAACAGCACCCCGCGCCCGAACAACCAGGAAAGCACCTCCAGCGGGCGCCATGGCCAGCGGCTGACCGGCGGCGGTTGCAGCGGCAGATCGGGGTGCCAGTGCCAGGGTTTGCGGGGATCCTCGGTCTGGCCCGGGGTCTGGCCGGGATGGGAGACGCCGGTCGCGGCCATGTCGTCCTCCTGCGGGCGAATCGGCGCAGGCTAGGTTGCGGCGGCCGCCGCCGCAAGGGCTGCGGGCGCCTTTGCGCCGCGCGGCGCCCGTGCTAAAGCGGCCCTGCGCCGCCTGCCACGCTGCGCGAATCGGTGAGCCAGCGGCGCGCTTTCGTGCCGCACGATGTGAGAACGGCGCCGCGCCGCCGTGCGGTATAGGATGGGGCCGCCCCGGGCCGCAGCGTCGCGCCGCCCAGGGTGAAACCATAACCGGCGAGGCCATGGCAGATCCGAAATCCGGCTTCCTGCGCGATATCGTCCAGCGCGGCTTCGTGCATCAATGCACGGATCTGGCGGGCCTGGACGAGGCCGCCGCCGCCGGCCCCGTCACCGCCTATATCGGCTTCGATTGCACGGCGCCCTCCCTGCATGTCGGCCACATGGTCTCGATCATGCTGCTGCGCCGCCTGCAACGGGCCGGCCACCGGCCCATCGTGCTGATGGGGGGCGGCACCACCCGCGTCGGCGATCCTTCAGGGCGCGACGCCAGCCGCCAGCTGCTGGACGATCACCGCATCGCCGCCAACATGGCCGCCATCCGCCGCAGCTTCCAGGGCTTCCTCGCCTTCGGCGACGGCCCCGGCCAGGCGCTGGCGGTGGATAACGACCTCTGGCTTTCCACCCTGGCCTATATCCCCTTTCTGCGCGATGTCGGGCGCCATTTTTCGGTCAACCGCATGCTTACCATGGATTCGGTGCGGCTGCGGCTGGAACGCGCCCAGCCGCTGAGCTTCCTGGAATTCAACTACATGGCGCTGCAAGCCTACGATTTCGTGGAGCTCCACCGCCGCCACGGCTGCCTGCTGCAGATGGGCGGCTCCGACCAGTGGGGCAACATCGTCACCGGCGTCGAGCTCGGACGCCGCCTGGCGGGCGCCCGCCTGTTCGGCCTCACCACACCGCTGATCGCCACCGCTTCGGGGGCCAAGATGGGCAAAACCGCCGCCGGCGCCGTCTGGCTCGATCCCGCCCTCACCTCGCCCTGGGATTACTGGCAGTTCTGGCGCAGCACCGCCGATGGCGATGTCGGGCGTTTCCTGCGCCTTTTCACCGATCTGCCGGCGGGTGAGATCGCGCGGCTGGAGGCGCTCCAGGGCAGCGAGATCAACCGGGCCAAGAAGGTGCTGGCGAACGAGGCCACCGCGCTCTGCCACGGGCGGGCGGCGGCCGAGGCGGCGGCCGAGACGGCCAGGCGCACCTTCGAGGAAGGCGGGGCCGGCGCGGGCCTGCCCAGCTTCCAGGTGCCGGCGGCGCGGCTGCGCCAGGGCCTGCCGCTTTACGAAGCCCTGTGCCTGGCGGGCCTCGCCGCTTCCAACAGCGATGCCCGCCGCCTGGTCCGGGGCGGCGGCGCGCGCGTCAACGGCACCACCGAGCGCGACGCGTTCCGCAAGCTCTCCCCGGCCGATGCCGGCCCCGCCGGCGGCGTCAGGCTGTCGGCGGGCAGGAAGCGCCACGCGCTGCTGAAGCCCACCTGAGCGCGGCCTTCAGCGCCCGTCCCTGTCTTCCGGCGCCCCCCCGTCGCCATCCGGGGCCTGGAAGATGCGGCGCAGAAAGCCGGGGGCCAGAATCGAAAGCGGGTGGACCGTCACCGCCGGGTCGTCCAGCGCGCCATGGGCCTGGAAGGCGAAGGCGAAAACGCCGCCGCCCTCCTCGCCGCCGGTGAGGATCTCGCCCAGGATCGGGATTTCGCCGGGCAGCGCGTTCAGCAGATAGGCGGGAACCAGTGTGCCTTCCAGCTCCAGCCGCTCGCTGGCGAGATCGACCGTGCCGTTGAAGGTGATGCCGATCCCCGGCCCGAACATGCGCGCATCGTGAAAGGCGACCTCATCGCCCTGTTTGCGGAAGGGCAGCACCGCGCTCTGGAAGGCCAGGCCGCTGCCGGCCAGCGCATCGACGATCGCCGGCAGCGATATCAACGACAGCAGGCGGGCCAGCAGCGGCACCTCGTGGAGCACGAAATCGTCGATGCGGACGGTGCCGGCCGTCACGCCCACGGGCGCGCCGTCTTCCAGCGTGGCGGCGATCTCCATGCTGCCGCCCTCCACGGTCTCGAACAGGCCGAAGGTGCGCAGCGCATCGCCGGCATCGTCGGCGCGGTAGTCCAGGCGGCGCTCGCCCGGCCCGGCGCGGCGGATGTGCGCCGTCATGGCGCTGCCGCCCTGGTTGCGGCCGCTGGCCGTCAGCGTCTGCCAGCGCCCGCCGTCCCAGCGGCCCTCCACGGCCAGCGCCTCGATGGCGGCCCCGGGCGCGGTCCACAGGCGGTCGAGCCGCCCTTCCACCAGCAGCGGCGGCAAGGCGCCACCGGCCGTGGCGAGGTCGTCGCCCATCAGCGAATCCAGGTCGGCCGCCCCGCCGGTGAGCGCGATCGCCAGGGCGCCATCGGGGCGCGAACGCAGCGTGGCGGCGATCCGGTTGCGCCCGAAGGCCAGCCGCGCGATCTGGAAGTCCAGCGGGCGCCCGTCGTGCGCGCTCACCCTGCCGCCGCCTTCCAGCGTCACGCCGCCCGCCTCCAGCATCGCCGTCACCGTCAGCTCGTCGCCGCCGGAAGCGACCGCCTCCAGCTCCAGCCGCCCGGGCTCGCCCGCCCGTTTGGCAAGGCCGCCCAGGGGAAAGGACATCGCCACCGGCGCCAGATCGGCCGCCAGCCGCCAGGCCAGCTGGCCGTCCGCCGCCTGCCGGGCCTCGATGGCGACCTCGGCCGGCCCCGTCATCGCCACCGGGTCGGCAAAGCCCAGCCGGCGGCGGTCCCGGTCGTCCAGGCGACCTTCCAGCCACGCCTGGCGCGCCAGCGGCGCCCCGGCGGCCAGCAGATGGCGATAGCGCGCCCGGAAGGGAACGCCGTTCACGCGCACCACGCCTTCGGCGGCAACGCTGTCGCCATCCACCGTCACGCTGCCTTCGCCTCCCGCCAGGCGATAGCCGAACAAGGGCCTCTCCAGCCCCGCCCGCCGGGCGTCGATGGCCGCCAGATAGCGCACGGCGCCGGCTTCCAGGCCGTCGAGGCGCGGCAGGACCACCTCGACCCGGCCCTCGAAATCGCCCCGCACCGCCGCCGGCTCCAGCCCCAGCCGGGCCGACAACGCGAACGGTTCACGGTTGGCCACCGCCAGGGCAGCGGCCAGCGGTCCGGAAAGCCGGGCCTGGATTCGCATCGGCGCGTCGCTGGCCAGACGCTCCATGGCGATGGCGCCGCGGCCCAGGGCCAGGCCGGCAAGGCGCCCGCCCTCGGTGGCGATCCGCAGCCGGTCGTCGCGGATGCGAACGCGCCCGTCCACGCCCATCAGCGACGGCAGGGCGCCCAGGCCGGCGATGGCGCTGCCGGTGACATCGACATCGACCGCCAGCGCCGCCGTCGCCATGCGGTCTTCCAGCAGCGCGCCCGGCGTGGTGGCAAAGGCCAGGGTGGCGTCGTCGATGCGCCCGCCGGAAAGGTTGGCCATCAGCCAGCTGCGGGTATCGCCGGCCAGCGGCAGCGGCCAATAGCGGCCCAGATCGTCCACCGCCAGCCCGGCCACATCGAGGCGAAATTCCAGCCCGGCAGCGGGCGAAAAGCCGTCCAGCGCCAGACGCGCGGCGCTCGCTTCGCTCTCCAGGCCCAGCTCGTGAACTTGCAGCTCCAGGCCGGCGAAGCCCGCATGCAGCCGGCCTTCGGCCCGCACCGGCCCCAGGGCGAAGGGCGCCGCGAACACCTCGTCCAGATCGACGCGCCCGCCTGCGCTGGCGATTTCGAACGAACCCGCCAGCAGCTCCAGCCCGGCGTCGAAGCGCAGCTCGAAACGGGTATCGAAGGCGAGCTCGGCCCCGGCGAGAGGGGCCAGGTCCGGAATCAGGGCGGCCAGGCTTGCCGCCGTCAGGCCGTCCAGGCTGCCGTCCAGCCCGATCTCGCCGCCGCCATCGCCGCCATCGCCATCGTCGTCGCTGGCGGGGCGGCACGAGATGCGCAGCCCGGCGGCCAGCGTGCGCCCGGCCACCACCGGCGCCATGCGCCCGGCCAGCAGAGTGCCGTCGTCGCCCCGCCGCAGGGAGAATGTCGCCGGCAGCCGCCAGCTGCGGGCGGTGAGGCGGTCGTCGAGCTCCAGCACCGCGTCCTGGAACAGCACCTCGTCCAGGCGCTCGAAGGGCGCGGGCCAGCTTCGGGCGAGGCAGATCTCGACCGGATTCGCTGCCGCCCCGCCCGCCGCCACACCGTCCGCGCCCAGCCTGGCGGCCAGCGTCGGGCGGGTTGCCACGATGCCGAGTGGGCGCAGCTCGCCCCGCACCAGCGGCGGCAACGCCATCTCCACCGCGATGGCGGGCGCCGTCAGCAGGCGGCGGCCGCTGGCGTCGGCGACGGTGACGCCGGCAAGGCGCAGTTCGAACGTCTCCTGCCAATCGCCCCAGGCCAGCTCGGCGCCCTCCAGCCCCAGCCGCAGGCCCGGCATCCGCTGGTTGAAGGCGGCCTCGAAGCGCGGCGCCAGCAGGTCCAGGGCCAGCGGCCCCTGCGCCAGCCGCCAGGCCAGCAGGGCCAGCAGCACGGCCGCCACCCCGGCCAGCACGCCGGCGCCATGCAGCAGCAGGCGCAGCAGGCGGCGCATCACACCCGCTCAGGCGCTGCGCAACGCTGCCCCCTGCCAGGGCGCCGCACCCGACGCGCCGGCAGCTTGACCGCAGCGGCCGGATTGCCCACCGTGCGGACGAGACCGCCAAGCATCGCCATGGCCTTTCCAACCCTTGCCCGCATCGCCACGCTGCCCCAGCCCTACGATGTGGAGCGCGCCGCCATTCGGCGCAAACGCTGGCTGGCAGCGACGGACGATGGCATATCGCATGAGTTGAGCGCCGATGCCACCGGCTCCGCGCTGCTGGATGCGGTGTTCGGCAACAGCGCCTTTCTGGCCCGCAGCCTGGTGCGCCATCCCGCCATCCTTGCGCGCTGGGCGGCGTGCGGGCCCCAGGCCTGCCTGGCCGCCGCCCGCGCCCGCCTGGACGAGGAGGGCGACGAGCGCGCGCTGATGGCGGCGCTGCGCCGTGCCCGGGCAGAGACGGCCATCGCCACCGCGCTGTGCGATATCGCCGGCCTGTGGGGCTGGCGCGAGGTGACGGCCGCCCTGACCGGCTTTGCCGAGGAGGCCTGCCGCCGCGCCCTTGGCCACGCGCTGGCCACCGCCGCAAAGGCCGGCAAGCTGGCCGGGGCGGCGGGCGACGATCTCCAGGCACGATGCGGCTTCATCGTGCTGGGGCTGGGCAAGCTGGGGGGCGGCGAGCTCAACTATTCCAGCGACATCGATCTGATCGTGCTGTGGGACGGCGAGCGTTTCCCCTGTGCCGGCGGCGAGGGGGCGCAGCGGCTGGCGGTGCGCCTGACGCGCCATGTCGTGCGCCTGCTGGAAGAGCGCACCGGCGACGGCCATGTGCTGCGCACCGATCTGCGCTTGCGCCCGGACCCCGGCGCCATGCCGCTGGCCCCCTCGGTGGACGCGGCCGAACTCTATTACGAAAGCCTGGGCCAGAACTGGGAGCGCGCGGCCCTGATCAAGGCGCGCCCGGTGGCCGGCGACCTGGCGGCGGGCGAGGCGTTTCTGAAGCGGCTGGGCCCCTTCGTCTGGCGCCGCCATCTGGATTTTGCCGCCATCTGGGACATCCATTCCATCAAGCGCCAGATCCACGCGCTGAAGGGGGGCGGCGCGGTGGCCGTCGCCCGCCACGACGTCAAGCTGGGCCGCGGCGGCATCCGCGAGATCGAGTTCTTCGCCCAGACCCAGCAGCTGATCTTCGGCGGGCGCGAGCCGGCCCTGCGGCGGCGTTCCACCTGCGAGGCGCTGGATGCGCTGGCCGCCGCGCGGCGCATCGATGCCGCCACCGCCGCCGGGCTGAAGGAGGCCTATGGCGAGCTGCGGCGGGTGGAGCACCGCCTGCAGATGATCGACGATGCCCAGACCCATGCCCTGCCCGCCAGCGCCGCCGGCCTGGACCATGTCGCGACCTTCCTGGGCTATGCCGACCGGGGCGCCTTCGAAAGCCGCATGACCTGCCTGCTGCGCCGCGTGGAAGGGCATTATGCCGACCTGTTCGAAGGCGCGCCGGCGCTTTCCGACGGCGGCGGCGAGGGCGGCGGCAACCTGGTGTTCACCGGCAACGACGACGACCCCGACACGCTGCAAACCCTGGCGCGCATGGGCTTTGCCGATGGCGCGGCCATCGCCGAGGCGGTGCGCGGCTGGCATCACGGCCGCGTGCGCGCCATGCGCAGCGCCCGCGCGCGGGAGCTTTTGACCGAGCTCATGCCCCGTCTGCTGGCCGCCTTCGCCGCCACCTGCAACCCCGACGGGGCGGCGATGCGCTTCAACGAGATGCTGGCGCGCCTGCCGGCCGGCGTGCAGTTCTTCTCGCTGTTGCAGAACGACCGCGCCGCGCTGGAGCTGGTGGCCGAGATCATGGGCAACGCGCCCGGCCTGGCCGAATATCTGGCCCACGCCCCAACCCTGCTGGACCACGTCTTCAGCCACGATTTCTTCGCCGTGCTGCCGCCCGCCGCGGCGCTGGAGGCCAGCCTTGCCGCTCAGCTGGCGGGGGCGGACCACGACGAAGAGGTGCTGGACCGGGCGCGGCGCTGGATGCATGAGCGCGAGTTTCAGCTGGGCGTGCAGCTGCTGCGCGGCCTGGTGGATCCCGACCGCGCAGCCCGCATCCTGACCGATCTCACCGATGCCGTGCTGCGTTTGCTGGTGCCGCGCGTCGAAGAGGCCTTCGCGCGCCGCCATGGGCGCGTGGCCGGCGGCGCCGTGGCGGTGCTGGCCTTCGGCAAATATGGCTCGGCCGAGCTCAATTTCGGTTCCGACCTCGATCTCGTGTTCGTCTATGACCATGCCGACGGCGCCGAGGCCTCCGACGGCGCCCGTCCGCTGGCGCCGGGCCAGTATTTCATCCGCCTCGCGCAGCGCCTGCTGACCGCGCTGACCTCCATGACCAATGCCGGGCGCCTGTTCGAGATCGACACGCGGCTGCGCCCCGCGGGCCATGCCGGGCCGCTGGCCTGCGATGTCGCCGCCTTCGTCCGCTATGAGGAGCGCGAGGCCTGGCTGTGGGAGCATCTGGCGCTGACGCGCGCGCGGGCGGCGCTGGCGCCCGAGGCGCTGGCGGCGCGGCTGGAGGCGGCCATCGCGGGCGTGCTGACCGCCCCGCGCCCGCGGGCGGCGCTGGCCGCCACGGTGGCCGATATGCGCCGGCGCATCGCCGACGAACACCCGCCCAGCGGCCGTTTCGAGGTGAAATACGCCCGCGGCGGGCTGATCGAGCTCGACTTCATCGCCCAGTATTTGCAGCTTCTCCACGCGCCCCGCCACCCGCAGGTGCTGGCGCGCCGGGCCGAAGACGCCTTCCACCGGCTGGCCGCCGCCGGCCTGATCGATGACGGCCTGGCCGGCGAGCTGGCGGCGGCGGGGCGCCTGATGAAGGATGTGCAGACCGCCGCCAGGCTGACCACGGCCCGTTCGGGCGGGGCGGATGCGCTGGCCCCGGCGCTGCGCGACCTGTTCGCCCGCCTGGCCGGCATGGACGATTTCGAGGCCCTGCTCGCCCGCCTGGAGCAGGCGCAGGCCCGGGTGGCTGCCGCCTTCGAAGCCATCGTGGTGGCCGCCAGCGCGGAGCACGGGCAAGATGCGGAATCGCAGAGCGAGGAGATGCCATGAGCGGACCCGAAGCGGGCGCCAGCGCCCCCGATTTCGAGGCACCGGCCGCCGGCGGCGCCACGCTGCGGCTGTCGTCGCTGCGCCCGCGCCAAGTCGTGCTCTATTTCTACCCCAGGGACGACACGCCGGGCTGCACCAGGGAAGCCTGCGGCTTTCGCGATGCCATGGCGCGCTTTGCCGCCTGTGGCACGGAGGTGGTGGGCGTCTCGAAGGACAGCGTGCGCCGCCACGACAGCTTCCGGGCGAAGCACGGCCTTCCCTTTCCGCTGCTGTGCGACGGCGACGGGGCGATCTGCGCGGCCTATGGCGTCTGGGTGGAAAAGACGAACTATGGGCGCCGCTACATGGGCATCGAGCGCGCCACCTTTCTGATCGACGGCGCCGGCACCTTGCGCCGCGTCTGGCGCAAGGTGCGCGTTGGCGGCCATGTCGAAGAGGTTCTGGCCGCCGCCGAAGCCCTGGCCCGGGGCTGAGCGCGGGCCACTCTAGGCGCCGTTGCGGCGCTCCGTGACGGGGGCGCGCCGGGCGATGCGGTAGGCGCAGCGTCGGTCGCCGTCCAGCAGATGCTCGCTGCGCTCCACCTCCACATCCTCGCCCAGGGCGGCGCGGAACGCCTCCAGCTCGGCCTGGCAGAGGCTGCCGCAGGCCCTGGCGGCGGCGGCGATGGGGCAGTGGCTTTCGATCAGCAGCCAGACGCCGTCGCCGGCCTTTTCCCCCACGTTTTCCCATGTGGCCATATAGCCTTCGGCGCTGCGCTGTTCGGCCAGCGCCGCCAGCCGTTTTTCGATGCTGCGCCGGCCCTCGGTCCGCTCCCGATAGAGGGCCGCCTGTTCGCGTCCACGCGCGGCGACCAGCTTGCCCAGGCCCTTGGCGCCGAACACCTGGCGGACGCCTTTGAGCAGGAACAGCGTCAGCTCGCCATGGCCGTCGGGGAAGCGTTCCTCGCCGCTGGCCGTCAGCGACCAGTGCCGGGCCGGGCGGCCCACGCCCGATCTGAGGTCGCGATGGGCGACTAGCCCGGCGGCGGCCAGGCGGGCGAGATGCTGGCGCATGCCGGTGGCGGTGATGGCGATCTCGGCCGCCAGGGCGCGGGTGGTGAGCGGCCCGCGAGTCTTGAGCAGGTAGAGGATGCGTTCCTGCGAGGCGTGGCGGGCTGGCATGGCCCGATGGTGGCCGCTGCGCCCTGCCGGATCAAGCGGCGGGGCCGTGATAGCGCAGCACCATGCAGGTGATGTCGTCCGACTGGGAGGCTTTGCCGACGAAGGCGCTCAATGCGACGGTGACGTTGTCGATCACGGTGCCCACCGGCACGTCGTAGCCGCTGGCGAGCGCGCCCGCCATCCGTGCCTCTTCGAACATGTCGCCCTTTTCGTTCATGGCCTCGGAGATGCCGTCGGTATAGAGGAAGAGCGTGTCGCCGCCGGAAAGATCGACCGCCTTTTCGTCGTAGGCGAGGCCCGGCACGACGCCGATGGCCACGCCGCCGGTCATGGGCAGCTGATCGACGCGCCCGTCGGCGCCGATCAGGAAGGGCGCGTTGTGGCCGGCATTGGCGAAATCGAACCTTCCCGTTGCCGGATCCAGGATGCCGTAGAACAGGGTGACGAACAGGTGATGGGGATTCTGTGCGCAGATGGCGTCGTTGACCTCGCGCAGGCAGGTGCCGGCCGCCAGATGATCGTGGGCGGCGGCCCGGGTTACGGTGCGGGCGATAGCCATGAAGAACGCCGCCGGCACGCCCTTGCCGGCGACATCGGCGATCACCACGCCCAGGCGCCCGTCCGGCAGCGTGAAGCAATCGTAGAAATCGCCGCCCATCTCCCAGGCCGGGGTCATCAGCGCGCGGCCCGAATAGGCGCTGTGTTCGGGCATGGTTTTGGGCAGGATCGCGCCCTGGAGCGAATGGGCGATGCCGAGCTCTGCCTCCATGCGCTGCCGGGCCCGTTCCAGCTGCTCGTTTTTCTGCTCCAGGTCCAGCGTGCGCTCGCGCACCAGCCCTTCCAAGTGGTCTTCGCGGGCCTGCACTTCGCGCGCCATCGCCTGGAAGACGTGGATCAGCGTGCCCAGCTCGTCGCGGCGGTCGGCGACCCTGTCCAGCGAGGCGGGCTCGAAGCGGCGCTGGTCCATCTCCTTGGCGGCCCGAGTCAGCGCCATCACCGGACGGACGATGTGGCGCGCCGACAGCACGGCGATCAGCGAGCCGATCAGAAAGGCGACGCCGGCGACGATCAGCCCGAACACCACATGATCGATCAACAGCAGATCCAGCTGATCGCGGGGGGCGTGGATCACCGCCGCGCCGATGGCGACGCCGCCGCGGTCCAGGATCGGTGCCGCCACATGCAGCGCGCTTTCGCCCAGGAAGGAGGTGGCGCCCGTTTCCAGCACGCGCCCGGCCAGGGCCCGGTCGGCTTCGACCAGGGCCGGTTCCTTCATGATCCGGCCGACTGCGTCCACGGCCACGGCGGCGGTGAGCTGGAGCAGATCGTCCAGCACCCAGATCGCCTTGACGCCGGGCTGGCCAGCGAACGAATCCAGCGCCCCGGTCAGGCCGATGGCGTCGAGCAGGGGCTTGATATCGTCTTCGAGGCCGCCGGCCAGCACGAAACGGCCGTCTTCGGTGGGCACGCCGACATAGCGCAGCGGCCGCTCCCACTCACCCGGCGGCATCGAGCGCAGATCGACGGAGAACCGGCGCCCGGAGAGCAGAACCTCCAGCTCGCGGTCGTCGAAGCCGGCCTGGGCGGTGCTCTCGCCGCCGCCGCCGATGCCGCCGATGATGCGCAGGATCGGCTCGCCCTGGTCGTCCAGCAGCCAGATGTCGTCGATGGTGCCCTTGGCGGTGATCTCGCCCAGATGGGCGGCCAGCATGTCCGGATCGCCGACGAAGGCCTCCGCCAGATGGGCGATGGCGATGGCCTGGGTTTCCAACTCATGGACCACCGCCCGGTCGATCTCGTCGGCCAGCAGGCCGGAGCGGTTGGCCTCGGCGGCGATCAGGCCGGCCAGCAACTGCGCCTGGGTTTCCGCCTGATCGATCAGCGCCGCCCGCCCCAGAAGCCCCATGGCCACCGACGCGCCGACGATCGCCACGCCGATCGATGCCGAGACGATGAGAACGAGGCGTTGCGAGAGGCTCACGACCCACCCTCCGGCCCTGCCCGCCGGACGCCTGCCGCCATCGCGCCGCGGGCCTTAGCCCTGGGAGGGGGCACCGCCGCCCCGCATCGCCAGATAGCTGCGCAGCAACCGCATGAGCCAGGTGGCGATGCCGCTGAAGGCGAGGAACCAGCACATGGCGTAGAGATAGACCCAGAAGGCGACCTCTGTCCTGTCGAGGGCGCCGATCACCGTCTCCGAACGATAGACCAGCTCTGGCACGCCGATCACCGAAGCGGTGCTGGAGGCCATGACGATGATGAGAAAATAGTTGGTCCAGGCGGGCAGGAAGAGCAGCGCTTCGGCCACTTTGCCGCGGCGTAGATGACGCAGGGCGGCGAGCGCGTTGTCGGAGACATAGCCCGCCACCGCGATGCCCAGGGCCAGCGCAGCTTTCAGCCAGGCCGGCACCCCCACCGTCAGGCCGAACAGCTGGAAGCTCTCCGGGATGGCGTAGGCGAGGTAGAACAGCATGACGAAGGTGGGCGCGCTGTTGGCTATGACCGTCAGCGTGCTGCCGCTGCCCACCGCCGCCCGCCCGGAACCGTTGCGCAACACCGCCAGCAGCACGCCCGTTGCCGTGCCGATCGCCATCGCCGCCAGAGAGACGATCATGTTCCAGCCGAAGCCCACCGCCAGATAGGGGGTCCAGGCGATCAGCGCATCTGCGATGTCGCGGGAGGTCATGGCGTGCGGGCGCCCCGCTCCAGCCGGCGGAAGATGCGGGCGGTGGCGATCACCAGCACGAAATAGCACAGCAGCAGCAGGTTCATCATCACGCCATCGTTGCCCTTTTCGGTGACGATCACCGTGCTGGCATGCACCAGTTCGGGCAGGGCCAGGGTGCTGGCCATCCCGGTCGCCTTGACGATATTGACCGAGTTGCCCATCACCGCAGCGTAGCACAGCGCCATGCCGCGTCGCAGATCGGCCAGATTGAAACGCAGCCGGTCCCGGCCGGCGGCGACATCGGCGGCACCGGCAAAGGCGGCGGCATTGCTGGCGGCGGCATAGAGCGACAACACCACGGCGGCGACCGTGAAGGCGTCCAGCGTGAAGCCCAACGCCAGGACGACGCCGCCCAGGCCGAAGAAGACGACATAGAGCTGCAGCAGCGGCGGCGTCATGCGCAAGCCCACCACCAGCGCCCATAGCAGGGGCGCGATCACGATCACCCGTCGGTGCATGAGCCAGCCGAAGGTCACGCCCAGGACGATGCTGGCCAGCACCGTGATGACCGAAAGCGCCACCGTGAGCGCCAGACCTTCCAGGAAAATGTCGCGGTCCAGCGGGTCGTAAAGGATGCTGACATCGAGGCCGGTGGCCTCCATCAACGCCAGCGACATGCCCGAGATGCCGCCGATCTGGCCGCCGGTGATAAGCGTCACCTCGCGACATTCCAGCGGCCATTGTCCGGCCTGGTCGCGCTGGCACATGGCCGCGCCCGTCTCGTCCTGGCGCTGCCAGGTTTCGCGGGCGCGTTTCAGATAGGGCGAGGGCGGCAGCGACCACCTTTCCTCCAGCGTCTGGAGAAAGCCGTCGCGGTGCCATTCGGCCAGCATGTCGCCCAGCGCCCGGTCGAGGCGGCCGCCTTCCTCCTCTTTGGCGATGGCGACGGCCCAGGGCAGCAGGAATTGGGTCGGCAGCCACAGATCGTAGCCGTCCCACTCGCCGCTGCGCAGCTCGGTCCGCAGCTGGACCTCGTCGTAGAGCCAGCCGATGCAGTGGCCGTTGCGCAGGGCCTGGGCGGCGTCGCGCGGATTGTTGAGGGCGACCGGGTCGGCCAGCAGCCGTTCGCGGGCGAGTCGGTCCCAGAGGGCGCCCTGGATGGTGCAGAGCGGACGCCCGCGCAGATCCGCCCAGTCGGCGATGCCGGAATCGGTCCGCATCAGCACGTTGCCGCCGTCGCCGTAGTATTGCGGTTCCACCATATGGACCAGTTCGCGGCGGCTGCGGGTATCGCCCATGGTGGCGGCGATGATGTCGATCTCGCCGCGCTGCAGCTTCTGCATGCGGTTGGCGCTGGTCACCGGCACTAATTGCAATTCCACCTCCAGCCCTTCGGCGAAGGCGCGGGCGACATCGACATCGTAGCCCACCAGCGCGCCTGCGGAATCGAGGAAGCCGAAGGGCTGGTAATCCGCCTTGACGCCGACGACGAGACGACCGCGTTCATAGATGTCGTCCAGTCGGTCGGCGGCGGCCGGGCCACCCCAGCAGGCCAGGATGGCGGCCAGCAGGGCGGCGCCCCAGGGGAGGTGCTTGCCGTTCATGCGCGTCATGTCCCGGGCCGGACCAGCGGGCGGGCGGCGACCAGGAAGCCGTAGCCCCAGGCCGGCGGCAGGATGTGGCAGGCGAGATCGTCCAGCCGGCCCAGCAGTGGCCTGGCGACCACCGTTTCCTCCGCCAGCAGGCTTTCGGCTTCGACGCTCTCGATGCGGAAGGCCGCCGCTTCCAGCGTCTGCCGCAGCTCGCGGTGGGTGTAGAGGTGGTAGAACATGGGGATGGTGCCGTCGCCGCGAGTATAGAGGACATCGCCCGGCTCCAGCCCGCTTTGCGGCCCGCGTTCGGCGGCGCGCTGTTCGGCCCGGAAGCGCCGCGCCACATTCGGCAGGCTGAGGATCAGGCTGCCGCCCGGCTTCAGCGCGGTATGCACGAAGCCCAGCAGTTCGCGCCTGGCCGCCTCGCCGGCGACATGGCCCAGCACGCCGAAGGCCATCAGCGCCAGATCGAATGTCCCGGCACAGGCGGCGGCGAGGGCGGCCATATCGGCGTCGTGGACGGTCAGCCGCCCGTCCTCCACGAATCCTTGCAACCTCTCGCCCAGCGCCGCGCGGGCGGTGGGGCAGATGTCGCAGGCGACGCCGCTGGTGCCTGGCCGCTGCAGCAGCGGCAGGGTGTAGCGCCCGGTGCCGGCGCCGAAATCCAGGAAACGGCCGCCATCCGGCAGATGACCCAGCGCACGGCGCAGGGTGCGCCGGTTGGGCCGCGGATAGCGCCGGTCGTAGAGGCCGGACGCGATATAGCGGTCGTAGCTGCCGGACATGTCCGGCACATCCGCACGCTGTGTTGGCGCGGCCAAGCCGGCGGCGCTGCTGGAGATGGGCATGACCCCCCTTGGAAAAAGCGGCACCGCGCCCCCTTCGAAGCCCTGCGCGATACCTTGCCACCTGAGCGTTTGCGCCGGTGCGCTATACACATTCCTCTCCGCTTGCGGCTTGACCCCGGCCTCGGGCAGCATCTATGGACATCATGGCTAGGTTATCATGCATACGTCAACCTGCTTCACGGGCCTGACCCGCATCCCCCCGGCCCGCATCCCATTATGCGCGGCTGCGACGGGGGGGCCGCTGCCCGCTGCCCTGCGCCGGTGCGCAAGGGCGCTTGCGCGGCGCCTCGCCCGGGTGGCGGCGGTGCTGGCCCTCGCCATCCCGGCGGTGGCTGCCGCCGGGACCGAAAGCGTGCTGGACAGGGTGGCGCAGGATGGCGTGCTGCGCGCGGGCACCAGGGCCAATGCCACGCCCTTTGCCTACGAAACGACGCCCGGCGTGTTCGTGGGCTTTTCCGTCGATCTGCTGGAAGAGATCCGCGCGGCGGCGGAACGGTCGCTGGGCCGCGATATCCGCCTCGAAATCACGGCCATCACACCGGCCGACCGCCTGCTGCGCGTCGCCGCCGGCGAGCTCGACATCGTGTGCGGCATCACCACGCCGACATGGGAGCGCGAACAGCTGGTGGATTTCTCCCTGCCGTTCTTCCGCGACGGCACCCGCGTCATGGTCTATCGCGAGCACGCCAGCCGCATCGCCGACATCGCCGGGCTGAATATCGGCGTGGTGAAGGGCACCACCACCGAGAAGGTGGTGAGGGACCAGCTGCCCACCGTCGATGTGCGGCTCTATCCCGACATGGGCACGGCACTCCGCGCCATGGCTGCCGACGAGGTGCATGGCGTCGCCAATGTCGGCGTCGTGCTGCTGGGCCAGGCCGAGCGTATCGGGCTGCCGCGCAGCGTCGTGCTGCTGCCCCGGACCCGCTTCCTGGCGGCAGAAAAGCTGGCCTGCGTGCTGCCCCAGAACGACAGCCCCTGGCGCGACCTGGTGAACCGCACCCTGGTGGACATGTTCGCCGAGGTGGACGTCTTCAGCGGCCGCTACGAGGAGATCTACGACCGCTGGTTCGGCCGCAGCGGGCTGCTCTTCTACCCGCTCGATCGCGGCACGCGCGATTATCTGAACAACGTCTCGATCTGGGTGCGCTGACCGCCCACCATGCCCGCCGGCCCGCAGCAGCTTCTGGCCCGGCTGGACGCGCTCGCCATCGCATGGACGCTCCACCGCCATGCCCCAGTCTTCACGGTAGAAGAGGCCAGGCGCCATTGCGGCCATCTGCCCGGCTGCCATTGCAAGAACCTCTTTCTGAAGGACAGGAAGGGCGCGCTGTGGCTGGTGGTGGCGCGGGACGACGCGCCCATCGCCTTGAAACAGCTGGACCGGCGGATCGGCGCCGCACGGCTGAGCTTCGCCCGGCCCGAACTGCTGATGGAGGCGCTGGGCGTTCAACCCGGGGCGGTGACGCCCTTCGCGCTGGTCAACGACGGCGGCTGCCGTGTCCGCGTGGTTCTGGACGAGATCATGATGGCTGCATCGCTGGTGAACTACCACCCGCTCACCAACGATGCCACGGTGGCACTCGCCCCCGATGCGCTGATGCACTTCATCCGCTCCTGCGGTCACCGCCCGGCGGTCGTGAATGTGGATGCCGCCTGAGGCGGGCGGGCGCTTGCGTTCCGCCCTGCGATCCGCCATCTAGGGTGCCCCAGGGAAAGGCGTTCGCAAATATCGGGCGCGCAGCGGAAGGGCGGTGGCGATGATCATCGGGGAAGGCGGCGAAGGCGCGGGGCCGGCAGTGGCGGCGGTGGAGGTCACGGCCGCCACCTTCCAGGCCGAGGTGCTGCAGGAATCGATGACCCGGCCGGTGGTGGTCGATCTGTGGGCGCCCTGGTGCGGCCCCTGCAAGCAGCTGGCGCCAGCGCTGGAAAAGGCCGTCGCCGCCCTCAAGGGCAAGGTAAAGCTGGTCAAGGTCAATATCGACGCCGAGCCGCAGATCGCGCAGATGCTGCGGGTGCAATCGATCCCGGCGGTGTTTGCCTTTGCCAAGGGCCAGCCGGTGGACGGTTTCGTCGGCGCCCAGCCGGCAAGTCAGATTGAGGCCTTCCTCGCAAGGCTGGCGGGCCCCGCCGGGCCGGACCCGCTGGAACAGGCACTGGAGCAGGCGCAACAGCTGCTGGACCAGGGCGCCCTGGACCAAGCGGCCGCCCTTTTCGAGCGTATCCTGGCCCACGACCCCGGCCATATCGATGCCATCGCCGGGCGTTGCCGCGCCCTGATCGGCCTGGGCCGGGCCGACGACGCCGGCGCCTTGCTGGCGACTCTGGACGAGGCGCTGCTGGCCGACGAGAAAATCCAGGGTGTCAAGGCGCAGCTGGCGTTGCTGGCGGATGCCCCAGACGATCTCGCCGGTCTGGAAGCGAAGGTGGCGGCCGCTGGCAACGACTTCGCCGCCCGTCTGGAGCTTGCCCGCGCCTATGCCGCCTGCGACCGCCGCAGCGCAGCGGTGGACCAGCTGATCGCCATCGTGGTCGCGCAGCGCGATTGGAACGACCAGGCCGCGCGCAAGCAGTTGCTGGCATTTTTCGAAGCCTGGGGGCCTGCCGACCAGGCCACCCTGGAAGGCCGCCGCAAGCTGTCGTCGGCCTGGTTTCGTTGAACGGCGCGCCGGCGCGGGCGGGAAGCACCGACGGGCGATGGCGATGACCGGCCTGCCCTATTACCGCAGCATCGTCGATCTGCCGCCGGTGCTGCCCATCTTCCCCCTGCCGGGCGTGCTGCTTCTTCCACGCGGCACGCTGCCGCTCAACATCTTCGAGCCGCGCTATGTCGCCATGGTGGAGGACGCCCTGCGGGGCGAGCGTCTGATCGGCATGATCCAGCCCGACCGGGAGGCCGAAGATGTCGGGCGCGCCCATTGCTACCGGATCGGCTGTGCCGGGCGCATGACCCAGCTCACGGAGACCGACGACGGGCGCTGGCTGATAACGCTGACCGGCATCGCCCGCTTCCGCCTGGCCCGCGAACTGGCATGTGCGACGGGCGGCTACCGCTTGGTGGAGCCGGATTTCGCCCCCTTCGCCGGCGATCTCGAAACGGCGGCCGGTGCCGGGGCCATCGACCGCAAGACGCTGCTGGCCTATCTCAGGGCCTTCTTCCGCAAAAAGCGGATCGACGCCAATTGGGAGGCGATCGAAAAGGTCGACGACGACAGCCTGGTGACGGCGCTGGCCATGGTCTGCCCGTTCCGCCCGCCGGAACGCCAGGCCCTGCTGGAGGCGCCCGACGGCGTGGCGCTGGCCACAACGCTGATGGCCCTGCTGCGCATGGCGAGCGAGGGTGACGAAGACGACAGCGTGCGCCAATAGGGCAGGCGGAGGCAAGCGCGGTGACACAGGACGACAAGGCGGCGGTCGATCCCAGGCTGCTGGAAATTCTGGTCTGCCCGCTGACCAGGGGGCCGCTGGTCTATGACCGCGCCCGCCAGGAGCTGATCAGCGAACAGGCCGGCCTCGCCTATCCGATCCGCGACGGCATCCCGATCATGCTGCCGGACGAGGCGCGCAAGCTCGACGAGGAGGAGGCGTGAACGCCCGCCCCAGCGCGCGCTGGCCCCTCGAAATTCGCCTGAAGACGGCGGAAAAGCTGCTGGAGATCGATTTCGACGATGGCAGCAGCTTCGCACTGCCGGCAGAGCTTCTGCGCGTCGAAAGCCCTTCGGCAGAGGTTCAGGGCCATGGCGGCCAGGGCCGGAAAACCGTCGCCGGGCGGCGCCATGTCGGCATCGTGAAGGTCGAGCCTGTGGGCAATTACGCTCTGCGCATCGTCTTCGACGATCTGCACGACAGCGGCATCTTCTCCTGGAATTACCTCCACCGGCTGGGCACAGGGCGCGAGGCGCTCTGGCAATCCTATCTGGAGCGGCTGGAGGCGGAAGGGCTCTCCCGCGATCCCTGAACGGCGGCGGGCGCCGCCCCGTGCCCCCGCCCGGCCGCCGCATCGATCCTGGCCGCCAGCAGGGCCAGCGCCGCGGCAAGATGGCCGATCAGGGCGCCGGTCTCGCGGCGGCGGCGTTCTTCGCCCGCCGCCATGGCCGCCACCCGCTCCGCCAGCCGCGCCTGTTCGCGGGCCAGTGCGCCGAGCTGGCGGTCGTCGGCGCTGCCATTCTTCTCCACCGCCTGCATCACGCCATAGATGGCGGCGGTCAGCCGTTCCATGCGCGCGGCCTGCACGGCCTCGCTGCGGTCGATGCGCCGTGCCAGCACCGCGTCGCCCCCGTCCTCCCGCGCCGCCTCCTGTGCCGGCGGCGTCACCTGGCCCGCAAGGTCGCGACGGGCGGCGTCCAGCACCGCCTGCGTCACCCATGCGCCGATCGTTATGCGTCGTTTGCGCGCCGCCCGCGCCGCCGCCGCCCGCGCTTCCCCGGCGACGCCACGCACCGACCAGGGCTGACGGTCCACCATCTCCGCGCCTTCCTCATCGATGTCGCGGGGCGCCATGTTGCGCCAAAAGGCCGCCCGCTTCCAGCCTGCGCCCCCGGCTTCGCCCTGCTTCGACGATCTGCTGGCGCTGGCCCGAGGCGCCGCCATGCCCCGGAACGGCTTGACAGGCCAGGGCTGCGGCCATAGATGGGGCGATGGGCCCAGGTGGCGGAATTGGTAGACGCGCAGGTTTCAGGTACCTGTGGGAGAAATCCCGTGGAAGTTCGAGTCTTCTCCTGGGCACCGTTTCCGGGGGCACCGTTTCCGCCGGGGTCTGGCATGCTCCGCGGCGCCAGCCCCCGGCGCGGCACCCGTTAGCCGGCGGTTAGCATGGCCAACCTCCTCTATCGCGGCGACCTGCCCGACGATCTGGACCTCGGCGCCACCGTCGCGGTGGATTGCGAGGCCATGGGCCTCAATCCGGCCCGGGACCGGCTCTGCCTGGTGCAGCTTTCCTCCGGCGACGGCAACGCCCATATGGTGCAGATCGCGCGCGGCCAGGTGCAGGCCCCCAATCTGGCGGCGTTGCTCGAGAACGCCGATATCCTCAAAATCTTCCACTTCGCCCGCTTCGATCTCGCCGCCCTGCGCCACCATCTCGGCATCGTCGCGGCCCCAGCCTATTGCACCAAGATCGCATCCCGGCTGGTCCGCACCTTCACGGAAAAGCACGGGCTGAAGGATCTCTGCAAAGAGCTGCTGGGGGTCGACATCTCGAAGCAGCAGCAAAGCAGCGACTGGGGCGCGGCGGAGCTCACCAACGAACAGCTGAACTACGCAGCCTCCGATGTCCTCCATCTACACCTCTTGAGGGAGGAGCTCGACCGGCGGCTGGCGCGCGAGGGCCGCAGCGCGCTGGCGGCCGCCCTGTTCGCCTTCCTTCCCCACCGGGCAGAACTGGACCTGCTGGGCTGGGGCGACCCCGACATCTTCGCCCATTGACGGCCCCCAGAACGAAGATGGCGAAGATGGCGACGACGGAAAAGGTAGGTGCGGGCATCGCCGCCCGGCCCCGCCACCGGCGCGCCGGTTGGCGCTACAGCCGCTTCGTCGGTCTCATGCGGCTGCTGTTGCCGGCCAGCGCCCTGCTGCTGGCTGCCACGATCATCGTCTGGCCGTCGCTGAACGGCGAAGGCACCCAGAACGGGGCCGGCATCGGGGGGGAGATAGCGCTGGAGGAAGGCCGCCCCACCATGTCGAACGCTCGCTTCCTGGGCACCGACGATCATGGCCACCCCTACACGGTGACGGCCGCCGCCGCCTGGCAGGAGGAAGGCGGCGCCATCGTCCATCTGGAGGGGCTGAAAGGCGCCATGCGGCTGGAAAACGGCGCCCTGGCCACCGTCAGCTCCGAACGCGGCGTCTGGAATCGCACCGCCCACACTCTGGCGATGGAATCGCATGTCACCCTCGTCACCGACGACGGCTACCGCCTCTACAGCGAACGGGCGACGGTCGATCTGGCAACGGGCACGGCCCGCGGCAGCCTGCCGGTGCAGGGCGAGGGGCCGGCCGGCCAGATCCAGGCCCAGGGCTTCCTCATCGCCGACGGCGGCGACCGTCTGGCCTTCGACGGCCGCGTCCATCTCACCCTGCTCCCCGGTGGCCAGCCATGACGGGAGGGCGGCGCGCGCCATGGGCAGCCTGGGGGGCGATCTGGGCGGTGCTGCTGCTGGCCACGGCGGCATCGGCCCAGAACAACCCGCTGCTGGACGAAAGCGGCCACGACAGCAGCCTGCCCATCGCCATCTCCGCCGACGCCATGGAGGTCGAACAATCGCAACGGCGGGCCACCTTCCTGGGCGCGGTCGATGCCAGGCAGGGCGAGTTTGCGCTGCGGGCCGACAAGCTGGTGGTCCACTACCGGGACCGGTCCCAGGGCGGCGATCGGGGTTCCATCCGCCTGATCGAGGCCATGGGCGATATCTTCCTGGTCACGCCCAGCGAAACGGCCCAGGGCGATGCCGGCAGCTACGATGTGGATGCGGGCATCGTCACGCTGACCGGCCAGGTCGTCCTCACCAATGCCGATGCGGTGCTCACCGGCGCGCGCGCCACCATGAATCTGGCCACCGGAGAAAGCCGGGTGACGGGCGAGGGCGGGCGGGTTAACGTGCTGTTCGAAGGCGACGAGCAGGACCAGCCCTGAAGGCGGCGCGCAGAATGGCAGCGATACCCCCCAGGCTGGTGGCCGACAATGTCGGGCTGGCCGCCCACAATCTCTCCAAAAGCTTCCGCCGCCGCCCGGTGCTGCGCGATGTCTCGCTCGCCCTTCGGCGGGGCGAGGCGGTCGGCCTGCTGGGCCCCAACGGCGCCGGCAAAACCACCTGCTTCTATCTCGTCACCGGGCTGATCGCCGCCGATGCCGGCACCATCCGCCTCGACGGCGACGACATCACCGCGCTGCCCATGTATCGCCGCGCCCGGCTGGGCATAGGCTATCTGCCGCAGGAGGCGTCGATCTTCCGCGGCCTCACCGTAGAGGCCAACATCCGCGCCGTGCTGGAGGTGGCCGAAGACGACCGCGACCGACGCGAAGCCGTGCTGGACGAGCTGCTGGCCGAGTTTTCCATCTCCCATCTGCGCCGCGCCCCGGCCCTGGCGCTCTCCGGGGGCGAGCGCCGGCGCGTGGAAATCGCCCGCGCGCTGGCCTCGAAGCCCGCCTTCATGCTGCTGGACGAACCCCTGGCCGGCATCGATCCCATCGCGGTGGCCGATATCCGCGATCTGGTGGCCCATCTCAAGGATCGCGGCATCGGCGTGCTGATCACCGATCACAATGTCCGCGAAACCCTGGATGTCGTCGATCGCGTCTATATCCTGCACGAAGGCCGGGTGCTGGTGGAGGGCCCGCCCGCCGAGATCGTGGCCCATGAAGGCGTGCGCCAGTTCTATCTGGGCGAACGCTTCCGCCTCTAGCCGTCACAGCAGCACGCCCCCGTGCTGCGTATGTTCAGAGTCCAGCACGCCCCCGTGCTGCGTCGGGACACGCTCTTGAGATCGCGCGGCGCTTGCGCTAGATGAAGAGGGAACGGTCGGCAGGGAGGCAGGCCGGCGCCGCGGCATGGGCCACTGGACGCTCGACGATATCGACTGGGGCGCCTTCGACGCCGCCAGAACCGACGCCGACACGGTGCGAATCGTCAAGGCGGCGGCGCTGGTGGAACGCAACGGCGATGTCTATGGCCGCTATCTGGCCAACGTCTTCGCCGGCGACGACGCGTTCGTGGCCGCGGCCGGGCGCTGGGCCGAAGAGGAGGTGCAGCACGGCGAGGCGCTGGCCCGCTGGGCCACCCTGGCCTCGCCGGGGTGGGATTTCCAGGCGGCGCTGCGGCGCTTCAACCAGGGCTACCGCCAGGTCGATCTGGAACGCGCCGCCTCGGTGCGCGGCTCGCGCTGTGGCGAGCTGATCGCCCGCTGCGTGGTCGAAATCGGCACCTCCTCCTATTATTCCGCCCTGGCCGATTCCACCGCCGAGCCGGTGCTGAAGCAGATCTGCAAACGCATCGCCGCCGACGAGTTCCGCCACTACCGGCTGTTCTACCACCACATGAAACGCTACCGGGCGGCGGAACGCCCCGGCTTGCTGGCGCGGCTGAAGGTGGCGCTGGCCCGCATGGCCGAGGGCGAGGACGACGAGCTCGCCTTCGCCTATTATGTCGCCAACGCCATCGCCGGCCCCTACGACCGCCGCGCCTGCGCCGCCGCCTATGGCAGCCGGGCGCTGACCCGCTATCGCCCCGATCACATCCGCCTGGCGGCCAATATGGCCATGAAGGCGGTGGGGCTGAAGCCCAACGGCCGCCTGGGCAGCTGGCTCGCCCGCCTGGTCTGGCGCCTGTTCGACTGGCGCCGCCATCGCCTGGTGCGCCACGCCCCGGCCTTCTAGGGCGCAGGGTTCAGGCCAGCAGGGCGGCGAACTGCCGCAACACCTGGCGGTAAAGGTCGCGCTTGAAGTCAACCGCCCCCGCCATCACGGCAGCGGGCGCAGCCCAGCGCCAGGCGTCGAACTCGGGATGGCGGCCGCGGCCAAGGTCGATCTCGTCGTCGCTGCCGTCGAAACGCATGGCAAACCACAGCTGGCGCTGGCCGCGATAGCGCCCCTGCCAGCGCCTGGCGGCGAGATGGGCCGGCAGGTCGTAGCTCAGCCAGGATGGCGTTTGCGCCATCACGGTGGCGCTGACAACGCCGGTCTCCTCTTCCAGCTCGCGCCGCGCCGCCGCCTGCGGCGCCTCGCCGGCGTCGATGCCGCCCTGGGGCATCTGCCAGGCCTGTTTCGTGTCGATGCGCCGCGCGACGAAGACCAGCTTGCGGGCGTTGACGAGGACGATGCCGACGCCTTGGCGATAGCGCGGCGCCTCGTCCCGGCGGGATGGCGCGCTCACTCGCCCGCTGCGGCCGCCAGGGTCTGCAACAGCGCCATGCCTTCCAGCAGGTCCAGCGCGCGGGCGAGCTGATAGTCGGCCAGGGCTTCGTCGCTGCGCTGCGCCGCTTCCGTCTCCGTTTCCTCGCCTTCCAGGCTGTTGCGCAGGTCCGCCTCGCTGGTGGACCGGCCCCGGTCCGGCCCCGCCACCCTTCCCTGCTCCACCACGATGTCGGGCTGGATGCCGGCGGCCTGGATGGAAACGCCCGCCGGTGTGTAATAGCGCGCCGTGGTCAGGCGCATGGCGCCATGGCCGGGCAGCGGGACGACGGTTTGCACCGAGCCCTTGCCGAAAGAGCGGGTGCCCATCACCACGGCGCGGCGGTGGTCTTGCAGCGCGCCGGCGACGATCTCGGAGGCCGAGGCCGAGCCGCCATTGATCAGCACCACGATGGGCACGCCGCCCGCCAGATCGCCGGGCCGGGCGTTGAAACGCTTGTCGTTGTCCTCGTGGCGCCCGCGGGTGGAGACGATCTCGCCCCGCTCCAGAAAGATGTCGGCGGCGGCGACCGCCTGGTCCAGCAGGCCGCCGGGATTGTTGCGCAGATCGACCACCACGCCCTGCAGGGCGCCGCCGGCCGCGGCCGCCATGCCTTCCAGCGCCTCGATCATGCCCTCTTCGGTCTGTTCGGTGAACTGGGTGACGCGCAGATAGCCGACCTCGTTCTCCATGCGCCAGCGGACCGAGCGGATGGTGATGACATCGCGGGTGACGGCGATCTCCAGCGGTTCGTCGGCGCCTTCGCGCACGATGGTCAGCACGATGTCGGTGCCCACCTCGCCGCGCATCCGCTCCACCGCCTCGCTCAGGGTCAGCCCCAGGATGGATTCGCCGTCGAGATGGGTGACGAAATCGCCCGCCTCGATGCCGGCCCTGGCGGCCGGCGTGTCGTCGATGGGCGAGACCACCTTGACGAAGCCGTCCTCCATGGTGACCTCGATGCCCAGGCCGCCGAACGCGCCGCGCGTCTGCACCTGCATTTCGTCGAAGCTCTCCGGCGAGAGATAGCCGGAATGGGGGTCCAGGGAGGACAGCATGCCCTGGATGGCGGCCTCGATCAGCTCCTTGTCGCTGACCTCTTCGACATAGGAGGCGCGCACCCGTTCCAGCACGTCGCCGAACAGGTCGAGCTGGCGATAGGTGATGCTGCCGGCATCCTCCGCCCGCAGCGTGCTGCCGGCCGCCAGGGCCAGGGCCACCGCCAGGGCCGCAATCGTTGGTTTCATCCGCCGTCCATCCCGCTGTTGCCGGTCGCTGCCGCCGATGGCGGATGCTATCGCCGCCGGCCATCGGCAATCAACCGCCCGCCATCCGCGGGCCATCGCGCCTTCCGGCTCACGGGCGCGGGCGGCACAGCAGGGAACGCCCGCTCATCTCGGCGGGTTGCGGCAGGCCCAGCAGTTCCAGCAGGGTGGGGGCGATATCCGCCAGCCCGCCCGGGCGCAGGCGCCAGGGCGCCTCCCCGCCGGCCAGCACCAGCGGCACCGGATTGGTGGTGTGGGCGGTGTGGGCGGTGCCGGTCCGGGGATCGCGCATGGTCTCGATATTGCCGTGATCGGCGGTCACCACCATGCGCCCGCCAGCATCGGCCACCGCAGCGGCCAGCCGCCCCAGGCAGCGGTCTATCGTTTCCACCGCCTGCACCGCCGCCGCAAAGACGCCGGTATGGCCCACCATGTCGGGGTTGGCGAGGTTGCAGACCGCCAGATCGAAGCGCCGCTGCCTTATCGCCGCCACCAGCGCGTCCGTCACCTCTGCGGCCGCCATCTCCGGCTTCAGATCATAGGTGGCGACCTGCGGCGAGGGCACCAGGATGCGTTCCTCGCGGTCGAAGACGCGCTCGCGCCCGCCGTTGAAGAAATAGGTGACATGGGCGTATTTCTCGGTCTCGGCGATGCGCAGCTGGCGCAGGCCGGCCCCGGCCGCCAGCGCCCCCAGGCTGCGCTCCACATGGTGGGGCGGGAACAGCGCCGGCAGCAAAGGGTCCAGCGCGGCGCCGTAGGACACCATGCCCAGGACGGCGGCGAAGGCGGGCACGGGCGGGCGTGGGAAGGCGGTGAAGGCGCCGTCCAGCAGGGCGGCCAGCAGCTGGCGCGCCCGGTCGGCGCGGAAATTCGCCATCAGCAGCCCGTCGCCCGGCCTCATGCCGCCATAGCCGGCGATGACGGTGGGCGGGACGAACTCGTCGCCCGTGCCGTTGCGGCAGGCGCGCGCCAGCGCGGCGGCGGCATCGTCCGCGCCTTCGCCCTCGCCCGCCACCATGGCCCGCCAGGCCCGTTCGATGCGCGGCCAGCGGCGGTCGCGGTCCATGGCGAAATAGCGCCCGGCCAGGGTGGCCATTCGGGCCTGCGGCGCCTCGGCGGCAAAGCGGGCCAGATAGCCGCCGGCGCTGGCGGGCGGCGTGTCGCGCCCGTCCAGGAAGGCGTGAACCAGCACCTCGACGCCCGCGCCGGCCAGGATGGCGGCCAGCGCCGCCATGTGGCGCTGATGGCTGTGGACGCCACCCGGCGACAGCAGGCCCATCAGGTGACAGCGCCCACCGCTGGCCTTCAACGCCGCTGCAAAGGCGGCCAGGCGGGGGTGGGCGGCCAGGCTGCCATCGGCCACGGCGCGGTCGATGCGCGGCAGATCCTGGGCCACGATGCGCCCGGCGCCGATGGTCAGATGGCCCACCTCGGAGTTGCCCATCTGGCCGCAGGGCAGGCCCACCGCCTCGCCGCAGGTCTGAATGCGGGTGACGGCCGGGCCTTGCGCCAAGCGGCGCCACACCGGCGCGCGGGCGGCGGCGATGGCGTTGTCCGGCCCCGCCGGCGCCAGCCCCCAGCCATCGAGGATGCACAGCAGCAGCGGGCCGGGGCGCAGGGTGGCAGGCATGGCGGCAGGCCCTAGCGAAGGCGGAATGTGTAGCGCCCCAACCCATCGCCGTCCATGGCGGCGGGGCTGTGCGCGGTCAGGCGGGCCGGGTCACGCCTGGCCAGAGGCCAGCAGGGCGCGCTTGACGGCCTCCGGTTCTTTTTCGATGACGCGCAGCAGGGTCGCGGCTGGCCCGCTGACCCGCCGCACCCCTTGCTCCCATTTCCTGTAGCCGGAAAGGCTCATGCCCAGCAGCGGCGCCATCTGTGCCTGGGTGAGCTTTGCCCGTTTGCGGATCTCGCGGGGCGCCGCAGGCGTATGAAGAACGGCCGGACCTTCGCCCTTGGCGTGGGCGACGGCCTCCTTGAGAGACTGGATCAGGTCATTGCCGAAGGTGCTCATTTTCTCCCCTTTCGCATGGCTTTCAAGGCGGACACAAGGGTTCTCGCCATGCGCTTTTCCGTTGCCGTCATATCTGTCCTGGCAGCCTTCCCATAGGCGAGCAGCGCATAGATCGGCATCGCCTCGTCCAGATAGCAATAGACGATCCTTGCGCCCCCGCGTTTGCCGTGCCCGGTAAGCTCGAAGCGCAGTTTTCGAACGCCGCCCGTGCCCGGAATCACGTCACCTGCCAATGGGTTCTGTGCCAGGAAATCGATCAGGTCTCGTTTTTCGTCCTCGTTGAACAGTTTGTCGGCTTGCCGGGAAAAGGTTGGTGTCTCCGCCACCGTCTGTCTCGTTTCGTCATGGTCCTTATTCATGTCTCTGTATCCCTTATGCAGGTTTGTTTTGTCTCAATGCACGAACATCTTGGCCAGGTCACGCTACGCTCGGCGGTTGTCTCCTTCCTTGTGGTCATGGCCCATATGCGGCTGTGACGGTGCACCCTGTGCGGTCGGGCATCGTCGCCACAAATGGTAGATAGCCCAATGGGTCATGTATTGTCAACCCCCTGGCCGCCACCCCCATCGGCTCCGCCACCTCGCTTTGCGATGCGCGCCGGCTGTGGCGCGTCAGCGGGTGCGGTCTGCCGGCTTGCGTCGCCCGCCCGCCATGGCCGGCACATCGGGGGCGGCGATGCCCAGTTGCCGCAGCAGATAGCGGGAAAACTGCCAATTGGTGTCCTCCCAGGGGTGCAGCGGCGCCCGGTTGCCGGCCCCGGCTGCCAGCCCCTTCTGCACGGCCTCGATCACCTTCCGGTCTTCGGCCATGAAGGCGTGGACCGCCGCGCCCGCCTCGCGGATGGCCTGGTCGTCGATATGGCCGTCGGCGTCGGGCAGCAGGGTTTGCCACATGCGCGCCTTCAGGGCGGCGGGGCCTGCGGGCATGACGGAAAGCCACAGCGCGCTGCCGCCCACGATGTTGAGGGCCAGCGCCGGATAGATACAGATCAGGTGGTCTTCGCTGGCCCGCTCCCGGTCCAGGCCCAGCCGGCGCCCGGCGGCCAGGCTGAAGGCATCGCCGGTTCGCATGATGTGATGGTTGAAGGCGGCGCCGCCGGCGCGGTTCTCGATGCTGGCGGTGGGCGTGGTCTCTTCCAGCGTCGCCTTGTGGACGCTGAAGACATGGTAGCTTTCGCAGAAATTCTCCACCAGCAGCTTCCAGTTGCAGGCCATCTCCAGGTCTTCGCACAGCACCGTCTGCTGGCGTTCCAGCGCCAGGGGCGCGATGCGCGCCTCCAGAGCGGCCAGGGCCGGGGCCAGCGGCGGCGCGGCGGCATCGAGATTGACGAAGACCAGGCCCTGCCATGTCTCCAGGGCCAGGGGCGGAAGGGCGATGGCGCCCAGCGCCGCTTTGTCCATATGGGGCGCGCCCAGCAGGGCGCCGTCCAGCCCGTAGGTCCAGGCGTGATAGGGGCAGCGGAAAACTGTGCGGCGCCCGCTGCCGGCCGCCACCGGTGCGGAACGGTGCTGGCAGACATTCGAAAACGCCCGCAGCCTGCCGTCCGCGCCATGGACCGCCAGCACGGGATGGCCGGCGACCTCAAAGGTGGTGTAGTCGCCCGCCGCGCGCAGCTGCGAGACATGGGCGACGGCGATCCAGGCCCGCGCGAAGATATGGTGCCGTTCCAGCGCCAGCATCTCGTCGTCGCTATAGGCGGCGGGAGGCAGCGCCCGGCGGCGGCCGTTGCGGACGCATTCTCCCGCCCAGGCCGCCAGGGCTTGCGCGATGGCCATGGGCCGGCGCCTCAGCCGCCGCTTTCCGCCGCGCCGGGGCCGGGCAGCGCCCACATCTTCTCCAGGTTGTAATAGCTGCGGACCTCGTTCCGGAAGATGTGAACGATGACATCGCCCACATCCAGCAGCACCCAGTCGCCGGTCTCCAGGCCCTCGATGCCGGCGGGGCGGTGGCCGGCCTGTTTCAGCCGCTCGATCAGCCTCTCGGCCAGGGCGGCCACCTGGCGGCTGGAGGCGGCGCCGCTGACCACCATGGCATCGGCGAAGCTGGCCTTGCCGGCCAGCGCGATGGCGACCGTATCTTCGGCCTTGCCCTCGTCCAGAACGGCGGCGATCAGCGCCACCAGCTCGTCGGATGAAAGGCGCGTCGTGGCTGCGGGAATGGTTCGTCCTCCCTGGGCGGGGGTGGATGCGGGGCGGATGGGCAAACTCACTCCAGAAGTGGGCGGATATGGCGGTCGAAATGGTGCGTGACTTCGCGGGAGTCTTGAGCGTTACGCCAGAGCAGGACGTGCCCTTCGATGCCTTGGAACCAGTGCGTGATTTCTCGTCTGTAACGTTCGTTTGATGCGATTCCGTTGGTGAAGACCCACCAAAACGGAATCACACCTTCTGGCTGCGCAGCAGCCTTTCGAGCGGATTTGACGATTCCTGGCATCATGAATTTGCAGGCTCTTTCATGGGCATTTCCGGCCGCCCTTTGTCGCTTGATCTCAACGTAGATGGATTTTCTCGTTTCCAGGCTTCGGATCGCATGATCAGGGCGAACACCGCCGGGACAGTAGATATTCGTCAAGTCTTTCGGCTTGTCATAGATTCGAAAAGTTGTTCCTTCGAAGTGCTTTCTCAAGGTGTAGCCGAAGAGATTTTCCGCCTCCTGCCCCCGCTCAGAGCTGTCGTCCTGCCACTTTTCCCGTTCTTCCAGGTGCTCACGCGCCATGGGCCTCGAGCCCCCATGGAGTCCACCCCGGGGCGCCTCTCCCGCGGGCGAAGAGCTCGATCTTGCGCAGCTCCGGGAACATGGCCTCGATCCGGCGCCTGACCTCGTCCGGCTTCCGCGAATGCGGGCCGCGCTCGGCGGCAACCAGCTGGCGCACGTTGCGCGCCCCGCGCGGACCGGGAATGCGACCTCGCTTGAAAACCAGGCACAGTTCGCACTGGCTCATGGTGTAGAAGCCCGGATTGACGCGCAGCTTGTCCCACACGAAAGCCACCGTCGCCCAGGCGAAGCCCCAGGCCTTGCCGAGCTCGATCGCCTGGTCGAGATGGGGGTTGGTGGACCACAGGAAAAGCAGGCTGTTCGGGGCGGCAATGTCGGAAACCTTCAGGGTTTTCAGTTGGGCCAGCTTCACTGTGGGATAATGGCGCACCGCCCCGCCGCTGTCGCCGCTGCCACAGCCGGCGTGCTGCAGCTGGCCTTTGTAGTCCCAGGGCGGGTCGGCATAGAGGATCTCGAAGCTGCCCAATGGCAGGGCGGGAAAGGTGCCGCTGGGCAGGGGCTGAGGCGGCCGGCGCTTCGCCGCCTCCGGCCGTTCCGCCTGTCTTTCGCCACAAGGCGGGAAGGCGATGTCGAGTTGCGTCATTGGGCTCCCTTGTTAGCGAACTGCTCCTTCTCACTCTGCCCTGCGAAGCCGAAGCGGCGGCAGCCGGCCCGGATGGCGCTCGCCGAAGCGGGGTGCCTGGGGCCGGCCAGAAACACCCAGGCCGGCGGGCGCCGTTGCGCCAGGGCGGCGGCCTGGCGGGCCGGCAGGCGGTGGCGGCGAAAGCGGATCGCCGCCGGGCTGGCAAGGCAGCGAAGAGAATAGGGAGCGCGGTCGAAGACGGCAACCGGCGTCGTGGCGAAGACCTCTGCCCAGCGCCGCCAGCGGTGCATCCCCGCCAGATTGTCGGCGCCCATCAGCCACAGAAAGCGCGCATGTGGGCAGCGTTCGGCCAGGCGGCGCAGGGTGGCGGCGGTGCAGCGGGTGGCCAGCGCGCGCTCCAGCCCCGTCACCCATATCCGCCGCTCGCTGGCGGCGAAGCGCCGCGCGCGCTCCAGCCTCTGTTCGAAAGGCGCCATCCCGGCCAGCGGCTTCAAAGGATTGTGCGGGGCCACCAGCCACCACACCCGGTCCAGGTCCAGCTTCGCCAGCGCCAGGCGGGCGATGAAGAGATGGCCGTCATGGGCGGGGTTGAAGGAACCGCCCAAAAGCCCGATGCGCCGCGCCCGCCCGGCGCTGGCCATGGCTGGCGCCGTCCCGCCGGCGGGACGCCCGCTCAGGGCCGGGTCTGGCCGCTGCCCCGCACGACGTATTTCATGGTCGTCAGCTGGTTGACGCCCACCGGGCCGCGCGCGTGCAGCCTGTTGGTCGAGATGCCGATCTCCGCGCCCATGCCGAACTCGCCGCCATCGGCGAACTGGGTGGAGGCGTTCCACATGGCGATGGCGCTGGGGGTGCGGGCGAGAAAGCGTTCCGCCACCGCCGCATCGGCGGTGACGATGCTGTCGGTGTGTTCGGAGCCATGGCGGGCGATATGCGCCAGCGCGCCGTCCACGCCGTCCACCATGCGCGCGGCGATCACGGCGTCGAGATATTCCCGGTCCCAGTCTTCGGGAACGGCCGGTCGCACGCGCCGGTCCAGCCGCTGCACGGCGCCATCGCCCCTGACCTCGCAGCCGGCGTCCAGCAGGGCGGCGACGATGGGGGAAGCCTTGGCCGCCGGCAGGGCGCGGTCCAGCAGCAGGGTCTCCGCCGCCCCGCAGATGCTGGTGCGGCGCAGCTTGGCGTTGACGGCCACGGCGCAGGCCATGGCGATATCGGCGGCCGCGTCGATGTAAAGATGGCACAGCCCGGCCAGATGGGCGATGGTCGGCACGCGGCTTTCGGCCTGCACCCGGGCTATCAGCGACGGCCCGCCGCGCGGCACCAGGATGTCGATGAAGCGGGTCATGGCCAGCATCTCGCCCACCGCCCGCCGGTCGGTGGTTGCCACCTGCTGGATGGCCGCCTCCGGCAGCCCGGCCACCGCCAGGCCTTCGCCCAGGCAGGCGGCGATGGCCTGGGAGGAATGGAAGCTTTCGGAGCCGCCGCGCAGGATGGCGGCATTGCCCGCCTTCAGGCACAGCGCGCCGGCATCGGCGGTGACATTGGGGCGCGATTCGTAGATGACGCCCACCACGCCCAGCGGCACCTGGATGCGGGCGATGTCGAGGCCGTTGGGCATCTGCCAGCGCGCCTGCTCGCGGCCCAGCGGATCCGCCAGGGCGGCGATCTCGTCCAGGCCCCGCGCCATGGCCTCGATGCGCGCGGCGTCCAGCGCCAGCCTCTCCATCAGCGGCGCCGCCAGGCCGGCAGAGCGTGCCGCCGCCAGATCGCGCCGGTTGGCCTCCAGCAGCGCCCCCTGCCGCCGCCGCAGCGCCGCCGCCGCCGCCGTCAGCGCCCGGTTCCTGGCCGCCGCGGCGGTCGTTGCCAGGGTGGCGGCGGCCGCGCGGGCGGCCCGGCCCATGGCCTCCATCATGGCCGCGATGTCGTCGCCCCGGGCGGGGCCGGGCGCGGTGGCGGTTGGCGCTGGCCGGGCGGCCGTCATGGTTTTCTCCTTGCGCTGCGGGCGGTCATGGCCCGCTTTCTTCCGTCGCCTGGGTCATCGCCAGCCCGGGCCATCGCCAGGTTGTCGCGGTGGATCAGCTCTTCGCGGCCACGGTAGCCCAGCAGGCGCTCGATGTCGCCGCTTCTGTGGCCGGCGATGGCGCGGGCGTCGCCGCAGGAATAGGCCACCAGGCCGCGCGCCACCTCGCTGCCGTCCGGCCCGGCGACGATCACCGCATCGCCGCGCTCGAAACAGCCGTCGATGGCGACCACGCCGGCGGGCAGCAGGCTGCGCCCCCGCCGCAGGGCGGCGAGCGCGCCGGCATCCACCGTCACCCGCCCGCGCGGTTGCAGGCTGCCGGCGATCCAGCGTTTGCGCGCCGCCGCCGGCGCCTCGCCCGCCACGAACCAGGTGCAGGGCTTGCAGTGCCGCAGCGCCCGCAGCGGATGGAGCGCCCGCCCGTCGGCGATGGCCATGTGGCAGCCGGCCTGGACGGCGCTGCGGGCGGCGATCAGCTTGGTTTCCATGCCGCCGGTGGAATCGCCGTCCGGCGGCGCCTTGCCGCCCATGGCCACGATCTCCGGCCCGATGGCGTGAACCTCGCGGATCATCCGCGCCGGCCCCAGGCGCGGGTCGCTGTCGTAAAGGCCGTCGATGCTGGAAAGCAGCACCAGCGCATCGGCCGCAGCCATGGTCGCCAGCCTGGCCGCCAGGCGGTCGTTGTCGCCGAAGCGGATCTCGCCGGTGGCCACCGTGTCGTTTTCGTTGATCACGGGCACCGCGCCCAGCCGCAGCAGAGTGTTCAGCGTGTTGAGGGCGTTGAGATAGCGGCGCCGGTTTTCGGTATCGTCCAGGGTCAGCAGCAGTTGGGCAACGGCGATGTCGTGGCGCGCCAGCGCCTCCTGCCAGGCGTGGGCCAGGCGGATCTGGCCGGCCGCCGCCGCCGCCTGGCTTTCTTCCAGCCGCAGCGCGCCCGCCGCCAGTCCCAGCCGACGGCGCCCGGCGGCGATGGCCCCCGATGTCACCACCAGCAGCTGGCGGCCCTCGCGGCGCAGTTGGGCGATGTCGTCGGCCAGCGCGTGCAGCCAGGCGCGGCGGATGCGCCCGTCGCGCCCGTCCACCAGCAGGGCCGAGCCGATCTTCACGACGATGCGCCGCGCGCGCTCCAGCCGCGCCGCGCCGCTCACGCGCCCTGCTCCGCTTCGGCCTGGCGGGCGCGGGCAATCTGGGCCATCAGCGCGCGGCAGGCGGCGGCCACGCCCTCGCCGGAGACGCCCGAAAGCGCCAGCGCCTCCTGGCCGGCGGCCGCCTCCAGCGCCCGCTTTGCCCGGGCGCGGGCGCTGGCATCCAGGGCGTCGATCTTGCTCAGCGCCAGCACCGTCGGCTTGGCCGCCAGGGCGGCATCATGGGCCGCGATCTCGTGGCGCACCTTCGCCCAGTCGCCGCCCGGATCGGCGCCGGTGCCGTCGATCAGGTGCAGCAGGGCGCCGCAGCGTTCGGCGTGGCCCAGAAAACGGCAGCCCAGGCCGGCGCCCTGGCTGGCGCCCGCGATCAGGCCCGGCAGATCGGCCATCACAAAGCTTTTGCCGTCGGCGGCCACCACGCCCAGCTGCGGAACCAGGGTGGTGAAGGGATAGCCGGCGATTTTGGGCCGGGCGCGGGAGGTGGCCGCCAGCAGGGTCGATTTGCCGGCATTGGGCAGGCCCACCAGGCCAACATCGGCGATCAGCTTCAGCCGCAGCAGCACGCGGCGCTCTTCCCCCGGCCAGCCCGGATCGGCCCGGCGCGGCGCCCGGTTGACCGACGAGGCAAAGCGCAGATTGCCGCGCCCGCCATCGCCGCCCTTCAGCAGCACGCGGCGCTGGCCGGGCCGGGTCAGGTCGGCCAGCAAGGTGCCGTCTTCGGCGAGAACCTGGGTTCCCGCCGGCACCGGCAGCACGGTTGGGCTGGCGCTGGCGCCGGTGCGCTGGCGTCCGGCGCCGGGGCGTCCGTTGGCGGCGCGGGCGTGGGGGCGAAAGCGATAGTCGATCAGCGTGTTCAGGCCGGCCACGCATTCCAGCACGATGTCGCCGCCGCGCCCGCCGTCGCCGCCGTCCGGCCCGCCGAAGGCGATGAACTTCTCGCGCCGGAAGCTGATGCAGCCGGGGCCGCCATCGCCGCTTTTCAGGTCGATCCTGGTCTCGTCCAGAAATTTCATGGCGCGGGGGCGCGCGGGAATCCTGAAATTGGGCCTATTGGGCCGCGTCCGGCACCACGATGTCGATATGCGTGCGCCGCCCGCGCCGAAAGCGAACCACGCCGGCAGCGGTGGCGAACAAGGTATGGTCCTTGCCCATGCCGACATGGCGTCCGGGGTAGAAACGGGTGCCGCGCTGGCGCACCAGGATGTTGCCGGCCACCACCCGCTCGCCGCCGAATTTCTTCACGCCCAGCCGTCGCCCGGCGGAATCGCGCCCATTGCGCGAGCTGCCGCCCGCCTTTTTGTGGGCCATTCAGGCCTCCCCGCCGTCTGCGGCCGCCTGGCCGCCATCGGCCAGGATTTCGGCGATCTTCACCACCGTGCGGTGCTGGCGGTGGCCGGCGCGGCGGCGGTAGGTCTTGCGGCGCTTTTTCTTGAAGATCAGGATTTTGGCGTCGCGCTTGTGTTCCAGAATCTCGGCCGTCACCCGCGCCGTGGCCGCCTTCGTGTCGAAGCTGTCGGGGGTATCGCCCGCGCCGTTCGTGGCCACCATCAGCACGCGGTCGAAGGCGATCACCTGGCCCACCTCGCCCGCCAGCCGCTCCACGGCCAGGATGTCGCCCTCGGCCACCCGGTATTGCTTGCCGCCGGTCTGGATCACTGCGAACATCCCGCACCCTTGCCGCCCTGGCGGCTGCTGGAAGGCGGCGACTATAGCGGGCGGCGCGCCGCTGTCAACGCCCGCCGGGCGTGACGGAGCGCCAGGCCCCAGCCCGGCGGGTGGGCGGATGCGGCCCCCCACCACCCACCAGCGCGCAGCGGCCGCGCGGGCCGGTGCTCGGTTGACGGCCACGTGGGAGGCTGCTACCGGTGCGGGTGCGAAGTGGCTCGGCCGTGTCGGGCCGTTGCCGCGCAAGCCCCGTGGCCTGACAGGGAGACTCGAAATGCCCGCGCCCGTATCCGGAAGCACGCTCTCGAAGGTTCTGGAGCAGAGGGACGTGACCGACACTTGGCTCGCCCAAAGAATGGGCGTAGCCCCGCCGACAGTGGCGTATTGGAAAAGATGCGTAGAGATCCCGCACAAACGTATTGCCGGGCTTAAAAAGGTGCTTGGTCCTCTCACGGTTGAAGAAGGCAGAAGCCCACAATTGTGGGTGAAGGACTTCAAGAAACGCTACAAGGCCTTGCAAAGAGAGCATCCGTTCGCCGCTCAGAGCCTGGCGAACGCATCGCAGTTGAATGCGTTGACCATCCACAACATACTGAACGATGTAACGACTTCTCCCTACGAAAGAACCATGGAGCATCTCGATAAGGGGTTAGAGTTGTTGAGGGCAGAGCTTGAAGAGGGCGGCAAATCCTTCATCGAAGAATCCGCCGATGACATACCTCTAGCTTTCTTGGAAGGAAGCGTCAAGCTCGTCAAAAAAGAAAGCGAGGAAGTGAACAAGATAAAAACACCGGGCGTGTATATCTTGTATGGCGGGCATAATGTAACACGCGTGCAGGACGAGAAACTGCCCAAATTTCACGGCGCACCGGAATATGTTGGGCGAACCGATAACATCAGCCGCAGGATGAAGCAGCACGGGGAAAAATGGTGGTTTCTTGGTGTTGAGTGGATCGCTTATGTCAAAGTCGATGACGCGGAACAACGCAAGTGGCTGGAGGCGATATTGATCCGGCTGCTGAACCCCCAGTTCAATAAGCCAGCGGGACGGCGGCGCACCAAGAAGAAGCCCAACTGAGCTGCCGCAGGCCAAACACCCACCCACCGACCTAGCAAAGCACGCGCCATGGCGGGGGAGGCCGTGACGCACACCGCAGCGCCAGCCCCGCGCGTCGGCGAGGACACGCTGGTCTATGCCGTCGGCGACATCCACGGGCGGGCCGATCTGCTGGAACGGCTGCTGGCCCTGATCGCCGCCGATGCCGCTCCCCGGCCCCAGCCGCGCAAGCTGCTGATCTTCCTGGGCGATTATGTCGATCGGGGCGGCGATTCGCGCCGCGTGCTGGATATGCTGGCCGCCGGGGGCAATGACGGCTTCCGGCGCGTGCATCTGAAGGGCAACCACGAAGACGCCATGCTGCGCTTTCTGGCAGACCCGCAGCAGGTCGGGCGCTGGTGGATCGGGCCCAATATGGGCGGCGCCGCCACCCTGCGCTCTTATGGCATCGATGCTGGCCGGCCCGTGGCCCGCGTCCATGGCGAGCTCCGCCGCCGCCTGCCCCCTGCCCATCGCGCCTTTCTGGAAGGCCTGACGCTGTGCCACCAGGAGGGCGATTATCTGTTCGTCCATGCCGGCATCCGCCCCGGCGTGCCGCTGGAGCGCCAGACGGCAGAGGACATGATGTGGATCCGGGACGAATTCCTGGGCTGGCAAGGCGCGCTGCCCAAAACGCCCAAAACTGTGGTGCACGGGCATAGCATCCACCCCTGCCCGGAGGTCTGCCGCCACCGCATCGGCATCGACACCGGCGCCTGGCATTTCGGCGTGCTGACCGCGCTGGCCCTGGCTGGCGACAAGCACGACTTTATCCAGGCGCGATGAGCGGCGAGCAGCCCTGGCCGCTGGACGATGACGGCGTCTGGCGCGAAATCGTGCCGCGCCCCGGCGCCACCGGACGAGGCGCCCCGGGCCTGTTTCTCGACCGCGACGGCGTGGTGGTGGAGGATGTGGGCTGGCTGCGCCGCGCGCGGGATGCGCGCCTGCTGCCCGGCATCGCCGCGCTGATCGCCGCCGCCAATCGGGCGGGCGTGCCGGTGGCGGTGGTCACCAACCAATCGGGCATCGGGCGCGGCCTGTTCGGCTGGGGCGAGTTCGCCGCCGTCCAGCGCGCCATCGCCGCCGCCCTGGCCCGGGAAGGCGCGCGCTGGGATGCCGTTTTCGCCGCCCCCTTCCCGCCGGGCGAGCAACGGATGCGCAAGCCGGCCCCCGGCATGCTGCTGGCCGCCGCCCAGGCCCTGGGGCTGAATATCGGCGCCTCCTGGATGCTGGGCGATCGCGCCTCCGACATGGAGGCGGCCTGGCGTGCCGGGGCGGCCGGCGGCATCCTGATAGGCGCGGGCCAGGACGAGGACGTTTTTGCCGCCCCGGCAGGCTTCCGCGTGCTCCATGCCGCCACGCCCGGCGCGGCGCGGCCGCTGCTGCCCTTCCTGGCCTGAAGCCGGCCCGAAGCTGGCCCGAATCCGGCTTGAACGGGCCGCCCGCGCGGGCTATGGCGGGGCGGTGCCGCCGGGGGCGCCATGGACATCGCCCGTTTCTACGCCGCCGAATTCGACCGCCACGAAGCGGCGCTGCGGGCGAGCAGGCAGGCGTTGCTGGAACCGTTCTGCCGCCTGGTCCAGGTGTGCGTCCACAGCCTGCGGGGGGGCGGCACGCTGTTCCTGTTCGGCAACGGCGGCAGCGCCGGCGACGCCCAGCATCTGGCGGGCGAGCTTTCCGTGCGCTATGCCCGCAACCGGCGCGCCATCGCCGCCCTGGCCCTGGCCAGCGACGCGGCGGCGCTGACGGCGGCCGGCAACGATCTGGGCTTCGCCCGCGTCTTCGCCCGCCAGCTGGAGGCGCTGGGGCGCCCCGGCGATGTGGCCCTGGGCCTTACCACCTCCGGCAAAAGCGCCAATGTGCTGGCCGCGCTCAGTCATGCCCGCGACCACGGCATGGTGGCGGCGGCCCTGGCCGGGCGCGATGGCGGCCACCTGCCCGGCCTGGCCGATCCGCTGCTGATCGTCCCCGACGCCGCCACGGCGCGCATCCAGGAAATGCACCTGCTGCTGGGGCAGATGCTGTGTGCCGCCATCGAGATCGAGCTGGGCTGCGTGCCGGAGGCCGCCCCTTGATCCTGGTGACCGGCGCTGCCGGCTTCATCGGCTCCAACATCGCGGCGGCGCTGGCCCGCCAGGGCGCCACCCTGGCCCTGTGCGACCGCCATTTGGACGCAGGCCGCGGCGCCCCGGTGCCCCAGGCGGCCATCGCCCAGCGGGTGGCGGCGGACGAGCTGATGGCCTGGCTGCGGGGCCGGCGCGGCCTGGAGGCCGTGATCCACATGGGCGCCGTCACCTCCACCACCGAAACCGATGCCGATCTCATCCTGCGCACCAATGTCTGGCTGCCGCTGATGCTGTGGGATTGGTGCGCCCGGGCCCGGGTGCCGCTGATCTGGGCCTCGTCCGCCCAGGTCTATGGCGACGGCGGCCAGGGCTTCGACGACTCGTGCTGCCAGCAGGACATGGCCAGGCTGCGCCCGGTGACCCCCTATGGCGCCGGCAAGCTGCTGTTCGACCGCCTGGCGGTGCGCGAGCGCGATGGCGGGCACCCCACGCCGCCGCATTGGGCCGGTTTGCGCTTTTTCAACGTCTATGGCCCCTTCGAAGACCATAAGGGCGATATGCGCAGCCCGGTCGCCAAAAACTTTCCGCTGCTACGGGCGGGCGGCGCGCTGCGCCTGTTCCGATCGCACCGGCCCGGCATCGCCGATGGCGAGCAGAAGCGCGACTTCGTCCATGTCGAGGATTGCGCCCGCGTGGTCGCCTGGCTGCTGGCCCGGCCCCAGGTCAGCGGCATCTTCAATCTGGGCACCGGCCGCGCCCGCAGCTGGCTGGAGCTGGCCGGCGCCCTGTTCGCCGCCCTGGGCCGCAAGCCCGCCATCGAATTCGTCGCCATGCCGGCGGCGCTGGAAGGGCGCTATCAGTATTTCACCCAGGCCGAGATGGGCCGCCTGCGCCGGGCGGGCTATGAACGGCCCTTCATCGCCCTGGAACAGGGCGTGGCGGATTATGTCCAGGGCCATCTGCTGCCACGGGCGGCGGCCACGGATGAGGCAGAGGGGACAGAGGAGGCAGATCATGGCAAGACCGCAAGCGGACCGGGTTGAGCGCGTTGCCTGCGTGGGCGGCGGCACCATCGGCGCCGGCTGGGCGGCGGTGTTCCTGGCGGCCGGCAAGCAGGTGACGATGAGCGACCCCGCGCCCGGGGCCGAAGGGCGCGCCCGCGCCATCGTCGATCAGGCCTGGCCGTGGCTGGAAAGGCTGGGGCTGGCCCCCGGCGCCTGCCGCCAGCGCCTGCGCTTTGCCGCCAGCCCGGAAGAGGCGGTCGCCGAGGCCCAGTTCGTCCAGGAAAGCGCCCCCGACCGGGAGGATGTGAAGATCGCGCTCTTCGCCCGCATCGATGCCGCCTGCCCCGCCGAGACCGTGCTGGCGAGCTCGTCCTCCTCCTTCCTGCCCACCCGCCTGCAATCGCAATGCCGCCATCCACAGCGGGTGGTGATCGGCCATCCCTTCGCGCCCAGCTATCTGCTGCCGCTGGTCGAGGTGGTGGGCGGCCAGGCCACCTGCCCGGCGGCTATGGATTGGGCCTGCGCCTTTTACGACAGCATCGGGCGCCGTCCGCTGCGGCTGAAGAAGGAGATCGAGGCCTATATCGCCAACCGCCTCCAGCATGTGGTCTTCGACGAAGCGGCCAGCCTGGTCGAACAAGGCATCTGCGACTGGCGCGACATCGACACCGCCATCGCCTGCGGCCCCGGCCTGCGCTGGGCCTTCGCCGGGCCGGCCACCTGCTACCATCTGGGCGGCGGCAAGGGCGGCGTCACCCACATGATCGACCATTTCGGCTGGAACAGGGGCGAACAGGCCCGCCGGCGGCTGATCGGCGAGGTGGAGGAGATGTATGGCCACCTGACCATGGACGCGCTGGAACGCTGGCGCGACGAAAACCTGGTGGCGCTGCTGACAGGCCTGAAGCCGCCGCCCAAGGGATAAGCCGCTCGGCCCGGGGCGCGCCAGCGGCCAGGGCCCTGGCGTAGCAGGCATCGCCATCGACGCCCACGATCCGCAAGCCCCCGGAGCTGCTGGACTTGACCCTGCCCCTCCGCTATGACCCGCTGCGCCAGGAGGTGCCATGACCGTTCACACCATCATGCTGCCGGATATGGTCCAATACGATGGGCTGCGTTCCGTGATCTGGGACGACGAGGCCGGCACCGTCACCGGCGAGCATAGCAGCGTGCCTGATATGCAGGAGATGCTGGCGGCCACACCGCCCGTCGAGGTCGAAGATGGTATGCGCGGCGTCGTCCTGCATGACCCCGGTCACGACCCGGCCGACTTCCTCCGCCTGCTGTGGGACGCCTACTGGCCGGTGATGGACGAGCCGCTGCGCTCTACCCTGCCGTCCGTCTTCGATGGCGTCGAGATGACGCCAGCGCCGCCATATCCACCGGCGCCCGTCGATGCCGACGGCAACCCCGTTCTCGTGCTCCAATGAGGCAGCCCGCCTGCCCCAGATTCCCGCTCTTCCAGGGGAATCGAAATGATCCGGAGCACTCACGCCCCAAACCGTTGAAATTCCGCGAGTTTCCGTAGAATTCCGTCCATCGCCCCCTGCTCCGGACCTTTCGGATTCCTTACAGCCTCCGTTGCCGCCGTCACCGTGGCGCGGCCTGAACCACGATCCTGCCGGCGACGATGTCCGCCCGTGCCCGTTCGATCCGGGCCTCCATGGCGGGCGCGATCAAGGGGCGGTTGTAGCGGTCCAGCGCCCAATCGACGCCGCCCTCGGCCAGGCCCAGCAGCTGGCGCCCACCGTAGAAGCAGCCCCGCCAGGCCGCCATGAAGGCGCGATAGACGGCCTCGTCCACCCGCTTGATGGCCGAGGTCAGCATGGTGCCGGGGTGAAGGCGGTTCTGGTTGGAATCGACGCCGATGGCCAGCTTGCCCGCCGCCGCCGCCGCCCGATAGACGCCCAGGCCGCTGCCGCCGGCGGCCGCGAACACCACATCGGCCCCGGCGGCGAACTGGTCCCTGGCCAGCGCCGCGGCCCGGTCGGGATCGTTCCAGGCCGAGGGATCGGCGCCCACCGTGGCGCGCAGGATGGAGATCTCCGGGTTCACATGGCGGGCGCCCTGCTCGTAGCCGGCGCCATAATTGCGCACCGCCGGCACATCCATGCCGCCTATGAAGCCCACCCGCCCGCTGTGCGATGCCAGCGCCGCCGCCATCCCGGCCAGGAAGGCGCCCTCGTGCTCCTTGAAGGCGACCGAGAGCACGTTGGGGAGGTCGAGATCGCCGTCGATCAGGACGAAGCCGGTATGCGGCCAGTCGCGGGCGACGGCGGCCACCGCCTCCGTCTGGGCAAAGCCCAGGGCGACGATCAGCGTCGCGCCGGCCTCCGCCAGGGCGCGAACGGCCTCCTCCCGCCGCCCCGGAGCGGCGATCTCGCCTTCCAGATAGGCGCTGCCGGTCTCCCGGCGGAACCGTTCGGCGCCGTCATAGGCCGCCTGGTTGAAGGAACGGTCGAACTTGCCGCCCAGGTCATAGATCACGGCCAGCCTGGCATCGCCACCGCCCTCGCATTGCAGCAGGCCGTCCGCTGCCAGCGGCGCGCCCCAGCAGACCGCCAGGGCCAGGCCGGCCAGGGCCAGGCAGGCGCGGCGCCTTGCCAGCACCGCCGCCTTCCTGCTCATGGCTGCAACGCCCCGCAAGCGGCTAAAGCACGCCGTCCGGATCGACAGCATCGTAGCCCAGGGCATCGGCCACCGCCCGATAGGTGACCTGGCCGTCATGGACGTTGAGGCCCTGGAGAAGATGGGGATCGTCCCGGCAGGCCTGGCGCCAGCCCTTGTTGGCCAGGGTGGCGATGAAGGGCAGGGTGGCCTCGCCCAGCGCGAAGGTGGAGGTGCGCGCCACCCCGCCCGGCATGTTGGCCACGCAATAATGCACCACCGAGGCGACCCGATAGGTCGGCCTGGCGTGGGTGGTGGCGCGGCTGGTCTCGAAACAGCCGCCCTGGTCGATGGCCACGTCCACCAGCACGGAGCCGCGCTGCATGCGCCGCACCTGCGCCTCGCTCACCAGCTTGGGCGCGGCGGCGCCGGGGATCAGCACGGCGCCGATCGCCGCATCGGCGGCCAGCACATGCTCCTCCAGCGCGTCGCCGGTGGAATAGAGGATGCGCGCCCGGCCCTGGAACAGCTCGTCCAGCTGGCGCAGGCGCGGCAGGGAACGGTCGAAAACCGTCACATCCGCCCCCAGCCCCACGGCCATGCGCGCGGCATGGGTGCCGACCACGCCGCCGCCGATCACCACCACCTTGCCGGGCGCCACCCCCGGCACGCCGCCCAGCAGCACGCCGGAACCGTGCTGCGCCTTCTCCAGGCAATGGGCGGCCGCCTGGATCGACATGCGCCCGGCCACCTCGCTCATCGGCGCCAGCAAGGGCAGGCCGCCGCCCGGGGCGGTGACGGTTTCATAGGCGATGGCGGTGCAGCCGGAGGCGAGCAGAAGGCGGGTCTGTTCCGGGTCGGGCGCCAGATGCAGATAGGCGAACAGCACCTGGCCGGCGTGCAGCATGCGGCATTCCTGCGGCTGCGGTTCCTTCACCTTCACCACCATCTCGGCGCGGGCATAAACCTCTTCGGCCTGCTCGACGATCTCGGCCCCGGCCCTGGCATACATGCGGTCGTCCAGGCCGATGGCGCGCCCCGCCCCCCGCTGCACCAGGATGCGGTGGCCGGCATCCGCCAGTTCGTGAACGGCGGCGGGCGTCATGCCGACGCGGTATTCGTGATTCTTGATTTCCTTGGGCACGCCGAGAAGCATCGCATATCCCCCCTGCTCCGGGCCTCGCCAGAGCGCTCGCAGGCGGGCAGAAGACACCCCGCCGGGGCCGGAATCAAGGCGCGGCCGAACGATTTCCCCGCCCTGGCACCCGGCTGGCCGCGGGCCGGGCCGGGGGGATTCAGCCCAGGCTGGTCGCCACCAGGGCGCGCAGGTCGGCCTGGGGGCGGGCGCCGATATGGCCGATCGCCTCTCCGGCGCAGATGGCGGCGATGCGCCCCGCCCGTTCCAGGCTGGTGCCCTGGGTGTAGCCATAGAGGAAGCCGGCGGCGTGCAGGTCGCCGGCCCCGGTGGTGTCCACCACATCGGCGGCGGTGGCTTCGATGGCGATGCGCTCGCCCCCGCACGCGATCAGGCAGCCCTGTTCGCTGCGGGTGATCACGGCCAGGCGGACATCGCCCGCCATGGCCGTGGCCGCGGCGGCGACGCTGGCGGCGCGGTAGAGCGCGATGGCCTCGGCCTCGTTGGCGAAGACGATATCGACGCCCGCCTGGATGAAGGCCAGGAAGGCGTCGCGGTGGCGTTCGACGCACATGGGATCGGAGAGCGTCAGCGCCACCTCGCGCGAAGCCTTTCGCGCCATGCGCCGGGCGGTTTCGAACAGCGCCGGGCCGCGGGGCGCGTCCCACAGATAGCCTTCCAGATAGATCGTTCTGGCGGCGGCGATGTCGTCTGCGCGCAGATCGCCCGGGGCCAGCCCCGCCGCCGCGCCCAGATGGGTGTTCATGGTGCGCTCGCCATCGGCTGTCACCAGCACCAGCGAACGGCCGCTGGCCGGCCCGGCGGCGACAGGCGTCGCAAAGGCCACGCCCTGGGCGCGGATGTCGCGGGCGAAGGCCCGGCCCAGGGCGTCGTCCGCCACCCTGCCCACGAAGCAGGCCCGCCCGCCCAGGGCGGCGACGCCGGCGGCGGTGTTGGCGGCCGAACCGCCGGAGGTTTGCCCGGCACACCCCGCGATCCGTTGCAGCCGGGCGGCCTCCCGCTCGTCCACCAGGCGCATGGTGCCCTTGGCGAGGCCGTGTTCGGCCAGCAGATCGTCGTCGCAACGGGCGAGGATATCGACGATGGCGTGGCCGATGGCGAGCACGTCGAAGCGGGTTTCGGTCATGGTTCGGGGATGTCTCGCACGAGGGCGGGAGTATAGGTGGGGCGGGAGTATAGGCGGGGCCGGGCGCCCGGCAAGCGGTGGATGGCGGCGGCGCATCCCCGGCGTCATGTATGCCCCGGGTGCCCGGGCCGGAACGCGCCCTTGCCTGGCGGCGGCGCGGCGCCTATGGTGGCCGCCGCATCGTTCCGGTTTCGCCCAGGTTTTGCCATGGCAGCGTTGATCGACCCCTTCGGCCGCAGCATCGATTATGTCCGCATTTCGGTGACCGACCGGTGCGACTTCCGCTGCGTCTATTGCATGTCGGAAGACATGACCTTCCTGCCCAAGAAGGATCTGCTGACGCTGGAGGAGCTCGACCGGCTGGCCAGCGCCTTCGTGCGGCTGGGCACGCGCAAGCTGCGCATCACCGGCGGCGAGCCGCTGGTAAGGAAGGGGGTGATGGGCCTGTTCCACGGCCTCGCCCGCCATCTGGGCCACGGGCTGGACGAGCTGACGCTGACCACCAATGGCAGCCAGCTCGACCGGTTCGCCGACGATCTGGTCGCCGCCGGCGTGCGCCGCGTCAATGTCTCGCTGGATACGCTGGATGGCGCCCGCTTCAAGGCCATCACCCGCTGGGGCCGCTTCGAACGGGCGCTGGCGGGGATCGCGGCCGCCCGCAAGGCGGGGCTCGCCGTCAAGATCAACGCCGTCGCCATGAAGGGCGTCAACGAGGACGAGTTCGACGCCATGATCGCCTGGTGCGGCGAGCGCGGCTTCGACCTGACGCTGATCGAAACCATGCCCATGGGCGAGATCGACGGCGACCGCACCCAGCATTACCTGCCGCTGTCGCTGGTGCGCGCGCGGCTGAAGCGGCGCTGGACGCTGGAGGACATCCCCTATCGCAGCGGCGGCCCGGCCCGCTATGTGCGCGTGCGAGAGGCCGGCATCCGGCTGGGCTTCATCACGCCGCTGACCCACAATTTCTGCGAGGCCTGCAACCGCGTGCGGCTGACCTGCACCGGCACCCTCTATATGTGCCTGGGCCAGGACGATGCCGCCGACCTCAAAGGGCCGCTGCGCGCCAGCGAGGGCGACGCGCCGCTGGAGGCGGCCATCCGCGAAGCGATCTCGCGCAAGCCCAAAGGCCACGATTTCGTGATCGACCGGCGCAACTCCGGTCCTGCGGTGGCGCGCCATATGAGCGTGACGGGCGGCTGAGCGCGGCCCGGAAGCGGCGCCGCGCCGCTGGGCGGGCGCAAGTGAGGAGACGATGGCAGAGAAGATCAGGATCGAATACTGCCGGGCCTGAAACTACGAGCCCCGGGCGCTCCGTGCGAGGGACCAGCTCATGAAGGCCCATGGCGTCGAGGTGGACATCTTCGGCGGGCGGACGGGTTCCTTCGAGATCACCAGGGGCGAAACGCTCCTGTTCTCGAAGCTGGGCCTGGGCCGCTTCCCCGAAGACGGCGAATTGCTGGCGCTGACGGGCGGCGGCTGAACGCTGCCGCCCGCGCGTGGCGTTCAGTCGCGCACCACCGCCACATAGCAGGGGTCGTAGCGGTTTTCGCCGCAGCCCTCGCCCACGGCGCTGGCGGGGGTGGCGGCGTTCTGGATGACGAGCGCGACCAGCGCGGCCGCGATCGCCGTCAGTACGACCTTGGTGTAGCCATCGACCATGGCATGCCTCCTTTCCGGCTGGACGCGGCCAGCATGGCGCCGCGCTCCCGGTGCCGCAATCGGCAGGAGGCGGTTGACCGCCGCCGCCCCGCCCGTAAAGGTGGCGCCGCCCTGGCGGCGGGGGTGTTCTTCCCCGGTGGCATCGTGCGGCGCCTTCGCGGCGCCGCGCGGATGGCCTCGCCTTGGCGGCGGAGATGGCCATGATCCAGGATCGGGGCGCGCTGCCCCGGCGCACCGATGTGGCGGTGATCGGCGGCGGCATCGTCGGCGTCTGCACCGCCTGGTTCCTGGCCCGGCGCGGCGTGGCCTGCACGCTGATCGAAAAGGGCCGCATCGCCGGCGAACAATCCAGCCGCAATTGGGGCTTCGTCCGCCAGCAGGGCCGCGCGCCGCAGGAGCTGCCGCTGGCCATGGAGGCCCTGCGCATCTGGCAGGGGCTGGCCCGCGAGATCGGCGAGGAGACGGGCTTTCGCCGCAAGGGCATCGTCTATGCCAGCGAGGACGAAGACCGCCTGCGGGAGTTCGAAGACTTCCGCGCCCTGGCCCGCCTGCACCAGCTGGACACGCAGCTGCTGACGCCCGCCCGGCTGCAGGCGCTGGTGCCGGACATGCGGGGCGACTGGAAGGGCGGCCTTCATACGCCGTCCGACGGGCGGGCGGAGCCGCGGCTGGCCGCCCCCGCCATCGCCCGCGCGGCGGCGCGCGAGGGCGCTGCGATCGTCACCGGCTGTGCCGCGCGCGGCCTCGAACTGAAGGGCGGGCGCACCGCCGGCGTGGTGACCGAACGCGGCCCGATCGCGGCCTCCACCGTGGTGCTGGCGGGCGGCATCTGGTCGGCGCTGTTCGCCGGCAATCACGGCATCGACCTGCCGCAGCTGCGCATCCAGAACAACGTCTTTCGCACCACGCCGGTGCCGGAGGTGTTCGCCGGCGCCATCTGGACCGACGATGTCGCGCTGCGGCGGCGGCGCGACGGTGGCTTCACCGTCGCCCATGGCCACCGGTCGGATGTTCATCTGGCGCCCGATCTGCTGCGCCGCTTCTGGGATTTTCAGCCCGCCTGGCGGCACGAGCGCGCCGCCATCCGCCTGCGCTTCGGGCGCCAGAGTGTGCGCGAGATCGTCACCCGCCGACGCTGGGCGCTGGACGATACCACCCCGTTCGAGGCGGTGCGCACGATGGACCCCAGGCCCTATCGCGGGGTGGTCATGGAGACCTTCGGCCACATGCGCCGCCGCTTTCCGGCGCTGGCCGATGCCGGCATCGCCGCCAGCTGGGCGGGGCTGATCGATGTCACCCCCGACGCCATCCCGGTGATCTCGCCCGTCGCCGCCATCCCCGGCTTCTACCTCTCGACCGGCTACAGCGGCCACGGCTTCGGCATCGGGCCGGCGGCCGGCCTGGCGACGGCCGAGATGGCGATGGACGCGCCCGGCAGTTTCGACCTTTCCGCCTTTCGCCTCTCCCGCTTTGCCGAAGGCGCCCCCAACCCCTTCGGCGGCGCCGCCTGAGAGCAGGGCGGCGCCGTGGCGCGACGGCCCGAAGGCGCCCTGCGCAAGGGCTGGACCACCGGCGCCTGCGCCACCGCGGCCACGGCGGCGGCCTTCCAGGCGCTGATCACCGGCGCCTTTCCCGATCCGGTCGCCATCCGCCTGCCGCGCGGCGAGCGGCCTTCCTTCCCGCTGGCGCGCAAGGCGCTGGCCCCGGGCCGGGCCATGGCGGCGGTGATCAAGGATGCGGGCGACGATCCCGATGTCACCCACGGCGCCGAGATCTCCGCCACCGTCACACCGGCCGCCCCCGGCAGCGGCGTCGCCTTTCGCGCCGGCGCCGGCGTGGGCATCGTGACCCTGGCCGGCCTGCCGCTGGCGGTGGGCGAGCCGGCGATCAACCCCAAACCGCGCGCCATGATGCGGGCCGCCATCGCCGCCCTGGCGGCCGGGCTGGGGGTGGCGGGCGATGTCGGCGTCGAAATCTCGGTGGCGGACGGTGCAGCCCTCGCCCGGCGCACCTGGAACCCGCGCCTTGGCATCCGGGGCGGGCTTTCGATCCTGGGCACCACCGGCGTGGTCGTGCCCTATTCCTGTTCGGCCTGGATCCATTCCATCCATCGCGGCATCGATGTGGCCCGCGCCGCCGGGCTGGGCCATGTTGCCGGCGCCACCGGGCGCAGCAGCGAGGCGGCGGTGGCCAGCCTCTACCGCCTGCCGGAGATGGCGCTGATCGACATGGGCGATTTCGCCGGCGGCATGCTGAAATATCTCCGCCGCCATCCCGTGCCCCGCGTCACCGTGGCGGGCGGCTTTGCCAAGCTGGCCAAGCTGGGCCAGGGCGCGATGGACCTGCATTCCGCCCGCAGCCGCCTCGACCGTGTCCGCCTGGCGGCCCTGGCGCGGCAGGTGGGCGGCGGCCGGGCGCTGGCGGACGCGATCGCGGCGGCACCCAGCGCGGGCGCCGCCCTGGCCCTGGCCCAGGCGGACGGCGTGGCGCTGGGCGCCGCCGTCGCCGCCCGGGCGCGCGAAGCGGCGCTGGCCGTGCTGGCGGGCGGGGCTGTGCTGGATGTGGTGGTGGTGGACCGGGAAGGCCGCATCGTCGGCAGGGCGGGGTCGTGAAGCTGCTGCTGCTGGGCGGCACGGGCGAGGCGGTGGCGCTCGCCCGCCGGCTGGCCCGCCAGCGGAGCGATATCGCGGTCACGATCTCGCTGGCGGGGCTGACCCGCCATGCCAACACCGGCCCCGGCCGGGTGCGGCGCGGTGGCTTCGGCGGCGCCGAAGGGCTGGCGGACTGGCTGGTTCGCGAAGCCATCGACGCGCTGATCGACGCCACCCACCCTTTCGCCGCAACCATGGCGCGCCATGCCGCCGGCGCCGCCCGTGCCGCCGCCGTGCCGCGGTTGAAGCTGGCCCGGCCCATGTGGCCCCGGCAGCCGGGCGATAACTGGCTGCCGGTGGACGATGCCGCGGCGGCTGCGGCCGCGCTCGCCCGCCTGGCCCCGGCCAGCGCCTTTCTGGCCCTGGGCCGGCGCGATCTGGCGCCCTTCGCCCCGCTGACGGCGGCCATGCGCTTTCTGCTGCGCACCGTGGAGCCTGTGGCGGGGCCGCCGCCGCTTGCCAACGCCCGTCTCGTCCTGGCGCGCGGCCCGTTCACGCTGGCATCGGAGAGGGCGCTGTTCGCGGCCCATGGCATCGAGGCGCTGGTGACGCGGGCGGCCGGCGGCGAGGCGGGCGCGGCCAAGATCGCCGTTGCCCGCGAGCGGGGGCTGCCGGTGATCGTGCTCGCCCGCCCGCCGCTGCCGCCCGGCCCCGTGGTCGCCGATATCGAAGGCGCCATGGCGTGGCTTGCCCGCCGCTGGCCGGATGCGGGCGCATAGCGCGCCGCCGCCACCCTTGCGCGGTGTGCCGGGCAAGCCGGTTGCCATTCGGGCGGGTGGTGATAGAGTGCGCCCGCCTTCGTCGCGGAACGCCGTCCCCGGGGCAATGCCGTGAATCTTCACGAATACCAGGCCAAGCAGGTGCTCGCCTCTCACGGCGTGGCGCTGCCGCGCGGCGAAGTGGCGGCGAATGGTGGCGAGGCGGCGGCGGCGGCCCGGCGCCTGGGCGGCGCTGTCTGGGCGGTCAAGGCGCAGGTTCATGCCGGGGGGCGCGGCAAGGCGGGCGGCATCGTCATCTGCCACAGCCCGCAGGAGGTGGAACGCGCCGCCGCCGCCATGATCGGCAGCAGGCTTGTCACCCATCAGAGCGGCGGCGAAGGCCAGCCGGTTGCCAGGGTCTATGTCGAGGAAGGCGCCGCCATCGCCCGCGAGCTTTATCTGGCGCTGCTGGTCGATCGCGCCAGTGGGCGCGTTGCGGTGGTTGCCTCCACCGAGGGCGGCACGGATATCGAACAGGTGGCCGCCGCCACGCCCGAGAACATCGCCACCCTTGCCATCGATCCCGCCACCGGCCTGCGCCCCTTTCATGCCCGTCTGCTGGCTGCCCGCCTGGGGCTGGGGGATGGCGAGGCGAAACAGGCCCAAACGCTGCTGACGGCCCTCTACCGGGCCTTTCTGGATACGGATGCCAGCCTGCTGGAGATCAACCCGCTGGCCGTGGCCGAAGACGGCCGTCTGCTGGCGCTGGACTGCAAGCTCAACATCGACGACAACGCGCTTTTCCGCCGCCCGGAGCTGGCGGCGATGCGCGATGCCGGCCAGGAGGATGCCGCCGAACGCGAAGCCCGCGACATCGGCCTCAATTACATCAGGCTGGACGGCAGCATCGGTTGCATGGTGAACGGTGCCGGCCTTGCCATGGCGACCATGGATATCTGCAAGCTGGCCGGCGGCGCGCCCGCCAATTTCCTCGATGTCGGCGGCGGCGCCAGCGGCGACCAGGTGGCGGCGGCCTTCCGCCTGATCGTCGCCGATCCGCGCGTCAAGGCCATCCTGGTCAACATCTTCGGCGGCATCATGCGCTGCGACACCATCGCCGAAGGCATTCTGGCCGCCGCCCGCGAACTGGACCTGAAGCTGCCGGTGGTGGTGCGGCTGGAAGGCACCAGGGCCGAGGAGGCGCGCGCGCTGCTGGCGGCCTCCGGCCTGGCGCTGGAGACCGCCGCCGATCTCGCCGATGCCGCCGCCAAGGCGGTCGCCGCTGCCGGGAGGGCCGGCTGATGGCCGTGCTGGTGGACTGCAAGACCCGCGTCCTGGTTCAGGGCTTCACGGGCAGAACCGCCACCTTCCATTGTCAACAGGCGCTGGATTACGGCACCCGCATCGTCGGCGGAGTGACGCCCGGGCGCGGCGGCAGCCGCCATCTGGGCCTGCCGGTCTTCGACAACATGGAACAGGCGGTGGCGGCGACCGGTGCCGATGCCTCCGTGATCTATGTGCCGCCGCCCTTCGCGGCCGACGCCATCCTGGAAGCGGCGGCGGCCGGGGTGGCGCTGATCGTCGCCATCACCGAGGGCATCCCGGTGCTGGACATGGTGCAGGTGAAACGGGCGCTGGAAGGGGTGCCCTCGCGGCTGGTGGGACCCAACTGCCCCGGCGTTATCACGCCCGATGCCTGCAAGATCGGCATCATGCCCGGCCATATCCACCGGCGCGGCCGGGTTGGCATCGTCTCGCGCTCGGGCACGCTGACCTATGAGGGCGTGCATCAGACCACCGCCGCCGGCCTGGGCCAGAGCACCTGCATCGGCATCGGCGGCGATCCGGTCAACGGCACCGATTTCATCGACTGTCTGGAGATGTTCCTGGCCGACAACAAGACCGAAGGCATTTTGATGATCGGCGAGATCGGCGGGGCCGCCGAAGAGGAGGCGGCGGCCTTCTTTGCCCGCAGCCGGCGCCGCAAGCCCATCGCCGGCTTTATCGCCGGGCAGACGGCCCCGCCCGGGCGCCGCATGGGCCATGCCGGGGCCATCGTTGCCGGCGGCAAGGGGCGGGCCGGCGACAAGATCGAGGCCATGGCCAGCGCCGGTTTCGTGATGGCCGAATCGCCGGCCGGGCTGGGCGCGGCCATGTTGCAGGCCATGGGCAACTGAAGCGGGGGCATCGCCATGGGACAGCAGGCAGACGAACTCTCCTTCCTCCACGGCGTCAATGCCGGCTATCTGGCCGAACTCCACGCCCGCTACAAGAGCGACCCCGGCGCCGTGGATGCGGCCTGGCGGGCCATGTTCGACGATCTGGGCGACGACGAGGCGGCCGTGCTGGCGGAACTGGCCCCGGCGCGCGCCGCCCGCCAGGTGCAGGATCTCGACGACCAGCCCGAAGGCTACGGCTTTCCGTCCGGCGGCAACGGCCAGGCTGGCGGCCCCGCGCCTGCGGCCCCGCACCCGTCCTGGGCGCCGGCGCCCGGCAGCCGCGAATCGGTGGCCGAGTTTGCGCTTGCCCGCGACAGCATCCGCATCCTGATGATGATTCGCGCCTTCCGCGTGCGCGGCCATCTTGCCGCCCGCCTCGACCCGCTGGAGATCGACGGCGACCGCCACCACCCCGAGCTCGATCCCCGCAGCTATGGCTTTACCGAGGAGGATCACGGGCGCGAGTTCTTCGTGGATGGCGTGCTGGGTTTTCAGCGCGCCACCCTGAAGCAGATTCTGGCGGCGGCCCGCAAGACCTATTGCGGCACCATCGGCGTGGAGTTCATGCACATCCAGAGCCCGGAGGAGAAATCCTGGATTCAGCGCAAGATGGAAGGCACCCGCGCCGATGCCGAACTGGGGCCGGAAGAGAAGAAGCGCGTGCTGTCCGAGATCTATCGCTCCGAGGGTTTCGAACGCTTTCTGTCGGTCAAATATCCGGGCTCCAAGCGTTTCTCGCTGGAGGGCGCGGAGAGCACCATCGCCGCCATGGAAACCATCATCCGCACCGCCGCCCATCACGGTGTGGAGGACATCGTGCTGGGCATGCCCCATCGCGGGCGCCTCAACGTGCTGACCAACGTCATGGCCAAATCCTTCGCCCAGGTGTTTTCGGAATTCCAGGGCGAGGCCAGCCATCCCGACGCGGTGCAGGGTTCCGGCGATGTCAAATACCATCTCGGCACCTCGTCGGACCGGGACGTCGCCGACCACCGCTGGATGCACCTTTCGCTCACCGCCAATCCCTCCCATCTGGAGGCGGTCAACCCGGTGGTGGAAGGCAAGGTGCGCGCCAAGCAGGCGATGATCGACGATGGCGAACGCAAGCGGGTGATGGCCATATTGCTGCACGGCGATGCTGCCTTTGCCGGCCAGGGGCTGGTGGCGGAGACCTTCGGCATGTCGGAGCTGCGCGGCTACAAGACCGGTGGCACCGTCCATGTGGTCGTCAACAACCAGATCGGCTTTACCACCAGCCCGCGCTTCTCGCGCTCTTCGCCCTATCCCAGCGATGTAGCGAAGATGGTGGCTGCGCCGATCTTCCACGCCAATGGCGACGATCCGGAGGCGGTGGTTCATGTCGCCAAGCTGGCCACCAAATTCCGCCAGGAATTCGGGCGCGACGTGGTGATCGACATTTTCTGCTATCGCCGCCACGGCCACAATGAGGGCGACGAGCCGGCGTTCACGCAGCCGGTCATGTATCGCAAGATCGCCGGGCATCCGACGGTGCGTCAGCTCTACACGGAACGGCTGGTGGACGAAGGTGTCGTCACCCGGGCCGAGGCCGAGCGCATGATGCAGGATTTCAACGCCCATCTGGAAAAGGACCACCAGGCCTCCCACAACTACAAATCCAACAAGGTGGACTGGTTGGAGGGCGTATGGTCCGGGCTGGAGGTGGCCGAACGCGGCGGCGCCAGACGCGGCAAGACCGCTGTCACCGAAGACGAGTTGAAAACGGTAGGGCGCGCGGTCTCCGGCTATCCCGAAACCTTCAACATTCACCGGCGGCTGAAGCGCATCCTCGATCAGCGCCGCGAGGCGATCGAAAACGGGCGCAACATCGATTGGGCGACGGCCGAGGCGCTGGCCTTCGGCACCCTGCTTTACGAAGGCGCCCATGTGCGGCTTTCCGGCCAGGATTGCGGGCGCGGCACCTTCAGCCAGCGCCACAGCGTGCTGGTCGACCAGATGACGGAGGAACGCTACACGCCGCTCAACCGCATCGCCCCCGGCCAGCAGGGCCGTTTCGAGGTCATCGACAGCATGCTCTCGGAGGCCTGCATCCTGGGCTTCGAATACGGTTACAGCCTCGCCGATCCCAACACCCTGGTGCTGTGGGAAGCCCAGTTCGGCGATTTCGCCAATGGCGCCCAGGTGATCGTCGATCAGTTTCTAAGCGCGGGCGAAAGCAAATGGTTCCGCATGTCGGGCTTGGTGATGCTGCTCCCCCACGGTTTCGAAGGCCAGGGGCCGGAGCACAGCTCGGCCAGGCCGGAGCGCTATCTGCAACTCGCCGCCGAGGACAACCTCCAGATCGCGAATTGCACCACGCCGGCCTCCTATTTCCACCTCCTGCGCCGGCAGATGAAGCGCAAGTTCCGCAAACCGCTGATCGTCATGACGCCCAAGGGCCTGCTGCGCCACCGGCGCTGTGTTTCGGCGGCCGACGAGTTCACCGGCACCACCCAGTTCCACCGCAGCCTGTGGGAGCTCGACGACGCCGGGCGCGGCGCCCAGATGCGGCGGGTGATCCTGTGCACTGGCCGGGTCTATTACGACCTGATCGACCGCCGCGACGAATTGGGGCTGAAGGATGTCACCTTCATCCGTCTGGAACAGCTGGCGCCTTTCCCGCTGGATGCGCTGCAGGAGGCGGTAAGCCACTACCCGAATGCCGAGTTCGTGTGGTGCCAGGAAGAACCGCGCAACATGGGCGCCTGGAACTTCGTGCGCGACAAGATCGAACAGGCGATGGAGGCCGGCGCGCTGAAGATGCAATTGCCGCGCTATGTCGGCCGTCCCGAGGCGGCGTCGCCTGCCTCCGGCTTCGTGCGCGTCCACGAGCGCGAGCAGGCGGCCCTGGTCGCCGAGGCGCTGGCCGCCTGAACGCCCCCGACCTGCGAGGAAGGCTGCCATGACGGTTCCGATCATCGTGCCCCAGCTGGGCGAATCGATCACCGAGGCAACGGTGGCCTCCTGGCGGCGCCAGGCCGGCGAGCGCGTCGCCCGCGACGAGCCGCTGGTGGAGCTGGAGACCGACAAGGCCACCATGGAGGTCTATGCCCCGGCCGCCGGCGTGCTGGCCCAGGTGATGGTGGGCGAGGGCGAGGATGTCGCCATCGGGGCGGTGCTGGCTGTGCTGGAAGAGGAAGACGCCGCCGCCCCCCAGGCCCCACAGCCATCCGCCGCCGCGCCGCCAGCCGCCCCACCGCCGCTCTCGCCCGCCGTGCGCCGCCTGGTCGCAGAGCACGGCCTCGATGCCGCCGCCATCGCCGGCAGCGGCAAGGGCGGGCGCCTGTTGAAGGCCGATGTGCTCGCCCATCTGGAGGCTGCCGCCCCCCAGGCCCCGCCGCCATCCGCTGCCGCGCCGCCGCTCTCGCCCGCCGCTGCCCCCCGTGCGCGCGCCGCCATCGCGCCCAGCCCGCCGGATGCCCAAGGGCGCGAGCAGCGGGTGCCCATGACGCGCCTGCGGCGGCGCATCGCCGAGCGGCTGAAGGCGGCCCAGGACACGGCCGCCATGCTCACCACCTTCAACGAGGTGGATATGTCGGCGGTGATCGCCGCCCGGCGCCACTACCGCGAGCGTTTCGAGAAAAAGCACGGCATCCGTCTGGGCTTCATGCCCTTCTTCGTGCGCGCCGTCGTGCAGGCGCTGAAGGACATCCCGGCGGTCAACGCCGAGATCGCCGGCGACCAGATCGTCTATAAGCGCTATTACCATATCGGCGTGGCGGTCAGCGCGCCCCAGGGCCTGGTGGTGCCGGTGCTGCGCGATGCCGACGGCCTTTCCTTCGCCGCCATCGAAAAGGCCATCGCCGCCTTCGCGGCCAAGGCGCGCGACGGCCGCCTCGTCCCCGACGACCTTACCGGCGGCACCTTCACCGTCTCCAATGGCGGCATTTTCGGCTCGCTGATGTCCACCCCTATCCTCAATCCGCCGCAATCGGGCATCCTGGGCATGCACAAGGTGCAGGAACGGCCGGTGGCGCTGGCCGGCGACATCGTGGCCCGGCCGATGATGTATCTGGCGCTTTCCTACGACCATCGCATCGTCGATGGGCGCGAGGCGGTCACCTTCCTGGTCGCCGTCAAAAACGCCATCGAAGACCCGCAGCGCCTGCTGCTGGAGGTCTGACAGGGCTAAGGCAGGAGGGCGCCATGGCGGCAGCGGATTACGATGTGGCGGTGATCGGCGCCGGGCCGGGCGGCTATGTCTGCGCCATCCGCTGCGCCCAGCTGGGCCTGAAAACAGCCTGCATCGATCGCCGCCCCGCCCCCGGCGGCACCTGCCTCAACATCGGCTGCATCCCGTCGAAGGCGCTGCTGCAATCTTCCGAGCTGTGGCAAGAGGCGCAGAGCAATCTCGCCGGCCACGGCATCCGCATCGCCGGCGCAAAGCTGGACCTGGCGGCGATGATGGCGCGCAAAGACAAGGTGGTCGCCACCCTCACCAAGGGCGTCGCCGGCCTGCTGAAGAAGAACGGGGTGGATTATGTCGCCGGCCAGGCCCGCCTGCTGGGCGGCGGCGCCATCGATGTGGCCGGGCGTCGCCTGGCGGCGGCCCATATCGTCGTCGCCACCGGTTCCGAGGCCGCCTCGCTCCCCGGCATCGCCATCGATGAAAAGCGCATCCTGTCCTCCACCGGCGCCCTGGCGCTCTCCCGGGCGCCGCGCCGCCTGGCGGTGATCGGCGGCGGCTATATCGGGCTGGAGCTGGGTTCCGTCTGGCAGCGGTTGGGGAGCGAGGTGACAGTGGTGGAATTCCTGGATCGCATCGCCGCCGGCATGGATGGTGAAATCGCCCGCCATCTGAAACGCAGCCTGGAAAAACAAGGCATCGCCTTCCGCCTGGGCCGGTCGCTGGCCGCGCTGGAAAAGGAAGGCGCCGGCCTGAAGCTCACCCTGGCACCGGCCGGCAAAAAGGGCGGCCAGGGCGAGCAGCTGGCCTGCGATGCCGTGCTGATGGCGGTAGGCCGCCGCCCCCACACCGCCGGCCTGGGCCTGGAACAGGCGGGGGTGGCGTGCGACGAAGGGGGCCGCATCGCGGTCGATGGCCGCTTCGCCACCGCCGCAAAGGGCATCTTCGCCATCGGCGATTGCGTGGCCGGGCCGATGCTGGCCCACAAGGCGGAAGAGGAAGGCATCGCCGTGGCCGAAAACATCGCCGGGCGAACGGGCCATGTGAACTATGGCACCATCCCGGGCGTCGTCTATACCGAGCCCGAGGCGGCCCAGCTGGGCAAAACCGAGGAAGAGCTGAAGGCCGAAGGCAAAGCCTATGCCACCGGGCGCTTCGCCATGCTGGCCAACAGCCGCGCCCGTGCCGCCGGCAAAACCCAGGGCATGGTGAAGGTGCTGGCCGACGCCAACAGCGACCGGGTGCTGGGCGTCCACATCCTGGGCCCGGCGGCGGGCGAGCTCATCGCCGCCGCCGCCATCGCCATGGAATTCGGCGCCTCGGCCGAAGACATAGCCCGCACCTGCCACGCCCATCCCACCTATTCCGAAGCCCTGCGCGAAGCCGCCCTGGACGTGGCCGGGCGGGCGGTGCATGGGTGAGGGGAGGGCGTATCCGCAATCGCCTAAAACTCTTCTCCCCATGCTGCGAGGACAGGAGTTAATGATTTGACGATATCCCGTTCAAGTTCTTCTTTCTTCTCTAGCTCGATGACCTCTTCAAGACTCCAGCGCCGCCACATTTGAAATCCTGGAATGAGATTGGCATGTTTGCGCCCGGTCGAAAAAAACTCCCTATCAATGTCTGATCTATTGTTCGAGCTTATAAGTTGGTTGGGCTCCAGCCTATCAAGCAGCGAAAGAAGCTCTTTCTGAACATCATGCTGCCTAATCAAGTCTTGAGAGTCGTGAAAGTAATCAAGATAATGTTCGATATCCAATTTACATTCTGCCCAAACAAGGTGTCTTTGAATGTGAGAGAAAACAAGGTGTGGTCCTATATGCCATCCTCCGTTGCAAAGGTTTAGGAAGTTGTCTTTATTGATATTCTTGTAAAAATTTCTAGCTTGCCCAACTGTGTTGGCTGGCCATACGCAAAGCTCGAGATGTGAAACACTGTCACTGGGATAGAAGTAGATTCTTTCCGCAATCTTCCCGTGTCGCCTCAGATGTCCTCCCGCATCTTCCACGCCAGTTCCGAGTTTAGCTAGCGATCCGACCAAAAGTGTAATTCGTCGCTCCAATGCTGCCTGCTTTCCATCACAAAGCTTAAAAGTCCTGTATGGGCTCAATTCAGGGTGAGACTTATCCATAAATGACAAGAAGTTGGAGACAAGTTGTCGGCTCGTATAAGACGATATACCAGACTTAGCATATTGAAGCATGCTTTCCAGGATCTCCGGCCATTCCATGACAATTGCTGTATCGTGAAGTTTCACCTGATCTAGATCTTCTTTCGAAAGTTCTGAAAGTGAACAACGACTGGGTGACAATTGTTCCTCCCACACATTGCCGTGATGGAGTTTATTTTCAATTATCAGAGTCAAACCATTTGAATACTCGATTACCCCATCATACACGGCAACACGGCCCGACCACGCAATTGGGATGGCGTTTTTCAAAGTCTCATCCGTCAAAAGAACCGAAGCGAGAAACTCGGGAAACTTTTCCATATGTCGCGTTTGAGTAAGGATATTCGCCTCATCCCATGGTGCAGTTAAATCAAAGCCTGTCCTCTTGCAGATACGATCATGGAGAAGCCGTTGCAAAAATATATCATGTTTCAAAATTACAAGAAATGCCCACGTCAAACGATCTTCGTGTTCATCGCCCTTGTTATCGAATGGATTGAAAATGTGAATTCGTTCCATGGTTGTTTTTCCTTATGAATTCCAGGCTATCCTACAGCTTACGTCACTAGTCGCCAGCACGAGCAGGGCGGCAGATAAGCTTGGTCATCGCACTCGCCCTATGGAAAGGCCACCGTGGCACGCCCTGCATGGCAAGTCAATGCCCCCTTCACGGCATAGCGGCCGTCAAGCCCGCGGATGAGCCTTGCGATAAACCTCCAGCAGGCCCTCGGCGTCCACCTCGGTATAACGCTGCGTGGTGGAAAGGCTGGCATGGCCCAGCAGCTCCTGAATGGTGCGCAGATCGGCGCCGCCGGCCAGCAGATGGGTGGCGAAGCTGTGGCGCATGGCGTGCGGCGTGGCGCTGGCCGGCAGGTCCAGCCGGGCGCGCAGGGCGCGAAAGCGCCGCTGCGCCACCGCCGCCGCCAGCCTGCCGCCGCGCGCGCCTACGAACAGCGGGCTTTCGGCCGGCGCGCCGTCGGGCCGGGCGGCCAGATAGGCATCCAGCGCGGCGCGCAGCCGCGGCAGCAACGGCACCATGCGCTCCTTGCCGCCCTTGCCGGCGATGGTCAGCGCCTCGCCGCTCAGCCGCAGCTGGCCAATATCCAGCGCCAGCGCCTCGCCGATGCGCAGGCCGGCGCCATAAAGCAGCATCAGCAGCGCCACATCGCGCAGCGCCAGCCAGCGCGGCCCCGCGCCGTCGTCGGCCAGCTGCAGCAGGTCGGTCGCCTCGTCGGGGGCCAGCGGACGCGGCACCGCGCGCGGCAGCTTCGGCGCCCGCACGGCATCGATGGCCGGGTTGGAGGCCAGCCCGCGCCGGTCCAGATGGCGAAAGAAGCTTTTGACCGCCGACAGCGCGCGGGCCGTCGATGCGCGCGCCAGGCCACAGGCCACGCGCCGGGCCAGCCAGGCGCGGAAATCCGCCGGCCCCAGCCGTTGCAGCAGCGCCAGAGAAGGAAGCTGGCCGCGATGCTCGCCCACGAAGCCCAGAAAGGCCGCCAGGTCGCGGCGATAGGCGGCCAGGGTGTGGGCCGAAGCGCGCCGCTCGCCCGCCAGCGCCTGCTGCCAGCCATCCAGCGCCGCCGCCACATCTTCGGCCAGGCCGCCGGCTATGGGCACGAAAAGCCCATCCTGGCCGCCAGGGCGTGTTCCAGCACCGCGGCAAGAAAGCGATAGAGGCCGGCGGGATCGCCCGGGCGAAAACGCGCGCCATCGCGCGAACCCAGGGCCAGCACGCCGCAGGGCAGGCCGCCGCGCCCGCCGAAGCGCGCCAGCGCCTCGCTGGCCACCAGGGCGCCGGCGGCCCCGAACAGCGCCTTGCCGCTGGCGGCCGGCGAGCGCAGCACAACGGCGCCCTCGCCCGCCAACAGCTGCGCCAGGGCGCCCGGCGGCAGGCAGCGCACGCCGCAGGCCACCCGCGCCTTGCCGCCCGGGCAATCGGTTTCCACCGCCAGCGCCACGGCATCGATGGCCAGAAGGCAGGCCAGATCCGAGGTGACGATCTCCACCAGCCGGTCCAGCGAGGCGGCGGAGATCACCGCCAGCGCCGCCCGGTGGATGCGGTCTTGCAGCGATTGCTGGCGCCTGGCCCGCTCCACCAGGTCGCCATGTTCCCGGCGCAGGCGCCGGATCAGATGCGCCTGCCAGTCCTCCACATTGGCGCCCAGGCGGCGGCGCGGCGGGGCCATCTCCTCCAGCAGCTCGGGGCGGGCGGCCAGGAAATCGGGATGGCGGCGCAGATAGCGCGCCACCTCGTCGGCCGCCATGTCGCCATCGGCAAGCGCCTTGCCGGCCATCGCGTCACAGGATGGCCTGGCCGGTCCTGCCCCAATCGGCCAGGAAGGCGGCCAGGCCCTTGTCGGTCAGCACATGGTCGGCCAGCTTGCGCAGCACGGCCCCCGGCAGGGTGGCGATGTCGGCGCCCAGCAGCGCCGCCTGGCGCAGATGAACCGGGCTGCGGATCGAGGCCACCAGCACCTCGGTCGAAAAGGCGGGATAGTTGTCGTAGATCGCCTTGATCTCGGAGATCAGCTCCATGCCGTCATGGCCGATATCGTCCAGGCGCCCGACGAAGGGCGAAACGAAGGCGGCCCCGGCCTTGGCCGCCAGCAGCGCCTGATTGGCAGAGAAACACAAGGTGACGTTGACCGGCGTGCCCTCGTCGGCCAGCGCGCGGCAGGTCTTCAGGCCGGGCCAGGTCAGCGGCAGCTTGACGGCGATGTTGGGCGCCAGCGCGGCCAGCTTGCGGCCTTCGGCCAGCATCGCCGCTTCGTCTTCGGCCGCCACCTCGGCGCTGACCGGCCCGGCGACGGCGGCGCAGATCTCCCCCAGCACGGCGGCAAAGGGGCGCCCGGTCTTGGCGATCAGCGATGGGTTGGTGGTCACGCCATCCACCATGCCGGTGGCGGCCAGCTCGCGGATCTCCCCGCTATCGGCGCTGTCGATGAAAAACTTCATGGCCGCTGCCGCCGCTTCGTGGTCCGGGCCTTTTGGGGCGCTCCCCCGCCAGGGCTAAAGTGTAGCCCATGGCCCGCGACGATGCCACCGCGCAAGCCCGGCGCCACAGCGTGCGGGTGCTGCTGCCGCGCCCGCTGCCCGCCTACGATTATGCCGTGCCGGCCCGGCTGGCGGATCGGCTGGTGCCGGGCAGCATCGTGCGCGTGCCGCTGGGCGGGCGCCAGACCACGGGCGTAGTCTGGGGCGCTGGTGGCGGTGCCATCGCCCCCGCCCGGCTGCGCGAGATCGCCGATCTTTACCGCATCCCGCCGCTGCGGGCGGATTTCCGCGCCTTTCTGTCGCGGGTGGCGTCCTACACGGTGCGCGAGGAAGGCGAGGTGCTGCGCCTGGCGCTGCGCGCCCCAGCCGCCCTGGAGCCGCCCCGCCCGCTGCGCGCCTTGCGGCTGGCCGGCCCGGCACCGGCGCGAACGACGCCGGCCCGGGAACGGGTGCTGGCGGCGATGGCCGACGGCCTGGCGCGGACGGCGGGCGAGATCGCGATGCTGGCGGGGGTATCGCCCGCCGTCGTCAAGGGCCTGGCGGCGGCCGGCAGCCTGCGGGAAGAGATGCTGCCGCCCCCGCCCGCCTTCCCGCCGCCCTGCCCGGAGCAGGCGGGGCCGCGCCTTTCCGGTCAGCAACAAGCGGCGGCCGAGGTTCTGGCGGCGGCCGTGGCCGGCGACGGCTTCCAGGCGCTGCTGCTGGAAGGCGTGGCCGGCGCGGGCAAGACCGAGGTCTATTTCGAGGCGGTGGCGGCGGCCTTGCGGCGTGGGCGCCAGGTGCTGGTGCTGCTGCCGGAAATCGCCCTTGGCGCCCAGTTCCTGGCCCGCTTCGAAGCCCGCTTCGGTGCCCCCCCGGCCGCCTGGCATTCCGACCTTTCGCCCCGGCAGCGCGCCCGCGTGTGGCGCGGCGTCGCCACCGGCCAGGCGCGGGCGGTGGCCGGGGCGCGCTCGGCGCTGTTCCTGCCGTTCGCCGATCTGGGCCTGATCGTGGTCGATGAGGAACACGACGGCTCCTACAAGCAGGACGACGGCGTCTGCTACCACGCCCGCGACATGGCGGTGCTGCGGGCCAGCCTGGAGGGCGTGCCGGCGGTGCTGGCTTCGGCGACGCCGTCGCTGGAAACGCTGGCCAATGTGGATCGCGCCCGCTATCGCCGCCTCCACCTGCCCAACCGCCACGCCCGCGCCGCCCTGCCCCGCATCGCGGCCGTGGACATGGTCCGCCACGGGCCGGAACGCGGCTGCTGGCTGTCGCCGCCCCTGCTGCAGGTGCTGGCGGAGACGCTGGCGGGCGGCGAACAGGCGCTGCTTTATCTCAACCGGCGCGGCTATGCCCCGCTGACCCTGTGCCGGGCCTGCGGCCACCGCCTGGCCTGCCCCCATTGCACCGCCTGGCTGGTGGAACATCGCCACCCGCAAAGGCTGCAATGCCATCATTGCGGCATCAGGGTGCCGCTGCCCGCCGCCTGCCCCGCCTGCGGCGCGGCGGACAGGCTGGCGGCCTGCGGGCCGGGGGTGGAGCGGCTGGCGGAAGAGGTGGCGACGCGCTTTCCCGACGCCCGCTGCGAGATCATGGCCTCCGACACGCTGGCCGGCCCGGCCGCCATGGCGGAGCTGGTGGCGCGCATGGCGGCCCATCGCATCGACATCCTGATCGGCACCCAGATCGCCGCCAAAGGCCACCACTTTCCGCTGCTGACGGCGGTCGGCGTCGTCGATGCCGATCTGGGCCTGGAAGGCGGCGATCCCCGCGCCATGGAGCGCACCTGGCAGTTGCTGCACCAGGTGGCGGGGCGCGCCGGGCGCGAGGAGCGGCCCGGCCGCGTGCTGTTGCAAACCTACGATATCCGCCATCCGGTGATGCGGGCCCTGGTCTCCGGCGACCGCGAAGGCTTCCTGGCGCGCGAAAAGCAGAACCGGCAGCGGGGCGGCCTGCCGCCCTATGGCCGCCTGGCGGCGGTGGTGGTGAGCGGCTCCGACGCCCAGCGCACCCGTCGCCTGGCCCAGGCGCTGGCGAGCAATGCGCCCCAGGGCGACGGCCTTGCCACCTTCGGCCCGGCGCCCGCGCCGCTGGCCGTGCTGCGCGGGCGCCACCGCTGGCGGCTGCTGGTGAAGGCCAGCCGCCGGGCGCCGCTGCAGGACGCGCTGCGCCGCTGGCTGGCGATGGCGAAGCCGCAGGGCGATCTGCGCCTGCGCGTCGACGTCGATCCGTTGACCTTCCTGTAGCGCCCGACGCCCGCGCTGCCCCTATTGCAGCACCAGCCTGGCGCCGGTGGGCTGAAGCGGGCGGTTGTTGGGGCCGCCCATGGCCCGGGCGAACGCCTCCAGCTGCCGCTTCGATGCCTGGAGCGGCTGCTTCATCACCAGCCAGCGCACGCCTTCCGTGCAGGGCGGCGTCGTCAACGAGCCGTTGACATAGTAGTAGCCGCGCCCGGCGGGCAGAAGGCCGGTGGCGGCGATGGGCGCTGGCAGGGTGCGCATGTCGCCGGCGCGCTGCGGCAGCGCCTCCTCCATCGCGGCCAGCGCCGGGTTGGCCTTGCCCTGTTCCAGCATGACCGCAACCACCGCCATCTCGCCGTCGTCGACATGGACGAAATGCGCCTCCATCGCGAAGGCCTTGCCGTCGATCCGGTGTTCGCTGGGCGTGTGGAAGTGAAGTTGCAGCAGGGCAAAGCGGCGCCGGCCCAGGGCGATGGCGCTGCCCTGGGCCCAGGGCAGCATGACGGTGTGCCCGTTGTTCACGATGCGCTGGCCACCGGCGCGGTAATCGAAGCGCAGCGGCGCCAGGCCGGCTTCGACGAAACCGGTGAGGTCGATGGGCGACTGGTTGCTGCCCTCGCAGGCGCGGTAGCGCGGCGACAGCGAGGCCCAGTGCGCCGGCCCCCTGGCGCCGGCATAGCCCCACTCTGCCGCTTGTGCGCCGGCCGGGCAGCAAAGCGCAAGCCCGCCGGCGGCGGTGACAGAGGCTGCCGAAGCGGCCGCCATGAAGCGGCGGCGCGTGAGCGCACCCTTGTCGTCGGCCATGACGAGCCTCCCCTGCCGCGCTGTGGCGACGCTAGCGGAAGGATGAGCGCGGGCACAATGTAACGATCCTGGGGAACGATCCTTCGGGGAGCGGTCCTTCGGGCGCGCTGTTGCGCGGCACGGCGCCCTGTGATACCACCGCCGCGCTCGGGGCCGGGGCATGCTCTCCGGGAGGGGCGCCGCGTCCCTTCTGTGCCCGGGCCTTCTGCGCCCGGTGCGCAGGCGAGCCAGAGTGAGGGGCCTTCGTTTCGTGGGCAATGGCGACAGTTCCGTCACGGGCCTTTCGGGCCGCTATGCGCGCGCGCTGTTCGAGCTCGCCGACGAGGCAGGCGCGCTCGACGCGGTGGCGGACGACCTGCGAAGCCTGTCGCGGGCGCTGGAAGACTCGCCCGATCTCGCCCGCCTGGTGGCCAGCCCGGTGCTCTCGCGCGATGAGCAGGGCCGCGCCATGGCGGCGGTGCTGGCGGCCATGCAGGCCCGGCCCCTGACCGCCAGAACGGTGGCCCTGCTGGCCCGGCGGCGGCGGCTGTTCGCGCTGGCCGCCATCGCTGCCGACTATCTGCGTCTGCTGGCCGCCCGGCGCGGCGAGGTGGCGGCGAAGGTGGTCTCGGCCCGCCCGCTGACCGCCGGCGAGGGCGAGCGGCTGCGGCGCGCGCTGAAGATGGCGGCCGGGCGCGAGGTGGCGATCGAGGCCAGCGTCGATCCCGGGCTTGTCGGCGGATTGATCGTCGCCATCGGCTCGCGCATGCTCGATGGCTCGATCCGCACCAAACTGCAACGTCTCGAGCTTGCGATGAAAGGGGCTGGCTGATGGATATCCGTGCCGCCGAGATCTCTTCGATCATCAAGGACCAGATCGCCAATTTCGGCACCGAGGCAGAGGTTGCCGAAGTTGGGCGCGTGCTGTCGGTGGGCGACGGCATCGCCCGCGTCCACGGCCTCGATCGTGTGCAGGCCGGCGAAATGGTGGAATTTCCGGGCGGTGTGCCGGGCATGGCGCTGAACCTGGAAAGCGACAATGTCGGCATCGTGATCTTCGGCAGCGACCGCGACATTCTGGAAGGCGCCATCGTCAAACGCACCGGCGCCATCGTCGATGTGCCGGTAGGCAAGGAGCTGCTGGGCCGGGTGGTCGATGCCCTGGGCAACCCCATCGACGGCAAGGGCGCCATTGCCGGCAGCGAGCGCCGCCGCATCGAGGTCAAGGCGCCCGGCATCGTCCCGCGCCGATCGGTGAGCGAGCCGATGCAGACCGGATTGAAGGCCCTGGATGCCCTGGTTCCCATCGGGCGTGGCCAGCGCGAACTCATCATCGGCGACCGCCAGACGGGAAAGACGGCGGTGGCCGTCGATACCATCGTCAACCAGAAACAGAACTGGGAGTCGGGCGACGAGAAAAAGCGCCTCTATTGCATCTATGTCGCCATCGGGCAGAAACGTTCCACCGTCGCCCAGATCGTCAAGGCGCTGGAGGACAACGGCGCCATGGCCTATACCACCATCGTCGCCGCCACCGCCTCCGATCCGGCGCCGATGCAGTTCCTGGCGCCCTATGCCGGCTGTGCCATCGGCGAGTATTTCCGCGACAACGGCATGCACGCCCTGGTGATCTACGACGACCTTTCCAAACAGGCCGTCTCCTATCGCCAGGTGTCGCTGCTGTTGCGCCGCCCGCCGGGCCGCGAAGCCTATCCGGGCGATGTTTTCTATCTCCATTCGCGGCTGCTGGAGCGGGCCGCCAAGATGAACGACGATTTCGGCGGCGGCTCGCTGACCGCCCTGCCGGTGGTGGAAACCCAGGCCTCCGACGTCTCGGCCTATATCCCCACCAATGTCATCTCGATCACCGACGGCCAGATCTTCTTGGAATCGGAGCTTTTCTATCAAGGCATCCGCCCGGCCATCAATGTCGGCATTTCGGTCTCGCGGGTGGGTTCGGCGGCCCAGACCAAGGCCATGAAGAAGGTCGCCGGCTCCATCAAGCTGGAGCTCGCCCAATATCGCGAGATGGCCGCCTTCGCCCAGTTCGCATCCGACCTCGACGCATCCACTCAACGTCTGCTGGCGCGCGGCGAACGCCTGACCGAACTGTTGAAGCAGGGCCAGTTCCAGCCCATGGCGATGGAGGAGCAGGTGGCGTCCATCTTCGCCGGCGTCAACGGCTATCTGGACCGGCTGCCGCCGGCGGCCGTCACCCGCTACGAGGCCCGGATGCTGGATGCGCTGCGCGCTGGCGGGGCCGACATTCTGGAGGCGATCCGCTCCAGCGGCGAGCTCGGCGACGACGTGGCGGCCCGGCTCAAGGCCTTCCTGGACGATTTCACCGCGTCCTTCGCGGCCTGACGGAGGAGCGATGGCCAATCTCAAGGCGCTGCGCACGCGCATCAACAGCGTGCGCTCGACCCGCAAGATCACCAGCGCCATGAAGATGGTGGCGGCCGCCCGGCTGCGCCGCGCCCAGGACGAGGCGGAACAGGCGCGCCCCTATGCCGAGCGCATGGCGCGCATGATGGCTTCGCTGGCCGGCGCCTTCGCCGGGCGCCCCGACGCGCCGCCGCTGCTGGCCGGCAACGGCGCCGATGGGGTGCATCTGCTGGTGGTCGTCACCTCCGATCGCGGCCTGTGCGGCAGCTTCAACGTCAATGCGGTGCGTGCCGCCCGGCGGCGCATCGCCCAGCTGCGGGGCGAAGGGCGCCAGGCAAAGCTGCTGTGCCTGGGCCGCAAGGGCCGCGACCTGCTGCGGCGCGAGTTCGGCGAGATCGTCGTCGAGACCTCCTCCGGCCTCGACAAGGGCTTTTCCTACCGCACGGCCGCTGGCATCGCAGAGGCGATCGCGGCCCGCTTCGCCGCCGGCGAGTTCGATGTCTGCCAGCTGGTCTACAACCGCTTCGTGTCGGTGATGGCCCAGGCCGTCACCTGGCAGCCGCTCATCCCCCAGCCCGCCGCCGCCGATCCCGCCGCCGAGCTGAAGGGGGCGGCCTATATCTTCGAACCCGACGAGTTCGCCATCCTGGAGAGGCTGCTGCCGCGCAATATGGGCGTGCAGGTGTTCCGTTCTCTGCTGGAAAGCCGGGCCTCGGAGCACGCCGCGCGCATGACGGCGATGGACAGCGCCACCCGCAACGCCGGCGACATGATCGAGCGCCTGAACCTGCTCTACAACCGCACCCGCCAGGCCGCGATCACCACCGAAATCACCGAAATCGTGTCGGGCGCCGAGGCGCTCTGAGGCGAGGGGAAGCATGGGAGGGACGCCATGAGCGCCAACACCCAGGGCCGCATCAGCCAGGTCATGGGCGCCGTCGTCGATGTGCAGTTCGACGGCCAGCCGCCCAACATCCTGAACGCGCTGGAGACCACCCTTCAGGACAAGCGCCTGGTGCTGGAGGTGGCGCAGCATCTGGGCGAAAACACGGTGCGCACCGTCGCCATGGACGCCACCGAGGGCTTGGTGCGCGGCCAGCAGGTGCGGGATACCGGCCAGCCCATCCAGGTGCCGGTGGGGCCGGAAACCCTGGGGCGCATCCTCAACGTGGTGGGCGAGGCCATCGACGAGCGCGGGCCGGTGGCGGCCTCCCGGGCCCTGCCCATCCACCGCGACGCGCCGGAGCTGGTGGATCAATCCACCGAGGCGGAGGTGCTGGTCACCGGCATCAAGGTGATCGACCTGCTGGAACCCTATGTGAAGGGCGGCAAGATCGGCCTGTTCGGCGGCGCCGGCGTGGGCAAAACCGTCATCATCATGGAGCTCATCAACAACATCGCCAAGGCCCATGGCGGCTATTCGGTGTTCGCCGGCGTCGGCGAGCGCACCCGCGAGGGCAACGATCTCTATCACGAGATGATCGAATCGGGGGTGATCGACCTCGAAGGTGGCGAGTCCAAGGCGGCGCTGGTCTATGGGCAGATGAACGAGCCGCCCGGCGCGCGGGCCCGCGTCGGCCTCACCGGGCTCACCCTGGCCGAGTATTTCCGCGACAGCGAAGGCCAGGATGTGCTGCTTTTCATCGACAACATCTTCCGCTTCACCCAGGCCGGCTCCGAGGTCTCGGCGCTGCTGGGGCGCATCCCTTCGGCGGTGGGCTATCAGCCTACCCTGGCAACCGAGATGGGCAATCTGCAGGAGCGCATCACCTCCACCACCAAGGGCTCGATCACCTCGGTGCAGGCGATCTATGTGCCGGCCGACGACCTCACCGACCCCGCGCCCGCCACCTCCTTCGCCCATCTCGACGCCACCACCGTGCTGTCGCGCCAGATCGCCGAGCTCGGCATCTACCCGGCCGTGGACCCGCTCGATTCCACCTCGCGCATCCTCGATCCGCGCGTCATCGGCGAGGATCACTACCGGGTCGCCCGTTCGGTGCAGGAGGTGCTGCAACGCTACCGCTCGCTGCAGGACATCATCGCCATCCTGGGCATGGACGAGCTTTCGGAGGACGACAAGCTGGCGGTGGCCCGCGCCCGCAAGGTGCAGCGTTTCCTGAGCCAGCCCTTCCATGTGGCGGAGGTTTTCACCGGCACGCCGGGCGTGTTCGTAGAGCTGGAGGACACCATCGCCGGCTTCAAGGCCATCGTCGCCGGCGAATACGACGATCTGCCCGAACAGGCCTTCTACATGGTCTCCGACATCGACGCGGCCGTCGCCAAGGCCAAGCGGCTGGCGGCCGAGGTCGCCTGAGCGGGCGGGCGGGGGGAGGCAGGCGATGGCCGACAAGGTCGCTTTCGAACTGGCCAACCCGGAACGCCTGCTGGTCTCCGAGAGCTTCGACATGGTGGTGATTCCCGGCAGCGACGGCGATATCGGCGTCCTGCCCGGCCATGCGCCGCTGCTCGCCACCTTGCGGGCGGGCATCGTCGCCATCCATGACGGCGGCGCTGTCGTGGAACGGGTGTTCGTCGCCGGCGGTTTCGCCGAGGTTCTGCCGGAACGCTGCACCGTGCTGGCCGATGAGGCGGCGCCTGTGGCCGACATCGACCCTGCCGCCACCGAACGGGCGATTCGCGAGGCCGAACTCGACCTGCGCGACGCCGAAAGCGACGCCCACCGCCAGCGCGCCGAAACCCGCCTGGCACGGCTGAAGGCGATGCTGGAGGCGGTGTCCTCTTCCCCTTGACGGCGCCCGCCCCCGCTAAGGGCCGAAGGTGGCCTGCGGCTGCCACCACAGGGGCACGGCGATCCTGTCGTCGCTAAGCGGGCCCTCGCCCCCGGCCACCTTGCGCGCCATGGCATAGCCGGACTGGGCATAGCGCACGATGCCGATGCCGCTGTCGGTGGCCATGCAGGCGTCCAGCCGCAACGCCGCCTCCTCGCTGCCATCGGCGATCATGGTGACGCCGGTATGGGCCGAGACGCCCATGGTGCCGTTGGCCTGGATGGAGACCAGATCGGCCATGGCGGCGACATTCAGCAGCGCGTTGAGATAGGGCCAGTCGGAGATGGCGTCGGAGCCGTCCTTCATGTCCTCGGTCTCGAACACCGGGTTGGCGATGGAGCCGCAATCCAGGTTGTCGCGCGAGAAGGCGACCGGGCCTGTCACCTCGCCCTGCGCGATCAGCCGGTTGGCGGCCAGGGCGAAGGCGCGGCGCTGGCCGAAGCCCAGGAAGCAGACCCGGGCTGGCAGGCCCTCGGTGGGCAGCTTGCGGGCCAGCGGAATCCAGCGCTGCACGATGGGGCAATCGGGAAAGAGGGCCAGCGCCAGCTCGTCCAGCCGCGCGCGGTCGCCGGCCTCGCCGGAGATGCAGGTCCAGCGGAAGGGGCCGCGCCCTTCCTCGAACATGGGCCGGATATAGCGGGCGATGGCGCCGGGGTAGCGGAACGCCTCCTCGCGCCCGACGCCGGCATCGACGCATTCCTTGCGCAGAAAGGTGCCGTATTCGAACACCACGGCGCCCGCTTCCACAAAGCGGTTCATGGCCTTCAGGATGCGCTTCATGCTGGCGCGCGAAAGCTCCAGATAGCGCGCCCGGTCGCGTTGCAGCAGCCCTTCCGCCTGGCCCGGGCCCATGCCGGCCGGCACCAGCGCGAAGGGATCGTGGCAGGGGCACATTTCGGTGACGATATCCGGCACCCAGCCCCTGGCCAGCGCCTCTTCCACCGCCTCGGCCATGTTGCCTTCCACCACGATGCCCAGGGCGCGCCCGGCGGCCTTCGCCTCCTGGGCCAGACGGATCGCCTCCTCCATGGTCGCCGCCTCGATGTCGGCATAGCCCGCCTCCAGCCGCTGGCGGATCGTCGCCGGACGCACCTCGACCACGACGCTCACCCCGCCATGCAGCGTCATGGCCAGGGGCTGCGAACGCCCCATTCCCCCCAGCCCGGCCGAAAACAGCACCCGGCCCCGGAGCGTGCCGTCGAAATGCTCGTCGGCGATGCGGCCCAGGGTCTCGAACGTGCCCTCGACCACCCCCTGGCTGCCGATATATTCCCACGGGCCGGCGGTATAGGAGGCGAAGGCGGTCAGGTTCTTCTCCATCAGGTCGTAGAAGGTGGGCCAGTCGGCGCGGATGACGTTGGAAAGCCCCATCACCACCCGCGGCGCCAGCCGATGGGTCTTGAAGACGGCCACCGGCATGCCGGATTGCACCGCCAGCGTCTGGTCGTCCTCCAGCTCCTTCAGGGCGGCGACGATGGCGTGAAAGCTCTCCCAATTGCGCGCCGCCTTGCCGATGCCGCCATAGACCACCAGGCGCGAAGCGTCCTCGGCGTTCTCCAGGTTGTTCTCCAGCATCCGCAGCAGCGATTCCTGCTTCCAGCCCTTGCAGCGCAACGTCGCGCCGCGCTGGGCCTTCACCTGGCGATAGACTGGGACGGCCATCTCCCCTCCGGCCCGTCTCAGGCGGCCTTGCGGGCCAGGGCGGCGAAGGCCGCCATCGCCTGGCCGCTGGAACAGCGCGCGCCCGTTTGCAGATATTCCATGGCGGCCAGCGCGGCCTCATGGGCGGCGAAGCTGGAGCCGCCGACGCAATCCTCGATCACGCGGGCGTAATAGTCGTGCTGATGGGCATCGACAAAGGTGTAGTGGACGCAGACATCGGTCAGCCCGCCCACCAGCAGCACGGTATCGACCTTCAGCCCCCGCAGCAGGATCGGCAGGTCGGTGCCGAAAAAGGCGGAATAGCGCCGTTTGGGCACCAGATAATCCACCCCCTCCCGATAGGGCAGGCGGATATGGACACGGGTGCCGGGATGGCCTTCCAGCAGGTGGACGCCCTCGGCGCCGTCGAGCTCGCGCCCGAAATCGACCCCATCCGCCCGGTGCATCTCGACGATGTAGATCACCGCCACGCCGGCCGCCTTCGCCGCCGCGATCAGCGGGATCACCCTCTCCACCCGCTCCTCGCTGCCGCCCATGCTGGGGATGCCGCCGTCGTCGTCTTCGGGGCGCCCGGTGCCCATGATATCGACCACCAGCAGGGCGGGCCGGCCTTCGATCAGGCCGGGCATGGCGCATCCCCCGCCAGTTCCACGGCGTCGCCCGCCCGCACCCTGCCGCCCTTGCTGACGCGGCAGGTGACGCCGCCGCGCCAGTCGGGTGTCAGCGCCTGGCGCAGGCCCGGCGCCTGTTCGTCCATGCGCTGGCAGGGGGCGGTCTCGCCGGTGATCACCAGCTCCGCCTCGCCCAGGCGCACCACGCCGTCCAGCTGCCCGGCGACGGGCGCGCCTTCGATCAGAATGTTGGCCCGGCGCATGGTCCAGGGCAGATCGCGGCCCAGCTCGGCGCAGGCCGCTTCCCAGCCCTCGCGGGTCAGAAGGGTCACCTGGCGTTCGTCGTCCGTGCCGCGCGCATCGCCTTCCAGGCCGTCCGCGGCGCCGATCGCCACCGCCTTCACGATCTCCATCGGCGCGCGCGAGGCCCTGCGCCGCGCCAGCGCCAGCACCTTTCCGGGCATGGTCTTATCCTCCCTGGCCGCCCAGGCTATCCTGCGACGGCAGCGGCGGTGGGGCAAGGGACGATGGCGATCTACCGCATCCTGGACCAGGGCTTCCGCGCCCTGATCCGCCCTGGCGCCGGCTTCGAAGCCCTGGCCGGCGGCTTTCGCTTCACCGAGGGCGCGGCCTGGCACCCGCGCGAGCGCCACGTCACCTTCAGCGACATCCCGGCCAGCCGCATCCACCGCTGGCACGCGGCCGATGGCGCCGTCACCGTGCTGCGGGCGCCTTCGGCCATGACCAACGGCACCTGCTACGACCGCAGCGGGCGCCTGCTGATGTGCGAGCACGAAAGCAGCCGGGTGACCAGGCTGGAGGCGGACGGGCGGGTGACGGTGCTGGCCGACAACTGGCGGGGCAAGGCGCTCAACAGCCCCAACGACATCGTGGTGGACGCCACTGGCGCCATCTGGTTTACCGATCCGCTCTACGGCCGCCAGGCGGAAACCGGCGTTCCCCGCCCGCCGGGGCTGCCCTTCTGCGGCGTCTTTCGCATCGCGCCTTCGGGCCGGCTGGAGCTGGTGGCCGACGATTACGCCGCCCCCAACGGCCTGTGCTTTTCGCCCGACGGCGCCAGGCTTTATGTCAACGACAGCGAGCGCGGCCACATCCGCGCCTATGACATCGCCCCGGACGGGCGGGCTGTCGGCGGCGGCGTCTTCGCCCGCACGCTGGATGACGACGGCAGCCTGGGCTATGGCACGCCCGACGGCATGAAGGTGGACGCCGCCGGCAACATCTGGTGCGCGGGGCCGGGCGGCATCCATGTCTTCGATGGCGCCGGGAAGGCGCTGGGGGTGGTGCGCGTGCCCTCCTTCCCGGCCAATTTCTGCTTCGGCGGCGACGATATGAGAAGCCTGTTCATCGCCGCACAGACGACCTTGCTGCGCCTCCCCACCGCCGTGGCCGGCCACCCGCTGTTCGCGCCCTGACGGCACCCGCGCCCGCTGCCGGGGGCGGCGACATGGCCACCGCTTACCCGCCGCCGGGCGCGTTCCGCCAGGGCGTGAAGGCCAGCAGACGCTCGCGGTTGGCCTTCACGCCCGGCGCTTCGGCTGTCAGCAGGCCGAGTCCCAGCAGCGCCTCGACATCGCGCGCCAGCGTCCGGCGCCCGAGCCGGGCGTAGTGCCGGGCGGTATCCGCGTCCAGGCCCGCCAGCTCGCCCAGCCCGACCGCTCTGCCGGCGCGGGCCAGGGCCAGGGCCAGGGCGCGTTGCCGCCGGGCGGTCTTGCCGCCGGCATCGCGAAATTGTTCGTGGACGAAATTGGTCCAGGCCACATCCCATTGATGCTCGCGAATGCGCTCGGCCTGTTCGCGCAATCCCTCCAGCAGCCCGGCGACGGCATAGGACGCGAAGCCGCAGACGCCGTGCTCTTCCCGGCTGGCCCGTGCCAGCTGCCGGTAATATGCGCTTCGCGTCAGGTTGTAGTGGTTGCTCAACAGGTGGCAGGCGGGCAGCGGCAGGCCCGCCTGGGCCAGGATAGCAAATTCCATCAGGCGCGCCGTGCGCCCGTTGCCGTCGCCGAAGGGGTGGATCCAGGCCAGATGGAGATGGGCGAAGACCGCTTTGAGGATGGAAAAGGCGTGCTCGTTGCCGTCCGGAAGGTCGAAGCCGTCCAGAACCTGGCACAGCCGCGCCAGCAGATGGTTGGCGTCCTGCCAGTCCGGGCAGCGATAGCTGCCCACCGTGACATTCGCCGTCCGGATGCGCCCCGGCACCACATGGTCCTCGGCCTCCAGCCCCCGCAGCACCGCCGCGTTCATGGCGGCGATGCGCTCGACGGTCAGGGGGAGGCGCCCGTTTTCGTTCAGGTCGCGGATGAGCGCGTCGCAGGCATCGACGATGTTCTGGATTTCCTGGCCGAGATAGTGCCGGGATGGCGGCAGCTTCGATTCGCTGTCGATGACGGCGCGGGCCTCGGCTTCGGAAAGCGTGTTGCCCTCGATGGCGGTGGTCGCCAGCGCGCCCTTGGCGAGATAAAGGCGGTGGAGCTCGTCGGCGACCTCCGGGGCGAGGACGGTGCCTGCGATCTGGCGCGCCATGGCCGCCGCCTCGCCCAGCGCCAGCCAGTCGCCATGTCCCAGGCGCCGCAAGTCGAAAGCGAAGGTGAGCCAGGGATGGGTGCGCAGGAACGCCCGCCCTTTCGACATCGATTCTGTCAAGGTTTCTGTCATGGCAAGCATTTGATTTCAGGGTGTTTTTTGCAGAAACGACCACGTTCATGTCCGATGTTATGTCAAGGCTTCTGTCCGGGCAAGTGGCCGGCGCGCGCTGGCGCGCCTCAGCTCGGCGGCGGCGGGGTCGCTGGAGGCGGGGCGCAGCCGCTGGCGGCAAAGCCCTACAGCGCCAGGGCGGCGTAGCGTTCCAGGTGCCAGTCCAGGTCGCCGAACTGGCGGGCGATGACGGCAAGGCGCTTGAAATAGTGGCTGGCCGCATAATCGTCGGTCATGGCGATGCCGCCGTGGAGCTGGATGGCCTCCTGGCCCACCTTGCGCCCGGCCTTGTCGCATTGCGCCTTCATCGCCGATGCCGCAAGGCGGCGCTCGTCGCCGTCGGGCGAATCGATGTCGCCGCTGGCGACGGTGACCAGCGAGCGCGATTCCTCCAGCGCCACGAACATATCCACCATGCGGTGTTGCAGCGCCTGGAAGCCGGCGATGGGCTGGCCGAATTGCTCGCGGGTGCGGGCGTAATCGAAGGTCATCTCGTTCAGCGCCGCCATCAGCCCCAGCGATTCGGCGGCGACGGCCGCCGCCGCCCGGTCCACCGCCTCTTCGACGGCGGAGAAGCCGTCGGCCTCCCCCAGCCTGGCGCCAGCGTCCAGCGCCACGCCGTCCAGCACCACCTCTGCCGCCCGCCCGCCATCGTTGGTGGCGTAGCCTTGCACGGCCACGCCTTCGGCGCCCGGATCGACCACGAACAGCGCGATGCCCTCCTTTTCCGCCACCCCTCCGGCGGTGCGCGCCGTCACCACCAGGCGGTCGGCCGCGGCGCCGTTCAGCACCAGCCCCTTGCGGCCCCGCAGCCGCCAGCCGCCGCCCGCAAGGCGGCTGGCACGGGTGGCGACATGGGCGGGATCGTAGCGCGAGTCGGGTTCGGCATAGGCCAGCGCCAGCACCAGCTCGCCCCTCATGGCGGCGGGAAGCAGCGCCTCCTTCTGGGCCGTGTTGCCGGCCAGCGCCAGCGCCCGCGAGGCCATGGCGACGCTCGCCAGCCAGGGTTCGACCACCAGGCCGCGCCCGAAGCTTTCCATCAGCACCGCCGTCTCGCGGGCGCCGCCGAATCCCCCCAGCTCTTCCGGCAGGCCGATCCCAAGCCAGCCCAGCTCGGCAAAGCGGCGCCAGATGTCGCGGCTCCACCCCCGTTCGCTCGCCACCGCGTGGCGCCTGGCCGCGAAGCCATAGTCGCGCTCCATGAAGCGCTGGGCGCTCTCGCGCAGCAGCCGCTCCTCCTCGCCCGGCTCGAAATCAAACACGGGCCCGGCCCCCGGTCAGGCCCAGCACATGCTTGGCGACGATGTTGCGCTGGATTTCGTTGGAACCGCCGTAGATGGTCACCTTGCGGGTGTTGAAATAGGTCGGCGCCACCGGGGCGGCATAGTCTGGCCCCGGCGCCTGTTCGTTGCGGCCCGCCTCGCCCGCCTGGGGCACGAAGGGCAGCACATAGGGCCCCACCGCCTCCATCGCCAGTTCGGTCAGCAGCTGGTCGATCTCGGTGCCGCGAATCTTGATATAGGAGGCTTCGTCGCCCGGGTCGGCCCCGGCGGCCGCCTTGCTCAGCAGGCGCAGCATGGTGGCCTCCAAGGTCTTCACCTGGATCGCCGCATCCGCCATCCGGGCGCGAAAACGCAGGTCGTCCATCAGCCCCTGGTCGCCGGCGATGGCCTTCAGCCGCCGCAGCTGGCGCTGGGCCTCCGGGATGCCGGCCATGTTGAAGCGCTCGTAACCCAGCAGGAATTTGGCCACGGTCCAGCCCTGGTTTTCCTCGCCGATGCGGTTGGCGACCGGCACGGCGACATCGTCGAACACCACCTGGTTCACCTCATGGCCGCCCTCCATGGTGACGATCGGCGTCAGCGAGATGCCGGGCGTTTTCAGATCCACCAGCAGAAAGGTGATGCCCTGCTGCTTGCGGCCTGCGCTGGAGGTTCGCACCAGAACGAAGATCCAGTCCGCCCAATGGGCCATCGTGGTCCAGGTCTTGGTGCCGTTCACGATGTAGTCGTCGCCCTTGCGCCGCCCACGGGTGGCAAGGCTGGCCAGGTCGGAGCCGGCATTGGGCTCCGAATAGCCCTGCGCCCACCAGATGTCGCCGGCCAGGATGCCGGGCAGATGGCGCGCCTTCTGCGCCTCGCTGCCGAAGGTCCACAGCACCGGGGCCACCATTTCGGGGCCGAAGGGGATGGGTGGCGGGCAGCAGGCCTGGCCGCATTCGGTCTCGAAAATCCAGTGGCGCACCGGCGTCCAGTCGCAGCCGCCCACCGCCACGGGCCAGTGGGGGCACGACCAGCCCTTGCGCGCCAGCTTGCGGTGCCAGTCCACATAATCCGCCTTTTCCAGGGGCAGGCCGCGCCGCACCCGCTCGCGGGCGGTGCGGTCGCATTCGGCCTCGATATAGGCGGCAAGTTCGGCGCGGAATCCCTCGTCTTCGGGCGCAAGCGCGATCTGCATTCCCCCTCCCTGCCAGGCAGCGGCCATGCTAATATGGGGCCATGGCCAAAGCCACCTTCGCAGCCGGCTGTTTCTGGGGGCCGGAAGAGGTCTTCGCCGCCCTCGATGGCGTGGAGGCGACCGGCGTCGGCTATATCGGCGGCCATCTCGCCCATCCCAGCTACGAACAGGTCTGCAGCGGCGCCAGCGGCCATGCCGAGGCGGTGGAGATCGCCTACGACCCGGCCCGCATCGCCTATGAGGAGCTGCTGGGCGTCTTCTGGGACATCCACGATCCCACCAGCGTGAACCGCCAGGGCCCCGATATCGGCAGCCAGTACCGCTCGGCGATCTTCGTCCACGACGACGCCCAGCGGGCCGCCGCCGAGGCCTCGCGCCAGGCCGCCCAGCGGGCGCGCTGCGACGGGCGGGCGATCGTCACCGAAATCGTCGCCGCCGGCACCTTCTGGCCGGCGGAGGAGTACCACCAGCGCTTTCTGGAAAAGCGCCGCCGCGCCGGATGGTGGGCGCGTCTGACGGGCTGAACGGTCCCGCCGCGCTCAGGCGCCGCCGGCCAGGGCCTCGCTTTTGCGGATCAGGGCGGCGATGCGCGGCGCCAGGGTGGCGAAGCGGCCATCGCCGGTCTGGCCGCGCAGATAGCGGATATAGATTTGTTGCAAAATGACGGCGACCCGGAAGCTGGCGAAGGCCTCATACCAGGCGAGGCGGGAGAGGTGGAAGCCGCTGCGGGCGGCATAATCCTGCGCCAGCACGGCGCGCGAAGGAAAGCCGGGCTGCACGGTGGGGCCGCCGCCGCCGGCCAGCTGCCATTCGGGGCTGTCGTCGGCCTGCGGCCAGTAGGCGAGCAGGTTGGCGAGATCGAACAGCGGGTCGCCCAGCGTGCCCATGTCCCAATCCAGCAGCGCCACCGGGCGGGCCGGGTCGTCGCTCGCCACCAGCAGATTGTCGAGCTTGTAGTCGCCGTGAACCAGGCGGGCGGCCTGGGGGGGCGGGATGTTGGCCTGAAGCCAGGCGATAACGGCGCTGGCATCGGGCGCTGCTTCGTCGCCCGCCGCCTGCCAGCGCTTTGCCCAGCCGGCGGCCTGGCGGGCGGCAAAGCCCTCCGCCCGCCCCAGATCGCCCAGGCCGGCGGCGGCGGGGTCTATGGCGTGAAGCCCCGCCAGCACCTGGGCCATGGCGGTGCCGATGCGGCGGCAAAGCCGGGGCCGGCCCGCCGTCGCCTCCGGATTGGTGGCGCGCAGCACGAAGCCGTGGCGCCGTTCCAGAATGTGGAAGACCGCCCCCAGCACGGCGTCATCGGTGCAGAGCAGATAGCTGCGCGGGGCCAGCGGCCAGACGCGCCACAGGGCCGACAGGATGCGGTGTTCGCGCCGCATGTCGTGGGCCGAAGGCGCCACCGGCCCCAGCGGCGGGCGGCGCAGCACGAACTCGTTGTCGCCGAAGCTCAGCAGATAGGTGAGATTGGCGTGGCCGCCCCCGAACTGGCGCACCCGCAGCGGCCCCTGCGCGCCCTCCAGGCGGCCGCGCAGCCAGGGCTCCAGCCGGGCCAGGTCCAGCGCCTCCCCGGACCTTGCGGCGATGGTCTCCGGGTCGGGCGCGGCGGCCATGACGTCAGCACACGTCGAACAGGCCCGCCATGCCCTGGCCGCCGCCGATGCACATGGTGACGACGACGCGCTTGGCGCCGCGCCGGCGGCCTTCGATCAGGGCGTGGCCCGTCATGCGCGCGCCCGACATGCCGTAGGGATGGCCGATGGAGATGGAACCGCCATCGACATTGAGGCGCCGATCGTCGATCCCCAGCCGGTCGCGGCAGTAGATCACCTGCACGGCGAAGGCTTCGTTCAGCTCCCACAGGTCGATGTCGTCCATGGTCAGCCCGTGGCGGTCCAGCAGTCTGGGCACGGCGAAGACCGGGCCGATCCCCATCTCGTCCGGCTCGCAGCCCGCCACCGCCATGCCGCGATAGACGCCCAGCGGCTCCAGCCCCCGGCGTTCGGCCAGGCGCCGTTCCATCAGCACGCAGGCCGAGGCGCCGTCGGAAAGCTGGCTGGCATTGCCGGCGGTGACGAAGCCTTGCTCGCCCATCACCGGCGCCAGGGCGGCCAGCCCTTCCCGGGTGGTGCCGGGGCGGTTGCCCTCGTCCCTGGCCAGCGTCACCTTCTCCCGGCGCGTCTCGCCGCTCTCCTTGTCCGTGACCAGCTTGACCGAGGGCAGCGGCACGATTTCGTCGTCGAAGCGGCCCGCCCGTTGCGCGGCGGCCGTGCGCTGCTGGCTTTGCAGGGCGTATTCGTCCTGCCGCTCGCGGTCGATGCCATAGCGCCTGGCGACGATATCGGCGGTCGCGATCATCGGCATCCACAGCTCCGGCTTGTGCCGTTCCAGCCAGGCCTCCTTCTCGCGATAGCTGTTCTTGTGTTCGTTCTGCACCAGGCTGATCTGCTCGACGCCGCCGGCCACCGCCACCTCGATCCCGTCGGCGACGATGCGATGGGCGGCGGAGCTGATGGCTTGCAGCCCCGAACTGCAGAAACGGTTGACGGTGGTGGCGGCGGCGGTCACCGGCAGTCCGGCCCGGATGGCGGCCAGCCGCGCCACATTGTGGCCGGTCGCCCCCTCTGGCAGGCCGCAGCCGATCACCACATCCTCCACCTCGGCGCCTTCCACCCCGGCCCGGGCCACCGCCTGGGCGATGGCATGGCCGGCCAGCACCGCGCCGTGGGTGTCGTTGAAGGCGCCGCGATAGGCCTTGCCGATCGGCGTGCGGGCGGTGGCGACGAGAACGGCTTCGCGCATGGTCTCTCCTCGGGTTTCCGCTATGCCCTGGCGGCGCTGTCGCGGTCGAAATCCTCGAAGCTGCGCCCCTGCCGGGCCAGCCGTTTCAGCAGCGGCGACGGGCGCCAATGGGCGAAGCCCAGCGCCTCATGGTGGCGGCAGACGCCCTCATAGACCTTGTCCAGCCCCACCCGGCCGGCCCAGTGCATCGGCCCCCCGCGCCAGGCCGGGAAGCCGTAGCCGTTGATATAGACCAGATCGATGTCGCTGGCCCGCAGCGCGTGGCCTTCGGCCAGGATGTCGGCGCCGATATTGACCAGCGGATAGAGGCAGCGTTCCCGGATGTCGTCGTCGTCGAGGCGGCGTCGCTCCAGGCCGAAATGGGCGGCCGCCTCGTCCGCCAGCCGTTCCACCTCGGGATCGGCCTCGCCCATGCGGCTGCCCTCCCGGTAAAGGTAATAGCCGCGCCCGCTCTTCTGGCCGAAATGGCCCCGCTGGCACAGCCGGTTGGCGATATAGGCGCCGCGCACATCGGCCGCCGCACCGCCTCCCGCCTCCTTGCGGCGGCGCCAGCCGATATCCAGGCCGGCCAGGTCCATCACCGCCAGCGGCCCCATGGCCATGCCGAAATCGAACATGGCCTTGTCGATCCGCTGTGGGCTGGCGCCTTCTTCCACCATCAGCGTCGCCTCGCCGAAATAGCCTTCCAGCATGCGGTTGCCGATGAAGCCATGGCAGACGCCGGCCACCACCGGCAGCTTTCCCAGCCGCCGGCCCAGGGCCATGACGGTGGCCAGCTCCCGGTCGCCGACGCTGCTTGTGCGGACCACCTCCAGCAGACGCATGACATGGGCGGGGCTGAAGAAATGGGTGCCCAGCACGCTGCCGCGCCGGGCGGGAACGGTGGCGGCGATCTCGTCGATGTCGAGATAGGAGGTGTTGGAGGCGAGGATGGCCCCCGGGCGGGCGAGGGCATCCAGGGCGGCGAAGACCTCCTTCTTTACCGCCATCTCCTCGAACACCGCTTCCACCACGATATCGGCCCGGCCCAGCGCCGCCATGTCGGTGCCGGGGCGGATCAGCGCCAGGCGGCGCTCCATCGCCTCCGGTGTCAGGCGGCCTTTGGCGCGCCCGGCGGCATAGTTGCGGCGGATGGTCTCCATGCCGCGTTGCAGCGCCTCGCGGTCGCGTTCCACCAGCGCCACCTCGATGCCGGCATCGGCAAAGCTCATGGCGATGCCGCTGCCCATGGTGCCGGCGCCGACCACGCCGGCGCTGGCGATCCGGAGCGGGCGCACCTCCTTGCCGATACCGGGGATCTTGCCGGCCGCCCGTTCGGCGAAGAACACATGGCGCAGCGCCTTCGATTCGTCGGAGGAGACGCATTCCTCGAACAGTTCGCGCTCGCGCGCCAGCCCGGCGTCGAAATCCAGCGTGGCGGCCGCCTCGACGCATTCGATGCAGGCATAGGGCGCGCGCATGCCCCGCGCCCGGCGCGCGATCTCTTTGCGCTTGCGCTGAAAGACGGCGTCGTCGCCCGGGCCCACCGGCAGGTCGCGGGCGCGGCGATGAGGCCCGCCGCCGGCGCCCTTTTCGCTGGCGAAGGCGATGGCGCCCGCCAGCAGGTCGCCTTCGATCACGCCATCGACGATGCCCAGGTCCGCGCCCTCGGCGGCCGTCACCGGCTGGCCGGAGACGATCATGTCCAGGGCCGCGGCCACACCGGCCAGGCGGGGCAGGCGCTGGGTGCCGCCGGCCCCGGGCGGGAAGCCCAGCCTGACCTCCGGCTGGCCCAGCCTGGTGGCGGGCGCCGCGACGCGGTAATGGCAGGCCATCGCCGTCTCCAGGCCGCCGCCCAGGGCATGGCCGTGAATGGCGGCCACCACCGGCTTGGGGCTGGCCTCGAAGGCGGCGATGATGTCCTTGAAGCTCTCCTCGCCTTCCGGCCAGGGCAGGGAGAAATAGCGGATGTCGGCCCCGGCGATGAAGCCGCGCCCGGCGCCGATCAGCACCATGGCCGTCACCTCGCCGTCCGCGCCCGCCCGCGCCACACCCTGGCAGATGCCCCTGGGCACGCCGGGGCTCATGGCGTTGACCGGCGGGTTGTTCACGGTCAGCACCGCCACCGGGCCGTGCTTTTCGTATCCGACCAGGGCCATGCTTCCTCCCGCCTGCGCCTTCTACCGGGCGGCCACGCTAGACCGGGCGGGCGGGGCGAATCAACGCCCGTCCCGCTCGCGCGCGGCCGGTCGGTCGGGCGGGTGTTTGGCCAGTTCCATCCTGGCGATGGCGTTGCGGTGGACCTCGTCGGGGCCGTCGGCAAAGCGCACGGAGCGGGCATAGATCCAGGCCTGGGCCAGGATGGTGTCCTGGCTGATGCCCATGGCGCCGTGGGCCTGCATGGCGCGGTCGGCGACCCGCTGGCAGAGATTGGGCGCCACCACCTTGATGGCGGCGATCTCGAAGCGCGCCGCCTTGTTGCCGGCCCTGTCCATCGCCTCGGCCGCCTTCAGCACCAGCATGCGGGCCATGTCGATCTCCATGCGGCTGTCGGCGATGGCCGCGCGCACGGTGTCGCGCCGGGCCAGCGGGCTTCCGAACGCCACCCGCTCCTGCACGCGGCGGCACATCAGCTCCAGACAGCGTTCGGAAAGGCCGATCAGGCGGGCGCAGTGGTGGATGCGGCCGGGGCCCAGCCTGGCCTGGGCGATCTCGAAGCCGCGCCCTTCGCCCAGCAGCAGATCGTCGCCAGGGATGTGCACATTCTCGAACGCCACCTCCATATGGCCGCCGGGGGCGTGGTCGTTGCCGAACACCGTCATCGCCCGCACCACCTTCACGCCGGGCGCGTGGCGCGGCACCACCACCATGGAATGACGCCCGTGGCGCGGGGCATCGTCGCCGCCGGAGCGCGCCATGCAGATCAACAGCTCGCAGCTGGGATGGCCGGCCCCGGAGATGAACCATTTGCGCCCGTTCAGGCGCCAGCCATTGCCGCTTCGCTCCAGGCGGGCGGCGATGTTGGTGGCATCCGACGAAGCCACCGCCGGTTCCGTCATGGCGAAGGCAGAGCGGATCTCGCCCGCCAGCAGCGGCGCCAGCCAGCGGCGGCGGTGCTCTTCGCTGCCGAAGCGTTCCAGAACCTCCATGTTGCCGGTATCCGGCGCCGAGCAGTTGAAGGCCTCCGGCGCGATCGGGCTGCGGCCCATCTCCTCGCACAGCGGCGCATAGTCGCGGTTGGAAAGGCGGCGGAACAGGTTCCACAGCCCGGCCCGGCGCGCCCTGGCCTTCAGCTCTTCCATCGCCGGCGGCGGCGCGTCGAAGCCGTTCTCGGCCACCTGGCGTTCATAAAGCGCCTCGGCGGGCAGCACCTCGGCGGCCATGAAGGCGCGCAGCCTCTCCCCCAGGGCGGCGACCTCGGCGCCGGCCAGCGGCGCGGTGGCGGCGTCTGTGGTGTCTGCGGTCATGTCGCGCCCTCCGCCGGGGCGGCGAAGCGCTGGCGCAGCGCCAGCTTGGAGATCTTGCCGGTGGCCGCCAGCGGCATGGCGTCCAGGAAACGCACCTGCTCCGGCAGCCACCAGCGCGGCAGAGTCCGGGCCATCAGGGCGCGGATCGATGCGGCCGCCTCCGCCTCTTCCGCCACCGCCAGCTCTCGCGCCGGCACCACCGCCAGCAGCGGGCGCTCGCCCCATTGCGGGTCGGGAACGGCGATGGCGGCCGCCTGGGCCACCAGCGGATGGGACGAGGCGGCGTCTTCCAGCGCCATCGAACCGATCCACTCGCCGCCGGATTTGATCAGGTCCTTGGCGCGGTCCACCACGGTCATCACGGCGCCGTCCAGGCGCGCGATGTCGCCGGTGCGCAGCCAGCCATCGGCGGTGAAGCCTTCGGCGCTGGCCCGGTCGTCGCCCCAATAGGCCGAGGCGATCCACGGGCCGCGGCATTGCAGCTCGCCGCTGCCTTCGGCGCCCAGGCTGCTGTCCAGGCGCAGCTCTGCGCCGAACACGCGCCGCTGGCCGATCAGCGTCGCTTCGTCGGCCGGGCCCGCCACCTCGGAAACGGCGCAGACCGGTCCGGTCTCGGTCATCCCCCAGCCCTGATGCACCCGGCAGCCGAAACCCTGCCAGCGGCGGATCAGGGCGGCGGCGATGGCGGCGCCTCCGGTCACCATGTGGGCCAGGCTGCTGTTGCGGTGGCCGTTCCGGTCCATGAAATCGGCCAGCCCCAGCCACACGGTGGGCACGGCCATGGCGATATCGGCGCCTTCCCGCTCGATCAGGCGGTGGAGATGGGCGGGCCTGGGCGCCGGGCCGGGCAGCAGCAGGGAACAGCCGGCCATGGGCGCCACGAAGGGCTGGCCCCAGGCCAGCACATGGAACATGGGCACGATGGGCAGCACCCGCGTGCCCGGCGCATAGGGCAGGCGGTGGCAGGCCAGCATGCCCATGGCGTGCAGCACCACCGAACGCTGCGAGGTCAGCACCCCCTTGGGCCGCCCGGTGGTGGCGGAGGTGTAGAGCAGGGTGGCGGCGCTGCGCTCGTCGAATTCCGGCCAGGGATAGGCGGTGGCGGTCTGGGCGGCGATCAGCGCCTCATAGCTCCGGGCGAGGCGGATCTGGCGAAGATCGGGGGCGCCCTCCAGCAGCGGCGCCAGGGTGGGCGTCAGGTCCGGCGAGACGAAGACGGCGCGGGGCCGGGCCCGGTCCAGAATATAGCCCAGCTGCGCGGCGGGCAGGCGCGGGTTCAGCGTCAGCAGCACGGCGCCGATGCCGGTGACGGCATAGTAAAGCTCCAGATGGGGCAAGGTGTTCCAGGCCAGGGTGGCAACCCTGTCGCCGGGGCGGATGCCCAGCCCGGCCAGCGCATGGGCCAGGCGGCAGGTGCGCTCCAGCACTTCGGCCCAGCTCCGGCGCAGCAGGGGGGCGTCGTCGGCGGGCAGGGTGCCGTCTTCGTCCGCCTCGGGCCGGGACAGCGCCTGGCCGTCGGGATAGGCATCGGCCGCATGGCGCAGGATGTCGACGATGCGCAACGGCCTGTCCATCACCAGGCCGGCAAGCGGGGAGGCGGCGGTCATCGGCACGGTCTCCTCATGCGGGCGGGGGCTGGCCTGTTCTATACCCCCGCTCCGGCGCGAGCGCGACACGGGGCGCCCCTACAGGCGGCGCAGCGCGCGCGAAAGCGAAAAGGCCAGGCACAGCACCGCCACCACCGCCAGGCCGTTGGCGACCAGCGCCGCCCCGGCCCCTGTCGCGCTCGCCAACAGGCCGATCTGGAGATGGCCCAGCGGCGCCGCGCCGATGGCGAACACCCAGGCGCCCATGGCCCGCCCGCGCAGGCGGTTCGGCACCGCCAGCTGCATCATGCTCTGGGTCAGAATGTCCCAGGCGCCGATGGCCCCGGCCACCAGCGCCAGCACCGCCAGCATGGCGACGATATCCGGTGCCCAGGCCAGCAGCGCGACCCCGGCGCCCAGCGTCAGCACAACGGCGCCATAGGTGGCCGCCAGGCGGTGGCGCGGCGGCCAGGCCACCAGGGCCAGGCCGGCCAGCAGCGAGCCGCCCGCCTGGGCCGCATACATCCAGCCCAGCCCCTCGGCGCCCAGGGCCAGCCGGTTCGCCACCAGCTGCGGCACCAGGGTGGTGAACGAGGTGCCGAAGATCTCGATCGCCGCCGTCACCAGCACCAGCGCCAGCAGCACCCGGTTGCGCTTCAGCTCGGCGGCGCTTTCGCGAAGGTTCTGCAACAGCGGCGCCGCATCCCGGGTCTGGCCGGCGGCGGCGGCGCGCCGGCCCAGCGCCACCCAGGCGGCGAGATGGGCACAGGCCATGAAAACGAAGGCCGAGGCCATGCCCAGGGCCTCCGCCAGCGCGCCCACCGCCAGGGCGCCCGCCATCATGCCCAGCCGCATGGCGACATTGACGGCCGCCACCGCCGCCATCGCCTGGCTGGCCCCGGCGATATCGTAGGCCAGGCTCAGCCGCACCGGGTTCTGCAGCGCGCGCAGGCTGCCAAGCATCAGCGGCATCGCCAGCACATGGCCCAGGCCCGCCTCGCCCAGCACGAAGACGGCGGCCGTTACGGCCATCGCGCCTGCCGCCGCCAGTTCCAGCACGCGCAGCAGGCGGTGGCGGTCGAAACGATCGGCCACGCTGCCGGCCGGCGCCCCCAGCAGCGCCATGGGCAGGAACAGCAGCGCAAAGGCCGCGCCCACCCAGCCGGGATCGCCGGTCACCCTGTGGGCCAGCCAGCCCACCAGCACGAAATCGCCGCCAAAGCTCACACAGCTGGCCAGCACGCCGAGCCACAGGCGAACGAAGGCGCGGGAGCGGAGCGCGGAAGGGGCGGCCATCGTCATGGGTGTCTGCTATCGGTCGTCTGTTGGGAAGGCGCCCGCCGGGAAGATGGCGCAAGGATCGCATAAGGGGCCGGAAACGGCACAGGGGCCGGCGCGGCGGCGGAACGGTGCGGGTGGTTGAACGGGCGGTCGATCCGCGTCACGCTGGCCCATCATGGCCACGGCCACAAGCCTTCCCGGCGCCGCGGCGCCCGTCTTCGATTACGTCATCGTCGGCGCCGGCACCGCCGGCTGCGTGCTGGCCGCCCGGTTGAGCGAGGATGCCGGCCGCCGCGTGCTGCTGCTGGAGGCGGGTGGCAGGGATGACAGCATCCGCATCCGCATGCCGGCCGCCTGCCCGCTGGCGGCGCGCGACCCGCGCTTCGACTGGGGCTATCTCTCGCAGCCGGAGCCGGGCCTGGGCGGGCGGCGCATCCGCCAGCATCGCGGGCGTGTGCTGGGCGGATCGTCTTCCATCAACGGCATGGTCGCCAATCGCGGCAACCGGCGCGATTACGACGGCTGGGCGGCGGCCGGGCTGAAGGATTGGTCCTTCGCCCACTGCCTGCCCTATTTCCGCCGCCTGGAAAGCTTCGCTGGCGGCCCCGGCCCATGGCGCGGCGGCGACGGGCCGCAGACCATCGAGATCTGCCCCGCCCGCCATCCCTTCGACCGCGCCTTCCTGGAGGCCGGACGCCAGGCGGGCTATCGCCTGCCCGCCGATCACAACGGCGCCAGCCAGGCAGGCTTCCACATCGCCCAAAGCTTCACCCGCCGCGGGCGCCGCTGGAGCGCGGCCGATGCCTATCTCCGGCCCGCTCTGGGCCGGGCCGGCCTCGCGCTGTGGACCGGCGCCCGCGCCCGGCGCGTGCTGTTCTCCGGGCGCCGGGCGGTGGGGGTAGAGGTGGAAGGGCCGGGGCCCGGCCAGCTGCGCCGGGTCGAGGCGGCCCGCGAGGTTCTGCTGTGCGGCGGCGCCATCGCCTCGCCCCAATTGCTGCTGCTTTCCGGCGTGGGCTGCCCGCGCGAACTGGCCCGCCACGGCATCGCCGTCGTGGCCCGGGTGCCGGCGGTAGGCCGCCATCTGGAAGACCACATCATCGCCGAGATGCGCTATGCCTCGAAGCGGCCGATCTCCTTCGCCCGCCACCTCACCCCCGCCGGGCGGGCAAGGCTGGGCCTGGAATGGCTGCTGTTCAAAACCGGCCCCGGCGCCTCCATCCTCACCGAAACCGGCTGCTTCTTCGCCTCCTCGCCCCAGGCCGGCTATGTCGATCTCCAGCACGAATTCTACCCCATGATGGCCTTCAGCGGCGCCGAAAAGGCGCGGGTGGATCACGGCTATATGTTCTCCATGGGCCTGATGCGCCCGCAAAGCCGCGGCCATGTCCGGCTGGCCTCCGCCGATCCGCACCGCCACCCCGAAATCCTGTTCAACTATCTCGCCGCCGAAGCCGACCGCCGGGTGCTGATCGCGGGCGTGCGCCGAAGCCGCGAGATGGCGGCCCAGCCCGCCTTCGATGCCTTCCGCAGCCACGAGGTCGCCCCCGGCGACGAGGTCCAGAGCGACGCCGCCATCCTGGCCTGGCTGCGGCAGGCGGGCGAGACCGAATACCACCCCTGCTCCACCTGCCGCATGGGCACGGGCGACGATTCGGTGACCGACGGGGAAGGCCGCGTCCATGAAACCGAAGGCCTGCGCGTGATCGACGCCGCGATCATGCCCGGCAACGTCACCGCCAATCTCAACGCCCCGGTGGCGATGCTGGCCGAAAAGCTGGCCGACGCCGTGCGCGGGCGCCCGCCGCTGGCGCCCGAAGACCCGCCGCCGCGGGACGACACCGCCCGCTAGCGGTTCCAGGGCGATCCCGGCTTGCGGCTGTAGCGAACGCTGCCGTCCAGGATGGCGGCCTCGACATGGGGCCAGTTGCGCCGTCCGGTGGCGATGGCGGCCTCGACATCGCCGGCCAGCCAGCGCTCGCGCACGCCCCGGCTCCAGTTCAGAAACAGCTGCCCGTCCCGCACCGTCCAGGCCTGTTCCGGGTCCACCTCGGCGGCATAGCGGCCGCGGGAAAGCGCATAGGCGCACCAGCCGCCGAACTGGGGCGCATAAGCCTCCGGCGCGGCGGCGAACAGGTCGCGATGGGCGGGCGAGGCGAACAGCCAGCGCGCGCCCTGCCAGGAATGGGCGATGTCGGGGCTGCCGGCCACGGCCCGGCCCTGGGTGAAATAGGCCACCGGGTCGAAGCCGGCGATGGCGATGCCGTCGGGGGTGGTGTTGACGACGCTGGCCTCGAAGGCGGCGGCGGGCGGGGCCATGGCGATGGCGGCGGCGGCGAGCAGCGCGCGGATCATGTTTCCCTCCTTCCAGGCGGGGCTTCCGGGGGCCAGCAGACACCTTTCGCCGCCGCCGGGCAACGGTTTGCAGCGCCCGCTTGCAGGCCCGGGCGTTTGCAGCCCTGGGCGGCGCGCTTTATGAGCGCAGCGGGGAGGGGAGCGGATGGCGAACGAGGCAGCGGCGCTTTCCACGCGCCAGGCGCCCTGGCGCCAGGTGGCGAATCCCTTTCCGCCTCTGGCGCCGCTTTCGGCAGACGAGCTCGCCTTCGTGCAGGACCGCTCGCTCAGGGTGCTGGAGGAGATCGGGGTCGAATGTCTCCACGATGGCGCCCTGGCCATCCTGGCCGGCGCCGGGGCCGAGGTCGATCACGGCGCCCGGCGGGTGCGCTTCGACCGCGCATTGGTGGCCGAGGCCGTGGCCAGGGCGCCGGCCAGCTTTCGCCTCCATGCCCGCAATCCCGCCCGCGATGTCACCATCGGCGGCAACCGCATCGCCTTCTGCCCGGTTGCCAGCCCGCCCTTCGTGCGCGGCCTGGACGGGGTGCGCCGCGCCGGCAGCTTCGCCGATTATTGCGATCTGCTGCGGCTGGGCCAAAGCCTGAACGCGCTGCACTTCTTCGGCGGCTATCCGGTAGAGCCGACCGATCTGCCCGCCGCCAGCCGCCATCTGGATTGCCTCGCCGCCTTCGTCACCCTGACGGATCGGGCCTGGCACGCCTATTCCCTGGGCGCGGAACGCATTCACGATGCGCTGGAGATCGCCGCCATCGCGCGCGGCATCCCCAAACAGGCGCTGAAGGCCGCGCCCGGCATCGTCACCGTGGTGAACGCCAACTCGCCGCTGCGCTTCGATACGCCCATGCTGGCGGGTCTGCTGGCCATGGCCGAATACCGCCAGCCGGTGATCGTCACCCCCTTCACCCTGGCGGGCGCCATGGCACCGGCCAGCCTGGCCGGGGCGCTGACCCAGCAGAACGCCGAGGCCCTGGCCGGCATCGCCCTGGTGCAGCTGGCCAGCCCCGGCGCGCCGGCGGTCTATGGCGGCTTTACCAGCAATGTGGATATGAAATCCGGCGCGCCCGCCTTCGGCACGCCGGAATATGCCCGCGCGGTGCTGGCGGGCGGGCAGCTGGCGCGGCTGAACGGCCTGCCCTACCGTTCCAGCAACGCCAACGCCTCCAACGCCGTCGATGCCCAGGCGGGCTGGGAAAGCGCCATGTCGCTGATGGCGGCGGTGCTGGGCCATGCCAATATCGTGCTGCACGGTGCCGGCTGGCTGGAAGGTGGCCTGGTGGCCAGCTTCGAAAAGACGGTGCTGGACGCCCGCGCCATCGAAGCGGTGGCGGCGATGCTGCAACCGCTGGCACCGGACAATGCCGCCCCCGGCCCCTGGGACGGCGCCGCCGCTGCCGGCGCGGCCCGGGCCGACGCAAAGGCGTTGCTGGCGGCCTATGAGCCGCCGCCGCTGGATGCGTCCATATCCGAGGCCCTGGCCGCCTTCGTCGCCCGGCGCCGGCAGGAGATTGCCCGGCGCGCCGGCAGCGCCTAAGCTCCCCACCCCGAACGGAGCCGGCCATGGCCCCACGCCGCCCCAAGCCCTCCCGGCGCCATGCGCCGCGCCGCGCCGCCAGGGCCGGGCGCAACGCAACGCCGGGCCAGCTGCCCTGGCGGCGGGTGGAAAACCCCTTCCCCCCCCTGGAGGTGCTGAGCGCCGACCAGCTGGAGCATATCCACCTGGCCTCGCTGACCGTGCTGGAAGAGCTGGGCATGGAGGTGCTGGGGGCCGAGGCGCGGCGCATCTATCGCCAGGCCGGCGCCGATGTGGACGAAGGAAACAAGCGGGTGCGGCTGGACCGCGCCCTGGTGATGGAACGGCTGGCGGCGGCCCCGGCCGAGTTCACGCTCTACAGCCGCATCCCGGGCCGCCATGTCACCCTGGGCGGCAACCGCATCGTGATGGCGGCCGTCTCCAGCCCGCCCAACTGTTCCGATCTGGATGGCGGGCGCCGGGCGGGCAGCTTCCGGGATTTCCGCGCTCTGGTGAGGGTCGCCGCCAGCCTCCATTGCGTCCACATGTTCGCCGGCTATCCGGTGGAGCCCATCGACCTGCCGGTGCCCACCCGCCATCTCGATTGCTACCTGACCTTCATCGCCGATACCGATCGGGTGTGGCGCACCTACGCCCTGGGCGCCCAGCGCAGCCGCGACGGCATCGAGATGAACCGCATCGCGCGCGGCATCACGGGCGATGCCATGCGGGAGAGGCCGGGCCTTATCACCCTGATCAACACCAATTCGCCGCTGCGCCTGGACGAGGCGATGAGCCAGGGGCTGATCGAGATGGCCCGCGCCGGCCAGGCGGTGGCCATCACCCCCTTTACCCTGCTGGGGGCGATGGCGCCCAGCACTCTGGCGGGCGCGCTGGCACAGCAGAACGCAGAGGCGCTGGCGGGGCTGGCGCTGGTGCAGATGGTGCGCCCCGGCAATCCGTCGCTTTACGGCGGCTTCACCAGCAATGTGGATATGAAATCCGGCGCGCCCGCCTTCGGCACGCCGGAATATGTCAAGGCGACGCTGGCCGGCGGCCAGTTGGCCCGGCGCTATCGCCTGCCCTTCCGCACCAGCAACGTCAATGCCTCCAATGCGGTCGATGCCCAGGCCGCCTATGAAAGCGGCATGTCGCTGTGGGCGGCCTTCATGGCCCATGGCAACCTCATCCACCACGGCGCCGGCTGGCTGGAAGGCGGCCTGGTGGCCAGCTTCGAGAAGATGATCGTGGATGCCGAAATGATCCAGGGCATGTTCGAAACCCTGCGCCCCATCGTGGTGGACGACGCCGAGATCGGCATCGACGCCATGGCCGAGGTGGGCCCCGGCGGCCATTTCTTCGGCGCCCGGCACACGCTGGAGCGCTATCGCAACGCCTTCTACGCCCCCATGCTGTCGGACTGGCGCAATTTCGAAAGCTGGCAGGAGGCGGGCGCTCCCGACGCCACCCGGCGCGCCAACGCCATCTGGAAACGGCTGCTGGCCGAATTCGAACCGCCGCCGCTGGACCCGGCGATCCGCGAAGAGCTGGAGGCCTATGTCGCCCGCCGCAAGGCCGAAGGCGGCGCCACCGACAGCTGACGCCTGCGCCCTAGGGCGGCGGGCGGAACAGGAACGGCAGGGCGGCGCTGATGGCCATGAAGCGGATCAGCTGATGGCTGGCCACGAAGGCGGGATCCAGGCCCAGCGAAAAGGCCAGCACCGGCATGGCGTCGAAGCCGCCCGGCGCATAGGCGAGCCAGACCTGAACGAAAGGCAGCCGGGTCAGCGCCGCCACCGGCCAGGCCACCAGCCCCATCAGCGCGATAGCCAGCGCGATGCCGCCCAGCCCGGCCTTGACGCTTTCGAACAGATAGGCGGGCGAGGTGCCGGCAAAGCGGGCGCCGACCACGGCCCCGCTGACCGCCAGAGCAGGCCACAGCAGCGCCTGGGGCAGCGGCGCCTCCACCGCGCCGGCCATGCGCAGGGCGGCCATCGCCACCATCGGCGCCAGGAAGGTGGGGGCCGGAAAGCGCAAACGTCGCGCCAGCGGCACGATGGCGAAGGCCAGCGCCAGCAGCGCCACCGCCAGCGGCCAGGAGACCGGCGCCGTGGCCGCACCCGGCAGGGCGGCGCGGCCGTCATAGGACAGCGCCACCACGGCCGGGATCAGCGTCAGCAGCGCGGCCAGCCGCAGCGTGTGCAGGATGGCGACCCGGCGCGCATCGACATCGAATTCCATCGCCAGGGCAACGACATAGCCCAGGGCGCCGGGAATGGCGCACATGCGCGCCGTGGCCCCATCGATGCCGTGGACGCGTTGCAGATAGCGCGGCACCAGCGTGACCAGCAGCGCCAGGCCCAGCAGCAGCCCGGCGATCGACGCCGGCCATTGCGGCAGTGAAGCCAGGCTGGAACGATCCATGGTGGCGCCCAGTACCGCGCCCAGCACCACGAAGGCGACATCGCGCATGGGCATGGGCAGCGCCACCGGCAGGCCGGCCACCGCCGCCAGCGCCACCGCCGCCATGGCCCCTGCCAGCCAGGCCGCCGGCATGCCGACAAGATCGAAGACGAAGCCGCCGGCCCCGCCCAGGGCCAGGGTGGCGGCGATCCAGGCTGCCTGGCGCCCTTTCACAGCCGCCGCCCGGCGGGCCAGACCGCCAGCGCCACGCCTGCCGCCGCCAGCGCCATACCGGCCAGGGCGCCCGAACTCATGGTTTCGCCCAGCACCGCCCAGGCCATGGCGGCGGTCAGCGGGGCCAGCAGAAAGAACAGGCTGGCGACCCGCGCGGCCGCGCCCCGGGCGATCATGACGGTGAGCAGCACCACCGAGATCAGCGACAGAAAGACGGTGACATAGACCAGGGCGGCGACGAAGGCCGTGTTCCACAGCGGCAGCCGGTTTTCGAACGCCAGGGCCAGCGGCGCCAGCACGGCGGTGGCGACGGCAAACTGCACCAGGGCGCCGGTGCGCGGGTCCATCGCCGGGCAGAAACGCTTCTGATAAAGGCTGCCGACGGTGATGCCGGCCAGCGAAACCAACGACCACGCCATGCCGGCCGGCGTGCCCAGCCCTTGCGCCAGCTTTTCTTCCACCACCAGCACCACGCCGGCAAAGCCCGCCGCCAGCCCCAGCCATTGGCGCCGGCTGACCCGCTCGCCCAGCAGCGGGCCGGCCGCCAGCGCCGTCGCCAGCGGGTGTATGGAGACGATCAGCGCCGCGGTGCCCGCGCCCACGCCGCTGGCCATGGAAACCCAGGCGCCGCCGAAATAGACCGCCTGCATGGCCAGCCCCAGCACGGCGAGATGGCCCAGCTCGCGCCAGCTTGCCGGCCAGGGCGCGCGCATGGCCAGCGCCACCGCCAGCATCAGAAGGGTGACCAGGGCGAAGCGCAGGGTGAGAAAGGTCAGCGGTCCGCTGGACTCCAGCCCGATCTTGGCGGCGATGAAGCCGCTGCTCCACAGCACCACGAAGGCCGCCGGGATCGTGGCGCCGACACCGAGGCCGCGGTCTGGACGATGCTGAACCATTGAGGGCGCGCCGGGGCGGAAGGGCGGACGCTAGCGCGGAGCGCCGCCAGGCGCCACAATGGTGGCCGCTGTGATCGACCGGTGCGATCGACCGGCAGGCGCCATGCGCGGCTGGAGGCCGGGTGCCGTGCCCTGCCGGGTTTGCGCGCACGCACGGAGGCCGCCATGAACGAAAGCGAACATCGCCGCGGAGGCTGCCTGTGCGGTGCCGTCCGCTTTCGCATCGCCGGCCCCATGCGCGGCATCGTCGCCTGCCATTGCGGCCAGTGCCGGCGCTGGGGCGGCAATTTCGCCGCCTTCAGCGCCTGCGCCCCCGCCCGGCTGACCTTCGAGCGGGCGGACGGGCTGGCCTGGTTCGCCTCGTCCGGGCGGGCCCGGCGCGGCTTCTGCCGCCGCTGCGGTGCCAACCTGTTCTGGGAGCCTGCGGGCGGGCAGCGGATCGCGGTGGCGGCCGGCGCGCTGGACCAGCCCTCGGGGCTGGCGCTCGTCGCCCACATCTACACCGACGACAAGGGGGACTGGTACGAGATCGCCACCGGGGCGCGCCAATTCGCCGGCAGCATGGGCGAGGAGGCGCGGGTGTGATCGCCAGCCTGCCCATGTACGATCTGGCGCCGCTGACCGATGCCACCGATGCCTGGTGGCAGGCGCTGGCGGAAGCCTTGCGGCGCCACGGCCTTGCGGGCGTGCCGGAGGCGCTGGACCGGGGCGACCGCTATGCCCATTGGGCCGCGCCCGACCTGTTGCTGTCGCAAAGCTGCGGCTATCCGCTGACCTTCGCCTTCGCCGACCGGCTGCAACTGCTGGCGGTGCCCTTCCATGACGCGCCGCACTGCCGGGGGCCGGAATATTGCAGCCTCGTCATGGTGCGCGAAGCCAGCCCGGTGGGCGGGATCGAAGGGCTGCGGGGGGCGCGGGTGGCGGTCAACGGCTTCGATTCGCAATCGGGCTGCAATGCGCTGCGGGCGGCGGTGGCGCCCTTTGCCAGCCAGGGGTGCTTTTTCGCCGAGACGATCGTAAGCGGCAGCCATGCCGCCTCGCTCGCCATGGTGGCAGCCGGCGCGGCCGATGTCTGCGCCATCGACGCCGTTCTCCACGCCCTGCTGAGCGACGCCATGCCCGAGGCGCTGGCCGGCCTGCGCGTGCTGGCGAGAACGGCCCATGCCCCCAATCTGCCCTATGTCACCTGCGCCGGGCGCGGGGCCGGGGAGGTGGAAGCCATGCGGCTGGCGCTGCTGGAGGTGGCGGCCGATCCGGCCCTGGCCAGCCTGCGGCGGCGGCTGCGCATCGCCGGCTTCACCCTGCTGCCGCGCCAGGCCTACCACCCCATCGCCGCCATGGAGCGCGAAGCGACCGCCCTGGGCTATCCGCGGCTGGCGTGACGGCGCGGCGATGGCGGCGCTGCGCGGGCCGGCTTCACGGCATCCTTTCCATCGGTGTCAGCTTTTCGAGGAGGGCACGCTCGAAATCCTGTTTTCTGACCGTGCGCGCTGCAAGCAGCTTGTCGGTCGCCGCTTCGAGCGTCAGAACCTCCCAATGGCCGCGCCGCAGGCGAAAATCCGTGAGGGTCGGCACCAGCCACAACACATCGCCATCGCCGATGTCGTGGCTGGCATGGGCGGTCGGCCCGCCCATCGCCTGGAAGAAGGGGCGGTCCACGGTCACGGCGATCTTCGATCCCCACCGCCGCAGCGTCGGCCCCTTCACCTGGAGTTGCGGCATCAGCCGCTTTGCGCTCGACGAGCGCCAATCCGGGCGGCGCACGGCGCCTGGATAGGGCGGCCTGAGGCCGGCATGGTGTCTTAGCGTCCGAAACTCGGCATCCATGCCGGGGCCGGAGAAATAGACGGCCTGCACTTCAAGGCCGAACCAGGTAAGGCCGCCATCCACCCTGGCCAGTACGATGTCGATCCGCCCGGCGGCCTTGCCGGTGGTTGTGCCGGTCATGAACGGCACTTCGCGGGCAACCGAGGCCTGCTCGTTTCGGAACCCCACGATGTCTGCCAGCCATTTCACGACGGTTTGCCCCTGTTCGAACCTCACGGGGCAGACGATCACGGCATCTCCCCTGGCCGCGCCCATATGCGCGCCGTCGTGCCCATAGCGCTGGATGGCGCAAACCCCGCCCTTCTTGTTGCAGGTCATGTTCCGGAACGGGCATGGCGGCGGTGGGATCTCGCCCAGCGCGGCGGCCGCCAGGGTTTGCCGCTCGTCCGGTGCCAGGGCCGGGAAGGGCCTGCCATACCATTCGGCGATGCCATAACGGCTCATGAAAACATCGCCTTGCGCGTCACCACCGCCTCCGGCAGCCTGGCGTGGTGGCCGGTTTTCATGGTGACGGTGGCGGCGTGGAAGCCGTGGTGGGCGATCAGCGTGGCGATCTCGTCCGACAGGTCGTAGGTCAGCAGGAAGTCGTGCCGGGAGGCGGCGAGCAGCTGGAACAGGCGTTCGTGGTCGATGTCGTGATGGGCATAGAGGCGGCGCCCGGCGCCCTTGCCGCCGGCGGTGTAGGGCGGATCGACGAACAGGCGGGCACCGGGGCGGTGGGCCGCCAGCTCTTCCAGCTGCCGCAGGCCGCAACCCTCGCGGAAGTCGATGCGCCCGCCCAGGGCGGCGATGGCCTCGATGCGCCGCGCCAGGGTTTCGGGATACCAGCGCGAGGCCAGCCCGGCGCCGTTTTCGCCCTGGCGGATCAGGGCCGCGCCCGGTGCCAGCACACCGCCGCGCCGGGTGCGGTTCAGCACCAGGGTGCGAAAGCCGTGATCGATGACATCGCGCGGCGCGGCGCTGGCCAGGCGGTCCACCGCCTGGCGGCTGGGCGTGAAGGCGCGCACCCGGGCGGCCAGAGCGGGGCCATGTTCCAGCGCGGCCTGCCAGAAGGCGGCCACATCCGGGTCTTTCTCCACCAGCAGGGCGCGCTTCGCCAGCCCTTCCGCCACCGCCGTCAGCGCGACGATGGCGCCGCCGGCAAAGGGTTCCACCAGCAGCGGATGGGGCGCGCCGGGTGCCAGCCAGGCGCGGATATGGGGGACGAGCCAGGTTTTCCCGCCCGGATAGCGCAGCGGGCTGCGCTGCGGCACGGAGGCCACATTGGCGGCGGCGATGGGGGAGGGAGGGAAGGTCGGCATGGACCTCGCATGGTCGGATGGCGGCAGCCCCGTTTTGGGCCGCGCCGGGCGCGGCCATTCTGGCACCCTCGCCGCCGGGCGGTAAGCCCGCCCCGCCGCCCGCCTGGGCATGGCGCGCCGCCTCAGGCCAGCAGCGCCTCCTCATAGGGGAAGGTGGAGAGTCGGTGGGGGCCGTTTTCCGTGACCAGCACCTGTTCTTCCAGCTTCACGCCTTCGTTGCCGTCCTCGGCGCCGATATAGCTTTCGACGCACAGCGTCATGCCCGCCTCCAGCACGCCGGTGGAGGAACGCTCTGCCGTATCGGGAAAGGCGACGCTGGGGTATTCGTCCACCAGGCCGACGCCGTGGGCGGCGATGCCGTAGCGCCGGGCCCGGAACTCGGCCGGCACCGGCCAGGATTTTTCCGCGATTTCGACGAAACTCATGCCCGGGCGCAGCAGGGCGATGTTGTGTTCCACCTGCTCGTGGGCATAGCCGTAGAGCCGCTTCTGTTCCGCCGAAGGCCGGCCGGGGCCGCAGAACCAGGTGCGGCTGATGTCGGCGCAATAGCCGAAGGGGCCGATCAGGTCGGTGTCGAAGGCCACCAGCTCGCCGGCGCGGAGCAGGCGGCTGGACGCCTCGCGAAACCAGGGATTGGTGCGCCCGCCCGAGGTCAGAAGGCGGGTTTCGATCCACTCGCCGCCGCGTTCGATGTTGACGCTGTGGAGATGGGACCACAGCGCGATCTCGCTGATGCCCGGGCGCATCTCTTGCCACATCTTCGCCATGCCGGCCTCGCAGACCGAGATCGCCACCGACATCGCCGCGATCTCGTCTGGCGATTTGATGGCGCGGGCCAGCTCCGTGACGCGGGTGCCGCTGGCCAGCCGGTAGCCCATGGCCTGGAGCGCGTTGGCGCCTTCGAAATCGAGCCGGTCGGCGGCGATGCGGCGCCCGGCATGGGAGGCGCGCATGACCCGGTCGATATCGGCCGCCCACAGCGCCACCCGTTCCTCGATGCGCTCGGAGGCGGTCATGTAGATATAGCCGATGGCCGGACGCACCTCGCCGATGGTTTCCAGATGGCTGTAGAGATGCATCGACTTGTCATAGTCGAACAGCACCGCCTTGCCCTCGGCCGGCACCCAGCAATAGCGGATGGGGTTGTGGGTGAACCACAGCTGCATGTTGCTGGAACCGGTGGCATAGCGGATGTTGACCGGGTCGTAGAGGACGATGCCGCCCAGATCCAGGCGCCGCAGCTGTTCCTGGATGCGGCCCAGCCGCCAGGCGCGCATGCGGGCGATGTCGATCTGGGGTTCGGCATCGTGCTGGGCGCTGCCGGGTGTGTTGCGGGCCAGGCGGGTGCTGGCGGTCTCGCTCATGGCTGCCTTCAGCCCAGCAGGTTGTCTTCGAACGGGAAGGTGGAAAGGCGCTGCGGGCCGTCTGCGGTGACCAGGATCTGCTCTTCCAGCTTCACGCCTTCGTTGCCGTCCTCGGCGCCGATATAGCTCTCGACGCAGATGGTCATGCCGGCCTCGATCTCGCCCGGTATGGCCTCGTCGGCCCGGTCGGAAAAGGTGACATGGGGCCATTCGTCGGCCAGGCCGACGCCGTGGGCCATGGAGCCGTAGCGCCGCGCCATGAACTCGTTGGGCACCCGCCAGGAGCTTGCGGCCACATCGCGGAAGCTGCGCCCGGGGCGGAACTCGGCGATGTTGGTCTCCACCTGCTCATGGGCGTAGGTGTAGAGCCGCTTCTGTTCGTCCGAAGGCTTGCCGGGGCCGCAGAACCAGGTGCGGCTGATGTCGGAGCAATAGCCGAAGGGGCCGATCAGGTCGGTGTCGAAGGCCACCAGCTCGCCGGCGCGGACGATGCGGTCGCTGCATTCGCGAAACCAGGGATTGGTGCGCCCGCCCGACGACAGCAGGCGGGTTTCGATCCACTCCCCGCCCATGGCGATGTTGACCTGGTGAAGATGAGACCACAGCTGGTTTTCGGTGATGCCGGCCCGCAGCTCCCGATACATTTTCGCCATGCCGGCCTCGCAGACCGAGATCGAGATCAGCATGGCCTGGACCTCGTCTGCCGATTTGATGGCCCGGGCCCGTTCCATCACCTCCTGGCCGTTGTGGATGGAGAGGCCGCGCGCCTCCAGGGCGCGGGCGCCCAGCGGATCCAGGTGGTCGGCGGCGATGCGCGTGCCGGCGCCAGTTTCGCGCACCACGTCGGCCAGCTCGTCGGCCCACAGCGCCACCTTGCGGTCGTAGTTGTCGCCGGCGCTGAAATAGGTCCACACCCGGGCGGGGCGGATGTCGCCGATGGTCTCCAGATGGCGGGCGAGATGCACGGCGGGCGGATAATCGAACAGCACCGCCTTGCCGTCTGCCGGCACCCAGCAATAGCGGTGCTGATTGTGCAGGATCCACACCTGCATGTTGCTGGAACCGGTGGCATAGCGGACGTTGATGGGGTCGTAGAGCAACACGCCGGCCAGCTGCCGCTGCCGCAGCATGGCCTGCACCCGTCCCAGGCGCCAGGCGCGCATGCGCACCATGTCGATCTGCGGTTCGGCGTCGTGCTGGGCGATGCCGGGCGTGTTCCGCGCCAGGCGGGTGCTTGCGATGGACAGGTCGTTCATGGCGGCCTCGCGGGCGGTGGCGCGCCATGGGAAGGCGCCCGCGAGGCGCCTGTCAATACGGATCGTCGCTGGCGTTCCCCGATGCCGGCAGCAGCGCGGCCAGCAGCACGGCGGTGTTGTGGCGCATCATGTCGATATAGCTCGCCGCCGGTCCGTCCGGGCCCGAAAGCGCGTCGGAATAAAGGGTGCCGCCGATGGCGATGCCGGCCTCGCGGGCGATGTGCGCGATCTGGCGGTTGTCGGTGATGTTCTCGCGCAGCACGGCGGCGATGCTGCCTTCGCGCAGCTGGCGGATCAGGGCGGCGGCCTGGAAGGCGGAGGTCTCGTCGTCGGTGGAAAAGCCCTGTGTCGAAAGAAAGACGATGCCGTAGGCCTGCCCGAAATGGCCGAAGGCGTCGTGGACGGTCAGCACCCGGCGGCGTTCCGGCGGCACGGCCGCCAGGGCGGCGCGGATATCGCGGTCGAGGGCGGCCAGCTCGGCGCCATAGCGTTCGGCATTGGCCCGGTAGAAGGCGCTGCCTTGCGGGTCGGCGGCGACCAGCGCGTCGGCGATGGTGCGGACATAGGCCTGGGCCTTGGCCACATCCTGCCAGGCATGGGGATCGACGCCGCCATGGTCGTGCCCATGGCCGTGGCCGTCGTCATGGCCGTGCTCACCGTCGTCGTCACTGTGGCCATCGTCGTCATCGTGGCCAGCGTGGTCGTCGTGGCCATGCTCCTCGCTGTCGTGGCCACCATGATCGCCGTGATCGCCGTCATCATGGCCATGCTCTTCGTCATCATGGCCGTCGTGGTCGTCGTCATGGCCGTGTTCCTCGCCATCGTGGCCGTCATCCTCATCGTCGGTCTCGATGGCGGCGGTGGCGACGACGACGGTGGCGGTGGCTGCGGAGGCGGCGATCAGGCGGTCGACCCAGCCCTCGAAACCCATCCCGTTCACAACCACCAGATCGGCCTTGGCCACCAGGCGGGCGTGGGAAGGCTGGGGCACGAAGGCGTGGGAGTCCTCGTCGGGGCCCACCAGGGCCGTCACGCGCACCCTTTCGCCGCCGATCTCACGCACCATGTCGGCGAGAATGCTGAAACTGGCAACCGCTTCCAGCGGCGCGGCGCGGGCTATGGGCGTGGCCGCCAGCAGGAGGGCGGCGGTGATGGCGAAGAGGCGCAGGAAGGAGAAGATCATGGCGTATCCCATCGTGTTTGGCATCGTGTTTGGCATCATGCCCGGTAGTGCCAGGCGGGTGTCGTCAACGAACGCAGGCTGCCATAGGGGCCCAGGGCCATGGACAGCAGGTAAATCGCCCCGGCCGCCAGCACGATGGCCGGGCCGCAGGGGATGTCGGCATGGAAAGAGGCCAGCAGCCCGGCCGGGACCGAAAGCAGGGCCACCCCGACCGCCACCGCGATCATGCGGTCGATGTCCCGGGCCCAGAAGCGGGCGGCAGCGCCCGGCAGGATCATGATGCCCACCGCCATCAGCGAGCCCAGGGCGTGAAAGCCGGCCACCAGGTCCAGCACCACCAGGGACATGAAGACGTGATGAACCCAGGCCCCCGTCCGTCCGCCCACCGCCTTCAGAAAGGCGGAATCGACGCATTCCAGCACCAGCGGGCGATAGATCAGAGTCAGCGCCAGCAAGGCGATGCTGGCAGCGGTGGCCAGGGTGAGCACGGCGCTATCGCCCAGCGCCAGCACGCTGCCGAACAGGATATGGACCAGGTCCACCCGGCTGCCGCCCAGCGCAACGATGACGACGCCCAGCGCCAGCGCCAGCAGATGGAAGCAGGCGAGGCTGGCATCCTCGCGCTGCACCGTCACCCGCGCGGCCAGCCCGGCCAGAACGGCAACCGCCAGGCCGGAGAGCAGGCCGCCCAGGGTCATGGCATAAAGGGAAAGGCCGGCCAGCAGATAGGCGGTCGCCACCCCCGGCAGCATGCTGTGGGCGATGGCGTCGCCGGTCATGCTCATGCGCCGCAGTATCAGGAAGACACCCACCGGCGCCGAGGCCAGGGCCACGGCCAGCGAACCCACCAGCGCGCGGCGCATGAAGGCAAACTCCACAAACGGTTGCGCCAGCGCCTCCCAGATCACGCCGCCATCTCCTCGGGCGCGCAGCGGGGGGCGGCGCCGTCCCAGGCTTCGGCCAGGGCGCCGGCGGCGGCGAGATTGTCGCGGGCCAGCGCGCCTTCCGTAGGCCCCCAGGCGATGGCCGTGCGCGCCAGCAGCAGCGTGCGCGGGAAAAGCGCGCGCACCTGGGCCAGGTCGTGCAGCACCGCCACCACGGTGCGGCCTTCGCCGTGCCAGATGCGGAGGATAGCGACCAATGCGTCTTCGGTTGCCCGGTCGAGGGCGGTGAAGGGTTCGTCCAGCAGGATCAGCGGCGCGTCCTGCACCAGCAGCCTGGCGAACAGGGCCCGTTGCAGCTGGCCCCGGGACAGGGTGGCAACGGTGCGCGGGCCGAAATCTTCCAGGCCGACGTGATGCAGCGCCGCTTCGATACAGGCCTGGCAGACGCCGCCGAGCGGGGCGAAGGCGCCGATGGCACCCCAGCGGCCCATGGCGACCAGATCGAAGACGGTGAGGGGAAAGCTGCGGTCGAGCCCGGTCTGCTGCGGCAGATAGGCGATCTCGCCGGGCCTGGCGCCGTTGCGCTCGACGGTGCCGGAAAAGGGCTCGATCTCCCCCGCCGCGCCCTTCAGCAAGGTGGATTTGCCGGCGCCGTTGGGGCCGACCACGGCCAGCAGCTCGCCCGCCGCCACCGCGCCGGTCAGATGGTGGACGGCCGGGCGGCGTTCATAGCCCAGGGTGACATCGCGGAAGGCCAGCGCCGCGCTCACGACAGCGCCCACCACACCAGCAGCCACAGCGGCACCAGCAGCGCCAGGGTGAAGGCCAGCCGTCTGGCGCTGCCCATGGCGACGGCCGAGAGGCGGCGTTCAGCCATGCCACGCCTCCCCGCCGCGGCAGGCGGCGCAGCGCCCGGCCAGTTCGATGGTGGCGTGGGCCAGCTCGAAACCCTGGGCGGCGGCCACCGCGTCCAGCGCCCGATGCACCGCCGGGCCGGAAAATTCGGCCACCTGACCGCAATCGTTGCAGATGGCAAAGCCATTGTCTTCGCCGTGATCGGGCCGGGCGCAGGCGACGAAGGCGTTGAGCGATTCGACCCGATGCACCAGACCCCGCGCCAGCAGCCGCCCCAGGGCGCGATAGACGGTGGGCGGGGCGGCGATGCCCTGCGGCCTCAGGGCGTCGAGGATGCGATAGGCAGAGGCCGGGCGGCCATGGGCCAGCAGAAAATCCAGCACCAGGGCGGCGTTTCTGGGCAGGTCGTCGGACGGCGGCATGGGCGCGGCCTCTATGGTTCACGGCCCGTGGGTCCGGGCAGTGTGTGTTACGATATAACATCGCAAGGGGCACGGCGCAACCCCCCCTTGTCACGCCTTGTCACGCCTTGTCGCGGCGGGGCGGCAGCGGGCGGGCGGCAGGGCGCGTTTCGTGGTAAGGCCAACCGGAAGGAACAGCCATGCCGTCCTCAGCCCAACCGCCTTCCCGTGCCGCCGCGCGGCGCTCTTTCGAACGGCTGCGCGCGCTCGCCGCCGCCGATCTGGAGCGGGTGGACCGCACCCTCGTCCGGCGCCTGCAAAGCCCGGTGGCGCTGATCGGCGAGCTGGCGGGCCATCTGGTGGCTTCGGGTGGCAAGCGTCTGCGCGCCGTGCTCACCATCGCCGCCGCGCGCATGATGGGCTACCAGGGCTGGCGTCATATCGATCTGGCGGCGGCGGTGGAGTTCATCCATACCGCCACCCTGCTGCACGACGATGTGGTGGACGACAGCGCGTTGAGGCGGGGCCGGGCGACGGCCAATGCGCTGTGGGGCAACAAGGCCGCCGTGCTGGTGGGCGATGTTCTGTTCGGCCGTTCCTTCCAGCTGATGGTGGGCGACGGGCGCATCGAGGTGCTGGCCATCCTGACCGATGCGGCCGCCACCATCGCCGAGGGCGAGGTGCGTCAGCTGGCGATCGCCGACGATCTCGAGGCGGGGATGGATGCCCATATGGCGGTGATCGAGGCCAAAACGGCGCGGCTGTTCGCGGCCGCGGCCGAGGTCGGCGCCGTGGCCGCCGGCGAAGGCCGCGATGTGACCAAGGAAAGGGCGGCGCTCTATCGCTACGGGCTGAAGCTCGGCACCGCCTTCCAGCTGGCCGACGATGCGCTGGACTACGCCGCCCGCCAGGCCGAGCTGGGCAAGACGGTGGGCGACGATTTGCGCGGTGGCAAGATCACCCTGCCGGTGGCGCTGGCCTTCGCCCGGGGCGGGGCGGCGGAACGCGCCTTCTGGCGGCGCGTGCTACAACAGAACCGCCAGCAGGAGGGCGATCTGGAACGGGCGACGGCGCTGCTGACCGAAACCGGCGCGCTGGCCGACTGCATGGCCGAAGCGCGCCGCCAGGGCGCCCAGGCCAGCGCGGCGCTGGCGGGCTTCCCGCCCAGCCCCTGGCGCGACGGGCTGGAAGAGCTGGTGGGATTCTGCGTCGAACGCGCCTTCTGACCCCCCTCCGGCCTATGGCGCCGCCCGCCGGTTGCGGCTTGCCCTGCCAGGGGCTATAAGCCGCGTGTCCCAGGCAAGGCGACGGCATCGGAGTGTAGCTCAGCCCGGTAGAGCACTGTCTTCGGGAGGCAGGGGCCGGAGGTTCGAATCCTCCCACTCCGACCAGCGCCACCGCCCGATGCCCGCCCCCTGCCGCAAGCTGGCCCGTCCAGAGCGGAGGCCGCCCCATGGCCCGCGCCCTTGCCGTCCTCGCCACGCTCTGGGCCCTGCTGGCGACCGCCGCCGCCGAAGAGGCGTGGCACCACGAATGGCCGCTGACGGATTTCTCGAAACGGTCGGTAGCTCTGGGCGAAATCGTCTCCGGCGGCCCGCCCCGGGACGGCATCCCGGCCATCGACGCGCCCGTCTTCGCGCCCGTCTCCCAGGTGCGGAATATCGCCGCCCTCGAGCCGGTGATCTCCATCGAAGCCGGCGGCGAGGCGCGCGCCTATCCGCTCGCCATCCTCATGTGGCACGAAATCGTCAACGACCGGGTGGGCGGCGAGGCGCTGGCCGTCACCTTCTGCCCGCTCTGCAACACCGCCATCGCCTTCCGGCGCATGGTGGCAGGCCGGCTGCTGGATTTCGGCACCACCGGCAAGCTGCGCCATTCCGACCTGGTGATGTATGACCGCCAGACCGAAAGCTGGTGGCAGCAGTTCACCGGCGAGGCCATCGTCGGCGCCATGACCGGCACGGTGCTGGAGCCGTGGCCGGCCCGGCTGGAGAGTTTCGCGCGCTTCCAAAGGCGCTTTCCCGGCGGTCTGGTGCTGGTGCCGGCAGACCCGGACGCCCGCGATTACGGCGCTAACCCCTATGTCGGCTATGACGGCCGCAGCGCGCCCTATGGCTTCTTCCGCGGCGAGCTGCCTGCCGAGTTGCCGGCCCTGGCCCGGGTGGTGCGGGTGGGCGGCGAAGCCTGGGCGCTCTCCCTGCTGCGCCGGGAGGGAACGATACGGGCGGGCGACCTGGTGCTGACCTGGGAGCCCGGCCAGGCCTCGGCCCTGGACAGCGCCCGCATCGCCGCCGGGGCGGATGTCGGCAATGTCACGGTGCGGCGCATGACGCAGGCAGGGCCGGTGGATGCGGTCCATGCGGTCGATTTCGCCTTCGCCTTCCGCGCCTTCTTCCCCGAAGGCCCGATCCACACCGAAGCCCCGCCCTGAACTTGGGCCTCGCTTGCCGCCCGGCGCGGCGATTGGCTAGGCTGGCCCGTCATCGCTTCGGGGGAGGCCCGGCATGTCGCGCGTTCGCTTCGCTGCCGACGGCAAGGGCGGCCTCAGCCGCCATGTTCCCATCCGCACCGCCCGCCATGCCGCGCTGCTGGTGGTGGATGTCCAGGTCTACACCTGCACGCCCGGCGACGGCGAATACGGCCATATCGACCCCGCCGCCATCCCGCCGGAGCTCGCCTATCACTTCCGGCGCATCGACGACGTCATGCTGCCCGCCATCGCCCGCCTCCAGGCCGCCGCCCGCGCCGCCGGGGCGGAGGTGCTCTACACGGTGGTCGAGGCGCTCACCCGCGACATGCGCGACCTGTCGCTCGATTACAAAATCTCCGGCATCGGCGTGCCCAAAGGCTCGCCCTGGGCCGCGCTCCCCGCCGCCATCGCCCGCCTCCCGGACGAGATCGTCATCCCCAAGACCTCGTCCAGCGTCTTCAACTCCACCAATATCGATTATGTCCTGCGCGCCCTGGAGATCGAGCAACTGATCGTCTGCGGCATGCTGACCGACCAATGCGTCGAATCGGCGGTGCGCGACGCCTGCGATCTGGGCTATCTCGTCACCGTGCCGGAGGATGCCTGCGCCACCATGAGCCACGAACGCCACACCCGCTCGCTGGAGCTCTATGGCGGCTATTGCCGTGTCACCGGCACGGACCGGGTGGTGGCCGAGCTGGAGGCGCTGGCCCGGCGCGCCGCCTGAGGGGAGGGAGGCATGGAAGCGATCGTCGTTCCGCCGGGCGAGGGGCGCGCTGTCGCCGTCGGGCGTGGGCAGACCGTCACGGTGCGGACGCCCAGGGGCGGCCAGGCCGCCGATTTCTTCGCCTTCAACGCTGGCCAGGTGGGCGAATGGCTGTCGCCGCCCCACAGCTGGGTCACCACCTTTTCGCTGAAGCCACGGGTGGGCGATGTCTTCCTGTCGCGCTTCCGCCGTCCGATGCTGAAGATGGTCCAGGATACCGCCGGCGGCGTCCACGACATGCTGCTGGCGGCCTGCGACCGCTTCCGCTACGAGTTCTTCGGCCATCATGGCCCCCATGCCAGCTGCGCCGACAACCTGCAGCTCGCCATGCGCCGCCTGGGCCACGAGATTTCGGTGATCCCGCAGCCGATCAACTTCTTCACCCATGTCCCCATCGATGGGCAGGGCGGCCTGTCGGCGCCGAAGAACACCGTGCCGGCCGGGGCGCAGGTGGCGCTGGAGGCGTTGATGGACACCGTCTGCGTCGTTTCCTCCTGCCCCTTCGACCTCGCCCGCCCGGGCTGGGAGATCAATGCCGGCGGGCGGGTGAGCGAGCTGGAGCTGGAGGTGGCGTGATGCGCGTCCTCGGCAGCGAGACGGTCGCCGCCGGGCGGCCCTGGTCGGCGGTGGTGGCGGCCGGGCGGCATCTGCGCATCGCCGCTCTGGAAGGCCGCCAGGGGGTGGATTTCCTGTGCTACAACGCCCGCAACCCGGCCGAGCGCTACCACGCGCCCAACACGCTGAAGGCCGCCGGCACGCTGCGGCTGACGGCGGGCCACAGCCTGTTCTCCGACGAGGCGCGGGCCATCTTCACGCTGGTGGCCGATAGCGCCGGCGGCTATCACGACACCATCGCCGGCTGTTGCAGCGCGGCCAGCAACGCCCTGCTCTACGGCGCCGCCGATACGCCCGGCTGCCGCGAGAACTTCCTGGCCGAACTGGCCCGCCACGGCCTGGGCCGACGCGACATCGTTCCCAATGTCAATTTCTTCTGCCATGTGCCGGTGGGCGGCGGCGGGCGGCTGGCAGAGCGCACCTTCGTTCCGGTGCCGGGCGGTGCCGGAGGGCCGGGCAGCCATGTGGAGTTGCGGGCGGAGATGGACGCGCTGGCGGTGGTTTCCAACTGCCCGCAGGTCAACAATCCCTGCAACGATGGGCGCCCGACGCCGATTCTGATCGAACTGCTGGCCCCGGACGCCCCGGACGGAGGCTGAAGGGCGGGGCCGAGGCTCAGGCGCCTTCCTCGACCGGCGCCTCGATGCCGAACCAGGCCAGGATATCGACCCCCAGCAGCAGCAGAACGGCGAGGATGGCGAAGGCGATGGCGCCTGCCAGCAGCATGCGCTCGGTCTTCATCAGGCCCCGCCGGTCGGCGGCGAAGGCGGCAAGCCTGGCTGGGGCTGTCATGGCAAGGCTCCCTGTGGCGGCGGCGCGGCGTCCGCCCATGTTCGCGGCCATCTTCGCGCCGGCGCATCCGGCGCCCGGCGCTTCGGGCATGATAGCGGCGGCCGGGCGGTCTGCAAGCGGGCCGGTGCCCAGGGGTGGAATCGAACCACCGACACCATGATTTTCAGTCATGTGCTCTACCGACTGAGCTACCTGGGCTTAGCCTGCGGGCGCGGTTGTTTAGGGAATTGGCGCCGGCCTGTCCAGTGCTGGCGGTCATGGCTTGCCGTTCCGGCCCGCTTCGCTCGCTGGCAGCAGGGCTTCGATCTCGTCGGGGAAAAGCTGGCGTCCGGGGATGGCGTAGGGTTCGTCGCCGCCGATCCAGTGGGCCAGGTCGCGCAGGCGGCAGCGGTGGCCGCAGAAGGGCTTGAAGGGGGGCTGGGCGGGCCGGCCGCAGATGGGGCAGGGCGCGGCGCCGCTGGCGGGGGGAGGGGTTGCCATGGCGCAGCTTAGCAGGCGGCGCCGGGGCCGGCCACGGGTCCGCCCGCCCGCCGGGCTAGAACCGCACTTGCAACTCCAGGGCGGCGTTGTAGCCGTCGCTGCCGATGCCGCTGGTCCAATAGCCCAGGGTGGTCCGGGCCTGGGTGTTTTCGTTCAGGTTCAGCACCCCTCCCGCGCCCAGGCGCAGGGTCGTGGGGCGGAGCTCGGTTTTCAGGGTCTCGGTGCCGACCTTCACCTGCGTCCGGTCGGAAAATTCGCGCTCCACGGCCAGCGCGCCGAACAGCATCCCCAGCCCCGGCGCCCGGGCGTCGTCCAGCTCGGTTTCCAGCGTCACCCCCAGGCGGCCCTTCAGGCTGTCGGCATCGGCCACCCGCACCCGCGCGCGCTGCCCGCCGGCCGTCTCCAGATCCGTGAAGTCCTCCAGGTCGAAGCGCGACCATGCCAGGCCGGCATGGGGGGACATGGACAGCCAAGCCACGGGCAGGCGGTGGCCCACATCCACGGCCAGGCCCCAGCCTATGCCGGCGGCGTCGTCCTTCAGCAGGTCGCCATGGATGGCCGAGGAGATGCTGGCGTCGTAGGCGGTGGTTCGGGCCTGCGCGTCCAGCCAGATGCCGGACATCTCGTCCAGCCAGGTGGCGGAGATTCCCGCGCCCATGCCGTTCAGCTCGATGGCGCCGATGCCGGACATGCTCGCCTTGCCGTCCAGCGCGTGCAGCGAAAGCCCCAGGCGGGTGTTTTCGCCCACGGCCATATCGACGCCCGCCTGCCCCATGTTCCAGCGGTGGTTGTAGGCCAGCGTCCCGGTCGTCGCCCGCCCGGCCTGCCATACGCCGCGCGATGTCTCCAGGCGCGCCCAGCCGCCATAGGCGTCGCGGGGCGTCTGCATCCGTTCCGGGTAAGAGGGCAGGGCGCTCATGGCCAGCAGCAGCGAGGGCAGGGCCTCGTAGAGGCGGCAGCGGTGGTCTTGCGCCGCCCGGCAGGCGAAGGTCACCGGGGCCGCCGGCGCCGGCGTGGGCCCCGTTTCTGGCCCAATTTCCGGCGTGGTCGGCCCCGCCCCTGGGGTGGTTGGGTCCGTGCCCGGCGTGATCGGGTCTGGGTCCGGTGTGGTCGGGTCTGGGTCCGGGGTCGGGACTGGGTCTGGCTCCGGCTCCGGCGGGCGGGGGCGGGCGGGCAGGCTGCTGGTGTCCAGTTCGCCGGTCACGCGGTGCACGGGCAGCGTCCTGGAATAGCCGGTCAGGGCGCCGTCCCGTTGTTCGCGAAACACGACCTCGGCCACGTTCTGGGGGCGATAGGTGCCGGCCATGCGCGCGTGCTGTTCTTCGGCGTCTTCCCGATACACGATCATGGCGTTCGTGAACACGGTGACGGCGATGGCCAGATCGTCGCTGCCGCGGATGGTGCGCCGCGCGCCATTGGCATCGACAGCGCCGTTCAGGCCCACGGTCACGGTGGCGCCGCCGCTGAGGTCCACCGCCGCATCGGCGCCGGCGCTGCCCGTCACCCGGCCGTCAATGACGATCACCGAGCGTCCGGGGTCGTTCACCAGGATGGCGGGCTGGCCGGCGCCGGCCACCAGCGCGCCCATCTCGCCCAGGGTCAGGGTGCCGCCGCCCACCAGGTGCACGGCCGCATCCGTCCCGCCGGTCACCATGCCGTGCACGGTCACGGTCTGCTTCAGGATGTCGTCGGCGGTGTCGGCTGTCCCGTCCGCGCCAACATCCAGCCCGGCATTGGCCACCCGGATGCCGGCGCGCCCACCGGTCACGGTGGTTCCGGCGGCCACGGTGACCTCGATGGCGCCGTTGTTGTCGTGGGCGGTGGCGTAATAGGCGCGGATGCCGTCGCCGCGCGAGGCGATGGAGCCTGCGGTCATGGCGATGCGGATGTTGCCCGGGTTGTAGCGGTCCAGCAGCATCTGCACCCTGGTCCAATAGTCTGTGTCGTCCTCGGTGTTGTCTTGAAAGCCCGCGTCCCCCAGGGCGGTGTCCACGTCGGCGCCGTTTGCCAGCGCCTTCAGCGCCTCCTTCTCCGCGTCGGAAAAGCCCTGGGCCAGAATGTTGCGCAGCAGGGTTCTGCGGCCGGCCGCGCTCAGCCAGGTCACGATCTGGGTGTCGGTCAGCTGGCTGGCCGCGGTGGTGGCGCTGGTGCCGATGGCGGTGAGAACCGCCGGCGCTACCACGATGTCGTCGTTCCCCAGCGCCGCCCGGAACTGCGCCAGGATGTCCGCCCGCCGGGAATCGGCATGGGTTGTGGACAGCAGATTCGTCTGCGCCGTCGCATCGATCGTGCCCGGATCGTCGCCCCTGGCCACCTGGGCCACCACGTCGCGCCAGGAAAGGGCATAGGCCTCGATGCCCGCCGCCCCGCCATAGATGCCGTCGCTGCCCGCTCCCGCCGCCGCCTCCCGGTCGAAGGCCAGCACCTGGGCCGCGTTCGCCGCCGCAAAGCGGTCGTCGTCGTTGGGCGCGCTCTGGGCCGTGGTTCCGGCGGCAAAGCTGCCGCTCCAGGTTATGTCGATCAGCGGCTGGTCCGCCGCCATGCGCATTTCGCCTATCCCGGCTGCGCGCGGCACCTGGGCCAGCACCCCCGTGCGGGCGAAAATCTCCCCCTCCTGGGTCACCCGGATCTGCCCGGCGCTGTTGCTTGCGCCCAGGGTGGCGAACATGCCGGCGTTGTGCCGCGAGGCCAGCGTCGCGCCCGAGTCCAGCTCGATGGTGGCATCGCCGGTTCCCATCTGGCGCAGCTCCACCGCATGGGCGGGAAGGCTCACCGCCGGGGTGCGGGCGTCGCGGGCGCCGTTGCGGCCGCTGACTGCGACCGAGCCGCCCGTCACCTGCACGGTGGCGGGGCCCGGGCCGCGCCGCTCGACCCGGATGCCGACGCCGGCCGCGGCGATGGTGCCGGAATTCCTCACCGAGACGGTGCCGGCGGCGCTGGCGTAGCTAAGCCAGATGCCCGAGCCCATCGGCGCGGAGATGGCCCCCATATTGGCGATGGTGGCATTGCGGTCGTTGTTGTAGTTCATGTGGATGCCGGCATAGGCGCCCGACACGGCGATGGTGCCGCTGTTCGTGATGTCCGCCGAGCCGGTGTAATCGTTCCTGTTGGCGGTCGGGAAGGGGCGGGTGTACGAGGGGTACCACAGATAGATGCCCTCCTCCCCCGAGTTGATGGCGCCGCTGTTCGTGATGGTCGTCGGGTTGGTGGTGTTCGCGAGGCGCCTCCCGACCAGGATGCCTCTCTTGGTGGCGTAAATGGTCGCCGCGCTGTCGATGGTGCCCTGGCCGGAGCCCCAGAAGCTGCCGGTGCCTTGCAGCTGCAACCAGATGCCGTTTTGCTTCATCGGGGTGGTTGCCGAGCCGATGGTCACCCCCGCTTTCACATCTATCGTCGCCGGCGAATTCCGCTGGTGTCGCATCTCGAGATAGATGCCGTTGTTCCGGTCGACGCCGGCCACCGTGTTCGTCCCCTGGACGATGTCGATGACGTGGGCGGTCCCGCCCGTCGCGCCCCCCATGTTGAGGTTGATCCTACGGTTCCCGCTCTGGGAGGTGAGCAGATAGACGCCGACCGCCTGCGTGGCGCCCGCCGTGATGGTGGTGGTGGTGCTGCTGCCCTCGATGTTGACGGTGTTGTTGCCCCCCGTCCAATCGGCCGAGTCCGCCCCCCCGTAGAAGATGCCGTCGCTATACGTCGTGGCCGTGCAGGTGGCGGTGGAGCCATCGGGGCTTAAATCCCCGCATTCCTCCACCGCCCGCGCCTCCCCCGGCGCCCACAGCAGCGCCGCCAGCAGCGCGGCGCCCAGCAGGGCGGAGAAGACGGCGCGAGCGTTACCCGCCGCCATGGCCTTCATTGCCGAACCCTCCGCTGCGGGGGGGGGGGGGGTAGCGATGCCTGCGACCATCTTCAGAGCCTCCCTCAAGACATCCATCCGATAGAGCCGGGGCGCAAACTATTCTACAGCCCGGCCCTAGGCGCAAGCCTGGGCGGGGGCGATGGCGAAATCGCCATGGTCGCGCCCGGCCTGGGCGCGGGCCAGCACGGGCCGCCCCAGCCAGCGGGCCAGCACGGCGCCGCCATCCGTGCCCAGCAACGCCGCCACCACCTGGGGCGAGGCGCACACCTGGAAGGCCGCCGCCGGGCCGGCCCGCGCCTCCCGGGCCAGGCGGCGCGCCAGGGCCTCGGCCGCCGCCTGGGCGGGCGGGCCGCTGGCCTGGGCCAGGCTGGGCCCCAGGCGCTGGCGGGCGATCTGCACCAGGGCGAAGCGCGAGGGGCCTTCCAGCGCGGTCTGGGCCGGATCGTCCGCCAGGGCCGCCGCCAGGGCCGCCATCAGCCGCCGCCCATCGCGGCGCGGGGCGGCCAGAAAATCGACCGCGATCAGTCCCGCCAGATTGCGCAGCCGCAGCTGGCGGGCCAGCACCGGCACCGCCTCCAGATTGATGGCCGCGGCCTGCCGCTGGCTGGCGCCGGCGCTGTCCAGATCGATGGCGGTGAGCGTGCGGGTGGGCTCGAAACGCAGCCGGGCGCCGGAGGGCAGCGCCAGCTCCGGCGCCAGGGCCACCGCCAGCTGTTCGTCCACGCCGGCCTGTTCGAACAGCGGGCGCGGCGCGCGGTGGGGAAGGGCGCGCCCGGCAAGGCCGCGCAGCTGGGCGGGCGTGGCGCCTTCGGCGACGATGGCGGCCTGGGGATGGCGCGCCGCCAGCCTTTGCAGCAGCGGGGCGGCCCGGCGCAGCGGGCGCGGCGGCCCGGCCTGGGCAGCGGCGCGCAGGGCGGCGCCGGGATCGTGGAAGCGCTGGGTGAGCAACGGCCCCTTGTCGTCGTGGGCGGCCAGCTGGATGGCGACGGCGAGGCGCTGGCCCTCGCGCAGGCGGGCGGAAAGCGGGGCGCCAGGATCGTCGCCAGAGTCGTCGGCAACGTCGGCGGCGCGCAGCAGGCCGTCGCCTGCTGCCCCCAGGGCGACGAAGGCGCCATCCAGGGCGGGAGAGACGCGCCGCACCCGCCCGGCGAAAACATCGCCCACCTTGATGCCGGGGCGGTCGATGTGAAGCTCCAGCAAGCGCGGGCCGGCCAGGGCGGCGATGCGCACCGCCAGCGGCGTGGCCTCGGCCAGCAGCCTGTCGGGGGCGGTCATCTAGGAAGGGCGCAGGCCGGCGGCCGCCAGCAGCTGGGCGGTTTCGCGCAGCGGCAGGCCCACCACATTGCTGAACGAGCCATTGACCAGCGCCACGAAGGCCGCCGCCCGGCCCTGGATGGCATAGCCGCCGGCCTTGCCGCGCCATTCGCCGCTGGCCAGATACCAGGCCAGCTCCTGCGCCGAGAGGCGTTTGAAGGCGACGCGGGTGGCGACATGGCGCGTCCAGCGCATGCCGGCGGCGATCAGGCAGACGCCGCCATGCACCATGTGGCGGCGCCCGGACAGCCGCTCCAGGCAGCGGCGCGCCGCCTCCCGGTCGGCGGGGGCGGGCAGAACGAGGCGCCCGCAGGCGACCACCGTATCGGCGCCCAGCACGACGGCATCGGGGCGGCTGGCGGCGATGGCGCCCGCCTTGGCCCGGGCCAGCCGCACCGCCAGGGCGCGCGGCAGCTCGTCCGGGCGCGGGGTTTCGTCCAGATGGGCGGGCGCGATGTCGTCGGGCGCGAAGCCGATCTGGGCCAGCAGCGCCAGGCGGCGGGGCGAGCGCGAGGCCAGCACGAAACGGCGCGGGCCGTTCACGCGCCCGGCTCCTCGTCCCCGTGGCCATGGGCGATGCCGTGGGGCGCTTCGACGCCCGCCGGATCCTGATGGATGATGACCTCGGCGCCGGGAAAGGCGGCCACGATGCCGGCCTCCACCTGATCGGAGATTTCGTGGGCGCGCCGCAGGGTGAGCTCCGGCGCCAGCTCCAGATGCAGCTGGATGAAGGGTTGCAGGCCGGAGCTGCGGGTGCGCAGATCGTGCAGGCCGCGGGCCTCGGGATGGGCCCGGACGATGGCGGCGATGCGGGCGCGCTCGCTATCGGGAAACTCCCGGTCCATCAGCAGATCCCAGGAACGGCGCCCCAGCCGCCAGGCGCCGATGGCGATCCAGATGGCGATGGCGATGGCCACCGCCCCATCCGCCCACCACAGGCCGAAACGGGTGGCGGCCAGCAGCGCCAGGATCACGCCGACATTCATGGCGATGTCCATGCGGTAATGCAGGGCGTCGGCGCCGATGGCGGTGGAGCCGGTGCGCTTTGCCACCCGGCCCTGGAAGGCCACCAGCAGCAGGGTGACGACCAGCGAAAAGGCCATCACGGCGATGCCGATAGCGCCGTTTTCGATCGCCCGCGCCGAGGCCAGCCGGTCTATCGCCTCGAGGACGATGAAGATCACCGAACCGGCGATGAAGGCGCATTGCGCCAGGGCGGCCAGCGGCTCTGCTTTGCCGTGGCCGAAGCGATGCTCGCGGTCGGCGGGCTGGAGGGCGTGGCGGACGGCGAAGAAATTGACCAGCGAAGCGAAGGCATCCAGCAGGGAATCGACCAGCGAAGACAGCAGGCTGGCCGAGCCTGTCATCAGCGCCGCCACGATCTTGGCGACGATCAGCACCGCGGCCACCGCCACCGAAGCGGCGGTGGCAAGCCGCATCAGCCGGGCGCCGCCGGCATCGATGGCGCCGGAGGCCATTCAGGGAAACAGGCGCTGGACGCGCCAGGGGGCAGCGGCGCCGTCGCGGGTGAAGGCGATGCGCTCGTGCAGGCGGAAGGGCCGGGCGCGCCAGAACTCGATGGCGCTGGGCACGATGCGAAAGCCGGACCAGTAAGGCGGGCGCGGCACATGGCCCAGGCCGAAGCGCAGCGTCTCTCTGGCCACATGGCCTTCCAGTTCATGGGCGCCCGCCATGGGCCGCGACTGGCGGGAAGCCCAGGCGCCGATGCGGCTGGCGCGGTCGCGGCTGGCGAAATAGGCGTCGGCCTCGTCGTCCGAAACCGGCTGCGCACGGCCCTCCACCCGCACCTGGCGGGCCAGCGGCATCCAGTGAAAGCACAGCGCCGCCCGGGGATTGGCCAGCAGCTCGCGGCCCTTGCGGCTTTCCAGATTGGTGTAGAAGACGAAGCCCTCCGGCCCGTGGCCCTTCAGCAGCACCATGCGCAGCGACGGACGGCCCGCGCCATCGGCCGTGGCCAGCGCCACCGCCGTCGGCTGGTCCAGGCCGCAGCCGGCCGCCTCGGCGAACCATTGCGAGAAGATGTCGAAGGGATCGCGCCCTTCCATGCCGGCCATCGCCATGCCCCGCGCCGCGCCCGGCGCCTTTACTGCCACCGCCCGCCCGCCCATACTGCCGGGCGGGAAGCGGCCCTGTTATGGCCGGATTCCCAAGCCAGGGCCAGAGGGCCGCCACGGGGACGAGACGATGACCGCAACCACAGGCGCGCCACCGGCGGCAGCGGCGCCTTGCGCCCGCGCGCAGGGTGCCGGGCTGGCCGCCGGCGCCCCCGGTTGCGGCATGGCCCGGCCTTCCCCCCGCGCTCCCGCCCAGGGTGCCAGCGGCGCGGCGGGGGTGCCATGACCGGCCAAGGCGCCCTGATGGCCGGCAAGCGCGGCCTGGTGATGGGTGTGGCCAACGAGCGCTCCATCGCCTGGGGCATCGCCCGCACCCTGGCGGCCCACGGGGCCGAGCTCGCCTTCACCTATCAGGGCGCGGCGCTGGGCCGGCGCGCCCGTCCGCTGGCCGAAAGCGTCGGCGCGGCCTTCGTCGCCGATTGCGACGCCACCTCGGATGGCGATCTCGACCGCGTCTTCCGGGATGCGGCCACATGCTGGGGTGGGCTGGATTTCGTCGTCCACGCCATCGCCTTTTCCGACAAGGAGGAACTGAAGGGCCGCTATGCCGACACCAGCCGCGCGAACTTCCTGAAGACCCTGGATGTCTCCTGCTACAGCTTCACGGCCGTCGCCCGGCGCGCGGCAGAGCTGATGGCCGCCGGCGGCAGCCTGCTGACCCTGACCTATTACGGCGCCGAACGCTGGATGCCCCATTACAACGTGATGGGCGTGGCCAAGGCGGCGCTGGAGGCCAGCGTGCGCTATCTGGCGGCAGACCTGGGCGAGCGGGCGATCCGCGTCAACGCCATCTCGGCCGGGCCGATCAAGACGCTGGCCTCATCGGGCATCGGCGATTTCCGCTATATCCTGAAGTGGAACGAATACAACGCGCCGCTGGAACGCAATGTCGCCCTGGACGAGGTGGGCAGCGCCGCGCTCTATCTGGCCAGCGACCTGTCCACGGCCGTCACCGGCGAGGTCCACCATGTCGATTGCGGCTATCACATCGTCGGCATGAAGAACCCGAAGGCGCCCGACATCTCGGTCGTCTGATATTTCCGGCAGCACGCCCCGTGCTGCGCGTGAACCCCAGCAGCACGCCCCGTGCTGCGCATGAACCCCGGCAGCACGCTCCCGTGCTGCGCATGAACCCAGCAGCGGAGGTGCTGCCATGGCCTCCAACGGCTTCGGCCATCTCTTCCGGGTCACCACCTGGGGCGAAAGCCACGGGCCGCAGATCGGCTGCGTGGTGGATGGGGTGCCGCCGCGCCTGGCGCTGGACGAGGCCTGGGTGCAGCGCTGGCTGGATCGCCGCCGCCCCGGGCGCTCGCGCTTTACCACCCAGCGCCGCGAGCCGGACCGGGTGGCCATCGTCTCCGGCCTGTTCGAAGGCCGCACCACCGGCGCGCCGCTGGCCATGATCGTGCAGAACATGGACCAGCGCCCGAAGGATTATGGCGACCTCGCCCGCCTGTGGCGCCCGGGCCACGCCGATTACACCTATGACGCCAAATACGGCATCCGCGACCATCGCGGCGGCGGGCGCGCCAGCGCGCGGGAAACCGCCATGCGGGTGGCGGCCGGCGCCGTGGCGCGCAAGGTGCTGGGCGCGGGCGTCACCGTCCGCGGCGCCGTGGTGCAGATCGGCCCCCACCGCATCGACCCCGCCGCCTGGGACTGGGACGAGGTGGAAAACAACCCCTTCTGGTGCCCCGACAAGGCGGCCGCCCGGCTGTGGGAAGGGTTCCTGGACCAGGTGAGAAAGCGCGGCTCGTCGGCGGGCGCGGTGGTGGAGGTGCGCGCCCTGGGCGTGCCGGCGGGCCTGGGCAGCCCGCTCTATGCCAGGCTGGATGGCGATCTCGCCGCCGCCATGATGTCGATCAACGCCGTCAAGGGGGTGGAGATCGGCGCCGGCTTCGCGCTGGCCGCCTGGCCGGGCGAGACGGCATCGGACGAGATGGCGGCGGGCGAAGACGGCCCCCGCTTCCTTTCCAACCGGGCGGGCGGCGTGCTGGGCGGCATCTCCACCGGCGCGGAGGTGGTGGTGCGCTTTGCCGTCAAGCCCACCAGCTCCATCCTGCACGAACGCCGCACGCTGGACCGTGAAGGCAGGGAAACCACGGTGAAGGTGAAGGGCCGCCACGACCCCTGCGTCGGCATCCGCGCCGTGCCGGTGGGCGAGGCGGCGATGGCCTGCGTGCTGGCCGACCACCTGCTGCGCCACCGCGCCCAGTGCGGCTGAGGCGCCAGCCCGTGGCCGCCGGTTCCAGGCCGGCCAGACCGGAGGCGCGCGAAACTTCGACGGAAAGATCGCGCGAAAGACGCTGCGCAAATCCTCACCCCAGGCCAGTTCGCGGATGATGCCGCCGGCGTCGCCGACCGTGACGTGGCCCCGGGGCGGGCGCGCGCCAGGCCGAGGCGCGGGAGATGTCGGGCTGCGAGCCGCCCGGCGATGGCGATGAAGTGCTGGCCCCGACACCCGTCCGGCACCCTGCCGACACCCTGTCGACAGCCTGTCGGCAGGGTGTCGGCGACCTGTCGGCCGCCGGCCGAGCGGGTGTCGAGGCCAGTGCTCGCACCGCTGCCGACGACCCCCTTGCAGCCGTCGTCGGTGCCATCGATGGCGACGAGTGGCAGATACTGGCCGCTCCGCTCGGCGAACCGATCTGTCTCAGGCCAGGTCCGACCCCGACGGTCTGCTTGCCGAACTCGCGTCAGCCTGCCCCGCGATGGACGCCGATGCCCTCGCCGACCGACTGGCACGCATCCTGTTCGTGGCAGACCTCCAGGCCACAGCCACACCCTCCGGTCGATCCACTTGCATCCGCGCCCAGTGCGGCTGAGGCGCTAGCCCGTGGCCGCCAGCTCCGGGTCGGGCAGCCGGCCGCGATAGGGGATGCGATAGTCGTAGGCGGCGGTGATCATCGCCTCGGTCCACCAGCCGCAGCGGGTGGGCGGGTAGCGGGCCTCCCGCCCGGGGCCGGTGAATTGGGGCAGCGGGGCCACGATGCAATTGTGATTGGCGCCGAAGAAGAACGGGAAGGAATAGCGTTCGCGCCCCGAAGCGTTGATGACACGATGCGGCGTGGAGACGAACTCGTCGTTGGTCCAGCGCATCAGCATGTCGCCGATATTGACGATCACGGTGCCGGGGATGGGCGGGGCCTCGATCCAGTCGCCCTCCCGGTTGCCCACCTGCAGCCCGCCGACATCGTCCTGCAGCAGCATGGTGAAACATTCGTAATCGGTATGGGCGCCGATGCCGATGCGGTCGGGCCGGATGGGGCCTTGCTGCGGCGGGTAGTGGATCAGCCGCAGCTGGCCCATGGGCTTGTCGATCTTGTTGTCGAACCAGCCGCCGGGCAGGCCCAGCACCCGCTCGAAGGCGCGAAACAGCACGATGCCCAGCCGGTGCACCGCCCGGTAATAGGCATAGACGCCGGGGCGAAAGCCGGGCAGGTCTTGCGGCCAGACATTGGGGCCCAGCATGATGTTGCCGGCCAGATAGTCGGGATCGTCGTCCGGCAGTTCCATGGAAACCTCGAAGCCTTCCTGCAGATCGGGCCGGGCCTCGATATCGGCCGCCAGCGCGCCTTCGGGGACATAGCCGCGGTGGCGCTGGATGCGGTCGATGTCCAGCTTCATCTTCTCGGCCAGCGGCAGATGGAAGAAGCGGCGCGTCTGGCGCATCAGCTCGTCGATCGTGCCGGTCGGGATGCCGTGGCCGGTGACATAGAAGAAGCCGATGCGGCGGCAGGCATGGCCGATCTCCTCGCCCGTGCGCCGCTGCGCCGCCTCGTCGCCGCCGAAGAAGGGGCCGATATCGATCACCGGGATGCTGTCGAAATCCAGCTTCCTGGCCGCGATGCTGTCGGTCTTGTGCAGCGCGGATAAAGCGGCCATGGCGCCACCTCCCCTGTTCTGCCCCGCCCGCCATTGTGCCGGGCGCAGAGCGCGACGGCAAGCGGGCGCCTGGAAAGAGCGCCGCCCCAGTGCGATAAGTTGCGATAAGGGCGGCCGTCGCCGCCAGGTGCCGCCGTCCGGAGGGCACATGAGCGCCTTTCCCCATCTCTTCCAGCCCACCCAGCTGCGCGGGCGCGAGATCGCCAATCGGCTGTTCTTCCCGGCCCACGGCACCTCGCTGGGCGAGGGCGGGCGCGTTTCCGAGCGTCTGATCGCCTATCACGAAGCCAGGGCGGCGGGCGGCGTCGGCATGATCGTGACCGAAGGCATGTCGATGCATCCCAGCTTCGACATCGCCGCCGGCTATCTGCTGGCCGGCGCGCCGGAATCGGTGCCGGGCTTCGCCGCCCTGGCGGCGGCGGTCCAGCGCCATGGCTGCCGCATCCTGGGCCAGCTTTTCCACCCCGGCCCCGCCATGCGCACCACCCCCGACGGCGCCAGACGCCCGCTCTATTCCGCCTCCGAACTGCCCCTGGAACGCTATGGCGCGGTCCCCATCGCCGCCTCGCCGGCCTGGCTGGGCGAGCTTGCGGGCGCCTATGGCCGGGCCGCCGGCCATCTGATGGAGGCCGGCTTCGACGGCGTCGAGATTCTGGCCGGCATGGGCTATCTCGTCGCCCAATTTCTCAATCCCCGCACCAATCTGCGCACCGACCGCTATGGCGGCAGCCTGGAAAACCGCATGCGTCTGCTGGCCGAGATTCTGGCGGCGGTGCGCCGGGCGGCGGGCGGCGCGGCCATCCTGGGGGTGCGCATCGGCGGCGGCGGCAGCACCCAGGACGCCCTGGCGCCGGGCGAGACTCTGGAGATCTGCCGGGCGCTGGAGGCGGGCGGGCTGGCCGATTACATCAACGTCATCGGCGGCAACACCGCCACCGCCCGGGGCTGGATCGAGGTCTTTCCCCCCATGTCCGTCCCGCCCGGCCATGTCGTGCCCGCCGCCGCCGCGCTGAAGCGGGAGCTCACCCTGCCGGTGCTGGTGGCCGGGCGCATCAATCAGCCGCAGCTGGCCGAGGCTGTGCTGGCAAGGGGCGAGGCCGATATGGTGGGCGCGGCCCGGGCGCTGATCGCCGATCCCTTCTTCGCCGCCAAGGCCAGGCAGGGCCGCGCCGACGACATCCGCGCCTGCATCGCCTGCAATCAGGCCTGCGTCGGCCACCGCCTGCAATATTTCCCCGTCTCCTGCATCCAGCACCCGGAAAGCGGGCGCGAGCTGGCCTGGCCCCACGTCAAGCCAGCGGCGGCCCGGCAGCGCATGGTGGTGGTGGCGGGCGGCGGGCCGGCCGGCATGAAGGCCGCCGCCGTCGCCGCCGAACGCGGCCACCGGGTGGCGCTTTACGAACGGGAAGGCCGGCTGGGGGGCCAGGCGCTGCTGGCCGCCGCCCTGCCGGGCCGGGCCGAGTTCGGCGGCATGATCGCCAATCTGGAACGCGAGCTGGCCCTGGCCGGCGTCCGGGTGGAACGCAACGCCTGCCTCACGGCCCAGACGGTGCGCGCCCTTCGCCCCGATGTCGTGGTGGTGGCGACCGGCGCCCTCCCCCGCCGCCCGCGCTTCGAAGGGGAAGCCCATGCCGTGGACGCCTGGGCGGTGGTGCGAGGCGAGGCCAATGTCGGCGCCTCGGTGCTGATCGCCGATGCCCGCAACGACTGGACCGGGCCGGGCGTGGCCGAAAAGCTGGCCCGCGAGGGCTGCCGCGTGCGCCTCGCCGTCACCGGCATCGTGCCGGGACAGAATCTCCAGGACGGCGTGCGCGACCACTGGATCGGCGAACTGCACCGGCTGGGGGTGGAAACCATCCCCTATGCCCGCCTGTTCGGCGCCGACGGCGACAGCGTCTATCTACAGCACACGGTGACCGACGAGGCCATCCTGTGCGAGGGCGTCGATACGCTGGTGCTGGCCCAGGGCGCCGCCAGCCGCCGGGAGCTGGCCGAAGCGCTGGCGGACTGGGAGGGCGAGGTCCACCCCGTCGGCGACGCGCTGATGCCGCGCAGCGCCGAAGAGGCGGTGCTGGAAGGCCTCCAGGCCGCCATGCTCATCTGACGGTGGGGGCCATCTGACGGCGGGCGCTGCGCTCACGCCGCCTCGGCGGTGGCGCCGGCGGCGATGAAGGCGTCGATCTCCGCCTCGCCATAGCCCGCCTCGCGCAGGATGTCGCGGGTGTATTGGCCATAAACGGTGGCCGGGCGCTTCGGCCCGCCCGGCGTCCTGGAGAATTTCACCGGCAGGCCCAGAGTCTTCACGGCGCCGGCCGTGGGGTGGCGCTGCGTCACCACCATCTCGCGGGCCAGGGCCTGCGGGTCGGCGTGCATGTCGGGAATGGTGTTGATGGGGCCGGCCGGCAGGCCCTCGGCCTGCAGCGCCGCCACCCATTCGGCGGTGGTTCTGGTCGCCATGCGCCGGTTCAGCGCCGCCTCCAGGGCCTTGACGTTCTTCATGCGCTTTTCGTTGCTGTCGAAGCGGGGGTCCTTCTCCAGGGCCGGGTCCACCAGCCGGCACAGGCGCGGCCACATCCAGCCGCCGGCGCTGACGGTGACATGGCCGTCGGCGGTGCGGATCGCCTGGTAGGGCGCCACCAGCGGATGGCCGCTGCCCAGCGGCTGCGGCGTCTCGCCGGTGGCAAAGGCGGCGCAGCTGTGCCAGTAGGTGTGCACGATGCCGGCCTCGAACAGCGAGGTATCGACCATCTGGCCCTGGCCGCTGGCCTGGCGCTGCCACAGCGCGGCGCAGATGCCCATGGCCAGCAGGATGCCGGCGGTGATGTCGGTCAAAGGCACGCCGGGCTTGACCGGTTCCCGCCCCGGCCCCTCGCCGGTGACGCTGACGATGCCCGCCATGCCCTGGGCCATCAGATCGTAGCCCGGGCGGTGGGCATAGGGGCCGCTGCGCCCGAAGCCGCTGATAACGCCATAGACGAGGCGCGGGTTGAGGCGCCGGGCGGCGTCATAGCCCAGCCCCAGGCGATCCAGCACGCCGGGGCGGAAGTTTTCCACCGCCACATCGGCCCCTTGCAGCAGGCGCCGCGCTATGGCGGCCCCGCCTTCGTTCTTCAGGTCCAGGGGCAGGCCGCGCTTGTTGCGGTTGACGATCATGTAGGAGGCGCTGACGCCGCCGACGCGGTAGGGATCGTCGGGGTTGTGGGCGCTGTCGGCCGCGAAGGGCACGCGCTCGATCTTGATCACATCGGCGCCCATATCGGCCAGCATCATGGTGCAGGTGGGCCCGGCCATGACATGGGTGAAATCGATCACGCGCACGCCGTCCAGCGGCCCATAGCCCGTCGCCACGGCTCAGCGCCCCTTGAAGACGGGCGCCGTGCCGGCGGCGAAGGCGCGCCGGGCGTTGCGATAGTCTTCTGTGGCGAAACAGGCGAAGGCCTCCGCCCGTTCCTCATCGGAAAGCGGGGCGGGGTCCAGCAGGCGGCGGGCGAACTTCTTGTGCCAGCGCGCCGACAGCGGCGCCAGGGCGGCGATGCGCTCTGCCGTCGCCCGGGCCTCGCGCCAGAGCTCGCGGTCGGGGACCACCCGGTTCACCAGGCCGATGCGCAGCGCCTCGGCGGCCCCGATGCGCCCCGCCTCCAGCAACAGCGCCAGGGCGTTGGCGTGGCCCGTAAGGCGCGCCAGGCGGGCGATGTCGTCATGGCCATAGACGATCCCCAGCCGCGCGGCAGGGATCTGGAAGATGGCGCCCTCGCCGGCGATGCGGATATCGGTGTCGGGCAGCAGGCCCAGGCTGCCGCCGATGCAATAGCCCTGGATGGCCGCGATCACCGGATGGCGGCAATTGGCCAGCCCGCTGCCCCAGGCGCGCTCATAGTCCCGCGCCGTGGCGGCGTCGCCACGCCTGGCGTCGAACTCGCCGATATCGGCGCCGGCGCCGAAGGCCTTCTCGCCCGCCCCGCGCAGCACCACCGCGCGCACATCGTCGGTGGCGGAAAGCCGGTCGAAGGCGTCGGAAAGGCCGCGCGCCGTCGCCATGTCGATGGCGTTCAGCTTCTCCGGGCGGCAGATCGTCACCGTGGCAATGGCGCCGTCGCGCTGGATGCGGACGCTTTCGGGCAAGGCGCGGCTCATGGCGTCCGGCGCACCGCCTCCCGGGCGACCTCAGTAAGCCGGAACGGCTTGCCCGCCACCGCGCGCCCGGTGGCGAAGGCGCCGCCGCCCCAGCGAAAGCCGCGGGCGCGAAAGGGCGCCGGAACATGGCTTTCGGGCACGAAATCGCCGTTGAAACGGGTGACATGGGCGCTGCGCCGGTTCGTGCGTTCGCTCATGGCTCCCCACAGCCGTGGCAGGCGATGCAGTGTCGCCGCCTTGCGGGCGAGGTCAAGCGCGCCCCGCGAGCCGGGCCGGCGCCTTGCCGCCCTCGCCGCCGCCATGGCACAAGCGGCGGCGATGGACCCGCGCCAGTTCCTGAAAGCGCTGTTTGCCAGCGCGGTTTCTGCCTGCGCCGCAGCGGGGCGCATCGCCCCCCATCTGCCGCCCGCCCCGCCCGGCCGCACCGTGGCAGTGGGTGCCGGCAAGGCGGCCGCCGCCATGGCCGCCGAGCTGGAACGGCACTGGCGCGGCGAGCTTTCGGGCCTGGTGGCGGTGCCCTATGGCCATGGTGTGCCGCTGCGGCGGATCGCGCTGGTGGAGGCGGCCCATCCCGTGCCCGACCGGGCCAGCGCCGCCGCCGCCCAGCGCATGCTGGCTCTCGTCTCCGGCCTGGAAGAGGGCGATCTGGCGCTGGTGCTGCTTTCGGGCGGTGGCTCGGCGCTGCTGGCGCTGCCGGCGGCCGGCATCGCGCTGGCCGACAAACAGCGCCTGACGCGCGCGCTGCTGGCCTCGGGCGCCGCCATCGGCGAGATCAACGCCGTGCGCAAGCATCTCTCGGCGATCAAGGGCGGGCGGCTGGCGCTGGCCGCCTGGCCGGCGGCGGCGCTGACGCTCGCCATCTCCGATGTGCCGGGCGACGATCCCGCCACCATCGCTTCCGGGCCGGCCGTGGCCGATCCTTCCACCCGCCGCCAGGCGCTGGAGGTGCTGGCGCGCTATGGCATCGCGGCGCCGGCGGCGGTGCGCGCCCGGCTGGAGCGCGAGGACAGCGAAACGCCCGAGCCCGGCCACCCCCGCCTGGCCCGCGCCCGGGCGGTCGTGGTGGCGCGCCCGGGCGATGCCCTGGATGCGGCGGCGGCGCTGGCAAGCCGGCATGGCGTGGCGCCGGTGGTGCTGGGCGACAGCGTCGCGGGCGAGGCCCGCCATGTCGCCTCGGTCCACGCCGCCATCGCCCGCGAGATCGCCCTGCGCGCCCGCCCGGCCGCACCGCCGGCGGTGATTCTTTCGGGCGGCGAGACCACGGTGACGCTGGCCCCCGGCCACGGCGGCAGCGGCGGGCGCAACCGCGAGTTCCTGCTGGCCCTGGCCCTGGCGCTGGACGGCATGGAGGGCGTTCACGCCCTGGCCTGCGACAGCGACGGCATCGATGGCGACGCCAGCGCCGCCGGCGCCCTGTGCGACCCTTCCAGCCTGGCGCGGGCGGCCGTGGCCGGGATCGATGCCGCCCGCGCCTTGCAGCGCCACGACAGCGGCGCCTTTTTCCAGGCCCTGGGCGATAGCGTCGTCACCGGCCCCACCCTCACCAATGTCAACGATGTCCGTGCTATCCTGGTGCGGCCCGGCGGCGGGGCGTCTTCGGGCGGCGCGTGACGGGCCGCGACCGTCGCAGCTGTCGCAATGGGGGGGAGGCCATGCGCCGCGAGCGGCAGGGGAAGATCGTGGCGACGCTGGGGCCCGCATCCTCGGCCCCGCAGACCATCGCCCGCCTGGTCGCGGCCGGGGCCGATGTCTTCCGCCTCAATATGAGCCATGGCAGCCATGCCGACCACCGCGCCTGCCGCGATGCCGTGCGAGCGCTGGAGGCGCAGTGCGGACGCCCGATCGGGCTGATGGCCGATCTGCAGGGGCCGAAGCTGCGCGTCGGCCGTTTCCGCGAAAGCGCGACGGTGCTGGCGGCGGGCCAGGCCTTCCGCCTCGATCTCGACGCCGCACCGGGCGACGAGCGCCGCGTCGGCGTGCCCCATCCTGAGGTCTTCCGGGCGCTGGCCGCCGGCGATGCCGTGCTGCTGGACGACGGGCGGGTGCGGCTTCGGGTGGTCCGCTGCGGCGACGGCTTTGCCGAAACCACGGTCGCCGGTGGCGGGCGGCTTTCGGACAACAAGGGCCTCAACCTGCCCGGCGCCCATCTGCCGATCCCGGCGCTGACGGCCAAGGACCGCGACGACCTCGCCTTCGCGCTGGAGCTGGGCGCGGACTGGGTGGCGCTTTCCTTCGTGCAGCGGCCCGATGACATCGCCGAGGCGCAGCGCCTGGTGGCCGGGCGGGCGGCGGTGATGGCCAAGCTGGAACGGCCGGCGGCGATCGCCTGCCTGGCGGATATCGTGGCGCTGGCCGATGGCATCATGGTGGCGCGGGGCGATCTGGGCGTGGAAATGGCGCCCGAAGAGGTGCCGGGGCTGCAAAAGCGCATCCTCAGGGCCTGCCGCGAAGCGGGCAAGCCGGTGGTGGTGGCAACCCAGATGCTGCAATCGATGGTCTCGCGCCCGGCGCCGACCCGGGCCGAGGCCTCCGATGTGGCCAGCGCCGTTTATGACGGCGCCGATGCCTGCATGCTTTCGGGTGAAACCGCGGTGGGCGCCTGGCCGGCGGAGGCGGTGGCCATGATGAGCCGCATCACGGTGGCGGTGGAAAACGATCCGCTGTGGGATCCGCTGGCGGGCGAGGCCGAGGCCACCGGCGCCGATGCCATCTCTGCCGCCGCCCGCGAAGTGGCCGCCACCGTGGGCGCCACCGCCATCTGCGCCTGGTCGGTCTCCGGCGCCACCTGCCTGCGCGCCGCGCGCGTGCGCCCGGCCGTTCCCATCCTGGGGCTGACCCCCCGGATCGAATCGGCCCGCAGGCTGGCGCTGGCCTGGGGGGTCCACCCGGTCCACGCCGCCGACGCCGCCGATTTCGCCGATATGGTGGAACGCGCCTCGGCGCTGGCCGGCAGCGAAGGCTTCGCCCGTCCCGGCGAGGCCATCGTCATCACCGCCGGGGTGCCGTTCGGCAGGTCCGGGGGCACCAACACGCTCACCATCGCCAGGATCCGGCATCGGTAAGGCGCCGGGGCGCCGGGGCGCTAGATCTCCTCGCCCTCCAGCTCCCGCGTCAGTCGCTCCACCCGCTGGCGAATCGCCGCCATATGCGGGTTCTGGGCCAGCGCGCGGCGGAACCAGTGCAGCGCCTGGCGATCGTCGCCGCGGGCGCTATGGATCAGGCCCAGGCCCGAAAGGGCGCCGAAATGGCGCGGTTCCAGCGCCAGCACCTCCATGCAGTCGGCCACCGATCGGTCGAAGCGCCGCGCCAGGTAATAGGCGGTGGCGCGCCTGTTCCAGGCCTCGGCAAAGCCGGGCGCCGCCTCGATCAGCCGCGAGAAAAGGGCGATCGCCCGGTTCAGCTGACCGCGCCGCATGGCCCGGCTGCCGTCTTGCATCAGGGCGTTCAGTTCGTCGTCATGGGCCTCGCCCCACAGCGACCAGATGCCCTGCTGCAACAGGCTGGCTTCGGCGGCATCGGTGGTGGCGTGCAGGCGGGCGAACAGGCTGTCCAGGCGCGGGTCGTCCTGGGCGGCGCGGGCACCGGAGATCGAATCCGCCAGCGCCAGCCCGGCCGCCAGCGCCAGCACCGCGGCCAGCCATGTGGGGCGCATGGGGCGCATGGCAGTCGTCATGGCGCCATCCTAGGGCCGCCGCACAGCACCTGCCAAGCGCCGCCTGCCCTGCGACGGGCAGGTCCCCAGCAGCACGCCCCCCGCGTGCTGCGCATGATCGAGTCAGCACGCCCCCGTGCTGCGCATGATCGGGCCAGCACGCCCCCGTGCCGCACGATGTGAGTCGGCGCGCCGTGCTTGCGGGCCGGATCGTGCTATAAGCCCGCGCCAGCCGGTCCGCGCCGCGCCACCGTTGCAGGAGGAACAGCCATGGAGATTTGCGCCCTGGGCGAACGCCCGCCGCTGGGCCAGGTGCCCCGCCGCATGCACGCCTTTGCCGTCCGCCAGGACCGTTTCGGCGAACCGGAGACCGCCTGGCAGCGCGAGATCCTCGACGTGCCCCGGATCGGCCCCGACGAGGTGCTGGTCTACAACATGGCGACCGGCATCAATTACAACAACGTCTGGGCGGCGCTGGGCTATCCGCTGGACGTGATCGCCCAGCGCCAGAAGATGGGCGAGGCGGAGGATTTCCACGCCGGCGGCTCCGATTGTTCGGGCATCGTCTGGAAGGTGGGCGCCGAGGTCGATAGCGTGAAGCCGGGCGACGAGGTGGTGATCCACTCCGGCTGGTGGCCGGCGTCGGACCCCTGGGTGCAGGCCGGGCGCGACCCCATTCTGGCGGATTCCGCCCGCATCTGGGGCTATCAGACCAATTACGGCAGCTATTGCCAGTTTGCCCGCGCCCAGGCCCATCAGTGCCAGCCCAAGCCCAAGCACCTCTCCTGGGAAGAGGCGGGTTGCTACATGCTGTGCGCCTCCACCGCCTGGCGCATGCTGATGGGCTGGCCGCCGCACACCGTCGAGAAGGGCGATGCGGTGCTGGTGTGGGGCGCGGCCGGCGGCCTGGGCGCCTATGCCACCCAGATCGTGCGCGCCATGGGCGGGCGCCCCGTGGCCGTCGTCTCCGGCGAGGCCAAACGCGCCTTCTGCCTGAACAACGGCGCCGTGGGCGCGATCGACCGCAACGCCTTCGACCATTGGGGCAGGATGCCGTCCACCTCCGGCCCCGATTACGGCGCCTGGGCCGCTGGCGCCAGGGCCTTCGGCAAGGCGATCTGGCAGGCGCTGGGCGAAAAGACAAGCCCCAGGATCGTGTTCGAACACCCGGGCGAGGCCACCCTTCCCACCAGCGCCTTCGTCGCCTCCACCGGCGGCATGGTGGTGATCTGCGCCGGCACCAGCGGCTACGACGTCACGCTGGATCTGCGCTATCACTGGATGCGTCAGAAGCGCCTGCAGGGCAGCCATCTCGCCAACGACGACGAGGCCGCGGCCGTCAACCGGCTGATGATCGCGGGCCGGATCGACCCCTGCCTGTCGCAGACCTTCGCCTTCGACGAGATCGGCAAGGCGCATCAGCTGATGCACGACAACCGCCACCCCGCCGGCAACATGGCCTGCCTGATCAATGCCCTGGAGACCGGCCAGGGCCGCACCGCCCCCGCGCCCGCCGCCGGGTGAGGGCGCCGGCAGATCGCAGCAGACCGGCGCGGAGGCCAGGGCGTGACCAGGGAGGGCATAGAGCGGCTGTTCACCGCCCTGGAACGGGCGGTGCCGGAACCGAAGACCGAGCTCGACTACCGCAACCCCTTCACGCTGCTGGTATCGGTGGTGCTGTCGGCCCAGGCGACGGACAAGAGCGTCAACCAGGCCACCCCGGCGCTGTTCGCCCTGGCCGATACGCCGGCGAAGATGGTGGCCCTGGGCGAAGACGGTGTGCGCGCCAGGATCAGAACCATCGGCCTTTTCAACACCAAGGCGAAAAATGTCGTCGCGCTTTCACAGCGGCTGCTGGACGACCATGGCGGCGAGGTGCCGCGCAGCCGCGAGGCGCTGCAGGCGCTGCCGGGCGTCGGGCGCAAAACCGCCTCGGTGGTGGCCAACGAGGCCTTCGGCGAGGCCGCCATCGCCGTCGATACCCATGTCTTCCGGGTGGCCAACCGCACCGGGCTGGCGCCGGGGCCGACGCCGGAAAAGGTGGAAAAGCGGCTGGAGCGAACGGTGCCGGCGCGTTGGAAAAAGGGCGCCCATCACTGGCTGATCCTGCATGGGCGCTACACCTGCCTGGCGCGCAAGCCCCGCTGCTGGCAATGCGTCATCGCCGACCTCTGCGCCCATGAGCCCAAAACCCCGGCCCCCGAGGCCGCCACGCCCGCCCGCCTGCCGCCGCCCGCCCCTCCGGCGGAGCGCAGAAGGGGCGCGCGAAGCAGGGGCCGGCCCCGCCGGGGCTGAATCGGCGCCACCCTGCCAGGGCCGAGCGCGCGCCTAGAAGACCAGCGCCACGGCGCGCACCGGGCAGCCGGTGCCGTCCTTCATGGCCAGCGGCAGGCACACGAACAGGAACTCCTTGCCCGCCAGCCGCTCCAGGTTGCACAGCTGCTGCACCATGGAGACGCCCTGCCGGTTCCACACCGCGTGGGTGGGCCACCACCATTCGTCCGGGTCGTCCATGCCGATCAGGTCGGTGCAGAACAACGGGATGCCCCGCTCCACCAGCCATTGCGCCGCGTCCGCCGGCACGTGGGGCCGTTTCGTGGCGAAGCCTTCCTTGCCCCAGTCCTTGTCGCTGCCGGTCCAGCAGACGCAGGCGCGGTCGGGGCCGATGGGCCGGCCGCTTTTCTCCTCGGCCGCTTTGAGGTCGGCGATGGTGATGGCCTCGCCGGGGCCGCGATGGGTCAGGTCGAGCAGATGGCCGGGCAGCACCAGCCGCTCCAGGGGCAGCTGATCAACGCTGGCGCCCCTGGCGTCGCAGTGGCGCGGCGCGTCGATATGGGTGCCGCAATGTTCCGGCATCAGCATCATGCGGCTCTCCATGGCCATGGCGCCGCCGGTGATCTGCGAAAGATAGGCGTGGTCGTCGATGGGAAAGAAGGTCACCTGCCCGCCGATATTGGGCATGTTGGAATACATGGCGTGGCTGAGATCGACGATCTCCTTGACGACGGGCAGCATGGCGCGTTCCTCCCCCGGTGCGGCGATGCGGCCAACCATAGCGCCGCCGCCGCTCGCCTCACAGGGGCCGGTGGTGGGGCCGCTTACTTTTCGTGGCGGTTCGACCAGATGTCCCAGGCGATGCGCAGCGGCACGGCGATGCGGGTCAGCGGGCGCGGCGGCAGGGCGGCGGGCGCGCCCAGGGCGTCCATATAGGCGATCAGCCGGTTGTCGCGCCCGCAGGCCATGTCGGCGGCCAGCAGCCCCGAAACGGTGCCCTTGGTGACGCCCACCGCGTTCTGGCACACCGCCGCCCAGATATTGCCCGCCACCTGGCCGAAACCCGGCGCGCCGTTGCGCGAAAAGCACACGAAGCCGGTCCAGGTATGCTCCATGGTCACCTCGGGCAGCATGGGAAAGCGGGCGCGGAAACAGGCCATATGCCCCTGCCTGGCCGCCCGCCTTTCGTCGTCGGAGGCGCGCATGGCGGGCGCGTGGCGAAAGCCCTGGCGGATCAGGATGCGGCGGTCTTTGGTGAAGCGCATGGTGACGCCGGCGATGGCGTTGGCGGGCGTCAGCCCCCAGTCGCCGACGCCGCCCAGGGCGGCATGTTCCTCCTCGCTCAGCGGGCGCGTCAGGCTGGCATGGGCGGCGATGGGCACCAGCCGGTTGGCGAAAAAGCCGAACTGTTCGGCAAAGCCGTTGGCCGCCAGGATCATGCGCGGCGCCCGCACGCTGCCGGCGGGGGTGGCCAGGGCGATGCCGTTGGCCCGTTCCATCCGCACCGCCGGTGTGTTTTCGTAAAGCGTGACATTGTCCGGCAGATGGTCGGCCAGCCCGCGGGTCAGCGCCGCCGGGTTCATCAGCACGCAGCCGGGGGTGTGAACCGCCGCATGGCAGCAGGGCGTGCCGATCTCGCCGGCCAGGGCGTCGGCGTCCAGCCAGCGGAAGGGCTCGCCCAGCGCCTCCAGCTCGCGGGCGAAGGGTTCCAGAATGTCGCGGCTGCCCCGCGCCGAGCGGGCGGCATGGTATTTGCCGCGCCGTTCCCAGTCGCAGGCGATGCCATGGCGGGTGACCTGGTCTTCCAGCCAGGCGATGGCGGTCCGGGCCAGTTCCATGAAGCGGTGGCTGGCGTCCAGCTCTTCCAGCGAGGCGCCGACATTGTGGGGCAGATCGATGGCAAAGCCGCTGTTGCGCCCGGATGCGTTCTCGCCCACTTCGCCAGCATCCATCAGCACGATGTCGTCGCCGGGGCGGTTGTCCGCCAGGCGGCGCGCGGCCGCCAGCCCGGCCCAGCCGGCGCCCAGCACGATCCAGTCGGCCCGGCGCTCGCCTTCCAGCGGCGGCTTCGGGCTGCGGCGCTCCAGAATGCGGCTCCAGCCGTTGCGGTTGTCCTCGCGGGGCAGGATGCGGATGGTAGTCGTCTCGGGCGTCTCGGGTGTTTCTGTCGTCATGGACCAGATCCAGCGGGGCAACGGCCACCTTACCTAGCACGCGAAGGGCGGTGGCGGCAGGCGGCGCGCCATCCTCCCGAAGCGCGGCCCCCAAAACGTGACTCAGGGCACGGCATGGCCGGGAATTGCTTTTCCCGCCGCGCCGTGCCAGCGTCCGGGGAAGGGCCGCGCCCGCCGTCGTCCCATGGCGGCCTGTCGGCCCGGCGTCGAAAGGGAGGAGGTTCCATGCGCAAGACAGCTTTCCCGGCCGCGGCGATGCTGGCGGCCGTCCTGGTCGCCGCCCCGGTCGCGGCCCAGGAGGTGCGGGTGTTGAACTGGCAGGGCTACGGCACCGACGAGGTCTGGGCGGTCGATCTGTTCCAGGACGAGACCGGCATCGAGGTCGTGCACGACTACTTCAACTCCGAACAGGAGATGCTGACCAAGCTGCGCACCAGCCCCGGTGCCTACGATGTGGTGCTGATCAACAGCGCCTACACCCGCCAGGCGGCCGAAGAAGGGCTGATCGCGGCCATCGACCCGGCGGCCATCTCCAATTTCGACGATCTCTCGCCCGGCCTGCGCAATGCCGCCGAATTCGCCTGGCAGGGCGCGCTTTACGGCGTCGCCTGGACCTGGGGGGTCACCTCCATCGCCTACGACACCGACGAGGTCACGCCCGGCGACAGCATCGACATCCTCTGGGATCCGGCCTATGCCGACAATGTGGCGGTGCGCGACGATTCGGTGGAAAACGTCTATCTGGCCGCCCTGGCCACCGGCCAGAACATGAACGCCCCCGCCGATCTGGACGCCATCCGCGAAAAACTGCGGGCGCTGAAGCCGCAACTGCGCACCTTCTGGTCGTCGGAAGACGAATGGAACAAGGAGTTCGCCGCCGACAGCTTCGACGTGGCGGTCTATTGGTCCGGTTCGGCCTCGCGCAGCGCCAAGGCTTTCGGCCTGCCGGTGGGCTATCTGATCCCGCAGGAGGGCGCCATCGCCTGGCTCGACGGCCTGTCGCTGGGGGCCGACGCGCCCAATCCGGAAGGCGCGTTGGCGTTCATCGATTTCATGGTCAGCCCCGAACACTATGTGGCATGGGATAACCAGGTGGGCGCCCCCGCCTCGGCCAACGCCGTCGCCATGGGCCAGCTGCCGGAAGACGCCTTCAATCGCCGCGTGCTGGGCGATCCGCAGGCCACAGCCAATCTGCAGTTCATGGCGCCGCTTTCCGACGAGACCCGCCAGACCTTCCTGGATATCTGGGAAGAGACCAAGGCGTATTACGCCGAATAGCGGGGGACGGTCTCCGCCCCCTTTCCGGGCAGGAAGGGGGCGGAGGGTCGGCCATGCGGATCGAGGCGCGCCGCCGCCGGGCCATCGCGGCGCTGACGGCGCCGGCCTATCTGTGGCTTACCGCCACCGTCTTCCTGCCGCTTTCGGCGATGCTCTATTTCAGCTTTCAGGAGAAAGGCCCGTTCGGGACGCATGAGAGCGGCTTTACCCTGGAACATTACGAAGCCTTCTTCGCCAAAGGCTATCTGCTGGCGCTCACCTGGCGTTCGCTGGAAATGGGCTTCCACGTCACGCTGATCTGCGCCCTGGTGGGCTTTCCCGCCGCCCTGGCCCTGGCCCGGCGCATTCGCGGGCGCTGGCGCGAGGCGCTATTTCTGCTGGTGGTGCTGCCGTTCTGGTCCAACGCCCTTGTGCGCGTCTTTTCCTGGACCGTGGTGCTGCGCCCCGACGGCGTGCTGGATCGGGCGGCCAGCCTGCTGCTGCCGGGGCTGCCGGCCATCGATCTCACCGATTCCTATGCCGCCATCGTCATCGGCCTGGTCCATTCCTATCTGCCCTACATGATCCTCACCTGCTATCTGTCGCTGCAGGCGATCGACGATTCGCTGATCGAGGCGGCGCGTTCCCTGGGCGCCGGCTGGGCGGGCGTCATGTCCCGCGTGGTGCTGCCGCTGGCCCTGCCGGGGCTGGTGGCGGGGGCCATCCTCATCTTCGTGCCGGTCATCGGCTCCTTCTTCGAACCGCGCCTTCTGGGCGGGCCGAAGGGCGCAGTGATCGGCACGGTGATCGAGGAACAGTTCACCGTGGTCTCCAACTGGCCCCTGGGCGGGGCGCTTTCCTTCATCCTGCTGGCCATCGTGCTGCTGCTGCTGGCGGCGGCCGTGCCGGTGCTGAAGGGTCGCCTGGGGCCGGCATCGTGAGGGGGGCGGAACGCGCCGGCGCCATCCTCGCCAGGCTGTGGCTGGCGCTGGTGCTGGTCTTTCTCTATCTGCCCATCGCCGTGCTGGCGCTGATGGGCTTCAACGAATCGGTCCACTACACGCTGCCGTTCGAATTCACCACCCGCTGGTATGAGGCGCTGGCGTCCAATCGCCGCCTGGTCCAGGCCGGGCTGAACAGCGTGCTGGTGGCCCTGGCCAACACCGCCATCGCCACCCTGCTTGGCACCATGGCGGCCTTCGCCCTGGCCCGCTACCGCTTCCGCGGCCGCAGCCTGCTGCAGCTGATGCTGCTGCCGCCGATCGCCATCCCCTGGCTGATCACCGGCACCGCCATGCTGGTGCTGTTCTTCTGGACCGGCATCGGACGCGGCCTGCACGCCATGCTGCTGGGCCATGTGGCGCTGTCGCTGCCCTATGTGGTGGTGGTGGTGGGCGCCCGCCTGGCCAGCATCGGGCCAGAGCTGGAGGAGGCCGCCGCCAGCCTGGGGGCGTCGCCGCTGCAATCCTTCATGCGGGTTTCGGTGCCGCTGCTGGCGCCGGGCATCGTGGCGGCGGCGCTGTTCGCCTTTGCCGTGTCCTTCGATCAGTTCGTCATCTCCTATTTCCTCGCCCCGCCCGGCGTCTCGGTGCTGCCGGTGGAGATTTTCTCGGCCATCCGCAAGGGCTTCACGCCAGAGGTCAACGCCGTCTCCACCATCGTCATCCTGGTTTCCATGGCGGCGCTGGTCGCCTTCGCGCGCCTGGCCCGCTTCGGGGGCGAGCGGTGAGCGCCGTCGCCGTCCGCGCCGTCACCAAACGCTACGGCGCCGTCATGGCGCTGGATGGCGTGTCGCTGGATTTCCCCGATGGCATGTTCTTCGCCCTGCTGGGCCCCAGCGGCAGCGGCAAAACCACCCTGCTGCGCGCCATCGCCGGCTTCGTAGAGCCGGATGCGGGCCAGATCCTGATCGATGGCGCCGATGTCGCCCATATCCCGGCGCACAGGCGCCATATCGGCATGGTGTTCCAGAATTACGCGCTCTTTCCCCATATGAGCGTGTTCGACAACATCGCCTTCGCCCTGGCGGTGCGCGGCGTGGCCAGGGCGGAAAGGCGCCGCCGTGTCGCCCGCATGCTGGAGCTGGTGCGGCTGGAAGGGCTGGAAGGCCGCCGCCCGCGCCAGCTCTCCGGCGGCCAGCAGCAACGGGTGGCGCTGGCCCGGGCGCTGGCGGCCGAACCGGGCGTGCTGCTGCTGGACGAGCCGCTGGGCGCCCTCGACAAGCGCCTGCGCCAGGAGATGCAGATCGAGCTGAAACGCATCCAGCGGGCGGTGGGCACCACGGCTATCTTCGTCACCCACGATCAGGAAGAGGCGCTGACGCTCTCGGACCGCATCGCCATCGTCGATCGCGGCGCCCTGGTGCAGGTGGGCGCGCCAGATCGGGTCTATGAGCGCCCGGCCAACCGCTTTGCCGCCGCCTTTCTGGGCGCTGCCAATTTCCTCTCCGGCCCCGCCCGGGGCGCCATGGTCGCCGTCGCCGGCCTGGGGCCGGTCAGGGCGGCGGCGGCGCTGGCCGGGCCGCAGGCGACGCTGGCGGTGCGCCCGGAAAAGATGCGCCTGGCACCGGCAGACGCCGCGCCGGAAGGCGCCAACCGCGCCCCCGGGCGCGTGGCCCAGCGGGTCTTCTCCGGGGCCAGCGTCACCTATGTGGTGGAAACGGCCGCCGGTCCGCTGCGCGTCTTCCAGCGCAATGGCGGCCAGGCCCTGGCCGAGGAAGGCGCCGAGGTCGCCGTTCTGTGGTCGCCGCAGCACAGCGTGGCGGTGGCGGATTAGCGGGCGCGCTCACGGCCCCCACTCGCCCGCGCAACCCGATGCCGGTTCCCGGGAACGCCTGGCCGCCAGCGCCCGGTGGCCGATTCGCGAACGGCCCATCGCCGTTTTGCGCTGCCACGTGTTTCGCAGCACCCCCGTCGCCCTCGAACACGAGAGCAGGGCCGCCGCCTAGGGGCGCTGCCACTGGCAGGTGGCGGTGGAAACGGTCCAGTTGTCGGGCAGATAGGCGGTGGTATAGGGGCAATCGCCGCTTACGCCGGCATATTTGCCGGTGCCGCCCACGATCCGCTGGCTGCCCTGGCCGCCGCCGCCCACCGCGACATCGCCCGCCCGGCGCTGCGCCAGCCCATACCAGGCATCGCCGTCGCCATCGGTGAAGGTGCAGGGCGCTTCCAGTTCGATGCTGTCCTCTGCACTCTTGGCATAAACCAGGCAGATGGCGCGGTAATGGGTGCCGGCCTCGAACGGGCCGCCGCTGCTGGCAACGACGCTGCCCGTCCCCTGCAACGGCCCGGCGGTGACGGTCTGCCCGCCATGGTCCAGCGTCGTATAGCCGTGAACGGCGCTTTCGATGAAGGTGAAGCTGCCGCTCTCGTCGGCGGCGGCCGGTGCCGCAGCGGCAAGGCCGGCGGCAGCAAGCAGCGCGGCGATCTTCCCCGAACGGATGCGCATGACGATCTCCCATCTCCTGCGGGCATAAGGTTCACCCCGGATGATACGGTCCCGCCCCGGCGCGGTCCAGGCCCTGGCACGCCACGCCGGGGCGGGCTAAGCATCCCTGCCGAGGCAGCCCCGCGCGGCGAGGGAAAGGAGGAGTGCCATGACCGCAGACGCGCCCAAAGCGGGCTGGAACGAGGAGGATTCCCGCGCCTTCCTCGATACCGGCGCCTATTATGTGCCCGAGCGCGAAACCCAGATCGCCACCGTCGTCGGCGTCATTCCGCCCCCGCCGGATGGCGCCGTCATCGTCGATATCTGCTGCGGCGAGGGTCTGCTGGCCGAGGCCATTGCGCGCCGCTTCCCCGCCGCCTGCCTCCACGCCCTGGATGGCTCGCCGGCTATGCTGAAGGCGGCTGGCGCCCGGCTCCGGGCGGGCGGCGGGCGCTATCGCCTGGCGCCGATCGCGCTGGCCCGGCGCGGCTGGCGGCGCTTTCCGGTGCCGGTGCATGCCTTCGTGTCGTCGCTCGCCATCCACCATCTCGATGGCCCCGGCAAGGCGCTGCTGTTCGCCGATCTCGCCCGCCAGCTGGCCCCTGGCGGCGTGCTGATCGTGTGCGACCTGGTGGAGGCCCAGCGCGAGGCCACCCGCGCCCTGTGGCAGCGGCAATGGGACGAAGGCGTCGCCCAGCGCGCCCGCGCCCTGGACGGCCACGACGGGATGCTGGAACGCTTCCGCCAGGACGGCTGGAACTACTATGCCGACCCCGAAGCCGACCCGGTGGACATGCCGTCGGGCCTGTGCGATCAGCTGCGCTGGCTGGCCGATGCCGGCCTCGAGAATATCGATGTCCACTGGCTGAAGGCCGGCCACGCCATCTTCTCCGGCATACGACCATAAGGGAATGTGTTCACTATCGCACCAGCTCTGATAGTCACATTCCTTGCCACTCTTAGAGGAGGATCGAATAATGACCAGAAATTTAACAGAAAGTTTAGGGCGCATGCCTCGTGCACAAGCCAATGTGCGGCCCGTAAGCCAAGTGACGATGGCAATTACTGCAAGTGATCTTGACGTTCAGTTTGGTAACGTGCAACAAGAAGTGCTGCGTTGGATGCGAAATCGCGCTGGGAAAAGTTTGCCGAAGCAAGCATGGAAAGGCGAAAGCTTTGAACTTACCGAAATTGGCTCACAGCCTGTGGAGGCCACATTTCTTAAGGAAAAGCACTATTGGGCAGCGAGATTAGACGATGCCGATAAAAGTACACCAGACCGATCTTGGGTAACTGAAACCGCTATAGCTAAAGACAAGAATAATGAAAGAATACTCTTCGGTGCGCGTCTCACATGCGTCACTCGCGGCGAAGACACACCGTTCGACCCGACCATTCCTGGGTTCGTCAGACAGATTGTAAGCAAGTTTGGCGGCATCATTGACGGCCGCATGATCAGCAAAGAGCCGTGGATAGTTGATACACCTGAAGAAGTACAGGTACTGATCAAGCTAATTACCAATCCGAATCGGAATCAGGACGTTATCGTCATTTCGACACAGGGCCAGAGCAACGAGGTTCCTCCTACACTGATTTCGGCAAATTCCGTAGCCGAACGGCTATTAGGTGCTGCCCATATTGTCGTCATCACCACAGAGGCTTCATATGTTCTGACAAGCATAGTTGGTAAGGAATTATCGGTCTTCCGCCGCGCAGTGCGAACATATAAGCCTGACTTCGATCTAGAAGAAGCGCAGCCATACGATCATTCTCTTGCGGTTGAATCACGGATACGTGGTTGGACTGGAGGCCCTCAGGCCTTCGAAAATTTCCTCATTGCTTCCTGTTTGAGAGAAACTGTGCGGCGTCAGAATCATGAAAAATATCTGCCGCCCTATATTGAAGTTAAGCGAGCTGCAAAGAAGTTGCAACTTGAGCATAGCTTTTCTAAGAGGGTTAAGGAGTCTATGACAAAATCATTGGAGGGATTGCAGCAAGAAAATAAACTTCTTCGGGCACAATTGGAAGAATATGAAATGGAATTGAGGAACACGGAAAAGGCTGCCTATGAATTGGTTGACGAAACAAGGAGAAAGCTTGATGATGCTATGGAGACGGAGAAGGAAATTAGATCTGAAAATTGGCGACTAAAAGTGAGAATAAATCATCTTGAAAGAAATGATGGTGTTGTGCAATCGCACACACTCCAAATCCCTACAAGTTTTGAAGATCTCCAGGATTGGTCTAACAAACATCTTTCTGGCAAAGTCTATTTGCACAACCGAGCGGTAAGGTCCGCAAAGGGATCAAAATTCGAAAATGTTGCTCTTGCTTATCGCGCATTGCTGATACTGCGTGATTTTTATGTTCCAATGCGTCTCGAAAGTGGTGATGATTTGCGAGCCAGGTATGTACAAGAATTAAAGAAAGAGAATCTTAGGGAAACATCCACTTTTGCAGGCTCGCGCTTTGGCCAATATGGAGATGAGTATTTTGTTAGACATGGCGGGAGAAAGAGGAAGCTTGATCGGCATCTGAAAGGTAGTGATTCTCGCGATCCGCGTTTTGGTTTTCGACTCTATTTCTTCTGGGACGACGATAATGGAGAAGTCGTCGTGGGGTCGCTCCCTAGTCACCTAAAAACAGACATCAGTTGACACACCTCACCATATACAAGGACGATGTTTGTCCATCTTCGAGAATTTTATTCTCTGTTGTGGTTGACTATGTTGATGCGCTGAGGTTTGTAAAGAGAGCTTTCGGTAGCTAGACTGCGTCGCACGTCTTTGGTTCATTGCCAGGAAAACGATGAAATCAGCGCCACGGCGCTATGCCGGACAGCCCTCACGGGCCGCGCTTCAGCGCCACCCGCCTTCCCGCCCATGGCGGCGGCTCGTCGGCGACGATGGCGGCCAGGGCGGCCTGCACCTCGTCCGGCATGGGCACGCTGCGCCCGGCGCGGCTGTCCACATGCAGCCACATGCACTCGATGCTGCCGCAGGCGCGCGCGCCCACCCGGAAGAGATGGGCCATATGCAGGCGCCTGGCGTCGAAGCCCAGCACCAGGCTGTCGAAGGCCAGGGTTTCGCCGCGCTGCACCTCGGCCAGATAGCGGATATGGGATTCCACCGTCACCAGAGCGCAGCCGGTGCGGTCGAAATAATCGGTGCCGATTCCCAGATGGGCCTGCAACGCCCAGGACGCCTCGCTGGCGGCGACCACATAATAGCCTTCGTTCATGTGGCCGTAATGGTCGGTCCAGCCCTGCGGCACTTCGACGGAATAAAGCGTGACCATGGCTTCCAGCCTGGCGGGGCCTCCAGCCTAGCAGGGCCGCCTGGCGCCGTCATGGCCGGGCGGCGGAGGCTTGGCCCGGGGCCGCAGCACATGGTGGTGGCCGGCGTGGTAAAGGCGGCTTTCGTCGCCTTCCCCGGCCAGCACGCGCCCCACCAGGATCAACGCCGTTCGGGTGATGCCGGCCGCCTTCACCTTGGGCCGGATGTCGGCCAGGGTGCCGGCGATGAAGCGCTGATCGGGCCAGCCCACCCGGAAGGCCACCGTCACCGGGCAATCGCCGCCGTAATGGGGCATCAGCGCGCGCACCACCCGCGCCAGGGCGGCGATGGAAAGATGGATGGCCAGCGTCGCGCGGCTGGCGCACAGCGCCTCCAGCTCTTCGCCCCCGGGCATGGCGCTGGCGCGGGTGGCGGTGCGGGTCAGGATCACGGTCTGGGCCACGCCGGGCAGGGTCAGCGGGCGTTTCAGCGCGGCGGCGGCGGCGGCGAAGGCGGGCACGCCCGGCGTGATGTCCCAGGCGATCCCCAGCCGGTCCAGCCGGCGGCCCTGTTCGGCGACGGCGCCATAGAGCGAGCTGTCGCCGGAATGAAGCCTGGCCACATCTTCGCCGCGCCCGTCGGCCGCCGCCATCAGCGCCACGATGGCGTCCAGATGAAGCGGCGCCGTATCCACCTTGCGTGCGCCGGGCGCGGCCTGGGCTACCACCTCGTCCGGCACCAGCGAGCCGGCATAAAGCAGCAGCGGGCAGGATTGCACCAGCCGCAGGCCGCGCACGGTGATCAGATCGGGTGCGCCGGGGCCGGCGCCGATGAAATGCACCGTCACGGCTCCGCCCCGGCGCCATAGCCGCGCGGCGTATAGGCGATGCTGGCGCCCAGATGGCGGAAACGCCGCGTGGTGGATGCCCCCACCAGCACGATGCTGGCCATGTCGATGGCGGCGGGCTCCAGTTCGGCCAGGGTGGTGTGGCGGGTTTCCTCGCCGTCGCGCGCCAGCAGCCGGGCGACGATCACGGGCGTCGTTCCGGCCCGGTGGCGCAGCAGGATGGCGCGGGCTTCGGCCAGGGGGCGGCGGCGCCCTGGCGCGGCCGGGTTGTAGAAGGCGATGGCGAAATCGGCCACTGCGGCCGCCTCCACGCGCCGCCTGACGGTCGCCAGCGGCGTCAGCAGGTCGGAAAGCGAGATGGCGCAGAAATCGTGGCCCAACGGCGCCCCGGCCCGGGCGGCGGCCACCTGCAGCGCCGAGACGCCCGCCACCACATCGATGGCGACGCCACGCCAGGCGGGGCGCGCCTCGCGTTCCAGCAGTTCGAAGGTCAGACTCGCCATGGCATAGATGCCGGCATCGCCCGAACACAGCAGCGCCACCCGGCCGCCTGCGCCCGCCAGATCCAGGGCGGCGCGGCAGCGGGCCTGCTCCTGGCCCAGGGCGAAGGCGTGGCGGCGCTTGCCGCGCCCCAGCGGGCGGGCGAGGTCGAGATAGGGGCCATAGCCCACCAGGTCGCTGGCGGCGGCGATGGCCCGGCTGGCCTCCGGCGTCCGCAGGGCGGGCGCGCCCGGCCCCAGCCCCACCAGCGCCAGATAGCCCAGCGGATGGGCCAGGGCGCCGGCATCGATGGCGGCCGGCGCGCGGGCGATGGCGCAGGTGGCCCGGGGCGAGCGCGTCTTGGCCACCGCCAGCTCGGCGCCGGGGCCGGCCGCCGCCAGCGCCGCCGCCTCGGCGACGCCATGGCAGCCGACGGCGGCGAACACCGCCTGCGACGGCGTGGCAAGGCGCGGCGTCTCCCGCTCCAGCCTGGCGGCGGCAAACAGCGCCAGCGGCACGGCGAAGGCGCGGGCGGTGGCCAGCACCGCCTCTTCGTCGGCCTTCACGTCCAGGCTGGCGATGCAGGCCAGGGCGTAGGGCGCCAATCCTGCCCCGGCCAGGGTGCGCCGCGCCAGCGCCAGCGCCTCGCCGGGGTCGCAGCCGCGCTCGCAGCCCAGCCCCAGCGCCAGCACCGGCGGATGCAGCAGCACGCCGTCGCCGCCGGCCCGCGCGCTCACCCGCACCTTGTGGCGCGCCCCGCCGCCATCCTCCGCAAAGGGAAGGCCAGCCAGCCAGGAGGCATCGCCCGCCTCCACCTCCAGCGCCACCTTCTCGCCCGCCAGCATGGCGGCCATCGCCGGGCCGGCGGCGGCCGGGTTGGCGAGGCGCCAGCCGGGCGGCGGCTCGTCCAGCGCGACGCCGAAGCCGAGGTCGCCCGCCGTCGTCACCGCCGCCACGCCGCCCAGGATGTCGGCGCAGGCCCGCGCCAGCCGGTTGGCGCCGCGATGGCCGCCCAGCAGCGGCACGGCGCTGCTGCCGTCTTCCGCCACCGCCACCAGCGGCGCCTCGCGGCCCTTACCGGCCAGCAGCGGCGCGGTGGCGCGGATCAGGATGCCGGCGGCGCACACGCCGGCCACCGCCACGCCGGCGGCGAACAGGGCCGCGATATGCTCCATGGCGTCGTCGAAGGCGACCTCGGCTCCCGCCACGCGGCGGGCATAGCCGTGCAGCTTTGCCCCGGGCAGGGCGGCGGCCAGGCGGCGCGCGGTCGCCAGGCCGGACGGCCCCAGGCACAGCACGGCCGCATCGTTGGGAACGGGGGCCGGGGCGGGCGGCGTCACGGCCCGGCCTCGCGCCCATCGTTCTGCCAGGCCTGGCCGCGCCGGTGGATCAGCACCATGGAAAAATAGGGCGCGGCGTCCGCCCGGGCCTCGGCAAAGGGCAGCACGCGCTGGCCGGCCATGGTGGCGCGTTCGACATAATGGGCGCGGGAGACCAGATCCAGGGCCGCCAGCACCCGGCGCAGCTTGGCCAGATGGCGCCCCACCTTCACCACCGCCGCCGCCTCCACGCCGGCCAGGCGGCGGCAGAGGTCGTCTTCCGCCAGGCTGCCGGGGCAGACCAGCAGCGCGTCGTTTCTGGCCGCCAGCGGCGCCCCCGCCACGGCCGGACAGGCCACCAGCGAGGTGACGCCCGGCACCGCCTCCACCCGGTGGCGCGCCGCCAGCCGCCCGTAGAGATACATGAAGCTGCCATAGAAAAACGGATCGCCTTCGCAGATCGCCGCCACATCGCGCCCGGCGTCGAGATGGCGGGCGATGGCCGCCGCCGCCCGGTCATAGACCGCCGCGGCCGGAAAGCGGCGCCCGTCCAGCGGCATGCGGATGGCGATCTCCTGCTTGCCGCTGCCGTCCAGCCAGTCGGCGACGATGGAACGGGCCAGGCTGGGCCCCTGCGGCGGCGCCGGATAGGCCACCACCGGCGCCGCGCTCAGCAGGCGGTGCGCCTTCAGGGTCAGCAGCTCGGGATCGCCCGGCCCCACGCCCAGCCCCCACAGCGTGCCCCCCGTCATGGCTTCACGGCCCGCCACTGCACCACCGGCAGCGCCGGGCGCCAGACCGTGAAGCCCGCCAGCGGCTCGGCACGGGCGATGGCGAACCTCACCAGCTCGCCCCCCTTTTCGCCGCACAGCTGCGCCAGGCGCCGCTCGCTCTCCAGGGTGACGGCGTTGGCGACCAGCCGCCCGCCGCAGGGCAGCGCCTGCCAGCAGGCCTCCGCCACCCCCGCGCGCGCCAGGCCGCCGCCGATGAAGATCGCGTCCGGGGTCGCCAGGGCGGCCAGGGCGGCAGGCGCTTCGCCGGCGACGATCTCCAGGCCCGGCACCCCCAACGCAGCGGCGTTGGCGGCCATGGCCTCCCGCCTGGCCCGGTGGCGCTCGATGGCGATGGCGGCGGCGCGCGGCGCGGCGCGCATCCATTCGATGGCGATGGAACCGCAGCCGGCGCCCACATCCCACAACAGCGCGCCCGGCAGCGGCGCCAGCGCCGCCAGGCTGGCCGCCCGCAGCTCGCGCCGGGTCAGCTGGCCATCGTGCTGGAAGGCGTCGTCGGGCAGCCCCGGCACCGGCGGCAGGATGCGCCGGCCCGGCGCCGCCACCAGCTCCACCGCCAGGGTGTTGAGGTCGTCCGCCTCGCAGGCGGGGCCGGCGGCGGCGGTGAAGGTGAAGCGACGCTCCCGCGCGCCGCCCATGTGGCAGAGCACATGCAGGTGGCTTTCGCCGAAGCCGGCCCGGGCCAGCAGCGCCGCCACCTGGCCGGGCGTGTGGCGGTCGTGGGAGAGGATCAGCAGCCGCGCCCCCGGCGCCAGATGGGCGGCCAGCAGCGCCAGCGGACGGCCGTGGAGCGAAAGCTGCACCGTTTCGGCCACAGGCCAGGCCAGCCGCGCGCAGGCCAGCGAAAAGGCCGAAGGCGCCGGCCAGACCGCCATCGCCTCATGCCCGAACCGGCGCGCCAGGGGAACGCCGATGCCATAGCTCATGGGATCGCCGCTTGCCAGCACGCACACCCGGCGCCCTTCATGGGCGGCGATGGCCTCCAGGGTGGCGGCCAGCGGACGCTGCCAGGCCAGAGAGCGGGCGCCATGTTCGCCCACCAGCGCCAGATGGCGCCTTCCGCCCACCACCAGTTCGGCGGCGGCGATGGCGGCGCGTGCCGGCGGCGCCAGCCCGTCCAGGCCGTCTTCGCCCAGGCCCACCACGGCCAGCCAGGGCGTCAACGGGGCCGCTCCAGCAGCGCGTTGACGGCGGCGGCCGCCATGGCGCTGCCGCCGCGCCGCCCGTGCACGGTGACGAAGGCCAGGCCGCTTTCCGCCAGCGCCCGCTTGGCCTCGGCGGCGCCGACGAAGCCTACCGGCATCCCCAGCGTCAGCGCCGGGCAGGGGCCGCCCCGCTGGGCGATTTCCAGCAGGCGGAACAGCGCCGTGGGCGCGTTGCCGATCGCCACCACCGCGCCTTCCAGCGCCCGGCCCCACAAATCCACCGCCGCCCAGGAGCGGGTGGTGGCCAGGCGGGCGGCGCGGCGGCGGGCGGCGGCGCTGGCCACCTTGCAGACGATGGGGTTGGCGGCGGGCAGGCGGGCGCGGTCGATGCCGCTGGCCACCATGCGGGCATCGCAGAACAGGGGCCGCCCGGCCGCCAGCGCCAGGCGCCCGGCCGCCACCGCGCCTTCGGAGGCATCCAGGCAGGCGACGATATCGACCATGCCGCAGCTGTGGATCAGCCGCACCGCCAGGGCGCGCAGCGGCGGGGCCAGGCCGGAAAGATCGGCCTCGGCCGCGACGATGCGCCGCGATTCGCGCGCGATGGCGGCGCCGTCGTTGAGATAGGCGTCAGCCATGGCAGGCGGCGGCGCCAGGGACAGGCTTGGCGATGGGGGCAGGCCTGGCGCCCGGGATCCGGTCATGGCCCGGCAGGCAGGCGGGGCCGGCCAGGATCGCCGCCCATGGGTTGCGGGGGGCCGTGGCCTGGGCCTGCCGCGAATCCGCGCCGGTTTCGGGCCGATCCCCGGCGCCCCCACCCACCATCGGACGGGCGTCGAACGAGGGGGCGGTCATGGCGGGGGTTCGGCCTTCAGCGTGCGCGGGCCCAGCGGGTGGTCGGCATGGGGGTAGGGGTGGTGGCCGTGGTCATGGCCGTGATCGTGGCCGTGGTCGTGACGGTGCTCGTGGTCGCCGCTGCCGATGCCTTCGACATGGTGGTGGTGGCTTTCCTGCTTCAGCCCCACCTCGTCTTCGAAGCCCAGCACCTGCTCGCGGTATTTGCAGGCCTGGCAGTTCATGTTGCCGCTGCCTTCGACGATCTCGCGGGCGCGTTCCACGAAGGCGTCCAGCACCAGCGGATGGTCGGCCAGATAGCCGGCCTTGACGATCTGCAGGCCGGGAAAGGCCGCCTGGGCGGCGTCGGCGGCGGCGTAGATGCGCCGCACCAGCACGCCGGTGAAGAGGAAATAGGGAAAGACGACGATGCGGGCGAAGCCCAGCCTGGCCACCCGTTCCAGGGCCGGCCCGACCAGCGGGAAGGTGACGCCGGAATAGGCGGGCTGGCCCCAGCCGCAGCCCAGCCCCTCCCACAGCAGGCGCGAAACCTTGGCGACATTGGCGTTGGCGTCCGGATCGGAGGCGCCGCGCCCGACGGTGAGCAGCAGCGTGTCGGCGGTTGCCACCGGGCCGCGCTCGGCGTCGGCCGCCGCCATCGCCTGCCGCACCCGCGCGCCCGCCGCCCGCACCAGGCGGGTGTCGATGCCCAGCTCGCGCCCGAAGCGGATGGCGGTGCCGTGGCGGGCGGCATAGCCGTTCAGCACCCCCGGCAGGTCGTTCTTGACATGGCCGGCGGCGAACAGCATCCCCGGCAGGGCCAGAATGTCGTTTTCGCCGGCCGCGCGCAGCCGGTCCAGCCCTTCGGCGATCATCGGGCGGGCGAATTCCAGAAAGCCGTATTCCAGCGGCCGCTCGAAACGGCACCGCAGCTGTTCGGCCAGGGCGGCGAATTCCGCCACCGCCTGGCGGTCGCGGCTGCCATGGCCGCACAGCATGATGGCATGTCCATTCATGGCGTCTCTCCTTATCCTGGGCGGCGGCTGCCGCGGGAGGGGCGATGCTGTTCGATCCGTCCGCATCGGTGCTGCTGGCGGCGCTGGTCCTGGATGCGCTGGCGGGCGATCCGCGCTGGCTGTGGGGTCGTGTGCCCCATCCGGTGGCGGCGCTGGGCCGGCTGGTGGACTGGGCGGAGGGGCGCTGGAACCGCGGCGGCCGGGCGACCAGGCGCCGGGCCGGCGCGGCGCTGCTGGCGGCAGCGGTGGTGCTGGCGGCGGCCATCGGCGCCGTTCTCGCCTGGCCGGGCGGGGTTCTGGGCTGGGCGCTGGAGGCCGGCGCCGTCTTCGCGCTGCTGGCCCAGCGCGACCTGCACGATCACGTCGCCGCCGTGGTCCGCGCGCTGCGCCGCGACGGGCTGGAGGGCGCCAGGCTGGCCGTGGCCCGCATCGTCGGGCGCGACCCCCAGGCCCTGGACGAACACGGCGTCTGCCGGGCGGCGATCGAAAGCCTGGCCGAAAACTATGGCGACGCCGTGGTGGCGCCGTTGTTCTGGTATCTGGTGGCCGGCCTGCCCGGCCTGGCGGTCTGCAAGGCGGTCAACACGCTGGACAGCATGATCGGCCATCGGGGGGCGCGCTATGGCGATTTCGGCTGGGCCTCGGCCCGCTGCGACGATCTGGTCCACTGGCTGCCGGCGCGGCTGGCGGGCCTGGTGGCGGCGCTGGCGGCCACCCTGCTGAAGGGCGCCGATGCCGGGCAGGCCCTGGCCGCCATGAGGCGCGACGCGCCGCGCCACCGCTCGCCCAATGCCGGCTGGCCAGAGGCCGCCTTCGCCGGGGCGCTGGGCCTCGCCATCGCCGGCCCGCGCAGCTATGGCGGCGTGCCGGTCTGCGATGCCTGGATGGGCTGCGGGCGGCCCCAGGCGGTGGCGGCCGATATCGAGGCGGCGCTGGCGCTCTATCGCCGCGCCTGTCTGCTGGCCGGGGCGGCGGCGCTGGCGCTGCTGTGGCTGGCCTAGGCGGGCGGTGTCAGCGGCCACGGGCGATCTCCAGCAGACGGTCCAGATCGAGGCTGCGGGCGACGGTGGCGGCGACCTCGTCCAGGGCCGCTTCCACCCTGGCATCGAAGGCGGGGCCGGCATGGGCGCGCCCGGCGATGCGTTCCAGAAAGCGGCGGCGGAAACCGTCGGCGGCGAACAGCCCGTGGAGATAGCAGCCCATGGCCCGCCCGTCGCGGGAAACGGCGCCGTCGGGCCCGGCCGCCAGCCGCAGCATGGGCCGGGCGCAATCGGGGCCGTCGCTGACCCCCATATGCATCTCGTAGCCCGCCACCCGCTCGCCGCAGGCGGTGTCGTGCCCGGTGGTTTCCACCAGCCGCTTGGCGCCGGTCAGCGTGGTGCGGATATTCAGCAGCCCCAGGCCCGGCGCGCTGCCGGCCGCGCCCTCGATGCCGTCCGGGTCGGCCACCTGGCGGCCCAGCATCTGATAGCCGCCGCACAGCCCCAGCACCCAGCCGCCGCGCCGCATATGGGCGGCCAGATCGATGTCCCAGCCCTGGGCGCGAAAGGCGGCCAGATCGGCCAGGGTGCTTTTGCTGCCGGGCAGGATCACCAGATCGGCGTCGCCCGGCAGCGCCTCGCCCGGGGCCACCAGCGTCACCGCCACGCCGGCTTCGGCGGCGAGCGGGTCCAGATCGTCGATATTGGCGATGCGCTCGAAACGGGGCACGGCGATGCGAACGACCCCCGGCACGGCGGCAGGGGCGGGGCGCCGGGGGAGGCTGCTGTCCAGGGCGGTCGAGTCCTCCTCCGGCAGGTGCCGGGCGGCGGCGATATGGGGCACCACCCCCAGGCAGGGCAGCCGGGTGCGTTGGTGGATGGCATCGAGGGCGCCCTGGAACAGGGCCGCATCGCCGCGAAAACGGTTGATGCAGAAGCCCCGCAGCAGGCGGCGGTCGCCCTGGCCCAGCAGCGCCACGGTGCCCACGGCGGCGGCGATGGCACCGCCGCGTTCGGCGTCTCCCGCCAGCACCACCGGCACGCCGGCCGCGCGCGCAAAGCCCATATTGGCGATGTCGTCCTCTCGCAGGTTCACCTCCGCTGGCGAGCCGGCGCCCTCCACCAGCACCAGATCGGCCTCGCCTGCCAGCCGCCGGAAACTTGCCAGCACCGGGGCCAGCAGACGGGGCTTCATGCGCGGATAGTCGCCGGCGGTAAAGGAACCCGCGACGCGGCCGTGCACCACCAGCTGCGCGCCCCGGTCCGATTGCGGCTTCAGCAGCACCGGGTTCATGTGGTGGCTGGGGGGGGTGCCGCAGGCGCGGGCCTGCAGCATCTGGGCACGCCCGATCTCGCCGCCGTCGGCGGCGATGCCGGCGTTGTTCGACATGTTCTGCGGCTTGAAGGGCCGCACCTCGAGCCCCCGCTGCGTCCAGGCCCGGGCCAGGGCGGCCACCAGCAGCGATTTGCCGACATGAGAGCCGGTGCCCTGAATCATGAGGGCGGCGGCCATGGCCTAGAACTCCACCCCCGGCTGGGCGGCCACGCCGGCGCGGAAGGGGTGCTTCACCAGCGTCATCTCCGTCACCAGGTCGGCCCGTTCGATCAGCTGCGGCGGGGCGTTGCGCCCGGTGACCACCACATGCAGTTCGCGCCGTTTGGCCGCCAGGGCCTCCAGCACCTCGTCCAGCGGCACATAGCCATAGCGCAGCGCCACGTTGAGCTCGTCCAGGATCGCCATGGCGACGGTCTCGTCGGCCATGGCCTGGCGGGCCGCCTGCCAGGCGGCGGCGGCGGCGGCGATGTCGCGCTGGCGGTCCTGGGTTTCCCAGGTGAAGCCCTCGCCCATGGTGCGAAACGACACCAGCTCGGGGAAGCGGGCGAACAGCCTGGCCTCGCCGGTTTCGGCCCGGCCCTTGATGAACTGCACCACGGCCACCTTCATGCCGTGGCCCAGGCAGCGCAGCGCCATGCCCCAGGCGGCCGAGGATTTGCCCTTGCCCTTGCCGGTGTGGACGATCACCAGCCCGCGCCGCTGGGTGCGGGTCGCCATCATCCGGTCGCGGGCCGCCTTGTGTTTCTTCATGCGCTCCTTGTGGCGGCGGTTCCTCTCCTCCTCGCCCGCCGCCGCCGTTGCCGGCATTTCCGGCCTCTCGCGCGCGCTCATGCCGCTTCCTCCTCTGCCATCCGTTCCACCGTCGCCGTCCGCGCCGATGTTCCCGCCAGCTCCTGCAGCAGGGGGAGGGCGCTGTTGCGCCGTGGCCGCCACAGGCCGCGCCGTTCCGCCTCTGCCAGCCTGGCCGCCATCTCGGCCAGGGCGGCCGGGTTGTTGCGGCCCAGAAAGGCGCGCACCGTCTCGTCCCCCAGATAGGCGTCGAACAGGGCGTCGAAATGGCTGTCCCGGACGCAGCCGGCGGTGGCGGCGAAGGCGAACAGATAATCCACCGTGGCCGCCATCTCGGCCGCGCCCTTGTAGCCGTGGCGCATGACGCCGGCGATCCATTTCGGATTGGCGGCCCGCGCCCGCACCACCCGGGCGATCTCCTCTGCCAGGGTGCGGATGCGGGGGTTGGCGGGGTTGGAATGGTCGTTGTGATAGATCGCCGGCCCGGCCCCCCGCGCCTGCTCCACCGCCGCCGCCAGCCCGCCCTCGAACTGGTAGTAATCGTCGGAATCGAGCAGGTCGTGCTCGCGGTTGTCCTGGTTGTGAAGCACCGCCTCCACCCCGGCCAGGCGGCGCTCGAACAGATCGTGGGCGGGGCGTCCCTCGGCGCCGTCGCCATAGGCATAGCCGCTCCAGGCGACATAGGCCCGGGCCAAATCGCCCCTCTCGCGCCAGCCGCCTTCGTCGATCGGCGCCTGGAGCCCGGCCCCATAGGCCCCGGGTTTGGAGCCGAACACCCGCGTTGCCGCCCGTTGCCGCGCCCGGTCGGGATCGGCGCCCGCCGCCACCGCCGCCCGGGCCTCGGCCTGCGCCCGCGCCGCCAGCGGGTTGGTCTCCGCCGCTTCGTCCAGGGCGGCCACGGCGCGGGCGGCGCTGTCCACCAGGTCGATCAGGGCCGGGAAGGCGTCGCGGAAAAAGCCGGAGACGCGCAGCGTCACATCCACCCGCGGGCGCCCCAGCACGGCGGCGGGCACGATCTCGAAGCCGGTGAGGCGCCCGCTTCCCTCCTGCCAGCGGGGCGCGACCCCCATCAGCGCCAGCGCCTGGGCGATGTCGTCGCCGCCGGTGCGCATGGTGGCGGTGCCCCAGGCCGAAAGGGCGACGGCGGCCGGCCATTCGCCGTGTTCCTGGCAATGGCGTTCCAGCAGCCGGCAGGCGCTGGCCCAGCCCAGCCGCCAGGCCGCCGGGGTGGGCACGGCGCGGGTATCGACGGAATGGAAATTGCGCCCGGTGGGCAGCACTTCGGGCCGGGCGCGGGTGGGGGCGCCGGCCGGGCCCGGCGGCACGAAGCGCCCGTCCAGCCCGGCCAAAAGGCCCGCCATCTCGCCCGGCCCGCAGCCGGCCAGCGCCGGGCGCAGGCGCCGTTCGATCTCCTCCAGCACGGCGGCGCTGGCGCGCCAGGCCGGTGGGCAGGGGGTCTCGCCGGCGATCAGCGCGGCCGTCAGCAGCTCCAGCCGTTCCACGGTATCGCCGCTGCTGCGCCAGGGATCGGCGCTCACCCGTCGCAGCGCCTGCGGGCGCGGTCCTTTCCAGGGCGCGGCCGGGGCGTCCATCGCCAGCGGATCGAAGCCCAGCCCCAGATCGGCCGCCAGCGCCGCCTGCAACGAGGCATCGCCGCCCTGGCCGGTGCCGCGCGGCAGGCGCACCAGGGCCGCCAGCAGCGCCGTTTCCAGCCCATCCCGGGGCGAGGCGCCGAAGATATGCAGGCCGTCGCGAATCTGCATCTCCTTCAGTTCGCACAGATAGCCGTCCAGCTTGGCCAGCTTTGCCTGTTCGCCGTCGCCCGCCGCCATGCCGCAATCGACATCCAGCCCGCTGGTGGCGGCCAGGTCCAGAATGTCGCCGGCCAGCGGCTTCAGACGGCGCGGGTCGGTCTGGCTGGCCTCGAAATACTCGTCCACCAGCAGCTCCAGCCGCCGCAGCGTGCCATGGGCTTCGGCCCGGGCCAGCGGCGGGGTCAGGTGGTCCACCACCACGGCCGCGCTGCGCCGCTTGGCCTGGCTGCCCTCGCCGGGGTCGTTGACGATGAAGGGGTAGAGATGGGGCAGGGGCGGCAGCACCGCCGCCGGAAAGCAGTGCGGCGACAGCGCCAGCGCCTTGCCCGGCAGCCATTCCAGATTGCCGTGCTTGCCCAGATGCACGACGGCATGGACGCCGAAGACATGGGCCAGCCAGATATAGAAGGCGAAGTAGCCGTGGGGCGGCACCAGGTCGGGGTCGTGATAGCTGGCCTTGGGGTCGATGTTGTAGCCGCGGGCGGGCTGCACCCCCAGCACGACATGGCCCCAGCGGCGCATGGCCAGCCGGAAGGCGCCGCCGGCGACGTGAGGGTCGTTCTCCGGCGTCCCCCAGCGTTCCGTCACCGCCCGGCGCGCCGCCTCTGGCAGGGCGGCGAAATGGCGGCGATAGACGGCCAGCGGCAGCGCCTCGCCGCCGTCATCGTCCCGCCCCGCCCGGCGCGCCAGATCGTTGGTGGGCCCGGCCAGCAGCGCCGCCATCAGCGCCCGGCCCGAATCGGGGGCGCCCTCGGCGCGATAGCCGGCACCTGCCAGCGTCGCCAGCACCGCCGCCGCCGAGGCCGGCGTGTCCAGGCCGACGCCGTTGCCGATGCGCCCGTCCCGGTTGGGATAGTTGGCCAGCACCATGGCGATGCGCCGTTCGCGGGCCGGCGTCCTGTGCAGCCGCGTCCAGGCGGCCGCCAGGCGGGCGGTCCAGGCCACGCCGTCGCCATCCGCTTCGTGGCGCACCAGCTGGCATTGGGTTGCCCGGTCGCGCTGGCGGGCCGATTTGAAGGAGATGGCCCGGGCCAGCAGCCGCCCGTCCACCTCCGGCAGGGCGACGTTCATGGCGATGTCGCGCGGTGCCAGCCCGCGGGTTCCCTGCTGCCACGCCTGGCGCGTGCCGCCGGCCATCACCGCCTGGATGACAGGGCAGTCGGCGCCATCGAAGGGCGTTGGCCCCCGCTCCTGACCGGGGGCGGCCAGGGCGAAGCCGGTGCAATTGACGATGGCGGCCGGCGGGTGGCGGGCCAGCGCTTCCTCCACGAAGGCGGCCGCGCCGGCATCCTTCAGGCTTTGGCAGTAGAACGGCAGCGGGTTCAGCCCCTGGGCCTGCAATTCCCGCACCAGCGCGTCGATGGGCGCCGTATCGCCGGCCTGCACCAGGGCGCGGTAGAACACCACCGCCACCTTTTGCCGCCCCGTTCGCCAATGGGCCGCCACCTGGCCCAGCCCGACATCGCCCGCCCCCGGCCAATAGCAGCCGGCCCGGGGCAGCGGCTGCGGTGGCGGTGGTGGCGGGGCGGGGTGGCCGGCCAGCGCCGCCAGGGCGGCCAGAAAACCGGCGGCATTGGCGGCCCCGCCATGGATCAGATAGGCCCATAACAGGTCGTAATCCGCCGCCGCCACGGTGGACATCCGGCGCAGCTCCTGGTCTTCGCGGTCGTCGCCCGGCAGCAGCGCCAGGGGGATGCCGTGGCGTTCGGCGGCGGCGGCCAGCTCGTCGCTGCCATAGCGCCAATAGGCGGCGCCCCCCAGCAGCCGCGCCACCACCGCTTTGGCCCGGGCCACCACCGCTTCGACATAGAGGTCCACCGACAGGTGGTGGCCCAGCTGCATGGTGTTCGCCAGCCGCAGCGCGGGCACGCCGGCCCCGCGCCGGGATGCCGCCGCCGCCAGCAGCGCCAGTTCGGTATCGGCCGCCGACAGCACCACCAGCGGGGCCGGGCTCTGGCCCAGATCCACCGCCTGGGAGCCGTCCGCCACCTCGCCGGGGGCCGCCGCCAGCAGATGCATCACAGCACCCGCCCCCCCAGCTCGGCGGCGATGGCGGCGGGGTTCAGGCCGGCAAGCCCGATCACCGTCAGCGCGCTGGCCCGGGCCTCGCCCGGTGCCCAGGGGCGGTCGTAATAGCGTTCGAAGCGGTCGCCGACGCCCTGCACGGCGTGGCGCATGGCCTTGCCAGGCACGTCCAGGAAGCCCTTGACGCGCAGCACGTCGTGATGGGCCACCGCCTGGCGCAGCCGGGCCTCCAGCGCCGCCGGATCGGCCACCGGGCCGAAGCCCAGCCGAAAGGCGGTGAAATCGTCGTGGTCATGCTCGCCATGGTCGTGATGCGAAGGGCGGCTTGCCAGGTCGTCTTCGGCCGCCGCGCCGATGCCCAGCAGCGCCAGCGCCGCCACCCGCCCCTGCGCCGCCTGGATGACCTTGGCCTGGGGCCGGCGGCAGGCATCGACGGCGGCCAGGGCCCGCGCCTTGGCCGCCTCGTCCATCAGGTCTGCCTTGTTCAGCACGATCAGATCGGCGGCCGCGATCTGCTCTTCGAACACCTCATGCAGCGGGTTGTCGTGGTCCAGATTGGGGTCGGCCCGGCGCTGGCGGGCGATGGCGGCGGGGTCGTCGGCGAAACGGCCGGCGGCCAGGGCGGCGCCGTCGATCACGGCGACAACCCCGTCCACCGTGGTCCTCGTCTTCACCTCCGGCCAGGCAAAGGCCTTGACCAGCGGTTTGGGCAGCGCCAGGCCGCTGGTCTCGATGACGATGTGTTCGGGCGGGCGATCGCGCTCGATCAGCCCCTGCACGGTGGGCAGGAAATCGTCGGCCACGGTGCAGCAGATGCAGCCGTTGGCGAGCTCCACGATATCGCCTGCGCCGCAGCCCTCCAGGCCCAGCCCGCAGACCAGCTCCCGATCCACCCCTTCCTCGCCGAACTCGTTGACCACGAAGGCAAAGCGGCGCCCGCCGGCATTCGCCATCAGATGGCGCACCAGGGTGGTTTTGCCGGCGCCCAGAAAGCCGGTCACCACCGTGGCCGGAATCTTCTCCCCCGTCTTCATCCTTCCCTCACCCTCCTTCGCCCGCTTTGGGTTGTTTCAAAATCTGGGGCAGGCCGGCCACCACCCACAGCACGCGTCCGGCCACGGCCGCAACCTTGCGGTTCAGCAGGCCGGCATGATCGCGAAAGCGCCGCGTTTCGGCATGGACGGGAACGATGCCCTGGCCCACCTCGTTGGCAACCACCGTCACCGGCCCCCGCGCCGCCGCCAGTGCCGCCGCCAGCCGCGCGCCTTCGGCTTCGGGGGAACGCCCGGCCGCCATCGCATTGGCCAGCCACAGGGTCAGGCAATCGATCAGCACCGCCCGGCCCGGTCCGGCCTGGGCGGCCAGCGCATCGGCCAGCGCCAACGGTTCTTCCAGCGTCGTCCAGCCCTGGCCCCGCCGTGCCCGGTGGCGGGCGATGCGCTGGGCCATCTCGTCGTCGCCGGCCGTGCCGGTGGCGATGTAGATGTTCTCCAGCCCGCGCGCCGCCACCTCCCGCTCGGCAAAGGCGCTCTTGCCCGAAGCGGCCCCGCCCAGCACCAGGCAGACCAGCGGGTTGCCACCCTCACCGGGCGGCGGCGCGAAGGTTCCGGGCGCGGGGGCATCGGCTGTGTCCAAACGACCTCCCTCCGAGGCGCGTTCTCCGGCGGGCGCCGCGCAGCGCGGCCACCGCCATCCATCGGAACGGCAAGGTCTCCTGGCTCCGGCTTATGCGACCTTCTCGAGGCCCCTTCCCGGCTGGCGCCAGTGGGTTGCCGCCTCGGTCTCGCCGTTACAGTTGCGGGGGCAGCGCCGGCCTTCGCCCGAAGGCGTCACCGGCTTCCCTCGTCCCGTTCCGCCGCCACCCTAGCAGACCCCCACGCCTGCCGCCATAGCCCCCAAACCTGGCAGGGCGACCCTGCGGGCATCCGCCCCGGCCAGCCGATGGGGCCTTCCCCCTCCCCTGCCGCCGTGCTATCGATAGGGCGCGATATCCCTTCCATGGCAGCGAGAGCGCACCATGTATAGGGAGGTGTGTTGCAACCTGGAGAGAGACCCGATGATCGTCGACAGCTATGCCCAGACCCGCGAAGAGGCCGACGAAGAGGCGCGTCGTCGTCGCCAGGATCCGGCGTTTGCCGAATACGTCACCGAGATCGAGCCCTCCCCCTATGGCGGCTTCCGTATCCATTCGGTCTCGGTCGAATGGATCGTCGATGGCCTCATCGACGGTCCGGCCGTGATGCCTGGCCTCGACATCGTCCTTGGCTCCGCCAGGCGATGAACGACCGACCCGAGGACGGGGACAGTGTGATCGAGCCTGCTGTCGATAACAGGCAGCTTTCCGGCGAGATTGTCAAGATCGAGCATCGGCGGCTCGACGGACAAAACAAACGAATGGAGTTGGCACACCGCGTCCTCGACCTCCGCGATCAGAAGGATCAGCGCCAAGCCGAGTTCGCCACCAAACAACTCGAAGCGAACGAGCGTGCCGACGTTCGCCGCCATAATCTTGCTTCAAGGATCGTCTGGATCGCTACCGTTCTCATAGCCGCCATTCTCGTCGTCTCTATCGCGTCGATGCTCTTCGGCACGCCCGAACAGTCCACGGTAGCGGCCACGCTACTGAAGTACTTCGGCACCGCCGCCGGTGGCGCTGGCGTCGGTTATGCGGCGCTTACAGCCATGCGCCGTCTGCTCCGGCATTGAGAGTGACACCGCCTCCCGCCGCGCCGGGCGGTGCGCTCAGCCTTCGCCGTCGCTTCCAGGTCGCCGGACGGCGCCCTTGATGACTTCAAGGGTGCGCGCACTGCCGCCCGGGCCGCCTCCCTGGCGGGCGATATAGCCGCTGGGCACATTCTCATAAACGGCGCGGGCCGCTTCCAGAACCACCGCGTCCTTGGCCGCCTCGTCCGCCGCCGCGCGGTGGAAGGCCTGCAAGGTCTGGATGCTGACCGCCCGGTGCTTGTTGACGCTCGCCAGATGCAGGTTGGCAAGCACGATGCGGCCAGACCAGACGGCGGCATAGAACAGCACCGAAATCGCGATCACCCGCCCGCCGAGACGATAGATCGCTTCCCAGAGATTCGCGGGAGTTTCGCCGAGCAGCCCGAACATGAGCGCGATGGCGAGGCCCAATGAAGCCGCCGCGAAGATGCCCGTCGGCCAGAGCCACCGTTTGCCGCGCTTTTCGGCTGCCTCCGCTTCGTCGCGGAACTCATAGGTAAATTCGGCAGCACCGGCTTCCCCCGCCGCAGCACGGGCTGCCTCCACCGCCGCGTCGATCTCGTTCTTCCGTTCTTCGACATGAGCATCCGCTTTCTTAAAGAGTTCGGCCATGTCGTCCCTGTCACCCTTCATCTGGGCGCTCCAATTCTGGATCTTACCCGCACGAAGCGCCAGCAAGGGCATCCAGGGTCCTATCGTAGTGATAGCGCCTTGGATTTGCTGTTTCATTTTTGAAGCGATGTTGTTGCGTATAGAATTGGGATCGCCGCTTGCAAGGCTGAAATCATCGATCTGTCGGAAATACTCACCAATCTGCGACAGATATGTCACTGCCGTATCGATAACAGCGCCATCGACGATAACAATTGGAAGCGAACCTATTTCCTCGACAAGCCAGAATATTGTGTCGATGTCGCCCTCGATATCCTCGAAGGTCAGCTCCCCCCATCGCCCGCGCTTGATGTAATGCTCCTTCTGCGATGCCAGCTTCTTGATCGCCTCGCACGCAGCTTCGAATTTCTCAATTTGCGCTCGATCCGCCATGGCTCACACTCCCTTTCCCAGCACCCGGCTACCCTGCGATATGCTCTCACCCACAGCCCGGATCAACCCCATCACCCCACCGGGCGCGTAGCCTTGCCGCCGTGAACGCTGGGTTCGGCGCACCATTGCCGGCGCAGCACGGCCAGCGGTTCCAGCACCGCTTCCGGCAGGCCCAGCCAGTCGATCAGAACGGCACGGTCCAGCGCCTGGCGGCTCTCGTCGCGCCAGGCCTCGTTGGCGGGCAGGAACGAACGCTCCCGAAAGGCAGCAAGAATCGCCCGCGCCTGCGCCAGCTGCCCGCCGTCCAGCGCGCGCGGGTCGATCGCGGCAAGGCCGGGCAGGGCGCTCAGCGTCAGCACGGCGCGCCCTTGTTGTTGCCGCGTTCCCAGCCACCAGAAGGCCAGCAGGCCCAGGGTGGTGTTGGCCCACAGCAGCAGCGGCGCCTCCCAGGCCTCGTCATGGGGGCGAAAGCCGGGCCAGGCCCGCCCGCCGATGGTGGCTTGCGGCGTCAGGCAGGCGGCCAGCGGTTGCGAATTGATCTGGAAGTCCTGGTTGAAGTGCAACCGTGTGGCGGCGCGATTCCACAAAGCGGCGGCCCTGGCGGCCTGGCCCGCCCGCGGCCGGCCCTCCGCATCCGCCGCCACCGCCAGCCGCGTTTCCCGCGCCGCGTCATGGCGCCAGAGCACGGGATAGCTCGCCATGGCCGCCCTGGCCGTGGAATGGATGTCGAAGGGGCCGCGCGGCCTGCCGTCTTTGCCGCTCTCCACACCGTTGATGTCGCGATGGAGTGGCCCCCTTTCGCCGAGTTCTCCCAGGCGGACGATGGGAAGCGGCAGCGGCCGTTCCAGCCGGGGCAGGGCCAGCCTTCCCTCCCGCAGCGCCATGGCGGCGCCCGCCAGCAACGGTTCGCGCAGGCCGGCACAGCCGGTCTCGCTGAACGGCGCCCGCACGAAGCAACCGGCCCGCGCCCTGTCGCCGACCGTCAAAATCCCGTCGCCTGCGCCCGGCAGATGGCGGATGGCGCGGGCGGTCTCCACCGCCTCCAGCAGCGTCGCCGGGCGGCGGTCGAGATTGACGAAGCAGGCCGGCCCACCGGGCGCGCCGTCCTTGCGGCGGGTGGCGACGATCAGCACCTCGGCCATGCCGGTATCGGCGGAAAAGGCCCGTTCCGTCGCCCCGGTGGCGGCGATGGCCACCACCGTCAGGTCGCGATACCGGGCCGCCAGCAACGCCCGCATCCCGCGCCAGGATCGGCCTTGCAAACAGGAGGCGGGCAGCACCAGGGCGATGGTGCCGCCGGGCGCCACCTTGGCATGGGCCAGGTCCACGAAATTCGAAGCCAGCCCGGCATTGCCGTGGCCGGCGGGCATCTCCTGGCCGCGGCGAATCTGCTCCAGCCGCTGCGACATCGCCCGCTGTTCGTCTGCCGAGGTCTTGAAGCCGGCGAAGGAAGGCACCGGCATGCCGGTCGCTTCATGGTTGGTGGGCCGTGTGAAGGGCGGGTTCATGATCACCAGGTTCATGGTGCCGTGGGCCAGATCGACCTGCAGCACCTCCCGTTCCTCGCGCTCCGCGCCGGCGCCGCGCACCCGGTTGGCGCGGGTGCCGAACAACGACCACGCGGCCTCGTCCCAGATCAGATCCAGCGCGCCGATGGCGGCCTGCCTGCCCGCCTGCTCGCCATAGGGCAGGGTAACGATGCGGGTATCGGCAAAGGTGCAGGCGGGATGGGCGCTGGAAAGCGTGGTGGCGGTCAGGTGGGTGGCGGCGGGCATGATATCGGCGGCGATCAGCGCGCGTTCCATCATGGCGGCGTGAATGGTGCCATCGTCGCCACCGGCCAGGCGGTGGCGGCTGCGGGCGGCGCGATAGGCGGCCCCGATCAGCGCGCCGGTGCCACAGGCGAAATCGGCCATGCGCAATTCGGCCACCTCTTGCGGCCACGACCAATCGATCGCCAGCCTGGCAACGGCCATCTCCGCCAGCAGCGCGGCCGAGGCGGGCAGCGTGTAGAAGGTTGCCAGGAATTTGCGGTCGGCGATCAACCGCTGAAACATACGCCCCGAAAGGTCGTGCTGGCTGGTGGCGCCCAGGGCGGCGAGATCGTTGGCAAGCCCCTCCAGCTGTTCCAGGATCTTCTGCGCGATGCCGTCGGGAACGATGCGCAAAAGGTCGCTGGCGACGGCGAAAATCGGCCAATAGTTGATCTCGTCCAGAACACGCTGCCAGCACTCCAGCAGCTTCGTCTTCAGCGGTCCGCCGGCCACCTGGCCATGCAGCCCGGCCAGCGGTGGAATGTCGTGGGCACCGGCAACGGCGGTGTGAAAGCACAGCGCGTTGGCGACGATGGCCATGGCCATGCGCCAAGTCTGCTCGCCCTTCTCCTGGCGCAGGATGGCGGCGATCCCTTGTAGAGTGTCGGCCCCGGCCTCGCGCAGCGCCAGCGCTGCCCCGCCGATCCCCACCTCCAGCACCGTCACACCCTGCGCGATGCGGCTTTCCGAAAGGGCGGCCAGTTCGATGGCGGCGGCCACATCGTCGATGCCGCCGGCGATCCAGCCTTCCTGCGGCCAGCGTTCGGGGCGCTGCGCCGTGCCCGTGAAAACGCAATAGCGAAAGCAGGCGCCCTCGATCCCGGCGGCAATATCGCCCCCGCCTTGGCGCAGCGCCTCGGGGATGCGCAGGGCCAGCGCCTGTTCCACCGCCCGGCCGCTTGCAGCCAGTGTCTCACCCAGGCGTCGGATGGCGTCCTGTTCCACGCCGCGGGCCGGTTCGAACTCCGTCTCCACGATCACCGGCAGGCCGCCGGGATGGAGAACCACCACATCCGGGCGCCGGGCGGCAATGTGCAGAACCGCGGTCCGCTCCGAACCCAGCGTGCCCTTCCAGCGCGGATGCTTGCGGCCCAGCACCTCTGCCAGGCGGGCGTTGAAGGCCGGCTCAGTCTCCCGCGCCCCGGTCACGTCGCCCCGCCTCCCCGGCGCCGTGTGTCAGGCGCGGCGCCCGGTTGGCGCACACCACATGCCAGCTTTCGTCGTGGCCGTCCTTGCCGTCGAAATGGTCGATGCGGGTCAGCGACAGGTTGGCAACCGAAAAGCGCAAAGCGCGGGCCGGCTCCAGGTCCAGCGCCAGGGCCAGCGCCGCGCGCACGGTGCCGCCATGGGCGACGCAGACGATATCCGCCCCGGCCCAGCGCCCGGTCAGCCGCCGCACCGCCCGCCCCGCCCGTTGGCACAGGTCTGCAAAGCTCTCGCCGCCCGGCACGCGATAGCTGGCGGGTGCCAGCCAGAAACGCTGCGCCGTGGGCAGGGCGCGGATGTCGTCGTAGATCAGGCCGTGCCAGTCGCCGAAATCCTGTTCGCCCAGCGCTTCCTCCCGCACCGGGGCGATGCGCCGCCCACCGGCGGCGGCGATGGCTTCGGCCGTCTGGGCGGTGCGGCGCAGGTGGCTCGTCACCCACCGCGCGCGGCGGGGCAGCATGGCGTCCAGCGCCCGGAAGGCGGCCACATCGTCGGTGCAGGCATTGGGGTCGGTGGCGCCATAAACCCGCCCGCCGGTCTCCGTCACCGGTGCGTGGCGCACCCACCACCAGCGGGTATGCGTCACCGCCGGTGCCTCACAACAGCATCACCGGCGCGATCAGAACGCCGATCTCGCTGGCCTGCTGAATGGCGCCCAGCACATCGCCGGTATGGCCGCCGAAATGGCGCCACGATTGCCAGATCATCAGCCCGGCCGCGCAGCTGCCGATCGCCAGGGCCAGCGCCCCGGCCCAGGGCCACAGCAGCGCCACCGTAAAGGCCAGCCCCAGGGCCACGGCGATGGCGGTCTGTGCGTTGGAAGGCACGCCGGCGGTGGCGCCCTGGCCGTCGTCCCGGGCCGGCGGCGCGATGCGCAGCGCCACCACGATGGCGGTGCGGGAAAAGGCAGAGGCCGCCACCAGCGCCGCGCCCGCCGCCAGCGGCTCGCCCAGGGTGGCCAGGGCGCCGATGCGCGCCGCCAGCGCCAGCCCCAGCGCCAGCGCCCCATGGGCGCCGACCGGGCTGTCGCGCATGGCCTTCAGCTTCAACAGGCGCCGCCCCATGGCGCCAAAGCCGTCGGCGCTGTCGGCCAGGCCGTCCTCGTGCAGCGCCCCGGTCACCAGCACCAGCGCCAGCACCGCCGCCACCGCCGCCAGCCACGGCCCCAGCCCCAGCGAAAACGCCCCCCAATAGGCCCCGGCACCGATCGCGCCGATGGCCGCGCCCACCAGCGGAAAGGCCCCGGCGGCCTCGGCCAGCGGCGCCTGGCTGGCGGTCCGGAACGGCAGCCGGGTCAGAAACGCCGCCGCCGCCCGCAGACGGTCCATGGAGCCGGATTTGCCGTCGCCCTCGCCCATGCCCGCTTATCCGCCGCCCCGCCGCCGCGGTCAAGCCGCGCCCGTCGCCATGGCCGGGCACGCACCCGGATGGCGAGCGCTGCTGACGTCTTCGCCGGAGACTTACGTCTCGTCGGAATCGATCGCCGACATGATACCGGCAACGATGCCGCCAAGGACGGCGCCACCGAGAAACGCCACCGTCGCCGCTTTGGCCTTGCCCCACTTGGCGGTGCTGGCTTGGTCACGGCTGTCGAGCACGTCCACATCCTGTCGCCGCAGCTCCCGAACGACATCGTCTGCCTGGAGCATCAGCTCCCCAAGGGGCAGGTCCAGCTTGCCTGCGGCCTTGGCCAGCTGGTCCATGGTCAACGCCGAAGTGCCCGCCTCTATGCGCGACCATGTCGAGCGGCTGACCCCGACATGCCGTGCCATCTCGCCCTGATCTATTTGTTTTTCTTGACGTTTTTGGACGATCAAGCGTCCCAGCACCGCTTGGTATGTGGTTTCGCTTTTCATGGGGGGCACCCCTTGACATATGTGCATGTCATGCACATTCTCATATTGAGGCTCATGTCGTCCGGGCGGCACATGTCGTCCACTGGCATTGTGCATCGCCGGCAAGGGGAGAGGCAACCATGAAATCTACATCCGCGACCGGTCCCGGTCAGGAGTTGTCCGTCAACTACCACGTGATCGAGGCCTGCAATGCTCATTGCGACTATTGCTTTGCCACTTTCCCGCACCTTGGGAAAAACAACAGGCTTTCCGTCGCCGATCAGGAAAAGCTGATCGATCTCCTGGTTGACGAAGGGGTCCGGAAAATCAACTTCGCAGGCGGTGAGCCTACTCTGGTTCCGGGATTGGGCGCTCTCTGCGAACGCATCAAGAAGCGAAGCAACAATCGCTGCGCGGTATCCATCGTATCCAACGGCAAGCGTCTTCGCAAGTTGATCGAAGGATGGGGACAGTGGATCGACTGGGTAGCTCTGTCTCTGGACTCCGGAGACGACGAAGTGAACGTCGCTTTAGGGCGCACCCGCAAGGGGGGTCCCTATGCGCCGGCGATGCTGGAGTTGGGGGATATGTTGAAAAGCCATGGCATACGCCTCAAATGCAATACCGTGGTCACCAAGCTCAATGTCAACGAAGACATGAGTGCGGTTATGGCAAAATTATCCCCAAAGCGCTGGAAATTGTTCCAGGTTTTGCCCGTAACTGGAGAGAACGATCACAAGATCGAAGGCTTGGCGATCACACAGGAGCAATTTCAAGGTTTCATTCGGCGCCATCTTCCCTTGCAGGATATGGGGGTGGAACTCGTGCCTGAAGATAACGCCGACATGACCAATTCTTACTACATGATAGGTCCGGATGGCCGTTTTTTCTGGCACGAAGAGGCGGGAAGTTCGAGGAGGCTGAAATACGGCGCTCCCATCCTGGAAGTCGGCTTCGGCAAAGCATGGGAGGACGTGCGTTTCTCGGAAGAGAAATATCGCAACAGAGGAGGGGTGTACAACTGGCTCAGATAAAGGCGAGCGCCGGTGCCTCGCGATAACCGCTGTCCCTGCCGAACGCAGCAACCCTCCGAGGGGCAAGCCCCGCCCCCGCCTCGCCATCCCGCCCCCGCGCTGTTATGAACGTCCTCGCTCCTCCCACTCGCCCCCGTTGGCCCGCCAACCTCCCCCAGCCCTGCGCCATGCCCCCCGCCTCCTTCGCTGCCATCCGCCGCTTGCTGGCCGCCCTGCCCGGCCCCGACGAATCCGCCCGCCGGGCGGCAAAGGCGCGCGACGCCTGCCTCACCAAGCCGCCGGGCGCGCTCGGCCGGCTGGAGGAGGTCGTCCTGTGGCTGGCGGCCTGGCAGGGACGCAGCCCGCCGCGGGCTTCCCGTCTCGCCTTCACCGTCTTCGCCGCCAATCATGGCGTCGCGGCGCGCGGCGTCTCCGCCTTTCCGCCCCAGGTCACGGCCCAGATGGTGGCCAATTTCCAGGCCGGCGGGGCGGCCATCAATCAGTTTGCCCGCCTGACCGGCGCCTCGCTGCAGGTGGTGCCGCTGTCGCTCGACCGCCCCACCCGCGATTTCACCACCGCGCCGGCGATGACCCAGGCGGAAACCTGCGCCGCCTTCGCCGCCGGCTTCCAGGCCATGGGCAAGGCCGATCTGGCCTGCATCGGCGAGATGGGAATCGCCAACACCACCTCTGCCGCGGCCCTGGCGGCGGTGCTGTTCGGCGGCACGGGCAGCGATTGGGCCGGCCCCGGCACCGGCCTGGATACGGCCGGCGTCGCCCGCAAGGCGGCCGTGGTCGATCGCGCCCTGGCCCGCCACCGCGCGCGGCTGGGCGATCCGCTGGCGGCGCTGGCCTGCCTGGGCGGGCGCGAAATCGCCGCCATGGCCGGCGCCATCCTCGCCTGCCGCTTGCAAAGGGTGCCGGTGCTGCTGGATGGCTATGTCACCGCCGCCGCCGCTGCCGTGTTGCAGGCGCTGGCCCCGGGCGCCCTCGATCACTGCCTCGCCGGCCATCTCAGCGCCGAACCCGCCGCCGCACGCTTGCTGGCGCGCCTCGCCATCCCCGCCCCGCTGCTGGCCCTGGAGATGCGGCTGGGCGAGGCCTCCGGCGCTGCCGTGGCGGCGCTGCTGGTCCAGGCGGCGCTGGCCGCCCACACCGGCATGGCCACCTTCGCCCAGGCCGGCGTGGCCGGCAAGGCGGAGGCGCCCGCCAACGGCGCCTGAGCCGCGCCGCCACCGCTCACACCGCGATGCCGCACTCGGCCAGCGCCTCGCGATAATGGGCGCCGTCGGCGGCGGCATAGCAGCAGAACAGCACCCGCGATGGCCTGGCGCTGGCCCGGAGATGGCGGATCGTGGCGCCCACGGCGATGCGGCAGGCGCGGGCGATGGGAAAGCCATAGGCGCCGGTGGAGATCGAGGGAAAGGCCACCGTCGCCAGGCCCCGCTCGCCCGCCAGGGCCAGGCTGTTGCGATAGCAGCTCACCAACAGCCCTTCCTCGCCTTCGCCGCCGCCCCGCCACACCGGCCCCACCGTGTGGACGATATGGCGCGCCTTCAGCGCAAAGCCCGGCGTCAGCACCGCTTCGCCCGTGGCACAGCCGCCGATGGCCCGGCAGGCCGCCGCCAGTTCGGGGCCGGCCGCCCGATGGATGGCGCCATCGACGCCGCCGCCCCCCGCCAGCGCCCGATTGGCGGCGTTGACGATGGCGTCCACCTCCAGCGCCGCGATATCGCCCTGCACCAGGGCGATTCTGCCCGCCAACTCCCCATCCTGCGCCATGGCCCGCGCTCTCCCGTCCGCGCCGCCGCGCCAGGCTGGCCCCGCCCCGCCCCAGGGTCAAGAACGGCGCCCGCCATGTCTGCTAAGCTTCCGCCACCCCTGCCAGGGCCACCGCCATGCGCGCCTATGCCTCGCCGCCCCGTGCCAGCTGTTACGCCGAAAACGGCATGGCCTGCACCTCCCACCCCCAGGCCTCGCTGGCGGCCATCGATATGCTGCGGGCCGGTGGCAATGCCATGGATGCGGCCGTGGCGGCGGCCGCCATGCTGGCGGTGGTGGAGCCCATGTCCACCGGCCCTGGCGGCGATGTCTTCTGCCTGTGGGCGCCCGGCGGATGTGCCGACATCGTGGCCTATAACGGTTCCGGGCGGGCGCCTGCCGCCGCCCATATCGAACGCCTGCTGGAAAGCGGTATCGCCGCCATCGCGCCCACCGGCCCCCACGCCGTCACCGTGCCGGGCGCGGTCGATGCCTGGTGCCGGCTGATCGCCGATCACGGGCGCCTGGCCCCGGCCCAGGTGCTGGCCCCGGCCATCGCCGCCGCCCGCGATGGCTATGCGGTGCAGCCGCTGCTGCACGCCGCCTGGGCCGCCTGCGAGGCCAGGCTGGCCGCCGATCCCCATGCCGCCGCCGCTCTGCTGGTGGATGGCCGCGCGCCCGCCGCCGGTGCCCGGCACGCCCAGCCACGCCTGGCGGCGACGCTGGAGGAGATCGCCCGCCACGGTCGCGACGGGTTCTACACCGGCTGGGTGGCCGACGACATCCTCGCCCGCCTCCAGCAGCTGGGCGGCCTCCATACTGCGGCGGATTTCGCCTCTGCGGCCGGCGAATATGTCCAGCCCATCGCCACCGATCTGGCCGGCTTCCGGGTCCACCAATGCCCGCCCAACGGCCAGGGCATCGTGGCGCTCACCATGCTGAACGTGCTGAAGGGCTGGGACATCGCCGCCATGGACCCGCTTTCGCCCCGGCGCCTGCATCTCACCCTGGAGGCGGGCCGCCTCGCCTTTCGCGAGCGCGCCGAATATGTCGCCGACCCGGCCATGGCCGATGTGCCGGTGGCTGCCCTGCTGTCCGATGCCCACGCCCGGGCCCTGCGCGCCGCCATCGACCCCGCCCGCGCCATGGCCGAACCGCCGCCGCTGCTTTCCCTGCCCGCGTCGCGCGATACCGTCTATCTCTGCGTCGTCGATCGGGAGCGCAACGCCGCCAGCTTCATCAATTCGCTCTACCACCCCTTCGGCTCGTCGCGGCTGGCGCCGAAATCCGGGGTCATGCTGCACAACCGCGGCTGCGGCTTCGTGGTGGAGGTGGGCCACCGCAACGCCATCGCGCCCGGCAAGCGGCCCATGCACACCATCATCCCGGCCATGCTGACCCAGGGCAGGCGCGCCGTGATGCCCTTCGGCGTCATGGGCGGCGATTATCAGCCCTGGGGCCACACCCATCTGCTTCACAACATGCTGCTTCATGGCATGGCGCCGCAGCAGGCGCTGAACCTGCCGCGCTTCACCCACCGGGGCGGGGCGGCGGTGCTGGAGGCCGGGATTCCCGGCCATGTCATGCAGGCGCTGGCCGGGCTGGGCCACCGGGTGGAAATCGCGTCCGAACCGCTGGGCGGCGGCCAGGCCATCTGGATCGATTGGCAGCGCGGCACGCTGGCCGGCGGCAGCGAGCCGCGCAAGGACGGTATCGCCTTGGGCTATTGAACGCCCATCGAACGCCTAGGCCGAAACGATCCCGTCCAGGGCGCGGGCCAGCCGCTCCACCTCGTCCAGGCTGTTGTAGTGGACCAGCGAGCAGCGCACGACGCCCTCGCCGGGCGCAATCCCCAGCGCCTGCAACGCCCTGGGCGCATAGAAATCGCCGGCATTGGCCACCACGCCCCGCGCCTCCAGCAGCGCCGGCACCTCGCCCGCGGCGATGCCGTCGATGGTAAAGCTGAAGGTGGGCGCGCGCGCCCGATTGCTGCCCGGCCCCGGACCCAGCAGGCGCAGCCGGCGGCAGCTGGCGGCGAAATCCAGAAAACGGGCGGCCAGCGCCTGCTCGTGGCGTCCGGCCAGCGCGAACACCTGGCCCATGCGCCCGCCCAGGCTTTCTGCCGGCGCGTCCAGATGGTGGGACGCCAGCGCCTCGAAATAATCGCCGATGCCGGCCGCGCCCGCCGTCAGCTCGTGGTTGGGCGCGCCGGGGTTCAGCTTCAGCGGGATGTCGTCCTCGCCGTGGAAATAGAAATACTGGCCCCTGGCCCGGCGCAGCAGCTCGCGGCGCACATACATGGCGCCCAGATGGGGGCCGAAGGTCTTGTAAAGGCTGAAGAAATAGACATCGACGCCCAGCGCCTTCACATCGATAGCGCCATGCGGCGCGGCCGCCACCCCGTCCACGCACACCAGCGCGCCGGCCTCATGGGCCATGGCGGCGAGCTCGGCCACCGGGTTCACCGCCCCGGTGATGTTGGAGGCATGGCAGAAGCAGACCAGCCGCGTCCGTTCCGAAAGCAGCGCCGCCAGCCCGGCCGCATCCAGCCCGCCCGTCTCCGGGGCCAGCCGCCATTCGCGCAGGGTGGCGCCCGCCTCCTGCGCCAGGGCGCGCCAGACGCCGTTGTTGGCCTCGTGGTCCAGGTCGGTCACGACGATCTCGTCGCCCGGCGCCAGGCTGTGCTTCAGCGCCGCCGCCAGCGTCATGGCGTTGCGGGTGGTGGAAGGGCCGATCACCACCTCGTCGCCATCGGCGTTCAGCATCGCCGCCACCGTCGCCTGCCCGCGCCGGATGCGCGCACTGGCGTCGCGGGCGATGGCCGCATTGGCGCCGGGCTGCACCTGGCATTCGCGCATATAGCCGGCCACCCGGCGCACCACCGTTTCCGGCACCATGCTGCCGCCGGCATTCTCCATGAACGCCGGCCCGGCCCCCAGCGCCGGAAAGAAGGAGCGCACGAAATCGAGATCGAGCGGCCTGGCGGTCAAGGGTGCCTCTCGAAAGGCGGAAGGCCGCGACGATGCCCGCCCCCCGCCCGTGGCGCAAGCGTCGCCGCGCAGCGCGGCGCACCCGGCCTCACGCCTGCCACGGGTTCAGCAGCTCGACTCCCATGGCGGCGAAATCGGCCACATTGCGGGTGACGAGGGTCAGCCGCCGGTGCAGCGCCGTGGCGGCGATCAGGCTGTCGATGGCGGCAACATTCCCCCGCCTCGCCACCAGCCGCCCCCATTCCCCGGCGACGCCCCGGTCCACCGACAGCACGCGGTCCTCGAACCAGGCCGGCAGTTCGGTTTCCAGCCACAGGGCCAGCCGGGCGCGCTTGCGGCCGTCGCCCAGCTTCTCGATGCCCTTGCGGATCTCGCCCAGGGTCAGGACGCTGACGAACAGGGTTTCGGGCGGTGTCGCGTCGAGCCAGGCCAGGACTTGCGGCGCCGGGCGCGACTTCACCGGTTCCGACAGGGCGCAGGTATCGATCAGGAAACTCACAGATCGACCGGGCGCGCGGGCGAGCGGTCACGCTCCAAATCCAGCGCCACATCCGCCAGCGGCGAGGCCCGCAGCAGGGCGGCAAGCGACGGTTTCGGCTGCCGCAGACGGTCATAGTCGGCGGCCGACAGCACCACCGCGGCGCGGCGCCCGCGCACGGTGACGGCCTGCGGCCCATGCCTGGCGGCATCGCGCACCAGGGCGCTGAAATGCGCCTTGGCCTCCTGCAGTTGCCAGCGATTCGCAGTGCTCATGGCATCCTCCTGACTACTCTGACCAGTTATATCGCGCCTCTGCCTCGTTGCAACCCCGATGCAAGCCGATACATGCGAAAAACAGGGACAACGCCACCGGTTTGAACATGGCACCCTGCCCTTCGCGCAGGATCGTGTAGCATGGCGCCCGCCTCCCGCCCGGAAAACACACCATGACCGCCGCTCGCCTCGCCCCGCTCGCCCCCGAAAGCTGGCACCCCTCGCTGGCCGGGCTGCGCGAAAGCCTGGGCACGCCGCTCAACATCCACCAGGTCATCGCCCGCCATCCGGCCCTGCTGATCGCCTGGTCCGGCCTGCGCCAGCATGTGGTGGCCGGCTCTTCGCTGGCGCCGCGGCAGCGCGAACTGGTGATCCTGCGTGTGGCTCACCTTGCCGCCAGCCGCTACGAATGGGACCACCACGTGCTGCGCGGGCGGGCCGCCGGCCTCAGCGACGACGACATCGCCCGCGTGCGCGCCGGCGGCGATGCCCCTGGCTGGCGGCAGGACGAAGCCCTGCTGCTGGCGGCGGTGGATGCCATCCTGGCCGAGGTTCGCATCCCCCGCCCGCTGTGGCCTGCGCTCTGCGCCCGCTTTGACGACCAACAGCTGCTGGACCTGTTCTTCACCGTCGGTGCCTATATCGTCATGGCCGCCATCCTGAAGACGGCCGAAGTGCCGCTGGAAGAAGGCTTCGCCATGCCCCATCCGGCCTGAGCGGCGGGGAGGATTCATGAAGACAACCATGGATGCGACCGTGAACAGGGCCGCCGCGCCCTATCTCCTGTTCCTGGGCGATGCCCGCGATCCGCTGGCGATCAAGGGCTGCATGGGCGTGAAGATCTGGCGCCCGGAAAAGGCGCTGGCCCAGCTGCGCCTGCCCGGTGGCAGCGAAGACCTGGGCCTGCCCGACATGACGCCCGATGAGGCCGTCGCCGCCGGCTGCCGCACCATGCTGGTGGGCGTCGCCAATGCCGGCGGTTTCGTGCCGGATGGCTGGGTTCCCACCATCGTCGCCGCCCTCCAGGCCGGCCTCGATGTCATGGCCGGCATGCACCGGCGCATGGCCGATATCCCCCAGGTGGCCGCCGCCGCCAAAGCCCATGGCAGGCGCCTGTTCGATGTCCGCCAGCCCTCCCAGGCCTTCCGGGTGGGCCAGGGCACCCCGCGGGCAGGCAAACGGGTGCTGACCGTCGGCACCGATTGTTCGCTGGGCAAGATGTTCGCCGCCCTGGCCCTGGAAAAGGAGATGCGCCGGCGCGGCATGAAGGCCAGCTTCCGCGCCACCGGCCAGTCCGGCATCTTCATCGCCGGCGAAGGCGTGGCGGTGGATGGCGTGGTGGCCGATTTCATCTCCGGCAGCGTCGAATGGCTCTGCCCCGCCAACGATCCCGACCATTGGGATGTGGTCGAAGGCCAGGGTTCCCTCTTCCACCCCAGCTTCGCCGGCGTCAGCCTGGGCTTGCTCCACGGCGCCCAGGCCGACGCCCTGGTCATGTGCCACGAGCCGGGCCGGCCCCACATGCGCGGCCTGCCCGGGCGCCCCCTGCCGTCGCTGGAGGCATGCATCGAGGCCAATGAACGCGCCGGCCGCCTCACCAATCCGGCGGCAACGACGGTGGGGATCGCCGCCAACACCTCGGCCATGGCCGAAGGCGCGGCGCGGGCCTGGCTGGAGGCCACCTCGCAGCGGCTCGCCCTGCCCTGCTGCGACCCGCTGCGCACCGGCGTCGGCGCCATCGTCGATCGGCTGCAGGCGCTCTAGGGGCGCATGACCGACAGACGCCCGGTGGCGGCCTGATGGCGCGGCGCCTGCGGGCGAAGGCGGAGGTCTGGCCCCTGGCGGCCCCGTTTCGCATCGCCCGCGGGGCCAAGGCGGCGGCCGAGACGGTCGTGGTCGCAATCGAGCAGGACGGCGCCTGTGGCCGTGGCGAGGCCGTGCCCTATCGCCGCTACCGCCAGACCGTCGCCTCCAGCCTGGCCGAGATCGAAGGCGTGCGGGCGGCCATCGAGGCCGGCGCCGGGCGCGACGAGCTGGCCACCCTGCTGGGGCCGTCGGCGGCGCGCAACGCCCTGGATTGCGCCCTGTGGCATCTGGAGGCGCAGCTCGCCGGCGTGCCGGTCTGGCGGCTGGCGGGGCTGGAGTGCCCGCGCCCGCTCACCACCGCCTACACCCTTTCCCTCGACACGCCCGAGGCCATGGGACGGGCGGCGGCGGCCCATGCCCATCGCCCGCTGCTGAAGGTGAAGCTCGACGCCAGGCTGGTGCGCGAACGCCTGGCCGCCGTCGCCGCCGCCGCGCCCACAAGCCGCCTGGTGGTGGACGCCAACGAGGCCTGGTCGGCGGCGTTGCTGGCAGAGCTGGGCGACGATCTGGCGGCGGCGGGCGTCGTCATGGTCGAACAGCCGCTGGCGGCCGGGGCCGATGCCGCCCTGGCCGCCAGCGCCTGCCCGGCGATCCTGTGCGCCGACGAGTCCTGCCATATCGCCGCCGATGTGGCGGCCCTGGCCGATCGCTACGGCATGGTGAATGTCAAGCTCGACAAAACCGGCGGCCTTACCGAGGCGCTGGCGCTGATCCGTGCGGCCCGCGCCGCCGGGTTGCAGGCGATGGTCGGCAGCATGGTGGCCACCTCGCTGGCCATGGCCCCGGCCATGCTGGTCGCCCAGGACGCAGCCATCGTCGATCTCGACGGCCCCCTGCTGCTGCAACGCGACCGCACCCCAGCCATCGCCTACCGAAACAGCACCATGCATCCACCCTCACAAGAGTTGTGGGGCTAGGGCCGCCCAGGACGGTCCATCGCCCGCGCTACAACCCCGGCTGTGAATCCGGCCCCGCCCGGTATAGGATCGGCCGCAGGTGCGATTCGAGGTGGGGCGATGAGTGGCCAGGAATATCGCTTCGTGATCGAGGACGTAAGCCGGGAAACCCTGCCGATGGAACGGCTGGCCGCATATATGGCCGCTCTGGCGCGATTGTTCGGTGCGGCCAGGCATGTGCATTTCCTGCGCCTGGAGGCCGGCAGCACCGTCCTCGTGCAGGCTGTCGCCCCCGATGTTCTACCCGGGGTTCAGGAGCGTATCCACGCCGCCGTGCAAGGCCGACCTCCAGAAAGCGCAGCCAGAGCCATAGCGGGGCTGGATCGGCTCCTGGCCGAAGACGGAACCACCGGCAGCTTGCGGGAAAGCGACGGTGCCGAACTCCTCCGCTTTCCCGCCCGCGAGCATGCGCAACCGCTTGCCTTCGGCCCCTTCGTTCAGGAAGGCACGCTCGACGGCATGTTGATCCGAGTCGGTGGCAGGGACGACACGGTGCCTGTCCATCTGCAAGATGGCGCTATCTTCCACAACTGTAACGCGACCCGCGAGATGGCACAGAAACTCGCGCCTTATCTCTACGGTGCGACGTTACGCGTGCATGGCGACGGACGCTGGTGGCGCGATGGCGATGGTGCCTGGCGGATGGAACGCTTCGACATCGCCTCGTTCCAACTGCTCGATGAAACGCCGCTCGGTGCTGTCGTCGGTCAACTGCGGGAAGTGCCGGGCAGCGGCTGGAAGAACATAGCCGATCCCGCAGCGGAACTGCGACGCCTGCGCACCGGCGTCGAGGCCCGTTGATGGCAGTCTTCGATTCGACGGCGCTCCTCTTCGACCGGCAGATCCTGGCCATCGCCCGGGTGCAAAACCAGAGCGTAGTTTGCTCGGATGATGGGGACATCGCCAGGCACGCGCGAGCGTTTGGACTGAAGGCCATCTCTATCCGGGAACTACCCCTTCCGCCAGAAGACCTCCAAGGAACACTGGGATTTGCAGCGGGAAACGACGCCTGAGCCAGAAGGCAGCCTTCATGACGCCCCCTGGCCTACCCCCCAGCCCATCCGATCCACATGATAAGGCCGCGCCGAAAAGCAGATGCAGTGGTCGGCCACCAGGGGCTCCAGGGCGGCGACGAGCTCGCGGCGCTCTGCCGTGTCGCGCTCCAGCCGTTCCATGGCACGTTCCACATCGGTGCGCAACCGGTCTATGTCGATGGTGGTAAAGCGCCGGTCTTCATAGACGAAACGCCCGTCGATCATGACATGGGCCACCGAGGCGCCGTCGTCGGCATAAACCAGCTGGTTGAAGGGGTCGTTCAGCGGCACATAGGCGAGGTCGGCAAGGTCCAGAAAGGCCATGTCGGCCTTGTAGCCGGGCGCGATCCTGCCGATGACGCCTTCGAAACCCATCGCCCTGGCGCCGCCCAGGGTCGCCATTTCCAGCGCCTCGGCCGACGAAACCCAGCGCCTCAGATCGTGGCTCAGCACCCGCGAGACATAGGCCGCCAGCCGGGTTGCCTCGAACATGTTCTGATTGTCCGACGAGTTGGAACCGTCCGATCCCAGGCCAACATTAACCCCCGCCTCGCGCAGCTCGCGCACCGCCGCCAGCCCCGATCCCAGGCGCAGATTGCTGCCCGGGTTGTGGGCCACCGAGGCGCCGCGCGCGGCCATCCGCCGCATGTCGTCGCCGTCCAGCCAGATGCCGTGGCCGGCGGTAAAGCGTTCGTTCAGCAGGCCCAGACGGTCGAAATGGGCGGTCAGCGTCTTGCCGTAACGCTCGCGGCCCACCAGCGCCTGCAGCTTCGATTCCGCCATATGGGTATGAACCGGGCAGGCGAACTCCCGCGAAAGATCGCGGCAGGCGGCAAGGAAGTCGTCGCTGCAATGCATGGGAATGGTAGGCGCGATGCCAAAGCGCAGCCGCTCGCCGTCGAAGGGCCAGGTTGCCAGCACCTGGCGGCAGGCGTCGATGGAGGCCTGGAACGGGTCCAGCCGCCAGGCCGCCACCGTCCGGCGCAGCTCGTCCGGCAGGCTCTCGGCCAGCCCCGGCACGATGTCGTAAAAGGAAAGATCGGCCAGCATCGGCGTGATCAGCGCGCGCATGCCGATGGCCTCATAGGCCGCCGCCACCCGGTGCATGCCTTCGATGCTGGGATGGGGCTGTTCCCACACCAGATCGTAAACCGCGGTGCAGCCGCGCCGCACCATCTCGGCCGCGTTCAGCAACGCCGCCAGATATTTGTCCTCATGGCTGCGCCGGGCGCTGATCCAGGGGCCGGCGTTCAGCAGCAGCTCCAGCGACCACAGATCGCCGCGCCCCTTGGCAAAGCTGCCATGGCTGTGGGTATGGGCGTTAACCAGCCCCGGAATGGCGATATGGCCGCCCAGCTGGCGCTCGCTGGTGCCTTCGGGCACCGCCATGCCGGCCGCGCCCAGTTCGCGAATGGTGCCGCCTTCGATCAGGATATCGTTGCACTGGGCGCTGCGCCGGGCAGCATCCAGCACCAAAGCGCCGCGCAGAACGGTGAAAGCCATGGCCAGTCCTCCCAAAAGCCCAAAAACCCCGCCGTCAGCCGGCAGCCACGATGCGGGCCAGATGGCAGGCCCAGCTATCCTGCGGCCGCCAGCCCAGATCGCGGCGCGCAGGCGCCAGGTCATAGGCGCTGGCGCAGGGCGCGTCGTCGTAAAACGGCGCGATGGCGGGCGCGGCGCCATAGCCTTCGGCCACGGCCAGGGCGGTGGGGCGCTGGCCGCAGGTGTCGGGGCCGGTGACATAATAGGCGCCGAAGGAGATGGCGGGCGCGGCCAGGGCGGCGCAAAAGGCGCGGGCGGCATCGCCTGGCGACACGAAGGCCCGCGTCGGCGCCAGCCCCTGGTTCAGTTCGCGCCAGCCGGTGCCGCTGGCTGGCGGGGGCGGCGCGCAGCCATCCATGCGGGCGGCCAGCTTCGCCATGGCATAGGCGATCTCGCCCTGGGCGATCAGCGCCGGACGCAGGCACACCGCCTCCAAAGCGCCGCGCCGCGCAAAGGCCCGCGCCATCTCCTCGCATAGCTTCTTGCTCACCCCATAGGGGTCGGTGGGCGCCAGCGGCATATCCACCGGAATGGGCAGCACGGGCGGCGGATGGGCCGGGGCCAGCCCCAGGGCGGCAACGCTGGAGGCGATGGCAATGCGGCGGATGCCCAGCGCCTCGGCGGCCTGCAGCACATGCCAGGTGCCGCGCGGGTTGACGTCGAGGTAATCCTCCGCTGCCGGTGCCATGCCGGCATCGAAGGCGGCCAGGTGAACCACGGCGTCATGGCCCGCCAGCGCCTTCTTGACCCCCGCCGCATCGCGCATATCGACCTTAACGAAGGCTGCACCGGCCGGTGGCGGCGCCAAATCCAGCACCGTCACCTCGCATAATGGCCGCAGCGCTGCCACGACATGGCGCCCCAGCCGCCCGCTGCCTCCGGTGACGGCGATGCGTTCGAACGCCAAGTCGCGCAAATCGCCCATCGCAGCCTCTCCGCTTGCGCCCGCCCGCCATGGCGAGATGGCCAGGATAGCCGCCTTTCGTCGTCCGCTGCCAGGGCATTGGCCGCCGGATGCAGCGCCGCTAATCTGCCAGGAAGGGAGGGGCCATGACGGGTCCGGACGCCGTGGCGCTGCTGCGTCAGCTGGTGCGCTGCAACAGCTGCGACCCGCCGGGGCGCGAGATCGAGATCGCCACCCTGGTGCAGGAACGCCTGGCCGCCGCCGGCCTGGAGAGCGAGCTCGACGAGTTCCAGCCCGGCCGCGCCAATGTTCTGGCCAGGCTGCGCGGTCGTGGCGGCGTGCCCGCCCTGGTCTTCTCGGCCCATTTCGACACCATGCCGCCGGGCGCCCGGCCCTGGCGCCACCCGCCCTTCGCCGCCGAGATCGAGGGCGGCCGGCTCTATGGGCGCGGTGCCGCCGATATGAAGGGTGGCATGGCGGCCATGATCGTCGCCGCCTGCCGCCTGGCGGGCCAGCGCGAGCGGCTGGGCGGCGATCTGGTGCTGGCCTTCTCGGCCGGCGAAAGCTCTTCCTGCCTGGGCGCCCGGCGCATGGTGGAGCGGCGCCAACTGGCCGGTGCCGGCGCGCTGCTGGTCTCCGAGCCTTCCTCCATGCGGGTGCTGCTGGCCGAAAAGGGCGCGTTGTGGCTGCGCCTCATCGCCCATGGCCGGCCCGGCCACCCCTCGGCAGCCCGCGAGGGCGGCGGCGAAAGCGCCATCGAACGCATGCTGGATGCCTTGCTGCGCCTGCGCAATTTCCGCTTCGGCGTGGCCGGCCATCCCCTGCTGGGCGCGCCCCAGGCCAGCATCGGCACCGTCGCCGGCGGCACGGTGGTGAACCTGACGCCAGACCGCTGCCAGGCCGAGATCGACCTGCGCCTGCTGCCGGGCATGGATCCCGACACGGTCCAGGCGGCGCTGCTGGCCCATCTGGGGGCGGGCCTCGCCTGCCAGCGCATCGATTACAAACCGCCGCTGGAGACCGACGCCCGCCACCCCTTCGCCCGCCTGTGCCTGGACGCCGCTGCCGAACTTCACGGCCACCCCGTCACACCGGGCGGCGCCTCCTATTACAGCGACGCCGCCATTCTGGCCCCCGCCTTCCACCTGCCCCGGGTCGTCATCGGCCCCGGCCGGCTGGGCATGAGCGGCCAGGCAGACGAATATGTGGACATCGCCGAGATCGAGCGCGCCGCACGCCTGTTCCAGCGCATAGCCCACCGCTGGCTGGCCGCCGCCCCCGCCTGACGCGCCATCGCAGCGGCGCCCGCATTGGCAAGCAGCGAAAAGGTGTATGGTCAAACGGCCAGCCGGCGATCCCACACGGGAAGGGGCGATCCGGAACTCGTTTGTCGAGCACCGCAACCCACCACTGTCTGGTGCGAGGAACGAACGCCTGGCGGCGGCTGAAAGAGGTGCATCGGGACACGCGCCCGCGCCCTCGCCAGCACCGCCTCCGCGCCACGCAGCCGCTGGCCCGCTCTCCGTTCACGGCGCCCGGTCGCGGGCCGCCTGCGGCCATTCAGCCCGGCCGCGGCGTCCGGACGAAGGTAAGGAAGGCCGGGCGGCGGCCCTCTCGGCGCGCCTTGGCCTCATAGCGGGTCTCGGGCCAGTCCGGCGGGCGCTGGCGCCAGTCGTCCGGCCGCCGGGCCGTCCATGCCAGCTCGCCCGCGCCGCGCAGGGCGGCCAGCAGCCAGCGGATCTGGGTGGCCACATCGCTGGCCAGCCGCAGCTCGCCGCCATCCGCCAGCAGCGCGGCAAAGCGTGCCGCCATGGCGGCGTCGATCAGGCGCCGCTTGCGGTGGCGCGCCTTGGGCCAGGGGTCGGGGAACAGCACGAAGATGCGCTCCAGGCAGGCATCGGGCAGGGCGTCCAGCAGAGGCCGCGCGTCGCCATCGTGGATGCGCAGATTGGCCAGCCCCCGCTCTTCGCTGCGGGCCAGCAGGGCGGCGACGCCGGCGCGATAGGGTTCGGCGCCCAGCAGCCAGACATCGGGATGGCGCTCTGCCTGCCAGGCCAGATGCTCGCCGGCGCCGAAGCCGATCTCCAGCCACAGGCGGTCGCGCCCGGGCTGCGGTCCTTTCAGGTCCAGGGTGCCGTCGCCGGCGATGGCCGGGCGCAGGGCGGGCAGGCGTCGTTCGATCAACGCCTGGCGGCGCGGCGAAAGCGGTCGCCCCTGCCGCCCGTAAAGCGCGCGCCGTGGCAAGGTGGCGGCCATGGTTGCGGGCCGCGGCGCCGGGGCGCGGTTCAGGCCAGCGCGGTTTTCAGCGCGGCGGCAAGGTCGGTCCGTTCCCAGGAAAAGCCGCCATCGGCCTCCGGCGCGCGCCCGAAATGGCCATAGGCCGCCGTGCGCTGATAGATCGGGCGGTCCAGCCCCAGCCGGTCGCGGATGCCGCGCGGGGTCAGCGTCATGGCGTCCATCAGCGCCCCTTCCAGCTTCGCCTCGTCCACCCGCGCGGTGCCGTAGGTCTCGACGTGGAGCGAAAGCGGATGGGGAAGGCCGATGGCATAGGAAAGCTGGATGGTGCAGCGGTCGGCCAGCCCGGCGGCCACCGCGTTCTTGGCCAGATAGCGGCAGGCATAGGCGGCCGAGCGATCCACCTTGCTGGGGTCTTTGCCGGAAAAGGCGCCGCCGCCATGGGGGGCCGCGCCGCCATAGGTATCCACCACGATCTTGCGCCCGGTCAGGCCGCAATCGCCGTCCGGCCCGCCGATCTCGAAGCGCCCGGTGGGGTTCACATGAAAGGCTTCATCGGGGCACATCCAGCCTTGCGGCAGGGCCGCTTCCACATGGGGGCGGACGATCTCGGCCACCTCGTTCTGGCCGATGGCGCCGTCATGCTGGGTGGAAACCACGATCGAGGCGGCCCGCACCGGCCTGCCGTCCTCATAGGCCAGCGTCACCTGGCTTTTGGCGTCGGGGCCCAGCAGGGGCGCGCAGCCGTCGTGGCGGGCGCGGGCCAGGCGGCGCAGGATGCGGTGGGCGAAATGGATCGGCGCCGGCATCAGCGCCTCGGTCTCGCGGCAGGCATGGCCGAACATGATGCCCTGGTCGCCGGCGCCTTCGTCCCGGTTGCCGCCGCCATCGACGCCCTGGGCGATGTCGGCGGATTGGGCGTGGAGCAGAACCTCCACCTGCGCCTCGCGCCAGTGAAAGCCCCGCTGTTCATAGCCGATGGCCTTCACCGCCGCGCGCGCCAGCTCTTCCACCCGTTCCAGCACGGCGGCGGGGCCGCGCACCTCGCCCGCCACCACGATGCGGTTGGTGGTGGCCAGCGTCTCGCAGGCGACGCGGGAGGCGGGGTCGGCGGCGATATAGGCGTCCACCACCGCGTCCGAGATGCGGTCGCAGACCTTGTCGGGGTGGCCTTCCGAGACCGATTCGCTGGTGAACAGATGGCTGCTTCGGGCCATGTTCGTCCTCCCGTGAGGGTGAGAGATAGGGCGTTATCTGGCGCCCGGCGGGCCGGTGCCGGCCGCCTTGGCCAGTTCGAGCAGCTTGCGGCGCAGCTTCTCGTTCGGGATGCGGTCATAGGCGCGCACCAGCTCCAGCGTTTCGCGCCGCAGCGGGGCATCGGCCCCGCCCGCCCGCCGGGCCGCGCGCCCGCCGGCGGGTGCCTTCCCCTCGCTCAGCCCCTCGAAGAAGAAGCCCACCGGCGTATCCAGCGCGCAGGCCAGTTCGAACAGGCGGCTGGCGCCGATGCGGTTGGCCCCGCGCTCGTATTTCTGAACCTGCTGAAAGGTCACGCCCAGCATCTGGGCCAGCTGGTCCTGGCTCAAGCCCAGCAGGGTGCGGCGCTGCCGCAGGCGGGCGCCGACATGAATGTCGATGGGGTTGGGATGCTGTGCCATGGCTGCCGGTTTTCGCTGCCTCAGGGCTCTCCGCTTCGCTCCGCGCCCGGGCGGTCCCCCTCGCGGCGGCCGCGCCGGGCAAGGTCGCACAGGCGGCGCTGCCGCCGCAAGCTCCAGCCCAGGGCGGCGGCGGCGGGCAGCAGGATGGCCGCCAGCGCCGTCTCGCCCAGGGCGGCATAGGGTGGCGCGTTCTCCAGGGCGGCGGGCAGCGGCGCGTCCAGCACGCCGCGATGGCCCAGCGGCAGGCGCGCCAGCACCCGGCCCAGCGGATCGATCACGCCGCTGATGCCGCTATTGGCGGCCCGCACCATGGGCAGGCCCTGTTCCACCGCGCGCAGGCGGGCGGCCTGAAAATGCTGATAGGGGCCGCTGGAACGCCCGAACCAGCCATCGTTGGTGACGTTCACCAGCCATGCCGGGCGCGGCGGCCCCTTCGGGATGGCAGCGGCGAAGATCGCCTCGTAGCAGATCAGCGGCACGAAGGGCGCCATGCCGGCCGCTGCCATGATCGCCGGGCCGGGGCCGGGAGTGAAATCGACGCTGCCGGGGACGATCCTGTCGATGGGCAGCAGGCCGCGCAGGGGCAGATATTCGCCGAAGGGCACCAGGCGGTGCTTGTCATAGAAGGAAAGGCTGCCGTCGCCGGCGATGGCCAGCAATCGGTTGCGCAGCTGCCAGCCGCCGCCTTCGTCCCGCATGGCGGCGACGGCGCCGGTCAGCAGCGCGCCCCGGGGCGGGGCCAGGGCGGCCAGGGCGGCCAGAATCGCCGGATCCTGCATCGCCTGCCAAGGCAGCGCCGCCTCTGGCCAGATCGCCACATCGGGCGCTTGCCCGGCCGGGCGCGCCTGGGTCAGCGCGGCATGGGCGGCGAAATGGGCTTCATGAAGGGCGGGGTCGCCCTTCTGGCGCTGGGCGATGGCGGGCTGCACCAGGCGCAGCACGATGCCGGCAGCCGATTCCGCCGGCGGATGGGCGGCCAGCCTGGCGGTGCCCGCCGCCCAGCTGACGGCGACGATGGCCACGCTGGCCAGCAGCCCCTTGAAGACAGCGGCGGGGCGCAGGATGCCGGCCTTCTGGGCCAGCGCCGGGGCCAGGGCGCAGGCCAGCAGCAGGGCGCTCAACAGCCACGGGCCGCCCCAGGCGGCCGGCTGGATCAGGGCGTCGGAAAGGGCGAAAGCGGTCCCCACCATGTTCCAGGGAAAGCCGGTGAACAGCCAGCTGCGCAGCCATTCGGCCACCAGCCAGGCGATGGCCAGCGCCAGAGTGCGCGGCGTGCCGGGCACCGCCCGCTGCGCCGCCAGGGCGGCCAGCGCCGGAAACAGGCCGAAGCCGGCGGCGATCGCCGCCAGCGCCAGGGGATAAAGCCAGCCGAAGCGGGCGGCATCCACCAGCAGCGCGTTGGCGATCCAGTAGCAGCCCGCCGCGCCGAAGCCGGCGCCGAAGCACCAGCCGTCCAGAAAGGCGCGCCGGGCGCTTCCCGCGCCGTTCAGCAGCCAGGCCCAGAAGGTGAAGGCGATGGCGGCCGCCGCCAGCAGATGGACGGGCGGCAGCGCGGCCGCCAGCAGCGCGCCCAGCGCCAGCGCCACCCCCCCCCGCCGCCCGCCCGCAAGGCCGGCCAGGGCGCCCGGCAGCCGGGCCAGCCGGGCGGGCGCCTTATCCGCGGCGCGGGACGGGGCGCACGCGCAGGCGCTTGATGCGGCGGGGGTCGGCATCGACCACCTCGAATTCGAGGCCGGCGCCATGGGCGATCACCTCGCCGCGCGCCGGGATGCGGCCGATGGTGGCATAGACCAGCCCGCCGACGGTATCGATGTCCTCGTCGCGGTCGTCGTCCAGCAGGTCGCGCCCGGTCATGCGCGCCAGCTCTTCCACCGGGGCGCGGGCATGGGCATCGATGATGCCGCCGGGGCGTTCGGCCAGCAGCGGGCCGTCGTCGGCGTCGTGTTCGTCCCAGATTTCGCCGACGATGGGTTCCACCAGGTCTTCGATGGTGGCCAGGCCGTGGATGCCGCCATATTCGTCCACCACCAGCGCCATATGGGTGCGCGAGCTGCGCATCCTGACCAGCAGCGCCAGCACCGGCATGGACGGCGGCACGAACAGCAGCTGGCGCGCCAGGCCGGCCAGCGGCGGCCCCGGCGCCGCCTCGCCCCAGTGGTCCAGCAGGTCGCGCACATGGATCATGCCGATGGGATCGTCCAGGGTTTCGCGGTAGATCGGCAGGCGCGAATGGCCGGCCCGGCGCAGCAGCTCCACCGCCTCGGCCAGCGGCGTGGCCTCTTCCACCGCCACGATGTCGGCGCGCGGCACCATCACATCGTCCACCCGCAGGGTGCCGAATTTCAGCAGATTGACCAGCATGGCGCGCTCGGTGGCGGCCAGGTTCTCGCCGCCCGCCGCGCCCGGGGCCGTCTCGCAGGCATCCAGCCTTTCCTCGACGCTTTCGCGCAGGCTGGCGCCCTTGCGCCCGGCGAACAGGCGGCGCAGCCAGGCGGCGGTCTCGGCGGGCGGGCGTTGGGGCGTGCGCTCGCTCATGGCGATGGCTCGGGCGCGGGCAGGCCCAGGCGGGCTAGGCTGGCGCCCTCGGCGGCCGCCATCAGCCGGGCGTCGTCGTCGCCGACATGGTCGTAGCCCAGCAGATGCAGGACGCCGTGCACCACCAGATGGGCGAGATGGCTCCGGGGCGGCCTGGCGGCGGCGGCGGCATCCGCCAGCACGGTCTCGCGCGCCAGCGCCACATCGCCCAGCGCGATGGCCTCGCCCGGCGCCTGGCCGGGCGGGGGCAGCAGCGGCTGGCCGGGGCGCCGCCGCGCGCTGGGGAAGGAGAGCACATCGGTGGCGCGATCGATGCCGCGCCAGCGCCGGTTGAGCGTTTGCAGACGGGCATCGTCGGCCAGCAGCAGCGCCACGGCCAGCGGCGCGGAACGCCGGGTTTCGGCCAGCGCCGCCAGGCAGGCGCGCCGCGCGGTGGCAGCGGCGCCCGGGATCGCCCGCAGCCAGGCGGCATCTTCCACCACCGCTTCGACCGCGATCGCCGCCGCCCCACGGGAGGCGCTGGCGCTGGCGTCGTCGTCCGTCATCGGTGCGGCGCCCCGTCGCGGTCGCCATAGGCGGCGACGATGCGCGAGACCAGCTCGTGGCGGACCACGTCTTCGCCGCCCAGCTGCACGCAGGCGACGCCGGCGACGCTGTCGATCACCTGCAGCGCGTCCGCCAGCCCGGAGGTCTCCCCGGCGGGCAGATCGACCTGGCTGGGATCGCCGGTGACCGCCATGCGCGCGCCTTCGCCCAGCCGGGTGAGGAACATTTTCATCTGCACCGGGGTGGTGTTCTGGGCCTCGTCCAGGATGACGAAGGCGCTGGCCAGGGTGCGCCCGCGCATGAAGGCCAGCGGCGCCACCTCGATGTCGCCGGCGGCCAGGCGGCGGTCGGCCCTGGCGGCGGGCATGGTGTCGTAGAGCGCGTCGTAGAGCGGGCGCAGATAGGGATCGACCTTCTCGCGCACATCGCCCGGCAGGAAGCCCAGCCGCTCGCCCGCCTCCACCGCCGGGCGCGAGAGCACGATGCGGTCCACCCGCCCGGCCTCCATCATGGCGACCGCCGTGGCCACCGCCAGATAGGTTTTGCCGGTGCCGGCGGGGCCCAGGGCGAACACCAGCTCGCACGTGTCCAGCGCCTGCAGATAGCGCGCCTGGCCCGGCGAGCGGGGGGCGATGCGCCGCTTTGCGGTTCTGATCTCCAGGGCCGCGGCGTCGTCGCCACCGGCCAGCCGCAGGGCGGCATCGACATCGGCCGGGCCGATGCGAAGCCCGCTTTTCAGCCGCCCGTAGAGGTGAGTGAGGACGCCGGCCGCCGCCTCGGTGGCCGGGCCTTGCAGCGCCACCCGGTTGCCGCGCGGCGTCACCTGGACGCCCAGCTGCTGTTCGATGCGGGCGAGATGGCGGTCGCGCTCGCCATAGAGGGCGGCGGCCAGGGCGTTGTCGTCGAAGGTGAGATAGTGCGGCACGTCCGGCCCGGTCGTTGCGGTCATGGCGCGGGCGCGCCGTCCAGCACGCCGGCCATGGAATGGGCCAGGGCGGCGGTGAGCGTGACGCCGGCGACGCTGCCCAGACGCTCTGCGCCCGCCTCGATGTGGACCGCCTGCAGATAGGGGCTGCGGCCTACCAGCTGGCCCGGCCGCCGCCCCGGCTTTTCCAGCAGCACATCCAGGCGGCGCCCGACGCTGGCGCGGTTGAAGGCCCAGCGCTGGTCTTCCAGCAGCTCTTGCAGGCGGGCCAGGCGTTCGGACTTCACCGCCTCGGGGAGTTGCTCTGCCGCGCCGGCGGCGGGCGTTCCCGGGCGCGGGCTGTATTTGAAGGAGAAGGCGCTGGCATAGCCCACCTCCCTTATCAGGGCCAGGGTGGCGGCGAAATCGGCATCGCTTTCGCCGGGGAAGCCGACGATGAAATCGCCCGAAAGCGCGATATCGGGGCGGCTGGCGCGGATGTTCTCCACCAGGCGCAGGTAATCGCCGGCCCGGTGGCGGCGGTTCATCGCCTTCAGCACCCGGTCGCTGCCCGATTGCACCGGCAGATGCAGCCAGGGCATCAGCTGGGGCAGCTCGCCATGGGCGCGGATCAGGTCGTCCGTCATGTCGCGGGGGTGCGAGGTGGTGTAGCGGATGCGGCAGCGCCCGTCGATGGCGGCCAGGGCGCGGATCAGCCGCGCCAGCGACCAGGCGCGCCCGTCCGGGCCTTCGCCATGCCAGGCGTTGACGTTCTGGCCCAGCAGCACGATCTCGCGGGCGCCGGCGGCGATCAGGCCCCGCGCCTCCGCCAGCACGGCGGCGGCCGGGCGCGAGGCCTCGGCGCCGCGGGTGTAGGGCACGACGCAGAAGGTGCAGAACTTGTCGCAGCCCTCCTGCACCGAAAGGAAGGCGACCGGTGTGGCGGTGCCGGCTTTGCGGCCGGTTGCGCGCGGGCGGCCTGGCGCTGGCAGGCGGTCGAATTTGGACTCCGGCGGGAACTCGGTCGCCACCACGGCGCCGCTGGCGTCCTTGCCGCCCCGGGCGCGGGCCAGCAGCGCGGGCAGGCGGTGGTAGCTCTGAGGGCCGACCACCACATCGACCGCAGGCGCCCGGCGCGCCATCTCTTCGCCTTCGGCCTGGGCGACGCAGCCGGCGACGGCGATCTGCATCCCCCGGCCTTCGGCGCGGCGCCTTTCCTTCAGCGGGCGCAGGCGGCCCAGCTCCGAATAGACCTTCTCGGCCGCCTTTTCGCGGATATGGCAGGTGTTGAGGAGGACGAGATCGGCCTCGTCGGCCCGCGCCGCCGCCTCATAGCCCTCCTGTGCCAGCAACTCGGCCATGCGACCGGAGTCGTAGGCGTTCATCTGGCAACCGTAGGTCTTGATGAAGAGCTTTCTGGGCAATCGCGGATGGTGCCGGGGCACGCCGCCGGGCGGGGGTGCACATGTGCCGTCCGCGCACCGGCGCCGGGCGGCGGCGCCACCATGCCCCGGGGCGGGCGGGCGAGTCAATCGGCTGCGCGGCAGGGGGCGGCAGGCCTTGCCGCCGGGCGGGCGGCGCGTTGCGGCAGGCCCGGCCTCATGGCGCCAGCGTCGCCGTGAAGGCGGCCAGGCGCCGCGACGCTTCGTCCAGGGTGGAATCCTCCTTGGTGAAGCAGAAGCGCACCAGATGGTCCACCTTCGAATCGCGGAAGAAGGCGCTCATCGGCACGCCGGTCACGCCTGCCTGAAGCGTGGCGGCGCGGCAGAAGTCTTCGTCGCTGCCGGCAAAGCCCAGGGGACGGATGTCGGCGGCGACGAAATAGGTTCCCCGCGCCGGCAGCACGCCGAAGCCGGCCCGGGCCAGCCCCTGCGACAGGCGGTCGCGCTTGGCCTGCATGGTTCCGGCCAGGGCGCGGACATGGTCGTCCTCCCCGTCCAGGCCGCGCCCTACCGCCAGCTGCAGGGCGGGCGGCGTGGTGAAGGTGATGAACTGATGGGTGCGGGCCACGCTTGCCATCAGCTCGGCCGGCCCTTGGATCCAGCCCACCTTCCAGCCGGTCAGGGAGAAGATCTTGCCCGCCGAGCCGATGCGCAGCGTCCGCTCGCGCATGCCCGGCAGGCTGGCGATGGGGCGGTGTTCCAGCCCGTCGAAGACCAGATGCTCATAGACCTCGTCGCACACGCAGACGGCGTCGTGGGCGATGGCCAGCCGCGCGATGGCCTCCAGCTCGTCCCGGCGGAACACCTTGGCGGCGGGGTTCATGGGCGTGTTCAGCACGATCAGCTTGGTTCTGGGGCCGAACGCCGCCTCCAGCCGCCCCGGCGGCAGCGCCCAGCCGTCTTCGGCATCCAGGGCGACATAGCGCGCCCGCCCGCCGGCCCGGGCCACCATGGGCGGGTAGGAATCGTAGAGCGGCTCCAGCAGCACCGCCTCGTCGCCCTCGTCCAGCAGGGCCATGAAGCAGCAGGCCAGCGCCTCGGTGGCCCCCGATGTCACCACGATCTCGCTTTGCCAGTCGTAGGCGAGGCCGTAGAAGCGCCGGGCATGGCGGGCCAGCGCCTGGCGCAATTCCGCCAGGCCGGCCATGGGCGGATACTGGTTGGGGCCCGCCATCAGCGCTTCGGCCCCGGCCCGGCGCACGCTGGCCGGGCCGTCTCGATCGGGAAAGCCCTGGCCCAGATTGATGGCGCCGTGTTCGGCCGCCAGCCGCGACATCACCTCGAAGACCGTCGTCCCCAGCGACGCCATCACGCGATTGGCCGGCTTCATGCTGCCCTCCGGAGCGGCCGGGCCAGCCTGCCGCAGCCCCGGCGCGGATGCAACGCGGTGGAGGGAGCGGCGGCGGCATGCGCCCGGCACCATTGGCAGGAGCCGCATCTGCCTGTATGATGGTCGCCAGGGACAGGTGCCATGAAGAAGATCGAAGCCGTTATCAAGCCGTTCAAGCTGGACGAGGTGAAGGACGCCCTGGGCGAGGTCGGCCTCCAGGGCCTTACGGTGACCGAGGCCAAGGGGTTCGGGCGCCAGAAGGGCCATACCGAGCTCTACCGCGGTGCCGAATACATCGTCGACTTCCTGCCCAAGGTGAAGATCGAGCTGGTGGTGGTGGACGCCATGGTGGACCGCGCCGTGGAGGCCATTCAGGAGGCCGCGCGCACGGGGCGAATCGGCGATGGCAAGATCTTCGTCACCACTGTGGAGGACGCCATCCGCATCCGCACCGGCGAGCGCGGCGGCGACGCCATCTAGCACCTGTTCCCGCACCCCCGCCCGCACCGCCGGGCATCGCCCAACCGCAGTCAAACAAGGAAGACACCCATGGCCGAAGCAGCCGACATCCTCAAGAAGATCAAGGACGAGGACATCCCCTACGTCGATCTGCGTTTCACCGACGCCAAAGGCAAATGGCAGCACGTCACCCTGGCCTCGCGCACGGTGGACGAAGACACGTTCATCGATGGCGTCATGTTCGACGGCTCGTCGATCGCCGGCTGGAAGGCGATCAACGAATCCGACATGACGCTGATGCCCGACCCCGCCACCGCCGTGATGGACCCGTTCGAGGCCCAGCCGACGCTGATCCTGAACTGCGACATCCAGGAACCTTCCACCGGCCAGGCCTATGAACGCGATCCGCGCTCGCTGGCCAGGCGCGCCGAAGCCTATATGCAATATACCGGCATCGGCGATATCGCCTATTTCGGGCCGGAGCTGGAGTTTTTCGTGTTCGACAGCGTTCGCTTTTCTACCGAGGCCAACGACATGGGCTACCGCCTCGACAGCGAGGAAGGCCCCTACAACGACAACACCTTCTATGAAGAAGGCAATCTTGCCCACCGCCCGCGCACCAAGGGCGGCTATTTCCCCGTTCCCCCCATCGACCGTGGCAGTGAGTTGCGTGGCGAAATGCTGACCACCATGTCCAATATGGGCGTTCCCATCGACAAGCATCACCACGAAGTGGCCCCGGCCCAGCACGAGCTGGGGATGACCTTCGACACCCTGCTGCGCTGCGCCGATCACGTGCAGGTCTACAAATATGTCGTCCACCGCGTCGCCGAAAGCTACGGCAAAACGGCCACCTTCATGCCCAAGCCTGTGGTGCTGGACAACGGCTCCGGCATGCACACCCACCAGTCGATCTGGAAGGGTGACAAGCCGCTGTTCGCCGGCAACGCCTATGCCGATCTTTCGGAAATGGCGCTGTTCTATATCGGCGGCATCATCCGCCACGCCCGGGCGCTCAATGCCTTCACCAACCCCTCCACCAACAGCTACAAACGTCTGGTGCCGGGCTATGAGGCGCCCGTGCTGCTGGCCTACAGCGCCCGCAACCGCTCTGCCTCCTGCCGCATTCCGTTTTCGTCCTCGCCGGCCGGCAAGCGGGTCGAGGTGCGTTTTCCCGACCCCACCGCCAATCCCTATTTCGCCTTTTCGGCCATGCTGATGGCGGGGCTGGACGGCATCGAAAACCGCATCCATCCCGGCGACGCCATGGACAAGAACCTCTACGACCTGCCGCCGGAGGAGTTGAAGGACGTGCCCAGCGTCTGCGGCAGCCTGCGCCAGGCGTTGCGCAGCCTGGAAGACGACCAGGACTTCCTGAAAAAGGGCGAGGTCTTCAACGACGGGCTGATCCAGGGCTATCTGGAACTGAAATGGGAGGAGGTCATGACCTTCGAGACCACCCCCCACCCGATCGAGTTCGACATGTATTACAGCGTCTAGGCGCAAGGGGCGCGGAGGCCGGCTCTCCGCGCCCCCCTGTGCGGGAAGGGATCATGGCGAAAGCGAAGGCGCCTGCCCCGGCCGCCGGGGCAGGGGAAGAGCGGGTGGCGCAGGTCTTCCGCGAAGGCGTCTATCCCTACCGCGACAAGATGGGCCGGGGTGGCTACGAGCGGCGCAAGGCCCGCTTGCAGGTGGAATTGTTGAAGGTCCAGCGCTGGGTCAGGGAGACCGGGCAAAGGGTCACGGTGCTGTTCGAAGGCCGCGATGCGGCCGGCAAGGGCGGCACCATCAAACGCTTCATGGAACATCTCAATCCACGCGGGGCGCGGGTGGTGGCGCTGGAAAAGCCCAGCGAGCGCGAACGCAGCCAGTGGTATTTCCAGCGCTATATCGAGCATCTGCCGGCGGCGGGCGAAATCGTGCTGTTCGACCGTTCCTGGTATAACCGCGCCGGCGTCGAACGGGTGATGGGCTTTTGCGACCGGCGCGACTATGCGCTTTTCATGGCCCAATGCCCGCCCTTCGAACGCATGCTGGTGGAAAGCGGCATCGCGCTGTTCAAATACTGGTTCTCGGTCACCCGCAAGGAACAGGCTAGGCGATTCCGCAGCCGCAAGGTGGACCCGCTGAAACAGTGGAAGCTGTCGCCGGTCGATCTGTCGTCGTTCGACAAGTGGAACGATTACACCGCCGCCAAACAGGCCATGTTCGCCGCCACCGACACCGCCTGGGCGCCGTGGACGGTGGTGAAATCCGACGATAAGAAACGCGCCCGGCTGGCCTGCATGCAGCATTTTCTGGCCACGCTGCCCTATCCCGACAAGGACGCGAAGGCGGTCAAGGGCCCCGACCCGCTGCTGGTAGGCCCCGCCGCCCAGGTTCTGGAGCCTTCGGGGCTGTCGGGAGCGGCGGCGGGCGCAGACAAATATGCGTCCGAATCTGACGCATCGCCCGCGTCGGGACCGTAGGCTGCCGCCCGAGGCTCCGCCCATGGCCGCCGCGGCGCCGGCAGATCTCCGCTTCGGCGCGCCGCTGCGCCGGGCCATGGCCGCCCATCTCGCCTCCTTCCGGCGCCAGCGGCAGGCGGGGGAAGGGCTGAAACGGGCGGCCGTCGCCGTGGCGGTGGTCGCGGTGGCAGACGGGCGGGCCGCCTTCGTGCTGACGCGCCGGGCCGCGAAGATGAACCGCCACGCCGGCCAGTGGGCGCTGCCCGGCGGCAGGCTGGATGGCGACGAAACGCCGCAACAGGCGGCGCTGCGCGAACTGGCGGAGGAGGTGGGCCTGCGCCTCGATGCCAGGGCCGTGCTGGGCCGGCTCGACGACTACCCCACCCGTTCCGGCTATCTGATCCAGCCCGTCGTGGCCTGGGCCGGCGCCGGCGCCCGCCTTCGCCCCCATCCCGCCGAGGTGGCCTCGGTCCACCGCATCGCCCTCGATGTGCTGTTCGCCTCCGGCTCGCCGGAATTCGTGTCCATCCCCGAAAGCCCCCGCCCGGTGATCCGCATGCCCATCGCCGGCCACAAGATCCACGCGCCCACCGCCGCCGTGCTCTATCAGTTCCGCGAAGTGGCGCTAGCCGGCCGCCCCACCCGCGTCGCCCATCTGGAACAACCGGTCTTCGCCTGGCGGTGAGGGTGCACGACAGGTTTGGGAGCCGCATTTGTAGTCAATTATGGCTCATAATCGGTCCATTTGCTGCCATCGGCCAGTCGTTCAGCCACAAACTTCTCAAATGGCTTTGCGCCTCGCCGCCGATTGCAGTTAGGGCACAACAACTGCTTGTTCTTTGCAGAATCCTTCCCACCCTTCGCTTTTGACCGGATATGATCGACGTCCGGGCGTTCCGGGAGAACGGCCAGGCAGCCGGGGCAAAAGCCCCATTGTTTGAGTCGATAGGCCGCGATGATTCTCTTGTCACCGCCCCAATCGGGAATCTCGGAGACTTCTTTGTCGCGTGCAGCAAATGCATCGTCTGTCAACTCCCACCCCGGGCGCCCGTTCTTCTGTGTGCACTTGGTTACGAGACCGTCTTTCACGAGACTATTCAAGATACCCCAGACGATGTGATCGTTTCCTTGTTTGGTCGCATATCCCGGTTCGCGGAAAATGCCGGCACGACGGCCGAGTTCTGCCGCGCCGATACATTCGCCGCTCTTCTTCGCGGAATATAGAACCTCCATCGCTGCAACTCGAAGATGAGCGACACCTCTATGTCCGTGCCGCTTTTCAAGCGGTGGAATCATGACTACCCAGCCAGCCGCCGGTGCGCAATCTCGATGTAATCGGGGTCGATGTCGATGCCGATGCTATGGCGGCCGCAACGCTGCGCCGCCAGACATGTGGTGCCGGACCCTACGAAGGGATCGAGCACTGTCTGCCCCCTGGCGGAGAAGACACGGATCAGGTGTTCCATCAGCTTCACCGGCTTAGCCGTCAGGTGTCCGTTGAAGCGGTCCTTTATCTGTTTCTCCACCGTCATCACGGTCTCAGGCACATGGTTGTTGAGCGTCTGGCTGGCGTCGATCAGGCCGGTCTCATGGGCAAGCCAGTTATCGACGAACGTGCCTTCACGCGGTTTCTGGGCCAGGATGACCGACTCGAATTGGGGTCGCAATTGCGGTGTGCGACGTTTGCCGAGGCGGCGCAACGCTTCTGCTTTCTCGTCTTCCGTCATGTCGGTCCGGCGCTTCACGAAATGGTCCATGGTGAACGCCTTGAACTGTGCCTTGCCGGTGAAGCGCCATGCCAGGACATCGCGCACCTCAAAGCCCGCATCCTCAATGGCTACAGTGGCGCGATGGGCCAGGCGTGGCGCCGCAAACATCAGCAGGAAGGCGCCCGGCTTCAGCACCCGCAGCACGCCCGCTGCGATGGGCGCCAGAAACTCTTGCAGGCGCCGGCCCTGTTCGGGGTCGAACTTCATGCCGATGGGCAGGCCGCCTACGGCGTCGGCATGCTGGCGGGATCGTTCGATCCCTGCGTGACTCCACTCATCGTCCAGGCGGTCCAGGAAGTAAGGCGGATCGGTGAGGGCCAGATGCACGCTGGCAGGTTCCATGTCGGCCAGCACGTCCCGACAGTCGCCGGCATAAAGCCGCGCCTTCGGTAGCGCGCCATCGCGCGGCAGCGGCAGCGCCAGATCTTCCGACGCCACACCCGTCGGTGGAACGGTGGCGGAGGACAGCACGGCCATATCGCAGCTTCCACCGCTAAAACGACATAAGTCAAGCGCCGCCCGCTCACGCCCGCCGCAGCCACACCGAGGTGTCGTGGAAAAGGCCGCCGCCGATGGGGGCGCCGGGTTCGGCGGAGATCAGCAGGTTGATGCCGATTCCCTCCTCGAAGGCGGCGTTGGGCCACACGCTTTCCACGATCACCGTGCCCGGGCGCTGGCCGCCGGTCAGCCTGGCGTGCAGCACCACGCTGCCTTTGCCGTTGCCGATGCGCACCCGCTGGCCGTCGGCGATGCCGTGGCGGGCGGCGTCGTCGCCGTGAATCTGCGCCGTCGGGCGGCCTTCGCGGCGGCGCGATCCCTCCGTTTCGGTGAAGCTGGAGTTGAGATAATGGCGGGCCGGGGCCGTCACCAGGCGGAAGGGCCGCGCCGGGCAGGCGGCATCGATGGCCGGCCAATGGTCGGGAAAGCCCGGCATGGTGGCGGGCACGCCGGCGGGGCCGAAGCGATTGTGGGGGTGCGACCAGTCGGCGCGAAAGTGAAAGCGCCCGTCGCCATGGCCAAAGCCGTCGATGAAATGGGCCTTGCGAAACGGTGGCTGCACATCGATCCAGCGCCGCTCGATCAGCGCCTCCAGCGCGCCCCAGCCCGAGGCCGCCATGGTGTGGCGCGCCAGCTCCAGTGCCGACATGGTAAAGCCCGGGTGGCTCTCCGCCACGCCCAGGCGCCGCGCCAGGCCGCAGATCACCTCGTGGTTGCTGCGGCAGCCGGGCGGCGCATCCACCAGCTTCGGCCCCCACATGATGTGCTGATGGCCGCCGCCCTGATAGAGATCGTCATGTTCCAGGAACATGGTGGCGGGCAGCACGATATCGGCCATCTGCGCGGTTTCGGTCATGAACTGCTCGTGGACGCACACGAACAGGTCGTCGCGGGCCAGGCCGCGCCGCACGGCGCCCAGATCCGGGGCCACCGCCATCGGGTTGGTGTTCTGGATCACCATGGCGGTCACCGGCGGGCCGTCGCCCAGGTCGCGCCTGTCGCCGGTCAGCACCGGGCCGATGCGCGATTGGTCCAGCACCCGCACGGTGGGATCGCGGGCGTCCAGGCCTTCGATCAGGCTGCGGTCCCAGTGGAAGATTTCGCCGTTGTTGTGAAAGGCGCCGCCGCCCTCCACCGCCCAGGCGCCGGTGACAGACGCGATGCAGGAGGCAGCGTGCATGGCGACGGCGCCGTTGCGTCCGCGACAGAAACCGTAGCCCAGGCGGAAATAGGTCCGCTTGGTCTGGCCCACCAGGCGGGCAAAGGCCTCGATCTCGGCCGCCGGCACGCCGCAGATCGCCTCTGCCCAGGCCGGGTCGCGCGGCTTCAGATGCTGCGCCAGGCCGTCGGGGTCGTCGCAGTAGCGGCGCATCCAGTCCCAATCGGCCAGGCCGTCGCGAAACAGCACATGCATGATGGCGCAGGCCAGCGCCGCATCGGTGCCGGGTCTCACGCACAGGAAGATGTCGGCCTTTTCGGCCGTCGCCGTGCGATAGGTGTCGATCACGGCGATCTTCGCGCCCCGCCGCCGCCTGGCCGCCACCGCATGGGCCATGACGTTGATCTGGGTGTTGACCGGATTGGTGCCCCAGATCGCCACCAGGTCGGCCCTGGCCATCTCGCGCGGGTCGGGGCCCATCAGCGCGCCGGTGCCGGCGACGAAGCCGCTCCAGGCCAGCGTGGTGCAGATGGTGTTGTGCTGGCCGCTATAGCCCTTGACATGGCGCAGACGGTTGATGCCGTCGCGCATCACGAAGCCCATGGTGCCGGCATAGTAATAGGGCCAAACCGTTTCGGCCCCCAGGCGCGCCTCGGCCTCCAGCAGCCGCCCCGCCACCTCGTCCAGCGCCTCATCCCAGGAGATGGGGGCAAAGCGGCCCTCGCCCTTGGCGCCGCGCCGGCGCAGGGGCTGGGTCAGGCGGTCGGGATGGTGAATGCGCTCGGCATAGCGGGCGACCTTGGCGCAGATCACGCCGGCCGTATAGCTGTTGTCGCGGGCGCCGCGGACGCGGCCGATGCGGTTGTCGCCAACGAGCTCCACCTCCAGCGCGCAGGTAGAAGGGCAATCGTGCGGGCAGGCGCTGTAGCCCAGGGCGGCGGGCGCCATGGCGGCCTCCTTACCAGGCCAGCAGCGGCATGGCGGCCAGCGGGCGCACGCCATGGGCCGCGCAGGCCCGGGCCAGGCGATCCTGCGGCGGCGCCGTGGCGGGCGCAATGCCCCAATCGTGGGCGGGCAGGCCGCCGGTGATCCACAGGGCGGCGATGCCGGCGCCCTGGGCGCCCAGAATGTCGGTTTCGATGCCGTCGCCTATCGCCAGCACCCGCGCCGGCGCCACGCCGCCCAGCAGCGCCAGGGCGCGGCGATAGACCGCCGGATGCGGCTTGCCCTCCCAGATCACCCGCCCGCCGCGGGCGGCATAGGCGGCCGCCAGCGTGCCGGCGCACAGCTCGCGCACGCCGCCGCGCAGCACGAAACGATCAGGGTTGGCGCATAGCAGCGGCAGGCCGCGCGCCAGGGCCCGCGCCAGGTCCGGCATGGCCTGCGCCAGCGTCTCGCCGCTGTGGCGGATGCCGCAGCACAGCACGAAATCGGCCCGCTCCAGCGCCACCGGGCGGCGGTCCAGCCCTTCCAGCAGCGCGGCGGCCGTCGCCGTGCCGATGGCATGAAAGCGCCGCCCCAGGGCTGCGAAGGCAGGCTGGCCTTCCGCGAAGGCGAGGCGGACCGCTTCACCGGCGGTCATGATCGCGTCCCAGGCCGCGCCCGGCACGCCGATCCTTGCCAGCTGACGGGCCACCGCCCTGGCGCCGCGCGGCGCGTTGGAAAGCAGCACCACCCGCCCGCCGCCGGCGCGAAAGCGCAGCAGCGCCTCCACCGCCGCCCCGTAAGGCGCGACGCCATCGTGCAGGCAGCCCCACAGATCGACCAGCAGGCCATCGTAGCGCGGCGCCAGCCGGGCGAGGCCATCCAACAGCGGTGGCGCGCTCAAGCGGCGGCGTCCGGGCAGGGGGCGCCGCCGGCGCGGATGGCCGCCGCCGCACGGGCGCTGCCGGGGGCGGGTGCCGTCTTTCTGCTGCGCCGCGCCATGGCGAGTGGCCGGGCTGCCGTCAACCCTGGGCCGGCGCCTCCCGGCTTTCCCACCATGCCGACCACAGGTCGTAGTCGGGGCCGATGTTCTCGCCGGTGATGGCGCGCAGCGACCAGGAGGCGAACCAGCGCACATCCTGCGAGCCGTCGCGCAGGGCGGCGATCAGATCCGGCACGGCGGCCATAGCGCCGATGCGGCCCAGCGCCCAGGCCGCCTCCCAGCGCACCCGTTCGTGCTCGTCGGCCAGGGCGCGGGCCAGGGCGGGGATGGCGGCGGCATCGCCGGCATCGCCCAGGGCGGCGGCGGCGGCATAGCGGATGGCGGGCCGGGTCTCGTCCAGAGCCGGCACCACGGCATCCGTGCCCCAGGCGGCCGCCAGCGCCAGGCAGAAGCTTTCGATGAAGCCGTCCGGCTGTTCGAAGGCCCGCAGGAAGGGGGCGTTGGCCGGGCGCTCATAGCCGGGATTGAGGGTCAGGCGGAAGGGGCGCTGGATGACGGAGGCGAAATCGCCGGCGCCATGGGCGTCGCCGGGGCCGTCGATGGCGATCTCGCCGGCGATCTCGGCGCCGCTATAGAGATAGGCCATGCCGTGGTCTGGATAGAGGCCGCCGGAGGCGCGGGCGGTCAGCGCGACAGCGACGGTGGCATCGGCCGCCGCACCGGCCGCTGCGGGCGCGATCCCGGCCGCCAGCAGGATGTCTTCGACATAATCCAGCACCGGCAGCTCATAGCCCTCCAGCGGCAGGAAGGCGATGGCGGAGGGGCGGCGGTATTCCACCGTCTGGCGGATGTCGATGGCGGCGGTGGTGGGCAGGGCGCCGGCCTGGGCGGGCGCCGGCGCCGCCAGCCAAAAAGCAAGAGTCGCCGCCAGCCAAAAAGCAAGAGTCGCCACCGGCCAGAGAGCCGCCGCCGGGCGCGGGGCGCCGGCCATCTCACTCGCCCTCGGTCGCCGCCACCGCCGCTGCCCGCTGGCCAGCCGCCATGCGGGCATCCAGCGCGGCCAGATTGGCGGCGGCGGTGGCGTCGCCGGCCATAGCCGCCAGGGAAAGCCAGTGCCTGGCCGCCTCGCGGTCGATGGGCTCTTCGGTTGCCAGCAGCAGGCCCAGCAGCGACATGGCGTCGCGCTCTCCGGCCGTGGCCGCCGGGGTAAGCCAGCGCCTGGCTGCCGCCGCGTCGGGGGGGCCGCCCTTCCCTTCCGCCAGCATGATGGCCAGCCGCAACTGCGCCCGGAGGTGGCCGCCAGCGGCCGCGGCCGCATACCAGCTGCGCGCGCCTTCGGCATCGGGGGCGCCTTGGGCGCCGGTCTCCAGCGACCAGGCCAGCAGGAACTGGGCCTCGGGGTCGCCGCCCGCCGCCCCCTCGCGATACCAGGCCATGGCCTCGCCGTAGCTCTGCGGCACCTCGCCCGCCAGGGCGGGCGCCACGGCCAGCGCGCTGGCACATATGGCCGCCGCCAGATGGGCCGGCCTGTGGTTCCTTTTCGCCCTCAAAGCGCGCATTCCCCGCTGGGTGGTCACGGAAGCCCCGCCCACCGGCTGTCACATTAGTGCAAAACCGGCGGCGGCGGAATCGCTGCCGGGGCGGGTCGTTCCATGCCGCGGCACGGGGGCGTGCTGGCCTCTTTCACTCTGCGGCACGAGGGCGTGCTGGCTTTTTCATGCCGCGGCACGAGGGCGTGCTGCTGTCAACGACGGGCGGTGGGCCGGGGTGCGATACCAGGGATCGGCCGCCTCCACGGCAGCGCCGATGCGGAACACGCTGGCGTCGTCATAGGCGCGCCCGACGATCTGGCAGCCGGTGGGCACGCCGTTGCGATCGCGCCCCGAAGGCAGCTGCAGCACCGGGCAGCGCGACAGGATGTTGAACGGATAGGTCATCACCCAGCCCAGCATGGGATCGACCTCGCCGCCGTCGATCTCCAGCCGCTGGCGTCCGGGGTCGAAATCGGCGGCGACGGCCGCCAGCGCGTTGGTGGGGCAGATCAGGGCTTCGTAACGCTCCAGCAAGGGCCCCAGCACGTCGTACATCTCGCCCGCCACGTCCAGGCTGTCCAGGAAATCGGCGGCCGTGGTGCGGGCGCCGAAATCGCCGAAGGAGACGGCATAGTTGGTCATCTCGTGGCGGTGGCGGCGCAGCACCGGGGCCATGATGTTGCCGAACAGATGGCCCAGATAGTTCATGGCGGCGGTGAGCACCCGCGGCGTCCAGCCCAGCTCGACCTCTTCCACCACCGCCCCGGCATCGCGCAGCCTGGCGGCGAAGGCCTCCGTGTTGCGGCGCACATCGTCGTCCAGGCGGCAATAGCCCAGGTCCAGGGAAAGGGCGATCTTCATGCCTTTCACCGGCGCGTAGTCCAGCGGCAGGCGCAGCTTCGGCTTCAGGCTGGCGATGTCGCGGGGGTGGGGGCCGGCCATGACATTTTGCAGCAGGGCGCAATCGGCGACCGAACGGGCCATGGGCCCGGAATGGCAGTAGAAATCCAGATTGAAGATGCGGCCCTGGGGGTTGCGGCCATAGGGCGGCTTGAAGCCGACCACGCCGGAACAGGCGGCCGGGATGCGGATCGAGCCGCCGATATCGGAACCGGTGGCGAGCGTAGTGGCCCCGGCCGCCAGCATGGCGCCCGACCCGCCCGACGACCCGCCCGGCGTGAAGTGGGTGTTCCAGGGGTTGCGCGTCACCCCCCACAGGCGGGAATGGCAGACCGCGGCACAGGAGAATTCCGGCGTGGTGGTGCGGGCGTGCATGATGGCCCCGGACCGGAAGCACCGCTCGACGATGTAGCTGGTCTCGTCCGCCCGCTCGTCCTTCAGCGCCAGGCAGCCGGAGGAGGCGGGCAGGCCGGCGATGGGCTCTTCGTCCTTCACCGCCAGGGGCAGGCCTTCCAGGGCGCGGGTGCGCGCGCCCTGGGCATATTTCGCCTCTGCCTTGCGGGCGGCGTCGCGGGCCCGATCCCAGAAACGCTGGCTGATGGCGTTGATGGCGGGCGCGGTGGCCTCGGCGCGGGCGATGACCGCGTCCATCAACTCCAGCGGCGAAAGCTTCTTCGCCTTGAACAGCGCCAGCGCCTCCACGGCGCCCAGATAATGCACATCCTGCCCGGCCATGGCCTCCTCCTCGTTCAGCGCTGGCGATGGTAGAGGCTGGCGGGCGCCAGGCAAGGGGGGTCAGCCGGAGAGGCAGAGCCTGGCGGCGGCATCGACGATGGCGGCGGCGTCGATGCCGCAGACGCGGTGAATGTCGGCGATATCGGCGCTTTGGCCGAAGCTTTCCACCCCCAAGGGCTGGATGCGATGGCCGGCGACGGCGGCGAGCCAGGAAAGGGCGGCGGGGTGGCCGTCCAGCACCGTCACCAGGGCAGCATCCGGCGCCAGGGCGGCCAGCAGACGCTCGGCATGGCAGGGCGCGGCATCGGCGCGGCGCCGCGCCCGCTGCCAGCCGGCCATCAGGCGGTCGGCGGAGGTGACCGCCAGCAGACCGGCGCCGGGCACATCTTCGGCCAGGGCGGCATGGGCCTGGCGCGCCTCTGGCAGCATGGCCCCGGCCGCCACGATGGCCAGCGGCGCGCCCGCGGCCGGCGCCTCCAGCCAATAGCCGCCGGCCAGCACCTGCGCCTCCAGCGCCGGCGGCATGGGGCGTTCGATCTGGTCCACCGGGCGGGTGGAAAGGCGCAGATAGACGGCGCCGCCATCCTCGGCCTGCATGTGGCGAAAGCCCCAGGCCATGATCGCCGCCAGCTCGTCGCCATAGGCCGGCTCGAAGGCGGCGAGCCCCGGCTGGCCCAGGCCGATCAGCGGCGTGGCGATCGATTGATGGGCGCTGCCCTCCGGGGCCAGCGTCACCCCCGAAGGCGTTCCCGCCAGCATGAAGCGGCTGTCCTGATAACAGGCATAGTTCAGCGCATCCAGGCCGCGGGCGATGAAGGGATCGTAAAGCGTGCCCACCGGCAGCAGGCGCGCCCCGAACAGGCTGTGGGCCAGCCCCAGGGCCGAAAGCAGCAGGAACAGGTTGTTCTCGGCGATGCCCAGCTCGATATGGCGCCCGCCGCGCCCCACCTCCCAGGATTGGGCCGAGATCACCTTTTCCGCCTTGAAGATATCGGCATGGCGGCGGCGGTCGAACAGGCCGCAGCGGTTGATCCACGGCCCCAGGCCGGTGGAGACCGCCACATCGGGCGAAACGGTGACGATATGCCGGGCCAGCGCCCCGTCGTCCCGTGCGATCTCGTGCAGGATGGCGCCGAAGGCCTGCTGGGTGGAAAGACGCCGGGCGGGCCGGAAGGGCAGCGCATCCGGCACCGCCACGGCGGGCGCGGCATGGCGGCGGCCCCGGTGGCGGGCGAAGGGCACCTGGGCCAGGAAGGCTTCCAGCGCGCCGCGCTGCTCTTCCAGGCCGGCGAAGGGCTCCCACTCCTCGCCTGCGGCGATGCCGGCGGCCTGGCGAAAGCTCGCCATCTGGTCGTCGTTCATCAGGCCGGAATGGTTGTCCTTGTGGCCGGCGAAGGGCAGGCCATGGCCCTTGATGGTGTAGCAGATGAAGCAGCGCGGCCCCTCGTCGCCGCTGGCGGCGTCGAAGGCCGCAACCAGGCTTTCCAGATCGTGGCCCGCCAAGTTGGTCATCAGCCGGCCCAGGGCGGCGTCGTCGCGGGCGTCGATCAGGCGGCGGGTGGCGCTGCGGCGGGGGAAATCGCAGGCCAGGCGCTGGCGCCAGGCGGCGCCGCCCTTGAAGCACAGCGCCGAATAAAGGTCGTTGGGGCAGGCGTCGATCCAGTCGCGCAGGGCCTTGCCGCCGGGCTCGGTGAAGGCGGCCTGCAGCAAGGTGCCGTATTTCAGCGTTACCACCTGCCAGCCGACAGCGGCGAAAAAGCCCTGGATGCGCTTGAACAGGCGGTCGGAGACGACGCTGTCCAGGCTCTGGCGGTTGTAGTCCACCACCCACCAGACATGGCCGATATGGTGCTTCCAGCTTTCCAGCAGCGCCTCCCAGACATTGCCCTCGTCGTGTTCGGCATCGCCCACCAGCGCCACCATGCGCCCGGGCGGCACGCCTGGCGGCAGCATCTCCCTGGCATGCAGATAATCCTGCACCAGCGCCGCAAAGGCGGCAGTGGCGGCGCCCAGGCCCACCGAGCCGGTGGAGAAATCGACATCGTCGGCATCCTTGCTGCGCGAGGGATAGGCCTGGGCCCCGCCCAGGGCGCGGAAGCGTTGCAGCTGGCGCACATCCTGGCGGCCCAGCAGATACTGGATGGCGTGGAAGACCGGGCTGGCATGGGGCTTGACGGCCACCCGGTCCTGCGGGCGCAGGGTGTGGAAATAAAGCGCCGTCATGATCTGCACCAGCGAGGCGCAGGAGGCCTGATGGCCGCCCACCTTCAGCCCGTCGCGGTTGGGGCGGATGCGGTTGGCGTGATGGATGGTCCAGCTTGCCAGCCACAGCACCTTCTTCTGCAGGGCGTCGAGGCAGGCGAGCTGCCGCCGGTCGAGGGCGGGCGTGGCGGCCATGGCGGAGGCTCCCGGCAGACATGGCCATGATAGCGCCCGGGCGGGTGGCGTCCACGGGCGGCGCCGCTGGCACGGCGCCGGGCCGCGCGCTAGGCTCCGCCGCCGAGGGAGGATGGGCCATGCGGGTTGTCCAGCAGGCTGTCATCGTGCCGGTGACGCGCGCGGGGCTGGATGCCTGGCTGGCGCGGGCGCCGGCCCCCCAGGCGCGCTGGGTGCGCCAGCATGGCTTCCAGGCCGCGCCCGGGGGCCATATCGTCGTGCCCGGGATGGGTGGCGATCAGGGCATCGGTGTCGTGCTGGTGGCCACCTCCAGCTTCGATCTCTTCACCCTGGGCGATCTGCCCGCTGCGCTTCCCGCCAGCATCGTCTACAGCCTGGAAGGGCGCTTCGACCGCGAAAGGGCGACGGCGCTGTCCCTGGGCTGGGCGCTGGGGAGCTATCGCTTCGAGCGCTACCGCGAGGCCCGCCCGCGCCCCCATCTGGTGTGGCCGGACGGCACCGACATCGCGCGGGTGGGGGCCATCGCCGAAAGCGTCCGGCTGGGGCGCGACCTCATCAACACCCCGGCCGAGGACATGGGGCCGGGCGAGCTGGCGGCGGCCGTGGAGGCGCTGGGGCGCGACCATGACGCCCGTGTTCGCGTCGTCGCCGGCGACGAGCTGCTGGCGGCGGGCTATCCCGCCATCCACGCCGTGGGACGGGCCAGCAGCCGCGCGCCGCGCCTGATCGACCTCGCCTGGGGCGATCCGGAGGCGCCCCAGGTGGCGCTGGTGGGCAAGGGCGTGTGCTTCGATTCCGGCGGGCTGGACCTGAAACCCGCCGCCGCCATGCAGCCGATGAAAAAGGACATGGCCGGTGCGGCCAGCGCCATCGCCCTTGCCGCCATGGTCATGCGCCTTGGCCTGCCCGTGCGCCTGCGGCTGCTGGTGCCGGCGGTGGACAATGCGGTGGCCGGCAACGCCTATCGCCCCCTGGATGTGATCCCCACCCGCCAGGGCACCGCCATCGAGATCGGCAACACCGATGCCGAAGGCCGGGTGATCCTGGCCGACGCCCTGGCCGAGGCGTCGTCGGACCGGCCCGACCTGCTGCTGGACCTGGCGACGCTGACCGGGGCGGCGCGGGCGGCGCTGGGGCCGGAACTGCCTGCGCTGTTCAGCAACGACGACGCCCTGGCGAGCGAGATCGAGGCGGCCGGACGGCAGGTGGAAGACGAGCTCTGGCGCCTGCCGCTGTGGCCGGGCTATCGCCGCCTGCTGGAAAGCGACATCGCCCCGCTTTCCACCACCGGGCGCGAAGGCACGGCCGGGGCCATCCTGGCGGCCCTGTTCCTGGAGCGCTTCGTCGGCGCCGGCATCGCCTGGGCCCATATCGACCTGATGGGCTGGAACACCCGTGCCCGCCCCGGCCGGCCCAAGGGCGGCGAGGTCATGGCGGCGCGCTGCCTCCTCGCCATGCTCGAACGGCGCTATGGCGGGGCGCGGGCGGGAAGGGGGCGGGCAGAATGATCGACCTTGCCGGCAAGACGATCCTGGTGACCGGTGGCTCGCGCGGCATCGGCGCCGCCAGCGCCAGGGCCATCGCCTGCGCCGGCGGCCATGTGGCGATCCACTACGCCAGGCGCCGCGATGCGGCCCTGACGCTGGCGGCGGCGCTGCCGGCGGGGCGCGCCCACCTCATCGCCGGCGATCTCGCCTCGGCGGACGAGACCGAGGCGGTGTGGGAACAGGCGCTGGCCTGGCGGGGCGCCATCGACGTGCTGGTGAACAACGCCGGCATCTACGAGCCGGCCGATCCCGCCGGCGATCTGGACACCTTCCTGGCCTCCTGGCAGCGGACGCTGCGGGTCAATCTGGTGGCCGCCGCCCAGCTTTGCCGCCGCGCTGTGGCCCATTTCCGCGGGCGTGGCGGCGGCATCGTCGTCAATGTGGCAAGCCGGGCCGCCTTTCGCGGCGACGATTACGACCGCATGAATTACGCCGCCTCGAAGGCCGCCCTGGTGGCGCTCACCCGTTCCGTCGCCCGCCAATGCGCCGGCGATGGTGTGCTGGCCTATGCGGTGGCGCCGGGCTATGTGGCCACCGACATGGTGGCCCGCATCCGCGCCCGCGAAGGGCTGGCGGCCATGGCCAGCGACATTCCGCTGGGCGCCATCGCCCCGCCCGAAGACGTAGCCCACAGCATCGCCTTTCTGGCCAGCGGCCTGGCCCGCCACGCCACCGGCACCACCATCGACATCAACGGCGCCTCCTATGTGAGATAGCTGGGGCCGCCTTGCCGCCCCGTCGCCGCCTCGCCTATGGTCGCGCGGCAATGGCGGGGGCAGGCCGTGAAACCGATCCGCGACTGGTTCCAGCGCACCTTCTCCGATCCGCAGGTGCTGATCCTTACCTGCGTGCTGCTGCTGGCGCTGGCGGCCATCGTCTTCGTCGCCGGCATGGTGGCGCCGGTGATCGCGGCGGTGGTGATAGCCTTCCTGCTCGATGGGCCGGTGCGCTGGCTGGAAAGGCGCGGCGTGGGGCATCTGGTCGCCGTCAGCGCGGTTTTCATCGGCTTCATCGCCTGGATGCTGCTGATGCTGCTGGGCCTGGCGCCGGTGCTGTTTCGCCAGCTGGGCCAGTTCGCCGCCCAGCTTCCCGAGATGACGCAAACCCTGCAACGCCATCTGCTGGCGTTACCGGAACGCTTCCCCGGCCTGCTCAGCGAGGCGCAGGTCAACGATTTCATGGCCGAGCTCGGCACCGGCGTGCTCGACATCGCCTCGGCCCTGCCCTCCTTCGCCGGCGCCTCCATCGTGGGGCTGCTCACCGCCATCGTCTATCTCATCCTGGTGCTGCTGCTGGTCTTCTTCATGATCAAGGACAAGGAGAAGATCGTCGCCTGGCTGGCTGGCTTCCTGCCCCGCGAGCGCCAGCTCACCTCCGCCGTGTGGAGCGAGGCCAACGCCCAGGTCTATAATTATGTCCGGGGCAAGTTCTGGGAGATCCTGATCGTCGGCGCCGTCACCTATGCCGTGTTCGCGGCTCTGGGGGTGAATTTCGCCATCCTGCTCGCCGTCATCACCGGGCTTTCGGTGCTGATCCCCTATGTCGGGGCGGCGGCCGTCACCCTTCCGGTGGCCCTGGTGGGCTTCGTGCAATGGGGCATCGGCTGGGATTTCGGCTATGTCATGATCGCCTATGGCGTCATCCAGGCCCTGGACGGCAATGTGCTGGCGCCGCTTTTGTTCAGCGAGGTGGTGAATCTGCACCCCATCGCCATCATCGTCGCCATCCTGGTGTTCGGCGGGCTGTGGGGGCTGTGGGGGGTGTTCTTCGCCATCCCGCTCGCCACCCTGGTGCAGGCGGTGCTGCGCGCCTGGCCGCGCTCGTCGGCATGGCGGCGGCCGATCTGAGCCTTCACCCAGGATTCTTGCCGGCGGCCGGCCCGTCGGCCTATCGTCCGCCCCCCTTCGCCAGGAGCCGCCATGGCCATCGACCCGCCCGAGATCGTCCGCTGCGACAGCCCCAAGGTCTTTTGCGATGGCGGCGGCGTGCTGGGCCATCCCCGCGTCTATTACGACCTCGCCCGCGAAGGCTGGGCCGAATGCGGCTATTGCGACCGCCGCTTCGTGTGGACCGGCTTCAAGGGTGCCGGGAAGGACGCCGCCGCAGACGCCTCGCCACCGCCCTGAACCGGGCGAAGACGCTGCCGCCGGCAGGCGAATCGGCCTAAGCTGGCGCCATGGCCGCCCCGAACCAGCCCGCGCCCAGCCCCGGCCCGCCCCATCGGGTGTGTCTGATCGACGGTTCCGGCTTCATCTTCCGCGCCTTCCACGCCCTGCCGCCGCTTTCGCGTTCCGATGGCACGCCGATCAACGCGGTGATGGGCTTTTGCAACATGCTGATGAAGCTGATCGACGGCACGCCCTCCGACAGCATCGCCTGCGTGTTCGATTACAGCGGGCGCAGCTTCCGCAACGACATCTACCCGGCCTACAAGGCGCACCGCCCGCCGCCGCCCGAAGAGCTGGTGCCCCAATTCCCGCTGATCCGCGAGGCGGCGCGCGCCTTCGCCCTGCCGACGCTGGAGCTGGAGGGCTTCGAGGCCGACGACATCGTCGCCACGCTGGCCCGCATCGCCCGCGAGGCCGGGGCCGAAGTCACCGTCGTTTCCTCCGACAAAGACCTGATGCAGCTGGTGGGCGCCGGTGTCGCCATGCGCGACGGGCTGAAGGACCGGGACATCCGCGAGGCCGAGGTGGTCGAGAAATTCGGCGTCACCCCGGACAAGGTGGTGGATGTGCAGGCCCTGGCGGGCGACGCGGTGGACAATGTGCCGGGCGCCCCCGGCATCGGCGTCAAGACGGCGGCCGCGCTGATCGTCGAACATGGCGATCTGGAAGCGGTGCTGCAGGCGGCGGCCGGGAAGGTGGGCCCGGTGCTGGCCGCGGCGCGCCAGATCGTGGCGACGGCCGAGGCGGCCGTGGCAAAGGCGCTGGCCGGGGCAGGCGCTGCGCCGGACGATGTGCCCCGGGCCCCCGCCATCGCCGCCAGTACGGATGCCCGGCTGATCGCCGAACATGGCGGCCTGGCGGCGTTCCTGAAGGCGGTGGAAGCCTATCGCCGCGCCTGCCGGGCGTTCCTGAAGCGATCCGGCCTGAAAGGGGAAGGGATCGATGGCGCCCGCCTCGCCCTGGCCCGGCCCGCGCTGTGGCAAAGCCTGTTCCTGCATGCCGACGACGCCAGGCTTTCGAAGCGGCTGGTCACGCTGGACGCCCATGTGCCCCTGAAGGACGGCCTGGAGACGCTGCGCCGCCACCCCCCCGATGCCGACCGGCTGCTGGGTTTCCTGCGCGCCCAGGAATTCCGCACCCTCACCGCCCGCGCCGAGGCCTGGCTCGCCCGCCTGACGGACGGCGAGGCCGCGCCCGCCTCCGCCTCCGCCCCCGCGCCCGCCGGCTATCAGCTGGTGCAGGATGCGGCGGCGCTGCGGGGCTGGATCGAGAGGGCGGCGGGCCAGGGCTTTGTCGCCATCGACACCGAAACCACCGGCCTGGACGCCATGGCGGCCGATCTGGTGGGCATCTCGCTTGCCACCGCGCCCGGCCGGGCCTGCTATATCCCGCTGGGCCACCGCAGCAGCGACGGCCTGGGGCTGGAGAAGGCCGCCCAACCCCGCCAGATTCCCCTGGCCCGGGCCCGTGCCATGCTGGCGCCGCTGCTGGCCGACGCGGCGGTGCTGAAGATCGGCCACAACGTGAAGTTCGACAGCGTCGTCCTGGCCCGGGCCGGCATGGCCATGGCGCCGGTGGACGACACCATGCTGCTCTCCCACTGCCTGGAAGGCGGGCGCCACGATCAGAAGATGGATACGCTGGCCCGCCTGTTCCTGGGCCGGCGCACCATCCCCTACAAGGAGGTTGCCGGCAGCGGGCGGGCCCAGGTCAGCTTCGATCTGGTGCCGCTGGAACGCGCCCGCGACTATGCCGCCGAGGACGCCGACGTCACCTTGCAGCTGTGGCAGCTGCTGAAGCCGAGGCTGGCCCCGGAACGAGCCAGCCGCATCTACCAGACCGTCGAGCGGCCCCTGATCCCGGTGATCGTCGCCATGGAACGGGCCGGCATCGAGGTGGACCGTGCCGTTCTGGAGCGGCTTTCCAGCGAGTTCGGACGGCGCATCCAGGCCCTGGAGACCGAGATCCACGCCCTGGCCGGCCATCCCTTCACCATCGGCTCGCCCAAACAGCTAAGCGAGGTGCTGTTCGACGAGCTGGGCCTGGCGCCGGGGGGCAGAAAGGGCAAATCCGGCGCCTATGGCACCGGCGCCGATGTGCTGGAGGCCCTGGCGGCGGAAGGCCACGCCCTGCCTGCCCGCGTGCTCGACTGGCGCCGCCTTTCCAAGCTGAAAAGCACCTACAGCGACGCGCTGGTGGAACGAATCGCCCCCGCCAGCGGCCGCGTCCACACCTCCTTTTCCATGGCGGCCGCTTCCACCGGGCGGCTCGCCTCCACCGATCCCAACCTCCAGAACATCCCGGTGCGCACCGAGGAGGGCCGTCGCATCCGCGCCGCCTTCGTCGCCGGGCGGGGCAAGCTGCTGCTCTCGGCCGATTATTCCCAGATCGAGCTGCGGCTTCTGGCCCATGTCGCCGCCATCGACAGCCTGAAGCAGGCCTTCCACCGCGGCCTCGACATCCACGCCATGACGGCCGCCCAGGTCTTCGGTGTGCCGCTGGAAGGCATGGACCCGCTGGTGCGGCGCAATGCCAAGGCGATCAATTTCGGCATCGTCTATGGCATCAGCGCCTTCGGGCTGGCCCGCCAGCTGAGCATCCCCCGCGACCGGGCCCGGGCCCATATCGAGGCCTATTTCCACCGCTATCCCGGCATCCGCGCCTATATGGAGCGCACCAAGGCCGAGGCGCGGGAGAAGGGCTATGTCACCACCCTGTTCGGGCGCAAATGCCACCTGCCCGGCATCGCCGACCGCAACCCCTCCACCCGCGCCTTCTACGAGCGGGCCGCCATCAACGCGCCGTTGCAGGGCGCTGCCGCCGATATCGTCAAGCGGGCCATGATCCGCGTGCCGCCGGCCCTGGCGGCGGCGGGCCTTGCCGCCCGCATGCTGCTGCAGGTCCACGACGAGCTGCTGTTCGAGGTGGAAGAAGGCGAGGTGCAGGCGGTGGCCGCCTGTGTCACGCGGGTGATGGAGGGCGCGGCCCGGCTTTCGGTGCCGCTGGTGGTCGATACCGGCTGGGGGCAGAACTGGAACGACGCCCATTGACGCCGCCAGCGCCAACCGCCCCGGCCATGGGTGTCGATACACCGGACGCTGTGTCGCAGAGTGGTTGGAGTGCCGTGTTTATGAATATCAGTAGCCGACAGCTTTATCGCGCTCTTCCCTCGATGATCGACGGGACTGTCGGAATCCGCCGGACTCCAACAACTTCGAAACTTGCTTCATTGAGGAGTGCAGCGTACTCCCTAGCTGTTCGCTCTTTCCCTCCAGTAACGGCAAGCAAATGGAGGTCACATAGACCGCCAGCAGCTCCGTTTTCCGGCATCGTCATCTCCATTATGAACAACCGGCCTCCGACCGACAGGGCCCGGCGCGCAGCACGGAGAAGCTGAAGAGCTCGCGGATTGTCCCAATCATGGAGGACACGAGCCATCACCACGGTATCGCCCTTTACCCCCCACGATCCGAATAAATCGACGGGTCGCACCTTCACGCGGTCTCCGAGCATCCGCCGAGCCGCCTGCTCGATAACTTCGGGTCGATCAAGAACAGTGACGCGCAGCCTGGGGTATTCGTTTACAAGTAATTCAGCGAATGCCCCCAACCCACCACCTGCGTCAATCATGTGTTCATCGCCTCGCAGTTCAAAGGCTGCCGGCGCTTGGGCGTAGTCGTGGAGCGCGTAGCTCATCAGCGTGCGGTGGAGAGTTGCGATACGATCAGGGTCGGTGGCGACCTCGGAAAAAATGTCTGGGGTATTCTTTCTGGTCCCACGTAGTATGTCGGGCAACGCTTCCCACATTCGTGAGAAAACGCGGCCGTATTCACAGGCAGCACCTGCAAGGGTCCACGGATGTCCGGCTTTCAGGTAACTGCCGCGTCCGGTGATACGCCATTTGCCGTCAGCTTTCTCCGTCAGGTGTAGTTCTGAGAGCGCGCGCAACAGCCGCTGTGCATAGTACCAGTCCAAATCGCACATCTGAGCGACAATCTCAGCGGTGGCCGGCAGCGATTCGAATACTCCCAGTTCGACGGCAGTGCATATCGCCTGTGTTCGCCAAAATCCTGTAAGATCGCTTGACAGTGCAGCGAATTCACTCTTTAGCGACAGACGCAATTCCACCAAAGTACATCCAGTGGTGTCAACGATTTCGAGGCCTCCGTCAAAGCGCTCTACACGAGCCTGCCCGTTGTAAAACGGTTCGACCATCGCGAATCGCCTCGTATACAGGGGGTGACCTGTCGCGTCGATGTGCATCCATCCCCCTTCGTCACGGGCGCGAGCGTAGCCCTTGTGAAAAATGTCCAGATCAAGGAACTGAATGCCGTGGATCGGCTCACCCTGGAAATCGATATGGGTAGAGTGCCCGTCGCGAGACTGTGCCACCGCGGTCCCGCCGTAGAAATCACCAGCATAGTGCCATCGAGCGCCATAGGCGGGTTTCCCCTCAGGTGTGATGTGCAGATAGCGTCCATCGAACTCGCGAACTGCGCAACGCTTTTCCCGAAAATTGCCGCACCAATCGAAGCGGTCAAGGTAGAGATCCACTCCGTTTGAGCAAATATGGCGCCACCCGTCAGATCCGTCCACAGCAGCGAGACCTTCGTAGAAGCCGAAGGTCCGGCGGAAGCGCCAGTGATAGGCCGGTGTGCCGTCGGTGTGAATGTGCCATGCTTCACTTCCCCGCCGGACAGGGGCGCGACCTGGTTCGCGGAAGTCGAGGACTTCGTCGAAACGTCCAGCATAGAGCGGCACCCCATCCCGAATGTGGTGCGTGCCCGTCGGTGACACAGAGATACCGTGCCAAGTCACGACTCTTCTGACGCAGGTTTGCGCATGTTGCAGCCGAGACAGAGATTCCGGTTTCGGTATGTGGTGACCAGGGTCCGATAATGCCTCCCGTTCCAGATGTCCGTCAACCGTCGTTCATGCAGGTTCCCGAAGTCACCGAGTGATCGGCGTAACGCATCGGGCGCACAACACGGGTTGAAACGCCCCAGTGCGCTGACCCATGCCTCCCGGCCGAGGAATGGACACGGTCCGCCGGGAGCGAGGTCGTTTTTCGCATCTTCTGCTAGAAGGGAGAGATTCTCGAGCACGATGTACCGGCCGTTGGGCAGCGGGCGCTCAGAAGCTGCCTCCTGTGCTATAAGAACTGCATCGTTCCAGCGCCGAATCGCATTTTGGTTGCGACGCATCGACTGGTCTTCAATCTCATTGAAGTGCGCCCACAGGTGATGCCCCTTGACACGGTCAACCCCTAACTCCACTGCTAGGCGCACGATGTCGGCGAGCTCGTCCACGTTCGCCTCCAGAAATGTGAGTTGAAAGGTTACGCGGCATCGATTCCCGCCGTCGGCCGCATATGCGTCACGGACCGCAATGAAAGCACGAACATTGGCCAGTGCTTTTTCCCAGACCGAGCCGAGCATGATTGTTTCTTGTGTTGCCTTTGTCGCACCGTTCCAAGAGATCTTTACGTCGGACCCAACTGGAACGATGCGCTCCGCCCACGCCTTCGCCCCCAGTCTTGGAAAGGTTCCATTTGTCGTGAGGTTAAGCTGCACGCCGTGTTGCGCACAGATCGCCAGAATGTCCTCGAAATGCCTGTAGAGAAGCGGTTCACCCATCGTGGACGGGATGATTTCCCGAAGCCCGTTCGTCGCCGCGTCAGCAACCACACGGCGAATCAGTCCAACGGGCATCATCCGGCGTGGCCTCCCTTCTCTCCTGCGGGTGGTCTGCAATGTGCTGTGCGGAGAGTGTTCCTCGCACATGACGCAGCGCATATTGCAGGTGTCCGGATTCGTGTCAAAAGTGATCCGCCACGGCCCTGTGCCGATTTTAATCCGGGCGCTGTCGCGTCGCTTCAGAACCTGTTCGTAGAGGCATTCGATCTCCCCAATATGATTTTTGATCGCCGGGACGTCTCCATCATCGCTGAATATATAACCACGCAGACCGAGGCGTCGGGCGAGGTCAGGGTCGTCGACGAATCGCTGCATCTGGTGGGCAAGCGCATGATATGACCGGTGTCTGAATCGCAGGCCGTTGATCTCATGGTGGACATATTCGGCCATGCCACCCGTATTCGCCGTGATCACCGGTACCCGCGCCTGCTGTGCCTCGTGGATGACCAATGGTGAGTTTTCCGTCCATATCGAGGGTACTACGATGGCGTCCACCCGATCAAAGACATCCTCGACAATGTTCTGATTGCTATATTCTGAGAGCCACTCTACTCGCTCCGATTTGCTTTTCAGATACTGTCGGGTGATAGCCTTTAGAGCTTCTGTGTTCTGACCGCGCGGACGACCCCAAATACGCATAATCGCATTTCCATTCACTTTGTCGAACGCTCGTATCAGGTCGTGGATTCCCTTCGCCGGAATGTGTGTGCCAATGTAGCCAAAAGTGAATGGTTCTCCCGATACGCGCGCTCGCCCATGCAACCGCGCAAGGTCGAAACCATAATCAAGATGGACCAGTTTCCGCTCCGGGAGATTGAACTCGTCTCTATGCCGGTTGTATAGGGACCGTGCCGGTGCTACGAAAAGGTCCACGAACCCTGTCATCTCCCGCACATGGTGCATGCGGCGTCTAACCCAATCGGTCCAGTAATCTATGTCTCGCCTCTCTTCTTCCGGCGAGCCGCCAAAGTAGCGGGCATAGCAGCGTTCGGCGCATTTGCGGTTTTGCTGATTGTCGCAGGCGGCCCACAAGTCTCCCGGATTCTGCGGAAACATCTGTATGAACTGACCACGTGGGCACATCAGCCAATAGTCATGCAGAGTGTGAATAACTGGAATGCCTCGGGTCGCGGCCTCGATCGGCAAGGCGGTAGACAGATGGTTGAGGTGCCCAACATGTACAACATCTGGCCGGACATGAGCGAGCACTTCGACGAAGCGCCGGTCGATCCCAGGCTCTCTGTAACGGTCCCGGTTGCGCGGATTGTTGACGACATGGAGCGTGATCCTGGTGTCGTCAGAGTCGCGTTCGGTACGCACCCGGAAATCTGGCGCAAACGGATCCTCTTCGCGCGTGAAGACATGGACTTCGTGGCGGTCGGCAAGTCCGTGGCAAAGAGTCTGTGTATAGACTTCGGAACCCGCATTATAGCGCATCGGGTAACCATGAATGACTTGAAGAATCTTCATGGTGCGACTTCCCGGTACTCCGGTACATCAAGTTCGCCGCGGAAATCACGAATCAGTCGTGCCAACCCCTGCGGAAACGAGACACGCGGAGTCCATCCTAGCAGCTGGAGTGCGCGTGACGGGTCACCGCGAAAGTGTGAGGCATCGAATAATCGTGGTGGTGCTTGCACGATGGGCGCCTCGGTCCTGGCGAGTTCCACGGCCAGTGTCGCAAGCTCACCGAGCGTGAGCGAGCGACCCGTGAGCAGGTGGATCGGTGGTGGCGATTTTCCGTTTGCCAACATGCGGATGAGCGAGGCGATCCCACGGACCACATCGTCGATGTGGGTGAAATCGAAACTATGGTCTGCCCCCTCCACGCGCAGAGTATCTCCCACAACGGCGTTCCGCGCGAACGCAGGAACGACGCGGTCCGGGTGATCTCGTGTGCTGCCATAGACGTTAGAGAGTCTGACGACCGCAGTTCGCAGCCCGTCATTCCGGGCTACCCTGATGAGCTGCTCACCTTCGACCTTCGTGTGCCCATAGACGTTGATGGGTTGAAGTGGAGCGTCCTCGGCGACGGGGAAGCGATCAGGTTGCCCATAGACCTCGCGACTGCTGGCAAAAACGAGCCATGGCCGGTGCGTTTGGCTTCTGGCTGCCGCGATGACGCTGCGCAATCCACCGATATTGACCTCCCGACAGGTTTCCGGGTCGCGTTCTCCCCATACGACGCGGGAAACCGCAGCGAGATGGACGATACCGTGGCGCCCAGTTACGGCCTGCTGGACACGCTGCGCGTCCCGCACGTCGCCTGCCTCGTTGTCCGCCCCCCTGATATCTAACCCGGCGACATCTACTCCGAACACTTCAAGTGATGCTCGAAGTGCCCTCCCGATCAGCCCTTCCGAGCCGGTAAGCAGTATCCGGCAGTTCATTTTCTGATCTTTTGGCGTGGTGAACCCACCATCGGCCGCCTGTTGAGGAGGCGCGCCTTCCAAAAGCGCTCAGTGTTGGGATTCAACTGCATCGCGCGGTTGTCGCGCTGTTTCTCTTGGGGTGTTTTAGACCTGTTCGAGGATTTCGGTTCCTGTGGCACGTCATGGACCTCGCTATTGAAGCATGAGTCAAGACTATATGTCCCCATAAGTGCAAAGGTGGTCATGGGAGAGCAGACACCCAATTATAGAACCATTGATACGTCATCACAACCACCACGCCGATGCAAGGGCAATTTAGAGCCTTAATGCCTAGATCATTTGTGCATATATTGTTCCGTATTAGATGCCTTAATGTTCCGCACCCAGCAAGAGAACTCATGGTGAGCGTCAACGACACCATACCCCGGCACCCTTCCGGAATACTCACGAATCAGGGCTAAATCTGTCCGGATTCGGGCGGGCCTTATATGGCAAGATGTTTTGCCTTCAGCACCCAGGGCGTTTCGTTGTTTCACCTATGTCACCACCCTGTTCGGGCGCAAATGCCACCTGCCTTGTATCGCCGACCGCAACCCCTCCAGTTGCTGTTCGAGGTGGAAGAAGGCGAGGTGCAGGCGGTGGCCGCCTGTGTCAAGCGGGTGATGGAGGGCGCGACCTGGCTTTCGGTGCCGCTGGTGGTCGATACCGGCTGGGGGCAGAACTGGAACGACGCCCATTGACGCCGCCAGCGCCAACCGCCCCGGCAATAATGCTGGACTTTGCCCCCGGCCATGGTCAGAATGGGCGCGGTCCGGTGCGTGTGTGTGCGGGTGAACGCGGCACCGGCGATCCTTCCCCCATACCCGACGTCCAGACGCGCGGCGAGGGCTGCGCACTACGAGGAGTTGCCATGCACAAGGGTACCGTCAAGTGGTTCAACGCCGCCAAGGGCTACGGCTTCATCGCCCCCGACCAGGGCGGCAAGGACGTGTTCGTTCACATCAGCGCCCTGGAGCGCGCCGGTATCGGCGATCTGCAGGAAGGCCAGAAGGTCGGCTTCGAGATCGTCGCCGGGCGCGACGGGCGCCAGGCGGCCGACAACATCTCGCTGGCCTGAGGCGCGGGGGCGGCCCCGGCCGCCCTCGCCCTTCAGCCTTCCAGGCGCGGGCCGGCCCGGCGCACGGCCGCATCCACCCGCCCTGCGAAGGGCGCGAAATTGCGGTGAAAGCGCCCTGCCAGCTGCCGCGCGGCGGCGTCATAGGCGCCCTTGTTCGCCCAGGCGGCGCGCGGGTCCAGCGCCCGGGCCGGCACGCCGGGGCAGGATTCGGGCACCGCCAGGCCGAAGATGTCGTCGCGGCGAAAGCTGGCCCGGTCCAGCCTGCCTTCCAGCGCCGCGGCCAGCAGACGGCGGGTGTGGCCGATCGGCATGCGCGCGCCGGCGCCATAGCCGCCGCCGGTCCAGCCGGTGTTGACCAGCCAGCAGGTGGCGCCGTGGCGGTCGATCCGCCGGGCCAGCATGTCGGCATAAACGGTGGGGTGGCGCGGCATGAAGGGGGCGCCGAAACAGGCCGAAAAGGTCGCCTGCGGTTCCTTGCCCAGCCCCCTTTCCGTGCCCGCCACCTTGGCCGTATAGCCGGAGAGGAAGTGATAGACCGCCTGGGCCGTGTCCAGCCGGGAAATCGGCGGCAGCACGCCGAAGGCATCGGCCGCCAGCATCGCCACATGGCCGGGATGCCCCGCCAGCCCGCCCGGGCTGGCGCGGGCGATGAATTCCAGCGGATAGGCGGCGCGGGTGTTCTCGGTCAGCCGGCCGTCGTCCAGGTCCAGCGCGCGCGTGCCGGCATCCATGACGACATTCTCCAGCAGGGTGCCGAAGCGCCGCGTGGTGGCGAAAATGTCGGGTTCCGCCTGCGCGCACAGGCGAATCGCCTTGGCATAGCAGCCGCCCTCGAAATTGAACAGGCCGCCTTCGCCCCAGCCATGCTCGTCGTCGCCCACCAGCCGCCGGGCGGGATCGGCCGAAAGGGTGGTTTTGCCGGTGCCCGAAAGGCCGAAGAAGACGGCCGCGTCGCCTTCCTTGCCGACATTGACGGCGCAGTGCATGGGCAGCACGCCTTGCGGCGGCAGCAGGAAGTTCAGGATGGTGAACACCGCCTTCTTGATCTCGCCGGCATAGGCGGTGCCGGCGATCAGCACCAGGCGGCGGCTGAAATCCAGCACGATGGCGGTTTCGGAACGGGTGCCGTCCCGGTTCGGATCGGCCGCGCAGCCGGGCGCCTGGAGAACGGTGAAATCGGGCTGGAAACCGGCCCGCTCGCCGGGCGGCGGGCAGATCAGCAGATGGCGCGCGAACAGGCTGTGCCAGGCCTGCTGGGTGATCACCCGCACCTTGACGCGCCGGGCCGGCCAGGCGCCGCTGTAGAGATCCTGCACATAGGCGTCGCGGCCCTGCCACCAGGCCAGCATGCGGCGATGGAGGCTGGCGGCATGTCGGGGCGCCATGGCGACATTCACCTGGCCCCAATCCACCTCGCCTTCGGTGGCGCGGTCGCAGACGATGAACTTGTCGCCGGCCGAACGCCCGGTGTGGCGCCCGGTCAGCACCACCAGGGGGCCGTCGGCGGCCAGCGTCCCCTCGCCGTTGCGCAGGGCGTGTTCGTAAAGCGCCGCGGTCCCCAGATTCCAGTAGCTATTGCGCAGCCGGGCCAGGCCGTGGGCCTCCAGCCCGCGCCCGCTGGCGGCCAGTTCGCAGATCGTCATACCTGTTCGGCCCCCCGGCCGTTCGCGCCGCGCGGCCGTGCCGGCGCCCCCCAAGCCCGCCACGATTCAACGCCGCAAGCGACAAGACAAGACCGAAATCGACATGCGGTTGCGGAAATCGGCCCGAATCGGTTGCCGAATCCCGCCCCGCGGCCACAATACCGCCTTGGTCGGCGGCCAGAGACGAGATGCCCGTCTTCGGGCCGCCAGCGAAGCGCTGCAACCAGGGGGAGCGAACCATGCCAGCCCTTCACGCCGCCAAGCCCGCCGCCGAGGGCGCCAGCCGCCAGGGCAGGCGGGGCTTTTCGCCCACCGGGCGCACCGTCGCCGTGGTCGATAACGAGGCCAATGTGCTGACCACGGTCGCCATGGCGCTGGAATCGGAAGGCTACCGGGTGCGCTGCTATGGCGACAGCGTCGCGGCCCTGCGCGCCCTGGCGACCGATCCCCCCGATCTCGCCATCCTGGATATCAAGATGCCGAAGCTGGATGGCATGGAGCTGCTGGAGCGTCTGCGCCGCGAGCGCGACCTGCCGGTGATCTTCCTCAGCACGCTGAACAGCGAAACCGACCAGGCCCTGGGGCTGCGGGCCGGCGCCGACGACTACATCCCCAAGCCGTTCTCCAACCGCCTGCTGACCGAACGGGTGCGCGCCGTGCTGCGCCGGGCGGCGCTGACCTCCGGCCAGCGCGACGAGGACGACGAGGACCAGCCGCCGCTGGAATGCGGCGCCCTGGCGCTGGATCCGGCCCGCCACCGCTGCACCTGGCACGGCGCCGAGGTGCGGCTGACGGTGACCGAGTTCCTGCTGCTGGCATGCCTGGTAGAGCGTCCCGGCCATGTCAAAAGCCGCGACCGGCTGCTGGACGCCGCCTATGACGACGACGTCTATGTCGACGACCGCACCATCGACAGCCACGTCAAGCGCATCCGTAAGAAGTTCCGGGCGGTGGACGGCGCCTTCGCGGAGATCGAGACCCTCTATGGGGTCGGCTACCGCTACCGGGAGCCGTGAGCGCGGCCCCGCCGGCCCGGGCGGCGCCATGCGCGCGGGGCGGCGGCTGTCTTCGCTCACCCGCCGCCTGCTCGCCATCAATCTGGTGCCGCTGGCGCTGTTCCTGGCCGGCATCCTCTATCTCGACACCTATCGCGAGGGGCTGCTGGCCGCCAAGATCGCGTCGCTGACCTCGCGCGGGGCCCTGATCGCCGACGCGCTGGCCGAAACCGCGGTGGTGGCCGGGCGCCCGGACGCCGCCGGCACCCCGGCCCATCTGCCGCTGGAAGGCGATGGGGCGGGCGAGGGCGCATTGGGCACCGCGCCGCTGGACCTGCACGTCATGGAGGAACGGGCGCGCCAGCTGCTCGCCCGCCTCAGCGCGCCCAGCGCCGTCAGAACGCGGCTGTTCCTGGCCGATGGGCGCATGATCGCCGACAGCCGCGAGCTGCCGGGCACCGGCGGCCTGCTGCAGGCCGAGGCGCTGCCGCCGCCGGACCGGGTCCACGCCCTGGAGCGCTGGCGGCTGGGGCTGGAACGGGCCGCCTTCGGCCTGGCGCCGGTCTTTGGCCGCTTCGATCCCTATCTCGAACCCGCCCGCCAGAGCGCCGCCGACTGGCCCGAACTGGCCGCCGCCATGGCCGGCGGCAGCGCCCACGCCCTGCGCGATGCCGGGCGCGAAGGCTTCGTGCTCACCGTTGCCGTTCCCGTCAGCCGCTATCGCCGCGTCCAGGGCGCGCTGCTGCTCTCTGCCACGCTGGCCGATGTCGAGGCCGAGCTGCGCGCCCTGCGCGGCGACATTCTGGCCCTGGCGCTGATCGCCTTCGCCGCCACGGTGGCGCTTTCGGCCTGGCTCGCCGGCACCATCGCCCGCCCCTTGAAGCGGCTGGCCCGGGCCGCCGACGAGGTCAGGCGGGCGCCGGCGCGCCCCGGCGCCATCCCCGATCTGGGCGGGCGCGGCGACGAGATCGGCGAGCTTTCCCGCGCCCTGGTCGCCATGACCGGGGCGCTGGAGCGGCGCATGACGGCCACCGAGCGTTTCGCCGCCGATGTCGCCCATGAGATCAAAAACCCGCTGGCCTCGCTGAAAGGCGCGCTGGAGCTGCTGCCCCGCGCCTGGGGCGATGCCGGGCGCCGCCGCACCCTGCTGGCCGCCGCCGCCGCCGACCTCAACCGCATCGATCGCCTGATCGGCGATGTCTCCGACGCCTCCCGCCTGGATGCCGAGCTCGGCCGCGCGCCCACCCGGCGGATCGATGTCGCCGCCCTGCTTACAACCATGGCCCTGGCCCTGGAGACCGCCTGGGGCGAAAACGGGCCGCGCCTGCGGCTGGAGCTGGAAGATGGCGCGCTTACGGTCATGGGCATCGAGGACCGGCTGGCCCAGGTGGTGCGCAATCTGCTGGACAACGCCGCTTCCTTCAACCCCGCCGGCGGCCAGGTGACGCTTTCGGCCGCCCGGCGCGAGGGCTGGGTGGAGATCGCCGTCGCCGATGGCGGGCCGGGCATCGCCGCCGGCAAGGAGGAGGCGATCTTCGCGCGTTTCTACAGCGACCGCCCGGCGGCGGCGGCCGGCGCGCCCGCCCGCCATGGCGGCCATTCCGGCCTGGGCCTCGCCATCTCGCGCCAGATCGTAGAGGCCCATGGCGGGCGGCTGGTGGCGCGCAATCTGGACGCCGGCGGCGCCCGTTTCACCGCCACCCTGCCGGCGGCGTGACGATGGCATAACGGTGGCGCCTTGCCGGGCCATCCGGCGCGGGCTAGAGGAACGGCCATCTGCCCATCGGATAAGGCCATGACCTGCCGCCTTGCCGTCGATATCGGCGGCACCTTCACGGATGCGGTGCTGGATACCGCCGGCACGCTGGTCGCCGTCAAGGTGCCGACCACGCCGGCGGCCCCGGCCGAAGGCTTCATGGCCGCCGCCCGGCTGGCGCTGCGCCGGGCCGGGGTGGAGGCTTCCGCCATCGATCTGGTGCTGCACGGCACCACGCTGGCCACCAACCGGCTGATCGAGCGCAAGGGCGCGGTGACGGCGCTGTTCGTCACCGAAGGCCATCGCGACAGCCTCGCCATCGCCTGGGAAAACCGTTTCGACCAATACGACATCATGGCCGATCGCACCCCGCCGCTGGCCCCGCGCCGCCTGCGCTGGCCGGTGCGCGAACGGATCGCCGCCAGCGGCGAGGTGCTGATCCCGCTGGACGAGGCCCAGGTGGCGGCCTGGCTGGATCGCATCGGCGAGATGGGGGTGGAAAGCGTCGCCATCGGCCTGCTGCACGCCTATGCCAATCCGGCCCACGAACGGCGCATCGCCGCCATGGTGGCGGAACGCTTCCCCGCTCTGGACCTGTCGCTGTCGTGCGAGGTGTGCCCGGAGGTGCGCGAATACGAGCGGCAATCGACCACCGTCGCCAACGCCTATGTCAAGCCCGCCATGGCCGGCTATCTGGCCGATGTGGAGGCGCGGCTGGCGGCGGCCGGCTGCCTGGCGCCGGTGCTGATGATGACCTCGGCCGGCAGCCTGGTGACGCTGGAGACGGCGCGCGCCTTTCCGGTGCGGCTGATCGAATCGGGGCCGGCCGGCGGCGCCATGCTGGCCGCCCATCTCGCCCGCCGCCTGGGCGAAGGGCGGCTGATGAGCTTCGACATGGGCGGCACCACGGCCAAGCTGTGCCTGATCGACGACGCCCGCCCGGCCACCGGGCGCAGCTTCGAGGCCGGCCGCGCCTTCCGCTTCATGAAGGGCAGCGGCATGCCGCTGAAAATCCCGGTGGTGGAGATGGTGGAGATCGGCGCCGGTGGCGGCTCCCTGGCCCGCGCCGACGCTCTGGGGCGCATCCAGGTTGGCCCCGCCAGCGCCGGCGCCGATCCCGGCCCCGCCTGCTATGGCCGCGGCGGGAAGGGCGCCACCGTCACCGATGCCAATCTGGCGCTGGGGCGGCTGGATGGTCCGGGTTTCGCCGCCGGCACCATGCCGCTGGACCGCCGCGCTGGCGAACGGGCGCTGGCGGCGGCTGTTGGCGCCCCGCTGGGCCTGGATGGGGAGGCGGCGGCCGCAGGCGTGGTCGAGATCGTGGACGAAAACATGGCCGCCGCCGCCCGCGTCCATGCGGCCGAGCGGGGCAGCGAGATGGCCGGGCGCACCATGGTGGCCTTCGGCGGGGCGGCGCCGCTCCACGCCGCCCGGCTGGCGGAAAAGCTCGGCATCCATCGCCTGCTGGTCCCGGCGGGGGCCGGCGTCGGCTCGGCCCTGGGCTTTCTGCTGGCCCCTGCCGCCTATGAGGTGGTGAGAAGCCTGCATGTGAAGCTGGCGGCCATGGACACCGCCGCCCTGGCGCGCCTGTTCGCGGCCATGAGCGCGGAGGCGCGCCGGGTGGTGGCCCTGGCCGCGCCCGGGCGCCCGATCTCGGAGAGCCGCCACGCCTGGGCGCGCTATCAGGGCCAGGGCCACGAGGTGAAGGTCGATCTGCCCGCCGCCGCGCTGGCGGAAGATGGCGACGCGGCCATTCGCGCCCTTCGCCGGGCGTTCGAAGACGCCTATCGCCGCCAGTTCGCCCGCACCGTGCCGGGGCTGGAGGTGGAGGTGCTGACCTGGTCGGTCACCGCCTGGGCCGAGGTGGCGCGGGACGGGCCGCTGGCGCTCGCCGCCGGCGACGACGCGCCCGGGGGGGGAGCGCGCCGCCGCGCCGTCGCCTTTCCCGGCCATGGCGGCAGGCTGGAGGCGGCGCTCTGGCGGCGCGGCGCGCTGGCGGCCGGGGCAGGCGTGGTCGGCCCGGCGGCGATCGAAGAGGCGCAGACCACCACCGTCGTCCCGCCCGGCTGGCGGGCGGAGGCGGATGGCGCCGGCCATCTGCTGCTCACCCGCCCGGCGGGCGAAGAGGCGCGCCCTGGCCGGGCCGCCGGCCTTTCCGGCGTCGCCCGCCAGGTGCTGTGGGACCGGCTGATCGCCATCGTCGAGGAACAGGCCACGGCCATCGTCCGCACCGCTTTTTCCACCAGCGTGCGCGAGGCGGGCGATCTTTCGGCCGGCGTCTTCGATCTCGAAGGGCGGATGCTGGCCCAGGCGGTCACCGGCACGCCGGGCCATGTCAACGCCATGGCGGTCTCGGTGGGCCATTTCCTGGAACGCTTTCCGCCCCGGGCCATGAAGCCCGGCGACCATTACGTCACCAACGACCCCTGGCAGGGCACCGGCCATCTGTTCGATTTCACCGTCGTCACCCCCTGTTTCCGCCCCGATGGTGCTGGCGGCGCCGGTGGGCAGCGGCCGGTGGCGCTGTTCGCCTCCACCGCCCATGTGGTCGATATCGGCGGCATCGGTTTCAGCCCCGATGCCGGCGAGGTGTTCGAGGAAGGGCTGACGGTGCCCATCATGCGGCTGTTCGACGCCGGGCGGGCCAATGACAGCCTGTTCGAGATCGTCGCCGCCAATGTGCGCGAGCCGATGCAGGTGATGGGCGATCTGCACGCCCTGGCGGCCAGCAACGATATCGGCTGCCGCCGCCTGGCCGAGATCATGGACGAGTTCGGCCTTTCCGGCCTGGACGAAGCCGCCGAACATATCGTCGCCGCCTCGCGCCACGCCATGGAGGAGGAGATCCGCCGCCTGCCCGAAGGCAGCTGGAGCCACGCCATGACCGTGGACGGCTATGACCGGCCCATCGTCATCCAGGCGCGGCTGACGGTGGCCGCCGGCGCCATCCGGGTCGATTTCGCCGGCAGTTCCGGCCTTTCGGCCCATGGCATCAATGTGCCGCTTTCCTACACCCAGGCCTATGCCAGCTTTGGCGTGCGTTCGGTGGTGGGCGGGCGCGTGCCCAACAATGCCGGCTCGCTGGCGCCCATCCGCGTCACCGCGCCGGCGGGCTCGATCCTGAACGCGCCGCGCCCGGCGGCCGTGGCCGTGCGCCATGTCACCGGCCAGATGCTGCCCGATGTGGTGCTGGGCTGCCTCGCCCAGGCCGGGGTGGCGGTGCCGGCCGAGGGCAGCTCCAGCCTGTGGAACCCGTCGCTGATGTCGCTCATGGGCGGCGATGCCGGCAACCACGCCCCGGGCGAGCGTTTCTCCGTCACCGTGTTCCATTCCGGCGGCACCGGCGCCAGGCCCGGGCGCGACGGGCTGGACGCCACCGCCTTTCCCTCCGGGGTGCGGAGCACGCCGGTGGAGATCACCGAGCAGATCGCGCCCCTGATCTTCACCAGAAAGGAGCTTCTGCCCGGCAGCGGCGGGCAGGGGCGCTGGCGCGGCGGCGACGGCCAGGCGATCGAGATCGCCCATGCCGAAGGCCGGCCCTTTGCCGTGCTGGCGCTGTTCGACCGCATCCACCACCCGGCGCGGGGCCGGGCCGGCGGCGGCCCCGGCGCGGCGGGCAGCATCCGCCTGGCCAGCGGCGCCCGCCTGAAAGGCAAAGGCCGCCAGATCGTGCCCGCCGGCGACCGCCTGATCCTGGAACTCCCCGCCGGTGGCGGCCTGGGCCGGGCGGAAGAGCGCGAGGAATAGCGGGCGCGGCCCGGCCGCACTATATTGAAAAGCGGCGCCTGGACGGTGCCGCGAGAAAGAGCAGGACGATGGTCAGGACCAACCCCCGCATCGCCCCGACGCTGGAAAGCCTGCTGCGACGAAACGGTCTCTACGAAGCGGCGAGGCGGTGCGTGCTTGTGGACGGGCGCGGAGGCGGCGCGCCATGGACGTGAGAGACGCCGTGAAAACGGCCAAGGACCATGTCGCCTACCTGTTCGAAGGCGAGGGCCTCGAGAACATCGGCCTGGAAGAGGTGATGCTCGAAGCCGAGGCGGATGTCTGGAAAGTCACCGTCGGCTTCACGCGCCCGTGGGATCGGGTGAAGGGAGTCGCGGACGCCATGAAGGCGCTTTCGTCCAACGAGATGCCCGAATGGAACAGGCGCTCGTTCAAGGTGGTCCGCATCGACGGCAGCGGCAAGGTTCTGTCCCTGACCCATCGCGACCCAGCGGCATAGCGGCCCATGCCCGCCGCCGAGGCGTTCATCGACAGCAACCTGCCGGTGCTGCTCGCCGTCGGTGCGGTGGACCGGGGCCAGGTCGGGCGCCATCGCCGGGCGCGGAGCTTCGTGCCGGAGGATGACGACCGCCTGATGGGAATCGTCGCCGCGCTGGACCGGGTGCTGGTGACGCCCAACACGCTGACCGAAGCCTCCAACCTGCTCGAATCCCACCATGACCACCGCTTCCTCGCCGCGCTGCGCCTCATCGTCGAGGAGAGCGAGGAAATCGTGGTGGCGAGCGCCGATGCCGTCCGCAACCGCGCCTTTCTGCGGCTGGGGCTGGCCGATGTCGTGCTGCTGGAAGCCATATCGAAGGCGCGGCCGCTGCTGACCACCGATCTCGACCTCTATCACGCCGCCATGGCCAGGGAAGCGGGCGCCGCCTTCAACTTCACCCATGTCCAGGCGCTTGAACAGGCTTTCTAACCCCCCGCCACGCGGGGCATGAGGTAGATTTCGGCGCCGGCGGGAATCGGTTGCAGCCAGGCGTCGCGGTAGAGCTGGCCGTCGATGGCGACAGCGACGCCGCGGGCCAGCACCGGGGCCAGTTCGGGATAGGTTTCGCCCAGCCGCTGCAACAGAACCGCCACCGTGGGCGTGGGCGTGGCGATGGGGAAGCTGGCGCGGCCGCCGGCCAGGGCGCGCAGGCTGGCGGGGAGCCGCACCTCGACCGCGCCCGCCGCGCTCATGCCGCCTTCGCCCGCTCCGCCCGCTCGCGCGTTTCGATGGCCGCCAGAACGGTGGGCGGCGACATCGGCACCCTGGTCATGCGCACGCCGATGGCCCGCGAGACGGCGTTGGCCACCGCCGCCAGCGGTGGCACGATGGGCGTTTCGCCGACGCCGCGCACGCCATAGGGATGGCCCGGATTGGGCACCTCGACGATGACGGTGTCGATGGGCGGCAGGTCGGAGCAGACCGGCATGCGGTAATCCAGAAAGCCGGGGTTCTGAAGCCTGCCATCGTCGCCATAGATGTATTCCTCGTTCAGCGCCCAGCCGATTCCCTGGGCGGCGCCGCCCTGATACTGGCCTTCGACATAATCGGGGTGGATCGCCTTGCCGGCGTCCTGCACCGCCAGATAGCGCAGCACCCTGGTGGCGCCGGTTTCGGGATCGACCTCGATATCGGCCACATGGACGGCGAAGCTGGCGCCGGCGCCTTCGGCCTGGATTTCGGCATGGCCGGCGATGGGGCCGCCGGTTCTGGAGGCCAGCGCCGCCATCTCAGTGAAGGAAAGCGGGCTGTGGTGGCCGGCATTGGCGCCGGAGGGGCGCAGGCGGCCCCCTTCCCAGACCACCGCTTCGGCCTCGATGCCCCACAGGCGGGCGGCGCGTTCCTTCATGGCGGCCACCACCTGGCGCGCCGCCTGGATGGTGGCCATGCCGGCCGAATGGGTGACGCGGCTGCCGCCGGTGGTGTCGTTGTGGCCCAGCGCGCCGGTGTCGGCGACGATGGCGTTCACCCGGCGATAGGGGATGCCCAGCTCTTCGGCGGCCATCAGGCACATGCTGGCGCGGCTGCCGCCGATATCGGGCGTGCCCAGCGACAGCAGCACCGTGCCGTCGGCGTTGACGTTGAGGGTGACGCTGGTCGCGCCGCCGTAATTGGGCCAGAAGCCGGCGGCGACGCCGCGCCCCCGATGGGGGCCGACGGGCGGGGCGTCGGCGATGCGCCGCTGCGCCTGGCGCAGACATTCCACGAAGCCGATGGGACCGAAGGTGGGGCCGTAGATCGACGCCTTGCCCTGGCGGACGGCGTTGTTCAGCCGCAGCTCGATGGGGTCCATCCCCAGCCGGGCGGCGATCTCGTCCAGCACCGATTCCACGGCGAAGGCGGCCATCGGCGCGCCCGGTGCCCGATAGGCCGCCGCCTTGGGCCGATTCACCACCACATCGTAGCAGTGGAGCGTGACATGGCCGCAATCGTAGGGCGCCATGCCGCAGACGGCGCCATAGCTCACCGGCGAGCCGGGAAAGGCGCCGCCCTGATAGCGGAAGCTGCCCTGGCAGGCGGTGATTTTGCCCTCTCTGCTGGCGCCGATCTTCAGCGAAATGCTGGTGGACGAGGTGGGGCCGGAGGCGCGGAAGACCTCTTCGCGGCTCATGGTCATCTTCACCGGGCGGCCGGCCTTCCTGGCCAGCGCCAGCGCCACCGGCTCCAGGAAAACGGTGGTTTTGCCGCCGAAGCCGCCGCCGATCTCCGAGGGCGTGACGCGCAGGGCCGAAAGCTCCATCCCCAGGATGGCGGCGCACATGCTGCGCACGCCGAAATGGCCCTGGGTGCAGCACCACAGCTCTGCCTGTCCGTCCGGCGCGACGCTGGCGAGGCAGGCATGGGGCTCGATATAGCCCTGATGCACCGCTTCGGTGCGAAACTCCCGCTCGACGATCACGGCGGCGGCAGCGAAGCCGGCCTGGCAGTCGCCCGTGGCGATCCTGGTGTATTCGGCCACATTGGAGGGCCGGGCCGGCTTTTCGTCCAGGCCGGCGGTGAAAAGGTCGTCGTGGAGCAGCGGCGCGTCCGGGGCCATGGCCGCATCCACATCGGTGACATGGGGCAGCGGTTCCCAGGCGACCTCGATCGCCTGCAGCGCGCGGCGCGCGATGGCGGGCGAGGTGGCGGCCACGGCGGCCACGGCATGGCCTTCGTACAGCGCCTTGTCGCGGGCCATGACGTTGCGGGCCACATCCCACAGGTTTTCCTCGCCTTCGGTCTGGGCGGTCTCGTCCGGGGCCAGCGAGGGAAAATCGGCCCCGGTCACCACCGCCTTGACGCCGGCCAGCGCCTCGGCCCTGGCGGTGTCGATGGCGACGATGCGGGCATGGGGGTGGGGGCTTCTCAGCACCAGGCCGGTCAACATGCCCGGCCTGGCGATATCGGCGCCGAACAGCGCCCGGCCCGTCACCTTGTCGGTGCCGTCGGGGCGCACGGGGCGGCTGCCCACCCACGCGAAATCGGTTCTGGGCTCGAAGTCGAAGGTCATGGTGTCCCGTCCTGTCGCTGGCATGGCGGCGTGGGCGTCATGTCTCTGCCCTCATGTCGGCGGCGGCCGCCATCACCGCGCGCACGATCTTGTCGTATCCGGTGCAGCGGCACAGATTGCCCGCCAGACCGTAGCGCACCTCGCTTTCGCCGGGGTTGGGGTTTCTCTCCAGCAGCGCCCGGGCGGCGATCAGGAAGCCCGGCGTGCAGACGCCGCATTGCAGGGCGCCGAACTCCAGAAAGCGCCGTTGCAGCGGGTGGAGCGAATCGCCCCTGGCCATGCCCTCGACGGTTTCCACCCGGCGGCCTTCGGCCTCGGCGGCCAGCACCAGGCAGGAGCAGACCAGGCGCCCGTCCAGCATCACCGAACAGGCGCCGCAATCGCCAGAGGCGCAGCCTTCCTTGCTGCCGGTCAGCCCCAGGCGGTCGCGCAGGGCGTCCAGCAGCGTCTCTTCGCCTTCGCACAGAAACTCCGCCTCATCGCCGTTGACGGTGGTGGTGACGTGGATGCGGCTCATGCTCTTGCCTCCGCGCGGGCCTTGGCGATGGTGGCGGCCCGGCGCGCCAGCACGCCCGCCACCCGGGTGCGATAGGCGGCCGTGCCGCGTTTGTCGTCGATGGGGCGGCAGGCGGCGGCCGCCGCCGCGGCCATCTCGCGCAGCGCCGCCTCCTCCAGCCGGCTGCCGATCAGCGCGGCGGCGGCCTCTTTCACCACCAGCGCGCGCGGGGCCACCGCCCCCAGCACAACCCGGGCGGCGGCGCAGCGGCCGTCGCTGTCCAGCGTCAGGGCGATGGCGGCGCCGGCGACGGCGATATCCATCTCGCTGCGGGGGATGAAGCGCAGATAGGCATCGCCCGAACGCGGCGCCGGCGGCAGCAGGGCCAGCGAGGCGACCAGCTCGCCCGTGGCCAGCACGGTCTGCCCCGGCCCTTGCGCCACCCGTTCCACCGGCAGGTGGCGCTCTGGCAGCTGCCCCGCGCCGCCCTCCTCTGGCCCGGCGCGGCGCGGGCCGACGATGCGCGCCGTGGCGCCGGCGGCGATCAGCGCCGGCACGGCGTCGGCCGCCGGCGAGGCGTTGCACAGATTGCCGATGGCCGTGGCGCGGCCCTGGATCTGGTCCGAACCGATCAGGCAGATGGCTTCCACCACCCCCGGCCAGGCGGCGGCCAGCCCGGCATGGGCGCCGATCCGGGCGGCAGGCACCGCCGCGCCGATGCGAAAGCCGTCCGGCCCGGCAGCGATGTCGTCCATGCCGGGGATGCGTTTGATGTCCACCGCCAGTTCGGGCGCGATGGCGCCGGCGCGCAGCTGCACCAGCAGATCGGTGCCGCCGGCCAGCACCTTCGCGCCCGCGCCTGCCTCCTGCAGCAGGGCGACGGCGGCTTCCAGAGTCTGCGGTGCCTGGTAGCGCATGATTCCTCGGTATCCCCCCGGCCTCTGGCGCGCCGGCCCATGCTGGCACAGCCGGGCAGCGCCGGCCAGCGTCGGTCATTGGCCAGTGTCAGTCATTGGCCAGTGTCAGTCGTTGGGCAGCGGCACGCGGCGCGGGTGGCGAAAACAGACGACGAAGGGCAGCAGCAGCGCCATCACCACGGCGATCGCCATGAAGGCGTTGTTGTAGCCGATCATGGTCGCCTGGCGGCCGATCTCGTCTTGCAGGGCGGCCAGGCCGGGGGCGCTGGCGATATCCCACACCCCGGCCAGGCCGGGATGGCGCAGCAGCTCGTTGAAGGGGGTGACGAAGGCGCTGAGCTCGGCGTGGTTGATCTGGCTGCTGCGCACCTGCACGCCGATCACCGCCGCCGTGCCGATGGCATAGCCGATGTCGAAGTTGAGATAGAACAGCGCGAAGCCCTGGTCCTGCACCCGCCGTTCCAGCCGCGACAGCGTAAGGCTGTTGAGCGGTGCCCACACGAAGCCCGCCGCCAGCCCCTGGATGAAGGTGGTCCAGGTCACATCCCAGGGGCGCAGGGCGGCCGTCCAGTGCCCCATCTCCCAGGCCGGCCAGGCGATGCCCAGAATGCCCAGAACCAGCAGCGGGCGCGGGTCGACCCGCTCGCGCAGCTGGCTCATGATGACGAGGCCGATGATCGAGCCGATGCCGCGCGGCAGCATCAGATAGCCGGTTTCCAGCGGCGGATAGCCGCCCACCTGCTGCAATTGCAGCGGCAGCAGGATCAGCGGCAGGAACATCATCGCCCCGATCAGAAAGATGAAGCCCTGGCCCAGGGCGAAGTTGCGGTTCAGGAACAGGCGCCCGTCGATGAAGGTGTCGCGCCCGGTGACGGTGTGGACGACGAAGACATAAAGCGCCACGGCGGCCACGGTGGCCTCGATCACGATTTCGCCGGAGGTGAACCAGCCCAGCCGCTCGCCCCGGGCCAGCATCAGCTGCAGGACGCCGATGCCCACCACCAGGCTGGTAAAGCCCAGCCAGTCCAGTGGCGCCTTCTCCGGCTCGGTCCAGGGCACCAGGAACCAGGTCATCGCAAAGCCGACGATGCCGGCGGGGATGGCGAAGTAGAAAATCCACGGCCAGCCCCAGTCCTCGATCAGGATGCCGCCCACCACCGGCGCCACCACATTGGCGGTGACGAACCCCAGCGCCCACAGGCTGGTCGCCTGGCTGTGGCGGGAGCGCGGAAAGGCGGCGACGGCGATGGACTGGCCGATGGGGATCATCGGCGCCGCCACCACGCCCTGGGCAAAGCGCCAGAACACCTCCTCCCACAGCTCGGTCGCCATGCCGCAGCCCACCAGGGTGACGACGAAGCCCGCGATCGAAAGCAGGAACAGACGCTTGCGCCCCAGCCGGGCCGACAGCCAGCCGACGCAGCCGGTCACCACCGAAGAGCCGATGACATAGGCGATCACCACCCAGGCGATCTGGTCGGTGGTGGCCGAAAAGGTGCCCTGCATATGGGGCAGCGCCACGGTGACCGCGTTCCAGGTGAAGGCATACATGGCCGTGCAGGCGGTGGCGCAGAACACGGTCGCCACCGCGCGCAGCCCGATGCGCTCGTCCCTGGCGCCGGGTGGGGCCGTGCCGCCGCTGCTGTCGATCTTCTGGGCCATGCTGCCCCGGCACTTGACCACAGGGGCGGGCGCGATGGAATGATGGCGCCGCGATGGCATCCTGCGCCCGTGCGCGGCGCTGCGAGGAGGAGGACGATGGAGGTTCGCGGCTGGACCCACACCCGCTTTGCCGCCTGCCGCCAGGCGCTGGCGGCCAATCTGGCGGCGGGCCTGGATCTGGGCTGTGCCCTGGCGGTGGTGCGGGAGGGCGAGATCGTGGTCGATCTCCAGGCCGGCTTCGCCGATGCCGGCCGCCTGCGCCCCTGGCGCGAGGACACCCTGGTCAATGTGTGGTCGGTGACCAAGGGTGTGACGGCCCTGGCCGTCGCCATGGCGGTGGAACGCGGCCAGCTCGGCTATCGGGCGCCTGTGGCCGCCGTCTGGCCCCAATTCGCGGCCGCCGGCAAGGGGGACATCGCCCTCGATCTGGTCATGTCGCACCGGGCCGGCCTCAACGGGCTGGAGACGGCGATGGACCTCCAGGGCGTCTATGACTGGTTTCCCTATGTGGACGCCTTCGCCGCCATGGCGCCGCTGTGGCCGCCCGGGCGCCACTGCATCTATCACGCCCTGTCCTTCGGCCATCTGGCCGGCGAGGCGCTGCGCCGGGCCGATGGGCGCATGCCCGGGCGCTTCGTGGCCGAAGAGATCGCCGCCCCGGCCGGCCTCGATCTCTTCCTGGGCCTGCCCGCCGGGGAGGATTCCCGCGCCGCCGACATCGTGGCCGCCCCCGGCTGCGACGACTGGCTGAAGGAGCTGGAGGCGACCGGCCACGACCAGGCCATGAAAAACCCGGAGGTCTCCCCCACCACGCCCAACCGGCGCGCCTGGCGCGCGGCCCAGATTCCTGCCGGCAACCTCCATGCCGGCGCCCTGGCGCTGGCGAAGCTCTACGGCATCCTGGCCGCCGGCGGGGGCGAGCTGATCTCGCCCGCCGGGCTGGCCGCCGCCACGGCCGAACGCTATGACGGCCCGGATGCGTCCATGAACCTGCACACCCGCTTCGGTGCCGGTTTCCGCCTGGGCGGGCCGGAAAGCCAGCTGGGGCCCAACCGGGCGGCGTTCGGCCACAGCGGCTGGGGCGGCGCCTTCGCCTTTGCCGATCCCGATGCCGGGCTGGGCGTGGCCTATGTCATGAACCGCATGCTGGGCTTCGAAGACGACGCGCCGCGCCATGCCCGCATGATCGACGCCATCTACGGCGCCCTGTGACGCGGGGGCGACAGGAAGCGGGCCGCGACAAGGAGAGACCATGACCGGCATCTATGGACAGACCATCAAGCTGTTCGGCTCCCATCCGGAGCCGGGCTTCGAAAGCGCCGACCAGCAGACCGCCGTATGGGGGCGGCCATGGGGCTGCGACAACGATGTCGGCAGGCTGCGGCTGTGCCTGATGCACCGCCCGGGCCCGGAGATGGAGATCGTGGATCCGGCCCGGCGCATCGAGGAGATCGGCTCCTATGGCGATCTGGAGCAGGGCTGGTATTTCCAATCCGACACCGTGCCCGACTGGGACGAGTTCCGCGCCCAGCACGACAGCCTGGTGGAGGTGCTGCGCCGCGAGGGCGTAGAGGTGGTGTTCCTGGACAGCATCGAAGCCGACGGCATCAAATCGGTCTATACCCGCGATTCGTCCTTCGCGGTCAAGGGCGGGGCCATCGTCGCCCGGCTGGCAAGGCGCATCAGGCGCGGCGAAGAGGCCCATGTCAGCCGCACCCTCGCCCGCCTTGGCATGCCCATCCTGCGCACCCTGCACGGCACCGCCCTGGCGGAGGGCGGCAGCTTCGCCTGGCTCAACAGCGAGACGGTGGCCATCGGCCGTTCCATCTGCGTCAACGACGAAGGCATCCGCCAGATCGCCGAGGTGCTGCGGGTGCAGGGGGTGGAGACGATCTGCGTCGATATGACCGGCTATGCGATCCACATCGATGGCGCGCTGACCATGATCGACCGGGACCTGGCGATCGTCGATGCCGACAAGCTGCCCTATGTCTTTCTGGAAAGGTTGAAGGCGCTGGGCATCCGCACGGTGGAGATTTCGGACCGCGACAACCACTGGGTGGTGAACTGCCTGGCGGTGGCGCCCGGCCGCGTCGTCATGCCGCGCGGGCTGTCGAACCGCACGGCCGACCGGCTGGCGGCGCTGAACGTGGAGGTGATCGAGATCGATTACGACAAGGTGCAGCTGAACGGCGGCGGCATCCACTGTTCCACCTGCCCCCTGGCGCGCGATTCGCTCACCTGACCTGCCGTGGCGCGGGCGCTGCGGGCATGAGGGCCGGAACCTTCAATCGTCCTGCCAGCCCCACATCCAGCCGCCCTTCATGTCCTGCAGAGGCACCCGCCCGCCGTCGCTGGGGTAATAGCCCAGGCCGCCTTCCCCGCCGCGATAGACGGCATAGCCCATCAGCCGCTGCACATGTTCGGGCAGGCGGGCGGCGATGGCGCGCGGCACCGAAAGAATGTGGTTCACCTCCTGGCGCAGCCAGCCCAGACAATAGGTGTTGATGAGGCCGGCACGGGGCGCCGCTGCGCGGTTGGCACCGCCGCCATGCCAGGTGGAGCCCAGATAGAACAGCGCCGAACCGGCCGCCATCGGCGCCTGCACCGTCTCGTCGCCCTGGGCGGGCTGGCGATGGCAGGTCCACAGATGGCTTCCCGGCACCAGCCGCGTGGCGCCGTTTTCCGCCGTGAAATCGTTCAGCGCCCACATGACGGAAACCTGCAGCTCCATCCCCGGCACATGGATGGGATAGATGGTGTCGTCGCGGTGCAGCACCTGGGCGTCTTCGCCGGGATGGATCTCGATCGCCGTGCAGCTTCCCACCAGATAGGCCTGGCAGTGGGGCAGCAGGATGGCATCCAGCACCGCCATGGTGGGGCGGTGGCCCACCAGCTCTACCGCGGCGGGCGAGATATCCAGCACGCTGTTGACGCGCAGGGTGGCATAGCCGTTGAAATCGTCCTCGGTGGAACGCCCGACGGCATCGAACGGCCCGCGCAGATCGGCCAGCGCCTGCCGGGCGGTGGGGGCCGGGGCGAAACCCTCTACGATGGCGGCCCCGTCCCGGCGCAGGGCGGCGACGATGGCCCCGGCCGGCGCATGGCCGGGAAGGCGGGCCACGGCGCACTGCGGCGCCCGTTCGTCCGGCATGGCTCGCTCCAGCGTTGTGAAGGCGGGCGGCCATGATGGCGCGTGCCGCCGCTCCCGTCCATCCGCTTGCCTGCGAGGCGCTGGGGCGTAAGCTTGCCGCCACAGAGCGGGAGCATCGCGCCATGGCCGCACCGCAGACGCCCGTGCCCGCCGGGGGCGTCAGCTTTCCCCACCTTTTCTCGCCGCTGACGCTGCGCGGCCACACGCTGAAATGCCGCATCGTCTTCGGGGCCCATACCGCTAACATGTCGGAAGGCGGCCTGCCCTTAGAGCGCCATTTCGGCTATTACCGTGAAAGAGCCAGGGGCGGGGCGGCGATGATCGTGGTGGAACCCACGCCGCCGCATCCTAGCGCCATCCTGACCCGCGGCAACCTTCTGGCCGACGACGCGACCATCCCCCATTTCCGCCGCATCACCGACGAATGCCACCGCCATGGCAGCGTGATGTGCCACCAGATCTACCATGTCGGCGCCCATGGCGATCAGGACAACTCCTGGCAGCCCTACTGGTCGCCCTCGGGCCAGGTGAGCTTTCACGACCCCTGGGGCAGCCACGCCATGAGCGAGGCTGAGATCGAGGAGCTGATCGAAGCCTTCGTCGCCCAGGCGGTGCGGGACCGAAAGAGCGGCTTCGACGGCGTCGACCTGTTCGCCGGCTATTCCTGCCTGATCGATCAGTTCTGGTCGCCGCTGGCCAACCGGCGCGACGACCGCTGGGGCGGCAGCCTGGAAAACCGCCTGCGCTTCGCCACCCGCATCGTGGAGGGCATCCGCAAGGCCTGCGGGGCCGATTTCATCGTCGGCATGACGGTCTCCGGGGCCGAACCCTATCCCGGCGGCCTCGCCATGGCCGACAAACAGGAAATCTTCGCCTGGCTCGACTGGCGCGGTCTGGCCGATTATTTCTCCTGTGGCACGGGAAGCTATCTCAACCGCTTCTCGAAGATCGTGCCCAGCTTCCACTATCCCGCGCCGCTGGGCCCCGCCGATGCGGCCGAGATCAAGCGCGCGGTGCGGCACGCCCTGGTGACCGCCGAGGCGCGGGTGAAGACGCCGGCCCGGGCCGAGGCCGCCATCGCCGCCGGCCAGTGCGATCTGGTTTCCATCGTGCGCGGCCAGATCGCCGATCCCCATCTGGCGAACAAGGCGCGCGCCGGACGGGCGGGCGATATCCGCCCCTGCATCTCCTGCAATCAGCTCTGCCTCGGGCGGCGCATGCGCGATTACCACATCTCCTGCCTCGTCAACCCCGTGGTGGGACGCGAAAGCGCATGGGGTGGCGATACTCCGGCCCCGGCCGAACGGCCGCGCCGCCTGCTGGTGGTGGGCGGCGGCCCCGCCGGCCTGGAGACGGCGCGCGCGGCTGCCGAACGCGGCCACCGCGTCACCCTGGTGGAGCGCGGCCGCGAGCTGGGGGGCCAGTTCCGCCTCGCCGCCGGCCAGCCCGAACGGGGCGAGATCGGCGAGTTGCTGACCTGGTATGCCAGCCAGCTGCAACGGCTGCAGGTGCGGGTGGAGCTGGGCCGCGAATTGACGGCCGCCGATATCCGCGCCAGCGGCGCCGATGCGGTGGTGCTGGCCACCGGCTCGCGCCCCACCCGCAGCGGCTTCCAGCGCGCCTTCCCCCATCGCGATGCCCTGCCGGGGGCCCGGCGCGACGATGTCTGCACCGTCCACGACGTGCTGGAAGGCGATGTCGTGCCCGGCGCCCGGGTGCTGCTGCTGGACGATATCAACGGCTGGTGGCCCGCCTCCGGTACGGCGCTGCACCTGGCGCAACAGCGCCACCAGGTGACGGTGGTGACGGCGGCCGAAAAGCCCGCCGCCCAACTCGATTATTCCCAGACCGGCGATACCACCCGCGAACGCTTCTGGAAGCTGGGGGTGGAGGTGATCTGCGGCCACGGGCTGGCGGCATGGAACGGTGCCAGCGCCACCATCGTCAACCTCTATACCGGCGACAGCGAGGAGCGCGCCTTCGACAGCCTGGTGCTCGCCACCACCAACACGGCGGACGATCGCCTGGCCCGCGAACTGGCCGGCGACGAGGCCATCGCCTGCCACAGCATCGGCGATGCCGTCGCCGCCCGCACCGCCGCCATGGCCTTCTTCGAAGCGCGCCAACTGGCGGCCCGGCTCTAATCCTTGGCGGCCCGGCGCAGGGCGTCGCAGACCGGGTGCGGATTGTGCCCGTTCACCAGCAGTTCGAGCCGCAGCGTGGCGCGCGTCATGCCGCAGTAAAGCAGCCGTTCCCAACGTTCGAAACGCTCCGGTTCCGGATCGACATCGCACAGCACGACGGCGGCGGCCTGCTGACCTTTGAAACGGCCCAGGCTATCGAACAGGATCTGGCCTGCGGACATGATTTGGTTTCCAGCGCCATCGTACCTTCCGGTGAAGCGCCGTAACGTGAAAACACCCAGCTTGTCGAGGCCGCTTAGCGCGGATTCCCGATGGCTGCGCATCGTCAGCAGGGCGATAGCGTCGTGGCGAAAACCGTTCTGGACGAGTTCGGTCACGATCTTTGCTGCCAATCTCAGCTGCTCGGCCGCGTCGCGATAGCAGGCGAGACCGACCCCAAGGCCCGGCAAGTCGCTTGCGCATTCGAACTCGAAACGGGGCAGGACCGAGCGGATCGCCCGCGCGATCGAGCGGGGCGAGCGGTAATTCTCCCGCACGCGATAGCCGACGAATCCGGCATCGTCGCCAGGTTGGGTCTGACGAATGTTCTGGGTCGTATCTTCCAGCCACAGGGTGTCATGCTTGTCGGCAAGGAAAAGCGTCAAGATCTGAAACCAGTCGGGGGAGAAATCCTGGGCTTCGTCGATCACCAGGCTGTCGAACGTCCAGTCCGGGGGCACATCCTGTTCGATCACGCGTTCCTGCACCTTGTGCCAGAAATCCGGATCGGTTCGCACCTGGGCATAGTCCAGGCGGATGTCGCGGCTTTCCAGGAAGGTTGCGCACAGGCCATGGAAGGTCTGAACGAGACCGCCTTTCGGGGCCGCGCTCGCCATGTTGTCGCGCAAGGACCGGTTGAAACAGACCAGCAACGGCCGTTTACCGGTCTTCAGGGCGCGTTGGTAGAAGTGCATGGCGATGCCCGTCTTGCCACAGCCGGCTGTGCCTTTGATATGCAGCTTCAACGGCGACATCTCGATATTCTCGATCAGATCGCACAGCATGGCGTTGGCCCGGCTGAACGAACGCTCCTGCGCATCGGCATGGGCATGAACGTCGGGCACGATTCGGAAAGTCTGCGCGAAAAATTCCTGGACGACAGTGGCCATCCCGGCACCGTTCCCACCCCCTTCACCCAGGATGGCGGCGACGATCGCGGCCAGCTGCGTCCGTCTGGGGGCATCGACGATGCGGTCCCGATCCAGGCCTGCTGCGTTGAGATCGATCACGCGGTAATCGGGGCAATAGAACAGATAATCGACCTCCAGACGGCCTTGGTCCGGGTGCAAGTTTCGGAATTTTCCCTTGATCGAATCGACGCTGCGGCGAATCTGGCGAACCACGTTCTTGCCACCGTCTGCATAGCGTTTCTCCAGGCCGTTCACGGTTTCGACCAGCGGCCCGTTCTTCTGCTCTATCACCAGGATCCTGCCGGAGCGATTGACGACAACGAAGTCGATTTCGCCGAATGTCGTCCGGTCGGCGGCGGCGCAGGACCAGTGGACGCCGTGATAGATTGTGAAGCTGGGGCCCAGGCCCTCTTTGAGCTGTTTGAGGGTGGCGATCTCGCCGCCATGGCCACCGGACGGCGGGCACAAGGCAAGGTCGGAAGGAACGATATGGGCCATGCTTTCACTCGCCACCGAAGGAACCGGCCTCATCCTTCTCTTCAGCCGCCGCCCGCCTCACCTTGCAGGGGCATATGGGCGAGGATGTTGGCCTGGAAGAAGGTCAGCGAGGTTTCGCCACGCTGGGCCAGCGGCCCCACCTTCATCGCCGGCGTGGCCAGCGCCTTTTGCTGCTGTTCGCACACCCACATGTCCTCGATCTGGAAATCCAGCGATTGCATGGGGTGGCCCGCCACCGTGTCCAGCGAGATATAGCGCCTGCCATCCTTCATGATCGGGCCGTGGCCCGATGTGCCCGACGGGCGTTCGCGGGTCGCATCGGCGGCCTCCGTCTCCCCCGCCTCGCGCGGGGCCATCCAGGTTCTCACATCCAGATAGCAGCGTTCCGGCCCCACCGGCACGATGCTGTAGGCGGAGAAGAAGATCGAGGTCGCCAGCACGCCGGAATTGGGGAAGAACTGCCACACCACCGGATGCCTTTCTGCCGGTTCGATGCCGGGAATGTGGGCATGGGTGGAATTCCTGCGGCTTTCGTTCTCGGCATGGGCGATGAACACCCAGTGGCGGCCCACCGCGTCCCAGTCCTGATGCTCGATATCCGGCCCCTTCAGCGTCTTGTCGTGCAGATAGGAGAGGTGATAACCGTCCATGGCGTTCTCGCAGAACACCTTCCAATTGGCCCGAATGTCGTAGCGCACCGGCCGTTTCTCAGAAAGCGCGGTCAGGGAATGGGGCCACATGTGGGTCTGGCGCATGGAGCTCAGCCAGGTTTCGAAATCCTCCTCCGGCCGCGCCTGGGGGTTGACGAAGATCAGATCGCCCAGCTGGCCCACCGCCGCCCGGTGCAGCGGCCAGTCGCCCAGCCTCATGCCGGGGAAGGCTTGCCCCCGCTTGGGCAGGCCGCGCAGGCTGCCGTCTTCGGGCGCGTAGGTCCAGGTGTGATAGGGGCAGACGATGCCGTGGCGGCAATTGCCGCCGCCTTCCTCGAACAGCTGGGTGCCGCGATGGCGGCAGGTGTTGTGATAGGCGCGCAGGCCGCCATCCTTCGCCCGCAGCACGACGATGGCATAGCGGTTGACCTTCACCGCCCGGTAATCGCCCGCCTCGGGGATATCCTGGGCGACGCAGGCGAAACCCCAGGAGCGGCTGAACAGTTCCTCATGCTCGCGTTCGAACCACGCCGGCGAGCGATAGCAGGCCTTCGGCAGCAGCTGGCGGGCGCATTCGGGGCGGGGCGGAAGGGCGGGGATCATGGCGCTGCTCCGTGGCTGGCCGCCTTCGCGGCTGAATTCGAGGCCGGTGCTGGAATGTGGACGCCGCGCCCCAGCTTTCTCAAGGCCAGGCCGGCCGCCAGATAGCAGATCACATAGACGATCACCCGATAGATGGCGGCCGATCCCGGCGGGATGCAGATGAAGCTGAAGCCGGTGAGGCCGCGCCGCCCGATCTCATGGGCGATGCGGATGATCTCATAGTCGCTAAGCGCGATCGGCTCCACCAGCTCGCCCAGAATGTCGCCCGGTGCCGGCCCGGCCCCGCCGATCACGTCCATGTCGAAATGGGCATAAACGCCGCCGGTGCCGTTCCAGGCGCGGTCCAGCTCGGCCACCAGCCCCTCGATGCCCAGGCCCGAGCGCAGCTCCCAAGAGGAGACGAAGCGGGCGCCCTGGTTCAGATAGCGGCGCACGATGTCCTTGTCTTCCAGCATCCCGCGCTCGCCGATCTCCACCAGATGGCGCGGGTGCATGTTGTCCAGAAACTCGAACATCTTGTGCTTCCACGATGCGGAACCGGCGATGCGGCGATCGCCGGTCAGCCGGTCCAGCGGCTGCGCGTCCCAATGGGTGTCCAGGCTGACACAGCCCAGCGGGCCGGCGCAGTTCTCGGCGCAGGCCTTGGCGATGGCAAAGCTGCCGCAGGGGCTGTTCTGGCCGATCACCACCGGCACGGCGCCGGCCCGGATGGCGTCGTTGCACTTCGCCTCCACCGCCGCCTGGGCTTCCAGGATCAGCTCGGGCGTCTGTTCGGCCATCACCCGGGGCGGGATCGCCGCGTCGCCGTAATCCACCAGGCGGATATGCTCGAACAGGTCCAGGTCGAAATCCTGGATATAGCCGGAAGGATAGCGCGCCGATTGCTGCCGCACCCGCTTGGGCGCGGCGATCCAGTCTTCCATCGCCACGCCGGCATAAAGGCCGCCGCTGGCCGCCACATAGGGCGCGCCGATCACCGCCACATCGGCCCCGTCCAGTTCGGCGGCGCTCCTCGCCACCGGCTGCGACATGAAGGAAGGCGTCTCCGGTGCCACCATGGGAAAGCTGCGCCCGGCTGCAAAGCTGGTGGCCATGAAGGTGGTCCAGTCGGGATAATCGCCCATCGTTCCTCTCCGCGCCCTGCCAGCCGCCCAGTCTCCCAGAAGCGGCGGGCGAAGGCCAGCGCCGCGCCCGGGCCGCGCCGGCAGGGTGAAGCCGCCCTGGCCCGCCCCGGCGCCGGGGTGCATACTGGCCCCGCATGGGGAGAATGGGCCATGAGCTTCCCGGACATCGTCGAACACCCCTCGGCCTGGAAGGGCAGCGATTTTTCCGGCCCCGGCGATGTCGCCTTCGATCTGGAAGAACGCCATCTGGATGCGCTGCGGGCCTGCGTGGCGCGGGCCGGCGCCGCCGGGCGTGGGTTGCAGGCCCTGACGGGCGCCGATACGGCGCTGCCGGAGATCGCCGCTGACCTCGCCGAGCTGCGCCACGAGCTGATGGAAGGGCGCGGGCTGGTCATCCTGCGCGGCTGGCCGGTGGAAGAGATGGACCGGGACGCCCTCGCCATCGCCTACTGGGCCTTCGGCGCCCATCTCGGGCGCGGCGTCTCGCAAAGCCCCATGGGCGACCGGCTGGGCCATGTCACGGACGTCTCGCAGCCCGGCCAGCGCGAGCGCGGCTATCGCAGCGCCCAGGAGCTGGCGCTCCACACCGATTCCGACGACATCGTCGGCCTGCTCTGCATCCGCCAGGCCAGAACGGGCGGCGACAGCGTGCTGGCCAGCTCCATCGCCGTCCACAACGAAATCGCCCGCCAGCGGCCCGATCTGCTGGCGCCGCTGTTCGCCGGCTACCGCTATCACTGGTTCGGCGAGCAGCCGCCGGGCGAAGGCGCGGTCACCAGCTACAGGGTGCCGGTGTTCGGCCATGCCGGCGGCAAGCTTTCCTGCGTCTTTCTGCGCGCCTTCATCGAGATGGCGGCCGAAGAGACCGGCGCGCCGCTCACCGATGCCGAAGCCGAGGCGCTGCGGTTCTTCGCCGCCACCGCCGCGCGTGACGACCTCGCCCTGCGCTTCCGCCTGCGGCCGGGCTGGGCCAGCTTCATCAACAACTACACCACCCTGCACGCCCGCACCGCCTTCGAAGACTGGCCCCAGCCCGAACGCAAGCGGCTGCTGCTGCGGCTGTGGCTGAAGGCCAGCCCCGCCCGCCCCCTGGTCGCCGGTCAGCGCCGCTATTACGGCGACGACGGCATGTTCGTCGACGGGCGCAGCGACACAAGCTACCGTCCGGCCGGGCGCCCCGCCCCGCCGCCCTCCGCCTGAGGGGGCTTGGCCTGTGCCCTGCCGCCGTGCCAGAATGGGGCCCGGATAACCGCAAAAGATCGCGCCCGGAGCGCGACGAGGAAGGGAGGACGACCATGAAACGCAAGGATGCTCTGATCCGCGACCTGCTGCGCGGCAAGCTGTCGCGCCGCGATGTCCATGCCGGCCTGGCGGGCCTCGGGCTTTCGGCCGCCGCTGCCGCCAGCCTGATCGAAGGCGCCATCGCCCGCGCCCAGGCCCAGGAACCGCGCCGGGGCGGCTATCTGCGCGCCGCCTTCACCGGCAGCAGCGCCGCCGACACCCTGGACCCCACCCTGATCGTCGGCGGCGTGGATATCGGCCGCGCCGGCCTGCTCTACAGCCGCCTGATCGATTTCGTGCCGGGCACGGGGCTGGTGGGCAATCTGGCCACCGGCTGGGAGCCCAACGCCGATGCCACCAGGTGGCGGGTCGAGCTGCTGGACGGGGTGGAGTTCCACAACGGCAAAAGCCTCACCGCCGCCGACGTGGCCTATTCCTTCAATCGCCATCTGGATCCCGATGGCGGCTCGCCCGCCAACGCCTATCTGGGCGATGTGGAATCCATCGTGGCCGACGGCGCCCGCCATGTCGTCTTCAACATGAAGACGCCCAATGCCGATATCCCCTATCTGCTCACCGAATACCACTTCACGGCCCAGCCGGAAGGCGCCGACAGCGCCAGCTATGTCGCCGGCCAGGCCATCGGCACCGGCCCCTGGATGGTCAGGGAGTTCGAGCCCGGCATCGCCGCCGTGTTCGAGCGGAATCCCAACTACCACCGCAGCGGCCTGCCCTATATCGACGCCATCGAAACCTTCGGCATTCCCGACGCCACCACCCGCGTCAATGCCCTGCTGGCGGGCGAAACCGACATCATCGCCGGCCTGGATCCGCAGCTGGTGGGCAGCGTCACGGAGGCCGAAGACGCCGCGGTCCTGAACCAGCCGGGCGGGGCCCATCCCACCTATCCCATGCGCGCCGACACCGCGCCCTACAGCGACAACGATGTGCGCCTGGCGTTGAAGCACGCCGTCGACCGCGAGCGCATGCTGGAGCTGGCCTGGGGCGGGCTGGGCTCGGTGGGGCGCGATCACCCGATCCCGCAGCACGACCCGTTCTTCGCCGCCGATGTGGAGGCCCTGGAGCGGGACCCCGACAAGGTCGCCTTCTATCTGAAGCGGGCGGGCATGGCAGATGCCAGCTTCGAGCTCAGCGCCTCGGACGCCAATTTCGGCGGCGCCAACGCCAGCATCGTCATGGCCGAGCTGATGAACGAGGCCGGCGTCAACGCCACCGTCAAACGGGTGCCCTCCGACGGCTACTGGAGCGCGGTGTGGATGAAGGCGCCCTGGTGCGGATCGTCCTGGTATGGCCGCCCCACCGCCGATCAGATGCTGTCGATCGCCTATATCACCGGCGGTTCCTGGAACGAGAGCTTCTGGTCCCACCCGCGTTTCGACCAGCTGGTGCTGGAAGGCCGGCGCACGGTCGATGCCGCCAGGCGGGCCGAGATCTACCGGGAATGTCAGCTCATCATGCGCGATGAAGGCGCCTCGGTGATCCCGGTGTTCACCAACTGGATCGACGCCTACCGCACGCGGGTGAAAAACCTGAAGGGCCACCCCCACGGCTTCACCGGCTGGATGTATTGGGAGGAGGTCTGGCTGGACGACGCCGAGGCCTAGGCCCCCCGCCCCCGGCACATCGCCTCGCGGGGACGTGTCACATCAGGTCGCGGGGGATGGCGCGGCGCCAGCGGCGGCGGAACACCACCTGGCCGCCCTCGCGCGCCGCCAGCCGGGCTTCCAGGCGGAAACGGTCGCGCTCGCAGGCCAGCACCGTCTTCGCTTCCACCTCGGTCTGCCAGCCGCCGCGCCGCTGGCGGATGCGCCAGGCCGCTTCGCCGCGGTTGGAAAGCGGGTCGCCTTCCACGATGGATTGGCGCTCGCATCCGCTCTGGTCGATCTCCATGCCGTGGCTTTCGATGCGAAAGGCGCCGTCGTCCTTCTCCAGCACCAGCTCGCAGCGGTCGCTGGCAAGGTCGCTCACGAAGCGGCGCCGCCGGGCGAAGGGGCGCAGCCAGGCGATGGCCGGCGGCGCCGGGATGGCGGGGGCTTCGAACTCCGCCAGCGCGCCCGCCGCCTCGTCCCCGCAGAGCGGCAGCGCCAGCCTCGCATCCGCCAGTTCCAGCGCCAGCGTCGCCGGCTGCGGCGCCGGCCACAGCAGCGGCCAGCTGCCACAGGCCAGGGCCAGGCGCAGGCGCTGGCCGGCGGCCAGGCGCTGGGCGATGGCGTTCATCGTCACCTCCACCCGATAACGCCGGCCCGGCTGCAACGGCTGCGGCGCCGCGCTTCCCTGCCGGTGCGCCAGGTTGAGGCAGCCCCAGGTCACGCTCGCCGAAGCGCCCGAAGGCGCGACGCTTTGCAGCCGGGCCACCAGGGTGGCAAGCGGGCGGTCGCAGGCCAGCGTCAGCTGCAGGCGCGGCGCGCCCACGATGGCCAGCGGCGCCGCCAGCGGCGCGCCGTCGAACAGCAGGGAACGGGCATCGTCCTGGCGCTGGTCGCCCGCCAGCTCCGGCCCGATGCCGTGAGGATTCCACTCGCCCGCCGCCATGCCGACGGTCAGCGCCGTGGCCAGCTCCGCCCGCCCCGCGCCCGCCCCCGCCACCAGCCGCCCGCGCCCGCCACCGGCCTTCAGGCCCAGGGACAGCGAGGGCGCGCCTGGCCACGGCCAGGCGGGTGCGGCGATCCAGCGCCCGGGCCGGTGCTCGTGATGCGGCCTGGGCGGGGCGTCGTCTTGCAGCCACAGCCGCAGCATGGGTTCGCGCTCGATGCCGTTTTCGACCCCCTTCAGCCAGCGGTCCCACCAGCGCAGCGCCTCCTGGAGAAAGCCGATGGCCGGGCCGGGCCGGGCCAGATGGGGATAGCCGTGGCCCCAGGGGCCGATCAGGCAGCGGCGCGGCGCCTGCAAGCCCGCCATCAGCCGCAGGCCGGCGTCGGTGTAACCGTCGGCCCAGCCGCTGACATAGAAGACCGGGCAGCGGATGGCGCCGAAATCCTCGGCCACCGAGCCGTGGCACCAATAGGCGTCGCGCCGCTGGTGGCGCAGCCATTCGGCGGTGACGAATGGCAACGCTTCCAGGCGGCGGCGCCACATGCTGCGCCAGCCGTCGCCCACGATCTCCGGGTCCGGCGCCCTGGCGGCATAGGCCAGCGCCTGGCCGCCCCAGGCCAGGTTGTTGCGCAACAGGCAGCCCGACATGTAATGGACATCGCCGTGGAAACGGTCGTCGCTGGCGCACAGCGCGACGATGGCCTTCAGCTGCGGCGGGCGGCGGGCGGCGGTCTGCAGGGCGCTGAAGCCGCCCCATGAAATGCCGATCATGCCCACCTGGCCGCTGCACCAGGGCTGGCGGGCGATCCAGGCCAGCGCCTCCACCATGTCGTCCTGCTCGGTGGCGACATATTCGTCCATGGGCAGGCCGTCCGAGTTTCCCGCGCCGCGCGTGTCGATGCGGATGGCGGCATAGCCGTGGCCGGCGAAGAAGGGATGGATCAGCTCGTCCCTGGGCAGCGTGAAATCGCGCTGGCGATAGGGGATGTATTCCACGATGGCCGGCACCGGGCGGGCGGCGGCGTCTTCGGGCAGCCACATGCGCGCCGCCAGCCTGGTGCCGTCGGCCAGTGGCAGCCAGAGATGCTCCACCACGCGCACCGCGCGCGGGAAGGCGCGGCGCACCGCCAGGCCGTCGCCGGCCGCCACCAGATTGACCACCTAAAGCTCCGGCCAGGCGGTATCGACCGCCTGATGGGCCAGGCAATCGCCGGGCTCCACCCGCCCGATGGCGCGCAGGCAGCACACCAGCCCGCCGGCGCGGAAATGCACCGGCACGGGCGCCCGTTCGGGGTGTTCCAGGTTGTGAATCGCGCCGGCGGGATCGCCCGGCGCCACCTCGCAGCCCAGCGCGACACAGGGCACGAAGACGCCAGCGTCGGGCGCGAAGACATAAAGCGCTTCGTCCTCGCTGGTCATCGCCCGCATCGGCCCCGTCGCCTCCACCTTTCGGCCCGGCAGCACGCCGGCCGCCGCCAGCAGATTGGCAAGGCCGCGTTCCACCGCCGCCAGGCGTTGCGGTAGAACGACGCCGGCCCCGCCGAACTCGCCGCCGATGGCGATGCAGCCCTGGCGAACGGCCGCGCCGGTGGCGGTGGCCGCCGCGCCATCGTCCGCCCACAGGTGGCCGAACGGCCCGCCGAAGGCACGCATCAGCGCCAGGGCGCGGCGGTCGCGTTCGGCATCGCCGGTCAGCGTGGCCGCCACGAAGGGCAGATAATCCAGCGAGCTGCCGCCGGAATGGAGGTCCATCGCGATGTCGGCCATCGCCATCAGCTCGTGCTCGATATAATGGGCCAGGGCGTGGCTGGGGCCGCGGGCGGGATCGGCCGGAAAGATGCGGTTCAGATTGGCCCCGTCCAGCGGCGATGTTCTGGTGCCGGCCCGGCAGGCGGGCAGATTGGCCGAAGGCAGCACGACGATGCGCCCGGCCACCTCGTCCGGCGCCAGCGCGCGCACCAGCTTGCCCAGCGCGATCTGGCCCTCATATTCGTCGCCATGGTTGCCGGCCATCAGCAGCACGGTGGGGCCGCTGCCATTGGCGATCACGGCGATGGGCACCGGCACCACGCCATAGGCCGAGCGCGTGACCGAATGGGGCAGGTGAAGCCGCCCCCACCGCTTGCCGCTGCCTTCGAAATCGATCCCGGTATAAACTGCGGTGGAGACGACGGACACGATGCTTCCCGACCAGCCCACGACAGCGCATACACCGCCCGCCCGGGCGCCGCAACGCCGCCCCTGCCGCCTGCTGCCGGCCCTGTTGCTGGCGCTGCTGGCGGTGGCGGGCGCGGCGCGGGCAGAGCCTGCCTTCTCGCTCGCCATGCACGGCCAGGCGGCCTGGCCCGCAGGCATCCAGGCGCCGCTGCCCTGGACCGATCCCGCCGCCCCCCCGTTCGGCGCGCGCGGCGGCAGGCTGCGGCTGGCCCAGACCGGCACCTTCGACAGCATGAATCCCTTCATCGTCTTCGGCTCGCCCGCCGCCGGGCTGGATCTGGTCTATCAGCGGCTGATGTATCGCTCGCCCGACGAGCCTTTCACCCTCTATCCCCAGATCGCGCGCGCCATCGAGCTGGCCCCCGATCGCAGCGCCATCGTCTTCCATCTCGATCCCGCCGCCCGTTTCCAGGATGGCAGCCAGATCGGGGCGGACGACGTGCTGTTCACCTTCCGCGCCCTGCTGGAAGACGGCAAACCCCACACCCGCACCTATTATGCCGGCGTGCGCGAGGCCCGGGCCGTGGACGCGCTGACGGTGCGTTTCGACCTGGCCCCGGGCAATTGGGAGCTGCCGCTGCTTCTGGCGCTGATGCCGGTGTTGCAGGCCGATTATTTCCGCGCCGTTCCCTTTGCGCGCACCAGCCTGGAGCCGCCGCTGGGCAGCGGCCCTTACCGCGTGGCCGAAATCGCGCCCGGCCAGCGCGTGCTCTACCGCCGCGATCCCCATTATTGGGGCGCCCATCTGCCGCAAAGCCAGGGGCGCTTCAACTTCGAAGAGGTGGAATATATCTGGTATCGCGATGCCAATGTCGCCCATCTGGCCTTCCTGGCCGGCGACATCGATCTCGCCTTCGAACACGACGCCCTGCGCTGGGCCACCGGCTATGAAAGCCCGGCGGTGGCGGCGGGCGATATCGTGCTGGAAGAGGTGGCCCATGGCCGCCCGTCGGGCCTGTTCGCCGTGGCCTGGAATCAGCGCCGGCGCCCGTTCGACGACCGCCGCGTGCGCGAGGCGCTGGGGCTGGCGTTCGATTTCGCCTGGACCAATCGCAACCTGCTCCACGGCGCCTATCGCCGCACCATCAGCCTGTTCGGCAATTCGCCCCTGGCGGCGCAAGGTCCGGCCAGCGGCGGCGAGCTGGCGCTGCTGGAGCCCTGGCGCCAGCGGCTGGAACCGGCGCTGTTCGATGCCCCCTTCGCCTGGCCGCAAACCGCAGACGAAGGCAGCCTGCGCCAGGCGCTGCGCCGCGCGCACAAGCTGTTGCGCCAGGCGGGCTTCGCGCTGGCCGATGGCGTGCTGACCGATGGCAACGGAGCGCCGCTTTCCTTCGAACTGCTGCTGGCCGATCCGGCCCATGAACGCACCATGCTGCCCTGGCTGGCCCATCTGGAACGCCTGGGTGTGAAGGCAAAGCTGCGCACGGTGGACGCGGCCCAATACCGGGCGCGCATCGCCGCCTTCGATTTCGACGCCATCCTGTGGCGCTGGGGGGTGTCGCTTTCGCCCGGCAACGAGCAGTGGATCTACTGGGGCAGCGCGGCCGCCGCCAGCGAGGGCAGCCGCAACTATGCCGGCATCGAAGATCCGGTGCTGGATGCCCTGATCGCCGCCCTGGCCGACGCCAGAGACACAGACGCGCTGATCGCCGCCGCCCGCGCCCTGGATCGGGTGCTGATGTGGGGCCGCCATGTGCTGCCGCTCTGGCACCGCAACCGCGACAATGTGGCCCATTGGAAGGCGATCACCCACCACCCCCGCCACCCCCTTTATGGCGTGGACCTGACGGCGTGGTGGCAGGAGGGGGAATGAGGCGGCGGCCCCTGAGAATCGCGCCATGAAACAACGCCACTTGCCCGAACGGGAACGGGTCAATTTGGGAAGCTATTATACCCCCGCGGAATGCGTCCGGATCGTGGAAGAGCTGCTGGCGCCCCATCTCGGTGAAGACACCGTCCTCCTCGACAATGCCTGCGGCTATGGGTCGTTTCTGGGCAATGCCTGCGCAAAAACGGTCATCGGCGTAGATATAGACGCATATGCCGTATCCAGAGCGAAAAGCCTGCATCCCAGGGCCACGATTCTTCACCGCAACGCCTTGGCCGATGTCGGCCGCGAGCCGCTGGGCATATCGCAATCCTGCCGCCTGGCCATCGTCGGCAATCCCCCCTACAACGACCGCACATCGCACATCCGCAACAGGATCAAGCAAGCACCGGGCGAGGTCGATGGCCACCTGCGCAGGCGAGATCTCGGCCTGTCGTTTCTGCTCTCTTATGCCAGGCTGTGCGCGGATGTCGTCTGCGTCCTCCACCCCCTTTCCTATCTGATAAAGAGGGCCAATTTCGCCACGCTGCGGGAATTCGCCCGCTGCTATCGCCTTCAGGAAGGCATCCTGATCGACAGCGGGCTGTTCCATGACAACTCCACCGCCACCCAGTTTCCCATCGTCATCGCGCTCTATGCCCGCTCTTCCCAGGGCATGTCCTATGAAACGGTGACACGCTTTCCGTTCAGAACCACGGCCGGCCGGACGTTGAGATTGTCCGATTACGACTTCATCCCGCGCTACGTGAACAAATATCCCAGAAAACATGCCATCGTCACAAGGGATTCCCTGTTCTTCTTTCCCATGAGGGACATCAACGCCCTGAAGCGGAACCGAACCTTCATCCAGTACTACCGCCCCAATCTGATCGTCATCGACAAGAGGAAATTGGATTACTACATCTATATCGATGTGTTCAAACGCCATCTGACGCGCCTGCCCTACTACTATGGAAACTGCGACGTCTTCATCGACCGCAAGCTCTTCACGGAATACAGGAGCGCCTTTGTCGCGGATGCCGTCCGGCACCACCCCTTCCTGGAAAGGCACGTCGAGGCCGCCCCGGATACGTCGCTTGAAGTCGCAGGCTATTTCGATGCCCTGCTTTCGGAGAGACGTTATGATGAGGCGATGAGCGGCCCCGACGCTTGCCCGTAGCTATCTGCCCCTATGGCGTCGTCTCATCCTCTCCAGTTCGTCTGTCTGTTTTCCATAGGCCTCTTCTTTTTCCCTTAGCATCATCTGGGAAAACACTTCCATATCTTTGTCGCCTTTGCGCCGGTTACAATTTGGGCAAAGAAGTTGCAGATTGTCGATATGGTCTTTGCCGCCCTTGGACCGTGGCACGATATGGTCGATCTCGAATGTCTTGAACCTGAAAACCTCAAAACAACCGTTGCAGCGCTCTTCCTGCTTGCCGAACAGAAACTGTTTCGTGGTTGGGTGATTGTAGGGAAGCTGCTTTATGTCACCAAACAATTCATCTTCGGTTCGATCACCTGGAGACCTTGTTGGTGGGTTGCTCGTAATCTCTCCGTTAAAGAATATGCGAAGTTCTTTTCGCATTCGCAATTCAATCAACTCGCCGGCCTTGGGGGAAATGTCACACCCTATCCATTTTCTGCCCAAGTCCTGGGCTGCAATGCATGTTGTTGTGCAACCGCAAAACGGGTCGAATACTATATCGCCAGAGTTAGAAGAAGCCTCGATAATTCGATAAAGTAATTCCAATGGCTTTTGGGTTGGGTACCCTACTCTTTCCTTGGAAGTCCTTTGAACAGGTTTTACTTTTTCATCGGCCCATATATCCTGTATTCGTGGAGGAGTCGATTCATGGAGGTACTTTTTCCACGAAGGTTTGCCGTTTTTGCTAAACTGTATGTAACCAGCTTGCGCCAAGATTTCTAATCTTTCCCTAACTTTACCAGTCAGCTTCTTGCCTGTCTCCCGTTCGTATCTTGTCGTTAAAAGTCTAGGAACTGCCCAATGCCCAGTGGGCGCAACACCTCTCCAAGGTTGTCCGCTATCGCCGGCAGTTTCTCCTTTGGCAGTTAAGGGACGTCGCTGAAACCTGCCTTTTGCGTCCTGCTGATTAAACCAGACATCATTTATTTTTTCATCTGGATCGGTGTAAACAGGATGAAAGGTAAAAGTTTCACCTTTTATGAAATAGAGTAGGCGATCAGATGATCTCCCCCATTGGCCAGCATCACTTTTCGCCCCTAAAACCCTCTTCCAAACAATCTCATTGCGAAAATTCTTTACTCCAAACACTGCGTCCATCGTCAGCTTCAGATAATGCCCCGCCGTCGGATCGCAATGAAGATAGATGGATCCTGTTGGTTTCAATAACCGCCTCATTTCAAGGATTCTCATGGCCATATAGATCAAATATGACTTCATGGAATCGCCATGAACTTCACCAACAGACTTTATAAGTGAATACAAGGCAGGATGCTTATCGGCCAGGTAGCCATGCCACACCAAGTCCACATCTTGCAGCGTCCAAGTATCTTTGAACTCAGCCCCGGCAGCCTCACTCCCTATCGGCGCAGCGTAGTTGTGCTTGGAGTTGAAGGGCGGGTCGAGATAGATCAAGTCGATATGACCCGAATTCATTTCCTGCATGACTTTCAGGTTGTCACCGATAAACACGGTGCTGTCTTTCCAGTTTTGCTTTGCCATGTCGATCGCTACCTTCTGCCCGCCTATACTGGCTACAGGCTCGCTATATTACAGGTGCCGCCGCCTGCCCGATGCTGCCACGCCTGGCCGCGCCTGTCACCAGCGCTGCCCGCCCGCCGCCATCGCCACCTCCCATCGCCGGCTCCCATCCTTCGCCCCGTATAAATTCGGCTTCCTGTGCGGAGGCCTCTGCTCGCGCAGGGCTTGCAACCTCCATCCGCGTGCTGACGAATGATGGGGGACACGCGGCGAGGCCAGGATGGGTTTGCTTCACTCGGGCGCCGAACCCGAGAAGGAGCGCGCGAGCCCCCCATATCCTGTGTTCCAGCGTCGGCCACCATACAACCCCTCGCGCGCCCTGTCGAATCGCTCCCTCGCCCGGCCTGGGCTAGGATGGCGCCATGCGTGCCATCGTCGTCGCATCGCCGGGCGGGCCGGAGCAGCTGCGCCTTGCCAACCTGCCCCAGCCCGCGCCGGGGCCGGGCCAGCTGCTGGTGCGGGTCGCCTATGCCAGCTGCAATTGGGGCGATGTTCAGAAACGCCAGGGCGTCTATCCCACGCCGGTGGCCTGGCCGGCCGTGCTGGGGGGCGAGGTCTCCGGCTGGGTCGAGGCCCTGGGCGAAGGCGTGGCGGGGCCGGCGCCGGGCACGCGGGTGGCCGCCATGACCGGCCCATCCGATACCGGCGGCTATGCCGATTATGCCGTCGTGCCGGCCGAGCTGGCCGTGGCCCTGCCTGCCGCCATCGCGCTGGCCGCCGGGGCCGCCTTCCCCACCGTCTCGCTCACCGCCTGGCACCTGCTGCACACCGCCCACCGGCTGCGGGCGGGCGAGGCGCTGCTGATCCACGCCATCGGCGGGGCCGTCGGCCTGATGGCAACCCAGATGGCGGTGAAGATCGGCGCCCGCGTGCTGGGCACGGTGGGCCGCCCCGGCAAGGGCGCAAAGGCGCTGGCCCTGGGCGCCCACCGCGTCATATGCCGCGCCGAGGAGGATTTCGTCGCCGCCGCCCTGGAAGAGACCGGCGGGGCGGGCGTCGATCTGGTGATCGATTCGCTGGGCGGCGACATCCTGCCGAAAAGCTTCGCCGCCCTGCGCCATTTCGGCCGGCTGATCAATATCGGCGAGGCCGCCGGCTATCCCGATTTTCCGGTGCGCGAAACCCTCTACCGCCGCTCCACCTCCTTCGCCGGCTTCGAGCTGCTCCACGCCCGGAACCTGCCCCAGGCCTGGCGCCAGGGAATGGAACAGGTGGTGGATTGGATTGCGACCGGCCAGCTCCAGATACCCATCGCCGCCGTCATGCCCCTGGAACAAGCGGCCCAGGGCCACCGGGCGCTGGAGGGCCGCGCCCTGCAAGGCAAGCTGCTGTTCCAGGTTGCCCGGGAGTGAGCGCGCCCCGCCCACCGGCCCCGCGCCCGCCATGACCGGCGCAACACCCGCCCCGCCCCGCGCCGCCGGCGTCATGGACCATGCGCGCCGCACCCTGGCGCTGGCCGGGCCGGTGATCGTCGCCCGCTGCGGCATGCTGGTGATGTTCACCGTCGATACCGTCATGACAGGCCAGGCCGGCGGCGACGAGCTGGCCTGGCTGGGCATCGGCTTCGCGCCCCAGATCACCTTGATGGTGGTCGGCATCGGCCTGCTTTCCGGCACGGTGGTGCTGGTGGCCCAGGCCGATGGCGCCGGGCGCCAGGGCGAATGCGGTCAGGTGCTGCGCATCGGCCTGCTGAACGGGCTGCTGCTGGGCCTGTTGTGGGCGGCGCTGCTGTTCGAAGGCCAGGCGATGCTGGCCCTGATGGGCCAGTCGCCGGCCCTGGCGGCGGGCGGTGGGCGCGTCATGGAGATGTTCGCCTGGGGCATGCCGGCCATCTTCCTGTTCGTCGCCGCCTCCATGTTTCTGGAAGGCATCGCCCGCCCGGCGCCGGGCATGGTGGTAACGCTGGCCGCCAATGTGGTGAATGCCGGGCTGAACTGGGTTCTGATCTATGGCCATCTCGGCTGCCCGGCGCTGGGGGCCGAAGGCGCGGCGCTGGCCACCAGCATCGTCCGCTGGCTGATGTTTCTGGCCCTTCTCGCCTATGTGCTGGCGATGGCCGACAGGCGCGCCTATGGCGTGCTGGGCCGCATCGCCGCCTTTGCCGCCCTGCAATGGCGTTTCCTGCGCCTGGGCGTGCCCATGATGCTGTCTTATGCCCTGGAAACCGGCGCCTTCATGGTCATCGCCATGATGGCCGGCCATCTGGGCGCCGACGCCATCGCCGCCTATCAGGCCACCATCAACATCAACGCCTTCTGCTTCATGGTGGCGATCGGCATGGCAACGGCCACCGCGGTGCGGGTGGGCAACGCCATCGGCCGGGGCGACCGCCGGGCCATGGCCACCGCCGGCTGGGTTGGCACCGGCCTCATCTTTCTGGCCCTGCTGCCGCTGGCGGGGCTGATCGCCGCCTTTCCCGCCACGCTGGCCTCGTTCTACAGCAGCGATGGCGATGTGGCGGCCCTGGTGGCGACCTCGCTGCTGGTGGCCGTGCTGCTGGTTCCCGGCGATGGCTTGCAGGCGGTGCTGCTGGGCGCGCTGCGCGGGGCGGCCGATATCTGGCCCGCCGCCGCCCTGGGCGCCGTGGCTTTCTGGGTGGTGATGGTGCCGGCTTCCTGGCTGCTGGGCCGCCATCTGGAAGGCGGCGTGCCGGGGCTGATCTGGGGCGAGGTGGCGGGCATCACCGCCGCGGCGCTGCTGTTCGCCTGGCGCTTTCGCCGCATCTCCAAACGCGACATCGCGCCCTTTTCCTAGGCGGCGGCCCGCCAACCCAGACGCTTCAGGCGGCGGTGGCGTCGCGGCGATAGGATGCCCACAGCAGCCTTGCCGCCACCGCCCGCCACGGCCGCCAGGCTTCGGCCATCGCCTGCAGCTGGCGCCCGTCCGGGCGTTGCGGCAGGGCGAACAGGGTGGCGGCGGCGCTTTGCAGGGCAACATCGCCCGCCGGCCAGGCGTCGGCCCGCCCCAGGCAGGAAAGCAGGTAGATTTCCGCGCTCCACGGCCCGATGCCGGGCAGGGCGGTCAGCGCGCGGCGGGCCCGGTCGTCGGCCATGGCTTCCAGCCGCGTGAACAGGCCGTCGCGGCAGGCGGCGGCGGTGGCGTGAAAGGCGCGCGCCTTGGTCCGGGTCAGCCCCAGGGCGCGCAGCTTCTCGATGTCGCAGGCCAGCACCGAGGCCGGCGCGTCCAGGCGCATGGCGGCGCCCAGACGCGCCATAATGGCTGCCGCCGCCCGGCGCGAAATCGATTGTTCGCCGATGATGGTCAGCATGGCGGCCATCCCCGGCCGCGCCAGCCGCAGCGGCGGTGGCGTCTGGGCCAGGGCGGCGAAGGCGGGCTCCAGCCGCACCAGCGCCGCCATGCCTTCCGCCAGCGCCTGCGGCGTGGCGATCCGCAGCGGCCCCGTCACGCCGTTGTCAGACACGCTGGGCATTGCGCCGCCCGCCGCAATGGCGACAATGCCGGGCCGCGGGGTGGGCCGCAGTGGCGCGCCCTGCCAACGCGGGAGGGAAAGCATGGGCGCGATGGAAACGGTGCCGGCGCGCAGCGGCAAGGCGGTGCGCCTGCAAGCGGGCCAGCGGATCGCAATCGTCAACAGCCATGGCAAGCAGGTGGTGGACACCTGGGCCTTCAACGCCGCCGACCTGGCCGAATATATGGCGATGGACGCCACCCGCGCCTGGAATCTGCGCATGTCGCCCATCGTCGGCGACAGCCTGATCACCAACCGGCGCCGCCCCATCCTGACCCTGGAGGAAGACACCTCGCCCGGGCGCCACGATACCCAGATGGCGGCCTGCGACCGCTGGCGCTATGCCCTGCTGGGGGTGGAGGGCTATCACGACAATTGCGCCGACAATCTGGCCGCCGCCCTGGCCGCCCTGGGGCTGAAGGCCAGCCACACCCCGGCGCCGCTGAATCTGTTCATGAACATCCCCTGGGGCGAAGACGGCGCGCTGGCCTTCGAGGCGCCGCTGTCGCGCCCGGGCGACAAGGTGGTGCTGCGGGCCGAGATCGATTGCGTGGTGGCCATGTCGGCCTGCCCGCAGGATATCCTGCCCATCAACGGCCGCGCCTGCGCCCCCACCGAGGCGCATTTCGAGGTGGGTTAGCGCCCGGCGGCGCGGCGCCCGTGCGTCGTGGTCTCTCGCTCATGGCGTTTGCACGTTAGCATGGGATCGATGTCAAAGCATGGCCTGGTCGCGGATCATGTCGCTTTGCATGGGTTTGCCGGTGAAGGGGTCGGCTAGCGAAGGCAAGTCCGGCTTGCGGTCGTCGAAGAAATCGGCCATCGACCACAGCTGCACCTTGGGATATTTGTTCGCGCCCAGCGTGAAATATCCCTCTGCACGGGCCTTGGCTAGCGCACCCGCGGACGTCACCTTGTCAACAGTGATGTAGATACCCAAGGCGGCCTTATTCGCGGAAACCGTGTGCAAAAAGTCACGCAATTGGCTCAGCATAAATTTACCGCCCTTAACTTGCGCCAAAACGAGGCCGGAGGTTGCTAGCACCTTGCCGCGTCCATCTATACCACCATCGCCTACCTGGCGGCTATTGGGCATCATGCCCGGGATGCGAGTCACCGCCCATTTCTCGAAATCTAATGGTTTGTTTTTCGCCATTTGCCGGGCAGTCTCTAAGTCGACGGGGATGCCATGCACAGAGACCGATTTGTTTTGTATGCGACGGTTCTTCACGAGGTCGATGGCGAAAGGCGAGATGTCGATGCCGAGCCACTTGCGGTGCAAGCGGTTAGCTACGTCTACTGTGGTTCCACAGCCACAGAAAGGGTCGAGCACCAAATCACCCCGGTTGCTGCTAGCTTTGATAATGCGCTCAAGCAACACTTTAGGCTTTTGAGTAGGATAGCCTAAATTTTCCTTAGCGTTTCCTTTCAGGAAGGAAATCTTCCAAACATTATCTAACACTTTCTTGTTTTCAGGTAGGTTGAAATCTACCACAATATCGTTATCTTTTAGCTTCCTTCCAAGCTCCTTCGTTTTAACCCTTATCTTAGACTTGGCAGGGTTATCATTAATGTGCTTTGCTTCTTTGTAATACAGCACGCCATCTCGTAATTTGGACTTCCACCTATTGTACAATTCATTCGGTTGATCGGAATGCACCCTTGAAAATTGATATTGGTCAGACTTGACATAAAAGAAAATAGTATCAGTATTCGAGGTGAATTTCTCTGACGCTATTCCGATTTTCGGATGATGCCATATAATCTCATTCCTGAAGTTGCGACTCCCGAAGATGGCGTCCATCAGAATCTTGAGATAGTGGCTTGCCGTGGGATCGCAGTGAAGGTAAATGCTGCCTGTGTTCTTGAGGAGGCGACGAATTTCACTAAGCCGTTCCGCCATATACGACAAATAGGCCATCATACCGCTGTTTCCAAGGATGGTATGGAGCCCAGCAATGGCAGCATGGGCTGGTTTTGCCAGGGCCCGCTTGAAAGCTCCTATTCTGTCCTCCGCCGCTTCGTCCCAGTGCCAGGTATCCTCAAAAGCTAGCGTTTGTTGCCTGTCAGGGTCGCGTTTATCTCCGAACAGGATATTGTAGTTGGATTTGCTATTGAATGGCGGATCCAGGTAGCACAGATCGACGATCTCGTCTGGCCATCTCTGCATCACCTCGAGGCAATCGCCGTAATACAGCGCGTTGGGTTCGACCTTCATACCGCACTCCCAGAAGGGGCACGGCCACCGCTATAGGCGTGCGCCAGCAGATCCGTCACGAATTCATCCATGGTTCGGCTTCGCTTCCCTCCACCCCCAAGGCGCCGCCTCTCCTTGCGACCTTACACCCGCCCCTCCCTCCCGGCAAGGCCCCCACCCGCCGCGCCTCCCGCACCCCATATGCGTCAGATTCGGACGCATATCCGCCCTCTGCGGCCATCGCCCGCGCCAGCTTCCTCCCACCGGGCGGCGGGCGCGGACCGCCCATGGCGGCCTTGCCGACGCCACGACGCAGCGGCAAGATGGGCTTGCGCGCGCGGCCGGTCTGGCGCATAGAGGCCGGGGCCGGGGGGACGCAGAAGCCCTGCCTGGCCGCAGACGCCCGCATCGATTCCAACATGGGAGACACGCACCATGAACCTCAACCGCACCATCCTGGCCGGCACGGCCGCCCTGGCCCTGGGCATCGCGCAGGGGGCCGGCGCCCAGGCCATCCCCGAGACCGACGAGCCGATCCGCCTGGCCATGAACGAATGGACCGGCGCCCATATCAGCACCGCCGTGGCCGGCGAAGTGCTGAAGCGCATGGGCTACAACGTGGAATACGTCACCGCCGGCTATTACCCGCAGATCGAGGCCGTGGCCGCCGGCGACCTGGACGCCACGCTGGAGATCTGGAGCTCCAATGTGGGCGAGGCCTGGGACGACGTGTTCGCCGCCGAGACGGCGGTGATCGTCGGCATCTCCGGGCTGAAGCCGCAGGAGGCCTGGTATGTGCCGGCCTATGTGGTGGACCGGTGCCCGGGGCTGCCCAGCTGGGAGGCGCTGAACGATTGCGCCGACCTGTTCGCCACCCCCGAGACGCTGCCTTCCGGCCGTTTCCTGGACTATCCGGCCGAATGGGGCGACAGCAATGTGCATCGCATCGAGGCCCTGGGGCTGGATTATGTTTCGATCCCTTCGGGCGGCGAGGGGGCGCTGGTGGCCGAGATCAAATCGGCCGTGAGCCGCGAGGCGCCGCTGATCCTGATGTTCTGGGAGCCGCACTGGATCCACGCCCAGGTCGATCTGCAACGGGTGTATCTGCCGGAATATTACGACGGCTGCCACGACGACCCGTCGCTGGGCATCAACCCCGAGCTGGCCTGGGATTGCGACTGGGCGGGCGGCGAAATCTGGAAGGTGGCCAACCCCGGGCTGGAGCAATCGCACCCCGGCGCCTGGGGCCTGATCGAGGCCTATTCCATCGACAACGCCGAACAGGCCTGGATGATGTCGGAGATCGACGACGAGGGCCGCGACCTGCTGGAGGTGGTGAACGAGTGGCTGGACGCCAACTCCGACCGGGTCCAGGCCTGGATCGACCGGGCGAGCATGTAGCCCCGCTTCGGGGCTGAGCCCCGGACGGAGAGCCGCGCGGGACGCACCGCGCGGGGGTGTTGCGAAGGCCGGGCCTGCCGCATCCGGGGGCCCGGCCTTCTGTTATGGCGAGCCCTCAGGGCGCGCCGCCGCGCTGGCGCAGAAAGGCGGCGATCCTCTCCACGGCCGCTGCCGCCTCTGGCAGCATGGGCAGGAAATGGTGCCAGACATGGGGCGCCCCCTGCTCGATCTCCAGCACCACCTCGATCCCGGCGGCCCGGGCGCGCTGGGCGAAAACGGTGGCATCGGTGATCAACACCTCCGCCGTGCCCACCTGGATCAGCAGCGGCGGCAGGCCAGCGAGATCGGCGAATATGGGCGAGGCCAGGGGATGCCGGGCGTCGCCGCCGGCCAGATAGGCCGCGGCCATGCGGTGCAGCGAGGCGATGGTGACCATGGGATCTGCGGCTTCGTCGGCGCTGGCCCAGCCGGTTTCGCCGGCCAGGTCGGTCCAGGGCGAGATCAGAACGGCGCATCCGGGCAGGGCGTCGCCGCCATCGCGCAGGGCCAGCAGAGCGGCCGCCGCCAGCCCGCCACCGGCCGAATCGCCCGCCAGCGCCAGCCTGCCAGGGGCGATGCCCCGCCCGGCCAGCGCCCGACAGGCGGCCACCGCATCGTCCAGCGCGGCCGGGAAGGGGTGTTCCGGCGCCAGGCGGTAATCCAGCGCGAACACCGGGCAGCCGGCCGCCAGGGCCAGGCGGGAGGTGAGCGCCTCGTGGCTGGCGACGCTGCCGGTGGTGTAGCCGCCGCCGTGGAGATAGAGCAGCGCGCGGCTTTCGTCCGCGCCTTCGCCCTGGAAGCGCACCGCCGGCACGCCGGCCAGGGCGTCGGCCACCGCATGGGCGGCGGGGGCGGCGGGAAACTCGCGCGCCAGGGCGTCGTAATCGGCGCGCATCGCCTGCCAACTGGCATCGGCATCGGCCGCCGCCTTCTCCCGTTCCAGCCGGGCGACCAGCCGCCGCATCTCCTCACTGGCCATGGCGTTCCCTCCACCGGACGGGCGCAGCCTGACACGCGCCGGCGGCGGGCGCCAGGCTTGCGGGGCGCGGCGGGCCGGCCCATCCTGGCCGCGGCGGCGCGAGGACCGGCGGCGATGGCAGGCTATGGCGGCGATGTGACAGCGCAGGCGGCCTTCGCAGCCGCAAGCCAGGGCGCGGCGCTGCTGATCGATGTGCGCAGCCGGGCGGAATGGCGCCAGGACGGGGTGCCGGACCTTGCCGCCACCCGCTTTGTGGAATGGCAGCAGGCGCCCGATGGCAGGCTGAATCCGGATTTCGCCCGGCAATGCGTGGCGGCGGGCCTGGAGCAGGGGCGGGCGGCCTTTTTCCTGTGCCGCATCGGTGTGCGCTCGCGCCATGCGGCCATCGCCATGACGGCCCTGGGCTTTGGCCCCTGCTACAACATCGCCGCGGGCTGGGAAGGCGACGGCGGCTGGCAGGGCGCCGGCCTGCCCTGGCGCCGCGACGAAGGGGCACAGCCCGGCAGGGCTTGAAACCGCCCCCGCCCCGCCTAGATCCAGAATGTGCCCGGCACCTGCCGAAGACGGGGGTGCGGACGGGCACAGAGGCCCCGCCCGCAGAGGGGGGCCACTCAACCGCATGTTGCTCGCTGTGGAGGATATGCACCATGACCCGTTTCGACTTTTCCCCCCTGTTCCGCCAGACCGTCGGCTTCGACCGCATGATGAGCCTGCTCGAGGCCGGTGCGGGCGAAGACGGCTACCCGCCCTACAACATCGAGAAGGTGGGCGAGAACGAATACCGCATCACCATGGCGGTGGCCGGTTTTCGCGAGAGCGACCTGAAGGTGGAGGCGCGGGACGGCACCGTGACCGTTTCCGGCGAGATCGCCAGGGAGCGGGACGAAGGCCGCACCTATCTCTACCGCGGCATCGCCGGGCGCAATTTCCGGCGCAGCTTCCAGCTGGCCGACCATGTCCGCGTCCACGGCGCGGCGCTGGAGAACGGCCTGCTGCATGTGGACCTGGTGCGCGAGCTGCCCGAGGCCCTGAAGCCCCGGACCATCGAGATCAAGAGCCAGGGCGAAATCAAGAGCCAGGGCGCGCCCAGGCAGATCGCCGCCTGACGAAAGGCAGCGCCGGGCCCCGGCCCGGCGCCTGCTTTCGCGCCGCCAGCGGTTCAGGCCGCCGAAAGCTGGCGCCTGGCAGCATCCAGATGACGGCGAACCACCGCCACCGCCCGGTCGCCATCGCGGGCCGCCAGGGCGTCGAACAGCGCCCGGTGGTCGTCGTTGTAGACGGCCATGGCGTGCTGTGTGAGCACCTTGTCCTTCATGGCGTTCCACTGGCGGTGGCCGCGCACATGGTTGATCTGGCGATACAGCGCCGCCAGCAGCGGATTGCGGGTGGCATCGGCGATGGCCTGATGAAAGCGGCGGTCGTGGCGGGTGAAGGCTTCGGCGCCGGTGGCGGCGGCCTCGACCTCCGCCAGGGCGGTGGCGATGCGGTCGAGATCGCGCATGGTGGCGTTGAGCGTCGCCAGCCGCAGCATGTGCGGTTCGACGGCGATGCGAACCTCGACCAGCTCCAGCGGGCTGGTGATCTCGGCCACATCGCCTTCCTGCGGGCGGAAGGTGGCGAAGGTGCCGCTGCCGACGCGCCGCCTGACCAGCCCGTCGCGCTCCAGCATCCCCAGGGCCTCGCGCACCGTGCCGCGGGAGATGGCGAGCTCGGCGGCCAGCTGCCGTTCGGGCGGCAGGCGCTGGCCGTCGCCATAGACGCCGCCCAGGATGGCGCGGCGCAGCCTGGCGGCGATGGCCCCCGCGCCGCCGCCCGCCTCCGGCATCTCCAGCGCCCCCTTCTGCCGGCTGCCGCCCGCTTCGGCCATGGCCTTGCCTCTCCTCGCGCCCGGTCGACGATCCCGGTCGATGGCCCCTTGACAACGCTGCCCGGCGGGGCTTAGCTTCGGGTATTGGTCCGATTGGGCTGCAATTGGCAGGGCAATGGTTGGACCGAAGGGCGGTGGCGTCAAGGGCCGCCGCCGGGTGTGACGAGGAGCGCAGGCCATGGCTTTCCCCACCCGATCCCCCTATGTGATCGTCGGTGCCGGCATTCACGGCCTTTCCACCGCCTGGCATCTGGCGCTGGCATTGAAGGCCAGGGGCCGGGGCAGCGGCGAGGATATCCTGGTGCTGGACAAGGCGGGCATCGCCGCCGGGGCCAGCGGCATCGCCTGCGGCGTGGTGCGCAACAATTATTATCAACCCGCCATGCGCGAGCTGATGGCGCAATGCGTGGAGGTGTGGGAAAGCGACCCGGAAGCCTACAGCTATCATCCGGTGGGCTATATGCAGATTTCCTGCGAGGCGATGCACGAGGATGTGGCCTCGATCTACGACCAGCAGCGGGCGATCGGCTACCATTCGGAGTTCATCGAGGGCGCGGACGATTGCGCGGCCTATATGAAGGGCCTGTTCAGCGACTGGCGGGCCGGTCATATCACCTCGGTGTTGCACGAGAAGAAGGGCGGCTATGCCAACAACACCGCCTCGATCTACGGCCTGGCCAGCAAGGCGGAAAGCGAAGGCGTGCGTATTCTGACCGGCTGCCGCGTCACCGGTTTCGACAAGTCCGGCGGGGCCGTCTCCCGGGTGCTGACCGACCGGGGTGCCATCGCGACCGACATGGTGGTGATTGCCGCCGGGCCGTGGGTAAGCCAGCTGTGGGCAATGCTGGATTTGCCGCCGAAAGTTGCCATCCGTGGAGCGGACGGACGCTTGCACGAGGGCATCGATACCTGGCGCTACTGGTGCCTGGAAGAGGGCACGCTGGGGGTCGATCCCGACCTGCAGAAAACCAATGACGGCGCCATGCCGCCGGTGATTCACGTCGATACCGATGCGCCGCTTTATTCCGACATCGACGGTTCGCTGATCGCCGGGGAGATGTGGGGCATTTACTACAAGCCCGATTTCAACTTCGCCGGCATCCAGGGCGGGACCATGCCCTATGAGGTGAAAACGCCGGTGGACGAGGTGGCGATCGATCCTTATGGACCGGACTCGCCCGACTTTATCGTCGGCGACGATTTCGCGCATATGTGGTGTTCGGCGCTGGCCCATTGCCAGGAGCGATTTTCGGGCCAGATCGGCAAGTGGAAGAAGGAACCTTCCGGCGGGCTGGGCTGCTTTACACCCGACAGCTTTCCGGTGTTCGACACCTTCTGCCAGAATGTGCACATCGTCGCCGATTCCAATCACGGCTACAAGATGATCGGCGTCGGCAAGCTGGTGGCCGACGAGTGTCTGGGCGGGAAAAGCGCGCTGCTGGAACCGTTCCGTTTCTCGCGCTATGCGGAGGGCAGGTTGCATCCCGTTTCGCACAGCCCGTTCCCGTGGAGCTGACGGCAGGGCGCGGACCGGTTTCGAACACACCTCGAGAACGTGAAAGCCCCGGCGCGGGCCGGGGCGGCGGGGAAAGCCAGGGGGAGACGGCCATGGATATCGAAAGCTATGTCGAACGCGAGGGCCGCGCCGAACTGGTGCGCCAGGTGCGCGGCAAGATCGACGAACTGAAGATCGACTACATCTATTATCAGTTCATCTCGGTCACCGGCCGCATCGTCGGCAAGGGCGTGCCCTCCGACCATTGGGAGACCATTGCCGAGCGCGGCTTTCAGCTGGTTTATGGCTCGGTTGCCAACCTTTATGTCGATCGCTACGGCAACTATATCGGCTATGGCCCGGAATCGTCGGAGCTGGTGGGTATTCCCGATCCCGAGACGTTCGTGCAGCTGCCCTGGGACAAGCGGGTTGCCCGCGTCTATTGCACCTGCTTCCGCAACCGCGAGGAGCGGGAGAATCCGGGCGGCTTCTTTACCGGCGACTGCCGCGGCAATCTGCGCCGCCTGCACGACGCCTTCCAGGCCAAACACGACGGCCTGCATCTGCGCCACGGCACCGAACCGGAGATGATGTGGCTGAAGCGGGGCGAAGACGGGCGGCCCGATGGCGGATTTTCCAAGCCCAATTGTTATCACATCGACCAGTTCGAAAGCCTGCGCCCCACCTTCATGAAGGCGATCGAATACAGCCGCGCCATGGGCCTCGACATGATCCAGGGCGACCATGAGGATGCGCCCGGCCAGCTGGAGCTGAACTTCCAGTTCGACGATGCGCTGCGCACCGCCGACCGGTTGACCACCTACCGCCAGATCTGCGCCCAGGTGGCGCGCGAGCACAACCTGATCGCCTGTTTCATGTCGAAGCCGTTCATGGGCGTTTCGGCCTCGGGCTGCCACCACAACGTCTCGCTGTGGCGCGGCGGCAAGGACGAGTTCAACCCCCTGGGTCAGTCGTCCCTGGCCGGGATGGAACACAACTTCCACTACCGCAAGGGCGGCGAGAACACCTTCCTCCCGGACGGCAGCGACCCGCGCAAGCCGGGCAAGGTGGGCCTGGCCGCCATCGGTGGCGTCATGGCCCATCTGGGTGCGCTGACCGCCATCGGTTGTTCCACCGTCAACTCCTATCGCCGCCTGTGGGACACCGGTTTCTGGGCGCCGGTTTTCGCCGACTGGGGCTATCAGAACCGCACCACCGGCATGAGGGTATCGGCGCCCGGGCGATTCGAATACCGTGCCGTCGATTCCATGGTGAACCCCTATCTGATGGCCGCCGCCCTGCTGAAGGCCTTCGACGACGGTATCGCCAACCGTCTCGATCCGGGCGAACCGGAGGAGCGCAACATCTACCAGGCCATGGAGGAGGGCAAGCAGGTCAAGAAGCTGCCCATGTCGCTGGGCGACGCGCTGGAGCGGCTGAAGAGCGACGAAGTTATCAAGGCCGCCCTGCCCGGCGACATGTACCGGGTATTCATGCACTACAAGACCGACGAGTGGGAGAAGTTCATGGCCACCGTCACCGAGTGGGACATGGAGAGCTATTGGGACTGCCTGCCCTGAACCGGGGCGCAGCAACGGGCACGAGCCGCAGACGATCGCTGGACGACCGCTGCCGGCCGAAAGCTGAGGAGAAACCAACACCATGTGCGGCATCGCAGGCATCATCCACCGCAGGAAGGCGTCGGACATCGGCTCGCAGATGACAGCGATGCTGCAGTCGCTGGAACATCGCGGGCCGGATTCCACCGGCTTTGCCATGTATGGAACCCCCGCCGGGGACGAATATGTCCTGCGCTTCAAGGTTGCCGAACAGGAAGACGCGGCGCGAGGCTTCGACATTCACCGCCAGATCGGGGAGAGGCGCGCCGAGGTCGATCGCCGCCTGGAGGAGCTGGGCGTGGAGGCGGTGAAGGTGGAGGATGCGACCGAATACGCCTATCGCTACCGCATCCGCTATCGCGGCGATATGCGCCGCCTGGCCGATTATGTGGAGGATGTGGCGTCCACCGAGATTCTCTCTTTCGGCACCCGCCTGGAGCTGGTGAAGGATCTGGGAAACGCCGCCACGGTCTCCAGGCAGTACCGGCTGGAAGGCTTCGAGGGCACCCATGCCATCGGCCATACCCGCATGGCGACCGAGTCGGATGTCGATATCCGTTCGGCCCATCCCTACTGGGCCTATCCCTATCACGACATCGCCGTAGTTCATAACGGCCAGCTGACCAATTACTGGATCATGCGTCGCCAGTTGGAGCGCAAGGATTTCCGCTTCAAGTCGAACTGCGACAGCGAGCTGATCGCCGTCTATATCGCCGACCAATTGCAAGCGGGTGCCGGGCTGGAGGACGCCATGCGCCGCTCGGTGGACGAGCTGGACGGTGTGTTCACCTACCTGGTAGCGACCTCGGATAGCCTCGGCATGGCCAAAGACGACATGGCGGCCAAGCCGATGGTGCTCTACGAAAGCGACGAGATGGTCGCCATGGCCTCCGAAGAGGTGGCGATTCGCCAGATCCTGCCCCAGGAGATCGACACCACCGACCCCTACGATCGGGAGGTTCGCGTATGGCACAGCTGAGGGAGCACCGCTCCCACGATATGGGGCTCCACACCGAGCAGCTGGCGGGCCGCACGCAACAACGCTTCTTCGACGTGACGGAGGAGGAAAGCTTTCTCTATCCGGAGGCTTTCGCGGTCGATTTCAACAAGCGCGCGGAGATCGATGCCGCCGATATGGCGGCCACCGCAATCAACCTGAGGATTCGCGAATTGATGGCGCAGGGCCATGGCTCCATCGTGGTCAGGAACCCGCTGGCGCGTCATTCGCTGGGCGTGGGAATCTTGCAGCGCCTGAACCTGACCTTCGAGGGCAGCCTGGGCTATTTCGGCGTCGGTTTGATCGACGGCCCCAATGTGCGCATCACCGGGCGCGTTGGCTGGTCTTGTGCCGAGAACATGATGGCGGGCACGGTGGTGATCGAAAAGAACGCCGGCGCCACCTTCGGGGCGGCGCTGCGCGGCGGCGACCTGGTGTGCATGGGCGATGTCGGCTCGCGCACGGGCATCGACCAGAAGGGCGGCACCATTATCGTCGGCGGTCGCACCGGCGCCTTTTCCGCCTTCATGATGCAGCGCGGGCGCTTGGTCGTGCTGGGGGACGCCGGCAAGAATCTGGGCGATTCGATGTATGATGGCACCATCTATGTCGGCGGCCGCATCGAAAGCCTGGGCGTGGATGCGGTGCCGGCCGAGATGACCGGCCTCGACTGCGCTTGGCTGGAGCGCAAACTCGCCCAATTCGGCCTGAAAACACCGGCGGGCGTCGCCAATATGACCAAGATCGTCGCTGGCAAGCGGCTCTGGAACTACGACAACCTCGAACCCTCCGAAAAGAAGATCGTCCTTTAATCGGGCGATCTTCGACCGTTGGACGCAGCGCAAGGAAAGCAACCACATGACGAACGACGGGGAGAGCGGCAACGCTGCACCGCGCGGGCGCAACACCAGCATCCTGGGCCGGAACTTCATGTTTCCGCCCCATGTCGTGGACGACATCCACATCAAGGCGGAGCTGGGACGCTACCGCATGCGCGGCATGGCGCTGTTCAAGAAAATTCCCACCTGGGACGACCTCACCTTCCTACCGGGCACGCTGACCCGGTTCGTGATCGAGGGCTATCGCGAAAAATGCGAGACCAGGACGGTGATCGGACCGCGCGCCAAACGTCCACTGGAGCTGGACATTCCAGTCTATGTCACGGGCATGAGCTTCGGCGCCCTCTCCTACGAGGCCAAAACCGCGCTGGCGCGCGGCGCTACCATGGCGGGAACCGCCACCTGTTCGGGCGAAGGCGGCATGATCCCGGACGAACGGCGCTATTCCGAAAAATGGTTCTACCAGTGCATCCAGTCGCGCTATGGCTTCAATCCCCACCATCTGCGCCTGGCCGATGCCTGCGAGTTCTTCATCGGCCAGGGCTGCAAGGTCGGCCTGGGCGGCCATCTCATGGGCCAGAAGGTGACCGATCAGGTTGCCGAGATGCGCTCGCTGCCCGCCGGCATCGACCAGCGCTCACCGGCCCGTCATCCGGATTGGTTGGGGCCGGACGACCTGGCGCTCAAGATCCAGGAGATCCGCGAGGCCACCGACCACCAGATTCCCATCCAGTTGAAGCTCGGTGCCGCCCGCGTCTATGACGACGTGCGCATGGCGGTGAAATGCGACCCCGATTCGATCTATATCGACGGCATGGAAGGCTCCACCGGCGCCGGACCCCATCTCGCCACCGAGGAGACGGGCGTGCCGGGCATCGCGGCCATCCGCCAGGCCAGGCGGGCCATCGACGATCTGGACCGGCGCGGCGATATCTCGCTGGTCTATGCCGGTGCCGTCAGGAACGGCGGCGATCTTGCCAAGGCCCTGGCCCTGGGCGCAGACGCCGTTGCCATCGGCACCACGGCGATGATGGCGCTCAATTGCAACAAGGACATCCCGGAGGCCGATTTCGAAGGCAGCGTCGGCGTCCCGGCCGGCTATTGCTACCATTGCCACACCGGCCGCTGCCCGGTGGGCGTGGCGACCCAGGATCCCGAGCTCAGGAAGCGCCTCAACCCCGACGATGCGGCGGAGCGTGTCTACAACATCCTGCATACGCTGACCATCGAGTGCCAGATGATGGCGCGGGCCTGCGGCAAGACCGATGTCCACAGCCTGGAGCCGGAGGACATCGCGGCGCTGACCATGGAGGCCTCGGCCATGGCCGGGGTGCCGCTGGCGGGCACCGGACACACGGTCGGCATCGACGATTACCACCACCTGTAAAGCGGGAGGACGACACCATGGCAGGGGACTCGCCCAAGACCGCCACCGCTGACGCAAAGGCGGCGCCGCCCCAGACGCTACCCCGGACACCGAAGCCGGGCGCTGCCGGCGATGTCGATTACTTCCTCACCTCCGACGGCCTCGACAGCTCGCGCGAAAAGGAGATCGGCCAGCACATCGGCTACCGCTACGATGTCAACCTGGTTCCCGATTACGACCGGCTGACGCCGTTCCTGGCCAGGTACATCGAAATCATGGGCTGGCACGACCTCAACTGGCTCGAAGATGTCCATATGGGCTACGAGGAAGGCCACGCGGCCGTCTTCGACCGCAACGCCAATGGCTGGATTCGGGTGCCAAAATCCATGAAGCTGCCCGACAACCAGCAGGATCGGGACATGATCGCGCGCGAGCTGCTGGTCAAGTTCCAGATGTCCGAGCGCCACCCCATGCGCGACCTCTACCGCGCCTACCGCAAGTTCTAGGGCCACCGGCTCCCCTCGCCCGGCGCTGGCGAGGCGCTGCCCTCCTCCCACAGCGGCGCGAAGGCGAGCGCTGTGCCGCCCGGTGCCAGCGCCGGATTGAACATGGCGTTGTGCCAGAACAGCGCCCGGGCGAAGGGATCGTCCGGTGCCAGCCGCACCACCCGGCAGGGCAGGCGGAAGCTGCGGGCGAACTGCTGGAAGGCCAGGATGCAGGCCCCGCCCCGCGCCAGCCTGGCTGCGCCGGGCGAAGCGGGGGCAAACAGGGCGAACAGCCGCGGTTCGAAGCTCCGGGGTTGCTGGAAATAGGACGCCTGCAGGTAGCGCAGCGCCTCGTCGAGGCGCTCGCGCGGGTCGAAGCTGCACTCGACGATGTGGCGGAAACGGGCGGCGGTCTGCCGCGGCTCGCGCTTGACGATCACCGTGCGGATATGGCCCAGCGCCGTGCCGGCGGTGATCGCCAGCGGCTCCATGCCGTCGGATGGCCGCCCGCCATGGCGGCGCATGGCGTGCTGGCGAATCAGGCACTGCCAGGCCATGAAGCTCTCGCGCAGGCTCCCACCGCCCGCGCTCATCGCCGCCCCGCCGCCCGGCCCGGCGCGCCCGCGGGCGGGGTGGAAATCTTCTGCTTGCGCCCGCCGCGAATCGGGCTAGAATCGGGCGCCCATCGCAGCGGGGGCGCCGCTCGGCGCAGCGAGGGGGCAGCGACACGATGCAACATGGGGGAACCAGGAGATGTCCGATCCACTCGACTCCCTAGTCGTTATCTTTACGGAATTCTACTACTGGGTCACGGTTGTCATGATGTTCCTGATCCATGTGGGGTTCTGTGTCTATGAGGTCGGCGCCTCGCGCCGCAAGAACATCCAGCACACGCTGATGAAGAACACGATGCTGATCCCGCTGGTCACCGTCACGTTCTTCTATTTCGGCTGGTGGATCTACTTCGCGTTTCCGCACTTCCCGCTCATCGGCGGCTTCCTGGATGCGCCCTGGGCGCTGCCATGGTCGGAGTTGATGGGCACCCATATGGGCGGCGCGGTGAGTGTGCAGACCGAAAGCCTCACCACCGACGACACCATGTTCTGGGCGCGCATCAACGGCGTCTTCTGGGCGGCGTTCCTGCTCTTCTCCTGGACCACGGCGTCGATCGTCTCCGGTGCGGTGATCGAGCGCATCAAGACCCAGGGCTTCGTCCTGGTCGCTGTCCTGGTCGGTTCGGTGACCTGGATCATCGACGCCGCCTGGGGCTGGTCCTGGAACGGCTGGATGGTGCAGCTGTGGGGCTACCACGACGCCTATGCCTCCTCGGTGGTGCACGGCATCGCCGGCGGTTCGGCCCTGGGCGTGCTGGCGGTGCTGGGGCCGCGCCTCGGCAAGTTCGCCGCCGACGGCACCCCGCGTGCCATCCCGCAGAACAGCCCCTGGTTCGTCACGATAGGCCTGTTCCTGATCTATACTGGCTTCTGGGGCTTCTATGCGGCCTGCAACATCCCGATCATCGACTTCACCTCCGGCGTTATGGGCACAGAGGGCGAGGCGTTCTTCACCGCCACCAACATCTACCTCACGCCCACCTCGCTTTCGGCCATCACCTTCAACTTCCTGATGTCGCTCTCCGGCGGCCTTCTGGCAGGTTACCTGATCTCCAGGGGCAATCCGTTCTGGAGCTATTCGGGCGGGCTGGCCGGCATCATCACCGCATCGGCAGGCAACGACCTCTACCACCCCATCGAAGCGATGATCGTCGCCATGGTGGGCGTGTGGATCGCCTACAAGATGCACCACTGGGTGGAGCGGAAGTTCAAGATCGACGATGCCGTCGGCGCTGTCGCGGTGCATGGCTATGCCGGTTTCGCCGGCACGGTGATCGCCGGCTTCCTGCTCTGGGGTTATCCGTCCAATGTCGCCGGCGATGCCATGGGCTGGTTCGGCAATGTCGACGGTGTGGCCCAGATCAACCCGCTGGGTCAGTTCCTGGGCGCCATGCTCATGTTCTGGGTCCTGGGCTTCATCCCCTGCTGGGTGCTGGCCAAGATCCTGGACGGCCTGGGCTGGCTGCGCGTTCCGCGCGAGGTCGAGCTCGCCGGTCTCGATACGCACGATTACGGGGATGCCTTCCCCTATCACGCCTATCGCGACACGGCGATGGAAGAGGTCGACCGCGAACTGGCCAAGGGCTGAACGGCCCCGACAAGGAGGTAAGCAACCATGTCCACCAACGTTGAAAGCTGGGGCGATATCGCCAGTCTGGGCGCCATCTATCCCTTCCCGGGGATCGAATGGGCACTCGCCATCGCTGGCGTGGCCATCTGGGTGATCTGGCACATCTGGCAGATCCAGTCGGAGAACAGCGAATACGACGCGGCGCTGAGCCGCTACAACCAGATCGGCCTGGACAAGGCGCTCGACCATCGCGGACGTCACGACGCCGCGATGGAAGGGAACTGATCGCCCGTCCTCGTCGACGTTTCCGTTGAGGGGCGGCGGCAACGCCGCCCCTTTTCCTTGGCCCCGGCCCGCCCGGCGGCCCCCCGCATCCTCAATCTCCGGGAGAGCAGCCGCCATGGCTCAGCCCAGATCCGATATCGAAATTGCCCAGGCCGCGACGCTGCGGCCGATCCTCGAACTGGCGCAGGACCGCCTTGGCATCCAGGCGCGGCATCTCGAACCCTATGGCCACGACAAGGCCAAGCTCTCGCTCGACTATATCGACAGCCTCAGCGCGCGGCCCGACGGCAAGCTGATCCTGGTCACCGCCATCACCCCGACGCCCGCCGGCGAGGGCAAAACCACCACCACCGTCGGCCTGGGCGATGCCTTGAACCGCATCGGCAAAAAGGCGCTGATCTGCCTGCGCGAGCCCTCGCTGGGGCCCTCCTTCGGCGTCAAGGGCGGGGCGGCCGGCGGCGGCTATGCCCAGGTCGTGCCCATGGAGGACATCAACCTCCATTTCACCGGCGATTTCCACGCCATCGGCGCGGCCAACAACCTGCTCGCCGCCATGGTCGACAACCACATCCATTGGGGCAATCGCCTGGGCCTCGATCCGCGCCGCATCGCCTGGCGCCGCGTCGTCGATATGAACGACCGGGCGCTGCGCTCCATCGTCGGCTCTCTGGGCGGGCCGGCCAACGGCTTCCCGCGCGAAGACGGCTTCGACATCACGGTGGCCTCCGAGGTGATGGCCATCTTCTGCCTCGCCAGCGGCATGGACGACCTGAAGCGCCGCCTGGGCAACATCGTCGTCGGCCACGACCGCGAGCGCAACCCGATCGCCGCCCGCGATCTGGCGGCCCACGGCGCCATGGCGGCGTTGCTGAAGGATGCCATCAAGCCCAATCTGGTGCAGACACTGGAAAACAACCCGGCCTTCGTGCATGGCGGCCCGTTCGCCAATATCGCCCATGGCTGCAATTCGGTGCTGGCCACCGCCACCGCCCTGAAGCTCGCCGATTACGTCGTCACCGAGGCCGGCTTCGGCGCCGATCTGGGCGCGGAAAAGTTCTTCAACATCAAATGCCGCAAAACCGGCATGGCGCCGGCGGCGGCGGTGGTGGTCGCCACTGTCCGGGCGCTGAAGATGCATGGCGGCGTGGCCCGGGAGGCGCTGGCCTGCGAAAACGTCGCCGCCGTCGAGGCCGGCTTCGCCAATCTCGAACGCCATCTGGACAACATCGCCAGCTTCGGCGTCCCCGCCATCGTCGCGGTCAACCGCTTCCACGCCGACACCGACGCCGAAATGGCCAGGCTGAAGGCGCTCGCCACCGGGCGGGGCGTCCCCTGTGTCGAAGCCAACCACTGGGCCGAAGGCGGGGCCGGTGCCGAGGCGCTGGCCCATGCCGTGGTAGAGGCCGTCGCCGCCGGCAGCGCCCGCTTCCGCCCCCTCTACCCCGACGACATGGCGCTGGAAGAAAAGGTCCGCACCGTCGCGCGCCGCATCTACCGCGCCCGCGACATCCAGGTTCCCGCCCCCGTCTCCCGCCGCCTGCAAGAGCTGGACGCCACCGAGGCGGGCCGCTTCCCGGTCTGCATGGCCAAGGTTCAATACAGCTTCTCCACCGATCCGGCGCTGAAAGGGGCGCCCACCGGCTTCGACCTGCCGCTGCGCGAGGTCAGGCTCTCGGCCGGGGCCGAGTTCGTGGTGGTCCTCGCCGGCGCCATCATGACCATGCCGGGCCTGCCCCGCGCGCCCGCCGCCGAACGCATCGACGTAGACGGGGGCGGCGTCATCTCCGGGCTGTTCTGATCTCGCGCGCCCCGCACCCCGCATCTTGAACCGCCGCCCGCCGGCCCCATCTCTCAAAAAGGCGGCATGTGGGCGCCCCCGCCCCGGGGCAGCGGCCGCATGGCGTCACGCCGCCCGATCGCAGGGAGAGAACGCCATGACCTTGTCCATCGGTTCCATCGCGCCCGATTTCGAGCAGGATTCCACCGCGGGCCGCATCCGCTTCCACGACTATATCGGCGATTCCTGGTGCATCCTGTTCTCGCACCCCAAGGATTTCACGCCGGTCTGCACCACCGAACTCGGCGCGCTGGCCGGCATGAAGCCGGAATTCGACCGGCGCAACACCAGGCTGATCGGCCTTTCGGTGGATGGCGTCGCCGATCACGAGGGCTGGTCGGCCGATATCGCCGATGTCACCGGCCACGCGCTGAACTATCCCCTGCTGGCCGATTCCGACCTTTCGGTCGCCAAGGCCTACCACATGCTGCCCGCCGATGCCGGCGCCAGCGCCCAGGGCCGCACCCCGGCCGACAACGCCACCGTGCGCACCGTCTATGTCATCGGCCCCGACAAGCGGATCAAGGCAACCATCAGCTATCCCATGTCCACCGGGCGCAATTTCGACGAGCTGCTGCGCCTGCTCGATTCCTGCCAGCTCACCGCCAGCCACCAGGTGGCCACCCCCGCCAACTGGCAGAACGGCCAGGACGTCATCATCGTGCCGACGGTCAAGGACGACGAGGCCAGGCAACGCTTCCCCGGCGGCTGGCGGGCGCCCAAGCCCTATCTGCGCATCGTGCCCCAGCCCGGGGGCTAGCCTTCGGGCCGCGGGCCGCGGCGGGCGGTCCCCGTTCGGCCCCCGCCTGCGCTACATTGCCGCATGGCCAGAGCGGACAGGGAGGAACGGCCCCAGCTCGCCATCCCCGCCGGGGAGGCGGCGGGGGCGGACGGCCCGCGCGGGGCCCAGGTTATCCGCCGGGCGCTGCCGGCCATGCCTGCCGCGCCCGGCGTCTATCGCATGCTCTCCGCCCAGGGCGAGGCGCTCTATGTCGGCAAGGCGCGCGATCTGCGCCACCGCCTCGCCGCCTATGCCCAGCCCGGGCGGCTCGATCCGCGCCTCCACCGCATGGTCGCCACCACCGCCAGCCTGGAGATCGTCACCACCGCCACCGAGGCCGAGGCGCTGCTGCTCGAGGCCAATCTCATCAAGCGCCTGAAGCCGCGCTACAACATCGTCCTGCGCGACGACAAATCCTTCCCCCACATCCTGCTGCGCGGCGATCACCCTTGGCCGCAGGTGGTGAAGCATCGCGGCGCCCGGCGGCGCCGGGGCGAGTATTTCGGCCCCTTCGCCAACGCCGGGGCGGTCAATCGCACCCTGGCGGCTCTGCAGCGCGCCTTCCCGCTGCGCAGTTGCAGCGATCACGTCTTCGCCCACCGCACCCGTCCCTGCCTGCAACATCAGATCAAGCGCTGCGTCGCGCCCTGTGCCGGCCTGGCGAGCGCGGACGACTACGCCCGGCTGGTGGGCGAGGCCCGCGCCTTCCTGAAGGGCCGCAGCCGCGAGGTGCAGGACACCCTGGCCTCCCGCATGCAGGCCGCCGCCGAAGCTCTGGAGTTCGAACGCGCCGCCGCCCTGCGCGATCGCATCCGCGCGCTGAACCACATCCAGGCCCATCAGGCCATCGATCTGCCGGCCGCCGTCGATGCCGATGTGGTGGCGCTTCACCGGGCGGCGGGCCAGGCCTGCGTCCAGGTCTTCTTCGTGCGCCAGGGCCGCAATTACGGCAACCGCGCCTATTATCCCAGCCGCACCGGCGCGCGCAGCGAAGGCGCCATCTGCGCCGCCTTCCTGGGCCAGTTCTACGAAGACAAACAGCCGCCCCGCCTGCTGCTGCTCTCGGTCCTGCCCGACGATCCCGGGCTGATGGCGGCCGCGCTGGCCAGCCGCGCCGGGCACAAGGTCGAGCTTTCGGTGCCCCAGCGCGGCGCCCGCCGCGCGCTGATGCGCCAGGCGCTCCACAACGCCGCCGACGCCCTGGCCCGGCGCCTGGCCGAAAGCGCCACCCAGCGCCAGCTCCTGGCCGGCCTCGCGCGCCGCCTGGGGCTGGAGGCGCCGCCGCGCCGCATCGAGGTCTATGACAACAGCCATATCCAGGGCGCCCAGCCCATGGGCGCGATGATCGTCGCCGGCCCGGAAGGCTTCATGAAAAACCACTATCGCAAGTTCTCGCTGGCCGCCGCCGCCCCTCCGCCCGCCGCCGGCGGCGACGATTACGCCATGATGCGCCAGATGCTGCGGCGGCGCTTCTCCCGCCTCATGCGCGAAGATCCGGAACGCAGCCAGTGGCCGGATCTGGTGATCCTGGATGGCGGTCGCGGCCAGCTCACGGCGGCGCTGCAGGCGTTCGACGAGCTGGGGCTGGGCGATCCCCGCCCGGTGGCGCTGCTGGCGGTCGCCAAGGGGCCGGATCGCGACGCCGGGCGCGAACGCTTCCACCTGCCCCGGGCCGCGCCCTTCACCCTGCCGGAGCGGGATGCGGTGCTCTATTTCGTCCAGCGCCTGCGCGACGAGGCCCACCGCTTCGCCATCGGCGCCCACCGCCAGCGGCGCGGCGGCCGCATCGGCCGTTCCCTGCTGGACGATATCGCCGGCATCGGGCCGCGCCGCAAACGGGCGCTGCTGCACCATTTCGGCTCGGCCGCGGCCGTCGCCGACGCCGCCCTGGCCGATCTGGAGAAGGTGGAAGGCATCGACCGCGCGGTGGCGCGGCGCATCCGCGATCATTTCCACACCCGGGCCTGATCCGGGGCCGATCCGGGGCCGAATCGTGAAAAACCTGCCCAACGCGCTCACCCTGCTGCGGCTGCTGGCCGTGGCGCCGGTCGCCATCCTGCTGCTGCGCCCGGAACCGGAGGCGCGCCTGGCCGCGCTGGCCCTCTATGTCGCCGCCTGCCTCAGCGACGCTCTGGACGGGCAGCTGGCCCGGCGCCTGGGCGCGGTCTCCACCCTGGGGCGGATGCTGGATCCCATCGCCGACAAGGTGCTCGTCGCCGGCCTGGCGATGTTGCTGGCGGCCCATGGCGCTGCGCCGCTGCTGCCGGCGATGGCCATCGTGCTGCGCGAGGTGCTGGTCTCGGGCCTGCGCGAGCATCTGGGCGAGAAGGGCGTCCTGGTCCCGGTGGCCGGCCTCGCCAGGTGGAAGACGGCGCTGCAGATGGTCGCCCTGGGCTGCCTGCTGCCGGGGGCGGCGGGCTTCGCCCTGGGCGAGGCCTGGTCGCTGGCCGCCCACGCCCTGTTCTGGCTCGCCGCCCTGGTGACGGTGGCCACCGGCTGGGGTTATCTGAAGGCGGCGATCGCCGGGAGGGCGCGGCCATGCAGCTGAGCGACGACTGTTTCGCCCATGACGGCCCGCCCATGACCGCCGCCCAGGCGCTGGCCGCCATCGCCCGCATCGCCCGCCCGGTCACCGAGGCCGAATCGGTGGCGCTGGGGCGCGCCTGCGGGCGCATCCTGGCCGAAGGCGTCGCCGCCACCATGGACGTGCCGCCCCACGCCAATGCGGCGGTGGATGGCTATGCCTTCTTCCACGCCGATCTCGCCACCGGCGGCCCCACCCTGCTGCCGCTGGTGGGGCGGGTGGCGGCCGGGCGCGTGCTGGCCCGCCCGGTGCGGCGCGGCGAGGCGGTGCGCATCTTCACCGGCGCGCCCATGCCGCCGGGCCCGGACACCGTCGCCATGCAGGAAGACGCGCGCGAGCAGGGCGGGCAGGTGGCGCTGCCTGCCGGCCTCAGGCGCGGCGCCAACCGCCGCCTGGCGGGCGAGGATGTGCGCGCCGGCAGCGTGGTGCTGGAGGCCGGGCGCCGTCTGCGGGCGCCGGATGTGGGGCTGGCCGCCTCGCTGGGCCTCACCCGCCTTCCCTGCCGGGCGCCGTTGCGGGTGGCGCTGTTTTCCACCGGCGACGAGGTCCGGGAGCCGGGCGCCCCGCTGACCCCGGGCGCCATCTACGATGCCAACCGCTATGCCGTCGCCGCCCTGCTGCGGGGGCTGGGCTGCCGGGTGAGCGATCTCGGCATCCTGGCCGACGACGCCCAAAGCAGCGAAAAGGCCATCCTGGCCGCCGCCCGCGGCCACCATGTGCTGATGACGTCGGGCGGCGTCTCGGTGGGCGAAGAGGACCATATCCGCCACATCGTCGCCCGCCACGGCGCGCTCCACGCCTGGCATCTGGCGATCAAGCCCGGGCGCCCGCTCATGCTGGGCCGGCTGCGGGGCGCCACCTTCGTCGGCCTGCCCGGCAATCCGGCCGCCGCCATGGTCACCTTCCTGCGCTTCGCCCGCCCGCTGCTGCTGCGCCTTGCCGGCGCGCGCCGGGTCCAGCCCCGCATCTTCGCCGTCCGCTCGGCCTTCGCCCGCGACAAAAAGGGCGGGCGGCGCGAATATGTCCGCGTCCATCTGCAACCGGGCCCGGACGGGGTGCTGGAGGCCCGCGCCTTCGCCCGCGAGGGCGCCGGGCTGATGTCGTCGCTGGTCGCCACCGACGCCCTGGCGGAGCTCCCCGAAGACATGACCCGGCTGGAAAAGGGCGCCATGATCGAGGTGTTGCCGTTCAGCGAGGCGATGGCATGAAGCTGCTCTATTTCGCCTGGGTCAGGCAGACCGTCGGGCGCGCCCAGGAAGAGGTTGCGCTGCCTGCCGGCGTCGCCGATGTCGCCGGCCTGCTGGCCTGGCTGGAGGGGCGCGGCGGCGGCTATGCCAGGGCGCTGCGGGATCGCGCCCTGGTCAGGGTCGCCGTCAATCGCGCCTATGCCGGCCCCGCCACCGCCGTGGCCGATGGCGACGAGGTGGCGCTGTTCCCGCCGGTCACGGGCGGTTAGGCCGTGATCCGCGTCCAGGCGCAGGATTTCGACACCGGGCGCGAGCTCGATGCCCTGGGCACCGGCAAGGCCACGGGCGCGGTCGCCGCCTTTGTCGGGCTGGTGCGCGAGATGGCGCCGGAGGGCGGGGCCATGACGCTGGAACACTATCCCGGCATGACGGAAAAGATGCTGGCCAGCATCGACGCCGAAGCCCATCGCCGCTGGCCGCTGCAAGCCTCGCTGGTGATCCATCGCTACGGCCGCCTCGCCCCCGGCGATCGCATCGTGCTGGTGGCCACGGCCTCGGCCCATCGCCGGGCGGCGCTGGAATCCTGCGCCTTTCTGATCGACTGGCTGAAGACCGAAGCGCCCTTCTGGAAGCTGGAGGAGACCGGCGCCAGCGCCCGCTGGGTCGGCGCCAGAGCCAGCGACGAGGCCGCTGCCGCCCGCTGGCGAGGCGAAGGCTAGCCGCCCCGCACCTCGGCGGCGAAATCGTCCATCAGGCGGTGGCACAGCTGGCCGGGCTGAAAGTGAAGATCGCCGATGCGGCGCACCGGCGTCACCTCGGCCGCGGTGCCGGTGATGAAAACCTCGCTCGCCCGCGCCAGGTCGTCGTCGCCCATGTGCCGTTCCACCACCTCGATGCCGCGCCGCCGCGCCAGGGCCATCACCGCGCGGCGGGTCAGCCCGTCCAGAAAACAGTCGGGGATGGGCGTGTGCAGCTTGCCGTCGATGGCCAGGAACAGATTGGCCCCGGTCGCCTCGGCCAGAAAGCCGCGATAGTCGTACATCATGGCGTCGTCGAAGCCTTGCCGCTCCGCTTCGTGCTTGGCCAGGGTGCAGATGGCGTAAAGGCCGGCCGCCTTGGCATGAACCGGCGCCGTCTCGGGCGGCGGGCGGCGCCAGGCGGCCACCGCCAGGGCGATGCCGCGCCGCCTGGCCTCGGGTGAGAAATAGCTGGGCCAGGGCCAGGCGGCGATGGCCACATGGATGGTGTTGCCCGCCGCCGCCACCCCCATCGCCTCGCTGCCGCGCCACGCCACCGGGCGCACATAGCCCTCTTCGATGCCGTTGGCCCGCAGCACCCGATAGCGCGCGGCCTCCAGCTCCTCCATGGAAAACGGCAGTTCGAAGCCCAGGATGCGGGCCGATCTGGCAAAACGCTCGCTGTGTTCGCGCAGCTTGTAGATGCTGCCGCCATAGCAGCGTTCGCCCTCGAACACGCTGCTGGCATAGTGAAGGCCGTGGCTCAGCACATGGATGCGGGCCTGGCGCCAGGGAACCGTCTCGCCGTCCAGCCAGATGACGCCGTCGCGGTCGTCGAAGGGGATCAGGTCGGCCATGGCGCGTGTCTCCAGTCTTCGCGCATCTTCGCATATTTTCGCCTGTTTTCGCCTGGGGGGGCGTGGGCTTGCAGCGGATAGCGGCGCGGGGCATATATGTCAACATGGTTGACGCAAACTCCAACCCCAGCTCTAACCCTGGCCCTGGCCCCAACCCCCTCTTCCTGCGCGACGAGGAGCTGCGCGAAGGCATCGAGCTGCTGTTCTTCGCTTATCGCGATTTCACGGCCGAGGCCGATGCCATGCTGGCCCGCTACGGCCTGGGCCGCACCCATCACCGGGCGCTCTATTTCGTCGGCCGCCACCCCGGCATCGCCGTCAAGGAGCTGCTGGCGATCCTGAAGATCACCAAGCAAAGCCTCGCCCCCGTGCTGCGCCGCCTGGTGGGGCGGGGCCTGGTGGAACGGCGCCGCGACGGGCGCGACGGAAGGCGCCGGGCGCTCCACCTCAGCGCGGCCGGCCACGCGCTGGAGGCCAGGCTGACGGCCGCCCAGCGGGCGCGCATCGCCCGGGCCTATCGCGCGGCCGGGGCCGATGCGGTCACCGGCTATCGCCAGGTGCTGGCCGGCATGGCGGACCGGGGCAGCCAGCCCGCAGGGCGGGCGCCGTGAATCCGGACGACGCCCACATCCTGGTGGTGGACGACGACCGCCGCCTCTGCCGCCTGCTGCAGGAATATCTGCTGGCCCAGGGCTTCGTGGTGGCCACCGCCGGCAGCGCCGCCGCCGCCGAGTCCATGCTGAAGCACCTGGCGTTCGATCTGATGATCGTGGACGTGATGATGCCGGGCGAAGACGGGATCAGCTTCACCCGCCGCATCCGCCGCAAGGCCGGCATTCCCATCGTCATGCTCACCGCCCGCGGCGCCGGCGACGACCGCATCGCCGGGCTGGAAAACGGCGCCGACGATTACCTGCCCAAGCCGTTCGAGCCGCGCGAGCTGGTGCTGAGGATCCAAAGCGTGCTGCGCCGCAACGCCGCCCCGCCGCTGCCGCCGGCGGTGGCCTTCGGCCCGTTCCTGTTCGATGCCGCCCGCATGGCGCTCACCAGGGATGGCGAGGCGGTGCCGCTCACCTCGCGCGAGGCGGCCCTGCTCGGCGTGCTGGCCTCGCGCCCGGGCGCCACCTTGTCGCGCCTTCAGCTTTCGCGCCGCACCGGTTCGGGCGAGCGCAGCGTCGATGTCCAGGTCGCCCGCCTGCGGCGCAAGATCGAGCGCCAGCCGGGCCAGCCGCGCCACCTGCAAACCGTGTGGGGCGAAGGCTATGTGCTGCGGGCAGAGGAGGCGCCCCGCCCCACCGACCATCCCACTGGCCATCCCACCGCCCATCCCGCCGGCCGTTCGGGCGCGCCATGATCCGCCGCCTGCTGCCCCGTTCCATCTTCGCGCGCTCGCTGCTGATCGTGCTGGCGCCCATGGCGATCCTGCAAATCGTGATCCTGGTGGTGTTCTACGAACGCCATTGGGAACACGTCACCCGCCACCTCACCAACGCCGTGGCGGGCGACATCTCCACCCTGATCTGGATGATGAACAGCTACCGGGCCGAAGACGAAGCCGGGCTGGCGTTCCGCATCGGGCGCATCCATCTGGGGGTGGATGCGCTGTTCCACCCCGACGCCCGCCTGCCCCAGCCGCTGCCGCCGCCGGGGCGGTCGCGGGTGGAGCGGCTGCTGGGGCGGGCCATGGAACAGCGGGTGCAGCGGCCCTTCGTCATCGACACCTCCTCGCCCGACGAGGTCGCGCTGATCGGCGTTCAGCTGGCCGATGGCGTGCTGGATGTGCGGGTGCCGATGCGGCGGATGGAAAGCCGCACCACGGCGCTGTTCGTCTTCTGGATGGTCGGCATCTCGATCGTGCTGGCCGCCATCGCCGCCTATTTCGTGCGCCAGCAGATCCGCCCCATCCGCCGCCTGGCCCGGGCCGCCGACAGCTTCGGCAAGGGCGGCAGCTGGCTGGCGTTCAAGCCTTCGGGGGCGCGCGAGGTGCGCCAGGCGGCCCAGGCCTTCATCGCCATGCGCGAGCGCATCGCCCGCCAGATCGAACAGCGCACCCTGATGCTGGCCGGGGTCAGCCACGACCTGAAGACGCCGCTGACGCGCATGAAGCTGGAACTGGCCCTGGGCGCGCCGGGCGCCCCGGGCGCCGACAACGAGCGGGTCCAGAGGCTGAAGGCCGATATCGCCGAGATGGAACACATGATCGAGGTCTATCTCGCCTTCGCACGCGGCGAGGGCGAGGAGAAACCCGCCGCCATCGATCTGGCGCCGATCCTCTCCGGCGTGGCCCGCGCCGCCCCGCGCGACGTGGCGCTCCACACCGAAGGGCCGCTCACCCTGGCCGGGCGGGCGGGCGCGCTGAAGCGCTGCTTCACCAATCTGGTGGACAATGCCTGCCGCTACGGCACCCGGGTCGAAATCGCCGCCCGTCGCAGCCGGGCCGGGCTGGCGGTGACGGTGGACGACGACGGCCCCGGCCTGGCGGCGGAGGCGCGCGAGACCGCCTTCCAGCCCTTCGTGCGCCTTAGCGCCGGCGAGCGCCAGGCGCCCCCCACCATCGACGCCGCCCGCGACCCCAACCGCGGCGGCGCCGGCCTGGGCCTCACCGTCGCCCGCGACGTGGTCCACAGCCATGGCGGCGAGATTGCGCTGGCCGATTCACCCCTGGGCGGGCTGCGGGTCAGCGTCCTGCTGCCGGTCTGACGGCGCGCTGTCGCCGGATTCTGGGTCGCCCTCCCCGCGCTGGCGCCAGCGGCGGCAGCCCATCATCGCCGCCTCCGCCCGCGCCAGGCGCCGGTCCAGCGCCGCCATGGTCTTTGCCATATCGTCGCTGTCGTCGTTCAGCCACAGCCGCAGCACATCGAGATGAATGGCCGCCAGCGCCGCCGCCCTCATGCCGCCGCCCAGGCCGCCGCTGGCGATGGCGGCGGCCTCCAGCATCCAGCCCATGGAGGCATGAAGCCGCGCGGCGCCGGCCAGCATGGCGCAGGGATCGCCGGCGCTGGCGGCGGCGATGGCCCTGACGGCGCGGCGATGGGGGCGCAGGGCGTCGAAACGGCGCATCATCACCTCGAACAGCCGCTCCCGCGCGCTTGCGGCCCCTTCCACCGGCCCGTCCGCCAGCACCGCCCGGTCGATGCTGTGCGCGAAGGCGTCCAGCAGGGCGGCGCGGGAGGGATAGAGCGCGTGCATGCGGTCCAGCGGCAGACCCGCCTCCTCCGCCACCCGGGCCGGCGTCACAGCGCGCCAGCCCTCCTCGCCCGCCAGCCGCAGCGCCGCCGCCAGCGCCGCCCCGGCCCGGTCGCGCTTGCGGCGGGCGGGCATCAGCGCCCCAGCTCGCGCGCGCGGGCGGCGGCGGCGGCCACGGCGCGTTCGAACAGAGGGGCGATGCCGTCGCTGGCCATCAGCACCGCCAGCGCCCGTTCCGTGGTGCCGCCGGGGCTGGTGACGCCGGCCCGCAGCCGCCCCGGCGCCTCGTCGGAGGCCCGGGCCAGGGCGCCGGCGCCGATCACCGTTCGCCGCGCCAGGCGGCAGGCCAGGCCGGGCGGCAGCCCCGCCGCCTGGCCGGCCGCCGCCAGCGCCTCCATCACCAGGAACACATAGGCCGGGCCGCTGCCGGAGATCGCCGTCACCGCGTCCATCAGCGCCTCGTCTTCCAGCCACACCGTCTCGCCCGCCGCCTGCAACAGCGCCTCTGCCTGGCGGCGCTGGGCGGGCGAGACATGGCGGTTGGCCACCAGGGCGGCGATGCCCTCGCCCACCGCCGCCGGCGTGTTGGGCATGGCGCGCACGATGGCGGTGCCGGCCCCCAGCCTTTCTTCCAGCCAGGCCATGCTGCGCCCGGCGGCGATGGAAAGCGCCAGGGCGCCGGCCCGCATATGGGCGGCGTGCTGGGCCGCCGCCTCGGCCAGCGCCTGGGGTTCCACGGCGAACACCACCGTCTCCGGCGCCAGGCCGGCGGGCAGCTCGCCGGGCGTGGCGGCCACCGTCACGCCGCGCCTTCGGGCGGCCTCGGCTGCGGCGCCGTCGGGTTCCACCGCCACCAGCCGCAGACCGGCGGGGCCGCGCGCCAGCCAGCCCGCCAGCAGCGCGCCCCCCATCTTGCCGCAGCCTATCAGCAGCAGCGCCGCCATCGCCTAGGCCTCGCCCACGGGATCGACGATGGCGGCGGCCAGCGCCTCGTCGGGGGTCATGCCGTTGGCGATGGTGTGGTGAAAGGCGGGGTAGAAACGCTCGCATTCCCCCAGCGCGATGCCTACCAGGCAGGCCAGCTGCCGGTCGTCGGGCGCATCGTGGCTGCCCAGCACCAGGGCGTGGCGGAAAATCGGCCGCTTTTCCGCCGAGAACAGGTCGAAATGGCCCACCCACAGCCGCTCGTTGACCAGCGCCAGCAAGGTGTGAACCGTCGGGCGCCGCGCCTCCGGCACCGGCAGATCGAAGGCGCAGGCCATGGTCACCGCCCCCAGCTCGCGCTGCCAGCCGAACCAGATGCGCCATATGCACCACTGGCCGTCGATGGTGACGGTGAGCTCGTTGTCGCCCTCGCGCTCGTGGTGCCAGCCATGGCCGGCGGCAAAGCGTTCCACCGGGTCCAGCGGATGGGGGCCTTCGCCCGCCCCGCTCACGGGGCGTCCTCCGCCGGCGCCGCCTTGGCGCGCGTGCGCTTCGCCGCCGGCCTGGCCGGCTTGCGTCCGGCGCCCTGGCCGCCGGCCTCCAGCGCCGCGATGCGCGCCTGCAGCCGCTCGTTCTCCTGGCGGGCCAGCACGGCCATGTCGCGCACCACCTCGAACTCCTCGCGCCGCACCAGGTCCATGCTGGCGAGCAGGGCCTCCAGCCGCTGGCGCAGCCGTGTCTCCAGCTCTTGCCTGGCGCCGGCCAGAACGGCTGCCACCCCCGCCATGGCCCCTGCCGCATCGCCCCGGAAAGGGCCGCCTGTCGCCATCGTCCGCTCCCGCCTCCGCTTCGCCGCCCCCGGCTGCCGCCCAATGGCCACCCAGGGCGCGCCGCGTCATCTCGGCACCTCATTGTGGCGGCGGCGGCGGCGGCGCGCAACAATCGCCCGGCCCCGGCAAGGGGCGCATGGGGGGCGGCGCGCTGGACGCGCCCGGGGCCGCGCCCTATGGTCCCCCGCCCCGTGGTCCCCCCGCCCCATGGTCTTTTGTCCATGCTCGCCATCGCCTTCCCCGCCCTGGACCCCGTGGCGATCGAGATCGGCCCCTTCGCCCTGCGCTGGTATGCGCTGGCCTATATCGCCGGCCTGCTGCTGGGCTGGCGTTATGCCGTCGCCCTGGCGCCCTCCTCGCCCGCCGCTCTGGACCGCAAGCTGCTGGACGACGCCTTGCTGTGGGCGGCGCTGGGGGTGGTGGTCGGCGGCAGGCTGGGCTATGCGCTGTTCTATCACGCCGGTCATTTCGCCCGCCATCCGCTGGAGCTGCTCTATCTCTGGCAGGGCGGGATGTCGTTCCATGGCGGCCTGGCCGGGGTGGGGCTGGCGCTGCTGCTGTTCGCGCGGGCGCGGCGGCGCTCGCCCCTGGCGCTGGCCGATACCGTGGCCTGCGCCGCGCCCATCGGCCTGTTCTTCGGGCGCATCGCCAATTTCATCAATGGCGAGCTGATCGGGCGCCCCGCCGATCTGCCCTGGGCGGTGCTGTTTCCGCAGGATGCGGCGGTGCCGCGCCATCCCAGCCAGCTTTACGAGGCGCTGCTGGAAGGGGTGCTGCTGTTCGTGCTGCTGAATCTGCTGTGGCGCAAAACGGCGCTGAAACACCGCCCCGGGGCCATCGCCGGCGTCTTTCTGGCGGGCTATGGCGCGGCGCGCTATGGCGTGGAATTTCTGCGCGCGCCCGATCCGCATCTGGGCTTCGTGCTGGCGGGCCACACCATGGGCCAGCTGCTGTCGCTGCCGTTGATCGCCGCCGGCGTGGCGCTGCTGCTGCTGGCCCGCCCGTCGGCGCCCGCTGCCGGCAAGGCGTGACTCCGCTGGCCCGCAAACTGGCGAGGCGCATCGCTGTCGCCGGCCCGCTGACCATGGCGGACTATATCGCCGCCTGCCTGACCGACCCCGAACACGGCTATTACATGACCCGGGAGCCCTTCGGGCCGGCGGGCGATTTCGTCACCGCGCCGGAGATCGGCCAGGCCTTCGGCGAGCTGATCGGCCTGTGGTGCCTGGTGCAATGGCGCGCCGCCGGGGCGCCGGCGGATGCCGTGCTGGTCGAGCTCGGCCCCGGGCGGGGCACCCTGCTGGCCGACGCGCTGCGGGCCATCGAAGGCGCCTGCGGCCATGTGCCCTTCGCGCTGCATCTGGTGGAGGCCAGCCCGCTGCTGCGCCGTCGCCAGCGGCAGGCGCTGGCCCGCCGCGCGCTCTGCTGGCACGAAACGGCCGCCACCCTGCCCGCCGGACGCCCGGCCTGGATCGTCGCCAACGAGTTCTTCGATGCCCTGCCGGTGCGTCAGCTGGTGGCCACGGCGGCGGGCTGGCGCGAGCGGCTGGTGGACGTCCACGCCGGGCGCCTGGTTCCGGTTCTGGCCCCGCGCCCGGCCTGCGCCACGCTGACCGCCGCCCTGCCGCCCTGCGTGGCTGCCGGACGCGTGGCCGAGGTCGCGCCCGAGCGCCAGAGGCTGATGGCGGCCCTGGCCCGGCGCACGGCCGCCTGGGGCGGGGCGCTGCTGGCGATCGATTTCCACGATCCCGCCCTGCCGCTGCGGGACAGCGTGCAGGCGCTGGCGGGCCATGCCCATGGCGATCGCTTCGCCGCGCCGGGCGCCTGCGATCTGGCGGCGGCGGTGGATTTTCCCGCCCTGGCCCGCGCCGCCCGGGCCGGCGGCGGGCGCGTGTTCGGCCCCATCGGCCAGGGCGTGTTCCTGCGCCGCCTGGGCATCGCCCAGCGCACCCGCCGGCTGAACCGGGCGGTGGCGCGCGAAGCCATGGCGAGGCTTGTTTCGGGGCGCGCCATGGGCGAGCATTTTCAGGCCATGGCCGTGCTTCCCCCCTCCGGTGCCGCGCCCGACGGCTTTGCCCCCGACGATTTCGCCCCTGACGACTTTATGGGCACGGCGCCGTGACGGCCGCCGCCACGGGCGCCCCTGGGGGCTGCCCGCACTGGCAGGCGCCGCCCCTGGCGGCTCTGGACGGGGTGCGCCACGGCTTCTTCGGGCGCCAGGGCGGGGTCAGCCGCGGCCTCTATGCCACGCTGAACGCGGGGCTGGGTTCGGGCGATCGGCGCGCCTGCGTGCTGGAAAACCGCCGCCTTGTGGCACGCGAGCTGGGCCTGGCGCCAGAGCGTCTGGTGACGCTGCATCAAAGCCACAGCGCCCATGCCGTGGTGGCGCGGGATGCCTCGGCCGGCGGGCGGGCGGGCGATGTGCTGGTCAGCGACCGGCCGGGCCTGGCCCTGGGCGTGCTGGCGGCCGATTGCGCGCCGGTGCTGCTGGCCGATGGCGCGGCCGGCGTCGTGGCCGCCGCCCATGCCGGCTGGCAGGGCGCGCTGGCGGGCGTGGTGGAAAGCGCGCTGGCGGCGATGGAGCGCCTGGGCGCCAGGCGCGGCGCGGTGGTGGCCGCCATCGGCCCCTGCATCGGCCAGGCGTCCTATCGCGTCGGCCCCGAATTCCTGGCCCGCTTCGCCGCCGCCGACGCCGCTAACCGGCGCTTCTTCGTTGCCGATGGCGGGCGCTGGCGCTTCGATCTGGCCGGCTATGTCCTGGCCCGGCTGCGGGCGGCGGGCGTCGGCCAGGCGCTGGCCCTGGGGCGCGACAGCTGCGCCGAGGACGAGCATTTCTTCAGCTATCGCCGCAGCGTGCTGAGGGGCCAGGGCGATTACGGGCGCCAGCTGTCCGTGATCGCCCGCGCGGTCGCGCCGCCCGCCCCGGCCCCCGGCCCGGCCCGGCCGTGACCTGGCCGCTGCTGCTCACCGCCGCCGGTTTCGTCGCCCTGTTCCTGGGTGGCGAGGCGCTGGTGCGGGGCAGCGTGGCCCTGGCGCGGCGCCTGGGGGTTTCCGAAATCGCGGTGGGCGTCGTTCTGGTGGGCTTCGGCACCTCGGCGCCGGAGCTGCTGGTCAGCTTCGAATCGGCGCTGAAGGGCCATGCCGAACTGGCGGTGGGCAATGTCATCGGCAGCAACATCGCCAACATTCTGCTGATCGTGGGGGCGGCGGCGCTGATCGCGCCGATCCGGCTGGCGCCCCGGGCGGGCCGGCGCGAGGCCCTCATCGTGCTGGCCGCCACCGCCTGCGTCGCCGCCCTGGCGCTGACGGGCGATCTGGGCGTGGCCCACGGCGTCGCCATGCTGGTGGCGCTGGCCGCCTATCTGGCGCTGACCTGGTGGCGCGGCGGCAGCGACCTGCCGCCCGATGGCGAGGATGCCGAGGATGACATCGGGCGCCTTTCCATCCGCCGCGCCGCCGCGCTGACCCTGGCCGGGCTGGCCCTGCTGGTGCTGGGCGCCGATCTGCTGGTGGTGGGCGCGGTGGAGATCGCGCGCGGGCTGGGGGTGGGCGAGGCGGTGATCGGCATGACCGTGGTTGCCATCGGCTCGTCGCTGCCAGAGCTGGCGGCCTCGGTGGTGGCGGCCCTGCGCGGGCGGGGGGCGGTGGCGATCGGCAATGTGCTGGGCAGCAATCTGTTCAATCTGCTGGGCGCGCTGGGCATCGTGGCGGCGCTGGTGCCGGTTCGCACCGCCGCCATGGAGATCGATTTCGCCATGCTCGCCATGCTGGCGCTCACCGGCTGCTTCGTCGCCCTGGTGCTGGCCCGGCGCATCGGGCGGGCCGTGGGCGCCGTCTTTCTGCTGGCCTATGGCGGTTTCGTATGGGCGGAGCTCGCCTTCCACATCCCGGCCTGAAGGCTGGTTGGCGAGCCTATGGGCTTCCCTGTCGGCTTCGGGTGCCTGTCGGGAAGGGAAGCGGCGGTGGCGGTGCCTGCTTCCTTGATACGGGCTAAGCCCGTGTTTTATCTTACGGCTTCCAACCAGTATGAACGATTGCATCATAATAGTACTCGTCCTGGAAAACTTGATTGTCATACTCTACTTCTGCCAGCGAACGACTCCTTCCGAATAAACACCTTGTGTTGTAGCGGTCGGGATCAGCATTAGAGTATTTCAAATCATTAAAGAATTCGCGTGCAAAGCGGTCTGCTTCTAAATAATCCGCAACGAAAATAGTGCTATAGTAGCGTGTGGAACCATCTTTACTCTGTGAGAAGCAGAAGACATAATCTTCTTCTGCCGCAATTGAACTGGACGCAATCAATACGCCTATGCTCAGAAGAAAGAAAGCGAGCTTGCGACTAATCAAGCTCGCCGTCATTGCGCGATACCAGCCCATCATTGTGCGATACCAGGGATCGGCCCGAAGGCAGAGGGGCAATAACACGATTGACCTACAAGAGCAGGCGTCATGCCGGGAGTCCACAGACAATAACCGTAGTTGGTCACGCAACCCGTAGCCCAGTTGCCCTGGAAGCCAGAATTCCCGGTGCTCGAAGGGGGGAGCGTGGGGGTGTTTGAAGGGGTATCCGTGGGAGTGCCTGAAGGAGGGGGCGTGGGGTCGTTTGAGGGGGCGCTGGCCGAATCCCATCCTTCACCGGCCGCCTCTACTCGCAACCTGGCAGGGGGATGGGTTTCACCACCGCTTCCGAGTTCGGCGAACACTGCAACCGCTTCGTCCCTTGGCGCACCGAATTCCCGAAGTTTCTGCCCTGCGTATCGATCCGCATACAACTCTTGCTCCCTTCTTTCGTGGGGAGGAATCTTGCCTGGATTCTGCCCTGTGTCGTTGTTCAAATGATGTGCTAGTTCATGCGCTAGGATTGCAACAGAAGCCCATTCCGTTCCTGCTCTCCGGTCCAATTCACTAAGAAAGTTCGGATCCCAGATAACCAACTGCTTAATCTCGCCGTCGCGTTCCCTGCACAGGATAGCGGCAGCGTTCTTGGTGCCGGGCATCTCTTTCGTAATGATACGATCTTGCCTTACCCCAGCCTCCTTCACCAACGCCTCCAGGGCTTCCCGACGGTCACCAGTCAAGTAGCTGCCATAACTGCTGCCCCCGGTAGGGCATATGGGCATCCCGTCTCTCCCCCATTCCAACTGGTCTTCCATGCGCCGCAACGCGTGCGCGTGGTTAGCCAAGCTGAACGTGCAAAGGAAACTTACGGCATCTTCGGGGACATAATTACCTTCAGAATCCAGGTGTTCGTCGGCTATGGAGAAGGAAGGGAATCCCTCTAACCCGTTATTCGTTTCTTCTTCCCCGAACCATTGCGCGGACGCAACACCAGGGACTAATAAAGACCCGGCGGCCGGCGCCACCATTCGTGTCAGAAAGCATCGGCGGTTCAGAGACATTGACATTTGCGCTCTCCTAGTTGGTTGTTGCCCTCGTTTAGTGTCTTTGGCACCGACGCTAGTTTGGCCGTTTAACAACCACAAACGCTTTCCAACCTACATGTGCATAATTACCCTCGTAGGCCTTTTTTAGCTCTATACAACGCCAATCATTATTGGTTGTGCATATAGACGAAAAACTCCAATCATAATCGTTTTCAAATTCATAATCCTCGAAATTTCCCCATGTTCCGGGGAGTTTTCCGTCAAATGTGCATTGTTGTATTGCTGAAAGAAGTTTCCGAACCTGTCCGCTCATTTCACGGTTTGTCTCGACCTCTATGTCCTCTTTCCTCTGTTCAAGTGCCCCTATTTCCCCACCTTCGCCCCAATCGCCGATTCTCGACAGCTCCTTACCAATTAAATCCCTTCTTGCCTCAATCGGCGCCAGTCGTCTTTTGTATTCTTCATTGCTAATAATGCCATAGTAATAATCATCAAATAAATCCATCCGTTCGTCAGATAGGTCATCGTCTTCGTCGTCTAAGTCTTTGCGCATATCATATAAATTATCAAGTTCTCGTTCAAGTTGCTCCAATTCTGCTTTCTTCGACCCCAATTCCAATCTCAATTCACACTGCCAAGCGTGGTCAAATTGATAGTAGGAACCTACGCTACACGTAGCATTAGGCAAATCAAAGTATCTAACCGAATTGAATGGCGGATTCTCGCCTGCTGCATTAACCACCTTAGCCAAGGTCTCGCACACTTGCGCGGCCGCGGGAAGAGGGGCGGCCAGAAGAAGCCCGGTGAACAGGACGGCAACCGGCTTGGCGGCGGTGTTCATTGGCAAGCTCTCCCCCCATGTCCCGCCGCCCCCACGGGCGAATCGGGTAGGCGAAAACTTACCCCCCCCCCCCCGCATGTCAACCCTCTCGCCGAATTCCAGGCTAGCCAAGGGTTTGCGGGCATCCAGGCAGGCCGGCGCGCCTGCCGACATTGCCGACTCTCAGGCTCCCAGGCACCGGCAGACGGCGAGCCGACGCACCCGCCGGCAGGCACCGCAGGAAGCCGCACAGGCACGGGAAGCTCACCCTGGCGCAAGGGGGTGCCGGCGCGCCTGCCAAGCGCACCACGGCGCATCCCACAGGCACCCGCGGTGTCAGCCTCACAGGAAAGCCGGTGGGCGGCTTCGAGCAGGGTGGCCAGGGATCTGGAGTGCTGCAAGCTGGCAAGCCGAACCTGTGAGGCTCCCTGGCGCTTGCGGGTTACGGCCAAGGTTCAATAGTCAAGCTAACAAGGTTCTTCGGATTCTTCGCTAATCAGTTCGCCGACTGAATACTCCAATTTACTACAAGTCCCGTCGCCATAACGATAGATCCACTGGCCATGCTTCTCATCGTCTACATAAGGGCCTTCATAAGCTATCCACTCGTCGACATGGTTATAGATCCACTGACCGTGCTTCTTCCCGTCCACATAAGGACCTTCCTCTACTATCCCTAAGTCGGCAGAACGGCGGACCCACTGGCCGTGCTCCTTGCCGTCCACATAGGGGCCTATGCCAATCCTTCCGTCGGTATGGCGCGAGACCCACTGGCCGTGCCTTTTGCCGTCCACTATAGTGCCTTCTTCAATTGTCCCGTAGGCATCGCTGATGACCCAATGCCCGTGCTGTCCATCGTTCTTGATAGTGCCTTCCAACGATGCTCCGTAGGCAGTATCCACAACCCAGCGACCGTATTGCTTACCGTCCACTAAAGAGCCTTCGGCAACTGTTCCGTCGCCATAATGAAAGACCCAATGCCCGTGCTGTTTGCCGCCACGCATTTCTCCCGCCATTGAACTATATCTCACTTCCCATGTTTCGGCCTTCCTAATAAGCTCTCCACCACCGATAGCAAACCCATTTGAACATTGACCGGACCATGTGATCGTCTGGTCCGGATAAGCCCGATCTGGATAGTCGGAAAGAAAGAATTTATCCCAATCTGGCTGAAGGATAATCCAATCAAGTTGAAGGAATTTAGGCCAGTCCGGCAAAGGGGCATTAACCCACACATAGCATCCGGGTTCGTTGGTGAGTTCTTTCCAACACCCTGACCCTATCTCTTCGCCACATTTAGGTTCCAGGGCGGCGACGGGCGCTTCACTCAAGCCCAGGGAAAGCAGAACAACAGCGAACGTGGCGGTCGTCCTGGTGGTGGTGTTCATGTCGCTTCCCCCCGAGGCAGTGGCATCGGCGCCGACGGGTGCCAAGCCGTTACAAACCTACACGGGTTGTCGTGAGGCCCTGTCTATTCGCCGGGCGCGGGTGGGGCGTCAACCCCCTTGCCAAACTTTTTTCACCCCTGCCCGCAAGGCCGCGCCTGGCGGTGCCGGCAAGCTCCCTGCGCCCACTGCCTTCCACATCCCGGCCTGAAGGCTGGCCCTGGCCCCCCGTCGCTGGCAGGATCGCGCCAGGATCGCAAGCGACGGGGGGAGGCGATGCTGCATTTCGCGCGCAGCGAATACGACCGGCGCGTGGACGCCGCGCTGAAGGCGATGGCGGGCGCCGGCCTGGAAGGGCTGCTGCTGTTCCGCCAGGAAAGCATGTATTGGCTGACCGGCTACGACACCACCGGCTTCGTCATGTTCCAGTGCCTGGCCCTTTCCGGCGACGGGCGCATGGCGCTGCTGACCCGCGCGCCGGACCTGCGCCAGGCCGCCCACACCTCCACCATCGAGGATGTCCGCATCTGGGTCGATGGCGACGACGCCGATCCCTATGGCGCGCTGCGCTCGCTGGCGGCGGAGCTGGGGCTGGCCGGGCGGCGGGTGGGGGTGGAGCTGGATGCCTGCGGGCTCACCGCCGCCCATTGGGAGCGTTTGAAGCCGGCCCTGGCGGACGGGATGGAGACGGTGGATGCCTCCGCCCTGATCAGCCGCCTGCGCCTGGTCAAGAGCCCGGCCGAGCTCGCCTTCATGAAGAACGCCGCCGAGCTGGGCGACGCCGCCCACCGCGCCGGGCGCGAGGCGGCGGCGGCCGGCGCCTTCACCGGCGACATTCTGGCGGCGATGCAGGGCGCCGTGTTCCGGGGCGATGGCGATTATCCCGCCAGCCACTGGATCGTCGGCTCCGGCCCGGCGGCGCTGCTGGTGCGCTATCACACCGGGCGCCGCCACCTGGAGGCGAAGGACCAGCTGATGCTGGAATACGCCGCCTCCTATCGCCATTACCACGCCGCCCAGATGTTCACCGTGCTGATCGGCGGCGCCGATGCCGCCCATCTGGCCATGTACGATGCCTGCCGGGAGGCGCTGGCGGCCTGCGAGGCGGCGCTGCGGCCCGGCGCCGCCATGGGCGAGGTGTTCGACGCCCATGCCCGCGTCATGGACGGGCGCGGCTTTCGCGCCCATCGCCTCAATGCCTGCGGCTATGCCATGGGCGCCACCTTTCCGCCCAGCTGGATGGACTGGCCCATGTTCTTCCACGGCAACCCCACCGCGATCGCCGCCAACATGACCTTCTTCCTGCACATGATCCTGCTGGACAGCGACAGCGGCCGGGCCATGGCGCTGGGCCGCAGCGTGGCTGTCACCCGCGAGGGCTGCGCGCCGCTCCACCGCGCGCCGCTGGATCTGGTGGTGCGCTGACATGCCCTATCTGCTGGGCTTCGTGGCGGTGCTGGGCCTGGCCCTGATGGCGGGCTGCCTCGCCGCCCTGTAACGCGGCCCCGCAAGGCCGCCCTGGCCGCCGGCGGGGCGCTCTGCTAGAGGAAGGCCCCCGCCCGAGCGCCGCACCATGACAGAACGCGCCCTCACCCCCGCCCAGAGGGCGCAGAGCCTGGCCGCCACCATCGTCGCCATGGGCGTCACCTCGGCCATCTACAGCCTGTCGCTGCCGCTGTTCTCGAGCCGGCTGGACGAGATGGGCCATTCCGAGGCCATGATCGGGGCCAATGCCGCCGCCCAGTCGGTGGCGCTGCTGGCGGTGGCCCCCTTCACGCCTGCCCTGCTGCGCCGTTTCGGCGCCGCCCGGCCCATGCTGTGGGGCTTTGCCGCCACCCTGGCGATCGTGCTGCTGTGCATGCTGTACGAAAATGCCTGGTACTGGCTGGTGCTGCGCCTGCTGATGGGCATTTCCACCGGCGTGCTGTGGATCGCCGGCGAGGCCTGGGTCAACCAGGTCAGCGAGGACCATCGGCGCGGGCGCAATCTGGCGGCCTATGGCATTGCCGCCGCCGCCGGCACCATGGCCGGCTTTGCCATCGTCTATGTCGTCGGCCATGGCGGCCAGCTGCCCTTCCTGATCGTCTGCGCCATGGTGGTGCTGTGCATGGCGGCCATCGCCAGCGCGCGCCGTGTCGCGCCCTCTTTCGCCGGCCAGCGCCCGCGGCCCATGCTGGCGCTGTTCTGGCTGGCGCCGGCGCCGATTCTGGCCAATTTCGCCGTGGCGGTCACCTTCGGCTCGCTATCGACCTTCATGCCCGTCTATGGCGCCGATATCGGCATGAGCCACAGCGACGCCGTCCTCATGCTGGTGCTGCTCAGCGCCGGCGGCCTGCTGCAATATCCGGTCGGCTGGCTGGCGGATCGCGTCAACCGCCGCCTGCTCGCCCTGGTGGTGATGGTGGCGACCGTGGCGCTGTTCGCCCTCACCGATGCGGTGTTCGCCTCCGCCCTGCCCCCCGCCTTCGCCTGGCTGTGGGCGCTGGCGGTGGGGCTGGGCATGATGAGCCTCTACACGCTGGGGCTGACCCTGCTGGGCGAGCGTTTCCGCGGCGCCGAGCTGGGCGGGGCGACCACCGTCTTTCAGTTCGCCTTCAATGTCGGCGTGGTGGTGGGGCCGCTGCTGGCGGGCTATGCCATGGCCAGCTTCGGCCCCACCGGCCTGCCCTGGACGCTGGTGGCCATCTATGGCGCGGTCATCGCCATCTCAGTCCTGCTGTGGGCGCGCCGCCCCGGCGGCCTGTGACATGACCCGCGATGCGAACCGCGTCCTGGCCTGCGGCATTTACACGCCGCGCCGCCCTTGTTATGACGCACGGCCTCTTCCCGGGGCGTTCACGAACTCGCCCGGCAAGGGCGCGGGATAAGCCATGAAGCTGGTAGCGGGCAACAGCAACCGGCCGCTGGCCGAGGCGATGGCGGCGGCCCTGGGGATCGCCCTGGCCAGCGCCAGCCTGCGCCGCTTCAGCGATATGGAGGTGTTCGTCGAAATCCACGAAAACGTGCGCGGCGAAGACGTGTTCGTGGTCCAGTCCACCTCCTATCCCGCCAACGACCATCTGATGGAGCTTCTGATCGCCATCGATGCCCTGCGCCGCGCCTCGGCCAGGCGCATCACCGCCGTCATCCCCTATTACGGCTATGCCCGCCAGGATCGCAAAGTGGGCTCGCGCACCCCCATATCGGCCAAGCTGGTGGCCAATCTCATCACCGAGGCCGGCGCCAACCGGGTGCTGACGCTGGATCTCCACGCCGGCCAGACCCAGGGCTTTTTCGACATCCCGGTGGACAACCTCTACGCCGCCCCCGGCATGGTGGAAGACATCCGCCAGCGGTCGGCGGGCCGGCGCACCATGATCGTCTCCCCCGATGTGGGCGGCGTCTTTCGCGCCCGCCAGATCGCCAAGCGGCTTGACGCCGGCCTTTCCATCGTGGACAAGCGGCGCGAGCGCGATGGCGTCTCGGAGGTGATGAACATCGTCGGCGATGTGAAGGGCCGGCACTGCATCCTGGTGGACGATATCGTCGATTCCGGCGGCACGCTGTGCAATTCCGCCCGGGCGCTGAAACAGGCCGGTGCCGTGGCGGTGGATGCCCATATCGTCCACGGCGTGCTGTCCGGCGGGGCGGTGGGGCGCATCGAGGCTTCGGCCATCGACAGCATGACGGTGACCGATTCGATCCAGCCCACGGAGGCGGTCAGGGTGTCGGACAAGATCCGCGTGCTTTCGGTGGCCTCGCTGATGGCCGAGGCGGTCCGCCGCATCAACGACGAAAGCTCGGTCTCCAGCCTGTTCGATTGAAACCGCGCCCGAAGACACCCTGAGGACAGCGGGCGGCGCAGCGAGGAAGGGATAAGGCCATGGCAGAAAGGGCGGTCATCGAGGCCGAAATCCGCATCGGCACGGGCACCGGCGCGGCCCGGGCGCTGCGCCGGGCCGGCAAGGTGCCGGGCATCGTCTATGGCCCCGAATGCGAGAACGTGAACATCGCGCTGGCCACAAAGGCGCTGGAGCGCGAGGCGCTGCGCCCCGGCTTCTTCGCCCAGCTGTTCGAACTGAAGGTGGACGGCACCGCCATGGACGTGCTGGCCCGCGACTTGCAGCTGCACCCGGTCACCGACGCCATCCTCCATGTCGATTTCCTGGCGGTGAAGGCCGGCGCCACCGTCACCGTCAATGTCCCGGTCGTGTTCGTCAACGAGGAGGCCTGCGAGGGGCTGCGGCGTGGCGGCGTGCTGAACATCGTCCGCCACGAGGTGGAGCTCTACTGCCCCGCCGACGCCATTCCCGAGGCCCTGACCGTCGATCTCGCCGGCCTGGATATCGGCGACAGCATCCATATCGCCACCGTCTCCCTGCCGGAAGGGGTGACGCCGGTGATCGACGACCGCGACTTCACCATCGCCACCGTCGCCGCCCCCACCGTGGCCGCCGACCTGGACCAGGAGGACGACGAGGACGAGGTGCCGGTCGAAGTGGACGAGGGCGCCGCCGAGGAGTCCTGACGGCAGGCCGTGTTCCTCCTGGTGGGATTGGGCAATCCGGGCGCCGAATACGCCCGCCAGCGCCACAATGTCGGCTTCATGGCGCTGGAGCGGATCGCCGCCGCCCACGGCTTCGGCCCCTGGCGCCGCCGCTTCCAGGGCGCGGCGGCCGACGGCGCCCTGGCGGGCCGGCGGACGCTGCTGCTGAAGCCGCTGACCTATGTCAACGAATCCGGCCGCGCCGTGGCCCAGGCGGCCCGCTTTTTCAAGCTGGAGGCCGCTGCCATCGCCGTGCTCCACGACGATATCGATCTGGCCCCGGGCAAGCTGCGCGCCCGCGCCGGCGGCGGCCATGCCGGCCATAACGGCATCCGCAGCATCCACGCCCATCTGGGGCCGGACTATCGCCGGGTGCGCATCGGCATAGGCCATCCCGGCCACAAAGAAAGGGTGCAGCCCCACGTCCTGGGCAATTTCTCCCCGGCCGAGACCCCCTGGCTGGACGTGCTGCTGGAGGCCATCGCCACCGCCGCCCCGCTGCTGGCCCAGGGCGGCGACGACCGTTTCCAGAGCCGCGTCGCCCTGCTTGCGGCCCCGGCCGGGCGTGCGGGCAGGGCCGGGCATTGAGATGGCGGGCCTGAGATGCGGCATCGTGGGGCTGCCCAATGTGGGCAAATCCACCCTGTTCAACGCCCTCACCGCGTCCGCCGCCGCCCAGGTGGGCAATTTCCCCTTCTGCACCCTCGCGCCCAATGTCGGGCGGGTGGAGGTGCCGGATCGGCGCCTGGAGGCCATCGCCGCCATCGCCCGGCCCGCCAGGGTGGTGAGGAACCGCGTCGAGCTGGTGGATATCGCCGGCCTGGTGAAGGGCGCCCATCGCGGCGAGGGCCTGGGCAACCGCTTCCTTTCCCATATCCGCGAGGTCGATGCCATCCTCCATCTGGTGCGCTGCTTCACCGACACGAACATCGCCCATATCGACGCCAGCCCGGAGCCCCTGCGCGATATCGAAAGCGTGGAAACCGAGCTGATGCTGGCCGACCTGGACAGCCTGGAACGCCGCGCCGAGGCGGCAGCGAAGCGCGCCAGAGGCGGCGATGGCGAGGCCCGCGCCGCCCTGGCAATCATGGCCCCGGCCCTGGCGGCGCTGCAACGCGGCCAGCCCGCCCGCAGCGTGGCGGGAGAGATCGGGGCGCAAAGCCTCGCCACGCTCCAGCTGCTCACCGCCCGCCCGGTGCTCTATGTCTGCAATGTCGGCGAGGACGAGGCCTCCGGCGGCAACCCGGCCAGCGCCGCCGTCGCCCGCCACGCCGCCAGCCAGGGGATGGAGGCGGTGGCGATCTCGGCGGCGATCGAGGCCGAGCTGGCGGTGCTGAAAGATGGCGGGGAACGGGACGCCTTCCTGGCCGCCATGGGCCTTGCCGAGCCGGGCCTCCACCGGGTGCTGCGCGCCGCCTGGCGGCTGCTGGGCCTGATCGCCTTCTTCACCGTCGGCCCGAAGGAGGCCCGCGCCTGGACCGTGGCGGCCGGGGCCACCGCGCCCGAGGCCGCCGGCCACATTCACAGCGACATGCAGCGCGGCTTCATCTGCGCCGAAACCATCGCCTTCGAGGATTATGTCCGCCACAATGGCGAACAAGGCGCCAGACAGGCCGGCCGCCTGCGCCAGGAAGGCCGCGGCTACAAAATCCAGGATGGCGACGTGGTCCTGTTCCGCTTCAACACATGACGGAAACCCGCGATGGGAGCATGGATCGAACTGGAAGCCGACGACGGCCATCGCTTTCGCGCCTGGCATGCCGTGCCGCCATCCCCGGCCGGCGGCGTGGTGGTGCTGCAGGAGATTTTCGGCGTCAACGGCCATATCCGCGCCCTCGCCGACGATCTCTGCGCCCGGGGCTATGAGGCCATCGCCCCGGCCCTGTTCGATCGCGCGGCACCCGCCACCGAGCTCGGCTATGGCGAGGACGATGTGGCGCGCGGGCGGGCGCTGCGGGCCATGCTGGCCAGCGACGATGTCATGCGCGATGTCGCCCGCGCCCGCGCCGTGCTGGCAGGCCCGGCGGCCGCCATCGGCTATTGCTGGGGCGGCACCCTGGCCTGGCTGGCGGCCTGCCGTCTGCCGCTGACCTGCGCGGTGGGCTATTACGGCTCCGCTACGGTGGAGTTCGTGAACGAAACGCCGGCCTGCCCCATGACGCTGATGCTGGGCGAGCACGACCCCACCTTCCCGCCCGCCGCCATCGAAGAGATCGCCTGCCGCCATCCCGGCATCGCCATCTTCACCTATCCCGCCGGCCACGGCTTCGCCTGCCCGGAACGCGCCTCCTGGCACCGGGCATCCGCCCGCCTGGCCGACGAGCGCACCGCGGACATCATGCGCCGCTATCTGGGCGGCCATCCGGATTGAATGGGGCGGGGCCGCGACGCAAGCCATGGAACGCAAGGCCGTCCAGGAGCTCATCCGCCGCGAGGGCGCGCGGTTTCGCCAGGCCCGCCCGGCCTCGGCCGCCCTGCTGCAACGGGCGGGCGCCTCCATGCCGTCGGGCGTGCCCATGGCCTGGATGCGGGGCCTGATCCATCACGATCCGGTCTATGTCGCCTCCGGTGCCGGCGCCCGCTTCAGAGATGTCGACGGCCATGTCTATCTGGATTTCAACCAGGCCGACATGTCGGCCGCCGCCGGCTATGGCACGCCGGCGGTGGCGGAGGCGGTGGCCCGGCGCATGGCCGCCGGCGCCCAGTTCCTGCTGCCGGTGGAAGACGCGCTGTGGGTCTCGCAGGAGCTGGGGCGGCGCTTCGGCCTCAGCCATTGGCAATACACGCTTTCGTCCTCTTCGGCGATGACCGAGGCGATCCGCCTCGCCCGGCTGGCCAGCGGGCGCGAAGGCATCCTGATGTTCGACGGCAGCTATCACGGCCATATCGGCGAAACCCTGGTGGATTACGCCAACACCGAGGTCAATCCGGGGACCGGCCTCGGGACCGATCCGGGGGCCGGCGACCGCGCCCGCAGCGGACGCTCGCTGGGCCTGGCCGGCGATCACGGGCGCCACACCCGCGTCGTTCCTTTCAACGATCTGGAGGCCGCCGAAGCCGTGCTCGCCCGCGCCGCCACGGCCTGTGTCATCGTGGAGCCGGCGTTGACCAATGTCGGCCTGGTGTGCCCGCGCGAAGGCTTCCTCGCTGGCCTCGCCGCCGCCTGCCAGCGCCATGGCAGCCTGCTGGTGGTGGACGAAACCCACACCCATATGCTGGCCTTCGGCGGCTTGGTGCGGCTGTGGGGGCTGCGGCCCGATATCGTCGTCATCGGCAAGAATTTCGCCGGCGGCGTCCCCATCGGCGCCTATGGTTTCGGCGCCCGGCTGGCCCGGCTGATGGAGACGCACCTGTTCGATCACGCCGGGGAGGCGCCGGGCTTCGCCAGCGGCGGCACGCTCTATGGCAACGCGCTCAGCCTGGCGGCGGCGCGGGCGACTCTGGCAGAGGTTCTGACCCAGCCGGGCTATGACCGCATCGCCCGGCTGGGGGCGAAGCTTGCCGCCGGCATCGGCCGCATCGTGGCAGAGGCCGGCCTGCCCTGGCGGGCGCAGCATCTGCAAAGCCGGGCCGGCTGGCTCTATGCCGCCCGCCCGCCCGCCAGCGGCGCCGAAGCGGTGGCGGCGATGGATGTGGCGCTTTCGGATTCGCGCCGCCTCTATATGGCCAATCGCGGCATCTGGGAGGCGATCGTCACCGCCGGCCCGGCGGCATCCTTCGCCATGACCGAGGCCGATATCGACCTTTATCTGGACATCGCCCGCGCCTGGGTCCGGGAGCTGCTGCGGTGAGCGCGGCGGCGTCCCGGCGCTGGCTGGCGGCGCCCGCGCTGGCCCTGGCCCTGGCCATCGCCGCCCCGGCCTCGGCCCAGCTGGCCGGCCTTGGCGGCGGGGCGGCGGATGGTGCGGCCGCCAGCGCGCCGGCGCTGCCCGATCCGCTGACCCGCGAGGCCATCCGCGACCTTCTGGCCGGGCTGGACGACGGCCAGGTCCGCACTCTGCTGCTGCAACGGCTCGGCGCCGAGGCGGAACGGCGCGCCGCCGAGCTCGCGCGGCGCCAGCAGCGCGATCTCGCCACCGTTGCCGCCGATTATGCCGTCGCCTTCGCTGCCTTCCTGGCCCGCGCCGTCGCCGCCACCCCGCAGCTGGCCGATCCGGTGGCGGCGGCCCTGGCCAGCTTTGCCGAACGACGGCAGGGGCGGGAGATCGCCGCCTTTTTCGCCATGCTGGCCGCTTCGCTGGGCGCGGGGCTGGCGGCGGCGGCCGCGCTGTGGCTGCCGCTTCGCCACCTCATGCGCCGGGCGCTGGCGCGACGCCCGGGCGCGGCCAGGCGCCAGGGGCTGGCCTTCCTGGCCCAGGCGGCCGCTGCCGCCGCCTTCCTGGCCGCCGGCCACGGGGCGGCCGCCCTGATGGCTGGCACGGCTGGCACGGCGGGCGAGCTGGCGACCTCCAACCTGATCGTCACCGAAACCGCCCGCACCTGGCTGGTGGCGGCGCTGGCCTGGGCGATTCTGGCCCCGGGCTGCGCCCAGGCGCGGCTGGTGGCGGCCGCAGACGGCCCCGCCCGCCGGCTGGCCATCGATGTCGCGCTGCTGGCGCTGTTCTTCAACGCCGGCTTCGGCTTTCTGGCCTGGATCGAGCTGTTCGGTGTCCCCTTGCGGGATGTCTGGCTGGGTTTCTGGATCAATCTCGCCTTCCATCTTCTGGCCGCCGCTCTGCTATGGCGCAATCGGGACGGCCTTCGCACCATCCTGCTGGGCCGGTCGAACGATGGCATCGATCGCTGGTTCGCCGCCCATTGGCCGGCGCTCTCCATCCTGCTGCTGGGGCTGCACTGGCTGGCCGTGGGGCTGATCGCCGCCACCAGCGCGGTGGAGCTCGGCATCGTCACCAGCATGGCGCTGACCCTGGCGGTGCTGGTCGGCGCCCCTGCCATCGATCGTTCGGCGCGGACGCTGGCGCGGCTGCCGATCCCGCACCGGCCCGGGCGCGATGCCGCCCTGCTGGCCGCCGACGAGGAAACCCGCGCCGGCCTGGCCCGGGTGTTCCGCGTCGCTGCCGCCGTGCTGGGCGTGGCGTTCGTGCTGGGGCTGTGGCAGGTGGATATCGAGGCGGTGGCGGCGGAAAGCGTCGGCGCCCGCCTTGCCGGCGCGCTGCTGGGCTCGCTGCTGATCGTGGCGCTGGCCTATGGGGCGTGGCAGCTGGTTCGCACCGCCGCCGACCGCCGCATCGCCATCGAACGGGTGGCCCTGGGGCTGGGCGACGAAAGCGAGGAGCCGCAGGAGGGCGAGGGCGGCGGCGCCGGGGCCAGGCTGGGCACCCTGCTGCCGCTGGTGAAGGCGGCGGCAAAGGTGGCGATCGCCACCGTTGCCGCCCTGGCCGTGCTGGGGGAGATGGGCGTCAACATCCTGCCGCTGCTGGCCGGGGCCAGCGTGGCCGGGCTGGCCATCGGCTTTGGCGCCCAGACGCTGGTGAAGGATGTGGTCTCCGGCGCCTTCTTCCTGTTCGACGATGCCTTCCGGCGCGGCGAATATGTCGATATCGGCGAGGTCAAGGGCACGGTGGAGAAGATTTCCATCCGCTCCATGCAGCTGCGCCACCATCGCGGGCCGCTGAACACCGTGCCCTTCGGCGACATCCGCCATGTCACCAACTATTCGCGCGACTGGGCGATCATGAAGCTGCCGCTGCGGCTGACCTACGACACCGACGCCGAGAAGGTGCGCAAGATGATCAAGAAGCTGGGCCAGGAGCTGCTGGCCGATCCGGAATTCGGGCCCATGTTCCTGCAACCCCTGAAATCGCAGGGCGTGGTGCAGATGGAGGATTCGGCCCAGATCATGGCGGTGAAATTCATGACGCGGCCGGGCGATCAATGGATGCTGCGCCGGGTGGTGTTCGCCCGCATCCGCGATCTGTTCGAAGCCAACGGCATCCGCTTTGCCAACCGCGAGGTGACGGTGCGGCTGGGCGACGACGAGAAGGGCGACAGGGACGGCAACCGCGCCCTGGCCGGGGCGGCCGCGCGCATCGCCACCGAGCCACAGGCGCCGCCGGGCGGGCAGGCGGGCGGGGCGCCGCGCTAGGGCGCCAGCACCCGCCCGGCCACCGCGTCCAGCCTGGCCAGCAGCGCCCGGTCGCGGCGTTCGGGGGCGGTGACGATGGCGCTTTCCAGCGCCTGGCCGCAGCCTTGCTGGCAGGGCGGGGATTGCGCCGGCCAGGCGGCCGCCAGCGCCCGCACCAGGCGGCGCGCCTTGCCGGCATTGGCCTGGAGCACGGCGATCACCTTTTCCACCGTGACGGCGCCGTGGCTTTCGTGCCAGCAATCGTAATCGGTGACCATGGCGCAGGTGGCGTAGCAAAGCTCTGCCTCGCGGGCCAGCCTGGCTTCGGGCATGGCGGTCATGCCGATGACGTCGGCGCCCCAGGAACGGTAGAGGCGCGATTCCGCCAGGGTGGAAAATTGCGGGCCTTCGATGCAGAGATAGCTGCCGCCCGCCACGGTGGCGATGTCCGCCTGGCGCCCGGCCGCCGCCAGCGCCTGGGCCAGGCGGGCGCAGCTGGGGGCGGCCAGCGAGACATGGGCGACGCAGCCGGGGCCGAAGAAGCTGCGCGGGCGGCCTGCGGTGCGGTCGATATACTGGTCGCAGAGCACGAAGGCGCCCGGGGCCAGCCCTTCCTTCAGCGAGCCTACGGCCGCCATGGAGACCAGATCGGTGACGCCCAGGCGCTTCAGCGCGTCGATGTTGGCGCGGTAGTTGATGGCGTCGGGCGGGATGGGGTGGCCGCGCCCGTGGCGGGGCAGGAAGACGATGCGGCGGCCTTCCAGCCGGCCTTCCAGCAGGCTGTCGGAGGGCTGGCCCCAGGGGGTGGCGACTTGGCGCCAGCGCGCATCGGCCAGGCCCTCCATGTCGTAGATGCCGCTGCCGCCGACGATGCCCAGAACCCGCTCGCCCATCGCGCCCTTCCTCCGCTGTGCCGTTGTGTCCGTTGTGGAAACCGCGCCTGCAAGGCAGGCGGCGGCTATTAGAAACGCGCCTCGTTCAGCCGCCAATAGATGTCCGTGCCCCGGAGAGGGGAGTCGTTTTCTATGAAATCCCAGGGAATGCTGCCATCGTCTGCTTTCGCCGCCGGGTCGGCGCCGGCCTCCAGCAGCGCCTCTACCACCGCCGGGGTTCCACCCCCCGCCGCAAAGTGCAGGGAGGTCGCTCCGCGATCATCACGCGCTTCCAGGTTGGCGCCGGCGTCCAGCAGCGCTTTCACCACCGCCGGGGTTTTGTTTCCCGCCGCATGGTGCAGGGGCGTCGTTCCACTTTCGGTCCGAGCTTCCAGGTTGGCGCTGGCATCTATCAACACCGTCACCACCTCCGGGATCCCGTCCTCCTCCGCCGCCCAGTGCAGGGGCGTCCACCCGCTTTCGGTCCGCGCTTCCAGGTTGGCGCCGGCATCTATCAGCGCCGCTACCACCTCCGGGATCCCGTCCTCCACCGCCGCTGCCCAGTGCAGGGGCGTCCATCCGTCTTCGGCCCGCGCATTGGGGTTGGCGTCAGCGTCCAACAGCGCCGCCACCACCGCCAGGTTCCCGCCCGCCACCGCTGCGTGCAGGGGCGTCCATTCGCTTTCGGTCCGTGCTTCCAGGTTGGCGCCAGCATCTATCAGCGCCGTCACCACCTCCGGGATCCCATCCTCCGTCGCCAGATGCAGGGGTGTCCATCCGCTTTCGTCCCGCGCTTCCGGGCTGGCGCCGGCGTCCAGCAGCGCCGCCACCACCTCCGGGCTCCCGTCCTCCGCCGCCAGATGCAGGGGTGTCCATCCGCTTTCGGTTCGCGCTTCCAGGTGGGCACCGGCATCTATCAGCGCCGTCACCACCTCCGGGATCTCGTCCTCCGCCGCCAGATGCAGGGGTGTCCATCCGCTTTTGGTCCGTGCTTCCAGGTTAGCGCCGGCATCTATCAGCGCCGCCACCACTGCTGGTGTTGTGCTGGACGCCGCCGCCAGATGCAGGGGCGTCGCTCCGCTTTCGTTCCGCGCTTCCAGGTTGGCGCCGGCGTCCAGCAGCACCACCACCACCGCCGGGGTTGTGCTGCTCATCGCCGTATAGTGCAGGAGTGTCATGCCGACCGAGTTCCGCGCTTCCGGGTTGGCACCAGCGGCCAGGCAGCGCGCCACATCCGCTGCCGTGGCGGCTTTGAAGAACGCACTCGTGTTCCAATCGTCGCAGGACGGACCGGCCAGCGCGGCGGCGGGCAGGGCCAGCCACAGGGACAGGGCAGCTATGGCCTTGGTTTTCGCCATCGTCGCTCCATCCTCCCGCTCATGGACGGCAGGCTGCCATGGCGCAGGTGGGCCGGCAAGGGCGCGTCCGTGTTTGTCGCATAAACGCAAAGTGAAACTGGCGCCCGCAAGGCAGGTGGCGGCTATTGGAAGCGCCCCTCGTTCAGTCGCCAATAGAGATCCGTGCCTTTGAGAGGGGAGTCGTCCTTTATGAAGTGCCAGGGGATGCGGCCGCTGGCGTCTTTTGCCGCCGGGTCGGCGCCAGCGTCCAGCAGCGCCTTTACCACCATTGGGGTTTTGCTGAGCGCCGCTGCCCAGTGCAGGGGCGTCCATCTGTGTTCGGCCCGCGCTTCCAGGTTTGCGCCGGCATCTACCAGCGCCGCCACTACCGCCGGTATTGTGCTGTTCGCTGCCGCCGTGTGCAGAGGTGTCGCTCCGCGTTCGGTTCGCGCTTCCAGATTGGCGCCGGCCTCCAGCAGCGCCACCACCGCCGCAGGGGGCGCGCTGTCCGGTGCTTCCAACTCTCCTCGATCATAAGCCAACATCTCCTCGGTCGTAAACGAGCGGCGCAGCGCCACCACACTGTGCGCCGCCGCCATGTGCAGGGGCGTCCATCCGCGTTCGGTTCGCGCTTCCAGGTTGGCGCCGGCATCTATCAGCGCCTCCACCACCGCCGGGGTCTCGCTCCACTTCACCGCATAGTGCAGGGGTGTCGCTCCGTCTTCGGCCCGCGCTTCTAGGTATGCGCCAGCGTCCAGCAGCACCTTCACCACCGCTGGTGTTGTGCTGCGCGCCGCTGCCGCGTGCAAGGGTGTCGCTCCGTCTTCGGTTCGCGTTTCCGGGTTGGCGCCAGCCTCCAGCAGCGCCTTTACTACCGCCGGGGTTGTTCTGTTCATCGCCGCCATGTGCAGGGGCGTCAATCCGCCTTCGGCCCGCGCTTCCAGGCTGGCGCCGGCCTCCAGCAGTGCCTTCATCATCGCCGAGGTTTTGCTGAGCGCCGCCGCCATGTGCAGAGGCATCAATCCGAGTTCGCCTCGCGCTTCCAGGTTGGCGCCGGCGTCCAGGCAGCGGGCCACATCCGCCGCGGTGGCGGCTTCGAAGAACGCCCTCGTGTTCCAATCGTAGCAGGACGGCCCGGCCGCCGCCGCGCCGGCCAGCGCCAGCCACAGGGACAGGGCGGCTATGGCCTTGGCTTTCGCCATCGTCGCTCTCCCCCGCCATGCCAGCGCAGCGCCGCCGGGGCTTCAGTGTTCCACCTTGGCCCAGATCTTGCGTTTGCAGACGTAGAGCAGCCCGGTTCCCACCAGCAGGAAGAGGACGACCTTCAGCCCCAGCCGTTTGCGCTCTTCCAGCTTCGGTTCCGCCGCCCAGGCGAGGAAGGCGGCGATGTCTTCGGCCATGCTGGCGGTGGAGGCTTCGTTGCCCTCGGCGTCCAGCAGCAGGCCGGGGTAGAGGGGCGGGGCCATGGCGATGTTGCCGGCGGCGAAATAGGCGCTGGGGTAGAGGCCGTCTCGATCGGGCTGGCCGGCGTTGTAGGCCGGATCGGCCAGCAGGGCGGCGATGTAATCGGCCCCGTGGGCGCGCGCCTTGGCCATCAGCGAGAGATCCGGCGGCAGGGCGCCGTTGTTGGCCGCGCGCGCCTCGGCATCGTTGCGATAGGGCGGGGGGAAGGCGTGGTGCAGCTCGGCAGGCTTCAGGGTGGGGTCGCCCCATTCGTCGGGCTCGCCCGGCACCTGCCAGGTGGCGGCCAGCGCCTTGGCCGCATCCGGGGAAAGGCCGATCTCTACCAGATCGCGAAAGCGGATGTATTTCAGGCTGTGGCAGTTGACGCACTGGCCGGTGTAGATCTCCAGCCCGCGTTGCAGCTGGGCGCGATCGTAGGTGCCGAACAGGCCGTGCCACGACCATGCCCGTTCGGGTGGCTGTGCCCCATCGCCCGCCGCGCCGGCCGTGCCTGCCGCCAGGGGCGAAAGCGTGGCCACCGCCAGCAGGGCGGCGAGGAAGGCGCGGGGCGTCATGGCCGACGTGCGGGGGCGGCGCCTTCCGCCAGCACCGGGCGGGCGATGCTGGCGGGCAGTGGGCGCGGTTTTTCGAACCAGCCCAGCAGCGGCAAAAGGACCAGGAAATGGAGGAAATACCAGGCGGTGGCGACGCGCCCGATGTGAATCCAGACGCCCTCTGGCGGATTGGCGCCGACGAAGCCCAGCACGATCACATCCGCCACCAGCAGCCAGTAGAAATTCTTGAACAGCGGGCGGAAGACGGCCGAGCGCACCCGCGAGGTATCCAGCCAGGGCAACAGAAACAGGACGCCGATGGAGGCCGCCATCAGCAGCACGCCGGCCAGTTTCCAGGGCACGGCGCGCAGGATGGCGTAAAACGGCAGGAAATACCATTCCGGCACGATATGGGGCGGCGTTTTCAGCGGATCGGCCGGCGTGTAGTTGTCCGGGTGGCCCATATAATTGGGCGCATAGAACAGGAACAGGGCGAAGGCGATCAGAAAGACGCCGGCCCCGAAGGCGTCTTTTATGGTGTAATAGGGGTGGAAGGGGATGAAATCCTGCGGGCCTTTGTAATCGATTCCCAGCGGATTGTTCGATTTCCTGTGATGCAGCGCCCACAGATGCAACACGACGAAGCCGGCGATGACGAAAGGCAGCAGATAGTGCAGCGAAAAGAAACGCACCAGCGTGGGATGACCCACCGCCGGGCCGCCCCACAGCCATTCCGCCATGCCCTGGCCAACCCAGGGGATGGCGGTGACGAAGCTGGTGATGACCGTTGCGCCCCAGAAGCTCATCTGCCCCCAGGGCAGAACATAGCCCATGAAGGCGGTGGCCATCATCAGCAGCAGGATGACCAGGCCCAGCCACCACAACACCTCGCGCGGGGCCTTGTAGGAGCCGTAATAGAGGCCGCGGAAGAGATGCAGATAGACGACGATGAAGAAGAAGGAGGCGCCGTTGGCGTGCATATAGCGCAGCAGCCAGCCGTAATTGGTGTCGCGCATCAGCCGTTCTACGCTGTCGAAGGCCAGCTCGGCATGGGGGATGTAGTGCATGGCCAGGACGATGCCGGTGGCGATCTGAATGGCCAGGGCAAGGCCGGCCAGCGAGCCGAAATTCCAGGCATAGTTCAGATTGCGCGGGGCCGGATAGACCACCAGATGTTCGTTGACATAACTGAAGATCGGCAGCCGGCTGTCGAACCAGCGCACCAGGCCGTTGTTCAGGAACCCCCCCATGGCGGCATGCCCTCGCGTCAGCCGATGACGATGGTGGTATCGTCGATGAAGGTGTAATCGGGCACCGTCAGGTTTTCCGGGGCGGGGCCCTTGCGGATGCGGCCGGAGGTATCGTAATGGGAACCGTGGCAGGGACAGAGCCAGCCGTCGTAATCGCCCCGGTTTGCCAGGGGCACGCAGCCCAGATGGGTGCATACCCCCACCATCACCAGCCATTGAGGCTTTTGCACCCGCTCTTCGTCGGGCTGCGGATCTTTCAGCTCGTCCAGCGGCACGGCGCGGGCGTCGGCGATATCGGCCCCGGTGCGGTGGCGCACGAACACCGGCTTGCCGCGCCAGTTGACGGTGATCTGCTGGCCTTCGGCCACCGGCGCCAGGTCCACCTCGATAGAGGCCAGCGCCCGCACATCGGCGGCGGGGTTCCATTGGTCGATAAAGGGCCAGGCCGCGCAGGCCGCGCCCACGGCCCAGACCGTGCCGGTGGCGACATAGAGGAAATCGCGCCGGGTGGGCTGGTGCGGATCGTCGGGAAACTCCGCCATGGCTCGCGCATCCCTGCCGAATGGAAGGCCGCCCGAAGGCGCGCCACACATATACCGGCGCCCCGCCCCTGGCAAGCCGGCGCCACGGCAGGGCAGCGATGACGCAGGGGGCCGGGAAGGGCGCCGCTGCGGCGGGCCTGGCCGGCGACGAGGCCCTGCGCCGGGCCGCCCGGGCGTGGTTCGAGGCGCTGGCAGGGCGCCTTGCCGCCGCCTTCGAGGCCATCGAGGGCGAGGGCGAAGGGGCCGGGCGTTTCGAACGGCGCCCCTGGCGGCGGCCGGGCGGCGGCGGCGGCACCATGGCGCTGATGCGCGGGCGGGTGTTCGAAAAGGTGGGCGTGAATGTCTCCACCGTTTGGGGCGAGCTGGACCCCGCCTTTCGCGCCGAAATCCCCGGCACTGCGGCAGGCGATGGCCGTTTCTGGGCCTCGGGCCTGTCGCTGGTGGCCCATATGCGCTCGCCCCATGTGCCGGGGGCGCATATGAACACGCGCGCCATCGCCACCGCCGGCAAGGCGTGGCTGGGCGGCGGGGCAGACCTGAACCCGCCGCTGCCCATCGCTGGCGACACGCGCGATTTCCACGCCGCCCTGGCCGCCTGCTGCGGCCGCCACGCCTGCGCCGACCATGGCCGCTTCAAGGCCTGGGCCGACGATTATTTCTTCATCCGCCACCGCGGCCAGCCGCGCGGGGTGGGCGGCATCTTTTTCGACGGTCTGGCGGCCGACGAGGCCCGCTTCGCCTTCCTGCGCGATGTGGGGGAGACCTTTCTTGCCATCTTTCCGGCGCTGGTGCGCCGCCGCATGGCAAAGCCCTGGAGCGCGGCGGAACGACAGCGGCAGCTGCTGTGGCGCGGGCGCTATGCCGAGTTCAACCTGGCCATCGACCGCGGCACCCGCTTTGGCCTGATGACCGGCGCCGACCCGGAGGCGGTGCTGATGTCGCTGCCGCCGCTGGCGGCCTGGCCCTAGGGCGCATGGCGGCCAGCCTTCGCTGCCAGCCTGGCCTCGCGCCGCGCGATATAGAGGGTGGAGCCGACGATCAGCGTGGCGCCGGCATAGGTCCAGGAATCGGGATATTCAGAGAAGATGGCCGCCCCGGCCACGCCGGCAAACAGCATCCGGACATAATCGAACGGCGCCACGAAGCTGGCCTCGCCCAGGCGAAAGCCGCGGATCACCAACGCCTGGGCCACCAGCCCGGCAACGCCCACGCCCACCAGCAGCAGCCATTCGCCGCCATCGGGCGGGCGCCACGAGATGGCGGCGGGCAGGGCCGCCATCGCCCCGGAGATGGCCAGGAAAAAGAACAGCATGGCCAGCTGGCTTTCGCGGGCGGGGAAGCGTTTCAGCAGCACCACCGACAAGGCGATGGCAACGGCCATCACCAGCGCGCCCAGCAGCGCCGGATCGAAGCCGCCCTGGAACGGGCGCGCCACCGCCAGCACGCCCAGAAAGCCCGCCGCCGTGGCCGACCAGCGCCGCCAGCCGACCTTTTCGCCCAGGAACAGCGCCGCCGCCACGGTGACGAACAACGGCACCGTGAAGCTGATGGCCGTCACCTGGGCCAGCGGCAGGCGCATGAAGGCGTAATAGCCGGCCAGCACGGCGGTGCCGCCCAGCACGCCGCGCACCAGGTGAATCTTCAGATGGCGGCTTTTCCAGGGAACGATGGCCCGGCGCCACAGCAAGGGCGCGATCAGCGCAAAGCCGACCAGGGAACGCACGGCCGTGATCTGGAAGACATCGATGGCGGTGGCGCCCAGCATCTTGATCAGCACCGAGACCACCGTGAAGCCCACCGCCGCCGCCAGGCAGAAGGCGGCCCCGGCGAGATTGTCCCGCCCGGCCGCTGGCGGTGCTGCGGCGGCGCGTCTCAATCGCCGGCAGCCGGGGCACGAAGCTTCGCCGGCGCAGCGGCGGCGAGGGTGGGAAGGGTGCGGTCTTTCACGGCCTCGTTCATGGCTGCGGCTGGAGCACGGTGCGAAAGGTGACGGAGAGCCGGCGGCGGCGCGGGCGCAACCCGGCCGCGTCCCGCTCATTCTTGCGCTTGTCGATGCCGTGGCGCCAGCGCCGGCGCGCCTCGCCGAACATCACCAGCGCCGATCCCCGCATCAGCAGGAGGCAGCGGTCGCCGCCGTCCGCAACCGGCGGGCGCAGGCGCATCTCCCAGTCGTCGCCCAGAGAGAGGGTGGCCACGGCAGGGCCGAAACAGTCCCGGTCGGCGTGAAGCGCGATGCCCTGGCCGGGCCGGTATTCGTTGACGATGGCCTGATCGGGCGGACGTTCGAAGAGGCCGCTTTCGTCGTAAAGGCGCCGTGCGACGGTGGCGAGCCAGTCCGGCAGCGGCCCGATCTTCATATCGGCGGCGATCTGCCGGCTGCGATAGTCATAGCGCCAGCCGTAATGCTGCACACGGCGCTCCAGATCCTGGCGCCAGGGCGTGGCGTCGATATGGGCCAGCAACTGCCTTTGGGCAGCGTCGTCCAGGAAGCCGGGGCGATAGGAGAGGCCGTCGATGGCAGGTATCCGGTACCAGGATGCTGACAGCATATCGTGGTTCAGATGCCCGGGCATGGGCTGCACCGGTTCGCGATCCGGGGTGCCGAAGAGGTCTTTTTGAAGATGCGCGCCCATATCATCTCCCTCGTCTCAAGCGGGCATACATGGCGCTTTTGTAGCAACTCGCATAATCGAACACTGCACCACGACCACTCAGAGCGTTGCGAAGCCGTCCGCATGCGTCGCGAAATTCCTCCGGCCGGCCCTGTGAATGAGCATCGACCGCTATCAAGTGACAAGAATTCCATGGAAACAGATGTGCTATGATCCTGGAAAATTGCCACATTGCTTCAATGTTGAGCCTGTTCTGAATCAGAACATGACCGAATGTGACAAAGACATCGCAGGTTGGAGACTTTTTGTATCTAAGAAATTTTTCCAGGCTTCTTATCTTGAAGTAACCGCACCAATTGTATTTGTATGCGATAGGGAAATTTTTCAGAAACAAATTCGACAGTCGGATCATATTCTCTGCATGGTCATAGCCGATAAAGTCAACACTGTCGTCTTTTCTGCCATGCTGCGAGAGCAGGTAATCGCGCATGACCCATGTAAAGAGGCCGGGGCCACAGCCAATATCCAGATGAAGGATCTTATTGATTTTGTCATCGAAAACCATATGTCTAAGGAATCGATCAAACTCACGCTGGTAGTAATCATAGCGATAATGGCTCTGATCGTTTTCCACGATATATCGTCTGGTATAGTCTATCGCCTCTCGCAAAGAGCAGTTTGCGCGTATCTCATAGCCAGAACACGCTTCCCCATGTCGGCGGCGTATTCTATTGAACGCATCGATATAGCGGTCGCGTATCTGCATACCGATTCCTGCGGGTGCTTCCGGGCTCTTCGGGCGGCTCAATCTACCATCGCGGCCCAATCTGGCACAGGCTGCGGCGCGAGGCGATCATGCGGATCGCCCGCCCGCCGCCAGCTCCCGCCGCAGGCGCACCAGGCAGGCTTGGCGGTTGGGGCGGAAATCCCGGGCGCGCCACCACGCCTCCACCGCCGCCAGGGCGCGGCCCAGGGCGGGGCCGGGGCTGGCGCCGGCCGCCAGGGCGTCGTCGCCTGCCACCGGCAGCACCGGGCGTTGCCAGCCCGCCGCCTCGGCCAGCAGGGCCCGCCAGGCGCCGTCGCGGCCGTCTCCCTCACCCGCCCAGGCCAGCAGCGCCAGGTCGCGGAAACGCTCCCGCCCCAGGTCGTAAAGCAGTTGCCGCCTGGCGCGCGCGTCCAGCCCCGGCCGCGGGCGGGCAGCGGCTGTGGCCAGCGCCTCCAGTCGCCGCCGCTGGGCATTGGCAAGCTTCAGTTGCGCTCCCGCCCGCCCGGCGCCGGCACCGGTCAGCGCCGCCAGCCGCAGCAGCGGGTCGCCGCAATCGATTCGCATCAGCGCCGCCAGGTCGGCGCCCGGACCCGCCTCCGGCAGCACGGCGGCCAGCACATCGGCCCGGCGCATCTCTGCCATGGCGCCGGCGGCACCGGGGGCGGCCAGCGTCTTCAAAAGCTCGTCCCGCACCCGTTCCGCCGACAGGGCGCCCAGCAGCGGCGCGGCGGCGCGGCAGGCCGCCAGCGCTGCCGCCTCCGGCGCGCCGCGCCCGAAACGCGCCCGAAAGCGAAAAAAGCGCAGCACGCGCAGGCGGTCTTCCTCGATCCGCCGCGCCGGCGCGCCCACGAAGCGCACCCGGCCCTGGGCAAGATCGCCCCGCCCGCCGAAATCGTCGTAAAGCCTGCCGTCGGCTGTCAGGCTCATGGCGTTGAAGGTGAAATCGCGCCTTGCGGCGTCGCGGCGCCAATCGTCGGTGAAGGTCACCTGGGCATGGCGCCCGTCGGTCCGGGTGTCGATGCGCAGGCTGGTGATCTCGAACGCCTGCCCGGCCACCAGCGCGGTCACGGTGCCGTGGGCCAGCCCGCTGGCCCGCGTCCGTATCCCCGCCGCCGCCAGCAGCTCCATCGTGCGGGGCGGGCGCGCGTCGGTTGCCAGGTCGATATCGCCCGGGGCGATCTCGCCGTCATCGTCGCCGGCGCCGCCGGCGATGCCGTCGCGCACGCAGCCGCCGACAAAGCGCACCTCGGCGCCGCCCGCCGCCAGCGCCGCTATCGCCGCCGCCGCGCCGCCGCCGGCCAGCCTTCGCGCCAGCGCCGCGTGTTCAGTCTCCGACACGGCCCGGCACCACCTGGCCGTCTTCGAAGCGCGCCGGCACATAAACCCCCAGCGGGTTGCGGTCGATCACGGCCAGCCCCAGGGTGGCGGCCACCAGCACCGCCAGGGTGGCGATGGCGATCCAGCTCCAGGGCGCGTCCCGCCATTGCGGCAGGGTGCCTTCCCGGCGCCGCCTGGCGGCATCGCGCGCCAGCCGATACCACACCACATAGGAGATCAGCGGCACGGCCACCAGCAGCACGGGCAGCAGATAGCGCATGGCCTAGCCCCCCCGCAGCACGCGCAGCAGATTGATCACCACCGCTGCGGTCGCGCCCCAGATGCGATGGCGGCCATAATCGATAACGCTGTAGCTGTGGCAACGGCCGCGCCAGCGCATGCTTTCGCGGCGGTGGTTGGCGTCGTCCAGCAGAAAGGCCAGCGGCACCTCGAACACCTCTTCGATCTCGCCGCCGTCCGGGGCCAGCGCCAGCGGCGGCGTCGCCAGGCCGACATGGGGCGCCATGACATAGCCGGAACCGGCCAGGTGGCTGTCCAGGCGGCCCAGCAGCCGCACCCGTGCGGGGTCCAGCCCCACCTCTTCGCGCGCCTCGCGCAGGGCCGCCTCCTGCTCGCTCTCGCCCGCCTCGATGCGCCCGCCGGGAAAGCTGACTTCGCCGGCATGGCGCTTCAACGCCATGGAACGGCGCGCGAACAGCAGGTTGAGGCCGCAGGCGCGATCGATCAGCGCCACCAGCACCGCCGCCCGCCGTCCCGCCGCCGCGATCCCTTCCCGCGGCGGCGGCACCAGCAGCGGCGGCGCCATGGCGGCCAGCGCCGCCAGGGTTTCATCGCGGGTCATCTTCCGCCTCGCCCAGCGCGAAGAAACAGCCGCCGGAATCGATCCCCCACAGCCAGCGCCCGTCCCGCCGCACGGCGCGCCCTGCCTCCACCAGTCGGTAATAGACGGCGCGGGCGATCAGCGCCTCCAGCCCGTCGCGCACCAGCACATAGGGCGAAGGCTGGCCGCTGGCGGGATCGCAGGCGACGCGTAGCGGACGGTCGCGCCCCGCCACCACCTCGTCGCCGACATTGGTGGTAAAGGTCACGCTCTGGCCCCGCCCGCAGCCTTGCAGGGTGGCATCGATGGCGACGAAGGGCGCGTCGTCCACGCGGATGCGCCGAATCTCGCCCGGCGGAGCCCCCGGCGCGGCCCCCGGTGTGGCCCCCGGCGTGACCAGATAAAAGCCGCCATCCGCGCCGCGCCGCAGGATCGAGGCGAACAGGCGCACCAAGCGCTGGCGGCGGATGGGCGCGCCTTCGTGATACCAGGTGCCGTCGCGGGCGATGCGGATGTCGATGGCCTGCGCGCCCCGCCACGCCTGCTGCGGGGGCGCCGCCCCGGCGGCTGCATCGGTCATGGCACCTCCTGCCCGTGGCCATTCATGGCGGCGGCCACCTTGTGCGGGCGCCGCCCTGGCGGATGGCGTCCCCTGCAAGGGGCGCTACTATACGCGCGGCAAGGCGGCACGGGGAGAGAGATGAGCGACAGCCATGGCGACGGCCAGCGGACGGCAGAGCGCGACGCCGAGGCCCTGGCGGCCGAGATCGAGGCCACCGGCGCGCTGCTGGCGCGGGCCAGGCGGGCCGTCTGCGCCATCGTCCTGGGCCAGGAGCAGGTGGTGGAGAACATCTTCGTCACTCTGCTGGCGGGCGGCCATGCGCTGCTGATCGGCGTTCCCGGCCTGGGCAAGACGCGGCTGGTGGAAACCGTGGGCCGCGCCATGGGCCTGGACGACAAGCGGGTCCAGTTCACGCCCGATCTGATGCCGGCCGACATCCTGGGCAGCGAGGTGCTGGAGGAGGCGGCCGGCGGGCGCCGCGCCTTCCGTTTCGTCCAGGGGCCGGTGTTCAGCCAGCTGCTGATGGCCGACGAGATCAACCGCGCCAGCCCGCGCACGCAATCGGCCCTGCTGCAGGCGATGCAGGAAGGCGCCGTGTCGGTGGCCGGGCGCCGCCATCCGCTGCCCCAGCCCTTCCACGTGCTGGCGACCCAGAACCCGCTGGAGCTGGAGGGCACCTATCCGCTGCCGGAGGCCCAGCTCGACCGCTTCCTGATGGAGGTGGATGTGGATTATCCCGCCCGCGGGGCCGAACGCGACATGCTGATCGCCACCACCAGCGCGCTGCAACAGGCCCCGGAACGCATCCTGGCCGGGGAAGGCGTGCTGGCGGCCCAGCAGCTGGTGCGGCGGATGCCGGTGGGCGAAAGCGTGGTGGAGGCGATCCTCACCCTGGTGAGGTCGGGCCGCCCGGGGCAGGCCAGCGCGGCCGGGATCGCCTGGGGCCCCGGCCCCCGCGCCGGCCAGGCGCTGATGCTGGCGACGCGCGCCCGCGCCCTGCTGGATGGCCGCCTGGCGCCGTCCATCGACGATGTGCTGGCGCTCGCCGCCCCGGTGCTGCGCCACCGCATGGCGCTCACCTTCCAGGCCCGGGCCGACGGCGTCACCATCGACGACGCCATCCGCCGGCTGAAGGCCCCGCTGGAAGGTCCGGACGGGGGGCCGGACGGGCGGGCGGGCGCCGCGTGACGGCAACAGCGGCAGCGGCGGGCGGGCGCCTGCGCCGAACGGCCGAACAGCTGGCGTCCCGTCTGCCGCCCCTGGCGCTGGCGCGGCGCCAGGTGGCGGCGCTGGCGGCGGCCGGCGCCCATGGTCGCCGCCGGGTGGGGCCGGGCGAAACCTTCTGGCAGTTCCGCCGCTATCGCCCGGGCGATGCCGCCGGGGCCATCGATTGGCGCGCCTCGGCCCGCACCCACCGCCTCTATGTGCGCGAAACGGAATGGGCGGCGGCCGAAAGCGTCTGGCTGTGGGTGGATGCCTCGCCGTCGATGCGCTTCGCCTCCCGCCCCGGCCTGACGACCAAGCTGGAACGGGCGCGTCTGCTGGCGATGGCGGCCGCCGTGCTGCTGGTCCATGGCGGCGAAAGCGTGGCCCTGCTGGGCCGGGCCCGGCGTCCGGCGTCCGGGCGCGCCGCGCTTTCCCGGCTGGCCTGGCAGCTGGCCGGCGGCGACGAAGGGGGCGGCGATGGCGACGCGGCCGCCGGCCTGCCCGCGCCGCAACCGCTGCCGCGCCACGCCCGCCTGCTGCTGGTGGGCGATTTTCTGGAGCCGCTGGAGGGCCTCGATGCCGTCATCCGCCATTTCGCCGGGCGCGGGGCGGCAGGCCACATGCTGCAAGTGCTGGACCCGGCCGAAGAGGCGCTGCCCTATGCCGGGCGGGTGGCGTTCGCGGGGCTGGAGGGCGAGGGCAGCTTTCTGGCTGGGCGCGCCCAGGATCTGGCCGCCGATTACGCCGCCCGCCTGGCCGCCCACCGGGACGAGCTGGCGCGGCTGGCCCGGGCCAGCCGCTGGACCTTCGCCAGCCATCGCAGCGACCGCCCGGCCCTGCCGGCGCTGCTGGCGCTCCATATCGCGCTGGCCGGCCAGGCCGCCTGAGCCGTGGCGACGGCGTTCCTGTCCGGCTGGCCGCTGGCCTTCGCCGTCCCCTGGGCGCTGGCGGCGCTGGCGCTGCTGCCGCTGCTGTGGTGGCTGCTGAAGGCGGTGCCGCCGGCGCCGCGCCGGGTGGCGTTTCCCCCGGTGCGGTTTCTGTTCGGCCTGGAAAGCCGGCGCCGCGCAGCCCAGACCACGCCCTGGTGGCTGATCCTGCTGCGCCTGGCGCTGGCGGCGGCGCTGATCGTGGCGGTGGCGCAGCCGCTGCTCCACCCCAGCGGCCAGGCGCTGGCGCCGGGCCATGTGCTGATCGTGGTGGACGATGGCTGGGCGTCGGCGCCCGATTGGCCCCAGCGGCGCCAGGCGGCGGCAGGGCTGGTTTCGCTGGCCGAACGCCACGACCGGGCGGTGGTCGTGCTGACCACGGCGCCGCGCGCCGGCGCGCCGCCGGCCCCGCTGGGGCCGATGACGCCAGACGATGCCGCCCGCCTTCTGGCGGCGCTGGAACCCGTGCCCTGGCCGGTGGACCGGGAGGCGGCCGCCGCCGCGCTGGCGGCAGATTCCGGCCTGGCCGCGGTGGGCCAGGCGTTCTGGCTTGCCGACGGCGTCGCCGCCGCTGGCGATCGGGATTTCGTCGCCGCGCTGCGGCGGCTGGGAGAGGTGACGGCGCTGGCCGCCGCCGGCGGGCCGGCGGCGCTGGCGCTGCTGGAGCCGGTCCGGCAGGACGGCGCGCTGGCGCTGGTGGCGCTGCGGGCCGGACGCGGCGGCGAACGGCGCATCTGGGTGGCCGCCAGCGACGCCGACGGCAAGCTGCTGGCCCGCCAGGAGCTGACCTTTGCCGCCGGCCAGGGCCGCGCCGAGGCGCAGCTGGCCGCCCCCGCCCGGCTGGCCAACCGCATCGCCCGCCTGGAGATCGAAAACCACAGCGGGGCGGCGGGCGTGGCGGTGCTGGATCGGCGCTGGCAGCGCCCGCCGGTGGGCCTGGTGGCCGGCGGCGATATCGAGATCATGCAGCCGCTGCTTTCGCCGGTCTATTTCGTTGCCCGCGCCCTGGAAGGCCCGGCCCGGCCCTTCCAGGCGCCGCTGGGGCGCATCGTGGAGCGCCCGCCGGCCATGATCGTGCTGGCCGATGTGGGCAGGATCGCGGCCAGCGAACGCGAGCGGCTGCAAAGCTGGCTGGAGGCGGGGGGCGTGCTGGTGCGCTTCGCCGGCCCCAGCTTTGCCCAGGACAGCGACGATCTGGTGCCCGTGGCGCTGCGCGGGCGCGGGCGGGCGCTGGGCGGCGGCATGAGCTGGTCCAGCGCCCAGCGCATCGCGCCCTTCGCCGCCGCTTCGCCCTTCGCCGGCCTGGCGGTGCCGCCCGACGTGCTGGTCGATCGCCAGGTGCTGGCCGAACCCGCCGCCGATCTGGCCGCCCGAACCTGGGCCAGGCTGGAAGACGGCACGCCGCTGGTCACGGCCGCGCGGCGCGGGCAGGGCTGGCTGGTGCTGGTCCACAGCTCGGCCAACACGCAATGGACCAATCTGCCGCTTTCCGGCCTGTTTGCCGCCATGATGGAGCGGCTGGTGGATCTGGCCCGCGGCAGCGGCGCGCAGCCGGGCGCTGCGCCGCTGCCGCTGTTGCAGGCCCTGGACGGTTTCGGCCGCCCCGCCCCGCCCGCGCCCGGCGCCGGGACCATCGCCGCCGACGCCTTCGCCAGCGCCATGCCCGGCCCCGCCACGCCGCCCGGCCTTTATGGCGACGATGCCTTCAGGCAAAGCCTCAATCTGGGCCCGGCGCTGCCGCCACCGGCGCCGCTGGCGCTGCCGGAAGACCTGGCGCGCATGACCTTCGAAGGCATGGGCGAGATCGATCTGCGGCCCTTCGCCTATGGCCTGGCGGCGCTGCTGGCGCTGCTGGAATTCTACGCCAGCCTGGCCCTGCGCGGAGCGGTGCCGTGGCCCGGCGCCCGCGCCGCCACCGGGGCGGCGGCGCTGCTGCTGTGCGCCTTCGCGGTCGCCGGCGGGGCGCGGGGCGACGATGCGGCCGTGCCCGGGGCGGCGCTGGAGGTGCGCTTTGCCCATGTGCTGACCGGCGATGGGCGGGTGGACCGGACCGCCGCCGCCGGCCTCGCCGGGCTGGCCTCGGTGCTGACCTCGCGCACCTCGATCGAGCCGGGCGCGCCCCAGGGGGTGGAGATCGAGACCGACGAGCTGGCGCTCTATCCGCTGCTCTACTGGCCCATCGTCGCCGGCCAGGCGGTGCCTTCGCCGGTCGCCAGGGCAAAGCTTGCCGCCTATCTGGCGGCGGGCGGCATTCTGGTGGTCGATACCCGCGATGCCGACCGCGAAATGGAGGGCGTGGCCGGCACCGGCCCCAACGCCGCCAGGCTGCCCCAGCTGCTGGCGGGCCTGAATGTGCCGGCGCTGATGCGGGTGCAGCCCGGCCACGCGCTGACCCAGGCCTATTATCTGCTTTCCGCCTTTCCCGGGCGCTGGGATGGCGGCGGCGTGTGGGTGGAACGCCATCCCGGCGGCCTGAACGACGGCGTTTCGGCGATCGTGATCGGCAGCAACGACTGGGCCGCCGCCTGGGCGCTGGGCGACGGCCTGCAACCGCTTTATCCCGTCGTTCCCGGCGGCGAGCGCCAGCGCGAGATGGCCTTCCGCTTCGGCGTCAATCTGGCGATGTATGCCGTCACCGGCAACTACAAGGCCGATGCCGTCCACATGCCCACCATTCTGGAGCGGCTGGGGCAGTGAGCATGGCCGCCATCGCCCTGGCGCCGCTGCTGCCGCTGTGGCTGGCGGCGGCGCTGGCCATCCCGGCCCTGGCGCTGCTGGGGCGCGGCTTTGCCCGCCGCGCGCCGGGCACGGGATGGCGCCTGGCCGCCCTGGCCGCCCTGGCCTTGGCCATCGCCAACCCGTCGCTGGTGGCGGAGGATCGCGAGGCGCTGCCGGATACGGTGCTGCTGGTGGCCGACCGTTCCCCCAGCCAGAGCATCGGCGCGCGCACCGCCCAGACCGACGCGGCCCTGGCCCGGCTGGAGGAACGCTTTGCCAGGCTGGCGGGGCTGGAGCTGCGGCGGATCGAGGCCGGGGGCACGGCCGCTGCCGGCACCAGGCTGTTCGAAGCCCTGGCAGAGGCCAGCGCCGACCTGCCGGCCGCTGCCGTCGCCGGCGTGGTGGTGGCGACCGACGGCGCCATCCACGATCTGCCGCCCACCCTGGCCGCCGCCGGCATCGACGCCCCCCTTCATGTTCTCGTCACCGGGCGCCAGGGCGAGGGCGACCGCCGTCTGGAGGTGGTGCAGGCGCCGCGCTATGGCATCGTCGGCAAGCCGGTCGCGATCGCCTTTCGCATCGACGACGAAGGGCATGACGGGGGGCGGGTGCCGGTGACGCTGACGGTGCCGGGCGCGGCGCCCGTCACCCACGATGTGCCGGTGGGCGAACGCTATGAGATGAGCTTCACGCCCCACCGGGCAGGCCCGTTCGCGCTGACCCTGGAAGCCGGGCTGCGGCAGGGCGAGCTGACCGCCATCAACAACGCCGCCGCGCTGACGATCAACGGCGTGCGCGAGAATCTGAAGGTGCTGCTGATCTCGGGCGAGGCCCATAGCGGCGAGCGCACCTGGCGCAACACGCTGAAATCCGACCCGGCGGTGGAGCTGGTCCATTTCACCATCCTGCGCCCGCCGGAAAAGCAGGACGCCACGCCGCTGCGCGAACTGGCACTGATCTCGTTCCCGGTGCGCGAGCTGTTCGAGCTCAGGCTGCACGATTTCGACCTCATCGTCTTCGACCGCTATCGCAAGCGCGGCCTGATCTCGGAACAGCACTTGCAGGCGGTGGCCGATTATGTGCGCGCGGGCGGGGCGGCGATGATCGCCGCCGGCCCCGATTTCGCAACCCCGCTGGGCCTCCACGCCACGCCGTTGCAGGAGGTGCTGCCGGCGCTGCCCCAGGGCGCGGCCATCGAGGCGGCCTTCCGCCCGGAGCCGAGCGCGGCTGGCCGCCGCCATCCGGTTACCGCCGCCCTGGCCGGCGGCGAAGGCGAGGCGCCGCCCTGGGGCCGCTGGTTCCGCCAGGTGCCGGCGCTGGCCCGCGCGGGCACGGTGGTGCTGGAAGGCATCGAAGGGCGCCCGCTGCTGGTGCTGCATCGCATCGGCGAGGGGCGGGTGGCGCAGCTGCTCTCCGATCATCTCTGGCTGTGGGCGCGGGGCTACGATGGCGGCGGCCCCAGCGGCGAACTGCTGCGCCGCCTGGCCCACTGGCTGATGAAGGAGCCGGACCTGGAAGAAGAGGCGCTGACCGCCGCCGCCGCCGATGGCCGCATCCGCATCGCGCGGCGCAGCATGGAAGAGCGCGCCTTCGAGGTGGAGATCGCCTCGCCTTCGGGCGCGCGCCGCACCCTGGCGCTGGCGCCGCTGGGGCCGCCGGGGCGCGCCGGCGGCGAGATCGTGGCCGAGGAGGCGGGCCTTTATCGCATCGCCGAGGGCGAACGCCAGGCGGTGGCCGTGATCGGCGGCCTCAACCCGCTGGAGTGGCGCGACCCGCGCGCCACCGCCGCCCCCCTGGCGCCGCTGGTGGCCGAGGGCGGCGGCGGTCTCGTCTGGCTTGCCCATGAGGCGCTGCCGGCGGTGCGGCGGGTCCAGCCCGGGCGCGATCTCAGCGGCGAAGGCTGGATCGGCGTTATAGACCGGCGCCGCTATGCGGTGCGAGGCATCCACCGCACCGCCCTGCTGCCCCCCTGGCTGGCCCTGCTGCTGCTGCCGGGCGCCTTCGCCGTCGCCTGGCGCGCCGAGGGCCGCTAGGGGGTGGGGCGGGCGGCGCCCTGGAGCCGCTCATAGGCGTCGGGATGGAAGAGGCGGGCCGAGACGACCTCCGCCATCGGCATGGTCACCTGGAAGTCCTTGGAGGAAAGGCCGGGGAACAGGCCGTTGCGGCAATCTTCCAGTATCGCCATGTAATGAGTGGTGATGACCAGTTCGCGCGTGTCCTTGCGGCGGTAGCCGCTGAAGAAGGGGATCAGGCTCACGCTGGCCTCGCCATCGGTTGCCACGCCACATTCGCGCGCGAAGCCGATATAGGACTTGCAGGTTCTGGTGGAGAGCTCGATCAGCGCCTTCCGATTCACGCAATCCCGTATCGTCCATTCGACCAGGCCACCGTTTTCCCGCGCCGCCCTGGCGGTCATGGCGCTTTTGTCGACGAAACGGTTGACCAGGAACGGAATCGCGAGAGCAAGCAGGATGCTGAGAGCGATCGTGCCGGAGTGGTCGAACGGCGCATAGGATCGCCAGAGGGCTTCGAACTCGGGATATCGGCCCTCGCCGAGCCAGACGATAAATCGCGCCAGCGCCAGCAAGGGCACGCCCGCCATGGCGGACGCGAAGAACAGGCGATAGCCCGATTTGCCCCGATTTCCGTTGTGCGCGATAGCGCCACAGGTTGGTATAAGTCAGCAACCAGTAGCCGCCGCCCAGAAGCGCCGGGACGAGCAACAGCCCGAGATTCACCGGAAGCCTGTGGGGTCAGTCTGCCTGCCGCTCTTCCTGTCGCGACTCACGGTCTCTGGCGTTCAGGAGGGATTGGGACATTCTCTTGGCTTGCTCGATGGCCTTCCTGGCGGCGTCGCTGCGCATCAGCTCGTCGGCATCCACATACACCCCGCCATTGCTGGTGACGTGAACCTGGACGTCCTGCTTCTTCGCCATGGCGTGCCTCCGCATTGTCGCTGCCGAATCGTCGCCATCCTCCCACATACCCGCACGGGCATGCAACATCTGCCTCTCGCCATATGTCAGCGCCTCGCTGCCCCCTTCCCGCGCCGGCGCGCTTCGCTTAGGCTGGCGGCTGGAGGGCGGCATGGCTGTCGATCTGGTGGTGAAGGGCGATCCGGTGCTGCCGGAAGGGGTGCTGGAAGGCGGCTGGGTGGCCGTGGCCGATGGCGTCGTGGTGGCCATCGGCCAGGGCGAGGCGCCGCCTTCCGGCCAGGTGGCGGACCATGGCGGCTGCCTGCTGTTCCCCGGCATGATCGACGGGCAGACCCATGCCGGCTCTCTGGCCGGTTTCGCGGGCCTGGAAGATCTCACCCGCAGCGCGGCCGCCGGCGGCGTCACCGCCATCGTCGATATGCCCTTCGACGAACCCGACCCGGTGTGGAGCCGCGACCTGCTGGACGCCAAGATCGCGGCCGCCAACAGCATCGCCCATGTGGATGTGGCGCTTTATGCCACCGTGAAAAAGCAGGTGGATGTGGGCCAGATCGCGCTTCTGGCCGCCGGCGGGGCTTGCGCCTTCAAGATGTCCACCTACGAATCCAACCCCCATCGCTTTCCCCGCATCCCCCATCACGAGATGGCCCGCGCCTTTCGCGCCATCGCCGAAACCGGGCTTTCCGTCGCCGTCCACAACGAAGACCAGGAGGTGGTGGACGACGCCATCGCCACCTTCCGAAAGGCGCGGCAGACCGGGGCCAATGTCCACCACCCCAGCCGCCCGCCCCTGGCCGAGTTGCTGGCCAACGCCATCATCCTGGAGATGGGGGCGCAGACCGGGGCGCGCTGCCATATCGTTCATTCCTCGCTGGCGCGCGGCTTCGACATGGCGCGCCGCTATCGCCAGGAAGGCCATGCCGCCAGCTGCGAGACCTGCATCCACTATCTGGTCTTCGACGAAAACGACGCCATCGCCCTGGGGGCGCGGGGCAAGGTCAACCCGCCGCTGCGCCCGGGCGAGCGCGAGGCCATCTGGGAACGGCTGGCGGCGGGCGATGGGGCCTTCGTTTCTTCCGACCATTGCTCCTGGCCGCTGGAGCGCAAGGGCGATGGCGATATCTTCAAGGCCGCCCCCGGCGCGCCCGGGGTGGAATGTCTGCTGCCGGCGATGGCCACGGCCGCCGCCCGGCGCGGCCACGGCCCGGCCCTGGTGGCCCGGCTGCTGGCCGAAGGGCCGGCGCGCCATTTCGGGCTGTGGCCGAAAAAGGGCGCCATCCGCATCGGCGCCGATGGCGACCTGGCGGCGGTGAAGCGCGAACGCTACCGCCACGACGACGCCAGCCTCCATTGCCGACTGGCGCCCTGGAGCCCCTATCACGGCATGGAGATGGATTTTCGCGTGGTGGCCACCTGGCTGCGCGGGCGCAAGGTGTTCGACGGCCGCCAGGTGCTGGCCCGGCCCGGCGACGGCGCCTTTCTGCGCCCGCTCTAGCGTTGCGGTCGAGCGGTCATGAGCGCGCGCATCCTGGTCATCAACCCCAACAGCAACCGCCAGGTGACAGAGCACATGTCGCGGGCGCTGGATGGCCTGCGCTTCGCCGCTGGCCCGGCCATCGATTGCATGACGCTGGCGGATGGCCCGCCCGGCGTGGAAAGCGAGCGCGACGTGGCCCGCGCCGCCATCGCCATCGTGGCGGCGGTGGAGGCCGAGCGCGAGCGCAGCGGCGCCTTCGTCATCGCCTGTTTCAGCGATCCCGGCCTCCATGCGGCGCGCGAGGCGGCGTCTGGCCGGCCCGTCTTCGGCATCGCCCAATGCGGCTTGGCGGCGGCGCTGGCCCTGGGCGAGCGGTTCGGCATCGTCTCCATCCTGTCGGCCTCGCTCGCCCGCCACCGCCGCTATATCGCCGCGCTGGGCCTGCTTTCCCGCCTGGCGGGCGACGAGGCGATCGATATGGGCGTGGCGGCGCTGTCCCGCGAAGACGAGGTGCTGCAACGCATGGAGGCCGCCGGGCAGCGGCTGAAACAACGCGGCGCCGATGTCGTGGTCATGGGCTGTGCCGGCATGGCCCGCTATCGGGCGGCGCTGGAGGCGGCGTTGGCGCTGCCGGTGATCGATCCCACCCAGGCCGCCTGCGCCATGGCGCTGGGCGCGCTGCGCTCCCACGACCGGAACCATTAGGGCACGATTAGGAGGCGGCGATGGCGAAACGCGTGCTGACCGTGGCCGGCGCCCAGATGGGGCCGGTGCTGCGCGCCGATGCCAGGGCGGCAACGGTGGCCCGCATGGTGGTGCTGATGCGCCGGGCGGCCGCGAAAGGCTGCGATCTGGTGGTGTTTCCGGAACTGGCGCTCACCACCTTCTTCCCGCGCTGGTTCATCCAGGACAAGGCCGAACTGGACGGCTTTTTCGAACACGCCATGCCGGGGCCCGATACGGCGCCGTTGTTCCAGGCGGCGCGCGAACTGCGGCTGGGCTTCTATCTGGGCTATGCCGAGGCCAGCGGGGCGCGGCGCTTCAACACCTCTATCCTGGTGGACAAGGCGGGCGAGACGGTCGCCAAATACCGAAAAATCCACCTGCCGGGCCACGCCGAACACGAACCGCGCCGCCAGTTCCAGCATCTGGAAAAACGCTATTTCCAGATCGGCGATCTGGGCTTTCCGGTCTGGCGCACCATGGGCGCGGCCATGGGCATGCTGATCTGCAACGACCGCCGCTGGCCGGAAGCGTTCCGCGTCCTGGGCCTGCAAGGGGCGGAGCTGGTGGCCATCGGCTACAACACGCCGGCGCTGAACGGCGAAAAGTGGGAGCCACCCCATCTGCGCATCCATCATCACCTGCTGGCCGTGCAGGCCGGTGCCTATCAAAACGGCGCCTGGGTGGTGGCGGTGGCCAAGGCGGGGCTGGAAGACGGCGTGCAGATGATGGGAAGCAGCCTCATCGCCACCCCCAATGGCGAGATCGCCGCCCTGGCCTCCACCCTGGAGGACGAGCTGATCGTCGCCGAATGCGACCTGGACGCTGGCGCCTATATCCGCTCCGGTGTGTTCGATTTCGCCCGCCACCGCCGCCCGGAACACTACGGCCTGATCGCCGAGACCGCCGGCCCCGTGCCCCCGCGCGGCGAATCGGTGGGGGAGGCTTGATCCCTTATGCTGGCCAGCTTAGCCTCGGCAGCGGTCAGGGAAGCGACTGCGCCCCATCGGGGCGGCAGGCGCGGTGCCATGGGAGGGCAGCATGAGTGAGACATTCGGTCAGGTGTGGGTCGTCAGAACCACTCACGAAGGGACCGGCCAGCCAGTCGAGGGCGTGTTCGATGAGCTTTGCCGGGGGCGCGCGCGGATCGGCTGGTCGTCGTACGATAATCAAGATCTGCGGAAGATCGATAGAAAAATCAGGAACGGAGAAAACCTAACTCCTGCTGAAGGAGGAGGCAGAAAAGGAGCCAAGAGGTGTCTTCCCTTCCTCACCAAAGTGCAGGAGAGGGATTTGCTCCTCTACCCCCACCAACCGGAAAGAGACTTGTTTTCGATCGTCCAAGTGACGACCGGAGAATATGGCTACGATGCTGGGCTTGATGAAGATTTCCGTTCTGTTCGGCCGTGTAAATTGATCCCTGGATCACCGGTGAACATGCGTGACGGGATTGTCATTGCTAGCCTCCGTGACCGGTTGGGAAAACCGTCCCGGATTTCGCTAGTGGACGCCACCGGATATGCCTATCCGCTGAAGTATCTTCTCGACAACCTTCCCACCAAAGCAGGTAAGACTCAGGACAGTAGTGGCCTCGAAGCCATCGACAGAATTCGTGACATGCTCAGAGAAGGGTTGCCTGACACAATTCGACAAGAATTCAACGGAGCCGCTTTGTCTCGCCAACTCTGTCACCAGCTCTTCGAACGCATGGGTTACGTTCACAATGTCCAGGAAGGGCCGGGAGAAGCAGGTGCCGATATTGTCGTGACCGTCGATGACACTCTGTTGCCCGACGAAGGATGCCGGGTTGGCGTTCAAGTGTTCGCATTCGGTGGAAGCGTTCACGAAGGCTCTCTCAAAGGAAAGCTGAACCAGCTTCTCGCCGGCTGGGAGACCAACGGCCTGGACTATGGCGTGCTGTTGACCACGGGAACCCCCACGAACGAAGCGTTGGCGGTGCTGGTTGCTCACAACAAGGAGAATCCCGAGCGCCACGTGAAGTTGATCGATGGCAACATGCTGGCGGACCTGTTCCTCAAGCACTTCCCGCCGGGCTAGGAACGGGCGCGGGCGGCTGGGTCTGCCGCCCGCCCATGGGGCCAGGCCGGCGGCAAGGGCGTGACAGGCCGGCGGGGCGCTTGGCAAGGCGGCGCCCCTGGTGCAAACTCCACGCGGCCGCCAAGTCCGGTGGCCCTGCCGGAGCGGGAGCGATGGCGCCTGCCACGCTTTCTCATGGTCCAGGTTCTCGTGGTCCGGGCCCGGCGCCCTGCGGGGGCGTCACGCGCCGTCATGCCCTGGCCCTGGCCCTGGCGGGCGGCGCGGCCGTTGCCATGGCCCGCCCCGCCCTGGCGCAGGAGCTCACCTTTTTCCGCATCGCCGCCGGCGGCCCCGCCGATACCTATTATCCGGTGGGCGCGCTGATCGCCAATGTCATCTCCAATCCACCGCCCGCCCGCAGCTGCGAGGGCGAGGGCGGCTGCGGCGTGCCGGGGCTGGTGGCTTCGGCTCTGTCGTCGGCCGGTTCGGTCGCCAATATCGATGCGGTCGCTTCGGGGCGGGTGGAATCGGGGCTCACTCAGTCCGACATCGCCTTCTGGGCCTATCACGGCAGCGGCATCTTCCAGGGCCAGCAGCCGCGCCACCAGCTGCGCCTGATCGGCAATCTTTACCCAGAGGTGATGCAGATCGTGGTACGCCGCGATGCCGCCATCGCCTCCATCCCGGCCATGGCGGGCAAGCGCATCTCGCTGGATGTCGAAGGTTCGGGCACCCTGGAGGAGGCGCGCATCCTGCTGGCCTCCTACGGCATGAGCGATGGCGACCTCCAGGCCGCCTATCTCGAACACGGCGCGGCGGCGGCCAGGCTGCGCCAGGGCGATCTGGACGGATTCTTCCTGATCGCCGGCTACCCCACCGCATCGGTGTTCGACCTGATCGACGAAGGGCTGGCGACCCTGCTGGCAATCCCTTCGGAACGGGTGCTGGCCCTGCTGCCCCGCCACCCGTTCTGCTCGCTTTCGGTGGTGCCAGAGGGCACCTATCCCGGGCTGGGCCATATCAGCACCCTGGCCATCGGCGCCCAATGGGTCACCACGCCCGATCTCGGCGCCGATCTGGTCTATGGCATCACCCGGGCGCTGTGGCACGAAAAAAGCCGCCCGCTGCTGGATTCCGGCCACCCGGCCGCCCGCCAGCTGAAGCTACAGAACGCGCTGCTGGGCGCCGCCATCCCGCTTCATGCCGGCGCGCGCGGCTATTACCGCGAAATCGGGCTGGATCTGTCCCACGTGCCGGCAGCGGGCTGACCGGCGCGCCCGGTTGAAGGAGCGGGGCGCTCAATAGCCGCGCGCCACATCCACCATGTTGCGGGGCGCCAGGCCGGCCTTCACGCGGCGATAGTTCTCCGCCACCTGCGCCGCCGCCGTGGCCGGGACGGTCAGCGCCGCGATATGCGGAAAGGTCGCGATCCTGGGATGGAACCAGAAGGGATGGTCGGCGGCCATCGGTTCCTGGCGCTGCACATCCAGCACGGCGGCGCCCAGCTGGCCGTCGTCCAGGGCGCGGATCACATCCTCTTCCACCACATGCGCCCCGCGCGCGGCGTTGACCAGCAGCGCGCCCGGCTTCAGCTGGGCGAAGGCGCGCGCATCCAGCACGCCCGCGGTCTCCGCCGTCAGCGGCAGCAGGCAGATGGCCACATCGCAGCCGGCCAGCGCGTCGTGAAGGCGGTCGGGGCCGTGAAAGCAGGTGGCGCCGGGGACGGTTCGGGCGGCGCGGCTCCAGCCCCGCACGCGATAGCCCATGGCCACCAGCAGCCGCGCCAGATGGCCGCCCATCTCGCCCAGCCCCAGCACCGCCACCGCCACCTGGTCCGGGCGCGGCACCGCCAGCTCCCGCCATTGGCGGCGGCGTTGCAGGCGGCGGTAATCCTGCCAGCGGCGCAGATGGTTCAGCATCGCCATCAGGCACCATTCGGCCATCTGCCCGGTCATGGCGGGATCGACGATCCGGGCCAGCGCCACGCCGGGCGGGACGCGGCAGGGCGGCCCCAGCAGATGATCGATGCCGGCCCCCAGCGATTGCACCAGCCTCAGATTGGGGAAGGTCTCCAGCGCCAGCGGCGGCGGCTGCCAGGCCAGCACCGCCTCGATCTCGCCCGCCGCGCCGCCATCGGGATGGACGCGAACATCGATCCCCGGCATCTCGACCGTCAGCAGGGCGCGCCAGCGAGCGCCGTCGCCCTGGGGGCTGATATAAAGCAGGGCCATTACGCCCCGCCCGCCTCCACATTCAGGGCGGCGGCCAGCAGGGCGCGGGTGTAGGCGTGGGCGGGGGCCTCGAAGATGGCCTCGGCGCTGCCCGCCTCTACCACCCGCCCGTCCTTCATCACCAGCACATGATGGCTCATGGCGCGGACCACGCGCAGATCGTGGCTGATGAAGAGATAGGCGAGGTCGTGCTCGGCCTGCAAGCGGCGCAGCAGCTCCACCATCTGCGCCTGCACCGACATGTCCAGCGCGCTGGTGGGTTCGTCCAGCACCATGAAGCGCGGGCGCAGCGCCAGCGCCCGGGCGACGGCGATGCGCTGGCGCTGGCCGCCGGAGAACTCGTGGGGATAGCGTTCCATCGCCTCGGCCTCGAGGCCGACCTCGGCCAGGGCCGCCGCCACCAGACGGCGGCGCCCGCGGGCATCGCCGCCCATGCCGTGGACCTTCAACCCCTCGCCGACGATGGCCTCGACCGAAAGTCGTGGCGACAGGGAACCGAACGGATCCTGGAACACCACCTGCATCTGGCGCCGCAGCGGGCGCAGCTGTTTGAAGCCCAGCCCCTGCAGCTCGCGCCCGTCGAAGCGGATGGCGCCGCGGCTGGCCAGCAGCCGCAGCAGAGCCATGCCCAGCGTGGTTTTGCCGGAACCGGACTCGCCCACCACGCCCACGGTCTCGCGCGGGCGCAGCGCCAGGTCGATGCCGTCCACCGCCTTGACGTGGCTGTGGGCGCGGCGGAAGACGCCGCGCCTGATGGGAAACCACACCTTCAGCCCCTTCGCCTCCAGCAGCGGCGCCCGCCCGGACGGCACCGGCAGCGGGCGCCCGCCGGGTTCGGAAGCCAGCAGATGGCGGCTGTAGGGATGGCTGGGCCGGGCGAACACCGTTGCCACCGGGCCGGCCTCGACGATCTCGCCATCCTTCATGATGCAGACCCGGTCGGCGAAATGGCGCACCACCGTAAGGTCGTGGGTGATGAACAGGATCGCCATGCCCAGGCGCGCCTGCAACGCCTTCAGCAGCGCCAGGATCTGCGCCTGCACGGTGACATCCAGGGCGGTGGTGGGTTCGTCGGCGATCAGCAGGTCGGGTTCGTTGGCCAGGGCCATGGCGATCATGACCCGTTGGCGCTGGCCGCCGGAAAGGGTGTGGGGGTAGTCCTTCAGCCGCCCGGCCAGCGCGCCCAGCCCCACCAGCTCCATCAGCTCGCCGACCCGCGCCGCCGCCTGCCTGCGGCCCATGCCCTTGTGGACGATGAGCGGTTCCGCCACCTGGGCGCCGATGCTGTGGAGCGGGTTCAGCGAGGTCATCGGTTCCTGAAAGATCATCGCCATGCGGTTGCCGCGCACCGCCCGCAGCCGGGCCTCGCCGGCCGTCATCAGCTCTTCGCCGGCGAAGATCACCGAACCGGAGGGATGGCTGGCGCCGGGATAGGGCAGCAATTGCAGCAGGGAGAGCGCCGTCACCGATTTGCCGGAACCGGATTCGCCCACCAGCGCCAGGGTTTCGCCGCGCCGGATGGCGAAACCGACACCCTTGACGGCGTCGATGGCGCGCCCTTCCACCTGGAAGCGCACCGCCAGATCGGCGACCTGCAGCAGCGCCGTCACGCCATGCCCCGGGGCATCTTGCGGGGGTCGAAGGCGTCGCGCACCGCCTCGCCGACGAAGGTGAGCAGCGAGAGCATCAGCGCCACCACCGCAAAGCCGGAAAGCCCCAGCCAGGGCGCCTGCAAATTGTTGCGCCCCTGGTTCAGCAGCTCGCCCAGGGAGGGCGAACCCGGCGGCAGGCCGAAGCCCAGGAAATCCAGCGCCGTCAGGGTGGTCACCGAGGCGTTGAGGATGAAGGGCATGAAGGTGGTGGTGGAGACCATGGCATTGGGCAGCACATGGCGCAGCATCAGGGTGGCGTCGGAAACCCCCAGGGCGCGGGCGGCGCGGACATAATCGAAATTGCGCGTCTTCAGGAATTCGGCGCGCACCAGGCCCACCAGCGCCGTCCAGGAAAACAGGATCATCAGCCCCAGCAGGGTCCAGAAGCCGGGCGTGATGACGCTGGCCAGGATGATCAGGATATAGAGCACCGGCATGCCGCCCCACACTTCCAGGCCGCGCTGTGCCAGCAGATCCACCCAGCCGCCGTAATAGCCCTGCACGGCGCCGGCCGCGACGCCGATGGCCGAGGCGGCCAGGGTGAGCGCCAGCCCGAACAGCACCGAAATGCGAAAGCCGTAGATCAGGCGCGCCGCCACGTCGCGGCCCTGATCGTCGGTGCCCAGCCAGTTGTCGGCGTCGGGGGGCGAGGGGGCGGGCGAGGGCAGATCGTAGTTGATGGTGCGGTAGCTGTAGGGGATGAGCGGCCAGAGCGTCCAGCCGCCCCTGGCCGCGATCAGATCCTGCACGAAGGGGTCGCGATAATCGGCCTCGGTTTCGAAATCGCCGCCGAAGGCAGTCTCCGGATAGGCGACCAGGAAGGGCAGGTGGGGCCTGCCTTCGAACCAGACCAGCAGTGGGCGGTCGTTGGCGACCATCTCGGCCGGCAGCGTGAAGGCGAACAGCGCCAGGAAGAGCCAGAACGACCAGTAGCCGCGGCGGTTGGCGCGAAAGTTCGTCAGCCGGCGCCGGGCGATGGGGGACATCACGCCCGGCCCGCCCTGCCGCGCCTCGCCATCACGCCACGTCCCTGCTTTCGAAGTCGATGCGTGGATCGACCACGACATACATCAGATCGCCCGCCAGGTTCATGACCAAGCCCAGCAGCGTGAAGATATAAAGGGTGGCGAACATCACCGGATAATCGCGGTTGATCGCCGCCTCGTAGCCCAGCAGACCCAGACCGTCGAGGGAGAAGACGATCTCGATCAGCAGCGCGCCGGTGAACAGGATGCCGACGATGGCGCCGGGAAAGCCGGCGATGACGATCAGCATGCCGTTGCGAAACACATGGCCGTAAAGCACGCGACGTTCGCCCAGCCCCTTGGCGCGGGCGGTGGTGACATAGTGGCTGCGAATCTGATCGAGGAAGGAGTTTTTGGTGAGCATGGTCAAGGTGGCGAAACTGCCGATGGTGAGCGCGGTCAACGGCAGCGCCAGATGCCAGAAATAATCGCCGATCTGTTGCAGCAGCGTCATCTGCTCGAAGCCGGGCGAGACCAGCCCCGAAAGCGGGAACCATTTGAAATAGGAACCGCCGGCGAACAGCACCACCAGCAGCAGCGCGAACAGGAAGCCGGGGATGGCATAGCCCAGCACGATGGCCCCGCTGGTCCAGATATCGAAACGGCTGCCGTCGCGGCGCGCCTTGGCGATGCCCAGCGGGATGGAGACCAGATAGACGATCAGGGTGGTCCACAGCCCCAGCGAGATGGAGACCGGCATCTTTTCGGCCAGAAGATCCAGTACCGGCTGGCTGCGGAAGGCGCTTTCGCCGAAATCGAAGGCGAGATAATTGCCCATCATCAGCGCGAAGCGTTCCAGCGGCGGCTTGTCCAGGCCATACATCGCCTCCAGCTTTTCGACGAAGCCCTGCGGCAGGCCGCGCGCGCCGCGATAGAGGCCCTCGGCGCCGGCATCGAGGCTCCCCGCCAGCTCGCCGCCGCTGCCGGCGATGCGGGCGGTGGCGCCCACGCCCACGCCTTCCAGCTCCGCCAGGATGCGTTCCACCGGCCCGCCGGGGACGAATTGCACGATGACGAAGTTCACCACCATGATGGCGAACAGGGTCGGCACGATGAACAGCAGCCGTCGCGCGATATAGGCGAGCATATCCGCGGTCGTCAGCCGCCCTGCTGCGCCCGGCGCAGCCTGGCCGCCGCTTCCGGATCGATCCACCAGGCGTTGAAGACCACGCCGTCTTCGGGGGTGATCCGGGGCCGGCCGAACTTGTCCCACCAGGCCAGGCGGTCGTAGCGCAGATGCCAGTGGGGGATGAGATAGCGGCCCCACAGCAGCACCCGGTCCAGCGCCCGGGTGGCGGCGATATGCGCCTCCTTGCTCTCGGCGTAGATCACCTCTTCTATCAGCGCGTCCACCACCTCGTTTTGCAGGCCCAGAAGGTTGCCGCTACCTTCGATGGCGGCCGCCTCCGAACCCCAGAAATTGCGCTGTTCGTTGCCGGGCGAGCGCGACTGGCCGAACACCGTCACGGTCACGTCGAAATCGAAGCTGCGGCGCCGCTGAGTGTATTGGGAGGCATCGACGGTGCGGATGGTGGCGGCGATGCCGAGCCGTTCCAGATTGCGCGCGAAGGGCTGGACGATGCGCTCGAAGGCGGGCTGGACCAGCAGGATCTCAAACGCCATGGCGGTGCCGGCTTCGTCTTGCAGCACGCCGTCCCGGATGCGCCATCCGGCCTCTTCCAGCAGCGCCCTGGCGGCGCGCAGTCGCTGGCGGATGTTGCCGCTGCCGTCGCCCGAAGGCGGGCGCCAGATTTCGCCGAATACCTCGTGGCCGAGGCGATGGCGGAAGGGTTCCAGGAAGGCCAGCTCGGCCTGGGAAGGCGTGCCGCGGGCCGCGAGTTCCGAGTTGGAGAAATAGCTCTCGGTGCGGCTGTACTGGCCGTAGAACAGATTGGCGTTCGACCATTCGAAATCGAAGGCATAGCCCATGGCCTCCCGCACCTTGGGGTCGCGGAACAGCTCGCGCCGCAGGTTGAAGACGAAGGCCTGCATGCCGGTGGGGCGGCGGTGGGGGATTTCGGCCACCACGATGCGGCCATCGTCGAAGGCGGGGCCGTGATAGGCGGTGGCCCACAGCTTGGAGTTGTTCTCGTTGCGGTAATCGTATTCGCCGGCCTTGAACGCCTCCAGCGCCACGTTGAAATCGAGATATTCGACATAGCGCAGGCTGTCGAAATTGTAGAGACCGACATTGACCGGCAGATCGGCGCCCCAATAGTCGGCGACGCGGCGATAGGTTATCGAACGCCCGGCATCGACCTCGGCCACCCGATAGGGGCCGCTTCCCAGCGGCACCTCCAGCGAGGTGGCGGCGAACTCCTTGCCGGCATACCAGTGCCGGGGCAGGATCTGCATCTGCCCCAGGATCAGCGGCAGCTCGCGGTTGCCCGGCCCGTCGAAATCGAACCGCACCCAGCCGCCGCCCCGGTCGCTGACGGCGACCACATTGGCCCAATAGCGGGCGTAATGGGGGCGGCCTTCGGCGATCAGCGTCTCGAAGGTCCAGATCACGTCTTCGGCGGTGACCGGGCGCCCGTCGTGCCAGCGCGCCTCGTCGCGCAGCCTGAAGGCGACCCAGGAACGGTCGTGGGGCATTTCCACCTCTGCGGCCAGAAGGCCATAGGCCGAAAAGGCCTCGTCGGCGGAACTCGTCAGCAGCGAATCGTAGATCAGGCCGATGCCGGGGGCGGCCCGGCCCCGGGGCGTGAAGGGATTCAGGCTGTCATAGCCGCCGAAATCCCACAGCGTCACCTCGCCGCCCTTGGGCGCGGCCGGGTTGACATAATCGAAATGGGCGAAATCGGCGGGGTATTTCAGCGCCCCGCGGTTGGCGATGCCGTGGCCGCGATAAAGGCCGCCCTCCTCGGCAGCGGCCGCCAGGGCCAGGCCGATGGCCAGGATGGCAAGAACGGGGGCGAGGGCGCGCGCCATCGGCGGGCGGGGGCTATTGGGGCCTGTTGGGGCCTATTCCGCCGCCTGCGGCACGGGCAGCGGCCCGCCCTCCAGCGCCTGCATGACCAGCATCTGGAAGTGGTGCACGGCGTGTTCGCTGATATGGCTGCGGGAACGATCGACGATGAAGCGCCCGCGATCGTAGCCGCGCGATGTCAGCCCCTGCTGCACGCTTTCGCACAGCGCGATGTCTTCGGGTTGCAGCACATCGGTCACATAATCCACGGCGGCGCGGGCCTGGGTCGTCATCTCGCCGTTCAGCGCATGCCAGTGGAGATGCTCGATGCAATGTTCCGGCCCGTCGGGCAGCATTTGCAGGGTCATCAGGTTGGGTTCGCCCGGCATCAGCCAGATGGTCAGATTCGGCCACACGAAATAGCCCGCATAGCCGAAATCGACATCGCCCGTCTCGAAATCGTAGGCGGTGCTGTGGCGAGAGCGGGGCTTGTCCGAGGTCTGCGCCGACCAGTACTGGAAGGTTCTGTTGCGATAGCTCGGCATCTCCACCATATCGACGAAGGCCGGATGGGCCGCCTCGCAGTGATAGCATTCCTGGAAGTTGTCGATCGCCACCTTCCAGTTGGCGCGCAGGCGGAAATCCTTCCGGCAGGCGAAGGCCAGCTCGCCGGCGCGGGGCATCCAGCGCAGGATGTCCTCTTCCAGGCCGGCATATCGTTTGGCGAAGGGTGGGGCGGCCGCGTCCAGATTGACGAACACCAGGCCCAGCATGGTCTCCAGGCGCACCGGCTTCAGCCCGAAGGCGGCCTTGTCGAAGCCCTCCACATTCTCGCAGCCGCGCGCGTTGCGCAGCCTGCCGTCCAGGTCGTAGGCCCAGGCGTGATAGGGACAGGTCATGGTGAGCTTCAGCTGGCCGCTGCCCTCCAGCAGGCGGTGGGCGCGGTGCTGGCAGACATTGTAAAAGCCGCGCAGCACGCCGTCGCGCCCGCGCACCAGGGCGATGCTTTCGCCGGCGATCTCCACGGTCTTGTAGCTGGCCGGGCGGGCGATCTCGCTCTCATGGCCGGCGAACAGCCAGGAGCGGGCGAAGATGTGCTCCATCTCCTCGCGCCAGATCGCCGCGTCGGTGTAATAGCGCGAGGCCATGGACCAGGAAAGGCGCGGGTCGGCGTGCATGCCGCCCGGCAGCGGGCCCGCCGGCCCGTTGGCAACAGGCTTCATGTCAAGGAGTCCTCCGGCAGGATCTGCCGGCAACCTAGCCCTGCCCGCCTTCCCGGCGCAAGTCGCCTCAGACCAAGTCGTCTCAGGCGCTGTCGGGGCGCGGCCCCAGCCCGTGGCAATAGCGGGCCAGCGCATCGATCTGGCCGCGATGGATGCCGAGATCGTCGAGCTGGCCGTCGGAAAGGCCGGCGAGCTGGCGGCGCAACGCCGTCGCCCGCCACTGGTTGCGCAAGGTGCCGAAGATGCCGATCATGATGCCCTCCCGTCTTCCAGGGTGCCGCCCGCACAGCGCGGGCCTTCACAATGGCAGATAGGGCCGCCCGCCCGTTGCCGCCAGCGCCATGGCGTCACCCCTCCCATGCGCGCGCGGCATAGCCAGCGCGACTCCTTATGTTGCGCGCCCGCCTGGCAGTGGGAGGTGTTGCGCGCCCGCCTTGCGGCGGGCATGGATGAGGCGGGCGGGAGCGCGGGCGATGGCAGGCACGCTGGTGCTGATCGGCACGCCGATCGGCAATCTGGACGATCTTTCGCCGCGGGCGCAGCAGGCGCTAGGCGCGCTGGACGCGCTGGCCTGCGAGGACACGCGCCGCACGCGCAAGCTTTATGCGCGCTTCGGCCTCGCCCGCCCGGGAGTCGTTTTCTCCTGCCACCAGGGCAACGAAGAGCGGGCGGTGGCGCGCGTCGCCACCTTGCTGGAGCGCGGTCTGCGCGTCGGGCTGGTCAGCGATGCCGGTATGCCGGCGATAGGCGATCCCGGCTTCCTGGCCGTGCGCGCGGCCCTGGAGCGGGGCTGTGCGGTGGAAGCGGTGCCGGGGCCGACGGCGCTGGCAACGGCGCTGGCGCTTTCGGGCCTGCCGGCCTCCAGCTTCGTCTTCAAGGGCTTCCCGCCGCGCAAAACGGGGGCGCGGAGGCGTTTTCTGGCCGCCGACGCGCCCGCGCCCCACAGCCTGGTGCTGTTCGAATCGCCGCGCCGATTGGGGGCGTTGCTGGCCGACGCCCTGGCTGTGCTGGGCGACCGCCGCGCCGCCGTCTGCCTGGAGCTCACCAAGCTCCACGAACGGACGGCGCGGGGCTGGCTGGCGGATCTCGCCCCCCGTTTCGCCGCCGAGGCGCCCCAGGGCGAGGCGACGGTGGTGATCGCTGGCAACCGCCCCGCCTTCCTGCGCGAGACACCCGCGCCATAAGGGGCATAAGGAGGGACTCGCCGCCGCCTGCCAAGCGGGGCATAATTGGGGTATATGGGGTATCATTGGGAGCGCAACCGCTGCGGGAGAACGCCATGAGACGCCTTGCGGCCACCGTCTTCCTGTTTCTTCCCGGCCTCGCCCTGGCCGATCTCGCCGGCAAGCCGGTGGTGATGGACGGCGACACCCTGCTGTTCGGCGAGCACGAGGTCACCCTCTACGGCGTCCACGCGCCCCTCATCACCCAGAGCTGCGGCGCCACGGGAAAGGTCTGGTCCTGCGGCTGGGAGGCGGCGCTGCAACTGGAACAGGCGATCGGCGAGCACGAGGTCACCTGCGTCGCCGCGGAAGACGCCGCCGACACCGGCGACGACGACACCCGGCTGGCCCGCTGCCGGGCGGCGGGGGAAGATCTGGCCGGGCTGATGATCGATGCCGGCTTCGTCGTCCCCGACGAGGCGCTGGGCGGCGACTATGCGGCCCGGGCGGCGACAGCGGCAGAGCGCGGGGCGGGCATCTGGTCGGGGCCGTTCGTCGATCCGGTCGCCTGGGCCGAAAAGGCCAGCTGTTCCTGTGCCGCCCGCAAGCAGTCGCTGCAGGAGACGGCGGCGGTGCTGAAGGCCATGCGCGAGGGCGACGAAGGCGAAGACCTCGAGCGGGCCGAAGATATCGAGCAGGCCGCGGCCGAATAGCCGCTCAGGCGGCCTCGTCCAGGGCCGCAAGGTCGAAGCGGGGCCGCCTCGCGAAGATGCGCCGCACCATCGGCTCGAAGGCTTCCAGCGGCATGGCCTCGAAGTCGGGGTCGAAGGCCACCTGGTCGTATTTCTGGCAGAAATCCGCGCAGGCCTGGTAATGGGGGTGGCCGCGATAGCGGTCGCGCAGATTGCGGTCGCGCCCGAGGTGGTGGTTGTAATACCAGGTCTGGAACAGGCCGTGGTGCTTCACCACCCAATAGGTGCGCTCGCCCACATAGGGTTTCAGGATGGCGGCGGCCGCCTCGGCGTGGTTGTAGGGAGATACGGTATCGGCGATGTCGTGCAGCAGGGCGGCCACCACCGTCTCCTCGTCCTGCTCGTCGCGAAAGGCGTGGGTGGCGGCCTGCAGGGCATGCTCCAGGCGGTTGACCCGAAGGCCCATATCCACCGTCTCGGTGCGTTGCAGCAGCGCCAGCAGTTCGTCGGCCAGATGGCCGTGGGCGCGGGCGATGGCCTCGCCCATGATGCGATAGTCTTCGGCCGTGCCATCGGCCATATGCGCGAAGCTCACCTTGTCCATCGTCATGGCCCCCCATTCGTCCGAACCAATGTCGCATCAATGTCTCATTCTGGCCCGCGCCGCGCAAGCGCCTGTGCTAGGCTACCCGGCGAAGCGAACGAGGGGCTGTTATGGTTCGTCTCGGGGTTCGTCGCGGGCTTGCGGGTCGTGTTCTGGCCGGGGTCTTCGCCCTGGCGCCCGTTGCCGGCCCGGCGCCGGCGCAAACCTTCAGCGATGTCGTGGCGTTCGGCGACAGCCTGAGCGACGGCGGCAATTTCGCGGCCCTGCCGGAAAGCCGCCGCCTGGGTGTGCCGCCGGGCAGCCGCTTCACCACCAATCCCGATCCGACGGCCGCCGATCTGCTGGCCCGGGCCTTCGGCGCGGATGCGGGGCCGTCGGCCACCGGCGGCCAGAACCGGGCCACGGGCGGGGCCTGCATGGATCCGCAGGCGCTCTGCCGCTACCATGCCGTGCCGGCCGTGCCGGAACAGATCGACGCCTATCTCGCCTCCCGGGGCGGCAGGGCCGATGGCGGCGCCCTCTACACCGTCTGGGGCGGTGCCAACGACATTCGCGACGCCATGCTCCAGACCGGCGATCCCGCCCGCGCCGGCGCGGCCGCCGCCACAGCCGCCGCCGTCGCCGCCGGTCAAAGCCGCAGGCTGAAGGCTGCCGGGGCGCGCCACATCGTCGTCTTCAATCTGCCCGATATCGCCCACACCCCCTCCGCCCTGGCCGCCGCCGCCCAGTTGCCGCTGGAGGTGTGGACCGGCCTCACCCGCGCCTACAACGACGCCCTGGCCGCCGGCATCGCCCGCAGCCCGGACGGGGTGGTTGCCATCGATGTCTTCGCCCTGTTCGAAGAGGTGCTGGCCGATGCCGCCGCCTACGGCTTCGAAAACGTTGCAGACGCAGCCTGTTCCGGCCCCTCCGACGCTTCGCTGCTGTGCGGCCCGCAAGGTTCCGGCTATCCCTTCGCCTGGGCCGACGGCGACAATGCGCGCCATCTGTTCGCAGACGGCATCCACCCCGGCGGCGGCGCCCATGCCCTGCTTGCCGCCGCCGTGGTCGCCACCCTGGAGGCGCCGGTCATGGCCTCGCTGGCCGGCGAGGGCGGGGTGGCGGTGGCGGCCGCCCATGGCGAGGTGCTGGCCCGCCAGGGGCTGGCGGATGTGGCGCGCCCGGCCGGTCCCGCCGGCGGCTGGCGGGCCTGGGCAGAGGCCTCCTTCGGACGCCAGCGCCTCGATGCGCTGCCACGCCTGGGCCGGACCGAAGCCGATCTGCGCATGGCGACGCTGGGGCTGAGCCGCCGCGCCACCGCCGATTTTGCCTGGGGCGCGGCGGTCAGCCTCGCCCGCCACGACAACGCCGCCGGTGGCGGCAGCGCCAGGGTGGAAAGCGACGCCGCCATCGCCTCCCTCTATGGCGCCTGGCGCCGGGGCGGCTTCCATCTGGGCGGCGCCCTCAGCTTCGGCCGCGCCGGGGTGGAGCTGGAGCGGCGCTTTGCGCTGGCGGCGGCGCAACGGCTGGAACGGGGCAGCACCGATGCCAGCCAGCTGGGCGTGGAGCTGGCGCTGGGCTGGCAGGGGGGCGATGCCGTCCGCCACGGCCCCTCCCTGGCGCTCTCCTGGCTGGATCAGGGCATCGACGCCTGGCGCGAGCGCGGCGCCTCGGCCACCGCCATGAACTATGCCGCCTTCGAGCGCGACTCGCTGGTGGCGGAGGCCGGCTATGGGCTGGCGGCAGAGCTGGGGCAGGGGCTTTCCGGGCATGCCCGCCTCGCCCTGGCAAAGGAGGCCAGGGACGATCCCCTGCGCATCGCCACCGCCTCCAACACCATGCCGGGCCGCTTCACGCTGCGGGGCCTGGCGCCACCGGCCAGCTGGGCTGCGGTCGGCTTCGGTCTGGATGGCATATGGGACGAAGGACCGGGGGGAGAAGGGCTGCGCGCGGGCCTGAACTACAGCGGCCGCTTCGGCGCCGATTCGCACCGCGACCACCGCCTGGCCCTGGCGCTCCGCCTCGCCTTCTGATCCGGCGGCGCTCCCGGTGGCGATCGCGGACGGGCGTGGGGGCAGGGGCAGGCGCGGCGCCGGGCGCGCCACGCTCTCCATCTGCGTCACCTGCCGCTGGAAGGGGCTGGATGCCATGCCCGGCGAGGCGGCACGCCCGGGCCGGCGCCTGTTCGAACTGGCCAGGCAGGAGGCCGGCGGCGAAGGGGCGGGCCGCATCCGCGAAATCGTCTGCCTGACCCACTGCATGAACGCCTGCAACGCGGTGGCGACGGCGCGCGGCAAGCCGCCGCTGCTGATGACCCGCATGGCGCCGGACCGGGAGACCGCCCGCGCCCTGCTGACCATGCTGGAGCGTTACGCCGCCTCGCCAGACGGCAGGGTGGCCGAGCTGCCCGGCGCCATCCCCCAGGCCCGGCCCCTGGTGGCGGACGTTCATGTGGCGCCGCGTCGCCGTTCCCGCCCCTGAATGGCCGGGGTGTGGCCGGGGTGGGGCCAGGGCGGACAAGTGCTTGATATTGCAAACGATTATCGTTTGCAGCCGGTCGATTTTGCTATGCACTTCGTCCGTCTTGCCCTATCGTGGCGACCGCTGCCGGTAGAGGGAGGGGCGCATCATGCACAGGGCTTTGGCGATCGATCCGAACAAATGCACGGGCTGCCTGCAATGCGAGCTGGCCTGTTCGCTGGACAACGAGGGCGCCTTCAATCCCTCGAAATCGCGCATCAAGGTGTTCACCTTCGAGGACAAGGGGCGCTTCGTGCCCTACACCTGCACCCAATGCGCCGAGGCCTGGTGCGCCGAGGCCTGCCCCACCCACGCCATCTCGATCGACAAGGCCACGGGGGCGAAGGTGGTCAGCGATGCGCTGTGCGTGGGCTGCAAGGTGTGCACCATCGCCTGCCCCTTCGGCACGATCAATTTCAACGGCGACACCGGCAAGGTGGTCAAATGCGACCTGTGCGGGGGCGATCCCGAATGTGCCAGGGCGTGCCCCACCGAGGCCATCGTCTATGTCGATGCGGACTGGACCGGCCTCGACAAAATGCGCGCCTCGGCCGCCGTCGCCGACGCGGCCGCGCAGGCGTGAACCGAGCGTGAAGGGAGGATGCTGAGATGGCATGGGCTGGAAAAATCCTGCGGGTGAACCTCTCCGAGGGCACCTGCGAGCCGGAAGACCTGAACATGGCCTGGGCGCAGGCCTATCTGGGCCAGCGCGGGCTGGCCACCAAATATCTCGTGGAAGAGATCGACCCCCGGGTCGATCCGCTCTCGCCCGAAAACAAGCTCATCATGACCACGGGGCCGCTCACCGGCACCTCGGCCTCCACCGCCGGGCGCTATTCGGTGGTCACCAAGGGCGCGTTGACCGGCGCCATCGCCTGTTCCAACTCCGGCGGCTTCTTCGGCAACGAGATGAAGAACGCGGGCTGGGACATGATCGTGTTCGAAGGCCGGGCGCCGAAGCCGGTCTATCTCATGGTGGAGAACGACCGCGCCCGCCTGCTGGATGCCGCCGCCCATTGGGGCACCTCGGTGTGGGACACGGAAGAGGCCATCAAGCGCAACCATGGCGACCCGCTGATCCGCGTCGCCTCGATCGGCGTGGCCGGCGAAAAGGGCGTGCTCTATGCCTGCGTCGTCAACGACATGCACCGCGCCGCCGGGCGCTCCGGCGTCGGCGCCGTGATGGGTTCCAAGAATCTGAAGGCGGTCGCCATCCGCGGCACCAAGGGCGTGCGGGTCAAGGATGCCAAGCGTTTCGCCGCCGCCGCCACCGCCGCCAAGAAGGTGCTGGCCGACAATCCCGTCACCAGCCAGGGCCTGCCCTCCATGGGCACCCAGGTGCTGATGAACGTCATCAATGAGGTGGGCGCCCTGCCCACCCGCAACCACCGCGACAGCCAGTTCGAAGGCGCCAACAACATCGGCGCCGAGGCCATGGCCAAGGTGCGCGAAAGCGACGGCAAACCCAATCTGGTCACCAACGCCGCCTGTTTCGGCTGCACCATCGCCTGCGGGCGCGTCTCCCAGATCGACCGCACCCATTTCTCGGTGGCGGAACGGCCGCAATACCAGGTGGTCTCCGGCGGGCTGGAATACGAGGCGGCCTGGGCCCTGGGCGCGGCCACCGGGGTGGACGATCTGGAGGCGCTGACCTTCGCCAACTATGTCTGCAACGAACAGGGGCTGGATCCCATCTCGTTCGGCGCCACCCTGGGCGCGGCGATGGAGCTGTTCGAAGAAGGCGTGATCGGCACCGAAGAGACCGGCGGGCTGGAGCTCAATTTCGGCAACGCCAGGGCGCTGACCGAAGCGGCGCTGCTGACCGGCAAGGGCGAAGGCTTCGGCGCCCGCCTCGGCCTGGGGTCGAAGCGGCTGTGCGAGGCCCATGGCCGGGGCGAGCTGGCGATGGCGGTCAAGGGCCAGGAATTCCCGGCCTATGACGGGCGCGGCATCCAGGGCATGGGTCTCACCTACGCCACCTCCAATCGCGGCGCCTGCCATCTGCGCAGCTACACGGTCGCCTCCGAGATCCTGGGCGTTCCGGAAAAGACCGATCCGCACACCACCGAGGGCAAGGCTGGCCTGGTGCGGGCCTTCCAGGATGCCACCGCGGCGGTGGACAGCACCGGCATGTGCGTCTTCACCACCTTCGCCTGGACGCTGGAGGATTTCGCGCCCCAGGTCGATGCCGCCTGCGAGGGCGAATGGACGGCCGAGCGGCTGCTGGAGACGGGCGAGCGCATCTGGAATCTGGAACGGCGCTTCAACCTGGCGGCGGGCTTCACCAAGGCCGACGACACCTTGCCGCCGCGCCTGCTGCAGGAGGGCAGCAAAACCGGCCCGGCAGAGGGCAAGACCAGCGGCCTGGCGGAGATGCTGCCGGAATACTACCAGCTGCGGGGCTGGACGCCGGACGGCCAGCCCACCAACGAAACCCTGCAACGGCTGGCGGTTTAGCCGGCGGGGCCCACCCGTCTGCGGCGGGGGAGGCGATGCGGATCACGCTGAAGCTGTTCGCCTCCCTGGCCCCCTATATGCCGGCCCATGCGGTCGATAACGCCGTCCCGGTCGAGCTGGAGGAAGGCGCCACCGTCGATCGGGTGCTGGATCGCTTCCAGGTGCCGCGCGGCCTGTGCCATCTGGTGCTGGTGAACGGCATCTTCGTCCCCCCCGGCCAGCGCAAGGCCCATGTGCTGGCCGAAGGCGACGCGCTGGCCGCCTGGCCCCCGGTCGCCGGCGGGTGAGCGCGGGCGAAAGCGTCGAGGTGGTGAAGGACATGGGCGGCCTTGCCGCCAGCGATTTCCTGCGCCTGCTGCCCCGCGCCCTGGCGGGGTTGAGCTACGGCATCGAGGGCCTGCGCGCCGAAGCGGCCGCGCCCGGGCGGCAGCTCTCCATCGCCGCCCGCCCGCTGCCAGAGCGCCGCATCGCCGCCCTGGCGGTGGAACGCTGCCAGGTGACGCTGGCCTTCCGGGGCTGGCCGGAGGAAGAGCGGCTGGCCTTCCTGGCCCGTTTCGACCGCACCTATCGCAAGGGCGGCGGCTGAGCCCGACCGTCCACACCATCGTGCTGGCGTCCCGCCTGAGCCTCGGTACGTCCTGGCAAATTCCCGCCATAGTCCGCTATGCCCCGGAATGGCGGCCCATTGCCAGCCTTTGCGATCCCTCATGGGCCGCGCCGGTCGCAAGTGTGGAAGGCTGTTGGACAGGTGGGCGGGCGTGCCGAAGGGGAGATTCGAACTCCCGGCCTACCGATTACGAATCGGTTGCTCTGCCACTGAGCTACTTCGGCTCTCCGAGGCCGCCCCGGCAGCGGCGGCGCAAGCTAGCGGCCCCCGGCGGGGCGGTCAAACTCGCCCACCATGGCGCCCATCGCGCCCGTTCCGCCCATTCCCGTCGGTCGGTGGCGGCGGCGTCCCCGCCCGCTGCGCTCCCTCGCCGGCGCCTATCGCCAGCGTCAGCAGCAGGGGCGCTTCGCCGGCCTCGCGCGGCCCCGGCGGGCGCCACGACGCGCTGTCAAAGGCGCCGCAGCTGGGGCAGACGGCATGCCAGTCCTCGTCGCTGTGGCCGCAGCGGGCGCAGCGCCACAGCGGTTCGGGATCGGCCCTTGCCGCCCGCGCCGTCCACATGGCGGCGGCCTCGCCATCGCCTTCCGCCTGTTCCAGCCGCGCCCACAGCTGCGCGGCCCGGCAGCTGGGCGGCGTCAGCGCCTGCAGATGACGCCGCGCCTGGCCGGTCAGGCCGGCATCCAGCGCCGCCTGGGCCGCCGCCATGCGGGATTCGCGGTGGTCGGGGGCCAGCGTCACCAGCCTGGCGACGCGGCGATAACGGCTGGTGCCGTCCCCCGGCCCGGCTTCGAGGTAAAGCCGCGCCAGTTCGGGATGGGGGGCGGCGGCCCAGCTTTTCTCGAGCGCCCGCGCCGCTTCCCTGGGCTTGCGGTCGTCGATCAGCAGGCGGGCCAGCAGGGTGGCTGCCGCCACCAGGGCGGGCGCGGCGGCGTGGGCCTGGCGGGCATGTTTCAGCGCCTCGGCCCGCTTCAGCTCGCCCAGCGCCCGATGCCCGTCCGCCACCAGCAGCACGGCGCGCCGCCGCCGCGCGCTGTCGCGGCCTATGCTGCGGCGCCGGCGCGCGCTCTCCAGCGTGCGAGCGGCCCCGGCCCAATCGCCGGCCTGGGTTTGAAGCTCGAACAGCGCCTCCGCCGCCCAGGCCACGCCCGGGCGCAGGCCGTGGGCGCGTTCGGCAAAGCCGTGGGCCGCCTTGCGGTCGCCGCGCGCCAGCGCCACCGCCGTCAGCCCGCGCAGGCCCAGAAAGCGGGTCTGGGATCGCTCCAGCATGGCCTTGAAGGCGCGCTCGGCCCCGGCGATATCGCCCGCCAGGCCGGCGGCCTGGGCGGTCAGCAGCAGGGCCAGTGGCTTCTGCCCCAGCAGCCGGGCCGCCCGCCGGCCCTGGCGGGCGGCGTCGGCGCCGTCGCCAGCCGCCGCCGCCAGCAGCCCGGTGGCCAGCGCCGCTTCGCCCCTTTCGCGCCGCCGCCTGGCCAGCGCCCGCCACAGCCGCCCCGGCGCCCGCAGCAGCCAGCCCAGCGCCGCCACGGCCCCCGCCGCGGCCAGGGCGGCCAGCCCCACGGCCAGGGCCAGCACCGGCAAGGTGGTGGCGAGCTCCCAATCGCCCCACACCACGATGGCCTGGCCGCCGTGCTCGGCCAGCCACACCGCGCTCGCTACCGCCGCCGCCACGGCCGCCAGATAGGCCAGCAGTTGCATCATGGCCGCATCATGGCCGGGCGGGGGAAAGCGTGGCGGCCGCGGCCCGGGCCAGCTCGTCCAGGGCGGCGTGAACCTCCAGATGGGCGCGGGCGGCGGCGAGCCAGTCTGCGGCCACGGCCGCGGCGGGGGCGGAAAGCGCCGCCAGCTCGTCCACCGCGCCCGCCAGCTCGCCCGCATCCAGCAGGGCGCGGGCGCGGGCGGCGATGGCGGTGGCGTCGCTGCCTTCGCGCGCGCCATCCAGGCTGCGCAGGCTGACCAGCCCCTCCAGCCGGGCCAGGGTGCGGTCCAGCCAGCCTTCGGCCGCGGCCAGGCGTTCGGCCTGGCGGGCGGCGTCCATGGTGGCCGGCAGGGCGCGCGCCAGCTGCGCGCGGCTGGCGATGCCGCCGCTATGGGCCGCCAGCGCCGCGAAGGCATCCTCCAGGCCGCCGCCCGGGCCGTCATCGCCGATGCCGTCGGCGCCGGGGGCAAGCGCGCGGGCCGCTTCCAGTTCTACGGCGAAGGGCGCGCCGCCCGTGGCGGCCTGGCGCAGCTGGCCGATGGCAAGGGCGAAGGCGGCGCCGCCAGCGCCCCGGCGCTCGCTTCCAGCCAGGGCGTGGTCGAGTTCGCCGGCCTGTTGCCGCAGCGCGGCCACCTCCGCCTCCAGGCGGTCGAGCTGCCCCGCGCCCGCCGCCAGCGCGGCGCCGGCCTCGCCATCGCGGGCCACTGCCGCCGCCCATGCCGCCTCGCTCTCGTCCAGGCGCCGCCCCAATGCGGCCAGCCCGGCGCGGGCCGCGTCGCTGGCGGCCACGGCCGCGCCCGCCTGCTCTTGCAGCCCGTCCAGGCGCGCCGCCAGGGCCGCCGTGGCCTCTGTGGCCGCCGCCGCGGCGTCGGAGGCGGCGGCCAGGGTGGCCACATCCTGGCGCAGCGCCGCCATATCGGCCTGTAGCGCGGCGATGGCCTCCGTCTTTTGGGCGGGCGCCAGCAGCGGCCCCAGAACGGCGCCAGCGCCCGCGGCGAGCACGATGACGGCGGCATGAAGCAGCGCCCGCCCGGCACTGCCCGCCCGCCCGCGCCAGCGGCGGACGGCCGCCAGGGCGCGGCCAGTCCCAGTGGGCGTGGTGGGCTGGGGCGTGGCGGTCACGGCGTCCCCAGCCGGGCGCAGATCAGGCGCGCCAGCGCCTCGGCCCGCGCTTCCCCCGCCACCTCGATCCCGGACCAGGGCATCGCCTCCGCCGCCTCCGCCACCGCCTGGCTGAGACAGAACGCCCGCAGCGGGGCGGTCTGCGCCTCCAGGCCTGCCTCGCGGCTGAGTCTAACAAAGGCGGCGGCGGTGCGGGGCGAGAAAAAGGCCGCCCCCGCCAGCCGCCCCGTTTCCAGGGCCTCGCGGGCGGCGGCGGGCAGGCGCCGCGCCGGGCGGGCGTCGTAGCCGATGCGCCGTTCCACCCGGAAGCCCCGCCCCGCGAGCATGCCCGCCAGATCGCCCGCCAGCGCGCTGCCCGCCACATGCAGCAGCGGCCCGGCGCCGGCATCCAGGCAGCGTTCGGCCAGCGCCGCCAGGCGGGCGACATCGCCCCCTGCCGCCTCCACGGCGGCAAAGCCCGCCCGGCGGGCGGCGGTGGCGGTGGCCTCGCCCACGGTCAGCAGGGGCAGATCGCGCCGTTGCGTCATGGCGGCCAAGGCGCGGGCGCCGTTGGCGCTGGTCAGCAGCACCGCCTGCACGCCTTCCGGCAGCGGCGGCGGCGGTTGCCGATAGCGGATCGTCAGCAGCGGCGCGTGGCGGCAGGCGATCCGGCAGCGGGCGAGGCGGGCGGCAAAGCGGCGCGAATCGGCCGCCGGGCGCGTCAGCAGCAGCGTCATGGCGCCCGGCTTGCGACCCGGCTTGCGAACAAATCCCTGCCCGCCTGGCGCAGCAGGGCCTGCCCGGCATCGTCGCCCAGGGCCGCGGCCTCGCGCGCCGCCCCGCGCCGGCTGGCTGTGGCGCAGCGGCTGCCGTCTTCGGCCAGCACCATGGCGTCCAGCTTCAGCACGCCGTCCTGGATGCGGGCATGGGCGGCCACCGGCGTGCGGCAGGAACCGTCCAGGCGCGCCAGCACCGCCCTCTCCGCCGTCACGGCAAGGCGGGTGGGGCGGTGGTCGATGGCGGCCAGCAGCGCCAGGGTGGCATGGTCGCCGGCCCGGCAGACGATGCCGATGGCGCCCTGGCCGGCGGCGGGCAGCATCCGGTCCGTGGCCAGCGGCGCCACATCGCCATCGGCCCGGCCCAGGCGCCGCAGCCCCGCCAGGGCCAGCACCAGGGCGGCCGCTTCGCCCCTGGCCAGCCGGGCCAGGCGGGTATCGACATTGCCGCGAAACAGCACCACCTTCACATCCGGGCGCGCGCGCAGCAGCTGTGCCTTGCGCCGGATCGAGGCGCTGCCCACCACCGCGCCCCGCGGCAGCTGGGCCAGCGAGCGGGCCTGCGGCGCCACCAGGGCATCGCGGGCATCGCCGCGCGGCAGCAGGGCGGCCAGCGCCAGGCCGGGGGGCAGCGCGGTTTCCATATCCTTCATGGAATGAACCGCGGCCTCGGCCTCGCCCGCCAGCACGCGGCGGTCGATCTCGCGGGTGAAGGCGCCCTTGCCGCCCAGCGCCGCCAGCGCCCGGTCGCGCAGCCGGTCGCCGGCGGTGGTGACGGTGACGATGCGGGGCGCCGCCAGGCCGGGATGGCTGCCAAGCAGCGCATCCTTCACCGCCCCGGCCTGGGCCAGGGCCAGGGCGCTTCCCCGGGTTGCGAGGCGCAGCGGCTGCATGGCGCCGCTTTACGGCAGATCGGCGCCGCCTGCCAGACGTCACCGCCCCTGAGCCGCCTATGAGCCACCCAGGGCCGCGCGCGCCTCTGGCGGGCGGCGGGTGGCGGGTGTATGCGAAGGCCATGGCCGCCCCCATGTTCCGCCTGTCCACCATGCTATGCGTGTCCCCCATGTTCCGCCTGTCGAGGCGCCGGGCGCGGCGCTTCGTGGCCCGCGGCGGCGCGGCGCGCGCCCTGCCGTGAGCGGCGGGCGCCATCTGGGCATCGCCGGGGCCGGCGCCTGGGGCGCGGCGCTGGCCCTGGCGGCCCGGCGCGCCGGGGCGCGGGTGACGCTGTGGCGGCCCAGCTCCGGCGGGCGCGGCGCCCGCCATGGCATCCGCCTGCCGCAGGCGGATACAGGCATCGCCGTTGTCGCCGACGCGGCGGCGCTGGCGCCCTGCCAGGGGCTGGTGCTGGCGCTGCCGGCGGCCCGGCTGGAGGCAGCCTGCCGGCTGCTGGCGCCGTTGCTGCCCCCCGCCCTGCCGGCCTGTGTCGCCACCAAGGGGATCGAACCCGGCAGCGGGCGCCTGATGCCCGCCATCGCCGCCGCCGCCCTGGGCCGCCCGGTGGCGGTGCTGTCCGGGCCTTCCTTTGCGGCCGAGGTGGCCGCCGGGCTTCCCACCGCCGTGGTGCTGGCGGGCGCGGACGCCGCCGTGGCGCCGCTGGCCGCCTGCCTTTCCGGCGCGGCCTTTCGCATCTATCGCAGCGACGATGTGACCGGCGTGGCCGTGGGCGGGGCGGTGAAGAACGTGATCGCCATCGCCTGTGGCATCGCCGCCGGGCGCGGCCTGGGCGAAAACGCCCGCGCGGCGCTGATCGCGCGCGGGCTGGCGGAAACCCTGCGCCTGGGCCGCGCCCTGGGCGCCAGGCCGGAGACGCTGATGGGGCTGGCCGGGGCCGGCGACCTGGTGCTGACCTGCACCGGTGCCCGTTCGCGCAACCTGGCCTTCGGCATCGGCCTGGGGCGGGGCGACAGCGTGGAGGCCCTGCTGGCCGCCAGCGCCGGCGTGATCGAGGGCCGCGCGACGGCCGCCGCCGTGGCCGGTCTGGCCCGGCGGCTGGAGATCGACATGCCGATCTCGGCCGCCGTGGCCGCCGTGGTCGCCGGCAGACTGGAGGTGGAGGCGGCCATGGGCCAGCTGCTGGCGCGCCCGGCGGGGGCCGAGTTCGCCTGAGGCGTTGCCGAAAAGCCCTTGCTGCTGCCAGGATGCGCTGGCAACGCGGCGGGGAGGCGAAGATGGCATATTGGCTGATGAAGCAGGAACCCAGCGAATGGGGCTGGAAAGACCTGGTGGCCGAAGGCCGCAGCTATTGGGACGGCGTCCGCAACCACCAGGCGGCCGCCAATCTGCGCAGGATGAAGCTGGGCGACCGCGCCTTCTTCTATCACTCGGTGGAGGAGAAGCGCATCGTCGGCATCATGGAGGTGGTGCGCGAGGCCTATCCCGACCCCACCGCCGATCCGGGCAGCAAATGGGTGGTGGTGGATGTGGTGCCCGTCTGCCCGGTGCCGCGCCCGGTGACCCTGAAGGAGATCAAGCAGGACGGACGCTTTGCCGACCTGGCCCTGGTGCGCCAGTCGCGCCTGTCGGTGGCGCCGGTGGGCGACGAGCATTGGGCCATGCTGTGCGCCATGGCCGGGGTGGCGGAGCAGGCGGGGTGACGGGCGGGGTGCCAGCCCGCCGAAGCCGGCACAACCTGGAACGAGGAACGAGCGATGAGCAACGCCCCCGATACGAATGACGATTTCCCCATCACCCTGGGGGTCGAGGAGGAGCTGTTTCTGGTCGATCCCGAAAGCCGCGACCTGCTGACCGACCCCGACCCCGCCATCATGGCGGCCTGCGAGGAGGGGCGGGGGCCGCACAAGGTGGTGACGGAGCTGCTGCGCTCGCAGATCGAAACCAACACGCGGGTGTGCGCTTCGGTGGCGGAGCTGCGCCAGGCGCTGATGGAGACCCGCCGGCTGGTGATCGATGCGGCCGGGCGCCATGGCGCCGCCGCCTATGCCGGCTCGACCCATCCCTTCGCGGCCTGGGATGCGCAGATGACCACGCCCAAGGAGCGTTATCGCCGCTTTGCCGTCACCTTCCAGCAAAGCATCCTGCGCTTTCTGGCCGGCGGCATGCACATCCATGCCGGCTTTGGCGACGGCGATGCGCGCATCCGGGTGATGACCGCCATGCGCCGCTGGCTGCCCCTGCTGCATGCGCTTTCCACCTCGTCGCCCTTCAGCGGCGGGCGCGAGACCGGCTTCAAATCCCACCGTTTGAACCTGTTCGGCGCCCTGCAACGCACCAGCCTGCCGCCGCCCCTGGCCTCGCGGGCCGATTTCGACGCCCATGTCGCCGAGTACCAGCGGCTGGAATTCGTGAAGGACGCCAGCGAGCTGTGGTGGGACATCCGCCCCTCCCACGCCTATCCCACGGTGGAGCTGCGCATCTGCGACATCTGCCCGCTGATCGACGAGGCGATGGCCATCGTGGCGCTCTATGCCTCGCTGATCCGCTGGCTGCTGCGCCGCGATGCCGCCGGCGACCTGCCGCGCGAGCCGGCCACCGAGATTATCGCCGAAAACCGCTGGCTGGCGCAGCGCTATGGCGTGCTGGCCTTTCTGGGCGATCTGGAACGCGGCGGGCGGGTGGACATCGCAGACGAGGCGGCGCGGGCGGTGGAGGCGGTGGCGGACGACGCCCGCGCCCTGGGCTGCGAGGACGATCTCGCCCGCGTGGCCGCCATCGTCCGCCAGGGCAGCGGCGCCGACCGCCAGGTAGATCATTACCGCCTGCGGCTGCTGGAAGGCGACGGCCGCGAAGAAGCCATGCGCGCTGTGGTGGACCTGGTGATCGCCGAGACCCGCCAGGGCACGGGGGCGTGAGGGGTGGGGCGATCCATTGCCGCATCGTGAAGGACGAAACGCATGACGACAGCGCAGATACCGACACGGCAAGATCTTCTTTGGCCGGTTCTGAAAGCACTGGAGACTCTCGGCGGTTCCGCCTCTATTCGCGAGCTTTCGGGACAACTGGCTTCGGATTTGCAATTGCCCGACCGGATTCTCGATATACCGGTCAGGGAAGGAGGTTCCCAAAGCAAAGTCGATTACGAAGCGGCGTGGGCGCGCACGTTTCTGAAGATTGCGGGCGCAATCGACAATTCGTCGCGAGGTGTCTGGGCGATCACGGATGTGGGTCGGGCTATCGGCTCGGATGAAGAGACACGCGAAAAGGTTGCCCAGGCGCGTAAAGACTATAACCAGAGAAGGCAGCGTGAGAAGGGTGCCGAAGATCGCATTGGGAAACACGCAGGCGGGACCCCCTTGGAGGAAGAGCTGCAAAAGGAATTCTCCTGGAGAGACGATCTTCTCGGGATTGTGCGCACTATCCCACCCGATGCTTTCGAGCGGCTTTGCCAGCGCATGTTACGAGAAGCGGGCTTCACGAAAGTCGAGGTGACAGGCCGTCCCGGCGACGGTGGTGTGGATGGCGTCGGCGTGCTGCGTATCAAACTGCTTTCGTTCCACGTCATGTATCAATGCAAGAGGTTCACCGGATCGGTCGGTCCGGGCGACATTCGCGATTTCCGAGGCGCGATGGCCGGGCGCGCCGACAAGGGCTTGTTCATCACCACCGGAACCTTCACGGCGGCAGCCAGGAAAGAAGCCGTGAGAGACGGGGCAGCGCCCATCGACCTGATCGATGGCGAAGAGCTATGCGATCTTCTGAGGGAGCACGGCTTGGGGGTGAAGGCTGTTGAGAAGATAGAGATCGATCACGAATTCGAATTCTTCAAGGGCCTGTAGGCGCGGGAATAGCCCTGGCGCATCTCGCCGCTTTCGCACACCGCCACCATGGCCCGCCAGTTCTCCACGAAATGGTCGGCCTGTTCGCGCCCGATCAGGGCCTTCATGCGCGGGTAGAGCGGGCCCTTCAGCCGCCGGTATTCCTCCGCCACGGCGCGGCGATACCAGGGCGAGGCGTCGGTCACCGCCACCGCCTGGAAGCCCGCGCTCCGCAGCAGCGCTTCGTACTCCGCCATGGTCATCATGGCATAGGTCAGGCCCTCCAGGCGGAACCATGCGCGCATGGCGGCGCTGTAGGGGCCCGGCGCCTTGAACCAGTCATAAAGCGTGAAGGCGCCGCCCGGCTTCAGCACCCGGCGGACCTCGGCAAAACCCGCCGCCTTGTCGTCGATCTGGGTGAAGGCGCCGGAGCTGAACACCACATCGAAGCTGGCGTCGGCGAAGGGCAGCGGCCCCGCCTCCACCTGCCGGAACGCCGCCCGCTGCGCCAGCCCCTGCGCCTGTGCGGCGTCCTGGGCGCGGCGCAGCAGCGGCGCTTCCAGGTCGATGCCGGTGACCTGGGCGCCCATGCCCGCCAGCAGCAGCGCCGGCCCGCCCAGGCCGCAGCCGATATCGAGCAGGCGCCGGCCCGCCAGTTCCAGCCCGGCCACCATGCGCCGCACATTGCCGGCGCCGCCCGGTGCCATGAAGCCTTCGCCCCAGACCAACTCCAGCGTGGCGATCATCGCCGCGTGATATTCGCCATCGTGAGTCATGGGCCGCGGGTCATGGGCTGTGGGCCACGAGCGCTACGGAACCACCGCCTCGATCAGGAAGGGGCCGTTACCGGCGAAGGCGGCCGCCAGGGCGCGGTTGAAGTCCTCGGCCGTCTCGGCCCGGGCCGCTTCCACGCCCATGCCGTTGGCGATGGTCACCCAGTCCAGATGGGGGCGGTCGAGGTCGAACATGTCGCGGGCCGCCGGCCCCGGATTGGCGCCGACATTGCGCAGCTCGCCATGCAGGATGGCATAGCTGCGGTTGGCGTAGATCACCGTCACCACGTCCAGCTGTTCGCGCGCCTGGGTCCACAGCGCCTGCACGGTGTACATGGCGCTGCCGTCGCCGGTCAGGCACAGCACCTTGCGCCCGGGGCAGGCGATGGCGGCCCCGGTGGCCTCCGGCAGGGCGCGCCCGATGGAACCGCCGGTGCCGAACAGCCAGTCATGGGGCGGCGCGCCCTTGGTCCAGGGGTGCAGCATGCGCCCGCAGGTGATGGATTCGTCGGAAACGATGCAGCCCTCCGGCAGCAGATGGCCGATGGCGGCGGCGACGGCATCGGCATCGAGCGCGCCCTGGCGCAGCGCCGGGCGGGCGGGCGCCTCGCGCGCCGGCTCCGCAGCGGTGGCCCCCAGCGCGGCGGCCAGCCCGTCCAGGGCAGCCACGAGGTCGGCGCCGTTGGGGGCCAGCAGATGGGTGCGGCAGGTGTCGGGGATCAGCAGGCTGGGCTTGCCGGGATAGGCGAAGAAGGCCACCGGGCGCCGGCAGCCCACCAGGACCATGTGGCGGAGGTCGCGGGTGACGGCCAGCGCCTCGTCCACCACATAGGGCATGCGTTCGGGGGTGACGCGCCCGGCGCCGCGTTCGCTGCGGGCGGCCGCGAACTCGCTGCGCAGGCTGGCGCCGGTGGCGGCGGCGATGCGCCCGGCGAGCTCCAGCGCCTCCCCACGCAGGGCGTGGCCGCCCAGCAGCAGCATGGCCTTCTCGCCCGAACGCAGCGCCGCCGCGCAGCGGGCGATGGCGGCCTCGTCCAGCGCCGCTGGTGCCGGTGCAGGTGGGACGGCGGCCGGGCCTTCGGCCTCGTTCCAGGCGGTATCGGCCGGCAGGATCAGGGTGGCGATGCGTCCGGGCGGCACCATCGCCGCGGCGATGGCGCTGGCGCCGTCGCCCGCCACCTGCCCGGCCGCGGCGCTGGTCTTCACCCAGTCGGAGACCGGGCGGGCGATGCCTTCGATATCGGCCGTCAGCGGCGCGTCGTGGGCGACGTGATAGCTGGCATGTTCGCCGACGATGTTGACCATCGGCGTCGCCGCCTTCCTGGCGTTGTGCAGATTGGCCAGCCCGTTGCCCAGGCCGGGGCCGGTGTGCAGCAGGGTGGCGGCGGGCCTGCCCGTCATGCGACCGTAGCCGTCGGCCGCGCCGGTCACCACCCCTTCGAACAGGCCCAGCACGCAGCGCATGCCCGCCACCCGGTCCAGCGCGGCGCAGAAGTGCATCTCCGAGGTGCCGGGATTGGTAAAGCAGACCTCCACCCCACCGCCCAGCAGGGTGCGCACCAGGCTTTCGGCTCCATTCATCGCGCCCCCGCTCAGGCGGCCGTCAGAAAGGCCCGGTAGGCGGCAGCCAGATCCGCCGCCGATGCTTCCACCAGGCGCTTGCCCGCCTCGGCCGTGGCCAGCGAGGGCAGGCTGCCGATGCGCCCGTCGGGATAGCGGCGCCGGTAATCGTCGGCGTCGTGGATGCCGCTATAGGCCGGCGCCCGGGCGGCGAAATTGACGTGCTTGGCGTGTTCGGGAAAGGCGAAGCGGGTGACGGAGATCTCGCTACAGGTGGCGTGCTCGCCCTCGTCGGTGCCGAACAGCTCCCTGGAGATCGCCTTGACGGCGGCCGAATCCCACCAATTGGCCAGCTTGCAGCGCAGCGGGCGCTGGGCCGGCCGCGTCAGCAGCGAGGTCTCCGAATGGATTTCGGCGAAGGCGGCCTGCACCGTGGCGATGTTGCCGCCATGGCCGTTGAGAAAAAAGAAGCGATCGAACCCGTGGCGGGCCAGCGACAGCACCTGGTCGCGAATCACGGCGATCAGGGTGGAAGGGCGCAGGCAGATGGAGCCGGCAAAGCCCAGATGGTGCTGGGCCACCCCGGTGGCGATGGTGGGCGCCACCATGGCGCCCGCCGCCTCGCCCAGCCTGGCGGCGATGGTCTGCGGGCACAGGAAATCGGTGCCGATGGGGCCGTTGGGGCCGTGCTGTTCGGTGGAACCGATGGGTATGACGATGCCCGAAGACGTCTCCAGATAGCGTTCCACCTCCTGCCAGGTCGCGAATTGCAGCTGCATGGTTCCCCCGCCGGCGCGGCGCGACGATAGAACACCCCCCATCCCCTGGCCAGCCCTCTGGCCAGCCGCCATGCCTCCGTCCGGGGGCGTCCGGGGGCGGGGGCGCCGCGCTCAATAGCCGCGCCGGGCGGCGATGCGGTTGAGAAGGCGCCCGCCTTTCAGAAAGCGGGCGAGATTGGCGAAGAACAGGTCCAGGGTTGCGGGGATGTAGCTTTCGGCATCGTCGGACGAACAATGGGGCACCAGCATCAGATTGGGCACCTGCCACAGCGGCGAGCAGGAGGGCAGCGGCTCGGGATCGAAGACATCGAGCAGGGCGGCGGCGAGGCGGCCTTCGGTCAAAAGCTCCGCCAGGGCGGCGTTATCGACGATCCCGGCCCGGCCCATATTGATCAGGGTGGCGCCGGGCTTCAGCAGCAGCAGGCGGCGGCGGTCGATCAGGCCGCGGGTGGCCTCGGTCAGCGGCGCCATCACGATCACGCTGTCGGCCTCGCCCAGCACGGAATCGATGGCTTCTGCCGCCACCACCCGGTCGGCCCAGCGGCAGGGCCGCCCGCGCCGGGTGACGCCGATCACCCGCATCGCCAGGCGCCGCTTCAGCCAGCGGGCGGTGGCAGCGCCCATGCCGCCCAGGCCGACGATGACGGCGGTCTTGCCCTCGATGCGGGTGGTGAAACGCTTGTGCCAGCGGCGCTGCGCCTTGTTGTCGGCAAAAAAGGCCAGGCCGTGGGCCATGGCCAGCAGCGCCGCGCCGGCGAACTCGGCCGCCTTGGCGCCGTGAACGCCGCTGTTGTTGGTGATGTTGAGGCCCGGCCACACCCAGTCGAAGGGTTGCAGATGCTCGCTGCCGGCCCCGGTCAGCGCGATCCAGCGCAGCCTGGGCGCCATCGCCCGCAGCCCTTGCAGCGGGAAGCGCCAGCCGATGGCGATGTCGGCCGCGCCGATGCCGGCGGCAAAGCGGTCGTGGTCCCAGCTCCAGTCGAAGGCCACCTGGCGCGCCGTTTCGGGATGGCGGCGGCAGGCGGCGGCGACCCGCTCCTCCGTCACCCGGAACAGGTCGGGCTGGGAGGTGAGCGCCGCGACATGGACGCGCAGCGGCGCCGTCACGCCGCCAGCACCCGGTCCAGCACCCAGTTGTCGATGACATGCACCAGGGGCTCGAGATGGCTGAAGCGGCCGGGCCGGGCAAAGGGCGATGCCATGCCCGCCTGCTGCCGTTCGGAGATGTCGTTGTCCTCGGCGATGGATCGGTCCCAGCGACGGTAATAATTGCCGGCCAGGCGGTCGAAATCGCCCCGCGCCACCGTGGCGGCGGGAAAACAGGAACCGACGATCAGGCGGGTGCGGGTGGCGCTCACCGGGTGCAGTTCCAGCCACCACATGCAATCGAAGGTCAGCCCGAACATGGTGGAGGGATTGATGAGGATGTAATAAGTGCCTGCGGCCGCATCGCCCGCCAGGGTGGGGATATAGGGAAAGCCCTCGCTGCCCGGCAGCAGGGCGCGGCTGCCCTGGTGGCGGGTGAACAGGCCGCAATATTCGCCCCTGGCGGCGATGGGCGGGTTGTGGTCGCGCTTCTGCTTCTGGATGGTCTGGTGGTGCACGGTGGGGACGTGATAGCTCTCCATGGCGTTTTCGACATAAAGCTTCCAGTTGCAGGCGAGGTCGTATTCCACCCGCCTGGCGGTCACCATGGCGTCGAGGTCGTAAGGGGCCAGCAGCTGCGGCAGGTCGCCCAGCCAGTCGGCCAGCGGCGCTGCGGCGCTGTCGAAGTTCAGGAACATGAAGCCGGCCCAGCATTCCAGCCTCAGCTGCACCAGGCCGAAATCCCTGCGGTCGAAGGCCACCGTGTCCTCCATCTCCATGGCGGCGATCAGGCGCCCGTCGTCGATGGCATAGGTCCAGGCGTGATAGGGGCAGGAGAAGGTGGCGCAGCGGCCCTCGCCCTCCACGATTCTGGCGCCGCGGTGGCGGCAGGAATTGGCGAAGGCGCGCAGCTTGCCGTCGCGGCCCCGGACCAGAATCAGGGGCACGCCGACGAAATCGAAGGCGGCATAGTCGCCGGCCTCGGGCAGGCGGTCGGCGCGCCCGACGAAGTTCCAGGCCTTCATGAACACGGTCTCCACCTCGCGGCGGAAGAAATCGGGCGCGGTGTAGCAATCCGGCGGCAGGGTTTCGGCCTCCAGCAGCGGCTTTCTGGTGGCGGCATAGCGGGCCGGATCGAAGCGGCGGCAGGCGGGGTTGTCCGTCATGGCCCTCTCTCGGTGGCAGGCGCGCCTTCCTGCGCGGGGTTCGGACTCTAGGCAGGCGGTGTGGCCGGGGCAAGCCGGCGCCCGCTATGCCCCCGCTACATCTGTGCCGGCTGCCGTTTGCGGCGGGCGACGAAGGCGTCGAGCTGCTCCGCTATGGCGGCGTCCAGCGGCGGTGGCTCGAAGGCGTCCAGCAGCTGGCGGACGATGGCGCCCGCCCGCCAGGTGGCGTCTCTGGCGCCGTCTTCGCGCCAGGTTTCGAAATTGCGCCAGTCGGACAGCATGGGGGTGTAAAAGGCGTTCTCGTAGCGCTCCAGCGTGTGCCGCGCGCCGAAGAAATGGCCGCCGGGGGCGACCTCGGCGATGGCGTCGAAGGCCAGCGCCGCCTCGTCGGTGGCCAGCGGCTGCAACAGCTCGGCCATCATCTGCAACATCTCGGCGTCCAGCACCGCCTTTTCGAAGCTGGCGGTCAGCCCGCCCTCCAGCCAGCCGGCGCCGTGATGCAGCAGATTGGCATGGCCCATGACGGCCGCCCAGATCGACATCTGGGATTCATAGGCCGCCTGGGCATCCACGGCGTTGGAGGCGTTGGTGTTGCTGGAACGGTAGGGCAGGCGGTAGCGCCGGGCCAGTTGACCGCCCACCAGGGCCGCCTTGGCGTATTCCGGCGTGCCGAAGGCGGGGGCGCCGGTCCGCATGTCCACATTGCTGGTAAAGCCGCCATAGAACACCGGCGCGCCGGGGGCCACGGCCTGAACCAGGGCGATGCCGGCCAGGGCCTCGGCGTTCTGCTGCACCAGCGCGCCCGCCACGGTGGCGGGGCTCATGGCGCCGGCCAGGGTGAAGGGCGTCAGCGAGACCGCCTGGCCGTTCCGCGCCGCTTCCATCGCGCCTTCCAGCATCGGCCCGTCGATGCGGCGCGGCGAGTTGACGTTGATGGTGGTGAACAGGCCCGGTTCGGCGGCGATTTCGGCCCGCGTCCGCCCGCGGGCGATGCACAGCATGTCGATGGCGTCGCTCACCCGCTGCCGGCCCAGCCCGGAAGCGTGCCAGACCTTGTCGGAAAGCGTGAGGATCGAGCGGATGCAGTCGAGATGGCGGGTGTCGGCGTCGAGATCCACCGGCGCCACCGGCACGCCGCCGCACAGATGCAGCACGTCGAGGCTCTGGGTAAGGCGGATGAAGTTCTCGAAATCGACAAAGCTGCCCTGGCGGCGCCCGCCTGCGAGGTCGCTGGCATAGGCCGGCCCGCCCACCGAATTGAAGGCGATGCTGTCGCCGCCGAAGACCAGCGCCCGGGCCGGGTTGCGCGGCGTCAGCGTGAAGGAGGACGGGGCGCGAGCGACCAGTTCGGCGACCAGATGGCGGTCGAAGCGGACCAGCGGGCCGTCCGCGCGGACGTCGGCGCCGGCCGCCTTCAGCCGCTGGCGCGCCTCCTGCGACAGGAACTCGACCCCCAGCTCCTCCAGCACCTTGAGCGAGGTGAGGTGGATGGCCTCGATTTCGTCGTCGGAGACGATCTCCAGCGGGCGGTAGGGGTTGCGCAGCGGTTGCCAGGGCCGCTGACGGATCGTGTGACGGCCCGGGCCGGTCCGCGCCCGGCGGCGGCGCCGCGTCATCCGCTTCGCTCCCGCCCGGGCCGCTTCGCCGGCGCCGGGGGCAGCGGGCGCTCGCGGCGCGGCGGCCCGGGTTGTGCCTGAAACTCGCGGGCGAAGCGGTGGCCGCCATAGACGGCGTCGGCCAGCAGCCCCGGCGCCAGGCAGTCGCCGATGGCGGCCAGGGTGGAGAGCGGCGCCCCGCCGCCCCCGTCAGGCGCGGAATCGTCCGGCGTGGAAAGGGCGGCGAACAGGCGGTCCTCGGGCACGCGCGAGGTGGCCAGCACCAGGGTGCCGCAGACCATGGCGCTGGCCGCGCCGCTTTCGACATGGCACAGCCGCAGGTGGTCGGCGGCGACGGACTCGATGCGGCGCAGGGTGGCGATGGCGATGCCCAGGGCGTGGAGGCGGGGCAGCAGCAAGTGGTGCTCGTCGGTCTGGCGCGTCCAGGCGCAGGCCTCGGCGGCGGGGGTGAGCAGGGTCACGCGCAGCCCCTCCCGCCGCAGCCGCTCCGCCAGGGCGCCAGCGACGGCATAATGGTCGTCGTCGTAGATCACCACCGGTTCGGCGATGTTCGCCGGTGTGGCGGCCAGCAGGTCGTCGGGGGTCAGCACATGGTCCTGGCGGTGGCCGGCTATGGGCCGGATATGGCTGCGGCCGCTGCCGTCGCGGCGCCAGCGGCAGCCGGTGGCGATGGCCACATGGGGGATGGCGAGTTCGCGGATGTGATGGGCTTCCAGGCGGCTTGCGGGATAGACGTCGATGCGCCCGGCGGCGGCCATGGCCTGGATGCGAACGATGCGCCCATCGGCCACCCGGCGCCAGGACGCCAGGCCGGGCAGGGCGGCCAGATGGCGCAGATGGCCGCCCAGCTCCGCCTCGGCTTCGGCCAGCGTCACCCGATAGCCGCGCTGGCCCAGGGCGCTGGCGGCCTCCAGCCCGGCCGGGCCGGCGCCCACCACCAGCACGCGCTCATCGTCGGCCCCGGGGACGGCCTTGGGGCCGGCTTTGGGCGGGATGCGTTCCGGATGCCAGCCGCGCCGCCATTCCTCGCCCATGGTCGGGTTCTGGGTGCAGCGGATCGGCACGCAGGCCTTGAAGCTGGCGCGGCAGATGTTGCAGCCGATACATTCGCGGATGTCGCCATAGCGGCCCTGCTCGATCTTCCGCGGCAGGAAGGGATCGGCGATGGAGGGCCGGGCGGCGCCGATCAGATCCAGCACGCCGCGCGCGATTTGGCCGGCCATGGCGTCGGGATCGGTGAAGCGTCCCACCCCCACCACCGGCTTCGAGGTCAGCGGTTTGACCCAGCGCTGATAGCGTTCCTGAAAGCCCTCGTCGAAGAAGCGGGCGCTGCCAGAATCGGTGCGATAATCGGCGATGTTGACGTCCCACAGATCCGGCAGTTCGGCCAGCATCGCCACCGCCTCGCGCCCCTCCCCCTCGCCGGTCAGGCCGTCCTCGCCCACCAGCTCGTCTATGGAAAAGCGGATGGCGACAGCGCAGGCATCGCCCACCGCGTCCTTGGTGTCGGCCAGCATCTCGGCCGTCAGCCGCACCCGGTTTTCCAGGCTGCCGCCATATTCGTCGCAGCGGCGGTTGAAGCGGCGGCTGATGAACTGGGCGGGCAGATAGGCGTGACCGGCATAGACATAGATCAGGTCGAAACCGGCCCGGCGCGCCCGCTGGGCCGCCTCCACCTGCCAGCGGCGCAGCTGGCGGATATCGGCCTTGTCCATGGCCCGGGCGTGGCGCGGCGAGGGATAGGCGATGGGGCGGGCGGAAGGCGCCAGCGCCGGCTCGCGCGTCAGATGGCCCTGGGAATAAAGGCCACCGTGCCACAGCTGGGTGCCGGCCAGGGCGCCGTGTTCGTGGATGGCGTCGGCCACCGGCGCCATGGCGCGGACATCGTCTTCGTCCCACAGGCTGCAACTGGGAAAGGGGGCGTCGTCGCTGCTGGGGTGGATGGAGGTGTATTCGGTGTTGACCACCGCCCAGCCGCCCTCCGCCTTCACGCCGCGCATGGCCGCCAGGGCGGAGGGGTGCTGATAGCCCATGCCGGTGCAATGGGGCACCTGGTAGAAGCGGTTCTTCGCTACCAGCGGGCCGATGGCGACCGGCTGGAACAGGATGTCGTGGCGCGGCTGGCGGGCCATCACATGAAGTCGCGCGGGACGGCCTCGTCCCAGCGCCGTTCCACGATCCTGCGCCCGCCTTCGAAGGCCCGCAGCGAGGCGGCGATGCGGAAGCTCTCCGCGTCGCAGGAGACGCCGATCCGGGTCAGGGTGGCCACCCGCCAGCGCCCGCGCCGCGCCTTCGCCAGCCGCATCATGTCGGTGCGCGCGCTCAGGGGGTCGCCCTCGACGATGGAGAACGTCTCCTCGCTGCGCTTGCAGGTCTCCAGGCCGATATCCTCGATCAGATGGCTGCCGCTGTCTTCCAGGTGGTGGAGACGGATGGCGCCGCTGCCGACATCGCGCTCCAGGGTGCGCCGGCAGCGGGGCGGGCGCAGCTCGCGCATGGGGTGGGGCGGGGCGAAGGCGGGGGGCGGCAGGGCTGGCGGATCGGCCCCCGGATCGGCGCCGCTGCCCGCCGGGCGCAGGGGCAGCAGCAGGCGCGAGGCGGCGGTCTCCAGGGCCAGCTCCACCGGCGCGGGGGCGGGCCAGGCCATGGGCCAATAGCCGGTGGAGATGGCAAGCCGGATGCGGCAGCCGGGGCGGAAGCGATAGGCGGTCGCGCCCAGGCGGACGGCGATCTTTTCCACCCGCCCCGGCACCATGGGCCGCGGACGGGCGCTGCCGTGGCGATGGCAGAGATTGAGCAGCGCGAAGGTGACGCGGGCGGAACGGCCGTCGCGCCCGACCTCGTTCAGCCGCACCGCGATCGTGCCCCAGGGACGGTCGATGGCCAGCGCCAGTTCCAGTTCGGGCGCCCCCAGCACGGTGACGGCTTCGGTCAGCGGTGGCGTGTCGAAGGTGAGCGAGAGCATGTCGTCGCCGCGCTGGTCGCTCTGATATTCGGGGCCGCTGCCGCCGCCGTCGCGCGGGCACCACTCGCCCCCCGCCAGGCCGCAGGCCAGCGGCGAGGCATGGCGCAGCACGGCATCGCCGCCCGCCCCGCCCAGGCTGCCTTCGCCCAGGGCCAGTTGCAGGGTGGCGCCCGGCGCTCCGTCCATGGGCGGGGCGGGCGGCCAGGCGGGCGCGCCGATCCAGCGGCCTTCCAGGGCCAGGTTCATGGCGTGGGGGCGCAGCCCTTCCTGCTGCCACAGGGCGAGGGCGGGCTCGTTTTCGATGCCACCTTCGATGTCGTCTTCGATCCCCTTCAGCCAGCGATCCCACCAGCGCAGCGCCTCCTGGAGAAAGCCGATGGCCGGCCCCGGCGTGCCGACATGGGGATAGACATGGGTCCAGGGGCCGATCACGGCCCGTTTCGGCCCCTTCAGGGCGGCCATAAGGCGCAGCAGGGCGTCGCTGTAGCCGTCGGTCCAGCCGCCGACGCAGAACACCGCCGCCCGGATGGCGCCATAGTCTTCGGCCACCGAACCCGCCCGCCAGAAGGCGTCGCGGCGTTGATGGCGCAGCCAGCCCGTCAGCGGACAGCCGGTTTCGCGCAGCCGCTTCAGCCACATGGCGCGCCAGCCCTCGCCCACCGTCACCGGGTCGGGCCAGCGCGAGATGCAGGAAAAGATGCCGGCGCCCCAGCTGATGCCGTCGTTCAGCAGGCAGCCCCCCATGTAATGGACGTCGTCGCGATAGCGGTCGTCGCTGGCACAGCACACCACGATGGCCTTCAGCGACGGCGGGCGCCGGGCGGCCACCTGCAGGGCGGCGAAACCGCCCCAGGAGATGCCGACCATGGCGGTGGCGCCGTCGCACCAGGGCTGGCGGGCGATCCAGGCCAGCGCCTGGCAGATGTCGTCCTGCTCGCCGGGCAGGTATTCGTCCAGCAGCAGGCCGTCGGAATCGCCGGCCCCGGCGATATCCAGGCGGATGGCGGCATAGCCGTGGCCGGCCCACCAGGGGTGGTTGCGGGCGTCGCTGGCCACGGTGCCGTCCAGGCGGCGATAGGGGATGGCTTCCACGATGGCCGGCACCGGGGCGGTGTCGGCGGGGAGCCACATGCGCGCCGCCAGCCGCCTGCCGTCGGACATGGGGATCCACAGGGTGCGGAGCTCGCGCACAGGGCGGCGCGTTCCGGCGCGTTCCGTCATGGTGGCGATGCTAGGCCACCCCGGCGGCCCCGTCCAGCGCCCGCCTGGGCGCGGGCGGCCACGACGGGCGGCGGCAGCAACGCTGGCCCCGTGTTGCGGTCTCGCTCGCAATCCTGTATCCTTGTTCCCGGCTGTGACGGGAGCAGGTCTCATGGGCACCACATTGATCATCGAGCCGGATGTCGCAGAGTTTCTCCGTCACGAACGACAGCGCAGCGGGCACAGCATGAAGTTCATCGCTAACCAGGTGCTGCGTCTCGCCATGGGCTGCGAGTCGCCGGAACATCTCTCCTCCCGCCTCGAAGCCCACCGCCAATCCCTCGCCGTCGCTTCCAGCGCACAGGCACGGGAAGACCAGGAATTCGTCGATGCCGTCTATGACTGGGATCAGGAATGAGACGCGGCGAGATCTGGACGCTCTCCAATGGCGGAAACTCCACAGGCAAACCTCGCCCGGCGGTCATCGTCCAGAACGACACATTCGCTGCCACCAATTCCGTCGCGCTCTGCCCCTTCACAACCGACACAACCGAAGCGCCATGGCTTCGCCTGCCGGTTGAGCCGAGCCCGCAAAACGGCCTTCGATCACCGTCTCGCATCATGATAGACAAGATCGTTGCGGCCCCGAAGCGGAGGCTGGGTGAGCGGATCGGCGAACTCGACGACGACAATATCGCCCGCCTCGACCGCTCGCTGGCAACTTTCCTGGCCCTGACAACCTCACCGTAAGTGCTGCCACCGCCCCTCGCGCCCCCAGGGGGGCCGGAACCCGCTATAGTCCGGGATCGTTGCGGGAAGGACGCCCGGCGCGTCCGGGGAGCGAGGCATGGGGCAGCTGGAGCTTTGTTATATGACGGCCGGCGAGGCGGCGCGCCGCTATCGCGAACGCTCGCTTTCGCCGGTAGAGGCGACGGCGGCGCAGCTGCAACGGCTGGAGGCGGTAGAGCCGAAGCTGAACGCCTTCATAGCCCGCGATGGCGATCTGGCCATGGCCCAGGCGCGGGCTTCGGAGGCGCGCTGGGCAAAGGGCGCGCCGCTGGGGCCGCTGGACGGCGTGACGGTGACGGTGAAAGACCTGATCCCCATGCGCGGCCTGGCGCTGCGCAACGGCTCGGCCAGCAGCGACGCCACGCCCTGTCGCCAGGACGCGCCTTCGGTGGCCCGCCTGCGCGAGGCGGGCTGCGTGTTTCTGGGCAAGACCACCACGCCCGAATTCGGCTGGAAGGGCATCACCGACGGGCCGCTGTTCGGCTTCACCCGCAATCCCTGGAATCTGGCGCTGACGCCGGGCGGTTCCTCCGGCGGGGCGGCGGCGGCCCTGGCGGCCGGCATCGGCCATCTGGCGCTGGGCAACGATGGCGGCGGCTCGATCCGCATCCCCGCCGCCTGGTGCGGCCTTTACGGGCTGAAGCCCAGCTTCGGGCGCGTTCCCGACCATCCGCGCGAAGGCCTGTTCTGCACCGCCTCCACAGAGGGGCCGCTGGCGCGCCGGGTGGCGGATGCAGCGGCGATGCTGAACGCGCTGGCCCGCCCGGATGCCGGCGATGGCTATGCCCTGCCGCCGGATGGGCGCGATTGGCAGGGCGCGCTGCCGGGCGGCGTCGCGGGCCTGAAAATCGCCTATCTGCCCGCCCTGGCCGGCGCCAGCCCCTGCCAGCAGGTGCGCGCGGCGGTGGAACGGGGCCTGGGGCTGCTGGCAGAGATGGGCGCCGCGGTAGAGGAGGTGACGGGCGCGGCCGCTGCCGGCCTGCCGCTGGCCTCGCTGGAACCGGCGCTGGCGCCCCTGTGGCTGGCGGGTTTCGCCGCCTCGCTGCGGGCGGTGGCAAAGGAAAGGCGCCCCCTGCTGGATCCCCGCTTTTGCGCCCTGGCCGAACGGGGCCAGGCGGTCACGGTGGCCGAATTGCAGGCCGCCATGGTCCAGCGCGACCGGCTGGGCGTCGCCTTCAACCGCTTTCACCGGGAATGGGATCTGCTGGCAACGCCCACCATGGCGCTGGCCGCGCCGGCGGCCGATACGCCCTATCACGGCGCGGCCCTGCACCGCTGGCGCCACGCCACGCCCTACACCCTGCCCTTCAATCTCACCGGCCAGCCGGCCGCCTCGCTGCCCTGCGGCGCCACGGCGGCCGGGCTGCCGGTAGGCTTGCAGCTGGTGGCGGCGCGCCACCGCGACGATCTGGTGCTGCGCGCCAGCCGCGCCTTCGAACGGGCGGCGCCCCCCGCCTGGCCCCAGGCCCGGGTGGAAGCGGCCCTGGCCGCGCCGCCGCCGCCGCTGGCCCACCGCTATGGCGAGCCGCTGGCCTGAGCGGGCTGGCGAGCTTGCCCCCGCCGCCGCCAGCGTCTAACCTGCCGCCTGTCCAACCTGCCGCGCCTGGGAGAACACCGGCATGGCCATCCCCGCTTTCGACACCTATGTCGCCGCCAAGACCCTGCGCACGGCCGGCTTCGACGAAAAGCAGACCGAGGCGGCCGTGACCGTCATTCGCGAAGCGGTGGCCGAAAGCAGCGCCACCAAGGAAGGCCAGGACAGGTTGCAGGCGGGCCAGGACAGGTTGCAGGTGGACCTGGACAGATTGCAAGCTGGCCAGGACAGGTTGCAGGCGGACCAGGACAAGCTGCGCGCCGAGATGAAGGAGGGCCAGGACAAGCTGCGCGCCGAGATGAAGGAGGGCCACGCCGAGCTGCGCGCCGAGATGAAGGAGGGCTATGACAGGTTGCAGGCGGGCCAGGACAGGTTGCAGGTTGGCCATGACAGGTTGCAGGCCGGCCAGGACAGGTTGCAGGCCAGCCTGGACAAGCTGCACACCAACATGATGCGCATGGTTCTGGCCTTTGCCGCCCTCATGCTCACCGGCATCGGCGTCGTGGTGGCGCTGTCGATCCCCCCGCTCCCCTAGCCGCACCCCCGCCATCGCCCGCGCCACTTGCCCCCACCGCCGCCAGCGTCTAGCCTGCCGCCTGTCCAACCTGCCCCGCCTGGGAGAACACCTGCATGGCCATCCCCGCTTTCGACACCTATGTCGCCGCCAAGACCCTGCGCACGGCCGGCTTCGACGAAAAGCAGACCGAGGCGGCCGTGACCGTCATTCGCGAAGCGGTGGCCGAAAGCAGCGCCACCAGCGCCACCAAGGAAGGCCAGGACAGGTTGCAAGCGGACCTGGACAGGTTGCAGGCGGACCTGGACAGGCTGCGCGCCGAGATGAAGGAGGGCCATGCCGAGCTGCGCGCCGAGATGAAGGAAGGCCAGGACAGGTTGCAGGCGGGCCAGGACAAGTTGCAGGCGGACCATGACAAGTTGCGCGCCGACATGCTGCATATAGCCCTGGTCTTTGCCGCCCTCATGCTCACCGGCTTTGGCACCGTGGTGGCGCTGCTGGTCTAGCCACCTGCCGCGCCCTCGCGCCGCTTGCCCCCACACCCCCGCCGTCGCCCCCGCGCCCCTGCCAGAGGGGGGGGTGCGCCGCGGGGGGTGAAATATGTCGGAATTCGGGCTTGACAGGGGCGGCTTCGGGGTATTGCGATGGCGTCCGGTTCAGGTTGCGTCGGATATGTCCCTGCCCTCCGGATTTATGGCGGACCGCGCCCCCGACGCTGGAGGGCGCAGCGGGGTTGCAGGGCGGCCGGAGAGAGGAGACGACAAGATGACGAAGACGGCGCTGGCACGCATCGACGAGATCGTGGCTTCCGGTTCAGCTTCTGGCGGCGGACGCCTTTCCGCCCTGGCCGCCTCCCTGCTGTTGGGGGCGGCGCTGCTGCTGACGCCGGGGGGGGCGTGGGGGCAGAACGAATGTGGGTCGCCGTCCAACGAGGCGGTCACCTGCGCCAACCGGGCGTGGAGTAGCATCCGCTACACGACAACCGGTACCGTCAGCCTTTCGCTGACCGTCGGGGGCGGAATGGCGACCACGGTCACGGCGGACGGCACCAACCATGGCATCCACCTGGGAACCCCCAACCCCGGCACCAATGCCGGCAACCTGGAACTCACGGTCGGCAACTTGGGCGCCGTCGCGATAGTGGAGGCTGGCGGCAACAGCGACGGCATCCGCATGAATCCGCTGAGCACCAGCGGCGGCACGGGCACGATCGACATCAGGGACACCGTGACGATTGGGACTTCGACGACCAGAATGAGAGGTTCCGGCATCTGGTTCTGGGCCAGCACCGCTGCCGGCACAGTCGCGGTCGAGAACGCCGGGACCATCTACGCGGTCGGAACAGGCAGCTCCAATGCAGGCATCTTCGCTCGCCGGGCCGACAACAGCGCGGGTGCCATGACCGTCACCAACACCGGTACTGTGGACGCGACCGGCAACGCCATCCACATGCAGAACGGCAACGGCGGCTCGGGCACCCTGACCATCGCGAACAGCGGCACCGCCAAGTCGGCGAACAACAACGGCATCTTTGTGCGTGCCACCAACACCAGCACTGTGATCGTTAACCTCACCGGCGGCCGGGTCGAGACGGCGGCCACGCAGGCAGGCGTCCACGTGCAAAGCGAAGGCGCGGGCGCTGCGACCGTCACCCTCTCCGGCGGCGAGATCATGTCGATGGGGCGTGGCATCCACGTGCAAGCCCAAGGCAATGGCGCTGCGACCCTCACCCTTACCGGCGGCACGATCGAGGCGGAGGGATTTGAGGGCATCTACGTGGAAAGCCGGGGCACGGGCGCTGTCACCATCGAGGGCACGGACGCCGACGCTGACACCCAGAGCGGCCCCACCATCACGTCGAACACCCACGGCATCCATGTTCGCAAGCTGGGTGCCGGGGCCACGGCAGGCGGCATCTCCATCGCCACCACCGGCGGCGCGATCACGGCCGGGCGCGGGGCCTTCGATGGCATCCTTGTGGACGACCGCAATGTGCAGCCCGCCGCCACCTATACCGGCAACGTCGTCATCGACAACGCCGCCGGCATCACCGCCGGCCGCTATGGCATCTCCGTCATCAGGTCCGGTGCCGGCTCCGTTTCCGTCACCAACCGCGCCGGCACCGTAGAGGGCCGGACCGAGGCCGGCATCCGCGCCCAGAACATGGCGGGCGATGCCAGCGATGTGACCGTCTTCATCATGGGCGGGACGGTGCAATCCATCGGCCAGAGCAAGCCGGCCGTCCATGCCCGCAGCCGCGGCAGCGGCGACGTCATCGTCACCGTTGCCGCCGACGCCACGCTCAACTCCAAGCACAACGCCGGTGTTTTCGCGAGCCTGGATGCCTTTGGCAGCGAAAACCAGGCGAGGATCACTCAGGCAGGCGCCATCCTGGGCCGCAAGGGCATCTATGCCCGGGTGGCCAGCAGCACCACCGCCGAGACGCCGATGGCGCGGGATGCGGCGGACCAGCCCGTGATCGACATCACCTGGACGGGCACGTTCATGGCGACGGGCAGCTTCGCGGCCGCTGACACCACCCATACCGTTGCGAGCGACGACAACGAACGCTTCTACGCGGCTGACGTCAACAGCGTGATCCGGTGGATCGACTGGGAGGTGGAGGCCGAGAAGGCCAGCGACGGCGTTTATGGCGGGGCGGCGGGCATCGAGGCCCAGGTGATGTCCTGGCGCAATCTGGCGAATACCGTGTCAACGAGCGACGACCCGGGCGCGTTGGACCGCGCGGCGCAACTGGCGGACGTGCCGACCGGCGCCACCGCCGCCGACAACGACTATATCGCGCGGCTCAGGGCGGCGCTGGAGAACGACGACATCGACTATTCGGACTCGGTCTTCGCTAACATCGGCACGGGGGGCGACGACAGCCTGGCCGACCTGGGCGACGCCGAGATCGTGACCTATCTGCAAGTGAACACCGACGACCGCAGAACCCTGCTGCGAAATATCCTGCGATATGGCCTCTCGGATGCGGAGAAGGCGGTGCTGAAGGCGCTCTCCACCGGCGACAGCGACGCGCTGGACGAGGCGCTGGAGGATGACGAGGCGGCGTTCTCCGACGACTACAAGACCGCGATGCGGGCGCTGCTGGACCGCTACCATGTCGGCAATATCCGCATCGCCATGACCGGCGGCTCCATCATGTCGCGCGGCGACGGCATCCGCGCCTATTACGCGACGCCCAACGCCAACAACGGCGCCATCGACATTACCGTCGCCGCCGGGACCACCGTGAGCGGCGCCCGGGCCGGCATCTGGGTGGCCCATGCCGGCGGGGCCGGAACCGCCGCCGACATGCGCAAGCAGACCGTGACCGTGAACGGCATGGTCACAGGCGGAACGGATGCGGCCGTGCACCTGGTGGGCGGCGGCGCGCTGACCCTGGGCGAGATGGGCGTGCTGGTGGCCGGCGAGGGGCAGCCGGCGGTGCTGGTCAACGACCCCGGCTATGCGACGATCCGCATCGACGGCGAGGTGCGCGGTGGCGATGGCGCCATGGCGGCGCTGGATCTGAGCGGCGGCGGCAGCGTGACCGTGACCCCCACCGGCAGCATCAACACCAACGAGGACGGCGCGGACTCGGCCATCCGGGTCAGCGGCGGCGCATACCGGGTGGCGGTCTATGCCACCGGCACCGCGCTTACCAGGAATGCCGTGAACCGGGCCATCGACCGGGTGCAGGGCGGCATCGTCACCGCCACCGGCGGCACCGTGACCACCAGGCCGGACGCAGACGGCGAGGTGGAAACCGGTCAGGTGACCTATGCGGTGGTGGAGACGGTGGGCGAGTACACCACCGGTCGCTATCTGCCGCTGGCCCTGGACGACGACGGCGAGCCGGTGACCGACGATCCCGCATACACGCTGCTGCCCACCGGCTGTGCCGCCGGGCAGAACTTCGAGGGCGGCAGATGCGTCACCCCGCCGCCGCCGCCGGAGATGCCGATGCAGCCGGAAACCCCGCGGCAGCCGCAGCAACCGGTGGAGCGGCCGCCGCAGCCCATGCTGCCCATGGCCTGCGACCTGGCCAACGGCGACTGCCGCCTCTACGAGGCCCTGCCTTCGGTCCTGCTGGCGATGAACGGCCTGCCCTCCTATGACGAGCGCATGGCCGCGGCCCGCAGCGGCAGCGGCGGCTGGGCACGCGTGGAAACCGCCCGCGGCGACTGGACGGCGGAAGACTCCACCCAGACCGGCCTGGCCTACGACTACGACCGCAGCGGCGTGCGCGCCGGCGTCGACATGCCAGCCGGCGCAAACGGCCGCATCGGCATGGCGGTGCACGCCCTGAAAGGCTCTGCCGACCTGACCCGGAGCGGCGGCAAGGTGGAGCTGGCGGGCATGGGCGTGGGCGTCACCGGCACCGCCATGGCCGGCCCCGTCTATATCGACGCCCAGGCGGCGGCCACCTGGTTCGATGTGGAGGTCGCCAAGGCCTCCGGCATGGTGCTGAAGAAGGACGCCAGCGGCACGGGCTATGCCCTGGCCCTGGAAGCCGGACGCCCCATGTCCATGGGTGCCATGGGTGAAAACGGCGTAACGGTGACCCCCCGCGCCGGCTTTGCCTGGTCGAGGGTGTCCCTGGACGACTTCACCGACGCCCTGGCCGACCGCCGGGTATCGGTGGACGACGCCAGCAGCCTGAAGGGCCGCCTGGGCGTGACCGCCCAGACCCGGACCGCAGGCGGCACCACCATCGCCGCCTCCATGGACGCCATGCGCGAATTCCAGGATGAGACCGAGACCATGTTCGAAGGCACCCGGCTCAAAGCATCCACCGAGCCCACCAGCTTCCGCATCGGCCTTGGCCTCGGCCACAACTGGGGCGAAAACAACCACACCCTGCAAGCCTCTGCCGCCTACACCACCGGCGGCGGCAACAACAGCGAACTGGCAGGCGGCCTGAGCCTCTCCATCCGCTTCTAGCAGGCAAGGGGGCTGCCCCGGATAACAGTCCCGGGGCAGCCCGCCCATGGTTCGGCCAGAATGCGGGCGGCTTCCATCGGGTCTTGGGGGCTCATGGGCTATGTCCTCAGGGATTGGGTGGGGGCAGGGGCGTGTTGTCACGGCAGCGGCCCGCCCCCATAGCGGCTGTCGCAAGGCTGTTGCAAGCCTGTCACAGGGCTGTCGTAGCCCGTCCGGCGGGCTGTCACGGCGCGGCCGGGAGCGCCCCCGCAACACCCTTGCCACACCCCCGTGGCAGCCCCGTGACACCCCTGACACAGGCCATCGCTTGCGCACACGCCGTCGCCAGCGCGGGCGAACGGGGGCGTGGCTTTTCCCGATCATGAACCCGTCGGAAGACGCTGCCTCCGGTTGACCCCGTAGTCTCCAATTCACTACCCTCCCGATCCCGTGCCGGGTTCGCGGACAGACCTGGGCGTGACTCACCATCAATTCGTCCGGCACGGGCGCCGCCAGGGACGGCCATCGCTTGCCGCGCCCGATGTGCTTCGTCTTTCCACCTGGAAGATTGCAAATGAAATGGCGTCTGATCGCGCAAGGCCCGCATGGTGCCCCGACGCTAGGGAAGGCCCTTGGGGACGTGGTTTCCGGCCATCGTTTCGACCGCCTGGATGTGGCCGTTGCCTATGCAACCCTACAGGGTGTGAAAGCCCTTGAATTGGCCTTGGGCGGCATCATGGAAAACAGCCGCTGGGTCGTAGGTCTCGATGACGCCATCAGCCAGCCGGAAGCGATAGACCATCTCGTCGCGATGCAAGGATCCGAAGTCAGACTCGCATCGCTGTCACCGGAGAGGCGTTTTCACCCGAAACTCTATTGTGCCTGGTCGTCCGATCACGAGGACCGATGTGTCGCCACCATAGGCTCTGGCAACATGACGCTCAATGGCTTGCGCTTCAATGGCGAAGTGGCGGTTATGATGATCGCCGAAACGCGAGAAGAAACGGCGGCGCTGCGGGCACAATGGCAGGCCATGTGGAATCTGGGAAAGGCGGCGACGCGCGATGCCATCCATGCCTATCGAAAACTCCATCGATCGGCGCGCAAGCAACGCCGCAAGATCGTCGCTCTGGGCGTGGCGCCTCCGGAACCGAAGCCGAATGCCCGGATGATAGCGGAATCCAGCTTCGATGGCGATCCTGCAAGCGCGCAAGTCGCATGGCTGGAAGCCGGGACTCCCAGCGCCGGCGGTCGAGACCTCGAGTTTCCCCGCGCCATGATTCCATTTTTCGAGCTGACAGGATCTCCAATGCTGAAAACATTGCGAATGCCGAATGGGCAACGCTTCACGCTCAGATTCACTGAGCGCAAAGACAACCAGATGTGGCGTTCGATGTTCACTCAAGGTTCCATTCACGCCGCTATCGGGCGCAAGACGATGCGGCCTCCTGCTGGAGGAAACCGTTCCGATCTGGCGGTCGTGTTTCGTAAATCCGACGATGCCGCCGCAGATTACGACGTGTGGATGGTTCTCATCGGCAGCTCCGAGCACCAGGAGCTGGTCGGCCGCTCACGCTCTGTCGGTGGACTCGACCGAACCCGCAGTCCAAGCGGACGCCGCTTTGGATTTTACTGACGCAGCTTTGTGAACGTTCACAACCTGAGGTTGCCGGAAGCTGTGCGAGGCGACGATACGATGTCTCCTTGGGAATCCTGGATCGCCGCATCGACATCGACCATCCCTCTCCTCATGGGCCGGTCCACAGGTGTCATGGATCGATGAGGGTGGAAAAGTCCCGACAAAGCCTCCTGGCTGCTCATTTGCGACTCAATCTCGGCAAGCCGTTCTTTCGCTACCCCGATGTAGTCGATGCGTTCCTTCTTGAAGAGGCGAACCTCCTGGTTCTTCTCGATGCCGATAAACCGGCGCCGTTCCAGCGCAGCCGCGACCAGAAAACTGCCGCTGCCGAAGGCGTTATCGAGTACCACATCCCCCTCATTCGTGAACATCCGAATCAGGTAACGCCCCAGGGCCACCGGTTTCTGGGTCGGGTGCCAGACGCGGCCACCGGTTTCGCTTTCGGCGGTTTTGCAGTACAGGGTGTCGGTGGGGTAGCGTTTTCCATTGCTCTTTACGTGAACGGGGCGGAAATCCCCGTAGCTGCCCGTGTGTTGCGATTTTCTGACACCCTTATCGTAGGGTTCTCCGCAAGACATGATCGGTCTATAGTCGGGTTGCCGGCCATAAAATATGCAAACGTCTTCGTGTTGCCTCAACGGCTGCCTGAGGACGTTCAAGAAGTTGGTCGGTTTGCTTTTGACCCAGACGAATTTGTATTTGAACCACGCTTCGTTGCTCAGGATCAGGCGGGCGGTGAAGATCCCTTGTGACGTCAGGGCAATCACCCCATGAGGCTTGATGATGCGACGGTAAGCCTGCCAAAGTTCGTCCAGAGGGATTGTGCTATCCCACTTGTTCTGGGTGGTTCCATAAGGCAGATCGCAAAGGATCATGTCGATCGAGGCGTCGTCTATTCTCTGCATGACCTCCAGGCAATCGCCCTGGTATATCTCCCCTCTGCCCTGGTTCACGTACTGGTTCATGTCGGGTATCCTCGCGGTGCTTCGCTGCCTGGCGGGCATTGTCGCTCCCTTATGCGGCATCGTGCCTTATCACGAAGTCCTATGCAAGCAAAAAGGAACGAACGAGAAACGATTTCGTTTCCAGCCCCGTGAGATACAGGGGCGGGGTTTTCCGATGGGGCGGGGGCGAAGGCCGGCGCCGAAACCTTGACGACGGGGCTTCGCCCGCCGTCGCTGCGCCTGGGCGCGGAAGGGGCGCGACGATCATCGCAGGGCTGTTGCAGGGCGGCCGCAAGGCTGTCGCGACCTGTTCGCGCAGCAGCCCCGCAACACCCCCGTGACACCCCTGCGGCACCCCCGCCACAGGCACAGCGCCGCCGGGAAGCCATCGTTCGCGGTAGCCGCCAGCGCCGCTCCCCGCCAGCGGCGTTCAGTGGCCGACGATATTGGCCTCCGGTCCCGTGGGAAAGCCGGTGAGGTTGCGGGCGCCGTCTTCGGTGACGGCCAGCATGTCGTGCTCGCGATAGCCGCCGGCACCGGGCTGGCCTTCGGGAATGACGATCATCGGCTCCATGGAGACCACCATGCCGGGCTCCAGAACGGTCTCCACATCCTCGCGCAGCTCCAGAGCGGCTTCGCGCCCGTAATAATGGCACAGCACGCCGAAGCTGTGGCCATAGCCGAAGCTGCGCCGTTCCAGCACGCCGTGGCCGGCATAGATGGCGTTGAGCTCGGCGGCGATGTCGCAGCAGCGGTTTCCGGGTGCGATCAGTTCCAGCCCGCGGCGGTGGACCTCGCGGTGATGTCCCAATAGCGCAGATGGGCGTCGCTGGCATGGCGGCAGAACATGGTGCGCTCCAGCGCCGCGTAATAGCCCGCCACCATGGGGAAGCAGTTGAGCGAAAGGATGTCGCCGGCCTGGATACGCCGGGCGGTGAGCGGGTTGTGGGCGCCGTCTGTGTCGATGCCGGACTGGAACCACACCCAGCTGTCGCGGATTTCGCTATCGGGATGGCGGCGCGCGATCTCGCGCACCATGGCGTCGCTGCCGGCCAGCGCCACCTCGTGTTCGGCGACGCCCGGCGCCACCGCCGCCGCGCAGGCCGCGCCGCCGATATCGGCGATCTCGGCCGCGCTGGCGATCAGCGCGATCTCTTCGTCCGATTTCACCAGCCGCAGGCGCATGACGGCGGGCGCGAGGTCGGCGAAGGCGGCATCGGGCAGGGCGGCCTTCATCTTGGCCAGGCTCTCGACGCTGACGTGGTCGAACTCCACGCCGATCCGGCCCGCCCCCTGCGCCAGCCGGGCCAGGGCGCGGAAATAGCTGTCGCGGCGCCAGTCGGTGTAGCTCAGCGCATCGCCGGTGCGCCGCCAGGGCTGGCCGTAATCGACGGCCGAGGCGACCACGGTGGCGCGCCCCGGCGTCACCACCAGGGCGAAGGGCCGCCCGAAGGCGCAATAGAGGAAATCGCTGTGATAGTGGATGTTGTGCATGGAGGTGAAGATCGCCGCCCCCAGCCCCGCCCGCTCCATATGGGCGCGCAGCCGGGCCAGCCGGGCCGTCATCTCGCCGGGCGAGAAGGTGCCGCGCGCGCGCTCGCCGTTCTGGATCTCCAGCAGGTCGGGCCGGCCCGCCGCCGCCATGACGCCCGCCGCGCTCAGGGGGAGATGCCGCGCATGCGCTCGGTGCGGCGGCGCAGCAGCTCCATCGCCACCATCAGGGCGATGGAGGTGAGGATCAGCAGCGTCGCCACCGCCATGATGGTGGGCGACAGCAGCTCGCGGATGCCGGACCACATGCGGCGCGGCAGGGTGTGTTCCTCGGTGCTGGCCAGGAAGATGGCGATCACCAGCTCGTCCCAGGAGGTGATGAAGGCGAACAGGGCGCCGGAGACGACGCCGGGCAGGATCAGCGGCAGCGTGATCTTGAAGAACACCCGCACCGGATCCGCCCCCAGGCTGGCCCCGGCCCTCACCAGATTGTTGTCGAAGCCCGCCAGGGTGGCCGAGACGGTGATGACGACGAAGGGAACGCCGATGGTGGCATGGGCGAAGATCAGCCCCGCCAGCGTGCCGGTGAGGCCGATATGGGCGTAGAAATAGAACATGCCGGCGGCGGTGATGACGATGGGCACGATGATGGGCGAGATCAGCACCGCCAGAATCGCCGGCTTGCCGGGATAATGCGCCCGGTTGAGGCCCAGCGCCGCCAGGGTGCCCAGGACGGTCGCCACCACGGTGGCGAAGAAGCCGACGACGATGCTGTTGTACAGCCCCAGCAGCCATTGCGGGCTGGTGAAGAACTCCTCGTACCAGCGCAGCGAGAAGCCGGGCATGGGATAGGTGAAATAGGGCTCGGCATTGAAGCTGAGCGGGATGATCACCAGGATGGGGACGATCAGAAAGGCGAACACCGCCGCGCAGACGATGCGGAAGATCCACCGCCAGGCCCGGTCGAAGGGCGTCGCATAGCTGGGAAGCGCCATGGTTCAGTTCACCTTCAGCCGGTCGATGCCGACGAAACGGTTATAGATCAGGAACATCGCCAGGGTGAGCGCCAGCAGCACCACGGAGAGCGCCGCCCCCAGCCCCCAATTGGCCCCGGCCCCCATGTTTTCGGCGATCCAGTAGCTGATCATCTGATCGTCGGGGCCGCCCAGCAGGGCCGGGGTGATGTAGTAGCCCAGCGACAGGATGAAAACCAGCAGGACGCCGGCGCCGATGCCAGGCAGGGACTGGGGCAGATAGACGCGCAGAAACGCCTTCCAGCCCGGCGCGCCCAGGGAGGCGGCCGCCCGCATGTGCCAGCGGTCGATGGTCTTCATGACGCTGTACATGGGCAGCACCATGAAGGGCAGCAGGATATGCACCATGCCGACATAGACGCCGAGGCGGTTGCGCACCAGCTCCTGCGGATCGCCCCACAGGCCCAGCCAGATGGCGGCGTCGTTGACCAGGCCCTCGTTCTGGAGCAGCACCAGCCAGGAGGTGGTGCGCACCAGCAGCGAGGTCCAGAACGGCAGCAGCACCAGGATCAGCAGCAGATTGCCGGTGCGGGTGGGCAGGTTGGCCAGCAGATAGGCGATGGGAAGGCCCAGGGCGAAGCACAGGAAGGTGACCGCGAAGCTGATCTCGATGGTGCGGATCAGCACCTCGAAATAGATCGCCCGGCCTTCCTCCACATCGACGATGCGGCCCTCGTCGTCGCGCTTCAGGTCCACCGCCCACAGCATGTAGTAATCGGAATAGCGCACCGAGGCGCGCTTGACCGCCCGCCAATAGGCGGGATCGCCCCAGTCGCGGTCGATCTCCACGAAACCGGCATGGATGTCGGCGGCGGAAAGCCCGACCAGGCTCTCGGACCTGCGGGCGGTCTTTTTCAGCATCGATTTGAAGCCGCTGATGTCGTAGTTCAGCCGCTTCGACACCCGCCCGAAGCCGCCCCGGTCGGTCTCGGAGAGTTCGCGGGCGAAGGTCATCATGGCTTGCGGCGGCGGCAGGCCCTCGCCGTTCCAGTCCCGGAACGCCGCCGCCGTCTGCGGCAGGGCGTCGCCCACCTCGGGATCTTCCACCGAGAGCACCAGCAGCGAGAAGATCGGCACGATGAAGGCGGCGATCAGGAAGGCGAACAGGGGCGCCACCAGTGCCAGCGCCCACACTTTGCGCATGCGCTCGGCGCGGCGCAGCTTGGTCCGCAAGGGCACGCCATCGGCGGTCACCATCACGGCGGAAGCGGTTGCCATCTCGCCTGCCTCCTGCGCGGCGGTCGGGGAAAGGGGAGGGGGGAAAGGGGAGGGCGGAGGCGCGCCCCCGCCCCCCTCGCGTCAACTTACTGCGAACGCCAGACCTGGAAGCGCTCGCGCAACTCCTCCTCGTGGTCGGCCCACCACACGGTATCGACCCACAGCGCGTTGCCGAGATTGGCCGGAGCGGTCGGCAGATGCTGCAGGATGTCCGGGTTGACCAGCTCGGCCGCCTCGTTGGTCGTGGGACCGTAGGAGATGTACTGAGACTGACGGGCCATCACCTCCGGACGGCTGGCATATTCGACGAACTTCATGGCCAGATCGTATTCGGGATGGCCATAGGGGATGATCCACAGATCGTAGTCGATCAGCTGGCCGTCCCAGACGATGACGAAGTTCTTGCCCTCGTTGACGATGGCGTCGTAGATGCGCCCGTTCCAGGCGGTGGTCATCGCCACCTCGCCGTCGGCCAGCAGCTGCGGGGCCATGGAGCCGGTATCCCACCACACCACCTGGTCCTTGATGGTGTCGAGCTTGGCGAAGGCGCGGTCCAGCGCCTCGTCCTCGTTCTCGGTGAGATAGCTGTAGATCTGGTCGCTGGGCACGCCGTCGGCCATCAGCGCCATCTCGATCGACGCCGCGCCCGACTTGGCGTAAAGGGCGCGCTTGCCGGGGAAGGTCTCCAGGTCGAAGAAATCGGCGATGGTGGTCGGCACCCGGTCGCCGGAGAACAGGTCGCCGTTATAGGCGTAGATGGTGGACCAGGAGATGGTGCCGACGGCGCAATCGAGCGCCGCGCCGGGCAGGAAGCGGTCGCGACCGCCCATCATCTCCCAATCGATCTCGGCCAGCACGCCTTCGTCGCAGCCGGCCATGGCGGTGCCCGACTCGCTGTCGATCACATGCCATTTGTAATCGCCGGCCTCGACCTGGACCCGGATCTCGGAGACGGAACCGCCCCACTCGTCCTCCAGCACGACCATGTCGATCTCCTTGGCCGCCGGCTTGTAATAGGCTTCCCGCTGGCTGGCGGAATAGGCGCCGCCCCAGGACGCGACGGTGATGGTATCCGCCGCCTGGGCCGGCGCCGCCGCCGCCAGGGCCATGAGCGCCGCGCCCGAAAGCGCCAGCGCCGAAACGCTCGCAATGGTCTTCATGGTGTCGTGTCTCCCTTGCAGGTTGTCGCGCGGCCCGGTTCGTGCCGCACATTGCAGCCGCCCGCCATTCAGGCGGCGTCCAGCGCCCGGCAGTCGCGAGACCGCCAGCCGATCCTGATTTCGTCTCCCAGTTCGAAATGGCGCCCGCCGGCCCCGCGCGGCATCTTGATGACGAAATCGTCGCTGCCGCAGGCCGCCACCCGCACGCGGGTGTGGTCGCCCATGTAGATCTGCTCGCGCACGACGGCCGGATAGACGTCGTCGCACTCCCCCTGGGCGGGTTCCAGCACCACCACCTCGGGCCGCAGCGACAGGGTGGTGGCCTCGCCCACGGCCTGGACATTCACCGGCAGCGCCGTCACCCGCTGGCCGCCCTCCAGCTCCACCAGGCAGCGCTCGCCCTCGAGCTCGGCGATGCGCCCGCTCAGGCGGTTGTTCTCGCCGATGAACTGGGCGACGAAGGCGTTCTTGGGGCGCTCATAGAGCTCTTCGGGGGTGTCGAGCTGCTGGACCACCCCGTCGTCGAACACCACGATCCGGTCCGACATGGTCAGCGCCTCGGCTTGGTCGTGGGTGACATAGACGAAGGTCAGCCCGACATTCTCGTGGATGTGCTTCATCTCGATCTGCATCTGCTCACGCAGCTTCTTGTCCAGCGCACCCAGGGGCTCGTCCATCAGCACGATGCGCGGCTCGAACACCAGGGCGCGGGCCAGGGCCACCCGCTGCTGCTGACCGCCGGAAAGCTGGCCCGGACGGCGGCGCTCGAAACCGGTCAGCTCCACCATGGCCAGGGCATCGGCGATCTTCCGGCGCTGGGCCGCCCGTTCCACCTTGTGGCATTGCAGCGGGAAGGCGAGGTTCTCATAGACCGTCATATGGGGAAACAGGGCGTAGTTCTGAAACACCATGCCGATATCGCGCTTATGCGGCGGCACCGTCTTCAGCGAGCGCCCGTCCAGCACGATGTCGCCATGGGTGGCGGATTCGAAACCCGCCAGCATCATCAGGGTGGTGGTCTTGCCAGAGCCGGACGGCCCCAGCAGGGTGAGGAACTCGCCCCGCTCGATGTCGAGATTGAGATCCTTCACCACCAGAGTCTCGCCATCGTAGCTCTTTTGCACATTCTGGAAGCGGACCAGCGGCTCCGCCCCCCCTGCGCCCTGGCTCGTTTCGCTCATCTCACGCCTCCACCTCCCCTCGGATGGCCTTCGGGCTTGCGGGCCGACCCTCGCGGGGCTTGTCTCCGGCCATTGGTAATTCAGTCGCACCGGCAGCGCCCGCTTGTCAAGCGCGTCGTTGTCCGGCCACAAGACGCAACGCTTGCGCCGCCGCCCCCTTGCCATGACACCCCCCTTGCTATGACACCGGTGCTGCGCCACCTGGGGAAGGCCATGTCCGCTCCACTGCGCCTCGCCCTGCTGCCGCTGGCCTGCGCCGTCTGGTTTCTGGCGGCGGCGAGCGGCCCCGCGGGCGCCGCCGCCGGCACGCTGGCGATCTCGACCGCCGAAGCGATGGCGGCGGCAGGCAGCCTGTTGCGCACGGACGATTTCGAGGCCATCGACGATCCCCATGTCGGCAGGCTGACGGTAGGCCGCAGCGCCACCAGCGCCGTCAGCGTCGTTATCGCCCCCGGCCCGGACGAGCGTCCGGCCTGGATTCAAATTGTGATGACGCCGCCCTGGGAGGATCTGAACGCCCGCCTGGAACTGGCAGCGGCCATCGCCGGCCTGCTGTTCCGCCCACCCGCCATCCTGCCGCCAACGCCGCCCAGCGTCGCCGGCACGCCGCCCCAGGGTGCCATGGCGGCCTGGCTCTACGGCCTGCTCTATGAAGCCTGGCTGGGCTGGCCGGGGGCCGAGCGGCGCCAGGTCCGGGCGCGCGACGGCGTCGCCATCGTCGTGGAAGGGGTGCCGCCGGAGGCGTGGAGCATCGTCTTCGCCGCCGATGACGGCCTGCCGGACGCCACCTGGCCCGGCCTGGCCCCGGAGCTGGACCCGCCGCAGGTGGCCCGGGCGCGGCTGGCGATCCGGGCCGGCGACTATCTGCAGGCGCGGGAGCTGCTGCTGCCCCTGGCCGAGGCCGACAATCCCCAGGCGGCGCAGCTGATGGGCGACATGCACCGCTTCGGGCGGCTGGGACGCCCGGACATCGAGACGGCGACCGATTGGTATCTGCGGGCCGGGCGCCAGCGCCACCCGCTGGCGATCTGGTCGCTGGCGGCGCTGCATACGGAAGGCTGGGGCGCGTTCTTCATCAGCAATTTCAAGGCGCCGCTGCTGGTTCAGGCGGCTGAGGCCGGCTCTGCCGATGCGCTGTTCGTGCTCGCCGGCACCGTCCCCGGCGTCAATTACGTCCGCCCGCCGGGGGTGACGGCCGCCGATCAGGCGCGCCAGGCGGCGCGCTGGGGGCTGCTGGCCGCCCAGCGGCAGATGGCGCGCCGCCATGCCGAGGGCGCCGGCGTGGCGCGGGACGCGGTGGAGGCGCTGGCCTGGGCACTGGCGGCCCGCCAGGCGACCGGGCCGGGGCTGGACTTCATCGCCACCCACCGGCTGGCCGACGAACTGGCCCGGGGCCTGGACGCTGCCGACCTGGCGCGGGCGCGGGCGCGGGCGGCGGAGCTGGTCACGGGGCCCCCGCCCTGGCGCCCGGCCCGGTGACCGACTTAAGACGTCCTGGGCGGCGTCAGGCGTCCTGCAGCCAGGGCGAGCGTTCCTGGACCACGATCAGGGTCGGGCGGTCGGCCTCGAGGGCGGCGGCGATGGCGGCCTTGAACGCGCCTTCGCTTTCGGGGCGCTCGGCATGGCAGCCGCAGGCCCGGGCCAGCAGGGCGAAATCGGGGTTCGCCCCCTCCACGCCGACGCGGTGGATGCCGCGCGCGTCCAGGTCGTCCTGGATCTGCTTCAGGCCGCCGTTCTCCCACACGATCGCCGGCAGGCCCAGGCCCAGATCGACGCCCGTCATCAGCTCCGGCATGGTGAACATGAAGCCGCCGTCGCCCGCCAGCGCCACCACCGGCGTGCCGGGCATGGCGCGCATGGCGCCGATGGCGTTGGGAAGGGCGCAGCCCAGGGCGCAATAGCCGGCCGGATAGAACCACTGGCGCGGGCGGCGCACGGGCATGGCGAAGGCGCCGGTATAGACCGGCTGGCAGGCGTCGCCGGCGAACACGGTCTCGTCGCAGGTGGCGTCCCGCAGCGCCGCCAGCATCCTGGCGTGGCGCCGCTCCGAAGGCGACAGGTTGCGGCATATCTCGGCCTTGAGCGCCGCCACCCGCTCTGCGGCCGCGCGGCGACGGGCGGGGGCGTCGTGGCCGGCCAGCGCCGCCGCCAGGGCGGAAACGGCCGGGGCGGCGTCGGCGACGATGGCGATCTCGGCCGGGTAGAGGTCGTTCATCTTGCGTGGATCGATGTCGATGCGGATCAGCCGGCCGCGCAGGTCGAGGCGGTCCACGAAGCTGTCGGTCTCGGAAAGCTCGGTGCCCACCGCCAGGATGCAGTCGGCCTCGGGCAGAAAGCGCTGCACCTCCGGGCGCAGCATGGCGGCCGCAAGGCTCTGGGGATGGTCGTCGGGCACGATGCCCTTGCCGGCCGTGCTGGCGACCGTGACGGCGCCCAGCCGCTCGGCGATGGCGACCAGGCCTGGCGCCGCCCGCCAGGCGCCGCCGCCCACCGCCAGCAGCGGCCGTTGCGCCGCCTTCAGCGCCCCGGCGGCGCGCTCGATCGCGTCCGCCGCCGGGGCGGGCAGGGCCGGCGGCGCCACCGGCTGCCAGTCTTCGCTCACCGCCTCGGCCTGGACGTCGGTGGGGATGGAGATGTGGACCGGGCGCGGGCGCTCGCCGCCGAAGATGGAAAACGCCTGGGCCAGCAGCTGGGGCACATCGGCGGCCCGGCGCGCGGTGGCGGAAAGGGCGGTCAGCGGCTCGGTCACCTTCTTCTGTTCGCTGATCTCGTGCAGCACGCCCCAGCCCTTGCCGATGGTCTCGCCGGGCGGTTCGGCCGAAAGCAGCAGCATGGGCAGGGAATCGGCATAGCACTGGCCCAGCGCCGTCGTCGCGTTGGTGACGCCGGGGCCGGAGATCACCAGCGCCACCCCCGGCCTGCCGGTGGCCCGGGCGTGGCCCTCGGCCATGAAGCCGGCGCCCTGTTCGTTGCGGGCCTGGACATGGCGGACGGTAGCGCCGTCATGCTCGCGGTCGAGGCCACGGCAGAAATCCAGGGTGTGGACGCCGGGGATGCCGAACACCGTCTCCACCCCGTATTTCGCCAGCAAGCGCACCGTGGCTTCGCCGCAGGCGATGGCGTTGTTCATGGCTTCTCCCCCCGCTTCAGCGCCGCAGCGCCGCCAGCACGGCATCGGTCATGGCGGCAGAGCCGGCGCCGCCGCCAAGATCGGGCGTGCGGGCGCCGGAGTCCAGCGCCGCCAGCGCCGCCGCCTCGATCCGCCGCGCCAGGTCGGGCCGGGCGAAGGAGTATTCGAACATCATGGCGGCCGAAAGAATGGCGCCCAGCGGGTTGGCGATCCCCTTCCCGGCGATGTCGGGGGCAGTGCCGTGGACCGGCTCGTAGATGCCCTTCGCCCTCTCGCCCGCCTCCGGCAGAGCGGTAAGGCAGGCCGAAGGCAGCATGCCCAGGCTGCCGGCGACAGCGCCCGCCTGGTCGCTCAGCAGGTCGCCGAACAGGTTGTCGGCCAGGATGACGTCGAAGGCGGCCGGATCGCAGGCCAGGCGATAGCTGGCGTTGTCGGCCAGCAGATTGGCGAACGCGACATCGGGATATGCGCCTGCCACCTCGCTCACCACCTCGCGCCACAGCACGCAGGTTTCCATCACGTTGGATTTGTCCACCGAGGTCAGCCGCCGCCGCCGCCGCCGCGCCAGGCGGAAACCGGCATGGGCGATGCGGGCGATCTGGTTCTCGTCATAGCCGCCATGGTCGAAGGCCCGGCGCGGCCCGCCGGGCGGGCGCAGGATGCCGCGCTGGGGGGCGAAGAAGGCGCCCCCGCACATCTCGCGCAGCACCAGGATGTCGGCGCCGCTGGCAAGGCCGGCCCGGTACGGAAGCAGCGCCTCCAGGGGGGCCAGCGCGCGGGCCGGGCGCAGGCCGCACCAGCTGTCCAGGGCGTGGCGCAGCCGCATCAGCCCGTCCTGCATCTCCGGCCCGCCGGGAACCCGGATGCCGTCCCAGGCCGGGCCGCCCACGGCGCCCACCAGCACCGCATCGGCGGCCAGGGCAGCGGCCAGAGTCTCGTCGCGGCAAAAGGTGCCATAGGCGTCCCAGGCGGCCCCGTGCAGCAGGTCGTGCTCGATGGCGACGACGATACCGGCATCCGCAGCCACCGCCTCCACGACGCGCAGCGCCGCCCGCGTCACCTCCGGCCCGATGCCGTCGCCGGGAAGGGCCAGCAGGGTGAAGCTCTCCGCCATGGCGCCCCCTCCAGGGAATTCCGCCCCCAGTGCTAGCAGCCCCGCCGCCCCCTGCAAACCGGAACCGCGCCGCCGGCCCACCGTCTCCCCGGCTGCCGCCTCCCGCATCCAGGCACCGCCGCACCTGTTGCGCCCGCCCGATCCGGGCTAAATCCGGGGCCATGGCCGATTGGGCGATCTGGGCCGAACTCACCTCGCCGGAGCTGGCGCGCCTCGCCGGCGAACCCGGCGAACGTTGCGTCGCCGTGCTGCCGGTGGGCGCCCTGGAACAGCACGGCCCCCATCTGCCGCTGGGCACCGATGCGGTCATCGCCGAAGGGCTGGCGCGGGCCGCGCTGGAGCGGCTGGAGGGCGAGGTCACGGCGCTGCTGCTCCCCACCCAGGCCATCGGCGAAAGCTGCGAGCATGAGGGCTTTGCCGGTACCCTGAGCCAGCGGGTGGAAACCCTGCTGGCGGCGTGGTGCGAGATCGGCGCCGGCCTGGCCCGCAACGGCGTCTTCAAGCTGGCCATCGTCAACGGCCATGGCGGCCAGGCGCAGATCGTGGATCTGGCCGCCAAGCGCCTGCGCGTCCGCCACGCCATGCTGGCGGTGCGGGCCAACTACCTGGCCTGGCCGCTGCCGGCGGGCCTGGTGGACGAGCACGAACGCAGCCACGGCCATCACGGCGGCCTGGTGGAAACCGCCCTCATGCTGGCGCTGAAGCCGGAACAGGTGCGGCTGGAGGCGCTGCGGGATTTTCCCTCGGCGGCCACCGGCCTCGCCCGCCGCGCGCGCCGCTTCGGGCGGGACGGGCGCCTGGGCTTCGCCTGGCGGGCGGACGATCTCAACCCCCAGGGCGTGGTGGGCAACGCGGCCGCCGCCACGCCCGGGATCGGGCGCGCCCTGCTGGAATGTCACGCCCGCCGCCTGGCGGAGCTGATCGCGGATGCGGCCGATTTCGACCGCAAGGCGGCCTTCGCCACCGGTCAGGCGCCGCTTCCCGGCCAGTGAGCGATGATGCAGAGTCGCCCGCAGGCAGCGGCTGAAGGAGGCGGCGATGGACATGGCATTGACCGGGGAGGACCGCGCGGTTCGCGAACGGGCGCGGGCCTTTGCCCAGGGCTTTCTCTACCCCCACGAAGAGGCGCTGGACGAGCACGACAGCCTGCCGGACGCGGTGGAGGCGGCCATCCGCCAGGGGGTGCTGGACCACGGCCTGAACGCCACCAACCACGCCCGCCAGGTCGGCGGCCAGGGCATGAGCGTGGTGCAGCAATGCATCGTGAACGAAGAGGTGGGTTCGGCCACCAACGGGCTGTGGGCCCGGGTCTGGCAGCCGCCGGTGTGCCTGAAGAACGGCAGCCGGGAGCAGATCGAACGCTATCTCGTCCCCGCCTGCCAGGGCCGGATCGCAACCTCGTTCTGCGTCTCGGAACCCGAGGCCGGCTCGGATGCCGGCGCCATCCGCACGTCAGCCAGGCTGGACGGCAACCGCTATGTCATCGACGGCGAGAAATGCTTCGCCAGCAACGCGGAAACCGCCGATGTGAACCTGGTGACCACGATGGTGGAGGGGGTGGTGGAGGGCGATCCCGCCCGGCCCACCATCTTCCTGGTGGACAAGGGCACCCCCGGCTTCCGGGTGCGCCGCCTGCCCCGTTTCGCCCAGCGTTCCGGCCACGGCCATCCCGAACTCGACCTGGTCGGCCTGCGCCTTGCCCCCGCGCAGATGCTGGGCGAGATCGGCCAGGGCTTCGAACTCACCAAGGACTGGTTCGTAGAGGCCCGCCTGGCCATCGCCGCCCGCAGCATGGGCATGGCCATCCGCGCCGCCGATCTGGCCCTGGACTGGGCGAAGCGGCGGCGCCAGTTCGGGCGGGCGATTATCGATTTCCAGGGGGTGGAGTTCATGCTGGCGGAGATGGCGGCCGACATCATGGCCGGCAAATCCATGCTCTACCGGGTGGCCCAGGAGATCGATTCCGGGCTGGATCGCAAGCTGGCCCATGCCAGGGCGTCGGCGGTCAAATATGTCTGTTCCGAAGCGGGCTTTCGCATCGTGGACAAGGCGGCGCAGATCTTCGGCGGGCGCGGCACCATGTGCGAGAACCCGGTGGAGCGGCTGACCCGCGACATCCGTCTGGAGCGCATCTGGGAAGGCACCTCGGAGATTCAGAAGGTGGTGATGGCGGGCCAGATCCGAAAGCGTGGCTTCGATGTCTATGCCGGCTGGCAGTGACGCCGCCGCGCTGCGGGCGCGCCGCCGCGCCCATCTGCAACGGGCCCTGAACGCCCGCTCGCTGGCCTTCATCGGCGGCGAGGAGGCCGCCAGCGGCATCGAATACTGCCGCCGGCTGGGCTTTGCCGGGCGCATCCATGCCGTCAACCCGAAGCGGGCCGAGCTGGCGGGCATCGCCTGCGTGCCGACGGTGGACGACCTGCCCCAGGTTCCCGACAGCGCCTGGATCGCCGTCGGCGCCGAGGCCACCATCGACGCCGTGGCCAGGCTTGCCGCCATGGGCGCGCCCTCGGCCGTCTGCTACGCCTCCGGTTTCTCGGAGGCCGGCCAGAACGAGGCGGAACGGCGCCTGATCGCGGCGGCGGGCGAGATGGCCATCCTCGGTCCCAACTGCATGGGCCTGGTGAACTATCTCGACGGCGTGCCGGTGGCGCTCTCGCCCGGGCTGGGCACGGAACGGCCCCGCTTCGGCGTGGCCATGGTGGCCCAGAGCGGCACGCTGATCGGCAATGTGGTCGCCAGCGAGCGTTCGCTGCCCATCAGCCACCTGTTCAGCATGGGCAATCAGGCGGTGCTGGATCTGGCCGACGGCATCGACGCGGTGGCCGACGATCCCCGCGTGCGCGCCGTGCTGCTCTATGTCGAGGGCATCGGCGATGCCGCCGCCTTCGCCCGCGCCGCCGGGCGCGCCTTCGCCAACGGCAAGACGCTGATCGCGCTCAAGGGCGGCTTTTCGGCCATGGGCCGGGCCATCGCCCTTTCCCACACCGGCTCGCTTGCGGGCGCGCCGGAGCTGCGCGAGGCCTTCTTCCAGCGCCTGGGCATCGTCACCGTGGAGAGCTTTCCGGCCTTGCTGGAGCTGGGCAAGATCTACGCCTGGGACAGCGCCCCGGCCGGCAACCGCTTCATGGTGGAAACCTGTTCGGGCACCGATTCCGGCTATTGCGCCGACCTGGCAGAGCGTCACGGCATCGCCCTGCCCCAGCCCGACGCCGCCGCGCGCCGCCGCTGGGCGCGGGCGCTGCCGCCCTTCGCGGCCCCGGTCAATCCGGTGGACGTCACCATGGCGCAATGGGGCGACCGCGCGGCCCAGGCACGCGCCCTGCTCGCCATGCTGGATCGGGAGGGGCTGGACCGGGAGGGGCCGGAGCGGCCGGCCGACGGCGCGGCGGTGATCGTCAACTGCCCCGCCGGCGCGGATGACGAGGATATGGAGAGCTACTGGCCCACCCTGCGCGCCATGCTGGATGTGCGCCGCCAGGTGGATGTGCCCTGCTTCGTCGTCGCCAACCTGCCGGAAGGCGCGCCCAGGGCGGTGCGCGATCTGCTGCTGGCCGGCGGCGTGGTGCCGCTGCAAGGCATGGAGGACGCCATCGCCTGCCTGGGGCTGGCGGCCCGCCACAGCGCCCTGCGCCGCCGCCTGACGGCCGCAGGCGGCCCCGATACCCGGCTGGCGGGCCGGGGCGCGCTGGAACCGGACCGGATGCTGGACGAAGCGGCCGCCAGGCGGGAGCTCCAGGCCGCCGGCCTCGCCATGCCGGCCTGGCGCAGCTGCGCCGATGCCGACGCCGCCTGCCTGGCCGCGCGCGAGATCGGTTTTCCCGTGGCACTGAAAGGGCGCGGCCCCGGCCTGGCCCACAAGAGCGAGGCCGGGGCGGTGGCCCTGGGCCTGGCCGACTGCGAGGCGCTGCGCCGGGCGGCCGAGGCCATGCTGGCGCTCCCCGCCGTCTCCGGCCTGGCGGTGGAGGCGATGGTGAGCGACGCGGTGGCGGAGATCATCGTCGGTGTCAAGCGCGACCCGGCCTTCGGCCTCGCCCTGGTGGTGGGCAGCGGCGGCACCATGACCGAACTGCTGCGCGATTGCGCCACCCTGCTGCTGCCGGCCTCGCGCCGCGACATCGACGAGGCCCTCGGCGGCCTGCGCGGCCACACGCTGCTGACCGGCTTTCGCGCCCGCCCGCAGGGCGACCGCGAAGCGCTGCTGGACGCCATCGAAACCGTGGCGGCCTACGCCCTTGCCCATGCCGACACCCTGCTGGAGCTGGATGTGAACCCCATCCTGGTCCGCCCCCGGGGCAAAGGCGCGCTGGCGGTGGACGCCTTGCTGCGCCTCGGCGCGCCGGCCACGCCATAAGCGCGCTGCCGGCTCAGTCCACCAGGGTGTCGAAACAGCTCCCCAGAGCGTCCAGATAGAGGTCGATGTCCTCGGGAAGGGCCGCCATCGATACGGCGGGGCCGGCATCGCAGACCGCTTCCCAGATCCCCCGGTTGGCCAGATAGATGCGGGTGTAACCCCGCAATTCGCGGTCATCCACCGCCGCCAGCTGCCGGAAATGGCGCGGCAATTGCGGGGCGAAATGATAGCCGGAGCGGTTGTAGAGGCGCCACACCGACCATGGCAGGCCCCGCGCCCTTATCGCCCGCTCGATGCCGTCGGCCAGCCGGGCGCCCAGGGTTGCGGCGCGGGCCTGCGCATCCTCGGTCAGCACGTTCTCCAGAGTCGCGCGGGCAGCCGCCATCTGCAGGGCGTTGCCGAACATGGTGCCGCCGGTGGCCACCCTCTCGAAGCGGCTCTCGGGCGGCGCGCCGCCGGGCTGTTCCATGAAGCGGGCCAGCGCCTCGCTGAGCCCGTAGGCGCCGATGGGAATGCCGCCGCCCAGCGCCTTGCCCAGCACCAGCAGATCCGGTTCCAGCCCCCAGGCCCGGCTCAGGCCGCCGTAATGGGCGACATGGGTGTGGGTCTCGTCCACGATCAGCAGCGTCCCATAGCGCCTGGTGAGCGCCCGCAGCCCGGCGTGAAAGCCGTCTTCGGGCATCAGAACCCCGCCCACGGTGGTGAAGGCCGGCTCGGTCAGGACACAGGCCACCCCTCGGTCGCGCAGCGCCGCCTCCAGCGCCTCCAGATCGTTGAAGGGCGCGAAGCGGGTATGCGCGCCAGAGCTTGCAGGCAGGCCCCGGAACTCGGGCGCCGCGCCGTCGCCGCCGGGCTCCTGCAGGGTGGGATCGATATGGCCGTGATATTTGCCGTCGAACACCAGGATGTCGGCCCGCCCGGTGCTGGCCCGGGCCACCCGTATCGCTTCCGTGTTGGCCGTGGAAGCCGCCAGGGTGAACTGCCAGCGCGGCAGCGCGAAGCGCCGGGCCAGCTCCTCTGCCACCGCGATGGTATCCTCGGTCGGCAGCAGCATCTGGGCGCCCTTGCGGAACTGGGCGTCCACGGCGTCGGCGACCGACGGCAGGGCGTAACCGGTCGCCATGCTCATATCCGACAGGTTCATATCCAGATAGCGGTGGCCATCGACATCGACGATATGCGCCCCCTGGGCGCTGGCCACGAACAGGGGCGGGTGCTCGTAGTGGTAGTTCATCCAGGCCATGGGCACGCCGTCCGGCATGACCTTGCGCGCCTGTTCGAGCAGGGCGAGGGAGCGCGGCCGCTCCCGGCAGAACCGCTCCAGCTCCCGCCTCTTCAGGTCCAGCAGGCGTTTGCGTTCGATCACGCTGGCATCCCCCCTGTCATCCCCTGGGCATTGCCGGACCGGGCGGCGCGTCCGGGCGCATCCCGCTCGTCCTCGTCGCCACGACAGCTATTACAAGCCACCCCGGCCTCCATGCAAGATGGGGGGCAAGATGGGGGCGGGCGGGGCCGCAGCGGGCGTCATAACCGCCCGGGGGCCGCCCTCTATCCCCAGCCGCGCTTGCGGACCGGGATGCGAGCCTCTATCCAGGGCCTGCCTGCTCCCCGGGACACGACCCCCAAAGCGCTGCCATGGACGTTCAGCCCACCGAGGAACAGCGCCTGATCGTCGCCAGCGTGCGCCGCTTCGTCGCCGAGGAGCTGACGCCCCACGAAGACGAGGTGGAACGGACGGACGAGGTGCCCCCGGCCTTGCTGGCCCGCATCCGCCGCCGCGCCATCGAACAGGGCCTCTATGCCGCCAACATGCCGCAGGAGCTGGGCGGCGGCGGCCTGGACGCGGTCGCCGTGACGCTGATGGAGATCGAGCTGGGGCGCACCTCCTTCGCGCTGCAATATGCGGTCGCCCGGCCCTCCAACATCCTGCGCGCCTGCGCCGGCGAGCAGGTGGAACGCTATCTGCTCCCCACCGTGCGCGGCGAGCGGGTGGAGTGCCTGGCGATGAGCGAACCCCAGGCCGGCTCCGACCTGCGCGCCATGACGACCAGGGCCCGGCGCGACGGCGCCGACTACGTCATCGACGGCGCCAAGCACTTCATCAGCTATGCCGATATCGCCGATTACGCCATCGTCTTCGCGGTCAGCGGCGAGGAGGAGACCGCCCGGGGCCGGCGCGCGCTCATCACCGCCTTCCTGGTCGATAAGGGGGTGGCGGGCTTCACGGTCAGCCGCGGCGCCGAGAGCGTCTCCCATCGCGGCTTCCACCATTGCGAGCTGCTGTTCGACGGCTGCCGCCTGCCCGCCGCCTGCGTCCTGGGCGAGGAGCACAAGGGCTTCGCGGTCGCCAACCGCTGGCTGGGTGCCACCCGCCTCACCGTTGCCGCCCATTGCGTCGGGCGCGCGCGCCGGGCGCTGGAGATGGCGACCGAATGGGCGGCGACACGGCGCCAGTTCGGCCAGGCCATCGCCCGCTTCCAGGGCACCTCCTTCAAGCTGGCCGACATGGCGACCGAGATCCAGGCGGCCGAGCTGCTGGTGCTGCGGGCGGCCGCCCTGGAGGCCAGGGGCGAGGCCGGCGACGCCGATTTCGCCATGGCCAAGCTCTATGCCAGCGAGATGCTGGCGCGGGTGACGGACCATGCGGTGCAGATTTTCGGCGGCATGGGGCTGATGAAGGCGCTGCCCATCGAACGCTTCTGGCGCGACGCCCGCATCGAGCGTATCTGGGACGGCACCAGCGAAATCCAGCGCCACATCGTCTCGCGCGCTCTGCTGCGCCCCCACGAAAGCTGATGGGCGAAAGCCGATGGGCGCATCCGCGCAACCGGCGCTATAATCCCCGACACCATTGCGGGCGACACCACTCCAGGAGGATGCGATGAGCGACATGGTCACCGTCACCAAAAACGGGCGGGTCTGGGAGATCCTGTTCGACCGGCCCAAGGCCAATGCCATCTCGCTGGCGGCCAGCCAGGCGCTGTCCCAGGCGTTCTGTGCCTTTCGCGACGATGCCACCGCTTCGGTGGCGATCCTCACCGGCGGCGGCGAGAAGTTCTTCTCCGCCGGCTGGGATCTGAAGGCGGCCGCCGCCGGCGCGGAGGACACCGACGCCACGAACGAAATCGAAGGCGGTTTCGCCGGCCTGACCGAGCTGTGGGATCTGGACAAGCCGGTGATCGCCGCCGTCAACGGGCTGGCCGTGGGCGGCGGCTTCGAGCTGGCGCTGGCCGCCGATGTGATCGTGGCGTCCGAAAACGCCCAGTTCTGGCTGCCGGAGGCGCAGCTGGGCATCCTGCCCGATGGCGGCGGCGTGGTCCGCCTGCAACGGCGCATCCCCCGCCAGGTGGCGATGGAGATGATGATGACCGGGCGGCGCATGATGCCCGACGAGGCCCTGCAACGGGGGCTGATCAGCCGCATCGTGCCCCAGGCGCAGCTGATGGACGCCGCCCGCGAACTCGCCACCGCCATGACCAGAAGCGCGCCGCTGTCGCTGCGGGCGATCAAGGCGGTGGTGAATCTTACCGAGGCCCTGGCCGCCCAGGAGGCCTATGCGGTCATGCGCGCCGGCCACATCCCCCAATACCGCGCCTGCCTCGATTCCGAAGACGCCAAAGAAGGCCCCGCCAGCTTCGCCGAGGGCCGGACACCGGTGTGGAAGGGGCGCTGACGGGGGGCGGGCTGTCCCGGAGGCGTGAAGCAGGCATCCACTGGCAAAACCGAGGCACCGTTATCGTGGATTCTCTCGACGACATTCTGAAGAACGCTCAACGCGCAAGGCTGATTCCCACCGTCGCCGATTCCAACAAGGAGGAGCGGATCGTATCCATCCTCCTTGCAACCCTGTCGGTGGTGCGCCCATTTGCAGAGCGTTTCCTGAAAATCTGCAAGGTGCAGATGGGGAAGACATCGCGCTTGCACAGCTACACAGAGGTCAAGTTTCCAACACCAGACAAATCCAGCGAAGGGCGGCCCGATGGCGTGGTGAAGTTGTTGACGCGCAAGAACATGTGGACAGCCTTTCTTGAAGCCAAAATCAACAAGGTGGAGATAGACGAAGCGCAGGTTCACAAATACGCAGAGCTGGCCCGCGCATATGGAGTCAATTCCGTCGTCACGCTATCCAATCAGTTTGTGTCTTTACCGACGCACCACCCATACTCGGTTCCAAAGCGACTCAGCAATCGTGTCGATGTCTTTCACATATCCTGGGTCAGCGTCCTCACGCAAGCGCATCTGGCCTTAAGGGATGGCATGAAGGAGGAGCAGGAGTTCATTCTAAGGGAAATGATTCGGTATTTCGAACATCCCGGCTCCGGTGTCAGGCCCTTCGATGAAATGAACCAGGAATGGCGGGCGCTTGTTCACGGTGTTCGAGACGGCCAGAAATTCAGAAAATCTTCCCCCGAAATCGAAAAGGCCGTTGCCAGCTGGCATCAGGAAGAACGAGACGTCTGCCTGATGCTGAGCCGGCGCATAGGCGCGCACGTCGATATCTATATTCCTCGCAGGCACCGGACCGATTCCGATCTTCGCCATCGGGATGTGTGCGATTCCCTGATCGCATCCCAAAAATTGCAAAGCTCCTTCATCGTCTCGAATGCAGCCAGCGAACTTGAAGTCGTGGCCGATCTCCAGCGCCGGACAATTTCGTGTTCCATGCGTCTCGACGCGCCGAAAGACAGAAAACGCACCGCTGCGCGAATAAATTGGCTGATGCGGCAATTGCGCAATGTCGAGATGGACGGCGTCACTGTGCGGGCGCTTTGGTCGGGGAGAGAACCCCAAACCCAGGCATCGTTGTCGGAAATCAAGGCAGATCCCAAATGCCTCGAGAGCGAGCGCGCTGACGCGGTTCTCAAGGGCTTCGAGATCGTTATGATCGACGATCTCTCGGGCCGTTTTTCCGGGCGCCGCACCTTCATAGAAGATCTGGAAAGGGCGATACCTGAATTCTACGACCGAATCGGCCAGCATTTGCGCCCATGGATTCCTCCGCCCCCACCCATAGAGAAACGCGGCCCGAGCGAGGATGACGATATCGTCGGAAGAGACGAAGAAGGCGATGCGGGCGGCATATCCCCATCTCAACACGACGAGAATTCCGACACGCCATGAGTTCGACCGGGGCGAAAGACAACGACATCTACCGTGTGAGTCTCACCACGCCTGCCTCGATTCCGAAGACGCCAAAGAAGGCCCCGCCAGCTTCGCCGAACGCCGGTGTGGAAGGGGCGCTGACGGGGGCGGGCTGTCCCGGAGGCGTGAAGCGAGCGGCTGCTGGCACGGTCGCCAGGCGGTTGGCCCGTGCCGCATCGGTTGCCGGGTGAGTCATGCCGACCAAGCTCCACGAACACACGTTCAATGTCATTCTTGCCAGGGTTCTCAATCGCTCCTGGGAGGGCGAGTTCGCCCGGGCAGAGCGGCGGGGAGCCGTTGCCGGCAGCACAGAGCGGCCCGATATGCTGATCGCTCATCCAAGAGCGCCAACCGTGGTCGTGGAATGTGCATTTGGAGGCGACAATGACAGAGATGCCCGCGCAAGGCTTGAAGGAGGGAATTTTGAGACCGCCATAGCCGTATCTATTCCACACAGATTCGAATCCATGAGCGAAAGCCAGGTCGAAGATTCCCTGAGTGAGCGGAAGGCCATAAAATATGCCGTTCTACAACGAAACGAGGATCTGATTCACCGCTTCCCAAAAGGAGACTATTTGCAAGGATCTGCGAGCGAGCTCGCATCGTTGACTCAACTGGTCTCCGTTCCAAAGGGTAAGGTAGAGGAGGTGGCTGACGAAGTAGCCTTTCTCATCGACCTTGCTGCGCATGCATTGATAACCGGTTTATCCGAGCAGGATTGCAAAGAGATTGCAAACAAGGTCTATCTGCATCATGCTCCGTTGACCGCATTTCGCGTCGTGTCCGTTCTCTGGCTCGATGCGATGCTCGTGCAATCTCATTTGCGTCGCTCAGGAGTGAAAGACATCGACCTGCTCCCCTCGGGCGACCTCAGGCCGTCACAACTGGTCGCGGGCTGGAGGGGCATTCTCGACAGAAATTGGCACTCCATCTTTGCGCCCGCCATCGACGTGCTGGAAAGTTCCGCGATCAGAGCAAGAGGGGCCACTGCCCGGGCATTGGAATATCTTGCATCGGGGGTCGAGATCGTCGAAATTGCCAAGCTCGGCAATCACATCAACATCGGTGCTGAATTGTTTCCAAAAATCAGTGTCGATCGTAAAGAGGCAGCGGCCTTCTATACCACACCGGCGACATCGGAGTTTTTGGCCAGCCTGCTGATTCGCAAACACGATCGCAACGATTGGTCGAATCCCGAGTTGTTTCGCAACATCCGCGTAGCGGACTTTGCCTGTGGAACCGGCTCTCTCGTGCGCGCCGCCTATAGGCGTATTCACGACTTGGGGAAAAGCAACAACATGGTTCGGCTGCACTCCGATGCCATGGAGGGCGGTGTCACCGCAGTGGACGTCAGCCCGATAGCGGCCCATCTGACAAACAGCAGCATGGCTTTGATGGGGGGTGGGCAACCCTATGGAAAGACGAATATCGGCTGGGTCGGAGTCGGACAACCGACAATTCACGGCCTGACCACGGGTTCGCTGGAATTCCTCCAGGAGCAAAGCGTGAAGGATATGTTTTCGGCCCTCGGTGGCACGGTCGGTGGTATCGAAACCGAGATGACTCCCATAGATGCCCCCGATAGATGTTTCGATTACGTCATTATGAATCCTCCTTACAGCCGCACGAGGGGAGGACAAAGCGCTTTCGACATATCTGGCCTCACCGGGCGGCAGAGGCAACAATGTCAGTTGCGCTGGGGGGATTTGATCAAGGGAATTCCAGCAGTGAAGACGGCCGGGATGGCGGCCAGTTTCCTGTGCCTCGCACACAAAAAGGTCAAAGCAGGCGGACGCATCGGCTTCGTCCTGCCGCTTACGGCGGCATTTGCCGAAACCTGGAGAGTCACGCGTGAAATGATCGTGCATGAGTTCAAGGACATCGTGGCCGTGACCAGGGCGGGCGGAAAGGGGGGCGACGAGGCCCTGAGCGCCGATACCGACATGGGCGAGATGCTGCTGGTGGCGACCAGAAAGAAGAAAAGCGATACCCCATCCAGCGTTCGATGCGTGACACTGAGGCGAATCCCCCTGCGCCATGGCGAAGCGAGGGAGTTCGGTCGCAGCGTGCAAGACGCCCTGGACAGCATGCAGGACGATGGCTACCCCGTCGTGGCAGGCGCGGAGGAACTGGGGCAGATCGCGAGCTTCATGCCGAAGGGTGGCGAACCCTGGAGTCACCTGGGGGTTCTTCATGCGGATCTGGCCATAAACGCCAGCGCCCTCGCCGAGCGCGGGCTGCTTCGCCAATTCGCGAGCGCAGAGGGGATGCGGTTATCTTGTCCGATGACCACCCTGGAACAGCTGTTCGAGGTGGGGCCAACCCACCATCTCATCGGCCATATTCGTGAGAAAACCCCCATCGGCGCGTTCGTCTTCCACCCGATCACCCGCCAGGCGGACGCCAGAGGATCGAACAGGGCTTTGTGGGAAGCCAATGCGAAGACCCAGACCACGCTATCGGTCGATCCCACCCACAAAGGCTCCGTATGGAGGCAGGATGCAGCGAAGAGCATGGGAAGCAAAGTCGGGAAACTGCATTATGCCAGAGGCATGAGATGGACATCGCAAGCCCTGCTGGCAGCTACGACCAGGGATTCCGTGTTCGGAGGAAGGGGTTGGACATCGTTGCTGCACGACGATATCCGCGTGTGCCATGCGTTTGCTTTGTGGGCCAACTCCACCCTGGGGTTGATAACCCATTGGACGCAAGGCGGGAGAACGCATCTGGGAAGATCGCCTACGCAGGTGAGGGCCATCCAGACCGTCCCATGCCCGGACCTGGCCAGGCTCGGCGACCATGCGCTGGATGACGCTGCCACAGCCTTCGCCAGGCTTTCCGATTTGCCTTTGAAGCCAGCATGTCAGGCCCATGTCGATGAGAATCGCAAGCGGATCGACGAAGCCGTGATAGCCATGTTCGGTCTCCCGTTGCAGCAGGCATCCACCGTCATAGAAACCCTGCGAATGTGGTGGTGCGCGGAACCGACCGTCCATGGCGATAACCAGGAGGCTCTTCGGCTGCTGGCGAGATCGTAAATCCCCCGCACATGCCTGAAGAGGCCGCTCCCGTTCACGCCGCCCGCCGCCGGGCCTCTCCGGCGGCGATGGCGTCCAGCAGGCGTTCGCGCAATTGCGCCAGGCGGGCTTCGCCGGCGAGCTTGCGGCCCTCGCCGTCGCGGACATAGAAGCTGTCCACGGCCCGCTCGCCATAGGTCGCCACCCGCGCGCTGACCACCGAAAGGCCCAGCTCTGCCAGCGCCCCGGCCAGGTCGCGCAGCAGGCCCAGCCGGTCGCGGGCGGTCACCTCCACCAGGCTGTGGCGGCTGGAGGCGTCGTTGTCGATCGCCACCCGGGGCGCCACCGCCAGAGCGGCGCCCCGCCCCGCCCCGCGCCGGGCAGGCGGGCCGCCACCCTCGTTGACCCTGGGCGCGCCGCCCTTCAGCACGGCGCGGACGGCCCGGCGCAGCCTTTGCAGGCGGTCCGGGTCGGCGAAGGCGCCGCCGCCTTCGTCCTGCACCCGGAAGCTGTCCAGGGCCATGCCGTCGGTGGTGGTGAAGATGCGCGCCTCCACGATGCCGGCCCCGGCCCCGGCGATGGCCCCGGCCAGGCGCGCGAACAGGCCGTGCCGGTCCGGCCCGAAGGCGGTGATGTCGGTGACGGCGCGAAAGCGGTCGATGCGGGTGGCAACCGCCGCCGGCGCCGCGCCGCCCTCGCCCTCGGCCCGGCGCATCAGCGCGGCGTGGCGCAGATGGTCGTCGCCCTCGAAGGCGAGCCAATAGGGCGCCACCAGCCTGGCGATATGGGCTTCTACCGCCGCGCCCGGCCAGTGGGTGAGGCGGGCGCCCAGGGCGTCGGCCAGGGCGGCCACCCGGGCCCGTTTATCGATAGCGGCGCTATGCCCGCCGGAGATCGCCTCTTCGGCCCGGCGATAGAGCTCGCGCAACAGCTGGCCCTTCCAGCCGTTCCAGACCTTCGGCCCCACGGCGCGGATATCGGCCACGGTCAGCAGCAGCAGCAGGCGCAGCCGCTCCATCGATTGCACCGCGGCGACGAAGGCGGCCACGGTCTCCCCATCCGCCGGGTCGCGGCGAAAGGCGGTGGCCGACATCAGCAGATGGTAACGCACCAGCCAGGCGGCGGTCTCGGTTTCCTCGCCGTCCAGCCCCAGCCGCGGCCCCAGGCGCCGGGTCAGTTCGGCGCCCAGCGCGCTGTGGTCGCCGCCCCGGCCCTTGGCGATGTCGTGGAGCAGGGCGGCGAGATACAGCACGCGCCGGCGCCGCAGCCCGGTGGCGATGGCGCTGGCCAGCGGCAGTTCGTCGGCGGCCGCGCCACGCTCGATCGCCGCCACCTCGCCCACGGTGCGGATGGCGTGCTCGTCCACCGTATAGACGTGATACATGTCGAACTGCATCTGGGCGACCACGCGGGCGAAATCGGGCAGAAACCGGCCCATGACGCCGGCCTCGTTCATGGCCCGCAGCGTCGCTTCCGGCCCCTTGCGCGAGGTCAGTATGGCCATGAACAGCGCGTTCGCCTGCGGGCAGGCGCGCAGCCCGTCCACCGCCCGGGCGTGCCGGGCGATGCGGCGCAGGGCGGTGGGGTGAAGCTCCATCCCCTGCTGCTGGGCGGCATGGAAGATGCGCAACAGGTCCAGCGGCCGCGCCGCCGCCCGCCAGCCATCGGCCAGGGCCAGGCGGCCGCCGATGACGGGAAAGCCCGCGATCTCGCCCCGCCCACCATCGTCTCCGCTGACCTCCCCGGCGCCATCCCCGCTGCCATCTTCAGGCGGGCGGTCCGGATCGGCGATGGCGGCGGCGAAGGCCCGCTCCAGCTCGCCCACATCCCGGGCCACCAGGAAATAGCGCTTCATGAAGCGTTCCACCGCCCGCTGGCTGCGGCCACGGGAATAGCCCATGCGGGCGGCGATCTCGGCCTGGAGGTCGAAGGTCAGCCGCTCCTCGGCGCGCCCGGAGGCGAGATGGAGATGCCAGCGCACACGCATCAGGAAATCGGCGGCGCGGCGCCAGCGGGCCAGTTCCGCCGCGGTCAGGATGCCGGCGGCGGCGAGGTCCTCCGCCCTGGCGATGCCGTGGAGATAGCGGGCGATCCACAGCAGGCTGTGGAGGTCGCGCAGGCCGCCCTTGCCGTCCTTGACATGGGGTTCCAGCAGATAGCGGGAATCGCCGAAGCGCCGCCGCCGCGCCGCGCGCTCGTCGCGTTTGGCGCGCAGGAAGGCGCCGCCGCTGCCGGCCACCAGTTCGCGCTGAAAGCGGTGGCGCAGCTGGCGCCACAGCCCGCTTTCGCCCCACAGCAGGCGCGCCTCCAGCAGGGCGGTGCGCACGGTCATGTCGTTCCTGGCGCCTTCCAGCGCGTCGTCCACCGTGCGGGCGGCGTGGCCCACCTTCAGCCCCAGATCCCACAGCAGGTGCAGGGCGCGGGCAACGATGCGCTCCAGGCCCGGCGTGGCCTTGCCAGGGAGTAGAAAAAGCAGATCCAGGTCGGAATAGGGCGCCATCTCGCCCCGGCCCCAGCCGCCCACCGCCGCCAGCGCCAGCCCCCCGCCCGCGCCCGGGCGCGCGACCCCGGCCGCGTCCGGGCGCGCAACATGATCCATCAGCGCGCGGGCGATGCCGTCCATGGCTGCGCTCATGGCCGCCGCCAGGGCGCCGCCGGCGTCCCTGGCCATCAGCCGCCGCTCCAGCCGCTCCCTGGCGCCCGCCAGCGCCGCCGCCAGCACCGTCCGGGCGGCGGCATCGTCGCCGGCCCCCAGCGCCGCCAGCCGGGCGCGCACCCCCCGCCGGCCCCCCGGCGCCGCGCTCACGGCCTTCCCTCTGCGCCTTCGTCCTCCGCCAGCTCCTTCAGGCGATAGAGCAGCTCCAGCGCCGCGCGCGGGGCCAGCTCGTCGGGCCGCGCTTCGGCCAGGGCTTGGCGCAGGGCCGAAGGGGTGGGTGGCGGCGGCGCTTGCGCCGTCGCCTGGAACAGGGGCAGGTCCGCGGCCAGCCGCGTCGAGGCGCTGCCCTGCTCGCCCGCCTCCACGGTGCGCAGCACCTGCTCGGCGCGGGCGACGGCGGCGGCGGGCAGGCCGGCCAGGCGGGCGACATGGATGCCATAGCTGCGGTCGGCCGCCCCGGGGACCGCCTGATAGAGGAACACCACCTCGCCCCGCCATTCCTTCACCCGCATGGTGTAGGGCGCCAGGCCGTCGAGGCGGGAGGCCAGCGCCGTCAGCTCGTGGTAATGGGTGGCGAACAGCGCCCGGCAACGGTTGCGCTCATGCAGATGCTCCAGGGTCGCCCAGGCGATGGCCAGGCCGTCGAAGGTGGCCGTGCCGCGCCCGATCTCGTCCAGGATCACCAGCGCCCGCTCCCCCGCCTGGTTCAGAATGGCGGCGGTTTCCACCATCTCCACCATGAAGGTAGAGCGCCCGCCGGCAAGGTCGTCCGCAGCCCCCACCCGGCTGAACAGGCGATCCACCACGCCGATGCGGGCGCTGGCGGCCGGCACGAAGCTGCCCATCTGCGCCATCACGGCGATCAGCGCGTTCTGGCGCAGAAAGGTGGATTTGCCGGCCATGTTGGGGCCGGTCAAAAGCCACAGGCGCGATTCGCCTTCCAGCCGGCAGTCGTTGGCGACGAAGGCCTGGCCGGCGGTGGGCGGGGCCAGCGCGTCCACCACCGGGTGGCGCCCGCCTGCGATGGCGAAATCCAGCCTGGCGGTGACAGCCGGGCGGACATAGCCGCGCTCGGCCGCCAGCTGAGCCAGGGCGGCGGCCACATCGATGGCCGCCAGCGCCGCCGCCGCCTCGGCGATCTCCGCGCCGGCCGCCAGCGCCTCGTCGCTCAGCTGGGCGAAGATCGCCATCTCCAGGGCCAGCGCCCGCTCGGCGGCGCTGGCGATGGCCGCCGCCAGCTCGCCCAGCTTCGCGGTGGAATAGCGCATGGCGTTGGCCATGGTCTGGCGATGAAAGAAAACCTCCCGGTCCAGCCTGGCGGCGTGGTTCTGGGCAATTTCGACATGGTAGCCCAGCAGGTTGTTGTGGCGCACCTTCAGCGAGGCGATGCCGGTGCGGTCGCGATAGTCCTGTTGCAGCTCCGCGATGCGCTGCCTGCCGTCGCTTTGCAGCGCGCGGGCCTCGTCCAGCTCGCGCGAGCGGGCGCGGCGAACGAAACCGCCGTCGCGGGCCAGCAGCGGCGGATCGTCGGCCAGGCTGTCGCGCAGCTTTGCGGCCAGGCCGGGGGCGGCGGCATCCAGCACCGCCGCCGCCGCCGCCAGTTCCTGCGGCAGGCCGGTGGCGTCGTCCAGCAGGCGGGCGATGGCGGTGCAGGCGTCCAGCCCGTCGCGCAGCGCCGCCAGGTCGCGCGGCCCGCCCCGCCCCAGCGAAAGCCGGCCCAGCGCCCGTTCCAGGTCGGGGGCGTTGGCCAGGGTGGCGCGCAGATCCTCCCGCAGCGCCCGCTCTGCCACCAGGACATCCACCGTGTCCAGGCGCCTTACGATGGCTTCGGGATGGAGCAGCGGCGCCGCCAGACGCTGGCCCAGCAGGCGGGCGCCGGCGCCGGTGACGCTGCGATCCATCACCCCCAGCAGGCTGGCGCGGCGGGAACCGTTCAGCGCCTGCGCCAATTCCAGGTTGCGCCTGGTGGCGGCGTCGATGGCCATGGCCTGGCCGGTGCCGTGGCGGCGCGGTGGGGAAAGGCGCGGCAGCCTGCCCTTTTGGGTCAGCTCGATATAGGCGATCAGCCCCGCCATCGCCGCCAGCTCGGCCCGCCCGAAGGCGCCGAAGCCCTCCAGCGTGGCGACGGCGTAGAGCTCCTTCAGCCGCCTTTCGCCGCCGCGGCTGTCGAAGCGGGCCGCCGCCTCCACGGTCAGACGCTCGGCGAACGGCGCCAGCGGCCCCGCCAGGGCGGGATCGTCGGCCAGGCTGTCGGCCAGCACCAGCTCGGCCGGCGCCACCCTCTCCAGCGCGGCGGCCAGCCCCGCCCGCTCCACCGCTTCCACGGCAAAGGCGCCGGTGGAAAGCTCGACCCAGGCCAGGGCCAGATCGTCCTGGGCGCGGGCCAGCGCCGCCAGATGGTTGGCGCGCCGCGCGTCCAGCAGGCTGTCTTCCGTCACCGTGCCGGGGGTGACGATGCGCACCACGCGCCGTTCCACCGGCGCCTTGGCGTCGCGCTTTCGGGCTGCGGCCGGATCCTCCACCTGCTCGCAGATCGCCACCTTGAAGCCGCGCCGGATCAGCCGTTCCAGATAGGCTTCGGCGGCGTGGATGGGCACGCCGCACATGGGCACATCGCGGCCCAGATGCTTGCCGCGTTTGGTCAGGGCGATATCCAGCGCGTCTGCCGCCGCCACCGCGTCGTCGAAGAACAGCTCGTAGAAATCGCCCATGCGGTAGAACAGCAGCGCCTGGGGATGCTCGCCCTTGATGCGCCAGTACTGCTCCATCATCGGTGTTGCCGCCTGGCGCCGCGCCGCGCCCTTACGGGCCGCGCGGGCCTTATGGGCCGTGTCCCGGCCGTTGCGGTCGGCGCTGTCGCTGGGGGCGGTCATGGCGGCGGCCAGCCTGACACATTCCCCCGCCGGCCGCTCCTATGCTCACCCTGCCAACAGCTCGCCCGCAGCTTGGTCGAAGCAGGCGTGGAAGGCCCACACGTCATAACCGTTGGCGACACAATAGCCCCAGGATGAGTCGGATACGCGCAGTTCGCAAATTCCGGCAGACTCTATCTACGTGAGTCCTCCCGCGTGGATTCGCCCGAAGTTCGAGTTGGCTTTACCGCATCATGTTGAACTATGTGGCGCTCCTTCCTGATCGGTTTCAGGCTCCGTGACAGCGTTCCTCCCGCTACCGCTTTTCGCAAACTGTTCCGTCTTTTCCTCAGCAGATCCGCCAGGTCCGGTCCGCGCAGAATCTCCAGATTCGACAAGGTCTTCTCCTCCAGGTTGATCGCTTTCTTCGACGACAGAAGGTTCGGTCGATAGAAAGCGGAACAAATGTTGTTCGTCCGAGTCCACTCTGTAAGGCCAGAGGGCACTATCGCCCAGGAAATCTGCCAAGTCCTTTTCCAACTGGTTTGGCTCACGCACATTTCTGAATAACATAGTTGCTTCCCATCTGTCAATCACAAATCCATGAGATGGGTAGTTTGATAGAATGTCTAGTTTAGCCTGCTCAATGTTTTGACCATATGCAAGCAAGCGACGGCCATAGCGGCCAGCGATGGACATAGCCCTAGCCGCCTCGCCAATATGCAGAGGGTCTATCTGACCGTAGAGCGGTGCAAATAGACCAGCTGTCATTTCAGCGGCAATCCGAGCCGAGGTTCTGAAAGTGATCCGCCCGACGCTCCTTTTCTTGGTTTCCAAAAAGAACGTCTCAAAAGCATTGAACGCGTTATCTTCCAATGCCGCCAGAGCGTCCATGATCGTAAGACCCGATTGCGATTCCCAAAGCTCGTCTTTTTTAGACATTTGGACATCAATTGGCCCGAGTTCTCCATGATCAGACATGATGAGCTCATGCGCTCCCACGGCAACCAAAGTGCCGGCGCTTTTGCAGTATCCCGACACATAGAGATAGAAGCGCTTATATTTGAACTGAAGACATCTCGCAATCCTGTACGCAGCGTCGGCGTCGCCGCCCATCGTCACAAGTATCAAAAGAGCATTCTCTCGCCGGCGCCTCTTGATGCAGTCTTCGATGAGAATTTCGTCCGCCGGGCGCTCAATTGGCCCATTGTAGAGTATGACATCTGCATTCAGATCTTCTGCTACACGGTCGGCCACTTGTGAAACGAGGTCGCCCATGCTGAAATCTCCTCCATATATCCAGCCCTATCGCATATAGGTCACTTTCGCCTCAAAGCCAAGGGCCAAGGCATGGATTGACCGGCTGCGCTCACCCCGCCAGCAGCTCGCCAGCGGCGCGGTCGAAGAAGGCGTGGAAGGCGGGCACGCTGTCGCCGCTGGCGACGCAGTGGCCCCAGGGCGAATCGAACACCCGCAGTTCGGCGGAAGGCATCGCCGCCACCTCGATGGCGCTGTCCTGGGGCGGGAAATAGAGGTCGGTGGAACACGGCATGACGATGGCCCGGGCGCGGATGGCCCCTGCCGCCGCCCGGAAATCGCCGCCATAGCGCGGGTTGGCGGAAATGTCGCCCCGCTGCCAGGTCGCCAGCTTGTGCAGCAGGTCGTTGGCGTCCCAGTTCTCGGCGTGGTCGGCCTCCCAGGCGGCCAGCAGCGCCTCGATGCTGTCATGGCCCAGCTGGCGGTAGAGGCGCTGGCGATACCAGTCTTGCGAATAGGCCCAGCCGGCATAGACGCGCCCGAAGGCCCTGAGCCCCCGCAGCGGTGGGCTGGCATAGTCGCCCTGCGCGAAGGCGCCGTCGGCCAGCAGCGCCGCCTTCACCCCCTCCAGAAAGACGATGTTGTGGACCGAGGTTCTGGCCGAACCGCAAAAGGGCAGGATGGCGTCCACCGCCTGCGGATATTGCGCCCCCCATTGAAAGGCCTGGCAGCCCGCCATCGACCAGCCGGTCACCAGCGCCAGCCGCCGCACCCCCAGCCGCTCCACCAGCAGACGCCGCTGGCAGGCAACATTGTCGAACAGAGTGGTGGCCGGAAAGCGGGGGCCGTCCTGGGGCGGCGGCTGGTTGCTGGGCGAGGAGGAAAGGCCGTTGCCGAACAGGTTCACCGACACCACGAAATGGCGCGCCGGATCGATCGTCCGCCCCGGCCCGAAATAGGCGCGGTTGCGCTCATGGCTGCCGGTGTAGAAGGTGGGCAGCAGCACGGCGTTGCCGCCCGCCGCGTCCAGCCTGCCCCAGGTCTTGTAGGCCAGCCTGGCGTCCCGCAGCACGGCGCCCGATTGCAGGCGCACATCGCCCAGCGGGAAGGTCTCGAAATCCGCCGCCATCGCCCCGCCGCCACCGGCCATCGCCCGCCGTCAGAACAGGCGCAGATATTCCTGCACCTCCCAGTCGGTCACCGCCTGGTGATAGCGTTCCCACTCGTCCCGCTTATAGGCAAGATAAGAGGCGTGCATGGCTTCGCCCATGACATCCCTGGCGAAATCGTCGCCGGCCAGGGTCTCGATCGCCTCCAGCAGGTTGCGCGGCAGCCGCTGCGCCCCCGATGCGGCGATCTCATCGGGCGCCAGCTCGTAAAGGTCGCGGTTCAGCGGCCGCCCGGGGTCCAGCTTCCCGGCAACGCCTTCGGTCATGGCGGCGGCGGTCAGCGCCAGCCCCAGATAGGGGTTCATGCACATGTCGGCGGCGCGGTTTTCGATGCAGAAGCGGTTCTGCGGCAGGCGCAGCATGGCGGAACGGTTGTTGTCGCCATAGGTCATGTGGGTGGGCGCCCAGGTGACGGTGCCGCCCTCGAAGCCGCCCACCCGCGCCACCAGGCCGTTATAGGAGTTGACCGTGGGGCAGGTGACGGCGGTCAGCGCCCCGCCATGGCGCAGCAGCCCGGCCACCGCGTGGCGGGTCTGGGGCGAAAAGGCGCCGTCTTCGCCTTCGAACAGGTTGGCGCCGGGGGCGTCCAGGCGGCGCATCGAGGCGTTGATATGCGCCCCGGAACGCCAGTCGCCCACGGTCGGCTTGGGCATGAAGGTCACGAACATGCCGTGTTTCTTGGCGGTCTCCTTCAGCAGCAGGCGCAGAAAGACCAGGCGGTCGGCCATGGTCAGCGCGTCGCTATAGCCGAAATCCAGCTCGAACTGGCTGTAGGCGCCTTCGGCGACCACATCGTGCAAATCCCAGCCCAGCTCGCCATCCAGGATGTCGATCAGCTCGCCCAGAAAGCCCATGGAGTCGATGGAATATTCGGCATCGTAGCCAAAGGCCTGGCGGCGCGGGCGCAGGCCCTGGCCGGGCAGCGGGTCGTCGTCCATCGCCTTCACCGGGCGCCCGTCCTGCCAGCGCATGACGATGAACTCGGGCTCGATGCCGGCATAAACCGCATAGCCACGCCCGCCACAGCCGCGCAGCACCCGCTTCAGAGCGCCGCGCGGGCACAGATTGTAGGGCTTGTCGCACCACCACAGATCGGCCATCACCCAGGCGCAGCGGCGATCCCAGGGGCAGACGGTGAGCGAATCCAGGTCCGGCACCATGATCTGGTCGGGATCGGCCGCCCCCAGCTCCGGCACGAAGGAGACGGAATGGACCGCGAATTGCGGCCCCTGGCCCCGGCACAGCCGCTCCCAGTCGCTCAGCGGAACCGGCTTGGTCTTGGGCTGGCCCAACAGGTCGATCCAGCAGCACAGGATGTATTTCACGCCCTGTTCGGCCAGCCGGGCGCCGCGCTCGCGGATGCGCTCGGCTGGCGCGATGGCCTCTTGCAGCGATTGCGGTTCGGCAGGCGTCATCGCCCGTCCCTCCTCGTGGTTCGGTGGGTTCAGTATCCCAGTTCGGGCCGCACGATATTGCGCAATTCGTCCCCGGCCAGGAAGCGGCGCATGTTGTCGAACACGATCCCCAGCGTGGTCTCCACATAGCTTTCGCCGTCGTCGGCGGAGACATGGGGCAGCACCATCAGATTGGGCACCGCCCACAGGGGCGACGCGGCGGGCAGCGGTTCGGGATCGAACACATCCAGGATCGCCCCGGAAAGATGGCCTTGTTCCAGCAGCTCCGCCAGCGCCTCGTAATCGATGGCCGAGGCGCGCCCGATATTGACGATGCCGGCCCCCGCCTTCATGCGCCGCAGCCGCTCCCGGTCCAGCAGATTCTGCGTCTCCGGCGTCGAAGGCACGGATACGAAGACATAATCGGCCTCCGCCAGCATCTCGTCCAGGGCGGCCGTCGTCGCCATGCGCGCGACATGGGGGTGGGGCCGTCCGTGGCGGCTTATCCCCAGCACGCGCAGCCCCAGCCCGGCCAGCCGTTCGGCCGCCGCCCCGCCCAGGCTGCCGGTGCCCACCACCAGCACCGTGCGCCCGGCGATCGGTGTGGCATAAAGCGAAAGCCAGCGCCGCCCGGCCTGATTGCAGGCGATGGCCGGGATGCGGCAATGCAGCATCTGCACCGCCATGGCCGCGAATTCCCCCGCCTTGGCGGCCTGCGCGCCCTTGTTGTTGGTAACGGTGACGCCGGGCGGCACCCAGTCCATGGGGCAGAGATGCTCCACCCCGGCGCCGATGATGTGGATCCATTTCAGGCGGGGCGCGACGCGGGCCAGGTCGGCGGTGGGCAGGTCCCAGGCCACCAGCGCCTCGGCCGTGGCCATGGAACGGGCGAAATTGTCCTCGTCCCAGTCGATAAAGGCCTCCAGCCGCTCCGCCAGGTCGGGATAGCCGGCCAGAACCGCATCCCAGCGCTGCCGCGTGACGGTGAACACCGGCTCGCTCTCCGGCGTGGCCGGAAAACCGCCCGCGCGGGCGTGGTTGTTCTTGACGTGGACGCGGACGCTCACGGCGGCGCCGCTTCCAGCGCCTTCAGCGCCGCTATCGTCTGGCGGTCGCGCTCGTCGCCGCTCACATCCTCGGCCGCGAAGCAGGCCGCCATCGCCGCCGCGCCGGTCCTGCGCAGCAGGGCGCGGTCGTCGTCCGGCGCCCTGGCTATGCGCAGCACCGTGTCGCCGCCATAGGTGGGCACGGCGCCGTTCGGCCAGATCTCCGCCGCGTGTTCCGGCTCCTGCCCTTCCTCCAGCGCCCGCATCAGGCGGCGCAGCTGGCGGCGATACATGACGATGCCCTTGTCGCTGGGCACCAGATGCTCGCGCTCGTGTTCGCTGATCGCCCCCATGCCCTCGCAGGCTTCCAGGTCGGCGGGGTGGCGCTGGCGCTCCTCATAGGGGCGCTGGAAACGCTCGCCCTGTTCGATCAGCTCCGGCCCTTCCGGGGTGTTGAAGGCGGGCGGGTCGCCCCGGGGGCCGAAGATGGCCCAGGCGAAACAGGTGGTGCGCTCGTCGTCCACCGGCACCACCCAGCGGGCGAAGGCGCTGCGCCCGAAATAGCGCTGCCGGGTGCCGTCGGCGGCGAAGGCGGCCCCGGCCTGGGTATAGTTGGGCAGCACCAGCTCGTTCACGCGCACCCAGATATTGTCGCCCACGCGGCGGCTGGCAACCCCCAGAAAGGACAGGCGCCGCCGGTAAAAGGCCAGCTCGCCGACCTCGCCGAAGCCGTGGGAGAACTGCTCGCGGCTCATGCGCGAATGGAGAAAGGCGGTGTGCAGCGGGTCCAGGATGCCGTCCTGCACCTGTAGCCAGTTGCAGGCGAAGGGCGCGGCATAGGGCACCATCTCGTGGCCCGCCATCTGCCAGGTGTCATAGACGGGAAAGGCGGGTTGCAGCTGCGGCGGCCCCAGATAGGCGAAGATCAGGCCCAGATGCTCCCGCACCGGATAGGCGCCCAGCCGCACGGCGGCGCGCATCCGCTGCTCCACGCCTTCGGGCTGGCCCGGCACCTCCAGGACGGTCCCGTCCACATCGAACAGCCAGCCGTGATAGCAGCAGCGGATGCCGCGCCGCTGCGGCATGGCGAATTCCAGCGAGGCGCGGCGATGGGGGCAGTGGCGATGGACCAGGCCCAGCCTGCCGCCGCCGTCCCGGAACAGCACCAGGTCTTCCCCCAGAATACGCACCAGCCGCGGCCGCCGGCCCACATCCCGGGCCAGCTGCACCGGCTGCCAGTAGCGGCGCAGATATTCGCCCCCCGGCGTGCCCGGCCCTACCCGCGCCAGCAGCTCGTCGGAACGCCCGCGCCCGCTGCGGCGATAGCCGTCGAAGGGAATGTCGCTCTCGGGCCGCGTCGCCATGCCCCAGATTGCGGCCATGTCCCGCCCCGCTGCAAGCGTTGCGTGGGGTGTTTGCAGGCCGGTGGCCGCAAAAATTCGCCCGGCTTCCTTGCCTCGCGCGCGACACGCTGGCTATGGATTGGGCGCGGAGCCCAGTCAGGCATCGGCCGCTGTGCCGCCCGACCCATGTTCGGCGGGGAGGTCACGGTCCCCGGGTTCCGCGCGCCCTCTCCCGCGCCTTCTGGCCGGCTAGCCCTGCGGCGCCTTCACCGCGCTCAGCATGTAGTTCACGGCGACATCGCGCCCCAGCCGCCAGCCCCCGGCGAGGGGATCGAAGACCAAGCCCGTGATCGCCGTCGTGCTGGCGCCGGCCCGGCGCAGGTCGCGGGCCAGTTCGGAAGGCTTGACGAAGCGCCGCCAGTCGTGGCTGCCGGCCGGCAGCCAGCGCAGCACCCGCTCGGCCGCGACGATGGCCAGCAGGAACGAGCGCAGGGTGCGGTTCAGCGTCGCCAGCACCACCGGCCCGCCCGGGCGCAGGCAGGCGCAGCAGGCGGCCACGAAGGCGGCCCTGTCGGCCACATGTTCCACCACCTCCAGGGCGATCGCGGCGTCGAACCGCTCCCCGGCCAGCTCTTCGGCGCCGCCGACGCGATAGTCGATCTCCAGCCCGGCGGCGTCGGCATGGGCGCGGGCGGCGGCGATGGCCCTGGACGAGCCGTCGATGCCGGTCACCCTTGCCCCCAGCCGCGCCAGCGGCTCGCTCGCCAGCCCGCCGCCGCAGCCGATATCGGCGACGGTCAGGCCGGCCAACGGGCGGGGGTCGTCCCGGTCGCGCCCGAAATGGTCCACCAGCCGCTGGCGCAGCCAGGCCAGGCGGGCCGGATTCAGCCGGTGCAGGGCCTTCATGGGGCCGTCCCGGTCCCACCAGCCGTCGGCCAGGGCGGAAAAGGCGGCGATCTCGTCCGCATCCAGCGTCGCGGCGCGCCGGCCAGGATCGCCGCCCCCCCGACGATCCCCCCGCTTCCCCCTGTCCTCTTGCGTCGCCATGGCGGCGGGAGTATGCAGGCCGCGCCGTCGGCGGGAAAGATCGGAAAGCGCGCCATTGCCGCGGCGGCCGTTGCCGCCGGCGCGGCCCGGCGTGGAGTGTTGTGCGCGGGGTTCGGGCGTGTCCCTCCTGGTCCAGAAATTCGGCGGCACATCGATGGGCGATCTGGAGCGCATCGCCCACAGCGCCCGCCATGTCGAACGCGCCCTGGGCAAGGGGCGCCGTCCGGTGGTGGTGGTCTCCGCCATGGCCGGCGAAACCGACCGCCTGGCCGCCCTGGCGGCCGGCGCCGCCGCCCGCCCGTCCGCGCCCGCCGCCGACCCGCGCGAATCCGACGCCGTTATCGCCAGCGGCGAACAGGCGGCCGCCGGCCTGATGGCGCTCACCCTGCAAAGCATGGGGCTGCCGGCGCGTTCCTGGCAGGGCTGGCAGATCCCCATCGCCACCGACGCCGCCCACGGCCGCGCCCATGTGCTGAAGGTCGAAGGCGCCGCCCTGCTGGCCTGCGTGGAACGGGGCTGCGTGCCGGTGGTGGCCGGCTTCCAGGGGGTCGGCCCCGGCGGCCGCATCGCCACCCTGGGGCGCGGCGGCTCCGACCTCACGGCCGTGGTGCTGGCGGCCGCCCTGGGCGCGTCCCGCTGCGACATCTATACCGACGTGGAGGGCGTCTTCACCTGCGATCCCCGCGTCGTTGCCAAGGCCCGCAAGCTCGATAAGATCAGCTACGAGGAAATGCTGGAGATGGCCTCCCAGGGCGCCAAGGTGCTGCACGCCCGCGCCGTGGCGGCCGCCATGAACCACCGGGTGCGGTTGCAGGTGCGCTCCACCTTCGCCGCCACGCCCGGCACCCTGGTCACCGACGAGGACGAGATCGTGGAACGGCAGGTCGTCAGCGGCATCGCCTACAGCAGGGACGACGCCAAGGTCACGGTCATCGGCCTGCCGGATCGGCCGGGCATCGCCGCCGCCCTGTTCCGCCCCCTGGCCGAGGCCGACATCAACGTCGATATGATCGTCCAGAACGTCTCGCCCGACGGCCGCAGCACCGATCTCACCTTCACCGTCGCCAGGGGCGATCTTGCCCCCGCCCTGCGGGCGCTGGAGGACAACGGCCGCGCCCTGGGGGCGCAGCGGGTCATGACCGGCCCCGGCGTGGCCAAGCTGTCGGTGATCGGCATCGGCATGCGCAGCCATGCCGGCGTCGCCAGCCGCATGTTCGAGGCCCTGGCGGACGAAGACATCAACATCCAGCTGATCTCGACCTCGGAGATCAAGATCAGCGTGCTGATCGCCGAAGACGGCCTGGAACGCGCCCTCGTCGCCCTTCACCGCGCCTACGGCCTGGATGCCCCCTGACCACCCCCCTGGCTATGACAGGCTGCGGGCGCTGTGGGCGCCGGGCTGCGCCCTGCTGGGCACGGAACTGGCCATCATGGGCGGGGCCATGACCTGGGTGTCGGAACGCCATCTGGTGGCGGCCATCTCCAATGCCGGCGGCTTCGGCGTGCTGGCCTGCGGCGCCATGGCTCCGGACCGGCTGGCGGAGGAGATCGCCGCCACCAGGGCGCTCACCGGCCGCCCCTTCGGCGTCAACCTCATCACCCTGCACCCCCAGCTCCAGGCGCTGATCGAGGCCTGCGCCGATCTCGCCGTCGGCCATGTGGTGCTGGCCGGCGGCCTGCCCCGGGCCGCCTCCATCGCCCGCATCCGGGCGTCTGGCGCCAGGGTGCTGGCCTTCGCCCCCACCCTGGCCAGCGCCCGGCGCCTGGTCCGGAACGGCGCCTGCGGCATCGTCATCGAGGGCATGGAGGCGGGCGGCCATATCGGCCCGGTGGCCACCGGCGTGCTGGCCCAGGAAATCCTGCGCCCCCTGGCCGGCACGCCGGTGTTCGTGGCCGGCGGCATCGGCGGCGGCGAGGCCATCGCCGCCTATCTGCGCATGGGCGCGGCCGGCGTGCAGCTGGGCACACGCTTCGTCTGCGCCCGGGAATCCGTCGCCCATCCCGCCTTCAAACGCGCCTTTCTGCTGGCCAGCGCCCGCGACGCCCAGCCCTCGGTGCAGCTGGACCCCCGCTTCGCCGTCACCCCGGTGCGCGCGCTGGCGAACGGCGCCAGCCGCGCCTTCGTCGCCAAGCAGCGCGAGGTGATCGCCCGCCACGACCGGGGCGAGATCGACCGCCAGGCCGCCCAGCTGGAAATCGAGCATTTCTGGGCCGGTGCCCTGCGCCGCGCCGTGCTGGAGGGCGATGTCGAGGGCGGCTCGCTGATGGCGGGCCAGAGCGTCGGCATGGTGACATCCGAACAGCCCATGGCCGAGATCCTGGCCGAAATGGTGGATCAGGCCGCCGCCGCCCTAGCCCGCCAGCCCTAGCCCGCCCCCAGGCCGCCATTACGCCGCCGCCGCGCGCCTTGCGCAGGCGTGCTATCCTGGCCGCGCCTGCGGGGAGGGATAGCGCATGGATTCTCGCCGCTCCGGGCGGCAGGGACGCCCCCACCGCCCCGAAGACACCGCGCCGCAAGGCGCCCTCAACGACGACACTGGCGACGACATCGGCGTCGAGCGGCGCATCGGCGCCGAGCTGCGCCGCGCCAGGCAGGCCCAGGGCATCGACCTCGCCCGTCCGGCGCTGACGCTGCGCATCGGCGCCGCCTATCTCCAGGCGCTCGAAGACGGCCGTTTCGACGCTCTGCCCGGCCCCACCTATGCCACCGGCTTTCTGCGCGCCTATGGCGATTTTCTGGGGCTGGACGGCGAGACGCTGGCGCAGCGCCTGCGGGAAGGCAGCGGCCCCGCCGCCCGCCAGCGGCTGCGCTTTCCCGTCGCCCCCGCCGAAGCGCGCCGGCCCACCGGCATCGTCGTTGGCGCCGCCCTGGCCCTGGCCATCGCCGCCGCCACCGTCTGGTATCTGCTGCACGAACGCCAGGCGGTCGAGTTCGAGCCGGTGCCCGAGGTTCCCCAGTCCCTGTCCCCCGCCGCCCCGCCAGAGCAGGCGGCGCCCGGCGCGGGCGAAGTCCCAGTGCCCGAAATAGTGCCGGCGGCGGAAGAGGAAGCAGCCCCGCCCGTGGAGCGGGAGGCCGCGCCCGCCACCGCCCCGCCCGTGGAACCGGAGCCCCCCGCTGCCGCGCCGGAGCAGCAGGCGGCACCGCCATCCGACAGGGCGCCGGAGCCGCTGGCAACGACCCCGCCCGCCGCCGCGCCGGAGCAGGAGCAGGCGCCCGCAACCCCCGCCACCGACGAAGCCACAGTCGCGGTCCCGCCCGCTGACACCGACCAAGCCGCTGTCGCAACCTCGCTCACCGCCGAGGACGAAGCGGCCCCACCCGCCGCCGCCCCGGTCGAGGAGGCCGAGGCGCCGCCGCCCGATCCCGCCGACACCATGCCCGCTGACACCGCGGCCCCGCCCACCGCCACCCCGGAAAGCGCCGCCGATGCAGGGGAGGCGCCCGCCCGCTCGTCCGAACCGCCGCCCGCCGCCGCGCCGCCCGACCCCACTGCTCCGGCTGCCGCCCTGGCCGACGCTGCCACCGCCACCCCGGAGAACCCGCCGCCCGCTGCCGGCGCCCAGGCAGCCTTCGCCCGCCCGCCCGCCGGGGAAACGCCCGCCACCGCCGCAACCCCGCCCCAGGCCGACTCCCCAACCGCCGCCGTCGCCGGCCCACCGCCCCGGATCGAGTTGCGGGCGCTGGAGGAGACCTGGATCCGGCTGCGCCGCGCCGATGGCAGCGTGCTGTTCGAACGCCTGCTGCCCCCGGGCGCAAGCTATTTCGTGCCCGCCGGCGCCGCTGGCGTTTTCGATGTCGGCAATGCCGGCGGCCTGGTCATCCTGGTGGACGGCGCCGCCCTGCCCATCCTGGGCCCCTCCGGCGTCGTCGTCCGCAACCTCCCCCTGGACCCCGAAGCGCTGGCCGCCCGCTGACCCCCGGCCGTGGCCATGCCGCAGGCATGTCACAAGCCTGCCGCAGACCTGCCGCAACGGCCCCCCGACAGCCCTGCGACAGCCCCACGACAGCTGCCACCCCCGGTCGCTGGCGCCCCCGGCATATGGAGCGCGCCGCCACCCCGGTATAGGCTGGCGCGATGAACGCCGACGCCTCGCCCGCCCAACTGCGCCAGAGCCTGGAGGCCGCCCTTGCCGGCCTCGCCCCCGGCACCCCGCTCGTCGCCGGGGCGCGAACCCTGCTGGCCGAGCTGGGCTATCGCAGCGAGCGCAGCGGCGAACTCGGCCCCGTCGCCGAATTTCTCCAAAGCCGCGGCCCCGGCGGCGTGCGTCTCACCGACAAACAGCGCGCCCTGTTCAAAGCCGCCCAGGCCGTGGAGATCGTCTTCCAGATCACCGCCGAAGAGATCGCCACCACCACCGGCGCCACCGGCGACCTGCTCGCCAGCTTCGACGCCGGCCGCGCCGAATCCTTCCTCTTCGTCGCCGTCGAGCTCGGCCCCGACGCCGTCCTCACCCGCGCCCACCTCGCCGACACCACCCGCGCCGTCAACCGCCTGTTCGCCATGCCCGCAATGGTGCTGTTCCGTCACGGCCCCACCCTCACCCTGGCCGTGATCCACCGCCGCGCCCACAAAAAGAACCCCGGGCGCGACGTGCTGGAGAAGGTGACGCTGGTCAAAGACATCCGCGCCACCCACCCCCACCGCGCCCATCTCGACATCCTCGCCGATCTCGCCCTCGCCCGCCTGGCCGGCAGGGAAGGCGTGCGCAATTTCGACGCCCTCCACCGGGCCTGGGAACGGGCCCTCGACATCGAGACGCTCAACCGCCGCTTCTACCGCCAGCTCTTCGCCTGGTTCGAACGCGCCCTCGGCTGCTGCCGCTTCCCTGACGACGGCGCCGGGGAGGGCAGCGGGAAACGCCACGCCATCCGCCTCGTCACCCGCCTGCTGTTCGTCTGGTTTCTGAAGGAAAAGGGCCTGGTCCCCGATGAACTGTTCACCGAGGATTTCGCCCGCGCCGCCCTGAAACACCACCGGCCCGAAGGCGGCGACTACTACCGCGCCTGCCTCCAGAATCTGTTCTTCGCCACCCTCAACACCGTCATCGAAAAGCGCGCCTTCAGCCCGGCCAACCCGTCCGGCCACCGCGATTTCAGCCGCTACCGCTATCGCGACCTGCTGGCCGCCCCGGACGACTTCATGGCGACCCTGAAATCCGTCCCCTTCGTCAATGGCGGCCTGTTCGATTGCCTGGACGACCTCCAGGGCCGGCAGGCCGGCGGGCGCCGCATCGACGCCTTCACCGACAACCCGGCCCAGCGCGAGCATCTGCGCGTGCCGGCCAGCCTGTTTTTCGATCCGAAGGACGGCCTCTTCCCCATCTTCCGCCACTACAAATTCACCGTGGAAGAGAACACGCCCCTGGACCGCGAACTGGCGCTGGACCCGGAGCTGCTGGGCCGCGTGTTCGAAAACCTGCTGGCCGCCTACAACCCGGAAACCAGCGCCACGGCGCGCAAGGCCACCGGCTCCTACTACACCCCCCGCCACATCGTCGATTACATGGTCGGCGAGGCGCTGGCGGCGGCCCTGGCGCAAAAGGTGCCACCCGCCGACGGCGACGCCGACTGGTGGCGCGCAAGGCTGGGCTATCTGCTGGACTGGGAAGACGCCTGCGACGACGCGACCGAGCTGTTCGACCGGGACGAGGCCGCCTCCCTGGTCGACGCCATCGCCGCCCTGCGCGTGCTGGACCCGGCGGCCGGCTCCGGCGCCTTCCCCATGGGCGTGCTCCACCGCCTCACCCTGGCGCTGCGCCGCCTGGACCCGAAGAACCGGCGCTGGGAAGAGTTGCAGAAAGAGATCGCCATGGAACGGGCCAGCCACGCCTTCGACACCCGCGACGAAGCGGCCCGCAGCACGGAACTGGTGGAGATCAGCAGCATCTTCGAGGCCTACCGCAACTCCGACTACGGGCGCAAACTCTACCTGATCCAGAACGGCATCTTCGGCATCGACATCCAGCCCGTCGCCTGCCAGATCGCCAAGCTACGCGTCTTCATCTCCCTGCTGATCGAACAGCAGACCAACGACGATCCGGCCGACAACTACGGCATCCGCCCGCTGCCCAATCTGGAAACCCGCTTCGTCGCCGCCGACACCCTGATCGGCCTGGGCACCGGCAGCGATTTGGCGAGCGAAGCGGTCAGCGGCCTGAAGGAAGATTTGCGCCGCGTGCGCGAACGCCATTTCAACGCCAGCACGCGCCAGGCCAAGCTCCGCCTGCGACAGGAGGACGCCCGCCTGCGGAAGAAACTGGCCCGCGAGCTGGAGGAGATCGGCTACTCCCACACCGTCGCCGAGTCCGTCGCCCTCTGGGATCCCTACGACCAGAACGCCCGCGCCGCCTGGTTCGATCCACACTGGATGTTCGCCATCGCGGACGGCTTCGATATCGTCATCGGCAACCCGCCCTATATCCGCGGCGAGACCATCCCGGACAAGGCCCGCCTCGCCACCGCCTTCGCCGATTTCTACAAGGCCACCGCCGACATCTACACCTACTTCTTCCACAAGGGCGCCGACCTGTTGCGCCGGGACGGCCTGCTCTGCTACATCGTTTCCAACAAATTCATGCGCGCCGCCTACGGCGCGCCGTTGCGCGCCTTCCTGAAACGCCAGCTGCCGCCGCTTTCCATCCTGGACTTCGGCCGCAGCGGCGCCTTCGACGCCACCGTCCGCCCCCTGGTGCTGCTGGCCCGCAAGGGCGCGGCGGGCGCGGCCCTGTGCGCCGCCACCGTCCGGGGCGAAGCGCCCACCGCCGACCCGGCCGCCTTCATGGCGAACAACGGCTTCCCCCTGGCCCCCGCCGCCCTGCCGGATTCCGGCTGGTCCCTGGCCGAACCGGAGCTGCTGCAACTGCGCCGCAAGATCGAGGCCGCCGGCACCCCGCTGCGCGATTATCTGAAGGAGGGCATGTATCGCGGCGTCACCACGGGCCTGAACGAGGCCTTCGTCATCGACGCGGCGACCCGGGAAAACCTGATCGCCGAACACGCCGCCAGCGCCGACCTCATCCGGCCCTGGCTGCGCGGCCGCGACGTCCGCCGCTGGCGTGCCGATTGGCAGGGCCTCTACCTCATCTTCACCCGCCGCGGCACCGACATCGCCCGCTACCCCGCCATCGAACGCCATCTGGCGCGCCACCGCGCCAACCTGGAACCGAAGCCCCGGCGCGGCGCCGGGCAAGGGCGCAAGCCGGGCAGCTACAAATGGTTCGAGATCCAGGACGACACCGCCTATCACCGGGCCTTCGCCCGCCCGAAGATCGTCTATCCCGACATCGGCACCGGGATGCGCGCGCTGCTCGACCGGGAAGGCCATCTGACCGGCAACACCTGCTACATCCTTCCCGGCGCCGACGCCTGCCTCCTGGCCCTGCTCAACTCCAGGCTGCTGGACCTCTGGTTCCGCCTCGCCATGCCCTGCCTGGACGACCCCTTCGACGGCGGCGACATGAGATTTATTGCGGTAGCCATGCAGCACACCCCCATAGCCCCACCGCCCCCAGCCACCGCCCACCGCCTGGCCACCCTCGCCGACCGCATCCAGACCACAAACCAATCCACCCCCACCCCCAACCCCCACCCCCTGGAACAAGAAATCAACCAGATCGTCTTCAACCTCTACGGCCTCAACCAAGACGACATCGCAGTCATCGAGAGGGCCACCGGCACCCGCCTATAGCAATTCCGCCCCGGAACCCCATATATGCCAGCGCCGCCGCCGCCACCGCAGCCCCTCGCGGCATAGCCTCATGCTAGACTGGTCGGCCCACCCAGGAGTTTCAAAGATGGATTGGACTATACCTCGACTAAACCGTAAGCCGCTGAAAATCTCTCTCCAACCTGGAGACCGGCTTTTTGTAGTCGGAGCTAATGGCTCTGGGAAATCTGCACTCCTTCAGAATCTCGTCTCATCCCACCGGGATGAAAAAATCAGGCGCATCTCTGCCCACAGGCAGACATGGCTTTCATCTGGAAACATCAACATGACTTCCCGGCATCGTAGAGAATTCGATATCAACATCAAGGACCGGGAAGCGAGATACAATGCACGATGGATTGATTACGATGCAGAAGGCAGGGTATTGGCTGTGCTATTTGACCTCGTGTCCAAGAACAATGAACGGGCTCGGTCTATTACACAATTCGTTGATGATAAGGATATGGAGCAAGCTTCTATTGAAGCCTCAGAATCGGCACCACCCTTTGATCTTCTCAACGAACTACTTGAGCTTGGAACGTTGGAAGTCTCACTTGAAAACGACAAAGACGAAGAGATTCGTGCGCGTCATCGGAGTAGCGATACGACATTCAGTATGGTGCAGATGTCCGATGGAGAGCGTAACGCTGCCCTCATTGCGGCCACCTTGCTCACGGTCGAAGACGAAAGCATCTTGTTGATCGACGAACCGGAACGACATTTACACCGATCCATCATTGAACCGTTTCTCTCCGCCTTGTTCAAGCAACGCAAGGATTGCATCTTCATCGTCTCGACTCATGAAACCGCCTTGCCAGCCGCCAGCCCGGAGGCGCGTGTCCTCATGCTTCGCTCATGCCGGTGGAGTAAAGGCGAGGCCCCTATAGCCTGGGATATCGAAATTCTCGAAGCGAACGCGAATCTGCCAGAATATCTCAAGCGGGCCATTCTGGGAGCAAGGCGGCGAGTGCTGTTTGTCGAGGGCAACTCCAATAGCCTTGACCTCCCACTCTACGATGCCTTATTTCCCAACCTGTCGGTAATTCCCATGGGAAGTTGCGGTGAGGTTATGAAGGCGGTAAAGGGCCTGCGTCAAACTTATACTCACCATCATACCGAGGCATTCGGTTTGATTGACAAGGACGACCGGGATAAAGTCGAGATTGCCAAACTTGCCAAAGAAGGCATATTCGCCCTGGATGTGTATTCGGCTGAAGCACTTTACTACTGTTCCGATGCCATAGCTTGTGTGGCGCACAAGCGAACTGAGCTTGACGGGATCGATCCTGATGAGATGATTTCTTTGGCGAAAGAGGCAGCGCTCACTGCCATTAAAGGCGATACTTGTCTTGCGGAAAGGATGGCGGCGCGGAGATGTGAGCGCCGAGTGCGAGAAAAAATCCTATATCTTTTGCCTAATTGGGAGCAGATTATGAGTGGAGCAAATCTTCAATTTGACTCACCTTATTTATCTATTAGTTCCATCTATACTGATGAATTGTCTCGTTTCGATCAGCTTGTTTCCGCTGCAAATCTGGACGAACTCATAGCTCTCTATCCTCTTCGGGAGAGTCACGTGTTCGGCAAAATCGCCAAATCGCTCGAATTCAATTCGAAACACGGTTATGAGCGAGCTGTTTTGAAGCGGGTCCGGGATGATGCAGAATTGGCTGAGAAACTCAAACAGCGTATCGATACCCTTCGTTGCGCACTCGAAGGAGAATGACAAATCCGATAGCACGACATGATGTCTGAACGGACGGCTGTTATGCCATTACAGACTCGCAGAATCTAGTACGTATCGCGCCTCGACAACTTTTGCCGCAAGATTCGTTGATGCGGCGAAAGGTCTCCAGTCAACTGATGCATCCAGTTCAAATTCAGGGCCGTTTCCGAATCGAAATGGCCTCCTCTATAGCATTGGAGAGATGCTCGCTAATCCATTCATATATCTCTTTGCTGTCCCATTCGCTTGGATTGTAGCACTTGACAACGGAAGAAAGCTTCCCTGTCCCAAGAGTGATATAAGAAAAGGGATTCTCTCCCGGTGAGGACATCTGACCATACTGGTTTTTCAATCCATGGATTCGAATGCCCACAACCCCCATCCCGCTGTTCCATGATTCGATAATTTCATGATTGATCCACTTTCTGTTGGCTGTGTTCGTTCCGACCAGAACCACCGTGCAGGTTCGCCTTTCCATCTGACGGGCTATCCAATTCCTTATAGCTCGATCTCCGCCTCTCTTGACAGCTTCCCAGTCATTGTCCGTTGCCGGCTCGTTGCCCTCGATAGTACCGATATTACGCACCGTGCTGGCACGCCAGCTATCCTGTTCATAGTGGAAACTGTAGAAGACTCTCCGCGCCATCGCAGCCTCTCACACCGCCAGAAACACCGCCAGCGCCACCGTCACGGCCAGCAGGGCGCCGTAGAAGGTAGCAACCGACCAGGACAGCCCCACCCTCCAAACCGACGCGACCTGCGCGGCATAGGGGCGATAGTCCAGGTCGAAAGGCCGCGCCTCCGCGCCGGCGACGATGGCCTCATGGAGCTTCACATAGCGCCTTTCCAGCTGGAGATAACGGGCGTCCATCGCCCAGAAGGCGATCACAGGCACGCACCCCCCGGCCCCGATGAGCCAGTGCGGGTCGCCCGCCAGGCCGGAAAAGACGACCGCCGCCGTCACCAGCGACACCGCCCAGGTCTTCATCTGGGCGCTGTTGCCCGCCATGCGCGCCACCACCCCCTGCACCATCCTCAGATGCTCGACCTTCGCAGCCTCATGCCCCACATGACCGCCCATGGCAAAAACCCGCCGCTCCAACGCTCGCCCCGGATCGCCATACTATCCCCACCCCCTCGCCGCGGCAAGGGCGGTGGGCGCTTATGGGGGCCGGTGGCTTCGCGCATGACGGGCTTCGCCCCGACGCCGGCGAGCGCATACGGGAGGCAACCGCTGGCATTGCACCAGCGGCTGTAGTCCCCTTTCGGTTGGGGATAGTCCCTTTCTTTACCCTAGATGTATAGTCAAAGTTTTCCGGTGTAGTTCCCCTTCATTTGGGGATGGTCCCTTTCCACCTGGTGAACATGGCGATCTTCTCCTTCGGGTGTAGTTCCCCTTCATTTGGGGATGGTCCCTTTCCGGTGAAGGCCGGGTTCTATGTCCGGGGCGGGTGTAGTTCCCCTTCATTTGGGGATAGTACCTTTCCGCAGTTGGAATTCAACGCCAGTGTCGGGGGGTGTAGTTCCCCTTCATTTGGGGATAGTACCTTTCAACCGTGCCATAACGCCTTGCCACGACACGAGAATTCACCGGCGGCGCCGACGGGAAATTGGGCGCCGATGCCGTTTTGCCGCCCCATCCCGGCGCTTTCCGGCTTGCGATGGCGCCCGTTCGGCCGCGGTGGGCGAGAGGATGTCGCCGTCGCTTTGCAACCGCTTGCCGGCGAACAAGGCCGCCGCCATGGCGACGAACCGCTCTCCGTGCAGGTCTTCCAGGATCTCCCCGTCTTCCAGATGCCTGGCCTGCCGCGCCTTGACCGTCGCCCCCGAGAGGCGATGGTCCGCCATCGTCCAGGCCAGGTCGAGGTTCTCCCGCGCCATCAGCTCGATGATCGACTTCGACACCGCGTTCTTCAGCTTGCGGTCGTAAGCCATGAGCCGGCGCGTGTCGTCTATGCACTTCGTCAAGTCGATCGGCGCTCCGTTCTGCAACATGTTGAAATGCACCAGAGCGTTGCGCACACACACGATGCCGTTCTTCTTATCCAGGAATCCGTCGCCGAACGACTTTTCCAACCGGTGGAAAATCGCCCTTCCATCCTCCCTTTCCGATTTCCTGAGTCGTCTGATCGCTTCGACGATCTGGCCCTCCCTCAAATGCTCGAGGCCGCGGTCGTCGAAAACGTCCTCCGGGGTCGTGTTGCGGAGCCACACCAGCGCCAGAGTCGCGAAATAGAGGTCGCGTTCCCACAGTCCGGCGTAATCGACCAGCCGCCCCAGAACCGCCATCAGAAGGCGATGCAGGCGAGCATGGTCCACCAGGCGAACATGGGCGGCAAGGCGGCGATGGCGAACCACCTCCGCCAATGCCTTGCGATAGGCCCGCTTGTCGCCGTCGGAAAACTCCCGCTTCTCCTCCACCCACTTCGCGTGCAGCCGTTCGCGCTCTTCCTGCTGGCGGGCGATGGGCGAGGTGCCGTCCGCACCGTCCTCGAAAGCGGCCAACCGGTCGATATCGTCGTCCGTGATCGGGTGCTGCTGGAACATCTTCATCGGCGTCTGCAAGCCGCCGAAACGCAACATCTCCCGCAATCCCCGCCAGGGAACATAGCGCCCGCTATCCTCCCCCGGCTGCGTGGGACAGGCGCGGGAAAAGGCGTCTTCGCTGTCGAACAGGCCTTTCAGCGCCTCCGCCCCTGCCATGCCCTCGCCGCCCTCGAACTTGGCGTCGTGCATGGCGATATAGAGATCGAACAGCCTGGCGACGGCCTCGGCATCGTCCGACGGCGCGCCTTCCAGGATCGACCATTTGGGCAGCTGGTGCTGCAGGCGGTTGACCGCATCGACCGGCACGAGGTGGAGCAGGAAATACAGCACCGCCTCCCAATCCGCCGCCTCCCTGGGCGGCCGCGATACCGGTTCTGGCGCCGCATCCAGGTTGCCGCGCCTGCCTTCCGGCAGCGTGCCGTCGCCGAGTTCGTCCAGCACCCAGTCCAGGCCGGCTTGCGCCAGCCACGCCTCGAACCCCTGCGCCACCACGTCGCAGCGCAGATCGTCGATATATTTCGCCTGCTTGCGGGCCTGCTCGGCGTCGCTGCCATAGCCACGCTGGACGCGAAGCTCGCTCGCCGTCGCTGCGCTCAGCATATCGACGAGTTCGGCGATCCCTTCCCCTGACTCCAGGCGAACCAGGCCGGCCGCCCTGGCGACGGCGTGTTCGTCTTTGTTGATCTTGCGCGCCGCCCCGGTCGCGCGCCCCGCCGCCCGTTCGATCCAGACGTTCAGCGCCCCATGCCCTTGCCCTTCCAGCCAGGCCGGGAAGGCCCGCTCGTAGAGCAGCTTGACGGCGGTGTAGCGGCACATCCGGCCCGGCTTTTCCAGTTCGGCGCGGTTGCCGGGCGATGGCAGGCGCAAAAGCCAGGGCGCATGACGCCACGCCTTCTCCGCCCGGTCCAGAACGCGGCGCAAGCGCGGCATGGGCGAGGTCGGCGGCGCCCCGTTGACGATGGCGGCGACCAGCGCATCGATCCTGCTCTGGTCGAAATAGTGCTCGACATGGGCGGCGCGAAGGGTGGCGACGAGCCGGGCCTGGCGTTCCTCGCCATCGCGCGCCAGGAGCTTGCGCGCGGCGGCGATGGCGGCAGGATTCGCCACATTCCCCGACCTGTGCTTCAGCGCCCGGACAAAGCCGCCCCGCCCCTTGAAATGGAACGAGCCATGGCGCAGTTCGGCCCACCCTTCCAGGGCAAGGCGGAGAACCGACCGCTCGAAGGCGTCGTCCCCTCCCCGGAACAGTTCGGCGCGGTCGCCGAACAGGAGCAGCAGCTTTGCCCGGAAGGCGCCGGCGTCGAACCCGGTGCCGGTGGCCCGTTCTATCTTGTTCTCCATGAGGATATCCCGGTCGATGCGACCTTGCGCATCCGCCCAGTCCTTCGCCGTCCGCGCGGCCAGGGCGACCGTGTTCCTCCACACGCGCACGAAGGCTTCGTTGCGCTTGATTTCCGCCTGTCCCTCGCTGCCGAGATAGCGGCTTTGCGCCACATCGTCGGGCCAGCGATCTACGGCATTGCCGGGCGCATCTTCGCCCGCCGCCGGCGTGTCCGGCGAGGACCGATAGTGGATCGCCTTGCCCAGGCGCAGCAGGGCGGCAAGGTCGCGATTGCCCGACCGGCGCTCGACCAGCCGCAGCAGCGCCTCCATATCCGCCGGCAGCAGGCGGGCGACGGATCGCTTGCGGTGCCCCTTGAGGATACCGGCATAGGTGGCCTTGACGGCGCCGTGCAGCGCGAACAGGCCGGGATGCGCCTTGCGGGCTTCGGCAACGGAAAGGGCGCCGCCATCCTCGCCCCGGAACAGGCGCCCGTAATGGGCGAACAGGATTGGCGCGGCATCCCGCATCGCATACGGAGAAACGCGGGGCTTCCGTTCCCGCTGGCCGCTCGTCTCCCGTTGGCAGGCCGCCCGGCGGATCGAGGCCGCGACATCGCCAGCAGCTCCATATGCCGTCTCGTCCGCCTTTGACCAGGGGCGCTCCTCACCGGGAAACGCTGCTGGCAACGCCGCCACACTGTTGGCGATGCTGGCGGCTCTGGCCGCGATCCGGCCTTGCCGCCTGTCCGGACGGCCGCCGCCGATGCGGTATTCGCCCGCATGGAGATGGTCGCGGAGCTTGCGGACGATCTCCCGCGCCGCCTCATGGTCGATTTCGCCCGGCTTTCTGTCGCCGGCAAAGCGCGCATACCAGCGCCCCTTTTCCCGCCCGCGCGCCTTGCCGTCGTCCTTATCGCCATAGGGGTGAACCTTCGAGTGCCAGCGCCGTTCCAGCTCGTCCCGCCGTTGGGAAAGGTTGAGCAGCCCCTCCGCCTCCAGAAGCTCGAAGGCGGCTCCGGCCAGCGCATCGCGCAGGCGCCGCTGCTCCCTTGTCGGCTTCCCGCTGCCCCTGGGCTTGGTTGCCACCTTGTCGATGGCCGATATCCACTGCGCGATGACCAGTTCGGGATGGCTGCGGGCGAAAACGGCGACATCGTCCAGGCTACAGGCCGCCCGCCCGTCGCTGTTGCGGCGCAGCCTCCGGCACAGGCCACCCGCCTCTTCCCGCACCGTTTCGCTTCGCCCATAAGGCTTGACGATCAACATGGCAGCGCGCCCCTCCGGCGGCGTCGAACCCCATATGGGATGCGAACCCACCGCGAACAAGCTCGCCCTGGGGACAACCCCCTTCGCCACCGCCGGCGGGATATGCGCGGGATATGTCGTTCACAAAGCGAGGTAGCGATGCGGGGTCACCCACCGCCGCCATGGCGCCCGCGCCTCCCATGGGCTAGCCTCGCCGCCCGCCGCCCGCAGGAGCGCGCCGCCGCCATGACCGCCATCGTCGATAACCGCACGCGCCGCGTCGCCGATGTTCTGCGGCGACACATCGTGGCCGGCGCGCGCCTGTCGGTGGTGTCGGCCTATTTCACCGTCTATGCCTACCAGGCCCTGCGCGGCGCGCTGGAAAAGGCCGCCCATATGCGCTTTCTCTACGGCGAGCCGCGCGGCGTCTCCAGCGTGGACCCGGCCGAAGACGAGGCCAGGGCCTTCCGCCTCGCCGAAGACGGGGGCATGGACCTCAAACAGGCCCTGGCGCAACGCCCGCTGGCCCGCGCCTGCGCCGCCTGGATCCGCCGCTGCGTCGATATCCGCACCGTCCGCCAGGCCAATTTCCTGCACGGCAAACTCTATCACATCGCTGCGCCCGGCGGCAGCGCGGCCCTGGCCGGAAGCTCCAACTTCACCCGCCGCGGGCTGGGTTTCGGCGCCGCGTCCAATATCGAACTCAACCTGGAGATCGGCAGCGAGCGGGAGCGGGAAGCCCTGCTGGCCTGGTTCGACGGCCTGTGGGCGGACGATGACCTGACCCGCGACGCCAAGGCCGAGGTGCTGGCGGTGCTGGAACGGCTGGGCGCGGCCCATGCCCCGGAATTCGTTTATTACAAGACGCTGTTCCACATTTTCCAGGATTGGCTTGCCGAACGCGGCCGCCGCGATGGCCTGCTTCACGACATCCACCTCTACGACACCCACATCTGGAAGCGGCTCTATTCCTTCCAGCGGGACGGCGCCACCAGCGCCATCAACCGCCTGCTGCGCCACAACGGCTGCATCGTCGCCGACAGCGTCGGCCTGGGCAAGACCTGGACGGCGCTGGCCGTCATCAAGTTCTTCGAGCTGCGCAACGAGCGGGTGCTGGTGCTGTGCCCGAAAAAGCTGCAAGAGAACTGGACCCGCTACACCTCCTGGGCCGCCCAGCGCCACAACCCCTTCGAAAAGGACCGGCTGAGCTACACGGTGCTCGCCCACACCGACCTCAGCCGTGAAAGCGGCCAGGCGGGGCAGATCGATCTCGCCCGTTTCAACTGGGGCGCCTTCGATCTGGTGGTGATCGACGAATCCCACAATTTCCGCAACGAAGGCAGCGACCGCTTCGACGAGGAAGGCCGCATCCTCCGGCGCAGCCGCTACCGCCGCCTGCTGGAAGAGGTCATCGAGAGCGGCGTCGCAACCAAGGTGCTGATGCTTTCGGCGACACCGGTCAACACCAGCCTGCGCGATCTGCGCAATCAGATCTACCTGATGACCGAAAAGCGCCGCGACGCCTTTCGCCAAACCCTGGGCATCGACGACCTCCAGCATGTGTTCGGGGTGGCCCAGCGCGCCTTTCTGGAATGGGAAAAGCAGCGCAAACGCAACGGCGCCGGCAGGCCCGGCAAACACGACCTGATCGAAAGCCTGGGCGCGGAGTTCCTGACCGTGCTGGACGCCGTCACCATCGCCCGTTCCCGCGTCCATCTGAACCGCTTCTATCCCGACATCGCCGAGAAGATCGGCGGCTTCCCGGAACGGGCCCGGCCGGTCAATCTGCACCCGCCCAGCGACCGCGACGGCGCCATCTCCTACGACGACCTGCACGCCCGGATCGGCGCCTTCCGCCTCGCCGTCTATAACCCCTCGCAATATCTCCGCGACCCGTCGCGCCTGAAGGCCGGCGAGGAGGCGCGGGGCTTCGACCAGCGCGACCGCGAACGCTTCCTGATCGCCATGATGCGCGTGAACCTGCTGAAGCGCCTGGAAAGCTCGGTGCAGGCCTTCGCGCTGACCATGGGGCGCATCCTCGACAAGATGGACGCGCTGGAGCGTCGCATCGCGGCCTGGCGCGACCGCAAGGCCGGCGCCGACGACGCCGTCGAGACCCGGCCCGACGCGGACGATGAGGACGAGGAGTTCAGCGTCGGGCGCAGCGTCCGCTACCGCTTCGCCGAACTCGACATCGACCGCTGGCGCCGCGATCTGGCTGCGGACCGGGAAATCTTCGCCGCCTTGAGGCGCCAGGTGGAACAGGTCACGCCGCAACGCGACGCCAAACTGGCCGCATTGTGCGAGCTGCTGGCGAACAAGACCGGCCATCCCACCCGCGACAAGGACGGGCGCGAAAACCGCAAGGCGCTGGTGTTCACCGCCTTCGCCGATACCGCCCGCTACCTCTATCGCCAGGTGAGGGAATCGCAGCCCGAAGCATCGGTGGCGCTGGTGACGGGCGGCGGCGGCAACCACAGCAGCACCGGCGCCTCGCATCCGGTCGATATCCTGGCACAGTTCGCGCCCCGCGCGCAGGAGCGGGGGGAGGGCGGCGGCGAGATCGACATCCTGATCGCCACCGACTGCCTGTCGGAAGGGCAGAACCTCCAGGATTGCGACCTGGTGGTGAACTACGACATCCACTGGAACCCGGTGAAGCTGATGCAGCGCTTCGGGCGCATCGACCGCCTCGGCAGCCGCAACCGCCAGGTCGCCATGACCAATTTCTGGCCCACCCGGGAGCTCGAACGCTATCTCGACCTGAGAAACCGGGTCGAGGCGCGCATGGCGCTGGCCGACGCGGCCGCGACCGGTCTCGACGACCCGCTCGACCGGGAACAGGGCGAGGAGGCGGCCCGGAGAGAGCTCGCCTTCCGCAACCGCCAGCTGCAACGCCTGCGCGACGAGATCCTCGACGGCGAACAGGCGCAGGACGGCGTCGCCATGAGCGACCTCACCCTCGACGACTTCGTCGCCGACCTGCTGCGCTATGTCGAGACCAACCGCGCCGCGCTGGAAGCCGCCCCCTTCGGCATCTATGCCGTCGCCGCCGGCCCCCATCCGGGCGCCATCTTCTGTCTCAGGCACAAGACCGGCCCCGGCGAGCGCGCCGTCAACCCGCTGCAACCCTGGTTCCTGGTTCATGTCCGCGCAGACGGCGGCGTGCGCTACGGTTTCCAGCAGGCGCGCCAGTGCCTTACCCTCTTTCGCCAGCTGGCCGCCGGGCACAGCGCCCCCGACCAAGCCCTGGAGGCGGCCTTCGACCGGGAGACGCAGCAGGGACGGCGCATGGAACGCTACGACCGCCTGCTGGAAGCTGCCCTGGCCGACATCGCCGCCGCCTTTCGCAGGGCGGAACGGCGCCGCCTCGGCCAGGACCGCGGCGCCAGACTCGCCAGGGCCGCCCAGCGCCCCGAAGGCGCCGACCGCTTCGAGCTGGTGACCTGGCTGGCGATAGCGCCCCGGTCCGGCCGCCGGGGGACCGCCGGGCCGGCTTTGACCTGAGGCCCGGCCTGGGCTATCCGGTCCCCGGGCTATTTGGCTCAAGTGGTCGATCGATCTGATGTTCGTCGCCCGCCGGCGGCGCTCCCGGAGCGGGGGACATGACGACATTGCAAAGCCTCCCGCGCCGCGCCAGCCGCAAGATCGGGGTCGGCCGCGTCGAGGTCGGCGGCGACGCGCCGATCTCCGTGCAGTCCATGACCAACACCCCCACCGCCGATGCCGCCGCCACCCTGGATCAGGTGCGCCGCCTGGCCCTGGCCGGGGCCGACATCGTACGCGTCTCCTGCCCCGACCGGGAGTCCACCGCCGCCCTGGCCACCGTCGTGCGCGAGGCGCCGGTGCCGCTGGTGGCCGACATCCACTTCCACTACCGGCGCGCCATCGAGGCGGCCGCCGCCGGCGCCGCCTGCCTGCGCATCAATCCCGGCAATATCGGTGCCGCCCACCGCGTCCGCGAGGTAATCCAGGCCGCCAGGGATCACGGCTGTTCCATGCGCATCGGCGTCAATGGCGGCTCGCTGGAAAAGCGGCTGCTGCGCAAGCACGGCGCCCCGACCCCCGCCGCCATGGTGGAAAGCGCCCTGGACCACGCCCGCCTGCTGGAAGACAACGGCTTTCTCGACTTCAAGATCAGCGTCAAGGCCTCCGATGTCGCCCTGGCCGTCGCCGCCTGCCGCGCCCTGGCGCGGGCCTGCGACTATCCCCTTCACCTCGGCATCACCGAGGCCGGCGGGCCGATGGGCGGCAGCGTGAAATCGGCCATCGGCATCGGCATGCTGCTGGCGGAGGGCATCGGCGATACCATCCGCGTCTCGCTCGCCGCCGACCCGGTCCAGGAGGTTCGCGTCGGCTGGGAGATCCTGAAGGCGCTGGGCCTGCGCCGGCGCGGCGTCAATGTCGTCGCCTGCCCGTCCTGCGCCCGCCAGCGCTTCGACGTCATCGCCACCGTGGCCGAGATCGAGCGCCGCCTGGCCCATATCTCCGTGCCCATGACCGTCTCCATCGTCGGCTGCGTCGTCAACGGCCCCGGCGAGGCCAGGATGGCCGATATCGGGCTGACCGGCGGCGGCAAGGGCAGCCATCTGGTCTATCTGGCCGGCCAGGCCGGCGGCAAGCTCGCCTCGGCCGAGATCGCCGACGGCATCGTGGCCCTGGTGGAAGAACGGGCGGCGGCCCTGGCGGCAGGCAGCGACGCGGCCCGGCCGGGCGCCGCCTGACCCCCGCCATGGCGGAACCGGAAGCGCAGGACGGCGCGCGCCCGCAGCGCCCACAGCGCCCACAGCGGCTGCAACCGGTGCGCGGCATGCGCGATCTGCTGCCGGAAGAGTGCCGCGCCCATCTCCGGGTGGAGGAGGCCTGCCGCCGCATCGCCCAGCTTCACGGCTACGGCGAAATCCGCACCCCGCTGCTGGAGCCGCTGCCGGTGTTCGCCCGCAGCCTGGGCGAGGCCGACGCGGTGCAAAAGGAGATGTATGTCTTCCAGGATCGCGCCGGCGCGGCCCTGGCGCTGCGCCCGGAGAACACGGCCGCCGTCGCCCGCGCCGTCCTCGGCAACGGCCTGCTGGATCGCCTGCCCCTGCGCCTGCACTATGCCGGGGCGATGTTCCGCTACGAGCGCCCCCAGAAAGGGCGCTATCGCCAGTTCCACCAGATCGGGGTGGAATTGTTCGGCGTGGCGGAAGCCGAAGGCGATGTCGAGGCCATCGCCCTGGCGGCCGACCTGCTGGCGGCCCTGGGGCTGGAGGACGGCATCGAGCTGCGCATCAACACCCTGGGCGACGGCGAAAGCCGGCGCCGCTACCGCGCCGCCCTGGTGGCGTGGCTGCAACGCCACCGCGATGCGCTCAGCGCCGACAGCCGCGCCCGGCTGGAGCGCAACCCCCTGCGCGTGCTCGATTCCAAGGACGAGGGCGACCGGGCGCTGCTGGCCTCGGCGCCCCAGATCGACGCCCATCTCACGCCCCAGGCCGGGGCGCATTTCGCCCGCGTGCTGGCGGGCCTGGACGATCTGGGCATCGCCTTCCAGGTCGATCGCCGCATCGTGCGCGGCCTGGATTATTACTGCCACACGGCGTTCGAATTCGTCACCGCCGCCCTGGGCGCCCAGGGCACGGTGATCGGCGGCGGGCGCTACGATGGGCTGATGGAGCAGATGGGCGGCCCGGCCGTGGCCGGTGTCGGCTGGGCCGGCGGCATCGAAAGGCTGGCACAGCTGGCCGGCCCCGGCCCCGCCCCACCCCGCCCCATCGCCATCGTGCCGGTGGGCGAGCGCGCGGCCAGGCAGGCCCCCATTCTGGCCCGCCAGCTGCGCCGGGCGGGCCGGGGCGCCGATCTCGCCTATCGCGGCAATCTGCGCCGCCGCATGCAGCGGGCCGGCAAGCTCAACGCCCGCTATGCGCTCATCTTCGGCGACGACGAGGCAGGGCGCGGCGTCGTCCAGCTGCGTGACCTGGACAGCGGCGAGCAGCGCGAGGTCGCCATCGACGATCTGGGCGCAGCTCTGGACGGCGACCTGGCCGCCGCCCCAGGCGCGCCGCCGCAAGGCGGCGGCTGACGCCATGGCCCAGCCCGTCCATGTCGCGGTGGGCGCCAACCACAGGTCGGCGCCGCTGGATCTGCGCGAGCGCCTGTTCGTGCCCGCCGCCGAAACACCGGCCTTCTATGCGCTGCTGAAGGCCGAAGGCTTCGACGAGGCGCTGCTGCTTTCCACCTGCGACCGGGTGGAGGTCCACGCCCTCCACCACGAGCCGGCCAGCGCCATCGGACGGCTGCGCGCCATCTTGGCGGCCCGGGCCGGCGCCCCCAGTCCGACGGATAGCCCGGCGGACAGCCCGGCGCTGGACGGGCGCTTCTACGGCCTCGCCGGGCGGGCGGCGCTGCGCCAGCTGCTGGCGGTGGCCGCCTCCCTCGACAGCCTCATCGTCGGCGAACCCCAGGTGCTGGGCCAGCTGAAGGAAAGCCACCGCCGCGCCGCCGCCGCCGGCATGGTGGCCGGCGCCCTGGAACGGCGCCTGCGCAGCGCCTACGAGACCGCCAAGCGGGTGCGCAGCGAAACCGCCATCGGCGAGCGCGCGGTCTCCATCGCCTCGGCCGCCGTCGAGGTGGCCCGCCATGTCCACGGCGATCTGGGCGCCGTCGCCGCCCTGCTGCTGGGCACCGGCGAGGGCGGCGCGCTGATCGCCCATCGCCTCGCCAGCCACGGCCTGGGCCGCCTCGCCGTCCTGGGCGAGCGGGCGCGCCTGACCGCCGCCCTGGCCGAAACCCTGCGCGCCCGCCCGGCGCCGCCCGCCGACCGGGAGCGCGAGCTGGCGGCGGGCGACATCCTGGTGCTGGCGACCGGCGCCGCGCGCCACGCCGTCACCGCCGACGAGTTGCGCCGGGCGCTGAAGGCGCGCCGCCGCCGCCCGATCTTCGTGATCGATGCCGGCGTGCCGCCCCAGGCCGACCCCTCCATCGAGCGCCTGGACGACGTCTTCCTCTATCGGCTGGACCATCTGGAAGAACACGCCCTGGCCGGGCGCCGCGCCCGCGAAGACGACACCGGCCCCGCCTGGGCCATCGTCGATCGGGCGCTGGCCGCCTTCGCCGCCGACCGCGCCGGGCGCTGCGCCGTGCCGGCCCTGCGCGCCCTGCGCGCCCGCTTCGAGGCGGAGCGCGAGGCGGTGCTGGCCGCCAGGGGTGGCGGCGATGCCGCCGAGGCCACCCGCCGCCTGGTCAACCGCCTGCTGCACGACCCCAGCGAGGCCCTGCGCGCCCTGGCCGCCGCCGATCCTACCGCCGCCGCCGCCTGCCAGCGCGCCTTGCACCGGCTGTTCCGCCTGGACCGGGAGGAGGGGCCGTGAGCCTGGAGGAAAGCCTGGACAAGGTGGTCAGCCGCCACGACCGGCTGACGGCCAGGCTGGCGGAGGCGAAGCCCGGCGGCGACGACTTCGTCCGCCTGTCGCGCGACCTGGCCGAGCTGGCCCCCGCCGTGGCGGCGATCGCGGATTGGCGCAAGGCGGCCAGGGAGCTGGAGCAGCTCGACCGGCTGGCGGAAAGCGAGCGGGACGGCGAGCTGCGCCGCCTGGCGCTGGAGGAGCGCCGGGCGCTGGCGGCCCGGCTGCCGCATCTGGAACAGGCCGTCCGGCTGCTGCTGGCGCCCGGCGACGAGGCCGACGGGCGCAACGCCATCGTCGAGATCCGCGCCGGCACCGGCGGCGGCGAGGCGGCCCTGTTCGCGGCCGACCTGCTGCGCATGTATCGCCGCTATGCCGAGCTGCGCGGCTGGCGCATGGAATCGCTGGGGCTGAGCGAAACCGCCATCGGCGGCATCAAGGAGGCGCAGACCCTGGTCTCCGGGCGCGACGTGTTCGCGCGCCTGAAGTTCGAATCCGGCGTCCATCGCGTCCAGCGGGTGCCGGCAACGGAATCGAGCGGGCGTATCCACACCTCGGCCGCCACCGTGGCGGTGCTGCCGGAGGCGCGCGCGCTGGACATCCACATCGACGACAGGGAGCTGCGCATCGACACCTTTCGCGCCTCCGGCGCCGGCGGCCAGCACGTCAACAAGACCGAGAGCGCCGTGCGCGTCACCCATCTGCCCACCGGCATCGTCGTCTCGCAGCAGGACGAATCGTCCCAGCACAAAAACCGGGCCAAGGCGATGAAAATCCTGCTGGCCCGCCTCTACGACCGGGAGCGGACCCGCCGCGACGAACAGCGCGCGCAGAGCCGCCGCTCCCAGGTGGGCAGCGGCGACCGTTCCGAGCGCATCCGCACCTACAACTTCCCCCAGGGGCGGCTGACCGACCACCGCATCGCGCTCACCCTCTACAAGCTGGACCGCATCGTCGCCGGCGATGCCCTGGACGAGGTGATCGAGCCGCTGATGGCGCAGGACCGCGCCCGGCGCCTGGCGGAGCTTTCGGCCTGAACGCCATGAACATCGGCGCCATGGACACCGGCGCCATGGACACCGGCGCCACGGCCTCCGGCGCCATGGACAGCGATGGCGCCAGCGTGGGCGGGGCGTTGCGGCAGGCGGCGGCGCTTCTGGCCGCCGCCGCCATCGACGATCCCCGCCGCGAAGCGCGCCTGCTGCTGGCCCATGTCACCGGGCGCGATGGCGTCGCCCTCTGCGCCCATGGCGAGGCGCCGCTGCCGCCGCGCCAGCGCCGCCGCTTCCGCGCCCTGGTGGCGCGCCGCGCCCGGCGGGTGCCCATGGCCCAGGTGGTGGGCTGGCGCGGCTTTCGCCATCTCGATCTGCGGGTGACGGCGGCTACGCTGACGCCGCGCCCCGAAAGCGAGACCGTGGTGGAGCTGGCGCTGGCCCTGTTCGCGCCCCCCGCCGCGCCGCCCGCCTCCCTGCTGGATGTGGGCACCGGCGGCGGCTGCCTGCTGGTGACGCTGCTGCATCTGTGGCCCGAAAGCCGCGCCCTGGGCATCGACCTTTCCAGGCCGGCCCTGGCGGTGGCCCGGGCCAATGCCCGCGCCTGCGGCGTCGCCTCCCGCGCCCGCTTCGCCGTCGCCGACTGGCTGGCCGGTGTGGGGGCGCGCTTCGAACTGGTGGTCTGCAACCCGCCCTATATCGCCAGCGGCGACCTCCCCGCCCTGGCCCCGGAGGTGGCGCGCCACGAACCCCGCCTGGCCCTGGACGGCGGCCGCGACGGCCTGGATGCCTGCCGCCGCATCCTGCCCCGCCTGGCCGCCGTGCTGGCCCCGGGCGGCGTGGCCATCTTCGAGCACGGCGCCGGCCAGGGGCCGGCCCTGGAACGGCTGGCCGCCGCCTGTGGGCTGGCGCCGCTGGCGGTGAGGCGCGATCTGGCCGGGCGCCGCCGTTGCCTGGCGCTGCGGGCGCGGTGAGAAAAAACCGCTTGCGAAGGCGCCGCAAGCCTCGCTACGGTCGCGCCGCGCACCGGCTTTTCGAAGCGATGAGGCATGGCGCTGCGGCTGCTGGCGGGGCAGGGTGCCCGCTTGGCGGCGCCGTTCGCTCCCCGGTGCCGCCCCCGTTTCCGTCCAACAACCCGTCCACAATCTGCGAGAGGGTGACGATGCCATGAGGATGAGCGGCCTGGGCAAAAGAAGGCCCTACAACAAACGCGGCCCCATGCGGCGCGGCGGCGGTGGCGGGCGCAACCAGTCGTTCGAAAGCACCGGCCCCGACGTCAAGGTGCGCGGCACGGCCCAGCAGGTGGCCGACAAATATGCCACCCTGGCCCGCGACGCCGCGTCGTCGGGCGATCCCGTGGCCGCCGAGAACTACCTGCAACACGCCGAGCACTATCAGCGCATCGTCAATCTCCACGCCGAACGGGCCGCCGAGCGCGCCGCCGAACAGCAGCGCGAGCGGGAGGAGCGCGGCGAGCGGGCGCCCCGCCCCGCCCCGGGCGAGGCCGGCGACAGCGAAGGCGCCAGGCCGGACCGCCTCGACGATGGCGATTTCGAACCCGCCTCGCCTTCCTGACCTTTCCGCGAGCGCCCCGCCGCCGGGGACGCCCCTTTTGTTGCAGACAGGCCACACCATATACCCTGCGAACCGCGGCGGCGGAGGGTGAATGGATTTCGAACGCTACACCGACCGGGCCAGGGGCTTCGTGCAGGCGGCCCAGACCCTGGCCCTGGCCCGCAACCACCAGCGCCTGACCCCCGAGCATCTGCTGCATGCCCTGCTGGCCGACAATCAGGGGCTGGCGGCCGGCCTGATCTCCAGCGCCGGCGGCGATCCGAAACGGGCGCTGGCCGCGCTGGAAACCGAGCTGAACAAGCTGCCGGCGGTGGCGGGGCCGGGCGCCGGCCAGCTTCACCCGACGCCGGAGATCGCGCGCCTGTTCGAAGCGGCCTCCCGCCTGGCCGCTCAGGCCGGCGACGACTTCGTGGCCAGCGAGCGTCTGCTGGCGGCCCTGGCGCAGGCCGAAGGCACGCCGTCGGCGCGCATCCTGGCCGCCAGCGGCCTGGACCCCCGCGCCCTGGATGGCGCCATCGCCGCCCTGCGCAAGGGCGCGAAGGCCGACAACGCCGCCGCCGAAGAGGGCTATCGGGCGCTGAAGAAATACGCCCGCGACCTCACCGAAACCGCCCGCAAGGGCGAGCTGGACCCGGTGATCGGGCGCGACGAGGAGATCCGCCGCGCCATGCAGGTGCTGTCGCGCCGCACCAAGAACAACCCGGTGCTGATCGGCGAGCCCGGCGTCGGCAAAACCGCCATCGTCGAAGGCCTGGCGCTGCGCATCGTCGATGGCGATGTGCCGGAATCGCTGAAAAACAAGACCCTGCTGGCCCTGGATCTGGGCGCCATGGTCGCCGGCGCCAAATTCCGCGGCGAGTTCGAACAGCGCATGAAGGCGGTGCTGCGCGAGATCGAGGCGGCGGCGGGCGAGATCGTCGTCTTCATCGACGAGCTCCACACCCTGGTGGGCGCCGGCGCGGCCGAAGGCTCCATGGACGCCTCCAACCTGCTGAAGCCGCTGCTGGCGCGCGGCAAGCTGCACTGCATCGGCGCCACCACCCTGGACGAACACCGCCGCCATATCGAAAAGGACGCCGCCCTGGCCCGGCGCTTTCAGCCGCTGCTGGTGGCCGAGCCTTCTCAGGAAGACACCGTTTCCATCCTGCGCGGCCTGAAGGAAAAATACGAGCTGCATCACGGTGTGCGCATCGCCGACCGCGCCCTGGTGGCCGCCGCCGCCATGGCCAACCGCTATATCGGCGACCGCTTCCTGCCCGACAAGGCCATCGATCTGGTGGACGAAGCCGCCGCCCGGCTGCGCATGGAGATCGATTCCAAGCCCGAAGAGATCGACGAGCTCGACCGCCGCATCGTCCAGCTGAAGATCGAGCGCGAGGCCCTGGGCAAGGAGGGCGACGCCGCCTCGCGCGAGCGTCTGGCGGCGCTGGAAAAGGAGCTGGCCGATCTGGAGGGCCGTTCCTTCGCGCTCAACGGCGCCTGGCAGCGCGAGAAGGAGCGTCTGGCCGCCGCCCGCAAGCTGAAGGAGGAGCTCGACGGCGCCCGCATCGCCCTGGAACGGGCGCAGCGCCAGGGCGACCTGGCCCGGGCCGGCGAGCTCGCCTATGGCGTCGTCCCCGGCCTGGAACAGCGCCTGGAACAGGCCGAAGCCGCCCAACCCGGGCGCAGCCTGGACGAGGCGGTCACCGGCGAGCGCATCGCCGCCGTGGTGGCGCGCTGGACCGGCATCCCGGTCGAACGCATGCTGGAGGGCGAGCGCGGAAGGCTGCTGAACATGGAGGACCGGCTGGCAAGGCGCGTGGTCGGCCAGCGTCCGGCCCTGGAGGCGGTATCCCATGCCGTCCGCCGCGCCCGCGCCGGGCTGCAAGACCCGCGCCGCCCCATTGGCAGCTTCATGTTCCTGGGCCCCACCGGCGTCGGCAAGACCGAGCTGGTGAAGGCCCTGGCCGAGGCGCTGTTCGACGACGAGCAGGCGCTGCAACGGATCGACATGTCCGAATACATGGAACGCCACGCCACCGCCCGCCTGATCGGCGCCCCGCCGGGCTATGTCGGCTATGAGGAAGGCGGCGTCCTGACCGAGGCAGTGCGCCGCCGCCCCTACCGGGTGGTGCTGTTCGACGAGATCGAAAAGGCCCATCGCGACGTCTTCAACGTCCTGCTGCAAGTGCTCGACGACGGCAGGCTGACCGACGGCCAGGGCCGCACGGTGGATTTCCGCAACACCCTGATCGTGATGACCTCCAATATCGGCGCCGAACTGCTGGCCGCCCTGGGCGAGGACCAGGGCGTGGAGACGGCCCGCGCGGGCGTGATGGCGGCCGTGAAGGCCCGCTTCCGCCCCGAATTCCTGAACCGGCTGGACGAGATCGTGCTGTTCGAGCGCCTGCGCCGCGAGTGCATGGCGGCCATCGTCGATATCCAGATAGCCCGCCTGCAGGAGCTGCTGGCCGAACGCAAGATCGCCCTCGCCCTCGACGCCGCCGCCCGCCACTGGCTGGCCCGCCAGGGCTTCGACCCGGCCTACGGCGCCCGCCCCCTGAAGCGCACCGTCCAGCGCGCCCTGCAAGACCCCCTGGCCGAACTGCTGCTGAAGGGCGAGGTGAAGGACGGCGACAAGGTCACAGTATCCGCAGACCAAGACGGCCTCACCCTCACCCCCCCAACCCCCGAGGCCCGCCAGGCGGCGTGAGGGTTGTGGGTGCTGGCGCCACATGTGGAGATGGGCCGGGCAGCTCATAGTATCGATAATGGGGTTGCGCTGAGCGGAAAGATACGCTACAATGAGAACAACAGCAGGTGTCCTGATCATGGGCTGGCTATATTGCGAGCGCTGCTTCCAGCTATCGGATGCCTGGTTCGAGAGAGGAGAGTGACAAATGGCAGTCACAGTCAGTTTCATAAACATGAAGGGTGGAGTCGGAAAAACGACGGTTGCATCGCAATTGGCCCATGCAGCCGATACTCAAAATCTGAAAGTTTTGGCAGTCGATCTGGATCCACAATCGAATCTGAGTCAGTCCATCATGGGTGTCATAAGATACGCGGATCACCTAAGAGAAAACAAACCTACTGTCGCGCAGATCTTCGATGAATATATTCCTGCTGGTGGGTTTCATGGCTCCCCTCGCCTACTCAACCTTGATGAGCTCATAGCTCAGAAAGCAGGTTATTGGCAAGATAGCACCCTCGATCTCATTCCCTCTCGCCTGGAGCTGAGTCGAACGCTCAGGAATCCCACAGGAAAGGAGCGCCGTCTTGCCAAGGCTCTGGCACGTATCGCCGACCGATACGACCTCATAATTGTCGATTGCGCGCCCACGGAGTCAATCTTGACAGATGCCGCTTATTTTGCGAGTCGCTACGTGATCGTGCCGGTGAGATTGGAGTTCATGGCTACGATTGGCCTGCCTTTGCTCGCAAGGTCGATAGAGGAATTCACGCTAGAGAACGACGATCATGAAATAGAAATTGCTGGCCTTGTCCTCAATCATGGCGACTACTCGCCGGGGCCGGAGGAGAGGCAATCCAGGGAAGAGATCAAGACGACAGCAAAGGGACATAAATGGCATGTTTTTAGAAATGAAATACCACATTCAAAGACGTATCCTAAAGCGGCTAGATATGGCACCCCCATCGCCAGAACAGGTCACGCGCGTTGGGATAGAATCGAAGGATTCGAGAAGCTGAAAGATGAAATCTTCGACAAACTCGGCATCGGAGCAGAATCGGATGAACCAGAATAAGACTTTTCTTGACCTCAATCTCCGTTTGCTCGTCGCACAACACGGCAAGGAGCGAGTGAGCGAGGCTCTCTCGACAATAGGCGATGCTACTGTCGATACCGTTCGTGATGGTATCGCAACCTTGGATAAGGGTTTCAAAACAGCGAAAACACGCCGCCCTGGAGAAACCCGCAGGAAAGCCCCCAGGAAAAGCGTCGAGCAGTTGATTTGCGATGCTAATCTGAGCGATCCCGAGGCTGCGGACATTGTTGAGCAACTTGCCCGAGCCTATGAGAACAAGGAGTTCCTTCCGGCGCTTCGTGACGTGAAAAACTTCATGGCACGCCGGTCCGACTTGCCCACCACACTACGATCGCGAGCGGATGCTCTTCCCACAGTCATCGGCGTGCTCGCTCAGTGCGAAATCGACGAATTGCGCTCTCTCAATAGAAGGAGACAGGCTCAAGGGGGTGATCTTGGATATATCGCCGATCAGATACTGGGCTCATATCACATGTCCGGGAAATGATGCCCTTGGCCATAAACTGAGTATGGGCGCGACGATCGCAGGCGAAGATTTCGCCGAAGCCATCCTGAAGCTGCTGCCGGACTTTCTGGCCGCCGCCCGGACGCTGACTAAGCGTCTGCATCTGGCACCCCGCAATCGCCAGATTGAACGGGAATATCTGGTGCCGATGGGAAGAACATGACCCCGGATGCGCCCATGGCAGAATGTCACCCCGTCATCGCTTGCACCGCTGCCATCGTCCCACCGCCCCCCACCGCCCCCTACACTACCCCCGCCCGGCTTTCCGGCAAGGTCTGGCCGCCATCGACGACGATGGTCTGGCCGGTGACATAGCGGGCCTCGTCGCTGGCGAGATAGAGCGCCGCATGGGCGATATCCTCCGGCAGGCCGAGCTCGCCCATGGGGATGGCGGGCACCATCGCCTCCTCATGGGCCTGCGCCTCCCGTGAACCCGGCTTGCGGATGAGGATGTTGCCCGGTTCCACCGCGTTGACGGTGACGCCTTGCTTCGCCACCTCCAGGGCCGCCGCCTTGATGAAGCCGTTCACCCCCGCCTTGGAGGCGCAGTAATGGCTCCATCCCGGCATGGCGACCCGCGGCCCGGAGATCGACGAGGTCACCACGATGCGCCCGAAGCCGCGCCGCGCCATCTGCGGCAGCACCGCCCGGCAGACCAGGAACAGGCTCTTCAGATTGGTCCCCAGCACCTTGTCCCACTGCGCCTCGCTCATCTTCGCGATGGGCGCGGATGGGAAGATGCCGGCGTTGTGGCAGACGATATCGACACCGCCCAGCCTGGCCCCGGCCTCGGCGATCATGGCCCGCACCGACGCCGCTTCGGCCACATCGGCCGCCATGGCCGAAGCCTCGCCGCCGGCGCGGCGGATGTCGCGGGCCACCCGTTCGCCCCGGGCCAGGGTGCGGGTGGCGATCAGCACCCGTGCCCCCTCGCCGGCGAACACGCGGGCGATACCCGCCCCGATGCCGCGCCCGCCGCCGGTGACCAGCACCGCCCGCCCCGCCAGCCTTCCCGCTCTGCCCGTCATGGCCTCTCCCCCGCCGGTTGCGCCGACATGCGCCGGCTCGCGCCCCGATGCCGCCGGGCAAATCCTGGCACCTCCGCCGCCGCTAGAGAAGGTGCTGGCCGCCGGTCACCATCAGCTCGGCCCCGGAGACATAGCCGGCGCCCTGGCCAGCCAGCCACAGCACCGCGTCCGCCACCTCGTCGCTGCTGCCCATGCGCCGCAGCGGGATGCGGGGCAGCAGATGGTCGTATTCCGGGGCGGTCATCGCCGTTTCGATCTCGCCCGGCGCCACCGCGTTCACCCGCACCCCCAGATGGGCGAATTCGGCCGCCATCTCGCGCGTCAGCGCCGACAGCGCCGCCTTCGAACAGGCATAGGCGCTGCCGGCGAAGGGATGGACGCGATGGCCGGCGATGGAGGTGACATTGACCACCGCCCCCTGGCCGCGATGGAGCGCGGTGGCAAGGCCGCGGGCCAGGGCCAGCGGGGCGAACAGGTTGAGTTCGAACACCTCGCGCCAATGCTCCAGGCTGCCGTTCAGCGTTCCCAGCCGCTCCTTGAAGCTGGTCTTGGGCGAGATGCCGGCATTGTTGACCAGGACGTGCAGGGCGCCGCCGCCGATCGCCCGCCCCGCCTCGGCGACGAAGGCGTCGATGCCCGCCCCGGTCGCCAGGTCGGCCCGGATATGGCGGTGGGGTTCGCGGGCCAGGCCGGGCGGGCCGGCGCCGCGCCCGCAGCCGATCACCCGCCAGCCCGCCGCCTGGAAGCGCAGCGCGCAGCTGAGGCCGATGCCGCGGCTGGTGCCGGTGATGGCGGCGGTCTTCACGGCGGCATCGCTGGATGCGCGGCGGTCAATGGGTGAACAGCACCGGCAGTTCCGCGCGGTTCAACATGAAACGGGTGGCGCCGCCCAGGATCAGCTGCCGCAGCTTGCCCTGGCTGAAGGCGCCCATGACGATGAAGGAGGCGCTCTCCTCCCTGGCCGTCGCCGTCAGCGTCTCGCCGATATTGGTCCAGTTGGTGGGCAGGCGATGGACATGGCAGTGGATGTCGTGCAGCGCCAGATAGGCCGCCAGCCGGTCCGGCCCCGGCCCGCGCATCGAGCCTTCCTCCGGGGCCATGATGGCCACCTCGTGGCTCTGTTTCAGCAGCGGCAGGGCGCGATGCACGGCCCGGGCCGCCTCGGCGCTTCCGTTCCAGGCGATGGCGGCGTTGCCGGTCAGGTCGGAGGCGCCGTCGGGCGGGACCAGCAACAGGCCGCTGCCCGATTCCATCAGCACCGCTTCGGCCACCACCTCTTCCCTGGCGTCGCCGGCCGGGCGCGGGGCCACCACCAGGTCCGACAGGCGGCCCTGTTCGGCGATCACCTCGTCTTCGCGCCCGGTCTCCTGGCGAAAGACGGCGGAACCTTCGCCGCTTCTCTCCGTCGCCACCCCCAGCCGCTCCGCCTCCTCCTTCAGGTCGGCGGCGGCCTTGGCCGCCAGGCGGCCGATATCCCGCTCGGCGGTGGCGACGATCTCCTCGATCACGGCCCCGGTCATGCCCTCGGTCATGAAGGCGACCGCGTCGCGCGGGTTGCGGCGGACATTCACCGCCTCGACATGGGCGCCGAAGCGCCGGGCCAGCAGCAGCGCGGTTTCGATGGCGGCGCGCCCGCCTTCGGTGCCCGGCGCGGCGAGCAGAATTCTGGCGATGGTCATGGCCGCTGCCTCCAGCTTGTCCCCATATCCGGCGCGCCGCCGTCCCGCATCAGCTGCGATAATCGGCGTTGATGTCGATATAGCCGTGGGTCAGGTCGCAGGTCCACACCGTCGCCCGCCCGCGCCCGACGCCGACATCGACCGCGATCGCCACCGCCTTTCCGGCCATGTGGCGGGCGACCGGCGCCTCGTCGTAATCGGGCGCCGCCGCGCCCGCCACCGCCACCGCATGGCCGCCGATGGCGATCCGCAGCCGTTCGGGCGCCACCCGTTCCCCCGCCTTGCCCACCGCCATCACGATGCGGCCCCAATTGGCGTCGCCGCCCGCCACGGCCGTCTTCACCAGCGGCGAATTGGCGATGGCGAGCCCGATGCGCCGCGCGGCGGCGGCGGAACGGGCGCCGGTGACGGCGATCTCGATCGTGCGCCCGGCCCCCTCGCCATCCCGCACCACCTGCTGCGCCAGCTCCAGGCACACCTCGTCCAGCGCCCGGCGGAAGCCGGCCAGCGCCGGATCGCCGGCCCGTTCCACCGCGCCATGGCCCGCCTGCCCGGTGGCGAACAGCTGCAAGCTGTCGCTGGTAGAGCTGTCGCCATCCACCGTGATGGCGTGGAAGGAACGCTGCGCCGTCCGCGCCAGCAGCGCCTGCAGCACGGCGGGCGGCAGGCGGGCGTCGGTAAAGACATAGGCCAGCATGGTCGCCATGTCCGGGGCGATCATGCCCGAACCCTTGGCGATACCGGCGATGGCGACCGGCACGCCGCCGATCCGCGCCCGGGCGCCGGCACCCTTGGGGAAGGTGTCGGTGGTCATGATGGCCCCGGCCGCCTCGCGCCAGCCGCCGGGCGCCAGCCGCGCCGCCAGCCGCGGCAGCGCCCGGACGATCTTCTCCACCGCCAGCCGCTCGCCGATCACGCCGGTGGAGGCGACGAACACCTCGCCCGCCTCGCCCCCCAGCAGCGCCGCCGCCCTGGCGGCCGTCGCCGCCACCGCGTCCTCGCCGCCCGCTCCGGTGGCGACATTGGCGTTGCCCGCATTCACCACCAGCGCCCGCGCCCACCCCCCGGCCAGATGGCGACGGCACCAGCGCACCGGCGCCCCGGCCGTCGCAGAGCGCGCGAACAGGCCGGCTACGGCGGCCGGCGGATCGAACGCCGCCAGCAGCAGGTCCGCCCGCCCGTCCTGGCCCGCGATGCCGCAGCGCCCGGCCGCCAGCCGCACCCCCGCCACCGGCGGCAGGTCGGGAAAGCGCGCCGGGGCAAGCGGCGAAAGCGGCGCTGGCGAAGCCATGACACCTCCCGGGACGGGGCCGCCACCATAGCACGCCCGCCCGGGGCGCGTCGGCGCCGGCCCAGGCGACACCGCCAGCCTGTCCGCAAGGGTGTCGGGCCAGAAGGGTGTCAGAAGTGCGCCGCAGGGGTGTCGCAGAGTCGCCGCAGGCTGTCGCGAGCTGCCGCGTGACACCCTCCCGACACCTCCTCGACACCCTCACGGCACCCCCCGATCCGACCTGGAACAGGACGGGCGGCGGCATCGCCCGCCCAGGGCGCCCGCCCGCTGCGGTCGCGCGCGTTGACCTCCCCGCCCCTACATGGCAGGCAGGCGGCGGGGCGAAATCGGACCGACGATGGCGCGATGATCCAGCAGCTTGACGCGCGTTCCCGCGAGATCTTCTCGATCCTGGTGGAAGAATACATGCGCACCGGCGCGCCGGTGGGTTCGCGCACCATCTCCCGCCGCATGGCCGATTCGCTTTCGCCCGCTTCGGTGCGCAACACCATGGCGGACCTGGAAGAAGCCGGCCTGCTGGCTTCGCCCCATGCCAGCGCCGGGCGCCGCCCTACCGAGTCGGGGCTGAGGCTGTTCGTGGATGCCCTGCTTCAGCTGGGCGATCTCACCGGCGACGAGCGCACCGCCATCGAGGCCGCCTGCAGCGAGGCGGGACGGTCTCTCGACGACCTGTTGCAGGCGGCCACCGGCATGTTGTCGGGCCTTTCCCGCCATGCCGGCGTCGTCGTGGCGCCCAAGCAGGAAGCGCCCTTCCGCCACGTGGAATTCGTGCCGCTGGCGCCGGGGCGCGCCCTGGCGGTGGTGGTGCTGGAAAGCGGCGCCGTGGAAAACCGCATCGTCCAGCTGCCGGCAGGCATTCCGCCGGCGGCACTGACCCAGGCCGGCAACTATCTTTCGGCGCGCCTGGCCGGGCGCACCCTGGAAGAGGCCAGGGTGGAGATCGGCCACGAACTGGCCCGCCACGAGGCCGCCCTCGACGCCGCCGCCCGGCGGGTGGTGGAAGCCGGCCTCGCGACCTGGAGCTGCGACAACGCCGACCAGGACCGCCCCACCCTGATCGTGCGCGGCCAGGCCAATCTGCTGGACGATGTGCGCGCCCTGGCCGATCTGGAGCGTGTCCGCGAGCTGTTCGACCAGCTGGACAAGGCGCAGCACATGATCCAGCTGCTGAAGCTGACCCAGGAGGCCGAAGGCGTCTCCATCTTCATCGGCGCCGACAACGAGCTGTTCCAGCTTTCCGGCTGTTCCACCGTGGTGGCGCCGGTCTCCGATGGCGGCGACCGCTTCATCGGCGCCCTGGGCGTGATCGGCCCCACCCGCATGAACTATGCCCGCATCGTGCCGATGGTGGACTACACGGCCAGGATCCTGGGGCGGCTGCTGAGCTGACCCCCCGGACATCGCATCCACGATGGCCGTCCATGACGCCGCCCGGCGTTGACCTCGCCGCCGCCGGCCACTACATGGGCGCCCCAGCCGGCCGCATAGGGAACGGACCACAGGGAAACATGACGTTGAACGACAGCGCGAACAGGACAGCCGACGAAAAGACCACCGCCGGTGCGGAGCCGCCGGCCACCCCCGCCGCCGAAACCGCCCCGCCACCCCGCCAGGAGGCGGGCGCGGCCCGGCCGGCGGACACTCCGGCGGACGCTGTTACCGCCGCCGAGGCTGCCGCTGCCGGCGAGGCTACCCCAGAGGATACCGGGGAGGACGCCGGGGGGGGCACCGGGGAGGACGCTACTCCCCAGGACCGCATCGCCGAACTCGAGGCCGAGCTCGCCAGCCTCAACGACCGCCTGCTGCGGGCGCTGGCCGAAACCGACAATGTCCGCAAGCGCGCCCTCAAAGACCGCGAGGATGCCGCCCGCTTCGCCTCGCGCCGCTTCGCCGAAGACATGCTGGCGGTGGCCGACAATCTGCGCCGCGCCCTGGAGGCGGGCGCCGAACAGGGCCTGGTGGAAGGCGTGGAACTCACCGTGAAGGAGCTGGACACGGTGTTCCAGCGCCACGGCATCGAACGGGTAGTGGCGGCCGGCGCGCGCTTCGACCCCAATCTGCATCAGGCCATGTTCGAACAGGAGACCGACCGGACCGAAGCGGGCGCGGTGGCCCAGGTGCTGCGCGACGGCTACACCATCCACGGGCGCCTGCTGCGGCCCGCCATGGTGGCGGTGGCCAAAGCTCCCGCCCCGCCGCCGGCGGAGGACTGAACGCCAGCGGCCAGCCCCGGGCGCGGCGGCGGGAGTTGCCACCCGCCCTTGCGCGCCGCGCCGCCGGCCTTATATCACACAAGGTGCATGAGGGGCGCGTGAGGGGGGTCTCCACGGGCGCCAGCCAGGAGAAGGAGCGGCATGAGCAAAGTTATCGGCATCGATCTCGGCACCACCAATTCCTGTATCGCGGTCATGGAAGGCGGCAGCGGCCGCGTGGTCGAAAACGCGGAAGGCGCCCGCACCACGCCGTCCATGGTCGCTTTCAGCGACGATGGCGAGCGCCTGGTAGGCCAGGCCGCCAAGCGCCAGGCGGTCACCAACCCGGAAGCGACCCTGTTCGCCATCAAGCGCCTGATCGGGCGCGGCTTCAACGATCCCATGACCCGCAAGGACACCGAGCTGGTGCCCTACCGCATCGTCAAGGCCGATAACGGCGACGCCTGGGTCGAGGCGAGGAGCGAGCGTTACAGCCCCAGCCAGATCAGCGCCTTCATCCTCCAGAAGATGAAGGAGACCGCCGAGGCCCATCTCGGCGGCCCGGTCTCCCAGGCGGTTATCACCGTGCCCGCCTATTTCAACGACAGCCAGCGCCAGGCCACCAAGGATGCCGGGCGCATCGCCGGCCTGGACGTGCTGCGCATCATCAACGAACCCACCGCCGCCGCCCTGGCCTATGGCCTCGACAAGAAGGAATCGGGCACCGTCGCCGTTTACGATCTGGGCGGCGGCACCTTCGATGTCTCGGTGCTGGAGATCGGCGATGGCGTCTTCGAGGTGAAATCCACCAACGGCGACACCTTCCTGGGCGGCGAGGATTTCGACAAGCGCGTGCTGGACTATCTGGCCGACGAGTTCCGCAAGGAGAACGGCATCGATCTGCGCGGCGACAAGCTGGCCCTGCAACGGCTGAAGGAAGCGGCCGAGAAGGCCAAGATCGAGCTTTCCAGCGCCATGCAGACCGAAGTCAACCTGCCCTTCATCACCGCCGACCGCTCCGGTCCCAAGCATCTCGCCATCAAGCTCACCCGCGCCAAGCTGGAAGCCCTGGTGGGCGACCTGGTCGAGCAGACCCTGGCGCCCTGTCGCAAGGCACTGAAGGACGCCGGCCTTTCGCCGGGCGAGATCGGCGAGGTGGTGCTGGTGGGCGGCATGACCCGCATGCCCAGGGTACAGGAAAAGGTGCAGCAGTTCTTCGGCGCCGAACCCCACAAGGGCGTCAACCCCGACGAAGTGGTCGCCATCGGCGCCGCCATCCAGGGCGGCGTGCTGCAGGGCGAGGTCAAGGACGTGCTGCTGCTCGACGTCACGCCCCTGTCGCTGGGCATCGAGACTCTGGGCGGCGTCTTCACCCGCCTGATCGACCGCAACACCACCATCCCCACCCGCAAGAGCCAGATCTTCTCCACCGCCGACGACAACCAGACCGCGGTCACCGTCCGCGTCTTCCAGGGCGAGCGCGAGATGGCGGCCGACAACAAGCTGCTGGGCCAGTTCGACCTGGTCGGCATCCCTCCCGCCCGGCGCGGCCTGCCGCAGATCGAGGTCACCTTCGACATCGACGCCAACGGCATCGTCAACGTCTCCGCCAAGGACAAGGCCACTGACAAGGAACAGCAGATTCGCATCCAGGCCTCCGGCGGCCTTTCCGACGACGACATCGAGCGCATGGTGAAGGACGCCGAAAGCCACGCCGAGGAAGACCGCAAGCGCCGCCAGCTGGTCGAGGCCCGCAACCAGGCCGACGCCCTGCTCCACACCACCCGCCAGCAGCTGGACGAGCACGGCGACAAGCTCCAGCCAGACGCCCGAGCCGCCATCGAGACCGCCATGGCCGAGCTGAAGACGGCCGCCGAAGGCGAGGATGTGGACGCCATCCAGTCCCGCAGCCAGGCGCTGGTCCAGGCCTCCATGCAGATGGGCGAGGCGGCCTATAAGGCGCAGCAGGAGGCGGGTCCGGAAGGCGAGGGCGGCGAAAAGGTGGTCGATGCCGAGTTCGAAGAGGTCGATGACGACAAGAAAAGCGGACGCGCCTGACCGGCGCCGAGGCCACGACCCGCGCCCGCGCCAGGACGTCCAGCGATCATGGCGAAACGCGATTTCTACCGGGTGTTGGGGGTCCAGCGCGGCGACGACGCCGACACCATTAAAAAGGCCTATCGCAAGCTGGCCATGGCCTGCCATCCGGACCGCAACGCTGGCGATGCCGAGGCCGAGGCCAGGTTCCGGGAGATCGGCGAAGCCTACGAGGTGCTGAAAGACGAGACCAAGCGCGCCGCCTACGACCGCTTCGGCCACGTCGCCTTCGAAGGCGCCGCCGGCCCCCGCCCCGGCCCCGATTTCGGCGCCGATTTTGCGGACGTCTTCGACGACCTGTTCGGCGAGTTCATGGGCGGCGCCCGCCGTCGCCGGCGCGATGGCGGCCAGCGCGGCGCCGATCTTCGCTACAACATGGAGATCGCCCTGGAAGAGGCCTTCGCCGGCAAACAGGCCCGCATCCGCGTGCCCACCGCGCTGGCCTGCCAGGCCTGCAACGGTTCCGGCGCCGACGATCCCAAGGCCACCGCCACCTGCGCCAGCTGCGGCGGCCACGGCAAGGTGCGCGCCCAGCAGGGCTTCTTCTCCATCGAGCGCAGCTGCCCCGCCTGCGGCGGCGCCGGGCGGGTGATCCGCGATCCCTGCCGCGCCTGCGGCGGCGCCGGCAGGGTGCAGAAAGAGCGAACGCTGAACGTCACCGTCCCCCCCGGCGTTGACGAGGGCATGAGGATCCGCCTCTCCGGCGAGGGCGAGGCGGGGGTGCGTGGCGGCCCGGCCGGCGACCTCTACATCGTGCTGACCGTCGCCCCCCACCCGCTGTTCCGGCGCGATGGCGCCACCGTCTATTGCCCGGTGCCGATCAAGATCGCCACCGCCGCCCTGGGCGGCAACATCGACGTGCCCACCATCGAGGGCAAGCTCGCCAAGATCCACATCCCGCCCGGCACCCAGACCGGGCGCCAGTTCCGCCTGCGCGGCAAGGGCATGACCGGCGTGCGCGGCGCCGCCCGTGGCGACATGATCGTGGAAACCGTGGTGGAAACCCCGGTCCACCTGACGGCGCGCCAGAAGGAGCTGCTACAGGAATTCGACCAGGCTGGCGGCCACCACCCCGAATCCGAGGGCTTCTTCGCCCGAGTCAAAGATTTCTGGAAAGATCTCACCGACTGACCGGCCGCGCCGCCCCGGCGCAATCCAGCCACGGATGCCCCCGAACTCCGCCGCGCCGCCCGCGCCCTTTGCCCACTGCCGCCCCCGCCAGGCCCGCCATCGGGCCGCAAGCCCGCCCGCGGGTGCAACGAAATCCCTCACAAAGCCCCTCATAAAGTCGTCACTTTCGCTTGACGCCGGCCCCTCACCGGTGCATATGCCCCCTCGCTACGGGCAATCCACGGCCCCGCATTGCGGGGGGGGGGGGGTAGATGTCGTTGCAGTCGCGCCGGGATTCTCACGATTCTCACATGGGCAGGCCACACGCTGGCGCCCCACATACCCGCGCCATGCTCGCGCCCCGCTGGCTGCTGCCGGGCGCCCTCGCCGCCGCCCTGGTCCTCGCCCTCGACACCGGGCAGGCGGCCGCCCAGGACTCCCGGGTATGCACCAACATCGGCATCACGCCGGTCATCGTCGAGGTCGACGGCACCGTCGTCCGCGACTCGGAAGAGATACGTAGAACCTTGCGGGCCTTCGGCGAAGGCATCACGGAAAGCCCTCACTATAGTATCTATTGTCGCTACGGCCGCGCCGATCGCTACGACCGCGTCATCGCCGTCAACAATCCCCAGATCGTCGTCGTGGACGATTTCGTCCCCGGCATCGAAGCCTTCCACGAAGGCATCGGCGATGTCAGCATCTACGTCTCCGCTGTCTCCGGGATTCCCGGCCCTGCCGCCGGCACCACCTTCCATCCTTCACCGACCGATTACGGCCAGGGCATCTTCACCACCGGCAACGCCGCCGATTTCATCACCGGCGAGGACTCCTACGGCATCCACGCCAAACACCACGGCGAGGGTCGGGCCGGCATCGACGTCCGCAACATCTCGGTGCGCACCACCGGCGACTACGCCCACGGCATCTATGCCTGGCAGCAAGGCTCCTACATCTTCGTGGAGGGCGAGGGCGACGATCCCGGCACCACCTACCGCGCCCGGGGCGCGGTGGTCGTCAACCTGATCGAGACCGAACGCGACCGCGCCGACCGCGTCCGTCCGCTGGTCGCAACCCGCGGCGACAGCGCCGACGCGGTCCGGGCCCAATACACCCGCGCCGCCGCCCGCGGCCATATCGCCGTCACCGTGGAGGGCTACACCCTCGCCACCGGCGGCATCGTGCCCATAGAGGCCATCACCGTCTCCACCCCATCTCAGCTGCCGACCGAATTCGACCCCACCGGACCCCGGATCCCCAACCCCGATTACGACCCCGACGACCCGACCTCGCTCCAGTTCCTCAACTTCGACCCCTCCAGACCCTCGATCCCCAACCCCGATTACGACTCCGGCGACCCGAACTCGCCCCGGTTCATCAACGTTTACGTGCGTGATAAGGAGCGCTTCCCAGGGCTGGTGGCCGAACTGCGCCCCTACAGCGTCGTCTATCTCCCCGTCCGCAACCCCGATTACGACCCCGACGACACGAACTCCCGCCCGTTCAGCGGCGGCGGGGGCTCCGATATCGCCATCTGGAACGGCCGTCACTTCCTGGCCCAGAACGCGATCCAGGCCGCGGATGTCGCCGCCTGCCAGGGCATGTCCACGGCGGCTGAGCGCCGCACCTGTTACTCGGACCGGATAGCGGAGAGAAGCAGAACCGAGGGGAACATCCCCACCGGCTTCAATGCCCGGGGCATCCATGCCAGCCATGAGGGCCATGGCGACATCCGCATCCGCGCTACCGACAGCGACATCAAGACCTGGGGCGCGGAAGCCCAGGGCATCTACGCCATCCACACCGGCAGAACCCTCTCCCTGCGCGAGCGCCATGGAAGCGAAACCGTCGTCACGCCGGGTGGCGGCGGCATCTCCATCGTCGTCACCGGCGGCACCATCGAAACCGGCCTCGTCGCCACCGAGGGCGAGGACTCCCAGGGCGAGGACTCCCACGGTATCTGGGCGCTCCATCGCGGCGACAGCGGCGCCGACAGCGACGACGGCACCGTCGATCCCGACGACATCGGCACCGGCAACATCGCCATCTCCGTCACCGGCGCCACCATTAACACCTTCGGCGCCCACGCCCGCGGCGTCTTCGGCCTGATCCAGCAGACCTGCGCCGGCACCGACGCCGACGGTCGCTGCAACGAGTTCGTCGCTGGCACCGGCGTCGGCGACATCGACATCGCCATCGACGGCGGCGCCATCGCCACCCAGGGCGTCGGCGGCGCCTACGCCGTCCAGGCCCGCCACGAGAACACCGGCAACATCGCCCTGCGTGTGACCGGCGTCGCCGCCACCACCGAAGGCGACCAGGCCCACGCCATCTTCGCCGAGCACACCGGCACCGCCGGCACCGTCTCCGTCACCGTGGACGGAGGCTCCGTCGCCACCCAGGGCGATGGCGCCCACGCTGTCTATGGCGACCATGCCGGCGCCGGCGCCCTCACTGTCGCCATCGCTGACGGCGCCACCGTCGCCACCGCGGGCGCCGCCGCCTCGGGCGTCCGCGCCGCTCTCGCCGGTGACGGCGCTCTCACCGTCGCCATGGCGGGCGAGATCGCCACCGCTGGCGAAGGCTCCGACGGCGTGGCTGTCCTCCACCGCGGCAGCGGCGCCCTCACCATCGCCATGACCGGCGGCGCCATCGCCACCACGGGCGACGAGGCCCACGGCATCCAGGCCCTCCACAGCGGCAGCGGCGCCCTTGCCATCCGCATGACATCGGGCACCGTCACGGCAGGTGGCGCCCAGGCCCACGGCATCCAGGCCATAGGCAGTTCCGCCGGCACCGTGTCCATCGCCATCGACGGCGGCGCCGTCACGGCCCGGGGCGACACCGGCGTCGGTGTGCTGGCCGACGGCGAAGGCGGGGCCGTGGCGGTGACGGTGGCCGAAGGCGCCAGCGTCACCGGCGGCCTGACCGGCATCCAGCTCGCCAGCGCGGCCGACGCCGACGGCAACCTGCCGGCCCGGCAGGTCATGGTGATGGGCACCGTCACCGGCGGTGACAGCGCGGGCATCTACCTGCTCGATGGCGGCGCGGTGACCGTGGGCGTCAGCGGGCGCGTGAGCGCCACTTCGGGCAACGCCATCGTCTCCGATGGCGCCGGCGACCTGGTGGCAACGGTGGCGGGTCGGGTGGCGGGCGACGTCCGCGCCCAGGGCGATGGCGCCCTGATGCTGAATGTGATGACAGGCGGCGTTGTCACCGGCACCGTCCACGACGCCAGCCCGATAACGGTGGCAGGCAGCATCGGTCGTCTTCTCTACAGCAGCGGCGGCGCCGTGACGGTGGCCGCCAGCGGCAGGTTGACCGGCATCGAAGGCGAGGCGATCCGCAGCGCGGCGGGCGGCCTGTCGGTGACGATGGCGGGCGCGGCCACTGGCGACATTCGCGCCCAGGGCGGCGACTTGACGCTGCGTGTGATGGCAGGCGGCATGATCGACGGCGACCTGATCGGGGAGCGCGCCCTGAACGCCATCGTCTCCGGCACGGTGACGGGCGATATCCTGGGCCGCGGCACAGGCGATCACACGGTGACGGTGGCCGCAGGCGGCAGCGTGACCGGCACCGTCCATCTGGCCGCCAGCACGGTGGCTGTGGCCGGCACGGCCGGGCAGGTGCGCCTGGATCGCGGCGGCGTGGTGACGGTGGCCGCCGGCGGGCGCCTCGCCGGCATCGAAGGTGTCGCCATCCGCAGCGCCAGCGGCGATCTGACCGCGAATCTGGCCGGCACCCTGGCCGGCGACGTTCTCGCCCAGGGCACAGGCGTCCACCGCGTCACGGTGGCCGCAGGCGGCAATGTCGCCGGCACCGTGCGCGTGGCGACCCCGGTCGGCCTCGAGGACACCGGCAGCATGCTCGTCCTGAACGGCGCCGTCGGGCGCGTGGTCGTGGACCGGGGCGGAACCTTCCAGATCGGCCCCGAAGGCCGCATCCGCGGCATCGACGATGTCGCCGTCTCCAGCACCGAAGGCGCCGTCGTCGTCGTGCTGCGGGAGAACCCCGACGAGATGGCGGGCGAGGGCGTCGATCGCATCCAGGGCCGCATCGTCGCCCCCGGCGGGCGCGCGCAGGTGCGGTTCCAGCCGGCCGATGGCGGCGAGGCGATCCTGCTGGGCGATTTGAACACCACCGCCTCGACTCCTTCCGGCCCCTACGACCTCGGCGTGGTGCGGGATCCCCGCGGCGGCATCCGCGTGGTGCGCGATTTCGCGCCCCGGGCGCGGGTCTATGAGGCCATGCCGTCGCTCCTGCTGGGCCTGAACGCCCTGCCGACGCGCAGCGAGCGCATGGCGGCAGAGCGCAACGCGAACGGCGCCTGGGCGCTGGTGGAAGCGGGGGATGGCGCCTGGAACGCCTCCCGCGCCACCGCCATCGCCAGCTCCGTCCCCTCCTCCGATATCGCCTACGATTATCGCCGCTACGGCGTCCGCGCCGGCATCGAAATGCCGCTGGCGGACGATGGCCCGGTGGTGGGCATCTTCGTCCACCACCGCCGCATCTCCGCCGACCTGGCGTGGAGCGAAGGCAAGATCGAGACCCGGGGCACCGGCTTCGGCCTTTCGGCCTCGTGGAAGTCGGGTGACGGCACCTATCTCGACGGCCAGCTTCAGGGCACATGGCACGAGGCCGACCTGACCTCCGAGCGGCGCGGTGTCATGAAGTCCGGCGCCACCGGCGCCGGCTACGCCCTCGCCATCGAGGCCGGGCGCCGCCTGGCGACCTTCGGCGACGGTCGCCGCGCCGTGGCCCTGGTGCCCCGCGCCCGCTTGGTCAGCACCAGGGTGGACATGGACGACTTCACCGACGCCGTGGGCAGCCGCATCTCGCTGAAGAAGGGCCGCAGCCTGGTCGGGCGCGCCGGCCTGGGCATGGAAGCCCAGCCTCCCATGGGCAACGGGCGCCTGTTCGCCTCGCTGGATGTCGAGCGCGCCTTCTCCTCCCAGACCCGGGTCGATGTTGCCGGGGTGCCGCTGATATCGGAGCCGGAGGAAACCTGGCTGCGCGCCCAGCTGGGCGGCGCCTTCCAGTGGGACCAGGGCCGTTACGCCCTCCAGGGTGCCTTGAGCTACGGCACCGCCGGCCGCGACAACCGCGACCTGGGCGGCAATATGAGCCTGAGTGTGCGCTTTTGACGCCCCGCCCCGTCCTCTTGCCCGCCGCCGCGGCATGGCTGGCGGTGCTGCTGGGGAGCGGCCCCCTCCAGGCCCAGATCTCCGCTCCCAGCTCCTTTTCGGAGACCTATGGCAGCTGGACCGTAGCCTGTTCCACCGGCCAGACCGCCGACGGCGAGACCGTCCGCCAATGCGCCATGGAACAGCGCTTCGTCTGGCAGGACGAGCAAAGCGGCCAGAGCAGCCCGCTGCTGACCGTCACCCTGCTGCCGTCCGGCGAGGACGACGATCTGGTGGCGGTGGTGCTCGCCCCCTTCGGCCTGCTGCTCCAGGACGGTCTGCGCCTGCGCGCCGACGAGCTGACCGGCATCGCCCTGGCCTTCCAGACCTGCCTGCCCGAAGGCTGCATCGCCGAAGGCGACCTGGACCCCACCACCGTGGCCAGCTTCCAGGCCGGCGCTGTCCTGCACATAGAGGCGGAACCCGCCGGCGGCGGCGAGCCCTTCCGCCTGGAAGGCTCCCTGCAAGGCTTCAGCGACGCCAGAAAGCGCCTGCTGGAAGCCGCCTCTTAATTCCGATCTCCCGGGGGCCGATTTCCCGGACTCGACCCCCCTTGCCAAGGGCGATTTTGCCGGTATGTTGGCCCGCCGCGATGGCGATGGGATATGAATTTGAACTTGCGCCACGCGCAATGTCCAGGGGGAGGCAGTGAAGCAGCGATGACGACGGCAACGACCATATCCGGCACTTCCCGGCGCCGGCAGCGGCTGGTGGGTGGCGCTCTCGCCGCCGCCCTGCTGCTGGTGCTTTCCACCGGCGAGGCCAGCGCCGCCATCGGCGGCGAAACCGGCTTCGTGCTGAACAGCTTCGGCTTCCTGATCTGGGGGGCGCTGGTGATGTGGATGTGCGCCGGCTTCACCATGCTCGAATCCGGCTCGGTGCGCACCAAGAACGCTTCGGTCATCTGCCTCAAGAATGTCGGCCTCTACGCCATCGCCTGCATGGCCTTCTACCTGATCGGCTACAACATCATGTATGTCGGCGTCGAAGAGGGCGGCTGGTTCGGCACGCTGACCCTGCTCTACGAGACCACCGATGCCGAAATCGCGCTGCTGAGCGGCCAGGAAGACGTCAAGGCGGCCATCGTCGAAAGCGGCTACGCCACCATGTCGGACTGGTTCTTCCAGATGGTGTTCGTGGCCACCACCGCCTCCATCGTCTCCGGCACCCTGGCCGAACGGGTGAAGCTGTGGTCCTTCTTCCTGTTCGTGCTGATCCTCACCGCCGTCATCTATCCGCTGGTGGGCGCCTCCACCTGGGGCGGCGGCTGGCTCGCCCAGATGGGCTTCCAGGATTTCGCCGGCTCCACCGTGGTCCATTCCACCGGCGGCTGGGCGGCGCTGGCGGGCGCGCTCGTCATCGGCGCCAGGCGGCGCAAATTCCGCCCTGACGGCAGCGTCCGGCCCACCCCGCCCTCCAACGTGCCGGCCGTGACGCTGGGCGTCTTCATCCTCTGGTTCGGCTGGATGGGCTTCAACGGCGGCTCCCAGCTCGCGCTCTCCAGCGTGCCGGATGCGATCGCCATCAGCAACATCCTCGCCAACACCAATCTGGCGGCGGCGGCGGGCTTCCTGGCCGCCATCGCCCTTTCGCGCCCGGTGCTGGGCCGAATCGACCTGCTGGCCAGCCTGAACGGCGCCATCGGCGGCCTGGTGGCGATCACCGCCGGCCCCGACATCGACCAGCATTTCTGGGCCATCGTCATCGGCGCCGTCGGCGGCGGCCTGGTCGTCGTCGGCCTCAAGGTTCTGGACCGGCTGAAGATCGACGATGTGGTCGGGGCCGTCCCCGCCCATCTGTTCGCCGGCATCTGGGGCACGCTGGCCGTCTGCATCGCGGCCGGCGGCGATTTCGTCGTGCAGCTGATCGGCGTCGTCTCCATTGGCGCCTTTGCCTTCGGCAGCTCGCTGCTGGCATGGTGGATCATCGACCGCACCGTCGGCGGCCGCGTCGAAGCGCGGATCGAAGAGTTGGGCCAGGACGTGGCGGAACTGGGCATCGAGGCCTATCCCGAGTTTGTCGTGATGCCGGATAAGGACTAGGCCCTCGGGGGCAGCGGGAGACGACAACCATGGAATTGAAGACCGAACGCAAAGACGGCGCGCTGATCGCCTGGGCGAACGAGCGCATCGACGGTGCCAATGTGCTGGAATTCGAAGAGGCGGTGCGCTCCTCGATCGCCGATGACGACCGCATCGTCGTCATGGATTTCGAGCGTCTCACCTATATCAGCAGCGCCGGCCTGCGCGCCGTGCTGCTGACCGCCAAGACGCTGTGGGACCGGGACGCCAAATTCGCCCTGTGCTCGGTGTCGCCCGCCATCCGCGAAATCTTCGAGATCAGCGGCTTCGACAAGATCATCGCCATCCACACCAGCCAGGAAGACGCCCTGGCCGCCCTGGCCGCCGGCTGACAGCCTTCCGGCCCGGCGGCGCCGCGCTGCCCCGGTCCGCCGCTGCGCTCAGGCAGCCTCGAAGGGCAGAAAGGCGCCGGTCTGCGGATGGGTTGCCCATAGCCGCCCGCCATCCAGGTCGAACCACCAGCCATGCACGGCCAGTTCGCCGGCGGCCAGGCGCTCGCCGACCCAGGGATAGGCCTTGAGATGGGCCAGGGAATCCAGGATCGCCTGCCGTTCCACCAGGGCGGCGGCCTGCCGCAGCCGCGCCTCATCCCCTTCCAGCTCGGCCAGCACCCGCCGGCAGGCCGGCAGCGCGGAGGCGATCCAGGAACCGACGCACGCGAAATCGCCCGCGCTGCCGCACACGCTGTCGATCGCCGCCCGGATGCCGCCGCAGTGGCTGTGGCCGAAGACGACGATATCCGCCACGCCCAGCGCCTTGACGCCGTATTCCAGCCCCGCCCGCACGCTGTGGCCGGGGCCGTCGCCATAGGGCGGCACCAGATTGGCGATGTTGCGCAGCATGAAGATCGTGCCCGGAGGAACGCCACAGATCGTCTCCGGATCCGTGCGCGAATCGCTGCACGCCACCGCCAGCACCGGCGGCTTCTGCCCCCGCGCCAGCCGCGCCATCGGGCTGCCGGGGCGGTATTCGCGCCTGCGAAAGGCCAGCGCCCCCTCCACCAGCCCCGCCATGGCGCCCCTGAACAGGCCGCCGTCCAGCAATTGCTGCGTCATGCTACCCCCCTGACTCCGCCGCCGCCGGCCCGAAACCCACCCGTCCCGGCCCGCGGGCACCGAGCATGGCACGGATGACGCCAGCCTGTCCGCAAGCTGTCGCAAACCTGCCGCAGGGCTGCTGCACGGCTGCTGCATGACACCCTCTCGACACCCCGTGGAACGGGTTGCGGCAGCCTTGGGCTGCCGCCGCGACCGCCGACGCGCCCAGGGGCGCCCCGTTTCTGCCTTGCATGTCGCCTGCATCTGGGGTCACATACCAACCCGTGAAGCGGCATGGACAGTTGCGAACGTCGCTACGGGGCCGCTGGTGCCGCGCAGGGGTGCTTCATGTCGTCGCCCGGTCTCGGAGACACTGTCCCGCAAGGGACGACATGGCCCGATGTCGGCCTTGCCATCGTCAGCTTCGCGCGCGAGGACACAACCGTTTTTGTAGTGGCCGTGATCGCGATCAGCGTGTTCGTGATCGCAATCGGCGTTGCTCTCTGGCTGGCATTTCTCGGATTCAGGCAGATGTTCCGGAACGACTACCTGCGCCGTCTCGTCTTGGAGATACGGCGCTTAGCACAGAATGGCCCACCCGGAGGCGAGAGCGATGACTGAGCCCGTCCTGATCAAACTCGGCTATATCGCCGCAGGCTTGGCCATATATGCGCTGCTCTGCTGGTGCCTGATGTGGGGGACGCACGAATTCCGCGTCCGGGCCGGTTGCGAGGCTGTCCGCTGGGCCAGGGATTCCCGCGTGACGCCTGCTGTGCGGACGGCCCTGGCCGGCCTGGCCGATGTGGCCTATCTCCCGTTCACACCCTGGCTTCTCCTGTTCGGATTGACGGTGGCGGTGCTCCTGCCGCGCCGGATCGGCGAAAGATTGTTCGGCCGCATCGAAATATCGGACGACGCAAAGGTTGCCGCAACGGTCGTCCGGCTGAAGCTGAGGCTGCTGCTCGCATTGATTACGACCAGCCCCCTGGCCTGCCTGTTCGCCTTCGTCGTCCTGGTGATCGGCTTTGCGATCGGCTTTCTGGCGCGCAGTTCCATGGACGCCCTGGGCGAGCGCCTCTCCACGGTCGGTGACAGGCTCGCTTCCAAACGCCAGGCCGCCCCGGCATAGCGCCCCCTCAGACGTCGGACAGGCGCTGAACTGGAAAGCGTTCCTCGATGCGCCGCCGCAGATGCTCGCGCGCCTGGCGGAAGGCTTCCAGCACCGCCTCGCGATGGCCTTCGGCGAAGGCGGGATCGAAGGTCGGCCAGTATTCCACCTCCAGGGCCGCGAAGCGGGTGAGCTCCACCGCCCGGTGCTGCGCCTCGGGCGAAAGGGTGATCACCAGATCGTAGCTCTCGCCGCCATCCTCGATATCGTCGAAGGTCTTGGGCCGGTGGCGCGTCATGTCGATGCCGATCTCGTCCATCGCCTGCACCATGAACGGGTTGGGCGTGTCGGACCCCCGCACGCCGACGGAATCGACGAACACATGGTGGCCGTGCAGGCTCTTCATCAACCCTTCGGCCATGGGCGAGCGGACGGCGTTGGCGTTGCAGGCGAACAGCACCGCGCCCGGCGCGCGCAGCATCCCTGTCAGCCCCGGATGTGGAGCACGCAGAGCAGCGTGAACAGGCGCCGCGCGGTGTCGTCGTCGATGGCGACGCGCCCGGCCAGAAGCTCGCTCAGCAGCTCGGCCCCTTCGTTGTGGAGACCGCGCCGGCCCATGTCCAGCGCCTCGATGCGGGCGGCGGGCGCGTTGCGGATCGCCTGATAATAGCTTTCGCAGACGGTGAAATAGTCCTTCACGAGGCGGCGAAAGGCGTTCAGCGCCAGCCCCACCTCGCCCAGGGGCCGGTCGCCGGCGTCGCGAATATCGAAGATCAGGCTGCGCCCGTCGCGAATGGCAAGGCGCAGCCGATAGGGGCCGGGTGGCAGGCCGGCAGGCTGGAAGCGGTTGGCTTCCACCAGGTCGAAGATGGCCACCGCCAGCTCGTGTTCCACCTCGGCGCTGCGCCGTACCACCAGCCGGTCGTCGAGATCGACCGCGACGATCTTCGCGCTCTCGTCCCCGTCCCCCCGCGCGTCCGCCTCGCCCTCATCGGTCTTCCCGCCCGCGCCCATCGCCACCCCGTCGCCTACACCGGCGGGCGGTGGCGCGGGCGCTCCTCGGCCGGGCGCGGCTGGCCGATATCCGCCAGGCGGCCCGCCACCCGTTCCGCCTCCAGGCGGATCAGGCCGCCGCCGTGGAAGACCAGGGCGATGGAAACGCCCCCCGCTGGCTTGTCTTCGCTCACCACGGTCAGCAGCGCCGCCTCGCCGGCACCGCCCAGCCCCCCCAGCTCCCAGGCGGAGGCTGCGGCGACATGGTCGAACATCAGCGCGCATTCCACCTGCATCAGGCCGTCCCCGGCGGCCTTTCCGCCCCGCTCGCGCTCATAGCAGAAGCGGCGCAGCAGGGCGGCGAAGCGGCGTTCCCGTTCCAGAAAGGCGACCTCGGCCAGCGGCATCGGCGCGTCCTGGAGCACGGCCGCAAACACCTCCAGATCGTCGTCGTCCGCCGCCTTCAAGCGCAGCATCGCCCCCCCTTCCGCTCCTTCCGCCCCTTCCGGCGCGCGATGGTGGCGCCGCAGGCGGCCAGCTTGTCCACCAGCCGCTCATAGCCGCGGTCGAGATGATAGACGCGGTGAACCGTGGTTTCCCCCTCGGCCGCCAGGGCGGCCAGCACCAGGCACACCGAGGCGCGCAGATCGGTCGCCATCACCGGTGCCCCGCGCAGGCGGGCGCGCCCTGTCACCGCCGCCAGCCCGCCAGCGACGCGAATCTCGGCCCCCATGCGCCCCAGCTCTGCCACATGCATGAAGCGGTTCTCGAAAATGTCCTCGCGGATCAGCGAGCGTCCCTCGGCGATAGCCATCAGGGCCATGAACTGGGCCTGAAGATCGGTGGCGAAACCGGGCCAGGGGGCGGTGCGGATATCGACTGCGGCCAGCGCCTTCCCCGCCCGCCGCACCGCCAGGCCGCGCCGCGAGGCCGTCAGCGCGACGCCGGCCGCCGCCAGCGCCTGGCGGGCGGCGCCCAGCTGGGCAGCATCGGCGCCCAGCAGTTCCACCTCGCCGGCGGTGGCCGCCGCCGCCATGGCATAGGTGCCGGTCTCGATGCGGTCGGGCGGCACGCGATGGGCCGCGCCGCCGAGCCGCCCCACCCCGGCGATGCGCACCCTGGGCGTGCCGGCGCCCCGGATATCGGCGCCCATGGCGTTGAGGCAGCGGGCGAGATCGGCGATTTCCGGCTCGCAGGCGGCGTTGTCCAGCTGGGTTTCGCCCCGGGCCAGGGTGGCGGCCATCATGGCCTGTTCGGTGGCGCCGACCGAAACGCGGGGAAAGGCGATGGCCGCGCCGCGCAGGCCGCCCGCCGCCCGCCCGGCCAGATAGCCATCTTCCAGCCGGATGGTCGCGCCCAGCGCCTCCAGGGCCATGACGTGCAAATCCAGCGGACGCTGGCCGATGGCGCAGCCGCCGGGCAGCGACACCCGCGCCTGGCCGCAGCGGGCCAGCAGCGGCCCCAGCACCAGCACCGAGGCGCGCATCTTGCGCACCAGCGCGTAAGGCGCCGTGGTGGAGCGGACCGCCTGCGCCTGTAGTATCATGCGGGAGTCACCCTGGGCGATGGCGACGCCGACCTCCTCCAGCACCCGGGCCAGCGCCGCCACATCGGCCAACTGCGGCACATTGTCCAGTTCCAGCGGCGCCTCGGCCAGCAGCGACGCCACCATCAGCTTCAGCGCCGCGTTCTTGGCCCCGGCGATGGCGATCTCGCCTTCCAGCGGCGCCCCGCCCACGATCCGGATGCTGTCCAAAGGCTCTGCTCCAGACTCGAACGGCGCCTAGCCTGGCAAAGGCGCTTAGCCCTCGCCGTCCCGGCGCGCTGCGGCCGCATCGCGGCGCGCCCGCGCCTGGCTGCGACGCCGCTTCAGATTGGCGCGCAGCGCAACCGCCAGCCTCTCGGCCCGCTCCGTAGCCGCGTCCTTACCCTTGTTCGTCGCGCCGCCCTTCGCCATCCACCCGCCACACTTGCCTAGCCGCGGCCACTGTGGCAGGTTCCCCGCCGCTTTCAAGGCCGCCGTAGCTCAGTGGTAGAGCGCACCCTTGGTAAGGGTGAGGTCCTCAGTTCAATCCTGAGCGGCGGCACCATCTGCGCCTCATCGGGAGGCGGCTGGCCGGACATGATATGCATCGGGAGCGGCGTTGGACCGCACCATGGTGAATTGACAGTTCGATGCTGAAATCGATCGGAAGACATCTTGCTGGCTTGGCTGCACGATCCGTTCGACAAGGCTCTCGCCATCCAGGGACACGAAACGCGCGCCGCACGGTATGCCTCGACTGCCCTGGGACGTGAGATCTCTCGCAGGGGTCTCCACCACATGATGGCAGACGCCGACATGGTGGCCGCCATGACCGAGCGCCTTCCGTCGCCAACCGTGTGCGCGGGTGGTGAACGGTCGGTATGCCAATCCGCGCGACATTGGCTTCAACTGGCCCACTCTGGAAATTGAGGTCCGGCGTCCGAAGCCAAGTGACAGGCATGAGTGACGAGATGGCAAGCCCAAGCGGTCGCCGCTCCCCCCCATCGCAGGGGAGCTACGGAATATGTTCCAATCCGCGAGCTGATGAGTTAGAAAACACATATGGACAGTGCCGGTGTCTATCGAATCGTATTCGGAAAAGGGGTGCACCCCGACACTTGGCAACACACCTTCACGGTGCACGAGTGGCCGGAGATTCTGATCGCGCCGACAGGTTCGGGGAAAACGGCCGCCGTTACCCTTGGCTGGGCAGTACACCGGATGCGGGCGCCCGAGACGACGCCGAGACGGCTTGTCTGGTGCCTGCCGATGCGCACGTTGGTCGATCAGACCGCCCGGTCGGTCAAGGAATGGTTCGAGAGGTTGAAGCAAACTGAAGTAGACGAAGACGACGTGCTCCCCCCGCCCGAGGATGTCCACGTGCTCATGGGTGGTGTCGAGTCGGCGCGCTGGCTCGACCACCCTGAACGGCCCGCGGTCATCGTCGGAACACAAGACATGCTGCTGAGCCGCGCGCTCATGCGCGGCTACGCTTCTTCGCGTGCCGTCTGGCCGATGGAGTTCGCGCTTCTCCACGAAGACACGCAGTGGGTGTTTGACGAAGTGCAGCTGATGGGCGCGGGACGCGCAACCTCGGCCCAGTTCGAAGCGTTTCGGCGATGCGAAGCCACTCGCGCCGGACGGAACGGATGCCCGTCGGGCCGTCCGGCACGCAGCCTGTGGATCTCCGCGACACTCGATCCGACGTGGCTCCGGACCGTGGATTACTCTCCGCCGGCGGCGGAGGATGACCGGCTTCGGAAGGTCGTTCCGCGGCGGGAGGATGCTCGGCTTTGGCGGCTCGCGACCGCGAGGAAGACCCTGAGCCGTGAGAATGCGGCGCCGGCCACCGCCAGGGCTGCCGACATCGCCGCCTATGTCGGCCAGCTCGCGGATTCGGTGCTCGACGCGCACCAGGCCGGCCGTATGACGTTGGCGATTGTCAACCGGGTGGCGCGAGCACAAGCGCTCCATGCTGCACTTGTGGAGAGGCTCGATGGGCGGGGAGAAGCGGCGCCTGGGCTCGCTCTCGTCCATGCGCGTTTTCGTCCCGCCGATCGTCAGCGCGAGACGGACAAACTCCCCGTCAACGGGAAGGAAAGTGACGAAGGCTCGAAGGATCTGATCGTCGTATCCACCCAGGCGGTGGAGGCGGGCGTGGATGTCTCCGCAGCGGTCCTCTTCACGGAGCTCGCGCCCTGGCCTTCCATGGTGCAGCGCTTCGGCCGTGCAAACCGCTACGCGGAACTGGAGGATGGCGGCGACGTTCGCTGGATCGATCTTCTCGACGGACAAGAGGACAAGGACGCGGCGGAGCTCGCGCTTCCCTACTCGGTTGAAGAGATGAGCACCGCTCGACAGCACTTGTTGCGGCTCGCCAACGTCGCCCCGGTGGCACTCCCCGCGCCGAGTGACGTCGATCCCCCGCGGCGGGTCATCCGCCGGAAGGATTTCGACGATCTCTTCGACACCGATCCGGATCTCACGGGCTTCGACGTGGACATCTCGCCCTACGTTCGCGATGCCGCCGACACCGATGTTCACGTCTTCTGGCGCGATCTTTCCTCCATCGGTGACGACCCTCCGCGCCCGCGGCGTGAGGAGCTCTGCGCAGTCCCGATCAACGTGGCGAGGAAATGGTCCAAGAAGGTAGCCAAACGTGAAAAGGACAACGCTCCGGTGTTCGTGCGCGATCCCCAGTGGCAGCGCGGGGACCGGCAACCAGGCGTACCGCCCGGCTGGACGCGGTTGAGAAAGGACCTGTGGCCGGGGCTCACGCTGCTGGTGGGTGTCGCGGCAGGTGGTTACAGAGAGGAGTCCGGCTTCACCGGTGGTCTGGCGGACATCCCAAACCCCGTGACGCCCCCCGAGGTCTTGCGGAGCCTGCCACCCGATACCGGTGGCGACGCGGATGGACACAACGAAGATCCCCTCAGCGAACTCGGTGTTCCGGTGTCCCTTTCCGCCCATCTCGGTCATGTCGCTCAAGAGGCGGAGGCGCTATGCGATGCGCTCGAAGTCGCTTCCGAGACCCGCGCCGCAATCGTGCGAGCGGCCCGTTGGCACGATCTCGGCAAGGCGCACGAGGTGTTCCAGGACACCATGCGTCGGGGCCTCGATCCACACGAGTTTCCGACCGACCGCCTTCTCGCCAAGACGAACAAGAAAAATCTGCGCCACGAACGGTCATACTTCCGCCATGAGCTCGCATCCGCGCTCGCCTTCCTCGCCCATGAGAAGTGGTCTCGGGAAGCCGACCTCGTTGCATACCTCGTCGCCGCCCACCACGGGAAGGTCCGAATGAACCTGCGCGCCTTGCCGCGTGAGCGTGCGCCATCGGATGAGGATCGAGCCGGCGCACGCTTTGCACGCGGGGTGTGGGAAGATGATCGGTTGCAGCCCTTCAATCTGGGAGGTGGGGAGCGGTGGGAGGGCGGCGGTCTCACCCTCTCGGTGATGGAGCTCGGATGGGACGATGTGACACGGGAGAGCTGGACGGAGCGCACACGGGATCTTCTCGCCCGGTTTGGTCCGTTCCGCCTCGCGTGGATGGAAACCCTGGTGCGCATCGCCGACTGGCGAGCCTCCGACAAGGAGCGAAAGAGGCGTTATGACGACGTCTGAGTCATTGACGCTCGACGGATGCGCGCCGACTCCGCTGGCCTCCTACCTGAAGGCGATAGGCGTCCTACGTCTGATCTCCTCCGATGCGAACCACGTCAGCGGGCAGGCGGCCGACCCGAAGGCGCGTGGCTGGTGGGAGAACGAGCGCTTCCATCTGAAGACGGTGCTCGACCGGGACACCTTGTGCCGTTTCTTCCTTGAGGAGTACGCCCCGAGTCCGATCATTGCGCCATGGAACGGGCGTGCCGGGTTTCTCGAAGGTGAAGCGGGCGAAGTATCGAGCCGCACTGGCGCTGAACTCATGGCAGCGATCGAAGCGAGCGAGTCACTTCGGCTTGAGAATATGCGCAGGACCATCAAATCGCTGCGCCGGAATAAGGAACTTTGTAGATATGATGAATTACGATCCAAGTCTAAGACACTAAAACAGGAATTGAAGACACTCGGTGGCGGTGAAAAGAAAACGAAAGAGAACGAAATGAAACGTATCGAGAAGGAATCGAAGCAATCCAAGGGTTTGCTGCTTCCGAATCTAAGATCGACAACGGATACTAAACATCTCTCCTACCTTGATGCATGTTATGTGCTCTCCGTGGATGAGATTGCTGCCCCTTTGCTAGGTTCAGGGGGAAATGATGGCAGCCGAGACTTCGGCGTCAATTTTGCCGAGAGATTACGTGACTTGTTCTGCTTTGACAGAGGCATTCCAACAGATCAGGGACGTGGGGAGATAGAAGCTGCACTCTGCGGTATCGGTTGGCTTCTTGCTAGGCGGGGTTCGATGGGACAGTACAGCCCAGGACAAGGTGGCCCAAATGCGACGACCGGATACGAGGGCTACAATCCACAAAACTCGTGGGATCTTGTTTTTGCGATGGAGGGGACCATCGCATTCTCCGGGGCTCTTACCCGACGATGGAGTGCAGGAGGTGGCAACCAAGCCGCATTCCCATTCACCTTCGAGCCAACCAACGCCGGAGTCGGCAGTCTTACGCCCGAGGATCCGAACCGACCACGTGGAGAGATCTGGACCCCGCTGTGGACCAAGCCGGCAACATTCTTAGAGATCTCGGCCATCTTCTCGGAAGGACGCCTCACCTTGGGTCAACGCCTCGCCCGAACCGGTCTTGATGCCGCGCGTTCTGTTGCGCAGATCGGATTGTCGCGAGGGATTGGCAGCTTCGAACGCTATTCGATCATTCAGCCCGATAAGAAAATGCCCTACCAAGCGACGCCACTTGGCCGAATCCACGCGCCCTCTCAACCTCGTAGGGACTTGGTTGATGACTTAGATCGAGATGGTTGGTTGACCAGCGCCCAGCAGTTGATTGCCAGCAAGAAGAAAGCGCCAGCGCGTGCGCGCATGATAATGCGCCGGTTGGAAAATGCGTTATTCCAGATGACGGATGCGAACCGGACATCCGAGGGAATACGTGACGCACTGGTAGCACTCGGAGAACTTGTCGGCTGGATGGCAACTAACCCGAGCATCCGGAAAGCCTTGAAACCGCCGCCCGCAATGTCGCCGGCCTGGATTCGGATGGCGGATGACGGTTCATCGGAGTTTCGGATTGCTGCCACCCTGGCGGGGCTCGGACTTCCGTTGATCGAACCGTGGGGCGGCGGCGAAACCGAAATCACGCCCGAGAACAAGGATGCGTCAGACAACGAAACCGGGGACCAGAAAACTTCACCGGCACGGCCGCGGTCGGCCCTGCCGATGGCCGCCCACTTCGCTCCCATCGATGAAGGTCGCTTCTTCGACGGCCGGCGCCTCCGGGAGAGGCGTGCTTGGTCCAGCGATGAAGCGCCACGGACCATTGTCTGGAGCGCCGGTGGTCTCGTCTCGAACATGATCGCCGTGCTGGAACGCCGGCTTGTCGAAGGCGCGATGCGGGGGGTTGAAGACAAACTGCTCGCTGGCGCGGTTCATGCCCGTCTGGCCGACATAGGAGCGTTTTTGTCCGGTGACTTCGACGACGGGCATTGCGCTGCACTCCTCGCCGGCATGATCTGGGTCCGTCCGGCTTGGCTGCGCATGAAGACATCGGCCGATGACAGTGTACCCTTCGCCCTTGTACCGTTTGCCTATGCTGCGCTCAAGCCGCTCTTCACCCCGGACCGAACCCTGCGCCGCATTCGCGCTCTTGCCGAGACAGGGCGAATACCGCTCCCGCCGGGACTGGTTGCGCGGCTGCGCACCGGCGGTGCCAGCCTCGACGGGCGCACGACGGACGCGGTGGTACGGGCCGCCCTGGCGCGTGCCCGCGCATCGGGTCTGCCATCGCCCTTCGAGTCCGAACGGTCGGGAGGCCGCCGTTCTGGAGCGGAGCGCAGCTGCATCGGCGCGGGTCTTCGGGCCGATCGCCTGGCCGCCGCCCTGCTCATCCCCATCGACGACCATGCACTGAAGATGCTGGTCGAACGCGCTTATCCTGGCGCTCTTACCGAAGAACATGTCGAATCCGCGGAGGACACGAACGATGCCACTTGATCTCTCATCCCTTGAAAACGAGCCCCGGCTTCTCGTCGAAGCTGCGCTTAAACCCGTACAGGGAAGCCGATTCCAGCCTACGGGGTTTCCCAATCTTGGCCACGCCATCTACGAGTCACCGGATGGGCAAGGCCAGATCGTCCTGGTCGAGAGCGCGCAGTCGATGGCAAATCGCCTGGAAGCGGTTTGTTGGAACGAGGTAACCGATGATTGGACACCGGTTCTCAAGGGACTCCCGGTCGTCAAGGTGATCGATGAAGAAGGAAAGTTCCTCACGAACTCGCTGCTTGAGGCACACCGGCTCAATTCGCCATACATCCTGGAAGGCAAGGACAAATCGGTTGTCGAGATGTTGAAGAATCGCCTCGCAGCGATGGAAGTCGGCCGTGTCGATCCGCGCGAACTTGCGAAGGTACTCCTCGAGTTCGACACGAACGCACTGCTCCACGGGGTTTTTCTTGCGAAGAGCGACCTTGCCGGCGGCCGGCTACGCCTTCCGCGGTCATTATCTGCCTTCGTCGAAGCAGAGAACGCGAGGCGGGCGGCGAGCGGTGGCGTCAAGAACGATAGTGTCGATCCTTCCGGCGGTACCGCCAAGGGTTTCGGCAACGTGCCTTTTGCACGCGATGAATGGGTCGCGGCGAAGATCACCGCTTACTTCAACCTCGATCTCCGTCAAATCCGCGCGTTCGGCCTCGGCGCCGATGTTGAACGGCTTCTGATCGTGTTGTCCCTCTTCAAGATCCGAAAATTCCTTGTGGAGGGTCTGCGCCTTCGCACCGCTTGCGATCTAGACGTGGAATCCATCCTGGTCACGCGCCCCGATGGATTCGAATTGCCGAACCTTGACAGCCTGGAAGCAGAGCTCCCAGGATTGATCCAGGACGTAACATCAAAGGGCCTCTTCGGGGAGAACCCCGTTCTCACCGTCACTTATCGGAAGTGAGAGGATGTTCGCGCTCTCTTTCCGCTTCCTTGCCGGTCGCTACCACGCGACACCGTGGGGGCGGAACGTCAATGAAGCTGACATCGCTTGGCCGCCCGAACCCTGGCGCCTGCTTCGCAGCCTCATCGCGGCCTATTGGCGGAAAGGTGACCGAGAACGTTGGCCTGAGGAGTATCTTGCGGTTTTGATCGATGCGCTGGCGGGATCGCTCCCCGTTTACCGCCTGCCGGAAGGCGTGATCCATGCGCATACCCGCCACTACATGCCGATCGGAACGATCGACAAGGGCCGCGAGAAAACGTCGCTGGTCTTCGATGCATTCGTCCGTCTGCCGGAACGGGAGGCAGTGGTGGCGGCTTGGCGGGACGTGACGCTGGAAGACGACCTGTTCGCTTTCGCCACCGATCTCGCCGCCGCCATCGGCTATCTCGGTCGTGCCGAAAGCTGGGTGGAGTGCAAAGCCCTCGCCGATTGGCAGGACGATGCCAATTGTGGCCCCATGGAGGCGGGATTTACCAGTGACTTGGTGCGGCTTCTCGCGCCGCTCGACCCTCAGACATATGCCACCGAACGCGAACGCTTGGTTGAAGGCGCACGAGAGCGCATTTGTGCGACGGCGAAAAGGCCACCTTCACCGAAGAAACTCGAAACGGAGATTGCGAGAACCTTCCGGAGCAGGAGAAGCGGAATGGACACCCTACCACCGCGTCTCGTCGATGCTCTCGATCTCGACACGGCGGACTATCAGGACCGGGGATGGAGCCGCCCTCCCGCCGCTCGCGAGGTGGTCTACGCCCGCGATACGAAAGCTTCTGTCGGCATCTCCGCCCGCCGGCGCGGTTCCGGCTCCAGGCCCAAGCTGCCCACGGTCGCCCGATTCCTCCTCGCCGGTCGTCCTCGCCCTCGCGTCGAGGACACAGTGAGGATCGGAGAGCTCATGCGCCTCGCTGCATTTTCACAGTTCGGGTGGTGGTGCGACAGCACAACAGGCCGCAGGATCCCGAAAGCGCCACGGGAGATTTCGGGGCGCGACACCGACGGCAACTGGCTGAAGGATCCTGGGCACGCCCATGCGTTCTGGCTTCCGGAAGATGCGGATTCGGATGGCCTGATCGATCATATATCGGTGTTCATCGCAAATGGTATCGATGATACCGTCCGCGCCAAGCTCAATCGCATTACCCGCCTCTGGCTCCCACCGAAACACCGGGCGGAAGGCGCAGATGTAGAAGACGCGAGCGCGATGGAATGGCGACTCGCCCTGGAAGGCTTCGGCCAGCCCACAGACTTTTCCGAGGGTGCGCGCATATTCGGTGCGTCGGCAAAGTGGCGAAGCGTGACGCCTTTTCTGTCTTCCGGCCACCTCAAGACGATCCGTTACAAAGCCACTGATCGGGAACGGCGTATCTTGGCATATGCCGACGAGGTCCGTCGTCTGATCAGACGACGTGGAGTAGATGCCCGGCTCGGCTTCAATGCTGCTGACGTCTTGGTGACGGAAACGGAGGAAACATCCTCTGGCGGATCCGGACGTCGGACTATTCATTTTCACCGTTTCCGTTCGCGTGGCCGGGAGGAACAACCGGACACGTCTGGCGCTTTCCTCAACATCGTTTTTCCAAAATTGGTCGAGGGACCACTTGCCCTCGGATATGGGAGTCATTTCGGCCTTGGGCTGTTCATCGCTGTTGATTGATCTCAAGTTTCGAATTCATCCGCGAGTAAATGGGGCGCCAACTGTCAAACGAGCGGGCATACCTCATCATTTACAGCCATGTCTCGGTCATGTGCAGGATGATATTGAGCACTCGCAGTTTCGATATAACTTCATTGACATTCTGTACTGAAAAGTTTGCATTGACAATGACCATGTAAACTGCAAGCATCTCACTAGTCACCTGGAACCGAAGTAAGATTCATTATAGCGGTTTCGATGACGCGATTGGCGGATGTCGAAGCAGTATTCGCCAAGAACGACGCTGGGGACGACCGGCCGCTCGGCCGAACGAAAAGGAGCCTCGATCACCACATGACCCTCCGCCCATGCAGACAAGGCATTGGTGTCGAGGATCACGCCGAGGACGTGACGGTGCTCGTCCGCGAGATCGGACAGCGCGCCGAAGCCGGCCATCCAGGGAGGTCGCCCGTTTCCGGCCTGGTTCTCGGCCCGGTTCCCGCCTGCGTGGCGTCGGAGCTGTTCCTCAATCGCTTCGGTGAAGAAACGCCGCAAGGTGACGCCATGGGCAGCGGCAAACGCCCTGGCCTGCCGGAACATGGCGTCGGGGAGATCGACGGTCGTTTTCATCGAGCCATAGTCCCGTAGGGACGGTATATCGTCAAACCGTTTCGCTGGGTGCGTCCTCGCCGCTGTCTGGTGAATCCATCCTATCGCCGCTCAGAAGGTTTCCACCGATGCTTCCGGTGACAAAGGCGGCGGCGTTCCGAATGGAGTCGCGGGCGAGATGAGCGCAGCGACGGTTGGGACTTACGCTGACGCAACTCGCCATCCCGACGCAGCCCTGTGACGTCTGGTAGGGTAGCGAGCGCAAGCCCCATCCGGGCAAGGCCACGCTGATGGAGCGGCTGGGCCTGAGCCCGCGCCGGGTGGAGAAGGAAGCGAGGGCGGCCCGCAGGGCGGTCTCCCAACCCAAGCACAAGCGTAATCGGTCTGCGGGCAGGCGAGAGCCAGCTTGACGGGAGTTCGCAACACAGAAAACCCCGGGCGCATACCGAGAGGCAGAGGCGGGTCCGGGGCGCACGAAGGCAGCATGGTGGTTCGCGCGGCACGCGTCAAGGCATGCGTCAAGGGCTTCTCCCGCGCGAGCGAGGTTCTCGATAAGCTCGAGGCATCGCTCCCGCTCCTCAGGGCGGGGCGTCGCTTCGCACCGGCGCCCGCCCCAGAATCACATCGGCCGCCTTCTCGGCGATGGCCAGCGTGGCGGCGTTGAGGTTGGCCGAAGGTATGGTGGGCATGATCGAGGCGTCCACCACCCGCAGCCCTTCCAGCCCGTGCACCTGCAGCCGGTCCGAAACCACGGCCATCCGGTCCGTCGCCGGCCCCATGCGGCACGATCCCATGGGGTGATAGGCGGTGCCGCATCTGGCGGCGATGGCGGCCAGCCATTCGGAGTCGCTCTGACAGGCGATGCCGGGGTAAAGCTCGAAGTCGTAATAGGGGGCCAGCGGCGGCGCACGCATGATCGCCCGCGCCAGCCGCAGCCCCGCCAGCAGCACGCGGCGGTCGTTCTCCGCCACCAGATAGTTGGGCTGAATTTCGGGTGGGCAGCGGGGATCGCGCGAACGGGCGCGGACATGGCCGCTGCTTTCGGGCCGATGCTGCCAGACGCCGGCCGTCATCCCTGGCAGCCGGTCCAGCCCCATCTTGCCCGCCGGGTCGTAGCTGCCGGGACTGAAAACGATCTGGACGTCGTCGTTTTCCACCGCCGGGCGCGAGCGCCAGGAGAGATAGACCAGCGACGGCGGCAGCGTCAGCACGCCCTTTCTGGCCACGGCATAGCGGAGGATTTCCGCCACCAGCGGCAGGCCGCGACTGCGCCGGTTCAGCGTCGGCGCGCCCTTCACCCTGGCGACCACCGGCGCATAACAGTGATCGCGCAGGTTCTCGCCGACGCCGGCCAGCGGGTGGACGACGGCCACACCGATGGCGGCCAGATGCTGCGGCGGCCCCACGCCGGAACGGTGCAGCAGCTGCGGCGAGTTGAAGGCGCCGGCCGCCAGGATCACCTCGCGCCTGGCGAAGGTCTCGTGGCGAACGCCGCCCCGCAGCCAGACCGCGCCCACCGCCCGCCTGCCTTCGAACCGCAGCCTCTCCACCAGCGCCCCGGTCACCGCCTTCACCCGCCCGGTGGCCCGCGCCGGACGCAGCCAGGCCACCGCCGGGCTGATGCGCCGTCCCTTCCATACCGCCCGCTGGGCGATGGCCACGCCGCTCTGGCTGGCGCCGTTGTAGTCCGGGTTGCGGGGGATGCCCAGAAAGGCCGCGCCGGCGATGAAGGCATCCACCAGCGGGTTCGGCCAGTCGCTGTCGGTCACCTTCAGCGGCCCTTCGCGCCCGCGCCAGGCGTCGTCGCCGGGGCCGATGCGGCATTCCAGCCGCTTGAAATAGGGCAGCAGGTCGGCATGGCTCCAGCCGCGGTTGCCGCGCTCTTCCCACCGGTCGAAATCGGCCGCCTGGCCGCGGTTGACGATATGGCCGTTGATGGCGCCCGACCCGCCCAGGGTTTTGCCGCGCGGCTGGGGGATGCGCCGCCCGCCGGTCCAGGGGCCGGCCTCGGCGCTGTAGAGCCAGTTCACCCCGGGATCCACCGCGGTCCTCATGAAGCCGGCCGGGATATGGATGAAGGGGTTGCGGTCCGGCGGTCCGGCTTCCAGCACGCAGACCGTACCCGCCTCGGCCAGGCGGCGCGCCAGCACGCAACCGGCGCTGCCGGCCCCGACGATGACATAATCGAAGCTCTCGCCCACGCCGCCCTCCGCTGCGCATGGCGAGGGTGGCGCTTTCACCGCCGCGGCGCAATCGCCCCGCCCGGAGTCGTCGTCCCTGGAAGCCACCCCGCTTGCGGACTACACTGGCGCCATGGACGCTACGGATGCCCCGGACGCTATGGACGCCGTGGACGAGATCCTCGATGTCACCGGCCTTTCCTGCCCGCTGCCGGTGCTGAAGGCCAGGAAACGGCTGAAGGCGATGCAGCGCGGCCAGGTGCTTGCCGTACGCGCCAGCGACCCCGGCGCCGTGGCGGATTTCAAGGCCTTCGCCCGTCTCTCCGGCCATGCGCTGCTGGCCCATGGCCAGGAGGATGGCGTCTTCACCTTCCGCCTGCGGCGCGCCTGATCCCCCGGCCGGCCTGGCGGGCGCGGCTTAGAGATAGCCGCCCTGTTCCAGATAGCGGATCACCCGGTCGGCCAGTTCTTCCACGCCCTGTTCGCCCGCCTTCAGCACGATCTCCGGATTCTCGGGCGGCTCATAGCCGGAATCGATCCCCGTGAAGTTGCGGATCTCGCCGGCCCGCGCCTTGCGGTAGAGGCCCTTGGGGTCGCGCCGCTCGCACAGCGCCAGCGGCGTATCGACGAACACCTCGACGAACTCGCCCTCTTCCACCAGGCCGCGCGCCAGCCGCCGTTCGTCGCGGAAGGGCGAGATCAGCGAGACCAGGACGATCAGCCCGGCATCGACGAACAGCCGCGCCACCTCGGCGATGCGGCGCACATTTTCCACCCGGTCGCCGTCGGTGAAGCCCAGATCCCGATTCAGCCCATGGCGGATGTTGTCGCCGTCCAGCAGATAGCTGTGACGGCCCAGCGCCGCCAGCTTGCTTTCCACCCGCGCCGCGGCGGTGGATTTGCCCGCCCCGGAAAGGCCGGTGAACCACAACATGCAGGGCCGCTGGCCTTTCTGGCGGGCGCGCCTTTGCTTGTCGAGTTCGGCCTCGTGCCAGCCGAGATTGGCGGCGCGCGGCAGCGGCGCCGAGATCATGCCGGCCCCGACCGTGGCATGGGCGTTGCGATCGATCAGGATGAAGGCGCCGGTCTCCCGCAGCACGGAATAGGAATCGAAGGCGATGGGCCGGTCGAGGGCCAGGTTGCAAAGGCCGATTTCGTTCAGCCGCAGCGTGCGGGCGGCGTTGTGCTCCAGGCTGTCGACATCGATGCGGTGGCGCAGGGCGGTGATCTGGGCGGTGACGGTGGCGGCGCCGGCCTTCAGCAGATATTGCCGCTGCGGCAGCAACGGCTCGTCGGCCAGCCACAGCAGCCGGGCGGCGAACTGGTCGCTGCTGTGGGGGGGCGTGCCATCGTCGCCCGCCAGCAGGTCGCCACGCCCGATGTCGATCTCCTCGCCCAGCGTCAACGTCACCGACTGGCCGGCGACGGCCACGTCGAGATCGCCGCCGCCAGGGGCGACGATGCGGCGGATGGCGGCCCCGCGCCCGCCCGGCCAGACGCGGATGCGCTCGCCCGCCCGCACGCTGCCGGCGGCCACGCTGCCGGCATAGCCGCGGAAATCGGGGCCGGGGCGGTTCACCCACTGCACCGCCATGCGGAAAGGCGCGGCCGCCGCATCTGCCGCTGCCGGGGCTTCGTCCAGCGCCTGCAGCAGGGTGGGGCCGCGATACCACGGCATGTGCGGGCTGGACCGGAACAGATTGGCCCCGGTCAGCGCCGAAACCGGGATGGCGCGCACAGAATCGATGGCAAGCCCGGCCGCAAAGCGGCGGTAATCGGCGGCGATGGCCTCGAACACCGCCTCTTCCCAGCCCGCCAGGTCCATCTTGTTGACCGCCAGCACCACCCGATCCAGGCCCAGCAGGGCGAGGATGTGGCTGTGGCGGCGGGTCTGGGTCAGGATGCCCTTGCGGGCATCCACCAGCACCACCGCCAGGTCGGCGCGCGAGGCTCCGGTCGCCATGTTGCGGGTGTATTGCTCGTGGCCGGGCGCGTCGGCGACGATGAAACGCCGCCTGGCGGTGGAAAAGAAGCGATAGGCGACATCGATGGTGATGCCCTGCTCGCGCTCGGCCTGGAGGCCGTCCACCAGCAGCGCCAGATCAGTGGCATCGCCCTGGGTGCCGTGCTGACGGCTGGCGGCCGCCACCGCCGCCAGCTGATCGTCGGGAATGGCGCCGCTGTCGTGCAGCAGGCGCCCGATCAGCGTCGATTTGCCGTCGTCCACGCTGCCGCAGACGATGAGGCAGAGCGTGTCCTTCGTTTCCTCGCCCGCCAGCCAGGCGCGCGCGGCAGCGTCGCGGGCGGCCATCAGAAATAGCCCTCCCGCTTCTTGTGTTCCATCGCCCCCGCCCGGTCGTGGTCGATGGCCCGGCCCTGCCGTTCGGAGACGCTGGCGGTCAGCGTTTCGCCGATGACGGCGGGCACATCCCTCGCCTGCGACGCCACGGCGCCGGTCAGCGGCCAGCAACCCAGGGTGCGGAAGCGCACCATGCGCAGGGCGGGCGTCTCGCCGGGGGCGAGCTCCATGCGCTCGTCCACCCGCGCCAGCAGCAGGCCATCGCGCTCCACCACCGGGCGCGGGGCGGCGAAATACAGCGGGACCACCGCGATCGCCTCGCGATGGATGTAGTGCCAGATATCGAGTTCGGTCCAGTTGGAGAGCGGGAAGACGCGCATCGATTCGCCCTGGCCGATGCGGGCGTTGTAAAGCCGCCACAGCTCCGGGCGCTGCTGGCGCGGATCCCAGCGATGGCTGGCATCGCGGAAGGAGAACACCCGTTCCTTAGCCCGCGAGGCCTCTTCGTCGCGCCTGGCCCCGCCGAAGGCGGCGTCGAAGCCGAAACGATCCAGGGCCTGGAGCAGGGCCTGGGTTTTCATGACGTCCGTATAGAAGGCCGAGCCGTGGCTGAAGGGGCCGATGCCCTGCGCCTGGCCCTCGCGGTTGGTGTGGACCAGCAGCTCCATGCCGCTCTCCGCCGCCACCCGGTCGCGAAATTCATACATCTGCGGGAACTTCCAGCCGGTATCGATATGCAGCAGCGGGAAGGGCGGCGGGGCCGGGTGGAAGGCCTTCTGCGCCAGATGCAGCATGACCGACGAGTCCTTGCCGACCGAATAGAGCATCGCCGGGCGGCGGCATTCGCACACCACCTCGCGCATGATGTGGATCGATTCCGCCTCGAGTCGGCGCAGATGGGAAAGGCGAGATGGGGCCATGGCGAGCGGATGGAAGCGGGGCCGCCGCCCTATCGCCATCGGGCGGCGATGTCCAGCGGCGGGGGCCGGCCAGGGGCGGTGGCAGAGGAGCCTTCAGGGAAGCGGGGGAGCATCCCTGCGGTCAATGCTTTTTTGCCGCCGCCCCGAATCGCCCACGTCCGGTGAGCCCTTGCCGCCCTGCGCGCGGCGCCAGCGCTCCACGATGTGAGGGACGACCTCGCTCGCCGGGCGCATGCGCGCGAACCGCTCGTCCCCGATCTCGCTGCTGTCCGGGTCGGCAGCGATACCGGCCCGGATGCGCGCGTCCTCCTCAGCGGTCGGCAAGACGATCCGTCGCTCGTTCTTGGGCATAGCGTCCAGCCTCTCTCCGGCTTGCCTTGCGCAGGCTCACAATCCGGGCGCACTTATCGTCGGGTTCGGCGAGGACCACGGCAATCCCCCATGAGCCCAACGCCCGTGAAGCCAAGGCAACGAGTCGGGCCCGATCATGCAGCCGTCGGCATCCTGGTCGATCTTCACCCATGCCGCCACCCGCGCGAAGGCGCTCATGGCGAGAAGAGGGGGGCGAAAAAGAGGGGCGCGCCGAAACGCGCCCCAGTCAGGGAGGACACACCATGAGCGGGACGGCCAAAGCCTGGCCGCCCGCGTCTGCAACGGGCGAGCGGGTCATGAACACCCGCTCGTCGCCCCGCATGTGACGCATTTGAGGCAGGTCCCGTTGCGGACCAGGGTGAGGTTTCCGCATTCTCCGCACGGATCGCCCTCGTAACCTTGCATGCGCGCCGCGCGCACCCGGCGGGCGCGTGGCGCGGCGCTGGCGGCGACCGCCGCCTCCGCGCCCAGGGCCGGATTCGGGCTGGCCCCGAGTGCGGCGCGCCTACCGGCCAGCTCGCCCACCCGCTCGCCGGTCCGTTCATCGGCCCGCTCGCTCAGGCCGCCTTCCAGCACCTGCAGAGGACGACCGCGCACATAGCCCTTGCTGGCGACATGGCGGATGAGCTTCTTGGCCACCTCGGCCATGTCGTTGTCTTCGCCAGCGAGCTCCTCGGCCGCATCGCCGCGCCCCACCGTGTCGGGCATCAGGTCGCCCGGTTCGACATGGGCGAGATCGCCGCGGTCGAGATAGCTGATGGCGAGTTCGCGGAAGATGTAGTCCAGGATCGAGGTGGACATCTTGATGGTGTCGTTGCCTTCCACCAGGCCGCTGGGTTCGAAGCGGGTGAAGGTGAAGGACTCCACGAACTCTTCCAGGGGCACCCCGTATTGCAGCCCGATGGAGACAGCGATGGCGAAATTGTTCATCAGGCTGCGGAAGGCGGCGCCCTCCTTGTGCATATCGATGAAGATTTCGCCCAGGCTGCCATCGGCATATTCGCCGGTTTTCAGATAGACCTTGTGGCCGCCCACGATGGCCTTCTGGGTGTAGCCGCGCCGCCGGTTGGAAAGCCGCTTGCGCTCGGCCCAGACGCCGCGCTGGACGACCTCCTCGATCATCCGGCTGGCCGCCTGCTTGACCTCCTCGGCGCGGCTTTCCTCCTCCTCCGCCACCTCGCCCTCCTCCTCCTCGTCGGCGACGGCCGCCGACAGCGGCTGCGAGAGCTTGGAGCCGTCGCGATAGAGCGCGTTGGCCTTCAGCCCCAGCTTCCACGACAGCTCATAGGCCTCGCGGCAGCTGGCGATGGCGGCGTCGCCGGGCATGTTGACGGTTTTAGAGACAGCGCCCGAGATGAAGGGCTGCGCCGCCGCCATCATGCGGATGTGGCTGGCGCTGGAAAGGCAGCGCCTGCCGACGCGGCCGCAGGGATTGGCGCAATCGAACACGGCCAGATGGCGCGGCGCCAGATGGGGCGCGCCTTCCAGCGTCATGGCCCCGCAGCACCAGGCGTTGGCAGCCTCGATATCGGCCCGGGAGAAGCCCAGCGCCGCCAGCATGTCGAAGGAGGGATCGCCCAGCGCCGCGCCGTCCAGGCCCAGCGTGCCGGTGCAGAACTCGGCGCCCAGGGTCCATGCGTTGAAGACGAAGCGGATGTCGAAGGCGCCGGGCAGCGCCTTTTCCACAGCCTGGAGCGCCTCATCGTGGAACCCGCGCTCTCTCAGCGCCTCGTGGCCGACCCCGGGCGCCCCTTTCAGGGTGGCGCGCCCGACCGCATAGGCGACCATCTCTTCGATCTGGGCGGGATCGTAGCCCAGGGTGGCCAGCGCCGTCGGCACGGTGCGGTTGATGATCTTGAAATAGCCGCCGCCGGCCAGCTTCTTGAACTTCACCAGGGCGAAATCGGGTTCGATGCCGGTGGTGTCGCAATCCATCACCAGGCCGATGGTGCCGGTGGGCGCGATCACCGTGGCCTGGGCGTTGCGATAGCCATGGGCCTCGCCCGCCCGCACCGCCTCGTCCCAGGCGGCGATGGCGGCCTTGCCCAGGGCCGCGTCGGGCAGGGCGTCATGGTCGATCGCCACCGGAGGCGTGGACAGGCCCTCATAGCCGCCCTTGCAGCCATCCGCCGCGCGGCGGTGATTCCTCATCACCCGCAGCATCGCCTCCCGGTTCTCGGCAAAGCGCGCGAACGGACCGAGCTCGCCGGCGATCTCGGCGCTGGTGGCATAGGCGGTGCCGGTCATGATGGCGGCGATGGCCCCACAGATGGCGCGGCCCTCATCGCTGTCATAGCCATGGCCCGACGCCATCAGCAGCCCGCCCAGATTGGCGAAGCCCAGGCCCAGGGTGCGGAATTGGTCCGAACGCCTGGCGATCTCCTCGGAGGGGAACTGCGCCATCGCCACCGAGATCTCGAGGGCCAGCGTCCACAGCCGCACCGCGTGACGGAACGCCGCGATGTCGAAGCGGCCGTCGTCGCTGCGGAACTTGCGCAGGTTGAGCGAGGCCAGATTGCAGGCGGTATCGTCCAGGAACATGTATTCCGAGCACGGATTCGAGGCGTCGATGCGCCCCGAGGCGGGGCAGGTGTGCCACTGGTTGATGGTGGTATCGAACTGGATGCCGGGATCGGCCGAGGCCCAGGCGGCATAGGCGATTCGGTCCCACAGTTCGCGGGCCTTCACGCTCTTGTGCACTTTGCCGTCGGTGCGCCGCGTCAGCTGCCAGTCGCCATCCTCCTCCACCGCCTTCAGAAAGGCGTCGGTGACGCGCACCGAATTGTTGGCGTTCTGGCCCGATACGGTGCGATAGGCCTCCGAATCCCAGTCGGTGTCGAAGGCCGGAAAGACGATGCCGGTGAAATCCTGGGCCGCAAGCTGCAGCACGCGCTGCACATAGGCTTCCGGCACCATGGCCCGGCGCGCCCGCGCCATCGCCCGCCGCAGGGCGCCGTTGCGGCGGGGGCAGAAACGCTCCTCGTCGGGGCCCGCGCCATCGTGGCAGGCGGCCATCACCTCGTTCAGATGCTTCTGGCACAGCCTGGAGCCGGCCACCAGCGCCGCGACCTTCTGTTCCTCCGTCGTCTTCCAGTCGATGAACTCCTCGATGTCGGGGTGGTCGATATCCACCACCACCATCTTGGCGGCGCGGCGCGTGGTGCCGCCCGATTTGATGGCCCCGGCCGCCCGGTCGCCGACCTTCAGAAAGCTCATCAGCCCCGACGACCGCCCGCCGCCCGAAAGCGGCTCGCCCGCGCCGCGCAGGCGGGAGAAGTTGGACCCGGTGCCAGAGCCGTATTTGAACAGCCGCGCCTCACGCACCCACAGGTCCATGATGCCGTTCTCGTTCACCAGATCGTCGGCGACGCCCTGGATGAAGCAGGCATGGGGCTGGGGACGCTCATAGGCGTTGGTGGAGCGCACGGTCCGCCCGCTTTCGCCATCGACGTGGAAATGGCCCTGGGCCGGCCCCGCCACGCCATAGGCCCAGTGGAGGCCGGTGTTGAACCATTGGGGCGAGTTGGGGGCGCCGATCTGGCAGGCCAGCATGTGGCGCATCTCGTCGAAGAAGGCCCGCGCCGAGGCCTCGCCGTCGAAATAGCCGCCCTTCCAGCCCCAATAGGTCCAGGTGCCGGCCAGGCGGTCGAACAGCTGGCGGCTGTCGTCCTCTCCCCTCGTCCTGGCGCCCGCGCTCGCCTCGCAGCGCCACAGCCATGCCGGCACGCCGGCCTCCTCCACGGGCACGAGCTTTTCGGGCACCCCGGTCTTGCGGAAATACTTCTGGGCCACGATGTCGCAGGCCATCTGCGACCAGGAGGTGGGAACGGCGATATCCTCCTGGCGGAAGACCAGGGAGCCGTCCGGGTTGCGAATCTCGCTCCTCGCCTTGCGGAACGCGATACCGTCATAGGCATCGCCGCCCTCGGAGGTGAACAATCGCGCGATCCGCATGGCTTGCCCCCCTGGTCGGTCGGGTCGCCAGCCCCGACCGACATCGCGACGCCGCGCGCCAGAACATGGGAGCGCAAACGACCACACCCCGCAGCAGGTGCCGACAACATATCGTGGCTGTGGCCCCTCGCACCCTCTATGGGTTGCGGAGGGAACAAGATATGGGGGGCGAGCGTGATGTCAACACCGGGTCGAGCGGGGTTGTCGAATTTTTAACCCGAACTCATCCCCAGCTGTCGCCCCCACCACCGCTCGCCCGCCCCCGGGGCTTAATCTGTGGACGGCGAGGGCCGAGCTCCGGCACTATGGGCGCCGGCCACCCCCCCGGCGGGCATCGCCGCGATGGGGCTGTCTTCGGTAGAGCGCATGGCGACGATAGCGACCAGACTCTTCACCTGGCTTCGGGGCGAGGCCGTCGGCACGGATGCGTTCGGCAACCGCTACTTCCACGAGAAGGGGGTGCCGGAGGGCCGCTGGCGCCGCCGCTGGGTGCTCTACCGGGGCGAGGCCGAGGCCTCGCAGCTGCCGCCGGACTGGCATGCCTGGCTGCACCGCACCGTCGATCGCCCGCCCAGCCTCGCGCCGCTCCCCACTCAGCCCTGGGAGAAGGAACGCCGCCCCAACATGACCGGAACCGGGCAGGCCTGGCTGCCGCGCGGCCATCTGCTGGCAGGCGGCATGCGGGCCCCGGCCACCGGCGATTACGAGCCCTGGCGGCCCGGAGACTAAGGCCGATGGGCGCGAAATCCCTCGAAACGCTGGTGGGCGCGGCCGTGCTGGCGGCGGCCGCATTCTTCCTCGTCTTCGCCTACGAAAAGGCGGATCTCGCCGCCGTGGCGGGCTATCGCGTCCATGCCGAGTTCCAGTCGGTGGGCGGGCTGAAGGTGGGCGACGATGTCCGCATCGCCGGCATCGGCATCGGCAGGGTCACCGCCATGGAGCTGGTGCCCGATTTCTACACCGCCCGGGTCACCATGAACATCCGCCCCGATATCGCCCTGGCCGAAGACACCCTGGTCGCGGTCGCCTCGGAGGGCCTGCTGGGCGGCAATTACGTCCAGCTGTCGCCCGGTGCCGGCGGCGATGCGGTGGGCGACGGGCACCTCTTCCTCTGGACCCAGGACGCGGTAAGCCTGATGGACGTCGTCTCGCGGGCGCTGTTCGGCGGCGTCACGGGCGAATGACCGCCCGCCCGTCCTATCTGCCGGCGGTCTGGATAGGCCCCGACGGCCGCCCGGTCGCCTGCGTGGAAAAGCTGGAGGTGCTGCGCCAGAACCTGGCCGAACTGCGCGAGATGGCCCAGGAGGCCCTGGAAGACGCGGTCGTCATGGGCTGCGACGAGGCCCAGGCGCGCGAGGCGCTGGCGGCCCTGGTCGCCTCGCTGGACAAGCCCTTCGCGTGATCGCCCTTCGCATGATCGAAGTCGCGCCTCCGGGCGGTGCTCTGCGCCGCTGGCGCCAGCGCCTCGCTCCGTCCCGCCGCTGGGCGGCCATGTTCGCCCTCCTGCTGGCCCTGGCCGCGTCGCTTCCCCCGGCCGCGGCCCAGCAGACCTTCCGCGACCGCGCCTTCGCGCTGCTGGGCGGCATGGACAAGGTGACGGGCCGCATCTCCAGCTTCGCGCTTCCGGTCGATGTCACCGGCAGCTTCGGAACGCTGGAGGTGACGCCGCGCGCCTGCCGCCAGACGCCGCCCGACCAGGCCCCCGAAAGCGCCGCCTTTCTGCATGTGCGGGATTGGCGGGATGGCAGCGGCGCCACCGTGTTTTCGGGCTGGATGTTCGCATCGACGCCGGGCCTTTCGGCCCTGGAGCATCCCGTCTATGACATCTGGGTCGTCGCCTGCGCGAACCGGGCCCCGCATTCCGGCGCCGACGCCTTGAAATCCGCCCCGGATGCCTCGCCCGCCAGCGCCTCCGACAGCAGCGCCCGATAGCTGGCGCGGGGCACCTCCACGGCGCCGAAGCGGCGCAGATGGGCGGTGACGAACTGGACATCCAGCAGGCGAAAGCCGCCGCGCCGCAGCCGCGCCACCAGATGCACCAGCGCCACCTTGCTGGCGTCGCGGGCGCGGGAGAACATGCTTTCGCCGAAAAAGGCCCCGCCCAGGCGGATGCCGTAGAGGCCGCCCGCCAGTGCGCCATCGGCCCAGCATTCGATGCTGTGGGCGTGGCCCGCCCGGTGCAGGCGGTTGCAGGCTCGCTCGATATCGCCGTTGATCCAGGTCGCCTCCCGCTCTTCGGCACAGGCGGCCACCACGGTGGAAAAGGCGCGATCGACGCTCACCTCGAAGGGCCGCCGCCGCAGGGTTTTGCGCAGGCTTGCGGGGATGTGGAAACCCTCCAGGGGAACGATCCCGCGCCAGGGCGGATCGACCCAGACGACGCCCCGGGCATGGCGGTCTTCGGCCATGGGGAAGATGCCGGCCGCATAGGCCCGCAACAGCAGCTGCGGCGACAGCCCCTCGCCGCCGGCGGTCGTCAGGGCGCCTCCTCCAGCAGCCTTTCCAGCCAGGCGATGTCATAGTCGCCATTGGCGAAATCGTGGTTGGCGATCAGCGTCTGGTGCAGCGGAATGGTGGTCTCGATGCCGTCGATCACGAATTCTTCCAGGCTGCGCCGCAGCCGCATCATGCACTCGTTGCGGTTGCGCCCATGCACCACCAGCTTGGCGATCAGGCCGTCATAGACGGCCGGCACGTCGTAGCCGGCATAAAGCGCCGAATCGACCCGCACGCCCAGCCCGCCCGGCGCGTGATAGGTGCCGACGCGCCCGGGCGAGGGCGCGAAGCTGTGCGGATGCTCGGCGGTGATGCGGCATTCGATGGCATGGCCGGAAAAGCGGACATCCTCCTGCGCAAAGCTCAGCGGCGCGCCGGTCGCCAGCCGGATCTGCTCGCGCACCAGGTCGATGCCGGTGATCGTCTCGGTCACCGGATGCTCCACCTGCAAGCGGGTGTTCATCTCGATGAAATGGAAGGCGCCATCCTGATAGAGGAATTCCAGCGTGCCGATGCTGCTGTAGCCCAGCTTGCCCATGGCGGCGGCGGCCAGCGCGCCGATTCGGCCGCGCTCGTCGGCGTTCAGCGCCGGTGAGGGCGCCTCCTCCACCACCTTCTGGCGGCGGCGCTGAAGCGAGCAGTCGCGCTCGCCCAGATGCACCGCGTGGCCGTGGCCGTCGCCCGCCACCTGAATCTCGATATGGCGCGGGCGCTCCAGGAACTTCTCGACATAAAGGGTGCCGTCGCCGAAGGCCGCCTCCGCCTCGCGGCGGGTGCGCGCGAAGGCCTGCTCCAGCCCGTCGCTCTCGCGCACCAGGGCGATGCCGCGCCCGCCGCCGCCCGCCGCCGCCTTCAGCAGCACCGGCAGGCCGATGTCGCGGGCCACACCGGCCGCTTCGGCGGCGCTGGCCACGGCCCCGTCGGAACCCGGCACCACCGGCAGCCCCAGCTCGCGCGCCGCGCCCCGCCCGGCCCGCTTATCGCCCATCAGGCGGATATGACAGCTCTTCGGCCCGATGAAGGTCAGACCGTGTTCCTCCACGATCTCGGCGAAATGGGCGTTTTCGGAAAGAAAGCCATAGCCCGGATGAATCGCCTCGGCGCCCGAGATCTCGGCCGCCGCGACGATGGCGGGAATGTTGAGATAGCTGGCATGGGCCGGTGCCGGGCCGATGCAGACGCTCTCATCGGCCAGCCGCACATGCATGGCGTTGGCGTCGATCTCGGAATGCACCGCCACGGTGCGGATGCCCATCTCGCGGCAGGCGCGATGGATGCGCAGCGCGATCTCGCCCCGGTTGGCGATCAGCACCTTGTCGAACATGGCTGCTAGACGACCACGGCCAGCAACTGGCCATATTCCACCGGATCGCCATCCTCCACCGCCACCCGGGCGATGGTGCCGCCTTTCGGGGCGCGGATCGGGTTCATCACCTTCATGGCCTCGACGATCAGCAGCGTGTCGCCTTCGGCCACCTTGTCGCCCGCCTTGACGAAGGGGGCGGCGCCCGGCTCCGGCGCCCGGCAGGCGGTGCCGACCATGGGCGAAAGCACGGCGCCATCGCCCGGGCCGTCATGGTCCTCGCCCGCCGCCACGCTGTCCTCCCCGCCGGGCGCCGGCGCCGTTGCGCCGCCCGGCGGCGGGAGGGGCGGGCCGGCGGCGCGGGCGACCCGCAGCTTGTGCCCGCCTTGCGCCAGTTCGATCTCCGTCAGGCCGGTCTCGTCCAGCAGCCGGGCCAGGGCGCGGATCGCGTCGGCATCGATGCCGAAGCCGCTCATGCGGCGCGCCGCTCCAGCAGCCGGAAAAGCGCGTCCAGCGCCAGCACATAGCCGTGGCCGCCGAAGCCGCAGATCGAACCGCAGGCGGCGCGGCCCACATAGGAGTGCTGGCGAAAATCCTCGCGCCGGTGGAGGTTGGAGAGATGAACCTCCACCACCGGGCCGTCGAAGGCCGCCAGCGCGTCGAACAGGGCGATGGAGCTGTGAGTCAGCCCGCCGGCATTGACGATCAGCCCGGCCGCGCCGCCGCGCGCCTCGTGAACGGCGTCGATCAGCACCCCTTCATGGTTGCTCTGGCGGAAGTCCAGCTCCAGCCCCAGCGCCCGCGCCCGCTCCCGGCAGGCGGCCTCGATGTCGGCCAGGCTCTCGCGCCCGTAGATCTCCGGTTCCCGCGCGCCCAGCAGGTTCAGATTGGGGCCGTTCAGGACCAGGATTCTGGCAGCCATGGCGCGGATTCTCCCGGGGGCGGGCAGCGGGGCCGCGCCTCAGGTCAGGCTACAGCATGGCCTCCGCCACCGGCAAGCCGGCGTGCGGGTCGCGGTCAGGGGCGGCGCGGGCCTGGAGCGGTCCGGATCCGTGGCGCCTCCCACGGCGATGGGGCCCGGTTTCCGGTTGCGGCGCTCGCAACGCCAGGAGCTCCGTCTGCGCCCGCCAGACCGGGGCCTTCCCGCCGCCTCATCCGCCACCGCTGGCCGCGACGATATCGTCGGCGCGCAGCCATTCAGGCGAACCCCGCTCCAGCCCCATCAGCGCCCGTTCGGCAAAGCGGCGTGCCGCCACCGTCTCGCCGCGCAGATAGTGCATCTCCGCCCGCGCGACATCGGAAAGCGCCGCCTCGCCCAGCTTGCCATGGGCCTCGCCCAGCAGGTTCCAGGTGGCCGGATCGTCTTCTTCATGGCGTCTGGCGGCCTCCAGATGGATCAGCGCCTCGCGCCAGGCATCGGCCCCGTCCAGCTGCAACAGCGCCTGGGCCAGGGCGGCCCGCAACAGCGGCTGCGCCGGCAGCAGGGCGACGGCGCGGCGATAGGAGGGCAGGGCGGCGGCAACCTGCCCGGTTTCGTAAAGCATCTGGCCGCGCAATTCGTGGAAATAGGGGTTGGCGGCCTCGTCGGCGATCAGGGCGTCGATCAGCGCCAGCGCCTCGTCCATGCGCCGTTCGCGAAAGGCCGCGATCGCCCGGGCATAGCGGGCGGGGATGGCGTCGTCGCCTTCGGGATAGCGCAGATAGGTCGCCCGCGGCGGCGCCAGGAAACCGTAAAGCTTGGCGACCGCCCGCCGCTGCCGCTCCGCCAGGCCGGCATCGGCCGCCTTGCCGGTCCAGCGCGAGCGGGCGAGATGGGCCTCGATGGCGGGGAGCCTTTCGCGGCTCAGGGGATGGGTCAGCAGATAGGGAATCTCGGAGCTGGCGGCGAATTGCGGCTCGCTTCGGGCCAGGGTTCGCATCAGGGCGGCGAAGCCTTCGGCCGATTGCCCGATCGCCTCCAGATAGCGCAGGGCCGCCTGGTCGGCGACCGATTCCTGGGCGCGGCTGAAGCGGAAGAAGCCGCGCGGGCCCAGCTGGCTGCCCACCGCCACGATCGCCGCCCCGGCATCGCCGCCGCCGGCAACGCCTACCGCCACGCCCAGCAGGGTGGAAAGCAGCACCATCGCTGAAGCGTCCTCATGGGCCGCGCGCACGCGCACCAGATGGCCCGCCGCCAGATGGCCGGTTTCATGGGCGATCACGCCGATCGCAAGGCCCGGATCCTCGCTTTCCATCAGCAGGCCGCTGAACAGGAACAGGTGGCGCCCATTGGCGACGAAGGCGTTGAGGCTGTCGTCCGCAACCAGGTGAATCTCGATGCTGTCGGCATCCAGGCCGGCGGCTTCGAACAGTGGCGTGGCGTAGAGGTGAATGGTATCTTCGATTTCGGCGTCGCGGATCAGCGACATGCCCTCGGCAGACCGGGCAGGCGGCAGCGCGGCGAGCGCGATGCCGGCCAGCGCCAGGAGAGAGATGGCAAGCGTCTTCGGACAGCGTGACGGAAACCACGGCATGACGCGCCCCTGGACGAGCTGGAGCCACTATGCGGCGACACTGGCGCTGGCGGCAATGCTGGCGGCCTGCGGCGGCGAGGGCACCCGGGCGGTCCCGGGCGCGCCGCTCTCCCAGGATTTCTTCGGCGCCATCGCCGGCGACGCCCCCCATGGCGTGCTGGCCGCCCGCCGGGTGCTGGCGCAGGGCGGGGCGGCGGCCGATGCGGCGGCGGCGTATTTCTTCATGGCCGCGGTCTCTTCGCCTGCCACGGTGTCGCTGGCCGCCGGCGGGGCGTGCATGAACTACGACGCCGGCTCGAACCGCACCGGCCTGCTCGATTTCCGCACCGCCAACGGCGTGCCGGGCGCGGTGCGCGCCATGGTGGCGCTTCACGCCAGTTCCGGCGCCCTGGCCTGGCAGCAGCTGGTGACGCCGGCCGAGCGCGCCGCCCGCTTCGGCATCCCGGCCCCGCGCGCCCTGGCCCGGGCCCTTCGCGCCGATGGCGCCGCCCTGCTGCGGGGCGAAGCGGCGGCGATCTTCGGCGGCGAAGATGGGGGCGGGCTGGCGGCGGGCGAGGCGCTGGTCCAGGCCGATCTGGCTGACATGCTCTCGGCCATCCGCACCCGGGGCGGCGGCGATTTCTACCATGGCGCGGCGGCGCGGCGCCTGGTGGTGGCAAGCCGGCGCGCCGGGGCCGCCATCGCTGCCGAGGCGCTGCGGGCCTGGGCGCCGGTCTGGCGAGACACCCGCCGTCGCAGCCTGCCGCAGGGGATTTTCGGGGCCGAAGCCACCCTGCATGCGCCGGGCGAGGGCTTCCAGGCCGGCACCGCCTTCATCGCCGCCTTCGACGAACTGCGCGCCGGCGCGGAGCCGGCGCCGCCCGCCGACACGGCATCGTCCCCAACGTTGCCCCCAATATCTTCTGTGGTCGCGGCCGATGCCTTCGGCAATGCGTCCGCCTGCCTGTTCACGCTGGGGGCGCCTTTCGGCGCCGGTCGCCTGGCGCCGGGAACCGGCATCGTGCTGGCGGCCGCGCCCGCCGCTGGCGCGCTGCTGCCGGCGATCGCGGTCAACGAAGCCACCCGCGAGGTCTCCTTCGTCGCCACGGCTGCGGGCGGCGGCGGGGCGGCGGCCGCCCTGGCGGGGGTTCTGGCGCTGCTGGTCGAAGGCGGAACCGCCCTCGATCTGGCCTTCCGCCTGCCACAGCTGCTGCCGGCGGAGGCGCCGACCCGGCTCGCCGCCATCTTCTGCCCCGACGGCCTGCGCAACGGCGCCGCCAGCTGCCGTGCCGCCAGCGATCCGCGCGGGGCGGGCTTCGCCACCGTCCGGTGACGCCTGTGGGGAAGGCCTCCCGGCGCGGCCGCGTGCCGCCCTTCCTGGTGATGGAGGTCATGCGCGCGGCGGCCGAGCGCGCCGCCACCGGGCGCGATGTGCTCCATCTCGAGGTAGGCCAGCCTGCCACGCCGGCTCCGGCCGGGGCCCGCGCGGCGGCGCAACGCGCCATCGCCGACGACAGGCTGGGCTACACGCTGGCGGTGGGTATCGATCCCCTGCGCGAGGCCATCTCCCGCCACTACCGCGACGCTTACGGCCTTGCCATCGCACCCCGGCGCATCGTCGTCACCACCGGCTCTTCGGCCGCTTTCGTGCTCGCCTTCCTGGCCTGCTTCGATCCCGGCGAGAGGGTCGCGCTGGCCGAACCCGGCTATCCCTGCTACCGCAACATCCTGGGGGCGCTGGGGCTGGAGGCGGTGGCGCTGCCGGTCGATCGCGGCACCCGCTTCCAGCCCACGGTGGCCATGGTCGAGGCGCTCGATCCGCCGGTGGCGGGGTTGATCGTCGCCAGCCCTTCCAACCCCACCGGCACCATGGTGCGCCGCCACGAACTGGCGGCGCTGGCCGCCTGCTGCCGGCGCCACGGCATCCGCCTGATCTCCGACGAGATCTATCACGGCATCGTCTATGGCGAGGCCGCCGTCTCGGCCGCCGCCTTCGACGATGGCTGCGTGGTGGTCAACAGCTTCTCCAAATACTTCTCGATGACCGGCTGGCGCATCGGCTGGATGGTGGTGCCGGAAGCGCTGGCGAAGCCGGTCGAGCGTCTGGCCCAGAACCTGTTCATCGCGCCGCCGGCGCCCTCGCAGCATGCCGCGCTGGCCGCCTTCGACTGCCGCGAGGAGCTCGACGGCCATGTCGCCGCCTACGCCGCCAACCGCGACCTGTTGCTGGAAGAGCTGCCGCGCGCCGGGCTGGAGCGGCTGAGCCAGGCCGACGGCGCCTTCTACATCTATGCCGACATCGCCGATTACAGCGACGACAGCGAGGCCTTCTGCCGCCAGCTGCTGGACGAGACCGGCATCGCCGTCACGCCGGGGCGCGATTTCGACCCGGTGCGCGGCGGCCACGCGCTGCGCATCTCGTTTTCCGGCAGCGGCGACGAGGTGGCCTGCGCCGCCCGGCGGCTGCGGGCCTGGCTGCCGTCCCGGCGCGGCGTCAAGATGGCCCGCCGCCGCGACGTCACGACGGATTAACGATTCGCTGCCACCAGCCCCGCCGCGGCGCCGCCGGGCGCGCGCCGTCGCCATCCGCAGCGCCACCCTCGGCCGCGACCACGGTGGTGGTGACGCCGCCCTCGGGCGCCTCTTCGCCGGCGTCTTCCACGCCAGCCTCGCCAGCCTCTTGGACGACGGGCGCGCCCCCGTTTTTCCCGCCATCGCCGGACGGGGCGTCCTCCTCGGCGGGGGCGGGCGCCGCCTCCGGGTCGGCGAGGGCGGTCTCACGGGCGTCTTCCGCCGCGCCGTCGTCGCGCTTTCTGCGCCGGCGGCGGCTGCGCGGCTTCGCCTTTTCGGGCGCCGCTTCGCCCTCGGCCGGTGCCTCGGCAGCGGGCGCGGCCTCGGCGCCGGTTTCGCTTTCGCCCGCTTCGCCTTCGCCGCGGGTGCGGCGCCGCCTGCCGCCCCGCCTGCCGCGCCGGCGGTGTTTGCGCTCGTCGTCGCTCGGGCCGTCTTCGCCCTGGGCGCCGTCGCCCGTTTCCGCCGCGCCCGCGCTCTCCTCCTCGCCTTCCTTGCGGCGCCGCCTTCGCCGCCGCCTGCCGCCTTCCTCTTCGCCTTCGCCGCCCTCGTCGCGCGCCCGCGCGGGTGGCGAAGGACGGGGCGGGGCGGCTTGGCCGCCCCCGGCCGCTGTCGCCGCGCTGGCTTCGATGCGGATGTCGCCACCGGCCAGCTCTTCGTCGCCTGCCACCAGCACCTGGATGCCGTGGCGTTCTTCCAGGGCGGCCAGCGCCCGGCGTTGCCCGTTCAGCAGGCAGAACGCCGCCTCGACCGGCAACGCCACGCGCAACGCCGCCGCTTCGCCCTTCGCCGCCCGCGCCTCGATGGCGCGCAGCAGCGAGAGCGCCGTCGCCTCCGGCGAGCGGACATGGCCCGTCCCGCTGCAGCGCGGGCAGGGCCGGGAGAGCGCCTCGTGCAGGCTGGGCCGCAGCCGCTGGCGCGAGAGTTCCAGCAGGCCGAAGGCGCTGATGCGGCCGGTCTGGATGCGGGCGCGGTCGCCCTTCAACGCCTCTTTCAGCTTGCGCTCGACCAGGCGCTCGTTGCGGCTTTCGTCCATATCGATGAAGTCGATCACGATCAGCCCGGCCAGATTGCGCAGCCGCAGCTGGCGCGCGATCTCCTGGGCCGCCTCCAGATTGGTCTTCAGCGCCGTTTCTTCGATGTTGCGCTCCCTGGTGGAACGGCCCGAATTGACGTCGATCGCCACCAGCGCCTCGGTGCTGTCGATGACGATGGTGCCGCCGGATTTCAGCGTCACCACCGGGTTCGAGACCGCCTCCAGCTGCTGTTCCACCCCGTAGTGCTGGAACAGCGGCACCGCGTCCTTGTAGGGCTTCACCCGCGCCGCATGGCTGGGCATCAGCGTTTTCATGCAGGCCTTGGCCATGCGATAGCCTTCGTCGCCTTCCACCAGCACTTCGTCGATGTCCTTGGCGTAAAGGTCGCGGATGGCCCGCTTGACGATATGGGCTTCCTCGTAGATCAGCGACGGGGCGTGAGATTGCAGCGTGTCGGAGCGGATCTCCTCCCATTGCTTCAGCAGGCTTTTGAAGTCGCGGGTGATCTCCGGTCTGGTGCGCCCCTGGCCGGCGGTGCGCACGATCAGCCCCATGCCCTCCGGCACCTCCAGGGCGGCGGCGATGTCCTTCAGGCGGTGGCGCTGCTTGGCGTCGGCGATCTTGCGCGAGATGCCGCCGCCGCGCGGTGTGTTGGGCATCAGCACGCAATAGCGCCCGGCGATGGAAAGATGGGTGGTCAGCGCCGCGCCCTTGCTGCCGCGTTCCTCCTTGGTGACCTGCACCAGCAGAATCTGACGCCGCTTGACCACCTCCTGGATGCGGTAGCCGCGCTTCAGAATGGCGGCGTGCATGGCGGCTTCGGCGCGCTCCCTCTCGTCGTCGCCGGCCCCGCCCGTCAGACGCCTGCGCCGCCGCCTGGCGGGCGGTGCCGGCGGGGCGGCGGATGGCGTGCCTTCGTCGCCCGCCTTGTCGCGGTGGTCGTCCGCCGCGTCGCCGCCCGCCTCATCGCCGCCCGCTTCATCGCCGTTGTCGCTGCCGGCGGCGCCCGCCTCATCGTCTTCGCCCGGGGCCTCGTCGGCCCGTTCGTCAGCCCGTTCGTCGGCTTGATCGTCGTCCCGTTCGGTGGCCAGGCGGTCCTCCGCCACCAGGCGGGCCTGTTCGGCGGCCAGCTGTTCCCGGTCGGCCGTGGGAATCTGGAAGTAATCGGGGTGGATCTCGCTGAAGGCCAGGAAGCCGTGGCGGTCGCCGCCGTAATCGACGAACGCCGCCTGCAGCGACGGCTCCACCCGGACCACCTTGGCCAGATAGATATTGCCCTTGAGTTGGGACTTCAGGGCGAATTCGACGTCGAATTCCTGAAGGTCACGTCCATCGGAGACCACCACGCGGGTTTCTTCCCGCTGGCTGGCGTCGATCAGCATGCGTTTGGTCATGAAGAGTCCATGGTTGGCGGAGAGCGCGCGGGCCGGCGATGTCCTGGCGTTGCCACGGCCATCGCGCCGGCGCTCTCGCGGTTGTGTGGCCCCCCGCCTTGCCTCGGCCTGCCGCGGCGCGCGCATCGCGCAGGGCAGGGGCCAGGTCGCCGGAAAGGGGGAGTGCGGCGGTCACGTCGATCCTTGTTCGGGCGGCGCTGGCGCCGCGGCTTGCCGAAGGGCATCGTTCGTGATTCAATCGCACGATGCGAACCCCATGACTTTCAAGGGCATAGCGCCAGTTATGAAAGCAATGGCTCAACGGCGGGCCCATCATAATACGGAGAATGGCTGCGGGGCAACCGGGCAGGGCAAACGCCGGCCGCCGGCCCTGGCGGCCATGTTGGCCGTGCTGGCCCTGCTCGCCGCCTGCCTCATGGCGGCGCCGGCCGGCGCGGTAGAGGCGACAGGCGTTCGCGCCGGGGGCGATGACGCCGCCACCCGCCTGGTGGTCGATCTGACGGCGTCGGTGGATTTCCAGGTTTTCACCCTGGCCGATCCCGACCGCGTCGTGCTGGATCTGGCCGCCCTGCGCTGGCGGCTGCCACAGGCCGACCGGCGGCTTGCCACCGGGCTGATCGCCGGCCTGCGCTGGGGCCAGTTCGATTCGGACCATGCCCGCCTGGTGGTCGATCTGGCGGCGCCGGCCCGGGTGCGCCGCGCCTTCCTGATCGCGCCCGGGGCCGGGTTCGGCCATCGCCTGGTGGTCGATCTGGCGGCGCTGGAAAGCGCGGCCGAGCCGTCCGCCGCCCCCGCCCCGGCGGACTATGCCGGCCCCACGCCGCCGCGCCCGGGCTTCAAGCCGCCTTCGCCGGGCAGCATCGTGCCAGGCAGCATCGTGGTGGTGGTGGATCCGGGCCATGGCGGCGACGATCCCGGCGCCATCGGCGCCAGCGGCACCTATGAGAAGGCGCTGACCCTCGACGCCGCCCGCGAACTGAAGCGCCTGCTGGAAGCGCGTGGCCCCTACCGGGTGGTGCTGACCCGCAGCGACGACCGCTATCTGAAGCTCGCCCAGCGCGTCGCCCTGGCCAGGCGGGCCGGCGCGCATCTGTTCATCTCCATCCACGCCGATTCGGCGGCCGATCCGGCGGTGCGCGGGGCGGGCGTCTATACCCTTTCCGAGACCGCTTCCGACAAGGAGGCCGAAGCGCTGGCGCGCCAGGAGAACAAGGCCGACCTGATCGCCGGCGTCGATCTGGTCGGCATCGACTACGACCCGCTGACCACCGATATCCTGATCGACCTTGCCCAGCGCGGCACCATGAACGCCTCGTCCCGATTCGCCAGCCTGCTTACCCGGCAGCTGGCCGATGTCGCCGCGCTGCGCGGCAACGCCCACCGTTTCGCCGGTTTCCGCGTGCTGAAGGCGCCCGATGTGCCCTCGGTGCTGCTGGAGATGGGCTTTCTTTCCAACGCCGTCGAAGAGCGCAGGATGCTGGATGCGGCCTTTCGCCTCCGCCTGATGCAGGCGGTGGTCGCCGCCGTCGATGCCTATTTCGTGGCGCAGCGGCCGTGATGCGGCGCCACAACGGCGCCACATTGGCCCCATAAGGCCGGCGCCATGACAGGGCGGGCGAAAAGGGGAGGGGGCCGGCTGTTGCTGCGGGCGGGCCTGCTGATGCTGGCCCTGGGCGCGCTGGCCTGCGTCGTCGCCACGGCCGGCGCCCTCTATGCCTTTCACCGCTATGGGCGCGACCTGCCCGACCACCGCATGCTGGCCGGCTACGAGCCGCCGGTCGCCACCCGCATCTACGCGGCCGACGGCAGCCCGCTGGCGGAATTCGCGACGCAACGGCGCGCGTTCGTGCCGATCGAGGCCATCCCGCCGCTGCTGCGCCACGCCTTCCTGGCCGCCGAAGATCGCAGCTTTTACAGCCATTTCGGCATCGATCCGGTGGGTGTCGCCCGCGCGGCCATCGCCAATCTCGGCGCCATCGGCCAGGGGCGGCGCCTGCAAGGGGCGTCCACCATCACCCAGCAGGTCGCCAAGAACTTCCTGCTCAGCAGCGAGGTGTCCTGGCAGCGCAAGATCAGGGAAGCGATCCTGGCCATCCGCATCGAGAACGCCCTCGACAAGGACCGCATCTTCGAACTCTATCTGAACGAGATCTATCTGGGCTTCGGCTCCTATGGCGTGGCGGCGGCGGCGCTGAACTATTTCGACAAGGCGCTGGACGAGCTGACGCTGGCCGAAGCGGCCTATCTGGCGGCCCTGCCCAAGGCGCCCAACAACTATCACCCCACCAGGCGCCGCCAGGCGGCGATCGAACGGCGCAATTGGGTGATCGCGCGCATGGCCGAGGAGGGCTTCATCGGCGCGGACGAAGCGGCGGCGGCCCGGGGCGTGGAGCTGGCGGCGACCGGGCCCTCGTTCCGCCCCCGGGCCAGCGCCGCCTATGCCGTCGAGGAGGTCCGGCGCGAGATCGTCGCCCGCTATGGCAGCCGGGCGCTCTACGAAGGCGGCCTTCATGTTCGCGCCACGGTCGATCCCCGTCTCCAGGATGCGGCCAGGCGCGCTCTGCGCGCGGGCCTTTCGCGCTACGACCGGCGCCATGGCTGGCGCGGCCCCCTGGCCAGGGTGGCGCCGGGCGACGACTGGGCGCGGATGCTGGACGGGCTGGATGTGCCGGGCGATCTCGCTCCCTGGCGCATCGCCGTCGTGCTGGGCATGAACGATGCCGCCGCCGCCATCGGTTTCGCCGACGGTTCCACCGGCCTGATCCTGCTGGACGACATGGCCTGGGCCCGGGCGCGCCTGAAGGATGGCCGGTTGGGGCCTGCCGTCGCGCGCCCGTCGGACGTGCTCGCCATCGGCGATGTGGTGCCGGTGGCCGCCCTGGGCGAGCAGCGGCGGCGGCGGTTGAAGGAGGGCGCCTCCGCCTGGGCGCTGCGCCAGCTGCCGGAGGTCTCCGGGGCCATCGTCGCCATGGACCCCCACAGCGGGCGCGTGCTGGCGATGGAGGGCGGCTTCAGCTTCGAAGCCAGCGAGTTCAACCGTGCCGTGCAGGCGCGGCGCCAGCCCGGCTCCGCCTTCAAGCCCATCGTCTATATGGCGGCCCTGGATCGGGGTTTCACGCCGGCCAGCATCGTCGAGGACGCCCCCTTCGTGTTCGATCCCGGCCCCGGCCAGCCGCTGTGGCGGCCGGTGAACTATTCGAACGAGTTCTTCGGCCCCACGCCGCTGCGCATCGGCATCGAAAAATCGCGCAACCTGATGACGGTGCGGCTCGCCAACGCCGTCGGCCCGGACACCGTCGCCGCCTATGCGGCCGCCTTCGATCTGCGCGCCCCGGACGAACCCTTCTATCTGCCCATGGCGCTGGGCGCCGGCGAGACCACCCTGCTGGCCATGACCACCGCCTATGCCATGATCGTCAATGGCGGCAAGCGGGTGGCCCCGGCCCTGGTGGAGCGCATCCAGGACCGCCACGGGCGCACCGTCTGGCGCCGTGACCTGCGCCTTTGCCAAGCCTGCAACGGCGTCGCCTGGCGCCCCGGCCTCGCGGTTCCCCGCCTGGGCGATCTCAACCAGCGCGTGATCGACCGGCGGACAGCCTATCAGATGGTCCATATCATGGCGGGCGTGGTCGAACGCGGCACCGGCAGGGCGCTGCGCGAGCTCGCCCGTCCGCTGGCCGGCAAGACGGGCACCACCAACGACAACCGCGACGCCTGGTTCATGGGCTTTGCGCCCGATCTCGCCATTGGCGTCTATGTCGGCTTCGATCGCCCGCGCAGCCTGGGCCGCCACGAGACCGGCGCCGCAGTGGCCCTGCCGGTGTGGAAGGCCTTCGCCACCGAGGCGCTGGCGGACACACCCATCGTTCCCTTCCGCATCCCCCCCGGCATCCGCCTGGTGCGGGTCGATGCCGATCGCGGCCTGCTGCCGGGGGTGGCCACCGAACGGGTGATCGTGGAGGCCTTCCGCGCCGGCAGCGAGCCGGTCGAGCGCGCCGACGGCCCGGAACGGACGCCCGAACAGGCCGGGCGGGAGCTTTCGATTTCGGACGTCTATTAGGCGTCTGGCGAGAATCGCCAGCGGGAAGCCGTTGACGCGGGCCGCCCCGGCCGCCACCTTGGCCCCGATCGCCGCCGAGAGCAGAACCATGCGTTCCGAGATCGCCGACATCGCGCAGGGAATCGAAACCGGCCTCGCCCTCGTGCGGAGGCGTCTTTGACTGGGCGCATGCGCTCGCCCGTCTCGACGAGATCGAACGCAAGGCCCAGGACGCCGCGCTGTGGAGCGACCCCGACGCCGCCCAGGCCCTGATGCGCGAGCGCACCCGGCTGGGCGGGGCGGTGGCCACGGTGCGCGAGCTGGAAACGGCGCTGGCCGAGGGCGTCGAACTGGCGGCGCTGGCCGAAGACGAGGGCGACGACGAGCTGTTCGACGATTCCCTGGCCTCCCTCAGGCGGCTGGCCACCAGGGTGGAAAGGCTGCGCCTGGAAAGCCTGCTTTCGGGCGAGGCCGACGGCAACGATTGCTATCTCGGCGTCCATGCCGGTGCCGGCGGCACGGAAAGCCAGGATTGGGCCTGGATGCTGCTGCGCATGTACACCCGCTGGGCCGAGGGGCGCGGTTTCAGCGTGGAGGAGATGGAGGCCAGCCCGGGCGAGGAGGCCGGCATCAAATCGGCCACCGTCAAGCTGGGCGGCGCCTATGCCTATGGCTGGGCCAAGACCGAGGGCGGCGTCCATCGCCTGGTGAGAATCTCGCCCTTCGATTCGCAGGCCCGGCGCCACACCAGCTTCGCCCGCGTGGTGGTCTCGCCGGTGGTGGACGACAGCATCCGGATCGCCGTCGAAGACAAGGACGTCAGAGTCGATACCTACCGCTCGTCGGGGGCCGGCGGCCAGCACGTCAACAAGACCGACAGCGCCATCCGCATGACCCATATGCCCACCGGCATCGTCGTGCAGTGCCAGAACAACCGCTCGCAGCACCGCAACCGCGCCGAGGCGCTGGCGATGCTGAAATCGCGCCTCTATCAGCGCGAGCTGCAGCTGCGCGAGGAGCAGGCCCGGGCCGAGAACGCCGCCCGCAGCGACATCGGCTGGGGCCAGCAGATCCGCTCCTATGTGTTGCAGCCCTACCGTATGGTGAAGGATGTGCGCACCGGGGTGGAGACCAGCGACACCGATGCGGTGCTGAACGGGGCGCTCGACGATTTCATCGCCATGGCCCTGGCCCAGCGCGTCGGCGGCGGGGATGGCGGTGTTTCCTAGGCGCCAGGCGAATTGCGCGCCCGCGCCAGCCGGCTTATAGTGCGCGGCGATATCCGGGCCACGCGACGACGGGACGCCAACACCATGAACGACCCGAACACCATGAACATCGAAGAGCGCAAGCAGGGCGAGGTCGCGGTCGTCTCCCTGGATGGCCGTCTCGACGGCTTCACCGCGCCCGAACTCGAAAAGACCGTCCGGGCGGCGGTCGAGCGCGGCGATACCCGCGTGCTGCTGGAATGCGCGCGGATGAGCTATATCAGCAGCGCCGGCCTGCGCGCCCTGCTGGTGGGCGCCAGGCAGTGCGAGCAGAACGGCGGCAAGCTGGTCATCGCCGCCCTGCAGCCCGCCTGCCACGCGGTCATGGAGGCCAGCGGCTTCCTGAACGTCATCGATTGCCACGACAGCAGCGAAGCCGCCCTGGCGGCGCTGTCGTGACCCGCGCCATGCGCTGCCTGAACCTCGAGCCTGACGGATAAGCCCCCATGCTGACCTTCGCCGAAGAGATCCTGGTGCTGCTTCTGGACGATGAAGACGGTGTCCTGCTGCCGGTCGGCAAGACGGCGCTGGATTGCGCGCTGGCGGGATCGGTCCTGATGGACCTGGCCTTCGCCAACCGCATCGACACCGACCCCGAACGGCTGATCGTCATCAGCCCGGAGCCCACCGGCAACGCCTCGCTGGACCGGGTGCTGAAGCATATCGTCGACCACGGCAAGATCCAGGACACCAAGGCGTGGATCGAGGATCTCTCCAGCGAAGCCGGCACCATCCAGGAACACGCTCTGGCCAGCCTGGTGGCCCACGGCGTTCTGGAGCGCCAGGAGGAAAAGTTCCTGTGGGTGTTCCGCTCCCGCCGCTACCCGGTGATCGACGGGAAGGTGGAACAGGAGGCCAAAAAGCGCATCGCCGCCGTGTTGTTCTCCGACGAAATCCCCGACCCGCGCGACGTCGCGCTGATCGGTCTCGCCGATACCTGCAACATCCTGCAGACGGTGTTCGACAAAAAGGAGATCAAGCGCATCGCGCCCCGCATCGAACAGCTGCGCAAGATGGACCTGATCGGCAGCGAGGTCACGGGCGCCATCGCCGATATCGAACGCTCGATCATGCTGGCGATGGCCTATCCCATGCGCTGAGCGCCGGGCATGCGCTGAGCGCCGGGAGGCCGGCCCTAGCCCTTGGCAGACGCCTCTTTCTGCGCCCGTTTGGTCAGCGTGACGATGTTGCGGCCGTCGCTGTAGCGGTGTTCGAAGCTGTCCATCATCCGGCCCACCAGAAAGATGCCGAGGCCGCCGATGGGCCGGGCCTGAAGCGGGGCGTCGGTGTCGGGCACCGGGGCGCTGGCGGGTTCGAACGGGACGCCGTCGTCGCTGATCTCGACGACGATGACGCCGTCTTCCAGGCGCAGCGCGATGTCGATGTCGTGCTGGCCGTCGTCCTCATAGCCATAGCTGATGGTGTTGGTCAGAAGCTCATCCAGCGACAGGTTGACGGCATAGGCGATGGCGGGCGCTATGCCGTGCCGGGCGCAGAAGGCATCGACTTCGCCCGCGACCACCGCGAGTTCCCGCAGATCGTTGGTAAGCGAGATGTCCAGGCTGGGCGGATGCACTGTCGTCAACCTCGAGGTTCACCCGGATGGGGCCTCTTCGCCGTCATGTCCCATGTCCGCGCGCTCGGCACCGCGGCGCCATCATGGCCGCAGGCGAAAGACAACGCAACCCCGCCTGCCACCCTTGCTCACCCGCCCGGCCGATCCCAGTCGACGCCCACCAGCAGGCAGCCGGTTTCGCTGCGCGAGTTGTGGCGGCTGCCGGGGCGATAGCTACAGACATCGCCCGCCTTCAGCACCGTGCCGTCGCTTTCGATCAGCTCGCCCTCGAGGATCATGAACTCCTCCATGCAGGCATGGGTGTGCGGGATGGTGCTGGCGCCCGGTTCCATGCGGATCAGATAGACGCCGCGCCGCGTCGCCGCATCGTAGCTGATGCGCAGCTGCGCCATCTCCGGCTGGAGAGGCCCGTCCAGGTCGTAGGGCTCCCACGCCGCCTCGTGGATGTTGACGACGCGCCTGGATGCGCTCTCCCCGGATGTCTTCCCCCCAGACGCGCTTCCCCCAGACGCGCTTCCCCCAGGCACACTTCCCATAACGGCCTCCGCTTTCTGTGCGCCGAACATGGCCCGCCCCGCGCTGTGGTGCAAGACGGTGCCGCCTTGCGCGCCGCGCCCTGCCCGCCGCACAGTAGCCGCCCCTTTCGGAGCCACCGCCATGGCCTATCCGCTGCCCCCTGCCGCCCGCCAATGGCAGAAGACCATGCGGGCCTTCGTCGACGAACGGCTGCTGCCCTGGGAGGTGGAGGCCGAGATGAACGACGGCGCCATCCCCCAGCACGATTATGAGGCGATCTTCGCCGCCAGCCGGGCGCTGGGCCTTCATTTCCCCTCGCTGCCACAAGAGGGCGGCGGGGCCGGCCTGACCAGGCTGGAGGTCGCGGTCATCCAGGAACAGCTCGGGCGGGCTACCAACGGCCTGTGGGGCTGTTATCACGATCTTTCGCCCTTCCTCTACCACACCGCCAATCGCCACCAGATGGCGCGCTATGTCGGGCCGGCCGTCGCCCAGGGCCGGCGCGTCGCCTATGCCATCACCGAACCCGGCGCCGGCAGCGATGTCTCCGCCATTGCGGCAACCGCCACCAGGGACGGCAACGGCTATCTTCTGAACGGCGTCAAGCTGCACGTCACCGGGGCCAACCTTTCCGACTGGATCGTCTTCCAGGCCAGGCTGGAGGACGGCAGCCACGGCCTGTTCTATGTCGACAAGCAGGCCGAAGGCGTCCAGACACTGGCCACGCCGCGCTACATGCACAACTTCCGCAGCCACCACCCGTCGATGAAGTTCGAAAATGTGCGCGTGACCGCCGACGACCGCATCGACCCGTCGGGCGACGGCCTGGCCTGGACCTATGACTGGTTCCGCCAGGAACGGCTGAAGATCGCCGCCCGCTGCTGCGGCGCCGCCTCGCGGCTGATCGACGAGGCCACCGCCTTCGCCCGCGCCCGGGTGCAGTTCGGCCGCCCCATCTGGGACAATCAGGCGATCCAGTTCCCGCTGGCCGACAGTCTGGTGGAGCTGTGGGCCGGGCGGCTGATGACCTACGCCACCGCCGCCGCCATGGACGGCGGCGAAGACGCGAAGGTGCTGCACGCACGCTGCGCCATGGCCAAGCTGTTCTGTTCCGAGTTCGCCCATCGCACGGCCGATCGCGCCGTGCAGATCTTCGGCGGGCGCGGCTATATGCGCGAAAATGTGGCCGAACGCTTCTACCGCGAGCTGCGGGTGGACCGCATCTGGGAAGGCACCAGCGAGATCCAGCGCCTGATCGTCGCCCGCAGCCTGCTGAAGCGCGGCAGCGAGGCGCTGATCGGCGGCGGCGAATGCGAGGCGGCCGCGGCCTGGCACCGCAAGCTGCGCCCGCTGGTGGAAAAGGAGCTCATCCCCTGGGAGCGTCATGCCGAAGAACATGACGGCCACATCCCCCCGGAGGTGAAGGAAAAGCACCGCCGCCTGGCCAGGGCCATGGGCCTGTGGCTCCCCCAGGTGCCGAAAGAACATGGCGGCGGCGGCTTCACCACCGCCGAGGTGGCGGCGGTGCAAGAAGAGATCGGGCGCGTCACCAACGGCGTCGGCTGGTGCTATCACGATGTTTCGCCCTTCCTGGTCAAAACGGCCACCCCCTGGCAGCGGGAGGCCTATGTCGGGCCACTGCTGGCCGGCCGGCGCAACGAGTGCTACGCCATCACCGAGGAAGAGGCGGGCAGCGATGTGGACGCCATCCGGGCCACCGCCCGCAGGCGCGGCAACGGTTTCGTCCTCGATGGCGTGAAATGGCATGTCACCGGCTTCAACCACGCCGATATCGTGGTCTTCCAGGCCAGAATGGAGGATGGCCGCCACGGCCTGTTCTACGTCGATGCCGACGCGCCGGGGGTCGAAGTGGTGCGCGTGCCGGCCTACAGCCACAGCTACCCTTCCCATCACGCCATCCTGCGCTTCACCGCCGTGGAGGTCACCGCCGATGCTCTGATCGATGCCGAGGGCGAGGGGCTGCAATGGACCTATGAATGGTTCCGCCAGGAAAGGCTGGGGATCGCCGCCCGCTGCTGCGGGGCCGCCTCGCGGCTGATCGACGAGGCCACCGCCTTCGCCCGCACCCGGGTGCAGTTCGGCCGCCCCATCGTCGAAAACCAGGCCATCGCCTTCATGCTGGCCGACAGCCTGGTAGAGCTGTGGGCCGGGCGGCTGATGGTCCGCCGCCTGGCCCAGGCCATCGATTCGGGCGAAGATGTGAAGGTGCAGCACGCCATGTGCGCCATGGCCAAGCTCTATTGTTCCGAGATGGCGAACCGGGTGGCCGACCGCGCCGTCCAGATCTTCGGCGGCCTCGGCTATATGCGCGAAAACGTGGCCGAACGCTTCTACCGCGAACTGCGGGTGGACCGCATCTGGGAAGGCACCAGCGAGATCCAGCGCCTGATCGTCGCCCACAGCCTCGCCCGGCGGGGCCAGGATGCCCTGATCGGCTGACGCGCCCATGGACGCTTTGCCGCCCGTCATAGGCCATCGCGGCGCGGCCGCCCAGGCGCCGGAAAACACCCTGGCGGGCCTTGCCCGGGCGGCCGAGCTGGGCTGTTCCTGGGTCGAGTTCGATGTTCGCCTGGCGGCCGACGGCATCCCGGTCCTCCTCCACGACCGCAGCCTGGCGCGCACCGCCGGCCTGAACGCCACGATCGACGAGGTGCCATGCCGGCGCCTGGCGACGCTGGATGCCGGCAGCCATGCCGGCCCTTTCTGGGCGGGCGAGCGCATCCCGACCCTGGCCCAGGCCCTCGACGCCTGCCGGGTGCTGGGGCTGGTCCCAGCGATCGAGATCAAGGCGACGGCGGGCGATGGCTGGGCGGCGGCGGGCGCGGTGGCGCGCATCCTGCGCCGGCGCTGGGCGGGCCGGCGGGCGCTGGTGACCAGCTTCAGCCTGCGCGCCCTCTACCGCATGCGCCTGGCGGCATGGCGCATGCCGCTGGCCTTGCCGATGGCGCCGCGTCTGCGTCGCTTCTGGCGCCTCCATATGCGCCTTCTGGGCTGCGTATCCGTCCACGTCCCGTCCGCCCTGGCGACGCCCGCCCTGATCGCTTGGGCAAAGCGGCGGCGCAAGAGCATCGCGGTCTTCACCGTGAACGATCCGGACGAGGCCCGGCGCCTGCTCGCCGCCGGCATCGACAGCGTTATCAGCGACGACCCGGAACGGCTGGGGCTCTGAACGGCTGCGCCGGGGGCGCATGAAGGCTGCGCCGCCGCGCCGGCACCCGCCCGGCGCCCGGTCGCAAGCCGGGAAGGACCGGCGCCGGCGTCGCTTCGCTCCAGGCGGCCCATGGCGGGCGGGATGCCGCCATGGGCCGGATCGTCACGCCTCGCGCTTCAGCCCGGCTGCCGGCGCCCGCGCGGCCTTCTCCTGCCCGCGGAAGTCCTGGCCGGCGCGCAGGCAAGACGGCGGCAGCGCCGAGGTCATCGCCTGGATCATGGCGAAAAGCGGTGTGTCATGGGGCTGCATGGATCGAATCTCCCTCCAGTGCTGACGGGAAGATGAGAATCCTGCCGCCCTTGCACAAGGCCGCAACCGTGCCGGTCAGCCATGCGCGCAACGCATGGGCCGCAACGGCTGGCGCGAAATGGGGTAGGTGAAATCTTCGCCACGGTTGGATCTGTGATTGCACCATGGCCGGGGCTTTTTCCTTGTGCCCAATATTGTCGCATGAGCGTCACTTGCGCCGGGCGTGACGATGGGCTATGCTGGTTGCGACAGATGGGCAAACCCGCCCGTGGATGAGGAACAGACGACATGAACGACGATCCCTATCGCGCCGTCTTCGAGGCTTGGCGCGACGACCCCGATTTCCGCACCCGGATCGAGCATGACCCGAAGGCGGCACTCGCCGCCAAGGGTGTCAACCTGCCTTGCGACGAGGTGCGCATCGCCGTGGATACACCGCAAACCTGCCATATCGTGTTCCCGGCCGATCCCAACGCCACCCTCGCGGACGAGGTGCTGGAGGCGGTGGCCGGCGGCACCCGCGATCACGATGTGCCCATGTCCGACTATTACCGGCGCATGAGGGGCAGCTACTGGTCGGACTAGCCCCTTCGCCGACCCCCTGAGCCGGTGAGGGGCTGGGAGACCGGGCGCCCTGGCCGGGCGTGACGATGGGCTATGCTGGCTGCGACAGACGGACAAACCGCCCGGAGATGAGGAACGGACGACATGAGCGACAATCCCTATCGCGCCGTCTTCGAGGCCTGGCGCGACGACCCCGATTTCCGCACCCGGATCGAGCATGACCCGAAGGCGGCGCTCGCCGCCAAGGGCATCGACCTGCCTTGCGACGAGGTGCGCGTCGCCGTGGATACCCCGCAAACCTGCCATATCGTGTTCCCGCCCGATCCCAATGCCATCCCCAACGCCACCCTCTCGGACGAGGCGCTGGAGGCGGTGGCCGGAGGCAGGCACGGTGTGTGGGACGAATACTACCGTCAGTATGGCTGGCAGTATGGCGGGCACTGGCGCGATTCCTGGTTGGGGTGGTAGCCCCTTCGCCTCGGCCCCATAAGCTGGCGAGGGCGTGGCAGGCCGGATGGCGGCGGGTGGTGCAACATTCGCTTTCAGCTGCGCCCGTTGTCGCCATGCGGCGCGGATGAGCGAGGGGAGTCATGGGGCAGAGCTTCGATCTGGTGATCCACGGCGGGCAGGCCATGACCCCGTCGGGCTTGGTGGCGGCCTCCGTGGCGGTGACGGGCGGGCGCATCGCCGCCATCGGCGCCATCGACGCCAGCGCCGGCGGCGAGGCCATCGACGCCAGCGGCCTCGTCGTTCTGCCCGGCATCGTCGACACCCAGGTCCATTTCCGGGAACCGGGCCACGAGCACAAGGAAGACCTTGCCCACGGCTCGCGGGCGGCCGTGGCGGGGGGGGTGGCGACGGTCTTCGAGATGCCCAACACCGATCCCGCCACGGTGACGGCGGAGGCGTTGGCCGACAAGCTCACCCGCGCGCGCGGCATGTGGTGCGATCACGCCTTCTTCGTCGGCGCCGGCGGCGCCGAACCCGCCCTGCTGGCCGAGCTCGAACGCCTGCCCGGCTGCTGCGGCGTCAAGGTCTTCATGGGCAGTTCCACCGGCAATCTGCTGGTGGCCGACGATGCCTCCCTGGCGGCGGTGCTGGCGGCCGGGCGCCGCCGGGTGGCGATTCACGCCGAGGACGAGCCGCGCCTGATCGAACGCCGCCATCTGGCCGAGGCGGCGGGCCATCCCCGCGCCCATCCCCTGTGGCGCGACGAGGAGACGGCGCTCAAAGCCACCCGCCGCGCGGTGGCCCTGGCGCGCGCGGCCGGGCGCCCCATCCATGTGCTGCATATCACGACGGCCGAAGAGCTCGCCTTCCTCGCCACCGCCAAGGACATCGCCACGGTGGAGCTGCTGCCGGCCCATCTCACGCTGGAAGCGCCCGCCTGCTACGAGCGTCTGGGCGCCTTCGCCCAGGTCAACCCGCCCATCCGCGCCGCCCGCCATCGCGCCGCCCTGTGGTCTGCCGTCACCGCCGGCGTGGTCGATGTGCTGGGTTCCGACCACGCCCCTCATACCAGGGCGGAGAAGCAGCGCCCCTATCCCGCAAGCCCCGGCGGCATGCCGGGCGTGCAGACCATGCTGCCCCTGATGCTGGACCATGTCGCCCAGGGCCGCCTGACGCTGGAACGGCTGGTGGACCTGCTCTGCTATGGGCCGCAGCGCATCTACAACATCCGTTCCAAGGGACGCATCGCTGTCGGCTACGATGGCGATTTCACCCTGGTGGATCTCAAGGCGCGCCGCCGCATCCGGGCGGACGAACAGCATTCCAGATGCGACTGGACGCCGTTCGACGGCATGGAGGTGACCGGCTGGCCGATGGCGACGGTGGTGCGCGGCCATGTGGCGATGCGGGAAGGCGAGCTGGCCCCCGAACCCCGGGGCGCGCCGGTCGCCTTCTGGGATGGGGCGCCCTAGCGGGCGAATCCGGGATCGGCGTGTCCTTCAGGCTGCCGAAATCGGTCATCGCCGTGTCGCGATAGGCGCCGCGCTGCTGCAACCGCCGTGCCAGGCCGCGCTGGCGGGCAGCGCCGGGCGCGGGATCTCCATGTTGTCATAGCGATAGAGCGTCATGCCCGCCGGGATGTCGGCCCCGGGATGGCGGCTATGGTGAGGCGCAGCCCGGCGACGAAGGCGCCATCCCGCAGCGGGCGGTCGAGCAGGGCATAGGCATCGTTCAGGCGGGCGATGGCGCGGGCATGGGCCGCCTCGTCGCGATCGTGCGCCAGACGCCGAAGAAAACCGCGACCCAGGGCGGGAACAGAACCGTCTGCTGCCAATCCATCCAGCGATCCGCCAGGGCGCGGGCGCCGGCATCCTGCGGCCACAGCCCGCCCGGGTCGTAACGGGCGGCGTAGACTGCGGCCATGCGCAAGGAAAATGAGAAGGACGATGGCGATCAGGATCGGCCTTACGAGCGTGATGGTGGACGACCAGGCGCGGGCGCTCGCCTTCTACACGGAGACGCTGGGCTTCGAGCTGAAGCGCGACGATCCCGCGGGCGAGTTCCGCGCGATCACGCTGACGGCCCCCGGCGACGCGGGCGGCGTGGAGCTGATGCTGGAGCCGAACGCCCACGAACCCTCGCGCGTCTGGCAGGCGGCGCTCTACGCCGACGGCATCCCCGCCGCCATCTTCCTGGTGGACGACCTGACGCGCGAGCACGCGCGGCTGGAGGCGCTGGGCGTGACCTTCCGCAGCCCGCCGACGCGCTCGGAGTGGGGCCACCAGGCCGTGCTGGACGACACCTGCGGCAACCTCATCGTCCTGCACGAGGACGAGGGGTAGGGCGCCGTGCCCGAGCCGCGCAACCGCAACATCCTCCTCGCCATCTATCGGGTGCAGGTGGGAGACGGTCCAGCCCGCCATGGATGCCGCCCAGGTCGCGGCAGCGTCCACAGCACCTTCTGAACATTCGACGATGTCGCCCGCCCCAGAACCTCGATCACGGCGCGCCTCCCCGCGCCGTCGCTGCCGCGTTCTTCCCCGGAGCCGTCATTCGAAGACGATCTCGACGCGGCGGTTGCCCTCCTCGCGCATGCCGTCGCCGGTCGGCACGGCCAGCTTCTCCTGGCCGAACCACTGCACGGCAAAGCTCGCCGAATCGGCGCCCTGGGCGGCCAGATAGGCGGCGACAGCCTCGGCCCGCTGGCGGGAAATCGCCATGTTGTAATCGGCCGTGCCCGAAGTGTCGGCATAGCCGGCGATGGCGATGGAGACCGGAGCCTGCATCTGCGCCTCTACGGCGACATCGTCCAGCAGACTCCTGGTCAGCGGCGAAAGCCCGGCCTCGTCCCAGGCGAAATAGACCGTAAAGGCGCGCGGGCGCGGCGGCAGCGTCACCGCCATCTGCGCCGTTTCCTCCGCTTCCATGGCCTCTGCGGCTCTGGCGGCGGCGGCCATCAGCACCATCTCGCCCATGGCGGCGAGATGGGCGTTGCGGCACTTTGCCAGCTCCTGCGGCTGATGGTCGGCGACCGGGCCATCCGCCGGCGGGCCTTCCTGGGCCTCTTCGACCCAGCAGTCGAAGGCGGCCTGGGCGCGGGCCGCAAGGGCGGGGCTGGCCTCGCCCGCGCCGCCGGCCAGCGCGTCCATCAGGCTCGCCCGCGCCTGGGTCAGCTGGGCCAGCTGCCCGGCATCCCAGATCGACCAATCCTCCAACGCCTCCGGCGGCGGCGCCATGCCGGCAGCGGCGGCCTCGGCCTTGGCGCTGAACAGGCCGGCGTCGGACCAGTCGTCGAAGCCGGCTTCCTTGTAGGCCAGCGCCACATACTCGCCGTGGAGCGCCTGGGTGAAGGCGTCGCCGCCGGCCTCCATGCCGGCCACCCGATCGACCGAGCTGGCCGTGGTGCAGGCCGAAAGCATCGCCGCCGACAGAATGGCCAGGGCGGCTGCGGCCAGGGTTCCGGGGGCCGGGATTCTGTGGGCCAGGGGCTTGTTGGCAGAGATTCTGGTCGCCGTCATCGTCGTTCCCTCTCGATCGCTTGGTGGCCACGTCGGGGCGACAGAATGGCCCCTGCGCGGCGGCGCGGCAACCGGATTTGCGCCCGCCACCGCCGGCCGGGCCTTGCGCCCGGGTGGTTTTGCACCCAGGCGCTCAATAGGCGCGGGCGTAGCGCTCGCACATGCGCTCGGGCGTCCGGGCGGCCCACAGCCGGGCCTCCATGCGCTTCACCTCCCCATAGGCCGCGATCATGATGGGCGCGAACCAGCCCTGCGCGGTGGCATCGGCGGCGAAGGCGTCCAGGGCGGCTTCCAGGGAGGCGGGCAGAGGATGGATGGCGCCGGCCTCCCGTTCCTGCGCGCTCATCTCCGCCGGGTCGCGCGCGATCAGCGGCGGCGCGGGCAGGCCGGCCGCGATGCCTTCCATCCCCGCCTTCACGATGGCGCCGATGGCAAGATAGGGATTCGCCGTGGCGTCGATGGCGCGGTATTCCAGGTTGAAGGCGTGGCCGCGCCGGGCCGCATCCCGTTCGGGCGAAGGGCAGATGCGGATCGCCGCCTCCCGGTTGTTGACGCCGACGGCATCGAACCCGCAGCTCCAATGGTGGGGCCCCAGCCGCAGATAGGAGACCGGGCTGGGGGCGGTGAGCGCGGTCAGCGCGGGAAGGTGGCGCCGGATGCCGGCGACGAAGCTGGCCGCCGCCTGGCTCATCTGCCCCGGGCCTTCGGGGTCGAAGCTGGCCGGCCGGCCCTGCCGGTCCCACAGGCTGATATGCAGATGGCAACCGTTGCCGATGGCTTCGGGCGCCGGCTTGGGCGTGAAGGAGGCGCGCAGGGCGCATTGGCGCGCCGCCTCGCGCACCACCTCGCGCGTCAGCACCACCCGGTCGGCCCCGGCCAGTCCGGTGGCGGGGGCGCAGCTGATCTCGAACTGGCCGACGCCGTATTCCGGCTCGAAGGTCTCCAGGCCGACATCGGCATCCAGCAGGGCGGCGGTGCAGAGATCGGCAAAGGGCGCGATGCGGCGCACGGCGTCCAGCGAAAACGGCGCTGCCCATGCCATGTCCGCGCCGGAAAGCGAGAACTCGTTCTCACAGGCGATGTGGAGTCGCAGGCCCGCGCTGTCTTCCAGCTCTGCCAGGGTCTGGGCCAGAAAGCTGCGGGTGCAGCACGACCAGGGGCGCCCGGCCGTCTCCAGGCTGTCGCACAGCACCATGTGCAGGGCCGGCCAGTCCGGCTTCAGCACCACGCGGCGCCTTGTGGCATCGTCGGGCGTCTGGCGCACCTCGTCCATCGGCCCCCAGGGGTTGGGCGCGATCTCTTCGAACGGGGTCAGCGCCTGGCCGGCCAGCGCCCAGCCCAGACCGTAGGCGCGGCGCCGGTCGTATTCGCCCACCGGCACGCCGCGGGTGCGCGCGATTCCCACCAGGTCGCTCCAGACCAGAAAGACCAGCTCGCCCGAGGCCATGGCCCCCTCATCCTTGCAGCGGGCGGCAGCGGCGGGTTTGCCGCGCCCTCCCGCCGCCGCCCACTATCGCTGCCTGGCGGCGATTTCAAGGCGTCCACGCCGCGCCGCGCCATGGCATCGGCGCCCGCCCGCGGCTATAACCTGCCCGCGGCAGCCGGCGGGGGAGCGGGCATGGCGGTGCTTGCGGTGGAAGGGGGCGATTCCGGCCCCGGCCTGCGCGGCGCGGTGCGGCGGCTGCTTCGGGACACCCTGCCTTGACCGTGCCCGGTGGCTGGCGACAGGTTGCGCAGGCCGTGCCGACGGGCGCGCTTTCGGGCAGCGCGCTGCTGTTCCTGCCCATCGCCGCGGTTTCGCTTATCGTCTGGCAGACGCTGGGCGCGGCGCCCCAGGGCACGGTGACCCATTTCCTGATCCTGACGGTGGCCGTGCTGGCCTTTTCCACCTTCACCGGCAATTCCGGCATTCTGAGCTTCGGCCACGCCGCCTTTATGGGGCTGGCGGCCCATATCGCCGGCGTGCTGACCATCCCGGTGCAGCAGAAGGCGATCTTCCTGCCCGATCTGCCGCCCTGGCTGGCGGCGGCCGATCCACCGCTGGCGGTGGCGGGCCTGGTGGCGGTGGCCATCGTCACGGCGCTGGCCTTTCTGGTCGGCATCCCGATCTCGCGCCTGGGCGGGGCGCAGGCGGCGATCGCCACCCTGGGCCTGCTGATCGTCGTCTATGGCGCCATCGTCGGCGGACGCGATTTCACCCGCGGCAGCCAGGCGCTGATCGGCGTGCCGAAGGCGGTGGATATCCCCGTCGCGCTGGCCTTCGCCGGTGCCGCCATCCTGCTGGCGCGCCTGTTTCGCGATTCGCTGCCCGGGCTGGAGCTGCGCGCCGCCCGCGAGGACGAGGCCGCCGCCGCCGCCATCGGCGTCGATGCGCCCGGGCGCCGCCTGCTGGCCTGGACCGTCAGCGCCGCCCTGGCCGCCGTCGCCGGGGTGCTGCTGGCCCATTATCTGGGGGTGTTCTCGCCCAGGGAGTTCTATTTTCAGCTCACCTTCGCCGTCCTGGTGATGCTGATCGTAGGCGGCATGGCCAGCGTCTCCGGCGCGGTGGCCGGCGCCGTGCTGGTGACGATTCTGATCGAGGCGCTGCGCAGCGTCGAGGAAGGGGTCAACAGCCGCTATTTCGACCAGCCTGCCGTGTTCGGCCTCACCGATATCGGCCTCAGCCTGGCCGTGCTGGCGGTGCTGTTCTGGCGCCGCAACGGCCTGTTCGGCCATTGGGAGATCGAGGAGCTCGCCGCCCCCCTGTTGCGCCGCCGCCAGGCAGCGACAACCCCTCCGGACGCCGCCGGCCTCCCCGCCCGGCCGCACAGGGCGGACCGGGGCGCCTTGAAGGTGGAAGGCATCGTGCGCCTGTTCGGCGGCCTCCGGGCGGTGGACGGCGCCAGCCTGTCGCTTCGCTCTGGCGAGATCGTCGGGCTGATCGGTCCCAACGGTTCCGGCAAAACCACCCTGCTGGGCTGTATCTCGGGCGCGCTGGCCAGCCAGCGCGGCCGGGTGGAGCTGGACGGCCACGACGTCACCCGCCTGGCGGCCCACCGCATCGCCCGCCGCCGGGTGGGACGCACCTTTCAGAATGTGCGCCTGTTCGACAATCTGACCTGCCTGGACAATGTCAAGGCGGCCCTGGCGGCCAGCGGCCCCCGCCTGGCACCGGCCGCCATGGAACGGCGCGCCCTGGCGGCCATGGCCGAGCTCGGCATCGCCGATCACGCCTGGCGCCGGGCCGGCACACTGGCCTATGGCTTGCAGCGGCGCCTGGAGATCGCCCGTGCGCTGGCGCCGGGACCGCGCTATCTGTTGCTGGACGAACCGGCGGCGGGTATGAACGAGACCGAATCCGACGAATTGCTGGCCACCCTGGCCGGGCTTCGCGAACGCCACGGTCTGGGCCTGCTGGTCGTCGATCACGACCTGCGCCTCGTCATGCGCCTGTGCGACCGTGTGACGGTGCTGAACAAGGGGCAGGTGATCGCCGAGGGCACGCCGGGGGAGGTCGAGGCCGATCCCGGCGTGATCGAGGCCTATCTGGGCAGGCGGCGGGCACATGGCCGCGCCGCCATCCCATCCAACCAAGGGGAGAAGGAAAAGTGAGACATCTCTTCACGACTCTGGCCGCGTTCTGCGGCAAGCGTCGCTCAGCCGTGGCCGCCGCCGTGCTGGCGTCTGCCATGCTGGCGGCCGGGCCGGGCCATGCTCAGCAGGTGAAAATCGGCTATGCCGGTGGCTTCACAGGCTATCTGGCCCCCTACGATCAGCCGTCGCTGAAAGGCGTGCTGCTCGCCATCGACGAGATCAATGCCGCCGGCGGCATCGGCGGCATGGAGATCCAGCTGCTGGTGAAGGACACCCGTTCCGACACCGCCCAGGCCGCCACCGTGGCCCAGGAGTTGGTGGACGAGGGCGTCAGCGCCATGATCGTCTCCTGCGATGTGGACCCGGCCGTGGCGTCGGGCGTGATCGCCCAGGCGGCGCAGATTCCGGCCGCCAGCTCCTGCGCATCCACGCCCACCCTGCCGGCGGCCGTCGGCTCCTACATGTTCTCCAACTACACGGCCGACAATCTGCAGGGCGCGGTGCTGGCCCAATATGCCCGCCAGCAGGGCTATGCCAACGCCTATATCCTGCTGTCGCGCGATACGCCCTACACCGAAAAGCTGCCGGAATATTTCGGCCAGGCCTTCCAGGCCATGGGCGGTCAGGTGGTGGCCGTGGGCGAATACACCATGGGCCAGCAGGACTTCTCGGCCGAGGTCACCAACATCAAGGGCCTGGACCCGCAGCCCGACGTGATCCAGACCTCCGCCTACGAGCCCGACTTCCCGGCCTTCATCAAGCAGCTGCGCGCCGCCGGCATCGCCACGCCGGTGCTGGGCAGCGACGGCATCGATTCGCCCACCACCTTCGGCCTGGGCGATGTCGCCGAGGGCGTGGTGTTCTCCAATGCCGGCTTCGCTTCGCCGGGAAGCCCGCTGGAAGCCTACGAGATGGCCTATGAGGCGAAATATGGCGAACCCAACGACACCGTCTTCACGGCCACCGGCTACGACCTGATGAAGGTGATCGCCGCCGCCATCGCTGCGGCCGGCTCCAGCGACGGTGCCGCCATCCGCGACGCCTGGGACAATCTGGAAGACGTCCCGGTCGCCACCGGCACCATCACCTACAAGGGGCAGAACCGGGTGCCGGTGCGGGTGGTGGCGCTCAACCGGGTCTCGGGCGGCATGCGCGAGCATGTCGGCGATTTCTCACCCGATCCGTCCGCCATCCCGGCTCCGTGAGCGAAAGCCTGCTGGCGATCGAAGGGCTGGCGGTCCGCTACGGCGCCATCGAGGCGGTCCGGAACGCCAGCCTGGAGGTTCGCCAGGGACAGATCGTGACTCTTCTCGGCGCCAACGGCGCCGGGAAGAGCTCGATCCTGAACGCCGCCATGGGGCTGGCGGCAGCGGCCGCCGGGCGCGTCCTGCTGGCGGGCGAAGATGTGGCCGGCTGGCCGCCGGAGCGGATCGTGCGGCAGGGCATGACGCTTTGCCCGGAGGGAAGGCGCGTCTTCGCCAACCTCACCGTGGCCGAAAACCTCGCCATCGGCGCGGCATCCAGACGCAACGGGGCGGCGCGAACCCAGGCCGATATGTTCGCGCTGTTCCCGGTGCTGGCCGAGCGTTCCCATCAGCTGGCGGGAACGCTTTCGGGCGGCGAACAGCAGATGCTGGCCATCGCCCGGGCCATGATGTCGGCCCCGAAGCTGCTGCTGCTGGACGAACCCTCGCTGGGGCTGGCGCCGCAGGTCGTCGATAGCATTTTCGAGCTTATCGCCGGCCTCGCCCGGCGTGGCGCCACCATCCTGCTGGTGGAACAGAACGTCCACCTGGCCCTGGAGATCGCCGATTACGGCTATGTCCTGGCCACCGGCGCGGTCGTCCTTTCCGGCCCCGCCGCCAGCTTGCGCGCCGGCCAGGCCGTGGAGCGCGCCTATCTGGGCACGGGCTAGGCGGGTGGAGATCCTCGTCCAGCAAGGCATCAACGCCCTGGCCCTGGGCGGCACCTATGCCCTGCTGGCCCTGGGGCTGGCCATGGTGTTCAGCGTGCTGGGCCTGATCAACTTCGCCCATGGCGAGCTGATGACCGTCACCGGCTATGCCATGTTCTTCGCCCTGGCCGCCGGCATGCCGCTGGCCCTGGCGGTGGCGGTGGGCATCGCTGCGGCCATCGCCGCCGCCGTGGCGATGGAACGGGTGGCCTTCCGCCCGGTGCGCAATGCCAACACGGCCACCATGCTGCTGACCAGTTTTGCCGTCAGCACCGTCCTTCACATGCTGTTCCAGAACCTGATCTCGGCCCGGCCCAAGGCCATCCCCGTGCCGGGCTGGATGGTGGGCGCCATCGAGCTGGGCGGCCTTGCCATCGGCGTTATCCAGGCGCTCTCGATCGTCGCCACCGCCCTGCTGCTGGTCTGCCTCACCCTGTTCCTGCGCCGCTCCATCCTGGGCATCGCCATGCGCGCGGCGGCGCTGGATTTTCCGGTCACGCGGCTGATGGGGGTCAACGCCAATGCGGTGATCTCCACCGCCTTTGCCATCTCCGGCCTGCTGGCCGGGGTGGCGGGGGTGCTGTGGCTGGCCCAGCGCGGCTCGGTGGACCCGCTGATGGGCTTCCTGCCGGTGCTGAAGGCCTTCATCGCCGTCGTGCTGGGCGGGCTGGGCAGCCTCACGGGGGCCGTGGTCGGCGGCTTCACGCTGGCCTTCATCGAGGTTGCCCTGCGCGCCTTTCTGCCGGAAAACTGGCTCCCCTTCCGCGAATCGATCACCCTTTCCCTGGTGATCGTGCTGCTGCTGCTGCGCCCCGCCGGCCTGCTGGGACGGCGGGAAACCATCCGCTGAAGCCGGGGGAAAGATGGCCAATTCGCTGCTGGAACGCGACGCCAGGGTGCTGGCCGGGATCGGCAAGCTGCGGACCGCGCCGCTCACCCTTCGCAACGCCTGCGGTTGCCGCCTGATCGAAGAGGACGGGCGCCAGGTGCTGGATCTCTCGGGCGCGGCCGGGGCGGCGCTGCTGGGCTATGGCCATCCTGCCGTGCTGGAGGCAACCCGGCGCGGCCTCACCGAATGCGCCGCCGCCTCCGACATGTTCGGGGCCGCCGAGGCGGCGGTCGCCCTGGCAGAGCAACTGCTGGCCCTGGTGCCGGAGGCCGGCGACCACAAGGTGTGGTTCGGTCACAGCGGCTCCGACGCCAACGACACGCTGATGCGCGCCATCGCCGCCGCCACCGGGCGACGACGCTTCCTCAGCTTCCACGGTGCCTATCACGGCGGGCTTTCCGGCTCCATGTCGGTCTCCAGCCACCCCTCGCAACAGCATGCGCTGCCGGCCCCGGGCCTGGTGCAGATCCCCTATCCCAACCCCTACCGCCCCCACAGCGGCCCCGACGCCGCCCGCGCGGTGCTGGACCAGCTGGATTTCCTGTTCTCATGCGGCTGCCCGCCCGACGACATCGGCGCCGTCTTCATCGAGCCGCTGCAATCGGATGGCGGCATGGTGGTGCCGCCGCCGGGCTTCCTGGCCGAGCTCGCCCGCCGCTGCCGCGCCCATGGCATCCTGGTGGTCAGCGACGAGGTCAAGGTGGGGCTGGGGCGCCCGGGCTGCTGGCACGGCTACCGGGCGGAGGGCTTCGCGCCCGATATCGTCACCTTCGGCAAGGGGCTGGGGTCCGGCCTGCCCATCTCGGCCATCGTCGCCCCGCGCCAGGTGATGGATTTTCGCCAGGCCTTCGCGCTGATCACCACCACCGGCAACGCCGTCTGCGCCAGCGTTGCCTCGGCCGTGCTGCGCGCGATCGACGAAGAGGGGTTGATCGCCAATGCCGCCCAGCGCGGGCGCCAACTGATGGCGGGCCTGGAGCGTCTGCGGGATCGCCATCCGCTGATCGGCGATGTGCGCGGGCGCGGGCTGGCCATCGGCTTCGAACTGGTGCGCGACCGCAAGACCAAACAGCCGGCGACGCTGGAGACCGCCAAGCTGGCCCTGCGCGCCTACCGGCTGGGCGCCGTCTTCACCTATGTCGGCATGTTCTCGAATGTGCCGGAGTTGACGCCGCCTCTGACCCTGAGCGAGGCGGAGGCCGACGAGGCCCTGGACATCGTCGACCGGGCGCTGGACGACGTGGAAGGCGGCCGCGTGGGCGACGACGAGGTCGCCGCCTTCGCGGGCTGGTAAGGCCGTGCTGGGGGTCGAAGATCCGCCGCCCTTCCAGCCGCTCAACGGCGGCGGGCGCGCGCCCTGCCTGATCGTGTGCGATCACGCCTCGGCCATCATCCCGCAGGCGCTGGGCACGCTGGGCATCCCGCGTTGCCACCGCTTCGAGCATATCGCCTGGGATATCGGCGCCGCCGCCATCGCGCGCCGCCTGGCGGCGCTGTTCGACGCCCCCGCTCTGCTGGCCGGCTATTCGCGCCTGGTGGTGGATTGCAACCGCCATCTCGACGACCCCTCGGCCTTTGCCCAGACCAGCGACGGCATCGCCGTGCCCGGCAACGCGGCCATGGACGACGACGAGCGGGCACGGCGCATCGCCCGCATCTACCGGCCCTATCACCGCGCCATCGACGACGCGCTGGACCGTTTCCAGCAGGCGGGCACGGTGCCGGTGCTGATCTCCTGCCACACCATGACCGACAGCCTGCGCGGCCACCCCCGCCGGCCCCAGGACATCGCCATATGCTGGGCGCTGGACGACCGCATCGCCGCGCCGCTGCTGGCCCGGCTGGAAGCGCGCCAGGATCTCACCGTCGGCGACAACACGCCCTATGGCCTGAACCCCGGCAAGGACTACACCACCCCCGAACACGCCATGCGCCGCGGCCTGCCCCATCTGCAATTCGAAATCCGCCAGGACCTGGTGGCCAGCGATGCCGCCGCCGACGCCTGGGCCAGGCTGATCTTCGACCTCACCCGCGACCTGATAGCCGATCCCGAACTGCGCCGCGTCAAACTCTACTGGCCCTGACCCCGCCGCCGCTTGCCGCCGCCGTGCCGGCACCGCTAGGCTCCGCTGCCGCAAGGGGGAGGAATCCGCGATGTCGAGAGCGGAACAACGCAGCCGGGCCATCGCCCAAACCCTGGAGAAGGTGCGCGCCATCGAGGCGGCCCAGGGGGTCAGCCGCCCGTCGCTGGCGGCGATCCGCGCGGAGATGATCCAGCTGGCCCGCCACACCGAGCTGTTCCCTGAGCGGGACTTCCCGCTGGCCCCGAATGGCGGCGAGCGCTTCGACGTGCTGTCGGTGGACGCCGACGGGCGCTTCGAACTCTATCTCGAGGTGGCCCGCGCCCGCATCGAAACCGTGCCCCACGATCACACCACCTGGGCGGTGGTGGTCGGCATCCGCGGGCTGGAGTTGAACCGCCTCTATCGGGGCGATGGTGGCCCGGCCGGAAAGGCGCCGCTGAAGCTGGCCCGCGAGGTCGAGGTTCGCCCCGGCACCGGCGTCTGCCTGATGCCGGACGACTTCCACTCTATCCACATGACACCGGACGTGTTCAACATGCACCTGCATCTCTATGGCACCGGCTTCGCCCATCTCCAGGGCAGGCGCATGTTCGACCGGACGACGGGCCAATACCGCAGCTTCGACAATACGCTGGATTGACGGGGTGTTAGATTGACGGGGCTGGGGGGCGCTGGAGCGACGGGCGCCGCATCCATGGCCACGCGCCTCGCCCCGGCGGCGCTGCGCCGGCGCATCCAGGCCGGTGGCGCCTTCGCCCTGCTGGATGTGCGCGAAAGGCGCGATTTTGCCGCCGGCCACATCCTCACCGCCTCCAACGTGCCGTTCTCCCGCCTGGAAGCGACGGCGCCCCGGCTGCTGCCCTGCCGAAAGGTGGCCGTCGCCCTGGCCGATGGCGGCGACGGCCTGGCGGATAAGGCCGCCGCGCTGCTGGCAGGGCTGGGCTATGGCGATATTGCGCTGCTGGCGGACGGCGTGCCGGCCTGGCGCCGGGCGGGCTTCGAGCTGTTCCAGGGCTTCAACGTCCCCTCGAAAGCCTTCGCCGAGGTGGTGGAACAGGTCTGCGCCACGCCCTCGCTGACCGCCGCCGAACTCAAGCGGCGCCTGGATGGCGGCGGCAAGCTGGCGCTGCTGGACGGGCGGCCCTTCGCCGAATACCACGCCTTCTGCCTTCCCGGCGCCACCAGCTGCCCCAATGCCGAACTGGCCTACCGGGTGCGCGACCTGGTGGCAGACCCGGCTGCCACCATCGTCGTCAACTGTGCCGGACGCACCCGTTCCATCGTCGGCGCCCAGACGCTGCGCCATGCCGGCGTTCCCAATCCGGTGTTCGCGTTGCGCAACGGCACCATGGCCTGGCGCTGGGCGGGCCTGGCGCTGGAACGCTGCGCAACCCGCCGCCATGGCAAGGCCTCGCCCCGGGCGCTGGCTTGGTCGCGCCGGGCCGCCGCGCGGCTGGCGGGGCGCTGCGGCGTCGAAACCGTCGCTGCGGAAGATCTGGCGGCATGGCGGTGTCAGGCGAACCGGCACACGCTCCACATCTTCGATGTGCGCCAGGGCGAGGAATATGCCGAAGCCAGCCTGGCGGACGCCATCGCCGTCGAAGGCACCCAACTGGTGCAAACCGCCGACGACCATATCGCCGTGCGCGACGCCCGCATCCTGCTGGTGGACGATACCGGCGTGCGCGCCCGCATAACGGCCAGCTGGCTGAAGCAGATGGGCTATCGCCATGTCGCCGTGCTGGACGAAGACGTCCGCCGCCTGGGCCACCCCCGCCCCGCGCCTCCCAGCGAGGGCGACGACGAAGATGCCCTCGCTCCCTTCGACACCGCCGGCGACCAGGAGGCAGCCGAGCGCACCTATATCGCCTGGGAGTTGCAGCTCCCCCAACAGCTGGCTCGCGACGGCCTGCTCACCTTCCAGCCCCTGGCCTAGCCCTGCGGGGTATGGAGGTGGAAGGACGCCCTTGCACGTTGCGGTGGTGTGCAACGAGACCTAGCGGTGGTGACGGCGTTGCTGGAGGCCGGTGCCGATCCGAAAGCGAAAGACGTGGCTGGCTTCGCTCCCGGGGACTACGCAGATGACAGCCCCGCTCTCGAAGGAACGGACGTCTGTTGGCAACTGCACGACGCGCGTTGCACGCCTTCCCTCTCTCGCCGCCCTGCGCGCCTTCGAGGCCGCCTGCCGCCATCTCAGCCTCACCCGGGCCGGCGCGGGCGCTCGGGATCGAGGGCCTGGCCGACCTCGACCGCGCGAAGCGGAGGAGGCCCGCCGGAACCTCGCCCCCGGATGGCTGTCGCTCCGCCGGAGCCGCGACCGAGTCCCCGTTCGTCACCTCGATGGCGCGCAGGCGCCTCGCCTGACACTCGCCTTGACACAGGTTCGAGGTTCTGTGAGAGTGAGAGTCCTGTCTCGCTCGGGAAATGCTCCGGGATCGTCGCGGCACGGTCGGGCGTACGGAGGATGCGGACGAGGATGTCTGGACAGGTAGCGGAAAATCAGGGGGCAATCATCATTATCAGGATACTGAAGCGTATCGTGCGAGCCGTTACGGACAGGACGAATGCGCCGGGTCGCCAAGCTGGAGGCGATTTCAACCGGGAGTTGGCCGACGCCGAGATGTCCCAGATCGCGGGCGCCGACCCGTCGGACGCGCCATACTACGGCAGCGCGGGGGATTGGCATGACGTCGCCACCCGCGAGCAAAGAGGCCGGATTGCATCGGCTTTGAGCAGACGGAGGACTAGGTTTCGCTGAACCGGTCCTCGCCGAAGGTGACGAGCGCTCGCGCCGGCCTGGCCCACCCGCTCGCCGGAACTGCCCCCCATCACCCGCCATGGCGCTCGAACGGCCCTTGCGGGCGCAGCAGCACGCGGCGGCGCTCGGTGTCGTCGCCAGCGGGGAAGCCGATGTCGCGGCGCAGATGGTCGTCGAGGCGCGAGACCTCCTGCAAGGCCTGGCGGCGGGCGATTTCGAACCACAGCTTCTCAAGCATCTCTCAACTCCCTTGCTTGCCGGCGGGCACGGCGCCTCTTGCGACCTGCCCGCCCATGTCTTGCATATGGCTCTTGCCTGCCCGTCGACAATCGAAAAGAATACGCACCTTCTTCAAGAAAAACTAAAACATGGCACGCCTTCCCTCTCTCGCCGCCCTGCGCGCCTTCGAAGCCGCCTGCCGCCATCTCAGCCTCACCCGGGCCGCCGAAGAGCTCCACGTCACACCGGCCGCCGTCAGCCATCAGGTGAAGGCCCTGGAGCGCGAGCTGGGCTTTCGCCTGTTCTTGCGCGAAGGCCGCCGCCTGGTGCCCACCGCCGAGGCCCGCGCCGGCCTGGTCGAGCTGCGGCGCGGCTTCGACCTGGTGGCCGAAGGGGTGCGCCGCATCCGCCAAAGCCGTGCCCGGCCCATCCTGCGCGTCACCTCGGAATCGACCCTCGCCGGCAGCTGGCTGGTGCCGGCCCTGGCCCGTTTCCGCGCCCGCTGCCCCGATCTCGACGTGCTGATCGACGCCTCCGACCGCCTGGTGGATTTCGAGCGCGAGGCCATCGATATCGGCATCCGCTGGGGCGGCGGGCGCTATCCCGGACTGGTGGCCGAGCTCCTGTTCGGGCAGGAAGAGGTGATCGTGGTCTGTCCGCCCGCCCTGCTGACCGGCGCCCACCCGCTGCGGGAGGCCGACGATCTGCGCCATCATCCGCTGATCCATCTCGACTGGCCCCAGGAACAGGGCGAATGGCCCGATTGGCCCATGTGGCTGGCCCGGGCCGGCGCCAGGCGGGTGGACGGCGCGCGCGGGCTGCGCTTCACGGTGCAAAGTCATGCCATCAGGGCGGCCATGGATATGCAGGGCGCGGTGCTGGCCACGCCTTCGCTGGTGGCGGCCGATCTGCGTTCCGGCGCGCTGGTCAGGCCCTTCGACCTGGCCCTGCCCACCGGCGCGCAGATGTATCTGGTCTATCGCGAAGACCGGGCCGGCGAAGCCGCCATCGCCGCCTTTCGCGCCTGGCTGCTGGAGGAGGCCGCCGCCAGCCTCGACGCCTTCTGAACGCTGGCCCGAACCCTGCCCGTCAGCGGCTGCTATCGTCGCCGATCTTCACCAGCTGCTTGCCGAAATTGCGGCCCTCCATCAGCCCGGCCAGGGCTGCCGGCGCGCTTTCCAGGCCGTCGGCGATGTCCTCGCGGTAGTGCAGGCGGCCTTCCTGCAGCCAGCGGGTCAGCCGCGCCAGGCCGTGCTCGTAGCGCTCGGCCCAGTCGAACACCAGAAAGCCCCGCAGGCTGGCGCGCTTGATCAGGAAATGGAACAGGTTGCGCGGGCCCGGCACCGGTTGGCTGTCGTTGTATTGGGCGATCTGGCCGCAGATCGCCACACGCGCCCCCAGGGCCAGGTTTTCGATGGCGGCATCGCAGATCGGCCCGCCGACATTGTCGAAATAGCAATCGATGCCGTCGGGGCAGGCCTCCGCCAGCGCCCGGCCGATATCGGGGCAGCTGCGACGGTCGATGGCGGCGTCGAAGCCCAGCTCGTCCCGGATATGGTCGCATTTGGCCTGGCTGCCGGCGATGCCCACCACCCGGCAGCCGGCGATCTTGGCGATCTGGCCCACGGCGCTCCCCACCGCCCCGGAGGCGGCGCTGACCGCCAGCGTGTCGCCCGGGCGCGGGCACAGCACCTCCAGCGTGCCGAAATAGGCGGTCAGCCCCGGCATCCCCAGCACGCCCAAGGCGGTGGAGATGGGGGCCACGGTCGGGTCCAGCTTGCGCAGGCCGCGCCCGGAGACCACGCCATGGGTCTGCCAGCCGATATCGGCGCAGACGAAATCGCCTTCCGCAAAGCCATCGGCGCGCGAGGCCACCACCTCGCCCGCCACCTCGCCCAGCATGGTCGCGCCGATCCGTTGCGGCGCGGCATAGGAGGGGCCGGGGCGCAGCCGCCCGCGCATATAGGGATCGACGGTGAGATAGATGGAACGGACCAGCACCTCGCCTGGGCCGGGTTCGGGCAGCGGCGCCTCCACCAGTTCGAAATGCTCCGGCCCCGGCGCACCTTCGGGATAGCTCTTCAGCACCAGGGCGCGGTTGGCGTTGGCGATCATGGTCGTCTCCGTCGGTTGGGGGTCAGGGGGCGGCGCCCGCCACCTCGCGATAATGCTTCAGAAAGCCCACCAGCGCCCGGTCGCGCAGCCGCTCCAGCTCGTCCTGCGAGCGCCCGGCGGCCAGTCGCTCGCAGCCGGCGGCGAAGGTCGCGATCAGCTCTTCGCCGATGGGGGGCGAGGGCAGCCGCGTCCAGGCGTCGCAGATGGCGGGGTCGAAATGGTGGAAGAAATGGCGGATGCCGCCATCGCCGCCGGACAGGTGATACAGCAGGCAATAGCCCATGATGGCAAAGCGGGGGCCGAAGCCGTGCACGATGGCTTGGTCGATCTGTTCGGGCGTCGCCTCGCCGGCCGCCACCATGTGGACGATCTCGTTCCACATCGCCTGTTGCAGCCGGTCGGCGATATGGCCCGGCACCTCGCGGTCCATCTTCAGCGGCAGCTTGCCGGCCGCCCGATAGAAATCGCACGCCCAGGCGACACAGGCCGCCTCGCTGCCTTGCCCGCCCACCACCTCGACCAGCGGCATCAGATAGGGCGGGTTGAAGGGATGGCCCAGCACCATGCGCCCGGCCCCCGCCGCCCCGGCCTGAATCTCCGAAAGCAGCAGCCCGGAGGTGGAAGACGCGATCACTACATCGGCGGCCACCGCCTCGTCCAGGCGGGCATAAAGCGCCCGCTTGAGCTCCAGCCGTTCGGGGGCGCTTTCCTGCACGAACTCGGCCCCGGCCACGGCCGCGTCCAGGTCGGTGGTGAAGGTCAGCCGTTCGGGGTCGGCTCCCCTGGCCAGCCCCATGGCTTCCAGGCTGGGCCAGGCCGCCGCCACCCGGCGCCGCACCCCCGCCTCCGCCGCCGCGTCCACGTCATGGACCGCCACCCGATAGCCGCGGGCCAGAAAGGCCGCCGCCCAGCCGGCGCCGATAACGCCGCCGCCGATGCAGGCGACACGGCGAACCTCATCGGGCGCGGGCCGCGTCATGTGCCGGCCTCCCAGTCGGCTTCGCCCTCGGCCAGGGCGCCGGCCCGCTCGCGCAGGGCGAATTTCTGAATCTTGCCGGTGGCGGTCTTGGGCAGCGGCCCGAAGACCACGGTTTTGGGCATCTTGTAGCGGGCCATCCGCTCGCGGCAGAAGGCGGCGATCTCGCCACCGCCGGTTCCCTCGCAGCCGGGCTTCAGCGTCACGAAGGCGCAGGGCGTCTCGCCCCACAGCGCGTCCTGGCGCGCCACCACCGCCGCCTCCAGCACCGCCGGATGGCGAAACAGCGCGTTTTCCACCTCGATAGAGCTGATGTTCTCGCCGCCGGAGATGATGATGTCCTTGGAGCGGTCCTTCACCTCGATATAGCCGTCGGCGTGCATCACCCCCAGATCGCCGCTGTGAAACCAGCCGCCGGCCAGATCCTTGGCGCTCTGCTGCGGGCGGCCCAGATAGCCCTTCATCACCGTGTTGCCGCGCAGCATGATCTCGCCCACCGTTTCGCCATCGGCGGGCACCGGCGCCATGGTCTCCGGGTCGGCCACCATATGGCCCGCCACCGTGGCATGGCGCAGGCCCTGGCGGGCCATGGCCTGTGCGCGCGCGTCCACATCCATCGCCAACCAGTCGTCCTGATAGGCGGAAACCAGGGCCGGGCCGTAGGTTTCGGTCAGGCCATAGAGATGCACCACGCGAAAGCCCATCGCCTCCATGCCGGCGATCACGGCGCTGGGCGGGGCGGCGCCGCCGGTGGCGACGGTCACGGTGTGCGGAAAGGCGCGCCTGGCCTCGTCCGGCGCATTCAGCAGCATGTTGAGAACGATGGGCGCCCCCGCCATATGGGTGACGCCGTGCTGGCAGATCAGCTGGAAGATCGCCGCCGGGTCCACCTTGTCCAGCAGCACATGGGTGCCGGCGAAGGCGGTCACCCCCCAGCTGTGGCACCAGCCGTTGCAGTGGAACAGCGGCAGCGTCCACAGGTTCACGCTGGCCCCGGAAAAGCCCAGCGTCATGCCGTTGCCCAGGGCGTTCAGATAGGCGCCGCGATGGTGATAAACCACGCCCTTGGGTTCGCCCGTGGTGCCGGAGGTGTAGTTCAGCGAGATGGCGCGCCATTCGTCGTCCGGCAGCAGCGGCGCGCAGTCGGCATCGCCGGCCGCCAGAAAGGCTTCGTAGTCGTCGTCGCCGAAGGCGCCAGGATCGCCACCGCCGCAGGCGACCGCATGCACCGGCCCGTCATGCAGGGCCAGCGCTTCCTTCACGGTGGCGGCGAAGCTGCGATCGGCGATCAAAACGCGGCTTCCGGCATGGCCCAGCATGAAGGCCAGCGAGGCCGCGTCCAGGCGGACATTCAGGGCGTTCAGCACGCAGCCCGCCATGGGCACGCCGAAATGGGCTTCCAGAATCTCCGGCCCGTTGGGCGCCATCACCGCCACGCACTCGCCGGGCCGGATGCCCAGGCGGGCCAGCGCGCTCGCCAGGCGACGGCAGCGTTGCAGCATCTCGCCATAGCTGGCCCGGCGCTGGCCCGCGATCCAGGCGGTGCGGTGGGGATGGGCGAAGGCCGAACGCAGCAGGAAGTCGATCGGCGTCAGGGGTTCGTAATTGGCGACGTTGCGGTCCAGCCCGGTCTCGAAGCGGCCCGCCGCCGGCCATGCCCTCGCCATCGTCCCCGCCATCGTCCCCGTGCTCGTCCGATGATCGGCCACGCCCGCGCCCTCCGCTGGTCCGATGGTGGCTTGATCGCCCGCCCGGCCCGCCGCTGTCAATCTTTAGCCATGCCCGCCAGCGTGCAGCCCGAGGTGAAAATAGGCTATCACGGCCCCCGTCATGTTTCGTCTTCGCTTCCCGAACGGCGCGACGTCCTCGCCGTTGCGGCGGGATTCGCCGTGCGGCGGGCTTCATGGCGCGGCACGGGGGCATGCTGTCTCTTTTCATGACGCAGCACGAGGGCGTGCTGTCTCCTTTCATGACGCAGCACGAGGGCGTGCTGTCTCCTTTCATGACGCAGCACAGGGGCGTGCTGTCTCCCTTCATGACGCAGCACGGGGGCGTGCTGCTGTGCCCCCGCCATCGCCATGAGGCGCGATCTTCGCGGCATCGCCTGCATGGTGGCCGGCTGCGCCCTGGTCACCTTCAACGACGGCATCCTGAAATGGCTCACCACCGATTATCCGGTGGGCCAGATCATGTTCGTGCGCAGCGTCTTCGTCTTCCCGGCCATCCTGCTGCTGGCGGTCGGCGAAGGCGGGCTGGCCCGGCTGCGGGTGCGCAATCCCAGGGGCCAGGCGGTGCGCGCCGCCATCGTCGTCACCGGCATGTTCCTGTTCGTCACCGCCATCTCGCTGATGCCCATCGCCGATGCGCTCGCCATCGCCTTCGCCTCGCCGCTGGTGGCGACGGCCCTGGCGGTGCCGATGCTGGGCGAGCGGGTCGGCTGGCGGCGCTGGAGCGCGGTCTGCATCGGCCTGGCGGGGGTGGTGGTGGCGCTGAAGCCCGGCCCCGGCGGCATGGCGGCGGTGGCGCTGCTGCCATTGGCGGCCGCCTTCACCGGCGCCCTGCGCGATATCGTCACCCGCCGCCTCGCGGTCTCCGATTCCTCGTCCTCGATCCTGATGGTCACGACGACAGCGGTGATGCTGGCCGGGCTGGCCTCCGCCCTGGCCGGGCCGCTGGGCTTTCCCGAACTGGCCTGGCGGGCCATGCCTTGGGGCCATATCGCCATGCTGGCGGCGGCCGGCCTGCTGCTGGCGGGCGCCCAGTATCTGATGATCGAGGCGGTGCGGCTGGCCGAGGTGGGGCTGGTGGCGCCCTTCAAATATACCAGCATGGTGTGGGCGGTACTGCTGGGCTATCTGGTCTATGGCAGCGTGCCGGATGCCTGGACGATCGCCGGCTCGCTGCTGGTGATCGCCAGCGGCCTCTATGTGGTGCGGCGCGAGACCCGGCTCGCCAGCCAGCGCCGCTCGCTCCCCACCCCGCCCCCGCTTGCCAACCGCCCCTCCTGACCGCCCTACCCCCGCGCCAGAACGCGCTCTTGCCAGCGGCGGCGCCGGGCGGCACCGTCGCGCCATGCTGAAGGCAACCGCCATCCTCGGCCTGGCCAGCGACGACGGCCTGCGCGAGGCCCTGCACGATCTGGCCCATCGCGGCGGCGTGGAAACCGTGCGGCTGAACCGCCACGACATGCAGCGCCACCGCTTGCGCGCGGTGACCGACAAGGGCACGCCGCTCGCCATCGCCCTGCCCCGCGCCAGCGCGCTGGAAAACGGCGCCGTGCTGCTGCTGGAGGCCGACCGCGCCATCGTCGTCGCCGCCGCCCATCAGCGCTGGCTGCATCTGGCCCCGCGCGATGCCGCCGCCGCGCTGGAGCTGGGCTATCACGCCGGCAATCTGCACTGGCGGGTGCGCTTCCAGGATGGCGGCCTGGCGGTGGCCCTGGAAGGCCCGGAAGGGGTCTATCTGGCCCGCCTCCACCCCTTCCTGGCCGATGGGCGGGCGCGGCGCACGGATGGCGGCTGAGCGTGGCTTGCCCCCACCGCCTGCTGCTGGCCCTGCAGATGGGCGACAGCGCCTATCCTTCCGGCGGCTTCGCCCTGTCCTGGGGCCTGGAAACGCTGAAGGCCGAAGGGCTGGCGGGCGATGGCGACGATGTGCTGGCCTTCGCCCGCGCTCAGCTGGCGCGGCGCTGGGCAACGGCCGATCGGGTCTGGCTGCGCCGCGCCGCGCTGGCCACCGACGTCGCCGAACTGACCGCGCTGGACCGGGAGGTGGAGGCCATGACGCTGGCCCGCGAGCTGCGGCAAGGCTCGCGCCGGGCCGGGCGGGCGCTGCTGCGAAGCCACGCTGCCTCGCCGGCGCCCCTGGTGGCGGGCTACCGCGCCGCGCTGGCCGGCGGCGGGGTGCTGGGCCATCTGGCCACGGTTCAGGGCCTGGTGTGGCGGGCCGCCGGCCTGGATGTGGCGGCCCTGGAGGCGGTGTCGGCCTGGACGCTGGCCGCCGGCATCGCCCAGTCGGCGGTGCGGCTGGCGCTGATGGGGCCGTTGCAGGCGCAGGCGATGCTGGCCACCCTGCGCGGCGAGCTGGCGCGCCTGCTGCAATCGCCGCCGCCGCCGGTGGCCCATGCCTTCACCCCGGCGGCCGAGATCGCCGCCATGCGCCACGAGACCGGCACCGCCAGGCTGTTCGCCAACTGACGCCGCCCCCGCCGCGCCTCAGCCCGCCAGTTGGCCCAGCAGGATGGCGGCGAACAGCAGCGGCCCCAGCTGGCCGTTGGCGGTGAAGCGGCGCTGGCAGGAGGCGGGGCAGTCGAAATCGACGCTGGCGACCTGCCAGGCCAGATGCGCCGCCACCGGCGCCAGGGCGGCGTAGAACGGCCAGGCCAGCCCCGCCAGGGCGCCGGCGGCGGCCAGCAGGGCCAGGAAGGCGCCATAAAGCAGCCAGATCGCCCCCCGGCTGCGCCCGCCCAGGGCCAGCGCCGACGAGCGCAGGCCGATGCGGGCGTCGTCGGCCTTGTCCTGATGGGCATAGATGGTGTCGTAACCGCAGGTCCAGGCGACGCAGCCGCCATAAAGCGCCACGGCGGCGATGGAAAGCTCGCCCGTGGCCGCCGCCCAGCCCACCAGCGCGCCCCAGTTGAAGGTGATGCCCAGAAACAGCTGCGGCCACCAGGTGATGCGCTTCATCGCCGGATAGATCGCCACCGGCGCCAGCGCGGCCACGCCCAGCGCCACCGCCAAGGGGGGAAGCTGCAACAGCACGGCGGCCCCTGCCGCCAGCAGCAGGGCCAGGAAGACCAGTGCGCCTGCCAGCGAGACCGCGCCCGAAGCCAGCGGGCGGTCGCGGGTGCGCGCCACGCGGCGGTCGAAATCCCGATCCCAGATGTCGTTGACGACGCAGCCGGCCGCGCGCATGGCCACGGCCCCGGCCGCGAACAGCGCCAGCAGGCCGGGGTCGGGCCAGCCCGCCAGCGCCGCCGACCACCAGCACGGCCACATCAGCAGCCAGAAGCCCACCGGCCGGTCGGCCCGGGCCAGCTTCAGCCACGGCCTGGCCCGGCGCGGCGCCAGCCGGTCGATCCAGCCCGCCGCCGCCGCCCTGTCGCCGGCCCTCGTCATGTGGTGAGATACGCCATGCGCCAGGATGGGCGGCCGCTGCCGCGCCTCTTCGTCGAATCGCCGCTGGCCGCCGGGGCGGCGGTGCCGCTGGCCGCCGGTCAGCGCCATTATCTGGCACGAGTGTTGCGGCTGGAACAAGGCGCCCCGCTGCTGCTGTTCAACGGCTGCGACGGCGAATGGCGCGCCCGCCTGGACGGCGAGGCGGCGCTGGCCTGCCGCCTGGCGCGCCCCCAGAGCGATGGCGCCGGCCCGTCGCTCCCCGGGCCATCGCTGGTGTTCGCGCCGCCCCGGAAGGAGCGCCTGCGCTTCCTGGTGGAAAAGGCGACCGAGCTGGGCGCCGCCGCCCTGCTGCCGGTGTGGACCCGTCGCTGCCGCCCGGGCGCCGTCGCGCCCGCCCGCCTGCGCGCCTGGGCGATCGCGGCGGCCGAGCAATGCGGGCGGCTGGATGTGCCCGCCATCGCCGCCCCGCAGCCGCTGACGGAGGCGCTGGCATCCTGGCCGCCCCGGCGTCCGCTGCTGCTGTGCCAGCCGGGCGCCGCCACGCCGGTGGCGCGCGCCCTGGACGCCGATTGCGCCGTCGCCAGCGTCGGCGCCGCCGATTGTGCCGTAGCGGTCGGCCCGGAAGGCGGCTTCGACGCCGCCGAGCGGGCGGCGCTGGCGGCCCTGCCCCTGGCCGTGTCGGTTTCGCTGGGCCCCCACATCCTGCGCAGCGAAACCGCCTGCCTGGCGGCGCTGGCGGCCTGGCAGGCTTGGCAAGCGGGCAGGCGGGCGGCTAGCTTCCCCGCCGGGCGCGGCGGGGCTGCCCCGGCGCCGAAGCGCTGAAGCCCCCGTCGCGCCGCAGAGAACGGATGCCGTCGGGAGCTCGCCGTGTCCATTCCCTCCGCCCGGGACGCCACGCCCGTCACCGCCAGGGCCCAGCTGGTGGAGCGGCTGGAATCGGGTTGCAAGCCCCGCTCCGCCTGGCGGGTGGGCACCGAGCACGAGAAGTTCGCCTATGCCGCCTCCGGCTTCGCGCCGCTGCCCTATGGCGGGCCGGTGGGCATCGCCGCCATCCTGGCCGGGTTGCAGCGCTTCGGCTGGCAGCCGCTGGAGGAAGACGGCAACGTCATCGGCCTGGCCAAGGACGGCCAGCATGTGTCGCTGGAACCGGGCGGCCAGGTGGAGCTGTCCGGTGCCCCGCTGGCCACGCTGCACGAGACCTGCCGCGAGGTGAACGCCCATCTCGACCAGTGCATGGAGATTGCCGACGAGCTGGGCATCGTCTTTCTGGGGCTGGGCTTTCGCCCCCGCGAACGGCGCAGCGACGTGCCCTGGATGCCCAAGGGCCGCTACCGGATCATGCGCAACTACATGGCCAGGGTCGGCTCCATGGGCATCGACATGATGATCCGCACCTGCACCATCCAGGCCAATCTGGATTTCGGCTCCGAAGCCGACATGGTGCGCAAATTCCGCGTCGCCCAGGCGCTGCAGGCGGTGGCCACGGCGCTGTTCGCCAACTCGCCCTTCGTGGAGGGCCGGCCCAGCGGCCATCTCTCCAGGCGCGCCCATGTCTGGACCGACACCGATAACGACCGCTGCGGCATCCTGCCCTTCGTGGTCGATGAAGGCTTCGGCTTCGAGCGCTATGTCGATTACGCCCTCGATGTGCCGATGTATTTTGTGCTGCGCGCCGGCCGCTATATCGACGCCGCCGGCCAGTCGTTTCGCGATTTCATGGCCGGCAGGCTGCCGGCGCTGCCGGGCGAGCTGCCGACCGTCAGCGACTGGGAGGACCATCTCACCACCCTGTTTCCCGATGTGCGCATCAAGCGTTACATGGAGGTGAGGGGGGCGGACGGAGCCAGCTGGCGGCGCATCTGCGCCCTGCCGGCGCTGTGGACCGGGCTGCTCTACGAAACCACGGCCCTGGACGCGGCCTGGGATCTGGTGCGCGACTGGCGCTGGGACGAGCAGCTGGAGATGAAGGCCCGGGTGCCGGCCACGGGGCTGAAGACGCCTTTTCGCGGCGGCACGGTGCAAGACATCGCCCGGCGCATGCTGGAGATCTCCGGCGAGGGCCTGCGGCTGCGGCGCCATTACGACGGCAGCCTCGACGAGGTCCATTTCCTCGATTCGCTGATGGAGATCGCGATCTCGGGCCGCACCCCGGCCGAAGATCTGCTGGACCGCTACCAGAACGCCTGGGGCGGCGATATCGACCGCGTCTTCACCGAATTCTCCTTCTAGGCGCCCTCCCGGGCATGGCGCCAGCCCGCCGGCGCCCCCGCGCGGTTGCCATGCGACCGGGCGCGGCCTTCCCCAGCCTGCCGTTGCCGCGTTAGAATGGGCGCCAGGAGCGGTCTTCTGCCCGGCGCGTTTGCCGCACCGATCCCTGGGGCCAATGCACGCCAACCGGGAGCTGTCCCTGGCGGGGGCCTTGCCCTCGCCATCACGGCGCCCACCTGCTCGGTCTGGCCGCAGCGGGATGTGCCCAGGTTGACGGCCGCGGCGGTGCCGCTCCACAACTCCCGCCATGACGGCGGGCGACGACAAGGCAAAGCTGCGCCGGCGCTGCCTGGCGCGCCGCCGGGCGCTTCACGCCGCCCTGCCCGATGCCGGCGCGCGGGCCTGCGCCCATCTCCTCGCCGCTGGCGGTTTTCCCCCCGGCGTGGCGGTGGCGGCCTATCTGCCGGTGCGCGACGAGTTCGATGTGCTGCCCCTGGCGCGGGCGGCCCACCGGCTGGGCCATGTTGTCGCCATGCCGGCGGTGGTAGGCCGGGCGCGGCCGCTGGCCTTCCGGCGCTGGCAGCCGGGCGGCGCCACCGTGGCCGGCGCCCTGGGCATCCCGGAGCCGCCGGCAGCGGCGCCGCCGGTGGTCCCCGGCCTGCTGCTGGTGCCCATGATGGCCTTCGATGGCGAGGGCTATCGCCTGGGCTATGGCGGCGGCTTCTACGACCGCACCCTGGCCGCCCTGCGCGAAGACAATCCGCAGCTGGTGGCGATCGGGGTATGCTTCGCCGATCTCGAGCTGCCCCGCCTGCCCCGCGACGCCCACGACCGGCGCCTGGACCGGGTGGCGACCGAACGGGGCGTGCGGCGGTTCCAGCCGGGGTGACAACGGATCGGGTGACGATGGGGAGACGGCGATGGCACAGAAGGCGACACGGGACATGACACAGGACGGGGCGCGGGACGAAGCACAGGACGAAACAGAGGTCGTCTCCAGCTTCCCCCGCGAACTGGAGGAGATCGAGCATATCTGGATCCCCATGGCCGACGGCGTCCGGCTTTCGGCCCGCATCTGGCTGCCGGTCGATGCCGGAGAGCGGCCGGTGCCGGCGATCCTGGAATACATCCCCTATCGCAAGCGCGACGGCACCCGCGGGCGCGACGACGAGCGCTTTCGCTACTGGGCCGGCCACGGCTATGCCTGCATCCGCCTGGACATTCGCGGCACCGGCGAATCCGAGGGCCTGATCGGCGACGAATACGCCCTTCAGGAACAGGACGACGCGGTCGAGGCCATCGCCTGGATCGCCCGCCAGCCCTGGTGCAGCGGCAAGGTGGGCATGACCGGCATCTCCTGGGGCGGCTTCAATGCGCTTCAGGTCGCGGCCCGGCGCCCGCCGGCCCTGGCGGCCATCGTCACCCATTGTTCCACCGACGACCGCTATGCCGACGATGTCCATTTCATGGGCGGCTGCCTGCTGCTGGACAACTTCTTCTGGGGTTCGGCCTTTTTCATGTTCATGGCCCGCCCCGGCGATCCCGAAATCCAGGGCCAGGGCTGGCGTCGGCAATGGCTGGAACGGCTGGAAAACCAGCAGCCGGTGGCCGCCACCATCTGGCAGCGCCATCAGCACCGCGACGCCTATTGGAAGCACGGCTCGACCTGCGAGCGCCCCCAGGACATTCGCTGCGCCGTCTATGCCGTGGGCGGCTGGGCCGATGGCTATTCCAACGCCGTGCCGCGTCTGCTGGCCAGCCTGGATGCCCCCCGCAAGGGCTTGGTGGGGCCGTGGGGCCACAAATACCCCCATGACGCCATCCCCGGCCCCGCCATCGGTTTCCTGCAGCACGCGCTGGGCTGGTGGGACCGCTGGCTGAAGGACGAGGCGACCGGCATCGAAGACCAGCCGGCCTATCGCGTCTGGCTGGACGAGCCGCAGCGCCCGACGGCCTGCCTGGCCCGGGCGCGGGGCCGCTGGGTGGAGGAGCCGGCCTGGCCATCGCCCAACATCGCCCCCCACATCCTGCATCTCAACGCCGACGGCCTGGATGCAGAGCCGCGCCCCGGCGGCGTGCTGCGCCACCGCTCGCCGGAAACGGTGGGCCTGGCCGGCGGCGTCTGGTGCCCCTATGGCCTGGGCGGCACCAGCCCCGACCTCGCCATCGACCAGCGCGGCGACGATGCCGGCTCGCTCGCCTTCGATTCGCAACCGCTGGACGAGCGGCTGGAGATCCTGGGGGCGCCGGTGGTCCGCCTGGCGCTGGCCATCGACAAGCCCCAGGGCATGGTGGCGGTGCGGCTGAACGATGTCGCCCCGGACGGCACCTCCTGGCGCGTCACTTACGGCCTGTTGAACCTCTCCCACCGCCACGGCCACGAGCGCCCGGCCGCCATGGTGCCGGGCCGGGAAGAGGAGATCGTGGTCCAGCTCAACGACTGCGCCCACGCCTTCCCCGCCGGCCACCGCATCCGCGTCGCCATCTCCACCGGCTATTTCCCCGTCGCCTGGCCGGCGCCGGAGGCGTTCCACCTTCATCTGCGCGCCGGCGCCAGCCAGTTGGAACTGCCGCGCCGGGCGCCGCGCGCCGAAGACGCCCGCGTGAAGGATTTCCCGCCGCCGCAAAAGGCGTTCGTGCCGGAACGGGTGACGGTGCTGACGCCGGCCCGGGAATCGCGCCATATCGAGCACGATGTGGCCAGCGGCGAGCGGGTGGTGCGGCTGGTGGAAGACGGCGGCGTCCGGCGGCTGGAGGCCATCGACCTGGAATGCGCCGACGGCGGCGACGCCGTCTTTCGCATCGTGGAGGGCGATCCCTGCTCGGCCCGGGCCCGCTGGCGCTGGTGGAGCCGGCGCCGGCGCGGCGACTGGCAGGTGGAGGTGAAGGCGGAGATGGCGGTCTCTCTCTCGCGCCAAGCGTTCCACATCGCCAGCGATCTGGAGGCCTTCGAGGGCGAAAACTGCATCTTCACCCGCAGCTGGAACCACGACGTGCCCCGCGACTGTCTGTGACGGCCGCCGCCGCAGCCACGGCCGGGGGCGTCAGGCGTCGTCCAGGGCGGCCAGCCCGGCCAGAGTCTTGCGCTCGATGTCGCAGGCGCGTTCCCACACCATGGCCTTCCAGTCGTCGGCGTCGGGATAGAAACAGCGGCGGATCTCCGCCTTGATCGCCCGCCCCTGCGCGGAATCGGCGGCGCCGCAGCGGGAAAGCCAGCAATCGGCGCGCAGCGAATCCAGCACCTCGGCGGTGGAATAGGTGCCGAACTCCGGCGTGGCCATGGTCAGCGTCGCCTGCGGCGCCGCCCGCGCCACACAGGCGCTGTTGGTGCCGGTCAGCGGCGCCGAAACCGAGCTGCCGTCGTCGGTCGAGGTCACTTCGTCCGCCCCCAGCCAGGCCTCCAGCCGGGCATGGCCCGGATCGGTCAGCATGTGGTCGGAGATGATCTCGCCATGGCCGTAGGGGCCAAGCCCGGTGTGATAGTCGATGAAGGCGATATGGCGCGCCTGGCCGGCGTGTTTCGCCACCGTCCGGGCCAGCGCCCGCGCCGCCCGGCAGGGCGCGTGGCCGCCGAAGAAGACGCCCTGGGGATGGCTGTACTGGCCGCCGGAGATCGCCTGTTGCAGGGCCATCGCCCCGTGGCGGCGGCCATAGGCGTCCAGCACCGCCTGCGCCGCCCGCCGCGCTTCGTCGTCCCAGGCCGGCGGGCAGATGGCGTCCTTCAGCCGCTCATAGCCCGGGTTGGCCGGGCGGGGCAGGGCGTGGTCGATATGGTTGCGGTTGAGGTCGATGTTCTCCTGGGTGGTGCGGGCCAGCCAGGAAAACCCCCAGGGGTTGATGGCGTGGATCAGCACCACGGCGGTCCCCGCCGGCAAAGTGCGATAAAGCCCGCTCGTCAGCGCCCCGGTCTGCACCCCCGAACCGCAGAAGCCTTCCGCCCCGTGGGTCGCCGACATGGTGAACAGCACGCGGGGCGCCCGGTCCGGCCCCAGCCTGGCGACATCGGTGGCCAGCTCCTCGCCCCTGGCGCCGGATTCGGGGTGACGATGGCTGTCGATGGCGGCCCCGGCGGCGCGGGCGGCGTCCAGAAAGGCGCCCCGGGCCCGGTCGTAGCTGGCGGAAAAGAAGCCTGTCGCCTCGGTTCTCATCCCGGTTCCTCCTCGACGATGACGATGTGAACATGTCCCGGCCCGTGAACGCCGGTCTGGATGGTCTGTTCGATGTCGCCGGTGCGGCTGGTGCCGGTCACCAGATTGAGGGTGGCGGGCAGCTGGGCCGGCGTCGGCGCCGCCGCCAGCAGCCGCTGCCACAGCTGTTCGAAGCCGGCGCAGATATCGGCCCTGGCCAGGACCACGATATGGGTTTCGGGCAGGAAGTTCATGCTGGCGGGCGCGTCCGGACCGGAGGCCATGGCCAGCGTGCCGGTCTCGGCGATGGCGGCGAAGGCCCGCGCGATGCCGACCCGGTCGCCATCCTGCGGCGGGCGCGCCTCCACGGTCAGCGGCGACCAGTCCAGGGCCTGAAAATCGCTCCGTGGCGCCATCGCCGCCCGGGCCGGCAGGTTGCGGGAGGCGAGATAGCGGGCGACCTCGCCCGGCACATCCGCCAGCCGCGCGACGCGGGCCAGCGTGGCATCCACCGCCCGCGCCTTGGCGGCGAAGCGCTCCACCGGGCAGCCCGGGGCGGCGCCGGGCGCGGGCGGATCGTCTTTTCCGGCCGTTCCGGCCAGGCGGGCGGCGATGCGGGCCCGATCGCCCTCGCCGCGCCCCAACCGGTGGCGCAGCCGGCCCAGGATCGCTGCGCGGGCGCTGCTCACGGCGCCGGGTGCGCCCGGCCAGATGGCGCGATGTGCCGTTGCGGCCGTTCGCCCCGCGCCCAGCGGCTCTGAAAGCTGGCGCCCTGGGGGGCGGCCAGGTCGCGCCCGCCGGTCCAGGCGCCGGCCAGCGGCAGGGAGGAAAAGCGCCCTCGCCGCCGCCCGGCCCGGTGGAGCAGGCGCCCGGTGGCGGAGGTCGCGCGCCGCCACAGCCGCGGCCGCGCCGCCAGCCCCGCCCACAGGGCCATGGCGGCCGCCGCCAGCCAGCCGCCGCGCCGGGCAGCGACATGGCGTTCGCGCAGATGGCGCAGCATGGCCGGAATGTCGATCTGCACCGGGCAGACCTGGCGGCAGCGCCCGCACAGCGACGAAGCCCGGGGCAGGTGAAAGGCCTCGTCCAGGCCGGCCAGGGCCGGCGTCAGCACCGCGCCCAGCGGCCCCGGATAGGGCGAGCCATAGGCGTGGCCGCCGACCTTGCCATAGACCGGGCAGGCATTGAGGCAACAGCCGCAGCGGATGCAGCGCAGAATGTCCTGTAACGGCGTGCCCGCCAGGGCGGAACGGCCGTTGTCCAGCAGCACGACATGAAAGGCCTCGGGGCCGTCGTTTTCGCCCCGCCGGCGCGGCCCGGCGCACAGCGTGGTGTAGGCCGACATCTCCTGGCCGGTGGCGCTGCGCGCCAGCACCCGCAGCAGGCAGCCGGCATCGGCCAGGCTGGGCACCAGCTTTTCGATCCCCGCCAGCACGATATGGGCGCGGGGCATCAGGCGGGTGAGATCGCCATTGCCCTCATTGGTGACGATAACCGCCTGCCCGGTCTGGGCGATCAGCATGTTGGCGCCGGTGATGCCCACCTCCGCCTCCAGGAAACGCCGCCGCAGCACCTGGCGCGCCTGGCCCAGCATGCCATCGACATCGTCGGGCGAAAGCGCCGGCAGGCCGCGGTGATGGCGGGCGAACAGGCGGGCGATCCAGGCGCGGTCGCGGTGGATGGCCGGGGCGATGATATGGCTGGGCGGCTCGTTCCCCAGCTGCACGATATATTCGCCCAGATCGGTCTCCACCGGAACGATGCCATGGGCTTCCAGGAAGGGGTTGAGGCCGATCTCCTCGCCCGCCATGGTCTTGCCCTTGGTCACCGTGCGGGCGCCATAGCGGCGGCACAGCGCCAGCAGGATGCGCCGCGCCTCGCGGTCGTCCCGGGCCCAGTGGACCTCGCCGCCACTGGCGATAACCGCCTGCTCGAAGGCCTCCAGATACAGGTCCAGATGGCGCAGCGTGTGGTGCCGGATCGCCGCCGCGGCGTCGCTCAGCGCGTCGAATTGGGGCAGGTCGGCCCGCGCCCTTGCGCGCCGCTGGAGGAAATTGCCCTTCAGCCGCGCCAGGCTGGCCTGAAGCGCCGGGTCGGCCAGGGCGGCGGCGGCCCCGGCCTGGAAGCGGCGGCTGGCGAGGCGGTGGAGGGTCATGGCGCCCCTTCGCCCTCGGCGATGGCGGGGGTGGCGTCGTCGCCCGCCAGCAGCTCGGCCACATGGCGCACCCGCAGCGGCGATCCCTGCCGCTTCAGCGCGCCGGCGATATGCAGCAGGCAGCCCAGATCGGCGCCCAGCACCAGGCCGGCCCCGCTCGCCTCCAGGCAGCGGGCCTTGTCGCGGGCCATGGCGGCCGATATGGCGGGATATGCCACGGCGAAGGTGCCGCCGAAGCCGCAGCACACCTCCCGCTCGCCCGCCTCTTTCAGCGTCAGGCCGGCGATGCCGGCCAGCAGCGCGCGGGGCTGGGCATCCACCCCGGCCTCGCGCAGGCAGGAACAGGAATCGTGCCAGGTGGCCACGACCTCGCCCCCCTTCGGCCCGCCGGCCCCCGGCATGGCGTCCGGGTCCAGGGCGGCGATATCGACCAGATAGCGCGTCAGCTCGAAACAGCGCCCCGCCAGGTCGCGGGCGCGGGCCTCGTCGCCGGTGCCGGCGAACAGCGCCGGATAGTGGCACGCCACCATGGCGGCGCAGGAACCGGAAGGCGCCACCACCAGGTCGAAGCCCTCCATGGCGTCCAGCATGGTGCGCCCCACCGCCCTGGCCTTGTCGCGCTGGCCAGCGTTCCAGGCCGGCTGGCCGCAGCACGATTGCAGCGGCACCTCCACCTGGCAGCCGGCCGCCTGCAGCAGCTTGACGGCGGCGAAGCCCACCGAAGGCCGCACCAGGTCCACCAGGCAGGTGACCAGCAGCGCCACCCTGGGCTTTGGCGCCGCGCTCACGGCCCCAACCGGGCTGTGCTCTGGCCGGTCGGCGCCTGCGGCAGCAGGAACCAGGCCCGGCCCTGGCTTTTCATGCCCCCCGCCAGCCCTTCGGCCTCCTCGCCGCTGCCGAAGAAGATGTCGCCCCGGATCGGGCCGCGAATGGCGGCGCCGGTGTCCTGGGCCACGGTCAGCCGCCGCCACCTCCGCCCGTCCGCCAGCACGGTATCCAGCCACACCGGCAGCCCATAGGCCAGCAGCTCGTCGTCGATGGCCAGGCTGCGGCCCGCCGTCAGCGGAACGCCCTGGGCGCCCACCGGCCCCGGCCCCTCCAGCTCGCGAAAGAAGATATAGCTGGGATTGGCGGCCATGGTGGCGAACGCCTCGTCGGGATGGGCGTGAAGCCAGGCGCGGATGGTTTGCAGCGAAACTTCGTCCGCCGTCAGCGCGCCCTGGGCCACCAGGTCGCGCCCGATGGCCCGGTAGGGGTGACCGTTGCGCCCGGCGAAGCCCACCCTCATGGTGCCGCCTTCGGCCAGCGCGATCGCCCCCGAACCCTGGATGTGGAGAAAGAAGGCGGCCACGGGATCGGCCAGCCAGACCAGCTCCAGCCCCCGCCCGGCCAGGGCGCCGGCGTCGATGGCGGCGCGCTCGGGCAGCGCCTCGCCGCCCTCCGGCATGCGGTAGAGCGGATAGCCGAAGGCGCCGCCCGCTCTGCGCGACCCCGCCAGCACGGGTTCGTAATAGCCGGTGAAAAGGCCCTGCGCGCTGCCGCCGGCGGTGGCGAGCCAGGGGCGAAAATGGCGCTCGAAGAACAGCCGTTCCGCCCCCGGCGCCACCGCCCGGGCATCCTGGCAGGCCTCCAGCCAGGGCGCGGCGCTCCGGGCGCGGCGGAGGATGACCTGGCAGGAGAGGCGGAAGGCGCCCAGGGCGGCGCCGTGATCGTCCTCGCCCCAGCCCTCCAGCTGGGCGAAGGAGAAGGGCTGCAACACCGCCTGCGGTTGCCAGGTGTCGTCGGAGGGCGGCACAGCGGGGGCGCAGGCGGCGGTCATCGCGGCCAGCAGGGCCGCGCCGGCCAGCCGCCAGCGGCAGCGCCGCTCGCGATCCGGCATGAATCGGGCCTGCGTGAATCGGGCCGGCATGAGGTGGGCCTGCATCGCCCCATATCAATTCGGGCTGTGGGTCGCCACCAGCCGCCAATTGGGGTCTGCCGAACGGGTGTCGCGGGCGAAGGTCCAGTCATCCTTCACCGTCCGCGGGTCGGTGGGGTCGCCATGGACGATGCGCCCCTCGCTGTCCTTCACCACATCGGTCTGGTCGCTTTCGAACTGCACGGTGACGCGGGCCTCGCTGCCTTCCATGACGGCCTTCACCGCCTCGCAGCGGTTGATGGCCACCAGCTCCATCAGCCGCCGGGTGCCGTCGCGGTCGCGCTCGGCGATGGCCTGGGCAAAGCTGCGATAGACCGTGTCTCCCAGCAGCGCCTTCACCTCCTGCAGCTCGCCCTTGTGAAAGGCGTCCAGGATCGCCTCGAAGGCGGCGCGGGCGCCGGTCAGGAACAGCTCCAGGTCGAAGCTGCGATCGGCGAGGCGAATCTCGGCCAGCCCCGTCTTCAGCGGACCTTCCACCGCCCCCGCAGTGCCGGGGCGGCTGTCGGCCCCATCGCCGGGGCGGCCGTCGGCCCCATCGCCGGGGCGCCTGCCGGTCCCATCGCCGGCCCGGCTGTCGGCCTCGGAGGCCCGCTCGGGCGGCGAATCGACCTCCCTCATGGGGGAGGGCGATGACGCCTTCTCGTGGCCGGTGCGCCGGCCCAGAACATTGTAGAGCTTGTAGAGGATCAGGGCCGCCAGCCCGGCGATGATGATGATGTCCACGGAGCGCCGCCATCTGGGATCGGGTGAAGGTTCGGCGGGAAACGGCTCCCACCGGTGACAAGCCTAACCGCCGCAGGCGAAGCGGTCGAGTCGCTGGTGCCCGCGAATACGCGGCGAATCTGGTGTAGAAAGGCGGCGGCCACCGCCCTTCGCCCCTGCCCCGACATGCCTCTGCTGCTCTTCGCCGCCTTTCTCGCCGTTCCCCTGGCCGAAGTCTATCTCTTCGCCGAACTGGGCGGCGCGGTGGGGGCGGGCGCCACCGTCGCGCTGTGCCTTGCCACCGCCGCCGCCGGTGCCCTGCTGGTGCGCCGCCAGGGCCGTGCCGTGCTGGCCAGCGCCCGCCAGGCGTTGCAGGCGGGCCGGGTGCCGGCTGCCGAGGCCTTCCATGGCGCCTGCCTGGCGGTGGCGGGCATCTCTCTGTTGCTGCCGGGCTTCCTCACCGATGCGGGCGGCTTTCTGCTGCTGGCCCCGCCCCTGCGCTGGTGCCTGTTCGCGCTGCTGGCGCGCAAATTGCGGGTCGCCGCGTCCGCCGACACCACCATCGAAGGCGAATGGGAAGCCGTGGACGACCCGCCCCCGCCCGGCATCGCCCACCGGGACAAGAGTCGCTGACGGGCCCCCGCCCCACAGGCCCCGCCCAGACCCACCGGCTTGACATACCGCCCCCGCCGTTCCAGGCTCGAACCATGGAAACCCTCATGCTCGCGTTCCCGATCGCGAATTTCATCGCTGTCGTCGGCGTCGGGCTGGCCACCCCGATCCTGAAGCAGGGCGCCCGCCTGGAGCGCAGCATCGAGCGATCCGGAACCCAGACCGGCAAGCGCATCGACGAGACCGACCGGCGCATCGATCGCCTTGAACACAGGCATGGAGAGTTGCGGGAGCGGATGGCGAAGCTGGAAGGCCTGCGCGAAGCGATCGCCGGACGCCGCGCGGCCTAGATGGCCCAAGAGACGACGGGCGCCGGCCGGCCTCCCGATAGCCCCGCGGATCGCCCCCCCGCTCATCGACCCCCCGCGGATCGCCCTCAGCTGCGGCTGCGCAACCAGTTCCTCCAGGATTTGTCGTTCGAGAGCCCGCAAGGCGCCACCGGCCTCGCCGGCCGCAAGGAGAAGCCCGGCCTGAAGGTCGATCTCAACGTCGCTTCGCGCCCCCTGGAGGCGCCGCTGCACGAGGTCTCCCTGAACATCTCGGTGCGCGCCGCCTGGGACGACGACCCCTGCTTTCTGGTCGAAATCGATTATCGCGGCGTCTTCTCGCTCACCGGCGCCGACCGGGCGCTGACCTCCCGCGCCCTGCTGATCGAGGCCCCGCGCCTGCTGTTCCCGTTCGCGCGGCGCATCGTCGCCGATGCCGTGCGCGATGGCGGTTTTCCGCCCCTGCTGATGGAGCCGGTGGATTTCGCCGCCCTCTATCGCCGCAACGCCGCCGCCAGCGCCCCCGCCCCCGAAGGCGGCGCCGGCGGCTAGGCGCCCCCGCTTTACCCGGTCGCGCCGGGCAGGCGGTCGGCGCGGGGGACGATGTGGAGGTCGCGGGCCAGGATCTCGTGCATGTGCACGGCCCCGGCCAGGCGGCCGTTGTCGTCGCTGCACAGCAGGAAGGTGAAGCGATGGGTTTCCATCAGCTGCAACGCATCCAGCATCAGGGCGTCGGCGGCGATGGCGGTGGGCCGGGCGGTCATGGTCTCGCCGGCGGTCAGGCGGGCAAAACGCTCGCGGTCGGCCAGGGCGCGGCGGATGTCGCCTTCGGAGATCACCCCCACCCCGTCCAGCGCCACCCGCCCGGGTTCTTCGGCGCACACCACGGCAAAGCCGCGCCCGCCTGCGGTCAGCACCTCCAGCACCCGCCAGATGCTGTCGCCGGGCTTCAGCCAGGGCAGGCCGGCGGCCGGCGTCATCACCTCGGCCAGCTTGACCAGCTTGCGCCCCAGCAGGCCGCCGGGGTGGAACATGCGGAATTCCTCGGGCGTAAAGCCGCGCAGGTTCAGGCTGGCGATCATCAGCGCGTCGCACAGCGACAGCGTCGTGGTCGAAGACGAGGTCGGCGCCAGGCGGTGCAGCCCCGCTTCGGCCTCCACCAGGGTTTCGATGGTCCAGTCGCTGGCCGCCGCCAGCGGACCGTCGCGCCTGGCCGTCACGGTGGCGATGCGGGCGCCGAAGCCGCGCAGGGCGGGCGCCAGCAGCCGCAACTCGTCGGTGGTGCCGGAATGGGAGAGCAGCACCGCCAGCGTCGCCTCCCGCGCCAGGGCGAGATCGCCGTGCAGCGCTTCCTGGGGGTGCAGAAAGGCGGCGCGGTGGCCGGTCGAAACCAGGCTGGAGACGAATTTGGCGCCGATATGGCCGGATTTGCCCACCCCCAGCACCACCGTGCTGCTTTCGGGCGCCGCCAGGGCGCGCGCGGTGGCCAGGAAATCGTCCCCCAGCGCCTGCGCCGCTCGCGCCAGGCAGGCGGCGCCCTCGCTCAGAACCTCGCGCCCGGCCTGCACAGGATCTCCGCGCTGCTCGCTCATCCGTCCCGCTCTCCGGGGGCCTGGCAAAGACCGTTCGCGAAAGCCTCGCGCCGGGTGCCGCTTCGCGCATTCTCTAGCCCGTTTCGGGCGCTGGCGGAACCTCCGGCGCCGCCCTGGCGCGCGGCGGCGTTGACCTTGGGGCGGACCGGGCTATAAGCGCGGCCATGTCGATGCTGGCGTTGATCGCGGCGCCGCTGACCGGCTTTGCCACCTGGGCGCTGGCGCGCCTGTCGATCGATCTGCTGGCGGCCGGCGGCGTCATGGACCGGCCCAATGCCCGTTCCAGCCACAGCCGGGCGGTGCCCCGGGGCGGCGGCATCGCGGTGATAGCCATGGTGCTGCCGGGCTGGCTGGTGCTGGCGCTGCTCACCGGCCAGGCTTCCCGCCTCTGGCCCGTGCTGGCCGCCGCCGCCGCCCTGGCCCTGCTCTCCTTCGCCGACGATCTCAGGGGCCTGGCGCCGCTGCCCCGCATCCTGGCCCATGGCGGGGCGGTGGCCCTGGGTGTGCTGCTGCTGCCTGGCGACGCGCTGCTGTTCGGCGGCTGGCTGCCGCCCTGGGCCGACCGCGCCTTCACGGGCCTGGCCTGGCTGTGGTTCGTGAATCTGTTCAACTTCATGGACGGGGCCGACGGCCTCGCCGGCGTGGAAACGGTGGCGGTGGCTGGCGGGCTGGCCTGCGCCCTGGCGCTGCTCCCACCCGCCGCCGCGCTGTCATCGTTGCCGCTGATGCCGCTGGCGGCGGTGCTGGCGGGGGCGGGGGCGGGCTTTCTGGCCCTGAACTGGCACCCGGCGCGCCTGTTTCTGGGCGATGTCGGCAGCGTCCCCCTGGGCTATCTGCTGGGCTGGCTGCTGGTCTGGACCGCCTGCGCCGAAGGGCTGTGGTGGCTGGCCCTGGCGCTTCCCCTCTATTACTGGGCCGATGCCACCTCCACCCTGCTGAAACGGGCGGCCCGTGGCGCCAGGCTGTGGCAGGCCCATCGCGAGCACGCCTATCAGGCCGCCATCCTGGCCGGCGCCAACCATGGCCAGGTGGCGCGCCATATCGCCGCGCTGAACCTGGCGCTGGTCGCCCTGGCCCTGGCGGCGGCAGGCGGCCTGGTGCCGCCGCTGGCGATGCTGGCGCTGGCGCTGGCGCTGGTGGCGGCCGGCCTGTGGCATCTGCGCCGCCGCCTGGGCCGGCGCCGCCCATATGGCAACGGCGCTGGCGGCGGCGAGGGGGCGGCGCGATGAGCCGCCCCGGCGCCATGCTGCGGCTGCGCAAGTCCCAGGCGGTGGCCTGCCACGACGTCGTCATGGCGGCCGCCTCCTTCGTGCTGGCGCTCTATCTGCGCCTGGGCGATGCGCTGTGGCAGCGGGGCGAGGCGCTGCTCCAGGGCACGGCGCTGTTTGCCGTCATCGTCGCCATCGTCTTCGTCGCCAGCGGCATCTATCGCGGCACCTGGCGCTATGCCTCGCTGCCCGATGCCTTCGCGCTGGCCCGGGCGGCCACCCTGGCGATCCTCCTGTTCCTGCCCGCCATCTTCCTGCTCACCCGGGCCGAGGACTATCCCCGCTCGGCCATCGTCATCAACTGGTTCACGCTCATGGCGCTCACCTGCGGCCCCCGCCTGCTCTACCGGGTGTGGAAGGATGGCGGCCTCGCCCATGTGCTGGAGCGCAACCGCGCCGCCGCCGTGCCGGTGGTGCTGCTGGGGGCCGGCGACGAGGCCGAACAGTTCATCCGCGCCATGGCCCGCGCGCATGACGCGCCCTATCTCGTCTGCGCCATCGTCGATCCCGGCGGCCGGCGCGGCGGGCGCCACATCCGCGGCGTCGCCGTCCACGACGCCAGCGCCGGCCTAGCCGCCGCCCTGGCCGCGCTTTCCCGGGAACGCGCACGGCGGCGCGCCCCGCCGCCCCGCCGCCTGGTGCTCACCGGCGCCCACCACGAACCCGCCCTGATCCGCGAGGCGCTGGCGGCGGCCGAGGCCCACGGCATGGCCCTTTCCAGGCTGGGGCGGCTGACCGATTTCACCGAGGGCGCCGGCGCCGCCCATCGGCTGCGTCCGCTGGCGATCGAAGACCTGCTGGGCCGCCCCCAAACCTCCATCTGCCACGCCGCCGTCCAGCGCCTGATCGGCGGCCGGCGGGTGCTGGTCACCGGCGCCGGCGGCACCGTGGGCGGCGAGCTGGCGCGCCAGATCGCGGCCTTCGCGCCCGCCCGCCTGGCCCTGCTGGAGTTCTCCGAACCGGCCCTCTACGCCATCGACCTGGAGATCGGCGAGCGCTTTCCCGCCCTGGAACGCCGCGCCCTGCTGTGCGACATCCGCGACCGCCACCGTCTGGAGCGGACGCTGACCGAAGAGCGCCCGGAGATCGTCTTCCACGCTGCCGCGCTGAAACAGGTGCCGCTGGCAGAGGCCCATCCCGGCGAATGTGTGCTGACCAATCTGGCTGGCACCGTCAATCTCGCCGCCGCCTGCCGCCGGGCCGCCACCGCCGCCATGGTGCTGATCTCCACCGACAAGGCGGTCAATCCCGCCTCGGTCATGGGGGCCACCAAGCGGCTGGCCGAGCTGTGGCTGCAAAATCGGGCGGATGGCCCCACCCGCTTCGCCATCGTCCGTTTCGGCAATGTGCTGGGTTCCGCCGGCTCGGTGGTGCCGCTGTTTCGCCGCCAACTGGCCGCCGGCGGCCCGCTCACCGTCACCCATCCCGAGGCGACGCGCTTCATGATGAGCGTGCGCGAGGCGGTGGAGCTGGTGTTGCAGGCCAGCGCGCTCCAGGACGCGCCGGACGGGCTGCCGGGCAATCTGTTCGTGCTGGATATGGGCGAGGCGGTGCGCATCCAGGACATGGCCCGCCAGCTGGTCCGCCTGGCCGGGCGGGTGCCTGACGAGGAGATCGAGATCGTCTTCACCGGCCTGCGCCCGGGCGAAAAGCTGCACGAGGAGCTGACCTATGGCGACGAAACCCTGCTGCCCTCCGCCCGCCAGGGCATCGCCGTGGTCCAGGGGCGGGGCGGGCCGGACGATCTGGATGCCCGCCTGCCCGCCCTGCTGGCCATCGCCCGCCAGGGTGACGCGGCGGCGGTGCGCCAGGCGCTGCGCGCCCTGCTCCCCGCCTACACCCCCGCCCCACCCCCACCGTGACCGCGCCCCGCCGCCCGGTATAGGCTTGGCGCCGCCCTGCAACATCGGCGAATCCCGGACGATGCCCGTGACGGTTCCCCAATCCATCTCCCCCGCCCCGCCCGCCGCTTCGCCACCGGGCGTGCCCGCGCTGGCCTATGCCGAGCCTCTCCGTCTGGAGCCGTCGCTGGCCGTGGGCGAGGCGATGGCGGCGATCTTCCACAACTGCCTGGTGCATTTTTCCGCCAACGCACCGGCCGTGCTGGCCGGCGACCATCCCGAGGCCGTCCACCAGATGCGCGTCGGCCTGCGCCGCTTCCGCTCCGCCCTGGCGATCTTCAAGCCGGTGCTGGTGGCGCAGGAAGTGGCGGCGTTGCAGGATGCCCTGGGGCGGATTCTGGATGTGCTGGCCCCGGTGCGCGACCGCGACGTCTTCCTGGCCGACATTCTGGGCGCCGTGGCGCCGGAGGACGGCCATGAGAACGAGCGCCGGGCGCTGGCGGCCGTGATCGCCCGCCAGCGGCTGCGCGCGCTGCGGGCGGCCCGCGCCGCCATCGCCGGCCAGCCCTATGCCGATGCGCTGGCCCGGGTGACGGCGTGGACCTGCGAGCACGACCGCGCCGCCGGCCTGGACATGCTGACCGGGCTCTGGCACCGGCGCCGCATCGACGAGTTCGCGCCCCGCGCCCTGGGAAGGCGCCACCGCCGCCTGCTGAAGGCCGGGCGCGGCTTCGCGTCCCTTTCCGTGCCCCAGCGCCACCGGGTCCGCATCGCCGTCAAGAAGATGCGCTATCTCACCGAGTTCTTCGCCGCCCTCTTCCCCCATCCCCGCCGCCGGCGCTTCCTCAAGGCGTTGCGCTGCCTGCAACAGGATCTGGGCCATCTCAACGACATCGCCCTGGCCGAACCGCTGGTGGCCGCCGCCATCGCCCAGGCCGGCAGCCGCCGCGAGGCGGTGGCGGCCGGCGGCAGCTTCCTGGCCGGCTGGCACGCCTGCGCCCTGGCGTCGCTGGAAACCGCCATGGTGGCGGATTGGGAGCGTTTCGCCGCCGCCCCCGCCTTCTGGCGCGCCGGCACGGATCATAAGCGGGGGTCATAAGGGGTAAGGTTCCATGCGCGCCATCCTGGTCGCCAATGTCAAGGGCGGTTGCGGCAAAACCACCGTCGCCACCCATCTCGCCGCCGCCTTCGCCGCCGGCGGCCTGAACACCGTGCTGGCCGATGCCGACCGCCAGCGCAGCAGCCTGCTGTGGTGCAAGATGCGGCCCGGCCACGCCGCCCCGGTCGCGCCGCTGGACTGGAGCAGGCGCCACCAGGACGCGCCCGCCGCCACCGAGCGGCTGGTGATCGACGGCCCGGCCGGCCTCGCCAGGCAGGAGCGGGAAGCCCTGATCCGCCGCGCCGACCTGGTGGCGGTGCCGCTGCTGCCTTCGGTGTTCGACGAAGGCGCGACCGCGGGCTTCGTCCGCCGCATCGAGCGCATCAAGGCGGTGCGCAAGGGCCGCAAGCCTATCGCCATCGTCGCCAACCGCCTGCGCCCCGCCAGCCGCGCCGCCCGCCGCCTGGAAGCCTTCGTCGCCGAGCTGGGCTACCGCCCGGCCGGGCGCATCCCGGAACGGGCCATCTATGGCGAGCTGGCCTGCGAAGGCCTGGCCCTGTTCGACATCGCCACCCGCCCCGCCCGCGCCAACGCCCTCCACTGGCTGCCGCTGCTGGAGCACATCGAAACCACCTTGCGCTCGGCCGGATGAACATGGATAAACGCGGATAAGCCCGGATAAGCCCGGTCGCGCAACCAAGGGAAACGCCAGCCATGAAACGTGTCCGCACGATATATGGCGACTGCCTCCCGGACTGGGGCAGCCTGCTGGACCGTCCCGATGTGCTGATCGTGAACACACAGGCCGGCAATTTCGACCTCTACGCCGAGGAGGCGGTCGAGGTGGCGGCCATCGACACCACCGGTGCGCTCGCCTTCGAGGCGCTGGCGCTGCCCCAGGGCCACATAACGAAGGAGGCGATCCGGCACCACGGGTTGACGCTGGCAAAGCTCGAAGCCGCCGGCGCCCGCCCCTGGCCCCGGCTATGGGCGCAGCTTGCGCCCATTCTTGCCGGCGCCAGCGCGCTGCTGTCCTGGAACGACAGCTTCGACCGCCGGGTATTGTACCGGACCAACCGCCGCCACGACCTGGTCCTGCCGTTCCTGCCCTGGCGCGACCTGGTGGCCGACCATCGGGCGTTGCGACCGGGCTGGGGTCACGGCTTGCAGGAGGCCGCAAGGCAGGAAGGCGTGGCCGTCACCACCGCCCACCGCGCCCACGCCGATTGCGCCACCGTGCTGGCGGTCATGCGCGCGGTCGCAAAAGAGCTCGAAACACGCCTGGTCCAACCCCCTCGAGATAACTCCCCAGGCTAACCCCCCAAGCTAACTCACAGCATCGCCCATCCTTCCCCCGCGCCGCATCCGGCCCCACAATGGCGCCGTGCCAGTTGCGGGGGGAGAAGCAGCATGGGACAGGCCACGGGACGAGTCGCATTGGTCACAGGCGCCTCGCGCGGCATCGGGCGGGGCATCGCTCTGGCGCTGGCCGGGGCCGGCTATCGGGTGGCGGCCAACTATCGCAGCGACGACGAGGCGGCCGCCTCGCTGGCCGCCGCCGCGCCCATCCGCGCCTTCAAATGGCCCATCCGCACCTTCAAATGGGACGTCGCCGATTGGGACGCCTGCCAGGCGGGCATGGCCCGGGTCGCCCAGACGCTGGGGCCGGTGGAGGTGCTGGTCAACAACGCCGGCATCTCGCCCGATCGCTTCATGCACAAGATGGCCCCCGAGGTCTGGCGCCGCGTCATCGATACCAATCTGGGCGGCGCCTTCAACGTCACCCGCCAGGCCATCGGCCCCATGCGCCAGGCCGGCTTCGGGCGCATCGTCAACATCGCCTCGCTTTCGGCCTTCGCGCCCGGCTTCGGCGAAACCGCCTATGGCGCCGCCAAGGGCGCCATGGTGTCCTTCACCAAGGCCCTGGCTCGCGAAAGCATCGCCCGGGGCGTCACCGTGAACGCCGTGGCGCCGGGCTATATCGACACCGACATGGTGCGGGTGGCGCCGCAGGAGTGGCTGGACAATCTGGTGGCCAATGTCATCCCCGCCGGGCGGCTGGGCACGGTCGCCGATGTCGCCCGCTGCGTGCTGTTCCTGGCCGCCGACGAGGCCGATTTCATCGCCGGCGCCACCCTGGACGTCAATGGCGGCCAGGCGATGCGCTGAACGCGCCGCCGCCGCTGTCGAACTGCAACGCCGCCAGCCGCCGATAAAGGCCGCCCGCCGCCACCAGCTGCTCGTGGCGCCCGGTTTCCACGATGCGCCCGCCATCCAGCACCAGGATGCGGTCCGATGTCATCACCGTCGCCAGGCGATGGGCGATCGCCAGGGTGGTGCGGCCTGCCATCAGCCGCTCCAGAGCATGTTGCACCACCCGCTCGCTCTCGGCATCCAGGGCGCTGGTCGCCTCGTCCAGCAGCAGGATGGGCGCGTTCTTCAGCACCGCGCGGGCGATCGCCAGCCGCTGGCGCTGGCCGGCCGAAAGGCGCAGGCCGCGTTCGCCCACGAAGGTGGCGAAGCCTTCCGGCAGCCGGTCGATAAAGTCGCTGGCAAAGGCGGCATCGGCGGCGGCGCGCACCTCGTCGTCGCTGGCCCCCGGCCGGCCATAGCGGATGTTGTCGGCGATAGAGGCGCCGAAGATCGCCGGTTCCTGCGGCACCAGGGCCAGCCGTTCCCGCAGCTCGCCCAGCCCCGCCCGGCGCGCATCCACGCCATCCACCGTCACCCGCCCCCGGTCGGGGTCGTGAAAGCGCAGCAGCAGGCCCAGCACGGTGCTTTTTCCGGCCCCGGAAGGCCCCACCAGCGCCACGGTCTCGCCGCTCTCCACGGCAAAGCTCACGCTCGCCAGCGCCGCCCGGTCGGGCCTGGCGGGGTAGCGGAACGACACTTCCTGAAAGGCGACCCGCCCCGGCGAGGGCTGCGGCAGCGCCACCGGCACCGCCGGCGAGGCGATGGCGGGCTCGCTCGCCAGCAGCTCGCACAGCCGCTCGGCCGCCCCGGCGGCGCGCTGCAAGTCGCCGTAAACCTCGCTGACGGCGCCCACCGCCCCCGCCACCACTACGGCATAGAACACGAAGGCGGCCAGGTCGCCGCCGCTGATGCGCCCGGCCAGCACATCGTGGCCCCCCATCCACAGCACGCCGGCGATGCCGCCGAACACCAGCAGGATCACCGTCGCCGTCAGCAGGGCGCGGGCCAGGATGCGCCGGCGGGCGACGCCGAAGGCCTCCTCCACCGCCCGCGCAAAGCGCCCCCGCTCGTGGCCCTCGCGGGCGAAGGCCTGCACGGTGGGGATGGCGTTCAGGGTCTCGTCGATGCGATGGCCGACATCGGCGATGCGGTCCTGCGACAGCCGCGACAGCCGCCGCACCCGCCGCCCGAACACCAGAATGGGCACCAGCACCGGCGGCGCCAGCAGCACCACCGCCACCGTCAGCTTCAGGCTGGTCACCGCCAGCATGACCAGCCCGCCCACCAGCAGCAGCAGGTTGCGCAGCGCCATGGAAAGGGTGGCGCCCACCACCTCCTGCAGCACCGAGGTATCGGTGGTCAGCCGCGAGAGCACCTCGCCGGTGCGGGTGGTCTCGAAGAACGAGGGCGGCAGGGCGATCACCCGGGCATGAACGTCGCGGCGCACATCCGCCACCACCCGCTCGCCCACCCAGGAGACTAGATAAAAGCGGGCGAAGCTGGCGCCGGCCATGGTCGCGACGATGGCGATCAGCGCCACCAGCGCGCCGTCCAGCAGGCCGCCATCGCCCTGGGAAAGGCCGTGATCGACCAGCGCCCGCAGCCCGGCGCCCAGCCCCAGCACGGTGGCGGCGGCCACCAGCAGGGCGGCCAGCGCCCCGGCGATGCGCAGCTTGTAGGGGCGCAGATAGGGGATCAGACGCCGCAGATGCGAGAAATCGCGGCTGGCCGCCCTCTCGCCCGCCCCGTCGCGGCCGCCATCCGGCAGCTTGCGTCTCTCTCTCGCCACACCCCCCCTTATATCGGCGCCCCCGCCCGCCAACAAGCCGCCCCGCCTCGACAGCCCCCCACCCCTCTGCTATAGCCGCCGCCGGCATGTGGGCGCATAGCTCAGTCGGTAGAGCAGCTGACTCTTAATCAGCGGGTCCAAGGTTCGAGTCCTTGTGCGCCCACCCCCCCCCCCGGCGCCGCAAACCCGCGCGGGTCGAAGCGCGGGCGTGACGGCTCCCCCACCGGACGGCGGCACCTTGACATGCTCTGGGCGAGAAAGCCGGGGACGGGCGCCCACGCAGCCTGTAGGATATGCGGAAGCGTGGCGGTGGGCCGCGCTCGAACGCGACCGGGCGAGGAACCGTGGCCAACGGCAGGCTGCTGAGGAAACTCATCCGATCGGGCGTCGAAGGCGATCTGGGCGCCTTCCGCGGCGCCGCCGAGCGGGTGATCGCCGAGGAGCGCCAGAAACAGCATCACCTGCTCGCAAACGATCTCGAGGCCATCCTCTACGGTTGCGCCCGCGCACCGTCCTCGCCGGCCGCACGCCGCCTGGCCGAAGCCATCCCCGAAGATCGCGAACGGGGCCTGCCGCTGCTGTCGCTGTCCGAACCCGTGCTGGGCCTCGAAGACATCGTGCTCTCTCGCGAGAACCTAGCCCTGGTTGAGGCCGTCCTCTACCAATACAACCGGGAGGACGTTCTGCGCGCCCACGGCCTGCGGCCCAGCGACCGGGTGCTCCTCTGCGGCCCGCCCGGATGCGGCAAGACGCGGACCGCCGAGGTCGTGGCGGCCGAACTTGCCCGCCCGCTCGCCGTCGTTCGCACCGACAGCGTGGTCTCCTCTTATCTCGGCGAAACCGCCGCTAACCTGCGCAAGGTGTTCGATTTCGCGGCAGCGTCACCGCTGGTCGTGCTCTTCGACGAGTTCGACGCCGTGGGCAAGGAACGCGAAGACACCTCCGAACACGGCGAGTTGCGCCGGGTCGTGAACGCCGTCCTGCAGATGCTCGATTCCTACGCCGGGCGCAGCCTCATCGTCGCCGCCACCAATCACGAGGGCATGCTCGACAGGGCCGTCTGGCGGCGCTTCGAAGAGGTGCTATTCCTCAAGCCGCCGACGGCGGCCGAACTGCGCCGCCTCCTGGCCGTGAAACTCCGCGGTGTCCGCCGCGCGTTCGACATCCGGGAGATCGTGGAGCGGGGCTGGTTCAAGGGCGCCGTCCATGCGGATGTAGAGCGCGTGATCCGCCGGGCGGTGAAGGAGATGGTGCTGGAAGATGAATCTCCCCTCCTGAGCATGGCCCATCTTGAAACCGCGCGCCGGCACGAGATGGCAAGACGGCGGCGTGCAAAGGCCCCGCGGGCGCGCTGACATGGCGGAATCGGAGAGCAACCACCCCCATCTGCAACTGGAACGGGAACAGCCAGCCCCCGAAAAACGGTCCCGGCGCGGCTTCCGGCCTGGCGCGCCGCCAGACGATCCTCGCTCTCATGGGGCGACCCTCCATCGGAGCCTGCAAACGGCGCGAGAGGCCACCGCTTCCGACCTCGGAGGCTATGACGACCGCCGCCTCATCAAGCTCGCATTGGCGGAAAAAGTGCCGCCGGAAGCGATCGAGAAGGTTTCGAGTGGCCTCGAGGTCGTGAGCCAGGAAGCGGGAGAACTGGTGCTGGCCTTCGCCAGAGAGGAGCAGCTCGACGCCTTCGAGGCGAGGCTCGCCGACCTCGCGCAGGTCGGGCGCATCTCATACAAGAACATCGTCTATGCGCTGCGCGGCTTCGACCGCTGGACGCCGGAAGACCGCACCGGCTGGGCGTTGAAGCGCGACGGTTTTCCCGACCGGGCACCCTTCATCATCGACATCGAGTTGTGGCCCTGCGCCCGCCGCGACGAGGCCGAACGCCAATGGGCGGCGTTCGAGTCATGGGTCATGGAACGCGATGGAAGGGTCGTGGATAAGGTGCAAAAGCCCCATCTGACGATCTACCGCCTGCGTTGCGAGCGGCCTCTGGCAGACGACCTGCTCCGCCATCGCGATGTGCGCAGCGTCGATCTGCCGCCGCGCATCGGCCTGGAACAGGCGCTCCTCATAACGGACATTCAACAGCTGGAAGAAACGCCACCCCCTCCCGACGACGCGCCGGGAATCGCCGTTCTCGACACCGGCATCGTGGCCGGTCATCCCCTGCTCGCGCCTGCCATCGGCGATACGCAGAGCTTCCTGGCCGGTGCAGGGGCCGACGACGAACACGGCCACGGAACCTTCGTGTCCGGCATCGCCCTCTACGACGATGTCGCCGCCTGCCTGCGCAACCGGCGCTTCGTGCCGGAGTTGAGGCTCTTCAGTGGCCGCATTCTGGATGAGCAGAACCAGGGCGATCCCCGCTTGATCGAAAACCAGGTCGAGGAAGCGGTCCGCTATTTCGTCGAGGAATATGGCTGCCGTGTCTTCAACCTGTCCTACGGCGACCGCAACAAGCCTTACCGGGGTCGGCATGTCGCCGGTCTGGCGTTGACTCTGGACGCCCTCAGCCGGGAGTTCGACGTGCTCTTCGTCGTGCCGACCGGCAATATCGATGACCGGGATGGCCCGAACGACTGGCGCGCGGAATATCCCCACTATCTGACACGGGAGAGCGCTGCGCTGCTCGACCCGGCGCCGGCGCTGAACGCGCTGACCGTCGGAAGCGTCGCCCGCCATGATCGATACCAGCCCTGGCCCGACGATCCCGCCTACCGGTCCGTCGCCAGGGTGGACCAGCCCTCACCGTTCACGCGCCACGGGCCGTCGGTCAACGGCGCCATCAAGCCGGACCTGGTCGATTACGGCGGCAATGGGGCAATTGCCGTCCGCGCCGGTAGCCGGCAGTTGCAGAAACGGCAGGGTGTTGGCGAGCTTTCCACGTCACTCCGTTTCGCATCCGGTCGCCTGTTCGCCGAGAATTCGGGCACCAGCTTCGCCGCCCCGCGTGTGGCCCATGCCGCCGCCAGGGTTTTCACGACACTCCCGAACGCGAGTGTCGATCTGTGCCGCGCATTGCTGGTCGCCCATGCGCGACCGCCTGACTGGGCCGACTTATTCTCCAATGACGCGGAAGCGCTTCGCAACATCGCCGGCTATGGGCTGCTGGACCGTTCGGCCCTCTATCGGTCGCTGGACGATTGCGTGACTCTCTGGGCCGAGGGAAGCATCGAAAACCGCCGTCACCACTTCTATCAGGTCCCGATTCCCGCCCAGTTCTGGTCGTCTGGCATGCGCGTGCGGGAGCTGACCGTCGCCTTGGCCTATCGCTCCCCGGTGCGCACCACCCGCATCGATTACCGCGCCGTCTCTCTCAGCTTCAAGCTGGTCCAGGCAGCCTCGCTCGACCAGCTCGCCCGGGCCTTCGACGCCGCCGTGGACAAAAACACCGCCCCATCGGTCCAGGAGCGCGATAGGAACCGCCGATTTTCCGAAACGACGCGCTCCCGCGGCACCGTGCAGGCGTCCACATGGACATTCAAACGGTCTTCGCCTGAGTTGCGCAAGGATCCCTGGTTCGTCGTGGTGACTCGCAACGATCCCCCATGGGGCGAGACCCTTGCCTCCGAACGCGAGCCCTATGGTTTGACGGCTGTCCTCTCCGACCGCAAGGCACAGCAACCTCATCTCCTGGCAGAGCCTCGGCTTTATGCGGCGATTCAAGAGAGGCTCCGTGCACGGGCGCGCGCCAGGGCGACGGAGTGACGGATACCCCCTGCCACAGCCCTGTCACAAGCCGTTCACAGTCCCGCCACAGCCTGTCCGCCCCGAACGGCCCCCGACACCACCCCGGCAGCCCCCCGACACCCCCACGGCAGCCGCCGGCGGCCCGCTATCCGCTTGCGGCGCGGCCCGCTTTCGGGCTGTGCCATGCGGCGCCGTGCCAGCCGCCATGGGCGCGCTTGTAGAGTTCGAGCGCGGGCCAGATATGGGCATCGACGAGGCGCAGCAGCCCGTCGCGGCTGCCACCCGCCATCTCGGCGACCATCGCCGCATGTTCGTCGCGCGCCCGTCGCAGCCAGACCGGATCCCCGATGGCATAGCAGCGGATGCCCAGGGTTTCGGTCCAGATGCGCTGGATCATCTCCGACAGGCAGCGATTGTTCGCGGCCTCGAACATGGTGAAGTGGAATTCGTTGTTCAGGCTGCACACCTGCTTCAGGTCGCCGCCTTCGACGCAGCGGCTGTAGCGCGCATGGATGGCCTCCAGCTCGCGCACCAGGGCACGGTCGGGCGGCCAGGGGATGCGCAGGATCGCCTCGCGATGCAGCACGGCGCGCATCTCGTAGATCTCGTCCACCTCCTCGACCGAAAAATCCCGCACCATCGCGCCCTTGTTGTGGCGCCGGGCCACCAGCCCCATGCCCTGCAATTCGGTCAGGGCCGAGCGGATGAAGTGCCGCGACACCCGGTAGCGATCGCTCAGCTCCCCCTCGACCAGCCGCTCGCGCGGGCGCAGGCGCCCGAAGATGATCTCCTCCTTGATGGCCTGCACGATATCGGCGAGCATGGGGGCGGGAACATCTTCATATCTTTCGGCAGGGTAGGCCATCGGCAAGGTCCTCGGATTTCCTGACGCTCTGCGCGCCTGCAGCGGCCTGGCCCCCACACAGGGAGAACCCGCGCCGCCCGTGGCGGGCGGTGGATGCAGCCGGCAGGGCGATTATCGCACAGCCCGGGCCTGGGGATAAGGACCGCCGCGCATTTTCTTCGCCCTGGTCTCTTCGCCCTGGCGCCGAATTGCCGCCCATCCTCTCGAAAAGATTGTTGACAATCCGTCGCCGGGCGCCACCATGGCCGCAACGGCGTCCCGCGGCACAGGCGGGGCGGGAGCGCGCGGGGGGCGCAATCGCGTGGTCGGACGCTACCGGACCAACGGTTTTATGACCGCCTGTCTCGAAACGGGGCCGCCGGGCGCCCCGGTCGTCATGCTGAGCCACAGCCATTTCAGCGACCATGGCATGTGGCGCCCCCAATGCCCGGCGCTCGCCGCCCGCTACCGGGTCGTCGCCTACGATGTGCGCGGACACGGCGCCAGCGACATGCCGGCCGGCCCTTGCAGCCTCGACGACCTGGCCAGCGACGCCCTGTGCCTGATGGACGCGCTGGCATTGGACCGGGTGCATTTCGTCGGCTTGTCGCTGGGTGGCATGATCGGCATGGCCGTGGCGCTGCGGGCGCCCGAACGGCTGCGGTCGCTGCTGCTGTGCGATACCGCCGCCCAGATGCCGGCCGGCATCTGGGACGAGAGGATCGCGACCGCGCGCTCGCAAGGCCTGGAACCGCTGCTGGAGCCAACCATGGCCCGCTGGTTCACCCCCGCATTCCGCGCCTCTGCGCCCGAGACCGTCGCCGGCATCCGCGCCATCGCCTCGAACACCACGCCTGCCGGCTACATCGCCTGCGCCCAGGCCATCCAGGCGATGCGCCTGGTCGCGCGGCTGGGCGAGATCCGCACCCCTGCGCGCGTGATCGTCGGCGCCCAGGATCCGGCGACACCGGTGGCGGCGGCCGAAGTGCTCGTCCAGGGCATCCCCGGGGCCGACCTGGTGGTCATCGACCGCGCCGCCCATCTCGCCAATCTCGAACAGCCCGCCGCGTTCAACACGGCGCTGCTGGAATTTCTGGAAGCGCATGAGGCGCCGGACACGCGCCGGCAGAACGTGCCGCCGCCATCGTGTCCGCCACCGCAGGCGGGCGACGAGAACCCGATATCAACCCGAGGAGGATAACATGTTGGACTTCAAGATCCGTAAATCCCTGGTCCGCGAGGCGCTGGAATTCGCCGAGTGGAGCAGGCGCGACTTTCTGCACCGCAGCGTCGCCGCCGGCACCGTGCTGGCCGGCACCGCGCTGGCCAGCGAGATCAACTTTGCCGGCGCCCAGGACAAGAAGGTCCGGGTCGGCATCCCGCTGACCTATGGGCCGTTCAACCAGCCCTGGCGGCGCGGTTGCTGGCAGCTGGTGAAGACCGTTCTCGATATGGGCGGCGAGCCGGTCACGGTGCGCGGCGAGCCGACCAAGGCGAGCGAACAGGAGGCCGAGCGCGCCCTGCTCGACCGCGATATCGACGTGCTGTGCATGGGCATCTACTCGCTGGAACCCGAAACCGAATATATCGCCGACGAAGCCCATGCCCGCGGCATCCCCACCGTCGGCTTCGCCGTTCCGGTCAAGGATTCCCCGGCCGTGGTCGAGGATACCTGGGCGACGGCGACCACGCTGGGCTACTACGTCCAGAACGTCCTGCAGCGCAACGGCACCCTGGTGCAGACGGCCGAAGACAAGGGCTTTTACACGCCCTTCGACATGGAGGCCGACATGCTCGACCTGATGACGAAATACGAGCCGCGCATGGACATGCTGCCCTTCATGCCCGGCAGCGTGTCCACCCAGGACCAGATTTCCAAGGGTCGCGAGAACGCCCTGGCGTTGCTGCAAGCCAATCCCGAGCCGGGCTCGGTCGCCGGCCTCATCTCCTGGTGGTGGCCGCTGACCGTCGGCGCCGGCCAGGCCATGCAGCAGATGGGCCGCGACGATCTGCGCCTGTTCAACCACTATTTCTCGGACCAGTTGCTGGGCGAGATGGCGGCGAACACCTATCCGATCGAGTTCTCCACCGACGTCCCCTGGCACACGCTGGGCCAGAAGACCGCGGAGCTGGCGATGGCCATGGGTGCCGGCGAAAGCGTCGAACCCTACATCTATCGCGTGCCGGTCACCGCCATCCTTCAGGAAGAAGCCGAGGCGGCCTTGGCCGAGGTCCAGGAGATGGATCGCCAGGCGATCGCGCTGCTGGGCGAGTATGGCGGCTGATCCCGTCTGTCCGCGCCTATCTCTGCGGTTGTGACGACCCCCGCCCGGGCCTGCCCGGGCGGGGCAGCCCCCAGACTACGCAACGCCACGCGCTGCCACGCCCTAAGCCGGAGTCGAGCATCATGCCTGTCGTGCAGGTCCACCTGAAAGCGGGCCGGACCGTGGCGCAGAAACGCGCCCTGGTCGCCCGCATCACCGATGCGCTGACCGAAGAGGTCGGCGCCGCGCGCGAGCGCGTCCACGTCATCGTGAACGAGGTTCCCGAAGATTCCTGGGGGCGTGGAGGAACGCTGCTGTCGGACCTTTAGCGCCTCCGCCGCGGCGCCCGCGCTCACATTTGCAATCGCCCTGGGAAGGGCACAGACTCGGGGTTGGCAACAGGCGCCGGGGAAGGGACCAGGATGGCTGCAACCGTCGATGAATCCAGCGCGGCGCCCCAGGCCGCGGCGGCCTCCGTGGAGCAGGAGGCGCTGTGGCTGCGTCTGCTGCGGCGCTGGGGAACCATCGCGGTCATCGTCCTGACGGCCATCGGCTTCTCCTTCGCAACCCCCTATTTTCTCACCTTCTCCAATTTCAACAACATCCTGTTCTCGATGATCGTGCCCTGCCTGGTCTCGATCGGGCTGACCTATGTGGTGATCGCCGGCAGCTTCGATCTCTCGGTCGGCCTTTGCGTCACCACCACATCCATCGTCTGCGCCTTCCTGATCCCGCTGGTAGGACCCTGGCCGGCGATCGCGCTCTCCCTTCTCACCGCCATCGTCATCGGCTCGATCAACGGCCTGCTGGTCACCTATGGCCGCCTGTCGGGCATCGTCGTCACCCTGGGCATGATGTTCGTCCTGGGCGGCATCAACATCTATCTTACCGGCGGCTACCAGGTCGCGGTCAGCTATACCGAAAAGGCGTTCCGCTGGATCGGCCAGGGCCGGCTTCAATTGATGGACGATCGCAGCATGTCGATCGCCGTCCCGGTCATGATCCTGGCCATCGTCTTCGCTCTGCACCTGGTGCTTTCGGGCAAGACCAAGGTCGGTTATTACATCCGGGCCGTCGGCGACAACGCGATGGCGGCGTTCTATTCCGGCATCCCGGTCTATCGCTGGGTCATCGTCGCCTTCGTGCTCTCGGCGCTCACGGCCGGCATCGGCGGTGTTCTGCTCACCTCGATCTCGTCGTCCGCCCAACCGGTCGGCGGCGAGGGCTATTTGCTGGGCGCCTTCGCGGCGGTGTTCCTGGGCGCAACCGTGCTGGGCAAGGGCAAGCCCCACGTCCTGGGGACGCTGCTGGGCGTGTTCTTCATCTATATGGTCAATTCGGGCATGAACATGGTGGGCTTCCCCTACGCGGCCCGCCAGCTGTTCGCCGGCATCGTTCTCATTCTTGCGGTCGGCGCCAATGCCGCGCTCAATCGCGAGGAGATCCACCTCAGATTCATCTAGGCGCGGGCGGCGGCCATGATGGCAAGCGAGGCCAGACCGGGAAACGACGATCCGTCGGGCGGTCCGTTGGACGGTCCACTGGTCGATATCGTCGGCCTGGAAAAGCAGTTCGCCGGCACCAGGGCGCTGAAAGGCGTCTCGGTCGTGTTCCGGCGCGGCGAGATCCACGGCCTTCTGGGTGAGAACGGCGCCGGAAAATCGACCCTGATCAAGATCCTCACCGGCGTCTATGCGCCCAGCGCCGGTCATATTTCGCTGGACGGCGCGCCGGTGCGCATCGACAGCCCGCTGGCCGCGCACCGCCTCGGCCTGGGCGCCGTCTATCAGGATGCCGAACTGGTCAGCAGCTTCACCGTGGGCCAGAACGTTCTGCTCGGCAACGAGCCCGGCGGCGCCCTGATCGACAACCGCAAACTCCACGCCGAAGCCCGCAACATCGTCGACCGGATGGGGATCGACCTCGACGTTCACCGCCTGGCGGGCGATCTGTCGGCGGCCGAGATGCAGCTCGTCACCCTGGCAACCCTGTTTCAGCGCCGCTACAAGCTGATCGTGCTCGACGAGCCGACAGCTCGCCTGTCGGCCACCGAGGTCGATATCCTGTTCGGGCTGATCGAGCGCTTCCGCGATCGCGGCATCACCATCGTCTATATCTCCCACCGGCTGAGCGAGATCGGGCGCATCTGCGACCGCATCACCATCCTGCGCGGCGGCCTGGTGGCGGCGACCCTCGAACGTGACCACATCACCGAAGAGCGCGTCACCGAACTGATGGTCGCCAAAAGCCGCGAAGAGCTGAAAGTCGATCGCGATGGAACGGCGACCGACCGGGTTCTGCTCCAGGTCGAAGGTCTGCGCACCGCCCGCCTCGAACCGCTCTCCTTCACGGTGCGCGCCGGCGAGGTGCTGGGCATCACCGGCCCGGTCGGGGGCGGAATGGAGCAGATCGGGCGCGCCCTGGGCGGGGTCGTCCAGCACGGCGGCGCCATTCGCATCGACGGCAGGGCCGTTTCCATTCGCAATCCCCGCTCCTCGCGCGCGGCCGGCATCGCCCTGGTGCCGGAAGACCGCCGCCGCCAGGCGCTGTTCCCCGAGCTCGCCCTGGCGGACAATGTGGCGCTGCCGGTGCTGGACAGGCTCAGCCGCTTCGGGCTGATCCGGGGCAAGCTCAAGCTGCGCTACGCCGCCGAGACGGCCGAGCGCCTTGCGGTTCGCCCCGCCGCCCCGATGCGGCCCGTGAAGTTCTTCTCGGGCGGCAACCAGCAAAAGGCCGTGATCGGCAAATGGATGAGCGCAAAGGCGCGCCTGTTCATCTTCGTCGAGCCGACGGCAGGTGTCGATGTCGGGGCGATCAAGGAGATCTACGACACCCTGTCGGCCCTCGCCCGAGCCGGGGCGGCGGTGATTCTGATCTCGTCGGCGGTCGAGGAGATCATGACCCTGTCCGAGACCGTGATGGTCGTTCATGACGGCCGCCTGGTCCATCGCGCCCCCAGGGCGGATTGCACCCACGACCGCCTGCTCACCCTTTCCCTGGGCGGGCGCTCGCAGATCGCGGTCTGACGATGGCGGCAGATGGCCCTCGGGCCCCCCTCAGGCGGCGGCTGGCGCCGCGCTCAGGGCCCCGTTCAAGGCCTCGTCCAGCAGTTCCGCGATCTCCCACACCGCGATCCGGTCTTCCACGCCCAGCGCCTGCACGGCGGCCCGATACATCGCCACATCCTTCGGGCAGGCCACCACGAAGCGCGTGACACCGTCCAGCGCCAGCGCCTCCTGGATGCGGTTCTCGCTCGGGCGCTGGGAAAGCCCGCTATCGTCCATCCAGATGCGCCCGCCGCCGGCGCCGCAGCAATAGCTGTTCTCCCGGCAGCGGCCCATATCGCGCAAATCGTAGCCGAGCCGCCGGATCAACCGGCGCGGGGCCTCGAAGCCGTCGTTGTAGCGCCCCAGATAGCAGGGGTCGTGGTAGGTGACGACCTCCCCGCCGCCAGCGCCCGGGTCCAGCCGCCCGGCCTCCACCAGCTCCCACAGCAGGCGGGTGTGGTGAACCACGTCATAATGCCCGCCCAGCGCCCCATATTCGTTGCCCAGCGCGTTCAGGCTGTGGGGATCGGTGGTCAGGATGCGGTTGAAACGGCAGCTTTCCAGTTCGGAGATGTTGTGGCGGGCGAGCAGGTCGAACAACCCCTCGTCCCCGACCCGGCGCACATCGTTGCCGCTGTTGCGCTCCCCGTCGTAGAGGATGCCGAAATCCACCTCCGCCCTGGCGAGCAGTTCGGCGATCAGAACCGTCAGCCGCCGCACACGGGGATCGAAGCTGGCGAAGTCGCCCACGAACCAGAGGATATCGACCGCCTCCCGGCGCCCGTCCTTGGGTTTGAAGGAGAGTTCGCGCGTCCAGCGCGCCCGCTGTCTGGGCGATTTGCCGAAGGAGTTGCCATGGCTTTGCAGGCTGGTCAGGGCGTCCTGCAGCATGGGTTCGATCTCGCCCGCCTCCACCAGGGACCGGCGCAGCTCGACGATCTTCGGCACATGCTCGATATGCAGCGGGCACACCTCCATGCAGGCGCGGCAGGTGGTGCAGGCCCACAGCGCCTCGGCGGCGATGGTCCCGCCGGCGATGCGCCCGCCCCCGCCCAACCCGCCGGCAGCCACCATGCCGTCGCGCAGATCCATGATGAGTCGCTTCGGGCTCAGCGGGGCGCCGGAGCCATGGGCCGGGCACGCCGCCTGGCAGCGCCCGCATTCGGTGCAGGAGAGGCCGTCCAGCACATCCTTCCAGGTAAAATCGCTGAAATTCCGGACGCCGCCGCCCCGCTCCTCGCCACCCCCTTCCGGCGCCGCCAGCTGCCCCTTGGGAGCGAGCGAGCGGAAGAAGATGTTCGGCCCGGCCGTGAACATGTGGCGATGTTTCGATCCCGGGATATAGATCAGAAAGGCGAGAATCGCGGCGATATGGCCCCAATAGAACACCGCCAGCGCGGCCTTCGCGCCCTCGCCCGCAACCCCCAGCCCGGCGAGGCCGGCGGCCAGCGCGCCGGAGAGCGGCCGATAAGGCGCCGAAGCATCGCCGCCCACCGCAATCCGCGCCGCCCATTCCAGCACCATGGTCACCACCACACCGGCGATCAGAACATAGACCAGCGCCGCATCGCGGCTGTTCGAGCCGGCAAAGCGGGCAGGGCGCAGCACGAAACGCCGCCAGGCCGCCGCGATCAGCGCCACGGCGACGATCGCCGTGAAGGCTTCCTGAAGGGCGGCGATCCAGGTCTCGCCCCCCACCGCTGCCAGGCTGAAGCCGGGGAACAGGCCCGCGCCGAAGGACTGCGCGATGGCTGTAAGCAAAACCAGAAAACTTGTGAAGATCGCCAGATGCACGATGCCGGCTAGGCGCATGCGCAGCAGGCGCCGATGCAGGCCGATATCGGCGAGAACGCCCGCCAGCCTGCGCCAGGGCCGCTCGCGCCGCCCGGCCGGGCGCGCCAGCAGCAACGGGCGCAGCCAGGCCCGCGCCCGCCAGCCGGCCGCCGCGAAGGCGGCCAGCGTCACACACCACAGGATCAGGGTGGCCATGCGCCCCCTGCGCCCATATCGGCTCCCAGGCCGCGCGCCGCTCCCGCCCCGCCCCCGCCGCCCATGCGCGCCAGGCGCCCCGCCGCGCCCGGTCCCGCCCGCCGAACCGCCATCATCGGCCTCTGGCCTGCTTCAGGCGCTCGGCGAGCTTCGGCAGCAGATCGAACAGGTCGCAGACCGCGCCATAATGGGCCTTGGCGAAGATCGGCGCGCCCTCGTCGCTGTTGATGGCGACGATCAGTTCGGATTCGCTCATGCCCTCCAGATGCTCCGGCGCGCCGGAGACGCCGGCCGCAAGATAGAGGCGCGGCTTGACCTTGGCGCCGGATTTGCCTACCTGGCGGGCCTTGGGCAGCCAGCCGGCATCGACCACCGGGCGCGATCCCGCGATTTCGGCCCCCAGCAACCGGGCCAGCTCTTCGGCGACCGCCAGTTTGTCGCTGCCGCCGATGGCCCGCCCGACACAGACGATGCGCTCGGCCTGGGTAAGATCGACATCGCCGCTCTCGGGCGCCACGGCCTCGATCAGTTCGATCCCCTCCCTGCCGCCCGGTGCCAGCGCCACCCTTTCCAGCGCCGGCGTGCCCTCCGCGCGCCCATCCTCGGGGCGCGCCGCGCCGGGCATCGCCACGGCGATGGCGGGAAGCGGCACGCGACAATCCGCCACCAGCTTGCCGCCATAGATCTGCGAGCGCGCCGCCAGGCCGTCCCCTTCCCGCCGCAGGGCCACGGCGTGGCAGATCAGCGGCAGGCCGCAGGCATGGGCCGCCGCCGGCGCAATATCGAGGCTGGCCGTGCCATAGCTCATCAGCACCAGATCGGGGCGGCGCGCCTCGATGGCGGCCCGCAAACCGGCCCCATGGGCATGGGGCAGATAGCCCTCCAGTTCCGGGGCGGCGATGGCGACCACCCGGTCGGCCCCGCCCAGATGCCGGGCCAGCGCCTCCGGTCTCGCGCCCATGACCAGGGCTTCGACCTCGCCGCCCAGCCCCCGCGCCAGGGCGACGATCTCATAGGCCGTCTCCGCAACCCGGCCTGCATCGTGCTCGATATGGACCAGAATACGCATCGCAACCCTGCATCCTGCCCTTACACGAGGCCCTTTTCGGCCAGGATGGCGCACAGCCGCTCGGCGATCTCCTCGCTGCGGCCCGCGATCATGACCGCGCCTTCGCTCCGGTCGGGCAAGGCCAGGGTGGCGGGCGCGATGCCGGTCGCGGCCGGGGCGGCCTGGGCCGCCAGTTCGGGAATCTCCACCTTCAGCAGCTCGCGCAGCCGGCTGCCGGCGACATAGCGCGGCGGCTGCGATGCCGTCTGCACGCCGACAACCGCCGGCAGCGCCAGGGCCAGCCGCGCCGCCCTGCCGCCGGCATATTCCTGGCGCACCACCGCCCTGGCCCCCTCGACGGCCACATCCGAGACCGCGCTGGCCTGCCGCCATCCCAGCTCGGCGGCCAGAAAGGGCGCCAGCTCGCCATGAAGATCGTCCGTCGCCAGCACGCCGGTCAGGACCAGATCGGCGCCCAGTTCGCGCGCGGCCTCGCCATAGAGCGGCGCCAGCGCCCGCGCCGGCGCGCTCTGCGCCACGATCCGCCGCGCCCCATCCGCCCCCCGCGCCAGCGCCATGCGCAACATGCGCTCCACACCCTCGCCGTCGATGGCCAGCGCCGTCACCTCGGCGCCCGTCGCCTCCTTGATCGCGACCGCCTGCTCCAGCGCCTGGTCGTCGAACTGGTTCAATACCAGGCCGATCCACTCCCGGTCGATGTCGCGCCCGTCCTCGTCGAGCTCCAGCTCTTCCGTCACATCGGGGGTAAGGCGCAGAACGACGGCGATCTTCATGGCAGCCCCGGACCTCCGCGCCCCGCCGCCGACTCTCCCCAATGCCGGACAATCCTGTCAACCATCGTGTTGCACATGTTGCCGCAATTCGGCACTATGGCATAATTCGGGGGCATAATTCGGGGCCACAATCCGGGGCCACAATCCGGCGTTGCCCGCTGGCCATGAATGCCGCATATGTCAGAGGGGAGGGGAGGGCCAATGGCGCAAGTGCAGAAGGGCCGCAAGCCTGCCGACGTGCTCATCGTAGGGGCCGGCGCCTCGGGCGCGGTCGCGGCCGCCCGCCTCGCCGCGGCCGGCATCGACGTAGTGTGCCTGGAACAGGGCCCCTGGGTGGACAACGGCGAATTCCACGGCGACAAGCCGGAATGGGAGCTGATGGCGCAGAAGCGCTGGCATCCCAACCCGAATGTCCGGGATCTCGAAGCCGACTATCCGGTCGCCACCGCCGCCAGCGACGTCAACCCGCTGATGTATAACGCGGTGGGCGGATCGACCATCCTCTACGCGGCCCACTGGCAGCGCTTCATGCCGTCGGACTTCCGCGTCAAAACCCTGGACGGCGTGGCCGAAGACTGGCCCTTCGCCTACGAAGACCTGGCGCCCTTTTACGACCGCATGGAAGAGGAGATGGGCGTGTCCGGGCTGGCGGGCGATCCGGCCTATCCCCCCCATCGCGATTATCCCTTGCCGCCCCTGCCCATCGGCCGCATCGGCATGAAGGCCGCTGCCGGCATGAACGCGTTGGGCTGGCACTGGTGGCCGGGGCCCAACGCCATCCCGTCCCGCGACTATCGCGGGCGCAACCGCTGCGTCCGCTACGGCACCTGCCTCACCGGCTGCCCTCACAAGGCCAAGGCGTCCACCGACCACACCCATTGGCCGCTGGCGCTGAAACACGGCGCCCGCCTCATCGTCGGCGCCCGTGTGCGCGAGATCACGGTGAACGACCGGGGCCTCGCCAACGGCGCCGTCTATATCGACCGCAACGGCCGCGAAAGCCTGCAACCGGCGGGCACGGTCATCCTCTGCTGCAACGGCGTCGGCACCCCCCGCCTGTTGCTGCTGTCCACCTCGCCCCGCCACCCGGACGGCCTCGCCAACTCGTCGGGCCTGGTGGGCCGCAACCTGATGATGCACCCCTATGCCGCGGTCAGCGGCCAGTTCGACGAGCCGCTCGAAAGCTGGCTCGGCCCGGCAGGCCAGAGCATCCAGTCGATGCAGTTCTACGAAACCGACAGCGCGCGCGGTTTCGTGCGCGGCGCAAAATGGAACGTGATGCCTTCGGGTGGCCCCCTCGGCATGCGCGCCGCCTATGGCGGCAAAGCCCTGGAAGAGGCCTGGGGTGCCAATCTCCATCGCAACACCAGGCGCGTCTTCGGCCGTTCCTTCGAATGGGGGATCATCGCCGAGGATCTGCCGGACGAGAACAACCGGGTGGCCATCGACCCGGACCTCACCGATTCCGACGGCATCCCCGCCCCCAGGCTGATCTACCGCAACTCCGAAAACACCAGGCGCATGCTGGATTTCCACGTCGCCCGCGCCGAGCAGGCGATGCAGGCCGCCGGTGCCGTGTCCATCTCGTCCACCAAACTGATGCGCGATTGCGGCTGGCACCTGATGGGCACCGCCCGCATGGGCACAGATCCCGCCCGCTCGGTCGTCGATCAGTTCGGCAAAAGCCACGATGTCCCCAATCTCTACATCTATGACGGCAGCGTCTTCGTCACCTCTTCGGGCTTCAATCCCACCGGCACCATCACCGCCATCGCCCTGCGCGCCGTCGAACACCTGATCGAACACCGCAACCATGCGAAGGTGGCGTCATGACGACCCAGATGACGACCTTGGGCGACCGGGAACGCGCCGCATTTGCGGCCATCGCCGATATCCTGATCCCCGCCGCCGAGGGAATGCCGGCGGCCAGCGCAATGAAAATCCAGGGAGCGATGCTGGATCGCATCCTCGCCCTGCGCCCGGATCTGGCCCCGGCCTTCCGGCGCGGCCTGGCGGCAGCGGCCGGAAAACCGCCGCAACAGGCGGCCGAGGCCCTGAACCGGGACGATGGCGAGGCTTTCGCCGCCATCGGCCTGGTCGCGTCGGCGGGCTACTACATGACCCCCGCCGTGCGCGAGCTGATCGGCTATCCGGGCCAGGAGAACCGGCCTGCGGATCCCGACCGGACGCCGGAATACCTCGCCAACGGCATGCTGCAACAGGTGATCGACCGCGGCCCGATCTTCGTTCCCACACCGGAGGCCTGAGCTATGACACCCCCAGCGAACCGCGCCGCCCCGCCCCGCCATGGCGAAGAGGTCGATGTCTGCATCGTCGGCGCCGGCCCCTCGGGTTCGGTCGCCGCCCGCTATCTGGCCGAGGCCGGCTTCTCGGTGGTGACGCTGGAGCAGGGCGACTGGCCCGACGCCGCCGAATTCCCTGGCGACAAGCCGGAATTCGAACTGGTCGCCCAGAAGCAATGGCACCCGAACCCGAATGTCCGCGACCGCGATCGCGACTATCCCATCGACACCGGCGACAGCGCCATCAACCCGCTGATGTATGCGGCCGTAGGCGGCAGCACCACCCTCTATGCCGGCCACTGGACCCCCTTCCTGCCTTCGGACTTCAAGGTCAGAACCCTGGACGGCGTCGCCGACGACTGGCCCTTCTGCTACGAAGACCTGCTGCCCAGCCTGGAAGCCATGGAGCGCGTGGTGGGCGTCTCCGGCCTGCCGGGAAACCCGGCCTATCCCCTGCGCAAGGCGTTCCCGACCCCGCCGCTGCCCATCGGCAAATGCGGCATGAAGGCGGCCGAAGGCATGGACAAGCTCGGCTGGCACTGGTGGCCCGGCACCAACGCCATCCCCTCGCTGCCCCATAACGGCCTCAACCCCTGTTCGCGCCGCGGCACCTGCATGACCGGCTGCCCGGAAGGGGCGAAATCCACCGCCAACATCACCCTCTGGCCCCATGCGCTCCGGGCCGGCGCCCGCCTGGCGGTCGGCGCCCGGGTGCGCGAGCTCTCCTACGACCCGGCCCGCAACCGGGTGACCGGTGCCACCTATATCGACCGCAACGGGCGCGAGCGCCACCAGAAGGCCCGCGCCGTCATCCTCTGTGGCAACGGCATCGGCACCCCCCGGCTGCTGCTGCTCTCCGCCTGCCCCGCCTTCCCGGATGGCCTCGCCAATTCCTCCGGCCTGGTGGGAAAACGGCTGATGATGCACCCGTTCTCGGCCGTCCTGGGCGTCTTCGACGACGATCTGGAGAGCTGGCGCGGCCCCTTCGGCCAGCTGATCGAGAGCTTCCAGTTCTACGAAAGCGACGAAAAGCGCGGCTTCCTGCGCGGCGCCAAATGGGGAGCGATGCCGGGCGGCGGCCCGCTCGGGGTCACCGGTTTCGTCGGCTCCAGAATCTTCGACGAAGGCGGCAGAGTCGAAGACAGCTGGGGCGCCAACCTCCACGATCTGGTCACGCGCCGCTTCGGCCATTCCATGGTCTGGGGCATCATCGGCGAAGATCTGCCCGAAGAGTCCAACCGCGTGACCCTGGATGCAACCCTGACCGATTCCGACGGCATCCCGGCCCCGAAACTCCACTACAAGGTCTCCGAAAACTCCGCGAACATGCTGAAATTCCACGTCGACCGTCTGCTGGAGGCCAGCCTGGCCGCCGGCGCGGTCGAAACCGTGGTGGTCCATCAGGTGCCCGATACCGGCTGGCACCTCCTGGGCACCGCCCGCATGGGCGACGACCCCCGCAACTCGGTGGTGAACCAGTGGGGCCAGGCCCACGACGTGCCCAACCTGTTCGTGTTCGACGCCAGCAGCTTCCCGACCTCGGGCGGCGTCAACCCCACCGCCACCATCATGTCGGTCTCCCACCGCCAGACCATGCACATGATCTCGGAACGCCGCAACGTGGAGGCAGCGTAATGGCCCCAGCTTCCAAATTATCCCCCGAAGACCGCGCCGTGTTCGCGGCCCTGGCCGATCTGCTGATCCCGCGCCACGGCCACCTGCCGGCGGCCAGCGAAGCCGGAGCCAGCGCCGACCTGCTCGACCGCGTGCTCGCCTGCCGCCCCGACATCGTCGCCGACCTGATGCGCGGCCTAGCCGCCGCCCGCGGCGCACAACCGTCCCAGGCCGCCAACCGCCTAAGCCAGAGCGATCCAGCCGCCTTCAACGCCATCACCCTGGCAGCCTCAGCCGCTTACTACATGTCCGACCAGGTCAAAGCCGCCATCGGCTATCCAGGCCAGGACAAAGCCCCCTACGACCCCCACGAAACCCCCACCTACCTCACCAACGGCATGATAGAACGGGTCATGCGCCGCGGCCCAATCTACCGCCCCACCCCCAACTAACCCCCCCACCCCCTGCCACGGGCCATTCACAACCCGTTCACACCCGTCCGCCCCCGACACCCGCACGGCAGCCAGCCGCCGGGCATCCCCGCCCGCAACGCGGCCTCGATGCGAGACACCGATGCGCAAGCAGGCTCATCGCCCGCCGCCAACTCAACGACCTCCCCGACGACCTCTGGACCAAAATCGGCATAGAATTCTACCGCGACGCCCCCGACAGCGTATTCAAAGCCCTGACGGAGTGATATGCTTGCAGCAGCGATTACCGGAGCATGAGAGCCATGCCACTCCTTCGATTCGACCCATGACCCGGGGTGTGATATATGTAGCACGAAGGCCGTGGGCACAGCGTGGACTAAGCATGTCCCTTGAACTCGCTCGTGACGATTTCGATGATGGCGACGCTTTACCGGTTTTGCCCCAAGGATGAAAGTGGACTCTTCAGGACGATAGCTATGGATAGCAATGCAAGGGAACAAGTCACGGAATGGTTGACGGGAGCTGACACTTGTTTCCTCTTGGGGGCAGGTTGCAGCAGGTGTGTCGGTAAGCCGCTCATTGCCGAACTGACCGAAAAGGTTATGGAGACAGCAGATGAAAAGCTCACCGATCAATTCAACAACCTAAAGCCAAAGAGTCATCGTTCTGCGACAGTTGAGGATCTCATCACCAATCTTATGCAACACCGAGACATTTTCAATACAGAGTCTGAAAATGCAGATCAACCCTTCACAGTCGAGGATATCGATCGTTGGCTGAAGCTTATAAGAGAGAGCATAGTAGAGAGCGTATCCGACGACTGGGAAACAAGCGATCACCATAAACGCTTCCTGAAGAGATTATACAACAACCGGCGAGGACCGCGTGACATCTTTAGTTTGAACTACGATACAATTCTGGAGTCCAGTTTGGACGACCTTCAATTGCACTATACAGATGGTTTTCGTGGAACAAACCGGGCATGGTTCGATGTCAAAGCCTTTGACGAAGAGAAAACCGCCGCATATCGGATATTCAAACTCCATGGTTCCATCAATTGGGTACGAGATACCAATGGCGATGTTCGACGTGTTCCCGAAATCAAAGATGAACCGGTTGTAGTCTATCCCTCGGAGCAAAAATATATCCAGACTCAGTATGGCATCTATGAAACACTGATCGGCTGTTTTCGAAATCGACTTCGATCCCCAAAAAAGAACAATTACCTTGTTGTGCTTGGATATAGTTTCAATGATGAACACATCAACGAGGCGATTTGCGATTCCGTCAACGCCGATAGGAACAACCTCACGATTATTTCATTCATTGGCCCGGAGGATGAACGCGACGCACAATGCCGACGTATCTGTAATCTTGAGTCCCGTTGCGACTCCCGATTCAACGCTTTCATTGGCGATAGTAAAACGGGCTGTTTCATCGGAAATGCCGTTGAATCGCCGGTGAAAGACGCAATTCTTGAAGCTGAGATGTGGCGATTCGAAAACTTGGTTAACCTTATTGCGAAAAAACAGCCATGAACGACGAAATCCTCAAGATCGGTCGTGTTATAGAAGTGTCGGGCTCGAAGGTCGTTGGTGAGCTCGAGGGCAACGTGGAAGATCTTTACCGAACCTACAAGAGCCGCCGCTATGTGGTTGGGCAGGTTGGCTCGATCATGAAGATCAAAGTAGGTGACAGATTGGTATTCGGTACCGTGACAGCATTGCGCATGACGGAAAAACCGTTTGCCGATGGCGATGCCAAACCCGCCCAGGAGACAATATCCGATACCAAGTGGTTGGAGTTGGAATTATTCGGAGAAGGATTACGGACCGGGCTGGGTGAGGCGGACTTTGATTTCCAGCGCGGCGTCGCGGCCTATCCTTTACCTGGCCAAGCCATCTTTGTGGCAAGCGTCGCCGAGTTAAGTCGTATTTATCACTCCCCAGACGAGGCAAGTATTCATGTCGGCACCCTGTCTCAAGCATCATCTCTTCCCGTCCATCTTCTGGTGGACGAACTGCTTGGAAAACATTTTGCAGTACTTGGCACCACTGGATCAGGGAAGTCTTGCTCGGTAACGGTAATTTTACACGCCATTCTTGAGAAAGCACCCAAGGCGCACATAATTCTTCTTGACCCACACAACGAATACAGAGATGCTTTCCGAGGCGATGCTGAGGTCATAGATCCAACAACACTCAATCTTCCCCACTGGCTACTGAACCTCGAAGAGAGTATTGAACTGTTTGTTGGCAAGACTGAACATGCCGCTACGAGCCAGACCAATATCGTCAAAGATGCGATACTTGAGGCGCGGCGAGCTTTCTGTTCGGGTTCTGATATGGTGGAAAGCATAACGGTAGATACACCTGTTCCCTACTTGTTAGGGGTTTTGACTGATAAAATTCGCGAGCAGATGCCAAAAAACAGGGATGGAACCCCTAGTAGTAAGGCTGATTCCCATCAGAAGATAGAAAACAAGGTAAAAATTCTTCAACAAGACAAACGATTCTCGTTTCTTATCCGACCTGACGATGAAGTAAAAGATGATCTGAAGGATATTTTGGCACAATATCTTCGTATTCCTGTGTCGGAAAAACCGCTCTCAATTATAGATCTGTCCGGTGTCCCATCGGACGTCGTGGATGTTGTTGTTTCAGTTCTCCTTCGAATGGTATTTGACTTCTCTATCTGGAGTTCCCGCCCGGTTAAGATTCCAATTCTGCTCGTATGTGAAGAAGCCCACCGTTATGCGCCGCGCCACGAAGATGCCAAATTTAAGCCGACAAAACAAGCACTTTCCAGAATCGCCAAAGAAGGGCGTAAATACGGAGTCGGCCTTGGCCTTATATCACAGCGGCCTTCGGAGCTTTCGGAATCGATTCTGTCGCAATGCAACACTCTCGTCGCATTGCGTATGAGCAATGAGCAGGATCAGAATTTTGTGCGACGTGCGCTACCGGATTCGGTTCGTAGCCTCGTCGACACCCTCCCCACATTACGGACACAGGAAGCATTGGTTGTAGGGGAGGGTGCTGTTGTGCCGGTCCGGCTGCGATTCAACGATTTGCCAAAGAAAAACCGACCGCAGAGTTCTAATGTCCAGTTTGCAAAACTTTGGTCCGAGGAAGCCGTCAACACCGGCTATGTGGACGACGTGGTCCGACGCTGGCGTTCGCAAGAGAGATCCACTTGAACATGAGACGTTGAATACGGGATCGGCGAGAGGCTGCCAGCCCGACCTCGGCACCCTGTGTCTAGCACCGACTCGAACCGGGAGAGCGTCTTTCACACCCTCCGCCCTACCTCCTGCCACAGCTTTGTCGTAACCCTGCCACACCCCCATCACCCCCCACCCCCCGCACAGCAGCCAACCGCCGCCCATCCTCACCCCGCCCCCCGCGCCGCGCCGCATCGATCCCGACCTGCAGCAAAACATCCCGCTGCGCATGGCTACCCCCCACCCCCGCCATGCCCCCCGCCACAGCGCTCAGCCGCCCCGCCGCCGCGCCATAACGCCCCTCGCCATAATCCAGCAGTGCCTCGACGATGGGCACGGTCAGCGCCGCCGCCACCCGCGCGGCATCGCCCCGCCCCCCGGCGGCAAAAGCCCGCAGCGATTCCAGATAACGCCGCCCCGCCGCCAGCCGCCCCGCCCCCACCAGCGCCATCGCATAATGAATATCGGTGAACGCCATCGCATGGTCGTCGCGCCGCTCCTCGGCAATATCCGCCAGCGGCTGCCAGCGTTCGCCCACCTCCACCCCCGCCAGAACCAGGCGCATCAACAGCGAAGCCGCGTTCTGCACATCCAGATAAAACCCGCTTTCGTCCACCCGGATCTCCCGGTCATAAAGCGCCAGAACCTCGCCCTCATCCCCCAGCGCCAGCGCGAACAGGGCCGCATGCCACCACAGATGCGCCTTGAACGGGTTGCGATCCGCCCACGCCTCCCTGCCGCGCCCCCCGATCCAGGCCAGCCCCTCCTCGCGCCGCCCCTCCATCTCCATCACATGGGCCACGGCGTGAATCGCCCACAAATCGTCCCCATTGCGCGCCACCGCCTCGCGCCCCCGCTCCTCCGCCCCGGCATAATCGCCACACTCCTCCAGCCCGAAGGCGTGCATCCCAACCGCAAAGCCATATCCCGGCGCCCCCGGATCCATGGCCCGCAACACCGCCGCCGGCACATCGCGCAGCGCCTCCGCCTCCCCCTGCCAGAAGCTCATGAAATGATGCAGCCGCAGCGCCAGCACATCCTGCGGCGCGTCGTCCAGAATGGCCCGCCAACAGCGGCAGGCCGCCCCCACCTCGCCGCCGCGCCAATGCCCCAGCGCCTCCAGATGCAGCCTTTCGCGCCGGTTGGCCCGCCCCGCCACAGCGCGCCCGGCGGCGATCACGCGGTCCACCTTGCCGGCCACGGCTCCGGTCGCCAGCTGCATCAGCATATAGCCGCGCAGACACAACCCCATCGCAAAGCCCGCATCCGCCTCCAGCGCCGCCTTCACATGCCGCCCGGCCGCCAGGCGATACTCCAGCACATCCGCCACCGCGGCCCCATAGCTCGCCACCGCCTCCGCGTTCGCGGCCGTGATGGCCAGCCCCCACCTGTCCTCATACATCGCGCCCCCCACAAGCACCCGCCATCCCAATTGCCGCCCGCCCGCCTGAGTCTGTAGCCTGCCCACCGCAGCCCAGGGAAGGGGGGTAGCCATGCGCATCACCGAAGTCGAAATCCTCCAGCTCGACCGCAACGGTCGCGACGGCATCCTGCGCTGGAATCCGGTCTATGTGCTGATCCGCACCGATAACGGCCTCACCGGCACCGGCGAACTCGGCCTGTGCTACGGCGTCGGCGCCTCCGGCGGCGCCGGCATGGCCCGCGACCTGGCCGAAGCCTTCCTGCTGGGCGCCGACCCCATGGACAACGAAGGCCTGTGGGAACGCATGTTCCGCCGCAGCTTCTGGGCGGAAGGCGGCGGCCCGGTCGTGTTCGGCGCCATCAGCGCCATCGACATCGCCCTCTGGGACATCAAGGGCCAGGCCCTGGGCCAGCCCATCTTCCGCCTCCTGGGCGCTGCCGCCCCCCGCCCCCTGCGCTGCTATGCCAGCCAGTTGCAATTCGATTGGGACGCCCGCGCGGCCAACCTGGTCGAACCCGCCCACTACGCCGAAGCCGCGCAAAAGGCCCTGGCCCAGGGCTACGACGCCCTCAAGGTCGATCCCATCATGATCGACGGCCAGGGCCGCCGCGACTGGGACCTGCGCCGCATCCTCAGCGCCGAACAATGCCGCCGCTACCGGGCGCGCATGGAGGCCATTCGCGAAGCCACCGGCCCCGACATCGACCTGATCCTGGAAACCCACTCCTTCCCCAACGTCACCGCCGCCATCCAGCTGGCCGAACTCCTCGCCGACCTCGACATCATGTTTTTCGAGGAACCCACCCACTACAACGCCCCCGGCCTCCACGCCGAAGTCCGCCGCCGCGCCCCCATGCGCCTGGCCGCCGGCGAGCGCCTCTACACCCGCTGGGGCGTGCAACCCTATCTGGAGGCGCGCACCATCGACGTGCTCCAGCCCGATTTCGGCCTCACGGGCGGCATCACCGAAGGGCGCAAGGTCTGCGACCTGGCCCACCTCTACGACGTCACCGTCCAGGCCCATGTCTGCGGCACCCCCATCGCCATCGCCGCCGCCCTCCACGTCGAGACCGCCATCGCCAATTTCGAAATCCACGAACACCACAGCTACTCCCTCAAACCCTGCAACCGCGCCCTCTGCAACCTGGATCTGCAACCCATAAACGGCCACCTCACAGCCCCCGACACCCCCGGCCTAGGCATCCAACTCTGCCCGCAAGAAACCGCCGACGCTCACCGCACCCTCATCCGCCACTCCACCCCATGAAAACCACCCACCCCCTCACCCCCCGCCTCCAACCCTCGCCAAAGCGCGCCGCCATGCTTACCGCGAGTCCGGATCGCGCTGGCGGCAACGCAGGCACCGTTCCTGCCTTCAGCGTCTTCTGCGACGAGAGTTGGCGCCTGGCCGGTGACAATGGCGCCCACATGACCGTCGGCGCCCTCGTCTGCCCCCTCTCCGCCCGTTCTCTTCAGACCCGGTCGGATCGCCCGGTTGCGGCGCGAGCGAGACACATCCCGCCGCTCTCCACCCTGGATCGGAGAAAGCTGAAGCCGCCCCCAGCTTCCCGGAGACGGCTTCGAATGCTCCTTCTACACGGCAGCGGCGCCACGCCACGACAGACACCGCTGAATCGGCGCCCGGCCATGACCACACGCGCCATTCTGCGTATGGCAAATGAGACACCGAATCCCTACGCGCCCCCGAGGCATATGTCAAAGCACACCTGCCGAACTCCCCACGCGGCCCTTATGCGACCTCCCGCGCCCCTGGCCGCCGCAACGCCAAACATCGCCCCCTCGTCGTCCGTGGCACGCCCATAGCCCACACCGCCGCCAACCGCGCAACGATCCGCCCGGTCACAGCCGCCAGGCTAAGGCCGACATGCTGGTGCCCGAAAGCAAAGAAAACAACCGATCACTCACCGACCAGTGGAACGAAATCCCCATCTACCATCGGCTCATGTGCATCCCAGCGCCCGCGCATCTCAATCAGAACCCGCTGCTGTGACGGCCCAGGGAGCGGATTGACCCGCACAACGCGCGCAGAGCACTCACCCGTTTCACGGTCCGCCGCCACGACATCCCGAATGAGCCAGCGCGGCGCCCAACCGATCGCATGATAATCTTGCGTCTGCATCTGAACAGCTCGTCCAGTCGCCGGATTATCCAATTCAATTCCGATACGCAAAACTTCACCTGCCTCTAGGGTGTCGATCCGCTTCTGGGCTCCCGATGGCATATACCGCCATCCGTGCAGGAAAAACCGGCACTCGAACCGCCCATCGTCGTCTTTCACGAGTTTCGGAAACACCTGATAAGCGTCTGTGACTCTGCGACCGCCGTTCACAGAGAGAATCTCGATAGGATCGGCATGCTCTTCGAGGCCAAGATCGCATAGATGATCCGCACGGTCCGGCCGCCCCCGAGCGATAACGCGGTTACCGAACAAGGCAAAAAGACTTCTGGAACGATATTCTTCCTCCATATGCGGGAATTCAGGCAGCAGAGGAAATTCGACCTCTTCCCGGGCACGTCTCGCACCACGCACATAACGAAAACAATAAGGAGTGGTGCCTTCATCTACATCGAGTCTTCCGACCGGAAACCACAGACGTGTTTTCGGGGCTTGCCATGCCAGGAACAAAGTTCTGGTATTCACGATCCGAGTTTCCTCATTTGACTCAAGTTGTAATGCATCAACGCCATCGCAAATGTGCGCTCGGAAAATGTCATCCAGTCGTGAGGGATATGATTTACAATGTCACAAAGCGCCGCGTCATCCAGTCGTTCAAGTTTTTCCAGAGCCCGCTCGAAGGGGCGAGAATGACATCGATATGCCCGCCTGACAAGTTCTATAAGGACTGAGTGCGCGTGGGTCGGTGTTCGACCAATAAATCGCGCCACGCGCCCTTTCCGAGTAGCCTCCGACACGGCCATCGGCACGTAGCGTGTCGCGGCGCACGTCTGAAAGTTCGCGGCCGAGCGAAGACGCATGATCGTACGACGGCGCCACAATCCAATTCCAACCTTTCACATCGGATCGACGCAGCAGGCCCCAGTTCTCATGATGCCGATCGGTATTGCCGACCAAGGCATCCAGAACCATGTACTCCGCGATTCTGATCTTGGCACAAAACGCCGTTTCGCGACAAAATCTTTCTAACGTCCTCCAAATATTCCCAAGGGTGTGGTGTGAATTTCCGAATACCTTGTCAGGATCGTAATCGCTGACAGTGCTCGCAAGTAACTGGTTGCCGTGATGTAGTTCTCCGGAACGATTAAGGAAAGATTCTGTCGTCGATCCTCGCTTATCCTGGAATCGAGCCAACTCTACTTTCGCATGGGAGATGCCAAGCAATTTAGCGGTTTCAGCAGCGATTTTCTCGGCCCAATGTTCACCAGTTCCCGGTCGAGGGAATTTGAATAACCAACGCCGCTTATCGGCATCGATATACCAGAATTTCTTTCTGCTTCCCATGTCCTCTCGCTTGTGTTTCCATTCCGGCGCAATGTTCACGATTCGATAATCATCGGTCACTGGGAGAACCTTGGGCGATCGACAGATATGGGGATATTCGCTTCATTTTCGTGACTCCACGACACCAATTCTACACGGCCGCAGCGCCACGCCACGACAGACACCGCCAGATCGGCACCCGGCCATGACCACACGCGCCATCCTGCCCATGGCAGACGAGACACCCAATCTCTACGCGCCCCTTTGACATATGTCAAAGCACACCCGCCGCCCCCCTGCGGCCCTCATGCGGCCTCCCACGCGCCTGGCCGCCGCCACGCCGAACATCGCCCCCTCGTCCGTGGCACGCCCATAGCCCACACCGCCGCCGCGAAAATCCCCCTTCAAGTGCGCCGCCGCCTCGTCCGCATCTCAGGACCGCGCCTCCACCTTCCACGCTCTCCCAAACCCGCCGCCTCGCCGTCAGCCCGCCGCCTCGCCACCAGCCCACGCCCCACCGCCGCTTCACCCGCCAAACCTGTCAATACGAAACGGCGCCACATCCACCCCCGCATCCCGCCCCGCCGCCAGCCGGGCCACGATCCGCCCGGTCACGGCCGCCAGGCTGAGGCCGACATGCTGGTGCCCGAAGGCGAAGAAAACCCCGCCATGGCGCGGCGAGGCCCCGATCGCCGGCAGATAATCCGGCAGGGTAGGGCGGCACCCCATCCACGCCACCGCCTGCCCACCGGCAGCCAGCCCGGGATCCGCCAGCATCCGCCGCCCCCGCTCGAAAATGCGCCGCGCCCGCCCCGGCGTCGGCGGCGCCTCCAGGCCGGCGAACTCCACCGTGCCGCCGATCCGCAGCCCCTCCCGCATCTGCGTCAGGCCGATATGGCTTTCGCCATGGATGATGGGCCGCTCCAGCCCGCTATCGATGCCCGCCACCTGCATGTGATAGCCGCGCTCGGCTTCCAGCGGCACGCGAAAGCCGGCGTCCGCCGCCAGCCGCCCCGACCGCGCCCCGCACGCCACCACCAGCGCCTCGCTCCGGATACGCCCCTCCGCCGTCACCACCACCGCCCGCCCGTCGCCGTCGAAGTCCAGCCCCCTTGCCTCGGCCCGGCGCACCCTGCCCCCGGCCCGGCGAATATCGCCCACAAGCGCCTGCGCCAGCCCGAACGGGCTGATCGTCTGGGCGCTGTCGCGAAAATGCACCCCGTGCGCGAAACCGCCCGCCAGCCCCGGCTCCAGGGCGGCGATGCCCGCCCCGTCCAGCTCCACCAGATCGGCGCCCAGCCGCCGCAGCAGGTCGCGCTCGCTGGCGTCGCCCGCAAACCCCGCCTCGCTCTCATAAACCGCCAGGGCGCCGTTGCGCCGGATCAGGCGCCGCGCCGGCGAGCCTTCCACCAGCTCCTGCCAGGCCGGCACCGTCTCGCGCATCAGCGTCGCCATGGCCAGCGCGCCCTGCCAGCGCCGCCTGGCCGGCGCCGCCCGCGCAAAGCGCGCCAGCCAGGGCAGCAGGCGCGGCAGATAACGCCAGCGCATCGCCAGCGCATCGCCTCTCCCGGCCAGCATCGCCGGCAGGCTGCGCAGCAGGCGCATCGACGGCAGCGGCAGCGCCGTCTCCAGCGAACAGATCATGCCCAGATTGCCAGACGACGTCCCCGCCCCCGGCTCGTCGCGGTCGATCACCTCCACCGCAAAGCCGGCCCGCTGCAAAAAACGCGCGCAGCAGATGCCGACGATGCCGCCGCCCACCACCGTCGCCCGCCGCGCCCGACTCGGCGAACCCATCAATAGCGCCGCTCCACATCCACCGCATGGCGCAGCGCCTGCCCGCTTCGCAGGCGCGCATAGTTGTCCGCCACCTGGGCGGCCGAATGTTCCGGCGAGGTGATCGAGGCGATATGCGGCGTCACCACCACCTTGGGATGGTCCCAGAACGGATGGCCGGCCCCCATCGGTTCGTCGCGCTGCACATCCAGGGTGGCCCCCGCCAGGCGCCCATCGTCCAGGGCGGTCAGCAGGTCGGCCTCCACCAGATGGCCGCCGCGCGCCGCATTGATCAGCCAGGCGCCCCGTTTCATGGCATCGAACAACCGCCCATTCAGAATATCGGCGGTCTCAGCCGTCAGCGGCAGCAGGCACACCAGAATGTCGCACCGCCCCGCCATGGCCGCCAATCCCTCGCGCCCGCTGAAGCAGGAAACCCCCTCCATGGCCCGCGCCCGCCGGCTCCAGCCGCAGACGCGATAGCCCATGGCGGCCAGCACCCGCGCCGCCCGCCCGCCGATCTCGCCCAGCCCCAGCACCCCCACGGTCACATCGCCCGGCACCGGCACCGCCAGTTCGTCATAGCCGCGCCGCCGCTGCATGGCCCGGTATTCGTCCCAGCGCCGCACCCGCGCCGTCACCGCCATCACGACATATTCCACCACCTGGGCGGAAATCGAACCATCGATCAGACGCACCACCCGCACACCGGCCGGCAGAACACTGTCGCCGCTGAACAAGTGATCGACCCCCGCCCCCAGCATCACCACCGCCTTCAGGCGCGCCAGGCCCGCCAGCGGCGCCAGATCGTCCCACAGCAGCGCCATCTCGATCTCGTCCGCCCGCCCCGCCTGCGGCCAGACCCGCACATCCAGCTCCGGGTTCTCGCCCAGCAGCGCTTTGCGCCAGCGCGCCGCGATCTCCCCCTCCTCGATCACCAGGATCGCCATCGCCCCGCCGCTCCCCCGCATCCCACCGCGATGCTAACCCCCCACCCCCCCAATCGCTACCGCCCCCCAACCCCCCACCCCACCGGGAGCGGCCCGTCACGACGGCGGCAGGCGCGCATCCATTCCAGCGCAAACCGCTCCCCGGCGGCGCTACCCCGTGCCGGGGGGTGTCGCAGGGGTATGGTGAGGGTGTGTCGGGGGCGCTCTGCCCCGGACGGGCTGTGACAGCCTTGAAACAGGCTTGCAACGGCCTTGCGACAGCCGCTATGGGGCGGGCCGCTGCCGCGCCAACACGCCCCTGCCCCCGATCCAAGGACATACCCCATGACCCCTCACGGCCTGATGGAAGCCGCCCGCGCCCTGGCGGAACGCCCCACCCAGGAACGGCTCCGCCGCGCCGTCAGCACCGCCTATTACGCCATGTTCCACGCCCTGGCGGCGATGGCGGCCGACCTGCTCGCAGGCGGGGCACGCCGCCCGGCATGGCACCGCGTCTATCGTTCCCTGGAGCACGGCCGGGCCAGAAAAGCCTGTCAGCAGGTGCGGACCATGGGGGAGTTCCCGGCGGACATCCGCGAGTTCGCCAGGGTGTTCGTTATCCTGCAGGAGGCGCGGCAGCAAGCGGACTATGCTCTGGATGGGAAGGACTATGAGGCATCCGTCGTTCAGGAACACATTGTCTCCGTGGAGCGGACCATCGCCCGCTTCGAACATGTGGACGCAGATTCCAGGCGCAATTTCGTCCTTCATGTGCTATTCAGGCAACGAACATGACAGGAGGCTGCGATGGACGAGCAGCGGGTGCGGCAGATCGTGGAGGCGGCGTTCAAGGCCCGTTTCAGCGACATCGATATCGTCACCATCGAAATCGATCCCGGCGGCTTCAACCTGGACGGCGAACCCCTGGTGGATGTGCGGGTCGTCTATGACGCCGAGCTCGAGCAGCTGCTCCGCGGAAACCCCATGGAAGTGCGCTCGGAGATCATCGAGAAGCTATGGGACGAGCCGGAGGATTCTCCGGTGTGGCCGCAAATCCACTTCGTCACCAAGTCCGATATCGACCGGCGCAAGCAGGCGGCGGCCTAGCCCCCCCAACCCACAACCCCACCCAACGCGCCGCCCCGGCCGCGCCAACACGCCCCTGCCCCCCAGCCTGAGGACACTCCATGACCCCTCACGGTCTGATGGAAGCCGCCCGCGCCCTGGCGGAACGCCCCACCCAGGAACGGCTCCGCCGCGCCATCAGCACCGCCTATTACGCCATGTTCCACACCCTGGCGGCGACGGTGGCCGACCTGCTCGCGGGCGGGGCGCGCCGCCCGGCATGGCACCGCGTCCATCGTTCCCTGGAGCACGGCCGGGCCAGGAACGCCTGTCGGCAGGGGCGGGCCATGGGGGAGTTTCCCGCGGACATCCGCGAGTTTGCCAGGGTGTTCGTCGTCTCGCAGACCGAGCGGCAGCAGGCGGACTATGCACTGGACGGGAAGGACTATGAGGCGTCCGTCGTTCTGGAACACATCGTCTCCGTGGAGCAGGCCATCGCCCGCTTTGAACATGTGGACGCAGATTCCAGGCGCAATTTCGTCCTCCATGTGCTATTCAAACAACGGACATAGCAGGAGGCTGCGATGACCGAGCAGCAGGCGCGGCAGATCGTGGAGGCAGCGTTCAAGGCGCGCTTCGACGACATCGATATCGTTGACATCGAAATCGAGCCCGGCTTCGACTTTTATGACGAACCCCTGCTGAATGTGTGGATCGCCTATGACGCCGAGGTCGAGCAGCTGCTCCGCGGAGACCATATGGGGGTGCGCTCGGAGATCATCGATAAGCTGTGGTACGAGCGGGAGGACTCTTCTCCGGTGTGGCCGCAGGTCCACTTCGTCGCCAGGTCCGACTTCGACCGGCGCAAGCAGATGGAGGAGGCGGCGGCCTAGCCCCCTCAACCCACAACCCCACCCAACGCCCCGCCCCGCGTCACGACGGCGGCAGGCGCGCATCCGCTCCAGCGCAACCCGCTCCCCGGCGGCGCCACCCCGTGCCGTGGGGGTGCCGCAGGGGTGTCGTGGAGGTGTTGCGTGGACACAGGCTGCAACAGGCCCGCGACAGCCCTGCGGCCGCTCCGTGACAGCCGCCCCGCCGGTGGGCCGCCCCCGCCCGCCCCCGCTCAGAACCGGATCGCGAGGCTCAGCCCCCCGGCCAGCGCGTTGTTATCCACCCCACCCGCCGTGTAGGCGGCGCTGGCTTGCAGGCTGTAATGGTCCTCGCCCCAGCTATGGGCGGCGTTCAGGCCGAAGCGGACGCTGGGGGCCTTGGACGACGCCTTCAGACGCGCCCCGCCGAACCTCGCCTCCGTCTCCTCCGAGAACTCCTGCCTGGCGTCCATGGACGCGCCCAGCGCCAGACCGCCCGCCATCCGCGTCGCCACCCCTAAGCCCAGGCTGCCCATCAGGCTGCTGGCATCCTCCAGCGACACCCGCGCCTCGGTCGAGCGCGAGTCGATGAAGGTGTCCAGCGTCACCTCCTGCCAGGCCACGCCTGCGCGCGGCGTCACCGTCATGGCCTCGCCCACCGCCCCCCCGCCTATCTCTATGGGCCGCCCGGCCTCCAGCGCCAGGGCATAGCCCTCGCCCTTGGCCTTGTCCTTCAGCAGCCTGCCCGTGCCCGAGGTGATGCGCACATCGAACCAGGTCGCCTGGGCCTGGGCGTCGAGATAAAAGCCCCCGGCCATGGCGGTGGCGCTCATGCCCACGCCCATGCCAGAAAACGCGATCTTGCCGCCCTGCCAGGCCAGCTCGGCCGCGCCGTCCAGCCCGTGCATGGAGATGCCGAAGCGCCCGCTCTCGCCCAGCGCCAGGTCGATGCCCGCACGCACGCCGCTGCGGTTCCAGTCGTAGATCGCATCCGGGCGGGTGGCGCTGTCCGCCTTCCAGTCGCCCCGCGCAGTCTCCAGCCGCGCCCAGCCGCCATGCAGGTTGCGGGCCGCCGCCATCCGCTCGCCATAGGAGGGCAGGCGGTTCATGGTCAGCAGCACCGAGGGCAGCGCCTCATAGAGGCGGCAGCGTTTGTCCGAAGCCAGGTCGCAGTCCATCTGCATCGGCGTGGCCGGTTGCTGCGGCTGCGTCGGCTGTTGCGGCTGCGTCGGCTGCTGTGGTTGCGTCGGCTGTTGCGGTTGCGTCGGCTGCTGCGGCTGTGTCGGCTGCTGTGGCTGCGTCGGCTGCTGTGGCTGCGTCGGCTGCTGCGGTTGCGTCGGCTGCTGCGGTTGCGTCGGGTCCGGGTCCACCGGCTCCACCACCGGCTCAGGCGCCACCGGTTCCGGCGCCACCGGCCCCGGCTCCGGCTCCACCCCCGGCCGCCGCTCGAAGCCGGCCGGCACCGCCGGCACGATCAGCCGCCCGTCGCTGCCCAGCAGCGCCAGACGGGTCTCGCCGGTGGTGCCCTCGTCGTCCGTCAGCGCATAGCGGGCCCGGCTGCCGCTGGGGAGGGAGAAGCTGCCCACCCGGTCGCTGGCATCCTGGTAATCCTCCCGGTAGGGCCCCGTCACCCCCGGCGTCGGCCCCACCGGCACCCCCACCAGCAGGGTGACGGCGCCGCCATCGGCCAGGATGGAGCGGGTGGCGCCGCCCGCGTCCACCCGGCCACTAACGCCGATGGTCACGCTGCCGCCCCCGGTGATGTGCAGCGCCGCCGCGGCGCCCTCGCTGCCCACCACCCGGCCCCTCACGACCACGGCGGTCATGCCCCCATCGGCCCTGATGGCGGTGGCGGCGCCGTTGGCGCTCACACTGCCGCCAGCGCCGATGGTCACGCTGCCGCCCCCGGTCATGCGCAGCGCCGCCGCGGCGCCCTCGCTGCCCGTCACCCGGCCGTCAATGGTCATCACCGCGTGCCCGGGGTCGTTCACCAGGATCGCGGGCTGCCCGGTGCCGGCCACCAGCGCGCCGTTCTCGCCCACGGTCAGCGTGCCGCCCCCCACCAGATGCACGGCCGCATCCGTCCCGCCCGTCACCGTGCCGTTCACCGTCACGGTCTGCTTGCGCATGTCGGCGGCGGTTCCGGCCCCGCCGCCATGGGCCACCCAGATGCCGGCCCGGGCGCCGGTCACGGTGGTTCCGGCGGCGACGGTGACGGAGATGGCGCCGTTGTTCTCGTTGGCGGTCGCGTAATAGGCCCGGATGCCGTCCCCGCGCGCGGCTGTGAGGGAACCGCCCCGCACATTCACGCGGATGTTGCCGACATTGTAGCGGTTCAGCAGCGCGTTCACCGCGTTCCGGTAGGCGGTCGAGAACGCCGCATCCGCATCGGCCAGCGCGGTGGCGAGGCCGGTGCTGTCGCCCATCGCCAGCGCCGCCAGCACCGCCTTCTCCTTCTCGGAGAGGCCCTGGCCCAGAATGTCGCGCAGCAGGGCGCGCGTGGCGGCGTTGCCCGTGCGCAGATAGGTTCTGATCTGGACGTCGGTCAGGGCGGTCACGCTCGTGGCGCCGATGGCGGTGAGGAGGGCGGATGGCACCTCGATCTCGTCGTTCATCAGCGCCGCCTTGAACTGGGCGATATAGGCGTTGTCGGCGGCGGTGGCAGTGGCCGGCACGGCCGTCATCTGCTGCGCGCTGGTCGTGATCGCGCTCGGATAGTCGCCCAGGGCCACCGCCTCCACCACGTCGCGCCACGACATGGCAACCGCCTCGATGCCCGCCGCGCCGCCATAAACGCCGCCGCTGCCCTCATTGGCCGCCGCCTCCTGGTCGAAGGTCAGCACCTCTCCCGCGTTCGCCGCCTGGAAGCGGCCGTTGTCGTTGGCCGCGGTTCCCGTCCTCCCGCCGCCGTCCCAGGAGATGTCGAGCAGCGGCTGGGCCGCGCGCGTCGGCACCGTCGCGGCCGTGGTGCCGGACGCCACCTCGACCACCATGCCCGAGCGCCCCGCAGAAAGCGCCCCGCCGGAATGTCCGACGATGACCTGGCCGGTCGCCGACGACGCGATCACCACCATGCCATCGATCGCCGCCGTCAGCGCCCCGCCGCCATGGGTGACGGTGACCTCGTCGGTCGCCGCCGCCGCGTTGACGAACATGCCATCGGCACCCGCCGTCAACGCCCCGCCGGTATGGCTGACGCTGACATCGCTGGTCGTCGATGGCGCGATGACGAATATGCCCGTCTTCCCCGCCGTCAGCGCCCCGCCGCTATGGGCGACGGTGACCTCGCCGGTCGCCATCGGCGCGTCGATGGAGATGCCATCGGCCCCCGCCCCCAGCGCCCCCGCAAGGGTGACGCCGATGTCGCCGGTCGCCACCGGCGCGTCGATGGAAATGCCCGTGCCCTCGGACCCCGCCGTCAGCGCCCCGCCGGAATGGCTGACGGTGACGTCGCCAGCCGCCAATGGCGTGTCGATGGAGATGCCCGTGCCCCCCGCCGTCAGCGGCCCGCCGGAATGGGCGACGCCGATGTCGCCGGTCGCCACCGGCGCGTCGATGGAGACGCCCGTGGTCCCCGCCGTCAGACCCCCCGCAAGGGTGACGGTGATGTCGCCGGCCGCCTCCGGCGTGGCGATGGAGACGCCCATGCCCATGGCCCCCGCCGTCAGCGGGCCGCCGGAATGGGTGACGCCGATGTCGCCGGCCGCCACCGGCGCGGTGATGGAGATGCCCGTGCCTCCCGCCGAAAGCGGGCCGCCGGTATGGGTGACGGTGATGTCGCCGGTCGTCATCGGCGTGGCGATGGGGATGCCCGTGGTCCCCGCCGTCAGACCCCCCGCAAGGGTGACGGTGACGGCGCCGGTCGCCAGCGGCGCGCCGATGGCGATGCCCGCGGCCCCGGCCGAAAGCGCCCCAAGGGTAAGGGAGATGTCGCCGGTCGCCATCGGCGTGTCGATGAAGATGCCCCTGGCCCCCGCAGAAATCGCCCCATGGGTGACGGTGACGGCGGCGGTGGACGACGATGCGATGTGGATGCCATCCCCCGTCGCCCCCACAACAGAGCCGCTGCTGGTGAACGCCACCTCCCTGGCCCCGAAATCGGCCAGGATGCCGGTGGTGGCGCCGTTGGCGTCCACACGGCCGCCAGCGCCCATGGTCACGCTGGTGACCTGGATGGCCCGCACCGCCTCATCGGCGCCGGCGGCGCCGGTCACACTGCCGTTGATGGTGAGCTCCGAGGTCCGGGGGCCGGGCAGCAGGATGGCGGGCTGGCCGGCCCCGGCCACCACCGCGCCCCCCGCGCCCACCGTCAGCGTGCCGCCCCCCACCAGGTGCACGGCCGCGCCCGTCCCGCCCGTCACCCTGCCGTTCACGGTCACGGTCTGCTTCAGGATGTCGTCGGCGGTGCCGGCCATGCGCTCGTTCAGCCCGGCATTGGCGACCCAGATGCCGGACTTGGCCCCGCGCACGCTGGCGCCGCTGGCAACGGTGACTTCGATCACGCCGTTGCTCGTGTTGGAGGTGGCGAAATAGGCCCGGATGCCGTCGCCGCGCTGGGCCGTGAGGGAGCCGCTATGCACATTGACGCGAATGTTGCCGACATTGTAGCGGTTCAGCAGCGCCCGCACTTCGGCCTTGTAGTCGGCGGAGAACGCCGCGGCGGTGTCGTCCAGCGCGGTGGTCAGCGCGGTGCTGTCGCCATCCACCAGCGCCGCCAGCACCGCCTTCTCCTTGTCCGAAAGGCCATAGCCCAGAATATCGCGCAGCAGGGTTCTGCGCCCGGCGTTGTCCACGCGCAGGAAGGCCACGAGCTGGGCGTCGGTCAGCTGGCTGGCCGCGCTGGTGGCGCTGGTGCCGATGGCGGTAAGGAGCGCCTGCGCCACCGAGATCTCCGCGTTCTCCAGCGCCGCCCGGAACTGCTTGACATGGGCGTTGTCGCTGACGGTGGCGCCCGTCGGCACGGCCGTCGTCTGCTGTGCGGTGGTCGTGATCGCGGCCACGTAGTCGCCCAGGGCCACCTGCGCCACCACGTCGCGCCACGACAGGGCCGAGACCTCGATGCCCGCCGCCCCGCCATAAACGCCACCGCTGCCCCCGTTGGCCTCCGCCTCCCGGTCGAAGGTCAGCACCTGCCGGGCGCCCGCATTCCCCGCGCCCACCGTCGCAAAGCGGCCGTCATCGTTGGCCGCCGTCCCGGTCCTCCCCACCGCGCTCGCCCCGGACGCGGCGGTGCCGCCCCAGGCGATGTCGATCAGCGGCTGCGGGGCCGTCGCCGCCCGCGGCGTCACCGTCGCGGCGGTGGCGCTGGACGCCACCTGGACCACGATCCCCGAACGCCCCGCCGAAAGCGCCCCGGCGGAATGGGTCACCGACACGGTGCCCGTGGTCGCAGGCGTCAGGATCTCGTCGATCCAGATGGCGTTCACCCCCGCCGTGATGGCCCCGCTGTTGTCAACCGTCATAGCGCCCGTCCCATCGGGCCGCTCGATCCGAATGCCGTCCCCTTCCTGCGAAACGATGGCGCCAGAGTTGGTGAGCTCGAAGTCGTCCGCCACGTTCCCCGTCGTCGCCGTGGGCCTGTAGGCGTAGAGGGCGTGGTTCTTCGAGCTGAGGGCGCCTTCGTTGATGATCGTGACGTCGCCGCTATTGGCGGCGTAGGTTCTTCCATCGCCGAAGGTGACGCCCTCCGCCAGATAGATGGCGTGCCCCATGTGCCGCGCCGCGTCCCCCGTCACCGTGATGGCGCCGCGGTTGGTGAGTTCGATAGCGCCGCCGGAGAGCTTCTTGAGGCGGATGCCGTACTCGGACGCCGTGATGGCACCGGAGTTCGTAAGCGTGACCGCCTGGGCGCTCTGGTTGTCCCAATACTCGAAGTCGAACTGGATGCCCCGCCTGACCGTCTGCCCATCCACCGCCTTGATGTCCCCGCTGTTGTCGAGTGTCATGCCCCCGGCGCCCCAGCTTTGCATCAGGATGCCGACATAGGGGCCCCCCAGCGTGATGTCGCCACTGTTGTTGACGGTCAGCGAGCCGGTGAGTTGGGTTCCACCGATGTACCCGAGGATGCCGTGCGGCAGGTTGTCGCGGTATTGATTGTAGTTGGCGGAGGTGGCGCCGGCGTTGCCCACGCCCGAGAAGATGGCGCCGCGGTTGGTGACGGTGGTATCTTCGTTGGTGCCCCCCACCTCCCGGAAAACCCGGATGCCCTGCCTGGCGGCATAGATGGTCGCCGCGCTGTCGAGGGTGCCGCCGGCGGTGCCCCGGCCATTGCTGTCGTTATTGGGGCGCAGTCTGAGGGAGATGCCGTGCCGCTTCATCGGCGTGGTCGAGCTGCCGATGGTCACACCGGCTCTCACGTTCAGCGTTGTACGCGCGTTTTGATCGTTGTTCGTACGCCAAATATAGATGCCGTTGTTCCGGTCGATGCCGGAGTGCGAGTTCGTCCCCTGGACGAATCTGACGACGTGGGCGGTCCCGCCCGTCGCGCCGCCGACATTGACCACTAAGGCTGGCCCTCCGGTGGCCCGCACGCCGAAGGCGATCCCCCTGGCGCCGGCCGTGATGGCGATCGGCCCGCTACTGTGGCCCAGGAGGTTGACCGTCCGGCCGGAGAGGTTGTTGCCGTCGCCCGCGAGGCCATAGACGATGCCGTCGGTATGATCCCGATTCGGGCAGTTGAGGGTGTTTGCGTTCGCGAACCCGCACGGCGTCGTCTGCGCCCGCGCCTCCCCCGCCGCCCCCAGCGCCAGCGCCGCCAGCAGCGCGGCGGCGACCGGCAGGGCGGAGAAGGCGGCGCGGGGGTGGCGCCACGGCCTGCGTTTCCGCGCGCCGGGCTGCGCGCGGGGGATCCCAGCACTTGCAACCATCTTCAGAGCCTCCCTCAAGGATCTGTGCCACTCCAGGCAACCCTGGCCACTCCTGGCCGCATCCAAACCCGGCCTGCGCGCCCCCCGGCCACCGCGACCATAGTAAGAACCCACCGAAGCCGCCGCCGTCAACCCCACACAATCCCACCCCTTTTACCCCCCCCCCCCCCCCCCCGCGTGGCGCAAGGGGGCGGCGGGCAGGAGGCGGTGGCGCGGGCGGTGGGGTGTTGAGGGGGCGGCGGGGGAGCGGCTAGACCAGCAGCGCCACTATGGTGCCGATGCCGGTGAGGATGAAGGCGGCAAAGGCCAGAACCATGCGCGTCATGTTGGTGTGCAGCTTGTCCAGGCCCTCCTGCAACCTCGAACCGAATGCGGCGCGGGGCGCGACGGGCGGCCTGACTACGGGCGAGTTATGGGCGAGGCGCGCGGGCGGCGCGGCGGGCGCGGCGCGCGGCTAGACCAGCGCCACGATGGCGCCGAAGCCGGTCAGCATGATGGCGGTAAAGGCCAGAACCATGCCCAGCATATCGGCCCGCCACCTGGACCTCGTCCTGTCTTCCGAAGCCTCCAGGTAGATCTGCAAGTCCCCCTTGGTCACCACCTCAGCCCGCAGCCTGTCCAGGTCCGTCTGCATCTCGGCGCGTAGCTTGTCCTGATCCGCCTGCAACCTGTCCAGGCCGACCTGCAACCTGTCCTGGCCAGCCTGCAACCTGTCAGAGCCCTCCTTCATCTCGGTGCGCAGCCTGTCCTGGCCAGCCTGCATCTCGGCCCGCAGCCTGTCCTGGCCAGCCTGCATCTCGGCGCGCAACTCGGCGTGGCCCTCCTTCATCTCGGCGCGCAGCTTGTCCTGGTCCGCCTGCAACCTGTCCAGGCCAGCCTGCAACCTGTCATGGCCCTCCTTCATCTCGGCGCGCAGCTTGTCCTGGTCCGCCTGCAACCTGTCCAGGTCCACCTGCAACCTGTCCTGGCCAGCTTGCAACCTGTCCTGGCCTTCCTTGGTGGCGCTGCTTTCGGCCACCGCTTCGCGAATGACGGTCACGGCCGCTTCGGCCTGTTTTTCGTTGAAGCCGGCCGTGCGCAGGGTCTTGGCGGCGGCATAGGTGTCGAGGGCGGGGATGGCCATGCCGGTGTCCTCCTGGACGGGGCGGGTTGGATAGGGCGGCAGGTTAGGCGCTGGCGGCGGCAGGCGCAAGTGGCGCGGACGCGGGGGGCAGCCTGCTTACGGGCGAGTTATGGACGAGGCGCGCGGGCGGGGGGCGCGCGCGGCGCGCGGCTAGACCAGCGCCACGATGGCGCCGAAGCCGGTCAGCATGATGGCGGTAAAAGCCAGAACCATGCCCAGCATGTCGGCCCGCCACCTGGACCTCGTCCTGTCTTCCGAAGCCTCCAGGTAGATCTGCAAATCCGCCTTGGTCACCATCTCAGCGCGCAGCTTGTCCAGGTCCGCTTGCAACCTGTCATGGCCAGCCTGCAACCTATCCTGGCCCTCCTTCATCTCGGCGCGCAGCCTGTCCTGGTCCGCCTGCAACCTGTCCAGGCCCGCTTGCAACCTGTCCTGGCCCTCCTTCATCTCGGCACGCAGCTCGGCGCGGCCAGACTGCATCTCGGCGCGCAGCTTGTCCAGGTCCGCCTGCAACCTCTCCAGGTCCGCCTGCAACCTCTCCAGGTCCGCCTGCAACCTGTCCTGGCCCGCCTGCAACCTCTCTATGTCCACCTGCAACCTGTCCTGGCCTTCCTTGGTGGCGCTGGTTTCGGCCACCGCTTCGCGGATGACGGTCACGGCCGCTTCGGTCTGTTTTTCGTCGAAGCCGGCCGTGCGCAGGGTCTTGGCGGCAACATAGGTATCGAAGGCGGGGATGGCCATGCCGGTGTTCTCCCTGTTCTCCTGTGGTGGGGCAGGTTGGACAGGCAGCAGGCTAGGCGCAGCCGGCGGCGAGCGCAAGTGGCGCGGGGCGCGGATTTCGGGCGCGGCTGCAGGCGCGGCGCGCGACTAAACCAGCGCCACGATGGCGCCGAAGCCAGTCAGCATGATGGCGGTAAAGGCCAGAACCATGCCCAGCATATCGGCCCGCCACCTGGACCTCGTCCTGTCTTCCGAAGCCTCCAGGTAGATCTGCAAATCCGCCTTGGTCACCACCTCAGCGCGCAGCTTGTCCAGGTCCGCTTGCAACCTGTCATGGCCAGCCCGCAACCTATCCTGGCTCTCCTTCATCTCGGCGCGCAGCCTGTCCAGGCCCGCTTGCAACCTGTCCTGACCCTCCTTCATCTCGGCACGCAGCTCGGCGCGGCCAGACTGCATCTCGGCGCGCAGCTTGTCCAGGTCCGCCTGCAACCTCTCCAGGTCCGCCTGCAACCTCTCCAGGTCCGCCTGCAACCTGTCCTGGCCCGCCTGCAACCTCTCTATGTCCACCTGCAACCTGTCCTGGCCTTCCTTGGTGGCGCTGGTTTCGGCCACCGCTTCGCGGATGACGGTCACGGCCGCTTCGGTCTGTTTTTCGTCGAAGCCGGCCGTGCGCAGGGTCTTGGCGGCAACATAGGTATCGAAGGCGGGGATGGCCATGCCGGTGTTCTCCCTGTTCTCCTGTGGTGGGGCAGGTTGGACAGGCAGCAGGCTAGGCGCAGCCGGCGGCGAGCGCAAGTGGCGCGGACGCGGATTTCGGGCGGAGTGGATGTGAGGGGCATGTGGTATTTGCCGCTGTTTGTGCTAATCGGGCAGCGGGTGTGACGGGAGGCAGGCCACACCGCCGGGCAGCCGCCATGGCAGCGCCCATCGCCCCCCTGGTGCGCCCCGGCGCCCGCTTCCAGCGAACGGGCGCGAATTCCAGGCGCAATGCCGTCGCTCCTATGCTATTTGCCGCCACTTGTGCTATTCAGGCAGCGGGTGTGGCGGGAGGTTTGAGATGAACGAACAGCAGGTGCGCCAGATCGCAGAGGCGGCGTTCAAGGCCCGCTTCAACAACATCGATATCGTCACCATCAGCGTCAAGCCCAGCCCCGACCTTTACGACGAACCCCTGCTGGACGTGCGGATCGTCTATGATGCCGAGGTCGAACGGCTGATCGGCCTGGACCGCGGCTTGAACATCTTGAAGGTGCGCACGGAGATCGTCGAGAAGGTGTGGGAGGAACCGGAGGACTCTCCGGTGTGGCCGCAAATCCACCTCATCTCCAAATCCGACTACGACCAGCGCAGGCAGGCGGCGGCGGCGGCGTAGCTGCCTCCTGGCGCACAACGACCCGCCCCACCGGGGGCGGCCCGTCACGACGGCGGCAGGGGCGCACCCGCTCTAGCGCGCTCTGCTCCCCGGCGGCGATGGGCCTGTGCCGGGGGTGTCACAGGGGTGTGTGGGGTTGCTGCGCGGACACAGGGCGCGACAGCCTTGCGGCCGGGCCGTGACAGCCCTGTGACAAGTGTAAGCAATCGGAAAGCTTGGCAGCAGACCGCCATTCCGGCACTAGTGGGGATTCACCGGGATATATCGACACTTGGGTGAGACGCAGGCGGGATTCGCCGCCCATCCTTCTGCCCCAGGCTCCAATCGATCGGCGCATGAGCGAGCGGCTCGCGCCCGACCGCCGCCGCCGAAGCGCCTGGAAATGGGCGCCCGGCCCTGGCGCCCGGCGGCAAACCGTGCCACCTTGCCCCCGGCAGCCACCACCGGAGGCCCGCGCCGCCATGAACTTCGATCTCACACCGGCCCAGCGCGACCTCGACCGCCGCGCCCACCGCCTGGCCCGCGAGATCGTCGCCCCCCGCGCGGCCGAGATCGACCGCAGCGAGGCCTACCCCTGGGACAACGCCAGGGCGCTCACCGAAGCCGGCTTCATGGGCATGACCGTGCCGGCGGAGTTCGGCGGCCAGGGCCGCTCCCTCACCGATGCCGTGCTGGTCATCGACCGCATGGCTCAGGTCTGCGGCACCACCGCCCGCATCGTCGTCGAGGCCAATATGGGCGCCCTTTCGGCCGTCATGCGCTATGGCAGCGAAGAGCAAAAGCGCCTCGCCGCCGACCTGGTGCTGGCCGGCGACAAACCCGCCATCTGCATCACCGAACCCGAAGCCGGCAGTGCCGCCAACGAAATGACCACCCAGGCCCGTCGCCAGGGCGACCGTTACATCCTCAACGGGCGTAAGCACTGGATCACCGGCGGCGGCGTCTCCCGCCTCCATCTGGTGTTCGCCCGCGTCTGCGACCAGCGCGGCAGAGACGAAGGCATCGGCGGCTTCCTGGCCCTGCGCGGCGAAACCCCGGGCCTCGTCGTCGGCCGCCGCGAGCCGGCCATGGGCCTGCGCGGCCTGCCGGAAACCGAGCTGCTGTTCGAAGACATGGAGGTGCCGGCCGAACGCGTTCTGCGCCCGCCGGGCGGCTTCCGGCGCGGTTTCGCCGCCCTGATGGACGCCTACAACACCCAGCGCGTCGGCGCCGCCACCGTCGCCCTGGGCCTGGCCGACGGCGCCTTCCGCCTGGCGCTGGACCATGCCGGGCGCCGCCACCAGTTCGGACGCCCCATCGCCGAGTTCCAGGGCCTGCAATGGATGCTGGCCGACATGTCCACCCACATCGACGCCGCGCGCCTGCTGATCCACCGCGCCGCCGCCAGCGCCGCGCCCTTTCCCGATCCGGAACAGGCGGCCAAGGCCAAGATCTTCGCCTCCGAAATGGCCATCCGCGTCACCAACGACGCCCTGCAGATCTTCGGCGCCCAGGGCTATTCGCGCAACCTGCCGCTGGAGCGCATGGCCCGCGACGCCCGCATGTTCACCATCGGCGGCGGCACCGCCCAGATCCTGCGCACCGTGGTCGCCTCGCGCCTGCTGGAACGCAAATTGCCCCAGACCCGCGACGGCTATCTGCGCCTCGAAGCCACCCGCGCCGCCGCCGCCCGCTGACCCCCCGCCGCCTCAGCCGGTCTGGCGGCGCGGCAGAAACGGCAGCTCCTGAACCGTGGCCGCCACCGCCCCCTCGGGCGTCGCCACCTCGTGGCGGGTGCCCGGGCGGGCATGGTCCAGCGCCGTCATGGCCAGCGCGATATTGCACTCCAGGCGCGGCGACCACGCCAGGCTGGTCAGCCTGCCCACCTCCTTCCCGTTCCTGGCCAGCGGCCAGGGCTCGATATTGGGCGCCAGCCTGGCGCCCTCGATCCTCAGCCCCACCAGCCGCCGCCGCACTCCTTGCCGCGCGATCCGCGCCAGCGCCGCCTTGCCGATGAAATCCGCCTCCTGATCCACATCCACCAGCCGCCCCAGCCCCAGCTCGAACGGGTTTTCCTCCCCCGTCATATCGGCCCCGAAGGAGAGCAGGCCGGCCTCGATGCGCCGCATCTGCGAGGTCGATCCGGGCCGCAGCCCGAACCGCCGCCCCAGCTCCAGCAGGCGGTCGAACACCCGGTCGCCCTGCTCCGCATCGCCCAGATACAGCTCATAGCCCCGCTCGCCGCTCCAGCCCGTGCGCGAGATCGTCAGCGGGATGCCGTCCAGTTCGCCCTCGGTCAGCCGGTAATAGCCCAGCTGCCGCAGCTCCGGCCCGAAGATGGCGGCCATCAGGTCCACCGATTTCGGCCCCTGAATCTGCGCCACGGTGACATTGGCGTCCCGCAGCGCCACCTCCAGGCCGGAATGAACCGCCACCCCCTTGGCCCACAGCAGGATGTCGCTATCGGACGCCGACAGCCAGAACCGGTCTGGTGCCAGCCGCAGCAGCACCGGGTCGTTGATGACGCCGCCCGCTTCGTCGGTCATCAGGACATACTTGCACTGCCCGACAGCGCAATCCGCCAGCCTGCGCGGCGTCAGCAGCTGCGTGAACGCCAGGGCGTCCGGCCCGGAAATCTCCATCTGCCGCTGCCCCGCCGCCGGCCACAGCGCAACCTGGCGGATGACATGCCAGTATTCGGCCTCCGGATCGTCGAAGCCCAGCGAGATATAGGTCCGGTTATAGACCGTGAAAGCCTTGCAGCCATGGCGCCGCGCGGCGTTGAAATAGGCCGATTTGCGAATGCGCGGCTGAAACGGCATCACCGCCGTGGCCCCGGCATGGCCGACGCTGGAGGTGAATCGTCCCTCATCCATAGTCTGCATCCATGGCCCGCGCCGCTCCCCCCGCCGTCAACCAGATTGTCCGCCGCCCACCGCCGCCGGGTCAACCTTCACCAGCCCAGCGCATAGCAGGGCCGGCGCGGATCGGCCGCCGCCTGGCGCACGCCGCTCTCCCGGTCCAGCAGGGCGGCGCACACGCCCCCCGCCCGCCAGCTGAAGGCCGGCCATGGCCGGACATCGTGGCCCAGCGCCCGCAGCCCCTCCGCCACGCCGCCGCCGGCATGGTCTTCCACGAACACCCGATCCGGCAACGCGTTATGCGGCGCGAAGGAATCGGGAAAGCTGAACGTGGCCACCCGCGCCGCCTCGATCGCCTGCTGCAATTCCATCCGGCCCTCGCGCAGGTTCAGCAGCACCTGCAACATCGCCTGGCACTGCATGTCGCCGCCGGGCGTGCCGAAGGCCAGCAGCCGCCGCCCGTCCTCCGCCATCGCCGGCGCCGGCGTCAGGCGCGGGCGCGCCCCCGCCCGTACCGCCGAGGGATGGCCGGCCACCGCCCACGACTGAGACCCGCGCGAGGACGGGCACAGCCCCGTGCCCGGCACCACCGGCGTATCGTACGAGACATCGCTGGGCGTCGCCGAAATCGCGTTGCCGTGGCGGTCGATGGCCGCGACATAGGAGGTATCCAGCGCCGGCAGCCCCCGCTCACCGGCCCCCGCCGCCCCCGCCGCTATGACGTCCGGCCACAGCTCGCCATAGGGCCGCGCCCGCGCCGGATCGATCGCTGCCCGCTGCCTGGCCGCATGGGCCGGCGCCAGCAGCGCCGCCATCGGCACCTCGTGAAAGCGCGGGTCGCCGTAATGCCGCTCCCGGTCAGCGAAGGCGAGCTTCATCGCCTCCAGCAGCGCATGGGCGCGGGCGGGGGCGGCCAGGGCTTCGCTCCCGGCCCCGTCCAGGATCGCCAGCATCTGCAACAGCGCCGGCCCCTGGCACCAGGGCGGGCAGCTATAGACGTTCAGATCGCCATAGCGATAGCGCAGCGGCGCTTCCACCTCGACGCGAAAACCCGCCAGGTCGTCGCGGCTGAGCAGCCCCCCTTCGGCCGCATGGAAATCGCAGATGGCGCCCGCAATATCGCCGCGATAGAACGCCGCCCGCGCCGCCTGCAAGCCCGCCCGCCTGCCGCCCGCCGCCGCCCGCCGCTCCTCGTCGGCCATGTACTGCAACACGCCGCCCAGATCGGCCTGCGTGAACACCTCTCCCGTCTGCGGCGCCCGCCCCCCCGGCAGATAGATCGCCGCATTCGCGGGCCAGCGCCGATAGCCGTCCTGGAACGCCGCGATCAGCTCGGCCATCAGCGGATACATGACGAAGCCCTCCCGCGCGAAGCCGATGGCGGCGCTGGCGGTCTCGCCGAACGACATGGTGCCGAACCGCTCCAGCGCCGTGATCCAGGCGTCCGGGGCCGCCGGCACCACGGTGCGCAAAATGCCCTCCGGGATGGCGCCGCCATGGCGTTCCAGGAACAGCTCCAGGCTGGCGGCGGCCGGCCACACCCCCAGCCCGCTGATACACACCGTCTCGCGCCGCCCAGCCATATGCACCATGATCGGCGCCACCCCGGCCAGGTTCACGAACTCGCTCTGCACCACCGCCATGGCCAGGCCAGCCGCCACCCCGGCATCGACGGCATTCCCCCCCGCCTCCAACACCGCGAACCCGGCCTGGCTGGCCAGATAATGCCCCGATGCAACCACATGCCGCGTCCCCCGGATGGTCGGACGCATGGCCACCGGCCCACCCCCGGCCCCGGCCGCCGTCGCCACACTATCGATACTCATCGCCCCACCCTCATTGAACCCCCGCCCTTTCCGGCCCCGCCCCCCCTTTTTGTTGCGAGCGAAGCGAGCCTAAAGCCCTAATCTGTTGCCAGCGAAGCGCGCCCGAAGAACGAATCCCCCAAAAACGAATCTCATGTAGATTGCCCCGCCATGACCGCCGCCGCCACGGAAAAGCCCGTCATCGCCTGCGACCGTCTGTGGAAGGTGTTCGGGCGCCGCCGCGCCGACATCGCGGCGGTGGTCGCCGCCGGCCTCGACCGCGACCGGGCCATGGAGCGCTATCGCTGCGTGGTGGCGGTCGCCGACGTCACGCTGGAGGTCCGCCGCGGCGAGGTCTTCTGCGTCATGGGCCTGTCCGGCAGCGGCAAATCCACCCTGGTGCGCCTCGTCAACCGCCTGATCGAACCCAGCGCCGGGCGCGTGCTGATCGACGGGCGCGACATCGGCCGCATGGCCGGGCCGGAGCTGCGCCGCCTGCGCAACCGGAAGATCGGCATGGTGTTCCAGAACATGGCCCTGCTGCCCCACCGCACCGTGCGCGACAATGTCGCCTTCGGCCTCGAGCTGCGCGGCGCCGCGCCCGACGAGCGCTGGCGGCGCGGCGAAGAGATGCTCGCCGCCGTCCGCCTCCAGGGCTGGGGCGACCGCCGCCCCCACGAGCTCAGCGGCGGCATGCAGCAGCGCGTCGGCCTCGCCCGCGCCCTCGCCTCCCAACCGCAGCTGCTGCTGATGGACGAACCCTTCAGCGCCCTCGACCCTCTGATCCGGCGCGAGCTCCAGGATCAATTCGCCGAGCTCTCGGCCCAGCTGCGCCAGACCACGGTCTTCATCACCCACGACCTCGACGAGGCGGTCCGCCTCGGCCATCGCATCGCCGTCATGAAGGACGGCAGAACCATCCAGGTAGGAACCCCCGAAGAGATCGTCCTGGCCCCGGCCGACAGCTATGTCCGCGCCTTCGTCCAGGGCATCTCGCGCCTCAAGCTGGTCACAGCCGCCGCCGTCATGGAACCGCTCCCACCCGCCGCCGCCCAAACCCTGAGCCAAGCACCCCGCGTCCCCCCCACCGCCTCCCTCGACCGCCTGATCGACGCCGCCCTCACCTGCGACGGCCCGATCCTGGTGGCCGACAACGACACCCCGACCGGCATCGTCACCGGCAAAGCCCTGCTGAAAGCGATCCGCGAACACCGCTGACCGCCCGCTGCAAGACGCAGAACGTCGTGAGTTCCCAGGCTGGAGGGCAGGGGGCGATCCGGCCCCGTCTGCTCAGGCGACGGCGCCGTCGGGAAGGTCGTACGCCACGGCGCGGGTGGGGCCCACTTCGCGCAGGGGGAGCTGACTCCGCAGCGGCTCGTCCAGGACGTCCGGCCACAGGATGGTGAGTGCCGCCAGCACGTCGGCGGGATCGCGGGCCGGCGATGTCCTGGAGGACGACCGCCTCCCCCGTCTCGCTGGCCTCGTCGGCGAGATCCTGGGGCCAGGGAACAGCCGAGCGATCGCCACCATAGCCGCCGGCCGTGTCGTCCCAGCGGATAGCCCGCAACGCGCGTCCGCGCATCCGAATCCGGCAGCATGACGGTATGAACGGCCATGGCTCGGAGACTGTACCCCCATCGCGCCGCCGCCATTCATGCCCCGCGCCTCCTGAAAATCGTCCGGCCGGGGATAGCCCTGCCGCACCCGCTCCGACCGGCTGGCGCGCATCCTGTTCATCGCAGACCGCCAGGCCACCGCCACACCCTCCGGTCGATCCGCCTGCATCCGGATCCATCCGGCTGCGCGACGTCTTTCGCACGATCTTTCCGTCGAAGTTTCACACGCCTCTAGTCTGGCCCCGGCCCCCGCCGCTTCACAGATCCCTCACCAGCAGTTCCCTTCTGCCCGCCGGTCATCTATCAATGGCGCGATGTTCGTTCGCGCCTTCCGCCTCGCGAGCGCCTTCACGCGCCCGGTGGTGATTTCGACCCGCGCCGTGGATGGCACCTGCCGCGGGGTCGTCGCCGCCTGCACGCTCGTCAACCGCGACGGCTGGGTGCTGACCGCGGCCCATATCCTGGGCCTGGTCCGCCGTCTCGAAGGTGAGGCGGCCCGCTACCGTGCCTGGCGGGCGGAGGTGCGTGACCTGGAACGGGCGACCGCCTCCTTCGATTCGGCGCGCAAGCGCAAGCTGCGCCATCTGGAACGCCCCGCCCCGGGCTCGGCGCGCAACTGTTCGGTGTGGTGGGGGGCGGACGGTGCGGTGCTGCGGGATGTGCGCCTGATGCCGGCCAGCGACCTGGCCCTGGGGCGGCTGCAACCGTTCGAACCGGCCCCGGTGGGTGGCGACCCCGATCCCGTCTTCAAGCTGCCCGATGCGGATTATGCGCCCGGCCGCAGCCTGTGCCGGCTGGGCTTTCCCTTCCACGAGATCGTGCCGGTCTGGGATGAGGCGCGGGGCGTTTTCGTGCTGCCGCCGGAGGCGTTTCCCATCCCGCTGTTCCCGATCGAGGGCATGCTGACCCGGTTCCTGTCGGCCCCGCCGCCCGATCCCGCCCTCGCCGACCCCGATTCCGCCGCCGAGGGCCCCGCGCTGGGGCGCTATATCGAAACCTCGTCGCCGGGCCTTCAGGGGCAGAGCGGCGGGCCGATCTTCGACGCCGACGGCGCGGTCTGGGCGATCCAGTCCCATACCCGCCACCTGCCGCTGGGCTTTCGCCCGCGCGCGCCGGGGGAGCCCAAAGGGCCGGTAGCCCATCAGTTTCTGAATGTCGGGGTGGGCGTTCACGCCCAATCCATCCTGGCCCTTCTGGACGAGGCCGGCGTCCCCCACAAGCGCACGACCGACCGATCCGGCGGCACGCGGCGTCAGGGCGGTGCCGCCCCGTCGGCCAATGCCGCCCGCAACGCCGCCTTTTCGGGCGCGGCCACCAGCGCACTGGCCAGCACCCGCGCCGGTGCCATGAAGCGCAGCGCCAGCTCTTCGCCGCCGGGCACGGCCGGGCGGCCTTCGCCTGCCACCAGAAAATAAATCGGCGTGTAGGGCGCCCCGGTCCAGGGGCTGATCTTCGTTCCCGGGTCGTGGAGTTCGCGTACAACCCGGATGGCGAGCCCGGTCTCCTCGCGGAACTCGCGCCGCACCGCCTCGGAGGCGCTCTCATGCGCATCGACCCCGCCGCCGGGATATTTCCAGGCGAACACACGGCCGACATATTCGGCCGCCACCAGCACCCGCCCGGCCCGCAGCAGCAGGCCATAGGCGCGATAGTTCTGCGGATGTCTCATCCCCCGCCCACATGGCCTATGGTGAAGACAGCCCATGGTGAAGACACTGGCCCCCACCCCGCCAGCCCCCTATGCTCCCCTCGCTCGAACCGCCGCAGCAGTGGAGCGACCGTGACATCGTGACCGTTCATGCCAATGTGCTCGACACCATCGGCAACACGCCCATGGTGGAGGTGACCAGGTTCGACACCGGCCCCTGCCGCCTGTTCCTGAAGCTGGAAAACCAGAACCCCGGCGGCTCGATCAAGGACCGCCCCGCCCTTTCCATGGTGGAGGCGGCCGAACGCTGCGGCGCCATCCGCCCCGGCGGCACCCTGGTGGAGGCCACGGCCGGCAACACCGGGCTGGGTCTGGCGTTGGTCGCCCGCCAGAAGGGCTATCGCCTCATCCTGGTTATCCCCGACAAGATGAGCCAGGAGAAGATCTTCAATCTTCAGGCCATGGGCGCCGAGGTGATGCTGACCCGCTCCGACGTCGCCAAGGGCCACCCCGAATACTACCAGGATATGGCGCAGCGGCTGGCGGGCGAGATCGAAAACGCTTTCTATGTCAACCAGTTCGGCAATCCGGCCAACCCGCTGGCCCACGAGACCGGCACCGCGCCGGAGATGTGGGCGCAGATGGGCCATGACCTGGACGCGGTGGTCTGCGGCGTCGGTTCTGGCGGCACCGTCACCGGGCTGGGCCGCTTTTTCCGGCGGGTGGCCCCGGGGCTGGAGTTGGTGCTGGCCGACCCGGCCGGCTCGGTGCTGGCCGAATGGGTCAATCATGGCCGCCTGGGCGCGCTGGGCTCCTGGCTGGTGGAAGGCATCGGCGAGGATTTCGTGCCCGAGGTCAGCGACCTTTCGCTGGTGTCCCGGGCCTATACCGTGCCGGACCGGGAGGCCTTTCTGACCGCGCGGCGCCTGTTGCAGGAGGAAGGCATCCTGGCCGGATCGTCGTCGGGAACGCTGCTGGCCGGCGCGCTGGCCTATTGCCGCCAGCAGAGCGCGCCCAGGCGGGTGGCCACCTTCGTTTGCGACAGCGGCAACAAATATCTCTCCAAGATGTTCAACGATTACTGGATGCTGGACCACGGCTTCATGGAGCGCCCGCGCCACGGCGACCTGCGCGACCTGATCGCCCGCCCCCACGCCGACCGGGCGACGGTGACGGTGCGGCCCGACGACACCCTGGGCAGCGCCCTTTCGCGCATGAAGCTTTACGATGTCAGCCAGCTGCCGGTGCTGGACGGCGACAGGGCGGTGGGCATCGTGGACGAATCCGACATTCTGTGGGCGGTTCACCACGAGCGCGAGGATTTCCAGGCCAGCGTGACGCGGGCGATGTCGGCCGATCTGGAAACGGTGGCCTATGACGCCGGCATCGAGGCGCTGATACCCATCTTCCGCCGCGACCTGACCGCCGTAGTGGTAGATGGCGACAGCTTCCTGGGCGTCATCACCCGTATCGACCTGCTGAACCGCCTGCGCCGGGAGATCGGGGGGGCGCCGTAAGGGGGTTTCTCACTACCACAGCCGTTCGACGCCGTAGCGGTCGAAGACCGTATCGGTGGATATCACCGCCAGGGCGCGGGCCTGGGCTTGGGCGACGAGCATACGGTCGAACGGGTCGCGATGGGGGCCGGGAAGGCGCCCGGCCCGCTCGGCCTCGGCGATGGCGATGGGCAGCGCCTCGAAGCCCTGATCGGCGACGCAATCCGCCAGGCTGCCCACCACAGCCTCTCCGCCCGGCAGGCGGCCCAGCCGTAATTTGGTGGCGATCTCCCACGCCGACGCGGCGCTGAAGACGATCTCATTCGCTTCGTCGGCGATCGTGTGCCGGGCCGTCTGCGACAGACGGTGGCTATCCGTAAGCCACCAGAGAAAGGCGTGGGTATCCAGCAGCGCCCGCACTGTCACCCGCCTTCCCACCTCGCAAGCTCCGCTTCTGGCAGCGGTGCGAAGAAATCGTCGGGAACGACCAGCTTTCCCTTCAACACATCGGGCCGGCGCCGACTTCGCGGCGCGCAACCGACCAGCCTGGCAACCGGCTCGCCCCGCCGCGCGATCACAACCTCCTCACCCGCCTCGACCTGCGCCAACAGACGGGAGAGCTCGGTCTTGGCCCGGTAAACGTTGACGACGACCATTGGATTCTTGCCCCAGTCGGCACGATTCTAGCCAGAAAGTTAGCTAGAATTGACGAAACGGTCAAGCCAGCACCATCGAGGCCTCGGATGAGGTGGCGGCTCCAGCAGGCTTGACACGTTGGCATTAGTGTGTATATTCGAACCACAACACGTATGGAGATTCGTCATGACCTACATCAAGCCGGGCGATGTCGTATCGCCCAAGGCCCATTGGAAGTTGATCGCGGTGCTCCGGGACGGAGGTCCCGGCGAAATCGCCTACGCCGTTGGCGAATGGAACGGTGTTCCGGGGATCGGCATGCGCTGGAACGGCACCGACAACAAGCCCATCGGCAACCCGCAGAGCCGGGGATTGCCAACCTGGACGATGCTCGATCCGGAAATTCACCTGGCGGTCATCCAGCAACTACCCGATGAGAGGAAGCAGGTTCTGGCCTGTGAGCATCTCGGTATCGATGTGCCCCCGATGATCGAAATCGAAGTCCGCCACCATATGGGGTCAGGATGCCACACTTTGATGAAGCGGGCAAGCGGGCAACGAATGCCGGAGGATTCGAAAAAGAGGCTGCTTGGTAATCCGGATAGGGCCGACTTTCTAGCGGCATTGTATGAAGACTTGAGAGTGCATCTGGGCGCTGGAACACGAGTTGTCTTGCACGATTTACCGGGTTAGCCATCGCTGAAAAGCGTTGGCGGGACATTGGTATCGAGCAGATACACTACGCGAAGGTCGGCACCGGGCGATGGCCGTGCCGCGTGCGCGGCGGCGCGAGCGTCTCCGTGCGGGCTTCCGGCGCCAGCAGGCATTGCTTGAGATCGGGCTGGGCCGCTTCCCGCAGCCGCCGCCACTGCCCGATCGGCAGCAGCACGGCCATTTCCACGCCGCGCCGGGTCACGATCTGCGGCCCCCGCCGGGCGCTCGCTTCAAGGAATGCGCTGAAATGGGCCTTTGCCTCGTGGACCTGCCATGTTCCGTTCATGCTCCCTCCATACCCAGCTGCCTGACCATCTATATGACCAACGGCAGACGAACACAACTCGCATAGCGCAAGACAATCGCTCCCCTCATGCCGGCGGCGGGCGGCGCTGCGGGCTGTCGAGCCAGGGGCGGCGTTGCTGCAGGGCGGCGCCCAGGCGAAAGACGGTGACATCGTCCAGGGGCCGGCCCACGATCTGAATGCCGGTGGGAAGGCCGCCGTCGCTCATGCCCGACGGCACCGCCAGCACCGGGCAGCGCCCGAACATGTTCCACAGCACGGTCATGGCGGTCTGGGTGTCGGTCAGCCGCTGGCCACGGACCGGGAAGCTGTCCTGCTGCCAGCCGGTTGCCGGCATCTCCGGGCAGGCCACGGTGGGGGTGACGAAGGCGTCGTAACGCTGGAAGAGTGGCCCCAGCCGGTCGGCCCACAGCTCGCCCGCCACCTGCAGCGAGCGGGCAAGATCGGCGGGGCCGAAGGCGTTGGCGGTCTCGGCCAGCTGCGGCACATAGTCGCTCACCAGATCGCCGTGGCGGGCGAGAATGGCGTTCATCTCCGCCGCGAACAGCGCCTCCTGGCCGCCATGGCCCAGCCGGATGGCCTCCTTCAGTGCCTCTTCGGCGCCGTCGAAGGCGACCTCCTCCACCATTGCGCCGGCCTCGCGCAGGGCCTCCAGCGCCGCCCCGGTCTCGCGCGCCACATCCTCTGCCACCGGATAGCAGCCCAGATCGATCGAGGCCGCCACCTTCAGCCCGGCCACACCCGGCAGCCGCGCGGGGATCTCCACCCGTTCCGGCAGGCTGTTGTGGTCACGGGGATCGGGGCCGGACATGACATTGGCCATCGACGCCGCATCGGCGACGCTGCGGGCCATGGGGCCATGATGAAGGTAGTAATGAAAACTCGCCGCGCCGACGATGGGGATGCGGCCGAACGGCGCCTGATAGCCCACCACCCCGCACTGGCTGGCCGGCTGGCGGATCGAACCGGTGCTGTCGCCCCCGGTCGCCAGGGTGGTGGCGCCAGCGGCCAGGGCCGCAGCCGACCCGCCCGACGAGCCGCCGGGCGAGATGCCATGGCGCCAGGGGTTGTGGGTGACGCCCCAGATGCGCGACTGGGTGGTGTAGAGCCAGCCGAATTCCGGCATGGTCGTGCGCGCGAACAGATTGGCCCCGGCGACCAGCAGGCGGGCGATGTCGGGGTCGCTCTCTTCGGCGATGCGGTCGCGGAAGACCAGCGAGCCCGCAGCATAACGCTGGCCGGCGACGCGGCTGGAATCCTTCACCGCCAGCGGGATGCCCATGAGCGGCCCCGCCTCGTCCGGCGCCTTGGCGAACAGGGCTTCGGCGGCAGCGGCCCGCTGACGGGCGCGGTCGAAATAGAGGTCGCCGAAGGGGTTGACGCTCTCGGCGATGGCCTCATAGCGCGCGATCACGGCCTCCAGCAGCTCCACCGGCGACAGCGAGCGGTCGCGAAAGCGGCGCCCCGCCTCGGCGGCGCCGATATAGGCAAGATCGCTATCGCCCATCGCCTCCTCCCCGGACAACAGGGGCCAAACATAGCGCGCCGGCAGCATTCCGGCATGCGCCCCCGCCCCCCGCGCCGGAGGCGACTTGACGCGCGCGGCGCGACAGACCATGCAGAGGCCTCCGCGCCCCCAACGGCGCGTTCGCGAAAAGGCGACATCCCGCCAGCGGAGGTCGCAGGGAAAGCCGCCATGTCCACCGCGCCGCCCGCCAACCGACCGGCCTTCGCCACCCGCGCCGTCCATGCCGGCCAGCGGCCCGATCCCACCACCGGCGCCGTCATGACACCGATCTACGCCACCTCCACCTATGTCCAGCAGAGCCCCGGCGTTCACAAGGGCTTCGAATATTCACGCTCGCAGAACCCTACCCGCATGGCCTTCGAGGCCTGCCTGGCCGACCTGGAAGGTGGCAGCCGCGGCTTCGCCTTCGCCTCCGGGCTGGCCGCCTCGGCCACCTTGCTGGAGCTGTTGCCGGCCGGCAGCCATGTGGTGGCCGGCAACGACCTCTATGGCGGCACCTGGCGTCTGTTCGAACAGGTGCGGGCGGCGTCCGCCGGTCTTTCCTTCACCTTTGCCGATGCCGGCAGCGAGGCGGCCCTGGCCGCCGCCATCCGCCCGGAAACCGCCCTGCTGTGGATCGAAACCCCCACCAATCCGCTGCTGGATGTCGTCGATCTCTCCATGGCCGCCCGCCTGGCCCACCGGGTGGGGGCGCTGGCGGTATGCGACAACACCTTTGCCACCCCCTGGCTGCAACGGCCGCTGGAGCACGGCTTCGACCTGGCGCTGCATTCGGTCACCAAATATCTGAACGGCCATTCCGATATGGTGGGCGGGGCCGTGGTGGTGGGCGACAACGAGGACTTGGCCGCCCGCCTGGCCTTTCTGCAGAACGCCGTCGGCGCCGTGGCCGGTCCCTTCGACAGCTTCCTCGCCATGCGCGGGCTGAAGACGCTGCATCTGCGGATGGAACGCCATTGCCGCAACGCCATGGCTGTGGCGCGTTTCCTGGAATCCCATCCCAAGGTGGCCCGGGTTCGCTATCCGGGCCTGGAAAGCCACCCCCGACATGCCCTGGCCCGGCGCCAGATGTCCGCCTTCGGCGGCATGGTGACGGCGCAGCTGGATGCGGATCTGGCCGCCACCCGCCGCTTTCTGGAACGCTGCCACCTGTTCGCTCTGGCCGAAAGCCTGGGCGGAGTGGAAAGCCTGATCGAGCACCCGGCCATCATGACCCATGCCTCGCTGCCGAAGGAGGCGCGGGAGGCGGCCGGCATCGGCGACGGCCTGGTGCGCCTTTCGGTGGGCGTGGAAGACGAAGGCGACCTGGTGGGCGAACTCGAACGCGCACTGGCAGCGATCTGACCGCGACCGCAGCATCGGGCGGCAGGCCCGAACCCCTGTCTCATATGTTCTCATATGTCCCGAATCGGGGCAGAACCGGCACCTGCGCTTGACTCCCCGCGGTCTGCCACTAGGTTGCGCCCGCCAGTGAAACCGGAGGCCCTGTGAGCGCCGAACCAGCGCCCGCCGTCCAGACGGCCCGGACGAACCGGGTGGCGATCTCCCTGCCCGACGGTTCCGTGCGCAGCTTCGACGCGCCGGTCACCGGCGCCGATGTGGCGGCCGCCATCGGCCCCGGCCTGGCCAGAGCGGCGCTAGCCGCCCGCATCGATGGCGAGCTGCGCGACCTGCTCTATCCAATCGAGGCCGATGCCCGGCTGGAGATCGTCACCGCCGCCTGCGACGAGGCGCTGACGCTCATCCGCCACGATGCCGCCCATGTGCTGGCCCAGGCCGCCAAGGAGCTCTTTCCCGAGGTTCAGGTCACCATCGGCCCGGTGATCGAAAACGGCTTCTATTACGACTTCGCCCGCGAGCGGCCCTTCGTGCCGGAAGACCTGGCCAGGATGGAGGCGCGCATGGCGGAGATCGTCGATCGCGATCTGCCCATCGCCCGCGAGGTGTGGCAGCGCGACGAGGCCGCCGCCTTCTTCGCGGCCGCCGGCGAAGGCTACAAGGCCGAAATCGTGCGCGACCTGCCGGCGGGCGAGACCATCACGCTCTACCGCCAGGGCGATTGGGTCGATCTGTGCCGCGGCCCGCATCTGCCTTCGACCGGCCGCCTGCCCAAGGCCTTCAAGCTCACCGGGCTGGCCGGGGCCTATTGGCGCGGCGACAGCCGCAACCCGATGCTGCAGCGGGTCTATGGCACCGCCTGGCGCAACCGCGCCGAGCTCGACCGCCACCTGACGCGCCTGGAAGAGGCCGAACGGCGCGACCACCGCCGGCTGGGCCGCGAGATGGACCTGTTCCACTTCCAGGACGAGGCGGTAGGCCAGGCTTTCTGGCATCCCCGCGGCTGGCGCCTCTACCGCACGCTCCAGGACTATATGCGCCGCCGCCTCGAAGGCGCGGGCTACCACGAGGTCAACACGCCCCAGATGGTGGACCGGGCGCTGTGGGAGGCTTCCGGCCACTGGGAAAAGTTCCGCCACAACATGTTCACGGCCCAGACCGAGGACGAGCGCATCTGGGCCGTGAAGCCGATGAACTGCCCCTGCCATGTCCAGATTTTCCGTCAGGGCGTGAAGAGCTACCGCGACCTGCCCCTGCGCATGGCCGAGTTCGGCTCCTGCCTGCGCTACGAGCCTTCGGGGGCGCTGTTGGGGCTGATGCGCGTGCGCTCCTTCACCCAGGACGACGCCCACATCTTCTGCACCGAAGAACAGATCGCCCCGGAGACGGTGGCCTTCTGCCAGCTGCTGTCGTCGATCTATCGCGATCTGGGTTTCGACAGCTTCACGGTGAAGTTTTCCGACCGTCCCGCCCTGCGCGCCGGCAGCGATGCGGTATGGGACCGGGCGGAAGAGGCGCTGAAGCAGGCGGCGGCAGCGGCCGGCCTGGCGCTGGAGTTCAACCCGGGCGAGGGCGCTTTCTATGGGCCGAAGCTGGAATTCGTGCTGCGCGACGCCATCGGGCGCGATTGGCAGTGCGGCACGCTGCAGGTCGATTTTGTCCTGCCCGAACGGCTCGACGCCCGCTATGTCGCCGCCAGCGGCGAGCGCCGCCGCCCGGTGATGCTGCACCGCGCCATCCTGGGCTCCTTCGAACGCTTCATCGCCATCCTGATCGAACACCATGCCGGCCGCTTCCCGCTGTGGCTGGCGCCGGTGCAATATGTCGTGGCAACCATTACCAACGCGGCCGACGACTACGCCGCCGAGGTCCACGCCCAGCTGGCGGCCGCCGGCCTCCACGGCCTGCTGGATGCCGGGCCCGAAAAGATCGGCTACAAGGTGCGGCTGCATTCCACGGCCCGCATCCCGGTTATCCTCGCCGTCGGCAAGCGCGAGGCGCAGGAGGGCACGGTCGCGCTGCGCCGCCTGGGTGCCCGCAGCCAGCAAAGCCTTGCGCTTCCTTCCGCCATTCATAAACTGACGAAGGAATCGCGGCCCCCGGCCTGAGGCCCCAGCCCGCCAGCACAAGAGGAGTTCGCTACATAGCCCGCCCAAGACAGAACATGGCGCCGCCCGAAAAAACCGGCCCGCGCGCCAACGGGGACATCACGGTCCCGCAGGTGCGCCTGATCGGCGCCGATGGCTCCCAGGTCGGTGTGGTCGCCCTTCAGGCGGCGATGCGCGCGGCGGAGGATGCGGACCTCGACCTGGTGGAGGTCTCGCCCAATGCCGACCCGCCGGTCTGCAAGCTGCTCGATCTCGGCAAATACAAATATGTCGCACAGAAAAAGGCCAACGAAGCGCGCAAGCGCCAGAAGACCTTCGACGTGAAGGAGATCAAGATGCGCCCGGGCATCGACGCTCACGACTATGGGGTCAAGATGCGCTCGATGACCCGTTTCCTGGGCGAGGGCGACAAGGTGAAGGTGACGATCCGCTTCCGCGGGCGCGAACTGGCCCATCCCGAGAACGGCCGGCGCCTGTTGGATCGTATCCGCGACGATTCCGGCGACATCGCCAAGGTCGAAGCCGAGCCCCGGATGGAAGGCCGCCAGTACGTCATGGTGATGGCGCCGAAATAGCCCGCCTGCCGCCACGCCTCGGGCACTCCGCGCCATCGGGGCCATCCCCGCCCCACCCCTTGCATCGCTTCGCCAGCGCGTCTATAAGGCGCCGCCCGGCGGATGGGCCGCGGGGATGCGCTGCCGTTGGCGGCGCCGGTTCGGGCAGGGGCCATGCCGAAGCTGAAGACGAAAAGTGCGGTGAAGAAGCGGTTCTCCTTCACCGGCAGCGGCAAGCTGAAGCGCAACCACGCCGGCAAGCGCCACTTCATGCGCCGTCGTCCCAAACGCTTCATCCGCGGGACGCGCCGCGCCACCACGGTGGACGCCGCCGACGAGAAGATGGTCAAACGCCTGCTTCCTCACGGCTGACGCAGACAGGGGTCGAACCATGGCGCGAGTCAAACGCGGGACCACCTCCCACGCCCGCCACAAGAAGGTGCTGAAGCTCGCCAAGGGCTATCGCGGGCGGGCCCGCAATTGCTACCGCATCGCCCTGCAGCGGGTCGAAAAGGCGCTGCAATACGCCTATCGCGACCGCCGCAACCGCAAGCGCGATTTCCGCGGCCTGTGGATCCAGCGCATCAATGCCGGCGCCCGTCTGCACGGCCTCACCTATTCCCGCTTCATGCACGGCCTGAAGCTCGCCGGCGTCGAACTCGACCGCAAAATCCTGGCGGACCTGGCGGTGCGCGAGCCGGCCGCCTTCGCGGCCCTGTGCGGGCAGGCCAGCCGGGCGACGGCAGAGGCGGCCTGATCCGCCCTCGCCGGGGCCGGCACGGCCCCCTTCGCCACGTCGGGATCGCGGGATGCAGGACCGGATCGACAGCATCGAACGGGAGACGCTGGCGGCCATCGCCGCCGCCGCCGACGGCAGGCGTCTCGATCGGGTCCGCATCGCCGCCCTGGGCAGAAAAGGCAGCCTCACCGCCCTGCTGAAGGGGCTGGGCGCCTTGGAGCCAGAACGCCGCCGCGACGCCGGGCGCGCGCTCAATCGGGCGAAGAAGACGCTCGAGACCGCGCTCGCCGCCCGCCGGGAGCAGCTGGAGCGTGCCGAGCTCGACCGCAGGCTGGAGGCCGAGCGCATCGACATCACCCTGCCGCCACGCCCCGAAGCGCAAGGCAGCGTCCATCCCGTCAGCCAGGTGGCCGAGGAGGTGGTGGCCATCTTCTGCGAAATGGGCTTTGCCGTCGCCGAAGGCCCCGACATCGAGGACGACTGGCTCAATTTCGGCGCCCTCAACATTCCCGACGAACACCCCGCCCGCCAGGAACACGACACCTTCTATCTGCCGGCCCCCGCCGGCGGCCCCCGCCCGGTGCTGCGCACCCACACCTCGCCGGTGCAGGTTCGCCACATGCTCGCCCACCGCCCACCGATCCGCATCGTCGCGCCCGGCCGCACCTATCGCAGCGACAGCGACATGACGCACACGCCGATGTTCCACCAGGTGGAAGGCCTGGTGGTCGAGCGCGCAACCCATATGGGCCATCTCAAAGGCTGCCTGCGCGATTTCGTCGCCGCCTTCTTCCAGCAGGGCGAGGTGCCGATGCGCTTTCGCCCCAGCTATTTCCCCTTCACCTCGCCGTCGATGGAGGTCGATATCGGCTGTTCCTTCGCAGACGGCACGCTGAAGATCGGGCCGGGCCGCGGCTGGCTGGAGATTCTGGGCAGCGGCATGGTGCATCCCGCCGTGCTGAAAAATGGCGGCATCGATCCCGGCCGCTACCAGGGCTTCGCCTTCGGCCTCGGCATCGATCGCCTGGCGATGCTGAAATATGGCATCCCCGATCTCCGGGCCTTCTTCGAGGCCGATCTGCGCTGGCTGCGCCATTACGGTTTCCGCGCCCTCGATGTGCCCACCCTCCACGGAGGGCTGGCGCGGTGAAGGTCACGCTCGACTGGCTGAAGCGCCATCTGGAAACCGGCGCCACCCTGGACGAGACGGTGGCCGCCCTCGATCGCATCGGCCTGGAAGTGAGGGCGGTGGAAGACCGCAGCGGAGAGCTGGCGCCCTTCACCGTCGGCCTGGTGGTGGCGGTCCGGCCCCATCCCCGCGCCGACAGGCTCAGCGTCTGCAGCGTAGAGACCGGCAAGGGCGAGGTGCAGGTGGTGTGCGGCGCGCCCAATGTGCGCAGCGGCATGAAGGGCGTTTTCGCGCCGGCCGGCAGCCACATCCCCGGCACCGGCCTGGACCTGAAGGCGGCCCGGATTCGCGGTGTCGAAAGCCGCGGCATGTTGTGCTCGGAACGCGAGCTGGGGCTTTCCGACCACCATGACGCCATCCTGGAGTTGGCCGCCGACGCGCCGGTGGGCGCCTCCTATGCCCGCCTCGCCGGCCTCGACGATCCGGTCATCGACATCGCCGTCACTCCCGACCGCGGCGATTGCTTCGCCGTGCGCGGTCTCGCCCGCGATCTGGCGGCCGCCGGCCTGGGCAGGCTGAAGCCGCTGGACAGCGCGCCTCTTGCCGGCGCCTATCCCTGCCCGCTCGCCATCCGGCTCGATTTCGACGAGGCCACCGGGGATGCCTGCCCCGCCTTCATCGGGCGCCATTTCCGCGGCCTCGCCAACGGGTCGTCGCCGGCCTGGATGCAGCGTAAGCTGAAGGCCATCGGCCTGCGCCCGATCTCGGCCCTGGTCGATATCACCAACTGGCTCACCGTCGATCTGGGCCGCCCCGCCCATATCTACGACGCCGACCGGCTGCGGGGGCCGATCGGGGCCAGGCTGGCGCGCCCGGGCGAGAGCTTCCAGGCGCTGAACGACAAAGGCTACCGCCCCACCGGCGACATGACCGTGATCGCCGATGCCTCCGGCGTGCTGGGCCTGGGCGGCGTCATAGGCGGCATGGCGACCGGGGCCGGTCCCGCCACCGTCAACGGTTTCCTGGAAATCGCGCTGTTCGATCCCGTGCGCACCGCCGCCACCGGGCGCAGGCTGGAGCTTGTCACCGATGCGCGCCAGCGCTTCGAACGCGGCATCGATGGCGCCTTCGCGCCCGCCGCCATGGAGGTCGCCACCCGCCTGATCCTGGAGATCTGCGGCGGCGAGGCCAGCCAGGCGGTCACGGCCGGCGCCGTGCCCACAGAACGCCAGGTCATGGCCTTTCGCCCCTCGCGCGTGAAAAGCCTGGGCGGCATCGCCATCGCCAGCCCGCGCGCCAGGGCCATCCTGGCCGATCTCGGCTTCGGCATCGCCGCTACCGGCCCCGACAGCTGGTCGGTCACCGTGCCCAGCTGGCGCCACGACATGCAGTGCGAGGCCGATATCGTCGAAGAGATCCTCCGCATCCACGGCTTCGATGCCATCCCCATGCGCGCCCTGCCACGGCCGGCGGCGGTCACGCGCCCGGTGCTGTCTGCCGGGCAAAGGCGGGTGCGCTGGGCGCGCCGGGCGCTGGCGGGGCGCGGCCTGGACGAGGCGGTCACCTATTCCTTCATCGACCGCCATCGGGCCCGCGCCTTCGGCGGCGGTGGCGCCGATCTGGTGCTGGAAAACCCCATCTCGTCCGACATGGACACCATGCGTCCCTCGGCGTTGCCGGGTCTGCTGGCGGCGGCGGCGCGCAACCGGGCGCGGGGCCTGGAGGATGTCGCCCTGTTCGAGATCGGCCCGGTCTATGGCGGCACGGATGCGGGAGACCAGCGGACGGCGGTCGCCGCCCTGCGCATGGGCCAGGCCGAGGCGCGCCACTGGAGCCGGGCGCCACGCGCGGTGGATCTCTTCGACGCCGAGGCCGACGCCCTGGCGGTGCTGGATGCCGTCGGCGCGCCGGCGTCCGGGCTGCGCCCCCGCACCGGCGCGCCCTCCTGGTTCCATCCCGGGCGTTCCGGCCTGCTGTGCCTGGGGGCGCAGGCGCTGGCCGCCTTCGGCGAGCTCCACCCCGCCGTCACCGCCGCCTTCGATGCCCCGGGGCCGGTGGCCGCCTTCGAGCTGTTGCTGGATCGGGTGCCGGCCCGGCGCGCCGGCGGCTTCGCGCGCGGTGGCGCGGCGCTCTCGCCCCATCGCCCGGTGCAGCGCGATTTCGCCTTCGCGGTCGCCGCCGATGTGCCGGCCGAAGATCTGGTGCGCGCCGCGGCGGGGGCCGACCGGGCGCTGATCCGCGAGGTCCGCGTCTTCGATCTCTACCAGGGCCCCGCGCTCGGCCCCGGCCGCAAATCGCTGGCCCTTGCCGTCACCCTGCAGCCGGCCCGGGCCACCTTGACCGACCGGGCGCTGGACGCCGTCTGCGCCAGGATCGTCGCCGCCGTCGCCAAACGCACCGGCGCCGTGCTGCGCAGCCAGACGGCGCCCTCCGGCGCGGATGGCGGGGCAGGGGAGGGAGAAGGGCGACCGTGACCGCCCTGGACCGCATCCGCAACCTCGCCATCGTCGCCCATATCGACCACGGCAAATCCACCCTGGCCGACCGGCTGATCGAGCTGTGCGGCGGCCTCGACCGACGCGAGATGCGAGGCCAGGTGCTCGACGCCATGGAGCTGGAGCGCGAGCGCGGCATCACCATCAAGGCCCAGGCGGTGCGGCTGGACTACACCGCCAAAGACGGCCGCGCCTATGTCGTCAACGTCATCGACACGCCGGGCCATGTCGATTTCGGCTACGAGGTCAGCCGCAGCCTCCGGGCCTGCGAGGGCGCGCTGCTGATCGTCGATGCCACCCAGGGCGTAGAGGCGCAAAGCGTCGCCAATGCCTGGCTGGCGGTGGAGGCGGAGCTCGAAATCCTCCCCGTCCTCAACAAGATCGATCTTGCCGCCGCCGATCTGGAGCGGACGCGGGCCGACATCGAGGATTCCATCGGCATCGATGCCTCGGGCGCCATCGCCGTCTCCGCCAAAACCGGCCACAACATCCCGGCCGTGCTGGAGACGGCGATCGCCGCCCTGCCGCCGCCGGCCAGCGCGGGCGAAGACGCGCCGCTGAAAGCGCTGCTGGTCGATTCCCGCTACGATCCCTATCTCGGCGTCGTCATCCTGGTGCGGGTGATGGACGGGCGCCTGCAGGTCGGCCAGCGCGTGCGCATGATGGCAACCGGCGCCGTGCGCACGGTGGAACGGGTGGGCGTGGCGACGCCCAAGGCGGTGGCGGTGCCATCGCTGGGGCCGGGCGAGATCGGCTTCTTCACCGCCGCCATCAAGGACATCGCCGAATGCCGCATCGGCGATACCGTCACCGACGACCGCCGGCCCGTGGCGGCGGCCCTGCCCGGCTTCGCGCCCAGCCAGCCGGTGGTGTTCTGCGGCCTCTATCCCGACGACACGGGCGATTACGACGATCTGCGCGACGGCCTGGGCAAGCTGCGCCTCAACGACGCCAGCTTCCACTTCGAACCGGAAAGCTCGTCCGCCCTGGGCCTGGGCTTTCGCTGCGGCTTCCTGGGCCTGCTGCACATGGAGATCGTGCGCGCGCGGCTGGAGCGGGAATTCGGCCTCGATCTGCTGGCAACGGCCCCCGGCGTGGTCTGCCGCGTGGCGGCGGAAGGCCGCGTCTTCGACCTCCACAACCCCGCCGACCTGCCCGCGCCCCACCGCATCGAGCGCATCGAAGAGCCCTGGATCCGCGCCACCGTCATGACGCCGGACGCCTATCTGGGCGCCGTTCTGCAGCTGTGCAGCGAAAAGCGCGGCGAACAGGCGGAGCTCACCTATGTCGGCGGGCGCGCCATGGCGGTCTATCGCCTGCCGCTGGCCGAGGTGGTGTTCGACTTCTACGACCGCCTGCAATCGGTCACCCGCGGCTATGCCAGCTTCGACTACCGCCTCGACGGCTACCGGGCGGGCGATCTGGTGCGCCTCGACATCCTGGTCAATGGCGAGCCGGTGGAAGGCCTCTCGCTCATCGTCGCCCGCCAGTCGGCAGAGGGGCGCGGGCGGGCGGTGTGCAAGAAGCTGAAAGAGGCGATCCCGCGCCAGCTGTTCAAGGTGCCGATCCAGGCGGCCATCCATTGGACGCAGCAGGGCGGCAGGATCGTCGCCCGCGAAACCGTCTCCGCCCTGCGCAAGGATGTGCTCGCCAAATGCTATGGCGGCGATGTCAGCCGCAAGCGCAAGCTGCTGGAGAGGCAGAAGAAAGGTAAAAAGCGCCTGCGCCGCTTTGGCCATGTGGAAATCCCACAGGACGCCTTCCTGGCAGCCCTGAAGCTGGGGGATTGACCCCGCGCGCCCCGGCCGGCGGCACCCGGCGGCACCCGGCGGCACATTGTCTCCGGGCGCGGCTGTCGCTAGGGTCCGCCTCCGGGGAGGGATGGCCGAGCGGTTCAAGGCGCACGCCTGGAAAGCGTGTTGGGCGCAAGCCCTCGCGGGTTCGAATCCCGCTCCCTCCGCCATCCTCTCTCCAGGCCGGCGCCGTTCCCAGCGTGAGAACGAGGCATGGGTGGCAATGGGCGGGATTGCCCTTGCCCCGGCACATGGGGCAAACTGCCCTCGTTGTCGGCTTGCTCAAACTGCTGCCATAGGCCGCTATGCCCGGCCTTTGCGGGGGGATGCCATGACGCGCGAGGGTTTTTGCGAACGCCTCCGTTCGGGGCCGCCGCTGGTGATGGACGGGGCCACCGGTTCCGAGCTGCAGCGGCGCGGAGTCTATGTTTCCTATGGCGTCAGCGACGAAGGCGTGCTGGGCGCCTGGTCGGCAACCGCCATGCGCGACGCGCCGGAGGTGGTGCGCGCCGTGCATGAAGACTATCTGCAAGCGGGCGCCGATATCCTCATCACCAACAGCTTCTGGACCAACGGCGTCAAACTGGGCCTGGTGGGGCTGGCCGGCGAAGCCAGCAGCTACACCCGCATGGCGGGGGAGATCGCCGTGGCGGCGCGCGACCGGCTGCGTCCCGGCGCCTTCGTCGCCGGCGGCATGGCCCCGCCCCATGGCGGGCGCGACACGGTGCCGGCAGACCGCGACGATCTGCCGCGCGAGTTCGCCATGCAGGCGCGCGAGCTCGCCGCCACCGGCGTCGATGTCCTGCTGCCCGAATACATCGGCTGGATCGAAGACTGCGTGGCGGCGGTGGACGCGGTGGCGGCGGTGGGCCTGCCGGTCGTGCTGGGCCTGCGCCATGTCCGCCCCGACGGCACCATGCAGCACGGCGAAAGTTTCCAGGCGCTGGTGGCGGCGCTGGACGGGCGCGAGGTGGCGGCGATCCTGCTGATGTGCTCCGAACCCGCCGCCATCGATGCTTGCCTGCCCCGCCTCGCCGCCGCCTTCGACGGCCCGGTGGGCGCCTATCCCAATATCGGCTACAACTATTCCGGCGAATCCGGGGCGGCGGTCAAGGCGGGCGGCCATTTCCACAGCCTCGATGTCAGCCACACGCCCGCCATGCTGGCCGCCCATGCCCGGGGCTGGTTCGACGATGGCGCCCGCATCGTCGGCGGTTGCTGCGCCACCACGCCAGACCACATCGCCGCCATCCGCGCCCTGGTCTGACCCGGTTTGACCCGGCCCGCCGGGATGCGCCCTCACGTCGCCAGCGCGATCCTGCGATAGCTCAGCGCTTCGGCGATATGGGGGCGGCGGATGGCGGGGCTTGCGTCCAGGTCGGCAACGGTGCGCGCCACCCGCTGCACCCGGTGCCAGCCCCGCGCCGAAAGCTTCAGCCGTTCGGCGGCCTGCAGCAGCAGCGCCCGGACGTCGCCGTCCAGCGGCGCCACCTCGTCCAGCAGCCGGCCTTCGGCGGCGGCGTTCACCCGCACGCCGGGATGGCCGCCATAGCGTTCGGTCTGCACCCGGCGCGCGGCGCCCACCCGCGCCGCCACCTGGCGCGAGCCTTCGCCCGGCGGCGGCAGGGCCAGATCGGCCGCCGGCAGGTCGGGCACCTCGACATGCAGGTCGATGCGGTCGAACAGGGGGCCGGAGATGCGGGCCTGATAGGCGCCGGCACAGCGCGGCGCCCGCACGCAGGCGCGCGAGGGATCGGCCAGCCAGCCGCATTTGCAGGGATTCATGGCGGCCACCAGCTGGAAACGGGCGGGCCAGGTGATGTGGCGGTTGGCCCGGGCCACCAGCGCCTGGCCGGTCTCGGCCGGCTGGCGCAGCGCGTCCAGCGCCTGGCGGTGAAACTCCGGCAGCTCGTCCAGGAACAGCACGCCGTTATGGGCCAGCGAAACCTCGCCCGGCCCCGCCCGCGGGCCGCCGCCGGCCAGGGCGGCCATGCTGGCGCTGTGATGGGGGTCGCGAAAGGGGCGCCGCCGGTCGATCTGCCCGCCCTTCAGCGCGCCCGCCACCGAGGCGACCAGGCTGGTCTCCAGCGCCTCGTCCGGCGTCAGGGGCGGCAGGATGCCGGGCAGGCGCCTTGCCAGCATGGATTTGCCGGCCCCGGGCGGGCCGATCATCAGCAGGTTGTGGCCGCCGGCGGCGGCGATCTCCAGCGCCCGCTTGGCCGCCTCCTGGCCCTTGATGTCGGCCAGGTCGGGCGCCGGGGCGGCGTGGTCCGTCATCTGGCGGGCGGTGGGCGGCGTCAGCCTGTGCGTGCCCTTCCAGTGGTTGATCAGGGCGATCAGATGGTCCGGCGCCAGCACCTCGCCGCCGGCCCAGGCCGCCTCCGGCCCGTTGGCCGCCGGGCACACCAGGCCGCTGCCCTGGCGCTTTGCGCCGATGGCCGCCGGCAGCACGCCCGCCACCTGGCTGATGCGCCCATCCAGCGCCAGCTCGCCCAGCACGATGTGGCCGTGCACCGTCTCCGGCGCCACGGCGCCCAGCGCCGCCAGCAGCGCCACGGCGATGGGCAGGTCGTAATGGCTGCCCTCCTTCAGCAGGTCGGCCGGGGCCAGGTTGACGGCGATGCGGCGCGGCGGAAAGGCGATGCCCACCGCCGCCAGGGCCGAGCGCACCCGCTCGCGGCTTTCGCCCACCGCCTTGTCCGGCAGGCCGACGATGTTGAAGGTCGGCTGGCCCGGCGCCAGAGACACCTGCACCTCCACCGGCAGGGCCTCGACGCCGGCCAGCGCCACGGTGGCGATGCGGGTGGCGATCATGGCGCGAACCTAGCCGCTTTCGCCCTTCCGGTCAGCGCGCATCTTTGTCGCCGCCCTTCGCTTCGGCTATGGAAGGCGGAGGCCCCGGCGCCGGGGCGGGCAAGGGAAGGGGATCGGCTCCGGTGGGCCGCCTGGTCTTCAAAACCAGCGAGGGGCGCGCGAGCGTGCCTGGTGGGTTCGACTCCCGCCCCCTTCCGCCGCGCGCAGGCGCCCTGGAGGTGGTGCTGGTGGGCGGCGGCCACGCCCATGTGGAGGTGCTGCGCCGCTTCGCCATGGATCCGCCCGCCGGCCTGCGCCCGGTGGTGGTGGCCCGCGATGCGCTGACGCCTTATTCCGGCATGTTGCCGGGCTATCTGGCCGGCCGCTATGGCCACGACCGGGCCCATATCGATCTGCGTCCGCTGGCCTCGCGCGCCGGCGCCAGGCTGATCTGCGCCGCCGCCACCGGGCTGGATCTGGAACGGCGCCGGGTGCTGTTCGCCCAGCGCCCGCCGCTGGCCTTCGATCTGGTCTCGCTCGATATCGGCTCCCGCCCGCCCGTGGCCGCCATCGCCGGCGCCGACCGCCACGCCCTGGCGGTGAAGCCGGTGGATGCCTTTCTGGCCGGTTGGCGCCGGGTCGAGGCCGCCGCCGGCGCCGCGGCCGTCACCTTCCGCGTGGCCGTGATCGGCGGCGGCGCCGGCGGGGTGGAGCTGTGCCTGGGCCTGCAACGCCGCCTGAGCCGCGCCCTGGCGGCTTCCGGGAGGCCGGCGGTGAAGCCCCCGGCCTTCGCGCTGGTCACCGAAGGCGCCAGGCTGCTGGAAAACCACGCCGCCCGCGCGTCCCGGCTGCTGGCGGCGGCGCTGGCGCGGGCCGGAATCGCCCTTCATGCCGGGCGGCGGGTGGCGTCCATCGGCCCCGCCGGCCTGGTTCTGGAAGACGGCGCCGCCATCGCCTGCGACGCGGCCGTGCTGGCCACCGGGGCGGCGCCGCCCGCCTGGCTGGCGGAGACCGGGCTGGCCCTGGATGGCGCCGGCTTCGTGCGCGTGGATGCCTGTTTGCGTTCCCTCTCCCATCCCTTTGTGCTGGCGGCGGGCGATATCGCTGCCTTCGCCCCCCGTCCGTTGCAAAAGAACGGCGTTCAGGCGGTGCGCCAGGGGCCGCTGCTGGCGCGCAATCTGCGCCGCCTGGCGCGGCGCCTGCCGCCGGTGGCCTTCCGCCCCCGCCGCCACAGCCTGGCGTTGATCGCCAGCGGCGAAGGCCGCGCCGTCGCCTCCTGGGGGCCGTTGGCCTGCGAGGGCGCCTGGGTGTGGCGCTGGAAGGACGGGATCGACCGGCGCTGGATGCGGCGCTATCGCCGGCTGCCGGCGATGGCCCCGGCGGGCGGGCACGAGGCGGCCATGCGCTGCGGCGGCTGCGGCGCCAAGGTGCCGGCCCATGTGCTGCGCCGCGCCCTCGGTCGCCTGCGGGCTTCGCGCCCCGAAACCCTGGCCCTGCTGGCCACGCCCGACGATGCGGCCGAGATCGCCCCGCCGCCGGGCAGCGTGGCCGTGCAGACGGTGGACCAGTTCCCGGCCCTGATCGGCGATGGCTATCTTTTCGGCCGCATCGCCGCCTGCCACGCCCTTTCCGATATCCACGCCATGGGCGCCAAACCCGCCTTTGCCCTGGTGCTGGCGGGCCTGCTGCCGGGCAGCGCGCGGGCCATGGAGGAAGAGCTGGTGCAGATGCTCCAGGGCGTGGTTTCCATCCTGGAGAGGGAGGGCTGCGCGCTGGCCGGCGGCCACAGCGGCGAGGCCACCCTGCGCGCCAGCCTGGGCCTTGCCGTCACCGGCTTCGCCCCACCGTCCTCGCTGGTGCGCATGGGCGGGCTGAAAGCGGGCGACGCCCTGGTGCTGACCCGCCCGCTGGGGACCGGCGTGCTGTTCGCCGCCGAGATGGCGGGCGAGGCGCGCAGCCCCTGGATCGAGGCGGCGCTGGCGGGAATGCAGGAATCCAACGCCCCGGCGGCGGACATCCTGAAGGCCCACGGCGTCCACGCCATGACCGATGTCACCGGCTTCGGCCTGGCGGGGCATCTGCGCGCCATGCTGGCGGCCTCCGGCATGGCCGCCCGCCTGGACGGCGCCGCCCTGCCCGCCTGGCCGGGGGCGCGGGAACTGCTGGCGCGCGGCATCGCCAGCACGCTGCATCCCGGCAATGTGGCGGCGCTGGCGGATATCGTCGATAGCGCGGCGGACCCGCTGCTGTTCGACCCGCAAACCGCCGGCGGTCTGCTGGCGGGTCTTCCCGCCCCCCGCGCCGCCGCCTGCGTCCGGGCGCTGCGGGCGGCGGGGTGCGAGCGGGCCGCCATCGTCGGGCACATCGTCCCCGGCCCGCCTGCCATCCGCCTGGCCGGCGGCGCTCAGTCGCAATAGCCCTCCGGCACCAGCATGAAATCGCCGACATGGCGGACGGCCCTTTCGCCGTCCTTCAGGCAGGCCAGGCGCAGGGCGCGGACCAGGCCGCCGGCATGGGTGCGGGTCCAATACCAATCCGCCAGCTGGGCCTCCGGCAGGTCGCCGTCGCCTGCGGCCTCGAAATAGTAGCTCTTCAGGTCTTCGGCGGCCAGGCGCAGGGCGTCGGCCGCCGCCATGGCGGGCGTGGATGGGGGCCGCTCGCCGGCCAGCCAGCGGCCCAGCAGCCGCGCCGCCGCTTCGGTCTCCAGCCCGCTCGCCCCCACCGTGGTGCGCCCGCGCCGTTCCACGCTGGCGCGATAGCGGGGCGCCAGGGCGGCGAGCTCGGCGATCACCGCCTCGGTGTCGGCCGCGGGCGTGGCGATGTCATGCTCGAAGGGCGGCTGCCAGGGGCGGCCAGGGGCGGCCAGCGCCGGCGCGTCGTCGGGGAAATCTTCCAGCACCGGGCCGCGCGGCCTCTCCAGCAGGTCCAGGGCGGCCCGCAGCACCCGCCTTTGAAAGGTGGGCTGGTCCGGAGCGCCGAAGGGCCGGCCCAGCGGAAACGGCACCCACAGGGCGCGCGGCGGCGCCAGCTGTTCGGCCTGGCGTCTCACCAGAGCGATGGCGACCGTCGCCAGCCCCTCGTCTTCCATATATTTTGCCAGTCCGCTCACGGCGCACGTGCAAAGGGGTCAGACCGGGGCCAGCACCACCGTGTTGACGCCATCGCCCTTCATCCGCCCCGCCAGGGCGCGGGCGGAGGCCTCCATGGCGCCCGGCTGCGACGCGCCCATGAAGGAATAATGGCAGGAGGCCACGGCGCCGATCTCGCCCGCCGCCGCCAGCTCCTGGAGCCGTTCGACCGGCAGGACCACATTGAGGTCGTGCTGGAAACCGGTGCGGTCGTGGGAGACGGAAAGGTGATCCATCACCGCCTCGCCAGCCCGTTCGGTGGGGATGGCGCGCCAATCGCCCGCCCCCTCGCTGAAGGGGCGGTCGCCCGGCAGCTTGAGGCCGGCCGTGGAGATCAGCGCCACGCAGCGCTGCCCGCCCGGCGGCGGCCGCACCCAGGGCGCGCCCGGCACTTCGGGCAGCCGGTAGCTGTCCAGGAACTCCCCGAGTTCGGGGTCGATATCGTTCATGCGCACCATCGCCGCCTTGCCTCCGCATCGCCGCCCCAGCCTGGGCGGCGGCGGGGCGCCCTGTCAACGCCGCTCTCGTGTCGGTTGGTGCCCCGATCCTCGCCCCGGGGCGGCGTGCGAATCCAGGCTGGCAACGGTCTCCAGCATCGGCGGGGCCAGCCGGTCGGCGCTGCGCCCGGCCCAGTCGCGTTCCGCCACGGTCGCCAGCATGCGCCGCTGCCCCGCCTCCAGCCGCTCCAGCGCGGCCGCCATATCGGTGGTGAGCAGGCGGCCTTCGGCCACCACCTGGCGCCCGCCGACATAGACATCGACGATGGCCCGCGACCCCGCCACCGCCAGCAGGCTCCTCAGCGGCTCGCGCACCGGCATCATGGCCGGGTGCTTCAGGTCCACCAGCGCGATATCGGCCTTCGCGCCCGGGGCCAGCCGGCCCAGATCGTCGCGGCCCAGCGCCTGGGCCCCGGCGACGGTGGCGGCGTGGAAGACGTCGCGCCAGGCGAGATCGGCCACGCTTTCGCCCACCAGGCGGGCGGCCAGGGCGGCGGTTTTCATCTCGTCCAGCATGTCGTGGGGATAGGTGTCGGTTCCCAGCCCCACCCGCACGCCGTGGCGCAGATAACCGCCCAGGGTGCGCAGCGCGATGCCGCGCCGCGAGAACACGGTGGGGCAATGGGCGACGCTGGCGCCATGGTCGCGCAGCAGGTCCAGATCGCCCTGCGAGGTCCAGTGCAGCCAGGGGTGGTGATCCAGAAAGATGGCGTGGGCCAGGATGCTGCGGCTGTCGAGCACGCCGATATCGGCCAGCCAGCGGATCGGCGTTTTGCCGTGGCGGCGCTGCATCTCCAGGAATTCGGTCACCGATTGGGCGGTGTGCAGGGTCCAGGGCAGGTTGCGCTCGCGGGCGAAGGCGTGGCTGTCGCGCAGCAGCTCTTCGCTGCAGGTATCGACCTGGGAGGGCGAGACCATGCCCGAAAGGCGCCCGCTGGGGTGCTGGCGCGCCCGCTCTACGATGGCCTGCGCCCGTTCGAACTGGCGCCGCCCTGCCTTGCGGTCCCAATGGTAGTTCAGGCTGTGGCCGTCGCCGGTGGACCAGCGCGCATCGCGAAAGAACGGCGCCGCCACGGCGCGGATGCCGCTGGCCGCCAGCGCGTCCAGCCAGCCGTCGAAGGGGGCGGAAAGGTCCACCGCCGTGGTGGTGCCCGACAGCAGCAGCTCGCCCAGGGACACCGCCAGGCAGGCGGCGCGGCCCTCCTCGTCCACCGGCTCGAACACCGGCAGATGTTCGTAGAGCGAGCTGTGCCAGAAGCCGGGCGAGCGGGTCTCGTCGGTGATGCCCTTGCGCATCGCCTCGCTTTGGGCGTGGGTGTGGATATCGACCAGGCCAGGGATCGCCATGCGGTCGCGCCCGTCGATCTCGCGCCCGGCCCGTCCCTGCCAGCCCTTGCCGGCGAAGGTGACGGTATCGCCGCGAAAGGCGAGATCGGCGTCGCGCAGATAGACATGGCCGCTGCCGTCCCAGGCCACCAGCCAGGCGATGTTGCGGATGACGACGTCTGCGTCCCTGGCGGCGCCCCTGGTGGCGTTTGTGGCGGTTGCTGCCATGTGCCCTCCCGCCGCCATCCTAGCCCGCGCCCTGCGGCGGCAGGAAGTGGGGCTAATAGGCGACCGGCAGCGGATCGAAATCGCGCCACAGATACCAGCAGGCCACCGTGCGCCAGGGCCGCCAGGCGCGGGCCAGCTGGGCCAGCCGCTCCGCCGAGCGCGGGCCGCCATAGAGGCGGCAGACGGCGCGTTGCAGGCCGATATCCGAGAGTGGCAGCACGTCCAGCCGGCCCAGGGCGAAGATGGCCGCCATGGCGGCGGTCCACGGCCCCACGCCGGCAAAGCTGGCCAGGGCGCGGGCGATGTCGTCGTCCGTGCCCTGGATGCGGTCGCGTGCCCAGTCGCGGGCCGCCTCCGGCGGGTGAAAATGCGCCGCCAGCGCCACCAGCCAGCCAGCCCTGGCGCGGGTGAGGCCGCAGGCGGCCAGGGTGTCGCTGCCGGCGGCCAGGAAAGCGGCGGGGGTGGGCCGGCCCAGGCGGGCCAGCAGCCGCTGCCACAGTGCCTCGGCGGCCGCCACCGAAATCTGCTGGCCCACCATGGCCCGCGCCAGGCTGTGGAAGAGATCGCCATGGGGGCAAAGCCGTTCGCCGCGCCAGCGTGCGATCGGCCCCGCCAGGATGGGGTCGCGCCGGGCCAGCCGCTGGCAGGCGCGGTCCCAGCTGCGCTCGAACGAGTCCATGCGCCATGATCGCCACGCCGCGCCTTGGCCTGCAAGCGGGCGGGCCGCGTCATGGGCTATGCTGGCGCCATGGCTTTGCGCGCTCTGCTTGTGGCGGCCGGCCTCGCCGCCGCGCTCATGGCTGGCCACGACCGGGCGGCCCGGGCAGAGGATGCGTCCTGGCGCCAGGGCTGGCAGGCGGCCGCGGCCGGCGACTGGCAGGCGGCGCGCCAGGCCTGGCGGGCGGCGGCCGCGGCCGGCCATGTCGATCTGTGCTTCAATCTCGGCCTGCTGCACGAATCCGGGCTGCTGGGGGCGGTGGATTACCGGGCGGCGGCGCGCTGGTATCGGGCGGCGGACCGGCTGCCGGCCGCCCGCCATCGGCTGGCGGGGCTGGCGCTGCGCGGCCTGGGCATGGCGGCCGATACGGAACGCGCCATGGCCCTGCTGGAGGCGGCGGCCGCGGCCGGCTATGCCCCCGCCCAATACAACTATGCCGCCGCCTGGGAGGCCGGCCTGCACCTGCCGCCCGATGGCGACCGGGCGGCGCTGTGGTATCGCCGCGCTGCGCAAGGCGGCATGGCAGAGGCCCATTACGCCCTGGGCCGTCTGCTGGCGGCGGGCGGCGATCTGCGCCGGGCGCTGGCCCATTATCGGGCGGCGGCCGCGGCCGGCTATGCCCCCGCCCAGAACAACCTGGCCCTGAGCTATGAGCGGGGCGAGGGCGTCCCCCGCGACCCGGCGGCGGCGAAGGCCTGGTATCGGCGGGCGGCGGCGGGCGGGCTGGCGGTGGCGCAGAACAATCTGGGCATCGTGCTGCGCTATGGCCGCGGCGTGGCGTCCGATGTGGCGGCCGCGGCTGCCAGCTTTCGCGCCGCGGCGCTGGGCGGCGATGGCTTCGGCCAGCTGAACTTTGCCCAGGCGCTGGCCAACGGCATCGGCGTGGCGCCGGACCCGGTGGAAGCCTATGCCTGGATTCTGCTGGCGCGGCGTTCCGGCGCTGGCGCGGCGGCGGCCCGGGCGGGCGATTATGCCGCCAGCCTGGCCCCGCGCCTGGACCGCGAACGCCTGCGCCAGGCGGCCCGGCGGGCGCGGCTGCTGTCGGTGCGGGTGGCGCTGGAGGTGGAACGGCGGCGCCAGCGCCCGCTGCGGCTGCTGGCGGTGGAGGCGCTGGGCGCGCCGGTGGTGGCCGCGCAACGCTATCTGCGCGAGCTGGGCTATCTGGCCGGGCCGGTGGACGGCATCGCCGGGCCGATGACGGCGGCGGCGCTGCGCCGTTTTCGCAGCCACGCCGGCCTGGCGGACGAAGGCGCCATCGACGCAGCGCTGGTGGCCCTGCTGGCTGCCGCCTGGCAGGCGGCGCGGCAGGAGGAGGGTGCCGCAGGGCAGGATCAGTAGGAGCGCGGCAGCCCCAGCACATGTTCGGCCAGATAGGCCAGGATCAGATTGGTGGAGATCGGCGCCGTGCGGTAGAGCCGGGTCTCCCGGAATTTGCGCTCGATGTCGAAGGCGCGGGCGAAGCCGAAGCCGCCATGGGTTTGCAGGCACATGTCGGCGGCCTCCCAGGAGGCATCGGCGGCCAGCATCTTCGCCATATTGGCGTGCGCCCCGGCGTTTTCGCCCGCCTGATAGCGGCGCGCCGCCTCGGCCACCGTCAGCGCCGCCGCCTGGGTGCGGGCGAAGGCCTGGGCGATGGGGAACTGGATACCCTGGTTCTGGCCGATAGGGCGCCCGAACACCCGGCGCTGATTGGCATAGGCGACGGCGCGGTCGATGAAAAAGCGGGCATCGCCGATGCATTCGGCGGCGATCAGGATGCGCTCGGCGTTCATGCCCGAAAGGATGTAGCGAAAGCCCTGGCCCTCCTCGCCGATCAGGGCCGAGGCGGGGATGGCGAGATTATCGAAGGCGATCTCGGTGGTGGCATGGTTCACCATGGCGGCGAGCGGCTGGATGGCAAGGCCCTTGGCCTGGCGCATATCGACCAGGAAGACGGAAAGCCCGTCGCTTTTCTTCGCCACCTGTGCCAGCGGCGTGGTGCGGGCCAGCAGCAGCATGAGGTCGGAATGTTCGGCCCGCGAGGTCCAGACCTTGCGTCCGTTGACGATATAGCGCCCGCCCTGGCGGCGCGCGAAGGTGGTCAGCGCGGTGGTGTCGCTGCCGCTGTCGGGTTCAGTGACGGCGAAGGCCTGCAGGCGGAGCGCGCCCGAGGCGATGGCGGGCAGCCAGGTCCGTTTCTGCTTTGGCGAGCCGTGGGCGGCCAGCGTGCCCATGGTGTAGATCTGCGCGTGGCAGGCGGCGGCGTTGGCGCCGGAACGCTGGATTTCCTCCAGAATGGCGCACCCGGCCGCCAGCGGCAGGCCGCTGCCTCCGAACTCCTCCGGGATCAGCGCCGCCAGCAGCCCCGCTTTGGCCAGGGCGGCCACGAATTCGCCGGGATAGGCCCCGGCCGCGTCCTTTTCCTGCCAGTAGCGGCCGGGAAAACCGGCGCACAGGCGGCGCACGGTGGCGCGGATATCGGCATGGTCGGCGGCCTCGCCCGCCGCTCTGGCTGTCGCCATGGCATCCTCCGGGGCGCAGCTTAGCGGTGGCGGCGGGGCGTTGTCGCCTGCCGCCTGCCGGACCGGGGTGCTGTCGCTGTGCGGGCCGGACGGCGCGGCCTGACCCATCTGGCAGCTGTGTTTGCCGCACCCGGCTGCCAGCATGGGCAACAATCCGGCTGCGAATGGCACAAAAGGGCTTGACAGCCGTTCACATCTTATTACATACATACTTGGTCAAACAAACACCAAGGAGTCAGCAATGAGCACTTCCATCCGCGTTGCCGACGAAGTGTGGATCGCCACCGCCCTTCTCCACCGACGCTACCCCGACAGGGACGACTTCGCGGTAAGAGAGATCGTCCAGCAGGCGGCGGCAATGAAGATTGCCGGTCCCGGTCCACTGCGTCCCGGTGTTCAGATACACGCCTCTCAACACTGCGTTGCCAACAAGCCTCCCAACCCCGGCAGCTATCGTATGCTGCTCGAAACCGCCAGAGGGCGCCGCCGCCTGTTCCGGCCTGGCGATCCTTGCCATCCCCAGCGCGCGGGAAAGCACATTCCTCGTGAGGGCGATATCCCGTCCGCCTACGGGGAGTTGCTCGACTGGTATCGCAACGAATATGTCGGCGGCCGCGATGCCGACGGTGACAAAGGTGGTGATCCGCCAGACCCGATCCTCTCGCTGCGCGGTTCGGGGGCGGATGTCTGGGCGGATGAGGGGGCCGATAGCTATGTGGACCGTCTTCGGAAATGGTATGTATCGGTGGCGGCGAGATTGACGGTGGTAACGACAGCGATTCGCTGGATCCGATCCTCTCTTCGCACGGTTTGGGCACGGGCGTCCGGGCGGCCGAGGCCGCCAACAGCTATGTGAGACACCTCCGGAAGCGGTGGAAAAGCTCTGGAAGGGAGGAAATGAGCCGCATCTTCTGGGACACCAATCTGTTCATCTATCTGCTGGAAGGCGGCAAGCATGCCGGGCGGGTTGCCGCCCTGCGCCGGCGCATGATCGAGCGCGGCGACGCGCTGCTGACCTCGGCGCTCACCCTGGGCGAGCTGCTGGTGAAGCCGCTGGAGGCCGGCGACCGGGCGCTGGCCGAACGCTACGAGCAGGCGTTGAGGGCGGGCGCCATGGTGATTCCCTTCGACGACCGCGCCGCCCGGCCCTTCGCCGAAATCCGGCAAGATCGCGCCATCCGCCCGCCCGATGCCATCCAGCTGGCCTGCGCCGCGGCGGCCGGAACCGATCTTTTCATCACCAACGACAACCGGCTGAGCCGCAAGACCATCGCCGGCATCGCCTTCGTCCAGCCCCTGGACAGGGCGTTTCTGTAGCCATCAGAATGGCCTGTCGCCGGCGATCTGGACCCGCAGCATGATACGGCGGCTGGCGGGATCGAAGGCATCGCGGCGGTGCAGGGTGCGGCGGTTGTCCCACATCGCCACATCGCCCGCCCGCCAGCGATGGGTGCAGGCGAAGGCCGGGTCGCGGCAATGGTCCCACAGGCTCTCCAGCAGGCGCTCGCTCTCCCCGCGCTCCATGCCCTCGATGGCGGCCCCGCGCCGCCGCCCGGGATAAAGCGCCCGCCGCCCGGTTTCGGGATGGGTGCGCACCAGCGGATGGCTGGCGCCGGCCGCCGTTCCGCGCCGTGGCTGGCCGGTGCTGGTGGTGGCGGCGTCGTGATGCAGGCGGCGGCGGGCAAGGGCGCGGCGCAGGTCACGGCCCAGCCCTTCCCATGCCGCCTCCATGCAGGCAAAGCTGGTGTCGCCGCCCGCCGCCGGCACCTCCCGGGCGTAGAGCACGCTCGCCATGGGCGGGGCCTCCAGATAGGACATATCGCTATGCCATTCGGCCTCGCCCGCCCCCAGGCTGCCGATGGGCCGGCCGTTCTCCACCACATTGGAGATATACCACACCGGCTGGCCGGCGAGCTCTTCGCGGCTGGCGGTTTCGCTGGCCGGCGGCGGCTCCAGAGGGCCGAAACGGGCGGCGAAGGCGGCCAGGGTGGGCGCTGTCAGCGTCTGGCCGTGCAGGAACAGCACCCCGTGCCGCAGCCAGGCGCGGCGCAGCGCCGCCGCATCGAAGGACGATGGGTCGGCCGCATCCACGCCCGAAACCCAGGCCCCCAGGGCGGCATCGAGGGGCTCGATCCGCATCCCGTCCCTCCCTCGCCGCGGGCGTGCTTTCCCCGCCTTCGGGGGCGATGATAGCCGGCGCGGCACAAGGGGGCGAGGGCCATGGACGGGCAGCGCTGGGACGTGGAAGGCTACCGTCGCTTTGCCGATTTCGTGCCGGCGCTGGGCCGCCCGCTGCTGGCGTTGCTGGCGCCGCGTCCGGGTGAGCGGGTGCTGGACCTGGGCTGCGGCGACGGCGCCCTGACGGCCGAGATCGCCGCCGCCGGCTGCGCCGTGGTGGGCATCGACAGCGCGCCACAGATGGTGGCCGCCGCCCGCCAGCGCGGGCTGGACGCCCGGGAGATGGATGCGACGGCGCTGACCTTCGCGGGCGAGTTCGACGCCGTTTTCAGCAACGCCGTGCTGCACTGGGTGGCCGATATCGACGCCGCCCTGGCCGGCGTCGTTCGCGCCCTGAAGCCCGGCGGACGCTTCGTGGGCGAGTTCGGCGGCCACGGCAATGTGGCGGCCATCCGGGTGGCCCTGGCGGCGGTGCTGAAGGCGCGCGGCAGGGCGCCCGTCCAGGCTTGGTTCTATCCCACGCCGCAGCAATGGCGCCGCCGCCTGGCCGCGGCCGGCCTGCTCGCGGACAAGGTGGAGCTGCTGCCCCGCCCCACGCCTCTGCCGGCCGGCATGGCGGGCTGGCTGGAGACCTTCGCCGGGCGCTCGTTCGCCGCCCTGCCGCCGGGCGAGCGGCAGGCGGCCCGCGACGAGGCGCTGGCGCTGCTGGCCCCGGTGCTGCGCGACGGCGACGGCCTCTGGAGCGCCGATTACATGCGCCTGCGCTTCGTCGCCCGGCGGCGAGGGGAAGGGCGCGCCTGAACGCCGCGCGCCTACGCCACCTCGTCGATGCGCTCCACGATCTCGCCGACGATGCCGTATTCCTTCGCCTCCTCCGGGTCCATCCAGTAGTTGCGGTCGGTGTCCTTGGCGACTCGTTCCACCGGCTGGCCGGTCTCTGCGGCGATGATGCGATTCAGCCGGTCGCGCATTTTGAGGATTTCGCGCGCCTCGATGTCGATGTCGGTCGCCTTGCCGCCGATGCCGCCCATGGGCTGATGCAGCAGAAAGCGGGTGTTGGGGGTGCAGAAACGGTTTTCGCGCCGGGCGGCGAGATAGATATGGGCGGCGGCCGAGGCCACCCAGCCGGTGCCGACCGCCTTCACCGGCGCCGCCACGAAACGGATGGTGTCGTGGATGGCATCGCCCGATTCGACATGGCCGCCGGGCGAGCTCACCACCAGGCGGATGGGCGCGTGGCTGACCTCGCTCATGGCCAGCAGCTGGGCGCAGGCGGTGCGGGCGGCCTTCTCGTCGATCTCGCCGAAAAGCAGCACGGTGCGGGCATCGAACAGGATTTTCTGAACCGCCCCCCTCGCCCCGGCCCCATCCCCGTCTCTGTCCTTGTCTTCGCCGCCGCCCTTCTCTTTGCCGCCGTTCCCGAAGGCTGCGGCGGCGCGCCAGATGCGGGGGCGCGGAAGGCGGGATTCGGGCATGGCTCTGGCTCCGGCTGGTCGCCGCCAACCTGTCACGGGCGCCGCGGCCCTGGCAACCGTTGGTTCCACCCCGCTCATGCCAGCCCCATCAGGGCGCGGGCGAAGGCGGTGGCATCGAAGGGGCGCAGATCGTCCGCACCTTCGCCGACGCCGACGGCATGGATGGGCAGGGCGAAGCGTTCCGCCAGCGAGACGACCACCCCGCCCCGGGCAGAGCCGTCCAGCTTGGTGACCACCAGGCCGGTGACGCCGCCCAGGGCCTGGAACGCCTCCACCTGGGCATGGGCGTTCTGGCCGGTGGTAGCATCCAGCACCAGCACCCGTTCATGGGGGGCGGCGGCGTCCAGCTTGGCCAGCACGCGGGCGATCTTGCCCAGCTCCGCCATCAGGTCGGCGCGGTTGTGGAGGCGGCCTGCGGTATCGACCAGCAGCAGATCGGCGCCTTCGGCCCGGGCCCGTTCCAGGGCGCCATAGGCCACGCCGGCCGCGTCGCCGCCCTGCCTGCCGGCCACCACCTGGGCGCTGGCGCGCTTCCCCCAGACTTGCAGCTGCTCGATCGCCGCCGCGCGAAAGGTATCGCCGGCCGCCAGCACCACCTTGCGCCCCGCCTGGGTGTGGAGGCGGGCCAGCTTGCCCAGGGTGGTGGTTTTGCCGGTGCCGTTGACGCCCATCGCCAGCACGACATGGGGCCTGTTGGCCGGGTCCGGTGTCAGCGGGCGGGCCAGGGGGGCCAGGATGGCGGCGATGCTGGCGGCCAGCCGCTCGCGCACCTCGTCGTCCGTCGCGCCTTCGGCGCCCGCCCGCCGCCCGGCCAGGGCGCGGGTCAGGCGCTGGGCCGCCGGCAGACCCAGATCGGCGGCGATCAGCGTCTCCTCGATCGCCTCCAGCGCGGCGGCGTCCAGGCGGCGCCGGGAAAGGGCGGCGGCGATGTTGCGGGCGATGCGCCCGGAGGAACGGGCCAGGCCAGAGCGCAGGCGGGCCAGGAAGGTCACGGCGCGGCGACCAGCCGCCCGTCCTGGCAGGCGGCGACGGTCAGCCGGGCGATGCTGCCGGGCGCCAGGGCGGCGGGCGTGGCTACGGGGCAGCCATGCTGGCTGCGCCCGCGCCCCGGCGCCTCCACCAGCACGCTGGCCCGGTGCCCCACCTGGCCTGCCATGAAGCGTTGCGCGGCCGCCGCGCCGGCCTGGCGCAGATGCCGGGCGCGCCGCTTGCGCACCGGCGCCGCCACCTGCGGCATGCGCGCGGCCGGCGTTCCCGGGCGCGGCGAATAGGGGAAGACATGCAGCCAGGTCAGGCCGCAATCGGCGATGTGATCCAGCGTGTTGCGGAACATCGCCTCGTTTTCGGTGGGAAAGCCGGCGATCAGATCGGCCCCGAACACGGCATCGGGCCGGCGCCGCCGCACCTCCTGGCAGAAGGCCACCGCCCGGGCGGGGTCGTGGCGTCGCTTCATGCGCTTCAGAATCATGGCGTCGCCCGCCTGCAGCGAAAGATGGAGATGGGGCAGCAGCCGTTCCTCTTCGGCCAGGGCGGCGAGCAACGCCTCGTCGGCTTCGGCGACATCCATGCTGGAGATGCGCAGGCGCGGCAGCTCCGGCACCAGCTTCAGGATGCGCCGCACCAGGTTGCCCAGCCGCACCTGCCCCGGCAGGTCGGCGCCCCAGGCGGTGATATCGACGCCGGTCAGCACCGCCTCCCGGCAGCCTTCGGCCACCAGGCGGCGGATCTCCGCCACCACCTGGCCGGCCGGCACGCTGCGGCTTTCGCCCCGCGCGAAGGGGATGATGCAGAAGGTGCAGCGATGGTCGCAGCCGTTCTGCACCCGCACGAAGGCGCGCACCCGCCGCCTGCCGCCGGCTTGCGGGGCGCCGGGCGCCGCCTCGAGGCCGGGGGCCGGGCGCACCGGCGCCGGCGCGCCCCAGGTCGCGGCCTCCAGCTTGGCGCGGTTGCCCACGATGCGGTCCACCTCCGGCAGCGCCGCCCAGGCTTCGGGGGCGATCTCGACGGCGCAGCCGGTGGCGATCACGGTGGCGCCCGGCCGCTCGCGGCGCAGGCGGCGGATGGCCTGGCGGGCCTGGCGCTCGGCCTCCCGGGTCACGGCGCAGGTGTTGACCACGAAGGTCTCGCCCGCACCGCCGGCGGCTGCCAGATGGCGGGCCAGAACGCCGCTTTCCCAGGCGTTCAGGCGGCAGCCGAAGGTCAGCACCTTCTCCATCGCGCCCCTCTCAGGCCCGCCCCTCTCAGGAAGGCAGCGCCGCCAGGGTGCCGGCATAGGACAGGGCCGCCTCCCCGGTCAGCGCCACATGGCCGTCGTCTTGCCAGGCGATGGCCAGTTCGCCGCCGGGCAGGGCCACCACGGCTTCGCGGTGGCTGAGGCCGCGCCTGGCCCCGGCCACGGCGATGGCGCAGGCGGCAGAGCCGCAGGCAGGGGTGGCGCCGGCGCCCCTTTCCCATACCCGGGCGCGGATGCGGGCGGGCGCTTCCACGGTGGCGAAGGCGATATTGGCGCCTTGCGGGAAGATCGGGTGGCGTTCCAGCGCCGGCCCGGTCCGCTCCAGCGCCACGGCGTCGCAATCGGCGACGAACAGGACGGCGTGCGGGTTGCCGAGATTGACGCAGACGGCCGCGGCCGGCGCGGCCGGGCCCAGATCCAGGGCGGCGGTATCGCCCGCGCGGGCCAGCGGAATCTGGCGCCAGCCGCAGCGCGCCGGCCCCATATCGACAGAGATCGCCCCGCCCTGTTCCTGCGGCAGCCGCCGGGCGGTCAGCAGGCCGGCGACGGTCTCCACGCGCGCTTCCCCGCGTCCGCTTTCGTCCATCGCCAGCATGGCGACGCAGCGGGTGGCGTTGCCGCAGGCCTCGGCCGGGCTGCCGTCGCCGTTCCAGATGCGCATGAAAAGGTCGCCCCGGCGGGAAGGCTCCAGCCGGATCAGCTGGTCGCAGCCCACGCCCCGCCTGCGGTCGGCGATGGCGGCAACGGCGCCGGGCGAAAGCGGCACTTCGGCACGGCGCGCGTCGATGACGACGAAATCGTTGCCCAGCGCGTGCATTTTCCAGAAATCCAGTCCCATGGCGGCGCCTTATAGGCTCCGCCCCGTCCGTCGTCCAATGCGTCCGCCGTCCAATGCGTCTGCTGTGTCCGGCGCTTGCCTGGCGGCTGCGGACGTGGTGATCTGGTGCCGCCAAAAGGGGCGAGAAACCGTGACGACGCTGAACCGCCTGCCCATTCTGGAGCGGCGCCGCATCCAGGCCGAACTGGCCCTGCCCATCTATCGGGAGCTGAAGGCCGCCCTGGGCGCGGACGAGGCCAGGCGGCTGATCGGACGCGCGGTGCGCCGCGCCGCCACGGAGGAGGGCCGGCGCTTTGCGCGCGACCATGGCGGGCCGGGGGGCATCGCCGGCTTTCTTGCCTTTCAGCATCTCTGGGATGCCGACGGCGCCCTGGAAACCGAGACGCTGGCGAAGTCGAAGCGCGCATACGCCTACAACGTCACCCGCTGCCGCTATGCCGAGATGTATCGCGCCATGGGGGCGGGCGAGATCGGTTTTCTGCTGTCCTGCAACCGCGACGCCACCTTCGCCCAGGGCTACGACCCGCGCATCGAACTCACCCGCACCCAGACCATCATGCAGGGCGCCGACCACTGCGATTTCCGCTATCGCATGGCGTCTGAGGCCCCGCCGCCCAAGGCCGGCGCTTGACCCGCCGCCCGCGCTGGCGCAGGCAGGGCCGGAGGGGGGAGGGGCAATGTTCGAGACGCTGAGCCACCGTCTGGGCGATGTGTTCGAGCGGCTGAAACGCCGCCGCGTGCTGAAAGAGGGCGATGTCGCCGCCGCCCTGCGCGAGGTCCGCGTCGCGCTGCTGGAGGCCGATGTCGCCCTGCCGGTGGTGAAGGATTTCATCGCCGCCGTCGGCGAACAGGCCACCGGGCGCGCGGCGCTGCGGGGCGTCGCCGCCGGCCAGCAGGTGGTGAAGATCGTCCACGACCGCCTGGTGGAAACCCTGGGGCCGGAGGCCGGCGCCCTGACGCTGGCCGGCAGGCCACCGGTGGCCGTCATGCTGGTGGGCCTTCAAGGCTCCGGCAAGACCACCACCACCGCCAAGCTGGGCCACTGGCTGCAAGGCCGGGGGGGCGGGCGCAAGGTGCTGATGGCCTCGCTGGATGTGCGCCGCCCGGCCGCGCGCGAACAGCTCGCCCTGCTGGGCGCCGGGGCGGGCATCGCCACCCTGGAGGGCGGCGGCAGCGAGCCGGTGGCGATCGCGCGCCGCGCCATGGACGAAGCCCGGCGCGGCGGCATCGACACGGTGCTGCTGGATACCGCCGGGCGCATGCATGTGGACGAAGAGCTGATGGCGGAGGCGGCGGCCGTCGCCCGGGCGGTGCGCCCCGGGGAAGTGTTGCTGGTCGCCGACGCCATGACCGGCCAGGACGCGGTTCATGTCGCCACCGCCTTTCGCGAGCGTGTGGGCGTCACCGGCATCGTGCTGACCAGGATGGATGGCGATGCCCGCGGCGGGGCGGCGCTCTCCATGCGCGCCGTCACCGGCTGCCCCATCAAGCTGATGGGCACGGGCGAGAAGATCGACGCCCTGGAGGCCTTCCATCCCGACCGCGTCGCCTCCCGCATCCTGGGCATGGGCGATGTGGTGGGCCTGGTGGAAAAGGCGGCGGCGACCGTGGAGCAGGAGGACGCCGAACGCTTCCGCCGCAAATTCGAGAAAGGCCAGGCCTTCGACCTGGACGATATGCGCGCGCAGCTGAAGCAGCTGCGCCGGATGGGCGGCATGGGCGGGCTGCTGGGCATGCTGCCGGGCGTGGCCAGGGCCAAAGCGCAGATGGCGGCCACGCGCATGGACGAGCGCACCCTGGCCCGCCAGGAGGCGATTCTGTCGGCGATGACGCCCGGCGAGCGGCGGGATCCGCGCATCGTTCACGCCAGCCGCAAGCGCCGCATCGCCGCCGGTGCCGGCGTCGCCATGCAGGATGTGAACCGCCTGCTGAAGCAGTTTCAGGAGATGAACGGCATGATGAAGAAGGTGCGCAAGATGGGCCGCAAGGGTGCCCTGCCGCCCGGCCTGGACCTGCCCGGCATGGCGCCCGCCGCCGGCGAGGGAGCCGGCGCGCCGCCAGGGCCGGGCCTGCGGCTGCCGCCGGGGCTGAAATTCTAGCCGCCGCCCGCCCCGCCCGCCGCCATCCGCTTCAGACCAGGGTGCGCAGCGGCGCCGCGATCATGGCCAGCGTGGTGCAGCCGCCTTCGGAGCGGGACCAGTGGACCGTGCCGGGGGGCAGGCTGACGCAATCGCCCGGACCATAGACGGTGCCGTCCGGGTCGGTCAGCGCGCCCTCCAGCATGGCGAAATCCTCCCAGCCGGTGTGCCGGTGCGGCGAGGAGGCGGCGCCGGGCGGGAAGCGGAGCAGATAAAAGCCCTGGCCGGTTTTGCCGTCGGCGCGAATCGGGTGCCAGTCGATGGGATCGGCCGTCTCCGGCAGCGAGGGATAGCGCGACCAGCCCGCCCGGTGCCAGTTGACGATCCGGCGCCCGGCCTGCATTTCGGCCAGCTCGTCCGCGCCTTCCACCGTGGCGATGGGGCCGGCGATGCTGGCCAGCAGGATGCAGCCGGTGGGCGAATGGGTGCGGTGGCGGGTGCCGGGGGCATAGCTGACGCAATCGCCTTCCTTCAGCGCCCTGCCGTCGCCGTCGATCAGCTCGCCCTCCAGGATGGCGAACTCTTCCCAATCGCTGTGGCGGTGCAGCTTGGCGCCGCCGCCAGGGGCCACCTTCAGCAGGTAATAGCCATCGCCGCCGCCGGGGCGGGCGCGGATCGGGTGCCACATCAGATCGGTCTCGCCGCCGTCGATGGCCGGATAGGGCTGCCAGGCGCAGCGGGTCCAGTTGGCGATGCGGCGGCCCGCCAGGTTCCAGCGCGCGCTCATGCCCTCCTCCTGTTCCGGTTTTCGGCCAGCACACAGGCCATCTCGAACATCAGGTTGGCGACGTTGATCGCCGTCATGTCGCCGGGGTCGTGGGGCGGCGAAACCTCGCAGATATCGCCGCCCACCGCGTCCACGCCCTGCAGGGCGCGCAGGATCGCCTGCATGTCGCGCATGGCGATGCCGCCCGGTTCCGGCACGCCGGTGCCGGGGCAATCGCGCGGGTCCAGCCCGTCGATGTCGATGGTGAGATAGCAGGGGCCGCCGGCCAGCGCCTTCAGCGCCAGGGCGATGAAGGCGTCGCGGCCCATGGCCTCGTAATCGTCCATGGTGACCATGGCGATGCCGACCTCGCGGCCATAGCCGATATCGTCGTCGCCATAGCGGCTGCCGCGCAGCCCCACCTGCACCGTGCGGGCGGGATCGACCAGGCCCTCCTCTATCGCCCGGCGCAGGAAGGTGGCGTGGTTGATGCGGGTGCCCATGAACTCGTCGAAGGTGTCGGCGTGGGCATCGACGTGGAACAGGCCCAGCGGGCGATGGCGGGCGATGGCGCGCAGGATGGGAAGCGGCACCGTGTGGTCGCCGCCCACCGCCAGCGGCCAGGCGCCGGCACGGTGGATATCGGCGAAGAAGCCCTGGATCAGATCGCAGCTTTCTTCCACCCGCAGCGGATGGCTGGGCGCGTCGCCGACATCGGCGATGTTGCAGAGCCGGAAGGGCGCCGTGCCGGTGGCGGGATTGACGGCCCGGATCAGGCGGGAGGCCTCGCGGGTGGCGGCCGGGCCGTGGCGGGCGCCGGGGCGGTAGGTGGCGCCCAGATCGAAAGGCACGCCCGCCAGCGCGATATCGAGGTGGGCGGAGATCGGATGGCGCTGGGCGCGCATGAAGGTCGCCGGCTCCTGATAGCGCGGCGTGGTGCCGGAATCGAAGGGTTTGAAGTCTCCCGCCCCCGCCATGTTCGCGCCTCCCCCGGCCGGCTGCGGCCACCTTGCGGTCCCCGTGCAATCATGGTGGCCCGGCGGCGGCCGCTGCGCAACACGGCCTGGCGACGGGGGCCGGCGGCGTTCCGCTAGCGCCTGGTGTCCGGTTCGCGGTAGCGGCCGTGGCGTTTCAGGGCCGCCGCCACCGCCTCGCGGTCCAGCGCCGGCGCGGTGTGGCCCCAGGCGCCGGTCATCTCCTCGCTGACCGCCAGCACATTCACGACCGCCTCTTCGCTGGCCTGGACCACCGCCTCGAAGAAGCCATCCAGCAGCGGATCGGGCACGATCTCCAGGGCCATGAAGGGCGCATCCGCCGCCAGCGCCTGCGAGCCGGCGGTGGTGAAGGCCATGAAGATATCGCCGGAGCCGTGGCCGGAGACCGAACCCGTGCGCGCGATGCCCAGCGAGACGCGCCGCGCCAGCCGTTTCAGCTGATGCGAGACCAGCGGCGCATCGGTGGCGACGATGGCGACGATGGAACCGGTGTCGGAGGCGTAAGGGTCCGGCCCCGGCAGATGGTCCGCCATGGGGATGCCGGCGATGACCAGCTGGTGGCGGCGCCCGAAATTGGCCTGCACGAACACCCCCACCGCGAAGCGCCGCCCGCCGTGTTCGACCAGCCGCGAAGCGGTGCCGGAACCGCCCTTGTGGCCGTAGAGCATCATGCCGGTGCCGCCGCCGACGCTGCCTTCCTCCACCGCCCCGCCCCGGGCGCCGGCGATGGCGGCGAAGACGTGCTCGCGCTTGACGTGGAAGCCGTCGATGTCGTTGAGCCAGCCGTCCCAGGTTTCGCCGGCGACCGGCAGGCTCCAATCCGGGCCGGCGGGAGAGCGGCTGCCGGCGTGGCGGGTGAGCCATTCGATGGTGGCGTCGCGGGCCACGCCGCAGGAATGGGTGTTGGTGACGGTGATGGGGCCGTCGCTTTTGCCCGCCTCCTCGATCCACCAGCTGCCGGTGAGCTCGCCATTGCCGTTCAGAACCGCCTGGCCGGCCCAGACGCTGGCATCGGGCCGCGCCAGCCCGCAGGGCAGGATGGCGGTGACCCCGGTTCTGACCGGCCCCCGCCCCGCCTCCACCGGCCCCGCCTTGCCGGCGATCAGGGTGGTGTAGCCCACCTCCACCCCCGGCACGTCGGTGATGGCGTTGAAGCGGCCGGGGCGGCCGTCGAAGGGGATGCCCAGGGCCCGGGCGCGGGGCTTGCCGCCCGGGGTGGCGAGCAGGGGGCAGGTCATGGCGTTTTTCCCCGGGCAAAGGCGGCGGCGGCTGTGCTGGCGGCGGCCAGCACCCGCTGCCGCTGCCGTGGGTCGCTGGCGGGCAGGCGCTGGAAGGCAGCGCCGGGGTGGGGGCGCAGGTCGCAGAACAGGTCGTCCCCGTCCTGGTGAAAATGCAGAAAGGCCACCCGCGAGGCGTAAAAGATGCCGCGCGTCTTCTCGGCGATGCCGTCCAGGGCGCGCAGCTGGGCCAGCAGCGGCTCCAGCCGGTCCAGGGCGGCGGCGCCAGCGTGTTTCACCGCCCCTCTCCCGCCTCCGCCAGCGGCCGCGTCGCCCGTTGCAGCCAGGCGGCGGTGGCTTCGTCCACCAGCGGTGCCAGGGTGCGGCGGACATCGGCATGATAGGCGTCCAGCCAGCCCCGTTCGTCCGCATCCAGGGCCGCCGCATCCACCAGCCGCAGGTCGATGGGCGCCTTGGTCAGCACCCGAAAGCGCAGCATGGGCCGCTCGCCCCCGTCGTCTTGCTCCACCGCCACCAGGTTTTCGATGCGGATGCCCCAGGCGCCGGCCCGGTAATAGCCGGGTTCGTCGGAGACGATCATGCCCTCTTCCAGCGCCACCCATCCCGTTTTGGCGATGCGCTGCGGGCCTTCATGCACCGCCAGATGGCTGCCGACGCCGTGGCCGGTGCCGTGGTCGTAATCCGCGCCGATGGCCCACAACGGCGCCCGCGCCAGGGCGTCGAGATGGGCACCGGAGGTATCGGGGGGAAAGCGGGCGCGGGCCAGGGCGATATGGCCCTTCAGCACGGCCGTGAAATGGCGCCGCTGGTCGTCGTCCGGCGTGCCGATGGCGACGGTGCGCGTCACATCGGTGGTGCCGTCGGCATATTGGCCGCCGGAATCGACCAGATAGAGCGATCCCGGCCGAAAGCGGCGGTTGCTGGCCGGGCTGGCGCCGTAATGGACATGGGCGCCGCTGGGGCCGAAGGCGGAGATGGTCTCGAAGGACGGCCCCAGATAGCCCGCCACCTTCCGGCGGCATCCCTCCAGCCTGGCGGCGGCGGCGAGCTCGTCGAGCTCGCTGCCTGCGGCCACCATGCTGTCGAGCCAGGCGAGGAAGGTCGAAAGCGCGGTGCCGTCGCGGATATGGGCGGCGCGGGCGCCGGCGATCTCGGCCGCGTTCTTGCGCGCCTTGGGCAGGGCGCAGGGATCGTCGCCCGCTATCGCCTGGCCGCCGGCGGCGGCGATGCGGTCGGCGAACCAGCAGGCGGCGCTGGCGGCATCGAGGCGCAGCTTCGCCCCCCCGGAGGCGGCGGCATCGATGGCCGCCGGGAGCGCCCGGGGCGGGTGCAGCGCCACGCAGGACGGCAGCCAGGCTCTGACCTTTGCCGTCGCCTTGCGCAGGTCGATGAACAGGGAGACGGCGCCGGCGGCCTCGACCAGAGCAAAGGCGAGCGCGACCGGCGTGGCCGGGATGTCGCCGCCGCGCAGATTCAGCAGCCAGGCGATGGCGGCCGGATCGCTCACCAGCGCCGCCGCTTCCCCCGCCCGGGCCAGCGCCGCCGCCACCTCGGCGATCTTGTCGCCCGCCGCCCGCCCGGAGAATTCCAGCGGATGCGGGCGCAGGGGGCAGAGCGGCAGCGGCGGCCGGTTCGACCACACCGCATCGATGGGGTTGTTTTCGCAGGCGATCAGGGCGCCGCCGGCCCGGGCGACGCCAGCGGCCAGCACCTGCCTGCCGGCCATGGTGTGGAGCCAGGGGTCGTAGCCCAGCCGCCCGCCCGCCAGGTGGGCGCCGATCCAGTCATGGGGCGGCGAAAAGAGCAGGTGGTGGCGCTCGAAATCCTCGCCGCGCACCTGATCTTCGGCCTGCAGGGTATAGCGCCCGTCCACGAACAGCGCCGCCTTGTTCCGCAGCACCACGGCCATGCCGGCCGAACCGCTGAAACCGGTCAGCCAGCGCAGCCGCTCGGCCGCCGCCGCCACCTCTTCGCCCTGATGCCGGTCGCTGCGGGGGACGACGAAGCCGTCCAGGCCGCGCGCCGCCATCTCGGCCCGCAACGCCTTCAGCCGCCCGGCCGGGGCCGGCGCCGCCAGATCGTCGCCGCGAAGGGCGGCCGCCATCTCCGCCTTCAGCGCCGCCATCTCGGCCCGTAGCGCCGGCGCGGGCGCAGGCGCCACCATCTCCATCCAGCCCTCGGCATCGTGGCTTTCCGGGGCGGCCAGCACGCCGGCGACGATCTGCCTGGCCGCGGCCGCGGTGACGGTGCCGCCGGCAGCGGCCAGCAGCCGGTCGAGGCGGGCATCGCCGCCATAGGCAGGGGAGGGCGGTGCGTCGGTCACGGGCCACCATAGCCAGCGCGGCGGCGCCATGGCAACCGGCCCCGGCGGCACGGCCCCTCCCGGCCGCGTGAGAACCAAGGCTTGCCGCCGCCGCCTTGCGGGGGCACTATCCGGGTCCAGGTCGGGGGCGGTGCCATGAAAGTCATCAATTTCTTCGGCGGGCCGGGGATGGGGAAATCGACCGCCTCGGCCGGCCTCTTCTACCTGATGAAAAGGCACAATCTGAACTGCGAATATGTGACCGAATATGCCAAAGAGTTGGTGTGGGAAGAGCGGTTCAACATCCTGGAAAGCGACCAGCTTTATATCCTGGCTCGCCAGCACCGCCATATCGACCGGCTGAGGGGCAAGGTGGATTATGTCGTCACCGATTCGCCGCTGCTGCTCTCGGCGATCTATGCCGATTACCACCGGAAGAACAACGGCCTGTTCACCACCGGCGAGGGCCTTGATCTGTTCCGTTCCCTGGTGCTGGAACTGGCCGGGACATTCGAAAACCACAACTTCTTCCTGCTGACGGAAAGGTTCCGCTACCGCAAGGAAGGCCGGATACAGGACGAGTCGCAATCGCTGATGCTGGACGAAAGCATCTTCGATTTCCTGGTCGCCCGCAAGATCGCCTTCAACCTGGTGGACGGCAACGAACAAGACGCCCTGGAGAAGGTTCTCTGGCAGGTGCGCGGATGAGGGCGCGGCGGCTGGGCCTGCCGCCGGCAGCGCCGGCACGCGATAAGGCAGGGCCATGATGGAAGCGGGCGGGGGGCGGGCCAGCGCCGGCTGGGCAAAGCGTTTGCTGCCCATCGCCGTGCTGGTGGCGCTGCTGGTGGCGTTCTTCGCCGCCGGTGGGCAGGATTACGCCAGCTTCGATACCCTGCGCCAGCATTATCGCGAGCTCCAGGGCTTCGTCGCCGACAACCGCGTGGCGGCCGTGCTGCTGTTCGTCGCCGCCTACACGATCACGGTGGCGGCCTCGCTTCCCGCCGCCTCGCTGCTGTCGCTGACGGGCGGCTTCCTGTTCGGCTGGCTTCTGGGCACGGTGCTGACGGTCACCGGCGCCACCTGCGGCGCCACCCTGCTGTTCGTGGCGGCGCAAAGCTCCTTCGGCGAGGCGCTGCGCCGCAAGGCCCGGCCCTATATCGGGCGCATGGAACGAGGCTTTCACCGCGACGCCTTCAGCTATCTGCTGTTCCTGCGGCTGATGCCGGTCTTCCCCTTCTTCATCGTCAATCTGGTGCCGGCCTTCCTGGGTGTCCGCGTACGCCTGTTCGTCGTCACCACCTTCATCGGCATCGTCCCCGGCAGCGCCGTCTATAATGTCATCGGCAGCGGGCTGGGCGGCATCTTCGCCAGTGGCGAGGAATTTTCGCTGGAAAGCGCCGTCAATCCCGAAATCCTGCTGGGCATGGCGGGGTTGGCGGCGGTGGCGCTGGCACCGGTGGTCTGGCGGCGCATCCGGGGTGGCGGGCAGGCGCCCTGACGGGGTCCGCGCTGCCGGAAGGAGGGAGCATGACCGAGCGGCCTTTCGATCTCTGCGTCATAGGCGCCGGTTCCGGCGGCCTTTCCACCGCCTATGCCGCCAGCCATATGGGCGCCCGGGTGGCCCTGATCGAAGGCCACAAGATGGGCGGCGATTGCCTCAATTACGGTTGCGTGCCGTCCAAGGCGCTGCTGGCGGCCGGCCATGCCGCCCACGCCATGCGCCATGCCGGCCCCTTCGGCGTGAAGGCGGTGGAACCGGAGATCGACTTCGCGGCCGTGAACCGCCATGTGCGCGAGGCGATCGCCACCATCGAACCCAACGATTCCGTTGAACGCTACCAGGGCTTCGGCGTCGAGGTGATCGCCGCCACCGCCCGCTTCACCGGGCGCGACAGGCTGGAGGCCGCCGGGCGCCAGACCCGCCAGATCCGGGCGCGCCGCTTCGTGGTGGCAACAGGAAGCCGCGCCGCCGTCCCGCCCATCCCCGGCCTCGACCGGGTGCCGTTCTTCACCAACGAAACCCTGTTCGACAACGCCGAACGGCCACAGCGGCTGCTGATCCTGGGCGGCGGCCCCATCGGCTGCGAAATGGCCCAGGCCCATCGCCGCCTGGGCTGTGGCGTCACCGTTTTCGACCGCGGCACGATCCTGCCCAAGGACGATCCCGAACTGGTGGCGACGGTCAGGGAAAGCCTGCTGGCCGACGGGGTAGAGCTGGTGGAGCACGCCGCCATCCAGGGCGTCGCCGGCGCGGCGGGCCGCATCGAGGTCGCCTTCGAAAAGGACGGCAAGGCCGGGCGCAGCGAAGGCACCCATCTGCTGGTGGCGGCCGGGCGCCAGGCCAATGTGGCGGGGCTGGGGCTGGAGGCGGCCGGCGTGGTCCACGATCGGGGCGGCATCCGGGTGGATTCCCGCCTGCGCACCTCGAATCGGCGCATCTTCGCCATCGGCGATTGCGCCGGCGGCTTCCAGTTCACCCATCTCGCTAACCATCACGCCGGCATCGTCATCCGCAACGCGCTGCTGCGCCTGCCAGCGAAGGTGGACCTGAAGGCCCTGCCCTGGGTCACCTACACCGATCCCGAGCTGGCCCAGGTCGGCATGGGCGAGGAGGCGGCGCGCCAGGCCCATGGCGAGGTCAGGGTGCTGCGCTTCCCCTATCGGGAGAACGACCGGGCCATCGCCGAGCGGCGCACCGCCGGCCTGGTGAAGGCGGTGGCAACCGGGCGGGGCCGCATCCTGGGGGCCGCCATCGTCGGTGCCCATGCCGGCGAGCTGATCGGCCCCTGGGGGCTGGCGATCTCGGCCGGGCTGGGGATCGGCGCCCTGGCCAGCCAGATCGCGCCCTATCCCACCATGGGCGAGATCAACAAGCGCGTGGCGGGCAGCTTCTATACCCCGCGCGTCTTCGGCGACGGCATGAAGCGCATCGTCCGGCTGCTGGCCCGTCTGCGCTAGGGCGGCGGCGCGCCGTCACCCCGCCCGATCGAGACTGAAGCAGACGAATTTCAGATAGGCCGATTCCGGCAGATGAGGATGAATGGGATGGTCCGGCCCGGCGCCCGCCTCGCGAATCGCGGCGCCCTCGCGCCCGGCATCGTCCAGCCCGCGCCGCAGCTGCTGGAGAAGGGCCGCCCGGTCGATGTGGTGCGAACAGCTGGAAAGCGCCAGGAAGCCGCCCGGCGCCACCAGACGCCCGGCCAGCCTCGCCAGCTTGCGATAGGCGCGGCTGCCAGCGCCCAGCTGCTTTCTGGAGCGCACGAAGGCCGGCGGATCGCAGATCACGATATCGAAGCTTTCGCCGCGGTCGCGCCGCCGGGCAAGGTCGGCAAAGGCGTCGTCCGCCGCCATCGTCACGCGTCCGGCCAGCCCGCCCGCCGCCGCCGCTTCGGCGGCCAGCGCCAGGGCCGGTTCGGAACGGTCCACCATGGTGACATGGGCGGCGCCGCCGCGCGCGCAGGCCAGTCCGAAGCCGCCGGCATAGCTGTAGGCATCGAGCACGGTGGCGCCGTCGGCCAGCCTGGCCATGAAGGCGCGGTTCTCGCGCTGGTCGAAGAACCAGCCGGTCTTCTGCCCCAGCAGCGGGTCGGCGCGGTAGGTCAGGCCGTTTTCCAGCACATCGATGGCGCCTTGCGGGCGCGGGCCGATCACGCGCTCGCCTTCGGGCAGGCCCTCCAGCCGCCGCGCCGTGCCGCCGCCCCGCAGCACCACCCGATGCGCGCCCGCCCGTTCCATCAGGGCGGCGGCGATGTCGTCGGCCAGCCGCTCCATGCCGGCGGTGGCAATGCGGACGACGGCGGTGGTGTCGTAGCGGTCGATGACCACGCCGGGCAGGCCGTCGGCTTCGGCATGGGCAAGCCGGTAATAGGGCAGATCGAACAGGCGCCGGCGCAGGGCCTCGGCATGGGCGATACGCTGGCCAAGCCAGGCGCGGTCGATGCGGGCATCGGGCGATGGGTCCAGGCGGCGGGCGGCGATCAGCGAATGCGGGTTGAAGATCGCCACGCCCAGGGGGCTGCCGTCGCAGCGGGCCAGCCGGACCGGCGTGCCCGGGGCCAGCGCCTTCGCCGCGCCGTCCATCTCCACCTCGTTCGAAAACGCCCAGGGGTGGCCCTGCTCCATGCGCCGGTGGGCGCCGCGCTTCAGGAAAACGGTGGTGGCGATGGCGTTCATCGCCGCCCGCCTGCGCCCGGCACCGGGCCGCTGGCAGGATGCCGGCCTTGCCGGGCGTGGCGGCGGCGGGAAAGGCGGGTGGCGCGGGCCATGGGCGATGCTCTCACAGATGGGCGATGCTATTGTCCGCCGCCGGGGCGTGCTGCCGCAAGCGGCGGGCCGGGAGGGCCGATGACGACGCGGGCGGCAAGGCCGGGAAAGCGCAACCTGATCAGCGATGTCGATGGCATCCTGGTGGGCCATGGCGAAGACGCGAAGGCGCGCACGGGAACCACGGCGGTGCTGGCGCCGGGGCGTTGCGTTGCGGGCGTCGATGTGCGCGGCGGCGCCCCCGGCACCCGCGAGACCGAGGCGCTGGATGCGGCCTGCCTGGTGGAGGCGGTCGATGCCGTCGTGCTCTCCGGCGGCTCGGCCTTCGGGCTGGATGCGGCCGGCGGCGTCATGGCCTGGCTGGCGGCCCGGGGCCGCGGGCTGGAGGTGGCAGGCGCCAGGGTTCCCATCGTGCCGGCGGCAATCCTGTTCGATCTTGCCAATGGCGGCGACAAGGGCTGGGGCACGTGCCCGCCCTATCGCCGCCTGGGCTGGCTGGCGGCCCAGGCGGCGGCCAGCGATTTCGCGCTGGGCAATGCCGGGGCCGGGCTGGGCGCCACCGCCGGTTCCCTCAAGGGCGGGCTGGGCAGCGCTTCGGCGGTGACAGGGCGCCTTCAGCTGGGGGCGCTGGTGGCCGTCAACGCCGTCGGGTCCACCGTGATCCCCGGCAGTCGCAGCTTGTGGGCGGCGCTGTTCGAACAGCAGGGCGAGATGGGGTCGCCGCCCCGCGCCCTGCCGGCCGGCGACATGGCGCTTGCCGCCGAGGTGGAGGGTTTTCCCGGCGCCAACACCACCATCGCCGTCGTCGCCACCAATGCCCGCCTGTCGCCGGCCCAGGCCCGCCGGGTGGCGATCATGGCCCATGACGGCCTGGCGCGGGCGATCCGGCCCGTCCATACCCCCTTCGACGGCGACACCGTCTTCTGTCTGGCATCGGGAACCCGGCCCGGCGCTGTGGGCGCCGCGACGCTGGGCGCCATAGGCGCGCTGGCCGCCGATTGCCTGACCCGCGCCGTGGGCCGGGCCATGGTGGCGGCGGAAACCCTGGGCGAGGCGATCTGCTACCGCGACTGGCTGGCGGGCTGACGCCGCACCCGCAAGGCCCTGGGACGCTTCCGCCCGCTTGCGATCTGTGGCCGCCCGGTCTAAGGTTCCCGCCCCGCTGGCGACAACGCTGGCGGCCGGCGCACCCCTAGCTCAATTGGATAGAGCACCTGACTACGGATCAGGAGGTTGGGGGTTCGAATCCTCCGGGGTGCGCCAATCGCTTCGAGAAGATGGGGCAGGGGCCGTTACGGGCGGGCGCCGCCAGCGGCGCGGTGCAGCAGGTCGCGGGCGATCACCAGGTTCTGGATTTCGGTGGTGCCGTCGATCCATTGGGCCATGCGCGCGGCCGCCAGGTGGCGTGCCAGCGGGTGGCCGGCATCGAGGCGGAAACCGTGGGCGCCCATGGCCTGCATGCAATCGCCCAGCGCCTGCCAGGCGGCGCGGGTGGCGAACTTCTTGGCGTGGGCGCAGGCGACGCTTGCCCCCGCGCCGCTGTCGAGCTTCGCCGCCGCCGCCGCGACCAGCAGGCGCGCGGCCTCCAGGCCGGTGGCGGCGTCGGCCAGCATCCATTGCAGGCCCTGGAGGCTGCTCAGCGGCTGGCCGAAGGCGTGGCGCGCGCCCACCCGCGCCAGCGCGTGTTCCAGCGCCGAGGCCATGACGCCGCAGCACATCGCCGCCACCGCCAGCCGCGCCGTGTCGATGGCCGCCAGCGCGCCCTTGAAGGCCTGGCCGGGGGCCAGGATCATGGCATCGTCGCCGACGCGAACCTGCAAGCGCATGCCGTTGACCCCCGCCGCATGGCCGCCCGGGGTGGCATAGGGGGCGAGCCGCTCCACCCCGTCGCCATCGCCTTCGACCAGGAAGGCGGCGATGCCGCGCCCGCCCAGGGCGGGATCGGTCTGGGCGAACACCATCAGCAGGCCCGCCGCCACGCCGCTGGTCACCCATGCCTTTTCGCCCTCGATGCGCCAGCCGTCGCCGTCCCGCCGCGCCCGGGTGGCGATGGCGGCGGCGTCGCTGCCGGCCTCCGGCTCGGTCAGCAGGAAGGCGGCGACGGTCTGCCCGGACAGCAGGGCGGGAAGATGGCGGGCGCGCTGGCCTTCGGAACCGGCCATGGCGATGGCGGCGGTGACGTTGGAATGGGTGCTGAGCGCGAAGGAAAAGGCCATGTCGTGGCGGCCCAGGCGTTCCAGCACCGCGGCCATCCCGGCCCGGGAAAGGCCCAGGCCGCCGCGCTGGGCGGGGGTCATCAGGCCGGTCAGCCCCTCCTCGCCGGCGATCTCCATCGCCTCGGCGGGATAGCGCCGTTCCATCTCCCAGCGGCAGGCGTCGGCCAGCGCGCGTTGGGCGAATCTTTCCACCCGCGCCGCCAGGGTTGCGTCCAGGGCGATCACCGCCATCCTCCCCCATCGTGTGGCCGGGCGGGTATAGGGGGGCTGCCGGGGGCGGTCAATGCGGCGCGGAGCAGCCATGGCCGCATCCCTGGCGATGGGGTAGAAGAATGGCGGCCTGCCCGGGGAGCCCGGCATGATCGACGACCCGCTTGCCGCCCTGCCCAGGATCGCCCGGGGCAAGGGCATCCATCTCTGGGACCGGGAGGGAAGGCGCTATATCGACGCCTCTGGCGGGCCGGCCACCGCCTGCATCGGCCACGGCAACCAGGAGGTGGGCGAAGCCATCCGCGCCCAGCTGGAGAAGGTTGCCTTCGCCTATCGCTTCCATTTCCGCAACGACCCGGCCGAGGAGCTGGCGCATGTGGTGCGCGCCCAGGCGGGGGGCGAGCTGCAGCATGTCATCTTCACCACCGGCGGTTCGGAATCGGTGGAGGCCTGCCTGAAGCTGGCGCTGCAATACCATGCGGCGCGGGGCGAGATGTCGCGGCGGCGCTTCATCTCCCGGCAGCGGTCGTGGCACGGCAACACGCTGGGGGCGCTTTCGGTCTCCGGTTTTCTGCAACGCCAGGCGCCCTATTTCGGCGCCCTGCTGGAGGCAAGCCACCTTTCGCCCGTCAATGTCTATCGCCCGCCGGCGGGGGTGGCGCCGCAGGACGTGGCCGAACACTGCGCGCAGGAGCTGGACGACGAGATCCGCCGCCTGGGCGCCCGGCAGGTGGCCGCCTTCATCTTCGAGCCGGTGGTGGGCGCGGCCGGCGGCGCCGTTCCCGCCCCCGATGGCTATGCCCGCCGCATCCGCGACATTTGTGATCGCCACGGCGTGCTGACGATCGCCGACGAGGTGATGTGCGGCACCGGCCGCTGCGGCACTTGGCGCGCCCTGGAACATGACGGCGTCGAGCCGGACCTGATGGCCATCGCCAAGGGGCTGGGGGGCGGCTATCTGCCGCTGGGCGCCTGCCTGTTTTCGCGCAAGGTGGCGCAGCCGATCTACCGGGCACACGGCCTGCCGGCCACCGGCCACACCTTCACCGCCCATCCCGCCTCCTGCGCCGCCGGGCTGGCGGTGCAGCGCATCGTGGAACGCGACGGACTGGTGGCCAAGGTGGCCGCAGACGGCCCCTGGCTGCGGCGGCGCCTGGAAGAGGCGCTGGGCCAGCATCTCCATATCGGCGACATTCGCGGGCGCGGCTTTCTCCAGGGGCTGGAGCTGGTGGCGGACCGGGAGACGAAGCGGCCCTTCGACCCGGCGCTGGCCATGTTCCAGCGGGTTATGAAGGCGGGCTTTGCCAACGGGCTGATCGTTTATCCCACCGGCGGCAATGTCGATGGCGAGAAGGGCGACCAGCTGATCGTGGCCCCGCCCTACAACGCCAGCCGCGCCGAACTGGGCGAGATCGTGGACCTGCTGCGCCATGTTATCGACCAGGCGCTGGCCGATGCGCCTTTGTGAGCGGGGCGGACGTGACGCGCAAGGCAGGAAAGATGGAACAGAGCAGCAAGAGGGATGGCACGCATGAGCATCGATCCTGAAGGCATCTACCATAGCCTGGAGCGGGAGTGGACCGGAAAACCCATAGAGCGTTCCGAAAAGCTGTGGAAGTTGCGGCGTGCGACACGCATCGCTCCGCACAACCCCTATCCGGAAATCATCCTTGAGAAATCTGTGGCGATGCTGGCACAGCGGAAACATATGTCGCAATGCTATTTCAATCAGTGTCCCACCGCTTCAGGCGTTTTCCATCCGACCAGAGACAGAAGAAGCGCCGTCGATCTCGTCTATTGGTTGGCATCGAAAAAGCGTGCCAGCCTGATCGAGTTGAAATGGGGAAGCGGTGAGCCCTGCGATGCGCTGTCGCAGGTCGTTCGCTATGGCATGATCTACTTCTTCTGCCGCGTTCACCGCAGCGCATTGCCGCTTTCCAACCGACCGCTGATGGATGCGAACCACATCGCCCTGAGCGTGATTGCGCCCAAGATATATTACGATGGCTTCGACGGGAAGGATCTCGTCGCCCGCACGGGCGCCCGTCTCGGCGCTTTCGCCAAGGAAAAGACCGACGGTCACCTGTCGATGTCGCTCCACGCCCTCGCCTTCCCGGATTGGTTCTCGCAACTGCCATTCAAGAACGGGGGAGAAGCCACGAAACACTGTGACCGGGACGATCTGACGAACGAAGCGCGCAGGATACGCGACGCCTTTCTTGAATTGACGACATTGTGGTCCAGCCCATGACGGAAGAACGCTTTCTGCCCGGCGTTCCGGGGAAGCTGGTGGAGGAGCTCTACAACAACGCCCTCGGCAACGAGATCGAAAGTGGCAAGTTCGACCACCCCGAATCCTCATCCGCACTGGTTGCCAACGCATTGGGATATTTCCTCGGGAGGGCGAACAAGCTGCCGCCATTGCCGGGATGCGAGGAGGCAGGATGGCCGGCGCGCGACCTGACGCTGGAGGCCGAGCTTCGCTTTCCCTGGAGTGGCGGCAGGCATCCCTGGCTGGACGGTCTGGTCACGACTGCGACCTTTCTGATCGCTATCGAATCCAAACGCTTCGAGCCGTTCCGGGGCAAGGCGCCCGCGCATTTCAGCGAAACATACTGGCGCCCGCGCTGGGGTGGCAACATGAAGGGTTATGAGGCCGTTCGCGACCGCCTGCGCGACGACGCTCGCCTCTATGGGTTTGTCGATGCCGCCCAGCTTGTCAAACACGCTTTTGCCTTGCGCACCGAAGTTCACCGCCCGGGCGGGGCGCATCTCGTTCCCTGCCTCTTTTATCTCTATGCCGAGCCGGTCTCCTGGCCGGGAAGCGGGCGGGAGATCGCAAGCGAAGACAAGGCTTGCCATCGCCGGGAGATCGAGCGTTTCGCCAGCGAGGTGGCCGGCGACGAGGTGAAGTTCACCGCCTGCTCCTATGGGGAGCTGCTCGACGGTTGGGCGCAACATGAAGACGCTGGCATCGCCGCCCACGCCCTGGCCTTGCGATCACGCTTTTCGCCCTGACGGTGTTGGGTGCTGGGTGCCGGAGAGCGGATCGAGCGGGCCGTGCCGGAGGGGGCATTTCGCCGCTGCGAGGGCAGCGAGGTCAGCCTTGACTGCGGCGAGGTCGGCCTTGGTGGCGAGCGTGTCGTCGGTGGCACCGGCGACCTGGTGCATGGCGCCGGCGATGGCCCTGGCCTGGCGGCGGCCGACGCCGGCAGCTTCGAGGTCGCGGGTGACGGTGAGAGTGTCGACTGCCTTGGCGACGTTCACGGCCGACCTCTTCCGGACACTCCTTCGAACGCGCACCCCAGGCCACCGCCAGACCATGCGCAAGGGCTGCCCTGATTCGAGGGGCACGGCCTCTTCGTGGCGCCGCATGGGGTGTGCCGGTTATTCGCCCCCGCTGCCATTCGCGCCGGAGAGCAGGTCCAGCAGGCTGCTGGAGCCGCCGCCGTTTGCGCCATTTTCCGGCGCCGCGCCCGTGCCGCCGGAGAGCAGATCGAGCAGCGTGCCGGCGCCTTCCGCCAGGGGCTCGGCGCCGGGCAGGCTTTCGATGGCGGCGCCGGCCGCGGCGGCTGGGTCGGCATCCTCGTCGCCGCTGGCCGCGCCCGCCACCGCTTCCAGCAGCGCGCCCGTCGCCTCCAGCTGATCGCCGCCCATCGTGCCCAGGACGGCGCCGGCGGCGCGCTCCACCAGAAAGCCTTGCAGCGGGCGCGTATCCAGGGCGAACTCCGGTTCGGCGAAGGGGCCGGCGATGGCAATGGGGAAGGCCGGCAGGTCGTCGCTGGCGGTCAGCCGGGCGCTGCCTTGCAGGTCGATGTGGCGGCGCGGCAGGTCGATGGCGGCCTGCGCCTCGCCCTCGCCGCCCGCCAGCCGGGCCGTGACATCCTGCGAGCGCAGGACGCCGCCGGCGATCTCGAAGCTGGCGCGAATCTCGTCGATGGGGGTGCGGCCGCCGGCGGTCGCCTGGGCCAGCAGTTCGGCGATGGCGATCGGGTCGTCCAGGCCTTCCAGGCGCTCGCCGATGGCGGCGAGATCGAAGCCTTCCAGCCAGCCTTCGCGCAAGGCGATGTTGCCGCTGCCGGCCAGCGCCTGGACGATGGCGCTGTGCGTGCGGCCTTCGCTGGCGAGCTCCGCAGCCAGGGAAAGCCGCCCGCCGACGGCCTCGCTGGCGGCGGCCATGGCCGCGATCTGCGCCATGTCGGCGTCCTCCAGGGCCAGGGTGGCGGCGAAGCGCTGCGGTGCGCCCGCCTCGGCGCTGCCGGTGGCCGCCATGCGCCCGCCGAACAGGTTGCCCTCGAAGCGTTCCAGCGTCAGCCGGCCATCGGCGATGACGGCTGCGGCGCTGACGTCCTGGAGCGCCAGCGCGTCCAGAGACAGCCGCCTGGCGGCGAGTTCCAGCCGGCCATCGACGGCGCGCAGCGCATCCAGGCGGATGGTTCCGTCCTCCCGCCGCGCCGCGCCACCGTTCTCGCCATCGCCCTTTCCGTCCGCGCCGGGCGAGCGCAGGGCGGCGAGGAAGGGGTCGAGCGCCAGCTCACCGCTTTGAAGCCTGGCCTCGATGAAGGGGCGCGGCCCGTCGAAGGCCGCCGCCAGCGTGCCTTCCAGCGCCGCTGGTCCCAGCCGCGACGGGGCCAGGACGGCGTCGATGCGCTCGCCATTCCCCGCCGCCGACAGCTTCAGGGCGGCGGCGCCCAGCGCGCTGTCGCCACCGGCGCCGAGGTCGGCCAGCAGACGGGCCAGTTCGCGGTGGTCGGCGCGAAGCTCGAGGTCGAAGCCGCCCGCCCGGTCCAGGCCCTCCAGCTTGCCGCTGGCCTGGACACCGACGCCCAGGGCCTCCGCCGTGCCGTCGAAGGCGAGCCGGGCCGTGTCGGCGGCGATGTCGGCCGCGACAGCGAAGGCGGAATCGCCCGCGCCGGGCAGGGTGAGCGCGAAGGCGGCCGCCAGGGCGCGGGTGCTGGCGCCTTTGACCTCCAGACGCCCGTCGAAGGCCGGCGCGGTAAGGGGATGGGCCAGGGTGCCGGCCAGCTCGGCCGTGCCCAATGCGCTGGCCAGCCGTTGCCGCAACGCAAAGCGCCCGCCCTCGCCGTGGAGTTCGCCCTCCATCTCCACCTTGCCCAGGCGGGCGCCCGCCAGCCCCGCCCCGGCCCCGGCCAGCCGCAGCAGGCCAGCGGCATCGTCCGCCTCGCCGGCGAGCGTCAGCGCCACCTGTCCGGTGTCGGTATCCAGGCTGCCGGCCAGCCGCAGCGAGGCGCCGGCGATGTCGTCGGCGCCCAGCCGCTCCAGCTCCAGCCGCCCGTCGCGCCAGCTCCCGGCGGCGGTCACCCCGCCCAGCGCCAGGCCGCGCCAAGTGAGCGCCTCGATGCGCCCATCCAGGGCCAGATCGAGCGGCGGTGCCGTGAACGCGGCCGCCCCGCCCGTCGTCTCGCCGTCGCCCGCCGGTGGCAGATAGGCATCGAGGTTGACGCGGTCCACCGCCAGGGTGGCGGCCACGGCGGGCACGCTGCCGAAGGCGATGGAGGCCGCACCCGTCAGGCGCGACGAATCGAGGGCAAGCTCGATCTCCCGGGCGGCCAGCGCGCCGGGCGAGGCGGCCAGCCGGGCGGTGAGCGCGAAGCGCCGCAACCGATCCCTGGGCACGCCCGCCGGATCGAGGCCCAGCCAGGCCAGGGTGGCGCGCAGATTGTCGGAGCTGGCCCGCAGCGGACCGCGCAAGACGGGCTGCCCGTCCTCCATGGCGATCTGGCCCGTGGCCGCAACGGCGGTGCCGCCGGGCAGCAGCGCCTCGGCCCGTTCCAGGCGCCAGCTTCCATCGGCGAGCGCGAGGTCGAGATGCGCCCGGCGCAGCGGCGCGCCCCGCCAGATGACGGCATCGGCCGAAAGCTCGGCATGCAGGCGGAGATCGGGCGGGAGCGTTGCCGCCGACTGGCCGCCATCGTCGTTGCCATCGCCGGCGGCCGCAGCCAGCAGCGGCAGCAGGGCATCGAGATCGAGACGGTTGAAGGCGAGCGCCAGGGTGCCGCCCTGCCGGGGCGCGAAGGAGGCGGTGCCGGTGGCCTGGCTTTCGCCCAGCCGCAGCGCCAGGTCGGAGAGCGCCACGCCGGCAGCGGAGAGCGACAGAGAGGCATCGGCCGCCAGCGGCGGGCCGGCATCGGCACCCGCCGCCACCCCGGCCAGCGCCAGCGGCAGGCCGGCATGGGCGGCCTCGGCCTCCACCTGGCCGGCAAAGGCGGCAGCGCCGGCGGCCAGCGTCACGGCGCCCGCGATCTTCACAGACGCCTCCTCGCCGGATGCCAGCAGCGCGTTCACGGCCAGCTGGGGGCGGGAGATGCGGCCGATCTCCGCATCCAGCCGCCAGGGGTGACCGGCGTGGAGGAAGCTTGCCCGCAGATCGAAGGGGCCGTCGCGCCCACCGGCGTCGAGCCTGAGGTCGATCCGTTCGAAGGCCAGGCGCCGGGCGCCGTCGCGCCATTCGATACGCGCCTGTTCGAGATCGACCCGCGCGATGGAAATGGACATGGCCGCCGCCCCGCCGCCGCTGTCACCGTCGCCACCGCCGGCGATCTCCCAGCTGGCCGGGCCGTCGCCGCCGCTCTCCAGCACGATGGCGGGCCGCACCAGGCGCACGCGCTGGATGGCCACCTCCAGCGATATCAGCGGCCCCAGCGCCACCGATGCCAGCACCCGGGGGAGCTGCAGGAAGGGCGCGCCCGAACCGGAAGGCGCGCCGGCCACGGTGACATTCTCGATGGAAAGCGCGATCTCCGGCACCAGGGCAAAGGAGATGTCGCCGCCGACGGTGACCTGGCGCCCGGTCGCCGCTTCCAGCCTGGCCTCGATCTCGCTCTTGTAGTCGTTGAGGTCGAAGACCAGCAGCAGCACGGCCACGGCGGCCGCCACAACGGCGACAAGGCCCGCAAGAACGATCAGGGTCGTGCGCAAGCTCGGGCCTCACCTGTCGTCGCCATCGTGGCGCCCACGGTGGCACTTTATGCGGCTGGCGGTCCGCCGCCAGCGAAAACCGCCGCCACCCTGGCCGGTCGTCATGGCCATTTCGTGGCGGTGGCGGGTGGCGAGAGTGCACGGCCACCGCCCCCGGGCGCAAGCCCGCCCCCGGCCGGCGCGCTTCGCGGGCGGCGCGTTTGTGCTAGGTTCCGGCATGGCGGAGATATCGCGACACGCCCCCGATCCCCGCTCGCCGCCGTCATGCGGGCCGGGCGACGGTGGCGAGCGGCGGGCGGAAGAGGCGGGCAGCCATCTTCTGGCGACGCTGAACGAAGCCCAGCGCCAGGCGGTGAAGGCTACCGAAGGGCCGGTCCTGGTGCTGGCGGGCGCCGGCACCGGCAAGACGCGGGTGCTCACCTCCAGGCTGGCCTATCTGCTGGCGACCGGCCGGGCCGGGCCGGGCCAGGTGCTGGCCGTCACCTTCACCAACAAGGCGGCCCGCGAGATGTCCGGGCGGGTCGCCGGGCTGATCGGCCAGGCTGTCGCAGGCATGTGGCTCGGCACTTTCCACGCCATCGGCGCCCGCATCCTGCGCCGCCATGCCGAGCTGGCGGGCCTGCGGCCGAACTTCGCCATCATCGACAGCGACGATCAGAAGCGCCTGGCGAAGGCCGTGATCGAGGCGGCCGGCATCGACGAGAAACGCTGGCCCGGACGGGTGCTGGCGACCATCCTCGCCCGCTGGAAGGATCGCGGCTGGACGCCGGACAAGGTGCCGGCGAGCGAGGCGGGCGACTTTGCCCACGGGCGGGCGCTGGACCTTTATCGCGCCTATCAGGCCCGCCTTGCGGAGATCGGCGCGGCCGATTTCGGCGATCTGCTGCTGCTGTGCCTCAACCTGTTCAGCGGCCATGACGATGTGCTGGCAGGCTATCGGCGCCGCTTTCGCTATCTGCTGGTGGACGAATATCAGGACGCCAATGTGGCCCAGTATCTGTGGCTGCGGCTGCTGGCCCAGGGGCGTCACAACATCTGCTGCGTCGGCGACGACGACCAGTCGATCTATGGCTGGCGCGGGGCCGAGGTGGGCAACATCCTGCGCTTCGAGCAGGACTTTCCCGGCGCCCGCATCGTCAGGCTGGAGCATAACTACCGCTCCACGGCCCATATCCTGGGGGCCGCTTCGGGGTTGATCGCCCACAACCGCTCGCGCCTCGGCAAGACGCTGCGGGCGGCCGGCGGCGAGGCGGGCGAGAAGGTGCGGGTGCAGGGCGTGTGGGACGAGGCCGAGGAAGCGCGCACCGTCGGCGAGCGCATCGAAGCGTTGCAGCGCGACGGCCACCGCCTGAACCGGATGGCGATCCTGGTGCGCGCCGGCTACCAGACCCGCGCCTTCGAAGAACGGCTGCTGGCCATCGGCGTGCCCTACCGGGTGGTGGGCGGCCTGCGCTTTTACGAACGGCTGGAGATTCGCGACGCCGTCGCCTATTTCCGCCTGCTGCAGCGCGATGGCGACGATCTCGCCTTTCAGCGCATCGTCAACACCCCCCGGCGCGGCCTGGGCGAACGCGCCCTGCACGATCTCCACCGGGCCGCCCGCCCCGCCAGCCGCTCGCTGATGGGGGCCGCCAGGGCACTGGCGGAAAGCGACGATCTGCCGGCCCGGCGCCGCCAGCCGCTGAAGGCGTTCGTGGCTGCCATCGACCGCTGGCGCGGCGCGGTCGTGCGGCTGCCGCCATCCGAGCTGGCCCGCATGGTGCTGGACGAATCGGGCCTGATCGCCATGTGGACCGGCGACACATCGGCCCAGGCCCAGGGGCGGCTGGAAAATCTGAAAGAGCTGGTCTCCGCCATGGAGGAGTTCGAAAGCCTGGCCGCCTTCCTCGATCACGTCGGCCTGGTGATGGACACGGAAGACGGCGGCCAGGACGACATGGTCAACATCATGACCCTGCACGGCGCCAAGGGGCTGGAATTCGACAGCGTCTTCCTGCCCGGCTGGGAGGAAGGCGTGCTGCCCAACCAGATGACGCTGAACGAGAACGGCCAGCGCGGGCTGGAAGAGGAACGCCGCCTGGCCCATGTCGGCCTCACACGGGCCCGGCGGCGCGCCTTCGTGCTCCATGCCGGCCACCGCATGGTGCACGGCCAGTGGCAGACCAACATCCCCTCGCGCTTCCTGGACGAGCTGCCGGGCGAACACATCGAACGCCAACAGGCCGGCCCGGCCGGGGGCGGGCCCTGGCAGGCGGCCATAGATCGCCTGGCCCGGGACGGGCAGGCGAGTCGCTGGCGCCGCGTCGTCGAGGCGCGACGCCAGAGCTTCGGGAACGACGAGGCGGCGGCGGTGCCGGTGGCGGGGGGCGCCGTGCCGGCGGCGGGCAGCCGCATCTTCCACCAGAAGTTCGGCTATGGCCGGGTGATGGGAGGCGATGGCGACAAGCTCGACATCGCCTTCGACAAGGCCGGGCGCAAAAAGGTGATGGCCGCCTTCGTCACGCCGGCATGAGCGCTGCCGCCCTGTGGCAGGCCAGCGTCACCGTCGCCCGGGACGGGACGGCGGCCGCCAGCGACGCCTTCGAGGAGGCCGGCGCCATGGCCGTTTCCAGCTTCGCAGACGACGACGGCTGGACCGTCGCCGCCCTGTTCCAGGCCCGCCCTGCCGGTGCAGCGCTGGCTGCCGCCCTGGCCCAGCGCCTGGGCGCGGCGGTGCGGCCGGAGCTCTCGCAGCTCGCGCCCCGCGATTGGGTGGCGGCCACGGCGGCCGCCTTTCCGCCGCTCGCCATCGGCCCCTTCTGGGTGCATGGCAGCCATTGCGAGGCGCCGGATGGGGCGCGCATCCCCATCCAGATCGATGCCGGCCCCGCCTTCGGCACCGGCGAGCACGCCACCACCCGCGGCTGTTTGCTGGCGCTGGCGGCATTGCGGCGGCGGGGCTTTCACCCGGGCGCGGCGCTGGATGTGGGCTGCGGTTCCGGCATCCTCGCCATCGCCGCGGCGAAGCTCTACCGTTGCGCCGTCATCGCCATCGACAACGATCCCGCCGCCATCGCCTTCGCCCGCCGCGCCACCGCCGCCAACGGCACCGCCCACAGGATCGCCGTGCTGGAGGGCGAAGGCTGCGGGGCGCCGCAGGTCGCCGCCCGCGCGCCCTTCGATCTTGCGCTGGCCAATCTGTTCGCCGGGGCGCTGCTGGCCATGGCGGCAGAGCTCGCCGCGCTGTTGAGGCAGGGCGGCGTCGCCATCCTCTCCGGCATGCTGGCGGGCCAAGCCCAGGCCGTGGCGGCGCGCTACCGCCAGGCCGGCTTCGCCCTGGACCGACGGCTGGAGCTGAAAGGCTGGACCACGCTGGCGATGATCCGGATGTGACGCCCGCCATTCCCCACAATTCCTCTTCTCCCGGGCCGGGAGAGGCCGTTGCGCCGGCGGCGGTTTCGGCTATAGTGCGCGCCCGCCGCCCGCCGGCGGTGCCATTCCGGAACACGAGAGACGCCGCGATGCCGTTCTACGAAAGCACCTTCATCGTCCGCCCCGACGCTTCGCCGCAGCAGGTGGAGACCCTGGCCGGCGAGATGGAGGAGATCGTCCGCGCCCGTGGCGGGCGGGTGCCGAAAACCGAAATCTGGGGCCTGAAATCGCTGGCCTACCGCATCAAGAAGAACCGCAAGGGCCACTATGTGTTCATGAATGTGGAGGCCTCGGCCGAGGCGCTGGGCGAGCTGGAGCGCAACCTCCATTTCAGCGACGATGTGCTGCGCTATCTTTCGGTGCGGGTCGATGCCCTGGATCGGGAGGCCTCGCCGATGATGCGCAACAAGTCGAACCGCGACGACCGCTCGATCCGGCGCGACAGCGACGGCGAGAAGGCCCCCGCCGCCGCAAAAGACGCCGCCGCGCAGCCCCCCGCCGCGCAGCCCTCCATCGCACCGCCCGCCGCCACCGCTGCCGGGCCGGCCGCCGCTGACAACGCTGGCAACGCCGGCAACGTCAACGGGGGAGAAGGCTGATGGCCATGGCACCCCGCCGGCCCTATTGGCGCCGCCGCAAAACCTGCCCGTTCTCCGGCGCAGGCGCGCCGGCCATCGACTACAAGGACGTCAAGCTGCTGCAACGCTACATCTCCGAGCGCGGCAAGGTCGTCCCCTCGCGCATCACCGCCGTCTCGGCCAAGAAGCAGCGCGAGCTGACCCGCGCCATCAAGCGGGCCCGCTATCTGGCGCTGCTGCCCTATATCGCCCATTAGGCCGCAGGGCGCCCGCCCCGGCGCCATGGCCAGGCTGCACGCCTTCGCGGCCGCGGTCACGGCCGGGGCGGCTTCGGCGCTGCTGTTCTTCATCGGCGCCGGGCTGGGCCTCTCGCTGGCGGGCACCTTTCTGGCCCTGGCCTCGCCGCTGCCGATCTATGTCGCCGGCCTGGGCTGGGGTTCGCTGGCGGCGGGCGGGGCGGGGGCGCTGGCGGTGGCGGGCGCCACGCTCTATGGCGATCCCCTGGCCGCCAGCGTGTTCAGCGTCGCCTTCGTCATGCCCGCCTTCCTGCTGGCCCATCTGGCGGTCGCGCCCTCTGCCCCCGCCGCCGGCGCACAGCCGCTGGAACCCGTCTGGCGGTCCGCTTCCGCTCTGGCCCTGGCGCTGATCGCCGTCGGCCTGGTCCAGGTCGCCATCGCCGCCCTGGCCCTGGCTTCGGGCGATGCCGGCCTGGCCGGCCTGGTCCGCGAACGCCTGGCCGCGCTGATGGTGGCCGCCTATGGTGCCGCGCCCGAAGACGATGCCGCCATCGCCGCCATCGTCGATCTGTGGGATTCGCTGGTGCTGGGCGCCATCGTCGCCGCCGTCATGCTGGCCCATGCCGCCCTGGGCGCGCTGGCCCAGGGGCTGGTGAGAAGCGCCGGCGTCCCGCGCCGCCCGGCGCCCGCCTTCTGGCGGCTGCGGCTGCCGGCCTGGCTTTCCGTCCTGGCCGTGGCGCTGGCCGCTGCCGCCTTCGCCCTGGATATGGCGCTGGCCGAACGCCAGGGGCCGGCGGCCTTCGCCGTTCACCTGCTCACCGGATTCCTGCTGGTCCTGGGTGCCGGTTTTCTGCTACAGGGGCTCGCCGTTCTGCACGCGCTCACGCGCGGCATCGGTGCCCAGCCTCTGGTGCTGGCGGGCTGTTACATGCTGGTGCTGGTGTTCCAGCCTTTCGGCGCGCTGGCCTTCGCGGCCGTCGGTTTCGTCGAATGCTGGGCCGGTTTCCGCGAGCGCTTCGGCGCCGGGATGGAGGAGTAGATGGACATCGTTCTTCTGGAGCGGATCGAAAAGCTGGGCGGGATGGGCGATGTGGTCGGCGTGCGCCCCGGCTATGCCCGCAACTTCCTGATACCGCAGGGCAAGGCGCTGCGCGCAACCAAGGCCAACATCGCCCGCTTCGAGGCCGAACGGGCCCAGCGCGAGGCCCGCAACGCCTCCCGCCGCACCGCCGCCGAAAACCTGGCCGGGGGGATGGAAGGCGCGCATGTGGCGCTGATCCGCCAGGCCGCCGACAATCTGCAGCTCTATGGCTCGGTCAAGGCGCGCGACATCGCCGACGGCCTGGCGGCGCTGGGCTTCGAGATCGACCGCCGCGCCGTGGTCCTGCCCCGCCCCATCAAAACCCTGGGCCTGCACCGGGTGGTGGCCAGGCCGCATCCGGAGGTGGAGGTCACGGTGGTGGCCAATGTCGCGCGCAGCGAGGAAGAGGCCAGGCTGCAGGAGGACACCGGCAGGGTGGCCGGACGGGTGGGCGACGAAGACGAGACGGAGGGCGCGGCCCCCCTCGAAGGGCCGGCGGGCGACGAGGCTGGCGATGCCGGTGCCCAGGCCGGGCAGGCGGCGGGCAACGAGGCGGAGAGAGATCCGGCAACCCTCGCCGTCTGGGAGCCGGGGGCGCCGCAGCCACGGCTGCCCTAGCTTCCGCCCGCCCCGCGCGCCCCCTGTCCCGCGCCGCGCCAGGGGCTAGAATAGCGCCCCTCACCACGGGAGCGGCGATGAGCTACCGCCTCTCCATTGTCCCATCTGGCGTCCCATCCGGCGCTTCATCCGGCCCCGCCCGCCCGGCGCTGGCCCGGGCGCTGGCGCGCTTGCACCAGCAGCTCGCCGCTGGCGAGATGCCCTGCCTGGCGATCGCGCGTCAGCGGGCCGATCTGGCGGCCCTGGGGCGCGAGGCGCGGCGCATCGCGGGCGGCAGCGATCATGTGCTGGTGCTGGGCATGGGCGGTGCCAGCCTGGCGGGCGCCGCCCTGGCCGCCATCGCGCCCCCGTCCAGGGCGCGCCTCCACATCGTCGATAACATCGATCCGGTCAGCTGGCAGCGGCTGCTGGCGGACCTCGATCCGGCCCGCAGCCATGTGCTGGCCATCTCGAAATCGGGCGAAACGGCCGAAACCCTGGCCCTGTTTCTGCTGGCGCTGGATTGGCTGGCGGCGGGCGGGGCCGGCGGGCGGGCGACGGCCATCGCCGGGCCGGGGCCGTGCGCGCTGCGCGCCATCGCCCATGGCCGCGCCCTGCCGGTGCTGGATCATCCGCCCGATATCGGCGGCCGCTTCTCGGCGCTGACGCTGGCGGGCCTGCTGCCGGCGGCCATCGCCGGCCTGGATGCGGCGGCGGTGCGCCAGGGCGCGGCGGCAATCCTGGACGACCTGCTGGCCCACGGCCTGGAAAGCGCGCCGGGCCTGGGCGCGGCCGCGCTCATGGCCGGCGAAGCGGGCGCGGACGACGCCCCCGGGGCCAGCGTTCAGGTGCTGATGCCCTATGGCGACCGGCTGGCGCCGCTGGCCCGCTGGTGGTGCCAGCTGTGGGGCGAAAGCCTGGGCAAGCGCGGCCAGGGCTCGACGCCGCTGGCGGCCGCCGGGGCCGGCGACCAGCACAGCCAGCTGCAGCTGTGGCTGGCCGGCGCCAGGCGCCACATGGTCACCGTGATCGCGCCCGTCGCCCCTTCCGGGCCAGGCGACAACTTCCCGCTGCCGCCCTCCGGCCTCGCCCGGCTGGGCTGGCTGGAAGGCCGCAGCCTGGGCGCCCTGTTCGCCGCCGAATGCGAGGCCACCTGCGAAAGCCTGGCGGCCGCCGGCGTGCCGCTGCGCCGCCTGGAGCTGGAGCGTCTGGACGCGCGGGCCATGGGGGCGCTGTTCGCCCATTTCATGATCGAAACGCTGCTGGTGGCGGGCGCCATCGGCGTCTGCCCCTTCGGCCAGCCGGCGGTGGAGGATGGCAAGCGCCGCGCCCGCGAAAAGCTCGCCGCCGCCTGCCCGCCACCGGGGGCTGGCGGGCCATGAGCGCCATCCGCCGCTTGAGCGAGGCCACCGTCAACCGCATCGCGGCCGGCGAGGTGATCGAACGCCCGGCCTCGGTGGTCAAGGAGCTGGTGGAAAACGCCATCGACGCCGGGGCAGGGCGGATCGACATCGCCGTCGATGGCGGCGGCAAAAGCCGCATCGTCGTGGCCGACGACGGCAGCGGCATGGGGCCGGACGATCTGGTGCTGGCGGTGGAGCGCCACGCCACCTCGAAGCTGGCCGGCGACGACCTCGCCACCATCGCCACCCTGGGCTTTCGCGGCGAGGCGCTGCCCTCGATCGGCGCCGCCGCCAGGCTCGCCATCGTCACCCGTGCCGGCGGTGCCGCCAGCGGCTGGCAGCAGACCGTGGCCGGCGGGCGCGCCAGCCCGCTGCAACCGGCCGCCCGCGCCGCAGGCACCACGGTGGAGGTGCAGGATCTGTTCTTCGCCACCCCGGCGCGGCTGAAATTCCTGAAATCCGAGCGGGCCGAAAACGGCGCCGTCGCCGATGTCGTCAAACGCCTCGCCATGGCCCATCCCGAAATCGCCTTCACGCTCGCCTTCGATGCCCGCCGCAGCCTGGGCTGGGGCGCCGAGAAGGGCGATATGTTCGATATGCGCCTCGCCCGCCTGGGCGCCGTGCTGGGCGCCGCCTTCCGCGACAACGCCCTGGCGGTCGAGGCCGAAGCCGAAGGCTGCCGCCTCATCGGCCATGCCGGCCTGCCGACGCTGAACCGACCCACCAGCCAGGGCCAGTTCCTGTTCGTCAACGCCCGCCCGGTCAGGGATCGCCTGCTGCTGGGCGCCGTCAAGGGCGCCTATCGCGATCTGCTGGCCTCGGGCCGCCATCCCATGGTGGCGCTGTTTCTGGAGCTGCCGGCGGCGGCGGTCGATGTCAATGTCCACCCGGCCAAGGCAGAGGTCCGCTTCCGCGATGCCCGCCTGATCTCCGGCCTGGTGGCCGGCGCCCTGCGCCGGGCGCTGGCGGGCGCCGGCCACCGCGCCTCCACCGCCGTGGCCGGCCAGGCGCTGGCCAGCGTCAGGCCCCAGGGCCGGGGCGCGCCGCGCCCCGCCGCCGCCGGGCCGCCGGGCGTGGGCGAGGAGGCCGCGGCCTATCGTGCGCTCCAGGCGCCGCTGGTTCCGGAGGCGGACGCGCTCTCCGGGCGCGTCGAGGCGGGCGGTGGCGCAGATGTGGCCGCAGACGCCGCCCGCCTTCCCCTGGGCGCGGCGCGGGGCCAGCTGCACGCAACCTATGTCGTCGCCCAGACCGCCGACGGCATCGTCATCGTCGATCAGCACGCCGCCCATGAGCGCCTGGTCTATGAGCGCATGAAGGCCCAGCGCGCCGGGCGCGGCGTCGCCCGCCAGCTGCTGCTGCTGCCGGAGGTGGTGGAGCTGGACGAAGCGGCGGCCGAGCGGCTGGCAGAGCGCGCCGGCGAGCTGGCAGAGCTGGGGCTGGTGCTGGAACGCTTCGGCCCCGGGGCGGTGGCGGTGCGCGAGACGCCGGCGCTGCTGGGCGAGACCGACGTCAAGGCTCTGATCGCCGATCTGGCCGACGAGCTGGCCGCCTACGATCGCGCCCTGTCGCTGGCCGAAAAGCTGCAGGAGGTGTGCGGCACCATGGCCTGCCACGGCAGCGTGCGCGCCGGGCGGCGGCTGAACGGGGCCGAGATGAACGCGCTGCTGCGCGAGATGGAGGCGACGCCCAATTCCGGCCAGTGCAACCACGGCCGCCCGACCTATATCGAGCTGAAGCTGGCCGATATCGAACGCCTGTTCGGGCGCCGCTAGGCCTGCAACAGCAGCAGCCTGGCCGCGCCGTGGCGGCGCTGGTCCAGCAGCGCGAAGGGCGGCGGCGGCGTGAAGGCGGCCTCGCGGGCAAGCTCCACCGCCGCCACCGCGCCCGGCGCCAGCCAGCCTGCGCCATGAAGCCGCCCCAGCGCGGCCGCGGCTGCGGCCGGCAGGCGGTAGGGCGGATCGAGATAGGCCAGATCGGCGGCCAGCGCCGGCGGCGGCAGCGGGCGGGTGGCGTCGGTCCGCAGCAGCGTCGCGCGCCCATCCTCGCCCAGGGCCGCCAGATTGCGCCTGGCGGCCGCCAGGGCCGGGCGGGCGTTATCGACCAGGATGGCGTGGGCGGCGCCGCGCGAAAGCGCCTCCAGGGCCACGGCGCCGGTGCCGCAGAACAGATCGGCAACTCGCGCCCCTTCGATGCCGCGCCAGTCCAGGGAATGGGCCAGCAGATCGAACAGCGCCTGGCGCAGCCTGGCGGCGGTAGGGCGCAGGGCGCGTCCGGCGGGCGCCCACAGGCGGCGGCCCTTATGGCGCCCAGCGACGATTCTCATTGTAACGATTCTCATCGTAAGGATTCTCATCTCGGCCCGGCGCAGCCAGACGCTCTGCCCAGCGCTGGCCCAGCTGTTCGGCCAGGGTGCGGCGGCGCACCTCGTGCAGGGCGCCGCGTTTCAGGTTGCCCAGCTGAAACGGGCCGTAGGCGGTTCGCAGCAGGCGGTTGACGTCCAGGCCCAGCGCCGCCAGAAGGCGCCGGATTTCGCGTTTTCTGCCTTCGCGCAGCACCAGGGTGAGCCAGGCATTGGCGCCGTTCCGGCGGTCCACCCGCGCCTCGACCGGGCCATAGCGGATGCCATCTACGGTCATGCCGCGGCCCAGGGCGGCGACGGTGGCCGCCGTGGGGTGGCCGCGCACCCGCACCCGATAGCGCCGGGCCCAGCCGGTGGCCGGCAGCTCCAGCCAGCGGGCCAGGGCGCCGTCGTTGGTGAAGAGCAGCAGGCCCTCGGAGGCGATGTCGAGGCGTCCGACGGCCAGTGGGCGGGGCATGGCTGCCGGCAGCAGCTGGAACACGGTTTTGCGCCCGCGCTCGTCGCTGGCTGTCACCACCGTGCCGGCCGGCTTGTGAAAGCGCCACAGGCGCAGCGGCGGGCGCGGGCCGATGGCCTCGCCATCGACGGTGATGGCATCGCCGGGGGCGACGGCGCTGGCGGGCGAGGCCAGGGGGACGCCGTTCACCGCCACCCGGCCCTGGGCGATCATGCGTTCGGCCTCGCGGCGCGAGGCGATGCCGGCCTGGGCGAGGCGCCTGGCGATGCGCTCGCTCATCCCCCGCTCAGCCCCCATTTATCCTGTGCGGCAGGCGGCGACGAAGGCTGCGAACAGGCGGCGGTCGCCTTCCGAGATGTGGTATTCGGGATGCCATTGCACGCCCAGGCAGAAGCGGTAGCCGGGATGCTCGATGCCCTCGACGACGCCGTCGGGGGCGCGGGCGTTCACCGCCACGCCCTGGCCGGTAGCATCGGCCGCCTGGTGGTGGGCGCTGTTGACGTCCAGCCGGTCGCGCCCGACGATGCGGTGGAGCAGGGTTCCCGGCGCCACCGCCACCGGGTGGCCGGCTTCGCTGCGGGGGTTGGGCTGTTCGTGTTGCAGGCAGGGCGCCACGGCGTCGGGGATGTGCTGGATCAGGGTGCCGCCCAGCACCGCGTTCAGCAGCTGCTGGCCGCCGCAGATGCCGAACAGCGGCAGGTCGCGGGCGAGCGCGCCGGTGGCGATCTCCCATTCGAAGCGGGTGCGCCGTTCCTTGGTAAAAACGCTGGCATGGCGGGTTTCGGCGCCGAACAGGGCCGGGTCGATGTCGAAGGCGCCGCCGGTGACGATGAGGCCGTCCAGCGCGTCCAGCAGGGCGGGGGCGAGGCCCGGCTCGTGGCCGATGGCCACCGGCAGGCCGCCGGCCGCCGCCACCGCCGCCATGTAGTTGCGGCGGATGGCATACCAGGGCAGGTCGGAATAGCCGCCGCCTTGCTCTTCGTCCAGGGTGAGGCCGATCAGCGGCGGGCGTTGGGTCATGCTGTGCCTCTGGGCGGGCTGGCGCTGGTGCGGCGCGGCGGGCGTCATGGTGGCGGCAGCGCCTGGCGCGTGCAAGAGTGGCGGCCATGGCGGAGGGCTTCATGGCCGAGGCGCTGCGGCAGGCCGAGGCGGCGGCTGCGGCCGGCGAGGTGCCGGTGGGCGCCGTGGTGGCGCTGGCGGGGCGGCAGATCGCGGCGGCCGGCAACCGGGTGCGCGCCCTGGGCGATCCCACGGCCCATGCCGAAATCCTGGCGCTGCGGGCCGCCTGCGCCGCGCTGGGGCGCCATCGGCTGGACGGCGCCTCGCTGTATGTCACGCTGGAGCCTTGCGCCATGTGCGCCGCCGCCTGCGCCGAGGCGCGCATCGCCAGGCTGTGCTATGGCGCCGCCGATCCCAAGGGCGGGGCGGTGGATCACGGCGTCCGGCTTTACGACGCGCCGGGCTGGCGCCATCGCCCGGAGGTGATCGGCGGCATCGACGAGCGCCGCTCGGCCGCGCTGTTGCAGGAATTTTTCGCCAGTCTGCGTCGCTGACCTGCGCCGCTGACGGCCTAGGGCGGCGGCGCCCCGGCCAGCGCCCGCCAGCCGATGTCGCGGCGGCAGAAGCCGTCCGGCCAGTGGATGCGGTCCACCGCCCGATAGGCCCGTTCCCTGGCGGCGGCGAGATCGGCGCCCAGGGCCGTGATGGAGAGCACCCGTCCGCCGGCGGCCTGCCAGCCGCCGGGGCCGCGCCTGGTGGCGGCGTGGCAGATGGTGACGCCGGGGATGGCCTCTGCCGCCTCCAGCCTGGCGATGGCGGTGCCGGTGGCATGGGGGCCGGGATAGCCGCGGGCGGCCATCACCACCGTCAGGGCGGCTTCGCTGCGCCAGCGCAGGTCGATATGGGCGAGCTCGCCGTCGCGGCTGGCGATCAGCGCCGGCAGCGGATCGGAGACCAGGCGGGCCAGGATGGCCTGACATTCGGGATCGCCGAAGCGGACATTGTATTCCAGCAGCCGTGGGCCGGTGGGCGTGACCATGAGGCCGGCATAGAGCACGCCGCGAAACGGCGCGCCCTGGGCCGCCATGTGGCGCAAGGTGGGCTTCAGCACGGCCTCTATCACCTGCTCGCGGGCGGCTGCCGTGAGCGCCGGGGTGGGGGAATAGCAGCCCATGCCGCCGGTGTTGGGGCCGCTGTCGCCTTCGCCGGCCCGCTTGTGGTCCTGCGCGGTGGCCAGGGGCAGCAGGTGGGCGCCATCGGCCAGGGCGTGGAAGCTGGCCTCTTCGCCCTCCAGCCATTCCTCGATCACCAGGCTGCGCCCGGCCGGGCCGAAGGCGTCGTGGATCAGGGCGGCGTCGATGGCGCGCCGCGCCTGGGCCAGGTCGGTGGCTACGGTGACGCCTTTGCCGGCGGCCAGGCCGTCGGCCTTGATGACGATGGGCGTCCCGGCCGCTTCTACATGGGCGCGGGCGGCGGCGGCGTCTGTGAAGCGGCGCCAGGGGGCGGTGGCGATGCCGGCGGCGGCGGCCACCTGCTTCATGAAGCTTTTGGAGCTTTCCAGCCTGGCGGCGGCGGCCGAGGGGCCGAAGCAGGCGATGGCGGCCGCCTCCATGCCATCGACGATGCCGGCGGCCAGCGGCGCCTCTGGGCCCGGCACGACGAAATCGATGGCGTTGGCGCGCGCCCAGGCGATCAGGGCGGGGATGTTGTCGGCCGCGATGGCCACGGTTTCGGCCTGGGCGGCGATGCCGTGGTTGCCGGGGGCGCAATAGAGCGCCGTTGTCAGCGGCGAAGCGGCGATGGCCCGGCACAGGGCGTGTTCCCTGCCGCCGCCGCCTATCACCAGGATGCGCATGGCGTGGCCCGCATGGTGGATGGGGCGCCAGCTTAGCACGCGGGCGTGCCGACTCATCACATATGCAGCACGAGGGCGTGCTGCTGAGCTGGGGATGAAGGGGGTTTGCGAAAATTTTGTGGCGGTGTAACATGCTCCCATCTGTCACAGCGCAAGGATCGCCCGCCATCGGGTTTCTTTCGCCGCCATGTTGTTTTTGTTGCTCGATCTTGCGGAGGCGCTCGGTCTCCGCCGTTGTCATGTAGCAGCCATGGCGGCTTGCCGTGGGGCGGTCGCTTCGGCCCGATTTACCCCCCCCCCCCCCCCCCCCCCCCCCGCGCCTGCCATTCCTATGCCTGCCGTTCCCGCGCCGTGTTTTCGGGCGCGAGCGAAGGTTGCCGGTGTGGGCGACGTTCGTGAATGGCGCGCAGCCGGGCGGGGCTGGCGGGTGTTCGCGGCCGCCGGCCTGGTGGGCGCGGTCTGGCTGTGGGCCGGTGCGACGCCGGCGGTAGCGCAGGACCGGGGGGCGGAGGGGGAGCAGGGCCGCCTGGCGACGGTGAGCGGGGTTGCCATCGCCTCCAGCCCGGCGGCGGGGGGCAGCTACAAGACCGGCGAGAACATCGATGTTGAGGTGACGTTCGGCTTTGCGGTGGCGGTGACGGGCACGCCGCAGCTGGCCATCGCCATCGGCACCACCACGCGCCAGGCGGCGTTCCAATCGGTTTCCGACGAAACGGTGAGCTTTCGCTATCAGGTGGCGGCGGCGGATTTCGACGGCGACGGGATCGCCATCGGCGCCGGCGCGCTGACGCTGAACGGCGGCAGCATCAGGACGACGGGCCTTAACCCTGTCGATGCCGGCCTGGACCTGGGCAGCCATGCCATCGCCACCGCTGGCGGCCATGCGGTGAACGATGCCCGGCCTTCGTTCGGGACGGCGAAGGTTTTGAACCAGCACTGGATCGCCAGCACGAGTGTGAGCGCGCAGCTGCCGGCGGCCAGCAGCGGCGATGGCACGCTGAGCTATGCGCTGAGCGGGCCGGGCGCGGCGACGACGCTTTCCCTGCCCCAGGGCCTTAGCTGGGACGCCGCCACGCGGACGATCTCGGGCCAGCCCGGGGGCATGGCGGCGACGAACTCCTACACCTTGACGGCGCGCGATGGCGATGGCGACGAGGCGCGGCTTTCGTTCGGGATCACGGTGGCGGATGCCAATGCGCCCAAGCCGACGGGATTGTGGCTGCCCAAGTGGGAGCTGTACTCGCAGGGGGCCCCGCAGCAGCGGCAAGGATTCGACGGCAACTATAAGACGGGCGACACGATCTTTGCGGTGGTCTTGTTCGACAAGCGCGTCATCGTGACCGAGACGCCCAAGCCGCGGCTGGCGCTCAACATCGGCGGCAGCGTTCGCCAGGCGGACTATTCGTTCACCATGGGCAACCAGGTCGTGTTCACATACACCGTGGCCGCGGGGGATTTCGACGGTGGCGGGCTGGAGATCGCCGCCGATGCGCTGACGCTGAACGGCGGCAGCATCAGGAGCGCCAATGGCGCGCTGGCCGCATCGCTGAGGCTGGACGGCGTTGCCATCACCGTCGGTGCCGACCACAGGGTGAACGATACCCAGCCTTCGTTTGCGGCGAGGGTTTTGGACCAACATTGGGTCGCCGGCATGACCGTGAGCGCGCAGCTGCCGGCGGCCCGCGGCGATGGCACGGTGAGCTATGCGCTGACCGGGCCGGGGGCGGCGACGACGCTTTCGCTGCCCCAGGGCCTTTCCTGGGACGCCGCCACGCGGACGATCTCTGGCAAGCCTGCCGCCATGACGGCGACGGCCTCCTATGCCTTGACGGCGCGCGATGGCGATGGCGACGAGACGGAGGCTTCGTTCGACATCACGGTGGCGGCGGAGGATGCGCCCCGCCCGATGGGACCACTGGCGCTGATCTCGCCGATGCGGGAGGAATTCAACGGCAACTATCAGACGGGCGATACGATCTGGGCGATGGTCTCGTTCCGCGCGCCCATCACCGTGACCGGCGCGCCACGGCTGGCGCTGGACATCGGCGGCACCATCCGCCAGGCGAACTATGCGCCCCTGGCCAAAACCCCGACCGGCCTCTCGTTCAGATACACCGTGACCGCGGAGGATTTCGACGGCGACGGGCTGGAGATCGCCGCCGACGCGCTGACGCTGAACGGCGGCAGCATCGTTTCGAGCGCCGATGGTTCGCTGGCCGCGTCGCTGGGGCTGGGCGGCCTTGCCATCCGAACCACTGATGACAAGCCGCCCACGGTGCGGGACAAGACGCCCGCCTTTTCCCAGGCCGCCAGCGCCGCCAATCTGTCGCTGGTGAAGGATGTGGCCGCGAGCGCGACGCTGCCGGCGGCCACCGGTGGCGACGGGCAGCTGAGCTACAGCATCGCGCCGCCGCTGCCCGCCGGCCTGGTGGCGAGCGGCCTGACCGTGACCGGGACGCCCACGGATGCCGGCACCACCACACACACGCTGACCGCGACCGATGGCGACGGCGATACGGCGACGCTGGGGCCCTTCAGCGTGACGGTGGCAACGAACCCGGTGGTGACGGGGGTTGCCATCGCTTCCAGCCCGGCGGCGGGGGATAGCTACAAGACCGGCGAGACGATCACGGTGGATGTGACCTTCAACCAGCCGGTGGCGGTGACGGGCACGCCGCAGCTGGCCATCGCCATCGGCGCCACCACGCGCCAGGCGACGGGAAGCCACAGCAGCGGCGCGAACAAGATCGCGTTCAGCTACACGGTGGCGACGGACGATAAGGACGCCGACGGCATCGCCATCGCCGCCAATGCGCTGACGCTGAACGGCGGGACGATTGGCAACGCCAAGGGCGAGGATGCGCGGCTGGGAAGCCCCGCCCTGGCCGCGCAGACGGGCCACAAGGTTTCCTCCCCGCCGAAGATTACCGGGGTGCGGCTGATCGCGAGCGACTTGGTGAAGTCGGGGGGCGCCTGGAGCCAGCGGGCGCCCGGCTGGGAAGACCGGAGGCAGACGGCCCGCAACTGGTTTACGCCCAGCGTTGTGATGGTCATGATCGGATTCGACCAGGACGTGACCGTGACCGGCACGCCGCAGGTGGCGCTGGACATCGGCAGCGCCACCCGCCAGGCGGACTATGACGCCCATGGCTTCAACGCTTTAGCCGACCTCGACAACCCTCGCCAGACGTACTTTTATTATGAACTCCAGCCCGGCGACCACGATGGCGACGGGCTGGAGATCGCCGCCAATGCGCTGACGCTGAACGGGGGCACGATCCGCGACGGCGACGGCGAGGATGCCGCGCTGGGCCTGGGCCGCCACGCCATCTCCAGCCAGGCGGGCTATCGGGTGGCGGATTTGGCGCCCGCGTTCGAGACGCTGACGGCGCGGCGCTATCTGCTGAACATGCGGGTGAGCGACCGGCTGCCGGCGGCCAGCGGCGGCGACGGCACGCTGAGCTACACGCTGACCGGGCCGGGCGGGGCGACGACGCTTTCGCTGCCCGCCGGCCTTTCCTGGGACGCCGCCAGCCGCACCCTTTCCGGCACGCCGACCGGGGCCACTGCGGCCGCCTCCTACCGCCTGACCGCCACCGACCGCGACGGCGATGAGGCGGTGGTGAGCTTCGACCTGGCGGTGGTGACGGACCCGGTGGTGGCGGATGTCGCCGTGACCTCCAGCCCGGCGGCGAGCACGGGCTATGAGGCCGGCGAGACGATCACGGTGGATGTGACCTTCGACCAGGCGGTGGCGGTGACGGGCACGCCACAGCTGGCGCTGACCATCGGCAGCAAGCGGCGCCTGGCGGTGGGCAGCCACAGCGCCGGGGCGAGCAAGATTGCGTTCAGCTACACGGTGGCGACGGACGACCGGGACAACGACGGCATCTCCATCGCCGCCAACGCGCTGACGCTGAACGGCGGGACGATTGGCAACGCCAAGGGCGAGCATGCGCGGCTTTCGCTGGGCGCCCATGCCGTGGTGGGCGCCAGCGGCCACAAGGTATCGACGCCGCCGAAGATTACCAGGGTGGAGCTGGGCTGGACAGCCTGGCAGTGCTGCTGGCGCAAGCGAGAGGCCGGCTGGAAGAACCCGAGGCAGACGGGAGTCAATAATCTTTATGCGCCCAGCACCGTGCTGGTCACGATTACCTTCAACCAGGATGTGACCGTCACCGGCACGCCGCAGGTGGCGCTGGGCATCGGCAGCGCCACCCGCCAGGCCAGCTATGACGCCATTCTCATGGCCGGCAGCACCACCTCGGCGACGTTCTATTACGAACTCCAGGACGGCGATCACGATGGCGACGGCGTTTCGGTGGCCGCCCATGCGCTGACGCTGAACGGAGGCACGATCCGCGACCGGGAAGGCGAGAACGCCGTGCTGGGCCTGGGCAGCCACGCCATCGCCAACAAGGCGGATTTCCGGGTGGCGGACACCAGCCCTTCCTTCGGGGCGGCCACGATCCAGCCGCAGCACTGGGTGGCGGAGAGCGCATCGTCGCTGACCCTGCCGGAGGCGAGCGGGGACGGCACCGTCTCCTATGCGCTGACGCCGGCCCAGCGCCCGTCCTGGATGGCGTTCGATGCCGCAAGGCGGGTGCTGTCGGGAACGCCTCCGGCGGCGGCGGCGCGGGCGAGCTATCGCTGGACGGCCACCGATGGCGACGGCGATGCGACGGCGCTGGACTTCACGCTGACCGTGGCGGCGGCCAACGCGCCCAGGATCTCGGAGGTGAAGTTCCTTTCCAGCCCGGCGGCGCACCGGATGTATGGGCCGGGCAGCACCGTCACGGTGGGGGTGAAGTTCGACAAGGCCGTCACCGTGACCGGCACCCCAACCCTGGCGCTGGCCATCGGCACCACCACGCGCCAGGCCAGCTATAGCGCCACGCGGAACGGCTATCTGGAGTTCGCCTACACCGTCGCGCAGGCGGACTATGACAGCGATGGTGTGAGCATCGGCCGCGGCGCGCTGGCACTCCCCACCGGTGGCAGCCACAGCATCGTCGATGCGGCGGCCACTACGGTCCGGGCGGCGCTGGGCCTGGGCAGCCACGCCATCGCCAACGACTCCGGCCACATGGTGGGCAGCCCGCCGCGCGTCACCGGGGTCAGCTTCCATTCCACGCCGCCGCAGGCGGGCACCTATACCACGGGCGCGACGGTCGTCGTCCAGGTCGATTTCGACCAGACGGTGACGGTGACGGGCACGCCGCAGCTGGCGCTGAACATCGGCGGCCAGACCCGCCAGGCCAGCGCCAGCGCCGGCACGGGCAACGCCTATATCCGCTTTTCCTACCCGGTGGTGGCGGCGGACAGCGACAGCGACGGGCTGGGCATCGCCACCGGGGCGCTGACGCTGAACGGCGGCGCCATCCGCGACAGCGACGGCCAGGATGCGGCGCTGGCTTTGGGCAGCCATGCGCGCGCGGCCTTCGCCAGCGCCAAGGTGGATGGCAGCAGGACCGGCCGCTGGCCCGTTTTCGCCCAGGCAACCGGCCCCGACCTCGCCCTGACCGTGGGGCAGGCGGCGAGCCAGGCGCTGCCCACAGCCAGCGGCGGCGATGGGCGGCGCACCTATGCCGTTTCGCCGGCTCTGCCGGCGGGGTTGGTCATGAGCAACACCGGCACGCTTTCCGGCACACCCGGGATGGAAAGCCCGAAAACCGCCTACACGCTCACCGCCACCGATTCCAACGGCGACACCGCAACCCTGGCCTTCACCCTCAAGGTCACCGGCAACCGCCCGGTGGTCAGCGGCGTCGCCATCGCCTCCACGCCGCTGGCGGGGGATAGCTATGGGGCCAGCGAGGAAATCCGGGTGGATGTCACCTTCCAGCGCGTGGGCACGGGGGCGATGATGGTGCAGGAGCGGCCGCAGCTGGCCATCGCCATCGGCGCCACCACGCGCACGGCAGAGTTCCTCTCCGTTTCCGGCGCCACCCTGCGCTTCCGCTACACCGTGCAGGCGGCGGACCGGGATACCGATGGCCTCTCCATCGCCGCCGACGCGCTGAAGCTGAACGGCGGCCTGATTCGCGATGCCGCCGGCAACAACGCCATCCTGGCGCTGGGAAGCCATGCCCTGGGCGCCCAGACGTCGCACAAGGTGAATGGCGCCACCGGACGCGCGCCGACGGTGAGCGGGGTTCGGGTGATCTCGACCCCGGGGAGCAGCCAAACCTACACCCGGGGCGAGGCCATCGAGGTGGAGGTGCGCTTCGACCAGGCGGTCGGCGTTTCGAGCACGCCCAAGCCTCAGCTGGCGCTGACCATCGGCAGCCACACCCGGCAGGCGGCCTGGAACCGGGCCGGGGCGAGCCCAACCACCCACATCTTCCGCTACACCGTGCAGGCGGCGGACAGCGACAGCGACGGCCTCTCCATCGCCACCGGGGCGCTGACGCTGAACGGCGGCACCATCCGCAACACCCGGGGCACGAACGCGACGCTGGCCCTGGGCAGCCACGCGCTGGGCAACCAGGCGGCGCACAAGGTGAACGGCGCCGACAACCCAATCCCGACGGTGACGGGGGTCTCCATCCGCTCGTTCCAGGCCGACCGCGTGTATGACGCCGGCGAGACCATCGAGGTGCGGGTCACGTTCAACAAGGATGTCATGGTGCAGACGAGGAGACCGGGGCTCGGCAGTTCCTTTATCCCCACCACGCCCAGGCTGACCATCGCCATCGGCACCACCACCCGCCTGGCAATGTATCACGACTCGCCGGGTTGCAGCCAGCTCTGCCGCAGCCTGAACTTCCGCTACACGGTGCAGCATCCCGACTACGACAGCGATGGCATTTCCATCGCCGCTGACGCGCTGGATTCCTATGGCGGCATCTCCTTTCCCGGCCACGGTGTCATCGCCCAACCGATCAACAACCCCAGCCTGGGCAACCAGGCGGCGCACAAGGTGGACGGGCGCACCGCCAGCGTGACCGGCGTTGCCATCACCTCGACCCCGGCGCGCAGCGACGGCTATGGCGCGGGCGAGACCATCAGGGTGAAAGTGACCTTCAGCAACCTCGTCAACAATCTGTCGGACGGGTCTTCTCGCCTGGCGCTGGCCATCGGCAGCACCACGCGCCACGCCACGCTCTCCACCTTGCTCGGTCCCCAGCACTCCCGCGACCTTTATTACGAATACACGGTCCAGAGGACGGACCGGGACGCGGACGGCATCTCTATCGTGGAGGGCGCGCTGACCGGCAACAACCTGCGGCGGCGGGAAGGCAACCCGGTGAATCTCGCTCTGGGGAGCCACGCGCTGGGCGCCCAGGGCGGGCACAAGGTGACCGGCGCCCGCGTGCATCCGCGCGTGTCCAGTGTCAGCGTGATCGGCCGCCCGCAGAGCAACCAAACCTATGCACTTGGGGAAGAGATAGAGGTAAGGGTCACGTTCGACATCCCGATCTTTTTGGGCAGCCTCGACGGGTACAGCATCAGGCCTCCGCAACTGGCGCTCGCCATCGGCACCACCACGCACCGGCTGGACAGCAAGTTGCCAGCCTCATCCCACGCGTTGCAGTTCAAGCATACGGTGGGGCCGTCCGACCTGGACGCCGACGGCATCTCCATCGCCGCCGACGCCTTGACGCTCCCCACCGGCGTCACCCTGACCAGCCAGCTGGGGGCGGGGGCGGCGCTGGACCTGGGCAGCCACGCGCTGACCAACGTCGCGTACCTGAAGGTGAACGGCAGTTCCAACCCGGCGGCGGTAGGCGAAGTGGGGCTTTCGGGACAGGCGCGCCACGATACCTTCCTTACGGGCGAGCGGTTCAAGATCGCCGTCGAATACAGCAAGACGGTGACGGTGACGGGCACGCCGACCATCGCGCTGCAGGTCGGCAGCATGACGCGCCGCCTGCAGATGGCCGATAGCCTTGGCAGGCCTCTGAAGTCCTACAGGGGCAGGCATCTGAACTTCTATTACACGGTGCAGCACGGCGACCGGGATCCGGACGGCATCTCCATCGCCGCCGACGCGCTGAGCCTGGAAGGCGCCAGCATCACGGGGCCGGGCGGTGTGGCGGCGCAGCTCCGACTGACCAACAGCATCGTGAACGCCAGCATGTTCAGGGTCGGCGGCGCCGCGCAGCCGACGCCCACCTTCGGCGCGGCGGTGGTGCCGGCGCGAATCTGGACCGTGGGCGTGCCGGTGGATTTCACGCTGCCACCGGCAACCGACGGCGACGGGACGCTGAGCTATGCGCTGACCGGGCCGGGCACATCGGCCACCACGCTGAGCCTGCCGGGTGGGCTGGGCTATTCCTATTCCGCCTCGACGGCCAGTGTCCCCAGCGGCGGCAGAATCCACGGCACGCCAACTGCCCCTGCGGCCCAGGCCAGCTATCGCCTGACGGCGACGGATAGCGACGACGACAAGGCGACGCTGGATTTCACCATCGAGGTCAAACCCGACCTGATGCCCAGCTTCGGCGACGCGACCATCGCCGATAAGGACTGGATCGAGGACGACGCGATCGCCGCCTTCGACCTGCCGGCGGCGACCGGCGGCAACGGCGCGCTGACCTATGCGCTTTCACCCGCCCTGCCGGGCGGGCTGGCGCGGGCAGAACGCCGGGTGAGCGGCACGCCGGACGCTGCCGCGGCGCGAACCCAATACACCTGGACCGTGACGGACGCCGACGGCGACCGGGCAGAGCTGACCTTTCACGCCACGGTGGCCGCCGACACCGAACCCAGCTTCGGCGATGCGACCATCGACGATAAGGATTGGATCGAGAACGGCGAGATCGCCGCCTTCGACCTGCCGGCGGCGACCGGCGGCAACGCGCCACTGACCTATGCGCTTTCGCCGGCCCTGCCGGGCGGGGCTGGCGCGGGCAGAGCGCCGGGTGAGCGGCACACCGAATGCCGCCGCGGCGCGAACGCAATACACCTGGACCGTGACCGACGCCGACGGCGACGAGGCAGAGCTGACCTTTCACGCCACGGTGGCCGCGGACACCGCGCCCAGCTTCGGCGACAGCACCATCGCCGACCGCACCTGGACGCAGCACCAAGCCATCACCGCCTTTGCCCTGCCGGCGGCCAGCGGCGGCGACGGCGACCTGACCTACGCGCTGGCGCCGGACCTGCCCGCAGGCCTGACCCGCGACGCCACCACGCGCGGGGTTTCCGGCACGCCCAGCGCGGCCCTGGCCGCAACCACCTACACCTGGACCGCAACCGATGCCGACGGCGACGAGGCATCGCTGACCTTCACCGCCGCCGTGAACGCCATCCCCAGCTTCGGCGACGAGACCATCGTCGATGCGGTGTGGCTCAAAGGCAAGCAGATCGACCCCTTCACCCTGCCCGAAGCGACGGGCGGCGACGGCAGGGTGACCTACGCATTGTCGGCGGCCGCGCCGCATACCGGCCTGCCGGACGGCGTGGTGCGCGACACGACCACGCGCGAGGTTTCCGGCACCCCCACCGCGGCGCGGGCCGCGACCACCTATACCTGGACGGCAACCGATACCGACGGCGACCAGGCGGAGCTGACCTTCACCGCGACCGTGGCGGAGCCGCCGGCGGTGACGCTGATCCTCTCATCCGCAACCATCGACGAGCACGATGGAACCAACCCCGGCGTGGCGACGGTGACGGCGGTGCTGGACAAGGCATCGGGCGCCGGCACCACGGTGACGGTGGAGGCAACGGCGGGAACGAACGCTACAGACGGCGATTTCGCGCTGAGCGCCGCCGCAACCCTGACCATCGCCGCCGGCGCGACCGCCAGCACCGGAACGGTGACCATCGCCGCGGTGGACAACGCGAAGGACGAAAACGACAAGGCCGTCACCGTCACCGGCAGCGCGGCCAACGACATCCTGGTGACCGGCCCGGCCGACCTGACGCTGACCATCGCCGACGACGACGCTGAGCCAACGCTTGCGATCTCCGCGCCCGTGGTGGCGGAAGGGGCGGCCGGCACAAGCGCGGCACTGGACTGGGCGGTGACGCTGAGCGCGGAAAGCGGCAGGCAGGTGACGGTTGCCTATGCCGAGGGGGCGGGCGGCACGGCGACGGCGGGGGCGGACTATACGGCGCTGGCAGACGGCACGCTGACCTTCGCGGCGGGCGAGACGGGCAAGACGATTTCGGTGACGGTGACGGGCGACGCGATGGACGAGCCGAACGAGACGGTAGTCGTGACGCTGAGCGCCCCGTCGAACGCGACCATCCCGGACAGCGCCGCAAGTGGAACGGGCACCATCACGGACGACGACGCGGCTCCGGATGTGACGCTGGCGCTGGCGGATAGCACCATCGCCGAGGACAGCGGCACGACCACGGTGAGTGCGACACTTTCCCACGCATCGAGCGCGGCCACGACGGTGACGGTGACGGAGCTGACCGGCGCCTACACGGTGGATTCGACGGACGCGACCATCGTCATCGCGGCGGGGAACACGGCGAACGCCTCGGACACGGCGACGATCGACGCCGTGAACGACGCCATCGACAACGTGGGCGACCGCATGGTGACGGTGACTGCGACAGCCTCCAACGACCAGGGCGCGGGCAGCGTAACGGGCGCGTCGCTGACATTGACCGACGACGAGGGGACGCCGACGGTGACGCTGGCGCTGTCGGCACCGGATGCGTCGAAGCCGGACACGATTGCGGAGAGCGGAGATGGCAATGCAAGTACGGTGACGGCCAGCCTGTCGCATGCGTCGAGCGAAGCGGTGACGCTGACGGTCTCGACGGCGGCAGGAACCGGCGCAGCGGCGGCGGACTTTGCGCAGACGGGCACGACGCTGACCATCGCAGCGGGTGCGACGGCGAGCACGGGCGTGGTGACGGTGACGGCGAATGACGATGCGACCGATGCGCCGGACAAGCAGGTGACGGTGACGGCCACGGTGTCGGGTGCCAGCGGCGTGGCGGACCCGTCTGCCGTGACACTGACCATCGCCGATGACGACGATGCCCCGGATGTGACGCTGAGCCTGTCGGCAGCCTCGATTGCCGAGAACGGCGGCGAAACCACGGTATCGGCGGCCCTCTCCCACCCCTCCAGCGCGGCCACCACGGTGACGGTGACGGCGGTGACCGGGGCCTACACGGTGGGTTCGGACGCGTTGATCGTCATCGCCGCCGGCGACACCGTGAACGCCGCCGACACGGCAACCGTGGTGGCGGCGGACGACATGGTGCATCAGGGCAGCGTCGGGCGTGCCACCACGGTGACGGCCACGGCGTCCAACGACCAGGCAACCGCCAACTCGGAGACCATGGCCGTGACCGGCGCGACGCTGACGCTCACCGACGACGAAACCCTGCCGACCGTGACCCTGGCCCTGGCGCTGACCTCGATTTCGGAAAACGGCGGCGTGACGTCGGTGACGGCGAAGCTGTCGGGCGCCTCCAGCGAGGCGGTGGTGGTGACGGTGACGGCGGCCGACGATTTCTCCCTTTCCGCCGGGACGACCCTGACCATTGCCGCCAGCGCCACCACCAGCAGCGGCGATGTGACGCTGACGGCCAACGACAACGCCACCGATGCGCCCGACAAACAGGTGACGGTTGCCGCCACGGCGGCCGGCGGCAACGGCGCGGCGAACCCGGCCGGTGTCACGCTGACGCTGACCGACGACGACGATGCGCCGGGTGTGACGCTGGCCCTGTCGGCAGTCTCGATTGACGAGAACGGCGGCGAGACCACGGTATCGGCGGCGCTGTCCCACCCCTCCAGCGCGGCCACCACGGTGACGGTGACGGCGGTGACCGGGGCCTACACGGTGGGTTCGGACGCTGTGATCGTCATCGCCGCCGGCGCCACCGTGAACGCCGCCGACACGGCCATCGTGGTGGCGGTGGACGACAGCGTGTATCAGGGCGGCGCGGGCGGCGCCGGGCGTTCCACCACGGTGACGGGCACGCTCACCAACGACCAGGGCGTGGGTAGCGTGACCGGCGCGGCGCTGACGCTCACCGACGACGATGCACTGCCGAACGTGACGCTGGCGCTGTCGGATAGCTCGATCTCGGAGACCGGCGGCGAGACCACGGTGACGGCGACGCTTTCGGGCAAATCGAGCGAAGCGGTGACGGTGACGGTGGGGGCGGCGGCCGGGGCCGGGGCGGATGCGGGCGATTTCGACCTTTCCACGGCCAAGACGCTGACCATCGCCGCCGGCGACACCGCCAGCAGCGGCGATGTGACGGTGACGGCCAACGACAACGATGTCCACGCGCCGAACAAGTCGGTGACGGTCTCCGGCACCGTGGCGGGCGGCAACAACGTGGCGGCGCCGTCCGATGTCACCCTGACGCTGATCGACGACGAGACGCTGCCGACCGTGACCCTGGCCCTGTCGGATAGCTCGATCTCGGAGACCGGTGGCGAGACCACGGTGACGGCGAGGCTTTCGGGCAAATCGAGTGAAGCGGTAGTGGTGACGGTGGCAGCAGTGCCCGGGACCGGCGCGGTGGCGGCCGACTTCGCCCTTTCCACCGCCAAAACCCTCACCATCGCCGCCGGCACCACCGCCAGCGCCGGCACGGTAACGGTGACGGCCAACGGCAACGATCTCCATTCGGGGAATAAGTCGGTGACGGTCTCCGGCACGGTGGTGGGCGGCAACAACGTGGCTGCGCCATCCAATGTCGCCTTGACGCTCACCGACGACGAAACCCTGCCGACGGTGACGCTGGCCCTGTCGCCGGCGTCGATTACGGAGAGCGGCGGAGTGGCAACGGTGACGGCGACCCTTTCGGGCAAATCGAGCCAGGCGGTGACGGTAACGGTGGCGGCTTCGCCTGGGACCGGCGCGGTGGCAGCCGACTTCGCCCTTTCCGCCGCCAAGACGCTGACCATCGCCGTCGGCACCACCACCAGCGCCGGCACGGTGACCGTGACCGCCAACGGCAACGACGTCCATTCGGGGGACAAGTCGGTGACGGTCTCCGGCATGGTGACCGGCGGCAACGGCATGGCGGCGCCCTCGAATGTCACCCTGGCGTTGACCGACGACGAAACCTTGCCGGCCGTGACCCTGGCCCTGTCGTCCTCCTCGATCTCGGAGACCGGCGGGGTGGCGACGGTGACGGCGACCCTTTCGGGCGCCTCCAGCGAAGCGGTGACGGTGACGGTGACGGTGGCAGCGGCGGCCGGGACCGGCGCGGTGGCAGCCGACTTCGACCTTTCCGCGGCCAGGACGCTCACCATCGCCGCCGGTGCCACCGCCAGCGCCGGCACGGTGACGGTGACGGCCAACGGCAACGATGTGGACTCGCCGGACAAGCGGGTGACGATCTCCGCCACGGTGGCGGGCGGCAACGGCGTGGCGGTGCCGCCGGATGTCACGCTGACGCTGACGGACGACGAGACGCTGCCGACCGTGGCCCTGGCCCTGTCGTCCTCGTCGATTTCGGAAACCGGCGGGGTATCGTCGGTGACTGCGACGCTTTCGGGCGTGTCCAGCGCGACGGTGGCGCTGACGGTCTCGGCAGCTGGTGGCGGGTTCACGCTGTCGGGCACCAAGACGCTGACCATTGCGGCGGGAGATACGACCAGCACGGGCGTGGTAACGGTAACGGCGGTGGCCGACACCACGGACTCGCCAGACAAGTCGGCGACGGTCTCTGCCACGGCATCCGGCGGCGGCGTGGCGGACCCATCTGCCGTGACGTTGACCATCACCGATGATGACGCTGCGCCGCTGGTGACGCTGGCGTTGTCGTCTTCGACGATCAACGAGAGCGGGACGACGACGCAGGCGACGGTGACGGCGAGGCTTTCGCATCCGTCGAGCGAGGCGACGACGGTGAGGGTGTCGGCGTCGCCGGTGTCTTCGACCGGCGCGGTTGCGGCGGACTACATGCTGTCGAACGGCAAGACGCTGACGATAGCGGCGGGGGACACGGCGAGTGCGGGCGCGGTGACGGTGACCGCGGCGGACAACGACGTGGATGCGCCGGACAAGCAGGTGACGGTCTCGGGCAGGGCATCCAACTCCCAGGGGGTCGCGGGGCATCCCTCCGACGTGATGCTGACCATCGCGGACGACGAGGCGTTGCCGACGGTGGCGCTGGAGCTGTCGGCGGCGTCGATATCGGAGTCGGGCGAGGTAACGACGGTGACGGCGAGACTGTCGGGCGCATCGAGCGAAGCGGTGATGCTGACGGTGGGGGCGGCGGGCGCAGCGGTTGGGGACTTCACGCTGTCGAACCCGGCGACGCTGACCATTGCGGCGGGAGATACGACCAGTGCGGGCGCGGTGACGGTGACGGCGAATGGGAACGACGTGGATTCGCCGGACAAGCAGGTGACGGTTTCGGCCACGGCGTCGGGCGGCAACGGCGTGGCGAACCCGGCGAGCAAGACGTTGACCATCTCGGATGACGACGCGGCGCCGGGTGTGACGCTGGCGCTGGCGTCCTCGTCGATTGCGGAGAACGGCGGCGCGACCACAGTGAGAGCCACCCTATCGCACCCGTCGAGTGCAGCGACGACGGTGACGGTGGTGGGGGTATCGGGCTTCTACACGGCGGGTTCGGACGCAACCATTGTGATTGCAGTGGGTGAGACGGCGAATGCCTCGGACACGGCGACGATTACGGCGGTGGACGACGCCATCGACAATGTGGGCAACCGCACAGTGACGGTGACGGCGACGGCTTCCAACGACCAGGGCGCGGGAAGCGTCACCGGAGCCATGCTGACGCTGACCGACGACGAGGGTGCGCCGACGGCAACATTGAAGCTATCGCCTTCTTCGATTTCGGAGTCGGGCGGGGTGTCGTCGGTGACGGCGAGGCTGTCGGGCAAGTCGAGCGACGCGGTGACGGTGACGGTGGAAGCGGCGGCTGGAACGGGAGCGGTCGGGGCGGACTTCGCTCTCTCCGCCGCAAAGACGCTGACCATTGCGGCCGGCAGCACCGCCAGCAGTGGCGCTGTGACGGTGACGGCGAACGGGAACGACGTGGACGCGCCAAATAAGCAGGTGACGGTCTCGGGAACGGCATCCGGCGGCGGCGTGGCGGACCCATCTGCAGTCCCGCTCACCATCGCCGATGACGACGCGGCGCCATCGGTGACACTGGCACTGTCGTCTTCGTCGATATCGGAGAACGGCGGCGTGGCGACGGTAACGGCGCGGCTTTCCGGCAAGTCGAGCCAGCCGACGACGGTCACGGTGTCGGCGTCGGCGGGGCTGCACACGTCTGTCACGGACTTCACGCAGACGGGCACGACGCTGACGGTGGCGGCGGGCGCGACAGCGAGCACGGGCGTGGTGACGGTGTCGGCGGTGAACGACGAGGCGGATGCGACCCACGACAAGAAGGTGACGGTTTCGGCGACGGCGGCCAACGGTCATGGGATTGCGGGGAACCCGTCGCCGGTGACGCTGACGATTGAGGACGACGATGTGGACCTGAAGCCGACGTTCGGGGATGCGGAGGTGGCGGACCAGAGCTGGCCGATATCCACGGAGATTGCGCGCCTCACACTGCCGGCGGCGACGGGTGGCGACGGGGCGCTGACCTACACGTTGTCGCCGTCCTTGCCGTCGTGGTTGAGGCGGAGCGGTTTCGCGGTGACGGGGACGACGCCGTCTGAGTCGTTGGCGTTGGCGGACTATGAGTGGACGGTGCGGGACGAGGACGGCGACAAGGCGTCGCTGACTTTCGCCATTGAGGTGGTGGAGAGCGGGATCCTGAACCCGGACGCGGCGCTCTCGCTGTCGCTGTCGTCGCCTCGGGTGTCGGAGGGGGCGTCGGGTTCGACGGCGACGCTGAGCTACGAGGTGACGCTGAGCGCGGCGAGCACGGAAGAGGTGACGGTGCGCTACGCGGACGCGGGGACGGGGACGGCGACGTCGGAGACGGACTATACGGCGCTGTTGCCCGGGACGCTGACCCTGGCGCCCAGCGTGACGAGTGCGACGGTCTCGGTGACGGTGACGGGCGACGATATTGACGAGCCGGACGAGACGGTGATGGTGACGCTGAGCGATCCGGTGAACGCGCAGGTTCCGGTGGCCGGTCGGACGGGGACGGGCACCATCACGGACGACGACGCGGCCCCGGATGTGACGCTGGCGCTGGCGGATAGCACCATCGCCGAGGACGGCGGCACGACCACGGTGAGTGCGACACTCTCCCACCCGTCGAGCGCGGCCACCACGGTGACGGTGACGGCGCTGACCGGCGCCTACACGGTGGATTCGACGGACGCGACCATCGTCATCGCGGCGGGGAACACGGCGAACGCCTCGGACACGGCGACGATCGACGCCGTGAACGACGCCATCGACAACGTGGGCGACCGCATGGTGACGGTGACTGCGACAGCCTCCAACGACCAGGGCGCGGGCAGCGTAACGGGCGCGTCGCTGACATTGACCGACGACGAGGGGACGCCGACGGTGACGCTGGCGCTGTCGGAACCGGATGCGTCGAAGCCGGACACGATTGCGGAGAGCGGAGATGGCAACGCAAGCACGGTGACGGCCAGCCTGTCGCATGCGTCGAGCGAAGCGGTGACGCTGACGGTCTCGACGGCGGCGGGAACCGGCGCGGTGGCGACGGACTTTGCGCAGACGGGCACGACGCTGACCATCGCAGCGGGCGCGACGGCGAGCACGGGCGTGGTGACGGTGACGGCGAATGACGATGCGACCGATGCGCCGGACAAGCAGGTGACGGTGACGGCCGTGGTGTCGGGTGCCAGCGGCGTGGCGGCCCCGACGGACGTGACGCTGATCATCGCGGACGACGAGACGCTGCCGACCCTGGCCCTGGCCCTGTCGTCCTCGTCGATCTCGGAGACCGGCGGGGTGACGACGGTGACGGCGACGCTTTCGGGCAAATCGAGCCAGGCGGTGACGGTGACGGTGGGGGCGGCGCCCGGCGCCAACGCGGCGGCGGCCGATTTCGACCTTTCCACCGCCAAGACACTCACCATCGCCGCCGGCGCCGCCACCAGCGCCGGCACGGTGACGGTGACGGCCAATGGCAACGACGTCCATTCGGGGAACAAGTCGGTGACGGTCTCCGGCACGGTGGCGGGCGGCAACAACGTGGCCGCGCCATCCAATGTCACCCTGACGCTCACCGACGACGAAACCCTGCCGACCCTGACCCTGGCGCTGTCGTCCTCCTCGATCTCGGAGACCGGCGGGGTGGCAACGGTGACGGCCACGCTTTCGGGCAAGTCGAGCCAGGCGGTGACGGTGACGGTGGCAGCGGCGCCCGGCGCCAACGCGGCGGCGGCCGATTTCGACCTCTCCAGCGCCAAGACGCTGACCATCGCCGCCGGCGCCACCGCCAGCGTCGGCGCGGTGACGGTGACGGCCAACGGCAACGATGTGGACTCGCCGAACAAGCAGGTGACGGTCTCCGGCACGGTGGCGGGCGGCAACAACGTGGCCGCGCCATCCAATGTCACCCTGACGCTGACCGACGATGAAACCCTGCCGACCGTCACCCTGGCGCTGTCGTCCTCCTCGATCTCGGAGACCGGTGGGGTGACGACGGTGACGGCCACTCTTTCGGGCAAATCGAGCCAGGCGGTGACGGTGACAGTGGCAGCGGCGGCCGGGACCGGCGCGGTGGCGGCCGACTTCGACCTTTCCAGCGCCACAACGCTCACCATCGCCGCCGGCACCACCGCCAGCGTCGGCGCGGTGACGGTGACGGCCAATGGCAACGACGTCCATTCGGGGAACAAGTCGGTGACGGTCTCCGGCACCGTGGCGGGCGGCAACAACGTGGCGGCACCGTCCGATGTCACCCTGACGCTGACCGACGACGAGATGCTGCCGACCGTGACCCTGGCCCTGTCGTCCCCCTCGGTCTCGGAGGCCGGCGGGGTATCATCTGTGACTGCGACGCTTTCGGGTGCGTCCAGCGCGGTGGTGACGCTGACGGTCTCGGCGGCCGGTGGCGGGTTCACGCTGTCGAGCGCGAAGACGCTGACCATCGCTGCGGGTGCGACGGCGAGCACGGGGGTGGTGACGGTGACGGCGGTGGCCGATGCCACGGACTCGCCGGACAAGTCGGTGACGGTCTCTGCCACGGCATCCGGCGGCGGTGTGGCGGACCCATCTGCCGTGACGCTGACCATCACCGATGACGATGCGGCACCGGATGCGGCGCTGGCGCTGGCGGATACTTCGGTCCCGGAGGATGGCGGCACGACCACGGTGAGCGCCACCCTATCGCACCCGTCGAGCGCGGCGACGACGGTGACGGTGACGGGCGTGTCCGGGTTCTACACGGTGGGCGCGGACGCAACCGTTGTGATTGCGGCGGGGAACACGGCGAACGCCACCGACACAGCGACGATTACGGCGGTGGACGACGCCATCGATAACGTGGTCGCCCGCACGGTGACGGTGACGGGCACGGCATCCAACGGCCAGGCAGCCGCCAACTCGGAGACCGTGGCCGTGACCGGTGCGAGCCTGACGCTGACCGACGACGAGACGACACCGACAGCGACGCTGAAGCTGTCGTCTGCGGCGATCTCGGAGAACGGCGGAGTTGCGTCGGTGATGGCGGGCCTGAACCGTGCGTCGAGCGAAGCGGTGACGCTGACGGTCTCGGCAGCCGGTGGGGGGTTCACGCTGTCGGGTGCGAAGATGCTGACCATCGCTGCGGGTGCGACGGCGAGCACGGGGGTGGTGACGGTGACGGCGGTGGCCGATGCCACGGACTCGCCGGACAAGCAGGTGACGGTGACGGCCACGGCATCCGGCGGCGGCGTGGCGGACCCAACGGCTGCGACGCTGACCATCACCGATGACGACGCTGCACCGGATGTGACGCTGGCGCTGGCGGACTCTTCAGTCCCGGAGGATGGCGGCACGACCACGGTGACGGCGACGCTCTCCCACCCGTCGAGCGCCGCCACCACGGTGACGGTGGTGGGGGTGTCGGGGTTCTACACGGTGGGATCGGACGCGACGATCATGATTACGGCGGGAAGCACGGCGAACGCTACGGACACAGCGACGGTGACGGCGGTGGACGACGCCACCGACAATGTGGTCGCCCGCACGGTGACGGTGACGGGCACGGCGTCCAACGGCCAGGCAGCCGCCAACTCGGAGACCGTGGCCGTGACCGGCGCGCGCCTGACGCTGACGGACGACGAGGCGACACCGACGGCAACATTGAAGCTGTCGCCTTCGTCGATCTCGGAGACCGGCGGGGTGGCGACGGTGACGGCGACCCTTTCGGGCAAGTCGAGCCAGGCGGTGACGGTGACGGTGGCAGCTTCGCCCGGGACCGGCGCGGTGGCAGCCGACTTCGACCTTTCCGCCGCCAAGACGCTGACCATCGCCGCCGGCACCACCGCCAGCGCCGGCACGGTGACGGTGACGGCCAACGGCAACGATGTGGACTCGCCGGACAAGCAGGTGACGATCTCCGGCATGGTGACCGGCGGCAACGGCGTGGCGGCGCCATCGTCGCTGACGCTGGCACTCACCGACGACGAAACCTTGCCGACCCTGGCCCTGGCCCTGTCGTCCTCGTCGATCTCGGAGACCGGCGGGGTGACGACGGTGACGGCGACCCTTTCGGGCAAATCGAGCCAGGCGGTGACGGTGACAGTGGCAGCGGCGGCCGGGATCGGCGCGGTGGCGGCCGATTTCGCCCTTTCCACCGCCAAGACGCTGACCATCGCCGCCGGCGCCACCGCCAGCATCGGCGCGGTGACGGTGACGGCCAACGGCAACGATGTGGACTCGCCCGACAAGCAGGTGACGATCTCCGCCACGGTGGCGGGCGGCAACGGCGTGGCGGTGCCGTCGGATGTCACGCTGACGCTGACGGACGACGAGGCGACGCCGACGGCGACGCTGAAGCTGTCGTCTTCGTCGGTCTCGGAGACCGGCGGAGTTGCGACGGTGGCGGCGGGCCTGAACCGTGCGTCGAGCGCAGCGGTGACGCTGACGGTCTCGGCAGCCGGCACCGGGTTCACGCTGTCGGGTGCGAAGACGTTGACCATCGCTGCGGGCGCGACGGCGAGCACGGGCGTGGTGACGGTAACGGCGGTGGCCGACACCACGGACTCGCCGAACAAGCAGGTGACGGTCTCTGCCACGGCATCCGGCGGCGGGGTGGCAAACCCATCTGCCGTCCCACTCACCATCACCGATGACGATGCGGCACCGGATGTCACGCTGGCGCTGGCGAACTCTTCAGTCCCGGAGGATGGCGGCACGACCACGGTGACGGCGACGCTCTCCCATGCCTCCAGTGCCGCCACCACGGTGACAGTGACGGGCGTGTCCGGGTTCTACACGGTGGGCGCGGACGCAACCGTTGTGATTGCGGCAGGGAACACGGCGAACGCCACCGACACGGCGACGATCAACGCCGTGGACGACGCCATCGACAATGTGGTCGCCCGCACGGTGACGGTGACCGCGACCGCTTCCAACGATCAGGGCGCGGGAAGCGTCACCGGGACCATGCTGACGCTGACCGACGACGAGGGTGCGCCGACGGCAACATTGAAGCTGTCGTCTTCGTCGATCTCGGAGGCCAGCGGGGTAGCGGCCGTTACGGCAGTGCTGAACCGTCCATCCAGCGCAGCGGTGACGCTAACGGTCTCGGCAGCCGGCACCGGGTTCACGCTGTCGAGCGCCAAGACGCTGACCATCGCTGCGGGCGTGACGGCAAGCACGGGCGCGGTGACGGTAACGGCGGTGGCCGACACCACGGACTCGCCGAACAAGCAGGTGACGGTCTCTGCCACGGCATCCGGCGGCGGCGTGGCGGACCCAACGGCTGCGACGCTGACCATCACCGATGACGACGCTGCACCGGATGTGACGCTGGCGCTGGCGGATACTTCAGTCCCGGAGGATGGCGGCACGACCACGGTGACGGCGACGCTCTCCCATGCCTCCAGTGCCGCCACCACGGTGACAGTGACGGGCGTGTCCGGGTTCTACACGATGGGTTCGGACGCAACCATTGTGATTGCGGCGGGGAACACGGCGAACGCCTCGGACACAGCGACGATCAACGCCGTGGACGACGCCATCGACAATGTGGTCGCCCGCACGGTGACGGTGACCGCGACCGCTTCCAACGATCAGGGCGCGGGCAGCGTCACCGGGGCCATGCTGACGCTGACCGACGACGAGGGTGCGCCGACGGCAACGTTGAAACTGTCGCCTTCGTCGATCTCGGAGGCCAGCGGGGTAGCGGCCGTTACGGCAGTGCTGAACCGTCCATCCAGCGCAGCGGTGACGCTGACGGTCTCGGCAGCCGGCGCCGGGTTCACGCTGTCGGGTGCGAAGACGCTGACCATCGCTGCGGGCGCGACGGCGAGCACGGGCGTGGTGACGGTAACGGCGGTGGCCGACACCACGGACTCGCCGAACAAGCAGGTGACGGTCTCTGCCACGGCATCCGGCGGCGGCGTGGCGGACCCAACGGCTGCGACGCTGACCATCACCGATGACGACGCTGCACCGGATGTCACGCTGGCGCTGGCGAACTCTTCAGTCCCGGAGGATGGCGGCACGACCACGGTGACGGCGACGCTCTCCCATGCCTCCAGTGCCGCCACCACGGTGACAGTGACGAGCGTGTCCGGGTTCTACACGGTGGGCGCGGACGCAACCATTGTGATTGCGGCAGGGAACACGGCGAACGCCACCGACACGGCGACGATCAACGCCGTGGACGACGCCACCGACAATGTGGTCGCCCGCACGGTGACGGTGACCGCGACCGCTTCCAACGACCAGGGCGCGGGCAGCGTCACCGGGGCCATGCTGACGCTGACCGACGACGAGGGTGCGCCGACAGCAACGTTGAAGCTGTCGCCTTCGTCGATCTCGGAGGCCAGCGGGGTAGCGGCTGTTACGGCAGTGCTGAATCGTCCGTCTAGCGCAGCGGTGACGCTGACGGTCTCGGCAGCTGGCGCCGGGTTCACGCTGTCGGGTGCGAGGACGCTGACCATCGCTGCGGGTGCAACGGCAAGCACGGGCGTGGTAACGGTAACGGCGGTGGCCGACACCACGGACTCGCCGAACAAGCAGGTGACGGTCTCTGCCACGGCATCCGGCGGCGGCGTGGCAAACCCGTCTGCCGTCCCACTCACCATCGTCGATGACGATGCGGCGCCCGCGCTGTCGATCTCCTCGCCGCGCGTGGCCGAAGGCGATGCCGGGCAGGCGGCGCTGGGCTTTGTGGTAACGCTGGGCGCGGTCAGCGGCTGGCAGGTCACGGTGGGCTACGCCGACGCCGGCACGGGCACGGCCACCTCCGGGGTGGACTACACGGCATTGTCGCCGGGGACGCTGACGCTGGCGACGGGCGAAACCAGCAAAACCGTCTCCGTGGCGGTCATCGGCGACAGGGCGCTCGAGGCCGACGAAACGGTGGTGGTAACGCTCAGCAGCCCCGTGAATGCAACCGTCCCGGCCGGGTCGGCCCATGGCACGGGCACGATCGCGAACGACGATGTGGCCCAGCCCACCGCCCTGGCGGCCAACGCCGGCCCCGACCGAAACGTGGAGGAAGAGGCCGCGGTCACGCTGAACGGCCGCGTCATCGGTTGGAACCCGGCGGATGGGCAGCCGACCTGGTTCTGGGAGCAGACGGGCGGCACGCCAGAGGTCACGCTGACGGGGGCGGCCACGTCCAGCCTGTCGTTCATGGCACCGCAGGTCGCCGCGCTCACGGTGCTGACATTCCGGCTGACGGTGACGGCAGGCGGCGCCAGCGCCAGCGACGAGGTGTCCATCACGGTAGAGAAGAGCCCTGGCACGGCACTCTCGGACGCCCCACCCTCCGACGCGCCACCTTCGGATGCCCCACCCTCGGACGCGCCACCGAACTCGGTCCCAACCTTCGGCGATGCCACAATTCCCAGCCAATCCTGGCTCCAGGGCACGGCCATCGCCCCCTTCGCCTTGCCGACGGCCAGCGGCGGCGACGGCCCCCTCGCCTACAGCCTGGCCCCGGCCCTGCCCGCCGGGGTGGCGCGGGACAAGGCCACGCGCGAGGTCGCCGGCACGCCGGCGGCGGCGTTCGAGCAAACCAGCTACAGTTGGGTCGCCACCGATGCCGATGGCGATACGGCCACGCTCGCCTTCACCGTCGCGGTGGCCGCAGATCTGGTGCCGGTCTTCGCAACGAACGGCTTCCCGGCGCAAACCTGCACCCAGGGCGTGGCCATCGCCCCCTTCGCTCTGCCGGCGGCCAGCGGCGGCAACGGCCCCCTCACTTACAGCCTGGCCCCGGCCCTGCCGGAAGGCCTGGCGTTCGATCCAACGGATCGCACCGTCTCGGGCACGCCGGCGGCGACGATGGCCCCGGCCCGCTACACGCTCACCGCCACCGATGCCGATGGCGATACGGCCGCGCTCGCCTTCACCGTCGAGGTCTGGCCGCAGATCGTGCTCTCGCTCGCAGACGCCAACGCAGAGGAAGGCGAAGACATCGTGTTCATGGTCACGCTGTCGCCCGCCCCGCCCCGGGCCATGACGATGCGGTTCGCGGTCACGCCGATCTCGGCCACGCCCCATCGGGATTATCGGGTCGTGCCGGAACGGCTGGCCCCTGGCGGCGCTGGCGCGCGGCAGGCGGGGACCTATGCGGAAGGATACAGCCGGCACTTCGCGGTCGCCGCCGGCCAGGTCGTGGCGCGGGTGACGGTGCGCACCATCGACGACGATGTGGACGAAGACGACGAAACCTTCACCGTAAGCGTCTCCTCGCCCTCCTCGCAGGCGACGGCGATCGGGGTGATCGTCGATAACGACCACCGGGCGCGAACGCGGGGGCTGGAGGCGGTGCTGGCATCGTTCGCCCGCACGGTGGCCCAGGAGGCGGTGGCTGTGCTGGGCGCGCGCATCTCCGATGCCGGGGCGGGTGATCGAGTCACGCTGGGCGGCCACGCGCTGACACCCGTCGGCGCGGCGCCGCTGGCGGCGGCGGGCGAGCCGCTCTTCCGGGCCGATATCGGCCGCCCGCGCCAGGACGCCGAAGGCCCGGCCTCGCTGCGGGAACTGGTGGAACAAAGCTCGTTCGCGCTCGCCGTGGGGCCGGCAGACGATGCCGCCGCCGCGCCCACCGCCTGGACGCTCTGGGGCCGGGCCGGCATGGCGCGCTTCTCCAGCCGTCCGGCCGCCGATCTGGAAACGGAGGGAGAGGTCGCCACCGGCTTCGTGGGGGCCGATGCCCGCGTGCAGGGAAATCTGCTGGCCGGCCTGGCGGTGGCGCGCAGCCAGGGCGACATGAGCTACCGCCTGGCGGAGGAAGCGCGGGCCGATGTCGAGGCCACCCTGACCAGCCTGCTCCCCTATGCCCATTGGGCGCCGTGGGACGGGCTGGGCCTGTGGGCGCTGGCGGGCGCGGGCTGGGGCAAGGCCACGCTGACGGACGAGGCAGGCGTGGCGCAGACCGACGTCGCGATGCGGCTGGCGGCGCTGGGCTGGCGCCAGGAGCTGGGCGGCAACGAGATAGCGTGGGCGCTGAAGGGGGACGGCCTGGCGGTGGAGATGACCTCCGACGAGGTGACGGGCCTGCACGCCACCCGCCCGTCGGCGCAACGCCTGCGGCTTTTGATGGAAGGCACCGGCGACTGGCCGCTGGGCGTGCAGGGGCGGCTGCGCCCCCGGCTGGAGTTCGGGGGGCGCTGGGATGGCGGCGTGGCCGGCGAAGGCTATGGCGCCGAGGCGGGCGGCGGCGTGGCCTATGCCGACCCGCAGTTGGGGCTGGAGGCGGAGGCGCGCGGACGCTATCTGCTGGCGCACGGGGCGGCCGGGTTCCGGGAATCGGGCGCCGGCCTGACGCTGCGCTTCGATCCCGGGGGCGACGGCCTGGGGCCGTGGTTCGCCCTGGCGCCGCAATGGGGCGCGCCAGAGGGCGGCGTGGAGGCGCTGTGGGGCAGCCTGCCCGAGAACGGCGCGTCCACCTCCGCAAACCGCCTGGGCATGGAGGCAGGCTGGCGCTTCGGCCAGGCCCTGGGCGCCAGCATCGCCTTCGAGCGCGAAGGGGCGGGCACGGCCCACAATTACGGCCTGGGCATCGGCTGGACCCCAGCCGCAAATTCTGGGGCCCCCGCCATCTCCGTCGAAGCCAAGGCCAGCCGCCATGAGCGCGCCGCCGAGGCCACCGAACACCGCATCGGCCTCGCCCTGGCCCTGGCCTGGTGAGGCCGGCCGGCCGCGCGCGGGTCCGGGGCGCGGCGTTCCGTGCTATCATGGCTGCCATGACGTCGGCCGACAATCGCCCCCGTGCTGCCCATGACGTGCCGGACAACCTGCCGGAGTTCCGGGTCACGGAGCTTTCGCAGGCGGTCCGGCGCATCGTGGAGGGCGCCTTCGATCGGGTGCGGGTGCGGGGCGAGATCGGGCGCGTGAGCGCGGCCTCGTCGGGCCATCTCTACTTCGCCATGAAGGAAGAGCGGGCGGTGCTGGAATGCGTCGCCTTTCGCCAGACCAACCTGCGCCTCGCCCACCGCCCCGAACAGGGCCTGGAGATGGTGGCGACCGGGCGGCTGACCACCTATCAGGGGCAGTCGAAATATCAGCTGGTGGTCGAAAGCCTGGCGCCGGCCGGCATCGGCGCGCTGATGGCGCTGCTGGAGAAACGGCGCCAGGCGCTGGCGGCGGAAGGCCTGTTCGATGAGGCCAGAAAGCGCCCTCTGCCCTATCTTCCGTCCACCATCGGCGTGGTCACCTCGCCCAGCGGCGCGGTGATCCGCGACATCATGCACCGGCTGCGGGATCGCTTTCCGTGCCATGTTCTGCTGTGGGGGACGCGGGTTCAGGGCGAGGGCGCGGCCGAGGAGGTGGCAGCGGCGCTCCGCGGCTTCAACCTCCTGGACGGCGGCGGGGTTCCGCGCCCGGATGTTCTGATCGTGGCCCGTGGCGGCGGCAGCGTGGAAGACCTGTGGGCGTTCAACGAGGAGGTGGTGGTGCGTGCGGCGGCGGCGAGCGCGATCCCGGTGATCTCGGCCATCGGCCACGAGAGCGACACCACCCTGCTGGACCATGCCGCCGCCCGTCGGGCGCCGACGCCGACGGCAGCGGCCGAGATGGCTGTTCCCGTGAAGGCGGAGTTGGAGGCGCGTCTGCTGGAGAGCGATGCGCGTCTGGTGGGCGCCGCCTCGCGTCTGCTGGAACGGTCGCGCTCCGGTCTGGCGTCTCTGGCGCGGGGCCTCGCCCATCCCGCTCGGCTGGTAGAGCGCAAGAGCCAGGATCTGGACAACGTTGCTGGCAGCCTGCGCCGCGTCATGGCCCTGGGCCTGGCGGAACGGCGCCAGCGGCTGGCCGCGCGCGCCCAGCGCCTGGTCCATCCCCGCGCCACCATCGCCCTGAAACGGGCGGCGCTTTCCCGCGCCTCTGCCGGGCTAAGCCTGGCCGCCCTGGCTGCCCGGCTGCACCGGGCCGAAGAACGGTTGCAACGCGGCGGCGGGGCTCTGGAAGCCGCCATCCGCCGCCGCCTGGACGACCGCAGGCGGGAGCTGGCGCGGCTGGCGCAGCTGCTGGAAAGCCTCAGCTATCGCGGCGTGCTGCGGCGCGGTTTCGCGGTGGTCAGAAGCGAAGGCCGCCCCGTGACCCGCGCCGCCGGCCTGAAGCCAGGCGCGCCGCTGCTGCTGGAGTTCGCCGATGGCGAGGTCGCCGCCAGCGCCACCCGCCCGCCATCCAACGGCCGGCGGGGCGGTGCCCGGCAAGGCGGCGGCCAGGACGACCTGTTTCCGCGCCCCTCCGGCTAGCAGGGCCAGCGGCGGTGAAGCCACAGCCAGTGGTCGGGGCGCTCGCGGATCCAGTCTTCCAGCAGGCGGTTGATGGCGACCAAAACGGCGCGGATGTCGGCCTGGCGGTCGCCGCTGCGGGCGATGTTCAGGGCGGGAAAGACGGTGACCTGGAAATGCGCCCCGGGGCGGCGCAGCACCCGCACCGGATAGAGCGGCACGCGCCGTTCCAGGGCCAGCTCGGCGATGGCGGGCGCGGTCATGGCGTCGCGCCCGAAGAAGGGGATGGCGAGGCCCTGGTTGAACTTCTGATCGGCCATGATGGCGATGGCGCCGCCATCGCGCAGGGCCGCCAGCAGCGCGCGCGCGCCCTCGCGCCCCTTGGGCGCCCAGGCGCCGCCGCGCTTGTTGCGCCAGGCGGCGACCACCCGCTCGACCAGGGGGTTGTTGGCGCGGCGATAGACCATGGTGAGCGCGAAGCGGTGCCGGGCGGCCAGGCGGGTGGCGACGTCGAAATTGCCGAAATGGGCACCGAAGAAGATGACGCCTGCCCGCCTGGCGGCGATGCGATCCAGATCGACGGCCGAGACCGTCTCCACCCGGGCGCCGTCCAGGTCGTGGATATGGGGGAGCTCGGCCACCACGCGCCCCAGATTGTCCCACATGCCGGCCAGGATGGCTGCCATCCGCCGCGCTTCGATGCCGGGGAAGGCGGCCTGGAGATTGCGCCTGGCGATGCGGTTCCTCCCCGCCAGCAGCGGCCCCAGGCGCCGGCCCAGAAAGCCGCCCAGGGCCGAGGCGCGCTGGATCCCCAGCCGCCGGAACAGGTGCAGCGCCAGCCACAGCGCCGCCGCCTCCAGCCGATAGCGCAGCCCCTTCACGGCGCCTTCCCGCCCGCCAGGGGGGCGAGCAGGCGTTGGAGCGCGTCCGGATCGCGAAATTGGAGCTCCACCGCCACCGGCAGGACGCGCGCGCGTGTGGCCTGGTCCAGCCTCACCCAGTCCTTTTCGGTGGTGGCCAGGCGCGCGTCCAGGCGTTCGGCCTCGGCCGCCATGGCGGCGAAGGCGCGCCGGGCGGGGATGCGATGGTCGGGGAAGCTTCTGGTGGCGACCACGGTCGCGCCCGCCGCCTCCAGGGTGGCGAAGAATTTCTGCGGGCGGGCGATGCCGGCGAAGGCGAAGATGCGGGCCCCGCGCAGCGCGTCGGTTGCACCGGGCGCGCCGGCGAGGCGCAGATCGGCCGCCAGCAGCGCGCGCCCGCCGCCGGCCAGCCGGGCGGCAAGGCCGTGGCGGTCGGCGCCGATCACCACCGCCGCGCCGCATTTGGCCAGGGCGTCGCCCAGCGGCTCGCGCAGCGGCCCGGCCGGCAGCACCCGGCCGTTGCCGAACCCATGGCCGCCATCGACGGCCAGGAGGCACAGATCCTTGTGCAGCGACGGGTTTTGCAGGCCGTCGTCCATCACCAGCACGCCGGCGTCGTCGGCCACCGCGCGCCGGGCGCTGGCCGCCCGATCGCCGCCCACCCAGACCGGGCCGTAGCGCGCCAGCAGCAGCGGCTCGTCGCCGACATCGCGGGCGCCGTGGCGTTCCGGGTCCACCTTCAGCGGCCCCTTCAGCCGCCCGCCATAGCCGCGCGAGAGCGCATGGGGATTGAGGCCCTGCGCCGCCAGGTGGCGCAGCAGCGCGATGGCCAGCGGCGTTTTGCCGGAACCGCCGGCGCAGGCATCGCCGACGCAGATCACCGGCACCCCGGCCCGCGCCGCCCGCCCGCCCGCCTGGCGCAGGCGGGTGGCGGCGGTCCATAGCGGCGCCAGCGGCGCCAGGGCGCGCCCGGCGGTGCCGTCCCGGTCCCAGAAGGCGGGGCGCCGCATCGTGGTCATCGGCGCGCCGCCCCGCCCACCCCGGGGCGATGTTGGCCGCAGTCTTCGCGCCCGGGCGGCGGGCCGAGACCGGCCAGCACCGGCGCCAGGGCGGCCAGGGCGCCATCCAGGACGCCTTCCGCCTCCGCCGCGGCCGCCAGCGCCGCCCGCTGGCCCATGCGCCGGGCCCGGTCCGGGTCGGCCAGCAGCTGCCGGACCGCCGCCGCCAGGGCCTGCTCGTCGGCCGCCTGGATGGCGCCGCCCGCCTGCAGCAGGCGCCTGGCCGGGGCGGAGAAGTTTTCCATATGGGGGCCGAACAGCACGGCGCGTGCCCGCAGCGCCGGCTCGCGCGGGTTGTGGCCGCCCCGGTGCAGCAGCGATTTGCCGACGAAGACCGGATTGGCGAGGGCGAGATAGAGGCCCATCTCGCCCATGCTGTCGCCCAGAAAGACATCGCTGGCGCCCGTCGGCAGGGCGCCCTGGGAGCGGCGCGCGACGCGCAGGCCATCGCCCGCCAGCCTGGCGGCCACGGCATCGCCGCGGCGGGCGTGGCGCGGCACGATCGCCGTCAGCAGGCCGGGCAGGACGCCCGCCAGGCGGCGATGGATGCGCCCGGCGAGGCGTTCCTCGCCGTCATGGGTGCTGACGGCCGCCCACACCGGGCGGGCGCCGATGGCCGCCTTCAGGCGCGCCAGCTCGCCGGCATCGGCCGCCTGCGGGGCGGCGGCGGCCTTGAGATCGCCGATGGTTTGCACCTGGCGCGCGCCCAGGGCGGCCAGGCGGCGCGCGTCGCCTTCGCTTTGGGCCAGCACGACGCGAAAGCCGCCCAGCATGGCGCGGGCCAGCGCCGGGGCCAGGCGCCAACGGGCGAAGGAACGGGGCGACATGCGCCCATTGACCAGGGCCATGGGCAGGCCGCGCGCGAAGGCCTGGCCCAGCAGATTGGGCCACAGCTCGGATTCCAGCCACAGCGCCGCGTCGGGGCGCCAGCGATCGAGAAAGCGCCGCGCCGCCCGGGGGCCGTCCAGCGGCGCGAAGCGGTGGAAGGCCGTCTGCGGCAGGCGTTGGGCCACGATGGCGGCCGAGGCGGCGGTGCCGGTGGTCATCATGGCCGCGGGCGCCCCGGGCGCCCCGTTTGCGGCGATGCGTTCCAGCAACGGCAGGGCGGAGAGCGCTTCGCCGACACTGGCGGCGTGAACCCACAGCAGGCGCCCCGGTGGGCGGGCGCCGGCGCCGCGCCCCAGCCGTTCGGCGATGCGCCCGGCGTCTTCCTTGCCCCGGGCACAGCGCGCCGCCAGCAGCAGCGGGGCCAGCGGCTCGGCCCAGCGGGTGGCCAGGCGATAGAGGCCCGCTGCCCGGCTTGCCATGGCCTAACCCCGCGCCGGGCCGGGGCGGGCCTGAAGGCCGCTGAGATGGGCGTAGAGGCCGCCCTGGCCGATCAGCTCGCCATGGCTGCCGGCTTCGACGATGCGGCCCCGGTCCAGCACATAGACGATGTCGGCGTCGCGCACGGTGGACAGGCGATGGGCGACCACGATGGTGGTGCGCCCCCGGGCCAGCCGCGCCAGCGCCTCCTGCACCTGGCGTTCGGCCTCGGAATCGAGGGCGCTGGTGGCCTCGTCCAGCAGCAGGATGGGCGCGTCGCGCAGGATGGCGCGGGCGATGGCCAGGCGCTGGCGCTGGCCGCCGGAAAGGCGCACCCCGCCTTCGCCCACCGGCGTGTCGTAGCCCTGGGGCAGGGCGGCGATGAAATCGTGGGCGGCGGCGTCGCGGGCCGCCCGCCGGATTGCGTCTGCCGCCGCGCCGGGATGGCCATAGGCGATGTTGGCGGCCACCGTGTCGTTGAACAGCGCCGCCTCCTGGCTGACCAGCGCGATGTTCATGCGCAGGCTGGCCAGGGTGACGTGGCGGATGTCGCTGCCATCGATGGTGACCGCCCCGCTGCCGACGTCGTAGAAGCGGGGAACCAGATTCAGCAGGGTGGATTTGCCGGCCCCGGACGGCCCCACCAGCGCCGTGGTGCGCCCGGCGGTGGCGGCGATGGTGACGCCTTGCAGCGCCACCGTTTCGCCATAGGCGAAGGAGACGTCCCGGAAGGCGATCTCCCCCTTTGCCATCCGCAGCGCTGCCGCGCCCGGCCGGTCGCGCACGCGGGGCTCGATGTCGATCAGCGCGAACACGCGCTGGGCGGCCGCCAGCCCTTCCTGGAGGCGGTTGTTGAGGCGGGCCAGCTTTTTCAGCGGCTCGTAGGCCAGCAGCAGGGCGGTGACGAAGCTGCCCAGCTCGCCCACCTGGATCTCGCCGCCGATCACCCTGGCCCCGCCATAGGCGACGATGACGGCGATGGCGATGCCGGCCAGCATCTCCATGATGGGCGAGATCGCCGCCTTGGCGCGCTCGGTCTTGAAGATGCGCAGGAACAGGCCGTCGATGCGCGCGCGCGCCCGCTCCACCTCGCGCTCTTCCTGGCCATAGGCCTTGATGTGGCGGATGCCCAGGAAGGTTTCCGACATGAAGCCGGTGACCTGTTCCAGCTCTGCCCAGGCCAGGGCGGCGCGGCGGCGCACCTTGCGCCCGATGCGGGCGATGGGAAGCGCGGCCAGCGGGAAGACGAAGAAGGCGGCCAGCGCCAGCGTCCAATCCTGGTAGAACATCAGCGCCACCAGGAAGGCCAGCGTCAGCAGATCCTTGACCGCGGCCGCCAGGATGTTGGCGACGGCATCGCGCATCTGATCGACATTGCTCATGCAGCCGGCGATCAGCTCGCCGGTGGAGGCGTGATGGTAGAAGGCGAGGTCGGCCCGGATCAGGCTTTCATAGACCCGCTGGCGGATGTTGGCGACGATCCGCATCGACACCTGGGCCATGAGCACGGTTTGCCCGTAATCGGCCAGGCCCTTGATGGCGAAGGCGGCCAGCACGCCGGCGGCGATGGGGGCCAGCTGGCTTTCGTTCCTGGCGATGAAGATATCGTCCAGGATCGGCTCCATCAGATAGGCATAGGCGGCGGTGGCCGCCGCCACCACGCCCATCAGCGCCATCGCCAGCAGGATGCGGGGGATGAAGGGGGCGACATGTTCCCGCACCAGGCGGCGGAGCATGGCCCCAGTAGCCCCGCCGGCCCCGGTGGTGCGGTGCGCGTTCGCTGGCCGCTCGCCCGGTCCGCCGCTGGCCATCGCGCTGGCTCAGCCGCCCGCCACGGTCATGCTGTCGATGCGTAGCGCGGGGGCGTCCAGCCCGGTGCGGAATTCCAGCTCGCTGGCCGGGGTGAGATGGGCGAACATGTCCTTCAGATGGCCGGCGACGGTGGCCTCGTTCACCGGATGGTCCAGCGCGCCTTTGTGGATGCGGAAGCCGCTGGCGCCGCGGCTGTAATCGCCGGTGACGATATCGACGCCCATGCCGGTGAAATCGGTGACGAACAGGCCTTCGTCGATGTCGGCCAGGAGCTCTTCCAGGGAGGCCGCGCCCGGTTCCAGCCACAGATTGGAGGGGGTGGGGCGGCCGCCGCGCCCGCCATGGCCGGTAGGCTCCAGCCCCAGCTGGCGCGCCGAACGGCAATCCAGCAGCCAGCCGGTGAGGCGGCCGTCGTCGATCGGGCGGCGCGGGGAGGTGGCCAGGCCCTCGTCGTCGAAGGGGCGCGAGCGCAGGCCGCGGCGGCGGTGCGGATCTTCCACCACCGCGATGCCGGGCGCGAACACCCGCTGGCCCATGCTGTGCTTCAGAAAGCTGGTGCCGCGGGCGATGGCGTTGCCGGCGATGGCGGCCGCCAGATGGTGCAGCAGGCTGGCGGCGCAGCGATGATCGAACACCACCGGCATGGTCCCGGTTGCCATCGCTGCCGCCCCCAGCCTGGCCACGGCGCGCCGCCCTGCCTGGGCGCCGATGTCGGCCGGCGGCGGCAGGTCGCCGCTGTGGCGGGCGTGGCGATATTCGCCGTCCTGTTCCATGGCCAGGCCTTCCCCGGCGATGGCCGAGGCGGCGATGGCGGCGATGCTGGCGGCATAGCCGGCGCAAAAGCCGTTGCTGGCGGCCAGCGCGGTTTCGCTGCGGCTCCAGCTGGCCTGGGCGCCTTCGGAATTGGTGACCCCGGCCACCGCGCGCGCCGCCCGGTCGGCCTCCCGGGCCATGGCCGTCAGCCGTTCGGTTGCGGGCGGGGTGGGATCGTCCAGGTCCAGGTCGGGGATGGCGCTGGCCAGCTGTTGCGGCGAGGCCAGGCCGGCGAAGGCATCTTCCGGCGCCAGGCGGGCCATGGCCAGCGCGCGTTCGACCAGATCGTCGCCCTCGTCGGCCCGGGAGGAGGAGACCGTCGCCAGGCGCTGGCCGACGAACACCCGCAGCCCCAGGGCCAGGGACTCTTCGCGCTCTATCTCTTCCAGCGCGCCGCCGCGCCAGTCGATGGCCAGGGAGAGGCGCCGCGAGGCGGTGGCATCGGCGGCGTCGGCGCCTGCCTGCAAGGCGCGCTGGACCAGGCGGCCGGCAAGGTCGAGGGGCGGTGCAGTTTCCACGGCTTTTGCCATGCCCCGACATAGACCATTCCGCCCGCGCGCGAAACCGGGCCGGGGGCGCCACGAACGCGGCCTCGGTTCCTTGCCGCCGCCCCCGGCATGGGGCATGGTGGGCGACGGGCCGTGAGGCGCCCCGCCCATGCGAGGCGGCCGGGGCGAAAGCCGCAGCCGAGGAGGGAAGGCCATGCGCGTTGTGACACAGGAGGAACTGGACCGGCATCGCTGGTTTCACGGTATCGATTTCGGCAACGGCCTTTCCGTGAAGGGCAGGATTCCCGAAACCCATCCGCAGAACTATACGCTATTCGGCATTTATTCCTTTCTCGAACATATCGATTTGCAAGGACAGCGCGCGCTCGACATTGGCACTTCGAGTGGGTTGATGGCCTTCATACTGAAGAAGAAAGGGGCGGCGCCGGTCGTTGCCGCCGATATCAACGAACGATCCCTCAATTTCGAATTGGCGAGGAGGGTGCTGGGATACGAACATGAGATCGAATTTCGGGGTGGTCTCGATATATCGGACCGTTCGCTAGTGTCTTCGATTCTGGGCGAAAACGAGTTCGATTTCGTAATGCTTGCCGGCGTGCTCTATCATTTGCTTGCTCCTCTGGAAAGCTTGTTCATCTGCCGTTCGTTGTTGCGAAGGGGTGGTCTTATCTGTGTTGGAACAGGTCACCATAGCAACTCTACCCAGCCTGTTCTACGATACAACATGGCGGATATCGAACGTGGGGTCAACGAACCGACCACATATTTCTTGCCAACCCTGCCCGCTCTTCTGGCGATGCTCCGCAGCGCGAGTTTCGATCCTCTGGTTGCTGTCCGGATGATGCCCGGGAATTTTTGGGTCAATGTGCTGGCCCGGGCCGTTCGACCCAGCGAGGTGCGCGACAAGACGCCGTTGCAACGCCTGCACGACGATTATGTCGGCAAGCCGAACCACCACTTGTATGGCAACCGATTCTACCAGTTGGAGCACGGACAAGAGGCGCCGTCGTCGATCCGCTACACCGGTCCGGAAGGGTTCGACCGCGAGATCGACATCTACAACTGGCAGCCCAGCGTGCCGTTCCAGCCTCGATGGTCGGGGGGGGGGGGGGGTAACGCTCGCCGCTAGCGCCTGTGCGTCTATGGCAGCAGCCAGGCTAGCACGCCTATCGCCACTCCGGCGCCGGCAGCCACCAGACCGCACACGACCGCGATGGCGCCATAAAGGCGCGCGGTCATGCGGGCTTCCATCGCCGACAGGTCTGTCTTGGTGGCAGAGCTTTCGGCCACCGCATCGCGCACCGCGTCCGCATGCGCCTCGGCTTGCGCCCGGTCCACGCCGGCCGCCTCCAGGCGGCGCGTATAGGCAAGGGTGTCGAAGGTCACGGCTCCACTCTCCATGGCGCGGAGCATGGGGCCGGGAGCTCGATTTGGCAATGGGTATCGATAAGCGGTGAAGCTTGGGGCCTGTGCCCCGCCGGCGCCCGATGATCAGTCCGCCAGGCGGTTGGCGGCGGCGGTGACGGCGAGCAGGCTGGCCTGGACGATGTTGGGGTGGACGCCGACGCCGAACACCGTGCGCCCGTCGCCGTTGCGGGCCTCGACATAGGCGGCGGCGGCGGCGGCGCTGCCCTGGCCGATGGCGTGCTCGCGATAGTCGATCACGGTCAGCGCCAGGCCGGTTTCCGCCGCCAGCGCCTGGATATAGGCATCGATGGGGCCGTTGCCCACGCCGTGGATCTCCCTGGTTTCGCCATCGATGGCGATGGTGGCCGTCATGCGCCGCAGCTCGCTGGCATGGGCGTCGGGCCGGGTGCGGTAGGAGACGAAGGCGAGGCGCCCGCCCGGTTCCACATAGGTGGCGTAGAAAGCGCGGCGGATGTCCTCGCTGGCGAGTTCGGCCTCGCTGTCGTCGGTCTGGCGCTGGACCACGGCGCTGAAATCGATCTGCAGGCGCCGGGGCAGGACAAAGCCGTGGTCCTGCTCCATGATCCAGGCCACCCCGCCCTTGCCGGACTGGCTGTTGACGCGGATGATCGCCTCGTAGGAACGGCCCACATCCTGGGGGTCCATCGGCAGATAGGGCACCTGCCAGAGGTCGGAATTGGCGGCCTCCATCGCCTTCATGCCCTTGTTGATGGCGTCCTGATGGCTGCCGGAGAAGGCGGTGAAGACCAGATCGCCGGCATAGGGGTGGCGGGGGTGGACCGGCAGGCGGTTGCAGTGTTCGGCGACGGCGATCAGCGTGTTGATGTCGGAGAGGTCGAGGCCGGGATCGACCCCCTGGGTCATCAGATTCAGCGCCAGCGTGACCAGATCGACATTGCCGGTGCGCTCGCCATTGCCGAACAGGGTGCCTTCGATGCGGTCGGCGCCCGCCATGCAGGCGAGCTCGGCCGCCGCCACCGCCGTGCCGCGATCATTGTGGGGATGCAGCGACAGCACGATGGCCTCGCGGTTGCGGATGTGGCGGGTGAACCATTCGATCTGGTCGGCATAGACGTTGGGCGTCGCCATCTCTACCGTCGCCGGCAGGTTGAAGATCGCCGGGTCCGCCGCGCTGGGCTGCCACACCTCCATCACCGCCTCGCACACCTCCACCGCATAATCGAGCTCGGTGGCGGTGAAGCTCTCGGGGCTGTATTGGAAACGCCAGCGCGGGCCGGGCCGGGCCAGCGCCAGTTCGCGCACCAGGCGGGCGCCGTCGGTGGCGATGCGCTTGACGCCTTCGCGGTCGCTGGCGAACACCACCCGCCGTTGCAGGGCGGAGGTGGAGTTGTAGAGATGGACGATGGCCCCGGGCGCGCCTTCCAGCGCATCGAAGGTGCGGCGGATAAGCTCGCCCCTGGCCTGGGTCAGCACCTGGATGGTGACGTCTTCGGGAACCAGGTCGTTTTCGATCAGGGTGCGGCAGAACTCGAAATCGGTGCGGCTGGCGGCGGGGAAGCCGACCTCGATTTCCTTGAAGCCCATGGCCACCAGGGTTTCGAACATGCGCCGCTTGCGTTCCGGCCCCATCGGCTCGATCAGCGCCTGGTTGCCGTCGCGCAGATCGACGCTGCACCACAGCGGCGCCTTCTCGATCGTTTTGCCGGGCCAGCTGCGGTCTGCCAGGGCGATGGGCGGAAACGGCCGATAGCGGCGGAAAGGCATGGTTTTCGGGCTGGCGGGGGCGGGCTGTGTCATGGTTCGCATCCGTGGGCGTGCCGTCGCCAGCCTGCATCGCCACGCGCCGCCGCCGCGCCCGGGGCGGGCGGAGCGGACAGGGCCTCTGGGGGCGTGGCGGTCAAGGGCATGGGAACGACGAGGAAGGTGGAAGGGAGCGCGCGAAAGTGGCGGCGCCCCACGCTGCGGACATGGTCCGGCGAGGCGCCCGCTCAGCCTGGCGGTAGAGCCAGGTTCCTTGTCCCGTCGGCGTTCATGGCCGCCCCGTAAGGGAGAAGGGCGGCGATGTCAAGCTCTCGTTCCGGCTTCTCCTGGACCTGTCTGGCGCGAGATGGCGCCGCCAGGGCGGGCCTGCTCGCCACCGCCCATGGCCAGGTTGCCACCCCGGCCTTCATGCCGGTGGCGACGGCGGCGACGGTCAAGGGCATCACGGCCGGCCAGGTGCGGGAGGCGGGCGCCGGCATCGTGCTTGCCAACACCTATCACCTGATGCTGCGCCCCGGCGCCGGAGCCATCGCCCGCCTGGGGGGGCTGCACCGCTTCATGGACTGGCCGGGGCCGATTCTGACCGACAGCGGCGGCTTTCAGCTGCTATCGCTGAAGGGGCTGGCGCGGGTGGACGAGGAGGGCGCCACCTTTCGCAGCCATATCGACGGCAGCCGCCACCGGCTGACGCCGGAGGACGCGGTGGCGATCCAGCACGACCTGGACAGCACCGTTGCCATGGTGCTGGACGAATGCACCGAGCACCCGGCCGGCAGAGCCAGGGCGGGGGCCTCGATGGAGCGTTCCATGCGCTGGGCGGCGCGCTGCAAGGGCGCCTTTCGCCCCCGCCGGGGCTATGGCCTGTTCGGCATCGTGCAGGGCGGGGTGTTCGACGACCTGCGGCGCGCATCGGCCGAGGCGCTGGTCGCCATCGGCTTCGACGGCTATGGGCTGGGCGGGCTGGCGGTGGGCGAGGGCCAGGCGGAGATGTTCCGCGTGCTGGACGCCACCCTGCCGGCCCTGCCCCGGGAGCGGGTGCGTTATCTGATGGGCGTGGGCCGGCCGGACGACATGGTGGGGGCGGTGGCGCGCGGCATCGACATGTTCGATTGCGTGCTGCCGACGCGAAGCGGGCGCCACGGCCATGCCTTCACCCGCCACGGACGGGTGAACCTGCGCAACGCTCGCTGGCGCGACCATGCCGGTCCGCTGGACGAAGGCTGTCGCTGCCCAACCTGCCGGCGCTATGGCCTGGCCTATCTCCACCACCTGTTCCGCTGCGGCGAGCTGCTGGGGCCGGTGCTGGCGACGCTGCACAACCTTGCTTTCTATCAGTGGCTGATGGCCGCGATGAGGGAGGCCATCGCCGCCGGACGCTTCCACGCCTGGCAGGCGGATTTTCTGGCCGCCTATCGCGCCGGGGAGCGCGCGCGCTCGTAGCCGGGACGGGCGAACCGGGCCCGATAGTCGTCGGTGGCGCCATAGCTGGAGAAGAGGCGGAAACCCAGCAGCTCCTTCATCTCGTCGCTCAGGGCGGCCTGGGCGGCGGGGGTCAGCGCCAGGGCGTGGTTCTGCAGCTGGCGGAATTGCGGCCCACAATAGGTGGCGCTGAGCCCGATGCGCGGATGCGCGCTGCGGTTGCACCCGGAAGCGTGCCAGATGCGCGCATCCCAGGCCACGATGCCGCCCGCCGCCACCTCGGCATCGACTGTGACTATCGGTGGCGACGGCGCCATGTTCGTCACCGGCGGCGGCATCCCACCATTCCCAGCCCCACCATTGCCAGCCCCGGGAGGACTGACGCCCCACAGGTGGCTGCCGGGGACTAGCTGTGTGCAACCGTTGGCGGCCTTGAAATCGGTCAGCGCCCACATGATGTTGATGGCGGCGGCCGGGTTGATCGGCACCTCCGGATCCGGCCCGCCGACAGGCCCGTTGGCCCGCGTCACGTCGCCCGGCCGGCAGGGCGGCTGGTCCGGCCGGGCGGGCGCCGGCAGCCACCATTGGTCGGTGTGCAGCGCCATCGCCAGGTTACCGGGATCGATGGCATGGGCGGTGAAGCCGGAAAGCTGGACGCGCCGGCCCAGCAGATGGCGCGCCAGGGCCAGGGCCAGCGGGTGGGCCACGAGATCGTCGAGGCCGCATTCGCCAGCGATCAGCAGCACCCAGCGGTCACCGTCGCGGGCCCGGTCTTCGCCGTCTGAGCCGTCTGGCCGTGCGGTGGCCTCGCACTCCTGCGCCGCCCGGTCGATGATGCGCCGCGCCCGCGCCAGCGCTTCGCTGCTCAGAACGTCCTCGGCGATGCAGAAGCCGAAACGGTCCAGGTCGGCGGCCAGGCCCTGCCTGTCATGTGCCTTTCGCCTGCGGGGGGCCTCGTCCTTCACCATGCCCTGACCATAGGCCGGCCGCCCCGTCCGGCGCAAGGATTTCGTACCGGGGTTTCGCGCCGGGCGGGCCGCTTGCCAACGGCCCGGCTTGGCCCTATACAACGCCCCCGCTGCGGCCCGGGGAATCCACAGGGGCGGAGCGTGACCCCGTGACCTGGAGGAGCGAGCGTCGATGTCGCTGAAGATTCGTCTCTCCCGCATCGGCGCCAGGAAGCGCCCCGTTTATCGCATCGTGGTGGCCGATTCGCGGCACCGCGCGATGGGCGGTTCGTGGAGCGCCTCGGCCTTTATCAGCCGCTGTTGCCGCCCGACCACCCCCAGCGGCTGGCCATGAATGCGGAGCGGGTGACATACTGGCTGGAGCGCGGCGCCAAACCCACCGACCGGGTGGCCGTTTTCCTGGGCAAGGCGGAGATCCTGCCGATGCCGCCGCGCACCAAGGGGATCGCCAAACAGAAGGCCCGCGAAGCCGAAGCGGCTGCCGGTGGCGACAGTGAAGGGAACGCCTCTTGAGGCTGGCCGCTTGCCGGCGCCCGCTGCGGCGGGGAAGGCGCCCCGGCAAAGCGGCGGCCCCGGCCCGGCCGGCCCATCGCGGCGCGGCAGCGGTGAGGCGCCGGCCGGCGCTCCGCTCCCGCTGCCGCGCCATGAAGGGGATGCGCCCGACGACTGGGTTTGCCTCGCCATCGTGGGCGCGCCCAAGGGGGTGGCGGGCGCCCTCTGGCTGACCTGTTTCAACCAGGAACCCGCCGCCATTGCCGCCTTCAACCCGCTGTTCGCCGGCAGAGGCGGGGCGCGGCTGGAGCTGCGGGTGATCGAGGCGCCGGTCCGTCCGCCCCATCTGGCCGGACGGGTGGTGGCGAAGATCGCCGGCATCGAGGATCGGAAGGCGGCGGCGGCCCTGGTCGGCACGCCACTGTTCGTGCCGCGCGCGCGGCTGGCCGCCCCCGCCGAGGACGAGTTCTATCGCCACGACCTGATCGGCCTGGCGGTGGAGAACCTGGCCGGACGGGCGTTGGGAAAGGTGAGCGATGTCCTCGACTACGGCGCCGGCGATGTGCTGGAGATCGCGCCGGGCGGCGGGCGGCCCACCATCCTGCTCCCTTTCACCCGCGACAACGTGCCCGTGGTGGACCTGGCCGGGCGGCGGATGGTTGCAGACCCGCCGCAGGGGGCGGTGCCATGACCTCGCCATCCTGCGCCTGCCGGGATGCGCCCTGGCAGGCCACGGTGCTCTGCCTTTTCCCGCAGATGTTTCCCGGGCCGCTGGGCGCGTCGCTACCGGGAAAGGCGCTGGCCGCCGGGCGCTGGGCGCTGGAAACGGTGGACATCCGCGCCTTTGCGCGCGATAAGCACCGCAGCGTCGACGATGCGCCCTTCGGCGGCGGACCGGGCATGGTGATGCGGCCCGATGTGCTGGCGGCCGCCATCGATGCCAGCGCGCAGGGAGGCGAGGGGGAGGCGCTGATCTGCCTTTCGCCGCGCGGCAGCCTGCTGACCCAGGCGCGGGCGCGCGCCTTTTCCCGCCTGCGGCGCCTGGTGCTGGTCTGCGGCCGTTTCGAGGGCGTGGATCAGCGCGTGATCGAGGCGCGCGGGCTGGAGGAGGTCTCGATCGGCGATTATGTCTTGTCGGGCGGCGAAGTGGCGGCGATGGTGCTGATCGACGCCTGTGTGCGCCTGCTGCCGGGGGTGGTGGGCACGGGCCACAGCCTGACCGAGGAGAGCTTCGAGGATGGCCTGCTGGAATATCCCCACTACACGCGGCCCAACCCCTGGGAGGGCCGGGAGGTGCCGGAGGCGCTGCTATCGGGCCATCACCGGCGGGTGCGCGAATGGCGCGCCGGCGAGGCGAGGCGCCTGACCCGCGAGCGCCGGCCCGACCTGTGGCAGAGTTATTGCGCCACCCCCCACGGGGCGGAACGAAGCGGATGAACCGGCGCCCGGTTGGCGCCCCATGGAGACAGGGATGAACATTCTCGAGACGATCGAACGCCAGCAGGTCGCGCGGCTGATGGAGGGCCGCGAATTCCCCGAATTCGCTCCCGGCGACACCGTGCGGGTGGCGGTGCGGGTGGTGGAAGGCAGCCGCGAGCGCATCCAGAACTTCGAAGGCGTGTGCATCGCGCGGCGCAATCGCGGCCTGAACTCGTCCTTCACGGTGCGCAAGATCTCCTATGGCGAAGGTGTGGAGCAGGTCTTCCAGCTCTACTCGCCACGCATTGCCTCCATTGCGGTGGTGCGGCGCGGCGCCGTGCGCCGGGCGAAGCTCTATTATCTGCGCGGGCGCACCGGCAAGGCGGCGCGCATCCCCCAGAAGATCGTCCACAAGGGCGGCGAGACCCGCGGCTAGGGCCGGCGACGAAGGGCGCGGGCGGGAGGCGCCAGGGGAGGTGGAGATGGCCGCGAGAACGCTCTACGACAAGATCTGGCAGGATCATGTGGTCGCCGACAATGGCGACGGCACGGTCACCCTTTATATCGACCGCCATCTGGTCCACGAGGTCACCAGCCCCCAGGCCTTCGAAGGCCTGCGCCAGGCGGGCCGCAGGGTGCGCCGGCCCGGCGCGGCGCTGGCGGTGGCCGACCACAACGTGCCGACCACGGACCGCAGCGCCGGCATCGACGACGAGGAAAGCCGCATCCAGGTGGAGACGCTGGCCGCCAATTGCGCCGAGTTCGGCATCGAGCTGTTCGACATGGCCGACCCGCGCCAGGGCATCGTCCATATCGTCGGCCCGGAACAGGGCCTCACCCAGCCCGGCATGACCATCGTTTGCGGCGACAGCCACACCGCCACCCACGGCGCCTTCGGTGCGCTGGCCTTCGGCATCGGCACCTCCGAGGTGGAACATGTGCTGGCGACCCAGACTTTGGTGCAGCGGCCCTCGCGCAACATGCGGATCACGCTTGAAGGCCGGCTGGGCCTGGGCGTCGGCGCCAAGGATGTGGTGCTGGGGGCGATCGGCCACATCGGCACCGCCGGGGCCACCGGCCATGTGGTCGAATATGCCGGCGCGGCCATCCGCGCCCTTTCCATGGAGGGGCGCATGACGGTCTGCAACATGTCGATCGAGGCGGGCGCGCGCGCCGGCCTGATCGCCCCCGACGACACCACCTTCGCCTATCTGAAGGGCCGCCCCGCCGCCCCCGCCGGGCGCGATTGGGATAAGGCCGTGGCGTGGTGGCGCACCCTGCCTTCCGATCCCGGCGCGTCTTATGACCGCGAAGTCGCGATCGATGCCTCCGCCATCGAGCCGCAGGTCACCTGGGGCACCAGCCCGCAGGATGTGCTGCCCATCTCCGGGCGCATCCCCGATCCCGCTTCCGCCCCCGCCTCCCGCCGTGCCGCCATGGAGCGTGCGCTGGCCTATATGGGGCTTCGCCCGGGCACCCGGCTGCGCGATATCGCTATCGATCGCGTCTTCATCGGCTCTTGCACCAATGGCCGCATCGAAGATCTGCGCCAGGTTGCCGCTGTCGCCCGCGGGCGCCGGGTGGCGGAAGGCGTCCATGCCATGGTGGTCCCCGGTTCCGGCCTGGTGAAGCGCCAGGCCGAGCGGGAGGGCATCGACCGCATCCTGATCGATGCCGGTTTCGAATGGCGCCAGCCCGGCTGTTCCATGTGCCTTGCCATGAACGCCGACCGCCTCGCCCCGGGCGAGCGTTGCGCCTCCACCTCCAACCGCAATTTCGAAGGCCGCCAGGGGCGTGGCGGCCGCACCCATCTGATGAGCCCGGCCATGGCCGCCGCCGCCGCGCTGAAAGGCACGCTGGCCGATGTGCGCGACATTCGGGAGGCCGGGCGATGACGCCGTTCACCACCCTGGCCGGCATCGCGGCGCCGCTGGCGATGGCCAATGTCGATACCGACATGATCGTGCCCAAGCAATATCTGAAAACCGTGCGCCGCACCGGGCTGGGCGCCGGCCTGTTCGCCGAGCTGCGCTTTCACGAGGACGGCAGCGAGAAGGCGGATTTCGTGCTGAACCGCGAACCCTGGCGCTGCGCCTCCATCCTGATCGCTGGCGAAAATTTCGGCTGCGGCTCCAGCCGCGAGCACGCCCCCTGGGCGCTGCTGGATTTCGGCATCCGCTGCATCCTCGCCCCCAGCTTCGCCGAGATCTTCTTCGCCAATTGCGCCAACAACGGCATCCTGGCGGTCGCGCTGCCCCCCGATCGGATCCACGCCCTGCAGCGCCGGGCAGAGGATGCCGCCGCCCGCTTCCAGGTCGATCTGGCCGCCCAGACCGTGGCGGTATCCAACGGCCCCACCGTCGCCTTCCAGATCGAGGCCGAGCGCAAGCACCGCCTTCTGGCCGGCCTGGACGCCATCGCCCTGGGCCTGGCGCGGGAGGCCCGGATCGCCGCCTTCGAGGCGCGCATGGCGGCGGAACGCCCCTGGCTGGCGGCGCCACGGGCATGAGCGAGCCTTCGCCGCCGGAAAACCGCCCCCGCCTGCTGCTGCTGCCGGGCGATGGCATCGGGCCAGAGGTGATGGCCGCCGTCCGCCAGGCGCTGGCTTGGTTCGAATCCCGCCGCCAGCTGTCGTTCCAGGTCGAAGAAGGCCTGGTCGGCGGCGCCAGCCTGGATGCCTGCGGCGTGCCGCTGGCCGCGGATGTGCTGGCCCGGGCCCAGGCCGCCGATGCGGTGCTGTTCGGCGCCGTCGGCGGCCCCCGCTGGGATGGGCTGGATTTTGCGCGCAAGCCGGAACGGGCGCTGCTGGCCCTGCGCAAAGAGATGGGGCTGTTCGCCAATCTGCGCCCGGCCCGGGTGTTCCCGGCCCTGGCCAGCGCCTCCAGCCTGAAGGAAGAGCTGGTCTCCGGCCTGGATGTCGTCATCGTGCGCGAGCTCACCGGCGGCATCTATTTCGGCACCCCGCGCGGCATCGAAGATCTCGGCGGCGGGCGGCGGCGCGGCGTCAACACCCTGGTCTATGACAGCGACGAGATCCGCCGCGTCGGACGGGTGGCGTTCGATCTGGCGGCGAAGCGCAGCGGCAGGGTCACCAGCGTCGATAAGGCCAATGTGCTGGAATCCACCCTGCTGTGGCGCCAGGAGATCGCACAGCTCGCCGCCGATGAATACCCGCATATCCAGCTTTCCCACATGTATGCCGACAACGCCGCCATGCAGCTGGTGCGCCAGCCCAAACAGTTCGACGTCATCGTCACCACCAACATGTTCGGCGACATCCTGTCCGATTGCGCCGCCATGCTCACCGGCTCCCTGGGCATGCTGCCTTCGGCTTCGCTGGGGGCGCGGGGGCGTGCTGGCGGGCGCCTTCCGGCCCTCTACGAGCCGGTCCACGGCTCCGCCCCCGATATCGCCGGGCAAGGGCTGGCGAATCCGCTCGCCATGCTGTCCAGCTTCGCCATGATGCTGGCCACCAGCTTCGGCCTGCACCGGGAGGCACAGCTGCTGGAGGATGCCATCGCCAACACGCTGGCCGCCGGCCTGCGCACGGCCGATATCGCGGCCGGCGCCCGCCCCGTCTCCACCGCCGCCATGGCCGACGCCATCGTCCAGGAGCTGGAGCGGCTGGCGCCCTGAAACCGGCCGGCCGCGCCAGGCCCTGGCAGACCGGCGGCATATGCGCGCTTGTTGCGGGGTGGGGGGCGGTATAGTTTTCTCCCCGCATCGTTGGGGGGAGAGGCGTCATGTGGAAAGATGGGATGGGCTTCGCCCGGGCCGGGTGGGCGGGGGCGGTCGTGGCCGCCGTGCTGGCCATAGGCGCGGGGGAGGCGGCGGCTCAGCGCGTGTGCAGCAACATGCCCACCGGCGCCCAGACCATCGACTGCACCCGGGGGGACGCGAACGACATCGATATCGACGCCCACGATGTCGCCATCTCGACGACCGGCGCGCAGGCCTTCGGCGTCTATGCCAGGCACACGGGCAGCGGTGCCGTCAATGTCGCCCTGACCGGCGGTTCCGTCACCACCACGGGCGCGCAGGGCTATGGCGTCATCGGCTGGCATGTCGGCGCCAGCGGCGCCGTCGACATCGACATCAAGAACACCATCGTCAAGACCAGCGGCTTCAACGCCTTCGGCGTCATCGGCGTTCATCAAGGCGCGGGGACGGTGGCCGTGAATGTCGATATCGAGGGCGGCGTCGTGGAGACGACGGGCTACCCCGCTCACGCCGTCCGCGCCGTGCAGGCGGGCCCGGGCGATGTCGCCCTCGTGCTGAAAGACACCACCGTCAGAACCACCAACGCCGGCACCGCCCATGGCGCCGTCGCCCAGCACACAGGCGCGACGGGCAGCCTCCGCCTCGACGTCCGGGGCGGGTCCGTCGAGACATTCGGGATGCATTCCTTCGCCATCTTCGGCAGCGGCACGGCCGACAGCGCGCCCGGAGGGGTCGCGGTGAGCGTTACGGATGCCTCCGTCACGACCAGGGGGCGGTTCGCCCGCGCCATCGTCGCGCGCCACCGGGGCGAGGGCGCCGTCGCCGTCGATGTGTTGGGCAACACGGCCGTCACGGCGGAAGGCGAGGGCGGCATCGGCGTCGAGGCGCTTGGTGGCAGCGGTGGCACCGTCGAGATCGAGGTCGGCGCGGAGGTCGCGATCGAGGCGCCGTTCGCAAACGGCATCGTTGGCCGCCGGACGGCCCCAGGCCTCCAGATGGCCGCGCCGGGCCGCATGGTCGTCACGCACAGGGGGCAGGTCCGGGCCCGGAATGTGGGCATTTTCACCTGGGTCGATCCCATGAGCGGCTCCACCTTCGGGGATGGGGAAAGCGCGGCTGTGACGGCCGGAGACGAACCGGCGATCCATATCGTCTCCAGCGGCGACATCGCGGTGGGCGAGAATGTGATGGACGCCTATATCCGCGCCGCCGTGGCGGGCGAAGACGAGACGCTTCAGGCGGGCGAGCAGGCCGTCCTCGACGCCATCGCGGCGGGCGATTCCAACGCCCTGGGGACGGCATTGGCGGCCCTTCCCGACAGCTATAGCGACGCCTGGCGGACACGCATGCGGGGCTTTCTGGCCGCGCGCGCCCTGAGCCCGACGGATCGCTTCAGCTGGACGGGAGGGGTAGAGCCGACGGACCCCGGCCGCAGGCTGGCAGACGAGGCGGCAGGCGAGATTCTGGGCCTTGCCCATGCCGGCATCCGCGCCATGGCGCTTTCCCACCTCGCGGTCGTCAACCATATCCGGGAAGGCGATGTGGACCCCAACATCGTTGCCTCCGTCGCCACCATCGCCGCCATCGCCGCGAATGCCCGCACCCCGCAGCAGCAGGAGACGCTCGCCATGCAGCAGGAGACGCTTGCCACGCAGCGGATGCTCTCGCCTGCCGAGCGGGCGGTGCTGGCGGCGGCGCTGACCGGCGGCGATCTGGATGCGGCCCTGGCGGCGCTGCCTGCCGCCTATACCGACGCCTGGAAGGACGAAGTCCGGCGCCGCGCGGCGGGCTACAACACCGGCGACATCCAGGTGGACATCGACGGCGGCACCATCGCCTCCGATGGCGACGGCGTGGATGCGCGCTATGCGCTGGCCCACGACCGCAACGGCGCCATCGCCGTCACCGTGGCCGAAGGGGCGCGGATCGCCGGCGCCCGCCACGGCCTCTATCTCGGCGGCGCCGGCCTGGCCGCGAACGGCCTGCGCGCCCAGACGGCAACGGTGGCGGGCATGGCGATGGGCGGAACCGGCGCGGGGGTCTATCTGGCCGGCGGCGGACGGCTGACGGTGGCCGCCAGCGGACGCATCGGCGCCACCTCGGGCATGGCCGTGCTTTCCGACGGCGCTGGCGACTTGGTGGCAACGGTGGCCGGCGAGGTGGCAGGCGACATCCGCGCCCGTGGCAGCGGCGCCCTGACGCTGGATGTGAGGGCAGGCGGCGTTGTCACCGGCACGGTCCACGATGCCGGCCCGATGACGGTGGCGGGCAGCATCGGCCGTCTTCTCTACAGCCATGGCGGCGCAGTGACGGTGGCCGCTGGCGGCCGGCTCACCGGCATCGAGGGCGAGGCGATCCGCAGCGCGGCGGGCGACCTGTCGGTGACGGTGGCGCGTGCGGGCGCGGTGGCTGGCGCTATCCTGGCCATGGACGGCGCCCTGACCGCCACGGTGGCGGGCAGAGTGGCGGGCGATATCCACACCCAGGGCGGCGCCCTGACCGCCACGGTGGCGGGCAGAGTGGCAGGCGACATCCACACCCAGGGCGGCGACCTGACCGCCATGGTGACAGGCACGATCGCTGGCGACATCCGCGCCCAGGACGGCGACCTGGTGGCTACGGTCGCCGGAAGGGTCGATGGCAACCTGATCGGTGAGGGCGCCCTGAACGCCATCGTCTCCGGCACGGTGACGGGCGATATCCTGGGCCGCGGCACAGGCGAGCACATGGTGACGGTGGCCGAAGGCGCCAGCGTAACCGGCACCATCCATCTGGCCGCCAGCACGGTGGCGCTGGCCGGCACGGCCGGGCAGGTGCGCCTGGAGCGCGGCGGCGTGGTGACGGTGGCCGCCGGCGGGCGCATCGCCGGCATCGAGGGTGTCGCCATCCGCAGCGCCAGCGGCGACCTGACGGCGACGGTGGCCGGCACCCTGGCCGGCGACGTTTTCGCCCTGGGCGCCGGCGCCCACCGCGTCACGGTGGCCCAGGGCGGCCGGGTGGCGGGAACCGTGCGGCTGTCATCCGCCGGCGACACGGTGGCCGTGGACGGCGCCGTCGCCCGCGTGCAGCTGGATGAAGGCGGCATGGTCACGGTGGGCGCGTCGGGCCAGGTCACCGGCATCGAGGTCGCTGGCGCCCGCGAGGCCATCCGCAGCGAGGCGGGCGAGCTGGTGGTGGCGATCGAGCTCGCCAGCGACGAGACGGCGATCGAGGCCGTGAGCCGGGTGCGGGGCCGGATCGAAGAGAAGGGCGGAACGCCTTCGGTGGTGCTCCAGCGCGGCGGCGAGGCGGTTCCGGTGGCGGTCGGGCGCGCGGGCACGCGGGATTCGGTGCCGTCGGGCGCCTTCGATGTGGGGCTGCGCACCGACGAGCGTGGCGGCTACCGGCTGGAAAGCGGCTATGCGCCGCGCACCCGCGTCTATGAGGCGCTGCCGTCGGTGGTGCTGGCGCTGAACGATCTGCCGGCCCGCGCCCTGTCTGTGGCGCGCGCCCCCAATGGCGGCTGGGGTCAGGTGGAGGCCTCGCGCGGGTCGTGGAAGGCGGACGCCACCACCACGGGCACGGCCTATGACCGGCGCCGCTATGGCGTGCAGGCGGGGATCGATGTGCCGCTGGGCGAGGCCTGGCTGGTGGGCGTGTCGCTGCATCACCGGCGGGTGCGGGCGGATGTGGACGCTGGCGGCAAGATCGAGGCGGCAGGCACCGGCGCGGGGCTTTCCGCCCGGCTGGATGCCGGCGACGGCCTCTATCTGGACGGGCGGGCGGCGGCGACCTGGTCCGCCATCGACCTGTCGTCCCAGGCGCGCGGCGTGCTGGAGGAAGATGTGGTGGGCGTGGGCTGGGCGCTGGGGCTGGAGGCCGGGCAGCGCCTGTCCCTGGCTGCTGGCGGTCTGGGCACGGTGCTTGTGACGCCGCGCGCGGGGCTGACCCATGCCCAGGCGTCGCTGGATGGGTTCACGGATGCGCTGGGGGTTGGCGTGGCGCCGGAGCGTTCGCGCAGCCTGAAGGGCCGGGCCGGCGTGGCGGTGGAGCTGACCCCGCGCGCGGGAAGCCGCCTGTTCGCCTCGCTGGATGTCGAGCGCGAGCTGCGCCGCAAGCTGCGTCTGACGGTGGGTGAGACGCGTCTGGAGACGCGCTTGCGCCCATCGTCGCTGGCCGTCGGCCTGGGCGGCGCCCATGGCTGGGGCGCGGGCCGCTACCAGGTGCAGGGCATGGTGAGCTACAGCGCCGGCGGCGGCCACAGCTATGGCGGCGGCATCGCCCTGACAACGCGCTTCTGACCGGGCGCCCCTCTGCCGCCGCCTTGGCAGGGCGGCGCGCGGGGCGTATGGTCCGCGCCCTCTGGGCGGAGGCGGTGATATGGGCTACCGGGTGGCGGTGGCGGGCGCAACCGGCGCGGTCGGCGGCGAGATGCTGCGGCTGCTGGCAGAGCGCAATTTTCCCGCCGACGATGTGGTCGCGCTCGCCTCGCGGCGTTCCGTCGGGCGCGAGGTCTCGTTCGGCGATACCGTCCTCGCCTGCCAGGATCTGGAAGGCTTCGATTTCCACGGCACCGATCTGGCCCTGTTCTCGCCGGGCGCCAGGGCCTCCGAAGCCCACGCCCCGCGCGCGGCGGCGGCCGATTGCATCGTCATCGACAACACTTCGCGCTTCCGCTACGACGAGGACATTCCCCTGGTGGTGCCGGAGGTCAACCCTCACCGCCTGGGGATGTTCGAAAACCGCTACATCGTCGCCAATCCCAACTGCTCCACCATCCAGATGGTGGTGGCGCTGAAGCCGCTGGCCGATCTGGTCCCCATCCGCCGCGTGGTGGTGGCGACCTATCAGTCCGCCGGCGGGGCCGGGCGGCGCGGCATGGACGAGCTCTACGAACAGACCCGCAAGCGCTTCTGGAACGAGCGCCACGAGGCGGAGGTCTTCCCCACCGAGATCGCCTTCAACTGCATCCCCCATATCGACAGCTTCATGGACGACGGCGCCACCCGCGAGGAATGGAAGATGGCGGTGGAGACGCGCAAGATCATGGAGGCGCCGATCCAGGTGCAGGCCACCTGCGTGCGCGTGCCGGTGTTCGTCGGCCATGCCGAGGCGCTGGCGGTGGAATTCGAGGCCCCGCTCGGCCCCGACGAGGCCCGCGAGCAGCTGGCCGATTCCGACGGCATCGTGGTGCTGGACCGGCCCGAGGCCGGCGGCTACGCCACCCAGAAGGGCTGCGCCGGCGACGAGGCGGTCTATGTCAGCCGCATCCGCGCGGATGCCAGCGTCCAGCACGGCCTGGCGCTGTGGGTGGTGGCCGACAATCTGCGCAAGGGCGCGGCGCTGAACGCCATCCAGATCGCCGAAGAGCTGGACCGCCGCTTTCTTTCCCCCCGCCCCCGCCCCCGCAGCGCCGCCTGAAGCCTACCCCAGCCGCTGCGGCCTGGGCGGCTGCGAAGGGCGGGCGATCTCCGCCTGGGCCGCCACCAGCGCCATCTCGTCCATCCCCAGCGCCACCGTCTGCCGCAGCACGCCGTGGGTGGCGCCCACGGCATGGCTCAGGGCTTCGGGCAGCGGTGCGCCGCGCAGGGTCAGCGCCGTGAAGATGGCCGCCATCGTGTCGCCGGCCCCGTCCACCGGCACCTCCAGGCGCGGCACGGCAACGCTCCAGGCGCCGGTGCCGTCGATGGCCAGGGCCGGCACGCTGGCGGGAAAGCCGGCGCGGACGTCCAGCGATGTCACCACCACCGTCTCCGGCCCGGCCCGGCGCAGCTCGCGCCCGGCGGCCAGCGCCTGCTCCAGGCTGGAGACCTGCCGCCCGGCCAGAAACTCCAACTCGACATGGTTGGGGAACAGAATGTCGGCCCGGGGCACCAGGCGGTCGCGCAGCCATTCCGGCACCCCCGGCGGCACGAAGACGCCGTTCTCGTTCCCCATCACCGGGTCGCAGGCATAAAGGGCGCCGGGGCTGGCGGCGCGCACCGCCTCCAGGGCGTGCAGCACCACCTCGCCCAGCTCCTCGCCGCCGATAAAGCCGGTCAGCAGACAGCGGCAACGCTCCAGCCCGCGCCTGGCGGTGCCGTCGATCAGGTCGCGCACCCAGTCCAGCGCCAGGGCTCGGCCCTTGTGATCGGGCCAGCCCAGATGGTTGGAAAACACCACGCTGGGCACCGCGTCCACCTCGAACCCCAGCAGCTGCAAGGGCAGGGTGGCGGCGTTGAGCCCGACATGGCCGCGCACGACATGGGACTGGATGGTGAGAATGTCCATGGCGCCCGCTTTTCTCCCGGCCCTCGTTCCAGTGCCGCATCCTGCCGGCGGCAAGTTGCCCGCCACCCGGGCGCGACTATAATCCAGCCGCCGGCCCAGGGGAGGCTTCATGCCCCGCACCCATCGCCCGCGCCGCAGCGTGCTCTACATGCCGGGTTCCAACGCCCGCGCCCTGGAAAAGGCGAAGGCGCTGGCGGCCGACGGCCTGATCTTCGATCTCGAGGATGCGGTCGCGCCCGACGCCAAGGACGCCGCCCGGCGCCAGGTGTGCCAGGCGGTGAAGGCGGGCGGCTATGGCGTGCGCGAGCTGGTGGTCCGCGTCAACGGCCTCGCCACCCCCTGGGGCCATGACGACATCGCCCAGGCGGCCCGTTGCGGCGCCCATGCCATCCTGCTGCCGAAGGTGGAAGGCGCCGGCTATATCCGCGAGGTGCTCTCCATCATGGCCATCGCCGGCGCGCCGGACACCATGGCGCTGTGGTGCATGATGGAAACGCCGCTGGCCATGCTCCATGCCGAGCGCATCGCCGCCGCCAGCCCCCGCATCGCCGTGCTGGTGATGGGCACCTCCGATCTCGCCAAGGATCTCTCCGCCCGCCATCGGGCCGACCGGCTGCCGCTGATCACCGGCCTGGGGCTGGCGCTGCTGGCGGCACGCGCCTTCGACCTTTCGATCCTGGACGGCGTCCATCTCGACCTCGCCGATATGGACGGTTTCGAGGCCGCCTGCAGCCAGGGCCGCGATCTGGGCTTCGACGGCAAAACCCTGATCCACCCCCGCCAGCTGGACGCCGCCAACCGCATCTTCGGGCCGTCCGAGGGGGAGGTGGCCCAGGCCCGGCGCATCATCGCCGCCCATGGCGAAGCGACGCGGGAGGGCAAGGGCGTGGTGGTGGTGGATGGCCGCCTGGTGGAAAACCTGCATGTGGCCGAAGCGCACCGCACCCTGGCCCTGGCCGAAGCCATCGCGGGGGCCGGGCGCGGCGCCGGCGGACGATGACCGCCAGCGCGGCCCGGGCGGGGGGGCGCTTTTTCGAGGATTTCCAGCCCGGCGCCCGTCTGCGCCACGCCACGCCGCGCACGGTGACAACCGGCGATGCCGCCCTCCATCTGGCGCTCACCGGCTCGCGCTTTCCCCTCCATTGTTCGCAGCCCTTCGCCCAGGCCTGCGGCCTTTTGGCCATGCCCATCGACGATCTGCTGGTCTTCAACATCGTCTTCGGCAAAACGGTGCCGGACATCTCGGCCAACGCCATCGCCAATCTGGGCTATGCCGACGGCCGCTTCGGCGTGCCGGTCTTTCCCGGCGACAGCCTGCAGGCCAGCTCGACGGTGCTGGGCCGGCGCCAGCTTTCCAACGGCAAGGCGGGCATCGTCTGGGTCCGGACGGAAGGCACCAATCAGCGGGGCGAGGCGGTGCTCTCCTATGTCCGCTGGGCCATGGTGGCCAGGCGCGCTGCGGCGGCAGAGGACGGCGCGCCCCCCGCGCCGCTGGTCCCCGATCTCCCCGCCGCCGTGGATGGCGCCGCGCTGGCCGTGCCGGCGGGGTTCGATCTTTCCGGCTACGACCGGGCGGCGGCCGGGGCGGGCAAGGGGTGGGATGCCATCGCCCCCGGCGAGCGGCTGGACCATGGCGACGGCATGACCGTGGAAGAGGCGGAACATCAGATGGCAACCCGCCTCTATCAGAACACCGCCCGGGTTCATTTCGATCTCCACCGCGCCGCCGCCGGCCGCTTCGGCCGCCGCCTGGTCTATGGCGGCCATGTCATCGCGCTGGCCCGGGCGCTCTCCTTCAACGGGCTGGCCCATGCCTGCCGCATCGCCGGGCTGAACGGCGGGCGCCACGCCGCCCCGGTGTTCGCCGGCGATACCGTGTATGCCTGGTCCCAGGTGCTGGCGAAGGTTGAGCTGGGCAGGGGCGATCTGGGGGCGCTGCGGCTGCGCACCGTCGCCACCAGAAACCGCCCCTGCGACGATTTCCCAGACCGCAGCGGCGACGGCAAGGACCACCCCGACAAGGTGCTGGAGCTGGATTACTGGGCGTGGATGCCGCGCTTCGCCCGCCCCTGAGGGCGATGCTTGCAGCGCGCCTGCCAGGCGCCATACTCGCCCCCCGGAGGCGGCGATGACGGAATTGTGGCGGCTGACGGCCCGCCAGGCGGTCGATCTGCTGCGCCAGGGCGAGATTTCGCCGCTGGAGGCGGTGGAGGCGGCGGTGGCGCGCATCGAGGCCAGCGACGGCGGCCTCAACGCCATCCCCACCCGCTGCTACGAGCGCGCCCGCGCCCATGCCCGGCGCCTGATGGCCCCCGGCGCGCGCCGCTATCGGGGGCCGGGCGCGCTCCACGGCCTGCCGCTGGCGATCAAGGATCTGGAAGATGTGGCCGGCGTGCGCACCACCTATGGCTCGCCGATCTGGGCCGACCATGTGCCCGAGCGCTCCGATATCGCGGTGGAGCGGCTGGAGGCGCGGGGCGCCATCGTCATCGGCAAATCGAACGTGCCCGAATTCGGCGCCGGCGGCCACAGCTTCAATCCGGTGCTGGGCGCCAGCGCCAATCCGTGGGACATGCGGAAAACCCCCGGCGGTTCCTCCGGCGGGTCGGCGGCGGCGCTGGCGGCGGGGCAGGTGGCGCTGGCCACCGGCTCCGATCTGGGCGGCAGCCTGCGCATCCCGGCCAGCTTCTGCGCCGTGGTGGGCCTGCGCCCCAGCCCCGGCGTGGTCGCCAGGGGGCCGGATGTGGCCTGTTTCGACGATCTTTCCGTGCTGGGGCCGATGGCGCGCAATGTGCCGGATGCGGCCCTGATGCTGGACGCCATGGCCGGCAGCGAAAGCCGCGATCCCCTGGCGCGCCCCGCCCCGCCCCGCCCCTATCTCGAGCATGTGCTGCGCGCCCTGGACGAAGCCCCGCCCAAGCTCGCCATCGCCTATTCCTCCGATCTCGGCGTGCCGCCGGTGGATGGCGAGGTGGACGGCATCTGCCGCGCCGCCGCCAGCCGCCTGGCCGGGGGCGGCCTGCGCGAGGCGGGGCTGGATTTCTCCGACAGCGTGGAGGCGGTCCACACCCTGCGGGCGCTGGGCTTCGCCACCGGCCATGAGGACGACCTGCGCCACCGCCGCCAATGGCTGAAGCCCGAATGTGTGTGGAACATCGAAAAGGGCCTGGCCCTTTCCGTGGCCGACATCCTGCGCGCCCGGCGCCTGCGCGGCGCGCTCTATCGCCGCCTCGCCGCCCTGTTCGCCGAATGCGATCTGCTGGCGCTGCCGGCCACTATCCTGCCCGCCTTTCCCATGCACTGGCGCTATCCGCAGCGCCTCGCCGGCCACAGCTTCGGCAATTATGTGGACTGGATGATGATCACCTCGCTGATCACGCTCACCTCCTGCCCGGCGATCTCGCTCCCCTGCGGCTTCACCGCCGCCGGCCTGCCGGTGGGCTTGCAGCTGGTCGCGCCCTCCCATGGCGATGGCGATCTGCTGGCCTGGGCGGCCTGGGCCGAAAGGCTGTTCGCCATCGCCCCAAAGCTGCCGATCGCGCCCCGGGGCGAGCGCGGGCGCGCCCCCGCTTCGGAGCCTCCTGCCCATGGCCGCTGAACGCCCGGCGGCGCGCCAGGCGGCCTTCACCCTCGAGTCGGCGCGCGCCGCGGCAGGTGCCGGCGGGAGGGGGCCGTGCTCGCCGCGCTGCTGAAAACCGCGCCCGACCTGCTGGACCCGCAGCTGCGCCCCATCCTGCTGGCGGTTGTGGCCTGGAGCGTCGGCCTGCTCGCCCTGGCCGCGGCGCTGGCCTTCGTGCTGCTGGGCTGGGCGGCGGCCGGCCTCGCCTTTCTGCCCGCCTGGCTGAGCGACGGGCTGGCCCTGGCGCCGGCCGCCTTCGCCGCCGCGGCGCTGGCCTGGCTGGCCCTGGCGCTGGATGTCGCCGGCGTCCCATGGCTGCAAGAGTGGTTCGCCGTCGCGGCGCCGGTCTGGCTGGCCTGCGCGGCCGTGGCCCAGGCGGTGGCGTCCTTTCATCTGGATGCCGCGATCGCCGGCGTGGAACGGCGCCACTATCCGCAGCTGGCACCGCCGCGCCCCCGTGCTGCACATGCTATGACGCGGGAGGCGGCAGCGGCGCTGCGCTTTCCCGGCCTGCTGCTGGCGCTGAACGCCGCCCTGCTGCCGTTCTATCTGGTGGGGCTGGTTCTGCCGCCGCTGGCCATCGCGGCCTTTTGTGCGGCCAATGGCTGGCTGTTCGGGCGCGAATATGCCGATGCCGTGCTGCTGCGCCGCCTGCCGCCCGGAAAGGCCGCCGCCTGGCGCCGGGCGCGGCGGGGCCGGTTGTGGCTGGCCGGCGCCGCCATCGCCTTCGCCATGACCCTGCCCGTGCTCAATCTGCTGGGGCCGATCGCCGCCGCCATCTTCATGACCCATGTCTGCCACGGCAGCGCGCGCCAGGGCTGAACGCCCGCCGCGCCGGGCGCGGGGCGCGGCCTGGCTGGCCGCCGCCCTGGCCCTGGCGGCCTGCGCCGGCGACGACGTCCGCCCGCCCGCCGCCGCCCCGCCCGCCGCCGCCCCGCCCGCTGCCAGCGTGGAGAGCGCCGCCGCCCCGGACGGCAGCGGCGACATCGGCAGCGGCGCCCAACCCGCCCCGGCGCCAGCCGCAACAGCCACAGCGGCCGCCGCCCCGGCAGAGCCGCCACCGCCACCGGACGCGGCGCCGCTGCCGAGCCTGATGGAGCTGGACCGGGCGGCGTTGCGGGCGCTGATGGGCCGGCCCGCCTTCGCCTGGGAACAGCCCGGCGCCGCCATGTGGCGCTATGACGGCCCCCGCTGCGAGCTGTTCGTCTTCCTCCACGATCACCGCGTGCGCCATGTCGAGGCCCAGGGCGCGAACGCCGCCCGGCGCGCAGCCTGCCTCGCCCGCCTGCTCGCCGCCCGCCCCTGAAGCGGCCTAAGCGGTCCGCCCCTGAAGCGGGCTAAGCGGCCCCGCCATCCGCGTCCCGCAGCGCCCGCCACAGGGCGAGCGGCGAGGCCGGCATGTCGAAGCGGTGGCAGCCGGCCTGGGCCAGGGCGTCGGCACAGGCATTGGCGATGGCGGCGGGGGCGGCGAAGGTGCCGACCTCGCCCACGCCTTTCGCGCCCAGCGGGTTGGTGGAACAGGGGCTGGCGACGCGCAGGGTTTCGAAGGCGCACAGCGCCTGCGCGCGCGGCATGGCGTAATCCATGAAGCTGCCGGTCACAAGCTGGCCCGACGCCGGGTCGTAATGGATGGCCTCCATCAGCGCCTGGCCGGCGCCCTGGGCGATGCCGCCATGGAGCTGGCCATCCACGATCATGGGGTTGATCTCGGCGCCGATATCGTCGGCCGCCACATAGCCCAGCAGCCGCGCCGCGCCGGTCTCCGGGTCGATCTCCACCTCGGCGACATGGGCGCCGCAGGGCCAGGTGAAATCCTGCGGGTCGTAGAATCCGGTCTCGTCCAGGCCGGGTTCGCGCCCGTCCTGGCCAAAGCCGGCGGCGGTGTAGGCGGCCAGCGCCACCCGATCGAAGCTGGCGTGCCGGTTGCTGCCTGCCAGCGTGAAGACGCCATCCTGGAATTCCACTTGGTCGGCGGTGGCGTCCAGCAGATGGGCGGCGATGCCCCTGGCCCGCGCCACCACCCGCTGGCAGGCCAGCGCCACGGCCGGGCCGCAGACCACGGCCGAGCGCGAGGCGAAGCTGCCCAGGCCGCGCGGGCCGCGCCGGGTGTCGCCGAACACCACCTGGATACGCTCCAGCGCGATGCCGGTTCTGCCGGCCACCAGCTGGGCGAAGGCCGTCTCGTGGCCCTGGCCGTGGTTGTGGCTGCCGACGAACAGGGTTGCCGCCCCGGAGGGATGCACTTGCAGCCTGGCGCTTTCCCAGCTGCCGCCGCTGGATCCTATCGCCATGGCGCTGCCCGAAGCGCAGCCGCCGCAGGCGGCCGCATACATGGCGATGCCCAGCCCGCGCAGCCTGCCGCCCTGCCGCGCCCGGCGCCGCCTGGCGGCAAAGCCGGCGGCATCGGCCCGGGCCAGCGCCCGTTGCAGCAGGCGCTCTGCATCGCCGCTCTCCAGCACGCCGCCGGTGGCGGTGGTGAAGGGCAGATCGTTCGGGGCCACCAGATTGCGCCGCCGCAGCAGGGCGGCATCCATGCCCAGCTGGCGGGCGGCCTTGTCGATCAGCCGCTCGGTGACATAGACCGCCTCCGAGCGCCCGGCGCCGCGATAGGCATCGATGGGGGCGGAATGGGAGAAGAAGCAGCGCACCCGGGCGAAAACGGTGGCGAAGCGATAGGGGCCGGGCAGCGAATAGGCGCAATAAACGGTGGGCACCGCCGGCGCGTGCTGGCTGAGATAGGCGCCCATATTGGCGGCGATTTCCACCGCCAGCGCCAGAAAGCGGCCGTCGCCATCCAGCGCCAGGCGGGCTGTGGCGATGTGGTCGCGCCCGCCGCTGTCGGCCAGGAAGGCCTCGGAACGCTCGCCCACCCAGGCGATCTTGCGGCCCAGGCGGCGCGCGGCCCACAGCAGCGCCACCTCTTCGGGATAGGCATAGGCCTTCATGCCGAAACCGCCGCCGATGTCGGGGGCCACCACGTCCAGCCCGGTCTCCGCCACGCCGAACACCTGGCACAGCAGCCGCTGCAGCTCGTGGGGGCACTGGTTGGCGGTGGTCAGCAGCATGCGGTCTTCGGCGCCATCGTAGCTGGCGATGGCCAGGCGCGGCTCGATGGGCATGGCGGCCAGGCGCTGGTTGGTCAGCTCCAGCTCCACCACATGGCGGGCGGTGGCGAAGGCGGCGGCTGCGGCCGCGCCATCGCCCAGGGTCCAGTGCAGGGAAAGGTTGCCGGGCGCCGCCCTGCCATCGCCGCCCCGGGTCGGGTTTTGCGGCCACACCGCCGGCGCGTCGGGGCGCATCGCCGCTGCCAGCGTCGCCGCCGCCGGGCGTTCGTCGAAGGCGGCCTCCACCAGCTCGGCAGCGTCGCGGGCCGCGGCCTCGCCGGTGGCGATCGCCATGGCATAGGGCTGGCCCACAAAGCGCAGCACATCGCCCGCCAGCGCCGGCATGGGCGGTTTGAACAGCGCGCTGCCATCGGCGTTGGCGATCTCCCATTGCAGCGGCATGGGGGCGAGGCCGTCCGCCGCCATGTCGCGCCCGGTCAGCACGGCCACCACCCCCGGCAGCCGCTGGGCCGCCTCCGTCTCCACGGCGCCCAGGGCGGCATGGGCGTGGGGCGAGCGCAGGAAAACGGCGCGCAAGGCATCGGCGCCGATCAGGTCGCCGACATAGCGGCCCCTGCCGGTGACGAAGCGCCGATCCTCCTTCCTTGGCACCCGCGCGCCCGGACCCTGCTGCGCCATGGCATCCCCCCGAAGGCCGCCACCATAGCCCAAGGCGGGGCACCGCAGCACGCCCCCGTGCTGCACATGAACGAGTCAGCACGTCCTCGTGCTGCACATGAACAGGACAGCACGCCCTCGTGCCGCGCATGATTCGATGACAGCGGCCCCGCCGCCGCCCTAACCTGCCGCCGGGGCCGGGGGAGGCTGAATCGTGGCGGAACACGGCATCGTCATCCGCGGCGGCGAGGTGATCGACGGCAGCGGGCGGGCGCGCATCCGGGCCGATGTGGCCATCGACGACGACCGCATCGCCGCCCTGGGCCGGCTGGAGGGCGCGCGCGGCGCGCGCGAGATCGACGCCCGTGGGCGCATCGTCTGCCCCGGCTTCATCGACGTCCACACCCATGACGACCGGGCGCTGCGCGACGCCGGCGCGATGGCGCCCAAGGTCAGCCAGGGCGTCACCACCGTGGTGGCCGGCAATTGCGGCATCAGCCTTGCCCCCCTGGTGGCGCGCCAGCGCCCGCCGCCGCCCCTGGACCTGGTGGGCGGCCAGGGCGATTTCCGCTATCCCAGCTTCGCCGCCTATGTCGCGGAGCTGGAGGCCGCCCCGCCCGCCTGCAACGCCGTGCTGCTGGTGGGCCATGGCACCTTGCGGCTGGCCGCCATGGACGACACCGCCCGCCCGGCCACGGCAGACGAAAGGCAGGCCATGCGCGCCGGCGTGGCAGAGGCGATGGCGGCCGGCGCCTGCGGCCTTTCCACCGGCCTGGAATATCCCCAGGGCGCCCATGCCGAAACCGGCGAGGTGGTGGAGCTGGCGGCCGAGGCCGCCGCCGCAGGCGGCCTCTATGCCACCCATATGCGCAGCTATGGCGCCGCCGCCCGCTCTGCCTTCGACGAAGCCTGCCACATCGCCCGCCGGGCGGGCCTGCCGGTGGTGCTTTCCCATTTCCACTGCCACCGGGCCTCCCGCCCGGCGCTGTGCGGCGAGGCGCTGGCCTGGCTGGAGGCGGCCCGGGCCGAGGGCCTCCGGATCGCCGCCGATGCCTACCCCTATGCCGCCTCCAGCACCGCCATCCTGCCCCGGTTCGTGGAGCGGCAGGGCGAGGTGCTGATCGCCTGGTCCAGCCCCCATCCCGATATGGGCGGGCGTTTCCTGGACGAGATCGCCGCCCAATGGGGGATCGACCGGCTGGCGGCGGCGGCAAGGCTGGCCCCGGGCGGCGCCATCTATTTCGGGCGCCCGGAGGCGAATGTAGAGCGGCTGATGGCCCATCCCGCCATCCTGATCGGCTCCGACGGCATCCCGCTCACCCGCCACCCCCATCCGCGCCTGTGGGGCAGCTTTGCCCGCATGCTGGGCCGCTATGCGCGCGAGCTGGGCCTGGTGACGCTGGAAGGGGCCATCCACCGCATGACGGCGGCCGCTTCCGCCACCTTCGGCCTGGACGGAGAGCGCGGGCGGATCGCGCCCGGCCTGATGGCCGATATCGTGATCTTCGACCCCGCCAGGGTCGCCGACAACGCCAGCTTCGCCTGCCCGGAACGCCCCGCCGCCGGCATCGATCGTGTGCTGGTGAACGGCGTCGAGGTCTGGCAGGGCGCGTCCGGGGCCAGCGGCGCCCGCCCGGGCCGGGTGCTGCGGGCGCGCCAGGGGGCGCGCGGCGCATATCGGGCCCCCAGGGGTCATTGACCGGCGCGGCGCCGGGGTGGAAGCTGCCTTGTTCATGCGCAGCACGAGGGCGTGCTGCCCTGGCCTTGCGGGGGGAGATAAGGTGCCCATCGCCATGCCCAGGCCCGATGCCGCCGTGCTGGCGGGCCGCGATCGCTTTCTGGCCGCCCTGGCCGCCATCGTGGGGCCGGAGCGGCTGATCGCCGACGAGGCCGGGCTGAAGGTCTATGACTGCGACGCGCTCACCGCCTATCGCGCCCTGCCGCTGGCGGTGGTGCTGCCGGAGACGGTGGCGGAGGTCTCCCGCATCCTGCGGCTGGCCCTGGCCCGGCGGGTGAAGGTGGTGCCGCGCGGGGCCGGCACCGGGCTTTCGGGCGGCGCCCTGCCGCTGGCCGACGGCCTCCTGATGGGGCTGGCCCGGCTCAACCGCATCCTGGAGATCGATTACGCCAATCGCTGCGTCACGGTGCAGCCGGGGGTGGCCAATCTGGCCGTCTCCCAGGCGGTGGCCGCCGCCGGCTTTGCCTATGCCCCCGATCCCTCCAGCCAGATCGCCTGTTCCATCGGCGGCAATGTGGCGGAGAACTCCGGCGGCGTGCATTGCCTGAAATACGGCGTCACCGTCAACAATCTGCTGGGGCTGGAGCTGGTGCTGATGAACGGCGATGTGCTGCGCCTGGGCGGCAAGCACCTGGACAACGACGGCTACGACCTCATGGGCGTCGTCGCCGGCTCGGAAGGGCTGCTGGGGGTGGTCACCGAGGCGACGCTGAAAATCCAGCCCCGCCCGGCCGCCGTTCAGGCCCTGCTGCTGGGCTTTGCCGGCCTGGCCCAGGCGGGCGAATGCGTGGCCGCCATCGTGGCCGAAGGCATCGTGCCCGCCGGGCTGGAGATGATGGACAAGGCCTGCGTCGCCGCCACCGAAGCCTATTGCCGGGCGGGCTATCCGCTGGACGTGGAGGCGCTGCTGATCTGCGAGCTGGACGGGCCGGCGGCCGAGGTGGCGGAGCTGGCGCAAAGGGTGGAGGCCATCGCCCGGCGCTGCGCGGCCACCACCTTGCGCCGGGCCGGCAGCGAGGAGGAGCGGCAGCGTTTCTGGCTGGGGCGCAAATCCGCCTTTCCGGCCGTCGGCCGGCTTTCGCCCGATTACTACTGCATCGACGGCACCATCCCCCGCCGCCGCCTGGCCGAGGTGCTGACGCGCATGGGCCGGATGGCCGAGAAGCGCGCCCTGGGGGTGGTGAATGTCTTCCACGCCGGCGACGGCAATCTGCACCCGCTGATCCTGTTCGACGCCGAGCGCGAAGGCGAGCTGGCCCGGGCCGAGGCGCTGGCGGCCGACATCCTCACCCTGTGCGTCCAGGTGGGCGGCGTGCTTTCCGGCGAACACGGCATCGGCGTGGAAAAGCGCGACCTGATGGGCGCGATGTTCAGCGAAGCGGACCTCAAGCAGCAGCAGCGGCTGAAATGCGCCTTCGATCCCGACGGCCTGCTCAATCCCGGCAAGATGTTCCCGGTGCTGCACCGCTGCGCCGAGCTGGGCGGCATGCACGTCCATGGCGGCAAGCTGCCCTTCCCCGACCTGCCGCGCTTCTAGCATGGAGCGGCTGCGGCCCGGCTCGGCGGACGAGCTCGCCCGTCTGCTGGCCTGGGCGGCTGCGGAGGGCCAGCCGCTGGACATCCGCGCCGGCGACAGCAAGCGCGGCTTCGGCCATGCCGTCGCCGCCCGCTATCGGGTCGAGCTGGGGGCGCTGGCCGGCATCGTGGACTACGAGCCGGCCGAGCTGCTGCTGGTGGCCGGGGCGGCGACGCCGCTGGCCGATATCGAGGCCCGCCTGGCCCGGTCCGGCCAGCAGCTGGCCTTCGAGCCGCCGGATCCGGGGCCGTTGTTCGGCCAGGCGCCGGGCCGGGCCACCCTGGGCGGCACCCTGGCCGCCAATCTTTCCGGCCCCCGCCGCCTGCGGGCGGGCGCGGCGCGCGACAACGCCCTGGGCATGACGCTGGCAAGCGGGCGGGGCGAACTCATCCGCGCCGGCGGGCGGGTGGTGAAGAATGTCAGCGGCTACGATCTGGTCAAGCTGGTGTGCGGTTCCTGGGGCACGCTGGCGGTGGCGACCGAGATCGCCATGAAGGTGCTGCCGGCACCGGAACGGACCGCCACCGCCCTGGTGCTGGGCCTTGCGCCGACGGCCGCCGCGCGGGCCATGAACGCGGCCCTTTCCAGCCCCCATGAGCCCAGCGCCGCCGCCCATCTGCCGCCCGCCGCCGCCGCCCGCTCGACGCTGGCATCGGCACGGGCCGTCACCGCCCTGCGCCTGGAAGGGCCGCCGGCGGGGGTGGCGGCGCGCCTGGATGGGCTGGCGGCGCTGCTGGCGGCCCACGGCCCGGTGGAGACGCTGGCGCAGGCGGATTCGCTCGCCCTCTGGCGCCAGCTGCGCGATGTCGGCCCCCTGGCGGGCCAGGCGGCGGCGCTGTGGCGCCTGGCCGTGGCGCCGGCCGCGGGCGGTGCCGCCCTGGAGGCCTTGCAGGCGCAGGGCGGCGATGGCTTTCTGGATTGGGGCGGCGCCCTGCTGTGGTGCGGTGGCGCGGCGACGCCGGAGGCCGCAAAGGCCATGCGCGCCCTGGCCGCCGCCCATGGCGGCCTTGCCACCCTGGTGCGCGCGCCCGCCGCCCTGAAGCTCCAGTTGCCGGTCTTCCACCCCCAGCCGCCGCAGCGGGCGGCGCTGGAACGGCGCATCGCCGCCGGCTTCGACCCGGCCGGCATCCTCAATCCTGGGCGTATGACGGGCCCAGGCGCATGATGGGCGTGCGCATGACGGGCGGGGCGCCGTGACCGGCATGGGTGCGGGCATCGATGTCGGCATCGACCCCGGCATCGGGGCGGGCGTCGATCTGGTCGCGCTGGCGGGGGCGCCGGACGGGGCGGCCGGCGAGGTCGCCCGCATCTTGAGAAGCTGCGTCCATTGCGGCCTGTGCCTTTCCGCCTGCCCCACCTATCTGCTGCTGGGCGACGAGCGCGACAGCCCGCGCGGGCGCATCCAGCTGATGGGCGAGATGTTCCGCCGCTCCGGCCCGCCCGTGGCGGCGACGGTGCGCCATCTCGACCGCTGCCTCTCCTGCCTTTCCTGCGCCGCCGCCTGCCCTTCGGGGGTGGATTACGGGCGCCTGATCGACCATGCCCGCGTCCATATCTGTCGCACATATCGCCGCCCGGCCGTGGAAAGGCTGGTCCGGCGCCTGATCGCCTGGGCCACGCCGCGCCCCGCCCGGCTGGCCCCGGCCCTGGCGCTGGCCCGCCTGGCGGCGCCGTTGCAGCGCCTGCTGCCCCGCCGCCTGCGGCCCTTCGCCGCCATGGCCGCCGCCGTTCGCCCGCCTGCCGCCGTCCGCGCCACTGAGGCCGCTGCCGGGGCGAAGGGCATGAGGGTGGCGCTGCTGGCGGGGTGCGCGCAGCAGGTGCTGGCGCCGCAGGTGGAGGCGGCGGCGTTTCGCTTGCTGACGCGGCTGGGCTGCCGGGTTCGCATCGTCGGCGGCTGTTGTGGCGCGCTGCATCTGCATATGGGCGCGCGCGGGCGGGCCGCCGCCGCCTGCCGCGCCAATCTCGCCGCCTTCCAGGCCGGCGGGCCGTTCGATGTCATCGTCGCCAGCGCCTCGGCCTGTGCCGGCCAGCTCAAGGGCTATGGCGAGCTTCTGGCCGGCGATGACCGCTGGCGCCGACAGGCGCAGGAGGCCGCCCACCGCGCCCGCGACCTTTGCGAGCTCCTGGCCGACCTGCCCCTGAAGGCGGCCGCGCCGGCCGGGGCGCCCGCCATCGCCAGCCATCTGCCCTGTTCGCTGCAACATGGCCAGCGTCTGGGGGCGGTGCCGGGCCGCCTGCTGCGCCAGGCCGGCTTCGATGTGCGCGAGGTGGGGCAGGGCCACATCTGCTGCGGCGCCGCCGGCGCCTACAGCCTGCTGCAACCGGCGCTGGCCGAAGAGCTGCGGCGGCGCAAGGTGGCCCACATCCGCGCCACCGGCGCCGGCGCGGTGGCGGCCGCCAATGTCGGCTGCATGGCCCAGCTGGCCCGCGCGCGCGAGCTGACCGTGCTCCACCCGGTGGAGTTGCTGGACTGGGCCAGCGGCGGGCCGAAGCCTGCCGCCCTTGGGCAGGCGGGCGCGAAGGGCTAGACTGGCGCCAGAGCGAACCCGGAGGATACGCCATGAAGGCCGCCGTTCTGCACCAGGTGCATCAGCCGCTGACCATCGAGGAGGTCGCCGTCTCCAAGCCGAAATCGCGCGAGGTGCTGGTGCGCACGGCCGCCTGCGGCGTCTGCCACAGCGACCTTCACTATATCGAGGGCAAATATGCGGCCAAACTGCCGGCCGTGCTGGGCCACGAGGCGGCCGGTGTGGTGGAGGCGGTGGGTTCCGAAGTCCGCTATGTGAAGCCGGGCGATCATGTCATCTCCTGCCTCAGCGTCTTCTGCGGCCATTGCGAATACTGCACCACCGGGCGCCCGTTCAACTGCCAGAATCCGGAGGTGGCGCGGGGCTGCTGCGAAGAGCCGCGCCTTTCCCGCCCCGACGGCGGCGCCATGAGCCAGTTCTACCACCTTTCCGCCTTTGCCGAGGCCATGCTGGTGCACGAGCACGCGCTGGTGAAAATCCGTCCCGACATGCCGCTGGACCGGGCGGCGCTGATCGGCTGCGGCGTCACCACCGGCTTCGGCGCCGTGGTCAACACGGCCGATATCGAGATCGGCAGCACGGTGGCGGTGATCGGCTGCGGCGGCGTCGGTCTTTCCGCCATCAACGGCGCCGCCATCGCCGGGGCCGGGCGCATTATCGCCGTGGATGTGAAGGGATCGAAGCTGAACCTGGCGCGCCATTTCGGCGCCACCGACACGGTGGACGCCAGCCGCAACGATCCGGTGGAGGCGGTGCGCGAGCTGACCGGCGGCGGGGTGGAATACGCCTTCGAGGCGCTGGGCCTGAAGATCACCGCCGAACAGGCCTTCCGCATGCTGCGGCCCTCGGGCGTGGCCACCGTGATCGGCATGGTGCCGGAAGGCGAGATGCTGGAGATCCACGGCGCCGACCTGCTGGACGACAAGGTGCTGCGCGGCTCCAACATGGGTTCCAACCGCTTCCGCGTCGATATGCCGCGCTATGTCGAACTCTATCTCGACGGCAAGCTGAAGCTGGACGACATGATCAGCCGCCGCATCGCGCTGGAGCAGATCAACGAGGCCTTCGACGAGATGAAGGCGGGCGAGGTGGCCCGCAGCGTCATCGTCTTCGACAGCTGAGGCACCGCGCGCTCAGCCGCTGGCGGCGGCCTCCAGCCCCGCCTGGGCTAGCGCCTGGCGCTGGCGCCGCGCCAGTCTGGCTTCGTCATAGCCGTCGATCAGGCCGTGGAAGACGCGGTGCCAGTTGATCTGGGCGCGAAGGCGCAGGAACACGCCGCCCAGGCCGATGGCGGCCCGGTCCATCAGCACGAACTCGCGCGGCACCGTCACCGGCCCCAGCTCGCGCAGGCGGGCGTGGACGCGGGAGGCGACGCGGGCGCCATAGGCCGTGCCTTCGTCCTGAATGGCGCGGGCCTTATCTTCCAGCAGCGGCGCATAGACGAAGCGCGCCCACAGATCCAGCGTCTCCATCAGCTGGTCGGAAAGGCCGGCGAAGCCCCAGGTTTCGTAGGCGTGGCGGGCCAGCGCCCGGTCGCCGTCGCGCAGCGCCCGGTAGAGGTCGATGACGCCGGTGACGAAGCGCGGCGGGAAGATGCGCACGCAGCCGAAATCCAGCAGATTGACGCCGCCATCCGCGCGCAGCGTGTAGTTGCCCGGATGCGGATCGCCATGGATGACGCCAAAGCCGTAAAAGGGCCGATACCAGGCCTGGAACATGGCCAGCGCGATGCGGTTGCGCATCTCCAGCGGCAGGTTGGCGGCGTCTGCCAGCGGCGCGCCGTCCAACCGTTCCATGGTCAGCAGGCGGCGCGTGGAAAGCGCCGCCACGGCGGCGGGCACCGTCACCCGCGCCTCGTCCTTCAGCATGGCCCGGTAGAGGCCCAGATGGCGCCGCTCGCGCTCGTAGTCCAGCTCTTCGCGCAGGCGCTGGGCGATCTCCTCGTGGATGCGGCGCGGGTCCACCGCCTTGTCCCAGCGCCGCCACAGGGCGAACACCAGCTTCAGCTGCGCCAGATCCGCCTCCACGGCCGAGGCCATATCGGGATATTGCAGCTTGCAGGCCAGCGGGGCGCCGTCCTTCGCCACCGCCCGGTGCACCTGGCCCAGCGAGGCCGCCGCCGCCGCCTGGCGTTCGAACGAGGCGAAGCGCCGCTGCCAGCCCTCGCCCAGCTCGCCCGCCATGCGGCGGCGGACGAAGGGCCAGCCCATGGCCGGCGCCTGGGCCTGCAATTGCTGTAATTCGGCGGCATAGCGGGGCGGCAGGGCGTCGGGGATGGCGGCCAGCAGCTGCGCCACCTTCATCAGCGGCCCTTTCAGGGCGCCCAGCGCCTGGGCCAGCTCTGCCGCCCGGCGCCCGTCGTCGCCCTCCGCGCCGCGCCGCCGGCCCAGGGCCAGGCGGGCGCCGAAGCGCGCCCCGGCCAGCCCCACCCGGGCATGGCGGCGGGCGCGCCCGGCCAGGCGGTTTCCCTCGCGCCCGGCGCCGCCGCTGGCCTCGCCGTTGACCCCATCGTTGGCCCCACCGTTGGCCATGACGTCAGGCGTCCGGCGCCTCGAGGCGGTCGATCATGGCCTCGATGCTCTTCAGCCCCAGGGCCCAGAAATCGGGGCGGGAGGCGTCCAGGCCGAAGGGCGCCAGCAGCTCCTTGTGCGTCTTGCTGCCGCCCGCCCGCAGCAGATCCAGAAAACGCCCTTCGAAACCCTCCCCGTCCTCCAGATAGCGGGCGTAGAGGACATTCACCAGGCAATCTCCGAAGGCGTAGGAATAGACATAGAAGGGCGTGTGGACGAAATGCGGGATGTAGCACCAGAAGCTGCGATAGCCGTCGTCCAGGGCCAGGGCCGGCCCCAGGCTTTCGCTCTGGGTTGCCATCCAGATATCGCCGATCTCGTCCGGCGTCAGCTCGCCGGCGCGCCTGGCGTCGTGGAGGCGCCGTTCGAAGACGCAGAAGGCGACCTGGCGCACCACCGTATTCAGCATGTCTTCCACCTTGCCGGCCAGGATGGCGCGGCGGCGGCGGGGCGCGCTTTCGCGGGCCAGCAGGTGCTGAAAGGCCAGCTTTTCGCCGAACACCGATGCCGTCTCCGCCAGGGTCAGCGGCGTCGGGGCCAGCAGCGCGCCCTGCGGTGCCGCCAGCACCTGATGGACGCCGTGGCCCAGCTCATGGGCCAGCGTCATGGCGTCGCGCAGGCGGCCCTGATAGTTCAGCAGGATATAGGGATGGGCCGACGGCACGGTGGGGTGCGAAAAGGCGCCCGCATCCTTGCCCGCGCGCGGGGCGGCGTCGATCCAGCGGCGCTGGAAGAAATCGCGGGCGATGGCGGCCATGGTGGGCGAGAAGGCGGCGAAGGCCTCCAGCACCGCCCGGCGCGCTTCGTCCCAGGGGATGGCGATGTCCTCGGCGCCTGGCAGGGGCGCGAGGCGGTCCCACCAGGGCAGGGGCTTCGTGCCCAGCCAGCCCGCCTTCAGCGCATAATAGCGATGGGAGAGGCGCGGCCAGGCGTCCATGACGGCGGCCAGCAGCGCCTCCACCACCTCGTCTTCCACCCGGTTGTCCAGGTTGCGGGCCGAGATCGGGCGCGGGAAGCGGCGCCAGCCATCCTCGATCTGCTTGGCCTTGGCCAGGGTGTTGGCGATATGGGCGAACAGCCGTCGGTTGGCCTTGAAGACGCGGCCGAGCTCCAGCGCCGCCTCGCGCCGCCTGGCCCGGTCGGGCGACGACAGCAGGTTCAGCGCGCGCGCCTCGGTCAGGCTTTCGCCGCCGATCTGGAAGCGCAGCTCGGCGACGGTCTGGTCGAACAGCCGCATCCAGGGCTGGCGCAGCACCGGCGCCAGCTCTTCCAGCCTGGCTTCGGTGGCGTCGTCCAGCCGGTGGCGGCGCCAGGCGCGCACCTCGTCGATCCAGGGCCGCCAGCGCGCCATGGCCGGATGGGCGTTGAGCGTGGCCATGGCACGATCGTCGATGCGGCCCAGCTCCAGCTGGAAGAAGACGAGACGAAGGCCGGTTTGGGTCAGCCGTTCCTGGATGCTCTGCTGAAAGCGGGCGTTTTCGGCGTTGCTGCGGTCGGCGGCGGCCAGCAGCTGGGCATAGCTCGCCAGCCGGCCCATGGCGTCCTCCAGCGCCTCGAAGCGGGCGATGGCCGCCGCCAGGGCGGGGCCGTCGAGGCTGGCCAGCCGGCCCTTGACATCGGCCTCGAAGCGTTGGGCGGCGTCGTCGGCCGCCGCCAGCTCTGCCGCGATCGCCGGGTCGTCGGGGCCGGCATAGAGATCGTCCAGCTGCCATGCCGGCAGGGCGGTGGGCGGGGTGGCGGACATGGCACCATCATCACCCGCCCGCTTGCCAGCGACAAGCGGGCAGGCTATCCAGGATGCCGAGGGTGCCAATGCGGACCGGCCCATGAGCAGCGACCACCGGCCCCATTCGGCCATCCCCAATCTGGCTACTATGTTCTTCGCGGCCGCCGAGAGGGGCGGCGGGGCGCCGTTGCTGTGGGAGCGCGAGGGCGGCGTCTATCGGGCGTCCAGCTGGCGCCAGGTGGCCGATCGGGCCCGTCGTCTGGCGGCCTCTCTGCTGGCTGCCGGCGTCCAGGCGGGCGACCGGGTGGTGCTGGTGGCGGAGAACGGGCGCCGCTGGGTGGTGGCCGATCTCGCCATCATGGCGACCGGGGCCGCCGCCGTTCCCGCCTACACCACCAACACCGCGCCGCTGCACGAACATGTGCTGGCCGACAGCGGCGCCCGCCTGGCGCTCTATGACGGCGCGGCGCTGGCGGGGCGCCTGCTGGAGGCCTGCGCCGCCGCCGGCGTGCGCGCCCTTTCCTGGGACGAGGCGATGGCCGGGCCGGCGGCGGACGACGACATCGAGGCCCGGGCCGCCCGCCTGGGCCGCAGCGATCGCGCCTGCATTATCTACACCTCCGGCACCGGCGGCCTGCCGAAGGGCGTGGTGCTTTCCCACGGCGCCATCCTTTCCAACATCGCCTCCATCCACAGCGCCTTCGCGCCGCTGCTGGCGGGCCGAGAGACCTTCCTTTCCTTTCTGCCGCTGGCCCATTCCTACGAACACACCGCCGGCCTTCACTTCCCCATCTCCATCGGCGCCCAGATCTACTATGCCGCCAGCGCCCAGACTCTGGCGGCCGACATGGCCGAGGCGCGCCCCACCATCATGACCTGCGTGCCGCGGCTGCTGGAGACGCTGCGCCAGCGCCTGCCAGCCTCTGCCGGCAAGCCCGGCAGCCTGAAGCGGCGCCTGCTGGAACGGGCGGCGGCGCTGGGCGCGAGGCGGGCGGAAGGCAAGGCGCTGGGGCCGCTGGCGCTGGCGCAGGACCGGCTGCTGGAAGGCGCGGTGCGCGCGGCCGTGCGGCGCCGTTTCGGCGGCCGGCTGAAGGCGCTGGTCTCCGGCGGCGCGCCGCTGGCGCCGGAGGTGGGGCTGTTTCTGGCCGGGCTGGGCCTGCCGGTGCTGCAGGGCTATGGGCAGACCGAGGCCGCCCCGGTGGTCTCCTGCAATCTGCCCGGCGCCGTGCGCATGGCCACGGTGGGCCGCCCGCTGCCCCAGGTGGAGGTCGCCATCGCCGAAGACGGCGAGATTCTGGTGCGGGGCGGCCTGCTGATGGACGGTTATTGGAACGACGCGGCGGCCACGGCGGCGGCGCTGGAAGGCGGCTGGCTGCACACCGGCGATATCGGCGCCATCGACGGCGACGGCTTTCTCGCCATCACCGACCGCAAGAAGGACATGATCGTGACCGCCGGCGGCGAAAACGTCTCGCCGGCGCGGGTGGAGGGCATTTTGTGTCAGCAGGAGGCCATCGCCCAGGCCATGGTGGTGGGCGACCGCCGCCCCTGGCTGGCGGCGCTGGCGGTGGCGGCCGACCATGCCGATGCGGCGGCGGTGGAGGCCGCCATGGCGCGGGCCAATGCCAGGCTTTCGGCCATCGAGCGCATTCGCCGCTGGACGCTGGCGGACGAGGCCTTCACCATCGACAACGGCCTGCTGACCCCCACCATGAAGCTGCGCCGCCATGCCGTGTGGGCGCGCTATGGCGCCGCGCTGGAGGCGCTCTATCGGCGGGGGCGGACCAAGGGGGAGGAGAGCGATGAAGGCTGAGGAAGGCGGCGTCGCCGTCGTGGTGGGCGCCGGCGGCGGGCTGGGGGCCGGCCTGGCGCGGCGTTTCGCCGGCGCGGGCATGGAGGTGGCCATCGCCTCGCGCGACGGCGCCCATGCGGCGCGGCTGGCGGGCGAGACGGCGGCGCTGTCCGGGCGGCGCCGGGGGGCGGGCGGCGTCCACGGCTATGGCTGCGACGCCACCTGCGAGCGGCAGGTGGGCGAGCTTTTCAACCGGGTGGAGGGCGAGCTGGGCAGCCCGCGGCTGGCGGTCTATAACGCCAGCGGCTTTCTGATGAAGCCGGTGCTGGAGATCGATGCCGACGAACTGGCCGCCCAGTGGCGCACCACCTGCCTGGGCGGTTTCATTGTCGGGCGCGAGGCGGCCAGGCGCATGGTGGCGGGCGCGGGCGGCACGCTGATCTTCACCGGCGCCACCGCCTGCTATAAGGGTTCGGCCCGCTTTGCCGCCTTTGCCATCGGCAAATTCGGCCTGCGCGCCCTGGCCCAGTCCATGGCCCGGGAGCTGGGGCCGAAAGGCGTCCATGTCGCCATCGTCAACATCGACGGCGCCATCAATGGACCGGCCCATGCCCACGAGATCGCACAGAAGGGCGCCGACGCCCTGCTGGACCCGGACGCCATCGCCGAAACCTATCTGGCGCTGCACCGCCAGCATCGGACGGCCTGGAGCCACGAGGTGGACCTGCGCCCGGCCGTGGAACGCTGGTAGGCCGTCAGGCCCCTTCGCCGCGCGCGCGGGCCTCGGTGGCGCGGCGCCGCTCGCCCTGTTCGAACAGGGCGATCTTTTCGGGCGTCGCCTTTTCCTGGTGGCGCGCCTTGTAGTCGCCATAGGGCATGCCATAGACGATCTCGCGCGCGGCGTCGTATTCCATGGCGATGCCGCGTTCGGCCGCCGCCGCGCGATACCATTTGGAAAGGCAGTTGCGGCAGAAATCGGCCAGATTCATCAGATCGATGTTCTGGATGCCGGGCTTGCGCTGGAAATGGGCGACCAGGCGCCGGAAGACAGCGGCCTCGATCTCGGTGCGGGTGGCATCGTCCATGGCTTTCCTCCTTGCCGGTGGGCGGGAACGGTTGTCGGCAGCGGCCGCGCTCAGGCGATTCCGGCGGTGGTTTCCGCCACCAGATGGCGGGCCACGGCCGCCAGCGCCCGGTGGCCGCCCTCTGCGCCGCCCTCGCCCGCGAACACGGCCAGCTGGCGTTCCGCCGAGGTGCCTTCGCGCGCGATCCGGCGGGCGCGGGCCACCTCCGCCTCGCAGCCCAGGGCGCGGGCGTCTTCGGCCACCAGCTCCAGCAGCTCCTCGAGCAGGTCGCCATAGGGGACCAGCGTGCCCTTGCCGAAATCCACCAGCCGGGCGCGGCTGCCATAGCGTTGCGCCAGCCAGCGGTTTTCGTGGATCAGCATGTTGGGATAATCGCGCCAGCGCTGATTGGCGGCGCGCAGGCGGTGGAGCATGCGCAGCAGGCACTGGAACAGGGCGGCGACGGTCAGCGCGTCCTCCATCCGGGGGCAGACATCGCAGATGCGCATCTCCAGGGTGGGGAAACGGGCGCTGGGGCGCAGATCCCACCAGATTTTGGAGCCGTCCTGCACCAGGCCGGCGCTGGTCATCTGCCGGACGGTGCGGCGGTAATCGGCCCAGCTGGCCAGCGGCTCCGGCAGGCCGGTGCGCGGCAGGCTGTCGAAAACCGTCAGCCGGTAGCATTTCAGGCCGGTATCGCGGCCCTGCCAGAAGGGCGAAGAGGCGGTGAGGCACAGCAGATGGGGCAGGAAATAGCGCGCCTGGTTCATCAGATCGATGCGCATCTCCTCGTCTTCGATGCCGACATGGACATGCATGCCGCAGATCAGCAGGCGCCGCACCACCGCCTGCATGTCCTGGGCCAGATGCTCGTAACGCTCCTTGCGGACATAATCCTGGGCGCGCCAGTCGCCGAACGGGTGGGTGGAGGCGGCCAGCGGCGCCAGGCCATGGCGGGCGCAGGCGCTGGCCACGCCGCCCCGCAGGCGCTTCAGCTCGGCGCGCACCTCGCCGATATCGGCGCAGACGCGGGTGCCGATCTCCACCTGCGCGCGCAGGAACTCGTTGGTGACCTGCTCGCCCAGCTCGCGGGCGCAGTCTTCCACCAGCGTCTCCGGCGGGTCGGAGGCCAGCGCGCCGCTCTGCGGGCAAACCAGCAGATACTCTTCTTCTACTCCTAGCGTGAACGCCGGCTCTGGAATGGCCATGTTCCCACCTTCCGCCGCCGGCGCCCGCCCACCGGATGGCCGATGGCGGCCAGGATGCGCTACCGGCCGCCCGCCCGCAAGGCGGCGGGGCGGATTTGCGCGCCCGGCCCGCCTCGCGCTACACCCCGTCATCGCCATATCGGCGGCATCTGTTGAGCGAGGCGATGGAACCTTTCGTGGCGACCGTCGCGCTTTACGGGGGGCGCCCCGGCCTGGTGGCGGTCGGGGCGATGGTGGGCTTTCTGGTGGCGGTGCCGGTGGGGCCGGTGGCGGTGCTGGCGGTTCGCCGCACCCTGCTGGACGGGCGGGCGGCGGGCTGGAGCACCGGGCTGGGGGCGGCGGCGGGCGATGCTGTGTTCGGCGCCCTGGCCCTGTTTTCGGTGGCCGCCATCGAGGGCGCGCTGCTGGAGCACCGCGCCACCGTCCAGGGCGTGGGCGGGGCGGTGCTGCTGGGGCTGGGGCTCGTCACCGTGCTGGGGCGCGGCCGGCGGGGGAAGGGCCGGGCGCCGCCCGGTGGCGATGGCGTTTCGCTGGCCGGTGCCTTCGGCTCTGCCTTCGTCGTCACCGCCGTCAATCCGATCACCATGGTGGCCTTCGTCTCCATCTTCGCGGCGATGGGCGTCACCGAGGCCACAGGCGGCCTCTCCGCTTCCTGGACGGCCGGGCAGGGCCTGGTTCTGGCCGGCGTCTTCGCCGGTGCCGCCGCCTGGTGGTTCCTGCTGGTCGCCTCGGCCGCCGTGCTGCGCCGTTCCTTCACGGAGCGGGGGCTGGCGCGGATGAACGCCGTCTGCGGGGTGGCCATCGCCGGCTTCGGCGTCGCCGGCCTGGCCGCCGCTTTGTGGTCGTGATCCCCGGGGCCGTGATTCTTTGGGGAGCCGCGCTGCCGTCAGGCCACGGTTTCGGCCACCAGGCGGCGCAGCTGCGGCACCAGCTCGGCCTCGAACCACGGGTTGCGGGCCAGCCAAGCGGTGTTGCGCCACGAGGGATGGGGCAGCGGCAGCCGTCCGCCCTCCAGATGCTGCCGCCAGGCGCGCACATTCCCGGTGACATGGGCCGTGCCCAGATAGCGGCGCTGGGCATAGCCGCCCACCAGCAGAGTCAGCCTCACATGCGGCATCAGGGCGAAGATGGGGCCGTGCCAGCGCGGCGCGCAGGGCGAACAGGGCGGCAGGTCGCCACCGCCGGCGGCGCTGCCGGGATAGCACAGGCCCATGGGCACCAGCGCCACCCGCGCCCGGTCGTAGAAGATGGCGCGGCCAAGGCCGGTCCAGCGCCGCAGCCGCTCGCCGCTGGCGTCGTTCCAGGGCTGGCAGCTGATATGGGCGCGCCGCCCGGGCGCCTGGCCCACGATCAGCAGCCGGGCGCCGGGCGCCGCCTGCAACACCGGGCGGGGCGCAAAGGGCAGCCTTTCGGCGCAGATGCGGCAGGCGCGCAGCCGGTCCAGCAGGCTGGCGAGCTGGGCCGCGGGCTGAGTTGTGGGCCGGGTCGTGGCCCCGGTCGTGGATTGGGGCGATGCTGTCTCTGTGGCGGCCATGGCGGCGCAGTCTTGCCGTCCGCTGGCGGCGCGGCAAGGGCGCTGCCGTGAAGGGGCTGGCCGCGGCGCTGGAAGCGCTGGGTCTGGATGGGGCGCTGGCCGCCACGGCGCGCCCGCTGGACGGCACCGGCAACCGCAGCTTTCTGGTGGGGCGCGGCGCTGGGCGCCTGGTTGTCCGCCTGGCCGGCAGCGAAAGCGCGGGTCTGGTGGACCGCCTGGCCGAATGGCGCCACGCCCGCGCCGCCGCCCGGCTGGGGCTGGGGCCGGAATGGGTGGCAAGCGATGCGGCCCGCGGCATCCAGGCTGCGCGCTTCGTGGCGGGGCGGCGGCTGGATAGCATCCCTCATCCCTGGCCGCCGCCCCTGATCGAACGGCTGGGCCGCCTCTTTCGCCGCCTGCGCCGGACGCCGGGCTTCACCGGCGTCATGGACCCGGGGCGCAAGATCGCGCTCTATCTCGCCGCCGCCGGCATCGCCGCCCCGGCGCGCCACCCGGTGCTGGGGCCGCTCTGGCCGGCATTGTCCGCCCTGGTGGCCTCGCTGCCGGCCATGCCTGTGCATGCCGCCCATATCGATCCGGTGCCGCAGAATCTGATCGATGCGGGCGACAGGGTGGTGGCGATCGATTGGGAATATGCCGGCCTGGCCCATCCGCTTTGGGATCTCGCCTATCTGGCCTGCGAGGCCGGGCTTTCGCCCGCCGAGCGTGCCGCTCTGCTGGCCGCCAGCGGTCTTGCTGGCAGGCGTCTTGCGCTGGAACTCTGGATGCTGGCCGCCATGGCCGTCTCGCTCGTCTGGTGCCTGGCGCGCCAGCGCCGCGCCGGCGCCGATGCCCCGCACTGGGCGCGGGAGGCGGCCGCCAGAGGCCGCGCCCTGGCCCGCGCTTTGCGTGGCATGGCGCGTTGACCGCCACGCCGGACCGCCCCTAAAGTGCGCCTTGGCCGAGGCAAAGCAGGGCCAGGGCGGCACCGGGGAGACTGAGATGGCCGACAGGCCGCTTTCGCCGCATCTCCAGATCTACCGCCCGCAGATCACCTCGGTGCTGTCGATCCTGCACCGGCTGACCGGCTTGCTGCTGGCGCTGGGGATGGTGTTTCTGGTGCTGTGGCTGGCCGCCGCCGCCGCCGGGCCGCAATATTTCGCCGCCATGCAGGCCTGCGCCGCGTCCTGGCCGCTGCAGGCGCTGCTGGTCGGCGTCACCCTGGCCCTGTTCTACCACCTGCTGAACGGCATCAGGCATCTGCTCTGGGACGCCGGGCGCGGCTTCGGACACAAGGCCGTGACGCTGGGCGGCTGGGCCGTGGTGGCGGCCTCGGTGCTGGCCACCGCCGCCGTCTGGGGTCTGCCGTGAAGGGCGCCACCGCCCATTGGTGGCATCAGCGGCTGACGGCCATCGCCCTGGTGCCGCTTGCCCTGCCGCTGGCCTGGCTGCTCCCCTGCATGGCCCGGATCGGCCATGACGAGCTCCTGGCCTGGATGCACCCGCCGCTGCTCCCCGCCCTCGTTGCCCTGCTGCTGGCCGCCGGCCTCTATCACATGAAGCTCGGCGTCGAGGCGGTGATCGGCGATTATGTGCATCGGCCGGCGGCGCGCTGGACGGCGCAGATCGCCCTGGTGCTGGCCACCTGGGTGCTGGCGGCGCTGGGCCTGGTCTCCATCCTGGTGCTGGCCGCAGGCGGCGCGCCCCGGGGGCCTCTGCCGTGACCGGACCCCCCGCCTATCCCATCACCGATCACGCCTTCGATGTGGTCGTGGTGGGCGCCGGCGGTGCCGGCCTGCGCGCCGTTCTGGGCCTGGCCGAGGCCGGCCTTTCCACCGCCTGCGTCACCAAGGTGTTTCCCACCCGCTCTCACACCGTGGCGGCCCAGGGCGGCATCTCCGCCGCGCTGGGCAATATGGGCCACGACGACTGGCGCTATCACATGTATGACACGGTCAAGGGCGCCGACTGGCTGGGCGACCAGGACGCCATCGAATATATGTGCCGGGCCGCGCCCGCCGCCGTGCTGGAGCTGGAGCATTACGGCGTGCCCTTCTCGCGCACGGAGGAAGGGCTGATCTATCAGCGCGCCTTCGGCGGCATGACCACCGGCTATGGCAAGGGCACGGCCCAGCGCACCTGCGCGGCGGCCGATCGCACCGGCCATGCCATCCTCCACACCCTTTATCAGCAATCCCTGCGCCATAAGGCCCGCTTCTTCCTGGAATATTTCGCCCTCGATCTGATCGTGGACGGGGACGGCGCCTGTCGCGGCGTGATGGCCTGGTGCCTGGAAGACGGCAGCATCCACCGTTTCTCCGCCCATATCGTGGTGCTGGCCACCGGCGGCTATGGCCGCTGCTGGTTCTCCTGCACCTCGGCGCACAGCTGCACCGGCGACGGCAACGCCATGGCGCTGCGCGCCGGCCTGCCCCTCCAGGACATGGAGTTCGTGCAATTCCACCCCACCGGCATCTATGGCGCCGGCGTGCTGATCACCGAGGGGGTCAGGGGCGAGGGTGGCTATCTGGTCAACGGCCAGGGCGAACGCTTCATGGAACGCTATGCCCCGTCGGCCAAGGATCTGGCCAGCCGCGATGTGGTCTCGCGGGCCATGACGCTGGAGATGCGCGAGGGCCGCGGCGCCGGGGAGGCGGGCGACCACCTGCTGTTGAAGCTGGACCATCTGGCGCCCGAGACCATCGCCGCCCGCCTGCCCGGCATCGCCGAAAGCGCGCGCATATTCGCCGGCGTCGATGTCACCCGCCAGCCGATCCCGGTGCTGCCCACGGTTCACTACAACATGGGCGGCATCCCCACCGACCGCCACGGCCAGGTTCTGGCCGGCGAGCAAGGGGCCGTGCCCGGCCTGATGGCGGTGGGCGAGGCGGCCTGCGTTTCGGTCCACGGCGCCAACCGGCTGGGGTCGAACTCGCTGCTGGATCTGGTGGTGTTCGGGCGCGCGGCCGCCCTGCGCGCGGGCGAGCTGCTGAAGGAGCGCCCGCCTCTCGCGCCACTGCCCGCCGGGGCCGGCGAGGCCACCCTGGCCAGGCTCGACCGCCTGCGCCATGCCGCCGGCGCCGCGCCCACCGCCGCCGTCCGGGGCGAGATGCAGCGCGCGATGCAGGAGGACGCGGCCGTCTTCCGCAGCCGCCGGACCCTGGAAGAAGGCTGCCGGCGCATGGACGAGGTGTTCGCCCGTTTCGCCGACATCCATGTCAGCGACCGTTCCATGATCTGGAACAGCGACCTGATGGAGACCTGGGAGCTGGACAACCTGCTGCGTCAGGCGGTGGTGACGGTCCGCTGCGCGCTGGAGCGCGAGGAAAGCCGCGGCGCCCACGCCCGGGAGGATTTCCCCGAACGCGACGACCGGCGCTGGATGAAGCACAGCCTTTGCCGCCTCGACGACCAGGGCCGGACCGCCATCTCCTGGCGCCCGGTTTCCATGACGACCGCCGGCGGCGAGATCGAACCCATCCCCCCCCAGGCACGGACCTATTGAGCCATGGCCCGCTTTCGCCTTCCCCGGGCCTCGCGCCCGCGCCGCGGCAAGGATCACCCCGCCCCACCGGGCGCGGGCCGCCGCACCCGTTTCCGCATCTATCGCTACGACCCCGACGGCGACGGGCCGCCGCGCCTCGACAGCTACCAGGTGGACCGGGAGCGTTGCGGCCCCATGGTTCTGGACGCGCTGATCGCCATCAAAAGCGAAACCGACCCCACCCTGACCTTCCGCCGTTCCTGCCGCGAAGGCATCTGCGGATCCTGCGCCATGAACATCGACGGCACCAACACGCTGGCCTGCACCAAGCCCATCGACGAGGTGAAGGGCGAGGTGAAGGTCTATCCGCTGCCCCACATGCCGGTGGTGAAGGACCTGGTGCCCGATCTTTCCCGCGCCTATCGCCAGCTGGCCGAGGTGGAACCCTGGCTGCAGGCGGGCGCCGCCCCGGCGGGGCGGGAGCGGCGGCAATCGCCCGCCCAGCGCGCGAAGCTGGACGGCCTCTATGAGTGCATCCTGTGCTTTTGCTGCCAGACCAGCTGCCCCAGCTATTGGTGGAATCAGGAACGCTATCTGGGGCCGGCGGTGCTGCTGCAAGCCTGGCGCTGGATCGCCGACAGCCGCGACGAGGCGGCCGAACGCCGCCTGGACGCGCTGGAAGACCCCTACAAGCTCTACCGCTGCCACACCATCATGAACTGCGCCCGGGCTTGCCCCAAACAACTGAACCCAGCCAAGGCCATCGCCGAGACCAGGAAGCTGATGGTGCAGAAGCAGGGCTAGGCCGGGGCCTCATACGGACCGCGCCGGTGCTGCCGTTATCCCTTACGGGCGGCCGAGCTGGTGGGACATCAGGCACATGGCGAGATTGCGCACACCGTTCAGATAGCTGGCCTCGCCCTTCCGGAAGGCCGTATCGGCGGCCCGGAGGCATCTCACATAGTCGTCATGATGTTGTCTCAGAAGCTCCGGCACCTTTCAAGCCAGCCGCGGTGGCGGCTGACGGGGGGGGGAGGGGGCTTGACATTCTTCGATAGTTTCCCAATTATCGAAATATGGACATGGCCACCGCCATCGCTGCCCTTCAGTCTCTGGCGCAGGAAACGCGCCTTGCCGCCTTTCGCGCCCTGGTGGAGGCCGGGCCGCCCGGCATGGCCGCCGGCGCCATCGCCCGGCGGCTGCGGGTGGCACCGGCCAGCCTGTCCTTTCATCTTCAGGCCCTGGTTCATGCCGGTCTGGCGGCCTCGCGGCGGCAGGGGCGCAGCGTGATCTACCGGGCCGATTTCGCCGCCATGGAATCCCTGATGGGGTTCCTCACCGAAAACTGCTGCCGCGGTGCCCCGCCGGCCAGCATGACACCCCCCAAGGAGGAGGAACGACCATGAAAAGGATGCACATCAGCGTCAATGTGGACGATCTGCACCGCGCCATCGCCTTTTACGGCGCCCTGTTCGATGCCCGGCCCGATGTGGTGAAGGAGGATTATGCCCGCTTTCGCCTGGACGAACCCAGCGTCAACTTTTCCATCTCGGCCTATGGGCGCAAGGCGGGCATGGACCATATGGGGATCGACGTCGACAGCGACGAGGAACTGACGGAGGTGGTCGCAAGGCTGCGCCGGGCGGGCCATGCCGCCAGCGAAACCGCCGCCGGCGTCTGCTGCTATGCCCAATCCAGCAAGTCGTGGTCGGTCGATCCGGCCGGCGTGCCCTGGGAGGTGTTCCACACCTACGGCGCCTCCGCCGTCTATGGCACCGACCGGGCCGACCAGCGCGCCATCGCCCGTTCGGCCAGCCAGGAGGGCAGGCAGGTGAGCACGGCCGCCCGCGAGGCCTGCTGCGACTGACGGCACCGCCCCGCCGCGTGCCATACTGGCGAGGTCTGCCCCGTCTGGCCGGGATCGCCCACACGGAGGGCGCCGCTTTCCGAGCCTCTCCCGCCTCGCCTTGTGGCCCCATTGTCTGTAATCTTGCGCGGCCCCATGGGAGAGGCGCGGATGGTCGAAACCCTCCACCACCATATCGCCGGGCGCCAGGTTGCCGGTGCCAGTGGCCGTTTCGGCGACGTGGCGAACCCGGCGACCGGCGAGACCATAGCCCGCGTGCCCTTCGCCAGCGGCGGCGAGGTGGGCGAGGCGGTGCGGGCGGCAGGCGAGGCGCAGCCGGCCTGGGCAGCCACGGCGCCGGCCGCGCGCGCCCGCGTCATGTTCCGCTTCAAACAGGCGATCGAGCGCCATATGGGCGAGCTGGCCGCGCTGATCGCCCGCGAACACGGCAAAACCCTTTCCGACGCCGAAGGCTCGGTCACCCGCGGGCTGGAGGTGGTGGAGTTCGCCTGCGGCATCCCCCAGCTGCTGAAGGGCGAGTTCAGCCCCAGCGTTGGCAGCGGCGTCGATAGCTACGCCATGCGCCTGCCCCTGGGCGTGGTCGCCGGCATCACGCCTTTCAACTTCCCGGCCATGGTGCCGTTGTGGATGTTTCCGGTGGCGCTGGCCTGCGGCAATGCCTTCGTGCTCAAGCCTTCGGAAAAGGTGCCGTCCTGCGCCCTGCGCCTCGCCCAGCTGCTGGAGCAGGCGGGGGCACCGCCCGGCGTGCTGAATGTCGTCAACGGCGACCGCGAGGCGGTGGACGCCCTGCTGGCCGACGGTGCCGTGCAGGCGGTCAGCTTCGTCGGCTCCACCCCGGTGGCCGAGCATGTCTATCGCACCGGTGCCGCCGCCGGCAAACGGGTGCAGGCCCTGGGCGGGGCCAAGAACCACATGGTGGTCATGCCCGATGCCGACCTGGACCAGGCCGGCGATGCGCTGATGGGCGCGGCCTTCGGCTCGGCCGGCGAACGCTGCATGGCGGTCTCGGTGGCGGTGGCGGTGGGCGATGGGGTGGGCGACGCCCTGGTCGAACGGCTGCGCCCGCGCATCGAGGCGCTGAAGATCGGCCCCGGCACCGACCCGGAGGTGGATATGGGGCCGCTGATCGACCGCCGACACTACGACAAGGTGAAGGGCTATATCGACCGGGGGGTCGAAGAGGGCGCCCGGCTGGTGGTGGATGGGCGCGGCTTCCGCCTCCAGGGCTATGAGAACGGCCATTTCATCGGCGGCACCCTGTTCGACCGGGTGACGCCGCAGATGACCGTCTACAGGGAGGAAATCTTCGGCCCCGTGCTCTCCCTGGTGCGGGCGCGGGATTATGAGGAGGCTCTGGCCCTGGTCAACGACCACCCGTTCGGCAACGGCGCCGCCATCTTCACCCGCGACGGCGACGCGGCGCGCGATTTCCGCAGCCGCGCCCGCATCGGCATGATCGGCGTCAATGTGCCCATTCCGGTGCCGGTGGCCTATCACAGCTTCGGCGGCTGGAAACGCTCCCTGTTCGGCGATCACCACATGCACGGCCCCGAAGGTGTGCGCTTCTACACCCGCCTGAAAACCGTCACCGAACGCTGGCCTTCCGGCATCCGCCGCGGCAGCGATTATGTCATGCCGGTGCTGGGCTGACGGCGGCGGCCGGGGAAGGAGGCCAGGGAAGGAGAGATGCCATGGCGCGCAACCGGATCGCATTGATAGGCGCCGGCCAGATCGGCGGCACGCTGGCCCATCTGGTCGGCCTGAAGGGGCTGGGGGATGCGGTGCTGTTCGATATCGTCGCAGGCGTGCCCCAGGGCAAGGCGCTGGATCTGGCGCAGGCGGGGCCGGTGGAAGGCTTCGACGCGGCCCTGGCCGGCAGCGGCGATTATGCCGCCATCGCCGGGGCCGATGTGGTCATCGTCACCGCCGGCGTGGCGCGCAAGCCGGGCATGAGCCGCGACGACCTGATCGGCATCAACGCCAAAGTCATCGCCCAGGTGGGCGCCGGCATCGCCCGCCACGCGCCGGATGCCTTCGTCATCTGCATCACCAATCCGCTGGATGCCATGGTCTATCACCTGCAACGCTCGTCGGGCCTGCCCGCCCGGCGCGTGGTGGGCATGGCCGGGGTGCTGGATGCGGCCCGCTTCCGCAGCTTCCTGGCTGCCGAGCTGGGGGTGTCGGTGGAGGATGTGCAGGCCATGGTGATGGGCGGCCATGGCGATACCATGGTGCCGCTGGTGCGCTATTCCAGCGTCGGCGGCATCCCCCTGCCGGATGCGGTGAAGATGGGCTGGCTGACCCAGGCGCGGCTGGACGCCATCGTCCAGCGCACCCGCGACGGCGGCGCCGAAATCGTCGGCCTGCTGAAAACCGGCTCGGCCTATTACGCGCCGGCATCCGCCGCCATCGCCATGGCAGAGGCCTACCTGAAAGACCGCAAACGCCTGCTGCCCTGCGCCGCCATGCTGGAAGGCCAATACGGCGTCCAGGGCCTCTATGTCGGCGTGCCGGCGGTGATCGGCGCCGGCGGCGTGGAACGGGTGCTGGAGATCGCCCTGGACGAAGGCGAACAGGCCATGTTCAAACGTTCCGTCCAGGCGGTCCAGAACCTCGTCGCCACCCTCGATTCGGTCCTGGCCACCACCGCTTAGGGCCACCGGCACACGCGAATGACCGCCAACGAATCGCCGCCCCGAGATATGCCGCGGCCGTGGCACATGACGACGCTTGACGGCCTGTGCACACGGAATTAGAAAGCGGCAATGGACTATCCGCTGAAACACGTCTCCATCCGCGTCCCCTGGCACGACACCGGATGGAATGGGAACGTTTGCGCCGCGCCGCGACTGAATGGCGCCTGCCTCAAGCTCAAGCGCATTGCGGAAACCCGGGATGACGACGCGGAGCATTCCGTCGCGGGAGAGAGCATCCAGAATCTTTCGCAGGCGCGATGGCCGTCGTGCATCGCCGAGCGCGCCGCTTTCATGGCGCCCTTCGCGTATGTACGCGAGGCCGATCATCCTTACAACCGTGGCCCTGAGACATCGCACGGTCACTTCAAGCCGACTCCACTGCGCCATCCGTCATATTCCGCTCCGGTAGTGCCTTTCGCGTGGATGCTTAGCGAGGCGATGGAGTCTCTTGGTGAAAAGCATGGGTTGGATGTCCAAGCTGAGCGTGAGCCCGACCTCGGCTTCAAGACACCATGGATTCAGGATCATCGGAATCAGACGGCCTTGCTCGACTGTTTCGCCGATCATCTCAAACCCGAACGCTCCCTCTGCTTCTTCTACGCCAAGCAGGCGCCGTTCGTGGAGGACTCGTTCGGTGGCCGCATTCTGATCGGCGTAGGGCGCGTGATGCATATCGGCGATCTGCGGGAATACGACTACGACACGCAGGATCTCGAAGGGAAGTTGCGCTCAATGTTGTGGGAGCGCATGATTCAGCACTCTATTCGCCCCGACTTCAAGGATGGTTTCCTGCTGCCGTATCATGCAGCCATCGCTAAGGCGGCTGAAGGTCGGGAGTTCGATCCAGCGGAAATTGCCGCTTTTTCGCCCAGTGACCGACTCCTTGAATTCACACACGCTTCGCAGTTGGTCAGCCATGACGGCGCCATTGCGTCGTTGCTCGCTTGCGCCGAATCGCTCCGTAAGGCCAAGGACGCCCTTCTGCAAGGGCCATGGGACCAGTGCCTGCGGTGGATCGATACACGGCTCGGTGAACTGTGGAAAGCGCGAGGGCCATGCCCCGGACTCGGCTCGGCCCTGTCTGCGTTCGGACTGGGGTTCGGTACTTTCGTCGCCCGCGCCCTTGCCGAGAAGGCCGGCGACAACGTCGATCCCTGGCCGTTGGTTGCCAAGATGTTTGCCGAACCCAGGGAGCACCTGCCAGAGCCATTGGCAAGGAGCATCGGCGAGACACTGTGCAAGAAATGGTCCCGGCTGCCCAATGAGCGACGTGCGCTGCTCAAACTCGCGAGCCGCTTCGAGGTCACCCCGGAGCAGGCGACCACGCTCTATGTCCAGGAGGAACGCGCCGAAGCCGGAATCGACGCCTGCGATGCAGATCTTCTGGCCAATCCCTATCTGTTCTACGAACTCACACGCCTGACCGCCGATCCCGTCAGCGTCTGGACCGTGGACCGGGGCGTCTTCCCAAACGAGGTCGTCCACGAGAAACACCCGCTCCCTGCGCCAACGGCCTTGGATGCCGGAACGGACGCCCGCCGCGTCCGCGCGTTGACGGTCAAGATTCTCGAAGATGCAGCCAGCAATGGTAGTACGCTCCTCCCGCAAGACCAAGTGGTCCTCGCCATCCGCGAGCTCACCCACCAGCCGCCTTGTCCAGTCGATGCGGATCTGATAAACGTCGCCAAGGACAACTTCAAGGGCGCCATTGGAGAGTTCCTCATGACCGACGGCGCTCCGGCCCTTCAGTTGGATAGACTGAGAGAGGCGGGAACGGCTATCCGCAAGGCGATCAAGAAGCGCATCGAGGGTAAGCGCCTGACCGTCTCGGCCGATTGGCGCAAGCTCCTTGATGAACGCCTTCTTGACTATTCGAATGAAATTTCCGATGAATTGAGAAGAACGCGCCCGAGCGGAGAAGGCAGAGGCGTTGAAGGAACTTGCGGAGGCGCGGCTCTCCGTGCTGATCGGCCCGGCCGGAACCGGCAAGACCACCCTGCTGTCGGTCCTCTGCTCGCACCCGGAAATCGAGATAGGTGGGATCCTGCTTCTTGCGCCGACTGGAAAGGCCCGCGTCCGTATGGAGCAGTCTGCCAAGAACCTCAAGATCAAGGGTTACACTATCGCCCAATTCCTGAGTCCACACCGCTATGACGGTGCGACGGGCCGTTATCGCCTTTCCGATAAACCAACCGACGTTGGTGCGCATACTGTCATCGTTGACGAGGCTTCGATGCTGACCGAAGAGATGTTGGCCGCGCTGATCCAGGCGCTTAAAGGCGTGCGCCGGCTCATTCTCATCGGTGACCCGCGCCAGCTTCCACCGATCGGCGCCGGCCGACCGTTCGTGGACATCGTCAAACATCTTGCGCCGGAAGGTGTCACCCAGAAGTTTCCGCGTGTCGGCTCTGGCTATGCGGAATTGACCGTTCGCCGCCGCCAAGCGGGCGAAGATCGCGAGGATCTGCGACTCGCCGAGTGGTTCAGCGGTTCGCCGATTGCGGCGGGTGAGGACGATGTTTTTGACAAGGTGACGGGCCCTGATGAACACCAGAGCATCCGCTTCATCCGATGGGATACCGCTGAAGAAATGCGCTCGCGTCTCATCGACGTATTGGTGAGGGAACTACAACTTGTTGGTGGAGACGATATCGCAGGCTTCGATGCCACGCTTGGCGGTGTGGCTTGGAATGATATGCGTTTCTTCAACCCTCGCAGGGGCGAGCACGACGGTGCGGCGGAGGCGGCCGAAAGCTGGCAGATACTCTCGCCGGTACGGTCGGCAGCCCACGGCGTACCTGATCTGAATCGGCTCATTCACAAGCAGTTCCGACAATCAATGGTCGATGCCGCACGCAAGGAAGGGTGGCAGCGCAAAATCCCCAAGCCCATGGGATCGGAGGAGATAGTTTACGGAGACAAGGTCATTAACCTTATCAATACCGACTCCAATCTCCCAAGGAATAAGCATCGCCGGATTTACCCGGAGAAGAATGATCCCTATATCGCCAACGGCGAGATCGGTATGGCTGTTGGTTATTTCCGGCGGCGAGGGAAGTACGATTTCCGCTGGAAACTCGAAGTCGAGTTTTCTTCTCAACCGGGCTTCAAGTACGACTTCACTAGTCAAGATTTTGCGGAAGAAGGAAACCCAGTCCTTGAACTCGCTTACGCGCTGACGGTCCATAAATCTCAAGGCAGCCAGTTCGACACCGTCATCCTCGTGTTGCCAAATCCTTGCCGTCTTCTCTCTCGCGAACTGTTGTACACCGCGCTCACGCGCCAAAAGAATCGGATCGTCATCCTGCACCAGGGCCCGCAAACCGAACTGCGCAAGTATTCCTTGGACGACCACTCCGAAACAGCGCGACGCTTGACGAACCTCTTTGTTAATCCGTCGCCCGTTAAGATCGATGACATCCTCTTCGAGAGCCATTTGGTCCACCGTACTAAGCGCGGTGATATGGTGCGCTCAAAATCTGAAGTGATCGTCGCTAATTGTCTTCACGATTACGACATCGAGTATAGCTACGAACGGCCGCTCAGCATCGAGGGTGTCACCAAATATCCTGATTTCACCATTGAAGATATGGAATCGGGGATGACGTTCTATTGGGAGCACTGCGGGATGCTGCATGTGCCCAGCTACCGACATCGGTGGGAAGAGAAACTCACGTGGTACCGATCCCACGGTATTGTGCCGCTGGAGGAAGGGGACGGCGAGAAAGGCACGCTGATCGTTACGCGCGACGAAGCGAATGGAAGTATCGACTCCGAGAAAATCAATGCCATCATTACAAGTATGCTCAGTTGATATTCACTGATTCCTACTATTTTCAGCTTGTTACCCATCCAAATGGTTGTTTGGACTCAAGCGCCGCGCCATCACCGCCATCTGCACACACCTCGGCGATGCTATTCTGCAACGCACTGCCGCCTGTCTATGCGCCCCATGACTCTCGTGGGTGGACGCTGCGTGGAGAGGGCTGGCCGAGTGCCTTGATGCTCTTCTACAAACGATTCCACAAACCGCTTGCCGCCGCCCCCAGGCGCGGCTAGCTTGCATCCCGAAACCCGTTCGACAGGAGGTGCAATATGCTCCCACGACGCAAACTTGCCGGCTGGCTGGCCGCTCTGCTGGCGGCCGCCTGCCTGGTTCCGCTCCCGGCCCCGGCCGAAGAGCCCCATCACGGCACCGCCGAAGAGGCCCAGGCCATGGTGGCCGACGCCATCGCCTATTACGACGAGATGGGCGAGGAGGCGGCCCTGGCCCGTTTCACCCACGACCCGGCGCCGCGCTTCCTCGATGGCGACCTCTATGTCTTCGTGCTCAGCACGGAAGGCGTCTCGCTGGCCCATGGCGCCATCCCGTCGCTGGTCGGCAGCGACCTCTCCGATCTGCGCGATGTGGACGGCAAGGCGCTGATGCGCGAGATGCTGGCGATGGCGAGCGCGGAAGGCGCCTGGGTGGATTACAAATGGATGAACCCGGTCACCGGCGCCATCGAGCCGAAATCCAGCTGGGTGCGCCGCCACAACGGCCGCATCTTCGGCGTCGGCATCTACCGGCCCTGAGCGCACGCGCCGCCGGGGGCAGCGTGACAGGCCGCACCGGCGCCGGCCAGGGCGCTGTGGATTGGCGCCCAGGCGCCGCCCGCCGCCCGATCGATCTGGAACGCATGCTGCATTACCGGCTGCGCCGGTTGCAGCACCGGATCGCGGGCGAGGGCTGCGCGGGGGCGCTGCTGCTGGGCGTCCACAATCTGCGCTATGCCACCGGCACGCTGCGCTCCGGCATCTACAACGCCCATAAGCCGTCGCGGGCCGCCTTCGTCCCGGTCTCGGGCCTGGCCACCGCCTTCGATTGGTTCCACCCCGGCAACCCGCACCCGGTGCCCAGCACCGTGGGCGAGCTGCGGCCCATGCCCATCTTCGCCTATTTCCCCAGCGGCGAGCGCGCCCGGGCCAGGCTGCGCTCCCTGGCCGGCCAGGTGGCGGAGCTGGCGCGGGCCGCCGGCGGGGCGCGCATCGCGCTGGATATCTCCGATCCCGGCCTGGTTCACGCGCTGGAGGCGGAAGGCCTTGCCGTGGTCTCGGCCGACCGGGCGGTCGAGCTGGCGACCGCCATCAAGAATCAGGACGAAATCGCCTGCCTGGCCGATGCCTGCGACATCGCCGGCGTCGCCATGGCGGCGCTCCGCAAGGCGCTGGCGCCGGGCATGACCGAGGCCGAAGCGCTGGCGATCCTGAACGGCACCAACACCGCCCATGGCGGCGAATGGCAGGAATACAAGCTGCTGGCCTCGGGCCAGCGCATCAATCCCTGGCAGCAGGAGGCCAGCTGCCGCCGCATCCGCCCCGGCGAGCTGGTGGCCTTCGATTGTGGCATGATCGGCCCCCACGGCTACAGCGCCGATGTCTCGCGCACCTTCCTGTGCCGCCCGGCCAGGCCCAGCCCGGCCCAAAGGCGGCTTTATGCCCTGGCGGTTGAAAACATCGAGCACAATCTGGCGCTGGTGAAGCCGGGCCTCTCCTTCGAAGATTTCTCCAAAGGCTGCTGGCCCTATCCTCAGGAGTTTCTAAGGCATCGCTACGATGTCATGGCCCATGGCGTCGGCATGGGCGACGAATGGCCGGGCATCCCCTGGCCCTGCGACTGGCACGAACAGGGCTATGACGGCGAGCTGCAGGAAAACATGGTGCTCTGCATTGAAAGCTTCATCGGTTCCGAACATGGCGGCGAGGGCGTGAAGCTGGAACAGCAGGTGGCGGTCACCGCCAGCGGCTATCGGCTGCTTTCCACCTTCCCCTGGGAGGAAGATCTCCGCCCCGGCTGACGCTTGCCGCCGCCGGCTTCAGCCCATGAAATCCGCCACCAGGCGTGAGAAATGCTGCGTCGCCCCGTCCCAATAGGGCGAAAGCGTGCCACCGTCGAAGCCCGGCGAACTGCGCGCCCCCTGCATGTTCTCCACGATCTCGAAATCTTCGGTGTTGAGCTCGTTCCACATGTCGTAAACCGCCTGGCGGCCTTCGGCATAGGCCGGATGGCTGGCCGCCTCGCCCACGAAATACATGTGGATATGCTCGATGGTGCGGTCGGGCGCCAGCGCGTGCAGCTGGAAGATCGCCATCTGATCGGGCCAGATCTGGATGGCGGTGGTCGGGAACAGGTGGAAATACCATTCGGTTCTGGCGCCCTCTTCGTCCAGGCCGGGGTAGAACGGCATGCCCAGCCCGCGCCCCTCCTGGGGGCTTGCGATCCGCGATGTGTTGTGAAACCACGGCCCTTCGGTTTCCACGGCGCGCCGGGTCGCAAGGGGCGTGAACCGTTCCAGCTTGGGATGGACGGAAGGGACATGGTAGGCGTCGTAGAAGTTCTCGTATATCAGCTTCCAGTTGCCCTTCACGTCGAAATCCAGCCTGCCGGCATAGGCCAGCGCGCTGAAATCGTAGGCCGCGGTGCGCCTGGCAAAGGGCCGCCAATGCTCTTCGAAAGGCGGCGCGGTGCCGGAAAGATCGACGAAGATCAGGTCGTTCCACAGCGCATGGCGGACAGGCACCAGCCCCGGCGCATCGGGGCCGGGCCGGTTGTCATGGCGCCCGCCGCCATAGAAATGCGGCCGCGCGCGCAGCTTGCCGTCCAGCCCATAGCTCCAGCCATGATAGGGGCAGGTCAGCAGCTGGCGGTCGCGGCAGGGCGCGGCCACCATCACCGCGCCGCGATGGCGGCAGACATTGTGAAAGACGCGGATGGCGCCCTCGCGGTCGCGCAGGATCGCCAGCGGCATCCCGGCCACCTCCACCGGGCAGGCATCGCCCCGGCCAGTGACATCGTGGCAAAAGCCGGCCAGCATCCAGGTGCGGGCGAAGATGCGCTCGCGCTCCGCCTGCAACCAGGCGGGGCTGGTGTAGCACGGATTGGGAAGGCCGCTGCCCTGCCCGCCGGGCGCATCGAAGCGGGCCAGCACCTCGTCGCTCAATATATCGCGGGTGAACGCGCCATCCATGGCTTCCTCCCCCTGCCGTCCGGCCCAGCATAGCCGCCCTCGCCCCGTGTCTCTACCCCCGGGCGCGTCCCAGGTGTGTCCCAGGCGTATTATTGACTCGAACCCGCCGCTCCTCTCACATGATCGCCAGCCTTCGGGAGGAAGCGAGATGGCGCAGGCGGCGGGAAAACGGCGCGGCGGGCGCGCGGCCAGGCGCAAAGAGCGCACCGACGCCCCCATCGTTCAGAAGCGCTACATCACCCGCGAGATCCCGGTCTATGAGCTGCTGGACAAGGCCGGCATCGACCTGCTGCACCACACCTCCATGCAGATTCTGGAGGAGATCGGCATCGACTTCCGCGACCGGGCCGCCCTGGCCGACTGGAAGGAGGCTGGCGCCGACGTGAAGGGCTGGCGCGTGCACATCCCACGCGGCCTGATCGAGGAAAAGCTGGCCCTGGTGCCGTCCAGCTACACCCAGCATGCGCGCAATCCGGAACGCAGCGTCGTCGTCGGCGGCGATTGCACCGTGTTCGCGCCCACCTTCGGCTCTCCCTTCGTGCGCGATTTCGAAGGCCGGCGCCGCTATGCCACCCTGGACGACCTGCAAAACTTCATCAAGCTCGCCTATATGACGCCGGAGCTCCACCACAGCGGCGGCGCCATCTGCGAGCCGGTGGACGTGCCGGTGCCCAAACGCCATCTCGATATCGTCTATAGCCACATCAAATATTCCGACAAACCCTTCATGGGCGTGCAGTCGGCGCCGGAGCGCGCCCTGGATTCCTGCCGCATGTGCGAAATTCTGTTCGGCGCCGATTTCATCCGCCGCAACACGGTGATGACCTCGGTGGTGAACTGCAACTCGCCCCTGGTGTGGGATGCTTCCATGCTGGGCGCGCTGCGCCATTACGCCCGCCACAATCAGGCGGTGCTGGTCACGCCCTTCATCATGGCAGGCGCCATGGCGCCGGTGGCGACGGCGGGCGCCATCGCCCAGCTGAACGCCGAGGTCACGGCCGGGCTGGCCTATTCCCAGCTGGTGCGGCCCGGCGTGCCCATGGTCTATAGCAGCTTTCTGTCCACCGTTTCCATGCAGTCCGGCGCGCCGATGATGGGCACGCCGGAAACCTGGCAGATGATCTATGTCGTCGGCCAGCTGGCCCGGCGCTATCGGGTGCCGATGCGTTCCGGAGGCATGTTGAACGGCGCCAAAATCGCCGATGCCCAGGCGGCCTACGAATCGGTCCAGACCATGAACGCAACCCTGCTGGCCGGCACCAATTTCGTGCTGCACGCCGCCGGCTGGCTGGAGGCGGGGCTGGCGGCGGGCTATGGCAAATTCGTCATGGACAGCGAGCAGATCGCCATGATGCAGAACTTCTGCTCCGCGCTCGATCTTTCCGAAAACGGGCTGGCCATGGAGGCGATGCGCGAGGTCGGCCCCGGCAATCATTATCTGGGCTGCGCCCACACGCGCCGCAACTATCTGGGCGGCTTTTTCATCCCCGCCGTGGCCGACAACAACAGCTTCGAACAATGGCAGGCCGAGGGCAGCAAAAGCCACGAGCAGCGCGCCGTAGAGATCGCGCAGCGCCAGCTGCAACGCTATCGGGCGCCGCCGCTGGATGCGGCCACCGAAGAGGCGCTGCTGGCCTTCATGGCCCGGCGCAGGGCCGAGCTTCCCGATACGGTAGGGTGATGGCCGCAGCGCCTTCCGGGCGCGGAGAAAGCTACCGCCTGGGCCTGGTCCTGGTCACATCGGCCGGGCTGTTGTGGAGCCTGGGCGGGCTTTTCTTCCGCATGATCGATCAGGCGACGGTGTGGCAGGTGGTCGCCGGGCGCACCTTCTTCCTGGCCGCCTGCTGCATCCTGTTCCTGGCCTGGCGCCACGGCCGCGCCCTTCCCGGCGCCTTTCGCCGCATGGGCCGCTGGGGGCTGGCCGGGGCCTGCGGCATCGCCATCGCCAACACCCTGTTCATGTTCGCCCTGGCGCACACCTATGTCGCCAACGCCGTGCTGATGCTGGCGGCGGCGCCGGTGCTGGCGGCCGGGCTGGGATGGCTGTTGCTGCGCGAGCCGGTGCGCCCGGCCACCGCCGCCGCCATGGCCGGCGTGGCGGCCGGGCTGGCCACCATGGTCTCCGGCGGGCTGGGCACGGATCGCTGGCTGGGCGATGTGCTGGCGGTGGGCGCCGTGGCGGGTTTCGCCCTGATCACGGTGGCCCTGCGCGCCGGGCGCCATGTCGAGATGCTGCCCTGCATCGCCCTGGGCGCCACCATGGCGGCGCTGTTCGCCACCGCCATGGCGTTCGTCGGCGGCGAGGGGCTGGCATTCGCCCCCGCCGACCTGTTCTGGTGCGCCATCATGGGAATCGTGCAGCTCGCCTTCGGCATGATGCTGTTCGTTGCCGGCTCGAAACATGTGCCGGCCGGCGAGCTGGCGCTGTTGACGCTGACCGAGGCGGTTTTCGCCCCGCTCTGGGTGTGGTGGTTCTTGGGCGAGCTGCCGGTGCCGGCCACCTTCTGGGGCGGCGCCATCGTGCTGGCCGCCATCGCCGCCAACGCGCTTGCCGGCCTCGCCCGCCAGCCGCCCCGGGCCTGATCGCAAGCCCCGCGCCCTTGCCGGGGCCTTGCGAACGGCTATGCTGCCCGCCACCACCGAAATGTTGGGGGAGGGGGCGTCGTGCCCACGGCAGATCGCTATCTAAGGGGCGCGGTCGAGGTGCCGGCGAGCCGAACCCTGGTCGTGATCGGCGCCCAGTCGCCGGCCGGGCCGGATGGCGCGCTGGCTGCGGATGCCGCCGGCCAATGCGCCGCCGTGTGGGCAAAGCTGGTGGCGGCCCTGGCCGAAAAGGGCCTGGAGCCGCGCCATATCGTAGCCCTGGAAACGGATGTGGCCGCCCGCCGCCATCTGGCCGCCGCCCGGGCCGAACAGGCCCGCCATCTGCGCCACCACATCGCGGAAACGGTGCGCATCGCCGCCCTGGCCCAGGAAGGTTGGCTGGTGCAGGTTTCGGCCCTGGCCGCCGTCACCCGCTGATCCGGCCATGGCCAGGGCCGCGCCCGACGTCGCACCCGATGTTTCCCCCGATGTTTCGATCGTCCTGCCCTGCTACAACGGCCACGCCTTCCTGGCCCGGGCCGTGGCCAGCGCCTGCGGCCAGGATCTGGAGGCAAAGGAAATCATCGTCATCGACGATGGCTCCACCGCGCCGCAAATGGCCGCTGCGCTCGCCCTGCTGCCGCAGGGCGTCAGGGTGGTCCGGCAGGAAAACCGCGGCCAGGCCGCCGCCCGCAACCGGGGGTTCCAGGTCGCCCGCGCCCGCTATGTTCTGCCGCTGGATTGCGACGACTGGATCGAGGCCGATTACGCGCGCCGGGCGCTGGAGCTGATCGCCGGGCGCGAAGACGCCTTCGTCTATTCATGGGTGCAAACCTTCGGCCAATACCGGGCCGTGCTGCGGAAACACTGGGATCCCTTCGTTCAGCTGTTCGACAACCGGCTTTCCTATTCCATGCTGATCCCCAGGGCGCTGTGGCAGCGTGTGGGCGGCTATGACGAAGCCATGCGGCTGGGCAGCGAGGATTGGGATTTCAACATCCGGCTGGGGCTGGCGGGGGCGGAAGGCCTGTGCCTGCCCGAACCCTTGCTTCACTATCGAATTTCCGCCACCGGCATGTGGCAATCGCTGGGGCGCCACCACTATGGCGCCGCGTGGCGCGGGATACAGCGCAAGCATCCCGATATCTACCGCCTGCCCGCGCTTTTGCGTCGGCTGCGCGCCCGGCCGGACCAGCGCAGGCGGCCCGCCGCATGGCTTCTGCTGGCGTTCTATGTCGTGCACCGCCTGCTGCCGGTGGCGCTGTCCTCGCCGCTGCTCCGCATGGCCAGCGTCCTGCGCGGCCATCTGCGCGCCCGGGCGAAAAGCCTCGCCCCCGCTACCGGCCGGTGCAATCTGCCGCCTGCCAGTCGCAATGGCGACTGAAGAATATGGCACCTGCGCGAAAAGCGGCCACCCGCTGCGCCGCATCGTCTCCGGCGGCCAGACCGGGGCCGACCGGGCGGCGCTGGATGTGGCGCTGGCGCTGGGCATCGCCGCCGGCGGCTGGGCGCCGAAGGGCCGGCGCGCCGAAGACGGCAGCATCGCCCAGTGCTATCCCCTGGCCGAAACCCCACTGCGCCGCTACAGCCAGCGCACCGAATGGAATGTCCGCGACAGCGACGCCACCCTGATCGTAGCCCGCCGCCCGCTGACAGGCGGCACGGCGCTAACCGAACGCCTGACCCGCGCCTGGGGCAGACCCTGCCTGGTGCTGAACCCGAACGACAACAACGGCCCCGCCACCCTGCGCGCCTGGCTGGAAGCCAACGCCGTAGCCGTGCTGAACGTAGCCGGCCCGCGCGAAGGCGAAACCCCCGATGCCTACCCCGCCACCGCCCGCCTGCTACGCGCCCTCCTGGCTGGAGACTGAGCCATGGGGAGTTCTGCTTTGAACCAGGGCAAGCCCCTTACCGGAGCGAGGTCGAAGGCGGGCGGTCATAGCTCTGCAAAAGCATGTTGAGCGACCAGATCCGAACGCGCCGGTTCTGGTGAAGCTTACACGCGGTCTCCCAGTCCTTAACGATGGAAAGGTTGTTCAGCCCCCGCCCCCTCATGGCATGATCTGGAAAGTCTTCGAGCCAGCGGCAGAGCGATGGCCGGTCCGGGAAACGGGTTGGAACCCAGGGAGAGCGCCCGTCCAGTGCCTCGTGGATGTTGTCACGAAAGCCCTTGGCATAGCGACGCCGCAACCCGCCGTCCGAAAGGTCGGCGATATGGTCGCCGGTCTCGAATATGGCCGCCATCGGCAGCAACAAGCTCGCTCCGCCATCCACCAGCGCCCTGAATTGTTGGAAAATTTCGCCGCGTTTCTGGTTGAAGCCGGGGACATCAAGCACGTTGAGCAGAACGCTCGTGTCGAGGATAACGACCTCCGCCGTCATCCTGCTGTCTGCCACAGTTCGTCCAGCCAGGCACGGGCGCGCTGCCGCTTTTCCTCCGGGCCGGGATGGTTCTTGACGAACCGGTCGATGGTGCCGCCCGTCATCAGGTGGCCAACCGTTCCCTGTGCGACGAGCTCCGGGTAATCCGGGATACCCTCCAGGCGCGTCAATCGGCTGTCGCCCGTTTCAGGATGGCGATAGCAGAACATCACATTCGGCACCGCATCGTCCGGCAGGGCGTCCAGCAGAGCGGGGTTATGGCTGCTGATAAGGATGCAGAGCTTGCGTCGCCCGGCGATGCGCGACAGCCGCTCCAGAAGATGCCCCACGCGGCTGGGGTGGACGCCGTTATCGATCTCCTCGATAACGACCAGGCTGCCCTCAGGCGCCGACAACACCGCGGCGGCGGTGGCGAGAACGCGCAGCGTGCCATCGGAGAGCAGCGCGGCATCGTAGCCGGTTTCCTTGCCGCCGAAGGTCTCCGTAAGCTTGACCATGACCTCGCCACGCTCGGTCTCGATGAAGTCGATGTTCGAAATGTCCTGTTCCGGCAAGGCTTCCACAAATCTCAGCAGCTGACCTTTAACTCTGTCTTCTCGGCAAAGATTGAACAGAACGCCGGACAGGCTGGCGCCGTCCCCCGTCAGCACATGCTCGTTCCTGAAGCTGTAGCCCCGCATGACCGCCGGTTGCGGGTCGAGGAAGACGGTATCCGACAACAGCTTCTGGCACTGACCGGCGGCTTCCGGGATCGTTTTCTGCGCTTTCTTGTGGCTGCGCCCGAATCGCGCCGGGCTTTGCAGCTGTGTCAAAGCCGCCATCTCTCCGTTGCAGGTCACCTGCGGTTTCCTGCCCCCGCGCATGAAATTGTTGTAGGCGACACGCATGTCGCCGCCGGCTTGTGAAGCAGACTCAACCCGGAACAAGGGAAAACCGGAATCATGCGAGGCAAGTCTCTCACCTGCGATGCGAAGCTCCCCCTCTCCCCGCTTCTCCAGTTCGATCGCATAGCTCTCCCACGCCATGTCGGTGGCGTGGCACGATAGCGAGAAGGAAGATGCGCCGCGAAAACCGAGCTCGCCCACCGTCCCGCGTATCGGGCAGCCTCCATTTTGCACTGCATGATGGATCGATCCGAGCCTGTTGCCCCGAGCGATCCAGGAGAGCAGGCGCAAGGCCTCGATGGCGTTGCTCTTGCCGGAGGCATTGGCGCCGATCATAACCGTCAAAGGCGCCAGCTTCAGCGTCGCCTTGCGATAGCTCTTGAAGCGTTCGATGGTAACGCTGCTCAACATTCCCACCCCCCGGCTACAGCCGCCACAGGTCGATGCCCTCGGGGCGTGTCGCCCGGTCCAGCACCCCCTTCACGTCGAATACACCGCCCCGCCCATCGCGCAGCCTGGCCACGATGGCAGGCCAGCCACCGGCGGCATATTCGTCATGGGCCACCGCCAGCACCACCGCATCGGCGGGCAGAAGCGCTTCGTCCGCCAGCGGCGCAATGCCATAAAGGCGCTGCGCCTCTTGCGCGCGAACATGGCGGTCCGAAACCTGCACGGCAAGGCCATAGCTTTCCAGCTCGCGCACCACATCCACCACCCGCGTGTTGCGCAAATCGGCGACATTTTCCTTGAACGCCAGCCCCAGCACCGTCACCACCGCCCCCTGCGCCGTCTGCCCGCGCCGCATCAGATATTTCACCACCTGGCCGGCAATATGGGCGCCCATGCCGTCGTTGATGCGCCGGCCCGCCAGCACGAAGGGCGAGTCGTAATCCAGCGCTGCCGCCTTATAGGTCAGATAATAGGGATCCACGCCGATACAGTGACCCCCGACCAGCCCCGGCACATAGGCGTGAAAGTTCCACTTGGTGCCCGCCGCCGCCAGCACGTCGCGGGTATCGATGCCCATGCGGCCGAAGATCAGCGCCAGTTCGTTCATCAGCGCAATGTTGATGTCGCGCTGCACATTCTCAGCGATCTTCGCCGCCTCCGCCACCTCGATCGAAGGCGCGCGATGAACCCCGGCCGCCACCACCGATTCATACATGGCGGCCACGATATCCAGCGTCGCCTTGTCCTGCGCGGCAACGATCTTGACGATGCGGGAAAACGGCTTCCCGCGGTGGCCGGGGGCCAGCCGTTCGGGCGAATAGCCGACGCTGAAATCCACCCCGCATGTCAGCCCCGAGGCCTCTTCCAGCAACGGCATGCAAACCTCGCGCGTCGTTCCGGGATAAACCGTCGATTCGAACACCACGATATCGCCCGCCTTCAGCCGCCGCCCCACCCTGCCGGTCGCGTCCAGCAACGGTTTCAAGTCCGGGCGCTGGCTCGAATCGATCGGTGTCGGCGCCGCCACAATGTGGAAATCCGCCGCCCCCAGCGCCTCGTCGTCGTCGCAAAAAAGAATGTCGGCCGCCGCCAGCCCGCCCGTCCCCACATCCCCCAGATTCACATCCCGGTTGCGGTCCACGCCGCGCCGCAGTTCCGCCACCCTGGCGGCGTCGATATCGAAGGCCACAACCCGGCCATGGCGGGCAAAGGCCATGGCAACGGGCAGACCGACATAGCCGATGCCCACCACCGCAACCTTGCGCGCGGGCGCCGTCACCCCAACGGCCCCGCCGCGCCCGACCCGTTCCAGGCGCCGTCACCCTGAAGCGATCCGGTCTGCATGGCACCGCATGTCCGCCCGAAAGCCGCCCGCATCATGGCCCCCCGGCCCGCAAACGGCAACGCCGCCCCTGCCGTGGCCGCCTCAGCCCCCGCCGGCGCGTTCGGCAAACCATGCCCAGGTGCGCCGCAGCCCTTCCGCCAGCGGTGTCGCCGGGCGCCAGCCCAGCCCTTCGCGCGCCCGGCTCACATCCGTCCAGTTGTGGCGCACCTCGCCGGCGCGAAAAGGCCGATAGCGAATCTCCGGGCGGGCGCTGCGCCCGCTGGCGGCCACGATCTCGTCGATCAGCCGCTCCAGATCGGTGCCGCTGCCGCTGCCCAGCTGAAACACGCCCGCATTCCGGGCCGCCAGCGCCGCCACGATGCCCTCGCAGATATCGTCCACATAAATATAGTCGCGCGTCTGGCTGCCGTCGCCATAAACCACCAGCGCCTCGTCCGCCAGCATCCGCCGCATGAAGGCCGCCACCACCGTGCCCTTGCGGAAAGACAGCGGCCCATAAACATTCGAAAAGCGCAGCGACACCGGCTTCATGCCATAGGCGCCGGCATAGGCCGAACACCACACCTCCACCGCCGCCTTGCCGGCGCCATAGGGCGATGTGGGGCGGCAGACCATCTCTTCGTGCACCGGCGATGGCGCCTCGCCCAGGATGGCGCCGCCGGTAGAGGCGTTCACCAGCCGCTCCACCCCCGCCTCGCGCATCGCTTCCAGCAGCTGAAAACTGCCGCCGACATTGACGTCGAAGCTGCGCTGCGGACAGGCCACCGAGTCCACCACCTCGGTCTCCGCCGCCAGATGCACCACCGCATCCACGCCCTGCAAAACGCGCCCCAGCAGCGCCCGGTCGCGGATATCGCCCTTCACGAATTCCACCTGCCAGGGGGCCAGCGCCTGGCGATGGCCGCGGGATTCGTCGTCCAGCACCCGGATGTGGCCGGCCAGGCCACGCTCGGCCATCATCCTCACCAGGTTGGCGCCGATAAAGCCCGCCCCGCCGGTGATCAGCAGCCGGCCCGGCCCGCCCCCCGCGCTCATGCCGGCCGCACGGAGCGCCGGCCCGTTCGATCGTGCACGATGGCGCCTCCCGGCAAGCGGCCTCCCCCTAGCAAAAACCGCCCCGCCGGCGCAACCCGCCGCGCCCTCCATCGCCGCCTTCCCTCGGCGGCCCCCCACTTCGGCGGCCCATCTTCGCGCTCTGCGGCCCTCCGCCCCCCCTGGATGGCAGCCATGGCAGCCAATAGCAGGCCAGCCCCACCAGCGTGGGCGGCAGCCACAGGGCGTGAACGGTCAGCGCCAGCGCGGCGGCGGTTTCCTGCGAGGCCCCCCACACGGCAAAGCCCTGGGCGGCGAACCAGTCGAAGGTGCCGATATGGCCGGGCGCGCCGGGAACGGCCGTCGCCAGCGTGCCGGCGGCCAGCGCCAGCCACGGCGCCAGCGCCGCGCCGCCGGGTTGCAGCACCGCCGCCAGCACCACAAAGGCCATGCCCTCGCAGGCCCACACGGCGGCCGAAAGGCCGCTCAGCGCCAGCGTCGCCGCTGGCGATCGCATCACCGCCAGCGCCGCCAGCAGATGGTCGCCCTGGCGCGCCAGCGCCTGCGGCCAGCCGCGCCGGGCCAGCCACGGATAGCCCTCCAGATGCCGGCACAGGCGCTGAAACAGGCGCCTGGCCAGCGGCGGAAACAGCATCGCCGCCAGCAACGCCGCCACCGCCAGCGCCGCCAGCCAGGCCGCCGCCACCACAAAGCCTTGCGGCAGGGCGCCCTGCGGCAGGGCCAGCAGACAGGCGAAGAAGATGGCGGCCAGAAACACCACATCCAGGGCGCGCTCGATCGCCAGCGTGCCCAGCACGCGCATGGCCGGCGAGCGCAGCTGGCGGCGAAACCCCACCACCCGCAGCGCGTCGCCGGCCCGCAGCGGCAGCACATTGTTCACCGCCATGCTGGCAAGAAAGGGGCGCGCGCAGGCCACCAGCGGCAGCCCCGGTTCCAGGGCGCGCAGCATCCACCACCAGCGCAGAATGCGCAGCCCATGGGCGGCGGCGATAAAGGCCAGCGCCAGCAGCACCGATGCCACCGACAGGCCGGCAAAGGCCCGCTCCAGCGCATCGCCCTCCAGCTCATGCGCCAGCAGCCAGACGAATCCCACCGCAACCGCCAGCCCGAAAACCAGCCGCAAGCGACGAACCCCCACCCCCGTCACCGCCCCCTCCCCACCGCCTTCTCCCGATACCGCCCCGCTCCACGTCCCCTATACCACCCCTACACAGCAGCACGCCCCCGTGCTGCGTCATGAAAGGAGCCCGGCACGCCCCCGTGCTGCGTTATGCAAAGAGTCCAGCACACCCCCGGGCTGCGTCATGCCCGCCAGGCCGGAACCCCGCTTGCGCCGCGCCCGCCCGCGCCTATACTGCCAGAGGACGCGGCAACACGGTCCCTCTGCGCGCATCTGCGCATCGCACCCGCCCATGAGCGCGATTCTTCCCATCGATCTCGAAGCCCTCCTCCGTGGCCACAGCGTGGAATCGGAGCGGGTGGAGTTCAAATCCTCCTGGGATCCGCACAGAACCGGCCCCCAGGTTCTCAGGACGATCTGCGCATTCGCGAACGATTATCACAACCTGAACGGCGGCTATGTCGTCATCGGCGTCGCAGAACGCGACGGCCGGGCCGTCCTGCCCCCATCCGGCCTGTCCGCCGGGAACATCGAAGCGGCGCAGCGATGGCTTCGCGGCCAGTGCAATCGGATCGATCCGCCCTACCGGCCCATCTTGTCGCCCGAAACGGTCGCAGACCGGCACATTCTGGTTGTGTGGGCGCCGGCCAGCGATACCAGGCCCCACCGCGCGCCCGCCGATGGCGGCAAAGCGGGCCGATTCTGGGTTCGCCTCGGTTCCGAAACCGTCGATGCCGAACGCCGCGGCGATCTGCTTCGCGGTCTCGTCGAACAAACCGCCCACGTGCCCTGGGACGACCGCCGGGCGCAGGATGCCCGGGTGGAAGATCTGCATGAGGCGAAGGTTCGCGAGCACCTGCGCGATATAAGAAGCGGCCTTCTCGACACAGCCGATACCAGGGACATCTATCGGCGCATGAGGCTTACCGTGAAGGTCAACGACCACGAAGTGCCCCGCAATGTGGGCCTGCTGCTCTTTTCCCGCAATCCTGCCCACCGCTTCCGGGGGGCCAGGATCGAAGTCGTCCAATTCGCCGCCGACCGGGACGGGGACGTCCAGGAAGAACGCTGCTTCGACGGCACCCTGATAGACCAGCTCAAAGATTGCCTGAAATATCTCGAAAACCTCTCCACCTCCCATCTGCAAAAGCAACCGGATCACAGCCAGGTTCGCGGCTGGGTCAGCTATCCCCTGGCCGCTCTCCGCGAAGCCCTGGTCAACGCGGTCTATCACCGCGGCTACGACGCAGATCAGCCCGAACCCACCAAGGTCTATCTCTATCCGGACCGGATCGATGTTTTCAGCTATCCCGGTCCGGTCCCGGGGATCGATCTCGAACATCTCGCCCCGGGCGCGCAGGTTCCGGCCGCGCCCGCTCGCAACCGCCGTATCGGCGAGTTCCTGAAGGAATTGAGGCTTGCAGAGGGCCGCCTCTCCGGCCTGCCGAAAGTGTTCCGGGCCATGCGGGACAACGGTTCGCCGCCGCCCCGTTTCGATTTCGACCGGCAGCGAACATGGTTCCGGGCAACGCTGCCCGCCCATCCCGAATATGCGGCGCTGTCGGCGCTGCGGGATGCGGCCCATCTGCGCGCCCTGGGGCAGAACGAGGAAGCGTTCCGCCGTCTCGCAGCCGCCTGGGAGTCCAACCCGGCTTCGGCGATTCTTGCCGCACAGACGGCCCGGATGCACGTCGAAAGCGGCCATGCTGAACGGGCCGAAGACGTGCTGAAAACCTTCGAGCAACAGGGACCGCAGAGCGCGCTCCCCCATGTCGTGAACACGCTGATCGACGCGCTGCTGGAGGCAGGCGACGAAAGCGGCGCGCGACGCCTGTTGCAGCAAAACCGCGCCGTTCCAACCGGACAAGACGCCATCGACGCGGCCATTCTGGCCCGGCGCGCCAGGGATTCCCGCGCCGCCCATCGCTACTTCCAACGCGCCGGAGAAGCGGTCAACGCCGACCCCCGCGCCCTGCTCGAATTCGCACAAACCAAGCTGTGGCTGGCAACGGAAGCTCGCTGGCAGCGGCAGTATAAGTCGAACAGCCGCTTTCTCAAAGAGGCGCGAGGTCTTCTGGAACGCGTCGTTCAGCTCGACGCTTCGTCGGCGCGCCACGCCTGGGCATGGCGCGAATTGGCGCGCACGCTCAACTGGTTAGGGGCGCCAATCGGGGAGGTCGAACAAGCCTATCGCAAGGCCATTGGCTTATTGCCCGGGGAATCGCGCTTCAAAAACGAAATGAACAAAACACTGGCGGCGCGGCGCTAAGCCCCGAAACGGATTATCGCCCCCCAGCCCGTTCCGTCCCGAAACGAATCTCCCGCCCCAGCGCCCGGGCCAGATTGGTCAGCGCCCGGCGGTGAACCCGCGCCGAGGCCTCCAGCGTGTTCGAGGCGTTGTGCGAGCCCAATATCACGTTATCGGCCGCCAGCAGCGGCTCCGCTGGCCCCGGCGGCTCCTCTTCCAGCACATCCAGCGCGGCCCCGCCCACATGGCCGCTGGCCAGCGCCGCCGCCAGCGCCGCGCCGTCGATCAGGCCGCCCCGCCCGGTGTTCACCACCAGGGCGCCGGGCTTCATGGCGGCCAGCCGCCGTTCGTCCAGCAGATGGCGGGTTGCGTCCGTCAGCGGGCAGTGCAGCGACACCACATCGCTCGTCGCCAGCAGCTCGTCCAGGTCCAGGGCGCCGGTGCCGTCCGCTTCCGCCGCCGCCCGGCTGGCCGGGTCCGGATCGCAGCCCACCGTCTCCATGCCCGCTGCCGCCGCCCGCCGCGCCAGGGCGCGCCCGATGCCGCCCAGGCCGACGATGCCCATGCGCAGCCCCCGCGCCGAACGCCCGCCCGGCTTGGGCCAGCCGCCCGCCTTCACCCCGTCATGGATATCGCGCAGCCGGCGCAGCAGCATCACCGTATAGGCCATCGCCACATCGGCCACCTCGTCGTCGAAAGCCCCCGGCGTGTTCGTCACCGCGATGCCCCGCGCCGCCGCCGCCGCCCGGTCGATGCCGTCCATGCCGATGCCCCATCTGGAAATCGCCCGCAGCTGCGGCAGCCGGGCCAGCACGTCGGCGCTGAATCGGTCGTCGCCGGCCACCACCCCGGCACAGCCTTGCAGCGCCTCCACCAGCGCCTCACCTTCCAGATGCTGGCCCCGAATCTGCGGCACCCGCAGGCGAAAGCCGGCCTCCTCCACGGCGCCCCGCAGCCCGTCCAGATCCCGGATCAGCTGCAGGCAGGTGATGGCGATCCTCACATCGCCCCCTGCCGCCGCAGCCGGTGCAGCGCCTCGGCCAGAACGAAATCGGCCTCGGTGTCGATATCGGTCGCCTCCACCGGGTCGATCTCGAACAGCAGCGGCCTCTCCCCGAAACGGCGCCCGGCGGCGATCTGCTCGCGGGTAAAGACATACATGCCCGAATTCTCCTCGAAGACCGGTGGCAAATCCTGGGTGCGCAGCAGCTGGCGCGGATCGTGGTTCATCGCCCGCCCGTCGCCATCGTAAAGCCTGGTCTGCAAGCGCGTCACCGACATCAGGGAATCGTGGCGCCCCAGCCCTTCGTCCAGCGCCCGCAGGCCCGCCCGCACCGTGGCCGGCGTCAGCAGCGGGCTGGTGGAATGGGCCTGGAGATACCACGGATGGTCCACCAGGCCGGCGTCGTGGCGCAAAATCTCGGTCATCGCCACCTCGCCCCCCAGCAGATGGCGCGCCCGGTCGATCACCTGCACGGCGGGAAAATGGGCCGCGCATTGCTCCGCCACCGTCGGGCTGTCGGTGTCCACCGCGATGCGAATCACCTCCGGACACGCCAGCAGGGTCGCCAGGATGCGGTGGAACAGCGGGCGCCCGTCGAAGGGGCGATAGTTCTTGCCCGGCACCCGCTCGCTGCTGTGGCGCATGGGGACAAAGGCCACCACCTTCACGGGCGCTCTTCCGGCGCCTGCGCCGCCTCCCGCCTGCGCCGGTCGAAGCCGCGCGGGTAATAGAATCGGCGCTTCAGCGCCTGCGAAGGCTCGCCTACCTGGCGAAATCCCTGCCATGCGCCCCAGAATTGCGCGGCGCGAAAGCGCGGGATCGCCCCCAGATTGGCCAGCAGACGGCGCTGGGAAAGGGCGGCCAGATAATCCCGCGCCACATTGGCGGCAAACAGGGCGCCCGCTTCCAGTGCATACATGCGGTGGCGGGTGAAAATCCTCTTATGGGCCACCGCCTCCCGCCGATAGCGGTTCACGATCTGGGCAAAGCCCTCGCGATGGACGTGAACCACGCTGGCATCGGCCTCATAGTGGATGCGGTGGCCGTCCTGCTGCACCCGAAAGGCCCAGTCCACATCCTCCAGCCCGGTCAGGTCTTCGTCATAGGGGTGGCTTGCCCACACCGACGCCCGCACCGCGCAATTGGCGTTGTTGCAGAAGGGGTGGCTCTGGTCCGGGTCCGAATGTGGCGGAAACCAGCGGCGCATGATCTCGCATTCGGAAAATGCGCTGCCCTCGTCGCCGGTCTGGCGGCCATAAACCAGGGCCACATCGTCATGGGCGTCCAGCGGCGCCGTCAGCCGCTCCAGCCAGCGCTCGTTGGCGGGATAAACATGGGCGCTGGCGAAAACCAGCACCTCCCCCGTGGCGGCGGCGCAGCCAACATTCAGCGCCCGCCCGAAGGTAAAGCGGGAAGGCGCGATGGCGACGATCCTGGCCCCGGCCTCCCTGGCGATGGCCACGGTCGCGTCGCTGGAGCCGGAATCCACCAGCACGATCTCGTCCGCCCGCCGGCTCTGGCGCGCCAGCCCATCCAGCAGCGCCGGCAGATGGCCGGCCTCGTTCAAGGCGCGGATCACAACCGAAACGCTACTCATCCCACGCCAAGGCCCCACCCCAGCCGCCCAAGCCCCCCGCCCGCACCAGCGGCGCCCGCTTCCCGTCCCGCCATATCCGCATCCCGAGTTCGGACATCGCCCGCCGCGCCGCCCATGGCGGCCTCGCGCCTCCCGGGCCAGGGCCAGGATACCATGCGGCCACGGCTCATGCTATCCTGGCCCCTTGGCGATGGCGGGCGCAAGGCGCCTCGCCCATGCGGTCCCGGAGGGGCAGGAAGGAGCCGGCGATGACTCCCACCGACATCGTTTCCATGAAGGTTTCCCAGCTGTCGTTCGACATCGGCAATCCCCGCCTGCCGGAATTCGACTTGACCTGCACGTCCAGCGACGCCGAAATCGTTCAGGTTCTGTGGGATGCGATGGACGTCCGCGAGCTGGCGATGTCCATTGCCGCCAGCGGCTTCTTTCCCCATGAACCGTTGATCGTTGCGCGAGAGAACGGGAAGAACGTCGTCATCGAGGGCAACCGCCGCCTCGCCGCCGTCACATTGCTTCTGAACCCCGCTCTTGCCAGTGACATAGGGGCGACAAATCTGCCTCATATCGAGAAAGCAGAAAAAGAGAAATTGCGACAACTCCCCGTCATGATTTCTACCCGCAAGGAAGCCTGGCGTTTTCTCGGCTTCAAGCATGTCAACGGCCCTGCCAAATGGAGCAGCTACGCAAAGGCCAGATATATCGCGGACGTGCACAGGAAACACGGTATCGGCCTGGCAGAGATTGGCAGGCAGATCGGCGACACCCACAAAACCGTACAAAGACTGTATCGCGCCCTCATGGTGATCGAGCAGGCAGAGGACATGAAGCTGTTCCGTCGCGACGATCGCTGGAAACGGCATTTCTCATTCTCCCATCTCTACACCGGGATCGACTACGATGGCATCGAAAGCTTCATAGGCCTCCGCGCCATGGGCGAGGAAAACCAGGAGCCGGTCCCCCACGAGAAAAAGCAAGAGCTGCGCGACCTTTGTATCTGGATGTATGGCAGCAAGCGCGAAGACAAGCAACCGGTCATAAGCAGTCAGAACCCGGATCTCAGGTATCTCGATGCGGTCGTTTCGAACAAGGAATCCCTCGCCGCGCTTCGCGCCGGCTCCTCATTGTCTGACGCCCATGAAATCAGCAGACCCTCGTCAAGTGTCTTCGAAGAATCCCTCATGGCGGCAAAAAGAAACCTGGAGCGTGCGCAGAGCAAGTTATCCTCAGGCTATCGCAATTCTGAAGGCCTGCTTCGCATAGCGGGAACGATTGTGAGAATTGCTGAAGACCTGTATGACGATATGGAACGGAAGCATCGACCGAAGAACAAGAAAAAACGCCTCACTACGGTCGATTGATGTTCAAATGGCCAGGCACCCCGAGTCCAGAGGCTTCCGCGCATGAGCTTGCCGATTTCGTCGAGTTGAACGCATGGCGCGACGGTCATGCCTCCATCGTCTCCCTGGCCCGTGATCTCGGCAGAATCGATGACAACGATTACTTTGACGGTGTGTCAGAGGCCGCATATTCCGAAATACAGGAGCGCAGCAGAGCCTGCGGTAACAGCAGCAACTATCCGTTCGCAATGGACGACAAAGGCTGGACGCTTCGATGGTGCTTTGACAAATCGAATCCCCGACACATCGTCTATCTCTACTTGCTTCTGGCGACTCGGATGAACATGAAAGACAATCGTGTCCACGCCCGACTCAATGGCACGCTCCTCTTCGAGAGACTATGCGCAGAGGTCGCGAAGGCATATCTGGGTATGCGCGCAGAAGGTTTCGTGTTCTCTACCGTCACCAGATCGTTCAGAACCAAGGTGGGCGAACTATGCAGAAGAATAGGCGAGGGGGGCGGCGTCAAGGTCGGAATCCCCAGAAATACACAGGATGGCGGGTTGGATGTCGTTGCATGGAAACCCTTTGCCGATTCCCGCCCGGGAAAGATCGTAATGTTCGGTCAATGCAAAACTGGCACCGTATATCGCGACACTGAGTCGCCGCTTCAGCCCGACGCTTTCTGCAAAATCTATATGCAAGAGTCTCCCACTCTGCTTCCCATCCGCACATTTTTCGTTGCGGAAGCATTGCCGCGCTCCGGCGCGCAATCCCATATCGGATGGTCTGAAATCTCGAACCTGTCCGGCCTGTTGTTCGATCGCTGCCGCCTGATCGACTTTTGCGATCGCATCGCCCCCCGGACCCTGAAAGACATCGTCACATGGACCGGTGCGGCCGCCCGCAGCACGTTTCAGCTGCCTGGACTGGCAGGCAACACCCGGGGAAAAGCGTGACAACCATCCGCGCACAGGCCCGTGGCCTTGCCATCGTCGCCGCCATGCTCTGCCTGCCGGTGGGGCACGGTGCCGCCACAGATCCCGCGCCCCCCCCCAACACCGCGATGCCCAACATTGTGATGATCGTCTCCGACGACCATTCCTGGCGCGATTTCGGCTTTCTCGGCAACGACCTGGTGCGAACGCCGCATATCGACACTCTGGCCAGCCGCTCGGCCCGCTATCCGGCGGGCTATGTCCCCATGAGCCTGTGCCGGGCGTCGCTGGCTACGCTGTTAACCGGGCTCTATCCGCACCAGCACGGCATTTATTTCAACCACCCGCCGCCGGGCTACGGCCAGATGCGGGCCCTGACCGGCGCCGAATATCGCGCCGCCCGCGCCCAGACCGACCGCCTGATCCGCGCCGCGCCCACCCTGCCTTCCATCCTGGCCCGCCACGGCTACGCCAGCCTGCAAACCGGCAAGTTCTGGGAAGGCCATCACTCCAACGCCGGCTTCACCCACGGCATGACCACCGCCCAGCCCGCCGCGCGGGGCTCGGCCCCGTCACCGGAACCCGCCAGCAGGAAAACGGCGAATGGGTCGCCCATGGCAATGGCGATGCCGGGCTGGTGATCGGCCGCGAAACCATGCAGCCGATCTGGGATTTCATCGACCACCATGGCGGCCGCCAGCCGTTCTTCCTCTGGTATGCGCCCTTTCTGCCCCACACCCCCTACGATGCCCCGCCCGAATACCGGCGCATCGCCCAGGCCGCCGGCCCGCCCGACTGGCTGCTTCCCTACTACGCCAACATCGCCTGGTTCGACGCCACGGTCGGCGAGTTGCTGGGCTATCTCGCGCAAAAACAGCTGCTCGAAAACACGCTGATCGTCTTCGTGGCAGATAACGGTCTGCGGCCCGGTCCGGCCCGGCCGACACGCCAGGATGCCCGTTCCAAATACTCCCCGTTCGAAGACGGCCTGCGCACCCCCATCCTGCTGCGCTGGGACGGCCGCATCCAGCCCGCCGACCATCCCCAGGCGGTCAGCACGGTCGATCTCGTCCCCACCATCCTGGCCGCCGCCGGCCTCGCCGACGCCATCGCCCCGCAGATGACAGGCCGCAGCCTGCTTCCCTCGGCCCTGGGCATCGAACCGCTGGCCGCAGCTCCCGTCTTCGGAGCCATCTATCCCAGCGACGCCGCCAGCCTGGACCGGCCCTCCCGCAATATCCGCGCCCGCTGGGTCCGGTCCGGCAATTTCAAACTGATCGTGCCGGGTGCCGCCGACCCCCTGCCGCTGCAACTGTTCGACCTGGCGCAAGACCCCGGCGAAACGGTCAATCTGGCCCACGCGCCAACCCATGCCGCCATCGTCACAGGGCTGCGCCGCCTGCTGGACAACTGGTGGCCAGCCACCGGCAACGCCCCCACCGCGCAGCCCTGAACGACCCGAACCGGGGCATGAGCTTGACATAGGGCCAACATTCCATATATCCCACCCATCGTGCCCGCTACCGGGCATGAACACGGCGCGACCGGGGCAAAACAAGTGTTCGAATCTGTCGGCCGTCTTTTCGGCAACACCCCGGAAACGATCATGGCCGCGGCCATGGCCTCGCTCGTTTTGGTCATGGCCTGCCTCGTCATTGCCGCCCTTGTCATCGGGACTCTCCAATTGATCTACATCAAGCGTGGCATCGACGCCATGAACGAGAACAACCGTCAGCAGGCCGCAGCCAGCAAACGACAGCACTTGGCCCTTCTAAAGCTGATCGAAGACGGCGCGAGAAGCCGGGAGGCTGCGGAAAGGCGCAGCGAACAGCAAGGCCTCGCCCTCCAGAAGCTGATAGAAGACGGCGAGAAAAGCTGGGAGGCTACGAAAAGACGCATCGAACAACAAGACCTCGCTCTCCAGAAGCTGATCGAAGACGGCGAGAAAAACCGCGAAGCCCTTGCCGAAGCCGTCAAGGGCCTCAGAATCGCCATCCGGAACGCCACTCCGCGCCAGGAAGCCCCCACCCCCCGCAGCACATAGCGGCGCCCCCGCCCGCTACAGCCTCATCCGCTTGAACACGCCTCCGGTCCGGCGCGGATCGCCGCGCCACGCTCCGCCGCCGCCCCACCGGCAGCATCGGGCAGGGGGCCCCAGCATGGCGCCGCCGCTGCCCAGGCCCACCCCGCGCCTCCCTCTCGCGCGCCCCGAACCGGGGCATGAGAGCTTGACATAGGGCCAACATTCCCTTACATCCCACCCACCGTGCCCGCTACCGGGCATGAGCGCGGCGCGACCGGGAGCAAACCAGGTGTTCGAATTTGTCGGCAATTTGTTCGGAGACACCCCGGAAACGATCATGGCCACGGCCACGGCCTCGCTCGTTCTCGTCACGGCCTGCCTCGTCATCGTCGGCCTTGTCATCGGAATTCTCCAATTGATCTACATCAAGCGTGGCATCGACGCCATGAACGAAAGCAGCCGCCAACGCGCCGAGGACAGGGAACGTCACGATCTCGTTTTCCAGGAACAAAGCCGTGCCTTTCACAAGTTGATCGAAGAAAGCGAGAAAAACCGCGAGGCTGCGGACAGGCGCAGCGAACAACAAGGCCTCGCCCTCCAGAAGCTGATTGAAGAAAGCGAGAAAAACCGGGAGGCTGCGGACAGGCGCAGCGAACAACAAGGCCTCGCCCTCCAGAAGCTGATCGAAGACGGCGAGAAAAGCCGGGAAGCTGCGGACAGGCGCAGCGAGCAACAAGGCCTCGCCCTTCAAAAGCTGATCGAAGACGGCGAGAAAAGCCGGGAAGCTGCGGACAGGCGCAGCGAGCAACAGAGCCACGTTTTCCAGCAACAGGGCCTCGCCCTCCAGAAGCTGATCGAAGACGGCGAAAAAAGCCGCGAAGCCCTCGCCGAAGCCGTCAGCGGCCTCAGACTCGCCATCCAGAACGCCACTCCGCGCCAGGAAGGCCCCGCCCCCCACAGCACATAGCGCCGTCCCCGCCCGCTACAGCTTCATCCGCTTGAACATGCCCTCCGGCCCGGCGCGGATCGCCGCCATGATCGGGCGCCAGATGCGGCGCACATAAATCACATCGCACGGCGAAAAAAGCCGCGAAGCCCTCGCCGAAGCCGTCAACGGCCTCAGACTCGCCATCCAGAACGCCGCTCCGCGCCAGGAAGGCCCTGCCCCCCACAGCACATAGCGGCGCCCCGCCCGCTACAGCTTCATCCGCTTGAACACGCCCTCCGGTATGGCGCGGATCGCCGCCATGATCGGGCGCCAGATGCGGCGCACATAAATCACATCGCGCCGCCGCCGGATGGCCCGGGCGATGGCGTCGGCCACCTCTTCCGGCTCGGCGGTCAACAGCGCCGGATGGTCCATCCCCTCGATCATCCGGGTGCGAACGAAGCCCGGCTTCACCGTCACCACATGCACCCCCGACGCAAACAGCCGGTTGCGCAGCCCCGACAAAAAGGCGGTAAAACCGGCCTTCGCCGACCCATAAACATGGTTCGAACCCCGCCCCCGCTCGCCCGCCACCGAGCTCACGCCAACCAGGGTGCCGCTGCCGCGCCGCGCGAAACGCTCGCCCAGCGCCCCCATCAGCTGCGCCGGGCCCACATAATTGGCCCGCATCGTCCGCCCCACCGCCACCGCATCGCTCTCCCCCCGCTCGCCCAGCGCCCCCACCACGCAAATGGCGACATCGGGCAGGGGGTCCAGCCTCTCCAGCATGGCGGTGCCGCCATCCTCGTCCAGCACATCGCACAGATGCAGGGCAGGGGCGGCGCCGCTGCGCAGGCCCACATCCCGCGCCTCCCTCTCCAGCCGTTCCGGATCGCGCCCGGCCAGCTGCAAGCCATAGCCGTCGTCCGCCAGCCGGCGCGCCACGGCGCGGCCGATATCCGAACTGGCGCCCACGATCAGCGCCGTCCCCATGCCATCCTCCCCCATCGCTCGCCCCAACCCCGGGGCGCAATCTTGACACCGCCCCGCGCCCCCCGCTAGCCACAACCACCCCAGCCCCCCAACCCCCACCCCAGGAACGTCCCGCACCCATGCGCATCCACCCGGTCATCCTGTCCGGCGGTTCGGGAACCAGGCTGTGGCCCGAATCGCTCCAGGCGCACCCAAAGCAGTTCCTGCCGCTCACCTCCCATCGCAGCCTGCTGCAGGAAACCGCGCTGCGCGTGGCCGATGCTGCCGCCTTCGCCCCGCCCCTGGCGGTCTGCAACCGGCGCCACCGCTTCCTGGTCGCCGAGCAGCTGCGCGAAATCGCCCTCGCCCCCGCCCGCATCGTCCTGGAGCCTGCCGCCCGCAACACGGCCCCCGCCATCGCCGCCGCCGCCATGCTGCTCGCGGCCCGCGATGGCGATGCCCTCATGCTGGTCCTGCCGTCCGACCACGCCGTCGCCGACGCCAACGGCTTCCGCGCCGCCATCCGGGCCGCCACCCCTGCCGCCGCCGCCGGCCTGCTGGTCACATTCGGCATCGCCCCCACCGGCCCGGAAACCGGCTATGGCTACATCGCCGCCGACAGGGGGGCAGAGCTTTCCCCCGGCTGCTTCCGCGTCTCCCGCTTCGTCGAAAAGCCGGATCTCCCCACCGCGCAAAGCTATCTCGCCCAGGGCGGCTGGTATTGGAACAGCGGCATGTTCCTGTTCACCGCCGCCGCCTTCCTGGCGGAATGTCGCCGCCACCGGCCCGCCCTCCACCGCGCCGTCTCCACCGCCGTCGCCGGCGCAAAGGACGATCTCGATTTCCTCCGCCTCGCCCCCGAGCCCTTCCAGGCCGCCCCGGCCATATCGGTCGATTACGCCGTCATGGAGCGCACCGACAAAGCGGCGGTCACCCCCGCTGCCATGGGCTGGGCCGATATGGGTTCATGGGCGGCGCTGTGGAAAAACGGCCCCCGCGATGCCGATGGCAATCTCTGCCGCGGGCGGGCGCTCGCCAGCGGCGTATCCAATTCGCTCCTCTCGTCCATCGCCTCCGACGCCCCCCTGGTCGCCGCCCTGGGCGTCCAGGATCTCGCCGTGGTCGCCACCCGCGATGCCGTGCTGGTGGCGCCGCTGGCCCGCGCCGGCGAGGTCGGCGCCATGGCCCAACGCCTGGCCGCGCAACCGGGCGATATGGCGGCCCATATGCGCGTTCACCGCCCCTGGGGCTTCTTCCAGGTCCTGCACCGCGGCCAGCGCTTCCAGGTCAAACGCATCTCCGTCAAGCCGGGCGCCGCCCTGTCCTTACAGCGCCACCGCCACCGCGCCGAGCACTGGGTGGTCCTCGACGGCATCGCCCGGGTGGTCAAAGATGGCGCCAGCTTCCTCCTGCGCCCGAACCAGGCCGCCGACATCCCCCCGCTCTGCATCCACCGCCTCGCCAACCCCGGCGACAAACCGCTCGATCTGATCGAGGTGCAAACCGGCGACTATCTGGGGGAAGACGACATCCAGCGTTTCGAAGACGACTACGGCCGCTCCACCCCCCCACCCACCGCCGAACCGGAAACCAGGGAAGCCGCCCCGGAACATCCAGCCAGAACGATGGAATAGCCGCCCCCATAACCACGCCGCCGCCCGCCAGGCTGCCACAACCCGTCCGAGCGGGTGTCGCAAGGCTGCTGCAAGGAGAGCACCGGGGCGGAAGCTGCTCACCCTTGCTATGTTTCCAACAGATATGTTGCCAACAAGCTTGTTGCAAACGGAATTGCTGGCAAAACGGGCACCATGCGCCCCGCCACCACCTGCGCCACCACCCCCGACACCCTCCCGGCACCCGCGCGAATCCCAGCCGATCCCCTCACCGCCGCCACCCCGGCGCATATATCCGCTGGCTGCGCGAACCGCAGACTTGTGCTACAGAGCGCCCCACACCGCCGCCGCCGACAAAGGCCAGCCCTTCCCGTTCCGAGTGCCGCCCCCTCCAGCATGGGAGATCGAGATGACCGATGGGAGCACCAGGCTTCAGCGCCTGAGAAAACCCGATACCGACATTGACCGCATGATGGCTATCTACAAACAGGCGGCAGCGGTTCACGACGCAGCTCGCGCCGCCATGGGGCAAGGCCCGGTGGTGCAGGTATCTTCGACCGCCTCCACCAATGTCCCGATCACGCCGGGGCCGGATATTTGGCACATTCCCCTGGCCGATCAGCGCCGCCGACAAAGCACATGACACCCCCGGAATATCCCCCACCGAACGACATTCACCGCCACGCCGGCAGAAAGACCGAGACCCCGTGAATGTCACCGCCACAGGCCCCACAGCAGAACCCGGCGCCACCCTGGCACACCGCTTCCCGCGCCAGCGATACCCTCGTCGTTCTGGGCAACGGCCCTTCCCTGAAGGGCTTCGACTTCGCCAGCCTCGCTGGCTTCGACACCATAGGCATGAACGCCGCCTACCGCCATTGGGATAGGATCGGCTGGTACCCACGCTATTACATTTGCCTCGATACCGTCGTCGGCCTGTCGCACAAACAAGCCATCGCCCGCCTGGTTCGTGAATCCGATTCCAACGGCATAAGATATTTCATATTGCTCCAGGAGCTCGTCGCCTGTGTGCCAGAGCTGCAAAACCACCCCCGAATCCTGATATTCGATCATGTGCAGAGAGTCCTGCTATCCGGCGACATGCAGCACAGCTCCCCCTTCTTTTCCCCCGTCGATCCGCTCACAACCGGCAGCCACGCCGCCCTGATGGGGGCCGTGTTCGGCTACAAACACATCTACCTCCTGGGTGTAGATTGCAATTACGTCGAACGTGTTTCCGGGTCGAAAAAGATAGCAAGATACGTCCTTGAGATAGCGGACGACTCCAGGCACAACCCCAACTACTTTTTCGACGACTACCAGCGCAAAGGCGATCGCTATCACGTTCCCAATTCCGACATCTACCCCGAACTACATCTCGAAAGCTGGCGGGTCGCAGCCGAAAAACTCAAAGCCGCAGGCATCGTCGTCACAAACGCCAACCGCCATTCCAAGGTGGACGCATTCCCGTTCTGCGACCCCGACGACATCGAGCTCACCTTGCTAGGCCCATACCGGCGAAGCGAGAAAGCCCATATCGACGAAGTGGAACTGGTAGAGCGCTTCTTCGCCGCATCGCCCCCACATCCCGCGCCCACACCCCCCGTCATGATCGACGTCGGCGCCCATCGCGGAAAAATGTCGTCTCGCTTCCTCGATCTTGGCTGGAAGGTTATCGCCTTCGAGCCGGATGCAGCCAATCGCAGCCAATTGCTGAAAAACCTCGGCTCACACCCCATGATCGCCATCGATGCGCGGGCGCTCGCCAGCGAGCCGGCTGGAGAAAAACCGTTTTTCACCTCCAAAGAAAGCACCGGCATCGCCAGCCTGGCGGCCTTTCACGATACCCACAAACAAACCGCAACGGTGTCTGTCACCGACCTGCGCCACGCCGTGAAAGAACATCGCCTTTCCAGAATAGATTTCCTGAAGATCGACACCGAAGGTTACGATCTGATGGTTCTCAAAGGCCTGCCTTGGGAAAACATGCAACCCCATGTCATCCTGTGCGAATTCGAAGATGACAAGACACATCCCCTGGGATACTCATATCACGATATGGCAACATTCCTTATCGACAAGGGATACACCGTTTTCGTCAGCGAATGGCATCCGGTCATCCGCTACGGCATCGGGCACGACTGGCGCCGCCTGGCTCCCTGGCCCTGCCGCTTGGAGAACCCAAGAATCTGGGGAAATCTGATCGCCTTCCGAAACGCGCCCGATCACCAAACCCTGCGCTCCATGGCGCAGGACGTCGTGGAACTGGCATCCAGGCCAAAGGCGCCAATAATCTCATCGCCGCATCCCGCTTCCCCTGCCAGACCGGCCGCCAGAATGGCCCATCGCCCCCGCACGCTTCATGCGGTGCGACTCCACCGCGCCGCGCGCCGCCTGTTCTACGCATGCCCCCTGCCGCCGGCCCTGCGCCGCCGCCTTCTCCACCGCTACCACCGCTTCATGGCATCCCGGCAAGCTGGCCGGCCCTCCGTCGGCTAACGCCACCGACAAGGCACACGACGCCAGGGGCTAGTCACTGCCGAATCTAGGATGAGCGTTGCGCCAGCACGCAGTCCCGCAGCTCTACCTCATAGACCTTGCGGATCTGCTCCACCTCCGAACCGAAGTCATAGGCAACCTTGCGCATAGCCCGCCGCAACGCCTCGTCCTTCTCAAGCCGTTGGGTCACATAATCCCCACACAGCTCGAAAACATCGAACTCCTCTCTCCCGCCCGCGCCATCCAGAAGATTTCGAGCATGACCCGCCGCCCATTCCCTGATCGAAGCAGCCCTCGATATCCTGACGCCGAACTCGGTCAGTCGAGCCGGTCCGCTCCCTTGCACGGCTCTCGGGGGCGGCAGGCGCTCGAACATGCTGTCGAGCTTCTGGCGAATCTCTTGCATGAGCGCTCTGAACGACTTCCGGTCGGCATTGACGGCCCCGACCCACATGCCAATGCCAAGCACGGCGCCTGTAAAGGTCACGAGCGCCGCTGCTATCCACAGGAGGTTGAAATCCATCTCTCTGCGTCCCTCTTCGCAGATTCAGGCGGCATCTTCGGGCAACGTCCAGGCCGCTTCGATCAACGAGAGACCCTTGCGAAAGCGCTGGCTCACTGCATGGCGCGCCATAACTTTCTCCATCGCCACTATGTAAAGTATAGTGGCTACAGCGGCCCGTGTCAAGGGGGTGATAATTTTCGTATGCGACCCCCATCGTTTTCGTAAGTTATTTTCGTAAGAATCTCACCCATGGGGAAAGGCAAGGGTGCCCCTGGCTGCAAGCCGGTGAAGCGACAGCGCCACAACCTTCCCAGCCTCCCCCGTCACAGGGAAAGCCGGGCCGAAAGCGCGGATGCGAATTTGGCCGCGCCGCCACCCCGCGCCTCCCGAAACTCGCCCAGCCGGGGATAGCCCTGCCGCACCCGTTCCGCCCCACAGCGCGCATCCTTGGCCAGATAAACCCGCCCCCCGCTTCCGTGAACGATGGCGTCGAAGGCATCCAGCAGCTCCAGCGTGCCTGCGCGCATCGGAAAATCCAGCGCCAGCGTCCAGCCCTCGATGGGAAACGACATCGGCCCTTCCCCGGCCGGCCCCAACAGCTTCAACACCGCCAGAAACGATCCTCGCCCGGCATCGGCGGCCCGCTCCAGCAAGGCGGCGATCCCCGCTGCGCCTTCGCCCTTGGGCAACACGCATTGATACTGAACGAACCCCGCCCGGCCATAAAGGCGGTTCCATGCCCCGATGCCGTCCAGGGGAAAGAAAAACGGATCGAAATGAACCACCCGCGCCCCGCCGCGCATCCCGCCATAACGGTAATACAGCTCGTTGAAGGCGGCGATGGAAACGCGGTTCAGCAGCACCCCGGGCGCCGCAATCGGAACCGACAGCCGCGCGCCAGCCGCCGCCGGGCGCAGCGCCTCGCGCGCCAATTGCGGCCCCAGCGCGCCCAGTTCCAGAAATTCCCCCTGCGTCGCCAGGGCGCGGCCCAGGCGCCTGCCGCGCGCCAGACAGTCGATCCAGGCCACGCTGAAAGGCCGCCCCGCCGCCGCCTCGAACCAGGCCATGGTTTCGTCCAGATCCCGCGTGGCCTGCGTTTCGGCCCGCACGAAAGCGGTCTCGATCGGCTTCAGCCGAAAACGCGCCGAAACAACGATGCCGGTCAGCCCCATGCCGCCCAGGGTGGCGCGAAAAAGATCGCCATTGCAGGATCGGGAACAGAGCCGCATCTCCCCATCCGCCGTCGCCAGGGTCAACGATTCCACATGGGCGCCGAACGATCCGTCGCGATGGTGGTTCTTGCCGTGAACATCGGCGGCGATCATGCCCCCCACGGTCACGAACTTCGTTCCCGGAACCACCGGCGGAAACCACCCTCGCGGCACGAAAGTCTCCAATATATCGGCCAGCAACACCCCCGCTTCACAGCTCAAAAACCCGCTTTCGGGGTCGAACCCCTGCATCCGGTCCATCTTCAGCATGGAAACCGTCATTTCCGGGTTCAGCGCCGCGTCGCCATAGGCGCGCCCATTGCCGCGCGCGATCAGGGTTCCGCCCCCGGCAAGCAGGCCGCCCACGGCGCCGGCGTCGTGAAGCCGCGCCATCCGGCAGGAGAGCACCGGATAACGTCCCCACCCGGAAAGCTTCACGCCGCCCATTCCCGCCACCCGAACCGCCGCTCACGGCCAGCAGCCTGCGCCACCCCAACCGTCATCGCCATCCCCGCAACCCGTCACAAGGCGGCGACGAAGGCGGCCGCGATGGCGCCGCCTGCCAGCCAGGCGGCGCGGTCGCGCAATGCGAACACCACCGGGTCGTCGATCTTTCCGCGATTGGCCAGCAACAATATCCGCCCCAGCCAATAGACCAGCGGCGGCAAGGCCAGCCACAGAAACACCGGCCGCTCATAAAGCCCGCTCGCCCCGGGGCCGCTCGCATACAGGGCGAACACCACCAGCGCGGCAAAGCCGCTGGCGGCGCCGATGGCCGCGATCGCCGGCAGATCGTCCACCCGATAGGCCCGCCCCCCCGCCGCGTCCCGGCTGCTTTCGTGCATGGCGCGCAGTTCGGCTAGGCGCTTGGCAACCGCCAGGGCCAGGAAAAAGAACATGAAAAAGGCCAGAAACCAGGGCGAAAGCGGGATGGAAACCGCAACCGCCCCGGCCATCACCCGCCCTGCATACAGCATCGAGAGGGTCACGACATCGATGAACATCTTGCGTTTCAGCCACAGCGAATAGGCGAACGTGGCCGCCAGATAGAGCAGGGCGGCCATCCCCGCCCACGCCGAAAGCGAAAAGGCCACCGCCAGCCCACCCGCCATCGCCGCCGCCGCCAGCCCCAGCGCCGGTAATGGCGCCACCTTTCCCGCCGCCAGCGGCCGCCGCCGCTTGCTCCCATGTTGGCGGTCATGGGGCAAATCCAGCAGGTCGTTCAGCACATAGCTGCCCGACGCCAGGGCGCAAAAGGCGGCGAACAGCAGCGCCACCGTCGCCCAGCTCGCCGCCCCGGTCTCATGCGCGGCAACCAGGGGCACGAACACCAGCGCGTTCTTCACCCACTGATGCGGGCGCAAAGCCTGAAGCCAATCCACCCACCGCCCGCCGCGCCCGGGAAGCAGCTTCACCTCGCCGCCCAACCTGCGCAGCCTCCCTTCCAGGCGCTGGGAAAGCCCCACCCCGATGGCCAGCCGCGCCCGCTTCCACACCGCCAGGTCGCGGCGCTCATTGCCGATATAGTCGAACCCGCCTGCGCCGAATCGTTCCACCAGCAGCGCCGCCTTGGCGTGGCCCACCAGATTGGTGCGCCCATCGGAGGCGAAATGGCCCGTGGCCCCCACCGCATCCGCCAGTGGCCCCACAACCCCCTCGTCCGACCCCGACGCCAGCCACACCTCGCGCCCCTGGGCGCGCCCGGCGTCGATCTCCTCCACCACCGCCGGGTTCAAAACCAGCGTCGCCGGCGGCAACGCCACCTCGCCGGCAACCCTGCGCTTGAACCCCGCCCTGCCGCCCCGCAGCAGCCACCAGGGAAAGGCCAGCGCCCGCAGCGGCGCCACCGCCACCAGCCGAACAGCGCCCTCCATCGCCAGGTCGCCGGCAACCAGCGTGCCATCGACATCGACCACCAGCGGCCCCGCGCATGGCCGCATCCTGTCGGCCGGGGAAGGAAAGGCGGCAGCCATCGCCCCCCACCGCTAGCCGCAACGGCTCACAGCGTCAACCCGGCGCCGCGCCTCCCCCCGCCCCTCAGCGTATTGAATCTGTATAGGGCCTGGACTATCATGGCGAATCGATATACACTCTCCCAGGTGAAAGCCGCACAGGGCCAGCGAGATGACCACTCTTCCGGAATTTTCCGACATCGACGGTCAGATTATCGATGAGGTAGAAAAATGGTGGAAGGAACACCAGTCGCCACTCCTGTTAAGCCTCTTGGGAAGTTTCATTGATCGTGAAAAACTTGATCGAGCGAAATCGGAAAACACCACATTAGGAAACTATATTGCTCACCATCTCTTAGATCGTGTTAGAGTGATATATCATAGCAGCAAACCTTCCGTGGCTGTCGTCATACCGAAAGAAATAGAAGAAGACGAAGGTAGCCTTTTTGAAAGAATACCGAAGGCAATGCATGATCGGGCAAGTGCTGGCCCCAGATTCCACCCCGCGTTATGGGCAGCCTTTCGGGTTCCATTAGATGAACCTATGGCTCGATACATCAGCACAAAGAAGCCAATTCGCTTTTTTGACGCTCCCTTTGGGGAATCACAGCCAGACCATTACAGAGAAATAGGCCGGAAGTTCGTAGGCACTCCGGATTCCACACCGGATGAGATGCGGAAGAGGGTAGGTCAGTGGCTGGATGAAAACAAGCTCGATGCCACTCTCTTTCTTGCTGATCCCAAAGAAAAACCAACCTCCTTCCCATCTAAAGATTTGCTCAGCCACCTCCTTCTTTCTCTCGATTCGGACGATCTGCGCAGAATGTCCATACCCATGGACATCGTAAAGAAGTTGCGGCAGAAACCATTATGAGACCACCACTCGTCGTGCTTGCAGCAGGTATCCCAAAAGAACTTGGTGATAAGTTTATCCCGAAAATAAAGCGCCAAATGAATATCCCGCTAATATCGTGGCTTCCCCTTTGTTATCGCGATAACTATTCCGACCTCTATGCCGAGAAGCTATATGGCAGGCTTGTGGAGGAATTAAAATCGGATTTCCCTGACTTCCTTTCTAAAAGAGCCACCCTCTTTCTTCTGTACATCGATAAGGGGGATGGAAGTGAAAAGGAGCTTATCGCAAGATTCGATGTAGAAGCGTTGATGTTGCCGTTATCCATTCAATATGGTGATTTCCCCACGAAACCGGGATCACCAAACGAAAAGCGCCGCACAGTTAACAGATTAGCCAAGGCAGCAGAGAAAACGATAAAATACGGATTGTATATCGCTTCGATGATCTCGGAAGAAATAAATAACCGTGATAACAGAACGTGCTTGCTCCTTCCTCGTAAGAATTATGGGAAGCGCATCGGAAAAGTATTCGACTTCGTCCGCGAAGTTACATCGTCGAGTGCCTTACATCGGCGCAATACAGATAGCATAAGGGAGGAATTCGAAAAACGTTTGCGGCGCGTTTCTACTTCACTTGACGCCGTAAAGGAGAATGGTAGGACATATTTCGTGGGTCACAACGGACTCACATTCAAGAGTCCGAACAAAGCTGGATCTAGACACGGCTTGGCGCCAGGGTGGAATAACCCACATCACGAAGCATCCTGCGTCGTCCGAGGCAGAATGCGCTTCGGCTTATCTTACGATCCAAAATTCCATTACGATTGCGAACTTCTGTCTGGCATCGGGCGCCTGTTTCCCAGCTGTCATGGACAAAAGAAAATTCCTGCAGGAAGAAATCATGTGAACATCGCGCCCAATGACAATATCAGATAAACAAGGAGCCACCATGGGTTATGGTGGCTCCTTTCGTTTCGGTCGCTGCAAATGTTAGCGATGGATGCGCAACTCCTCTCTATCGAGGTGATTACGTGCCTCCGACATAATCGATCAGAGGCGCATCTCACCTACACGCCTTTAAGCCAAGATAGCTAACAAAGAGAGGACGTGCACGCCCAGGTCTTTGCTCTGGCCTCTTGACCACGCTCCCCGGATGGTTGCAACGAAAACCAGACCCTGAGAACTCCGCAAAGGGATTCTCGACCCCAAACGGGATTCAATGGGATTCCGAATCCACGCGAAACAGAATGAATGTAGTCCCGTTCCCTGTGAATGTCAAGTGCTTTTTCAGGTTCGCTGCTCTCCTGGCCAAACACCCGCATCCGAGCCCCGGGCGCAGCAGCGCCCCGTCGGCATCGGGCCGAACACCCCCGCCACCGCCCGACCTGCCACAGCCCTTTCGAGAAGGTGCCGGCAGCCTGGCACAGGCGACGACACCACCCCACCCCGCGAATGCAGATGGCCGGATCGTGTCGGCCGGGGAAGGGAAGGCGGCAACCATCGCCGCCCACCGCTAGCCGCAACGGCTTGCAGCGTCAAGCCGGCGCCCGCGCCCCCCGCGACCACCTCAGGAACCCCCCGCCTGTCGCCGCGCCAGCACCACGTGATCCAGCATGATATGGTCCCATTGCCAGTCATCGGTTTCGTTGTCGAACAGCTCCAGCTGCAAATCCTTGCCGGCAACCTCGCTCAGCGGATAAGCGACCCATGCGAACCGCTCGCTGTTCTCGCCGCGCCAGACCGCCACCTCCTCTCCATCGGCCAGCAACCGCGCCCCGACACCATCGCCCGCCCCACCGGCGATCAGGAACAAAAGATGCTGCCCGGCCTCTGCGACGAACACCGGCGAAAGCGCCGTTCCACTGCCATGGCCCGCCACGCGGAGATGGAACGTGGTCAGAAACCCCCTCCCTACATGGCCCCTGATCGGCGATTGGTATCTGTAAAACCTGTGCTGGCCGTGATTCGTGATCGCCTCGCCCGAAACCAGCCAACCGTCGAACCCATTCTCGAAGCTCGCCACCAGCCGCTCCCTGATATAGGCGTCTCCATCGAAGCTCTGCCGTTGAGCCAGCGTCTTGACGGTTCCAAGCGCCCGCACATCCCGCCCGGGAAAACTCTCGAAAACCCAGTCCCGATCCGTGGAATCGAACGGCATCCACAAATTCGGGCCGAACTTCACGCCATACTGAGCGAATCGAAGCGCCTGCCGCCCGCTGGACACCGGATGGTATATGGTAATATTAACTCCGCGCTCTTCCAGATACCCCGGCGGCGGTTCCCGGTCGTGAGCGATGATTCTCTCGTGATTGGGTCGCGTCACAGGATTGCGCGCCACGATGGCATCCGTCAAACCATGTGTGTCGATAACCCTCAGATCGGGCAGATAATAGAATTTGATTCCAAGCGCGCCCTCGGCCATCACCGCATCGTCGGGAAGGAACCCCCTCTCCATCGCCTCATAGGGCTTGAACAATGCAATCCTGTTGTTGGCGAACTCCCGGTGCTCTGGAAGGCGTGCGGCAACGTTCTGTGGAATAGCTTGGCGCCGCAGGTCGTTGGAGATGGCAACCAGCATCGCCATCCCCGGCACGGCCAGCAACCATCCACTGTTGCTGTCGTCGATCTCGATATGCAGTTGGTGGATATATGTGCGCACCGTGGCGCCCTCGAACAGCAGGCTGCCCTGAATCGCATTGCTATAGAACAGGATCGGTACGAACAGGACGATGGCGCATACCCGCGCGCGCATCGCCGAACGAAAAGGAATCCTCCCAACCCACGGCCACTCCGCAATCCTCTCGCCCAGCCGAGCCACCCCCACCGACGCGGGAACCGCCAGCAACGGCCAATAAAAGTCCAACGGCCGCCACTCGAAATGATCCCCACCGACACGCATCGCATAGGCCATATGCGTCCCGACCAGGAGCAACACCAATGCCCATATCCCGTCGCGCGATACCCGCCAGAAACTCCACATGGCGATAACGGCCAGAGGAATCAGCAGATACAACCCCGTCTCCAGCGCCGCCGCCCACAGATAGCGAAAGCCCGATTCATACCAGGGCCGGACATGTTTCGCATAATAGGTATTGGGCAGCCACTCGCCATAATAGCCATAGCGAAACAGGAAATGCGCCGCCACCAGCAACGCGAAGGGTGCCGCCAGCCAGGCCAGCCGTTGCCAGTCCGGCCGCAGGCTCCCCGTGTCCACCGCCCGCTGCCAATAGAGCCAGCCGCAACACAACATCGCGATCAGCGGCCCCTCCGGCCGCGTCAGTGCCGCCGCCGCCAGGCTGACCGACGCCACCGCCAACCCCCAGCGCCTGTCGCGATAGAGACTCAGCAACACTACCGCCAGGAGGACGAAAAACGTGAATTGCCGCGTCTCCAGCCCACCCCCAGAGGTCCACACCGCGAAGGTCGCGCTGGAACACACCAGGCCGAGAGCCATCCATGCCACCAGCACCCTGTTCTCGGTCACGACCGGCGACGACGAAAGCTGCCTCACCCACCACAGCATCGCGCCGACGGTGCCGACGGTGAAAGCCACCGAGAGCCACGGCGCCGCCTGTTCCGGAGCGATCCCCGCCAGCCCCCATATCGCCGCCAGCTCCAGCACCCACAGAAAGTTGGAATACCCCTCGACATACTCCCCAGGGTTGAACACCAGACCATGCCCCTCCAGCAGATTCCGCGCATAGCGAAAGCTGATAAAGGCATCGTCGCACAGAAACCACGCCACCGCGGAAAGCCAGCCCAGCACCACCAGCCATGGCAGGCACAGCAGCACCGCCCACGCATTCCGCAAGAGATTTCCCCCCATCGCTGGCATATCGGAATCGCCCACCGCTCTAACCAAACCGCTTCGCCCCACGCCCCACCGCTTCGGCCAGCACCATCCGCCGGAACAATTCCAGCTTGCCCCCCTCGCTCGCATTCACGATCTCGCGCCCATCGGCGGCGAACATCGCCTTCGCCAGCGCATAATTGGCCAGTACCCGATCCAGCTTCGGATCCTTCCACGTCTTCCCCTTGCCGAAATAATCCGGGTGAAAATGGTTGGGATCGTCGCTCTTGGAGAGGATATGATTGCCCTTGCGCACGGAGTTTTCTGGAATCGTGTAGGAGAAATCCATGCCGATCAGTACCACCCGCGAAAAGCCCATCCAATAGGCGAGTTGCAGATTGATGATCGTGACGCTCTGCCCACAATAGAGGCGTTGCACGGCGTCGGTCGAAAATCGCGGCAGGCACAGGGTTCCGGTGCTGCGGCCGTAGAATCCCATGTTCATGCGAAAGAACCCCACCCGCGCCCGGTCGATCTCGTCGTCGGTGAAGAAATTGCGATACAGGCTGGGAAACAGCTTGTAGCGACATTCGAACGCCTTGATGGCGGCGACATTCTCCTCGAACACCTTGTTGTCTTCCACCACATAATATGTCAGCGGCTCCGGCAGCCGCTCCCGCGCATAGAAGATGCCGTTCACGCCCATCGTCGCCACCCCGGCCAGCAGGCTCAGATCGCTGGCGTTCAGGGAGGGGCCGTTGCCGATAATCACCACCGTTTCGCCCCGATGCTTGTCGCGCAGCGATTCCAGCAATGCAGTCGAGGCAAAATCCAGCGGCCCTTCTTCCCGCGCCAGGTTCCGGGCATGGCTGGCCCGGCCGCTGGACGGCTTTGCCTCCCGCCGCGCTTGCTCTGGCGCGGCTAGGGCCGGCCCCAGAACGGCGCCAGAGGCCTTTTCCGGCACCTCCATATCGGCCCTCCAGCCGGCATCGCAGGTGATCGCCTCGGTCTCGTTGCAGGGCAATCGCGCTTCGGCAACCCCCCCCTCCCATTCGATCACGACGCCCCCAGCCCCGGAAACCTCCGCCGCCAGCCTCGCTGTCGCCGGACCGAACGGCCGACACAACAACAGCCTGGCCGGGCACACCCGCCCGAACAGCAGGTGGTTGTAGGGAACCAGGGGAATATCGGCCCGCCGCCATGCCCGCGTGGCCCCCTGGTCGCCGCGCGCATAATCGGCATCGATAGCCACCGCATCCCACCCGCAGGCGCGCAGCCGGCGCATGAACCCGGCCAGCTCGTGGACATCGGCACCCGTCTCCGCAACCACCGCCACATCGGGACGGGCCAGCAGCGCCCGGCAGTCCACCATTGCCGCCCCCTCCTTCTACGATGGAAGCCGAGCCGCGGTGGCGGCGATATCCCCGGCCACCGTCCCGCCCACATGTTCGAACCTGTAGCCGTGGCGAAGCAGCCGCTGCCAAAGCCCCTGTTCCTCGCTATCCTGCCGAAGCCGCTCGTCGAACCCGCCCAACCGGCGCAGCAATTCCGCGCGGCACAGCGGAGCATGGACCGCCGGCGGCCCGGGGGAGTCCTTGCCGAACGCCACGGCGTCGGCAAGGGAAGCGTCCTGCCCCACGGTCCGTGTCGTTTCCCACGCGCCCACCACCGCCTCGTCGCTCCAGCAATGCCGCATAACCTCCACCCGGCGCCGCAGCGAGGATGGCGTCAGCATGTCGTCGCCGTCCAGGAACATCACCAGCGGCTCTTCGGCATGGGCCAGGCCGGTATTGCGGGCCGCCGCCAGGCCGGCATGGCAACCGTGCCGCAACACCGTGAAACGACGGTCGCGCGCCGCAAAGGCTTCCGCGATCCCGGATGTCTCGTCGCTGGAGGCATCGTCCACGACATAGCACCGCCATGCCTTCCAGCTCTGCCGCGCCACCGATTCCAGGCAGTCTGTGAGATGGGCGCCGCCATTGAACACCGGCACCACCACCGCAACCCTGGAGGGCAGCGATTCTTCACCCAGGCGAACGATAACATAAGTGAGTCCATAAGCGATGTAGGAATAATCGAAGCCGCTCTCGTCGATGAACTCCAGGAATGCCTTGTATTCGTGTTTCTCCCACCCCTTGTAGCCGATAAGCTCGTCGAACACCAGCCACGATCCGGGTCTGAGACGGTCCCCCAGAGTGTCGAACACGGTCTTCGTCGATGAGTAGATGTCACAATCGATCCGCAAAATCGAAATCGGCCGCTCGCAATGGGCCGCCTTCCAACGCGGCAAGGTATCCTCGAACCACCCCTTATACAGAACGACATTATCGGGCATACCGGGCAGTTTGCCTGCAATGTCCCCAAATTCCCCCTTCAACACATAGCTCCAGTCTTCCGGCAGCCCCTCGAAGGAATCGAAACCGTGTATCGTTTCCTCGCGGAATATGCGGGCGAGTCGTCTGGTGGAACCGCCCTTATAGACACCGAGATCCAGGATATACCCGCCAAGCTGGTACATTTCGTCGCGCTTGCTTTCGATCACGGCAAACTGATCCAGATGGAACAGCGCGTCGGGCATATGCGATTCAACAAAATCATGCGTCGCGGCCGCTATACGCCGATTCCTTTCCGCCAAATTGGCGATCCAGCGATGGTTCCGCTCGAAAAACCTGATGATAAGATGTTTGACCTCATTGCTGTTAAGTTGGTTCACCAGATGGCGTACATCGACGGTGACATGCTCTTGTTCACCATGCCGTTGTTTATCACGGACCTTTTCGAATTCATCGGCCATCTCGCGGGCTGCGAAACGCGCCAGCCGCCCGATCTGCCCCTTTAACCACATCTTCATGGTTTCGATCTCCCCCTATCCTGATGGCAGAAAAGCCGAATCCGTCACTTCCAGCGCCTCGCCGCGCAATCGCCGGCAAGACGGCACCCGGAAAACGAAACGATCTCCAGATGCTCTATCGACAACGGCAAGGGAACATCTTGCGAGTCCCGGAAAGTGTATTCCAATCTCAAGCCGACGACGTTCCCAGGATTGAAATTGGATTCCTCGACCATATTCTCCTGCGACAACACACTATGTTGCCTACGTTCCTTCAGAAGCCCTCTTCTCATCAGGAAAAGCGCGTGACCAGAACCCGATTCCGAATCCGATACCAGCGTAACCTTCAGGCTGCGAATCGGATTCCCCGGAAGCTCATGGATGACGTCGATGAGGAGATCGGATGCAGGAAAGCCTTCGTCCAACAACGCCAGACCGTCGAGAGGAGTCGTCAATTCGACGGCTTGCGACACGCCCGTTGGAACCTCGATTCGCAACGCACCGTCCTGAGAGCCTTCCTCGACCAAGGCATCTGACGCACTTGAGACTTGCAATTCGCTCCCAGGAATTCCCCATGATCGGCGGACCCGATCCGTCGCCAGATCGCCGCGCAGCCAGATGGCATAGCGTTCTCGGTGATACACTGGCCGCCCCTTGACGGCGACGAGCTCATATCGCGAGTCGTCGAAGCGAGCGTGCCATGGCACCGCTTTGTCCCCGTAGATCTCCGGACGGTAAGTATCCCACCAGTAATCCTTAACTTCCCGATTGCGCGCGATATCCGGTGTCACGAGGCCGACGATATCCACGAGGTCGATGTTGCCGTAGAAGCCGATATAGCCGATATTGGGTATCGCAACCCTGACACCTTGGGGCGCATTAAGGTTCAGCCACTCGCCGGTTCTCCTGTTGATGTCGTTTCGTTTGGCAGCGATATTGTGGGTATATGTGACCGTGCGAGAGAATCGCTCGGGAAGATCGATGAGCGGCGAGACGAGCAAGGCAGCAATCGCCGCGCAGCAAACAGGTGCCAGCCAGGGGCGATAGCGTCCGACCGTGCGGGCGAGGAGATCGATTCCCGCCGCAATGGCGGCAAACAGGCCGAAATGCAGCGGCAGATAATACCATGGCGACTTGGGCAAGCCCAGGGCGCTATAGAGTGCCACGAGCACCGCAGCGGCCAGGATCGGCCCCAGAACGAGCGAACGGCGATACAGGGCAACGCCGAGACCCGCCAAAGCGAACGGCAGCCAATAGCCCTCATTTGTGATCAGGGGCCAGACTAAGTCGTGAAAGGGGCCCCAATTGGCGGCCGTCAACAGCTTGACTTCACCGGAGACCGGGACGGGAGTCCCTTTGAGGATGAAGAAGACGACCCAGACAGGCACGGCCACCGCAAGCGACACCGCGCCCGCTTTGGCCCAATCCCTGAGCCAGCGCCGCAATTGCGCGCGGTCGCCCCATCCGTGCCGCAGCAGATCGACGCCAGCCGCAATCGGCCCCACCAACACGGCCTCCGGCCTGACCAGATGGCAGATGCCAGTCAATCCGCCCGTGAGAACATGGCGCCCGCGCGCGCTCGCACTGAAAGTCAGCGACAACGCCAGCAGATAGAGCGCATTCTCCATCCCCGAAGACATATAGAGAAATGTGTTGTGATTGGTAAGCAGACAGATGGCGGCCAGCGCGGCCGCCAGCCGCCCGATCCCCATCCTTGTCAGCATAAGGAAGAAAGCGCATGTCGCGAGCACCATGACCGCCGCTTCATAAACTTTCACAAGCACCAGGGCGCTATCGGGAGAGGTCGCGATCTGGAACGCGATCGACGCCAGGAAGGTATGAAGAAACGAGGTCGTGGCAAAATCGTCGCCGCCGCAATTGAAGCTCCAGCCACAGCCCGCCGCCAGGTTCCTGGCATACTGCATGGTGATCATGGCGTCGTCTTCGAACCAGCGCGCATCGAAGCCATAGGCGACCAGGACGGCCGCAACCACAGCGACGACCAGGAGCGCCCACCGATCCGTACCCCGTTGGAATGCCGGCACCGTCACCCTTCACCGCCTCCCGCGACCAGGCGCCGATAAGCCGCATCCGCAGCCGCGATCTCGGCGCCGCAAGCGGCCCATGCCCCGTCGGGACCGGCCTCGTGCCGGCAACCGTCGCGCTCGCCCAGAAACCCTGCCGCCGCCCGCTGCTGGCGCCCCTGCCGGCAGGTCGCGCCCGCCGCATGGGAAAGCCAGGCCGCCGCCTCCGCCTCGCCCCACGCGGGATCCAGCCGTCGGCCCAACGCCCTCATGGCCGCGCCCTCCGGCAGGCTTTCGTAATCGATCACGCTCCCCCCCATCAGGGCGCGCGCCTCCGCCAGCGAGTCGAGAGACCGGGCGATGAAGCGCGGCACCTCCTCCAGCGGCACCTTCCTATACCAGCCGGGATTGCGGGCCTTGTATTCGGCCATCGACCACATGGAATCCAGCGGCTTCCTCACACCATAGACCAGCTCCACCTCCACGCCCTTGCCGCGCAGCTCCAGAACCCGCGCCGCCAGCCGCTCCACATCGAAGCCGGCGAATTCGGGATGCGCCTTCTCCAGCGCCCAGCGCTCCGCCTCGCTGGGGCTTGCGACACCGGAGATGCAGGCGCGCGGAAACGCCGGAATCTCGGCCCACCGTCCCGGCCGGATTTCCAGCGGCAGCACCGCCCCGGCCGCATGATGGAAGGCGCCCGGATAGCGCCAGCCGTTGAGACCCAGCGCCTCCCACACCCGCGCCGTCGTCTCCACCCGCGCTGCCGGATGGGTGCGCAGCAGATCGAACAGCCACGTGCTGCCGGAACGGTGAATCGTAAAAACCAGCAACACCCGCCGCAGCGGCAGCCCCCGGTCGGCGAGATGGCCGGCAACCGCCGCCCTGGCGCTCCGCTCCTCCGCGAAAATCCGCTCCACACGCTCGCGTTCTTTCGTCACCGCCTTGGTAAGGGCCTGTTGCGCGTTCTTGCGCTCCGCAGCGAGCGCCTTCGCCAGCGCCTGCTCTGAACGCTTGCGCTCTTCCGTCACCGCTTCGGTAAGCGCCTGTTGCCCGTGCTGGCGTTCCGCAGCGAGCGCCTCTGCCAGCGCCTGCTCTGAACGCTTGCGCTCTTCCGTCACCGCTTTGGCAAGGGCCTGTTGCGCGTCCTGGCGCTCCGCAGCGAGAGCCTTTGCCAGCGCCTGCGCTCTCGCCTGCATCCGCCGCGCCAGCATCCCGGCTTGACGCTGTTGCCGCCGCCACAACACGGCTTCCTTGACCATGACCAGGCCGATCAGTACCAGCCCGCCCACCGCCGGCCACGCTCCCCACGGGCCGCCGAAAACGCCCACCCCCACCAGGGCAAGGCCGGTGGTAAGCGCCAGCGAGGTACCGGCAAGCCGCGGCATAAGCGCCACCACCCGCCTGGCGATATGAACCGAACGCCGCAGCAACTGCATCGGCTTCCGGTTCCGGGCCAGCCGTGTGATGGCCCGCTCCCGTGGCCTGTGCGATTGCCACGCTTGCTGCCCATGAATCTCCCACAGCGCCTGCGCCGCCTTCTCATGCGGCCGGAAATCATGGGAAACATCGCAATGCTCTTCCAGAAAGCGCCGCCGCCTCTCCCCACCCTCGCCCAGCCGCTCCAATTCCACTTTCAGCGCCGCCGCCAGGCCGGCCGCATCGACACTGACGCTGTAAGCGCCCAGGGGATCGCGAAACTTCTCCACCCACTCGGTCCCCGGATTGTGATAAACCACCCCCCGCCCCATCGCCAAAGCCTCGATAATGCAGGAGCTGAAGCGGCTGATCAGCACCGCATTCTCCCCCATCACCTCCTCGAAGCTCCTCTCATCCACAGGATAAGAGGAAAGATCGCCCCGGTCCTGCGGATGCTGAGAAACCACCCATTCCATCTCCGCCCGCCGACAACCCTCAATTGCCGATTCCAGCCAGGCATCACGCTGCTCTTCCAGGACGTTATAGGAAAAATTGACGTTGATCACCGCCCGCTGCTGTTCCGGCGGCCGATAGGGTTCGGCCAGCGCGGCCGCGATACGCGGAAAGCCCACCACGCGGAACTTATCGCCCAGATCGCCGAAATAATGCCGGTCATAGCGCCCGGCACCCAGCACCCATTCCACGCTGCGATAGGCGTCGCGGCGGGAGCCGGTGTCCACATCGTCGAAATCGTTGATTCCCTCTACAAAACCTACCGTAGCGGCCCCCGCCCCCCGTGCGTCCAGCACCAACGGACGGGTGGTCAGTACATCCCAGTCGTTGAAGACCGTGATCACCTTGAATCTCTGGTCACTCGCTATGAAATTTCTGCTGCTATAGTAATGTTTCTCCCCCAGCCACTCCAGCGTCTTCAGGCTGCCCTCGTCTCGCACATCTGTAAAATCCAGAAACGCCACCTTCAACCCCCACCGCCTCAGCAAGCGGGCGATGGGAACGGCGATGACAACATGGTAATCCTTGTGCGCGGAGAAGACGATATCCCATACTTGCCCCACCTTCTGCCCTGCACCGGGATTTTTCAGCCGCTGGTTAGTGGCAGCCAGCAGGGGAAAGCTCTCGTCCTTTCCACTTTCTTTCTCCAGAAATGCGACCACCTTCGCGTGATTCTGGCGTCCTTCGGGAGAAAGGCGGTATGCTTCACATTCTGGGATCGAGCGCACTCGACCTCGAAAATATCTCAGCAGATCAGGATCGTTGTTGCCGATTTTCTCGATTTTCTTGAGAAGGCTAGAGAAATAGCTAAACACGCCGCTGCAAATGCTATCGCGAAAATGGTCGAATCTCTCTTCTGCTGACAGACGACCTTTCCAGGCGTGGAAAATACCGATGATACCGTCGATATGCGACCTGGAAATGGTATTCATGATTGAGTCGTCGCGTATCCTCCAGTAGTAGAGAGTCTCGTCTATGTATCCGAACTTTCTTCCGTATAGAAAGAGAAAGGGGGTCACGTATAGGTCTTCGTGTGGAACGTCAGGATAAAGAAGAGCATGGTCGTGAAACAGACTGGTTCTCACCAAGCGCGCACATGACAGCATATTCAGGCGGGCCATGAAAATGCCTTTGCGCAGCCCGTCCAGATCGGCCAGGTCGAGGTCGTCATGGTCGTGGCGCCGCTCGACCACCCGCCCGCTCCCATCCTCGATGCGAACCCAGCCGAAGGTCACGACATCCAGATCGCCCTCCTCGGCGCGACGATAGGCCTTCTCTAGGCACTCCGGCGCCAGCCAGTCATCGCTATCGACAAAGGTCACATACCGCCCCCGCGCCAGCCGCAAAATCTCGTTCCGGGCCGGCCCCAGGCCCATATTCCACCGCCGATGCACCACCCGCACCCGCCCATCGCGCCCCACCCACTCGTCCAGCAGGCGCCCCGTGCCATCCGTAGAACCGTCGTCGATGGCAACGATCTCAAAATCCCCAAAACTCTGCCCCACCACCGAAGCCAGACACTCCCCAACATACCCCTCAACATTCCAACAAGGCACTCCCACCGTAATAGCCGGCGCCACCGCGCCTTCCGCCAGGGCAGGTGCCGCCTTCATGCCCCCACCCCCGGCCCGGCCGCGCCGCCTCGGTCAGCGCCGCGTTGAGTACCCGTTGCCCGTGCTAAAGCGCCACCTCGCAAGCCTCTGCCCGCGCCTTCACCGGCATCGACACCGGCGATGACGGCACGGTCCTGATGCAGGGGAAGGGCCATATCCCGCACACGCCCCGCCGTCCTTCCCCCGCCAAGGCCCTTCAGCCACCGGTCGGCGGCGATCCGCAGAGGAAAGCGCCCACTCTCCCCGCCGCCTCCCTCCAGGAACGCAACCACGCTCGCATGTTTCCAGCACCGCCAGGGCGAGAGATAGCCCGGCCTTGCCCGATCCCTCAGATATTGCCCGATCTCCGGGATAGAACGCACCCGATCTCGCAGATAGCGCCGCAGATCCGGACCGTTATCGCCGGTCCTCTCGATTCTCCGGAGAAGGGCGAAGAAATAGTCGATCATGCCAGCGCAAACGCCATCTCGAAAATCGTCGAACCTTCCCTCCTTCGACAAGCGAGATTTCCAGGCATGAAAAATACCGACGATGCCATCGATATGCGATCTGGATACAACCTGCGTAATCGATCCCTCGCGCATCCGCCAGCAGTAGAAATCCTCATCGACATACCCAAACCTGTTTCCATAAAGAAAGAGAAAGGGAGTCACATGAATGTCTTCATGTGGAACATCGGGATAAAGCAGCCCATGGTCGTGAAACAGCCGGGTTCTCACCAGGCGCGCGCACGACATCATATTCATGCGCGCCGAAAAGGCAGCTTGGCGCACCCCATCCAGGTCGGCCAGGTCCAGGCCGTTATGGTCGTGGCGCCGCCCAACCACCCGCCCGCTCCCATCCTCGATGCGAACCCAGCCGAAGGTCACGACATCCAGATCGCCCCCCCTGGCGTAGCGATAGGCCCTCTCCAGGCACTCCGGTGCCAGCCAGTCGTCGCTATCGACAAAGGTCACATACCGCCCCCGCGCCAGCCGCACAATCTCGTTCCGGGCCGACCCCAGCCCCATATTCCGCCGATGTACCACCCGCACCCGCCCATCGCGCCCCGCCCACTCATCCAGCAGCCGCCCCGTCCCATCCGTCGAACCGTCATCGATGGCAACGATCTCAAAATCCCCAAAACTCTGCCCCATCACCGAAGCCAGACACTCCCCAACATACCCCTCAACATTCCAACAAGGCACCCCCACCGTAATAGCCGGCGCCACCGCGTGTGTCTCGGCCCCCCCGGTCATCGCCCGCCCTCGAGCTTCCCAAGCTGCTCGAAGCAGCAAGCGACCAATTGCGGCACCACCCCCCATCTTCGAGACCGTTGCCGTTTCATTGCTAACCCAAGCCTCATGAGCCAGCCAAGGGCACAAGTCATTGTAAGCACCCGCCCCCTGACACGCCGGCGTCCTGCCGACCTCGGGTCGCATATCCGCAACCCCGCCATCGCGCAAGCCCCCAGCCTTATCGCCGCAAACGGCATGAATAGACCGGGGGTGCCGGGGCGTGCAGACATGGCGCCAGCGCTCATCCAGTGCTTCCTGCCAGCCGCGCGGCGTCTAAGCCGTCACCGCCAGCGGATGGCCCGCCAGACGGCGGTCCACCGTCAGCAGCTTGAGACCCTCCTCCTGGGCTTGCGCCAGCAGCAGTTCGTCGAACGGGTCGCGGTGGGCGAGGGGAGGTGTCAGCACGGCAGCGGCATGGTCCGGGGTCACGGGCAGGAACACGGCGCCCTGCGATGTCAACACCACCACGGCGTCCCGCGGATTGTGAGGGCTTTTGCGTGCGCCGGAAGGATGGCGGGCATGATATTTCAGCCGCATCTCCCAGATCGACGCGGCGCTGACATGGAGTTGCATCTCGTTCTCGCCCAGGAAACGGTATTCGGCCTGCGTGAACTCCCCGCGCGCCTCCAGCAACTTGTAGAGATAGGAGGTATCGAGAAGAACGCGCATGACCGGCGCCTAACCGTCGTCTTCCAGGCCCAGCACCCGGCGGCTGAACGCCGGGTCGTGGAAGGCGGCGATCATTGCCTTCGCTTCCTCCGGCGGGGCCTGTTCGATGCCGAAGCGCTTGCAGTCGGCCTCCAGCTTCTTGAAGTCGATGCCACCGCGGCGCTTGCGGTAGCGCGCCGGTTCGACGGACGGGGTGCCATGCCCGGTGGTGACGGTCCACTCACCAAGCCGCTCGAAGCAGCAAGCGACGAATTGCGGCAACACCTTTTGCCACGGCTCACAGCCACTCACCTTTGCGCCGTGAAACAAGCCCGAGAACACGATCCCTCGCGAAGACAGGACGCTAACGGTCAGCATCGTGTTTCTATCGACAACCCAGTCGAAATCGACTTCACCCTGCGACGTCACATCCACATCCAGAAATTCGGAAAGCACGGCATCGTCTGGGAACCGGTCGATCAACTCTTGCGCCATCGCCACGGTTTCGTCCTCAAGCCTGGCCGCGCCCTCCCCATCCCAATCTTCCTTGCCCGCCTTCCGAAGCAAGGAAGAAACTTCTTCCCTGAGCGATGCCCGCCTTGCGCCCGCCCCGCCCGCGTGCTGCGATAACCCCGCCGTCACTTGCCCGCCCCCCGATACTGCCGCAGCACCTCGCCGATGCCACCGCTCGCCTCCACCCGCCCCGCCCGCAACAGCACCCCCTTGTCGCAAACCCGCTCCAGCAGCCCCGGGTTGTGGGAGGCGATGGCCAGAATACCGGCCCGGTCCACAAACTCCTCCACCCGCTTCCTGGCCTTGTCGGCAAAGGCCGCGTCGCTGACCGAAATCCATTCGTCCATCAGCAGAATCTCGGGCTGAAAACAGGTGGAAACCGCCAGCGCCAGCCGCAGCTTCATGCCGTCGGAATAGGTGCCGATCGGCATGGAAAGATAGCCGCCCAGCTCGGTGAATTCGGCAATCTCCTCCATATGGCGCTCCATCTCCAGCTTGGAAAGGCCGAAGAAACGCCCCCGCGTCATGATGTTTTCCCAGCCGGTGGAATCGGCCTCCATGCCCAGCGAAAGGTCGATCAGCGAGGCCAGCCGCCCGCGCCGCCGCACCTGGCCGCGGCTGGGGCGATAAACCCCCGCCATGGTCCGCAGCAGGGTGGATTTGCCGGCCCCGTTGGCCCCCACCAAGCCCACCCGGTCGCCATGGGCAAAGGTCAGCGTCACCTCTTCCAGCGCCCGCACCACCACCCGCCGGCCCTCGTCGCGCCCGATCAGCCCGCCCGTGCCCTTGCGCAGCAGATCGTTCCTCAGCGAGCGGCCGTTGACGCCATAAACGGGAAATTCCACCGTCACGCTGTCCAGCTCCAGCCCGATGGGCGCCGTCACGGGCGCGGGCACAGGCTCATGTTCGTGGGATTCATGTTCGCAGAGGTTGCGCTCGCGGGCCGCGCCTTCATGGCGCGCATGTCCACCGGGCGCTGCGCGGGCGGCGTTCACAGCCAGTAGGCGATGCGCCAGCGATAGCGGCGATACATGATCAGGGTCAGCAGCCAGCCGGCCAGCGCAAAGCCCGCCACCGCCAGCCAGGAATGAAGCGCCGGCACCTGGCCCAGCAGCGGCGCCCTCACCAACTCCACCACATGATAAAACGGGTTGAAATCCAGCACCAGGGCGCGGTCGGGCACCAGCTCCGGCTTCCAGATGATCGGCGTCAGAAAGAACGCCACCCGCACGATGCTCTCCACGATGGGCGGCACATCGCGAAAACGGGCCGAAATCAGGCCCAGCAGCAGCCCCACCCACAGGCCGTTCAGGCACAGCAGCGCCAGGCCGGGCAGGGCCAGCAGGGCAGTCCACCCCGGCTGCAACGCAAAGGCGACCGCCACCACCGCATAGATAACGGCGTTATGCGCCAGCACGATCAGATTGCGCCACATCACCCGATAGACATGCACCGAAAGCGGCATGGCGATCTGCTTCACGATCCTCTCGGCGGCGATGAAGGCGTTGCAGCCTTCGTTGATCAGGCCGGCGATCAGCGCCCAGATGGTGAAGCCGGTGGCGATGAAGGGCAGATAATCGGCCACCTCCACCTTGAACAGCCCGGCATACAGCACCCCCAGCGACCCCACCAGCACCCCCATGCTGATGGTCAGCCAGAACGGCCCCAGCTTCGAACGGCGATAGCGGCGGCGAATATCCTGCCAGCCCAGCATCCCCCACAGATCCCAGGCACGCACCCCAGCAGCCACATCCAGCACCGCCAGCCCCGCCTGCGAAGCAGGCGCGCCGCCGCTGGCAAGGGCTCGGGATGGGGCAGGGGCAGAGGACATAGCGGCCAGCATCTTCACGCGCCCTATATGAAGCACCCCCCCCCCCAACGCAAGCCACCCCCAGGCAAGGCCGCCCCACCGCCCCCACCCCGCCCAGCGCCCACGCCGCCTCGACAAGGGCCAGGCACCGCCCTATGAATCCGCACAGGGGCCGGAGCCGACACCGCCTCCGGGCAGCGAAAGACACCAGCGACGCACATGACCACACCCGGCGCCCTCGACACCCTGGCCTATGCCCGCCGCCTGATGGCAGCGGGAGTCAGCCGGCAACAAGCGGAAGCCCACGCCGAAGCCTTGCACGAAGCGGCCCCCCAAGACATCGCAACCAAAGCCGACATCGAGAGCATCAAGCAGTTTGCCGCCGCCCGCATCGAACAGGCCACAAACCGCATCACCCTGGCCCTCATCGCCCTCGCCGCCCTGGCCACCACAGCCATCGAGCGGTTGCCATAAGGCACAGGCACACGGCAGACACCCCACCCCGCCTGCCACAAGCCTGTCGTGCAGTTACCACAGGGCTGCCGCGCAACACCCACCCGACACCCGCCCGAACGGCCTGGGGCCGCCCGGGGAGGGGGGCGGCGGTGCCTGGCGCCGGGGTTCGGGCCTTCAGCTCAACACCAACGCACCCGGGGCAGGGTGGGTTTCGGCTTCGTAGCCTCCGCTCACCGTTCTCGCAGGGGGCGCGAATCTCCGCCCGCCGTCTGGCCGCACGCTTGATATGCCGGTGTTCGCCGTGTAACCTGTATGTCATTAGCAAGTTCTGAAGGAAAATGAAGAATGTTTTCGTCCTTTGCGACAATTCGAAAGCCCCTGCCGAAGCCCTGCGCGAGGCGGCCCCCGAAAGCATCGCAACGAAAGATGACATCGAAAACATCAAGCAGTTTGTCGAGGCCCGCATCGAACGGGCCGTGACTCGCATCGTCCAGGCCTTCATCGCCGTCGTCAGCCTGGGTGTCGCCGTCATCGGCTTGGTCATCGCCATCGTCGGCCCGGGTGCCGGCACCATCGAGTGGATGCCATAAGGCAACGGGCACACGGCAGGCGGGCCCACCCCGGACGCCCCACCACCGCCTGCCACAAGGCCGCCGCGCGGCCGCTGCTCGACACCCACCCGAACGATTTGGGGCAAGCCGGCGGCGGGGCCCGGGCCTTCAGCCCGCCATCGCCGCACCCGGGGCAGGGCGGGTTTCGGCTTCGTGGCCTTCGCTCGCCGTTCTCTCAGGGGCGCGCGAATCTCTACCCGCCGCCTGGCCGCACGCTTGACATGGCGGCGCTAGCCGCGCATGTATTATCGCTCATTTTGCCGCTTTCGTTTCCTGTTGCTTTATGGAGAACGACTAATGGAACGTGTGTTCATCTACTGGGACAACTCGAACATTCTCCACGAAGCGCAACGCCTTGCCGAGCAACACGGCGAAGGGCCGGATGCTCGCTATCGTGTGCGGATCCACTTCGAGAACATGCTGCGCCTTGCCCATGCCGACCGGCCGCTGGAAAGGGCGCAGGCCGCCGGTTCCGTGCCCCCGGAAATGCGGCAATTGTGGAATCGCCTGGAAAGCCGCGGAGTGAAGGTCTATCTGTTCGACCGGGGAAATGTCGCCGGGAGCGAACAGGAGGTGCCCGATCGCTGGCTGCAACTGCGCATGTTGGAAGATGCGCTGGATGACAACGGCGATCCCGGAATCGTGGTGCTGCTCACCGGCGATGGCGCGGGATACCTGGAAGGCGCCGGGTTTCATGCGACTCTGGAGCGTATGCACCGCCGCGGTTGGCGGGTAGAAATTCTCTCCTGGGAGCACGCCACCAACCCGCGCATGCGTCAATGGGCGAAGGCGAACGGCATTTTCGTGGCGCTGGACGATTTCTACCGGGCGATCACCTTCATGGAACCGTCGCGGCCGGGGCAAGAGCTGGCACTTGCCCGCAACCCCGGCGAACTCGACCTCTCCCGCCGCCACCTTTCCCCACCCGCAGGCACATAGACCGCCCCGCCTGCCGGATGCGCAACCGGTTCGGCACCGGGCGCCAGCCACCTCGCCGGCCCGGGCCGAATCCCCGCAGGGATCGCCACCCTCCGGCCCATCGTCTCCCTACCCAACGCCAGCCGCGCGGGCCTCCCTAAGCTTCCCCAGACTCCGCCGGATGTCTCTGGCAACTTCCTCGACCTCCCGCGCCACTCGCGGCTTCAACCCCAACTCCCACTCCAACGCGGTCGTAAGCGGCAGCAAAAGATCCACCGCCGGCGATGCTTGAATCAACTCCCGCATCCGCTCCGCCCCGATCCCGACGGCCAATTCCATCAAGCTGTCCACATTCTCCCCTGCAAGAGGCTGAAGCTCCGGCAGGATCGCCAGCACGGCCTCGACATCCCGCTCACAGGCAAACGCATCCCCCCCGGCAAGGCACGCTTTCGCCCGGACCAGGTGAACCCACCATCGCACCGACAACTCCGTAAGATTCCGGCTGAGCGCCCGACTCGCCGTCTCGATAGCCGCATCGTGCCACCCGCGCTCCAACTCCAGTTCCGCTCTCCTGAGGAGTGCAAACTCAGTCGGCATGCGGAGTGCGGGGGACTCGTCTCCCCCAAATCGACGCACCACTTCATCATAACAGGCCAAAGCTCCTTCCGGCCGGTTCAGCATGTTGAGAGCGTTTCCTTTGTTGACGAGAGCCTGCGCAACTGCTTTGAGAAGAGCAGGAGTCTGAGTCTCCCCGAATCGACGTATGATCTCGTCACAAGCGGCCAAGGCTTCCTCCAACCGATTCAGCCTGCCGAGTGCACCTCCCTTGTGGAAGAGGGCCTGCGCAACTATTTCGACGAGGTCAGGGGTCCGACTCTCCCCGAATCGACGAATGGCCTCGTCGTAGGCGGTCAGAGCTTCCTCCAGCCGATTCAGCTTGTCGAGCACAATCCCCTTATTGACAAGGGTCACCGCGGTCATTTCGAGAAGATCGGGTGCCTGGCTAGCATCGAATCGACGAATGGCCTCGTCGTAGACGGCCAGGGCTTCCTCCAGCCGATTCAGCATGCCGAGCGCAATCCCTTTATTGACAAGGGCCACCGCGGTCATTTTGGGAAGATCGGGTGCCCGGCTATCACCGAATCGATGTATAACCTCGTCGTAGACGGTCAGGGCTTCCTCCTGTCGATTCAGCCTGCTAAGCGCGACTCCTCTGTTGGCGAGGGCCTTCGCGATTGTCCCCGGGAGAATGGGAGTTTGTCCCTCTCCAAATCGGTGTATGGCCTCGTCGTAGGCGGTCAATGCCTCCTCCGGCCGATCCAGCATGCCGAGCACAGTTCCCTTATTGACGAGAGCCACTGCGGCCATTTCGAGAAGATCGGGTGCCTGACTACCGTCGAATCGATGCATGACTTCGTCGTAAACGGTTAGCGCTTCCCCCATCCTATTCAACATTTCGAGCATGACACCTTTGTTGATGAAGGTCATCGCGATCGTTTTGAGGAGATCGGGAGTCCGACTGCCTCCGAATCGACGCACCACCTCGTTATAGACGGCCAAGGCCTCCTCCACCCGCTCCTGCTTACCCAGCGCAACCGCCTTGTCGAAAAGCGCCTTCGCGGCCACCGCTTCCGAACGCTCGTCCATCTCCATATCGGGCCGGCCGGCCGGTTCACCGTCCGGCCTCGCCGCACCCAGAAACTCTGCACCCGGCTCGAAAACCCCTCTGAGTTCCGGGGGCACCGCCTTGAGCAATTCTTCACGGTTTCCAGCCAGGGCCGGCAGTTCTATCAATTGCGCGAACGCGAACTGGTGCAGCGAACGCATCTTCGTATCGACCCCCTCTGCCTCCTGGACGATACGAACGCCAATATCCTTCAGCTCACGCGGCGAGTAATACGACGCCATGAAACGGATAAGCGCCTCGATCAGACGATCCGGCCCGCTCCGGCGCCTCAGCAGGTAATATATGTTGTAAAGGCGCTCGCTCAGATAATACTGCTTGCGCCGGACGCTGCCGCCCGCCACGTGCACAATGCCACGTTCGATCAGGCGGGAAAGCTGGGCGCTGCATGTGTTCGTCTCCAGCCGTGCCCGGTCCGCAATCTCCTTGGTCAGTGCCGGTTTCCACAGGTCGGCAAGGGCGAGATAAACCCGCCGCTCCTGGGCCGGGAGCGATTCGAGATGACCCTTGAAATATTCCGTATGGTCGTCGATCAGATCCAGCAGGTCGCCCATGAGATCGCGAAAGGATCGCCCCGCGCCGAAACGGGCCACGATTGCGAGCAGTCTCGGGCTGCCGCCGGTGAGGATTTCCAGCGAACGAATCGTCTCAAGCGGGGCGCTCCGGCCGGACACCGCCTCCCACAGAACGCCGCATTCCTCCGTGTCGAGAGGGCGCAGGGTCAGGGTTCGGAACAGGTCGTAAAGGGCGTGCTCCGGGTTGTCGATCTCGTCGAAGCGGCTGGTCGCGCTCGCGATCAGGACGATCCTCGGCTCGGTTTGAAGAACCTTTCGCAGCCGCCATCCCGCATCGCCATCCGCCATGTCCCCGAACATCATGTTCAGGTTCTCCACCATCGGCACAAGCCGCTTGCCTTCCCGCTCCGAAAAGTCCAGCAGAGCGCCGAGGCAAAGATCGCCCAGCATCCGGTCGTCGCGGATGGCGCGCAAATCCTCGCAGCTGCGGCGCAGATCGGGTCCACCCTCCCGTTGCGGCGCCCGGTCGGCCAGGCGAGACAGGCATTCCAGCCAGAACTCCCCGGCGTTGGCGACCTCATAGCTTTCCTCCGCAAACACGATGGGGAAAAAGGCAGACGACAACCCGGCATCTCGCTGTATTTCCACCGCGACCCGCAGCAGCAGGCTCGTCTTCCCGCTTCCGCGTGGTCCAATCACGATCTGGTGCGGGTTCGCGCTCCCGGCGCACTCGCGCAGCATCTCCATGATCGACTCGAACGCGCTCTTCCGCACGCAGAACGACGCCACCAGCTCGTCGTCGCTAAGGAAGCCCGGGTTGTATTTCCGGATGGCGGTCATCGCCTGGCACTCCGGCCGGCCTCGCCGCCGGGCGGCGCGGACGAAGCGCCGGACCGGCCGTAACGGACGCACCACCAGTCTTCCAGCAAACCGGATACGAAGCGATAGCCGTCGCCCCGTTTCTCCAGATACCCGTCATGTTCCAGCGTGCGCAGCACATCCTCGACCGGAAGCGTGCCGCTCCCCCCGGCGGCGGTGGACTCGCGATACCGGGCGATGGCGTCGCCGCCCAGCCGGCCGCCGCGACCCGCAGCCTCGGTCAACATTTCCAGGGCAACCCGATAACCCTCTTTGCCCAGAACCATTCTCAGCCGGCCTTCGTAATGCTCCAGATCCATCTGCCCCCGGGTACCGAGCATCTCGTGGCCATAGACGCGCTCCACATCTTCAAGCGAGGCGGCGCGCCGGCCGTTCTGGCGCAGATCTTCGTGCAGAAAATCGAAGAACCGCTGCACATGGTGAGGGATCTGACAGCGCAGCCGTCGGCACATGTCGCGGCGGACGGTGTCGGGAAGATCGAGGTTGTAAGCCTCCCCCAAGGCGCCGAGGCAGGCCATTGCGGTCTCCTCGCGCCAGGGTTTCAGGTCGAAGGAGGAGAAGATGTTCGCGTGGGCGCTCAGTCCGGCCTGTCGCAGGATGGGTTCCAGGCTCACACTGCCAGAGACGATCATGACGATTCGGCCCCGATACTCCTGGCCGTTCTTGCGCAGCCAGCTCAGGAATTCGTCCGCTACCCGTTTGCGCTCCGCCGTAATCCGGTCATCGTCTCCCTTGAGCAGCCGGTTGACCAGGATCGGCAGTTCGTCGATCGCCAGCACCACCGGCCGCTTGCCTCCCGCCAGGGCCGCGAACACCTTGTCGCCCTTGTGCCGCCAGTTGCCGGCGTCGATCCCGGCGCGCAGCTTCATCCGTACATCCGCACTGGCCAGCGCCGGAACCTGGCCGCCGACACCGACCTCCGTCGGCAGAACGTTGGCGAACAGGGCTGCGATTCGGCCCCGCACGCCTTGCGCCGCCCTCGACCGCAGCCTGATCTCGGCGATGGCGTCCGCCGGAACGGACGCATCCTCCAGGTCGACGAAGATCGTCTCGAAGCGCCCCTCGTCCCCCAGGCGGCGCAGCAGCTCCCGCACCAGGCTGGTCTTGCCCATCCGCCGCTGCGCGGTCAGCAGGGTGTGGGTTCCATTCCCCACCCGCTCCGTCAGCGCCTCGATCTCGGCGCTCCGGTTGAAGAACCGGTCCCCCTCGACCCAGTTCCCTCCGGCCTTCTTGAGCTTCATCGTCGTTCTCCAACAGAACCGTTGCAAACGAATCTGTTGGAAAGCCGGGGTGCTGTCAACAACTTTCCAGAAAATTTTTCACGCGTCCCTCTGCGCGCGCTTCCGCCTGTCACACGCCTGTCACGCAACTGTCACGGGCCTGCCGCGCAGCCGCCGCGCAGCACCCATCCGACACCCGCTCGAACGGCCTGGGGCCACCTTGGGGGGGATGGCGGTGCCGCCCGGCGGGGCCCTTCAGTCCGCCGTCGCGCCAAGCCCCCCCAGCCTGATCCTCCCCCACCCCCTCCAGAAGCCCGCGCCCCAGCTCGCGCGCTTCGGCCACCACCTCGCCGGCGCGCTCCCCGCCCTCCGTAGAACCATGGAGAAACGCCAACCGCCCATCCTCGATGCCGCAATAGGAAAACAGCCCGGCGACGATCTCGGTTTCCATCGCCTTGTCGTAGCCATCTTCGGCATAGCCCTCCGCGCTGCCGGCCGAAAGCCCGATCGCCAGCGCCCGCCGGTGGCTCAGCTTGCGGCTGCCATAGGCGATGTCCTTGTTCCACACCCGGTCGATCCAGCCCTTCATCATGGCGGGAAACGACCACCACCAGATGGGAAACACCAGCACGATGGCCCGATTGCGGTTCAGCCGTTCCACCTCCGCCTGCACGGCGGCGGAATAGCGTTTGTCCTCGCGCTCCCAGTCGGGTTCGTCCGGCGGGGCCATCGTCGGGTCGAAGCCTTCGCCATAAAGGTCGGCCAGCTCGGCCTCATGGCCCGCCTCGGCCAGCCCCGCCATCACCGCATCGGCCACCTGCCCGGTCAGCGAATCGCGGCGCGGATGCGCCATCACCACCAGAACCTTCATTCCGCGCCCCCCGAACCCCGCCCCAACGCTAGCCCCCGCCGCCTTCGGGGCGCAAGCCGGCCAAGCTGCGGCCCACCCACAGCCGGGTCAGCTTTTCCTGCACCCCGTTTTGGGCCAGCCGCTGGCCCAGGGCGTCGAAATCCACCCCGTCCATCTCCTGGTCCTGGGCAAAGCACGAAAACACCGGTGCCAGTTCGGCCCCGCTCTGCGGGTCGATGCGCGCTTGCAGGCATTGGGCGCAGATCTCCTTCATCATGCACTGCATCGGGCTGTTGATAGAGGCGATGGCGATATGCCCCGGCTTCAGATGCGCCCTCAGCGGGCCGTGACGGGCCGCCTTCACCGCCGCCATCATGGGCTGCGAGCCGATGCAGACGATGCGGTCCACCTCGCCCAGGGCAATTCCCGCTCCGCCCGCCCCCTCCGCCTGAAACGCCAGCAAAGCCGCCACGACATGGCCCACATAGGCGCGGTCCTGCGCCCTGGTGGGGCGAAATCCTGGGGCCTGCTCGCAGGCCCACAGCACCACATCCGCCGCCGCCTCGATCTCGTCCGCCTTGTATCGGTCGGCGATGCGGCGATAGCCGGCGGCATAAAGCACGCGGCAGCCCGCCCGGCGCATGGCCTGGCCGATGGAAAACAGCACCGCATTGCCCAGCCCGCCGCCCACCAGCAGCACGGTCTCGCCCTCCGGGATCGTGCTGGCCGTCCCGGTCGGCCCCATCAGCGCCACCGGCTCCCCCGGTCGCAGGCGCTCCATCAGGTCCGACGACCCCCCCATCTGCAAGCCCACGATGGCCACCCGGCGCCGGTCGGCAGAGATGGCGGCCCCGGTCATGGCCAGCGGCTCCATCGCCAGCACCGTGCCGTCGTCGGCCCGCGCCGCGCAGCTCTCCAGGTTCTGCAAGCGGTAAAACTGGCCGGGGCGGAAGGCCGCCGCCGCCGCCGGGGCCTCGATCTCCACCTCCACGATGGCCGGCGCCAGGCGGCGCACCGCCGCCACCCGCGCCAGCAGCAAATCGTCCAGCCTGGCGAAAAAAGCGCCCTCGTCCTCGCCCCCACCGGCGCGCCGCTCCAGCCGCGCCATCAGGGCGCTCACCACCGGCGCCGCCCGCTTCGCCCCGCCCATGGCCTTCACCACATTGCCGGCAAAGCCCGGATGCAGATCGCCGTGAAAGCTCACCGCCCGCCCGTCGCCGGCCAGATGGGCCAGCACATGGGTGTGCGCCGGCTTGGCCGATGCCTCCGGCGTCACCGGCTTTCCCGCCTCGTCGATGGCCTGGAAATAGCGCCCGTCCAGGGCCAGCCCGTCCTCCTCTCTGGCCAGCACGGTGTTGGGCTGGGTGCCGGCCGCCACCAGCACCGCCCCGGCGGCAAGGCTTCGCGTCTGGCCCGCCTCGTCCCGGAAACGCACCGCACGGGCATGGCCGCGCCGGTCCACCTCCACCGCCACCGGCATCAGCCCCGGCGCGATGCGGATGCCTTCCTCCAACGCCAGCGCCACCTCCTCGTGGTTCAGCCGATAGCTGGGCGCGGCCGCCAGCTCGCGCCGATAGGCGACGGTCACGCCGCCCCAGCGGTCGATCAGGGCGTCGATATCCGGCTTCCGTCCCGCCGCCTGCGCCGCCCGCCGCTCGGCGCGAATGGCGCGTCCATGATCCAGGAACACCTCGCCGATCTCCCGTTCCTCGTCGCTCCAGCCCGCCCGCGCCGCCGCCTCGCCCCGCTCGCGCGCCAAAATCTCATAGCGGCGCAAAAACCGTTCCACCTGCGCCGGGTAATAGGCCCTGGCCTCGGTGGCGGCGTCGATAGCCGTCAGGCCGCCCCCGATCGCCACCACCGGCAGACGCAGCTGCAAATTGGCGATGGCGTCGTCCCGCCCGGCGCCGGTCAGCTGCAACGCCATCAGAAAATCCGACGCCATGCGCACGCCCCGCGCCAGCGCCCCCGGCATGGCGATGGCGGTGGGCCGCCCCGCCCCGGCGCACAGCGCGATATGGTCGAATCCGGCCGCGAACGCCCCGGCGATGGAAAGCGTGCCGCCGAAGCGCACCCCCCCATACATGCGAAAGGCCGCCCGCCGCTCCAGCTGCAACCTCACCAGCTTCAGGAAATTCTTGTCCCAGCGCGCCGTGATGCCGTATTCCGCCACCCCGCCGAACCCCGCCATCGCCCTCTTGTCCAACGGTTCGGCCAGCGCCGCCATGTCGCGCACCGGGCGCAAGGGCCGCCGTCGCCCCCGCCCGTCCCGGCCGGAAAGCTCCGCCGCCAGCGGCTCGATCTTCAGCCCGTCGATGGCCACCACCGCATGGCCGTCGTTCAGCAGATGGTGGGCCAGGGTAAAGCCCGCCGGCCCCAGCCCCACCACCAGCACCCGCCGTCCCGTGGCCGGACGCGGCAGCGGCCGTTCCAGATTCAGCGGGTTCCAGCGCGAAAGCAGGCTGTAGATCTCCACCCCCCAGGGCAGCGCCAGCACATCCTTCAGCGCCCGCGTCTCGATCTGGGGAATGTCCACCGGCTCCTGGCGCTGATAGATGCAGGCCTTCATGCAGTCGTTGCAGATGCGATGGCCGGTGGCGGCGCACAGCGGGTTGTCCACCATGGCCACCGCCAGCGCCGCCAGGCTGCGCCCCCGCGCCTTCAGCAGGTTCATCTCGCCGATCTTCTGGTCCAGCGGGCAGCCGGCCAGCGCCACCCCGCCCGGCGAGCGGGCAAAGCCGCCCCGCTTGTCCTTCAGCCCGTGGCGGCAGCTGTCCTTGCCCTGGCGCTGGCAAAAAATGCAATAGCTGGCCTGGGCCAGGGCGCGCGGCCCGTCCATGCCGCCATCGGTCAGCGCAAAGCCCTCGCGCCGCCGCCGCCGCTCCGGCTGGGCGGCCAGCATGGCCACGCCGTCCACCTCCACCTCGCGGGCAGCCACCAGGTGGGCCGGGTCGATCTTCTGCGGCAGGGCGAACAGCGCGCTCTTGCGCCAGCGCGCCCGCCCGGCCGCCGTCAGCACCGCCCAGGCGGCAAAGCGGGTGGCATGCTCCAGCGCCTCGCCATGGGCCTCCTCGTCCCCCAGCCAGGCCAGCACCGCCCGCGCAAAGGCCAGCTCCTCCAGCGGCGCCCCCAGCAGCGCCTCCACCCGCTTTTGCAGCGCCTCGCCGTCCTCCCCCTCCAGATCGCCGGGCGCAAAGGCCCTGGCGGCGCGCCGCCGGATGAAATCGCGCTTGCAGGCGGCGATAGGCGCCAGCCGCTCATGCGCGCCGCGCTGGGCCGCCAGCTCGCCGCCGACCCCGAACAGCTCGCCCAGAAAATCCTCCAGCACCGGCGCCAGCTCCACCAGCAGCCGGGAGAGCTGCCGCTCCCCCAGCCCGGCGGGATCGGTCCGCCCCTCGCCCAGCCGCCGCGCCAGCCCCGCCTCCAGCCCCGCCACGAAGATGGCGTCCAGCCGCGCCAGCTTGTCGCGGCAATAGAGGTCTTCGAAGGCCAGGCCGTGGCCCAGGGAAAGCTCGCTCATGGCTTCGCCGCATGCCGGGGGAGGGGAGCCGTAGGAAGGAGAGTACTATAGAGAGTATAAGGCATCGCCGCCCGCGCCGCCGCCTTGACACTCCCCAGCGGCCTTCCTACCCTCGCGGGCCGGACGTCTGGAGGCTGCTGCCATGGACGCTGCCACGGATGCTGTTGCCATCGCCGGGGCCGCCCCCCGCCCGCGCCTGCTGCTCCCCGGCATCCGCCGCCTGCCCCCCGGCGTAGAACGCTACCCCATCCCCGGCCGCGGCTCCCTCGCCCTGCGCCTGTTCGCCGGCGACAGCCTGAAAATCGTCAACCGCGAAGGCGGCCAGATGTGCGAAATCGTCGCCTTCGCCGCCGACGGCAAGGAGCAACCCGGCCTGCTCGGCCACCCCGGCCACGGCCCGGCCACCGGCCTGCGCGCCATGCTGGCCGAAGGCGGCCCGGCCGCCGCCGCCCTGCTGGCGGCCCTGCGCGCCAGGGATCTCACCTGCGCCTTCGCCCGCGCCATCCGCCTGTTCGCCCCCGACACCCCCGCCGGCCAGCACGCCACCCTTGCCGTCGAGCGCGACGCCACCGCGCTGCTGGCCGCCCCGGCCCCGGCCATGGCCGCCTCCGGTCACGCCACCGCCAGCCCGCTGGATCTGTTCGTCACCCGCGCCGATCCCCATCTGGCCGCCCAGCGCAGCATCCCCGCCCCCCTGGCCCAGCCGCGCTACGAACACCGCATCCCGGCCGGCACCGCCCACGCCTACGAGGTGCGCCAGGGCGAATACATCCAGATTCTCGACATCGAAGGCCGCGAATGTTCCGACTTCCAGGCCATCTCCCTGGCAAAGCTGGAACGCGGCCTTGAGCGCGACATCGACCCCACCGCCACCCGCGCGCTGCTGGGCGCCGCCTATCCCGCCCCGGGCCTCTATTCCAAGCTGTTCGACGCCGATCTGGAACCCTCCATCGAGATCGTCCAGGACACGGTCGGCCGCCACGACAGCTTCAATTTCGCCTGCACCGCCAAATATTACGACGACGTCGGCTATCCCGGCCACCCCAACTGCACCGACAACTTCAACGCCCAGCTGGCCCCCTGGGGCGTGAAGCCCCGCAAGGGCTGGCAGGCGATGAACTTCTTCTACAACTCCCTGCTGGACGACAACCATCGGATCTACCTGGATGAACCCTGGTCGCGCCCAGGCGATTATGTCCTCTGCCGCGCCCTGCAGGATGCGGTCTGCGTCAATTCGGCCTGCCCCGACGCCATCGACCCCGCCAATGGCTGGAACCCCACCGACATCCTGCTGCGCATCTACCCCCCCGACAACCTCTTCAAAAAGGCCATCGCCTTCAGAGCCATGCCCGACTCCGACCCCCAGCTCACCAAAGAGACCGGCTTCCACCCCCGCACCGCCGCCCTCACCCGCAACTTCGCCGAATACAACGGCTACTGGTTGCCGTCCCACTACCCCGCCCATGGCGCCATGGCCGAATACTGGGCCTGCCGCGAAGCCGTCATCGCCATGGACCTTTCGGCCCTGCGCAAATTCGAAATCACCGGCCCCGACGCCGAACAGCTGATGGCAACCACGCTCACCCGCGACGCCACGCGCCTGTCCGAAGGCCAGGTGGTCTATTCGGCCATGTGCTACCCCCATGGCGGCATGATCGACGACGGCACCCTGATGCGCATGTCCCAGCACGGCTTCCGCTGGGTCGGCGGCAGCGATGTCGGCGGCGAATGGCTGCGCCGCCAGGCTGCCGAGCGCGGCCTGCGCTGCCTGGTCCGCAGCTCCACCGATCAGCTCCACAACCTCGCCGTCCAGGGCCCGAAAAGCCGCGAGCTGCTGGCCGCCATCGTCTGGACACCCCCGGCCCGCCCCCGCCTCGACGAGTTGGCCTGGTTCCGCTTCACCGTCGGGCGCATCGGCTCTGCGACCGGCGTGCCGGTGGTGGTCTCGCGCACCGGCTACACCGGCGAGTTGGGCTACGAGGTCTGGTGCCACCCCGAACACGCGCCCCAGGTCTGGGATGCGGTGTTCGAAGCCGGGCGCCCGCTCGGCATCCTCCCCCTGGGGCTGGAGGCCCTGGACATGCTGCGCATCGAGGCCGGCCTCATCTTCGCCGGCCAGGAGTTCGACGACACCACCGATCCCTTCGAGGCCGGCATCGGCTTCACCGTGGCGCTGCGCTCCAACACCCGCGATTTCATCGCCCGTGCCGCCCTGGAACGGCGCAAGGCCCACCCGCAGCGGCGCCTGGCGGGGCTGGAACTGGCGGGCAACGAGGCGGCCGCCCACGGCGATGGCGTCCATGTCGGCCGCGCCCGCGTCGGCACCGTCACCTCCGGCATGAAATCGCCGCTGCTGGACAAAAACATCGCCCTGGCCCGCCTGGACATCTCCTGCGCCGAGCCTGGCACCGAGCTGGAAGTGGGCAAGATGGACGGCCACCAGAAGCGTATCCCGGCCGTCGTCGTCCCCTTCCCCTTCTACGACCCAAAGAAGGAACGCCCCCGCTCCTGACGTCCCCCCGATTATCCCGTCACGCCGTCGCCGCCGCCATTGCCTCCCGCGCCAGGCGGCGATGAACCGCCGCGATGGCGTCCCGGGTCACATCCACCCGCCCCAGCTCCTGCCAGCCTTCGGCATAGTCGCCGCCATGGGGCGCCTGGCGCAGAACCGCGGCAATATCCCACAGTGCCAGCCCGGCCAGGTCGAATCCGGTCAGCGCCCCATAGCGGCGCGTGAAAACCTCCATGGCCCGCCACCCGAAGCCCCAGGCCAGGTCGCAGCGGGCGATGGCCACATCGGCCAGCGGGTCGCCGATGGCCGCATCCTCCCAATCCACCACCGCCGCCAGCCTGCCGCCCCGCCACAACAGGTTGCCGGGCCAGAAATCGCCATGCAGCAGCCGCTGGCCGCCGCCCGCCACCGGCGCCGCCTCCAGCACCGCCCGCGCCGCCAGCAGAGGCGGCTCCTCGGCCCGCCCCGGCCCGACCAGCTGAAGCGGCGCCGTCAGCCGCGGCAGGAAGGAAAAGCGCCCACCCGGCGCGCGCATATGCAGCCGGGCCAGAAAGGCCGCCATCTCCAGGGCGGCGCCATCGCGATCCTGCGGGTCGTAATCGCTCTCCCCCGCCAACAGCTCCATCGCCACGAACGGGCCGCCCGCGCCCCCCGATCCGCACCCCGATCTGTATATGCGCCCGGCATGAAGCGGCGCCGGCACCGGCAGCCCCCAGCGCCGCAGGGCGGCCAGCAGCCGCGCCTCGCGCCAGGCACCGGCCCCCCGCCGAACCACCGCAAAACAGCGCCGCCGAGGCAGAACGAACTCCAGCGCCAGCGGCGCCGAACTGTCCCCCGCCATCGTTTGGGCGCGCAGCACCCGCCCGCCCGGCCACAACCGCCGGGCGATGGCCCGCGCCGCCGGTCCCGCCCGCTCGCCCGGCCCCGGCAGCGCCCTGGCCAGCACCGGCGCAGCACACCGCCCCGCGCCACCGGGCACCGCCGTCACGAAGCTCTCACAACCGCCAGCGTCCCGCCCGCGGCCCTGCCAATGCCGTTCGGCCCCGGCTATCCGCCCGCCGCTATTCGGCCGCGGCAGCTTCCGACAACAGGCGGTCGGCCAGCGCCTTCTTCTCGGCCGCCGACATCTTCTTCACCTCGTTGTCGATCGAGCGCTGATTGATGGCCGTATTCCAGTAATCGAGGGAATCGAAGCCCAGCAGCGCATGCTTGCCCACGAACTGGCGCAGCACCTCGTTGGTCGGCCCCATCACCCAGCCCGCCTTGGCGTCGCGCAGCAGCCGTTCCATCCCCAGCCCGGCCTTGTAGGCGCTGCCGCCGCAGGCGTGCAGCATCTTGTCGGAAACCTCATGCACATTCTTGGCCGCCTGGAACTTCACCTGCCACAGCTGGTTCAGCAGCACGGAACGGGGCGCAGCCTCCAGATCGTCATGGATCGACCAGTCGCAATTGGCGCTGCAATCGTCCAGGGCGCGCGCCATGCCATAGGTCATCATGCGGCTGGCATTGGTGCCGATAATGGCCTCGCCCACATAGTCCTGGATGGTCGGGTAATCGCACACCCGCAGCCCCACATCCGCATGCTTCTTGCGCGTGGTGTGGCGCTTCGCCAGGTCGATCATGGCCATGGCGATGCCGTTCCAGGCGCAGGACGAGTTGATCAGGAAGAACGGATCCACCGTCTCGTCGTTGGAAATGGCGCCGTCGCCCTTCGGCCCCACCATGCGGTTGGCGGGAATCTCCACGCCGTCCACCAGCAGCGCGCCCGATTGGTTGCCGCGCATCCCCATGCCGTCCCAGCCGGCGACATCGGCCTCCACCTCGTCGGCCAGGATCAGCCACACCGAAAGGTCGGAATAGTCGCCGCCGAAATCCGGGCTGGTGGTCTGCACGATATACCAGTCGGCAAAGCCGCCCGAGGTGGTCCACGAGGACTTCTTGGTCACCTTCCAGCCATCGGCGGTGGCCTCGGCCCCCGACGAAACCGGATACCAGAAATGCGAACCCGTCTCCGGGTCGGAATAGGAAAGGGTGCCCACCAGCACATCCTTGTCCAGGCGCCGCAGAATGTCGCGCACAGCGTCGTTGCCGCGCTGGCGGAACAGCGCCGCCGAACAGGCGCCGTAATGCATGGTCAGGCACATGGCGGTCGAAGGGCAGCCATAGCGGGCCACGGTCTCGCACACCATGGCCATGGCCACATGGTTCTCGCCCATCCCCCCCAGCTCCTCCGGCACGAACAGGCCCAGCAGGCCCATGGAGGCCAGCGCCTCGAAATTCTTGCGCGGAAAGATGAACTCCTTGTCCGACTCCAGGGCGTTGACGCTAAGCGTCGTCCGGCAAAGCTCCATCAGGTCTCTCTGGATGCGCTTCTGCCGGTCGGTCAGAAAGAACATGGGATCGTATTCATAGCCGATCCCCCAGAACTCCTCGCCGCCCCACATCTTCACATCGTCGCTCATGGCCTCGCTCTCCCATCCTGTCGCGGCCCCGGCCCTGCGCCCGGCCCTCCGCCAGCGTCCATACCACCCCCCACCCCCCCACGCAACGCCACGGCCCCGCGGGCCAGCCCAGCGCGCTCGGCAGGGCAGGGGCCCGCCCCCGCTCCCAGCGGGCAGACACAGATTCCAGGCGCAATCCCATCGCCCATATGCTATTTACGTGCTACCCAGGCAACGAACACGACAGGAGGCTGCGATGACCGAGCAGCAGGTGCGCCAGATCGCGGAGGCGGCCTTCAAGGCCCGCTTCGACGACATCGACATCGTCACCATCGGCGTCGAACCCGACTTCGACCTGGACGACGAACCTCTTCTGGACGTGCGCATCGTCTATGACGCCGGGGTCGAGCGGTTGATCGGCCCGGATGCCGGTAACGGTGGCAGCATCCTGGATGTGCGCCTGGAAATCATCGACAAGCTGTGGTATGAGACGGAGGGCTCTCGGGTGTGGCCGCAAGTCCACTTCATCTCCAAATCCGACTACGACCGGCGCAGGCAGATGGAGGCGGCGGCATAGCCCCCCAATCCCCCCCCCCCCCCCCCCCCCCGCGCGTCAAGAGTTGGGGCGGGTTTTCAGATTGCACCGCCTCCGGTGGGGCGGTGGGGGCAAGTGGTGCGGGGGCGTGGGGCGCTTTCTCTCGCGCCGCCCCCGGACGGCCGCGCGCCGAGGCTGGCGCGTGCAAACCCGGCCCCGCCCCCCGAAACGCCAGCCAGAAAGCCCGCAAGACAGGCCCCCGCCGCTCCCCCGCCATCCCCAGACAACGCCATCCCCAGACAACGTTTGCCCCAGACAATGCTTGAACACGCGCGCCGCCTGGGCAATCATGGCCTCCAGGCTCGGCCCGGGCGCCGCCCGGCCAAAGGAAAACAGGGGAGGCAGAGCCATGTCCTTCGGAAAACTCAACCGCCGCCGCTTTCTCGCCAGCTCGGCCCTGGCGGCCGGTGCCGCCACCACCCTGGCCGGCCCTCCGCCGGCCCGCGCGGCCAGCACCGTCAAAATCGGCTTCCTGGCGCCGCTCACCGGCGATGTGGCGGCCTGGGGCCTGCCCGGCCTCTATGGCTGCGAAATCTGGGCCGAACAGAAGAACGCGGCCGGCGGCGTCGAGATCGGCGGCGAAAGCTACCGGGTCGAAATCGTCCCCTACGACAACGAATACCTGCCCGACAAGGCCCGCACCGGCGCCCAGAAGCTGATCGCCGAAGACGGCGTCTCCTTCATCGAAATGCTGGGCGGCGACACCATGCCGGCCGTCACGCCGGTCGCCAACCGCGCCGAAATGCTGGTCTCCACCCTGCTGCCGTCGGACCTTTCGCCCGACACGCCCTTCCTGGTGGCCCCGGCCGAGGTCCACCCCATCTACAACCTCACCGGCGTCTGGTGGCTGGCCGAAAACATGCCCCAGGCGAAAACCGCCGTGATCTGCGCCCAGGACGACGCCATTGGCCGGCCCTCGGTGGCAACCTACCTCGCCGCCTTCGCGGCCCACGGCATCGAGGTCAAGGACGTGATCTTCTTCGACATCGCCACCACCGACTTCGCGCCGGTGATGACCTCCATGCTGGCGTCCAGCCCCGACATCCTGTGCCTGGACACCGCCTATGCCGAGTTCGTGAACGAGCTCTGCAAACAGGCCTACGTCCAGGGCTATGGCGGCCAGATCGTCTCCTGCACCGCCGATTTCTACGCCGACATCGTCGCCAACACCTCCGAAGAGTTCATGGAGGGCGTGATCTTCCAGTTCCCCGATTTCGACGACCCGGCGTTGAACGACCCCCGCATCAACTTTGCCGACCCCAACGGCTTCTTCCAGACCTACAACCAGCGCTATCCCGGCCAGTGGGGCGCGGTGTCGTGGGAATACGCCTCCATCCTCGACCTGTGGCTGGACGGCGCCCGCAAGGCCGGCTCCATCGAACCGGCCGCCGTGCTGGCGGGCATGAAGCAGGGCGGCGTCGGCGCCCACGCCTTCGGCGAGGCCAAGTGGTGGGGCAAAGAGCTGTTCGGCATCGACAACGCCCTGGTCGGCAACTGGCCCGTGGTGCAGATCCAGAACGGCAAGGCGGTGATCGTGGAGTTCAAGAACATCCCCGAATGGTGGGCGATGCACGGCGACCTCATGATCGAGAAGTTCGAGGAAATGGGCGAGATGTGGTACCAGCGCGCCTGACGCCCCCCGCCACCCTTTAGCTCCAGCCGGGGCCTGCCGCGGCCGGCCCCGGCTGTTGCGCCCCCCGGCTGCTGCGTCCCCGCCCATGGACCTCGCCCCATGGACATCGCTATCGTCGTCCAGACCTGCCTGAACGCCATCTACGCCTCCAGCTATCTGGCCCTGGTGGCGGTGGGGCTGGTGCTGATCTTCGGCGTCATGCGGGTCGTCAACTTCGCCCATGGCGAGCTCTACATGGCCGGCGCCTATGCCCTGTTCTGGGTCTTCCACCAGAACGCGCTGCCGTTCTTCCTGGGCGTCGCCGTCGCCGTGCTGGCGGTGGGCGCCGTGGGCGTGCTCATGGAACGGACGCTGTTTCGCCCCATGCAGGAAAACCCGCTGGGCGGGCTGATCTGCTCCATCGGCGCCCTGCTGATCCTGCAAGCCGGCGCCGTGGCCCTGTTCGGCGTCCGCAAGAAATCGATCCCCGGCCCCTACAACGAAAGCGTCTCCCTGTTCGGCGTCGAATCCCTCACCATCTCGGGCCAGCGCCTGGCGGTGATCGCCTTCGCCATCCTGCTGCTGGCGGCCCTGTGGCTGTTCCTGAAGAAAAGCCGCTTCGGCCAGGCGCTGCGCGCGGTGGCCCAGGATGCCGAGGCCGCCGCCCTGCAGGGCATCTCCATCGCCCGCATCCGCACCCTGGCCATGGCCCTGGGCGCGGCCCTGGCCGGGGCGGCCGGCGCGCTCACCGCCACCATCGTGCCCACCGGCCCCTTCATGGGCCATCCGGTCATCGTCGGCGCCTTCATCGTCATCGTCGTCGGCGGCGTCGGCAGCCTGGAAGGCGCCGTGGCGGCCTCCATAATCTATGCCTTCGTCAACACCTTCGTCACCACCTTCTGGGACGGGGTGGTGGCCGACATGGTGGGCCTGCTGCTGATGCTGGCGGTGCTGATCGTCCGCCCCCACGGCCTGTTCGGACGGCCGGAACGGGCATGACCGCCGCCTCCCTCGTCATGTGGTCGCTGCTGGTCCTGCTGCCGCTGCTGGCCGCCTGGCTGACCCAGGACGCCGCGGCCGGCGGTCGCCACCGCCGCCCGCTGATCGCCGCCCTGGCCCTGGCCCTGGCGGCGCTGCTGCTGGCCGCCCCCCAGCTGGTGACATTCTCCCAGCAGGAACTGCTGGTCTTCCTCATGATCAACGTGCTGCTGGTGGCCAGCTACCGTCTGCTGGCGCTCACCGGCGAATACTCCCTCGCCCACGCCGTCATCATGGGGCTGGGCGCCTATGCCTCGGCCCTGCTGGCCAAAAAGGCGGGCCTGCCGGTGCCGCTGGCCATGCTGTCCGGCGCCCTGCTCTGCGCCCTGGTGGCCTTCGCGCTCTCCTTCCCGCTCCTGCGCATGAAGGGCTTCTACTTCCTCATCGGCTCCTTCGCCGCCGGCGAGGCGATCCGCCTCTCCTGGAAATGGGAGCAGCTGCGCGGCCTGTTCGGCGGGCCGAAGGGCATCAAAAGCATCCCGCCCTTCCCCGACATCGACCTCGGCTTCGTCGTCTTCGACTTCTTCTCCCCCTCCGCCTTTTACTACTTGGCGATGCCCGTGACAGCATCCTGCCTGTTCGTCCTCTGGCGCATCGAACACTCCCCCCTGGGCCGCGCCTTCCACGCCGTCCACTGGCAGGACCGCCTGGCCGCGGCCGTAGGCGTGAACACCTGGCGCACGCGCATGACCGCCTTCGTCATATCCTCGTTCTTCGCCGGCCTGGCCGGGGCGCTGCTGGCCCACTACCTCACCACCGTCAACCCCAACCGCTTCGACGTAGACGAAATGGTCTATGTCCTGATCTGGGTCATCGTCGGCGGCACCGCCACCGTCTGGGGCCCCATCGCCGGCCTGGTGGCGCTCACGGCGATCAACGAGGTCGCCTTGCGCGAGGCTGGCGCCGAAGCCCTGCGCCCCCTGTTCTATGGCGCCGTGCTGATCGCCGCCATGCTGTTCCTGCCCGGCGGCCTGGAAACCCTGCCAAAACGCCTCGCCACCCTGGCCACCCCCCACCGCCGCCACAACTCCTGACCCAGCACCCGGAGGACACGCCCAAGGACGCCCCACGACCCGATAGAAACCGCCCCCGCCCTGGCCGCGCCCGCGGCCGACCCATTCATGGGCACATCGCTTCCACACAATGGGCCATCGCCCGCTTCCGGCGCGCGGACGCAGATTCCAGGCGCATTTCGTCGTTCATGTGCTATTCAAGCAGCGAGCACGATAGAGGTTGCGATGAAGATGAACGAACAGCAGGTGCGCGAGATCGCGGAGACAGCCTTCAAGGCGCGCTTCGACGACATCGACATCGTCGACATCGAAATCGAGGCCGGCCTCGACTTTTATGACGAACCCAAACTGGAGGTGAGGATCGTCTATGACGCCGAGGTCGAGCAGCTGATCCGCGGAGACCACATGGGGGTGCGCTCGGAGATCGTCGTTAAGGTATGGGAGGAGGCAGAGGACAGCCCTGGCTACCCCTATGTCCGCTTTACCGCCAAATCCGACATCGACCGGCGCAAGCAGGAGGCGGCATAACGCCCAGCCGCCCGCAGGCGCGGCGCCGGCCCCACAAGCTCCGACACCCGTCTAACACCCTGTCGGCACCTTGTCGGCCGCCGGCCGCGCAACTGCCGGAGCCCATGCTCGCGCCGCCGCCCTGACCGACCGCCAGGCGCCCCCCCCCAGCCGCCTCACGCCCTCCGCGCCGCCAGGCACACCGGCGCCAGCAGCGCCGCGCCATAAAGCCTGGCCTCGTCGTCGCGCCCCGGCGGCGGGCGCTCGCGAAAGCGCTCGCTGACGGGGCCCGCCACCGCCACCCCCAGCCACGCCGCCATCGCCGCCGCGCCGCTCTCGCGCGCCCCGAAGGCGTCGCGCCGCCGCGCCAGGGCCTCTTCCACCGCCGCCCGCTCGCCCGCCAGCGCCGCCCGCCGCGCCGCCGTCGCCGCCCGCCCCGCCGCCAGCAGCTTGCGCGCCCGCCGCCGTCGCAGTTCCGGCCAAACCTCGGCATGACGCCCGGCCAGGCGCTGATGGAACAGCGAGCTGCGGGCGCGCTCCGTCACCGCCATCGCCTCCACCCAGGCTCCGGCCCGGCGCCAGGCCTCCAGCGCCTGCAACAGGCGCCGCCGCCCGTCCTCGCCCTCGGCATTGGCCAGCGCGTCCAGGCTGGCGGCCATGCGCGGGTCGCCGGCGGCGAACGAGGCCGCCATGGCCCCGGCCTCCCGCCACAGCGCCGCCGCCCGCGCCCTGCGCCCGGCGCGAAAGGCATCGCCCGCCGCCACCATCCAGCGCTGCCACAGCTGGTCGGCCAGCAGCCATGGCGGCCCCTCAGCCGCCCAGATAGGCCTTGCGGACATGTTCGTGCCGGTTGAGATCGTCGGCCCGGCCCTCCAGGGCGATGCGCCCGGTCTCCAGCACATAGCCATAGCCGGCCAGGCGCAGCGCCAGGCTGGCATTCTGTTCCACCAGGATCACCGGCACGCCGCGCCCGTGGATTTCGCCGACGATGGCGGCGATCTCGCGCACCATGGTCGGCGCCAGGCCCACGGTAGGCTCGTCCAGCAGCAGCAGGCCGGGAGAGGCCATCAGCGCCCGCCCCATGGCCAGCATCTGCTGTTCGCCGCCGGAAAGGGTGTGGGCGGACTGGTCGCGCCGTTCCAGCAGACGCGGGAAATGGGCGTGAACCGCGTCCAGATCGGCGGCCACCGCCCCCCGGTCGCGGCGCAGATAGGCGCCGGTCATCAGGTTTTCCAGCACCGTCAGTTCGGGAAAAACCCGCCTGCCCTCCGGCACATGGGCGATGCCGCGCGCCACGATCCTCTCCGGCGCCATGCCGTCGATGCGCTCCCCTCGAAAGCGGATCTCGCCCGCCGACGGGCGCTCCAGCCCCGAGATGGCGCGCAGCGTGGTGGATTTGCCGGCCCCGTTGGCCCCGATCAGCGCCACAATATCGGCGGCCTCCAGCCCCAGATCGATGCCCTTCAGCGCCCGCACCTTGCCGTAATGGACCTCCAGGCCCTTCACCTCCAGCAGCATGGCCAGCCTTTCCCGCTCCCACCCCATTCACACTGTATTCATACCGGGGCACTCATACCGGAGCGCCCAGATAGGCCTCGATCACCGCCGGATCGGCGCGAATGGCCTCCGGCGTGCCTTCGGCCAGCAGACGCCCGAAATTCAGCACCGTGATGCGCTCGCACAGCCCCATCACCGCCTGCATGTCGTGTTCCACCAGCAGGATGGCGATGCCTCTCGCCCGCAGCTGGCGCACCAGCGCCATCATGCGCTGCGTCTCTTCGCTGTTCATGCCGGTAAAGGGTTCGTCCAGCAGCAGCAGCCTGGGGCGGGCGGCCAGCGCCACGGCGATGCCCAGCGCCCGCTGCAAGCCGTGGGGCAGGTTGGCGCACACCTCGCCGGCCAGCCCGTCCAGGCCCATGAAGGCCAGAATGTCGTCTGTCCGCTCCTCGGCCTGGCGCCGCCCGGCCCGGTTGCCGCCGAAGATGGCGGCCACCAGGCCGCCATGGGCGCGCAGATGGCAGCCCGCCAGCACATTCTCCCGCACCGTCAGCGGATGGAACAGAAGGGTGGCCTGGAAAGTCCGCACCAGGCCCAGGGTGGCGATGGCCGAGGTCGTCATGCCGGAGATCGCCCGCCCGTCATAGACCACCCGCCCGCCGCTGGGCCGGTAAAAGCCGCTGATGACGTTGAAGGTGGTGGTCTTGCCGGCGCCATTGGGGCCGATAAGCCCGTGAATCGCCCCTTCCTCCACCGCAAAGGACAGGTCATCGACGGCCGTAAGGCCGCCGAAGCGCCGGCTTATCCCTTCCACCGACAGCAGAGCCATGCGCGCTCCAGCCACGAACCCCGCCCTTATAGCAGGCCTTCTCCGCCCCTTGCAGGCACCGCTATCATGCGGCCATGACCACGAACTGGGCGGACCGGGCCGCTGCCACAGCCGCCTCCCTGCCATGCTGGCGCCAGCCGGTGACGCCCCAGCCGCTGCCGGGCGGCGGGCGCGGCACCGCCAGCTTTCGCATCGACGATGGCGGGCGCCGCTATCTGGTGAAGATCGCCGGCAACGACCCCGCCCACGGTGTCCGCCGCAGCTACGAGGCCGCCTGCAGCCGCGCCGCCCATGCCGCCGGTATCGCCCCCGAAGTGGCGTTCGCGGCCAAAGGCGCCCTGGTGCTGGCATGGGTCGAGGGCCAGGCGCTGACGGCGGCCGATCTGGACCGCCCGGCAAAGCTGGCCCAGGTCGCGGCCCTGCTGCGCCGCCTGCACGGCCAGGGCTGGCGCCATCTGGCCGGGCGGGCGCCGTTCTTCTGGGTCTTCCACGCCCTGCGCGACTATGCCCGCCGCCTCGCCGCCGGCCGCCACCGGCTGGCGGCGAGCCTGCCGGGGCTGCTGGCCCTGGCCGACGAGCTGGCGCCCGCGGTGGGGCCGGTCCAGCTGGCGCTGTGCCACAACCGCCTCGCGCCCGACCGTTTCCTGGACGACGGGCGCCGCCTGTGGCTGGTAGGCTGGGACCAGGGCGGCTACGACACCCCCTGGTTCGATCTGGCCTGCCTCGCCAGCGGCCCAGATTGGCCAGGTTGGGAAAATTGGGCAGAGGGCCGGGCGGGGCGCGAGGCCCTGGCTGCCGCCTGGCTGGGGCGCGCCCTGGACACCGGCCAGCGCCGCCGCCTGGACGCGCTGACCCTGGCGGCGCTGCTGCGCCAGGCCCTGGCGGCCATGATGGATGAAATGATGAACGAAATGGCGAACGAGACGTCGGACGAATTCCATCGCCCCCCGGACGCCGCCATCGCCGCCGCCCGCGCCACCAGCGACCGCTGCCTGCAACGCTGCCAGCTGGCCGCCGCCGCCTGGCGCCGCGCCGCCGAGGCGCCTTAGTGGCGTTCGGCCCTCAGGGTGGCGATCTCCGCCCGCAGGCGGCGGACATCGGCCGCCAGCGCCCGCCTTTCCGCATGGGCCTCCCGTTCGGCCACCTGGTCCAGGCTGTCCCGCTCCTCGCGGTGGATCTGCTGCATCGAATCCACCACTACGGCGATGAACAGGTTCAGCACGGCAAACCCCACCACCAGCACGAAGGGCACGAAGAACGCCCAGGCCAGGGGATAGACCTCCATCAACGGGCGCACGATGCCCATCGACCAGCTTTCCAGCGTCATGATCTGAAACAGCGTGAACATCGACTTGCCGATGGTGCCGAACCATTCCGGAAACTCGTGCCCGAACAGCTCGGTCGCCATCACCGAGAACACATAGATCAAAAGCGCCAGCAGCAGGGTGATGGAACCGATGCCCGGCAGCGAATGTAGCAGCGTCTGCACCACGCGCCGCAGGCGCGGCACCACCGAAAGCAGGTGAAGCACCCGCAGCACCCGCAGCGCCCGCAGCACCGCCACCGAACTGCCGACCGCGGCCAGCGAGATGGCGATCACGAAGAAATCGAACACGCTCCAGGGATCGCGCCAGAAGGCCCGGCCATGGGCGACGATGCGCAGGGCGATCTCGACCGTGAAGATGCCCAGGATGACCAGATCGGCCTCCAGGATCGGCCCGGCCTGGATCACCCTCAGCGAGGGATCGGTCTCCATCCCCAGCAGGATCGCGTTGATGACGATCAGCGCGACGATGACCTGATTGAAGCGGCGATGCTCGACCAGGTCGCGCAGCCACGCCCGCCAGGCGGGCAGCGGCGGCGGCGCGGTGGGCGTGGGCTGCTGGGGCATGGCGGTGGGCGCCGTCCGGCTGGCGCGGGGGCGGGCGCGCCGCCCCCGCCCCGTGCCGTCACTCGCCGCGGGCGGCCCCCAGCAGGTGCATCAGCATGACGAACAGGTTGATGAAGTCCAGATAAAGCCGCAGCGCGCCGTGGATGGCGCTTTTGGTCGCCATCTCGCCCGACATGTGGACATTGTAGGATTCCTTGATGCGCTGGGTGTCGTAGGCGGTCAGCCCGGTGAACACCAGCACGCCGATCACCGAGATCGCGAAATGCAGCGCCGAACTGGCGATGAACATGTTGACGACCGCGGCGATGACGATGCCGATCAACCCCATGAACAGGAAGGAACCCCAGCCCGCCAGCGAGCGTTTGGTGGTGTAGCCATAAAGGCTCATGGCGCCGAAGGTGGCGGCGGTGATGAAGAACACCCGCGCGATGCTCTCGCTGGTGAAGGCGATGAAGATCGAGGCCAGCGCAACGCCGAACAGCGCCGCGAACAGCCAGAACACGGCCTGGGCGGTGGCCGGGCGCATGGCGTGGAGGCGGGCCGAAAACAGCAGCACCACCCCCAGCGGCGCCAGCATCACCACCCATTGCAGGGGGCTCAGGAACAGCGCCTGGCCCAGCGCGGTGAACCTCACGATCTCGCCCCCGTCCCCGAACTCGACCGAAAGCTGCGCGATGGCAAAGGCCGTCAGGCCGGTGATCGCCAGCGCGGTGCCCATATAGTTATAGACGCGCAGCATGTAGCTCCGCAGGCCCTCATCGTAGAGGGCGCCCGCCTGCACGCGCTCGAAGGTGCGGGGGCCGGCATTGCCGAATGCCATGATTGCCTCATCCTCCCATAGATCCCGCGGCCATCCCGGCCGCCCTGCAACCTATGTAGAATCCCCACCCCCCACCGTCAACCCAACCCCACCCCCCAACACACCCCCACCGCCCCCGGCCCGCAGCAACCCCGCCCCCCATCCAGCTCCGCCCGCAACCATGGCACCGGTGCGCTCAGGGGGCGGTGCGCGGTCGTTGCGCTCCGATCCCGCCCGATATATCGTGCCTCCGTCTCGCCCCAGGATTGAACGGCCGCTGTCCGCCCTGTAGGGTGCATTTGCTCGATGCTGCCTCGGCGAGGGCGGGCAAGGCGCTTTCATAGGGGCCACCGGCCCCGGAGAGACCATATGAGGAGGCAGACGCTTGCGCACCGGATCTGAACCTGGAACGGTGGAGCCGGTGGCCTTGCCGTTGCAAGCGCATCGGCAAGGATTCCAGTTGTGCGCCGGCAGGGCCCGGGGATGACTCGACCGAAGCGCATCGCCGTCACGAGACCGGCTTCGCCCTCCGAGCATGATGCTCTGGCGGCGCGCGCAAGCTACCTCGGCAGCCGCGAGCACAAGGCAAAGAGATCGTGGCTCGGCCTTCCTGGGGCAGGGGCAAGAGCAAAGTGGCTCAAAACGACCGTCTGTCAACTGACCGACCCCCAAGACAGAAGCAGGGCCACGGCATGGGTTCAAGGCGCCATACGGGCGCGGCAGTACAAGTTTGTAAGCGGAGACAAGGACTTCCCCAAACACGTATGGTTCGAGCATGACGGCCAGATTTGGTACGGTCGTTGCACGAATCCCGTCAGCGGTGAATACAAAGGCTGGCCCATAAGCGAGGAAGAACGCCGTGAAATTTTCGCTTGATTGGGATAACGCCGTCGAGAAGACCTCCGATATCGACCTGTACGCCGTTGGCGATCTATCCATCGACATAGGCGGCGTCAATGTGTGCGTCAACCACGAAGGCCACGACCGAAACCGGTCCGACACCCTTCCCATATCTGTCTATCCATTGGCAGAGGGAATCGCCATGGATTGGTGGCAGTTGTTCGGCGGCCGGGATGGGTGGTCCCGCTTGAAGAAGAATCGCGGTGGCTACGCCGTGCCCGATATACGCCTGCGTTGCGATGGGGATGGTTTCGATGTGGAATGTCACCCTTATCGCTATGAAAACCCTCGCCTTTTCTTTCCACAAGGCGGCCGGGAGCGTCTGGGGCGCGCCGATGTCGAACGGATATTGGGTGATTTTCTAACCCGCGTGCTTGCGCGACTCGACGATCTCTCGGCCCCGGATACCGGCTTTCGCGTCCGGTGGAATGCGATCCAGGCTTCGCTCCAGAATCCGGACGAAACCTCTTTCTGCGAGGCCGCGGGCGCCCTCGGCCACGATCCTTACGACATCCCCGACGATATCGCAGAGTCCATAGAGGCAAGTGCCACGCTATTTTCCGGCGAGCAATTGATCGAATTCGTCGCAGGATTGCGCGCGCCTTCCACAGCGACCGGGATTCTGGATTGGATTCGCAAATCTGAACAGCGCCCCCGACACAAATCGCTCCTTCCGTCGATAAAAGACGTTCGGTCACAGACGGACGATGCCGGCTCCGCGCCTGGCCGGCCATGGGCGCGAGGCTATCGTTGCGCGCAGACGGCCCGGCGGGCCCTGGGCATGACGCAGAACGATTGTTTTCGCTCGCTTTCCAAACTGGCAAAGCGGTTGGGCGCGCCCCATTTTTCCACCGTCCCCCCTGTCCCCGGCGTCACGGCGCTCGTGCAATCGGGTGACGATGGCGCTCGCATTCACTTGGGGCGGGCAGGGGGAAAATCGCAAGCCGCGCTGGCCGGCAACCTGTTCGCGTTTGCCAGGGCGTTCGGTGACGCGGTTGCCAATCCGGTTGCGGAGCGCTCGGTGGTGAACGACCTCCACGAAGCCTCCCGTCAGGCTTGCGGCCGCGCCTTCGCGGCAGAGTTTCTCGCACCCATCGACGAGATCGAGTCGATGCGCGAGGACGGCCTGAACCTCCCCGAAACCGCCGCCCGCTTCGGCGTTGCGCTGGAGGTGGTGGAGCGCCAGCTTCAGAATGCGGAACGCATCCGCGCGGCTTGCAGCCCCCCCTTGCCAGCCGGCAGCGAACAGGCTACCTCTCCTCTGCGGGCGGGTCCGATATAGCGGGTATGATGTAGTGGCAGCCTGTGACCTTCCCAAGGTCGATGCGCGGGTTCGATTCCCGCTACCCGCTCCACCGCCCCCCCCCCCCGACCGCCGCCGCGCCGCCCCCCAGAGGTGGCCACTCCCATCGCTGGCGATGGCGTCGCTGGCGCGTCTCGACGGCTGGATCGCCCTGGGGCAGAGGGTGCGCCGGCACATCCGGCACATGTCGGTACTGGCAGGCGCTGCCGCCGACCCGGAATTCGTGCCCAGGTTCCGGCACATCCTGCACCGCCCCCTACGAATACCCCACCATATGCAAGCCGCCATGCCCGGCCTGAATGTGCGCTTCCAGGAACTTCACCGGCGGCGCAAGAGGGAAGGGCGACTCGGCCAATATGCCAACACCTGCTTCGGCAAGGAGTATCCGCAATTCGAGGGGCAGTCGCCCACCCCATGCAGATGCTGTTCCACCCCCCTCGGCTGGCGGGAGCGGGTAGGGGGCTCTCTGTGCCATACGAAGCTCCTGCCCGACCTGGTCCGCAACGCCCCCGGAGACGCTGAACCCGCCCCCTGAGCCTGCCGTTCCGCTACGAACCGCCGTGACAGGAGCTGCCATGGCCGTCCACACCATCGTGCTGCCAGACATGATGCACGGGCGCGCGCCCGTTCCGTGATTCGGGACGACGAGGCCGGCACCGTCACCGGCGATCCCAGCAAGGTGCCCCGGATGCAGGAGATGCTCGCAGCCACAACCCCGTCCTCGTGCTCTATTGAGGCGCCCGCCGGCCCAGGATTCCCGCTCTTCCAGGGAAATCGCGACGATTGGCGGCAAATCCCGCCGCCATCCCACCTAAGCCCCGGAATGGTGGTCTGCCGCCAGCCTTCCCGATTCCCTACACACCGGGCGCGCCGGGCGCGCCGGGCAACCGGGCCGCCGCCCCCTTCGCGGCCATCCACCACCCCACCGGCCCGCACTGCCCCAGCCGTGGCGGGCTTGACGGGCGCCCTGCCGCCAATGTCTCCTCCCGCCATGCCCGCGCCGCCCGACGACCCGCGCTCCGGCGACTCACTTCGCGTGCTGCGGGCGCGCCGCCTGCTGGCCGCCACCTTCCAGTCCCAGGCCTTTCTGCTGCCACCGGTGGCGCTGCTGGCGCCCAAGGCCACGGTGACGCTGCTGGCGCTCGTCACGATAGCGGCCACCGTCGCCTGGCGCCGCAGCGAAGGGCGGCTGCCGCGCCCGGACCGGGGGCTCGCCATCGTCCTGGCGCTGCTGGCGGCGTGGTGCGCCTGCGCTTCGCTGTGGGGCGTCGAGCCGCTCCGCTCGCTGACCCAGGCCGCCATCGTCGCCACCATCCTGGCCGCCGGCCTCACGGCCTTCGCCACCTCCAGCCTGCTGGACGCCCCGGCCCGCGCGGGCATCGCGCGCTGGTTCCTCTCCGGCATGTCCCTGGCACTGCTGCTGATGCTGGAGGAGGCCACCCTGGGCTATCCCCTGCTGGGCGCCTTCAAAACCGCAGCCGCCCCCGGGCAGGAGGCGATATGGTTCAACCGCGGCGCCGTCGCCCTGGCGATCCTGATCTGGCCGGCCACCCTCTGCCTGTGGCGCGAAGGGCTGGGCCGTGCCGCCCTGCTCGCGCCGCCACTGCTGGCGCTCATGCTCGCCTTCTTCGAAAGCCAGACGGCGCTGGCGGCGCTGGCGGCAGGCGGGGCGGTCGCCGCCGCCTCGCTGGCGGACAAAGGCCGCAAGGCGGGCCGCATCGCCATCCTGGCGGGCGGCCTCGCCGCCCTGGTCGTCACCCCCCTCGCAGTCCGCGAGATGCACGCCCAGGGCTGGCAACAGGCCGAATGGCTGTTCGCCTCGGCTCAGCACCGGGTGGAGGTCTGGGAGTTTTCCACCCGCAAGATCGCCGAGCGCCCGTTGTTGGGATGGGGTTTCGACGCCTCGCGCCATATCGGCCGCACCGATGGCGACGACGGCGGCAGGCCACCCATGCCGCTGCATCCCCACAACGCGCCCCTGCAAATCTGGCTGGAGCTGGGGGCCCTGGGCATCGTGCTGGCGGCCGCCCTGCTGTGGCAGCTGGCGCGGCGCGTCGAGTGGCTGCCGCCCGGCCAGCGCCCCTTCGCTCAGGCGCTGTTCGCCGCCATGCTGATGGCGACCTGCACCTCCTTCGGCATGTGGCAAAGCTGGTGGCTGGCCCTTCTGGTCCAGGCCGCCTTCATGCCGGCGCTCCTGGCCTCGCCCGCCGATGCCACAGGCGGCAACGGCAGGGCAGGGGCCGCATTCCGGAACCGCCGCTAAGGGCGGGGCGGATGCACAGGAACGAAGCCATCTGGCTCGCCTGCGGGCTTTCCAGAATAGACCCCGCCATGCTCTCCCCGCTGCTCGATATCGGCAGTTCCACGCGCCACTACCGGGAGGTCGAACAACCCTGGGTCGAGCAGCTCCTGTTCGCTCCCCTGCGGAAGCGCGGCGTTCGTGTCGTCCATTGCGACATCAAGACGGGCGAGGGGATCGATCTCGTCGCCGACATCTTCGACGACGCGGATCTGGAGCGGTTGAAGGCCCTGGGCGCCAGGGCGGTGTTGTGCTGCAACATGCTGGAACACGTCGTCGATCCCGGGGCGCTGGCGCAACGCTGCCTGGCCCTGGTCCCCGGGGGCGGCTATGTCGCCGTCACGGTGCCGCACAGCTATCCCCACCACCGCGACCCCATCGACACCGGTTTCAGGCCCACGCCGGACCGGGCAGTCGCCCTGTTCGGGGATGTCGAGGTCGTCTGCCAGCGCATCGTCGCCACCGGTTCCTATCGCGACCATGTCAGGGCCAGGCCCTGGATCCTCATGCGCCATGTCCTCCGCTTCCCGTTCCCGTTCGTCTCCTTCGGGCGCTGGAAAAGGTCCATGAAAAAGCTCTACTGGCTGGCAAATCCGTTCCTGCACAGCTGCGTCATCGTCAGAAAGCGCGCCGCGCCCGGCCCTTCCGCGCCCCCCTGAGCGCGCGCCCCTTCTACGCACCACCCGCTGCGGCTATGGTGACGCCTCCCAGGCGGCGGGGAGGGATCATGGCGCGCTGCAAGGGCAAGGTGGCGCTGGTCTCCGGGGCCGCTTCCGGCATCGGCGCTGCCACGGCGCGGCTTCTGGCCGGCGAAGGCGCGCGGGTGATGCTGGCCGACATCGACGCCAGCGCGGCCGCCGCCATCGCCGCCGAAATCGGCCCCGCCGCCGCCTCCGTCGCCCTGGATGTGCGCGCCCAGCCGTCCTGGGACGCGGCCTCCGCCGCCACCGTCGCCGCCTTCGGCGCCTGGGACGTGCTGGTGAACTGCGCCGGCATCCTGCGCCGCGGCACCGTCGAAGACACCTCGCTGGCGGCCTGGCGCGAGACCATCGCCGTGAATCTCACCGGCACCTGGCGCGGCTGCCGCGCCGCCGTGGCCCATATGGGCCGCTCCCAAATTGGCCACGGCAGTGCCATCGTCAATCTGTCGTCGGTCTCCGGCATGGTCGGCGATGCCGATCTCGCCGCCTACGACGCCAGCAAGGGCGGCGTCCGCCTGCTCACCAAATCGGTCGCGCTTCACTGCCTGGAACGCCGCCTCGCCATCCGCTGCAATTCGGTCCATCCCGGCGTCATCTGGACGCCGATGGTGGAAAACTACCTCGCCGCCAGCCCCGATCCGCAGGCCGAACGAACCCTGTGGCAGGGCTACACGCCCGCCGCCATGGCCCCCGGCCGGGCCGAGGACGTAGCCCACGCCATCGTCTTTCTGGCCAGCGACGAGGCGCGCTTCGTGAACGGCGCCGAGTTGACGATCGACGGGGGAGGGACGGCCGGATGAGCGGCAGGCTGCGCAACAAGGTGGCCCTGGTCACAGGCGCCGCCTCCGGCCTGGGGCGCCAGAGCGCGCTGCGCATGGCCGAGGAAGGGGCGCTGGTCTGCCTCGCCGACATCGACGATGAGCGCGGGCGCGAAAGCGAGCGCATGCTGGCCGGGCGCGGCTTCTACCTGCATCACGACGTCACCAGTGAGGAATCCTGGCAAACGGCCATCGCCGCCACCCTGGACCGTTTCGGCAAGCTGCAAGTGTTGGTGAACAGCGCCGGCATCGCCCGCGACGGCGACGACATCGAATCATGCGACGACGAGTGCTGGCAGGCGATCCTGGACGTCAACCTCACCGGCACCTGGCTCGGCTGCCGCCAGGCCATCGCCGCCATGAGACGGGCCGGCGGCGGCTCCATCGTCAATCTCTGCTCCGTGCTGGGGCTGCGCGGCTCGGCCGCCGCCATGGCCTATTGCGCCAGCAAGGGCGCCGTCCGCCTGCTCACCAAATCCGTCGCCCTCTATTGCGGCCGCGCCGGCCTCGACATCCGCTGCAACGCCATCTGCCCGGGCTATATGGCGACGCCCATGGGGCCCGCCCCCGGGGCGGAAGAGACCGGCCGCCTGACCATGAAACACGCCCTGGGCCGCATGGGCGACAGCGACGACGTGGCCCATATGACGGTCTATCTGGCCAGCGACGAAGCGCGCTTCGTCACCGGGGCCGAGCTGCCGGTCGATGGCGGCTACACCGCCGGCTGAGCCGTGGACGACCGCGCCACCGCCAGGGTTGTCGCGGCATGGGCGGCGGTGGAGCCGCAGGCCCGCCACGCCTTCCGCACCATCTGGCAGACGCCCGAGCTGGGCATGATGGAATATCGGGCCGAAGCCCTGCTCTCGGCCTGGCTGGCCGATCACGGCTTCCGGGTGGAGCGCGGCCTCTGCGGCCTGCCCACCGCCTTCCGCGCCACCTGGTCCTCCAGTCGGTCCCCTGGCCGCTCGCCCGCCCGGTCGAAATGCGGCCCCGGCCCGGTGCTGGGCTTCATGGCCGAATACGACGCCCTGCCGGGCCAGGGCAACCTCCTGCAGCCCGCCCGCGCGCCGGATGGCGGCAAGGCGGGCCATGCCTGCGGCCACAACCTGATCGCTGGTGCCGCTGTCGGCGCCGCCATCGCCGCCCGCCACGCCATGGAGGAGCTGGGCCTGGAAGGCACGCTGATCTGCCTCGGCACGCCGGCCGAAGAGCTGCTGTGGGGCAAGATCGCCCTGTTGCGGGCCGGCGCCTTCCAGGGCATCGACGCGCTGTTCGCCAACCACGCCGATTACCAGAACGGCGCCGTCTCCCGCCCCTGCCTCGCCTGCATCTCCAGCGAGTTCGTGTTCAGCGGCGCCTCCGCCCATGGCGGCGCCCGCCGTTCCCACAACGCGCTGGATGCGGCCGAGCTGTTCGTCCAGTCCATGGAACGCCTGCGCGCCCACCAGTTCCACGATGCCGTCATCGGCCACGTCCTGCGCCAGGCCGGTGTCATGCCCTCGATCGTGCCCGCAGAGGCCCGCCTATGGCTCACCGTGCGCCATGAAAGCTTCGAACGGGCCGAGCAAATCTACAACCAACTCCTCCCCATCGCCCACGACGCCGCCCGCTATACCGGCACGACGGCCCGCGAGATGCTGATCTCCGCCTCGCGCGGCTACCTCGCCAACCACACCCTGGGCCGCGCCCTGCTGCGCAACATGGAGGCCATCGGCCCGCCTGCCTGGGACCAGGGCGACATCGCCTGGCTGCAAGACCTGGCCGCCGCCAGCCGCCCGAACGCCAGCCGCCCGGACAAGGCCCCCCCGGACAATGACTCTGGGGCCGGCTTCGCCATGGAGCGCGGCCTCGCCCTCCACAGCGAAGGCTGCGACCCCTTCGGCCAGGACGACGGCGAGGCCAGCTGGCGCATCCCGCTGGCCCGGGTCAACTGGGCGGTGCCGTCGAGCGTGCCATTCCACAGCTGGGCGATGACGGCGGCGGCGGGCCATGAAAGCCAGTTCAAGGGCGGCTGCTTCGCCGGCCAGGCCATGGCGCTGACCGCCATCGATCTGCTGGCCGATCCCGCGCCCATCGCCGCCGCCGGGGCCGAGCTGCGCCAGCGAGTCGGCGGCAGGCGGCTTTCGCCGCCGCGCTGCGGCGGTTTCCACACCATGACCCAGGCGCCGGCCAGCTTCTGGGACGCCAGCTGGCAGGGCGGCGAGCGGTTGGCATCGTGAACGCCGATGCCGCCCTGCTGCAACGGCTGCGTCCGGACCGGCTGGAGGCCATCCCGGTCACGGTGCTGACCGGCTTCCTGGGCAGCGGCAAGACGACCCTGCTGCGCGCTCTGCTGGCCCATCCCGCCATGGAGGAGACCGCCGTTATCGTCAACGAGTTCGGCGAGGTGGGGCTGGACCACGCGCTGCTGGAGGCCAGCGACGACAGCACCCTGCTGCTGGACAATGGCTGCTTGTGCTGTGCTCTGCGCGACGACCTGGTGGCGACCATGCTGACGCTGCTGGAACGGCGCCATCGGGGCGAGGTTCCGGCCTTTCGCCGCATCGTGGTGGAAACCAGCGGTCTGGCCGATCCGGTGCCCATCCTGCAAACCTTCTGCGCCGATCCGCTGCGCCTTTCCCAGCTGCGGCTGGCCTCCCTGGTCGCCTGCTTCGACGCCGTCGCCGGCCCCGCCGCCCTGCGCCGCCACGGCGAAGCGGAACGCCAGCTGGCCCTGGCCGATGTCGTGGTCGTCACCAAGGGCGATCTGGCCCCGGCGGCAGCGCCCGCCGCCGAGGCCGCAAGGCGCAACCCCCGCGCCCGGCTGTGCCGGGCGGTGGCCGGCGCCATCGATCCGCAAACGGTTCTGGCCGCAACCCCACCCGGCCATGACCGCCCGCCGCCGAATGTCGATACCGCCTGCTGCCATAGTCACATCCGCATATCCACTGCCACCGTGCGGGGCCAAGCGCCGCTACCCTGGGACCGGGCGCGCCATTCCTTCGCCACCCTGGTGGCCGGCCATGGCGAGCGCCTGCTGCGCGTCAAGGGCCTGCTGGCGGTGGCGGGCGAGGCCGGTCCGGTGGCGGTGGACGGGGTGCAGCACCTGTTCCACCGCCCGCGCCCGCTGCCGGCCTGGCCCTGGCCAGACCGCACCCCCTTCCTCACCGGCATCGCCGAAGGCATGGCGCCGGCCGAGCTGCGCCGCCTGCTGGGCCAGGTGCTGGCCCCCGCCGGGGAGCCCTAGCCGCGCCTTACCCCTTGCGGGCGGGCGAGACGGCGATGGGGCCTTGCCTGGCGCCGGTCGGGTGCGGCGGATGGCGGGCCAGATGGGTCTTGCGCGCCCCCAGGGCCTCGGCGCTGGCCATGTCGCCCGCCGCCACCAGCCTTTCGGTTGCTGCCAGCCAGCGGCGATAGTAATCGCTGCCGTCGGGCGCGCCGCGTGCGCGAATCTCGTCGCTCAGCAGCGCCTTGAAGTCGTCCCAGGCGCAATGCCCGTCCATGGCAAGGCGCGCGACCAGGGCGAAGATGCGAGCCTGCCATGGCTCGCTGAACACCGGCCCGGCGTCGTCGCCGGGCAGCATCGCCAGCATCGCCCGCTCCGGTGCCGCTTCGCTCATGCCCCCCTCCGCGCCGGCGCGATCCTGGCTCGCGCCCGCTCCGGCGTCCACCCCTTGTCGCCGGCGGGCCGCGCAGGCATCCTGGCTGCGCCATCGGCGCCGTCGGCGCCATCTGCGCATTCGGGGAGGAAGGCGTGAGCAAGGCGAAAAAGGCCGCCAAGGGCGCGAAGAACGGCGGCGGGGCGGCCACACCCCGCAAAATCTCCAACAAGGCCTACGAGAAAGAGCTGTTCCGGCTCCAGGTCGAGCTCGTCACCATGGTCGAGTGGATCAAGCACAAGGGTCTCAAGGTGGTGGTGGTGTTCGAAGGCCGCGACGCGGCCGGCAAGGGCGGTGTCATCAAGCGCATCACCCAGCATCTCAGCCCGCGCATCTGCCGCGTGGTGGCTCTGCCCGCCCCCACCGAGCGCGAAAAAAGCCAGTGGTATTTCCAGCGTTATGTGCCCCATCTGCCGGCGGCCGGCGAAATGGTGATGTTCGACCGCAGCTGGTATAACCGGGCCGGCGTCGAGCGGGTGATGGGTTTTTGCAGCGACGAGGAATACCGCGAATTCCTGCGTTCGTGCCCCGAATTCGAGCGCATGCTGGTCCGCTCCGGCATCCTGCTGGTGAAATACTGGTTCTCGGTCTCCGACGAAGAGCAGGAGAGGCGCTTCCAAAGCCGCATCGCCCTGCGCCACAAGCGTTGGAAGCTGAGCCCGATGGACCTGGAATCGCGCCGCCGCTGGGTGGATTATTCCCGTGCCAAAGACGAGATGTTCGCCCATACCGACATCCGCCAGGCGCCCTGGTATGTCGTCGATGCCGACGTGAAAAAGCACGCGCGGCTGAACTGCATCCGCCACCTGCTGACCATGATCGCCTACGAAGACCTGACGCCGGAACCCATCCAGCTGCCGCGCCGTGACGACGGCATCGCCTATGTGCGCCCGCCCATCACCGATCAGCAATTCGTCCCCGCCGTTTATCCCGGCGCCAGGAAAACCTGAGCGGCAGGCGCCGCCCGGGGTGGCAAAGGCGGTGGCTCCGCGAGCAGGACTCGAACCTGCGACCTAGTGGTTAACAGCCACCCGCTCTACCGACTGAGCTATCGCGGAGCGGTGGCCCGATTGTAGCCAGCCCTGCCCGCCGCCGTCAATGCGTCTGCTCCCAGCAGGCCACGCGGCCCTGGGTTCGAGCGGATGTGAGACACGGCCCATCGTGCCGGTCGCTCTCCGGCCCTGCCACGGCTGCCCGCGGCCTCACAGCCGGTGAACTGGAACAGCTCCCTGCAAGCGCACCCGCCATCGCCTGGCTTGCCAGCAGGTGGAGCTCCTGGCGCCGGCCGCTTCGGGAAACCCCGCCATGACCGCTTTCGAGCTGGAACAGCAGCGCGAAGCCGACGGGCGCCGCCATGCCGAAACCATGGCCGCGCTGGCCGAGCAGGGCCGCGCGCTGGAAGCCCTCATTCGCGGCATGGAAGCCGTGACCGAACGCACCGCCCCTCGCCGCCAGCGGGCATGAGCCTGCCACCCGCGCCCATGGTGCCGACCGTTTGACTCTCCCCTTTTGCTCGACGCTTTGGCCGGTGTGCAGAATGTGCACATGAGAACAGGCAGGCGCGCATTTCGCTTGCCATGCGCCGGAATCCATCGGTCTTGCCTGGGGTTTCTCTCGGGATGGTCGGGAGGCCAGGACCGGAATCGAACCGGTGTGCGCGGATTTGCAGTCCGCTGCATAACCACTCTGCCACCTGGCCCGCGCAGCGGCATCCCTAGCGGTTTCGCCGTGCGGTCGCAAGCCGCGCCGCCAGTGGGGCCACCACGGTCGCGCCATGGTCAGCCACAGTCAATTGGTGGCTTCGGCGGCGCGTGGCCTGTAAGGTGGCCCTCCCCGAGGCCGGGAGAGCGCCATGGCCGATTTCGTCGCCGCCCGCCGGGCGATGGTGGAAAGCCAGATCCGGACCGTGAAGGTCAACGACGAGCGCATCGTCGCCGCCATGCGCGCGCTTCCCCGCGAAGCCTTCGTGCCGGCCCATCTGCGCCCCATCGCCTATGTGGACGAAGACCTGCGCATCAAGGGCGAGCGCCACATGACCGAGCCGATGGTGCTGGCGCGGCTGGTCCAGGCCGCCGAGGTCGCCCCCACCGATGCCGCCCTGGTGGTGGGCTGCACCACCGGCTATGGCGTCGCCCTGCTGGCAGCGCTGGCCGATACCGTGGTCGGAGTCGAGGACGATGCCGATTTCGTCGCCCATGCCGACCGGGCGCTCGCCGCCCTGGAGATCGACAACGGCGCCGTGGTTCAGGGCCGGCTGGCCGACGGCTATCCCAGGCAGGCGCCCTACGACGTCATCGTCATCGAGGGCCGGTGCGGCGAGGTGCCGGAGCGGATCGTGACGCAGATCGCCCCCGGCGGACGGCTGGTGACCGTGCTGGGCCCCCGCCATGCCGGCAAGGCGACCCTGCTGCATCGCGCCGCCGGCGGGGCCATCGGCCGCCGCGCCCTGTTCGACGCCAGCATGGCCCCATTGCGGAGCTTTGCCCGTGCAGCCCCGTTCCAGCTTTAGGCACGCCCTCCTCGGGGCGGCGCTGGCCGCCGTTCTGCTGGCCGCGCTGCCGGCCCCACCGGCGCTGGCGCAGAGCCTGGCGGAGGCCCTGGCCCTGGCCTATGACAACAACCCCGCCCTGCTGGCGGCGCGGGCAGAGCTGCGGGCGGCCGACGAGGCCATCGCCCAGGCGCGTTCGGGCGCCCGGCCAGAGCTATCGGCCCAGGGCGGCCTTTCCTACCGGTGGAGCCAGGACGACCTCTCCGGTTTCGACAGCACGCGCCTTTCCGATTACAGCCTGCGGCTGACGCAACCGATCTTCCCCACCGGTGTGGTGGCGCGGATGTCCCGGGCCGACAACCTGATCGCCGCCCAGCGCGCCAGCCTGATCGCCACCGAACAGCAGGTGCTGTTGGATGCGGTCACCAGCTATATGGACGTCATCCACGCCCGCGCGGTGCTGGAACTTGCCGTCAGCAACGAACAGCGGCTGCTGCGCCAGCTGGAGGCGACGGAGGGCCGCTTTCGCGTCGGCGAGGTCACCCGCACCGACATCTCGCAGGCGCGCGCGCGCCACGCCAACGCCCGCGCCGAACTGGTGCGCGCCGAGGGCGACCGCACTATTCGCGCCGCCCGCTTCCAGGAGGCGATCGGTGCCCGCCCGGCCACTCTTTCGCATCCGGCCGCTCTCGCCGCCCTGCCACACAGCATCGAGGAAGCGGTCGGTATCGCCCATAGCGAGCATCCGTCGGTGCTGCAGGCCGAGGCCAGTGAAAGCGCCGCCCGCGACGGCATCGCGGTGGAGCTGGACGAGCTGCGCCCGGATATCGACCTGGTGGCGAGCTATGCCCGCAACACCTCCTCCAGCTCGCAGCTGGCCCCCCGGGAGGACATGACGCTCCAGTTGCGCCTCACGGTGCCGCTTTATTCTGCCGGCTTGCAGGCCTCCCGCATCCGCGCCGCCCGCCAGACGGCCATGCAGCGGCGGTTGCAGATCGACCGGGCCAGGCGCCAGGCCGGCGCCGGTGCCGTCGATGCCTGGCAAAGCCTGCAAACGGCGCGGGCCCAGGTCGATGCCTTCACGGAGGAGGTGGATGCCAACCGCATCGCGCTGGAAGGCACGACCCGCGAGGCCGAGGTGGGCGAGCGGACCGTGCTGGACATTCTCGATGCCGAACAGGAACTGTTCCGCAGCCGCGTCAGCCTCGCCCAGGCCAGGCGCGATGTCGTGGTCGCCAGCTACCGGCTGCAGGCGGCGCTGGGCCGTCTGACGGCGGAACGGCTGGGCCTGCCGGTCGCCCTGCACGATGTCGAAGAACACTACCTCAGGGCGCGCGACGCCTGGCGCCCGCAGGATGCCTGGTGGTGGAACTATACCGGTCTGGCGGACCAGTGAGCGTGTGGACGAAAGGGGCAGAGGGTGCGATGACGAACGAGACCAGGATGGCAGAGAACGAGAAAGACCCCTCCATGGAGGATATCCTGGCGTCGATCCGCAAGATCGTCGATGACGGCGGTGAAGCGCCCCGTCCCGGCGGGGAAGAGGCGCCGGCGCCCGGCGAGGACGAACCTCTGGAGCTGACCGAGATCGTCCACCGGGCGGACGCGCCCGGCCCGCGTGCCGTTCCGGCGGGCATCATGTCCGAAGCCGCGCAGCGGCGCGCTTCGGCGGCGCTGACGCCGCTGGCCGAAGGTGCCCGCCAGCGCGCCGCCCCGCGCGGCCCCTCGCTGGAGGAGGTGGTGGTAGAGCAGCTGAAGCCGATGCTGGCCCGCTGGCTGGACGAGCATCTGCCCGCCATCGTCGAGCGCGTGGTCGAGCGCGAGCTGCGGGCGCTGGCGCGCCGGATCGAAGACGACGAGGGGCGCTAGACGGGCGCTGCGCCCGCAAACCGGCGCCCGCATCGCGAGAGTTTCGAGAACCTGCCATGCTGGACAAGACCTACGACGCCGGGCGCGTCGAACCCAGGCTCTACCGAGATTGGGAGGCGGCGGGCTGCTTCCGCCCCGCCGGGCGCGAGTGCGCCCAGCCCTTCACCATCGTCATCCCGCCGCCCAATGTCACCGGCAGCCTGCATATGGGCCACGCGCTCAATAACACCTTGCAGGACATCCTGATCCGCTATCGCCGCATGAAGGGCTGTGACGCCCTGTGGCAACCGGGCACCGACCATGCCGGCATCGCCACCCAGATGGTGGTGGAACGCCAGCTGGCCGAAGAGGGCAGCGACCGGCGCCGCATCGGGCGCCAGGCCTTCATCGCCAAGGTGTGGGACTGGAAGGCCGAATCCGGCGGTCTGATCGTCCGCCAGCTGCGGCGGCTGGGGGCCTCGGCCGACTGGTCGCGCGAGCGCTTCACCATGGACGAAGGCCTGTCGCAGGCGGTGCTGAAGGTGTTCGTGGAGCTTTACGAACAGGGCCTGATCTACAAGGACAAGCGGTTGGTGAACTGGGATCCGGCCCTGGCCACCGCCATCTCCGACCTGGAGGTGCAGCAGCGCGAGGTGGAAGGCCATCTGTGGCATTTCGCCTATCCCATCGAAGGCGCGGACGGGCAAAGCGTCACGGTGGCGACCACCCGGCCCGAGACCATGCTGGGCGATACCGCCGTCGCCGTTCACCCCGACGACCGCCGCTATCGCGACCTGGTGGGCCGCCATGCCGTGCTGCCACTGGTGGGGCGCCGCCTGCCTATCGTTGCCGACCGCCACGCCGATCCGGAACAGGGCAGCGGCGCAGTCAAGATCACGCCCGCCCACGATTTCGACGATTTCGAGGTCGGCCGCCGCCACGGCCTGGAGATGATCGACATTTTCGACCGGCGGGCGCATCTCAACGACAACGTGCCCGAAACCTGGCGCGGGCTGGAGCGATTCGAGGCGCGGCGCCGCATCGTCGCCGCCATGGAGGCAGAAGGGCGGCTGGTTCGCGTCGAGGATCACCGCCACAGCATGCCCTATGGCGATCGCGGCGGTGTCCCGGTCGAGCCGCGGCTGACCGAACAATGGTATGTGGATGCGGCAGCGCTGGCCGCCCCGGCCATCACCGCTGTCGAAGAGGGCCGCACCCGCTTCGTCCCCGCCAGCTGGGCCGCCACCTATTTCGAATGGATGCGCAATCTTCAGCCCTGGTGCATCTCGCGCCAGCTGTGGTGGGGCCACCGCATCCCGGCCTGGTCCGGCCCCGACGGCGCGGTCTTCGTGGCCCTGGACGAAGACGCCGCCGCCGCCAAGGCCCGCGCCCATTACGGCCACGAGGTGGAGCTGGAGCGCGACCCCGATGTGCTCGACACCTGGTTTTCCTCGGCGCTGTGGCCCTTCTCCACCCTGGGCTGGCCCGGCGATACCCCCGAGCTGCGGCGCCACTATCCCACCGATGTGCTGGTCACCGGTTTCGACATCATCTTCTTCTGGGTGGCGCGCATGATGATGATGGGCCTGCGCTTCATGGGCGAGGTGCCGTTTCGCACCGTCTATATCCACGCCCTGGTGCGCGACGAGAAGGGCGCCAAAATGTCGAAATCGAAGGGGAATGTCATCGATCCCCTGGAGTTGATCGACGCTTACGGCGCCGACGCCCTGCGCTTTACGCTCTGCGCCATGGCGGCGCCCGGGCGCGACATCAAGCTTTCGAAGCAGCGGGTGGCGGGCTATCGCAACTTCGCCACCAAGCTGTGGAACGCCGCCCGCTATTGCCACCTGAACGGCTGCCTGCCGGATGCCGGCTTCGATCCCGCCTCCTGCCGCCAGACGGTGAACCGCTGGATCGTCGGCGAACTGGCGGGCCTGAAGCGACGTCTGGACCGGGCCATGGCCGGCTACCGCTTCGACGAAGCCGCCCAGGCCCTCTACCGGGTGGCCTGGAACGTGTTCTGCGACTGGTATCTGGAGTTCACCAAGCCGGTTCTGGCCGCCGGCGAGCCGGCGGCCGCCGACGAAACCCGGCGCACGGCCGGCTGGGCGCTGGACCGCCTGCTGCTGATGCTGCATCCGGTCATGCCCTTCGTCACCGAGGAGCTGTGGCAGCGCCTGGACGAAAACCGCCCCGCCCGGCTGATCGCCAGCCCCTGGCCCGGCGACGAGGCGCCGGCCGATGCCGAGGCGGCGGCCGAGATGGACTGGGTGGTGCGTCTGATCTCGCTGGTGCGCACTGTGCGCGCCGAGGTCAACGTGCCGGCCGCTGTCCGCATCGCCGCTCTGCTGAAGGATGGCGGCGCCGTGGCCGAAGCCAGGCTGGAGCGCCATCGCAACCCGATCCTGCGGCTGGCGCGGCTGGAGAGCATTGCGCCCGCCGCCGGGGCGCCGCCGGCATCGGCCCAGGCGCCGCTGGACGATGCCACGCTGATCCTGCCGCTGGCGGGCGTGATCGACATCGCGGCCGAGCGCGCCCGCCTGGCCCGGGCCATCGACAAGGCCGGACGCCAGCTCGCGGGCCTGGACCGCAAGCTGGCCAGCGAAGCCTTCCTCGCCAGGGCGCCGGCCGAGGTGGTGGAGGAAAACCGCCGCCGCCGCGCCGAAGCGGGCGACGCCTTGCAGCGGCTGACCGCCGCCCGCGCCATGCTGCAAGGCGGGTGAGGCCTTGCCGGGAAGGCGCGCGCCTCAATCCTGCGGCCGGTAGGCGACCACCTCGATCTCGACCCGCACATCGACCAGCAGCTCGGAGACGACGGCCGAGCGCGCCGGCGGCCGGTGCGGGAAATAGTGCCCATAAACGGCGTCGAAGCCGGGGAAATCGGCCCGCTCCCGCAGCCACACCATGGCTTTCACCACATCGTCCAGCGCGCATCCGGCCTCGGCCAGGGTCGCGCGGATGGCTTCGATGGTGACGCGGGTCTGCTCCTCGATGCCGCCTTCGGTCATCGGCTTGCCGTCCTGCATCGGTATCTGGCCGGTCAGGAACACGAAATCGCCCGCGTGCACGGCCCGCGAGAGCGACAGCGCCCGCCCGCCGATGACAAGCGGCCCCGCCACCACCTGTTTGGTTTTCGCCATCGCTTCCTCCTCCGCTTCCGGCTCGTCCGGCGCACCCTGCCGAAGGTTGCCATGGGCGCGCAAGATGCGCCTAATGCGCGGTGGTGAAATCGGGGGGCTGTGCCATGACGGAGTTGAAACGCTATCGCATGTTGATCGATGGCACATGGCAGAACGCCTGCGACGGCGCCACCCTGGAGAGCATGAACCCGGCAACGGGCCACCCCTGGGCCACCATCCCCGCCGCCGGCGAAGAGGATGTCGACCGCGCCGTGCGGGCCGCCCACCGCGCCTTTTGCGAAGGCCCCTGGGCCGCCATGCTGCCCACGGCGCGCGGGCGCCTGTTGCGGCGGCTGGGCGATCTGCTGGCGGAACGCTCGCAGGCGCTGGGGCGCACCGAGTGCATCGACACCGGCAAGATGTTCAAGGAAACCCGCTGGCAGGCGACCTATCTCGCCGAGTTCTTCCATTTCTATGCCGGGCTGGCCGACAAGGTGGCGGGCGAGACGCTGCCCATCGACAAGCCCGACATGATGGCCTTCACCCTGCGCGAGCCGCTGGGCGTGGTCGCCGCCGTGGTGCCCTGGAACAGCCAGCTGTTCCTGGTGGCCGTGAAGATCGGCCCGGCGCTGGCGGCCGGCAACACGGTGGTGCTGAAGGCCAGCGAGCACGCCTCGGCGGCGATGCTGGAATTCGGCGCCCTGGTCGAAGAGGCGGGCTTTCCCCCCGGCGTCGTCAACATCGTCACCGGCACCGGCGAGCCTTGCGGGCGGGCGCTCACCGGCCATCCGCTGGTCTCCCGGGTCAGCTTCACCGGCGGCCTGGCGGCGGCGCGCCACATCCTGCGCAACGCGGCGGAGAACTTCGCCCAGGTCTCGCTGGAGCTGGGCGGCAAATCGCCGGTGGTGGTGTTCGACGATGCCGACCTGGAAAGCGCCCTGAACGGCGCCATGGCCAGCATTTTCGGGGCCAGCGGTCAAAGCTGCGTCGCCGGCAGCAGGCTTTATCTGCACGAATCCATCCACGACCGCTTTCTGGCCGAACTGGCGCGCCGTGCCGGGGCCATCCGCATCGGCGATCCCCTGGCCGAAGATACCCAGATGGGGCCGCTATGCACGCTGGCCCAGCTGGAGACCTGCGAGCGCCAGGTCGCCCGCGCCCGCGAGCAGGGCGGCAGGCTGCGCCATGGCGGCGCCCGCCCGCCCGGCATGAAGGGCGGCTGGTTCTACCAGCCCACCATCGTGGAATGTCCCGACCAGGCGATGGAGATCGTCGATACCGAAATGTTCGGCCCGGTGCTGTCGGTGCTGAAATTCCGCGACGAGGACGAGGCCGTCGCCAAGGCCAACGACACCCGCTACGGCCTGGCGGCCGGCATCTTCACCAGAGACATCGCCCGCGCCCTGCGGGTGCAAAAGCGCATCCGCGCCGGCATCGTGTGGATCAACACCTATCGCGTGGTCTCGCCCATCGCCGAATTCGGCGGCTTCAAGGATTCCGGCTATGGCCGCGAATCCGGCGCCCAGGCGATCTACGACTACACACGCCCCAAAACGGTGTGGATCGCCACCTCCGACGAGCCCATGGGCAATCCTTTCGTCATGCGCTAGGGCGGGACGGGATGGATCATGCGCACGGAGGGAGGGGGGCGGCCCGCAGCCGAAAAGGCGCGCTTCGCGCCTATCTTCGCGCTGTGGAGCGGGAGCGGGCCAGCAGTTCGTCGCCGGTTGCGCAGTCGATCACCTGCTCGCCGATCTCGTCCAGACGCGCCGCTGTCTCCTTGCCGAACTTCCGCTCCGCCAGACGCGACAGCAGCGCCCGCTCCCGCTCCAGCCCCTGGGCCAGGCCGCGTTCCAGACCTCGTTCCAGGCTGCATCGTTCGACATATTGGTCGATTCGTTCCGCCAGAAGTGGTTTCATGCCTTCCAGATCTCCCTTGTCTGCGAACAGCTTCAATCTCGCCGTCAATTGCGGGTCCGCTGCCACCAGCCGGCTGCGCTCCACCATCCCTCGCACCCAGACCGCAAACCCTCGCCGCAGGCTGCCCCCGACGCGCCCCTATTGCACCACGATGCGTGGCGGTGGGCGCAGGCTGCTGCCGATGCCGGCCAGGACGGCCTGGGCGATCTCGCGATAGGCTGCGGCGAAGGGGCCGTCGGGTTCGGCTGCCACCACGGGGCGGCCGGCATCGGAGGTCTCGCGGATGCGGATGTCGAGCGGCACCTCGCCCAGGAACGGCACCGCCAGGCGTTCGGCCTCCCGGCGGGCGCCGCCATGGGCGAACACCTCGCTGCGCTGGCCGCAGCCGGGGCACACGAAATAGCTCATGTTCTCCACGATGCCGAGGATGGGCACATCCACCTTGCGGAACATGTTGAGACCCTTGCGGGCGTCGATCAGCGACAGATCCTGCGGCGTGGAGACGATCACCGCCCCGGCCAGCGGCGCCCGCTGGGTCAGCGTCAGCTGCGCGTCGCCGGTGCCGGGCGGCATGTCCACCACCATCACGTCGATCTCGCCCCATTCCACCTGCCGCAGCATCTGTTCCAGCGCGCTCTGGACCATCGGCCCGCGCCACACCATGGGCTGATCCTCTTCGATCAGAAGGCCGATCGACATCGCCGCTATGCCCCAGGCCCGCTTGGGCCACAGCTTGCGCCCGTCGGTTTCCGGCTTGCCGGCAAGGCCCAGCAGACGCGGCGCCGAGGGGCCGTAGATGTCGGCATCCAGCAGCGCCACCCGCTGCCCCAGGGCGGCCAGGGCCAGGGCGAGGTTGACGGCCGTGGTCGATTTGCCGACGCCCCCCTTGCCGCTGGCTACCGCCACCATGGCGCCGACGCCGGGGATGGAATCGCGCCCGGGGCGCTGCTGCGCCTGTGGCCCCGCCTGCGGGGTTCCTCCCCGGGCCGGCGCTCCATCCCTGCGGGCGGCCGGGCGATGGGCGGTCATCACCGCCGTCACCGTCAGCACCCCCGGCAGCGCCTGCACCGCCTGCTCGGCCGCCCGGCGCAGCGGCTCGCCGGCGGCGCCGCGTTCGGGCGCCACTTCCAGGGAAAAGCCGACATGGCCATCCCGGACCGCCAAGCCCTGCACCATGCCCAGCGCCAGGATGGAACGCCCGCTTTCCGGCTCCAGCACGCTATCCAGGGCGGCGCGCACCCGGTCTTCGCCGACTCTGGCCATCGCTCGCTCCCCCCTGTTGCGCCGCTATGCCCGCCTGCCGCATTTGCAGACAGCGCCACTCTGTCATATAAGCCTGGACCTTGTGGCGGCAAGGCGCGCGCGGGCGGCTGGGCCGCCGGTCTGGCGCAAAGGGGCACATGACATGGCCTGGAACGATCGAGGCGGCGGCGGTGGCGGATGGCAGGGCGGCAATGGCGGCCCCTGGGGGCGCGGCCCCACCGGTGGCGGCAGACCGCCGCCGGATCTGGAAGACGTGGTCCGCCGTATGCAGAAACGGGTGCGGCGCTTCATGCCCGGCGGCTTCGGCGGCCTGCGCGGCATCGTCATCGTCCTGCTGGTGCTGCTGCTGGTGTGGGGGGTGAGCGGCATCTACCGGGTCGATACCAACGAACAGGGGGTGGAGCTGGTGTTCGGCGAGCTCTACGACACCGAGGAGCCCGGCCTCCACTACAACTTCCCCTCCCCGGTAGGCACGGTCTATACCCCCGCCGTCACCGAGATTCAGCAGTTCACCGTCGGCACCACCCGGGATCAGAGCCTGATGCTGACCGGCGACGAGAACATCATCGACGTGCAATTCGTGGTGAAGTGGAAGATCTCGGATGCCGCCAAATTCCTCTTCAATGTCCGCGATCCGGAGGCCACCACGCGGCGCATCTCCGAAAGCGCCATGCGCCAGGTGATCGGCCAGACGGCGCTGGCGACGGCGCTGGCGGAAGGCCGCGCCGATGTGGAACAGAAGACGCTGGCGCTGATGCAGCGCATGCTGGACGACTATGCCGCCGGCATTCTGGTCACCCAGGTGGAACTGCAAAGCGTGGACCCGCCGGCAGCGGTGATCGACGCCTTTCGCGACGTGCAGGCCGCCAGGGCCGATCAGGAGCGTTCGATCAACGAAGCCCAGGCCTACCAGAACCAGATCGTGCCGGTGGCGCGCGGCGATTCGCAGCGCATGCTGCAAGAGGCGGAGGCCTACAAGGAGCAGGTCATCAACACCGCCCAGGGCGATGCTGCCCGCTTTCTTTCCGTCTATAACGAATATGTGCTGGCCCGGGACGTGACCGAACGGCGCATCTATCTGGAGACCATGGAGAACGTGCTGCGCGACATGGAAAAGATCGTGATCGACACCGGTGCCTCCGATGGCCAGGGGGTGGTGCCCTATCTGCCCCTCGACAGGCTGCGCACCCAGGAAACCCGGTAAGGGGGTGGAACCATGAAGCTTCGAGTCATCCTCGCTGTCGCGGCCGCTGCCCTGGCGCTGCTGCTGGGCGCCATGTCCACCTTCACCATCGCCGAATACGAACAGGGTATCGTGGTGCAGTTCGGCGATCCGCGCCGCGTCGTCACCGAACCCGGCCTGCGCCTGAAATGGCCCTGGCAGAACGTCATCTACTACGACAAGCGCATCTTGCAGGTGGACGGCCAGCCGGAACAGGTCACCGCCGCCGATCAGAAGCGGCTGGTGGTCGATGCCTTCGCGCTCTACCGCATCGTCGATCCGCTGAAGTTCAAGAACGCCGCCCAGTCGGTGGAGAATTTCGAGCCGCTGATGCTGCAAGCGCTGACGGCGACGCTGCGGGAAAACATCGGGCGCGTGCCCCTGGTCGATGTCGTCTCCGGCGAGCGTCAGGCGCTGATGGGCGAGATTCGTGGGGCCATGGTGCGCGCCACCAACCAGTTCGGCGTGGATGTGGTGGATGTGCGCATCAAGCGCACCGACCTGCCGCAGGAGAACAGCGAGGCCATCTATCGCCGCATGCAGACCGAGCGCGAGCGCGAAGCCTCCGAAATCCGCGCCCAGGGCGAGGAACAGGCGCTGCGCATCCGCGCCGAGGCGGACAGAACCCGCACCGTGCTGATCTCCCAGGCCCAGCGCAAATCGGAGATCCTGAAGGGCGAGGGCGATGGCGAGGCGGTCCGCATCTTCGCCGAAGCCTTCGGGCAGGATGTGCGCTTTTTCACCTTCTACCGCACCATGCAGGCCTATCGCGAGGCGCTGAACGCCGAGGACACCACCCTGGTGCTCTCGCCCGACGGCGATTTCCTGCGCTTCCTCAACAGCTTCGAGGGTCTGGCGTCGGCTGCGCCGGGCGAGGGAGGCTAGGGGGTCTCGAGCACCTTCCGGGGAGGGGCTGGCGCCTTCCATCCGGATGGTGGCCCCGCCCCGGGCGCGGCCACAGGCAGCCGCACGGTTGACCGGCGCCCGACCGCGCCCATATCGATAGGCGAACCCGATCCACAACCAGAGGTGGCGCGATGATCGCGACGATAAGGCGTGCTTCCCGCTCTTGTTTCGTCCTGGCGGTGTTCCTTCTTCTGGCGCAGCCGCCGGCGGCCTCCGGCCATGGCGTGCCGGAGAGCTTCGCCGAGCTCGCCGAGGCGCTGACCCCCGCCGTGGTCTCGGTCTCGGTCAAGGCGCAGGCCTCCGGCCAGGGCCTGCCGGGCTTTCCCCAGGGCACGCCCTTCGATCGCTTCTTCGAGGAATTCTTCGAACGCCATGGCGGCGGTGCGCCGCGCCAAAGCCGGCCCGCCTCGCTGGGTTCGGGCTTCATCGTCGATGCGGCGGGGCATGTCGTCACCAACGCTCATGTGGTGGAAGGGGCGGACGAAGTCGCCATCCGCCTCGACGACGGCAGCGAATACCGGGCGGTGACGATGGGCGTCGATCCCAAGACCGACATCGCCCTGCTGAAGATCGAAGCACAAGGGCCGTTCCCCTTCGTCACCTTTGGCGATTCCGACGCTGTGCGCGTGGGCGACTGGGCGGTCGCCATCGGCAACCCCTTCGGCTTCGGCAGCACGGTGACGGCGGGCATCATCTCGGCGCGCCAGCGCGACATCAACGCCGGCCCCTATGACGAGTTCCTGCAGACCGACGCCCCCATCAACCGCGGCAATTCCGGCGGCCCGCTGTTCAACATGAAGGGCGAGGCCATCGGCGTGAACACCGCCATCTATTCGCCTTCGGGCGGCTCGGTCGGCATCGGCTTCGCGGTGCCCGCCAACATCGCCGCCCATGTCGTGGACCAGCTGATGGAGTTCGGACGCACGCGCCGCGGCTGGCTGGGCGTGCGCATCCAGCCAATCACGCCCGATCTGGCCGAGGCGCTGGACCTCGACTCCGAACAGGGCGCGCTGGTGGCGATGGTGATGGAGGGCAGCCCGGCCGAGGCGGCCGGGCTGAGGGCGGGCGATGTCATCGTTCGCTTCGACAGCGGCGCCATCTCCCAGATGCGCGAGTTGCCGCGGGCGGTGGCCCTGGCAGAAGTCGGGCGCGAGGTGGAGGTGGTGGCGATGCGCAACGGCGAGGAGCGCACCTTCACGGTGGTCCTGGGTGAGCTTGAGAAGGCCGAACGGCAGCTCGCCGAAGGCGAACAGACCGATGGTGGCGCGTTGCTGGGCATGACGGTGGCCCCGGCCACGGGGGAGATCGCGCGCCGCTTCGGCCTTGCCGACGATGCGGCGGGCCTGGTCGTCACCGAGGTGGCGGCGGCGGGCGCCGCCGCCGCGGCCGGCATCCGGGTGGGCGATCTGGTGCTGGAGGTCGCGCGCCGCCCGGTTGCCAGCGTGGCAGAGATGCGGCGCCTGGTGGCCGCGGCCCGCGAGGCGGGGATGGGGGCGCTGGTGATCCGGGTCGAGCGCGAAGGCAGCCCGCTGTTCATCGCCGTTCAGCTGAACGAATAGCCAGGCCGGAAGGCGGCGGCGCGTCTAGCCTGGCCCGGAGAACGCCGCCCCGGCGGACCGCCCGTCTCGCCGCCAGCGCGCGCGCCGCTTATGCTGCGGCGCGTGATGCGCCCAAAGCTCTCTCCCGCCCCGGCGCGGACCGCCGGCGCGCCGATGCTCCCGGACGCCGCTCCCGCCGGCGCCATGACGGGGGGCCAAGCCTCGCGGGCGGCAGGCGGGCCGGCGATCCTGCTGGGTGGGCCGACGGCCGCGGGCAAATCGGCCCTGGCGCTGTGGCTGGCGGAACGCTTCGACGGCGAGGTCGTCAATGCCGACAGCATGCAGGTCTATGCCGATCTCGAGATCCTCACCGCCCGCCCCGCTGCCGCCGTCCAGGCCCGCTGCCGCCACCATCTGTTCGGCGTCATGGATGCCGCCCGGCGCTGTTCGGCCGGCCTTTGGCACCGCCTTGCCCGGCGCGCCGCCGGGGAGATCGCCGCGCGCGGGCGCGTTCCCGTCCTGGTGGGCGGCAGCGGGCTTTATCTCGCCGCCTTCCGCCACGGCCTGGCGCCGGTGCCGCCGGTTTCCGCCGCGCTACGGACCGAGTTGGGCGCGCGCATGGCGGCCGAAGGCCCGGCCCGCCTCCACGGCGAGCTCGCCCGGCGCGATCCGGCCAGCGCCGCCGCCCTGGCCCCCGGCGACAGGCAGCGCATCCAGCGGGCGCTGGAGGTCGAGGCGGCGACGGGGGTGCCGCTTTCCCGCTGGCGCTTGATGGCGCGGCGGGGCGCCTGGCCCGGCCCCTGCCTCTTCCTGGTGCTGGCGCCGCCGCGCGCGCCGCTCTACCGGCTGTGCGACCGGCGCTTCGATGCCATGCTGGAGGCGGGGGCCCTGGCCGAGGCGAAGGCGCTGGCGGCGCGCCGGCTGGACCCGTCGCTGCCGGCCATGAGGGCGCTGGGCGTGCCCCAGCTGATCGCCCATCTGGAAGGCGCGCTGGATCTCGCCAGCGCCGCCGCGCACTCCAAAAGAGCCACCCGCCGTTATGCCAAGCGCCAGGCCACCTGGTTTCGCCATCAGGCGGGCGATGGCTTTGTGCACGATGGTTTCGGCTTCGAGGCGGCGGCCGGCGCGGCGCTGGCGCAGGCCGTGGCCCGGTTTCTGTTGACCGCGCCGCCATCCGTGGCCTAGGTTCCGCCCCCTGGCGTGACGGCGGGGGCCTTCGGGTTTCCGTCAGCCGCGGCCAGCGCGGGAGGGCGGCAGCGTGGCGCAGGACGGTATGAACGGCTCTGAAATCCTCGTCAAGGCGCTGGCCGACCAGGGCGTAGAGGTCGTGTTCGGCTATCCCGGCGGCGCCGTCATGCCCATCTATGACGCGCTTTTTCAGCAGAACGCCCTGCGTCACATCCTGGTCTGCCAGGAGGGCGGCGCCGTGCATGCGGCGGAGGGCTATGCCCGTTCCACCGGCAAGGTGGGCGTGGTGCTGGTGACCTCCGGCCCCGGCGCCACCAATTGCGTGACGGGGCTGGCCGACGCCCTGATGGATTCGATCCCCCTGGTCTGCCTGACCGGCCAGGTGCCGACCCATCTGATCGGCAACGATGCCTTTCAGGAGGCCGACACCGTCGGCATCACCCGGCCCTGCACCAAGCACAACTATCTGGTGAAACATGTGGACGACCTGGCGCGGGCGGTCCACGAGGCCTTTCATGTCGCCCGCAGCGGCCGCCCCGGCCCGGTGGTGGTGGATCTGCCCAAGGACGTGATGACAGCGATCGGGGCCTATCTGCCGCCCTCGCGCGTGCGCCATGGCAGCTACAACCCGCGGGTGAAGGGCGAGCGGGAGCGGATCGAGGAAGCGGTGGCGCTGCTGGCGGCGGCCGAACGGCCGCTGATCTATGCCGGCGGCGGCGTCGTCAATGCCGGCCCGGCCGCCTCGCAGCTGCTCGCCAATCTGGTGGATATGAGCGGTTTTCCAGCGACGCTGACCCTGATGGGGCTGGGCGCGCTGCCGGCTTCGCATCGCAATTTCATCGGCATGGTGGGCATGCATGGCTCGTTGGAAGCCAATATGTGCATGCACGAATGCGACGTGATGCTGTGCATCGGCGCCCGCTTCGACGACCGGGTGACGGGCCGGGTGGATGCCTTCTCGCCCGCCTCGAAGAAGATTCACATCGATATCGACGCCTCGTCGATCGACAAGAACATCATGGTGGATGTGCCCATCGTCGGCGATTGCGCCTATGTGCTGGAAGATGTGATCAAGATCTGGAAGGCGCGCCAGACGCGCCCGGACACGGCCGCGCTGGCCGCCTGGTGGGAGAAGATCGAGGCCTGGCGCCAGCGCCGCTCGTTCCGCTACCGGGCCGATGACGCCATCGTCAAACCGCAACAGGTGCTGGAGCGGCTGAATCGGCGCTTGAAGGGCCGCGACGACGTCTATGTGACCACCGATGTCGGCCAGCACCAGATGTGGGCGGCGCAGTATATCGACTTCGAGAAGCCCAACCGCTGGATGACCTCCGGCGGCCTGGGCACCATGGGCTATGGTCTGCCGGCAGCCATGGGCGTGCAGGTGGCGCATCCCGAGGCGCTGACGGTCACCGTCTCGGGCGATGCCTCGATCCTGATGAACATCCAGGAGATGTCCACCCTGGCCCGCTATCGCCTGCCGGTGAAGGTGCTGATCCTCAACAACCGCTGGATGGGCATGGTGCGCCAGTGGCAGGAGCTGTTCTTCGGCGGGCGCTATTCGGAAAGCTATATGGATTCGCTGCCCGATTTCGTGAAACTCGCCGATGCCTTCGGCGCCACCGGGCTGCGCGTCACCCGCCCCGACCAGCTCGACGACGCGCTGGACCGCATGCTGGCCGCCCCCGGGGCGGTGATCGCCGATATCGTGGTCGATCCGGACGAGAACGTCTATCCGATGATCCCGGCCGGGGCGGCGCACAACCAGATCACCATGAGCCCGGACGATGAGGTGGTCCTCGACAGCGCGCATAAGGACGAGGGCATGGTTCTGGTATAGACCCTCCCGACCCTTCGCCAAGCCGCCTGCCTGGAACCGCCGTGATCCCATCCGCCGCCTCCCACAATATCCGCAGGGCCACCATCGCCGTGATGGTGGACAACGAACCCGGTGTGCTGGCCCGGGTGGTGGGCCTGTTTTCCGGGCGCGGCTACAACATCGATTCGCTGACCGTGAGCGAGGTGGACGCCGCCGCCCGTCTCTCCCGCATCACCATCGTCACCTGTGGCACCGAGATGATCGTCGGCCAGATCAAGGCCCAGCTGGAGCGTCTGGTGCCGGTGCATCGCGTCAGCGACCTTTCGGCCCGGGGCGGCCATGTCGAGCGCGAACTGGCCCTGGTCAAGGTCGCCAGCAGCGGCGACAAGCGGGTGGAGGCGCTGCGCATCGCCGACATTTTCCGCGCCCGGGCGGTGGACAGCACCATCGAATCCTTCGTGTTCGAGATCACCGGTTCCAGCGAAAAGATCTCCGCCTTCGTCGATCTGATGCGCCCTCTGGGCCTGATCGACATCTCGCGCAGCGGCGTGGTCGCGATCTCCCGCGGCGCCACCGCTATCTGACCCCTGCCGCCATCCACCCAGGTTCGTCACCAACCTCGAGAGGCCATCCATCATGCGTGTCTATTACGATCGCGACGCCGATCCGAACCTGATCCGCCAGCGCCATGTCGCCGTCATCGGCTATGGCAGCCAGGGCCATGCCCATGCCCTCAACATGAAGGACAGCGGCGTGGAGCATCTGGCGATCGGCCTGCGCCAGGGTTCGGCCAGCGCCGCCAAGGCAAGGCGGGCCGGTTTCCAGGTGATGACGCCGGCCGAGGCGGCCGGGTGGGCCGATGTCGTGATGGTGGCGACACCCGACGAAGGCCAGCGCCGGCTTTACGACCGGGAGCTGGGGCCGAATCTGAAGCAAGGCGCCATGCTGGCCTTCGCCCACGGCCTCAACATCCATTTCAAGCTGATCGAACCCCGCCCGGATCTGGATGTCGCCATGGTGGCGCCCAAGGGGCCGGGCCACACGGTGCGGGGCGAGTTCGCGCGCGGTGCCGGCGTGCCCTGTCTGCTGGCGGTGGAACAGGACGCCAGCGGCCAGGCGGCCGAGATCGCCTTGTCCTATGCCTGCGCCATCGGCGGCGGGCGCGCGGGCGTGATCGAGACCACCTTCCGCGAGGAATGCGAGACCGACCTGTTCGGCGAACAGGCGGTGCTGTGCGGCGGGCTGACGGCGCTGATCATGGCCGCATACGAAACCCTGACCGAGGCGGGCTATGCGCCGGAGATGGCCTATTTCGAGACGCTTCACGAGGTCAAGCTGATCGTGGATCTGATCTACGAAGGCGGCATCGCCAACATGCGCTATTCGGTCTCCAACACGGCCGAATACGGCGACTATACCCGCGGCCCGCGCGTGATCGGCAAGGGCGCGCGCGCCGAGATGAAGCGGATTCTGGCGGAGATCCAGTCCGGCCGTTTCGCCCGCGACTGGATGCTGGAAAACGAGGTCGGCCAGACCAGCTTCAAGGCCATGAGGCGCCGCGCGGCCGAGCACCCCATCGAACAGGTGGGGGAGAAGCTGCGCGCCATGATGCCCTGGATCGCCGACAACCGCCTGGTGGACAAGACGCACAACTGACGGGCCGCCAGGGCTTCCGGACATGCCGCGCTTTGCCCAGCCCGCCGTCGTGCAAGCTGCGGCGGCAGCGCCGTGCGGGGTGAATTTTCCGTTCGCGAACGGTGTGGAGCCGTGATATGAAGAGCGCGATGGAGGTGTGGGAAACCGCGCCCGTAATACGCCCCTTCCCCCGCCAGGCAGGATGGGGAAGGGGTGGGTGCCATAAGCGGCCGGGGATGTTGCCGTCGCAGTTGTCGTCATAGGGGGGATGCCCCCGGGAGAAGGTCGAAACGGTCATGTTGTCGCGCTATTTCTCGTCTGGCATGGGCATCGATCTGGGCACGGCCAACACCCTGGTCTATGTCGAAGGGCGCGGTGTGGTGCTCAACGAACCCTCCGTGGTGGCGATCGACAACCGGCGCGGCAAGAAGGTCCAGGTGCTGGCCGTCGGCGAGGAAGCCAAGCAGATGGTGGGGCGCACACCCGGCCATATCGAGGCCATCCGCCCCTTGCGCGACGGCGTCATCGCCGATTTCGACATCGCCGAAGAGATGATCAAATACTTCATCCGCAAGGTGCACAGCCGCTCCAGCTTCGCGCGCCCGGAGATCATCGTCTGTGTGCCGTCCGGCTCGACGGCGGTGGAACGGCGCGCCATCGAAGAGGCGGCGCTGCATGCCGGCGCGCGCAAGGTGGGCCTGATCGACGAACCCATGGCGGCCGCCATCGGCGCCGGCCTGCCGGTGACCGAACCGACCGGCTCCCTGATCGTCGATATCGGCGGTGGCACCACCGAAGTGGCGGTGCTGTCGCTGGGCGGCATCGTCCATTCCAATTCGGTGCGGGTGGGCGGCGACAAGATGGACGAGGTCATCATCCGCTATATCCGCAACACCCATAACCTGCTGATCGGCGATTCGAGCGCCGAGCGCATCAAGAAGACCATCGGTTCCGCCAGCGTGCCCGAGGATGGCGAGGGGCGGACGCTGGGCATCAAGGGGCGCGATCTGGTAAGCGGCGTGCCGAAAGAGCTGATGATCAGCCAGCGCCAGATCGCCGAAAGCCTTTCCGAACCGGTGGGCCAGATCGTCGATGCCGTGAAATCGGCGCTGGAACGGGTGGCGCCGGAGTTGGCCGGAGACATCTACGACAAGGGCATCGTTCTGACCGGCGGCGGCGCATTGCTGGGCGATCTGGATGGCGTGCTGCGCATGAAGACCGGCCTGCCGGTCTCGATCGGCGACGAGCCGCTTTCATGCGTCGCCCTGGGAACCGGGCGGGTGCTGGAAGAGCGCAAGACCCTGAAGCACATCCTCTACGGCCAGTCGGACTGAGAGGGGTTCGGGAGGGGGCCGGCGCGACATGCTGAAGAGGGCGCTTCAGCTGGGCAGCACGGTCCAGCGCTTCACCTTCCCGCTTTTCGCCGGCATCGCCATCTCGCTGACGGTGCTAAGCCATGCCGACCACCCGGTCATAGCCGCCGCCAGGACGCAGGCCACCGATATCCTGGCCCCGGTGCTGGCGGTGGCCTCGCGCCCGATGGCGGCCGTGGCCGAGGCCGTGCGGCGGGTTGAGCGCATCGTCGAGGTTCACACCGAGAACGCCCGCCTGCGCGAGGAAAACGCCCGCCTGTTGCACTGGCAGGCCACGGCGCGCCGCCTGGAGGCGGAAAACAAGAGCTTCCGCGCCCTGCTCGCCACCGTCGCCGAGCCTCGCGACGCCTTCGTCACGGCCCGCATCGTCGCCAGGTCGGGCGGCACCTTCGTGCGCACCGCGCTGATCGACGCCGGCACGGCAGACGGTGTCGCCGTCGGCCAGGCGGTGCTCGCCGCCCGCGGCATGCTGGGCCGCATCGTGGAGGCTGGCGGGCGCAGCGCCCGCGTTCTGCTGCTGGCCGATCTCAACAGCCGCGTGCCGGTGGTGCTGGAATCGCGCCGTGCCCCGGCCATCGTGGCGGGCGACAATTCCAACACGCTGTCGCTGATGTTCGTCGCCGATGGCGGCGAGGATCTCGCGGGCGAGCGGCTGGTCACCTCCGGCCAGGGGGGGATGCTGCCGCCGGGGCTGCCGGTCGGGGTGGTGACCGCCTTCGAAGACGGCGCCTGGCGGGTGGCGCCCCTGGTCGATGCCGCCCGCGTCGAGCATGTGCGCGTGCTGGATTACGCGCTGCCGGGCCTGCTGCCCGCAACCAGGGAGGCGGGCGCGACGGGTCAGCTGTGGTAATGGCAGGCCACTTGCCCGAATGGCGGCGCAAGGTGCTGGCCCTGGCACCGGCGGCCAGCGGCGTCGTGCTGGTGCTGCTGGCGGCCGTGCCGCTGCCCGTCGGCCATATCGGCGAGGCGATGCCGAAGCTGGGGCTGGCGGCGGTGGTCTTCTGGGCGGCGCACCGCCCCGATCTGATGACCTGTGGCGCCGCCTTCGCCATCGGGCTCATCGCCGATCTGGCCACCGGCGCGCCGCTCGCCATCTCGGCGCTGGTGCTGCTGGCGGTGCGGCATGCGGTGGCGGTCCGGCGCCGCTTCTTCGTCGCCAGGCCGTTTCGCGAGCTGTGGGCCGGCTTCACCCTGGTCGCCCTGTTGGCGGCGGCGCTGGATTGGGCGCTCTCCTCGCTCTATCTGCTCGCCTTCCTGGCGCCCGGCCCGGTGCTGTTCCAGACGGCGCTGACGGTGCTGCTGTTCCCGCCGCTGGCCTGGCTGTTCGCCCGCTATCAGGCCGCCCTGCCCCTGCCGCGCCTGCCGGTGCCGGGATACCGGTGAAATGCAGCGCGACATCCTCCAGCGCAAACGCTTCACCCGCCGGGCGCTGGTGCTGGCCGGCAGCCAGCTGGCGCTGGCCTCCGGCCTCGTCGCCAGGCTTTATCAACTGCAAGTGGTCGAGGCGCCGGCCTGGCGCATCCTGGCCGACGACAACCGCATCGCCCTGCGCCTGCTGCCGCCCCCGCGCGGGCCGATCTCCGACCGCTTCGGCATCGACCTGGCGCTGAACCGCCAAACCTGGCGGCTGGTGCTGATCCCGGAAGAGGCGGCCAGCGTCGCCGATACGCTGGCGGCGATCGCCGCGCTGATCGACCTGCCCGAACGGGACCGCCGCCGTGTGGCGAACCAGGCCGGAAGGCGGCGTGGTTTCGTGCCGGTCACGGTGCGCGAGAATCTCTCCTGGCGGGAGGTCGCCCGCATCGAGGTCAACCTGCCGCAGCTGTCCGGCGTTCTGATCGAGACCGGCCAGAGCCGCCACTACCCCCACGGCCCGCTCGCCGCCCACATCACCGGCTATGTCGGCGCCGTCACCGAGGCCGAGCTCACGGGCGACCCGCTGCTGGAGCTGCCCGGTTTTCGTACCGGCAAGAACGGCGTCGAGAAGGTGTTCGAGCGCACGCTGCGCGGCGCGGCCGGCAGCCGCCATGTCGAGGTCAACGCCCATGGCCGCGTCATCCGCGAACTCGCCCGCAGCGAAGGCACGCCCGGTTCCGCCCTGACGCTCACCATAGACATGGGGTTGCAGGCCTATGCGGACCGGCGCCTGCGCGGCCAGGTGGGTTCGGTGGTGGTGCTGGACCTGGTGACGGGCGATGTGCTGGCGCTGGTGTCGTCGCCCGCCTACGACCCCAACGCCTTCGCCCACGGCCTTTCCGGCGCGGCCTGGCAGGCGCTGCTGGCCGACCCCCGCCGCCCCCTGGTCAACAAGGCCATCGCCGGACAATACCCGCCGGGTTCGACCTTCAAGATGACGGTGGCGCTGGCCGCCCTGGAGGCGGGGGTGGACCCGGAGCGCACGGTCCACTGCCCCGGCCACTATCTGCTGGGTAGCCACCGCTTTCACTGCTGGCGCCGCTGGGGCCATGGCGATGTCGCCATGGTGGAGGCGCTGAAGCGTTCCTGCGATGTCTATTTCTATCGCACGGCGCGCCAGATCGGCATCGAGCGCATCGCGGCCATGGCGCGGCGCTTCGGCTTCGGCGAGGCGAGCGGGATCGAGCTTGCCGGCGAACAGGAGGGGCTGGTGCCCACGCCGGCCTGGAAGGAGGCGGCGCGTGGCGAGGCCTGGCATGGGGGGGAGACGCTGATCGCGGGCATCGGCCAGGGTTATCTGCTGTCCACGCCCCTGCAGCTGGCGGTGATGGCGGCGCGCCTCGGCCATGGCACCGGCAAGGTCACGCCCCGCCTGGTGCGCGGGGCCGGCGCGCCCGCCCGCCCGGCCTTCCAGCCTCTGGGGCTGGCGGACGAGAAGCTGGCGCTGGTCCGGGACGCGATGGCGCGGGTGGTCAACGATGGCGATGGCGGCACCGCTTTCGCCGCCCGCATCGCCGAAGACGGCATGGCCATGGCCGGCAAGACAGGCACGGTCCAGGTCCGCCGCATCAGCCAGGCAGAGCGCGAGGCCGGGATCGACGATGCCGACCGCCCGTGGAACCAGCGCGACCACGCCCTGTTCGTGGCCTATGCGCCGCTTTCGGCGCCCCGCTATGCCTGCGCGGTGGTGATCGATCACGGCGGCAGCGGCTCCAGGGCGGCGGCCCCGGTCGCCCGCGATGTGCTGCGCGAGGCGCAGAAGCGCCGGTCGGTGCGCTGGCCCGCCGCCGGCGCCGCGCCGGCCCGGAAGGTGTAGCCATGGCTTTGCGCCGCTCTGAAAGCCTCACCATGGGCGAGAAGCTGGCGGCCATGAACTGGGGGCTGATGGCGCTGCTGACGGCGACGGCCGGGCTGGGCATCGCCATGCTCTATTCGGCGGCCGGCGGCGACATCCGGCCCTGGGCGCTGCCCCAGGCCGTCCGTTTCGCCCTCGGCGCGGCGCTGATGCTGGCGCTGGCCATGGTCGATATCCGCCGCTTCCACCGCCTGGCCTATCCCCTCTATGGCGTCGCGCTGCTGTTGCTGCTGGCGGTGGAGGTCAAGGGCAGCATCGGCATGGGCGCGCAACGCTGGATCGAGCTTCCCCTGCCCGGCTTCCATCTCCGCCTGCAACCTTCCGAGGTCATGAAGGTGGCCCTGGTGCTGGCCCTGGCGCGCTGGTTCCACGGCCTGGCGGGGGACGACGAGCGCCGCTGGCACAGCCTGCTGGTGCCGCTGGCCTTGATCGGCCTGCCGGCGGCCCTGGTGCTGCGCCAGCCGGATCTGGGCACGGCGGCGATGATCGTCGCCGTCGGCGCGGCGCTGATGTTCCTGGCCGGCATCGCGCTTTACTGGTTCGTCATCGCCGCCGTGCTGGTGCTGGGCTCGCTGCCGGTCGCCTGGACCATGCTGCACGCCTATCAGCAGGATCGGGTGAGAACCTTCTTCGATCCCGCGCTGGATCCGCTGGGGGCCGGCTATCACATCACCCAATCGAAAATCGCGCTGGGTTCGGGCGGGGCTTTCGGCAAGGGCTTTCTGGCCGGCACGCAAAGCCACCTCAATTTCCTGCCCGAAAAGCAGACCGATTTCATCTTCACCATGCTGGCCGAAGAATGGGGGATGGCCGGCGCCCTGGCGCTGATCGCGCTCTATCTGCTGATCGCGGCCTGCGGCCTGCGCGTGGCGCTGGGAAGCGGCAGCCAGTTCGGCCGCCTGCTGGCCATGGGCGTGGTGGTCACCTTTCTGCTCTATGCCTTCATCAACATCGCCATGGTGACGGGCCTGGTTCCGGTGGTAGGCGTGCCGTTGCCGCTGATCTCCTATGGCGGCAGCGCCATGCTGACGCTGATGATCGCCTTCGGTCTGCTGGCCAGCGCCCATATCCACCGCGATGTCGCCATTCCAAAGCGGCGGGGCCTTGCGGCCTTGTAAGCGGGCGCCGGTTTCGCTACCACAAGGCCGAATGCAGGGGAGCGTGCGGCCATGAAGAAGGGCATCCATCCCGATTATCACGAGATCACGGTGACCATGACCGACGGCAGCAGCTTCACCACCCGCTCCACCTGGGGCAAGGCGGGCGACAGCATGACGCTGGATATCGACCCCAAATCCCATCCGGCCTGGATCGGCGGCAACCAGCGGCTGGTCGATACCGGCGGCCAGGTGGCGCGCTTCACCAGGCGTTTCGCGGGGCTGAAGATCGACTGACGCGGTTGCCTGCGGTTGGGGCGCGTCTGGCGCCGGCGGCGGCAATCGGGCTAATCTACCGGCTTCGCCGCCCCGGCCCGGAGGTATGCCATGTCACGCCCGGTCATCGTCACCTGTGCCGTCACCGGCGGCGGCGACACCGTCGCCAAAAGCGACAAGGTGCCCGTCACACCGCGCCAGATCGCCGAGGCGGCGATCGCGGCCGGCAAGGCCGGCGCCGCCATCTGCCATTGCCATGTGCGCGACCCGGAGACCGGCGCCCCCTCCATGGGCGAAGAGCTCTATGCCGAGGTGGTGAAGCGCATCCGCGATTCCGACAGCGACATCGTCATCAATCTCACCACCGGCCCCGGCGCCAGCTTCCGCCCCTCGGCCGACGATCCGGCGGTGAACGCCCTGCCCGGCGGCTTCCGCTCGCCCCAGGCGCGCACCCGCCATGTCGAGGCGCTGCTGCCGGAGGTGTGCAGCCTGGATGTGGCCACCATGAATTTCGGCGAACGCGCCTTCGTCAACCTGCCGGGCCATCTGGCAACCATGGCCCGGCGCATCCGCGCGGCCGGCGTCAAGCCGGAGCTGGAGGTGTTCGACGCCGGCCATCTGCGGCTGGCCCGCAAGCTGCTGGACGACGGCCTGATCGACCCGCCGCCCATGTTCCAGCTGTGCCTGGGCATTCCCTGGGGCGCGCCGGCCACGCCGGAGGCGGCGGCCTATATGGCCTCGATGCTGCCTGCGGATGCCAACTGGGCCGGCTTCGGCATATCGCGCCAGCAGATGCCGATGGTGGCCGAGATCGTGAACCTGGGCGGCCATGTCCGCGTCGGCCTGGAAGACAACCTCTATCTGGAGCGGGGCGTGCTGGCAACCAACGCCCAGCTGGTGGAAAAAGCGGCCGCCATCGTCGCCATGCTGGGCGCCCGCGTCGCCAGCCCGGACGAAGCGCGCGCCATCCTGGGGCTGCGCGGCACGCAGTAGGCAAACAGGCACGGTGCGACGATCGTGCGGGGAGGCTGAAAAATGGCCCAGGCGACTGTTGCATTCGACCTGCTGGAAGCGGTCAGGGAATTGGGGGAAGCGGGGATCGCAACCGATCGGGCGGAGGCCATCGCCCGCTACATCGGCAAGGCTGCGAAAGACAACGAGAGAATCGCTCGCATCGAAGAGGGGATCGAACACAACGCCAGCAAGGAAGATGTCTCCAACAGCAAGAGCGACATCTTCCGGGCGCTGTGGTGGCAAGGCCTGTTCGTGATCGTCGCAACGGCAGCCCTTATAGGGGGCGCGGTGATCGTGATCGTGGATCGGCTTCCGGGGGGATGACGGCTTTGCTGCCCGATGGGCCACCGGGTCGGAGCGCCTGAAACCGCCCCCCTACAGATCCCCCTTACAGATCCAATGTCAGCATGGGCGATCTGGCCCTGCTGCAGCAGACCATGATGAACTCGCCCCGGGCCTTTTCCTCGTCGTCCAGCACGAAGTCGCGGTGGTCGGCCTCGCCTTCCAGCAGCACGGTGGCGCAGGTGCCGCAGATGCCTTCCTCGCACATGGTATCCACCTCGATGCCGTGGGCGCGCAGCACCTCCACGATCGATCGGTCGGCGGGCACGTCCAGGATCGCCCCGCTGCTGGCGATCTTGACCTGGAAGGCCTCGCTGGCGCCGTGCTCGACCGTCTCGTCCACCGAGAAATACTCGAAATGCACCGTTCCCTGTGGCCAGTGGCGGCTGGCCTCCTCGCAGGCGCGCATGAAGCCGGCCGGGCCGCAGTAATAGACATGGGCGCCCGTCCGCACCCGTTGCAGCAGGCGGGCGATGTCCAGCCCCTGGGCGGGATCGCCGCCATCGTGGTGAAAGCGCACCTTGTCGGCGAAGGCCGCGCCCGCGATCTCGGCCATGAAGGCGGTTCTGGCGGGGCTGCGGGTGCAATAATGCATCTCGAAGGATGCGCCCGCCCTGGCAAGCTCGCGCACCATGGCCATCATCGGCGTCACACCGATGCCGCCCGCCAGCAGGATATGGTGGGAGGCGCCGGCGGCGAGCGGGAAGTTGTTGCGCGGCGGATGCACCGTAAGCCTGTCGCCCTCGCGCAGCCTGTCGTGCATGTGGATGGAACCGCCGCGGCTTTCCGGCTCGCGCAGCACGGCGACGACATAGCGATCGACATCGCGCGGGTCGCTGGAGATGGAATACTGCCGGGCCAGCCCGCCGGGAAGCTCGATATCGAGATGGGCGCCGGCGGTGAACATCGGCAGCATCCGGCCCTGGGGATCCGCCAGTTCGAAGGAACGGATATCCTCCGCCTCCTGGACGATCCTGCGAACCTCGAGCGTCAAGGTGGTCATCGCTTGTTCCTCGCACCGCTGGCGGCCCGGGGCGCCGCCGCCGCTCTCCATGCCGCAGCATGGGGACATGCTGCTGTTGCGCCCATATAGGGCGCCGGGCCGGCGAATGCGAGCGGGTCAGGCCGCCAGGCGGTGGGCGATCTGCGGATAAACGCTGTGGGGGCGCATGGAAAGGGCCACCGCGCATTGCTTCACGGCCGCCACGGCATGGGGCCAGGCCAGCGGCGCGCGGCAGGCGTGGTATTCCTCCCAGGTCGCCTGTTGCAGCTTGTAGGCGTGCATCTCGCTGATGTCCTCGCGGCAGACCAGGCGCCCGGTCAGCGCGAACAGCGCCTCGACATCGCCGCCCGCTTCGACGTAGCCCTGGGCCATGCCCATGGCGTCGCGCAGCGCTTCGGAGGCGACCAGGTGGTCGGCGCGCGCCAGCTCCGACACATCGTAGCCTTCCAGGGCGCCGATCGCCCGTTCGATCTCGGCCAGGCTGCCGCTGCCGCCATTCTGCCACGGCCAGGTCAGCGTCCAGTCGAGATAGCGCACCTCGTTGCTCCACGCCCAGCCCAGGACCGCCAGCGCCTTGTGGCGGAACGACACCTCCGGGAAGGAGAGCAGATAGCGCCTGGCGGCGATGCCGGTGTGGATATGCACATCGAACGGATTGCTGCTGCGGGAACGCAGAAAGATGCGCGCGCCACCGGCGGAAAGCGCCTCCAGCGCGCCTTCCAGCGACAGGCCGCCGCCCAGGGCGCGCGCCACCGTCTGCGGCAGCTGGCGGATCACCTCCACCTCGCCCACCTCGCGCGCCAGGCGGGCGACGGCGTCGGCCTCGTGGGGGCCGGTCTTGGTCGCCACCTTGTCCTCGGCGATGCCCCAGCTCGCCATCAGCTCTTCCAGCTCGCCGAAGCGGCGATAGAGCGCCACCCCGTCCTGGATCTCCTCGTCGCCCATCCGGCCATAGCCTTCCAGCGCGACATGGCGGGCCAGATAGCGCGCCACCGGGCGCAGCAGGGCCGGCGCGAACCGCCAGCCGACGGCATCCACCGCGCGCATGGCATAGAGGGGATAAAGCAGATAGTGGTCGTCCAGGGTGTTGCGCTTCAGCGCCACCGCCAGCAGGCTGTCCAGCAGCCGCCCCGGCGTCGCCTTTTCGCAGGCCAGCGCCAGGGCGCGCTCGGCCAGGCGGCCTTCGCGGTCCTGCAGCGCCTGCTCCAGGCGGGCCAGGGCCTCCTCGGCGGAAAGATCGCCTTCCAGGTCGTCGAAGGCGACCATGGCGGCCGGCCCCATGGAGGGGCTGTGGATATGGCGGTTGGCCAGCGTCACGCATTGCAGCGCCGGCAGCAGCCGCTCGGGGCCGGAAAGCCGCGCCGTCAGCCCCATCACGGCATGAACCCCGGCAACGGGATGAACCGGGCCGCCATGATGGTCCGGCGGCAGCTCGCAGGAACGGGACACCGCCAGGGCGGCGGCGCGCACCAGCGCCAGCGGCTCCTCGCCGCCCTGCAGCCGGGCCAGCGTCGCCGCCACGATGGCCGCAGGCGGCGTATCTTCCACAAAGCGCGCCCGCGCTTCGGTGGCTTCATCGAAAGCGACAAGGTGAACCATGGCATCCTCCCCATCGGCGCTGGCGGGCAAGCCCCACCCGGGACGCCCCATACCACGTCGTGCGGCCGCATATCATCACATTGTGCGGCCATGTATCGAAAATTGTGTGGCCGTTGACGACGCGAGTCATTCGGTGTCATGTCGGCCGCACGGCATGGGGGCGGCATGGGGAGCGCAGCGGCGATGGCGTCTGCCATAACCAGGGAGGGCTTCGATCGCCTGGCGGCAGAGCTGCGCCGGCTGAAGGAGGAACGCCCCGCCATCGCCCGGGCCATCGGCACGGCGCGCGAGCATGGCGATCTGAGGGAAAACGCCGAATACCACGCCGCCAAGGAAAAGCAGGGCCTGGCCGAGGCGCGCATCCGCCAGCTGGAAGGCATTCTGGGCGAGGCGCAGGTGGTGGATCCCTCGCGCCGTCCGTCCGGCAAGGTGGGTTTCGGCGCCCATGTCACCGTGGTCGATCTGGAAAACGACCATGAGGCCACCTATCGCATCGTCGGCAAGCACGAGGCCGATGTCGAACGCGGCCTGATCTCGCTGGCCAGCCCGCTGGCGCAGGCGCTGATGGGCAGGGAAGAGGGCGACGGAGTCGAATTCCAGACGCCCAGGGGCGTGCGGGAGCTGGAGGTGACGGCGATTCGCTATTGAGGGGTGCGCTCAGCGGGAGCGAACCACATAGGCCAGTTCGCAATGGGGCTGGCAATAGGGTTTGCCGGGCGCGACCTGCTTGCCGCAGAAATGGAAATCGGCATCGCCCGGATCGCCGAAAGGCCAGCGGCACATCTGCGGCCCCAGCTCCACCGGATCGCCGATCCGCTGCGGCCTGGCCGGCCTCGCCCTGCCGGCGGTCCTGCCCTTCATCTTGCCGACAATGGGCGAAGGCCGCGGCTTCATATCCTTCATCCGGTGCACTTTGCCGACCACCGAGTTCTTGGTGACCCCCAGCTCGCGCCCGATCTGCGCCGTGCTCAGCCCCTCGCGCCACAACGTCCTCAGCCGCTCGACCCGCTCCTCGCTCCAGTTCATGGTCTCGGTCCTCGGGGGTTTTCGCGGGCTTCGGGAAGGGGCGCCGCCTGGCGCTTCATATAGGGGCGGCGGCGCGGCGGTTCAAATCGCCGGGCGGACGAGCCGTGCGGGCCGGCCGGGTTGCCGCCGCCGGCCGGGCGTTCTAAGCAGGGCGCGATCGCCGCCGGACGCATCGTGACCGCCGCCACCATCGCCCATCTGCTCCACAGCGCGCCGCCGGCCGCGCCCGCCATCGCCGCGCCGTGCGGGGCGCCGCTTTCCTTCGCCGCCCTGGCCGGCCTGGCAGAGCGGACGGTCGCCGCCCTGAACCGGGCCGGCATCGGGCGCGGAGATCGGGTGGCCCTGGCGCTGCCCAACGGCCCCGCCATGGCGGCGGCCTTCGTCGCCATCGCCGCCGGCGCCACCGTGGCGCCGCTGAACCCGGCCTGGCGCCGGGACGAATGCCGTTTCCACCTGAAAGACGTCCGCGCCCGCCTGCTGGTGGTGGCGCGCGGCGGCGCTGGCGAGGCGGCCGCCGCCGCGCGCGCCCTGGGGCTGGGCGTGGCGGAGGCGCTGCCGGCGGGCGAAGGCGGCGCCTTTGCCCTCGATACGGTCCAGCCGCCGCCCGGTGGCGGCCCGGGCCGGCCGGGCTTCGCGGCAGAGGAGGATGTGGCCCTCGTCCTGCACACTTCGGGCACCACGGCGCGCCCCAAGGCGGTGCCGCTGACCCAGGCCAATCTGGTGGCCTCGGCCCGCCATGTCGCCGCCAGCCTGGCGCTGACGGGGGACGACCGCTGCCTCAATCTGATGCCGCTGTTCCACATTCACGGCCTGGTGGCGGCCGTGCTGGCCAGCCTGGCGGCCGGGGCCAGCGTCCATTGCGCGCCGGGCTTCAACGCCCTCAAGGCCTTCGCCTGGATGCGGGCGGCGGCGCCCAGCTGGATCACCGCCGTTCCCACCATGCATCAGGCGCTGCTGGCCCGCGCGCCGCGCAACCGGGACATTCTGGCCGGCCAGGCGCTGCGGCTGCTGCGCTCGTCGTCGGCGCCGCTGCCGCCGCCGGTCATGGCCGCCATGGAAGAGGCCTTCGCCTGCCCGGTGATCGAGGCCTATGGCATGACCGAGGCGGCCCATCAGATGACCTCCAACCCGCTGCCGCCGGCCCCGCGCCCGCCCGGCTCGGTGGGGCTGGCGGCCGGGCCCGAAGTGGCGGTGATGGCCGAAGACGCGGCCCGCCTGCTGCCAAAGGGCGCCGTGGGCGAGGTGGTGGTGCGCGGCCCCAATGTGATGGCCGGCTACGAGAACAACCCGCAGGCCAACGCCGCCGCCTTTGCCGCCGGCTGGTTTCGCACCGGCGATCAGGGCGCGCTGGATGGCGACGGCTATCTGCGCCTGGCCGGCAGGCTGAAGGAGATCGTGAACCGCGGCGGCGAAAAGATCGCCCCGCGCGAGGTGGACGAGGCGCTGCTGGCCCATCCGGCCGTGGCCCAGGCGCTGGCCTTCGCCCTGCCCCATGCCCGCCTGGGCGAGGAGGTCGCCGCCGCCGTGGTGCTGAAGGAAGGCAGCGAGGCCACCCCGCGCCAGCTCGCCGCCTTCGTCGCCGAACGGCTGGCCGCCTTCAAGGTGCCGCGCCGGGTGGTGGTGCTGGACGAGATTCCGAAGGGCGCCACCGGCAAGCTGCAACGCATCGGCCTGGCGCAAAGGCTGGGGCTGGCGTGACCAGGATCGCCATCTTCGGGGCCGGCGCCATCGGCGGCTATATCGGCGCCCGCCTGGCCCAGGCCGGGGCGGAGGTGACGCTGATCGCGCGCGGCGCCCATCTGGCGGCGATTCGCGAACGCGGGCTGACGGTGACGGAGGCCGATGGCAGGCAATGGCGCCGCCGCATCCCGGCCACCGGCGATGCCCGCGAGGCCGGCCGGCAGGATTATGTCATCGTGGCGCTGAAGGCCCATTCCGTGCCAGGCGTTGTGGGCGATATGCGTCCGCTTTTGACGCATGAGACGGCCGTGGTGACGGCCGCCAACGGCGTGCCCTGGTGGTATTTCCACCGCCTCGACGGCCCCTGGCGCGACCGGCGGCTGGAGAGCGTCGATCCCGGCAACAGGCAATGGGACGGCATCGGACCGGAACGCGCCATCGGCTGCGTGGTCTATCCCGCCTGCGATGTGGATGCGCCCGGCGCGGTGCGCCATATCGAGGGCGAGCGCCTGATCCTGGGCGAGCCTTCGGGCGAGGTCAGCGCGCGGGCGCGCGAGCTGGCCGGCCTGCTGCGCGGGGCCGGCTTCAAGGCGCCGGTGAAGCGGCGCATCCGCGACGACATCTGGCTGAAGCTGTGGGGCAATCTCTGCTTCAACCCGGTCTCCGCCCTGACCGGCGCGACCCTGGAAAAGATCGGCACCGATCCGGGCACCCGCGCCCTGTGCCGGGCCATGATGCTGGAGGCGCAGGCGGTGGCCGAGGCGCTGGGCATAGCCTTCGCCATCGATGTGGACAAGAGGATCGCAGGCGCCGTGGCGGTGGGCGCCCATCGCACCAGCATGTTGCAGGATCTGGAGCGCGGGCGGCCCATGGAGATCGACGCGCTGGTGACGGCGGTGCAGGAACTGGGGCGGATCGTCGCCGTGGCGACGCCGACCCTGGATGCGGTGCTGGCCCTGCTGCGCCAGAAGGCGGAGCTGCTGGGCCTTTATCCGCGCCCGGCGCCTTAGGGCAGGGCCGCCGTGCCGCTTCGCCGCTGGCGCGCCGCCTTTCTCAACAGCACATAGAAGGCGCCGTCGCCGCCATGGCGGGGCCGGGCCGGGGCGAAATCCAGCACCCGCGCCCGGTTGGGCGCCTCGTCCAGCCAGCCCGGAAAGGCGGCGCGCAGCACCGAGCGGCGCTCGCCCAGCGGTTCCCTCTGGCCCTTGCCGGTGACGACCAGGACGCAGCGCCCGCCCCGGCCCTGGGCGGCGGCGAGAAAGGCGCACAGCGCCCCATGGGCCTTGTCCCGTGTCATGCCGTGGAGATCGAGGCGCCCGTCGATGGCCATCTCGCCCCGCCGCAGGCGCTGCGCCTGGCGCCGATCCAGGCCGGCGGGCGGCGGCGCCGGCACCGGCGGCGGCGGCGCGGGCGCGGCGGGCGCGGGTGCCGATGGGGGAGCTGCCGTCTCGCCGGGCGTCGCGGCGGGGGCGGGGGCGGGGCGGCGCCCGGCCAGCGGCACCACTTCGCTGGTGACGCGCTGCCACAGCGCCCGGTCTTGCGGCGTCAGCGCCTTGTCGCCGGTGTTCCGTGGCACGAATCGTTCCCGCTCGTTTCCGCTTATTCCTGCGGCGGCGTTTCAGGCGGCCAGCGGCGGGTCGAAGCGACCGGGGAATTGGCCGGCCAGATGGCGGGCATAGTTGGTTCCCGGCACGGTCTCGGTGGCGAAATCCGGCTCCAGGAAATAGCCGACCGAGAAGCGCTCGCCGCCATCGGCGACCGCCCGGTGGGGCGTGCCAACCAGCCTGCCATCGCTAAGCGGTTCCATGAGGTCGCCGCAATGGACCGAAAGGCTGTCGGCGACCGTCGGCACCTCGCGCCAGGCGCCGTCCGGCCCCTGCATCTGCAGGCCGGCGGGGTTCTGCCAGATCAGCGACAGCAGGCCGGTATCGACATGGCGCCGGGCGATGGTGTGGCGTTCGTCGCCGGCGGCGGGGTCGCCCTGGGGCGGCAGCGGCGCGTAATGCAGCAGGCGCAGCGTGAAGTTGCGGCCGCGGGCCGGGGCCAGCAGCCGTTCGGGCTCCAGGCCAAGGCCGCCGGCGATGGCGGCCATCAGCGCCAGGGCCAGGGCGCGTTCATCGTCCAGCAGGGCCAGCGTGTCGTCCCGCCAGCCCGCCACCGGCTCGGGCGCCGGCCAGACATTGGCCTCGCGAAAGGCCACCGCTCCCGGCCCGTCGGGGCAGGCCAGGGGCGGTTCCGGGCCGACGTCGAAATGCTCCTTGCGCTGCCAGCCTTCCTGGTGGTGCGACAGCGGGTAGAAGCCGCGATAGAGGTTGGGATTGGCGGGGCGATGATGGGCCACGGCACAGGCCAGTTTGGCCTCCTCGGCCAGGGCGAAGAAGCTGAGCAGCCGGCCCATGCGCCGGTCCAGCCCGGCGGCGGTGGGAAAGCCGGTGGCGACGAAGCTGCCATGGCTTTCCAGGGCGGCGACCACAGCCGATTCGGTGGCCGATTCGGCGCCGGGGTGGGCGGCGAACAGGGGCGCGATGTCGATAACAGGGGTGGAAGGAAGCATGGCGGTGGTCTCCATCGTTCTGTCGGTGCTGCTACGCCCCGTCCGCGCGCCGTGTCAAGGGATCGTGGGGACCGCTTCGAGCGGGTGGGATCTTTTTTGACAGCGCCCGTTTCCGGGCCTAGCATCGCCTGCCCGCCGGTTCTGCCCGGCGCAACCGCAGGCGGGGAGACACCGCCGGGGGCGGCTTCCGATGTTCGGGAAGCGCTTCCATCCACAAGAGGGGGGATCGTCATGTCGCATATCGTCGCCAGGAGATTCACGGGGAGATTCGCGGGGCTGGCCGTGGCTGCCGCCGCTTTTGCCGTTGGCCTGCCGCCCGCGGCTGGCCAGGATCTCAATGTCCTGACCTGGGAGGGCTATACCGATCCCAGCTTCGTCTCGGTGTTCGAGGAGCGCAGCGGCTGCACGGTGACGCCGACCTATGTCGGCTCCAACGACGAGATCGTCGCCAAGATCGCCGCCGATGCCGGCACCTTCGATATGGTTTCGCCGGCCATCAACTATGCCCAGATCATGGTCGATCTGGGCGCCGTGGAAGCGCTCGACGCCGCCCGGCTGGAGCATCTGGACGCCATGCCGGACTCCTTCCTCGACCATCCCGGCGTGATGGGGGAAGACGGCCAGGTGTGGTCGGTGCCCATGGCCTGGGGTTCGATCCCGCTGATGTATCGGACCGACAAGCTGGAAGAGGCGCCGACCTCGGCCGAGGTGCTGTGGGATCCGCGCTATGCCGGGCGCATCGCCACCCAGGATGTCTCCATGACCATCTTCATGGCGGCGCGCATCCTCTATGGGCGCGATGTCGACGTCTATAACCTGAGCGACGAGCAGCTGGACGAGGTCAAGAGCAAGCTGATCGAGCAGAAGCCGCTGCTGCGCACCTACTGGTCCACCGGCGGCGACCTGATCGATCTCTATGCCAAGGGCGAGGTCTGGGTTTCCGAAACCTGGGGAGGCTATCAGGTGTCGGTGCTGCAGGAGCAGGGCATTCCGGTGGCCGAGGTGATCCCGGAAGAGCGGGCCGACGGCTGGCAGGATGTCTGGCTGGTGGTGAAGGACACGCCCAATCTCGACTGCGCCTATGCGTGGCTGAACTTCTCCTCCGGTCCGGACGGGCAGTGCGGCATGGTGAAGGTTGCCGGCTATTCGCCGGCCAACGCCGCCGCCGTGGCGGAGTGCCTGACGGAAGAGGAGATGGCGGGCCTCCATCTCAACGACCCCGATTATCTCGACGGCCTCGATTTCTGGCAGTTGCAGCCGCGGCTGGAGAAATACATCGAGGTCTGGAACGCCGTGAAGACGGCCGAATAGCGTGTCCCGCTGGAACGACGGCCGCCGCCTGGCGGGCCGGGTCGCGGTCGTCACGGGGGCCAATGGCGGCCTGGGCAGCGCCGCCGCCCGCGCGCTGGGGCGCGAAGGCGCCAGCGTTGCCCTGGGCGCCAGGAGCGGGCGCGCCGAGGCCGAGGCGGCCGCCGCCTGGATCGTCGAGGGCGGGGGCCAGGCCCATGTCGGCTTTCTCGATGTGCTCGACCGGGGGGCCATCGATGCCTTCGTGGCCGACGCGATCGCCCGCTATGGCGGTATCGATGTGCTGGTCAACGCCGCCGGGCGCATCGATCCCGCCGATGCGGTGCGCTTCGACGCCATCGATGCCGCCGCCTGGGACGCCATCTTCGCCATCGATGTCCGGGGTTCGCTGCTGATGTGCCAGGCCGTGGTGCCGTCGATGCGGGCGCGCGGGCAGGGTTCGATCGTCAACTTCTCGGGCTCCTACGGCAACGGCAGCAACCAGGACAACATGGTGAACTCGGTCGCCATCGCCTTCTGCGCGGCCAAGGGGGCGGTGCGCGCCATGACCGCCGCCATGGCCCGCGATCTGGCGCCGCAGATCCGCGTCAACGCCATCTCGCCCGGCCCCATCGCCGCCAATTGGGAGGCCGATTGGGGCATTCCCAAAGAGCATATGGAGGAGGCGATCGCCATGACGCCGCTCAAGCGCCTGGGCGATCCCATGGAGATCGGCGAAACGGTGGCCTTCCTGGCCTCCGACGGCGCCGGCTATATGACCGGCCAGAACCTGCTGGTGGATGCCGGCTGGACCCTGGCCGGCTGACGAGGAGGGGAGAGCATGGCTCTGGCTGCCGTCGATATCGCCGCCCTGGTGCCCGACGACCTGCCGGACGGGCGCGAGGCGGTGGCCGAGGGCCGGGCGCTGGGGGCCGGCGTCGAGATGGGCCGCTCGCTCTATTGCGAGGAGAAGGGCGTCGCCTCGGAGAGGGCTTGGCGGGAGCTCGCGCGCGAGCGGGGCATTCCCTGCACCTGCATGAATATCGGCCTGAACACCTGGGCCGAAACCCGCGAGGCGATGGCCAACATCTATGAGGACGCCCTTTCGCGCGGCGTCCGCCCGCCGGACCGTTTCAACCTGATCGCCGAACGGCGCATGGGCCTGCCCAAGGACAAGCGCCGGGCGGCACCCCAGGAGACGGGGCCCTGCCTGTGGACGGAACAGGACTGGTGGGAGATGACCCACACCGTGCCGATCCAGCCCGAGGCCGCCGACAACATGATCGGCGGGCCGGGTTCGCTGGACAACGCGCTGGATGCGCTGCGCGTCGGCATCACCACCATCGGCGTCGTCAGCCAGTACACCTGGCGCTGGCCCTATTGGGACGACGAGGCCGGCCAGCTCGGCAACGTTCTGAAGGCGGCGGGCGTGCTGGCCGCCAGGAAGGAGGACGGCGTCGTCTTCGATTCCTATCTGGAGGACGGCTATCCCGGCGTCTTCCACGACTATGCCAGCTATGTCGGCTGGGCCATGCTGGAACGCTATGTGGTGGAAGACCTGATCGGCGGCGCCTATGCCAGCTCCTGGGGCGGGCTGACCCACAACCCGCCGGTCAAGGCGGCCGTCACCCTGGCGCTGGAGGCGGTCAACCCGCAGCGGGTGCCGATCTCCTTTCTGCAGGGCGACACCATCGGCGCCACGCCGGATTTCGACGCCAACATGGCGGTGCTGGTCAACGACCTGATGTATATCAAGATGACCGATATGCGCTATCGCCTGGGCTGCGCGCCGCTGGCGGTGCCGGTGACCGAGATCGAGCGCATCCCGGCCTGGCAGGAGGTCGCCCAGGTGCAGGCCATCAGCCGCAAATGCGACGACTATGTGCCGCTGCTGGATGGCTATGTCGATTGGGGCAGGATCGAAGCCCTGCGGGACCGTCTGGTGGCGGGCGGGCGCCGCTTTTTCCGCAATGCGCTGGACAGCATGGAGCGCATGGGGATCGACATCCGCGACCCCGGGCGCGTGCTGCTGACGATGAAGCGCCTGGGGCCGGAGAGCTGCGAAGAGCTGTTCGGCGCGGGGGAGCGCGACCCCGGCCAGATCCGCGGGCGCAAGCCGGTGCTGGGGACGGACCTGGTAAGCCAGACCATGGCCAAGCGCGAGCAGCTGCTGGCCGGCCTGTCCCAGCGCGGCGAGCTGCCGGGCTGCCGCGGCCGCAAGGTGCTGGTGGCGTCCACCGATGTGCACGAGTTCGCCAAATTCCTGCTGACCTCGACCCTGGATGCGGTCGGCAGTCGGGTGATCGACTGCGGCATCAACAAGGATCCGGAAGATATCGTCCAGGTGGCGCTGGAGACCGCCGCCGAGGCCATCGTCGTCACCACCCATAACGGCGTCGCGCGCTCCTTCGGCACGCGGCTGATGGACGAGCTGAAGGCCGCCGACGTCGCCGCGCCGGTGTTCATGGGCGGCGTGCTGAACGAGGATATCGAAGGCTCCGACATCCCGGTCGATGTGCGCGACGACCTGGAGCGGCTGGGCATCCTGACGCCGGACGGCATCGATGGCCTGATCGAGGCGGTCGACGGTCTGGCCCGCTAGCCAGGGGCTCCCGCCGGTCCTCGGTGGCTATCGACGCCATCGCGCTGGCGGATTTCGGCAGCACCTTCACCAAGCTGACGCTGGCGGAAGCGGGAAGCGGACGCCGCCTCGCCTCGGCGGCGGCGGCAACCACCTTGTCGGGCGACATCATGGCGGGCTACGCCGCCGCCCGCCGCAAGGCGCTGGCGCGGGCGGGCGGGCGCTGCCGCATCGTGGACAGCCTGGCGGCGTCCAGCGCCGGCGGCGGGTTGCGGGTGGTGGCGGTGGGGCTGGCCGGCGACTACACGGCGGCAGCGGCGCGCCAGGCGGCGCTCAACGCCGGCGCCAGGGTGGAACTGGTGCTGGCCGGGCGCCTGGACGCGGCGGGCATGGGCCGGCTGGCCCGCGCCGCGCCCGATATCGTGCTGTTTTCCGGCGGCACCGACGGCGGCCAGGAACGCCAGGTGCTGGCCAATGCCCGCGTCCTGGCAGCGTCCGGGCTGGATGTTCATGTCGTCGTCGCCTGCAACCGCGCGGTCGTCGGCGCGGTCGCCGCCCGGCTGGCCGCCGGCGGTCTGCGGGCGCACAGGGTCGCCAATGTGCTGCCGGAGATCGACCGTCTCGACATCGAGCCGGCCCGCGCCGCCATCCGCGCCCTGTTCATTCGCCACGTCATCGCCGGCAAGGGGCTTTCCGCCGACGGCGCCTTCGCGCGCCGGGTGGCCATGCCGACGCCGGAAGCGGTGTTGCTGGCCGTCGAGCTGCTCTCGAAGGGGCCGGGCGGCGCTGGCGGGCTGGGCGATCTGGTGGCGGTGGATGTCGGCGGCGCCACCACCGATATCCATTCCCATGTCGCGCCCAGCCCGCCGCCCGTGGGCATCGCGCGCAAGGGCCTGCCGCCGCTCGCCCTGGCGCGCACGGTGCAGGGCGATCTGGGCATGCGCTGGGGGGCGCCGGGCGCGCTGGAAGCCGATGGCGGCTGGCTCGCGGATCGCACGGGCCTCACGCGGGCCGTGCTGGCCGCGCTTTGCCGCCGCCGCCGCGAAAGGGCGGATTTCGTCGCCGGGGACGGTGACGAGGCGGCGTTCGACCGCCTGCTCGCCACCTCCTGCCTCACCCATGCCTTGCGCCGCCATTGCGGGCGTCTGAAGACGGTCTTCGTTCCCGGCCAGGGCGCCCGCTTCGTCCAGCACGGCCTCGATCTCGGCGCCGTGCCGCTGGCGGTCGGCACCGGCGGCATGCTGGTGCGCGACCGGGAGGGCCGCCGCACCCTGGCCCGGGCGCTGGCGCGCGGCGAAGGCGGCGCGCTGATGCCGGCCTCGCCCGCCCTGGCGATCGACCGGCACTATGTCCTGGCCGCCGCCGGCCTACTGGCAAGCCGCGATTCGCAGGCGGCCTTCCGCCTGATGACATCGGAGCTGGAGATGGCGCCGGCAGGCCCCCGCCTGCCCGCTCGGTAAGGCGCCGGCGGTGGGGTTCGGGGCGCTGCCGGCGGGATGCTGGCGGAACTGGGGGCGCTGGGGGGCGCTGTTATGCCCGGGGGTGTTTTATGCTTTGTCCGGGTATGGCCACAGGCGGAAGCCGACGGCGCCCACCACGGCTACGGTTGCCGTGTCCACGGCAACCCACACCAGGGAGCGTTCGATCGGGGCGGCCATCAGGCTTGCGAACCAGTTGGAGAAGAACAGCAGGGTCAGCGCCAGGGCGGCGTAGAACAGGACGTTGGTTTCGATGTAGCTCACCAGGCCGGACTCGCCGGCTTCGCCCCGGCCCATTTCCAGCTTCCAGATCAGGCTTGCCGCCAGGGCGATGAGGATGCCCGGCGCCATGAACCAGTCGAAGATGGCCCACAGGGAGTAGCCCTTGGTGGCGTCGGCATAGAGCTCCGTCTCCGTGACGACGAAATGCACGCCGACCGCGACGGCCAGCAGGACGCAATAGGCAGACAGAAGGCGCGCGATCATGGTTTTTTCACCCTCCTCGTCTCGCCGCCGCTCAGGCGGCCTCGTCCGCGTCGTGCCACAGGAGGCGGAAGCCGGTGGCGCCCAGAACGGCGACGATCAGCGCGTCCACCGCCGCCCAGACCGTGAAATCGTCCTGGCCGGTGGTGCGCGCCGCCCAGTTCCAGAAGAACAGCACGGCGAGCGTCAGCGCGGCATAGAACAGGGTGTTGGCGTCCAGACGGCGGCGCGCGGCGGCATCGCCGCTCGGGGCCATCCATTTCCAGGAGAAGCCGGCGCCGAGAGCGATGAGGATGCCCGCTGCCGAGAACCAGTTGATGACATTCCAGGCCGGATAGCCGGTGCTGCCATCGTCGTAGAGCGTCACGCCCACGAAATGCAGGCCGACCGCGGCCGCCACCACGATGCAATACACCCCCAGGACGAGTCGCAAGCTGTTCACGATACCCGGCCTCCACCCCATTCCGGTATCGTCATCGTCTATCGCCTGCGCCCGGCTTGTCAAGCGCTTGTTCGTCCTGGCGCCTTCGCCGGTTCGACGCCCGCTGCCGGCGGGGCGGTCTTGCGCCGGCGCTGCCGTGCTGGCTATGGTGGCGGTGGAAGGCTGGCCCGGACGGGTTGGCCCGTGAACCCGGTCAGGTCCGGAAGGAAGCAGCCGTAGCGGGATTCACCCGGGTCGAGCCGGTCTTCCGCACCGCAGCGATGGCAGAACGCGAGCAGCATCGATCGGGGCAGCAACCGGAGCCGGGAAGCGGCGCCCGTGTCTATCGCGTGCTGGCGCGCAAATACCGCCCCACCACCCTTGCCGGCCTGCGCGGCCAGGATGTGCTGGTGCGAACGCTGCGCAATGCCGTCGCCAGCGGGCGACTCGCCCAGGCCTTTCTGCTGGCCGGCGTGCGCGGGGTGGGCAAGACCACCACCGCCCGCATCCTGGCCCGGATGTTGAACTGTGTCGGAGCGGACGGTGAAGGCGGGGTGACGGCCGATCCCTGCGGCGCCTGCGAGCAATGCATCGCCATCGCCGAAGACCGCCATGTGGATGTGCTGGAGATCGACGCGGCCAGCCACACAGGCATCGACAATATGCGCGAACTGCTGGAGGCGGCGCGCTATCGCCCGGTGATGGGCCGCTACAAGATCTATGTCATGGACGAGGTCCATATGCTTTCCAACGCCGCCTTCAACGCCCTGTTGAAGACGCTGGAGGAGCCGCCCGAGCATCTGAAATTCGTCTTTGCCACCACCGAACTGCGCAAGATTCCCGCCACCGTGCTGTCGCGCTGCCAGCGCTTCGACCTGCGCCGGGTCGATGGCGAAGAGCTGGCCGGCTATTTCGCCGAAATCGTCGCCCGGGAAGATGGCGAAGCGTCGCCCGAGGCGCTGGCGCTGATCGCGCGGGCGGCCGACGGCTCGGTGAGGGACGGCCTTTCGATCCTGGATCAGGCGCTGGCCCGCGGCCAGGGCAAGGCCGACGAGGTGGATGTGCGCGAAATGCTGGGGCTGGCCGATCGCGGCCTGATCTTCGACCTTTACGAGGCGGTCATGGCCGGCGATATCGCCGTCGCCCTGGCCAATCTGGAAGGCCAGCACGCCGCCGGGGTCGATCCGGCCGCCGTGCTGGAAGACCTGCTGGCCTTTACCCACTGGCTGGCCCGCTACAAGGCGGCGCCGGCGGCCACCGCCCGCACCGCGCCCGAATTCGAACGCGAGCGGGGCGCCGCCATGGCCGCCCGGCTGGCCGTGCCGCAGCTGACCCGGGCCTGGCAACTGCTGCTGAAGGGCATCGAGGAGGCGCGCTGGGCGCCCGATGCGCGCCAGGCCGTGGAAATGACGCTGGTGCGCCTGGCCTACAGCGCCGACCTGCCGACGCCGCAGGAGGCGTTGAAGGCGGCGCTTGGGGGCGGTGCTGCGCCCCCCATGGCCGCGGCGCCCGCCGGACCGGCGGCGGCCCGGGGTGGCGCTGGCCGGCCGTCGCGGGAGGCCGCGCCCGCGCAGACGGTTGCGCAGGAGACTGCCCCTGCCATGGCGCCTTCCTCGCCGGCGGCGGCCCGCGATGGCGTTGACGATGACGGCCGCGCCGCGCCGGAGCGGGACGGCGCCGGCAATGGCCAGGCCGGGCAGCGGGCGCCCATGCCGCAGAGCTTCCAGGCGCTGCTGGCGCTGGCCGAGGAGCACCGCGACGGCATTCTGCTGGCCCATCTTCGCAACCGTGTCCATCTGGTCTGCTATGCGCCGGGCCGGCTGGCGTTTCGCCCCGGCGAAGGGGCGCCCGCCGGCCTGGAGCGCGACTTGGCCGCAGCGCTGGAGCGGTGGACCGGCCAGCCATGGCAGGTGGAGGTCTCGCCCAGCGAAGGCGCCGCCACGGTGGCCAAGCAGGAGAGGGAGGCCCAGCGGCAACGCCTGGCCGCGGCGGCGGCCGAGACGGAGGTGGCGCGTATTCTGGAGGCCTTTCCGGGCGCCGAGGTCGTGGCCGTCTCGAATGGGCAGGACAGGCGGGATGCGGGGAGCGACGGCGAGGCCCGGCCTGCGGCGGCGCCCGGGGAGGGGCGGGGGCGATGAACCTTGTGAAGATGATGAAGCAGGCCCAGGAACTGCAAGGCAAGGTGGCGGCACTGCAGGAGGAGCTGGCGGCGGCCGAAATCGAAGGCAGCGCCGGCGGTGGCATGGTGAAGGCGGTGAGCGACGGCAGGCACAGGCTGAAGCGCCTGACGATCGACCCGGCGCTGACCGCGCCCGGCGAGCGGGAGGTGCTGGAAGATCTGATCTGCGCCGCCGTCAACGATGCCCGCGCCAAGGCCGAAGAGCGCGCCCGGCAGGAGATGGCGAAGCTGACCGGCGGCCTCGGCCTGCCGCCGGGCCTCTCCCTGCCGTTCTGACGCCGTGTCGGCGTCCGCCGGCCCGCCGGAGATCGAGCGCCTGGCCGCCTTGCTGGGCCGTCTGCCGGGGCTGGGCCGGCGTTCGGCGATGGCGGCCGTGCTTCACCTTCTGAAGAACCGCGAGGCCCTGCTGGCCCCGCTGGGCGAGGCGCTGCGGATGGCGGCCGCAACGGTGCGGCCCTGCCCCGCCTGCGGCAATCTGGACACCCGCTCTCCCTGCGGCCTGTGCGCCGATCCGCGCCGCGACCGCGCCCGGATCTGCGTCGTCGAAGATGTCGCCGACCTGTGGGCGATGGAACGGGCCGGCATCTTCACCGGCCTCTATCACGTCCTGGGCGGCGCCCTGTCGGCGCTGGACGGCGTCGGCCCCGAGGAACTTGGCATCGCCGGCCTGGTGGGGCGCGCCGGCGCGGTGGAGGTGGAGGAGGTGATCCTCGCCACCAACGCCACGGTGGAAGGCCAGACCACGGCCCATTACCTGGCCGAGCGGCTGGAAGAGGCCGGCGTCAGGGTTTCGCGCCTGGCGCTGGGGGTGCCGGTGGGGGGCGAGCTCAATTATCTCGACGAGGGCACGCTGCGCCAGGCATTCCAGGCGCGCCGCGCGCTGTAGGCTTGCCGGTGGGTGATCGGCTTTTATCCTTGCAAATCTTCCACGAGGTGGAAAGATTGCGATGTTAAGTGGATTTATGCTTGTAAATCTTCCATGAGGTGGATAGAATGCAAGGATGATTCCTCGCTTGGCCATGCACGACACCGAAGATGCCCTGCGGCGTCAGGCCGCCGTCGCCCTGGTGGGGCCGCGCCAGGTCGGCAAGACGACGCTGGCGCTGGAGATCGGCCGCCAGCGGGAGGCCCTCTATCTCGACCTGGAAGACCGCGACCACCGTGCCCGGCTTGCCGAACCGGCGCTGTTCCTGGATGCCATGGAGGACCGCCTCGTGGTCCTGGACGAAATCCACCGCATGCCGGACCTCTTCCAGACCCTGCGCGGGGCGATCGACAGGGGCCGCCGCAAGGGCAAGGACCGGGGCCGCTTTCTGGTTCTGGGTTCGGCATCCCTCGATCTGTTGCAGCGGTCGGGCGAGACGCTGGCCGGGCGCATCGCCTATGTGGATATGGCGCCGCTATGCGCCCTGGAGGTGGGCGAGAGCCGCCGGGAACGCGACAAACTGTGGCTGCGCGGCGGCTTTCCGCAGAGTTTTCTGGCCGACGACGACCGCGACAGCCTGGCGCTGCGCCGGGATTTCATCCGCAGCTATCTGGAGCGCGAAGTGGCGATGTTCGGCCCGCGCATCCCGGCCCCGGCCCTGGAACGCCTGTGGACGATGCTGGCGCATCGCCAGGGCGCCCTGCTGAACGCCTCGGCGCTGGCCAGGGCGCTGGAGGTGAGCGCCCAGTCGGTGGGCCGCTATATCGACCTGCTGGCGGAATTGCTGTTGTTGCGCCGCTTGCCGCCGTTGAAGGCCAACACCGGCAAGCGGCTGGTGAAGTCGCCGAAGGTTTATGTGCGCGACAGCGGCCTGCTGCACGCCCTGCTGGGCTTAGGCTCTCTGGAGCAGCTGGCGGGGCATCCGGCGGTGGGCGCCAGTTGGGAAGGTCATGTCGTGGAAACCCTGCTTTCCGTGCTGCCGCCGCTGGCGCGGGCGTCTTTCTATCGCACCGCCGCCGGGGCGGAGATCGACCTTGTCATCGAACATCCCGGCGCCGGCCTGTGGGCGATCGAGATCAAGCGTTCGCTGGCCGCCAGGATAAGCCGCGGCTTTCGCCAGGCCTGCGCGGACCTGCGCCCGGCGCGGGCCTTCGTCGTCCATGCCGGCGAGGATCGCTATCCGCTGCGCGCAGGCGTGGAAGCGATCGGTGTGCGCGAGATCGCTCAGACGCTGCGGGCCGCCGGAGCGTAAGCAGGGCCGGCGACGCGCGGCACCGTCGCCTGGCGCTGCGCGTCCACCGGAATGGCCCGGGGTGGGGCCGGAGCATCTCCGAGCCGCCCCGGGCCAGAACCGCCCCGGGATGGCCTGCTAGTAGCCGGCCTTGACCTCTTCGAACAGGGCCTGCAACTCGGTCTGCCCCTTGATCGACAGCTGGTAGATGCCGGCTGAGAGGATTTCCTCCGGGTTCTTGGAGAGGCCGAGGGAGGCCAGGGTTTCCTCGTCCACCAGATCGAAGGCCGATTTGGTGGCGGCGCCATAGCCGAAATTCTCGATCTCCCAGGCGCGGGAACGCGGATCGAGGAAGGCGTCGATCAGCTGATGCGCCTTTTCCCGGAAGGGCGTGCCGGCGACGATGGAAAGGCCGCACACCCAGGTCATGGCCCCTTCCTTCGGGTTCATATAGGCGATGGGCAGGCCCATCTCCTTCAGGCGCACCACCGATTCGTTCCAGGTGGTGGCCGCCACCAGTTCGCCGCTGGCGATGCCCTGTTCCAGGGTGGTGACATCGTTGGAGTAGTAGCGGATGTTGGCGGTGAGATCCTGCAAGCGCGGGCGGATGGCATCCAGCGCCTCCTGGCTGGAATAGTCGAAGGGGTTCTCCATTCCCTCGACGATGCCGGCGATGACGACCCCGTCCACCAGGCTGTCGAACACGGCGAGGCGGCCCTTGTATTTCGGATCCCAGAGCATCTCCCAGCTTTCGTTGCCGACATATTCGGGCGCCAGATCGGTGCGGTAGGTGATGGAGGTCTGCCCCCAGTCGATGGGAACCCAGTAGCGCTGGCCGTCCACCACGCTGCCGGGCACGTCGCGCATGCTTTCCATCACGTCGGGCCAGTTGCTGAGAAGCGAGGTGTCGATGGGACCGAGAACGCCGGCGTTGAACCATTTCTCGATCTTGTAGTTGCAGGGGAAGATCACATCCGGATTGTAGCCGGAGCGGATTTTCGCCAGCGCCTCTTCCTCGTCGCCCCAGAAGGAGAAATTGGGCGGGGTGCCGTGGCGCTCGACATAGGCGGGGAAGAGGTTTTCGTCGTCGTAGCCGTTCCAGCCGAAGAAGGTCGGGTGCTCGCCGTCCTGCGCCCGGCCCGGCATCGGGTAGGCGGTGACGACCACGCCCAGGGCCGAAAGGGCCTTCAGCGCCTGGCGACGGCTGGGCGCCAGGATGTGTTTCGCGATGCTCATGGAAGCCTCCAAGGATGATTCTGCGCTGCTATTCTGGCAGAGCGGGCAGGGGCGGTGCAAGGGCTGTGGGTGTGGCGGGGTGCGGGTGTTGCGGCCCGATGCCGGTGGGACGCTGGCGCGCCCCGGCCGTCGAACCGGTGCGCTGCCGCAAGCGCCGCGGCATCGACTTCAAGAAGCTGGGGGCCGACTGCAAGCACCTCGGCATCCGCGACCCGTTCGACGAGCTGCTGCTGGCGCGGGCCCGGGAGGAGGGCCCCAGGGTGCTGATGGTGGGCCGCCGCCTGGGCCATCCGCTGGCGGTGATGGCCCGGGCGCCTTGCCGGCCGGCGCGCCCGTGGCCTGGGGTGGAGCTATTCGCTGTTCTCGGACTCCCGGTAGAGATAGAGATAGAAGTCCTCGTCCTTGGCCATGGCTCCCCTGAAGTGTGCCAGCGGCTGGATGAGGCGGTGGCCTGGGGGAATTCCCAACTCACCGGCCAGGATCATCAGGGCTTCGCCGTGGTTGCGAGCGGCCAGTTCCCGGGTTTGGGCAACGATGGTGGCGATAGTCACGACGCCTTTCGGCCCGGTGCCGATGCGCTCGCCATCGTAGATGACGAAGGAGCCTTCCCGGTTGCCCTGGACGTAGTGAATGCGCTTATCGGGCGAGAGGTGGCCCAGGACGGCGCTGGCGGACCAGTCAGGGTAGCCGATCAGCGGCAGGGATTCCAGGCCGCTGGCCTGGATGTATGTGGCCGCCTGGCGGGCGTGGGAAAAGGGCCGTTCCAGCTCGATGGCGACGGCCTTTGCGCCGGCGAAGGCGTGCAGCGCCAGGAAACCGGTCAGCAACAGGCTGCCCAGGCGGGCCATGGCCGCCCCGCGCCAGGTTGCGGGCGGGGTGGGATGGAGCGCGGGAGCGTTCGACGACGGAGATGGGGCGGTGCCCAGGAAGCTGCCGCCCCAGGCCGAGACCAGCAGTGCCACCAGCAGAAAGCCGTGGTGGCGCAAAGAGCCGTAATGCACGGCGTAGAAGAAGGCCAGCAGCCCCAGCGTGAGGCAGAAGAACAGAAGCACGGCCATTTTGCTTCGCCACAGGAAGGCGAGCGCGACCGCCAGCAGAGCCAGCGCCGTGGCGGTGCCATAGACGGCCTGGGGCTGGTCCGGGGCCAGGCTGAGCACCGGCACGAAGCGGGGATCGACGGGGAAGAAGGTAGCGAAGGGGATCAAGGACAGGACGTGCGCCAGCCAGGCCGGTTTCCAGTTCAGATACCAGGCGTGGTGCCATGTGGCGGTGCCGGACGATTGGGTGACATCGGCGGGCGGGGCCATGCTCGCCACCGCAAGGGCGATGCCGGCGGCGGCCAGGGCGAAGGCGGCGGGGAGCTTCCAGGCGGGCATGGCGGTGCCGGCCGGAAGGGTGCGGCGGTTGAGGGCATGGTCGAGAGCCAGGACGAGCATGGTGCCCATGGCGACGATGCAGGCATGGGTGCTGGTGTGGCTCATCAGGGCCAGCACCAGGGCCAGCCATAGCGGCCTGCGGTAACGCTGGCGCAGCAGCGCGCACATGACGACGATCAACAGCAGACCCAGGGCATAATTGCGGGAGAGCACGCCGTATTCGTAGAGGGGGAAGTAGCCGAAGGCGAACAGGATTTTCTGCAGCGGGTCGAAGGGGGCATGGCGGGCGACGACGAAGATGACGGCCGACGCGATCGACCAGTGAAGCACCTGCATGGCTATGGGGGACGAAGTCAGCCGCGTGAGCGGCAGCAGCAGCAGATGCCAGAGCATCGGGCTGGCCTCGTATTCCATGTTGCGGAACAGGTGCAGCGGGCCGGTGCTGTCGCGGGCCAGCATCCAGGCCTGGACCTCGTCGCGCCACAGCTCGTGGTGGAACAGGGCGAAGGCCAGCACCAGGGCATAGGCGGCGGTCAAGGCCGGGGCGAACCAGGGAGCTTCGCCTATGGACGCCAGGCGGAAGGGAGGGTGGGGAGGCGCGGGCCGGGCAGGGGCGGCGTTTCGCCCCGGAGACGCGGTGGGCGGCGGGGTCGCGCGGCCCTTTTTGTGGCGACGCCCAGCCATGGGTCAGTGTGGGAGAGGGGCGGTGACGGGTGGCGGAGTGTCCCTGTCGGCCACGGGACGTGTTCCTTCACTCGCCGTGGCAGGGGGCTTAGCGGTCATCGTCCGCCGCCGGCGCTTCGTCCTGGAGGGCGTCGTCGATGGCGGTGGCGCGTTTGCAGGCCTCGCGCGCGGCGAGGCGGGACCAGTAGGCGGTGAAGGCGGGGCGCTTTTCGATAGAGTCCAATTGCAGGCCCCAGCCGATATGAGAGCCGACATAGACATCGGCGGCCGAGAAAGCCGGGCCGGCGATCCAGCCGCCGCCGGCCAGTGCCTGCTCCAGCGTGTCCATCGTGGCTGCGAAGGTGCCATAGCCCAGCATACCTTCCCGGTCGGGCGGGGCCTGCCAGCCCATGAAGCGGTTGGTGGTGGCCGCTTCCAGGGGGCCGGCGGCGAAGAACAGCCAGCGGTAATAGGCGCCGCGGACAGCGGCGGGGGGTGCCAGGCCGGCGGCGGGGAAGGCGTCGGCGAGATAGGCGCAGATGGCGGCGGCCTCGGTGACGACGGTGGTGCCGTGGCGGATGGCGGGAACCTTGCCCATGGGGTTGATGGCGAGATAGGCGGGGGACTTCATGGCCGGGCCATAGTCCACGATTTCGGCGCGATAGGGGATGGCGGCCTCCTCCAGCATCCAGCGCACGATCCGGCCCCGGGACATGGGGTTGGTGTAAAAGACGATCTCGCCGTTCATGGCCGTTTTCCGACGATGGCAGGGGGTGTGTAGCACATCGGTGGCGGGTGGGCGATGGCGTTGACAGGGGGTGGGGGCGGGCCTATAGGGTGGCGCCCGCCAGCGGCGGGGCATTCGGGGAGGCACGACGGTGAAGCGCACCTACCAGCCCAGCAGAATCGTCCGCAAACGCCGCCACGGCTTTCGCGCCCGGATGCAGACGGCAGCCGGGCGGCGCGTGCTCGCGCGGCGGCGCGCCAAAGGTCGCAAGCGTCTGTCGGCCTGAGTTCATGGCCAATGTCAGCGGCGGTGCCCCGGCGCGCCTGAAGCGCAGGCGCGACTATCTCCACGTTGCCGCCGCCGGGCGCAAGGCGGTGGCGCCCGGCATGGTGGTGCAGGCCTGTCGGCGGGACGACGGCGGCAGCGCCATCCGTGCCGGCTTTACGGCCAGCCGCAAGGTGGGCGGTGCGGTGCGGCGCAACCGGGCCAAGCGGCGGCTGAAGGCGCTGGCCGACGAGATGCTGCCGCGCTGCGCCCTGGCGGCCACCGATTATGTGCTGATCGCGCGCCGGGCCACAGTGGAACGCTGCTTCGACGCGCTACGGCGGGATCTGGAAGGCGCCCTGCGGCGGTTGCGGCGGCACGTGGAGACGGCGGGGGCATGACGCGGTTCGCTATCCTGGGGCTGTGCGGACTGCTGACGCTGTATCGCTATGGCCTGTCGCCGTTCATGGCGCCCTGCTGTCGCTTTCAGCCCAGCTGCTCGGCCTATGCCGAAGAGGCGCTTTGCCGCCATGGGCTGGGGCGGGGGCTGGCGCTGACTCTGGGGCGGCTGGCGCGGTGCCGGCCGGGGGGCGGTCATGGCTTCGACCCGGTGCCGTAGCGTTCGACACGGGCAGGGGAAATAGGCGCGATGCAGTCGGAACAGAAAAATGTCTGGCTGGCGATGGCGATCATCGTGGCGATGTTCGTCGCCTGGCAGGTTTTCTACGAGCTGCCGCGCCTGGAACAGCAACGGGAGACCATGGAGCGTCAGCAGGAGCTGGCGGCCACAGAAAGCACCGATTCCACCTTGCCACAGCTGGCCGATATCGAGGGCGCCGATGCCGGTGGCAGCGAAGGGATGAGCGGCCAGCTTACCCGCCTGGAGGCGCTGGAGCAAAGCCGGCGGGTGGGGCTGGTTTCGCCTGTGCTCTATGGTTCCATCGCGCTCGAGGGCGCGCGCCTGGATGACCTGACTCTGACCGGATACAAGGCCGAGGTGGATCCCGCATCGCCGGAGGTGATTCTGTTCTCGCCGGTGGGCGGACCGTCGCCCTATTTCGTCGAATTCGGCTGGCTAGCACAGGATGACAGCATCGCGCTGCCCGGCGCAGACAGCCTGTGGTGGGCCGATAGCGAAGAACTGGCGCCAGGCCGGCCGGTGACGTTGAGCTGGGACAATGGCCAGGGGCTGGTATTTCGCCGCACCGTGGAGATCGACGAAGGCTACATGTTCACGGTGACGCAGACTGTTTCCAACCACAGCGGAAGGGCGGTGACACTGTTTCCTTACGGTCTGGTCAACCGCCACAACACGCCACCGACCCTGGGCTTCTATATCCTGCACGAGGGATTGATCGGCGTTTTCGACGAAACCCTCGAAGAGGTGGATTACGACGACCTTTCCGACCCAGACGAAGCTTCGCAGATCGGCTATGAAAGCGATGGCGGCTGGCTGGGGATCACCGACAAATACTGGCTGGCGGCGTTGATACCGGACCAGGACGCGCCCTTCAAGGGCCGTTTTCTCTACAATCTGAGGAATGGTGTCACGGATACCTACCAGGCAGATTATCTGGGGCCGGGGGTGGAGCTGGTGGCGGGCGAGACGGCGGAGGTGCGGAACCGGCTTTTTGCCGGGGCCAAAGTGGTGGTGCGGCTGGACGCCTACGCGGAGGAGTTCTCGATTCCTCTGTTTGATCGAGCGGTGGATTTTGGCTGGTTTTATTTTCTGACCAAACCGATCTTTTTCGTGCTGCTGTGGCTGAAAGGACAGATCGGCAATTTCGGCCTCGCCATCCTGGCGCTTACCGTGATCATCAAGCTTTTGTTCTATCCGCTGGCTAACAAGTCATACAGGGCGATGAGCAAGATGCGCAAGTTGGCCCCGGAGATGAAGAAGCTGCGCGACCGCTATTCCGACGACAAGCAGAAGATGCAGCAGGAACTGATGGCGATGTATAAAAAGGAGAAGGTGAACCCGGCTTCCGGCTGCCTTCCCATACTGGTGCAAATTCCGGTTTTTTTCGCGCTCTACAAGGTGCTGTTCGTCACCATCGAGATGCGGCACGCGCCTTTCTATGGCTGGATCGAAGATCTTTCGGCCCCAGACCCGGCGGTGATCTGGAATCTGTTCGGCCTGCTGCCGTTCGAACCGGGCGCCTTTCTGCCGGCCTTCCTGCTGGTGGGCGCCTGGCCGTTGCTGATGTCGGGCACCATGTGGTTGCAGATGAAGATCAGCCCGCAGCCGCCGGACCCGACCCAGGCCAAGATCTTCATGTTCATGCCGCTGATCTTCCTGTTCATCTTCGCCACCTTCCCGGCCGGTCTGGTGATCTACTGGACCTGGAACAACCTGCTTTCCATCGCCCAACAGTGGTGGATCATGAAGCGCATGGGCGTGGATTAGAGCGGCCCATGGCCGGCAAGGCGAAGGGCGGCCGGGGGGTGCGCCGCGCTTCGGCGGCGGCCGGGCGCCTGTTCTCCGGCCCTTCCATCTTCGTCGGCGCCGCTGCCACCCCCGAATCTCTACCGGCAGGGGGGCTGCCGGAGGTGGCTTTTGCCGGGCGTTCCAATGTCGGCAAATCGTCGCTTATCAACGCGCTGACCGGGCGCGCCGCCCTGGCGCGCATCTCCAGGACGCCGGGACGGACGCGCCAAGTCAACGTTTTCGAACTCGGCGCCAAGCTGCGGCTGATCGATCTGCCGGGCTACGGCTATGCCCGGGCGGGCCGCGACGACGTCGCGCGCTGGACTGCCATGGTCGAGGTCTTTCTGGCCCAGCGTCCGGGCCTGGGCCGAATCCTGCTGCTGCTGGATGCCAGGCGCGGCGTCATGGCTGCCGACCGCGCTGCCTGCCGACGCCTGGACGCCGTAGCCGTGGCCTATCGCGTCGTGCTGACCAAGGCCGACAAGCTGAAGGATGCAGAGCTGGCGCGGACCGTGGCGGCGGTCGATGCCGAGCTCGCAGGCCGCCCGGCCGCGCTGGCGGGCATCGTCGCCACCAGCGCCAGAAGCGGCGAGGGCATCGCGGCGCTACAAGACGATCTCGCCCGGCTGGCGGCGGCGACGGCGGCGGCCTAAGCTGGCGCCATGAAAAAGCGCGACATCGGCGGGCGCGATTTCGGCGTCACCAGGCGGTGGCTGAGGACTGCCCGGACTCTGGCGGAGGCCCTGCCCTATCTGCGCCAGTTTTCGGGCCAGACCTTCGTTATCAAATACGGTGGCCATGCCATGGGCGACGGCAAACTGGCGCGGGATTTCGCCCGCGACATCGTGCTGATCAAGCAGGTGGGCATCCATCCCATCGTGGTCCATGGCGGCGGGCCGCAGATCGGCGCCATGCTGGAAAAGATGAACATTCCCTCGCGTTTCGTGGACGGGCTGCGGGTGACAGACGCCGAATCGGTCGCCATCGTCGAAATGGTGCTGGCGGGCGGCGTCAACAAGCGCATCGTCGCTGCCATCAACCGGGAAGGCGGGCGGGCCATCGGCATTTCGGGCAAGGATGGGCAGCTGATCGAGGCGGTGAAGCTGCAACGGAGGAAGCGCGATCCGGATTCCCATATCGAGCGGCTGCTGGATCTGGGCTTTGTGGGCGAACCCGCCAGGGTGGACGCCGATATCATCGCCATCTTCGAGAATTCCGCCGCCATTCCGGTGATCGCGCCCATCGCCTTCGGCGCCGACGGGGCGACCTACAATATTAACGCCGATACGGCGGCAGGGGCCATCGCCGAGGCGGTGGGCGCCTCGAAACTGCTGGTGCTGACCGATGTGGCCGGGGTGCTGGACGGCGCCGGCGCCCTGGTTTCCGAGATGAACCGCGAAGAGGGGGTGGAATTGCTGGCGTCGGGGGCTATCGCCGGTGGCATGATACCGAAGCTGGAAACCTGCCTGAAGGCGCTGGCGGGCGGTGTCGGGGCCGCCCATGTGCTGGACGGGCGCATTCCCCATGTGCTGCTGCTGGAGCTTTTCACCGCCGACGGCACCGGCACCAAGATCGACCCGTGAACGCGCGCGACCTGACGGCGAGCGAATGTTGGGTGTTCGACCTCGACAACACGCTTTATGCCGCCCGCCACCGGTTGTTCGAACAGGTCTCGGCGCGCATGACGGATTATGTCTGCCGGCTGTTGGGGACCGACGATCGCGCCCGGGCCAGGAAGGTGCAAAAAGATTACTTCCTGGAGCACGACACCACACTGGCGGGCCTGATGGCGCGGCATGACTGCGACCCATTCGAATTTCTGGCCTATGTTCACGACATCGATTATTGCCGGCTTCCGCCGGATGCGGCGCTGGATCGCGCGCTGGCGGCGCTGCCGGGACGCAAGCTGATCTTCACCAATGGCGACGAAGCCCATGCCCGGCGCGTGATGGCCCGGTTGGGGGTGGAACATCGTTTCGAGGCGGTGTTCGATCTGGTGGCGGCGGGCTTCGTGCCCAAACCGAGGCCGGCTGCCTATGACCTGCTGTTGCAACGCCACGCCATTCGGCCGCAAGGCGCGGTGCTGGTGGAAGATATCGCCCGCAATCTCAAGCCGGCCAAGGAACGCGGCATGACCACGGTGTGGATCGAAAGCGGCTTTGCCATGGCGAAAGGCGAGGATGGCCATATCGACCATCGGGCGGCGGAGCTGACGCCCTGGCTGACCGCGCTGTTGGGGGGCGGTTGAGAGGGCGGCGGCCACCGCCGACCTGTGCATGGGCGAGGCGCGCGGTGCGGCTGGCGCTGTTGACGGTGGCAGGGGGCCATATTAGCCTGACGGTATGAGTGCCGACACGACCTTCGATGCGCTTGCGGCCACCCGCGCCCTCGAGGCAGCGGGCATGGAGCGGCGTCAGGCCGAAGCGGTTGCCGAAACCGCCGCCCAGGCGGCCGCCAGCGGCCATGGCGAGCTTGCCACCAAGGGTGATCTTGCTGCGGTCGAAGCGCGTCTTGCCACGGCCATGGCCCGCCTTGAGGCCCGGATTTATCTGGCACTTGTGGGCGTTGTGTTTGCGATCCTCGCCGCCGACCGGTTGTTGCCATCCTGAGAACACCTTGCGCCGGTCTGCCCCGCCGCACGGCTCAGGCTGACAACTGGTGCCGCGCTGGCGGGTGCTTGACCGTCCCGCGCGATGTGGCCATATAGCCGCATGGGGCGGAGGGGCGGAGAGAGGAAACCGCGCAAGGCGCGCCCCGGGCGTCAGGCCCGGCCGGCCCCTGCCCCCGTCGCCGCAAGCGGGCCGACCCGCCAGGATGCCCTGGCAGGCGCCGCCCTGATCCTGCTGGTGGCGGTCGCCTATCTGCCCGCTTTTTCTGCCGGCTTCCTGTGGGACGACCGGGTCTTCACAGAGGCCCGCGCGGTGCGGGAATGGTCCGGGCTGTGGACGCTCTGGTTCCGGCCCTCGGAGATCGGCAACGAGGCCCATTACTGGCCGCTGGTCTATAGCAGCTTCTGGCTGGAGCATAAGCTGTGGGGCTTCGACCCGGCCGGCTATCACGCCGTGAACGTGCTGCTCCATGGCGCCAACGGTGTCATGCTGTGGCGGCTGGCCCGTCGGCTGGAGTTGCCGGGCGCCTGGCTGCTGGCGGCGCTGTTCGCGGTCCACCCCCTGCACGTGGAATCGGTCGCCTGGGTGATCGAGCGCAAGGATCTCCTTTCGGGGCTGTTCTATCTGGGCGCGTTCGGCGCCTGGCTGCGCTTTGCGGAACAGCCACGCGGTGGGGGCAGACATTATGTCCTGGCGCTGGCGCTGTTCGTTCTGGGGCTGCTGTGCAAGTCCATGGTGGTCACCCTGCCGGCGGCGCTGGTCGTCTGCCAGTGGTGGCGCCACGGAAGGGTGGATGGGGGAACGCTGCTGCGGCTGGCGCCCTTCTTCGCCATCGGCCTCGCCATCGTCGCAATCGATGCGGCCTATGCCGCCGATCGGGAGCCGCTGGCGCTGGGCTACAGCTTTGTCGAACGGGTGCTGATCGCGGCCCATGCGCTGTGGTTCTATGCCGGCAAGCTGCTGTGGCCGACGGGGCTGATCGTTATCTATCCCCATTGGCCGGTCTCGGCCGGCGACCCGCTGGCCTGGGGCTATGTCGCCGCCGCTGTGGGTCTGGCGGTGGCGCTGTGGCTGCTGAGGGGGCGGATTGGGCGCGGTCCGCTGGCGGGGGCGGCGTTCTTCGCCGTCAGCCTGTCGCCGGTGCTGGGCTTTGTGGATTACGGCTACATGCAGTTTTCCTTCGTTGCCGACCGCTATCAGTATCTGGCCGGCATCGGTGTGCTGGCGGTGGTGGCGGGGCTGGCGGCACGGGGCGCCGGGAGTCCGGTGGAAGGCTGGCGACGGGTCGGCGCAAGAGGGGGGGCGCTGGCGGCCGGGGCCATGGCGCTGGCGGTGCTGACGGTGCTGACCTTCCGGCAGGCGGAACTCTACCGCGACGGTGTCACTTTCTTTTCCTACATCGTGGCCCACAACCCGACGGCACGGGAGGCCCATCGCAATCTCGGCGACGCCCTGGTCAAGGAGGGGCGGGTGGAAGAGGCACTGGACGCCTTCCGCATCGCCGCCCGTCTGGCGCCGAAGGACGCCCGCGACCGCTCCAATATCGGGGCGGCGCTGATCCTGCTGGAGCGTGGCGACGAAGCCAGGGAGCATCTGCGCCACGCCCTGCAGCTGGACCCGCGCTCGATCTATGCCCTGCAGAATCTGGCGGCGCTGGAGGCGATATGGGAGCGTCATGGCGAAGCGCTGGGCCTTTATCGCCGCCTGGCCGAGGTCATGCCCGGCAATCCCAGCGCCTGGCACGGCATCGGCACCGCGCTTTACCGGCTGGGCCGGCTGGAAGAGGCGCTGGCCGTGCTGGAACATGCGCTGGCCCTGGACCCGGCGCGCCAGGACATCGCGCTGAACCGCGACCAATTGCGGGCGCTGCTGGAGCAGGCCGGGCCGTGAGCGGGCGCGGGCGGCGCGGTGCGGGCGGGAAAAGCGCGCGCCGGAGGCGGGTGGCGGCGCCCAGCCCGGTGGCGGGCGCCCAGCCGGGGCCGGGGCGGCGGGATGCGCTGGCGGGCGGGGCGCTGGCGCTGCTGGTGGTTGCCGCCTATCTGCCCGCTTTCTCTGCCGGCTTCGTGTGGGACGACGAGGTGTTCACGGAGGCGGCCGCGATCCGGGAATGGTCGGGCCTGTGGCAGATCTGGTTTTCGTTCTCGCCCCGCGCCCTGGCCAATGAGGGCCATTACTGGCCGCTGGTCTATAGCAGCTTCTGGCTGGAGCATAAGCTGTGGGGCTTCGCTCCGGCCGGCTATCACGCCGTGAACGTGCTGCTCCATGGCGCCAACGGTTTCATGCTGTGGCGGCTGGCCCGTCGGCTGGAGCTGCCGGGCGCCTGGCTGCTGGCGGCGCTGTTCGCGGTCCACCCCTTGCATGTGGAATCGGTCGCCTGGGTGATCGAGCGCAAGGATCTCCTTTCGGGGCTGTTCTATCTGGGCGCGTTCGGCGCCTGGCTGCGCTTTGCGGAACAGCCACGCGGTGGGGGCAGACATTATGTCCTGGCGCTGGCGCTGTTCGTTCTGGGGCTGCTGTGCAAGTCCATGGTGGTCACCCTGCCGGCGGCGCTGGTCGTCTGCCAGTGGTGGCGCCATGGAAGGGTGGATGGGGGAACGCTGCTGCGGCTGGCGCCCTTCTTCGCCATTGGCCTCGCCATCGCCAGCGCCGACGCGGCGTTCTATGCCGAGCGGGAACCGCTGGCGCTGGGCTACAGCTTTGTCGAACGGGTGCTGATCGCGGCCCATGCGCTGTGGTTCTATGCCGGCAAGCTGCTGTGGCCGGCCGGGCTGGCGGTGATCTACCCCCATTGGCCGGTCTCGGCCGGCGACCCGCTGGCCTGGGGCTATGTCGCCGCCGCTGTGGGTCTGGCGGCGGCGCTGTGGCTGCTGAGGGGGCGGATCGGGCGCAGTCCGCTGGCGGCGGCGGCGTTCTTCGCCGTCAGCCTGTCGCCGGTGCTGGGCTTTGTGGATTACGGCTACATGCAGTTTTCCTTCGTTGCCGACCGCTATCAGTATCTGGCCGGCATCGGTGTGCTGGCGGTGGTGGCGGGGCTGGCGGCACGGGGCGCGGACGCCCTGGCGACGCGGAGCGCCGGGGGGGTTCCGGCGCTGGCCTGGCGCAAGGCGGGGCTGGTGGCCGGGGCCGTCGCGATCGCCGTTCTGGCGCTGCTGACCTTTCGGCAGGCACAAGTCTACCAAGACGAGGTGACCCTTTTCTCCCATATCGTGGCCCACAACCCGGCGGCGCGGGGCGCCCAGGGCAATCTGGGCAAGGCGCTGCTGGACGATGGGCGCCCGGAGGAGGCGCTGGTCGCCTTTGGCGCCGCCCTGGAGCGCGACCCGGAGGATGTCGACGTGCTGGCCAATACCGGCGTGGCGCTGATCCGCACCGGGCGGCTGGGCGAGGCAGAGGCGGAATTGCGCCGCGCCCTGGCGCTGGCGCCGCGCCATCGCGTGGTGCTGCAAAATCTGGCGGAATCCCTGAGGAAGCAGGAGCGGTTCGAGGAGGCGCTGGGCTATTATCGCGCCGCCATCGAGGCGGATGGCGCCAACGCCCTGGCCTGGGCCGGCATGGGCGATACCCTGTTGCGCATGGGCCGGCTGGACGAAGCGGTGCGCAATTTCGACCGCGCCCTGGCGCTGGCCCCGGGGCTGGAGCAGGTGCAGGCCTTGCGCCAGGTGGCGCTGGCGGGGCGGGAGGACGACGGGTGATCGCGCCCGGGGGCGCTGTGTTCCGGAGGCGGTGAGGATGGCCCGGAAAAAGCGCAAAACGATGGCGCGCGGGCGCCGCGAGCAGATGCGCCGCCCGCGCGGCGGCACCGGGCGCGGCGCGGGCGAACGCTGGCTGGCGCTCTGGGGCGCGGGCGCTCTGCGCTGGCTGGGGGGCAGCGGGCTTTCCCGCCTGCCGCTGCCCGATTTGCAGCCGCTGCGGGGGCGGAGGGATGCGCTGGGGCTGGCGCTGCTGTTCGTGGCGGCGTTGGCGCTTTATGCCGCGTCCACGCCGCACACGGCGATGCTGGAAGACGACGGGCTGTTCATCACCACCGCCGCCTATGCCGGCGTCGCCCATCCGCCCGGCTATCCGCTTTATGTCGTGCTGGGCTGGCTGTCGTCGCTGTTGCCGTTCGGCAGCGTTGCCTGGCGGGTCCACAGCCTCAGCGGGCTGATGGGGGCGCTAACCTGCGCCTGCATCGCCTGGATCGTGCTGCGCCGCACCGGCAACCTGCCGGCCGCCCTGCTGGCGGGGGCGGCCCTGGCGGTGTCGGAGCATGTCTGGTCCCAGGCCATCATCGCCGATGTCTATACCACCAACACGGCGGTGGTGTTCCTGACCCTGGCCCTGGCGCAGGAGGCGGCCTGCCGACGCAGCGGCAGGCTGTGGCTGGCGGCGGCGGCGGTCTATGGGCTTGGCATCGCCAATCACTATCCGCTGCTGATCCTGGCGAGCCCGCTGTTCCTGGCCTGGGCGGTGGCGGCAAAGCGGGATTTCTGGGGCAGGCTCCATTATCTGGTCCCGGCCGTGCTGCTGCCCGCCATCGTGCTTTATGGCTGGATGGTGTGGCGATCCCATCAGCCGCTGCCGGTGAACTTTCTGGGCTCGATCGATTCGCTGGGCGCCTTCCTGACCTTTGTGGACCGCAGCATCTACGGACATATCGATACCAATGTGAACGCCGGCCCGATCGACAAGCTGCAATATGGCGGCCATTTCATCGCGCAGGCGCTGTTGCAGTTCGGCATCCTGGGCAGCCTGGTGGCGCTGTGGGGCGCCTTCGCTTCGTGGCGGAGCGGCTGGCGGTTCGGGCTTTCCTGCGAGGCGCTGGCCCTGATCGCCAGCAGCTTTCTGCTGATCGCCATGCTGGGCTTCAACTACGAGCCGCTGAGAATCTACACCTTCCGCCCCTATCCGCTGGTGGCCTACGGCATCCTGGCCCTGTGGCTGGGCTATGGCCTGGCCCTTCTGGCAGAGCGCCTGCGCCGGCACCCCCGCGGCGGGCGGCTGCTGCCGGCGCTGTGCGTCGCCTGCGCGCTGGCGGTGGCGGCGCTGGCGGCCTGGAACGGGCGCATCAACTACCGGCCCCATGACCGCTTTGCAGAGGAACAGGCGCGGGCGATGTTCGATATCGCCGCCCAGGACGGAACCTTCGTGCTTTATGCCGATCCGTTCGTGGGGCCGATGACCTATCTTCAGCTGATCGAGGGGTGGCGCCCGCAGCTGCGTCTGCTGGAATATCACGGCCTGGTGTTCGCCGACCGGGTGGTAGAGCCGCTTTCCACCACGCAGCAGAAAACCGACGGCTGGGCCAGGTTTCTCCAGCAGGAGCAGGGGCCGGTCTATTCGCTCTGGTATGGCCCGGCCTTTGCGGCGGCGGGGCTGGCGCATCTGGGCTTCTTCGTGCAGGTGCACGAAGCGGCCGGGGCGGGGCGGATCGAGATCAGGCCCAACGATGCGGCCAAGGCGTTTTTCAAGCGGCTGGTGACGATGGCAGAGCCGAAAGATCTGCCGTCTGCCGTCCATCGCAACGAGCTGATGAGGGCCTATGGCGAATATCTGGGCCTGGCGCAGGTGAACGAAGGTTCGGCGCTGGGCGCGCATGTCGCAGACGCCCTGCCGTTCGCAGAGCGCAATTACTGGCCGCTGATGGGCATGGCCAAGGCGCTTTCCAGCCAGGAAGGCGCCCGTCCGTTGCGGCTGGCGGAGGACTATCTGGCCAAGGCCCGGCGGATCGCAAGCGACGACCGCGGCAAGGAACAGCGCGCGACAGAGCTGTTCGTGGCGGGGCAGATCGCGTGGCGCCAGGGCAGAATCGACCGGGCGCGGGAGCTGTTCCACCAATCCCTGGCCATCGACCGCAGCGCCGAAAACCCGGCGCGGGAGGCGGCGGCCCGGTTGGCCCAGCTGGCAGCCGGCGGCGGATAGCGAGGCATGGCGGCAGCGAAGACGAGGCGCAGACGGGGGCGCGGGCAACGGCACCCGGCGGCGGCGCGGCGCCGGCCCGGCGCGGGTGGCGGCGGGGCGCTGGCCGGCGCGGTCGCTATCCTGCTTCACCCCCGCCGCCCCGATGAGCACCCCGACGAGCCGGTATGGCGCTATCTGTGGCCGCTGCTGGGGCTGGCCTTCGCGGTGCGGGCGGCCATCGCCCTTTCGGGCGATTTCGCCATGCACCCCGACGAGATCATGCAGTATCTGGAACAGGCCCATCGCCTGGTGTTCGGCAACGGCATCGTCTTCTGGGAACAGTTCTACGGCGCCCGTTCATGGCTGGTGCCGGGCCTGGTGGCCGCCATATTGGCGCTGTTCGAGGCCCTGGGCCTGGGCGCGCCGGCCTGGTATGTCGATGGCGTCAAGCTGGCGTTCTGCGCCCTTTCGCTGGCGATCCCGGCCGGGATGTATGGTTTCGCGCGCTGGCATTTCGGCGAGGCGTCGGCGCGGGCGGCGCTGGTGGCCGGCGTGTTCTGGTACGAGCTGGCCGGTTTCGCTCACAAGCCGATGACCGAGTTCGTGGCCACCGGGCTGGCGCTGGCCTTGCTGGCGCTGTGCCTGCGCCCGGCGCCGCGGCGGGCGGTTTGGGCGGTGGCGGCGCTGGCGGTGGGGATCGCGGCGGTCAGGATGCACTATGCGCCGCTGGCGCTGGCGCTGCTGGGGCTGTTCTTCCTGCGCCTGGGCGGGGCGGAGGAGGCGGCGAAAGCGTGGTGGCAGGGCGCAAGGGCGCGGCTGGCGCTGGCGGCGGCGCTGTTCCTGGCGACGGTTGGCGCCTTCGACGCGCTCACCTGGGGCGGCGCGCCGTTTCATTCCTATCTGGCCAATCTGCGCTTCAATCTGGCGCTGGAAGAGGTGCGTTCCGGCTCCAGCCCGGCCTGGCAATATCTGTGGTGGCTGCTGCTTACCAGCGGTGGCCTGGCCGCGTTGTGCCTGGCGGCGGCGATGCGAGAGCTGCGCCGCTACGGGCTGCTGCTGGCGCTGATCGTTCTGGTGCTGCTGGTTCACTCGCTGGAGGCGCATAAGGAATACCGCTTCGTGTTCGTCACCATTCCGCTGTGGCTGCTGCTGGGCGCGGATGCGGTTGCGCGGCTGGCGGCAAAATGGCGCCGCGCGGCGGTGTTCGGGGCGGTGGGCGCCGCCTTCACCGCGGTATCCCTGGCTGGGCTGCTGAACGCCCTGCCCGGACAGGACGAGGCCTATCGGCTGGTGTTCGCGCCGCAGGAAACCCCGGTCCGCTTCGTTCGCGACCGGGATGGCAGCTTCGCCGCCTATCGCTATCTGGCCAAGGCCGAGGGCGTCGCCGCCCTGTGGCATATCGACCGTCCCTATCACAGCCTGCCCGGCTATTACTATCTGCACCGTTCCATCCCGCTTTACGACGCCATCGCCGGGCCTGCCGTGGTGGGCACGAATATGGCGGCGGTGCTGGCGGCGGTGAGCCATATCGTGACGTCGGATGCGGCGATATCGCTGCCCGGCTATGCGCTGGAGAGGGAGTTCGGCGCCGTGCGCGTCTTCCGGCGCCAGGACAACGCCGCCCCGGTGCGGTCCTGGCAGGGCTATGCGCCGACCGTGACCGGGGCCGGCATCGATCGCATCATGGCCCGGCTCTATCCCGACGCGCCGCCGCCGCCGGGCGATTTCAACATCCGCTTTGCCGCCCCGCCGTAGCAGGCGGGCGGGTCCGTTCCCGCGCCTGCCTGCAAAGCGGCGGGGCGGCCTCGCGGAAGGTCCAGCGCGAGTTGACGAGATAGTTCAGCACCGCGGCCGGCAGGATGCCGCAGGCTTGCAGCAGCACCGGCGAGGCATGGGGGAAGGGGACGGTGAGGGCGACGAAGGTGGCATAGCTGAGCGCCAGGGCGGCCAGGGCGGCGAGGTTGAAGACCAGGCCGCGCACCAGCTTGCGGCTGGTCATGACCCTTTCGGCGAAGGTCCAGGAGTTGTTGATCAGGAAGTTGGAGACGATCGAGAGCTCGATGGCGATGGGCGAGGCCAGGTATTTGTCCAGCCCGAAGCCGATCAGCAGCTGGAACGAACCCAGATTGACCAGCGCGCCGACCAGGCCGGTAAGGCCGTATTTGACCAGGGTGCGGTGGTTGGCCACATGCAGTCGCCCCATGCTGTAGAGGAATTCCACCATGCCGCTGGCGCCCAGCTTGGTGCGGCCGCGGTCGCGGTCGCGAAAATGGATCGGCTCTTCCACCACCCGGGCGCCGGAATGGAGCAGGCGATGGAGCAGCACCACCTGGAAGGCGTGGCCGCGCGCCCGGATCTCCCGGGGCCGGGCCGCCCGCAGCGCCTGCGCCCGGATGGCCTTGAAGCCGGCGGTGCAATCGCGGATGCCGCGCACGCCGGCGATGCGGCGCGCGAAACGGTTGCCCCAGCGCGATAGCGCGCGCCGCCCCGCGCTCCAGCGCGGATCCAGGCTGCCGCCGGGAACATAGCGGCTGCCGATGGCGACATCGGCGCCCCGGTCGAGGCGGGCCAGCAGACGGCGGACATCGGCCGGATCGTGGGAAAAATCGGCGTCGATCTGCACCACCACGGCGGCGCCGATGACATCCAGGGCGTGCGCCATGCCCCGGACATAGGCCCGCCCCAGCCCGCGACGCGGACCTTCCAGCACCTGGACGCGGGGGTCGCCGGCGGCGAATTCCCGGGCCAGGCGGGCGGTGCCGTCCGGGCTGCGGTCGTCCACCACCAGGAAGGCGGTGTCGGCATCCGGGTAAAGGGCGGCGAGGCGTTGCAGCAGGGGCAGGATGTTGGGGGCTTCGTTGTAGGTGGGGATGACGAAGCACAGGCCGGCGGGGTGCGATTTCATACCGGAATTCCTGAGATTCCTGGGGATTCCTGGGCAGCGATCCCTGGCGACGCTGCTTCCCGGCGGCGGCGGATGGTAGGCGCGCCGGGCCGGCTTTCCAAGCGCGGGCGCCGGGCCGGGCCGGTTATGGCGCGGTTGCGGGCCGGTTATGGCGCGGTTGCGCGGGGGTTATCGCCGTGGCCCGCCGGTCGCCCCCACCTGCCGGACCCGCCATTTTGCCATGAATCGGCGGCGGTCTTCCTCCCGTTCCCCGTTGCTCATGTTCGGGTGCGTGTAGCCGCCGGGGTCATGGGTGAAGGCCGCCCGATGGGTGGCGAACATCCGTACCCCCCCCCCCGCCGCTACGCATTGCATCCCGAAATCGAACAATTCGAACCAGAAATTGTATCGCGGATCGAAGTTCACATGTTCGAAAACCGCGCTCCGCGCCAGCATCTGCGCGTTCGTGGGATATCCGATGCGATCATGTCGAGACCGAGCCGGTCGAGATCCTGCGGCCATGCGAACGTCTTGTGCACGGTCACCTCCTCGCCGAGGCGGCCGAACACGATGTTCTGGGCCAGATCGCGCCATTTGCCGTCGTTCGCATTGCGTTGTGCGCCGAGGAGGATATCGATGTCGTCATGCAGCCTCATCAGGCGCATCATTTCCGCGATCGCGCCCTTTTCGGCATATTTGCTGTCGTCGCTGAAGAGCAGGAACTCCGTCTCCACCCGTCTGGCGAGCTGGTAGCGCGCTTCCCCCGGGCCGGTCAGACGGCCCGCCTCGACGATGGACAGGGTGGGGAACTCGGCGGCGAGTCGGGAGAGCTGCCGGCACGGATTCGGGGCGCTGTTCCAGACCAGCACCCGATCGACCAGGCCGTCCGCGAGGCAGGCCTGAACGCATGTGCGCAGCTTGGCCGGCCTGCCGCAGGTCGGGATCGCCGCCGTCACGCCCGGCTTGAAGCGCCTCCGCCGCAGGAACCTCACGGCTTTCCCCCGAATATCTCGCAGCGTGGAGATGGTCCTTCTTCCCCGTCGAAACGCCGGCGCCCAGAGTCGATGGACAGCGATGGGCGACGCTGCTCCCCGGCGGCGGATGGTAGGCGCGCCGGGCCGGCTTTCCAAGCCCGGGCGCCGGGCCGGGGGTTGCGGGCCGGGCGGGGGCTGGCTAGCCTCGCCTTCCGGCCGCTGGGGAGAGAACCGACGATGACCGTGAAGGACAGCTTCAAGGCGCTTTCGGGCAACATCTATATCGATGGCGCCCTGCGCCGCAGCGGGTCGGGGGCGGGTTGCGATGCCGTCGATCCGGCCACCGAAGAGACCAACGGCACGCTGGCCTTCGCCCAGGCGGCAGAGGTGGACGAAGCGGTGGCCACAGCCCGGCGCGCCCAGAAGCAATGGCAGCGGATGAACGGCCTGAAGCGGGCCGAGGAGCTCCACGAGGTGGCGCGGCGATTGCGCGCCGACACCCCCCGGCTGGCCGAGGCGCTGACCCGGGAAATGGGCAAGCCCTACAAGGAATCGGCCGACGAGGTAGAGTGGACCGCCACCGCCTTCGACTATTACGCCGAGACCGCCCGCCACGAAGCGGGCCGGGTGGTGGGGCCGGTGGTGGATGGCGATTTCCACGTCGTCACCAAGCATCCGCTGGGCGTGGTGGCCATCGTGCTGCCGTTCAATTTCCCCTATGTGCTGTTCGCCTGGGAGGCGGGCGCGGCCCTGGGCGCCGGCAACGCCGTCATCCTGAAGCCTTCCGAACTCACCAGCCTGTCCTCGCTGGCGATGATGTCCTGCTTCGACCACCTGCCCGCCGGCCTGGTGCAATGCCTGCCCGGCGCCGTGGAAACGGGCAGGGCGCTGGTGGGCCACGAAGGCGTGGACGGGGTTGCCTTCACCGGCTCCATCGCCGCCGGCCAGGCGGTGGCCAAGGCCTGCGCCCCCAGCTTCAAACGCTGCCTGATCGAGGCCAGCGGCAACGATCCCTTCCTGGCGATGCCTTCGGCCGATCTGGCGCTGGCGACCAGGGGGGCGGTGTTCGGGGCCTATCTCAATTGCGGCCAGGTATGCGCCGCGGCGGAACGGTTCTATGTCCACCAGGACATCCACGACGCCTTTGTCGAGGAGGCGGTGCGCCTGACCCGGCAGCTGCGCATCGGCAACGGCCTGGACAAGGTGGATATGGGGCCGATGGCGGCCAGGCGCGAGCGCGACCGCTACGAGGCCATGCTGGCCCGGGCCATCGACGAAGGGGCCAGGGTGGCCACCGGCGGCGCCCGCCCGGAGGGATTCAACCGCGGCTGGTTCTGCGATGCCACGGTGCTGGTGGATTGCGCGCCGGACATGGAGATCATGAACAACGAGAGCTTCGGCCCGGTGATGCCGATCTGCCGCGTGGCCAGCTTCGACGAGGCGCTGCGCCATGCCAACGCTTCGCGCTATGGCCTGGGGTCGTTCGTCTTCACCAACGATCTGGCCGAAACCATGCGCGCCATCGACGAGATCGAGGCGGGGATGACCTGGATCAACGCCACCGCGCTGCTGGACAACGACGCCGGCCCCTTCGGCGGGCGCAAGATGTCGGGCACCGGGCGCCAGCTGGGCAGCGAGGGCATCGATCAGTTTCGCCACACCAAGCTGACCATGATCGACCACGAGAACAAGCCGGCCGATTTCTGGTGGTTCCCCTACAAGGACGCCGAGGCCTGGCCGGGCTGAGCGGCGGCGGGATGGCGCGCGCGGGGGCGGTGCCGTGTTGCGCCGGCGCGCCCCGCTGTGGTGGCTGGCCGGCGCGGCCGCAGCGATGGCGATGAGCGCCGCCGCCGCTGCGCCGGCCAAACGGGTGCCGGCCGAGTGGGAGCCGCAGGAAGCCATCTGGCTGCAATGGCCGGGGCCGTACGAGAAGGCCCACGAGGCGGCGTTCGCGGCGCTGGCGAACATCGTAGCCGGCTACCAGACGCTGCATATTCTCTCTGCCTCGCCCGCCATCGAAGCCTCTGCCCGCGCCGCCATCGCCGAGGCGGGAGGCGATCCCGACCATCCCGCCATGCGCTGGCACGCCATCGCCAGCGACAGCGCCTGGATGCGCGACAACGGCCCGGTCTATGTGATCGAGGACGGGCGCGTCAGGGTGCAGAACTGGCGTTTCGACGCCTGGGGCGGCGCCTTCGGGGCCGATATCCCCTATCGCCTGGACGACCGGGTGCCAGCCGAGGTCGCCCGGCTGGCGGGCCTGCCGCTGGACGAGATCGCCATCGTGCATGAGCGCGGCAATCTGGAGTTCAACGGTGCCGGCGCCCTGATCTTGAACTGGAGCGTGATCGGCGATCCCCGGCGCAACCCCGGCTATTCCCGCGAGCGGGCGGAGGCGGATCTGAAGCGCCATTTCGGCCTGGAGCAGGTGGTGTTCATCGAAGGCGTGCCGGAGGGCGACCGCACCAACGGCCATATCGACGGCATCGCCCGCTTCATCGATCCGGAAACGGTGGTGGTGGCCGATTGCCGCGCCCAGGCGCAATGCCGGGGCGGTGCCAGCGACGCCGTCTTCGACGCCGCCGCCCGCACCATCGCCGCGGCCGGCTTCACGGTGATCCGCGATCCGGTTGCGGCCACGGTGCGCTATCGCGGCCGCAGCTACGACACCAATTATATGAACTGGCTGGTGGGCAACGGTTTCGTCATCGCCGTGGGCTTCGGTCACGAGGAGGCCGATGCCGCCGCCAGGGCGCGCATCGCCGGCTATTTCCCCGGGCGCGACATCCATATCGTCGAAATGCTGAGCTCCTGGGCGGCGGGCGGCGGCGTTCACTGCCACACCAACGACCAGCCCGCCGCCCCAACCGCGCCCCCCACCGTCGCCGGCAACTGAGGCTGCCGCCCTCCTTCAGCGCCGCGCCCGCTCGTTCCCCGCCCCCCGCGGGCGAACCCCCGCCAGGGTCACGCGCTGCATCACGCGCCGGTGATGGCCATAATCGTAGGCCGGGTAGTGCATGGCGTGGCGGTTGTCCCAGAAGGCGACATCGCCCCGCGACCAGCGCCAGCGCAGCTGGAAGGAGGGCTGCTCGCTGTGCTCGATCAGCAGGTCCAGCAGGCGCCGGCTTTCGATCTCGGAAAGGCCCAGCAGGCGCAGGGTAAAGGGGCGGTTGACGAACAGCGCCTTCGCGCCGGTCTCCTCGTGCACGCGGACCACGGGGTGAACGGCGCCCGGCTGTTCGGCCCGCAGCTTCGCGATTCGCTCCGCCGCCTCGCCGGGCGCAATATCGGCCAGATAGGGGGCGAAATAGGGCAGCCCGTCGTGGAAGGCTTCCAGGCCCTCCACCGCCCGTTGCAGCGACGGCGAAAGAGCGTCCCAGGCCGCGCTCATGCTGGCGAACAGGGTATCGCCGCCCAGCGGCGGCAGCTCCACCGCCAGCATCATCGAGGCCATGGGCGGGCAGGCGGCGAAGGTGACATCGGAATGCCAGAAGGCGCCGTTGGGGCCGTCGCCCTCGCCATCCCTGGTCTCCACCAGCAGCACCCGGTGATCGTCGGGGTGGCGGCGCAGCCCGTCATGGAGGGCCTCCACCTGGCCGAAGCGCCCGGCAGCGGCGACCAGATCGCCGGGCGCCAGCGTCTGGCCGGGAAAGAACAGCACCTTGTGTTGCAGCCAGGCCGCACGCACGGCCGCCACCTCGGCGTCGTCGAGGCTTTTCAGATCCAGCCCGGCGATCTCGGCCCCGATATGGCCGCCAAGGGGGCGGAGGGCGAGGCGATTCGCAAGCGTCATGGCGCCACCGTGCCACGGGATGCGCCCCCCTTCCAGGGCCGCCGGCCAGCGGTGAATGGCCGGCAGTGAATGAATTGCGGGCGCGAGCCGGCTGCCCTAGCCTGTGCCGATGGCGAACACGGGGAGGAGGCGATGGCGGGCGCTCTGGAGCGGGTGGATGCGGGAATCCCTGCCGGCGAGCTTGCCGCCCTGCTGCGACGAGACGGCGCCGCCATCGTCGCCGGCGCGCTGAGCCCGCGCCAGTTGGCCGCGATCAACGCCGAGGTGGATGACGCCATCGCGGCCACCGCCCCCGGTCTGCGCCACCCCACCTCCGATTTTTTCGTCGAATTCTACGGCGGCCACACCGTCCGGCTGGACGGCCTGCCGGCCAGATCGAAAACCTTCCTGGAGCTGATGGAGGATTCGTTCATCACCAGGGTGGCCGACGAACTGCTGCTGCCCCATTGCGAGGATTATCTCCTGAACACCGGCCAGCTGATCCAGATCGGCCCCGGGGAAAGCGAGCAGTTCCTGCATCGCGACGAAGACGCCTGGTCCTATTTCAAGCCGCCCAAGCCCCTGCTGGAGGTGGAGGCGATGTTCGCGCTGACCGACTTCACGCCCGAAAACGGATGCACGCGGGTGGTTCCCGGCAGCCATCTGTGGCCGCCGGAGCGCGAGGCCCAGCCGCACGAGATTCGGCGGGCCGAGATGGAGGCGGGTTCGGCCCTGCTCTATCTGGGAACCACCATCCACGGCGGCGGCGCCAACACCACCGCCAACCGCTGGCGGCGCGGCATGTTCTTCGGCTTCGTCGTCGGCTGGCTGCGAACCGAGGAAAACTGCTTCCTCACCGTGCCCATGGAGGCGGTGAAGGAGATGCCGGTGCGGGTGCAGGAGCTGCTGGGCTACAAGGCCCATGAGGGCATCGGTGTGGTGGATGTCGGCAGCCCCATGGCGCTGCTGAAGTAAGGCCGGTGCCGGATGCAGGGATCGAACCCGCGACCTGCCGCTTACAAGGCGGCTGCTCTACCGGCTGAGCTAATCCGGCATGGCGGCCAGACTATCGCAAAGCGCCGCCTGGCGACACCTTGGCCCGTCATCGGCCGGAAAGGCGGCATCGGGCCTGATAAAGGGCGATGGCGGCGGCGCTGGCCGCGTTGAGGCTGAAACCTGAGCGCGTGGCGGGGATGGCGGCCAGCACATCGCAGCCCTGGCGGGTCAACCGGCGCAGGCCGCTTCCCTCCGCGCCTACCACCAGCGCCAGGGGGCCGGATGCGGGCAGCCGCGCGATCGGCATCTCCGCGCCGGCATCGAGGCCCGCGATCCAATAGCCGCGCGCCTTCAGCCATTGCAAAGAGCGTGCCAGATTGACGACCCGGATCAGCGGCACCCATTCCAGCGCCCCGCAGGCGGCCTTGGCAAGGGCGCCGGTAGCGGGCGGCGAATGGCGATCCTGGACGATCGCCGCCGCCGCACCGAAGGCGGCCGCCGACCTCATAATCGCCCCGACATTGCGCGGGTCCGACAGCCGGTCCAGCACCACCACCAAGTCGCTGCCGGGGGGAATGTCGTCGAGCACGGCCTCGGGCAGCGGCGTCACCTGGGCCGCCAGCCCCTGATGAACGGCGCCGGGCGTCAGCAGCCGTTCGATCTCCACCCGCGCCACCGTCTCCACCGGCGCCCCGTCGCCGCCCCGGGCGGGTGGCAGGGCACGGGCCGCCTCCCGCGTCGCCAGCAGACGCAGGATGCGGCGCCCGGGATTGGCAAGCGCCGCCTCCACCGGGTGGCGGCCATAGAGCCACAGCGCCTCCGGCCGGCGGACGGGAGGGCGCTGTTTTTTGCTCCGGGGGGGCTTGCGCATCCTGGCGCACGGCTATATAGGGGAAAGCCACAACAGGAAACCACGGGCGTGGCTGCGGCAGGGGCGGGCGCGGATGGCTATCTGCGCGTTTCCCTGTTGACAGCGCCCAAAGGCGCCCTGTATCACGCACCCCCCCTTTGGCGAGGGCGGGATCGCATGCAGAATTCGGAGGGATGCCTGAGCGGTTAAAAGGGGCGGGCTGTAAACCCGTTGGCGATGCCTACGGTGGTTCGAATCCACCTCCCTCCACCCACCCCCCATGGCGGCGCCATGCGGCGGGCAGGTGGCCCCGGGGTCAGGCGGTCCCGGAGACAGCGGCCCAGGATCGGGCGGGTGTAGCTCAGTGGCAGAGCCCCAGCCTTCCAAGCTGGTTACGCGGGTTCGATTCCCGCCACCCGCTCCAGGATGCGGCGCGACGAGAAGGACGCAGGACCACGTGAACCCACTGCCCGCAAGCCGGGTGACAGTTGCCTCGGGAGGTTATTTGTTATGGCGAAGGAGCGTTATGAGCGTGTCAAGCCTCATGTTAACATAGGGACGATCGGTCATGTCGATCATGGCAAGACGACGTTGACGGCGGCGATCACGCGCATATTGGCGTCGTCCGGTGGCGCGACCTTTACCGATTATGCCGAGATTGACAAGGCTCCGGAGGAGAAGGAGCGTGGGATCACGATCAACACGGCGCATGTTGAATATGAGACGGAGGCCCGTCACTATGCGCATGTGGATTGCCCCGGTCATGCCGATTATGTGAAGAACATGATCACGGGCGCGGCGCAGATGGACGGCGCGGTTCTGGTTGTGAGCGCTGCGGACGGCCCGATGCCTCAGACGCGGGAGCATATTCTGCTGGCGCGCCAGGTGGGCGTCCCTGCCATCGTCGTCTATCTGAACAAGGTGGATCAGGTTGACGACGAAGAGCTTCTGGAGCTGGTCGAGCTGGAGGTGCGCGAGCTGTTGTCGCTGTATGACTTCCCTGGCGACGACATCCCGGTCGTGAAGGGTTCGGCCTTGTCGGCTCTGGAGGATCGCGACGGCGATGTCGGCGCGGCGACGGTTCTGGAGTTGATGCGCGAGGTTGACCGCTATATCCCGACGCCCGAGCGTGCCGTCGATCGTCCCTTCTTGATGCCGATTGAGGATGTGTTCTCGATTTCGGGCCGGGGGACGGTTGTGACCGGTCGTGTCGAGCGCGGCGTCGTCAAGGTCGGCGACGAGATCGAGATCGTGGGGATACGCGATACCTCGAAGACGGTGTGCACGGGTGTCGAGATGTTTCGCAAGCTTCTCGACAGCGGCGAGGCCGGGGACAATATCGGCGCCCTTCTTCGCGGTGTGAAGCGCGACGAGGTTGAGCGTGGCCAGGTTCTGGCGCGCCCTGGGACGATCACGCCGCATACGAAGTTCAAGGCCGAGACCTACGTTCTGACCAAGGAGGAGGGGGGGCGTCACACGCCGTTCTTCACCAACTACCGGCCCCAGTTCTACTTCCGGACCACCGATGTGACGGGCCATGTTCTGCTCCCGGATGGTGTCGAGATGGTGATGCCCGGGGACAACATCACCATGGACGTGGAGTTGATCTCCCCGATTGCGATGGACGAGGGCTTGCGCTTTGCGATCCGGGAAGGCGGGCGAACCGTCGGCGCCGGCGTCGTCGCGCAAATCGTCGAATAGAGAGGACGACAGGAGTGTAGCTCAATTGGTAGAGCACCGGTCTCCAAAACCGGGGGCTGCGGGTTCGAGTCCTGCCACTCCTGCCAGCTGAAGTCACCGGTTGGAATGGTATGCAACAGAGTGCGATGTTCCGTCATTCGCCGCCGCTGGAGTATGGAGCCGACCATGGCGAAGATCTCGCCCGCCGAATATGTCCGGCAGGTCCGATTGGAAGCGATCAGGAAGGTGACATGGCCGACCACCAGGGAGGCCGGTGTCACGACCGTGACGGTGTTCGCCATGATCGTTCTCGTGGCCCTGTTCTTCTTCGTAATCGACCAGATATTCGCCGAGGCCGTTCAATTGATTCTGGGCTCGGCCAGGTAGGTAAAGATGGGGCAGCGTTGGTACATCGTTCACTGCTATTCCGGCTTCGAGGACAAGGTGGCTCAGTCGATCCGGGAACAGGCGGCAGATCAGGACATCGGCGATATGTTCGAAAACATTCTGGTTCCCTCCGAGGAAGTCGTCGAGATGCGTCGCGGCAAGAAGGTATCGTCGCAACGCAGATTCTTTCCCGGTTACGTGTTGGTCAAGATGGAGATGACGGATCGAACATGGCATCTCGTCCGCAATGCGCCAAAGGTTACCGGATTTCTCGGTGCCGGAAACAAGCCGATGCCTGTCCCCGATCACGAGGCCGAGCGTGTGTTGAACCAGGTTCAGGAGGGTGTCGAACGACCCAGGCCGTCGATCACCTTTGAAATCGGCGAGGTGGTTCGCGTGGCCGATGGGCCGTTCTCGTCCTTCAACGGCACCGTCCAGGAGGTTGACGACGAGCGGGCGCGACTCAAGGTGGCGGTCTCCATCTTCGGCCGCGCGACACCGGTGGAACTGGAATATTCGCAGGTCGAAAAGACTTAGGCAGGCAGGGAACATGGCAAAAAAGATCGCAGGATATATCAAGTTGACGGTGCCCGCCGGGGCCGCCAACCCGTCGCCGCCCATCGGCCCGGCGCTGGGTCAGCGCGGACTCAACATCATGGAGTTCTGCAAGGCCTTCAACGCCGCAACCCAGAGTTTCGAGCAAAATACGCCGATCCCCACTGTGATCACCGCCTATGCGGACCGCAGCTTCACATTCAAAACCAAGACGCCCCCGGCATCCTGGTTCATTCTCAAGGCGGCGGGAATCGAAAAAGGTTGCGCGACTCCAGGCCGCGAGACCAAGGGCACCATCGATAAGGGCCAGCTGCGTGAAATTGCGGAGGCCAAGATGCCAGATTTGAACGTCAACGACATCGACGCCGCTATCGATGTTATCGCCGGAACGGCGCGCTCGATGGGTGTCGAGACGGTGGAGCGATAGCGCCATGAGGAAGACCAAAAACAAGCGTCTCGCCAATTGCTACAAAGACATCGAGCGCGAGAAGCTCTACAGCCTCGACGAGGCCATTGCCGTCGTCAAGCGGGCGGCTTCTGCCAAATTCGATGAAACGGTCGAGCTTTCGCTCAACCTCAATGTCGATCCCCGCCACGCCGACCAGATGGTGCGTGGCGTTGTCAGCCTGCCTCACGGGGCCGGGCGAACCGTGCGGGTCGCGGTCTTCGCCAAAGACGCCAAGGCCGACGAGGCGCGCGCAGCGGGTGCCGACATCGTTGGCAGCGAGGATCTGGCGGAAGACATCCGTCAGGGAAAAATCGATTTCGACCGCTGTATTGCCACCCCCGATCTCATGCCGGTCGTGGGCCGTCTGGGAAAAATCCTGGGCCCCCGCGGCATGATGCCCAATCCAAAGCTCGGCACCGTGACACACGATGTCGCCGATGCCGTAAAACTGGTCAAAGCGGGCCAGGTCGAATATCGTGCCGAGAGGGCGGGCATCGTTCATGCTGGCGTCGGCAAGGTCAGCTTCAGCGAAGATCGGATTGCGGACAATGTCCGCGCCCTGTTCGATGCCGTAGTCAAGGCCAAGCCGCGGGCGGTGAAGGGAGCCTACATGAAGCGCGCCACACTGAGTTCCACCATGGGTCCGGGCGTGCGCATCGACACCCAGACCATCGCTGTGACGTAAATGAGCTTTCAACGGCAGGAACGATGTGATGGAACGGCATAGAAAAGAAGAGATCGTCAGCGATTTGCACGCCATGTTCGAGGGAGCGGGCATGCTTCTCGTGACCCACAACAACGGCCTTACCGCCGCCGAAGCCACCGAGCTGAGGCGCGTCATGCGCCAGGCCGGCGCCAACTTCAGGGTGACCAAGAATCGGCTGGCGTTACGCGCGCTGAAGGGGACGCCTTATGAGGCCCTCCGCACCCTCTTCAACGGCCCGACCGCCGTCGCCGTGTCGGACGATCCGGTCGCCGTCGCCAGGGCGACCGTCGATTACACCAAAACCCATGGCAAGCTCACAGTCGTCGGTGGCGCCATGGGTGAGACGCTGCTGGGTGCCGAGGGTGTGGAAGGGCTGGCATCGCTACCCTCCCTCGATGGACTTCGCGCCACCCTGATCGGCCTGCTACGAACTCCGGCCATCGGGGTCGCCGGCATCCTGCAGGCGCCCGCGAGCCAGCTTGCGCGCGTCTTCACCGCCTATGGGGAAGCACAGGCCGATACGCCCGACGATCCTGCCGAATCTTCGACGAACCTGGAGTAACGAGAATGTCCAATCTGGAGAAACTGGTTGACGAACTCTCTTCCCTGACCGTGATCGAGGCCGCCGAGCTCTCGAAGATGCTGGAAGAGAAATGGGGCGTCAGCGCCGCTGCGCCCGTTATGGCCGTCTCGGCGCAGGGTGCGGCCACCGACACTGCTGCCGCCGAAGAAGAGAAGACGGAATTCGACGTCGTGCTTGCAAGTTTCGGCTCCAACAAGATCGCTGTCATCAAGGAGGTTCGCGCCATCACCGGCTTGGGTTTGAAGGAAGCGAAAGATCTGGTGGAAAGCGCTCCCAAGCCGATCAAGGAGGGCATCTCCAAGGACGAGGCCGGGGAGCTCCGGAAAAAACTCGAGGGAGCGGGTGCCACCGTCGAGGTTAAATAGTGAAGTCGAATAGCAGCGGCTTCCGTTCGGACGCAGATCGGTCCCGGCCTATCGGTATCTCACCAGTGTAGAGATGGAAACAGTGCCATGGCTCCAAAGGTGAACGGGAAGCGCTTTCGCAGGCGTCGCGATTTCGGGCGCATGTCTTCGTCGGTCGAAATCCCGAATCTCATCGACGTTCAGCGCGACTCGTACGATCACTTCCTTCAGCATCACGTTGCGCCAGAAAGGCGCAGCGAGCATGGTCTGCAAGCCGTCCTCAAATCCGTGTTTCCAATTCGAGACTTTTCCGAGCGAGCCGAACTGCATTTCGGGCATTATCAACTCGAAGACCCGAAGCACGATGTCCATGAATGTTTGAAACGAGGCATGACCTATGCCGCGCCACTTAAGGTGACACTTCAACTCTGGATCTTCGACGTCGATGAAGAGATCAAAAAACGCGATATTCGAGACATCAAGGAACAGGAAGTCTATATGGGCGATATGCCGCTCATGACCGATAAGGGGACCTTCATCGTCAACGGAACAGAACGAGTTATCGTCTCCCAGATGCACCGTTCTCCGGGCGTCTTTTTCGATCACGATAAGGGTAAGAGTCACTCTTCCGGCAAGTATCTGTTTGCCGCCCGCGTAATCCCATATCGTGGCTCATGGCTCGATTTCGAATTCGACGCCAAAGACTTTGTGCATGTTCGGATCGACCGTCGCCGCAAACTGCCGGCAACGACGATGCTGTATGCCCTGGGTCTTTCCAGCGAAGATATCCTCGATACATTTTACGACAGCGTGACCTACAGCAAGGAAGACGATTTGTGGCGGACGCGATTCGATAGAGACCGCGCCTTCGGCAGCAAGTTGACCAGCGACCTGATCGACGCAAGGAACGGAAAAGCGATCGCTCGATCCGGAACCAAACTCACCCGCTTGCAGCTCAAGAAATTGGAAAAGATCGGACTCGAAGAACATTTGGTCGAAAGCGAAGCTCTGCTCGGCTCCTATCTTGCCGACGACGTCGTTGACACGACAACGGGCCTGGTCCTGGCAGAGGCTGGCGACGAAATCGACGAGGCTTGTCTGGGCGAGCTGCTTGAAGCGAATGTCGAGAAGCTGTCCTTGCTCGATATCGACCACGTCAATGCCGGCCCCTATATTCGCAACACTCTGCGCCTGGATAAGTGCTCGAACCGTGACGAGGCGCTTTTTGAGATTTATCGCGTCATGCGCCCTGGCGAGCCTCTTCCGGCCGTCGAGAAGGCGCAAACCATGTTCAAAGAGCTTTTCTTCGATTCGGAACGCTACGACCTCTCAGCCGTTGGTCGGGTGAAGATGAATGCCAGGCTGGGCTTGCGGCATGATGAAGCGCATCACGTCCTGACGAAAGACGATATCGTCAGATGTCTGAAGACGCTTGTCGAGTTGAAAGACAGCAAAGGCAAGATAGACGATATCGATCATTTGAGCAATCGGCGTGTGCGCTCGGTCGGTGAGTTGCTTGAAAATCAGTATCGCATGGGCCTTTTGCGCATGGAGAGAGCCGTGCGTGAACGGATGAGCTCGGTTGAGCTCGATAGCGTCATGCCACACGACCTGATCAATGCGAAACCTGTGGCGGCCGCCGTGCGCGAGTTTTTCGGCTCCTCCCAGCTCTCACAATTCATGGATCAAACCAACCCGCTTTCCGAGGTGGCTCACAAGCGTCGTCTTTCTGCGCTCGGCCCCGGCGGCCTCACACGGGAACGGGCCGGTTTTGAGGTGCGTGATGTGCATCCGACTCATTACGGCAGGATATGCCCTGTCGAGACGCCGGAAGGCCCCAATATCGGCTTGATAAGCAGCCTGGCAACCTTTGCGCGCATCAACCAGCACGGTTTCATCGAGAGCCCCTATCGCAAAGTGAAGAAGGGGCGGGTGATGGATGAAATCTCTTACCTTTCTGCTATACAGGAAGAGCACTATATCATTGCTCAGGCGAATGCCGAGCTCGACAACAGGGGCCGCTTCAAAGAGAATTTGGTGTCATGCCGCCAGAACGGCGAGCTTGTCGTCATGCCACGCGAATCCATCGACATGATCGATGTTTCCCCCAAACAACTCGTTTCGGTTGCTGCGGCATTGATCCCCTTTCTCGAGAACGACGATGCCAACCGTGCCCTCATGGGATCGAATATGCAACGCCAGGCCGTTCCCCTGATGAGCGCCGAGGCGCCCCTCGTGGGCACGGGCATGGAGGAAATCGTAGCTCGCGATTCACGCTCCACCATCGTCGCTAAACGCGGTGGGATCGTCGATCAGGTCGATGCGGAACGCGTCGTCGTTCGTGTCGATCACGACGCCACCGGAGACTCCAGCGAGGATCCTTCGGTCATCGACATAGGTGTCGATATCTATTTCCTGGCGAAGTTCCAGCGTTCCAACCAGAGCACCTGCATAACGCAACGGCCATTGGTGAAGGTCGGGCAGAGGGTGGAGGCGCAGGATATTCTGGCCGACGGCCCCTCGACCGAGCGCGGCGAGCTGGCCCTTGGACGCAACGTGTTATGTGCGTTCATGCCGTGGGATGGTTACAATTTCGAAGATTCGGTGCTGATCTCAGAGCGTATCGTGAAGGAGGACGTGTTCACGTCGATTCATATCGAGGAATTCGAGGTGATGGCGCGCGATACCAAGATGGGCCAAGAGGAAATCACGCGCGATATACCGAATGTAAGCGAAGAGATGTTGAGGAACCTCGACGAGGCTGGCATCATCTATATCGGTGCCGAGGTGGAAGCAGGCGATGTGTTGGTTGGAAAAATCACCCCCAAGGGTGAGAGCCCCATAACACCGGAGGAGAAACTCCTTCGCGCCATCTTCGGTGAAAAGGCCTCGGATGTTCGCGATACGGCGCTGCGCGTTCCATCCGGTGTTCAGGGAACGGTTGTCGATGTGAGGGTATTTTCACGCCGTGGCATCGACAAGGGCGAGCGGGCACGGGCCATCGAAAGCGAAGAAATCGATCGCATGATCAAGGATCGCGACGATGAGCGCGCCATTGTCGAGCGCAGCATTTACGCGACTCTGCGCAACGTGATCGATGGCGGAAAAGTCGTCAAGGGCCCGAAAGGGGTGAAATCAGGGTCGTCGCTTGATGGCGAAATTCTCGATGCACTTCCACGCAGGCAATGGTGGCAGATCGTCGTTGACGATAGCGAGACCATGGCGACCGTCGAAAAATTGAAGTCCCGTTTCGATCGGGCGCTTTCACGCATCGAGCACAATTTCGAGAACCGATCCGGGAAGCTCCAATTCGGTGACGATTTGCCCCCTGGCGTTCTGAAGATGGTCAAAGTTTTCGTCGCCGTGAAGCGCAAGCTTCAGGCCGGTGACAAGGTGGCAGGCCGCCACGGAAACAAGGGTGTGGTCTCGCAAATCGTCCCGGTTGAGGATATGCCTCATCTGGAAGACGGGACACCGGTCGATATCGTGCTGAACCCGCTGGGCTTGCCCAGCCGTATGAATGTGGGGCAAATTCTTGAAACCCATCTGGGGTGGGCCTCCTTCGGCATCGGCAGGCGTGTCGGGCGTATGCTGGACAGCATTCAGAGCAGCATCCCGATCGATACCAACAAGCCTGCGACCGTATCGGGGTTGCGCAAAGTCCTGATCCAGGCCTATGGAGAACGCGGCAGGAGCGGGGTTCTGGGCCGCATGAGCGATACCGAGCTGCTAGAGGTTGCCAGTGACTTGCGCAATGGCATCCCGGTTGCAACCCCCGTGTTCGATGGCGCCCACGAACAGGATGTTGCAGCCTTGCTTGAGCTTGCCGGCCTGTCTCGTGGCGGCCAGGAGACCCTCATAGACGGACGGACAGGCGAAGCCTTCAGCCGCCCCGTCACGGTCGGCTACCTCTATATCCTCAAGCTCCATCATCTGGTGGACGATAAGATCCATGCTCGCTCCGTCGGTCCCTACAGCCTGATCACCCAGCAGCCTCTGGGCGGCAAGGCCCAGTTCGGGGGGCAGCGCTTCGGGGAAATGGAAGTCTGGGCCCTGCAGGCTTATGGGGCCGCCTATACCTTGCAGGAGATGCTTACCGTCAAATCGGACGACGTGGCCGGGCGAACTCGCGTCTATGAATCGATCGTCAAGGGCGATCACTATTTCGAAGCAGGCATCCCGGAGAGCTTTAATGTGCTCGTGAAGGAAATACAGGCGCTCGGCCTCAATATCGAGCAAAAACAAGTCAATTAGTCACTGTCACCCAGGGCCTGAAACTGAAGAACATGCCGTGAGTCGAGGAGGAAGACGGGAATGAATGAGTTGATGCGCATTTTCGGTGGCCAGATCAGCGGCCCTCAGAGCTTCGACCACATTCGCATCTCGATAGCGAGTCCCGCCGAGATTCGCTCCTGGTCCTGGGGCGAAGTGAAGAAGCCGGAGACCATCAACTATCGCACTTTCAAGCCCGAACGCGACGGCCTGTTCTGCGCTCGCATTTTCGGTCCCGAAAAGGACTATGAATGTTTGTGCGGAAAATACAAGCGCATGAAATTTCAGGGCGTCGTATGTGAGAAATGCGGCGTGGAGGTCGTGAAGTCTTCGGTCCGGCGTGAACGCATGGGGCATATCGAACTGGCCGCCCCAGTGGCGCATATCTGGTTCCTCAAATCCTTGCCGTCGCGTATCGGTTTGTTGCTCGATATGACGCTGAAGGACTTGGAACGCGTTTTGTATTTCGAACAGCACATCGTCATAGACCCTGGCCTGACCCCCCTGGAGGATGGCCAGATTCTGACAGAGGAGGAATACCAGGAAGCCCGTGACGAATATGGCGCCGATGCGTTCACGGTGGGAATCGGGGCGGAAGCCGTTCGCAAATTGCTCTCGAAGATCGATCTGGAGGATGAGCGGGGACTCTTGCGCGACGAACTGGCGGACACCAATTCCGAAGCCAAGCGCAAGAAGATCGTAAAACGCTTGAAGCTTGTCGAAACCTTCATGGAATCCGGCAACCGCCCGGAATGGATGGTGTTGGAGGTTATCCCGGTTCTTCCCCCTCACCTTCGCCCGCTGGTTCCACTCGATGGCGGGCGTTTTGCGACCTCGGATCTCAACGATCTCTATCGTCGCGTGATCAACCGCAACAACCGTCTGAAGCGACTCATCGAATTACGCGCGCCCGATATCATCGTGCGCAACGAAAAGCGCATGCTGCAAGAATCGGTCGATGCCCTGTTCGATAACGGCCGCCGCGGCCGTGTCATCACAAGTGCCAACAAACGCCCATTGCGCTCGCTTTCCGATATGTTGAAGGGCAAGCAGGGGCGTTTCCGCCAAAACCTTCTGGGCAAGCGTGTCGATTACTCGGGGCGTTCCGTTATTGTCGTCGGCCCCGAGCTCAAATTGCATCAATGCGGATTGCCCAAGAAGATGGCGCTGGAGCTGTTCAAGCCCTTCATCTACTCGAAATTGGAGATGTATAGCATAGCCCCAACCATCAAGACGGCCAAACGCCTGGTCGAGAAGGAGTATCCCGAAGTATGGGATATTCTGGACGAGGTCATTCGCGAGCACCCGGTCCTGCTGAATCGCGCGCCGACGCTCCATCGCCTGGGGATACAGGCCTTCGAGCCGGTCCTGGTCGAAGGCAAGGCGATTCAACTCCACCCCCTGGTATGCGCCGCTTACAATGCCGATTTTGACGGCGATCAGATGGCGGTCCACGTTCCACTGTCGATCGAATCTCAACTTGAAGCCCGCGTTTTGATGATGTCAACCAACAACATCTTGTCGCCGGCTAACGGCAAGCCCATCATCGTCCCGTCGCAGGACATCGTTCTGGGACTCTACGATCTGTCATTGGCCATTCAGGGAGAACCGGGCGAGGGCATGTTGTTTCGGGATATCGGCGAGATCGAGCACGCCTTATATACCGGCGCCGTTTCGGCGCACAGCATGGTCCGTTGCCGCTACAGGGATGTGAGCGGGGATGGCTATTCGGTCGTCGATACGACGCCGGGCCGCATGATGCTGTCCCAAATTCTCCCACGTCACCCTCAGCTTCCGTTCGATTTGATCAATCGAGTCCTCACGAAGCGTGAGATCTCCGACGTGATCGATGCTTTGTATCGACATTGTGGCCAGAAGGAAACAGTCCTTTTCTGTGATCGCATCATGTCGCTTGGCTTCCGCCATGCTTGCAATGCAGGCATTTCCTTCGGCAAGGACGACATGGTTGTCCCGGCTGCCAAGGAACAGCTCGTCAACAGCACCCAGGAGCGCGTGCGAGAATACGAGCAGCAATATATGGACGGGGTCATCACGCAGGGCGAAAAATACAACAAGGTCATCGACGCCTGGTCGCATTGCACGGACAAGGTCGCCGATGCCTTGATGGCCAGCTTGTCGGATACCGAAGACCTCGACGAGAGCACGGGGCGACGCAAGCGCCTGAACGCGATCTACATGATGGCCCATTCCGGCGCGCGCAGCTCGGCAGCTCAAATCAAGCAGCTCGCCGGCATGAGAGGGTTGATGTCCAAACCCTCAGGGGAAATCATCGAAACGCCGATCACCTCCAATTTCAAGGAAGGCCTGTCGGTCCTGGAGTACTTCAACTCCACCCATGGCGCTCGCAAAGGCCTTGCCGATACGGCGTTGAAGACTGCGAACTCGGGCTATCTGACGCGCCGCCTCGTCGATGTCGCGCAAGATTGTGTCATCGTCGAGGAGGATTGCGGCACCGAAAAAAGCGTCGTGGTCGAACCCGTCATGCAAGGCTCGGAGGAAATCGTATCCTTGGGCGAGCGTATCCTGGGCAGATTCATCCTCCAGGACGTCGCCGATCCCGTTTCCGGCGAGACCATCGTCGAAGCCGGAGCGATGATCGAAGAGCATCACATGGAAAGGATCGAAAATTCGAATGTCGAGCGGGTTCACATTCGCTCGGCCCTGACCTGTGAGAGTGAAATCGGTGTCTGTGTTCGCTGCTATGGGCGCGATCTGGCACGTGGCTCACCCGTCAACATAGGCGAAGCCGTGGGCGTGATTGCCGCTCAGTCTATCGGTGAGCCGGGAACGCAGCTCACCATGCGCACCTTCCATATCGGTGGAACCGCTCAGCGCGGCGCTGAATCGTCGTCGATCGATACACCGATTGCAGGCACCGTCAAACTTCTCAACCTTCGGCTTGTCGAAGACAGCGATGGCAATACCATTGTCCTGGCGCGCAATTGCGAGCTCATGATCGTCGATGAATCCGGCAGGGAACGCTGGAGGCATCGTTTGCCTTACGGTGCCCGCCTTTTTGTCGAGGCCGATCGGAAAGTCCAGCGTGGGGATACCCTGGTTCGCTGGGATCCCTACAACCTTCCGATCATTGCCGATAGGGCGGGCAGGGTTGTGTATTCCGATCTGGTCGAGGGCGTGTCGCTCCGTGAGGATGTTGACGATGCCAGCGGCATGTCGAGCCAAGTCGTCATCGACTGGCGCCAGCAATCGCGCCAGACGGATCTTCGGCCGCGTCTGGAAATTTTCGATAACGATGCCGAGAGCGACGAGCCCGCATCGACATTCGAATTGTCGATGGATACCGTTCTGTCGGTGGAGAATGGCCAAAGCGTCAACCCCGGGGACGTCATCGCTCGCGTTCCGAGGGGTTCGATCACCAATACCGACATCACCGGCGGTTTGCCGCGCGTAGCCGAGCTTTTCGAGGCGCGCAAGCCGAAGGAACACCGGATCATGGCGGAGATCGATGGTGTAGTGGAGTTCGGAAAAGACTATAAGGGGAAGAAGCGTGTGATCGTCAAATCGACCGATGGCGACACACAGCGGGAATATTTTCTCCCCAAGGGCAAGCACATTGCGGTCAACGACGGTGACCATGTGCGGAAGGGAGATCCCCTCGTTGACGGCAGCCCAGCCCCTCACGATATCCTGCGCGTGATGGGAGTCGAGGCTCTGGCCAACTATCTCATCGACGAGATCCAGAATGTTTATCGCTTGCAGGGAGTGCGCATCAACGACAAGCATATCGAGATCGTTTGCCGGCAGATGCTACAGAAGGTGGAGGTGGAACAGCCCGGCGATACGACCTATTTGATCGGTGAGCAGGTTGACCGTCGTGAGTTCGAGCGAGCCAATGCCCGCGCCAAAGGGGAAGGCCGTGAACCCGCCGTTGCCGTTCCAATCCTGCAAGGAATCACCAAGGCAAGCCTGCAAACCCAGTCCTTCATATCCGCGGCATCCTTCCAGGAGACAACCCGTGTGCTCACGGAAGCCTCGGTCGCCGGCAGAGTGGACGTCCTTGCCGGCCTGAAGGAGAATGTGATCGTCGGCCGCCTCATCCCGGCCGGCACCGGCCGTGTCGTGCAGCACCTGCGCAAGATCGAAGGCCCAGAAAAGCCCTTGCTGGAGGCGGGTTCCGAGGAGGGCGAATCCTCGCCCGAGGCGTTGCCGGCGGCGGGCCTGGAGGGTGTGAGCGGGGCAGCGTAGCGGCGGCCATCCGCTTTTGCGGCCTTGACGGGGCAGGGCTGCCCGTGTATATGGCGTGCCTCGGTGGCCATAGGGCGATTCGCCATCCGGGCAGCCGCTGGCAGGATGGGCCAGGATATCGTGACCTGGGGCCTGGGTACTTTGGAATTTCCGTGAAGGGGCTCTGTCGGCCCCCATCGATGTCGAGTGGAGCTTTCAATGCCAACGGTTAACCAATTGATCCGCAAACCGAGAAAGCCGCGCCATGCGCACAACAAGGTGCCTGCCCTGGAGGCGTGCCCTCAGAAGCGCGGCGTTTGCACGCGGGTCTATACGACCACCCCCAAGAAACCGAACTCCGCTCTCCGCAAGGTCGCCCGCGTTCGTTTGACCAATGGTTTCGAGGTCACTGGATACATTCCCGGGGAGGGTCACAATCTTCAGGAACACTCCGTGGTCATGATTCGCGGCGGTCGCGTGAAGGATCTCCCGGGGGTCCGTTACCATATCGTCCGGGGGACATTGGATACCCAGGGCGTCGCCACTCGCCGTCAGGGCCGTTCCAAATACGGTGCCAAACGGCCGAAGTGAGGTGCCACAATGTCACGCCGTCATGCTGCCGAAAAACGCGACGTTCTCCCCGATGCCCTGCATGGTGACAGGGTGCTGACCAAATTCATCAACAGCCTCATGCACGATGGGAAGAAGGCCGTTGCCGAAGGCATCGTGTACCGTGCGCTGGACCGCATGCGTGACAAGACGGGACAAGATCCTGTTGGCCTCTTTCATCAGGCTCTGAGCAATGTGAAACCCGTAGTCGAAGTGCGCTCTCGCCGTGTGGGTGGCGCAACCTACCAGGTTCCGGTAGAAGTTCGCCTGGATCGTCAACAGGTGCTGGCGATCCGTTGGTTGATCGGCGCCTCCCGTGGACGTTCGGAAACGACCATGGTAGAGCGCCTTTCCGGTGAACTTCTGGATGCCGCATATCAGCGTGGCACGGCTGTCAAAAGACGCGAGGATACGCACCGAATGGCGGAAGCGAACAAGGCATTTTCCCACTATCGTTGGTGAAGCCCTTCGCGCTGGTAACCCGGGGCCTTCCATGACCTCAAGGACGAGCGAGATATGACGAGAACCCATTCCATCGCGTGTTATCGCAATATCGGCATCATGGCCCACATCGATGCCGGTAAGACGACGACGACCGAGCGCATACTCTATTACACCGGCCGCTCCCATAAGGTTGGAGAAGTCCATGAAGGCACGGCCACCATGGACTGGATGGAACAGGAACAGGAACGCGGCATCACCATCATGTCGGCGGCGACGACCGCCAATTGGCGCGATCATCGCGTCAATATCATCGATACCCCAGGTCACGTCGATTTTACGATTGAGGTTGAGCGCAGTTTGCGCGTCCTGGACGGCGCTGTTGCGGTCTTCGACGCCGTATCGGGGGTCGAGCCACAGTCCGAAACCGTCTGGCGCCAGGCAGACAAATATAAGGTGCCTCGCATATGTTTCATCAACAAGATGGATCGGGTTGGCGCCAATTTCTTTCACTGTGTCGATATGATCGCAGAGCGTTTCGCCGTTGCTCCCCTGGTGATGCAAATCCCCGTCGGTGTCGAGACGGGCTTCAAAGGCGTTGTCGATTTGGTAAAGATGAAAGCCATTCTATGGCGTGACGATGGCCTGGACGCGCAATGCGAGGAGCTTCCTATCCCTGCCAGCTTGCAAGATCGGGCGGCGGAATATCGCACCAGGCTTCTCGAGGCCGCGGTCGAACTCGACGACGATGTCCTGGAGGCATATCTGGAAGGCAATCCCCCGGATGCGACCACCTTGAAAGCCTGTATTCGTAGGGGCACCCTTTCACATGCATTCGTTCCTGTTTTTCTCGGAAGCGCCTTCAAAAATAAAGGAATACAACCTCTGCTGGACGCCGTTGTCGACTATCTCCCTTCGCCTGTCGATATCCCGGCAATTCGAGGCCTTAACGGGAAGACCGGCAACGAGGAGTCTCGTAATAGTCGTGACGATGAGCCGTTCTCTGCGCTGGCATTCAAGGTCATGGCCGACAAATATGTCGGTACACTAACCTTTGTCCGAATCTACTCGGGCGTTCTCAAATCCGGCACCTCACTGCTCAATACCGTCAAGAATTCACGTCAGCGTGTCGGTCGCATGCTCCTCATGCACGCCAACAAGCGGGAGGATATACAAATAGCTTATGCCGGCGACATCGTTGCCCTATGCAGCCTCAAGGCGATCGGCACCGGCGATACCCTCTCGGACTCTGCCAGGCCCATCGTTCTGGAACGCATGGAGTTTCCCGAACCGGTTATCGAGGTGAGCGTCGAACCGAAGACGAAGATCGATCACGATAAAATGTCCATTGTTCTGGGAAGACTGGCAGAAGAGGATCCGTCTTTCCGCGTTGTGGTGGATTCCGAATCCGGGCAAACGATCATAAGGGGTATGGGCGAACTCCATCTGGAAATCATCGTTGATCGTATGAAGCGCGAATTCAATATCGAAGCCAGTATCGGCGTCCCGCAGGTTGCCTACAGGGAAACGATTACCAAGCCATATGATATCGACTACCTGCACAAGAAACAGACTGGCGGTTCCGGTCAATTTGCCCGCGTCAAAATCCTGTTCGAACCGGCAGAAGCCGGCGAAGGTTTTGTCTTCAGGAACAAAGTGACAGGGGGCAACGTTCCGCGCGAGTATATCCCGGCGATAGAGGCTGCCATCGAAAGCGCCAGCCGGTCCGGTGTCGTCGCGGGGTTTCCGGTCATCGACTTCAAGGCAACCCTGTATGACGGCGCTCATCACGAGGTCGATTCGAGTGCCATGGCATTCGACATCGCGGCGCGTGCTGCCTTTCGTGAAGGCATGACCCACGCGGGAGCACAGCTCCTTGAGCCGATGATGCGGGTAGAGGTCGTGACGCCGGACGAATATATGGGTGACATCATCGGCGATTTGAGCAGCAGGCGTGCCCAGATCCAGGGCATGGAGCAGCGTAGCAATGCACAGATCGTTCGTGCCAAGGCTCCGTTGGGGACCATGTTCGGCTATGTTAACGATCTTCGCTCCATGAGCCAGGGGCGCGCGACCTACAGCATGCATTTCGACTGCTATGAACCTGTGCCCGTTTTGCTCTCGGAAGAAGTCAGAGCAAGTGTCGGTTGAACGATCGGGCGCATGAATCGGGAGGTTATTTGTTATGGCGAAGGAGCGTTATGAGCGTGTCAAGCCTCATGTTAACATAGGGACGATCGGTCATGTCGATCATGGCAAGACGACGTTGACGGCGGCGATCACGCGTATATTGGCGTCGTCCGGTGGCGCGACCTTTACCGATTATGCCGAGATTGACAAGGCTCCGGAGGAGAAGGAGCGTGGGATCACGATCAACACGGCGCACGTCGAGTATGAGACGGAGGCTCGTCACTATGCGCATGTGGATTGTCCCGGTCATGCCGATTATGTGAAGAATATGATCACGGGCGCGGCGCAGATGGACGGCGCGGTTCTGGTTGTGAGCGCTGCGGACGGCCCGATGCCCCAGACGCGGGAGCATATTCTGCTGGCGCGCCAGGTGGGCGTTCCCGCCATCGTCGTCTATCTGAACAAGGTGGATCAGGTTGACGACGAAGAGCTTCTGGAGCTGGTCGAGCTGGAGGTGCGCGAGCTGTTGTCGCTGTATGATTTCCCTGGCGACGACATCCCGGTTGTGAAGGGTTCGGCCTTGTCGGCCCTGGAGGATCGCGACGGCGATGTCGGCGCGGCGACGGTTCTGGAGTTGATGCGCGAGGTTGACCGCTATATCCCGACGCCCGAGCGTGCCGTCGATCGCCCCTTCTTGATGCCGATTGAGGATGTGTTCTCGATTTCGGGCCGGGGGACGGTTGTGACCGGTCGTGTCGAGCGCGGCGTCGTCAAGGTCGGCGACGAGATCGAGATCGTGGGGATACGCGATACCTCGAAGACGGTGTGCACGGGTGTCGAGATGTTTCGCAAGCTTCTCGACAGCGGCGAGGCCGGGGACAATATCGGCGCCCTTCTTCGCGGTGTGAAGCGCGACGAGGTTGAGCGTGGCCAGGTTCTGGCGCGCCCTGGGACGATCACGCCGCATACGAAGTTCAAGGCCGAGACCTACGTTCTGACCAAGGAGGAGGGGGGGCGTCACACGCCGTTTTTCACCAACTACCGGCCCCAGTTCTACTTCCGGACTACCGATGTGACGGGCCATGTTCTGCTTCCGGATGGTGTCGAGATGGTGATGCCCGGGGACAACATCACCATGGACGTGGAGTTGATCTCCCCGATTGCGATGGACGAGGGCTTGCGCTTTGCGATCCGGGAAGGCGGGCGAACCGTCGGCGCCGGCGTCGTCGCGCAAATCGTCAAGTAAGGCAGGTCGAAAACAGCAAGAAGGCGAGGGCGACAGAACATTATGGCCAACCAGAATATCCGCATCAGGCTCAAGGCCTTCGACCATCGATTGCTGGATCAATCGACCAACGAAATCGTGGGCACCGCCAGGAGGACTGGCGCTCAAGTCAGAGGGCCAATTCCCTTGCCGACGCATATCGAAAAATTTACCGTTCTGCGCGGCCCCCATATCGACAAGGAGTCGCGGGAGCAGTTCCAGATTTGCACCCATAAGCGTCTTATCGATATTGTCGGCCCGACACCTCAGACAGTCGACGCGCTTATGAAGCTCGATCTGGCTTCCGGTGTCGATGTCGAAATCAAGCTTTGAGGCGTGTCATGGTGCGCTCCGGCATGATTGCAAAAAAGGTCGGCATGAGCCGCATCTTCATCGCTAGCGGTGGTCATATTCCCGTGACCGTCCTCCAGGATCATGGCAATCGGGTTGTCGCCCAGCGCGGCCTGGAGCGCGATGGTTATATTGCCCTCCAGATCGGCACATCGCCTGCCAAAATGAAGCATTTGACACGGGCTTCGCGTGGTCACTTCACCAAAGCAGGTGTCGAAGCCATGAGAAAAGTCGTCGAGTTTCGTGTCACCGAAGATGCCGTTATCCCTGTGGGCTCCAAACTATCCGTCAAACACTTTGTTGCAGGTCAAAAAGTCGATGTCGTGGGGTTGTCGAAAGGCCGTGGCTTTGCCGGTTCCATGAAGCGGCACAACTTCGGCGGTATGCGGGCCAGCCATGGTGTTTCAGTATCGCATCGTGCCCATGGCTCAACCGGCAACAGCCAGGATCCTGGACGTGTCTGGAAGGGCAAGAAAATGGCCGGCCACATGGGCGATAAGCGTGTGACGGTCCAGAATCTCGAGGTGGCGGCGACCGATCCGGATCACGGCTTGATCATGGTCCGGGGCGCCGTTCCAGGCGCAAAAGGAGGATGGGTGTTGATTTCGGATGCCGTTAAGGCCAAAACCCCTTCGGATTTGCCACGGCCGGCCGCGCTGATCGACCATGCTTCCGATCCCGATGCAACGGCAGAAGAAGAGTAGACATCTTATCGTAAGTCATGGGAGCTGGACGGATATGAAAGCCGAAGTCATTTCATTCGCCAACGCCGAGACGGGCGCGATAGAGTTATCCGATAACATCTTCGGTTTGCCACCAAGACCGGATATTCTTGCCCGTGTTGTCCATTGGCAGCTCGCAAAGCGGCGTGCTGGAACCCATGCGACCAAATCGGTCGGAGCCGTGCATGCCAGCACCGCCAAACTGGGCCGGCAGAAGGGCAGCGGCCGTGCCCGCCATGGCAGCCGCAAGGCCAATCTGTTTCGTGGCGGGGCGGTCGCCCATGGGCCCGTTCCACGTAGCCATGCCTTCAAGCTCCCCAAGCGCATTCGGGCTCTTGGCCTGAAGATAGCCCTCTCGACCAAGAAAGCAGAAGGCAGGCTTCGTATTCTTGAGGATACCGTCCTGGAGCAGGCAAAGACAAAAGTCCTGTTTTCGAAATTCTCCACCCTGGGAATCACGAATGCACTCGTCGTCGATGGCGTCACGGTCGGCCACAATTTCCGTCGCGCGGCAGCCAATATCCCCGGCATCGATATTTTGCCTTGCACTGGAGCGAATGTTTATGATATACTCCGCCATGACACGTTGATTCTGACCAGGGATGCCGTTGAATTCTTCGCGGAGCGCTTCGAATGATCCCGTCGAGACATTACGACATCATCCATCACCCCATCGTGACCGAAAAGTCAACGACCGGGTCGGCGCATGGTCAGGTCACCTTTCAGGTCGATCACCGGGCGACCAAGCCCGAGATCAAGCATGCGGTGGAGAAATTATTCGATGTCGAGGTGGTTTCGGTCAATACGCTCAATTATAGAGGAAAGAAGAAGCGTTTCCGTGGACGGGTGGGCTATCGGAAGTCGATAAAGAAAGCGATCGTCACACTCCGTGAAGGTCATATGATCGATGTTACAGTAGGAGTTTGAACGTATGGCACTTAGACCTCACAAACCGATAACTCCGGGCCAACGCGGGTTGGTGCAGGTTGTCCGTTCGCACCTTTACAGGGGAAAGCCCGTTAAAGGATTGACGGAAGGGCTGCGAAAGAGCGGTGGGCGCAACAATCACGGTAGAATAACGATTCGCCATCGGGGGGGTGGGCACAAGCGTCGCTATCGTATGATCGACTTCCTGCGCAGGAAATTCCATGTTCCAGCCACGGTCGAACGCATAGAGCACGATCCGAACAGATCTTCACATATTGCATTGTTGAAATATGAAGATGGCACCCAGGCGTATATCCTGGCGCCTCAAAGATTGCAGATTGGCGATCACGTCATAGCTGGTGAAAGAGTCGATATTCGTCCCGGCAACGCCATGCCGTTGGCAAGTATCCCAATCGGAACGATTATCCACAACATCGAAATGAAACCGGGGGCAGGTGGAAAGATCGCGCGCTCCGCAGGCAATTATGCCCAGCTGATCGGAAAGGATCAAGGCTATGCCCAGCTTCGTTTGAGCTCTGGGGAAATGAGAATGGTTCGCGGTGAGTGTATGGCCACAATCGGCGCAGTGTCCAATGCCGACCATCAGAATCGGAAGTTGGGCAAGGCTGGCCGCAAGCGTTGGTTGGGAAGACGCCCTTCGGTACGCGGGGTTGTGATGAACCCGGTCGATCACCCTCACGGGGGTGGCGAAGGCCGCACCAGCGGTGGCCGTCATCCGGTGACACCATGGGGAAAGCCGACCAAGGGCGCCCGCACACGAGCTAAAAAGGCAAGCGACGCGCTGATCATCACCCGGCGCCACCGCAAGAGACGCTAGGAGGAGGACGATGTCTCGTTCTGTCTGGAAAGGCCCGTTTGTGGATGGTTACCTTCTCAACAAAGCGGAGAAGGCGCGTGAATCCGGCCGTAAGCAGATCATCGACATCTGGTCCAGGCGCTCTACCATCATGCCGCAGTTCGTCGGCCTTACCTTCGGCGTTCATAACGGTCACAGGCATTTGCCTGTTCTAGTGACCGAAAACATGGTGGGGCACAAATTCGGCGAATTCTCCCCAACAAGGAATTTTCGCGGCCACGCGGCGGATAAGAAAGCCAGAAGGAATTGAACATCATGGCCGATAAGAACTCGGAATACGAAACAACCGATCGCGCTGCCCATGCCGTGGCCCGCTCGCTGCGAACGACGGTGCGCAAATTAAACCTTGTGGCCCGGCAGATTCGCGGGAAACCGGTTTCGAAGGCATTGATCGAGCTCGCATTGTCGAAATACCGGATAGCGGGCAATGTCAGGAAGACCTTGCAATCGGCGATCGCCAATGCGGAGAACAATCACGGCCTCGACGTCGATCGTCTGGTGGTAGCGCGTGTATCGGTCGGGCCTGGTCTCAAAATGCGCCGCTTTCGGGCGGCGGGCCGTGGTCGCATCCACCCATATCGGAAGAAATTCAGCAATATGGAGATCGTGGTTCGTGAAACCGGGGAGAGCGAGAGCTGATGGGACACAAGGTCAACCCAATTGGACTGCGGCTCGGCATCAACCGCATATGGGATTCGCGTTGGTATGCCGATGGCGATGGCTATGCGCGCCTCTTGCACGAAGACATAGCGCTTCGTTCCCATGTTCGCAAACAGCTGCCACAAGCCAGTGTAAGCAAGGTTGTGGTCGAACGCCAGGCCGACAAGATCCGTATCTCGATTCACACCGCTCGCCCCGGCGTCGTCATCGGCAAAAAGGGGGATGGCATCAAGGCCCTCAAAAAGGGGTTGCAAGGCATCGCCAGGACCGATGTCATGGTGAACATCATGGAGATCCGCAAGCCCGAAATCGATGCCTATCTGGTTGCCGAGAATGTCGCGCAGCAGCTCGAACGCCGTATCTCGTTCCGCCGCGCCATGAAACGCGCCGTCCAATCGGCCATGCGCCTGGGCGCTCAAGGCATCCGCATCAATGTCGGTGGGCGTCTTGGCGGAGCGGAGATCGCGCGGGTCGAGTGGTACCGGGAAGGCCGCGTTCCGCTTCATACCCTGCGTGCCGATATCGACTTCGGCCATGTCACCGCCAAGACGGCTTATGGCACCCTTGGCGTCAAAGCCTGGATTTTCAAAGGCGAGCTTTTCGGTCACGATCCTCTCGCCCATGAGAGACGCGAAACCGAAGCCCAGGGTGGCCAGGCGCGCGCCTGAGCGGAGAAAACCGACATGCTGAGCCCCAAACGCACAAGATTTCGGAAGGCGCATAAAGGCCGTATTCACGGCTGTGCCAAAGGTCGCACCAGGCTGAATTTCGGCTCCTATGGCATGAAGGCCCAGTCGGCCGGGCGTATCACGGCCCGCCAGATCGAAGCGGCGCGGCGTGCCGTCACGCGTTGTATGAAGCGCGCCGGCCGTGTGTGGGTGACGGTTTTTCCGGATGTGCCGGTATCGACCAAACCGGCCGAAGTTCGCATGGGCAAGGGCAAAGGTTCCCCTGAATATTGGATGTGCCGGGTGAAGCCCGGTCGTGTCATGTTCGAATTGGATGGTGTTGACGAAGCCATCGCTCGCGAAGCCATTCGTCTGGGCGCCGCGAAGTTGTCGATCCCGGTGAAATTCGTTCAACGCCTCCACTGATCGCATCTTGCCAATTGGGAGTATGAACGGATATGAGGCCCGCCGACATTCACGCCATGAGCATCGACCAGATAAAGGATGGCTTTATCGCACTCAAGAAAGAGCTGCTCAATCTGCGTTTCCAGAAGGCAAACGGTCAGCTGGAGAATACTGCGCGCATGCGTCAGGTTCGCCGCGATATCGCCCGCATGGGGACGGTATGGGCCCAGAGAACCCGTAATGGAGCCCACAGCGAAGTCCGCAACGGAACTTGAGGAAAAGCTATGCCGCGTCGCATCATGCAAGGTGTGGTCACAGGGAAGTCCGGCAACAAGACCGTTGTGGTCAATGTCGAACGCCTGATGAAGCACTCTCTCTACAAGAAAACCATTCGCCGTTCGAAGCGTTATCACGCGCATGACGAGGGCAACGCAGCCCAATTGGGTGATGTCGTCCGCATACGGGAATGTCGCCCGCTATCCAGAACGAAACGCTGGATCGTCATCGACGAGCAGCGATCCTGATCGCGTTGCCCAGGGAGTCGATCCATGATTCAGCAGGAAACCAAACTCGACGTAGCCGACAATTCGGGTGCAAAGCGCGTTCAATGCATCAAGGTGCTGGGCGGCTCCAGGCGCAAGACGGCAGGGGTGGGAGACGTCATCGTGGTATCCGTGAAGGAGGCCCAGCCGGGGCAGCGAGTGAAGAAGGGCGAAGTCACTCGTGCCGTCATCGTACGGACCGCCAAGGAGATTCGCCGCCCGGACGGGAGCGCATTGCGCTTCGATCGCAATGCCGCCGTGATCGTCAACCGCCAGAATGAACCGGTGGGCACGCGGATTTTCGGCCCGGTCACACGAGAGCTGCGTGGCCGAAATTTCATGAAAATCGTCTCCCTGGCCCCGGAGGTGCTCTAAAACATGGCACAGAAAATCCGCAAAGGTGACCGGGTCGTCGTTCTCTCCGGGCGTGATCGCGGCCGTGAGGGCGATGTGCTGAAGGTTCTTCCCAAACGGGGCAAGGCGATTGTCAGCGGCATCAACATGGTGCATCGCCATCGCAAACCGACACAGCAGGCGCCAGGCAGCATCGAGGATAAAGAGCTTCCCATAGAGCTCTCGAACCTGGCCATGCTGGATCCCGAAAGTGGCAAACCGACCCGTGTCGGCTTCCGAGTGCTCGACGATGGGCGCAAGGTTCGTGTTGCGCGCCGCTCGGGTGAGATTATCGATACTTGACGCTGGCTCGACAACGGCCCCGGCATAGAACGATGGACGATGACAATGGCAAGACTTAAAGAACATTATGTGGCGACGGTGCGGCCGGCATTGATGGAAAAATTCGGCTATGCCAACATCCATGCCGCGCCCAAATTAGAGAAGGTCGTTCTAAATATGGGAGTCGGCGAGGCTGTCGCCGATTCGGGGCAGGCAGAGCATGCCGCCGATGAGTTGACACGGATCGCCGGCCAGAAGGCCGTGGTGACTCGCGCCAGGAGATCGGTCGCCAATTTCAAGTTGCGCGAAGGCATGGCCGTCGGCGCCAAAGTCACGCTGCGCGGTGCGCGTATGTATGAATTTCTCGACCGTCTGGTCAACATCGCTTTGCCGCGCGTGCGCGATTTTCGCGGTGTCAGCGCTCGAAGCTTCGATGGACGCGGCAATTATGCCATGGGCCTCAAGGAGCAGATTGTGTTTCCAGAGATCGACTACGATCGCGTAAGCCAGATTCGGGGCCTCGATATCGTCATCTGCACGACGGCAAAGACCGACGAGGAAGCCCGCGCGCTTCTCGATGCATTCCAGATGCCGTTCGCCAAAAACTGATCGGTCCGCTTCAAGGGGTTCAAAGGGAGACGACATGGCTAAGAAGAGCGCTATCGAGAAAAACAATCGGCGCAGGCGTCTTGTGCAGAAGTTCGCTGCCAGGCGCAAAGCCCTGCTCGATACTGCAAACGATCGCGAGCTGCCGATCGAGGAGCGCTTCCAGGCGCGCCTGAAACTCGCCAAATTACCGCGCAACTCGGCAAAAACCCGCGTGCGCAACCGTTGTGGTATCACCGGACGCCCTCGCGGCTATCACCGAAAATTCGATATGTCCCGTATTTCGTTGCGGGAACTGGCCTCCGAAGGCCTGATCCCGGGCGCGGTCAAGTCGAGCTGGTAGGGGGAGGACGCTATGTCGATGACGGATCCTCTTAGCGATATGCTGACCCGTATCAGAAACGGGCATATGCGCCGCAGAGCGCAGGTGAACTGCCCGGCGTCGAAATTGAAGGAAAATGTCCTTTCCGTTCTGAAACGCGAAGGCTATATCCGCAACTATCGCCGCCTGGGCGCCTCATCCCCGAAACCGGAATTGGTGATCGAGCTCAAATATCACGAAGGCGAGCCGGTGATCCGCGAGATCGGGCGCGTCTCGAAGCCCGGCTGCCGCGTCTATTCCGGCGTCCGCAACATGCCGCATGTTTACGGCGGCCTGGGTATCGTCATCGTCTCGACCCCCAAAGGCGTCATGACAGACCATGAAGCCCGTGCCGCCAATGTCGGCGGCGAAGTGCTGTGCAAAGTCTTCTGATCGAACGCCGCCAGGCCTGAGGAAACGAAACATGTCGCGTGTGGGAAAAAATCCCGTGGTTGTCCCTTCCGGGGTCGAGGTTGCGATCGTTGCCGACCGCATCGAAATCAAGGGCAGAAACGGCACTCTGTGCCGGCACATCCTCCCCGATGTCTCGGTTGCACTGGAAGCGGATGGAGTTATGGTCACGCCCAATTCCGAATCCAGGCAGGCGCGCGCCTTATGGGGCACCACGCGCGCCAACATCCAGGCGATGATCACCGGCGTCAGCGAAGGCTTCAAACGCGCTCTGGAGATCCGGGGCGTCGGCTACCGCGCCCAGATGCAGGGTGGCAACTTGAAATTGCAATTGGGCTACAGCCACGATGTCGAGTTTCCGGTGCCCGACGGCATCGCCATCGAATGTCCCAGCCAGACCGAAATCGTGGTATCGGGCATGGACAAGCAGCGTGTCGGCCAGGTCGCCTCGGAGATCCGCAACTGGCGCCCGCCAGAGCCCTATAAGGGCAAAGGCATCCGCTACCGGGGCGAATATGTGCTGCGCAAGGAAGGCAAGAAGAAATAGGCAGGAACAGGCAGGATAGAATCCATGACTACCACCGCAAAAGATGCCCACGTGCGCCGCCGCCGCCGCGTTCGCCGCCGCTTGCGCCAGCGCGCGGGCGCCAGGCCACGCCTGTCGGTGTTCCGCTCGGGCAAACACATCTACGCCCAGGTGATCGACGACGATGCCGGCCACACGCTGGCGGCCGCGTCCAGCCTGGATGCCACGTTGCGCGGCGAACTTCCCACCGGCGCCACCATCGCGGCCGCCGCCAGGATCGGCAAGGCCATCGCCGAAAGGGCGCTGGCGGCCGGCATCGCCGATGTGGTGTTCGATCGCGGCGGCCGCCGCTATCACGGCCGGGTCAAGGCCCTGGCCGAGGCCGCCCGCGCGGGCGGCCTGAAATTCTGAGATTCTGAATGTCGCCCACAGCACCTACAACAACCACCCAGGCTAACCACGGGGAGAGCGGAAAAGATGGCAACGACAGGCCGTGAACGGGGCCGTGGCGATCGCTCCCGCCGGGGCGGGCGCCGTGGCGAAGGCGAGGGGGAAGCGAGCGAATTCCTCGAAAAACTCGTCAGCATCAACCGCGTCGCCAAGGTGGTAAAAGGCGGGCGCCGCTTCGGCTTCGCCGCCCTGGTTGTAGTGGGCGATCGCAAGGGCCGCGTAGGCCACGGCGCCGGCAAGGCCCGCGAAGTACCAGAGGCGATCCGCAAGGCCACCGAACAGGCCAAACGCAGCATGGTTCGCGTGCCGCTGCGCGAAGGCCGCACCCTGCATCACGACGCCAAAGGCCGCTACGGCGCCGGCCATGTCGTCCTGCGCGCGGCCCCCCCTGGCACCGGCGTCATCGCCGGCGGCCCCATGCGCGCCGTATTCGAGGCCCTGGGCGCCCAGGACGTGGTGTGCAAATCGACCGGCAGCGCCAATCCGCACAACATGGTCAAGGCCACCTTCCACGCCCTGGGCCAAACCGTCTCACCCCGCACCGTCGCCGCCCGGCGCAACAAAAAAGTGGCCGAAGTCCTGGGACGCGGCGTCGAATACGCGAGCGAGGGCTGATCCCATGGCAGACAAAAACGCCAGGTGCCTGCGCGTCACGCAAACCGGCAGCCCCATCGGCCGCCCCGCCATCCAGCGTCAAACGCTGATCGGCCTGGGCCTCAACAAAATGCACCGCAGCCGCGATCTGGAAGATACCCCGGCGGTGCGCGGCATGATCGCCAAAGTGCGCCATCTGGTGCGCTGGCAAGAGCTCTAAAACAGCTGCGGCCACGGCCACGGGAAAACGGAACACAACGCCATGAAGCTCAACCACATCCGCGACCATCCGGGCGCCACCCACGCCCGCAAACGCCGTGGCCGCGGTATCGGCTCCGGCCTGGGCAAAACCGGCGGCCGCGGCCACAAAGGTCAAACCTCGCGCTCCGGCGTGGCGGTCGCCACATTCGAAGGCGGCCAGATGCCCATCTATCGCCGCCTGCCCATGCGCGGCTTCAAGAATCCCAATCGCCGCCATTACGCCATCGTCAATGTCGGGCGCCTGCAACAGGCGATCGACGCCGGCAAGCTCGATCCCGCCGCCCCCATCGATGCCCAGGCGCTGAAATCCGCCGGCGTTATCCGGCGCGTGCGCGACGGCGTCCGGCTGCTGGGCGGCGGCGAAATCGCTGCCGCTATCGCCATCGCCGTGGCCGGCGCCAGCGCCACCGCCGTGGCCGCGGTCGAAAAGGCCGGCGGTTCGGTCACCGTCGCCGGCAAACCCGCCGCCGCCAACGGCCAATAAGCCCGCCGCGCGCTCGCCATGGCATCCCAGGCCGAAAGACTCGCCAGCCAATTCAATCTCGGGGCATTCGGCAAGGCGACCGAGCTCAAGAAACGTCTGTGGTTCACCCTGGGCGCCCTGATCGTCTATCGCCTCGGAACCTACATCCCCATCCCCGGCATCGATCCGTCGATCCTCTCCGACATCTTCGAACAACAGGCCGGCGGCATCCTGGGCGTCTTCAATCTGTTCGCCGGCGGCGCGCTGGAGCGCATGACCATCTTCGCCCTCAACGTCATGCCCTACATCTCGGCCGCCATCATCATGCAGTTGATGACCACCGTCTCGCCCAAGCTGGACCAGCTCAAAAAGGAAGGCGAGTCGGGCCGCAAAAAGATGAACCAATACACCCGCTATCTCACGGTGCTGCTATGCGTGGTGCAGGGTTACGGCATCGCCGTCGGCCTGGAATCCATGGGCGCCGGCGGCCTTTCCGCCGTCATCGAACCCGGCATGTTCTTCCGCTTCACGGCCGTGGTCACGCTCCTGGGCGGCACCATGTTCCTGCTCTGGCTGGGCGAGCAGATCACCCAGCGCGGCGTCGGCAACGGCGTTTCGCTCATCATCTTCGCCGGCATCGTCGCCAGCTTCCCCAGCGCCTTCGCCCAGCTGTTGGAGCTGGGCCGCGTCGGCACCCTTTCGGCCTTCGCCATCATGGCCATCCTCATCGGCGGCGCGCTGCTGATCTACTGGATCGTGTGGATGGAACGCGCCCAGCGCCGCATCGTCGTTCAATATCCCAAACGCCAGGTCGGCAATCGCATGTTCGGCGGCGAAAGCTCCCACCTGCCGCTGAAGCTGAACACCGCCGGCGTCATCCCGCCCATCTTCGCCAGTTCCATCCTGCTCATGCCGGCCACCTTCGCCAGCTTCTCGGCGGCGGGCGGGCCGGGATGGCTCCAGGACATATCGTTCTATCTCGGCCGCGGCCAGTTGGTCTATCTCTCCATCTTCGGCGCCGCCATTATCTTCTTCTGCTTCTTCTACACCGCCGTGGTCTTCAATCCCGCCGATACGGCCGACAATCTGCGCCGCAACGGCGGCTTCATTCCCGGCATCCGCCCCGGTAAGAACACGGCCGATTATCTCGATTATGTGCTCACCCGTCTCACCACGTTAGGCGCCGCCTATCTCACCGTCGTCTGCCTGATTCCCGAGGTTCTGATCGGCGAGCTGGCGATCCCGTTCTATCTCGGCGGCACCTCGCTCCTGATCTGCGTCACCGTCACCATGGACACCGTGGCCCAGATCCAGTCCCACCTCCTGGCCCACCAGTACGAAGGGCTGATCAGGAAATCCCGGCTGAAGGGCAGGCGACGATGAAGCTGATCCTGCTGGGGCCGCCGGGGGCCGGCAAAGGCACCCAGGCACAGCGCCTGGCGCAAACCCTGGGCGTCCCCCAGCTTTCCACCGGCGACATGCTGCGCGCCGCTGTCGCCGCCGGCACCCCCCTGGGCCAGGCGGCCCAGGCGGTGATGGAACGGGGCGACCTGGTCTCCGACGACATCATCGTCTCCATGATCGCCCAGCGCATCGACAGCCCCGATTGCGGCGGCGGCTTCATCCTCGACGGCTTCCCCCGCTCCCGCCCCCAGGCCCAGGCCCTGGACGCCATGCTGGAACAACGCGCCCTGGCCCTCGACCGCGTGATCGAAATGAAGGTGGACGACGAAGCCCTGGTGGAGCGCCTCGCCGGGCGCTATGCCTGCGCGGCCTGCGGCGCCGGCTATCACGACCGTTTCCAGCGCCCCCGCATCGCCGGGCGCTGCGACGCCTGCGACTCGCGCGAGTTCAAGCGCCGCGCCGACGACAACGAGGAAACCCTGCGCTCCCGCCTCGCGATCTACCACCGTCAGACGGCCCCGCTGCTCCCCTATTACCGCGCCAAAGGCGTGCTCCACCGGGTGGACGGCATGGCTGCTATAAACCAGGTGGCGGCCGCCATAGACAACGCCCTCGCCAGCTAGCGCTGCGCCATCTTCGCCCCCGCACGCCGCCTCAACGGCGCGCCATTTTTGCAAGATCCCGGTCCATATGGTCCCTCAGCGCGATGCGGGCGAACACGCTGGAGGTCCGCGACATCTGCACGAAATCGCGCTGCCTGGCGCTGGGCACCGCCGCCCTTCGCGTCATGCGATAGATCGCAAACAGCCCCAGCGCCAGCATGGCGGCGGCGGGAAACCAGAAGAATCCCCCCGCGCCCAGCGCCTGCATCAGCCCCCCCGCCGCCGCCGGCCCCACCATGCCCCCCAGGCCGTTGGCCAACAGCAACCCGCTGGAGGCCGCTACCATCTGGCGCGGTTGCAGATGGTCGTTGGTGTGCGCCACCGCCAGCGAATAAAGCGGCATGGCCAGCCCCCCCACCACGGCCACCACGGCGATCTGCGCCAGCGGCGCAGCGGCGGCAAAAAACGCCGCCCCGGCCGCGATGGCGCTGCCCAGAAAGGCGGTGGCGGTCAGCACCAGGCGGCGGTCGAATCGGTCGGAAAGCCGCCCCACCGGCCACACCAGCACCGTCCCCCCCATCACCGCCGCCGCCGTCAGAAACGAGATCTGCTCGATGCTCATGCCGATCTCTTCGCCATAAAGCGGCGCCAGCCACACCAGCGATCCGGAGGTGGCGCCGTTCACCAGGCAGCCGGCCACGCCCAGCGGCGAAGCCCGCGCCAGCTCCCCCAGCCCCAGCCGGTGCTGCTGCTCGAAGGGCGGCGCCGAATAACCGGTCAGCGCCACCGGCACCAGCGCCAGCGAAACCAGCACCGACGCCAGGATAAAAAGGCCATAGCCGGTGGCCGGCGCCAGGTTCAAAAGCAACGGCCCCACCGCCATGGCCCCGGTCATGGCGATCATATAGACGGAAAGCAGCTGGCCGCGATTGGCGTTGGTGGCCCGGTCGTTCAGCCAGCTTTCGGCCACGATGAAAAGGCCGATATAGCAAAATCCGGTCAGCGCCCGCAGCACCCCCCAGGCCGCCGGATGCACCGCCACCGCATGAAGCAGCACCGCCATAGAGGCGATCGAGGCCAGGGCGCCGAACACCCGGATATGCCCCACCCGCCGGATCAGCCGCGGCGTGGCGATCGACCCAGCCACAAAGCCGGCGAAATAGGCCGACATCACCACCCCCACCACGGCCACGGAAAACCCCTCCGCCACCGCCCGCACCCCCAGCAGCGACCCCTGCAACCCATTGCCCGCCATCAGCAAAGCAATCCCGGCCAGCAACGCCCACACGGAAAGAATGGCAGCGATCATGGCAGCCTCCGGCGCCGTGCGCACCAGCCAGCTTTGCAGGATAACCCCAGCGGCCGCCAGCCCCCCCAACGCCGGCGCCATGACCCCGGCGCCCTCCGGGTCCGCCACCGTCCCCGCCCCCCCCAGCCCCGCGCCTCCCATCGACCCAGGCCATCCCCTTGACTCGCCATGCCCCCACCGCAAGACTGCTTCGCGCCGTCGGCATGGGTGGCGGGAAGGCCGTATATGGTGGGCGAGGGGCGGTTTCGGTTGACGTTCGAGGAAGGGTGGAAGCAATATTTTGCCTCCATCAACTGCACACAGGCGCGACCAAAACGCCGGTCTAAGCAAGAAAGGAGCGAGTTATGAACGGTAAATCTAATTGGAACAACAGAACCTTATTCCACGGAGACAATTTAGAATTTCTGCGCGGAATGAATTCGAACACTGTTCACCTGATTGCAACCGATCCTCCTTTCAACAAAGGTAAAGACTTCCATGCCACACCGGATAGCTTAGCCGCTGGCGCTTCATTTCAAGATAGATGGTCTTGGGAGCGAGACATTCACCAAGACTGGCTAGATCAGATAAACGACGATCATCCTAATGTTATGAAGGCTATCGAAAATTCCCGCAAGACTTATGGTGACGATATGGGGGCCTTCTTATGTTTCATGGCGGTTCGCTTGTTGGAGATGCGTCGTATTCTCAGAAAGGATGGAAGCATTTATCTTCATTGCGATCCGACGGCAAGTCATTATCTGAAGATGCTTATGGATGGCATATTTGGTAAGAAGAATTTTCGCAATGAGATCATTTGGAAATATGGACTAGGTGGATCGTCTCGGCGACTCTGGTCGAGAAAACACGATATTATACTATTCTATACAAAAGGCAAGACTTGGCATTTTGACAAACCACACGAGCCTGCTACATCAAATAGAATGGCGGGGCAAATGAAAGGCATGACCGATGTATGGGATATTGCGACAATCAATAACATGGCTAAGGAACGCACAGGGTATCCTACTCAAAAACCACGAGAGTTATACACAAGGATAGTCAAAGCGAGTTCTAAAGAAGGAGACATCGTTCTGGATCCGTTTGCAGGTTGTGCTACAACATTGATTGTAGCGGAAGAACTCAAACGCTGTTGGGTCGGAATAGATTTGTGGGATAAAGCACATGAGGTTATCATTCAGGAGCTGAAGAAAGCAGGATTTCTTTCTGGACCGGATGGTGAGGAAAGCGAGGTGCTTGGCCTTGAGGGCGGCATCCACTACAGTGCGCAGCCACCGGAGAGAACAGACGAAGCAGATGTTGCTGCTGATTTCCTCGACACACCAACAAACAGGAAAAAAGAGCCATGGGAACGTCTTTCCCATAAACAGATTATGGAACATCTACAAGACGCGCAGGGAAAAGACGACATGATCGTATGCGCTGGCTGTGGCAGGGAGCTCGAAAAGGAATTTACGGAACTCGACCATATCCGACCCAGGGCCGGCGGCGGATCGAATGATATAACGAACAGGATCCTGTTGTGCCGTCCCTGCAATGGCAAAAAGAGTTCGGACTTGACAATGCCTGGCTTGATAAAAAGAAACCGGAAGGATAAATGGATGCGGAATGAAAGTGCAGCTAAAGTAGCGCAGAGCAATGCAGAAAGAATGGCGGAAAGAATCCGTAAAGGGCGACTGTTATGATCTAAGGAAGCACTACTTCCTTCGCCACTGCGCTGCTCGCCAGGCCACCATCCACAAACACCGGAAGAAGACCTATGCTTGAAGGAAACAATGTTGTTATCTTTGTGGCAGTAGAGATCCTACTTCCGATATTGACAGTTGCTTTCGGTGTCCTTCTATCTATGATATTTCACCGAAATGCTAGAGTAGTGGCTCGATTAGTTCCGTTTCGTTTCACCATGTTTGAAATAGATAAGAAGGCTGGTGTTGATAAGTATGTTGGCACTATTAGAGAGGATGGTGGCGGTGGTGATACTCTAATTGTGCTTCAGATAGTCAATATAGGTAAGAGGGCAGCTAAAGATATAACGATTGAATTGAATGGAAGGCTAATGGACCATTTAGAATTTGAGGATGTGTATGAAGAACTGGATGTAAGAGGAAATGATATTCCTCTTGGATATTTGATGCCTCAAGAAAAATATGAGATGTTTCTGACATTTCTAAGGACTCTTCCAAAAGATGTGCAGTATAGTGATAATTTTCTTGATATAAAGATAGCCTATAGGGACGGTATTAGGAGGTTTATCTTTGGAAAAGATGAGTATAGAGCAACTATACCTCTTAAACAATTCGACGGATTAATTCTTGGAAAATTTACTTCAAAGGGAGGCGATGACTCATGGTTCTAGCTGATCACGGAATGCCAGCCTGTCGGGTGTGCCCTGGAGATTTGGCGTCAAGGGTTATTCCACTCTTTCCGGCGTCCCTCACCGCAGAAAATACCGCCGATTAAGCGCCACCTCCTTCGCCGTCGCGCTGGTCGCCAGCTCCCCGTCCACAAACACCTCGAAGGTCTGCGCATCCACCCGGATCTCCGGCAGGGCGTCGTTCCGCACCATGTCGGCCTTGCCCAGCTGCCTGGTGCCGGCGATGGGCAGCATCGGCTTGGCGATGTTCCACCTGCCCGCCAGATCGTTGTCGATGGCCGCCCGATGCACGAACGCCGCCGAAACCGTATCGGGCGCGCTGCCTGTCGCCGGCCAGCTTTCACGATAGAGAACCGGTTCCGCCATCGACAGCGAAGCCGAGGCATCGCCCAGCGGGCTCCACACCTGGGCGCCCGCCTTCAGCACCTGCTGCGCCTTCACGCCAAAAAAGGCCGGCCGCCACAGCACGATATCGGCCATCTTGCCCACCTCCAGGCTGCCGACATGGCGGGCGATGCCGAAGGCGATGGCCGGGTTGATCGTTACCTTGGCCAGATAGCGCAGGATACGGGCATTGTCCGCCCCGGCCCCGTCACCGGCGTCATCCGCCAGCGCCCCGCGCTCCCCCTTCATCTTCGCCGCCAGCCGCCACATGCCGGCCACCGTATCCATGGTCCGCCCCATGCCCTCGGCATCGGAACCGGCCATCGAAATCGCGCCCAGATCGTGCAGCACGTCTTCGGCCGCCATGGTCTGCGGGCGCAGCCGGCTTTCAGCAAAGGCCACATCCTCCGGAATATCCCCGCGCAGGGTGTGGCAGATCATCATCATATCCAGATGCTCGTCGAAGGCGTTGGCGGTGAAGGGGTTGGTGGGCGTGGTGGAAGAGGGCAGGCAATGCGCCTCGCCGTTGCAGCGAATAATGTCCGGGGCATGGCCGCCGCCGGCCCCCTCGGTGTGATACATATGGATGCTGCGCCCGGCGATGGCCGCCATGGTGGCCTCGTAGAATCCCGCCTCGTTCATGCTGTCGGTGTGCAGCTGAACCGGAAAATCCAGCTCGTCCGCCACCGCCAGGCAGGCGTCGATCACGGCCGGAGTAGCGCCCAGATCTTCGTGAATCTTGACGCCGATCACCCCCGATCCCATCTGTTCGGCAATCGCTTTCCCCCGATGCGCCCCGCCGCGCGCAAACAGGCCGCAATTGATGGGAAAGGCCTCCAGCGCCTTCAACATCTTGGCGTTGGCCCATTCGCCGCCGCTGTCGATGGCCCAGCAGCCGGGCCAGCCACCGCCGATCATGGTGGTCAGCCCTACCGAAAGTGCGTGCCACACCTCGCGCGGCTGGGCATAATGGGCGTGAACGTCGATGCCGCCCGGCGTGGCGATCAGCCCCTGGCCGCTCACATGCTTGGTGCCCGGCCCCACCGTCATGCCGGGCGTCACCCCCGCCATCACGGCCGGATTGCCGGCCTTGCCGATGGCATGAATACGGCCTTCCCGAATGCCGATATCGGCCTTGAAAATGCCCTGCACCGGGCACATGACCACCGCATTGGCGATCACGACTTCCAGCGCCCCTTCGCCCAGCAACGCGCCGCCGGCAATCCCCGCCCCGTCGCGCAGCGTCTTGCCCAGCCCGGTGATCGCCTCCTCGCCAGGGCGGATGCAGTCGCGCTCCACCAGCGCCAGCAAGCCGGTATCGCCCAGCCGCACCCGGTCGCCCGCCGTAGGTCCGAACATCTGCGCATAGCGCCGCCGGCTCATGGTCGCCATGGCCTGGCCCCCCCTTACGCCCCTTTAAATCCGCCCGCCCGCGCGCGGGCCAGGGCGGCCGCCTTCACCGCCGGATCGTGGATAGAACCTTCGGTCAGCCGGTTCAGCCCGGCGATCTCGCCGCTGCCGCCGATGGCCACCAGCCCCACCTCCCGCGCCTCGCCGGGATCGAAGCGGCAGCTGGCCCCCGCCGCCACATCCAGCCGGAAACCGAACGCCGCCGCCCGGTCGAATTCCAGCGCCGCATTGGCCTCGAAGAAATGGAAATGGCTGCCCACATGGATCGGGCGATCACCGGTGTTCAACACCGTCACGCTGACCCTGTCCCCCCCAGAATTAAGCTCGATCTCGCCCTCGCCCACCACGATCTCGCCCGGAACCTCACTCGAAATTTCACCCTGGGCCGCCGCCCCGCCGCGAATAGGCTGCCATACCACGATGGTCTTCATGCCGTCGTCGAACTGCCCATCCACGCACACCGATTCCACCATCTCCGCCACCCCCGGCAGCACATCGTCGCCGCTCAGCAGGGTGGAGCCCAGCGCCACCGTTTCGGCCAGCGTCCGCCCGTCGCGGGCCGCCTCCAGCAGCTCGTCGGCGATCAGCGCCAGCGCCTCCGGGTGGTTCAGCTTCAGCCCCCGTGCCCGCCGCTTGCGCGCCAGTTCGGCGGCGGTGTAAATCGTCAGCCTCTCCATCTCGGCCGGTGTCAGCATCATGGCACAGCACCCCTCCGCCTTGCGCCGCCACTCTAACCCGCCCGCGCCTCACACGCACACGCTGGCGGCCCGGCCCGCGCCGCCCGCCAGGCCCCACCGCCGCCGCGCCCCGCCACCATGAGCCCCTTCGCCACCCGACCGCTGCCCGGCGCCTCCTTCGGCGCCCTGGTGGACGATGGCGCCGCCTTCCTGGCGGCCGCCGACACCGCCCCCCAATCCCTGCCGGCGGCCCTCAACGCCCATGGCGGCCTGCTGGTGGTGAAGGGCATGGCGGCGGTCTCCCGCGCCGCCGCCCTGCTGGTCCGCCTGTCGCGCTCCTTCGGCCCGGAGGTGGAGGATTACGCCGCCACCGGCATCCGCCCACAGCTGCTGCACCCCGAAAGCTCGCAGATCATCCGCATCTCCAATCTGCCGCCCATGAGCTTCCCCGTGCCGGACCGCCCCCAGCCGCCGCTGCTGGCCGATGGCAGCCTGCCCACCGCCTTCCCCCACCGGCGCGGCTGGCACACCGATCAAAGCTACCGCCGCCCGCCCCCCGACATCTCCCTGTTCTACGCCCACCGCCCGGCGCCCAAAGGCCAGGGGCAAACCCTCTATGCCGACGGCGCCGGTGCCTGGCAGGCCTTGCCACAGCGCCTGAAACAGGCCACGGCAGAGCTCCAGGGCCTCCATGTCGCCCCCTTCACCGGCCACGGCGAAGACGACGTCCGCGCCGGCCACCCGCGCCAGCCGCTCTCGCACAAAGACGGCCCCCAGCCCCAGCCGGTGGTCCGCATCCACCCGGTCACCGGGCACCGCGCCCTCTATCTATGCGATGGCGAGCAGATGGACTGGCTGCGCGGCCCATTCCTGGGCATGGAGGCCGGCCCCGACAGCGAAGGCGCCCGCCTGCTCTATGAACTCATGGCCCATCTCACCGCCCCGGCCTTCACCTACACCCACGAATGGGACCAGGGCGATCTCGTCATCCACGACAACCGCTGCACCGTCCACGCCGCCACCTGGTTCGATGCCCAACGCCACGGGCGCGTCATGTGGCGCGCCACCGTCTGGGGCCACCCCGGCCCCGAATACCGGCACGACCGCCGCAGCTGGGAAGCCGCCTGACACCAGGGCCACGCCCCAGCGCAAATTGTGGCGGATCGACGAACCCTAATCCGCCCCTGTCGGCACGGCAGGGAGAGGCTCAGTTCGTTTAAGCAATTCCACAAGAACCTTCGATGTCTCTTCACCATTGGCTATCAATGCCTTCAAAGCCGTCATGGATTCCTCGTGGGCCGCCGTAGATTGCTTCATGGATTCCTCGTGGGCTGCCGTGGATCGCTTCATGGATTCCTCGTGGGCGGCCATGGATTCCTCGTGGGATGCCTTGTGGGCTTCCATAGATTCCTTGTGAGCCGCCATCGCTTCTTCGTGTCGGTCCATCGCTTCTTTGTGTCGATCCATCGCTTCTTTGTGTCGCCGCTCGTCGGCATGAAATATCCTTTCATTCAATGCGTTGATGTCATCGGACCTTTTATTGTTGGAACGATTCATGATAAAGATGCCATAGCCGATAAGACAGAAGGTCATAAAAGATATCGCGGTGTAAGCAACTGTGACCCATATCATGATGTCTTGCCGGCTCAGGGAAGAGATTTCATATTCGTTCATGGGATTATCCTTAGTCCAGTGGCCCATGGTCGGTCAACCGCCCAGGCTCCCAAATCATGGGTTGCCGGTGCGGCCCGAAAATGGCGACCCGCGAATGGTGGGCGCGGCTGGAATCGAACCAGCGGCCCCTGCCGTGTGAAGACAGTGCTCTTCCGCTGAGCTACGCGCCCGCTACTCGGTCACCCCCACCGATAGGCCCGCCCCCCGCGCCCTGTCAAGGCCGGCTCGAGGTCGGGGCCTACTCCAGCCGCGTCACCGTCGCCACCACCCGGCCCCCCCGCACCAGGTCGAAGCCGTTGGGCGAGGGCACCAGCGTGAAGCATTCGTCCACCACATGCAGCACGCCGCCCAGGCACAGCGCCCCTTCCTCCTCGCCCAGGCGATAGCTGCCCGCCTCTTCCCGCTCCAGGCTGCCGGGGTCGTCACCGCGCCTCACCGCCACGCCCTCGCCATCGGCCGCAAAGCTGGCGCTGTAGAACGGGTCGCCATAATGCAGCAGCAGCTGGCCCGAAAGCGTCCGCCCCGGGATCGCCGCCGCCAGGGTGGCGCTGGAAAGCGCCGCCACATCCTTGGGCGGGGCCAGCGGCGCCGCCATCAGGCGATAGCGGTTCACGATCTCGTCGCGATGGTTGGCCTCGTAATAACGCTCGCCATCGCGATAGACATCGAAGCAATCGGTGTCCTGGCCCAGCGTATAGCAGATGCGCCCCTCCACCTCGTCCCAGCCACCCGACCAGGTGGCGTTGGCATCGTCCCGCCCCTTGAATCCGCCCTTCAGGGAATGGGTCTCGTCATACCAGCGAAACACGCCCTCCTTCTCCAGATAGCGCAGGCCGAAGCGGGCGGTGGCGTTGTAGGCCGCCGCCAGCTCCTCGCCGGCCAGCAGCTGGGCCGAGGCGGGCACAGGCTCCAGCATGCTGTCGCCGAACAGCTCCAGCCACACCGGGCGCCATATCAGCATGGCGATGGTGCCGCCGATCGCCAGCGCCGGCAGCAGCAGGGCGGCAAACACATGCCATCTGCCCTGGAGGGCGGCGCGCCACGAAAGATAGAGGCAGGCCAGCGATGCGCCCCCGAAGGTGGCTAGCACGACAATTCCGATCCACATGACAGCGCCCGCGCCCCCCTTGGTTGCTCACGCCGCGCCGGCCCCGCCGGTCGCGCCCCCTAGCAAAGCGCGGCGGGCGGGAAAAGGCAAAGCCTTTATGGCACCCCCCACCGAAACCACGTCCCGGGGAGGGGAGGGGCTGCCCCCGCTTGACGCCGCCCCCGCCCGGCTATCCACTGGCCCCCAGAGTCTATTAGTGTCTATTCATGCCGGAGCCCGCCCATGTCCGCCATCGCCATCCGCCCCCTGAACCCCACCATCGGCGCCGAAATCCACGGCGTTGATCTCGCCCGCGATCTGGACCCGCCCACCTGCCGGGCCATCCGCCAGGCCATGCTGGACCATCTGGTGATCCTCTTCCCCGCCCAGAACATCGGCCCCGACCGCCAACTCGCCTTCGCCCGCCATTTCGGCCAGGTGGAACCGCCCCACCCGGTGTTCGCCCAGGTGCCGGAGGTGCCGGAGGTCACCGTGATCGAACAGAAGATCGAACGGAACGGTGCCGCCGGCAACATCTACAACGACGTCTGGCACACCGACGTCACCTTCCGCGCCCGCCCTGCTATGGCCTCGATCCTGCACGCCCAAACCGTCCCCGAAGGCGGCGACACCCTGTGGTCCAGCCTCTATGCCGCCTACGAGGCCCTTTCCCCTGCCATCCGCGCCATGATCGACGGGCTTTCCGCCATCCACGATTACTACATGGCCTTCGGCGAAACCGTGCTCGCCGGGCGCGGTGGCATCCGCAAGCTGGCCGAAGACATCCAGGCCCTGCCGCCGGTGCGCCACCCGGTGGTCCGCGCCCACCCGGAAACCGGCAGAAAGGCGCTGTTCGTGAACCGCGTGTTCACCAAATCCATCGCCGGCCTCAGCACCGTCGAAAGCGACCACCTGCTGCGCCTGCTATGCGAGTTCGCCGAACATCCCAACTACCAGCTGCGCCACCGCTGGCGCCCCGGCGATCTGGCGATGTGGGACAACCGCTGCACCATGCACCTGGCCACCTCCAATTTCACCGGCTACCGCAAAATGCACCGCATCACCCTGCTGGGTGACGAACCGCGCCGCTAGGCACGAAATTCACAGGTGCCGCAGAAGCGGACAGGCGAAATAAGGCCGTTGGACGGTTGACCGGTGGACGGGCCCTAACCCGCCCCTGCCGGCGCGGCAGGGGCGTCGGAGCTGGTACGACGAAGTATCTCAACAAGAGCTTTCGATGTCTCTTCACCATTCGCTATCAATGCTTTCAAAGCCGTCATGGATTCCTCGTGGGCTGCCATAGATCGCTTCATGGATTCCTCGTGGGCTGCCTTGTGGGCCTCCATGAATTCCTTGTGAGCCGCCATCGCTTCTTTGTGGCGCCGCTCGTCGGCATGAAATATCCTCTCGTTCAATGCTTCGATAGCCTCGGACCTTTTGTTGTTGGAACGATTCATGATATAGATGCCATAGCCGATAAGACAGAACGTCATAAAAGCTATCGCAGTGTAAGCAACCGTGCCCCAAGTCACGATTTCCTGCAGGTTCAGGGAGGCTTCCTGCAGGTTCAGGGAAGCGATTTCATATTCGCTCATGGAATTATCCTTAGTCCCGTGGCTCGCCCAGCGGTTTCACTGAACACCTCGGAGGCGCAGACTCCGATTCTATCACAAACCTATCGCATATTGCAATCGCTGTCAAGCACCTTCTCGTCGCGGATGGACGACGATATTCCAGCCTGGCGCTGGCGGCAAATCGGTCCATGGCCAGTCATCGGCCCAACACATGTACCGCCCCATCGTCCCTCACAGCTCCCCCAGCACGCCCATCAGCTCGCCCATGGCGGCAATGGTCCCGGCCGCGCCCATCTCCTCCACCGGACCGGCGCCATAGCCATAGCTCACCAGCACGCACGGCATGGCAAGGCCCGCCGCCGCCCGCACATCCGCCTCGCTGTCCCCCACCATCGCCGCCTCGCCGGGCGCGCAACCCAGCTCCGCCAGCACGGCGGCGATATGGGCCGGGTCGGGCTTCATGGCGCCCCGGTCGCCCCCCACCACGGCGCCGACATAGGCGCGCAGTCCCAGGGCCTCCACCGCCGCGTCGCTCGCCTCCTGGCGCTTGTTGGTGCAGATGCCCACCAGCGTGCCTTCGCCGCGCAGGCGCCGCAGCGTCTCCAGCACGCCGGGATAAAGGCTGGAAATACGGCTGCTGCGCGGCAGATAATGGTCGCGAAAGCGCCGCTCCAGCCACGCCGCCCCCTGCTGCGGCATCCCCCCTCGCAGCTCCGCCGCCCGTTCCAGCAGCCCCATCCAGCCGGCGCGCACCATCGCCCGCACCGCGTCCTCGGTAAAACCGGGCCGCCCCAGCTCCGCCATCGTCATGTTGATCGCGTCGGCGATATCCGGGGCGCTGTCGATCAGCGTCCCGTCCAGGTCGAAAACCACGGCGCGAAAGCGATGCTGGCGCGGCAAGGCGGCATCCCGGCGGCTGGCGCCCAGGCTACCCACCCCACCCCCGGCCTGCAACCTGTTGCAAGACTGTTTGAACAGGAAGCCATTGGAACCGGGGCCGACCCCATGGCAGCATCCCGCGCCTTCCCATCTCGCCACCTCACCGCCCGGGGGATCGCCATGGCCGCCGATGCCGCCTTTCCCGACGTTACCGCCCCCCCTATTGCGGCCCCCCCTATTGCGGCCGTGGTGCTGGGCGCTGGGCGTGGCACCCGCATGAACTCCGCCCGCCCCAAGGTGATGCAGAAGGTGGCCGGGCGCCCCATGGTGCTCCATGTGCTGGATGCCGTCCGCCGCCTGCGCCCCGAACGCGAACTGGTGATCGTCGGCCCCGATATGGACGACGTAGCCGCCGCCGTCGCCCCCGCCACGGTGGCGGTCCAGCCCGTCCCGCGCGGCACCGCCGATGCCGTCAAATCCGCCCTACCCGCCCTGGCCGGCTTCGGCGCCGCCCCCGCCTCGGACGCCGACGCCGCCGACGTGCTGGTGGTGTTCGGCGACGCCGCCACCATCCAGGCCGAAACCCTGGCCGCCCTGGTGGCCGCGCGCCGCCGCGCCGGCGCCGCCCTGGCCGTGCTCGGCATCCACGTCGCCGGCCCCAACCGCTACGGCCGCCTCATCAAGGCCGCCGACGGCAGCCTGGAGCGGATCGTGGAATTCCACGACGCCAGCGCCGCCCAAAAGGCCCTCACGCTGTGCAATTCCGGCATGATGACCATCGCCGCCCACCGCCTGAAGGGCTTCCTCGCCGCCATCGGCAACCACAACGCCAAGGGCGAGTTCTATATCGGCGACGCCGTCGCCCTGGCCCGCCAGCAGGGCCTGGCCACCGCCGTCCTGGAAAGCTCCGATCCCGACAACGCCGTCGGCGCCGACGACCGCGCCGGCCTCGCCCGCTGCGAGGCGGTGATCCAGCGCCGCCTGCGCCAACGCGCGCTGGCGGCCGGCTGCTCCATGCCGGCCCCCGATACCGTGCACCTGTCCTGGGATACCGCCATCGGCCCCGATACCACCATCGAACCCTATGTGGTCATCGGCTCCGGCGTCGCCATCGGCCAAGGCGCCAGCGTCGCCAGCTTCAGCCATCTCGAAGGCTGCGCCATCGGCGCCCGCGCCCGCATCGGCCCCCATGCCCGCCTGCGCCCCGGCGCCTCGGTGGGCGAAGACGCCCGGGTGGGCAATTTCGTCGAGGTCAAAAACGCCCGCCTGGAACGCGGCGTCAAGGTCGGCCACCTCAGCTATATCGGCGATGCCGAGATCGGCGCCGACGCCAATATCGGCGCCGGCACCATCACCTGCAACTGGGACGGCGCCCAGAAGCACACAACCCGGATCGGCAAGGCCGCCTTCATCGGCTCCAACACCGCCCTGGTGGCCCCGGTAGAGGTCGGCGGCGGCGCCATCATCGGCGCCGGCAGCGCCGTCACCCGCGATGTGGAGGCCGACGCCCTGATGGTGGAACGCTCGCCACAGGTCGCCCATCCCGGCCGCGCCCCCATCCTGCGCCGGCGCAAGGCCGCCCGGCGCGATCGCCAGCAGGGCTAGGCGCCGATGTGCGGCATCGTCGGCGTGGTCGCCGCCGAGGGCGCGGCCCCGCCGGCGGCCCCCATCCTCATCGACGGCCTGCGGCGGCTGGAATATCGCGGCTACGACTCGGCCGGCATCGCCACCCTGGCCGCCGGCGCCATCGCCAGGCGGCGCGCCGCCGGCAAGCTCGCCCGCCTGGAGGAAAAGCTCGCCGCCGCCCCGCTGGCGGGCCAGGCCGGCATCGGCCACACCCGCTGGGCCACCCATGGCGCGCCCAGCGAGGCCAACGCCCACCCCCACATCGCCGGGCAGGTGGCCGTAGTGCATAACGGCATCGTCGAAAACTTCCACCCCCTGCGCCGCCAACTGGAGGCCGAAGGCGCCCGCTTCGCCAGCGAAACCGACACCGAAGTCACCGCCCACCTGCTGGACCGGCTGCTGGCCGGCGGCCTCAGCGTCGAACAGGCCATGGCGGTAGCGATGAAGCGCCTCGAAGGCATGTTCGCCCTGGCCTTCCTGGTCGCCGGCCCCGCCCCGGCCATCGTCGCCGCCCGGCGCGGCGCGCCGCTGGCCCTGGGCTGGGGAGAGGGCGCCATGTACCTGGCCTCCGACGCCCTGGCGCTCGCCCCCTGGACCACCAGGGTCAGCTACCTGCTGGAAGACGACGTGGCCTTTCTGGCCCCCGAAGGCGCCCGCATCGTCGCCGCCGACGGGCGCCAGGTGGAGCGCCCGCCGGTCGATAGCCAGCTTTCCGGAGCCCTGGTAGGCAAGGGCGGCCACCGCCACTTCATGGCCAAGGAGATCCACGAACAGCCCACCGCCGTGGGCGAAACCCTGGCCCGCTATCTCGATCCGGTCCAGGGCAATGTCCACCTTCCGGGCGAACTGGAGGCCCGCCTCGCCACCGCCCAGCGCCTCGCCCTGGTGGCCTGCGGCACCGCCTGTTATGCCGCCCTGATCGGCGCCTGGTGGCTGGAACGCCTGGCCCGCCTGCCGGCCTGGGCCGACATCGCCTCCGAATTCCGCTATCGCGACGCGCCCCTGCCGGAAGGCGGCACCGCCCTCTTCGTCTCCCAGTCGGGGGAGACCGCCGATACCCTCTCGGCCCTGCGCCATGCCCGCAACCGGGGCCAGACCGCCATCGCCATCACCAACACCGCCACCAGCACCATGGCCCGCGAGGCCGACATCGTCCTCCCCACCCATGCCGGCCCCGAGATCTGCGTCGCCGGCACCAAAACCTTCACCTGTCAGCTGGCGGTGCTGGCGGCCGTGGCCGTCGCCGCCGCCCGGGCGCGCGGCCACCTGCAAGGCGCGGATTTCGCCGCCCTCGCCACCGCCCTGGCCCAGCTGCCCTCCACCCTGGCCCGCGCCCTGCGCGTGGAAGACCAGGTGCGCGCTGTGGCCCACGAACTCGCCGATGCCCGCGACGTGCTTTATCTCGGGCGCGGCCCCGCCCATGTCATCGCCCTGGAAGGCGCCCTGAAGCTGAAGGAAATCAGCTACATCCACGCCGAAGGCCACGCCGCCGGCGAAATGAAGCACGGCCCCATCGCCCTGATCGACGAACAGGTGCCGGTGGTGGTGGTGGCCCCCGACGACGACCTGTTCGAAAAAACCGTCACCAACGCCCGCGAAGCCGCCGCCCGCGGCGGCCGCATCGTCCTGATCGCCGACCGCCAGGGCATCCAGCGGGCAGGGGGCCTAGCCTGGCGCAGCATCGCCATGCCCAAAGTCACCCCCCTGCTGGCCCCCATCGTCTATGCCCTGCCCATGCAGATGCTGGCCTACCACGCCGCCCTGCGCAAAGGCACCGACATAGACCAACCCCGCAACCTGGCCAAAAGCGTCACCGTAGAATAGGCCGAACCCAGCCCAGCCCCCCCCAGAACCCCTCGCCAGAGCCACCCCCATGAAAACCCGCATCACCGAGCTGTTCGCCATCCGCCACCCCATCCTCCAGGGCGGCATGCACCATGTCGGTTTCGCCGAGCTGGCGGCGGCGGTCTCCAATGCCGGCGGCCTGGGCATCGTCACCGGTCTCACCCAGAAAACCCCGGACCGCCTGGCGGCCGAGATCGCCCGCTGCCAGGCGCTCACCGACAAACCCTTCGGCGTCAACCTCACCCTGCTGCCGGCCGTGGAAGAGCCCGACTATCCAGGCTTCGTCCGCGCCATCGTCGCTGGCGGCGTCCCGGTCGTCGAGACTGCCGGCCACAATCCGCAACGGCTGCTGCCGCCGCTGAAGGAGGCGGGGGTCAAGGTCATCCACAAATGCACCTCGGTGCGCCACGCCCTCAAGGCCCAGAAGCTGGGCTGCGACGCCATTTCGGTGGACGGCTTCGAATGTGGCGGCCATCCGGGCGAAGACGACATCCCCAACGCCATCCTGCTGCCCCGCGCCGCCGACGAGCTGGACATCCCCTTCGTCGCCTCCGGCGGCATGGCCGATGGGCGCTCGCTGGTCGCCGCCCTGGCCCTGGGGGCCGACGGCATAAGCATGGGAACGCGCTTCGTCGCCACCCGCGAGGCCCCGGTCCACGCCAACGTCAAGCGCGCCCTGCTGGCCGCCAGCGAGCGCGACACCCGACTGGTCATGCGCCCGCTGCGCAACACCGAACGGGTGCTGAACAACGCCGCCGTCCAGCGCATCCTGGAAACCGAACGCCGCCTGGGCGAAGCCATCGCCTTCGACGACCTCCGCCCCGAACTGGCCGACGTCTATCCCCGCATCATGGGCCAGGGCGAGATGGATGCCGGCGCCTGGTCCTGCGGCATGGTGGCGGGCCTGATCCACGACATCCCCACCGTGGCCGAACTGATCGCCCGCATCGTAGCCGAAGCCGAAACCATCGTCCGCCAGCGCCTGGAAACCGCCTTCGCCGCCTCCCACAACGCCCCCAACGCCCCCATAGTGGCCCCATAACGACAAGAGGCGGGGCCGCCCCCCACGGCAACCCCGCCCCCGCCGACCGCAACGCAGCGCGTTGCGATAGGGCTGGCCTGCATGCCGCCTACATGCCGGCCTTGACCTCCTCATACATGGCCTGGAGCTCCGGCTCGTTCCGGATCGTGGCCTGGAACACGCCCGAAGAGATGAAGCCCTCGATATCGTCGGGCGGCAGGCCCCGCGCCGACAGCTCCTCGGCCGAGAACGCCTCGAAGCTCCTGGCGTTGGAATGCCCCATGCCGTTGTTGGAGATCCAGTATTCGCCGGTGCTGGGCGCCAGGAAGGCGTCGATCAGGTCGTAGGAACGGTCCAGCTTGGCCGGATCCGCGAACGACATCAGGCTGATGCCGCAGGTCCAGGTCATCGGCCCTTCCTTCGGGTTCATGAAGGCCACCGGAACATCCTGGTCCAGCAGCCGCGTCGGCGTCCCGTTCCACGATGCCGCCGCCACCAGCTCGCCCGAAGCCAGCGCCTGCTCCCAGTCGGTGACGCTGTTGGTGTAATAGCGCAGCAGGGGCCGCTGCTCCTGCATCAGCTTGCGGGTCACATCCACCTCGGCCGGCGTCATGTCGAAGGGATCGGCCGCGCCCGAATAGATCGCCGCCACCATCACCCCGTCGATCAGGCTGTCGATCATGGAAAGCCGCCCGGCATATTTCGGATCCCACAGGATGCCCCAGCTGTGATTGGCTGGATCGACATATTCCGGCGCCAGATCGGTGCGGAACGTCACCGAGGTCAGCCCCCACCAGCCGCACACCATCAGCTGTTTGCCGTCCAGGATCATGTCCGGCACCCCCTTCAGCACCGGCAGCACATCGCCCCAGTTGGAGAGGCGCGAGGTGTCGATCTCCTGGAGAAAGCCGTAGTCGTTCCACTTCTGCACCTTGTAGGAGCAGGGCATGGACACATCCGGCCGAAAACCGGCCCGCATCTTGGCCTCCGCCTCCTCCTCGTCCCCCCACAGCGCGAAGTTGGGCGAATCGCCATATTTCTCGATATAGCTCTGGTGCATCTCCGGCACCTCGTAGCCCGCCCAGGTGAAGCAGGTCGGATCGTCGTCGCCCACCGCCCCGGCCCTGCGTCCGGCCAGCGGCATCGCCACCATCCCCAGCCCGGCCGAAGCCAGCCCGGCCTTGAAGTCGCGCCGGCTCAAGCGCCCCAGCTTCATGGCGTCGATGAAGCGCTCGACATCGCGTCTGGATTCCATGGTCGTCCCTCCCTGGATGAAACCGACAGCGCCCAGGCGCCCCCGCAACGGAAACGCCCACCGCCTGCCCGCGACTATACAGCAGGGCGCGCCAGCCACAACCGCCCCCCACCGACCGCGCCCGGGCAGAAAAAACGGGGCGGCCCTGCGACCGCCCCGCCGGCAGCATCGCTCGCAGGCCGCTACATGCCGGCCTTCACCTCCTCGTACATCGCCTGAAGCTCCGGCTCGTTCTGAATCGTGGCCTGGAAGATGCCCGAAGCGATGAAGCCCTCGATGTCGTCGGCCGGCAGGCCCCGCGCCTGGAGCTCCTCGGCCGAGAAGGAATCGAAGGCCTTGGCATTGGCATGGCCCATGCCCTGGGTTCCGATCCACCACTCGCCGGTCTCCGGCGCCAGGAAGGCGTCGATCAGGTCGTAGCAACGGTCCAGCTTGGCCGGATCGGCAAACGACATCAGGGTGATGCCGCACACATAGGTCATCGCCCCTTCCTTCGGGTTCATGAAGGCCACCGGATAGCCATCCGCCATCAGCCGCGTCGGCGTGTCCAGCCACGATGCCGCCGCGATCAGCTCGCCCGAGGCCAGCGCCTGTTCCCAGCCGGTCTGGTCGTTGGTGTAATAGCGCAGCAGGGGCCGCTGCTCCTGCATCAGCTTGCGGGTGGCCTCCACCTCGGCCGGCGTCATGTTGAAGGGATCGGCCGCGCCCGAATAGATCGCCGCCACCATCACCCCGTCGATCAGGCTGTCGATCATGGAAAGCCGCCCGGCATATTTGGGATCCCACAGGATGCCCCAGCTGTGATTGGCCGGATCGGCATATTCCGGCGCCAGATCGGTGCGGAACGTCACCGAGGTGATCCCCCACCAGCCCGACACCATCAGCCGCTTGCCGTCGATGGTCGTATCCGGCGCGTCCTTCAGCACCGGATAGATGCTGGACCAGTTGGAGAGGCGCGAAGTGTCGATCTCCTGCAGAAAGCCGTAATCGTTCCACTTCTGCACCTTGTAGGAACAGGGCATGGCCACATCCGGGCGAAAACCGGCCCGCATCTTGGCCTCCGCCTCCTCCTCGTCCCCCCACAGCGTGAAGTTGGGCGAATCGCCATACTTCTCGATATAGCTGCCATGGGTTCCCGGATCCTCATAGCCGCCCCAGGTGAAGCACACCGGGTCGTCGTCGCCCACCGCCCCGGCCCTGCGCCCGGCCAACGGCATCGTCACCAGCCCCAGCCCGGCCGAAGCCAGCCCGGCCTTGAACTCGCGCCGGCTCAGGCGCCCCAGCTTCATGTTGTCGATGAAGCGCTCGACATCGCGTCCAGATTCCATCGGTCGTGTCCCTCCCTGGATGAAGCCCCCGGATGAAGGCCCTGATTGCAGACGATCATAGCAGAGCCCGCCCGCGCCGGAAACACCCGCCGCCAGCGTCCCACCGGCCCCCACCATACAGCAGCAGCCCCCGCCGGTCACCGCCCCGACACGGGGCAGCGCCGCTAGGCAAAGCGCCTGACGCCCCCGCGCCACTTGCCCCCGCCGCCGCCAGCGCCTAACCTGCCGCCCATCCAATCCACCCCGCCCGGGAGAACACCTGAATGGCCATCCCTGCCTTCGATACCTATGTCGCCGCCAAGACCCTGCGCACCGCCGGCTTCAACGAAAAACAGACCGAGGCGGCCGTGACCGTCATTCGCGAAGCGGTGGCCGAAAGCAGCGCCACCAGCGCTACCAAGGAAGGCCAGGACAGGTTGCAGGCGAACCAGGACAAGCTGCGCGCCGATATGCAAGCGGGCCATGACAGGTTGCAGGCGGACCAGGACAAGCTGCGCGCCGAGATGCAAGCTGGCCTGGACAGGTTGCAGGTGAACCAGGACAAGCTGCGTGCCGACATGCAAGCGGGCCACGACAGGTTGCAGGCTGGCCTGGACAAGCTGAACACCAACATGATGCGCATGGTTCTGGCCTTTGCCGCCCTCATGCTCACCGGCTTCGGCGCCGTGGTGGCGCTGCTGCTCCAGTTGCTCCAGCGGCTCCCCTAGCGCCCCCGCGCCCATCCCCCCGCGCCGCAAAAGCCCGCCCCGGCGGGGGGAATTTCCGGCTTGACAATGGCGGCTTTGCGGCCCTAGGGGGTGTGGGGCTGGAGTCGCCGTTCTCCGGCGTCTGGGGGTTGCAATGCGCCGCAGAGGGCGGCTGGAGGGGAAGATGTTGAAGACGGTGCCGACCCGGATGGATGAAACGCTGGCTGCCGCCCTGGCTTGTGCCGGGGGGCGCCTTTCCGCCCTGGCCGCCTCCCTGGCGCTGGCGGCGGCGCTGCTGCTGACGCCGGGGGGGGCGTGGGCGGTGGACGAGTGTGGGGCAGCGGTGAGCGGGGCGGCCACCTGCGACGACATGGCGCGGAATAACATCCGCTACGATGTAACCGGTACTGACAGCCTCACGCTGACTGTCCCCGGCGGAACGGCGACCACGATCACGGCGGCCGGCACCAACCCCGGCATCCTCCTGAATGCCGCCAGCGGCGGTAGCGGCAACCTGGCTCTCACGGTCGGCAGCGCGAGCACCGTCTCGATAGTGGAGACCGGCGGCGACAGCGTCGGCATCCAGTTGGAGCCGCTGGGCAGCGGCACGAGCATGATTGATCTCAGAGACACTGTGACGATTGGGACTTCGGGTACCAGAATGGGAGGTTCCGGCATCCGGATCTGGAATGCTGCCACCGCCGGCGCAACCACGGTCACGAACGCCGGTGCTATCTACGCGGATGCAAGCACCGGGAACACAGCAGGCATCTTCGTTCGCGGAGGCGACGCCAGCGCGAGCGCTATGACCGTCACGAACACCGGCACTGTGGATGCGAACGGCAACGCCATCTGGGTGCAAAACGCCCTCCCGGGCGCAGCGGGCGCCATAACCGTCGCGAACAGCGGCACCCTCAGGTCGGCAAACGCCCGCGGCATCTTTGTGCGTATCTTCGGCAGCAGCACTGCGGCCACTGCGACCGTCACCCTCACCGGCGGCGCGATCGAGGCGGCGCAGCAGGGCGTCTATGTGCAAAGCGAAGGCGCGGGCGCTGTCATCGTCCAGGGCACGGCCGCGAACGCCGAAACCCAGACCGGCCCCATCATCACGTCGTCGGGGGGGCATGGCATCCACGTCCACAAGGATGGGGCCAGCGCCACGGCAGGCGACATCTCCATCACCACCACCGGCGGTTCGATCACGACCACCGCGGACCCGGGGGGCATCCAGCGCTACCATGGCATCTATGTCCAGGACAACGCCGCCTATACCGGCGAAATCGCCATCGACAACCGCGCCAGCATTTCGGCGTACTATCATGCCATCAATGTCCAGAGGCTGAGCGCCGGCGACATTTCCATCACCCACAGGGGCGGTCGCGTGCTGTCCAGGGCGCAGAGCGGCATTTTTGTGCGCGGCCCCGATAGCTTGGCTGGCGACATCGACATCGAAGTGACGGGTGGGACGGTGCAGGCCGGTCCCGACTCGGGTTCGCCCGCCATCCGCCTCACCGGGCGCGGCGATGGCGATGTCAGCGTGACCATCGCCGCCGGCGCCACGGCCATCTCCTACAGCGAGACCGGCGTCTTTGCCATACTGAGCTCTGCGGCGGCGGACGACAGCCGGGTGGAGATCGACCAGGGCGGCGACATTCTGGGCCGTTCGGGCATCGTTGCCTTGACCCTCAAGTACACCACTGCCCAGACGGTGGCGATGCGGGACGCGATGGACCAGCCCATGATCGACATCGCCTGGACGGGCAGGTTCTCGGCCGGGACCACGGCCCAGACCGTCCCGGCGGGCGACCTCCCCACCGCCTCGGATATGTTCACGGTGCTCCGCTGGGCCCGGGAGGCGGAGGCCAGCAAGGTGGCCAGCGGTGGTGCCTGGGACGGTCCGGCAGGCATCGAGGCCCAGGTGATGTCCTGGGCCGCTTTGGCGACGGAGGTGGCAACGGGCGACGACCCGGACGCGATTGCGGACAACACGGCGCAGATGGCGGCCGTGCCGACCGGCGCCACCGCCGCCGACAACGCCTATGTCAGGCAGTTCCGGGCGGTGCTGGAGAGCGATGACTTCGTGGTTGCGCCGTCGCTTCTCATGGCCATCGGCACCACCGCCACCACGGCGGCGAGCCAGCTGACCGACGCCGAGATCGTGGCCTATCTGCGAACGGACGACGGTCCCACCCGGACCCTGCTGCGCGATGTGCTGTCACGGAGCCTCTCGGAAGAGGAGCAGGCGGTGGTGGCGGCGTTGGCGACCGGCGACCGCGCCGGGCTTGCCGCCGCGCTGACGGCCATGGGCGTGATGGACGATACCGCGGACGACGCCGACTACTGGAGCAGGGTGCACGCGCTGCTGGACCGCTACAATGTCGGCAACATCCGCGTCGCCATGAGCGACGGTTTCATCGTCTCGCGCGGCGACGGCATCCGCGCCTATTACGCCACCGCCAATGACAACAACGGCGCCATCGACGTCACCGTGGGCGAGGACGCCGTGGTGAGCGCCGCCCGCGCCGGCATCTGGGTGGCCAATGCCGGGCTGGACGAGGGCAGGGCCGGCACCGCCGACGACATCCTGAGGCAGAGCGTGACCGTGAACGGCACGGTGACCGGCGGGACGGATGCGGCCGTGCACCTGGTGGGCGGCGGGCGCCTGACCGTGGGCGAGACCGGCATCCTGGTGGCCGGGGCCGGGCGGCCGGCGGTGCTGGTGAACGAACCCGGGCGCTCGGTGATCCAGATCGCCGGCCAGGTGCGCGGCGCCGCCGGCGCCAGGGCGGCGCTGGATCTCAGCGGCGGCGGCAGCGTGATCGTGACCGAGACCGGGCGCATCAACACCAACGAGAATGGCGCGCGCGCGGCGATCAGGGTGAGCGGCGGAACCTATGAGGTGGCGGTCTATGCCCGCGGCGACAGGCTCACCAAGCTCGGCGTGCTCCAGGCCATCGAGCGGGTGCGCGGCATCGTCGCCGGCAGCGCCGGGACGGTCGTGGACAGGGGGAACAACCCGAGGAGCTATGCGGTGGTGGAGATGGCGGGCAATTACACCACCGGCCGCTATCTGTCGCTGGCGCTGACCCGCGGCGGCGAGGCGGTGACCGAGGGCAACGACATGTATGCACTTCTGCCGCCCGGCTGCCCCGCCGGGCAGGAGTTTCAGGACGGCGCCTGCGTGACGCCGCCCCCGCCCCCACCCCCGCCGCCGGACATGCCGGCGCAGCCGGGGACGGGAATGCCGCAGCAGCCGGGGCAACCGCAGCAACCGCAACAGCCGGTCGATGGGCAGCAGCCGCAGCGGCCGGTGGAGCGGCCGCTGATGGCCATAGATTGCAGGCTGGCCAACGACGATTGCCGCCTCTACGAGGCCCTGCCTTCGGCCCTGCTGGCGCTGAACCGCCTGCCCTCCTATGGCGAGCGCATGGCGGCGCCGCGCAACGCCGGCGGCGGCTGGGCGCGGGTGGAAGCCGCCCGTGGCGACTGGGTGGCGGCGAGCTCCACCCAGGCCGGGCTGGCCTACGATTACGACCGCAGCGGCGTCCGCGCCGGCATCGACATGGCGATGGGCGAAAGCGGGCGCATCGGCCTGACCATGCACGCCCTGGAAGGCGTTGCCGAGCTGACCCCGAACGGCGGCGGGAACGGCGGCCAGATCGGGCTTTCGGGCCTGGGCCTGGGCGTGAACGGCACCGCCATGGCCGGCAGCATCTATATCGACGCCCAGGCGGCGGCGACCTGGCTCGACGTGGAGGTGACCTCGGCCACCGGCGTGGAGCTGAAGGACGGCGCCGAAGGCCTGGGCTTTGCCCTGGCCCTGGAGGCCGGGCGCCCCACGGCCATGGGCGGGAGCGTGACCGTGACGCCGCGCGCTGGCTTCGTCTGGTCGAAGGTGTCGCTGGACAACTTCGCCGATACCATGGCCGGGCGCCGGGTGGCGATGGAGGATGCCAGCAGCCTGGCAGGCCGCCTGGGCCTGGGCGTGGCGGTGCAGGCGCCAGGCGGGATGACCGTCGCCGCCTCCCTGGACGCCATGCAGGAGTTCTCGGAGGAGACCGAGCTGGGGCTGGAGGCGAGACGGCTGAAAGCATCGGCCGAGACCTCCAGCGTCCGCGTCGGCCTCAGCGCCGCCCACAGCTGGGGCGAAAACCGCTACGCCCTGCAAGCCTCCGCCGCCTACACCACAGGCGGCAGCGACAACAGCGAACTGGCCGGAGGCCTCAGCCTCTCCATCCGCTTCTAGCAGGGCAGGGGGGCCACCCCCAAAGCAACGCGCCACCCCCCACCGGGGTGGCGCGTTGTTGCGCGCCAGGGGGGAGGGAGCCGCTACGCCGCCGCCTGCTGCCTGCGCCGGTCAAAATCGGACTTGGCGACGAGGTGAACCTGCGGCCACACCGGCGAGGCCTCCCGCTCGTACCACAGCTCATCGACGATCTCCGAGCGCACCCCCATATGGTCACCGCGGAGCAGCTGCTCGACCTCGGCGTCATAGGCGATCACACCTCCAGCAGGGGTTCGTCATAAAGCTCGGTTGACGCCGATGGTGACGATATCGATGTCGCCGAAGCGCGCCCTGAACGCCGCCTCCACAATCTGCCGCCCCTGCCGACAGGCCTTCCTGGCCATGCTTCGTGTGCGATAGACTCTGGGGAGCGATAGACGCGATGCCATGCCGGGCGGCGCGCCCCGCCTGCGATCAGGTCGGCCGCCACCGCCGCCAGGCTGTGGAACATGTCATAACAGACGGTGCCGACGGCACGGCGAAGCCACGCCTGGGCGGGGCGCTCCGCCAGAGCGCGGGCGGCTTCCATCGAGTCGTCCGGTGTCACGGAGTATCCTCAGGATTGAGGGCAGGGGCCTGTTGTCACACCAGCGGCCCGCCCCCGCAACACCCCCGGCACAGCCCATCGCCGGGCCACCGAACCAACGCCATCGCCGCCGACGGATACCGCGCCCCCCTGGAGCCGCCCCCCACGCCACAGGCACCCCCGCCCCCTTGATTCGTCCGCCCCCCTCGCCGATCCTGGCCGCCGATCCCGGGCACAGGGCGGCCCGGCGGAGGCAGCGGTGGCGGCAGCGACCCTCGTTCTGATCCACGGCCTGCTGGACGACCGGCGCATGTGGGGGCACCAGCGCCGCCACCTGGCCGCCTGCGCCCCGCTCGCCACCCCCGACATCCTCGCCGAAGACACCGTGGGCGCGGCGGCCGAACGGGTGCTGGCCTCCAGCGACGGCCCGCTGGCGGTGGCCGGCTTCTCCATGGGCGGCTACATCGTCTTCGAACTGCTGCGCCGCGCCCCCCACCGCCTGGCGCGCATCGCCTTGATCTCCACCCAGGCCCGCCCCGACACGCCCACAAAAAGCGCCGAACGGCAACGCGCCATCGCCATGGCCGAGGCCGGCGGCTACGAAGATGTGGTCGATGCCGCCCTGCCCGATGTCGTCCACCCCGACCGGCTGGCAGACCGGGCGCTGATGGGCGAGCTGCGGGCGATGGCCCTGCGGATCGGACCCGAAGCCTATATCCGCCAGCAGAAAATCATCATGACCCGCCCCGACAGCCGCCCCAACCTCGCCGCCATCGCCTGCCCGACGCTGATAATCTGCGGCCGCCAGGACCGGCTGACCCCACCCCCCCTGTCCGAAGAGATGGCAGCAGCCATCCCCGGCGCCCGCCTGGTCCTGCTGGACGAATGCGGCCACTACACCCCCATGGAACGACCCTCCGCCACCACGGCCCTGCTGCAACAATGGCTGCGCTACCCATGAGCACGCCAGCCAGCACGGGCGCCCTGGACGGGCGGCTGGCGCAGATCGTCTCGCCTGCCGAGCGCGATGCCGTGATGGCGCCCATCGCCCAGGCCATGACCCTGCCCGCCACCGCCTATGCCGGCGAGGCCTGGTATCGGCTGGAGGTCGAGCGGGTGTTCGCGCGCCACTGGGTGGCCGTCGCCTTCGCCTGCGAGCTCCCCGCCACCGGCGACGCCCGCCCCTTCGATCTGTGCGACATGCCGCTGTTCGCCCTGCGCGGGGCCGACGGCAGGGCGCGGGTGTTCCACAACATCGTTCCCTATGACGGCTGCCTCGCCATCGCCGCCCCCCGCCAGGGCCTGAAAGAGATCGAAACCCCCTATCACGGCCTGCGCTACGACCTGAAGGGCCGCCTGCTGGCCGCCCCCTGGTGGGATGGCAAGCCCCCGTGCCAGCCCCCGCGCGCCGCCCCGCCTCCAGACAACGCCCGCCTGGGCGGGCACGACGCCAACCTGGTGGAGATCGCCAGCACTGAGCGCCTCGGCGTGCTGTTCGTCAATCTGGACGGCGCCGCCGCCGACATCGACGCCTGGCTCGCCCCCTGGCGCCGCCTGGTCCAGCGCGACTTCGCCATCGACCGCCTGCTTCCTGCCCGCGACGGCGAGGGCCGCCCGCTGATAGAACGCCGCCGCGTCGCCGCCAACTGGAAAACCTACCAGGAAAACGCCTCCATCAACCTGCTGCACGAATCCTTCGTCCACGAAACCTACCGCCGCTCGCCCGAAGTGCCGCGCGTGGGCGAAGATGGCAGCCCCCGCTTCGATCTGGCCATGGAGGGCGCCCTGCTGGCCTTCTCCCACAGCCGCCGCCACAGCGGCGCAACCTACGATCCCGTCCACCTGCCCACGGCCGCCCACGACAGCGCCCGCCCCCCGGAACGGGGCTACTTCACCACCCTCTATCCCAACCTCAATGTGCCCCTGTTCGACACCTTCGCCAAGGTCAACATCGCCCTGCCCGCCGGTCCCGGCGCCACCGAGCTGCAACATCTGCGCTTCTATGCCCCCGAAGCCCTGGCGGATGCCGACTTCCAGCAGGAAGAGCGCCGCGTCCAGGAAACCTTCGACCTCTTCCACCACGAAGACCGCCTGGTCATCGAGGCGGTGCAATCCGCCCGCCGTTCCCCGGTCTGGCGTCAGCACTATTATGCACCGTTCTGGGATGCGCTCCATCGCCGCTTCAACCGCCTCGTCATGGCGGATATGGAGCGCCCCGCCGCCATGCCCGGCCGCTTGCCGGCATAACCCCAACCGCCCAGCCCCAACCACCCCGGACATAGATGGAGAGGCCATGAACCTTCGCGACCACGCCCTTTTCCGCCAGCAATGCTACCTCGACGGCAGCTGGTGCGACGCCGACGACGGCGCCACGATCGCCGTCACCGACCCCGCCACCGGCGAGACCCTGGGCAGCGTCCCGCGCATGGGCGCCGGCGAAACCCGCCGCGCCATCGCCGCCGCCGCCCGCGCCCTGCCCGCCTGGCAGGCGGCCACCGCCAAACAGCGCGCCACCGTCCTGCGCCGCTGGTTCGACCTGATGCTGGAACACAGCGAGGATCTCGCGCTCCTCATGACCCGCGAGCAGGGCAAGCCGCTGGCCGAGTCCAGGGGCGAGATCGCCTATGCTGCCAGCTTCATCGAATGGTTCGCCGAAGAGGGCAAGCGCATCTACGGCGAAACCATCCCCCATCCTCTCCCCGACCGCCGTCTCCTGGTGCTGAAGCAGCCCATCGGCGTGGTCGGCGCCATCACCCCCTGGAACTTCCCCTCCGCCATGATCACCCGCAAGGCCGCCCCGGCCCTGGCGGCGGGCTGCGCCTTCGTCTGCAAGCCGGCCAGCGCCACCCCCTATTCGGCCCTGGCGCTGTGCGAGCTGGCTCAGCGCGCCGGCGTCCCCAAGGGCGTGCTGAACATGGTCACCGGCCAGGCGGACGCCATCGGCGCCGAACTCGCCACCAACCCCACGGTGCGCAAGATCACCTTCACCGGCTCCACCGAAATCGGCAAGAAACTGCTGGCCCAGTCGGCCTCCACGGTCAAAAAGGTCACCATGGAGCTGGGCGGTAACGCCCCCTTCCTGGTCTTCGACGACGCCGACCTGGAGGCCGCAGTAGCCGGCGCCATAGCCTCCAAATTCCGCAACATGGGCCAGACCTGCGTGTGCGCCAACCGCATCTACGTCCAATCCGGCATCTACAACGACTTCGCCACCAAACTGGCCGCCGAAGTCTCGAAGCTGAAGGTAGGCAACGGCCTGGAAGAAGGCATCCACCAAGGCCCCCTGATCGACCGGCGCGCCGTAGCCAAGGTGGAAGAACACATAGCCGACGCCAGATCCAAAGGCGCCCTCATCCTCACCGGCGGCGGGCGCCATGCCCTGGGCGGCAGCTATTTCCAGCCCACCGTGATGACCGATGTGAATCCGCAAATGCTGGTTGCCCGCGATGAAACCTTCGGCCCGCTCGCCCCGCTGTTCCGCTTCGAAAGCGAGCAGGAGGCCATCGCGCTCGCCAACGACACCGAGTTCGGCCTGGCCAGCTATTTCTACAGCCGCGATATCGGCCGTATCTGGCGCGTCGGCGAAGCGCTGGAATACGGCATTGTCGGCGTCAACACCGGCATCATCTCCACCGAGGTGGCGCCCTTCGGCGGCGTCAAGGAATCGGGCATCGGGCGGGAAGGCAGCCATATGGGCATCGACGAATATGTCGAGGCCAAATATGTCTGCATCGCCGGGGTGGACCGCTAGCAGGCGTTGCGGTAGGCGAGGAGGGAAGGTGCCCCGCTACGATTACGACCTGTTCGTCATAGGCGGCGGTTCCGGCGGTGTGCGCGCGGCCCGCATGTCGGCCGCCTACGGTGCCCGCGTTGCCATCGCCGAACGGCGCCATTGGGGCGGCACCTGCGTCAATGTCGGCTGTGTGCCCAAGAAACTGTTTGCCTATGCCGCCCATGTGAGCGAGGAGTTTCGCGATGCCCGCCGCTTTGGCTGGCGGATAGACGGCGCCGATTTCGACTGGGCCACGCTGCGCGACAACAAGACGGCCGAGATCCAGCGCCTGAACGGCATCTACCGGCAGCTTCTGGGCGAAGCCGGCTGCGAGCTGCTGGAAGGCCGCGCCCATATCGTCGGTCCCCACGAGGTCGCGTTCGAAGGCCGCCGCATCCGGGCCGCCAACATTCTGGTCGCCGTCGGCGGCTGGCCCCATGTGCCGGTCATCCCCGGCAGGGAACACGTCATCACCTCCAACGAATGTTTCTTTCTGGACCGTCTGCCCGAACGCATCGTCATCGTCGGCGGTGGCTATGTCGCGGTGGAATTCGCGGGCATCTTCCACGGCCTGGGCGTGGAGGTGACGCTGTGCTACCGCGGCCCCTGCTTCCTGCGCGGCTTCGACGACGACATCCGCCACCATCTGGCCCGCGAGATGGCCGCCAAGGGGATCGACCTGCGCTTCGATTGCCGGGTGGCGGCGGTGGAAAAGAACGGCCCGGGACTCGCCATGGTGCTGGAAGACGGCGACAGGATCGCAACCGACACGGCGATGTATGCCACCGGGCGCCGCCCCGCCACCCGCGGCCTGGGGCTGGAGCAGGCGGGTGTGACGGTGAACGACGACGGCACCGTCCCCGTGGACGAGCGATTTCGCACCGATGTGCCGTCGATCCTGGCCCTGGGCGATGTGCTGGGCCGGGTCGAACTCACCCCCGTCGCCATCGCCGAGGCCATGGCGCTGGCCGCCACCCTGTTCGGCGGCCGGCCCATGGCGATGGATTACGCCAATGTGCCCCACGCCGTCTTCGCCCAGCCGCCCGTCGCCAGCGTCGGCCTCAGCGAGGCCGAGGCGCGCGCGGCCCATGGCGACGACATCGATATCTACCTCAGCGTCTTCCGCCCCCTGAAGCACACCGTCTCGCTGAACCGGGAGCGCACGCTGATGAAGCTGGTGGTGGTGCGCAGCAGCGACCGCGTGATCGGCGCCCATATGGTGGGGCCGGAGGCCGGCGAAACCATCCAGGGCTTCGCCGTGGCGCTCAAAGCGGGCGCCACCAAGGCCATATTCGATGCCACCGTCGGCATCCATCCCACCAGCGCCGAGGAGTTCGTCACCATGAGAGCCCCGGTCCGCCGCGCCGGTGCCGAGGCCGCGCCTCGGGGCGGGTAGGCGGTTTCGCTGGAAAATGCCCGCCGGCGGGCGTATAGAGCGCCGCGTCCGCGAACCAAGGCGAGGTTATCGGCGATGAGTGCGGCATGGATTCCGTCCAGTTGGCGCGCCTTTCCGGCGCTGCAACTGCCTTCCTATCCCGACCCCGCCCGCCTGGCGGCGGTGGAGGGCGAGTTGCGCGGTTTTCCGCCGCTGGTCTTCGCAGGCGAGGCGCGCAGCCTGAGGCGGGCGCTGGCCGATGTGGCGGCGGGCAAGGCCTTTCTGCTTCAGGGCGGCGATTGCGCCGAAAGCTTCGCCGAATTCCACCCCGACACCATCCGCGACACCTTCAAGGTGCTGCTGCAGATGGCGGTGGTGCTGACCTTCGGCGCCTCGCTGCCGGTGGTGAAGGTCGGGCGCATGGCGGGCCAGTTCGCCAAGCCGCGCTCGGCGCCGACCGAAAGCCAGAACGGCGTCGAGCTGCCCAGCTATCGCGGCGACATCGTCAACGGCATCGAGTTCGACCGCCAGGCCCGCCAGGCGGACCCGCAGCGCATCCTGCGCGCCTATCACCAGGCGGCGGCGACGCTGAACCTGCTGCGCGCCTTCGCCCAGGGCGGTTTCGCCGACCTGCACCGGGTCCACGCCTGGAACAACGATTTCGTCGCCGACAGCCCCCTGGGCCACCGCTATGCCGAGATGGCCGAGCGCATCCAGGAGGCGCTCTCCTTCATGGAGGCCTGCGGCATCACCTCCGCCAGCGTGCCGCAGATGCGCGAGACCGGGTTCTACACCTCCCACGAGGCGCTGCTGCTGCCCTATGAGGAGGCCATGACCCGGGTCGATTCCACCACCGGCCGCTGGTATGACACCTCCGCCCACATGCTCTGGATCGGCGACCGCACCCGCCAGGCCGATCACGCCCATGTCGAGTTCCTGCGCGGCGTGGCGAACCCGCTGGGCCTCAAATGCGGGCCGTCGCTGCAACCCGATGCGTTGCTCCGCCTGATCGACATCCTGAACCCGGCCAACCAGCCCGGCCGCCTGACGCTGATCGCGCGCATGGGCGCCGAGCGGGTGGAGGCAGACCTGGCGCCGCTGGTCAGCGCCGTGGCCGCCGAAGGCCGCCATGTGGTGTGGTCCTGCGATCCCATGCACGGCAACACCGTCAAGGCGCCCAACGGCTACAAGACCAGGCCGTTCGACCGCATCCTGAAGGAGGTGAAGGGCTTCTTCGCCGTCCACAGGGCGTTGGGCAGCCATGCCGGCGGCGTCCATTTCGAGATGACCGGGCGCGATGTCACCGAATGTCTGGGCGGCGCCCAGGCCATCGGCGCCGACGACCTCTCCAGCCGCTACCACACACATTGCGATCCGCGGCTCAACGCCAGCCAGGCCCTGGAGCTCGCCTTCCTGGTCGCCGAACAGCTTCGCGAGGAGCGCAGCGGAGAGGTCCGCGCCGTGGCGGCCCAATAGCATAGCCGCCGCCATGGCCCGCAGACCCGACAGCGGCGACGGCATATGGCCCGGCGGGGCGGCCATCGGGCGCTGGACGGACGCCTATTTCAACCGCAGCCGCGCGACGGTCCGGGCGTTCGGCGATTGCCGCGTCACCTATGCGGTCTTCATGCGCCGCCCCGTGGTCTCGGCCCCGCGCCTGATGATCGCATGGCTGCAGGCGGTGGCCCGCGCCCGTTCCGCCGCCTTTGCCATCGACCTGCGTTTCCAGGAAGGCAGCTGGGTCGGTGCCGGCGAGCCTGTGGCCTATATCTCGGGGCCGCTCTCCGCCCTGGTCGATCTCGAAACCCTGTTCCTGCAGAAGCTGGGGCCGGCCTGCGTGGCGGCCCACAACGCCTATGCCATGTGCGCGGCCCTGCCCCGGGCCGCCTTCGTGGCCATGGACGCGCGCCATTGCGCCGGCACCGAGATGGCCGAGATGATGGCCTATGCCGCCTCGGTCGGCTCTGCCCGGGCGAGGCGCGAGGCCGGCGCAAAGGGCTTCGTGGGCAACGCCACCGACGCCACCGCCCATTACTTCGGCAACCGCGCGGGGCTTGGCACCATGCCCCATGCGCTGATCGGCTATGCCGGCGGAACGGTGCGGGCGGCGGAGATGTTCCGCCAGGCCAATCCGGGCGTGCCGCTCACCGTGCTGGTGGATTATTTCGGGCGCGAGATCAGCGACGCGCTGGCGGTGTGCCGCCGCTTTCCAGAGCTGGCGGCGGCGGGCGAGCTTTCGGTCAGGCTGGATACCGGCGGCGGACGCTTCGTCGAAGGCCTGGATCCGCCCGGAAGCTATGCCGTGCTGGAGCGCAACCGCCCCGAGGCCATCCGCGGCTACCGTTCGGAGAGGGAGCTGCGCTATCTGATCGGTGCCGGTGTCTCCGCCGCCGCCATCTGGCACATGCGCGAAAGGCTCGACGCCGAAGGCTTCCGCAAGGTGAAGATCGCCGCCTCCTCCGGCTTCGATCCGGCCAAATGCAAGGTGATGGCAGAGGCCGGGGCGCCCATCGATGTGGTCGGCAGCGGCAGCTATCTGCCCGAACGCTGGTCGGAAACCTACGCCACCGCCGACATCGTCACCTATGACGGCAGGGCGCGGGTGAAGGCGGGCAGGGAATTCCTGCTGGCTGGGCGCAACCCGCCGCCGCCACCGGGCCTTGCCGAATGACCGCCGGGACCGGCAGCGCGCAACGGGCGCGACCGGCAAGACCGTCGCGACGGTCCGCCGCCGCGGCGCCCCATGCCATGCGCCGGCAGCGGCCGCCATGCCCGCAGCCCTGAAAAGCTATGTCCGCTGCGTCGAAGCGGTCAGCCGCCGGGTGGGGCGGCTGGCCATGTATCTGATCTTCGCGCTGATGGCGATCCTGCTCTATTCCAGCTTTTCCAAGGCCTTCCTGTTGCCGGCGCAATGGACGCTGGAGATGGCCCAGTTCACCATGGTCGCTTACTACATCCTGGGCGGCCCCTATTCGATGCAGCAGGGCGAGCATGTGCGCATGGACCTGCTCTATGCCGGCTGGACGCCGCGCGCCAGGGCCATCGCCGACTGCGTCACGGTGCTGTTCCTGCTCTTCTATCTGGGCGTGCTGCTCTATGGCGGCATCTCCAGCACCGCCTACGCCCTGGATTATGGCGAGCGCAGCTATTCGGCCTGGGCGCCCTATATGGCGCCGATCAAGATCGTCATGTGCCTGGGCGTGGCGCTGACGATCCTCCAGGCCGTGGCCGTGATGCTGCGCGATTTCGCCACCTGGCGCGGGATCGAGCTATAGATGGGCTACGAGCTCATCGCCGGGCTGATGTTCGCCAGCATGATGGCGATGCTGATGACCGGCCAGCGGGTGTTCGGCGCCATCGGCTTCGTCGCCGTGGCTGCCGCGCTGCTGCTCTATGGCACCGGCGGCGGCGAGATCGCCTTCAGCGCGGCCATGAAGCTGATGAAGTGGTATCCGCTCATCACCCTGCCGCTGTTCATCTATATGGGCTTCATCCTCTCGGAATCGCGCCTCGCCGACGATCTCTACACCATGTTCCACGTCTGGATGGGGCCGCTGAAGGGCGGGCTGGCGGTGGGCACCATCCTGCTGATGGTGGTGATCTCGGCCATGAACGGGCTTTCGGTCGCCGGCATGGCCATCGGCGCCACCATCGCCCTGCCGGAGCTGCTGCGGCGCGGCTACGACAAGATCATGGTCACCGGCGTCATCCAGGCGGGTTCGTCGCTGGGCATCCTGGTCCCGCCCAGCGTGGTGCTGGTGCTCTATGGCATGATCGCGCGTCAGCCGGTGGGCCAGCTGTGGCTGGCCGGCGCCGTGCCGGGCCTGACGATGGCGGCGCTGTTCGTGGTCTATATCGTGGTCCGCTGCCAGCTCCAGCCCCATCTGGGGCCGGTGCTGCCCCGCAGCGAGCGCCAACAGGTGAGCCTGGCGGCGAAGCTCCGCCTGCTGCGGGCCGGCATCCTGCCCTTCCTGATCTTCGCGTCCATGACCGGCCTGTTTCTGCTGGGCGTGACCAGCCTGGTGGAAAGCTCGGCGGTGGGCGCCGTCACGGCCACCCTGGCCGCCTGGTCCCGCCGCCGGCTGGACCGGCGGACCATCGAGGCCACGCTGCGCAAGACGCTGGCGGTCAGCTGCATGTTCATGTGGATCATCATGGCGGCGCTGTGCTTCGGCGCCGTGTTCGACGGGCTGGGGGCCAAGCGGGCGCTGGAAGGCTTCTTCCTGGACCGGCTGGGGATGGGCCCCTGGGAGGTGCTGATCCTGATGCAGCTCTCCTTCATCCTGATGGGCACCTTCCTCGACGATACCGCCATGCTGGTGATCGTGGCCCCGCTCTATGTGCCGCTGGTGAAGGCGCTGGGTTTCGATCTGGTCTGGTATGGGGTGCTCTACACCATCACCTGCCAGATCGCCTATATGACGCCGCCCTTCGGCTACAACCTGTTCCTGATGCGGGCCATGGCCCCGCCCGAGGTGGGCCTGATCGACATCTACCGCTCGATCGCGCCCTTCGTGGCGGTGATGCTGCTCGCCCTGGCCCTGGTCATGGCCTTCCCCGGTCTGGCCCTGTGGCTGCCGGGCATCGTCTATGGCAAGTGAGCCGCTTGGCCTGCCGCCCGGTTTCGGCCACACTGGCGCGGCACCGCAAGCGGGGAGGCAGAGATGACCGCATCCAGACCCGAATCCAGCCCCGGATCCAGACGCTCGTTCCTGAAAGGCGGCGCGGCGGCCGGCGCAACGCTGCTGGCGGCCCCGGCCGTGCATGGGCAGTCGCCGATCCGCTGGCGGTTGCAGACCTATGCCGGCCCGGCGCTGGCCGAGCACGTCATCCGCCCGGCGGTGGATGCCTTCAACCGGGCCGCCAATGGCGAGATGGAGATCGAGCTGTTCTTCGCCGATCAGCTGGTGCCCACGGGCGAGCTGTTCCGCGCCATGCAGAACGGCACCATCGACGCCGTCCAGTCCGACGACGATTCCATCGCTGCCCCCACCGATGTCTCGGTCTTCGGCGGCTATTTCCCGCTCGCCCTGCGCTACAGCCTCGATGTGCCGGTGCTGTTCAACCAATACGGGCTGGGCGAGATCTGGGACGAAGCCTATGCCGAGGTCGGCGGCGTCAAATGGCTCTCGGCCGGGGCGTGGGACCCGTGCCATTTCGCCACCAAGGAGCCGATCTGGAGCCTGGACGACCTCGAGGGCAAGCGCGTCTTCACCTTCCCCACCGCCGGGCGCTTCCTGCAGCGCTTCGGGGTGGTGCCGGTCACCCTGCCCTGGGAGGATATCGAGGTCGCGGTGCAGACCGGCGAGCTCGACGGCATCGCCTGGTCGGGCATCACCGAGGACTACACGGTGGGCTGGGCCGATGTCACCGACTACTTCCTCACCAACAACATCTCCGGGGCCTGGATCGGCCATTTCTTCGCCAATGAGGAGCGTTGGAACCAGCTCCCCGACCATCTCAAAAGCCTGTGGCGGCTGGCGATGGATTCCTCCCATTACTATCGCCAGCACTGGTATTGGGGCGGCGAGGCCCATCTGCGCACCCAGGGCACCAAGATGAAGCTCACCACCATCCCGGACGACGAATGGGCCAGGGTGGAGGCCGAGGCGGTCGCCTTCTGGGACGAGATCGCGGCCACCGGCCCACGTGCCGCCCGCGTGGTGGAGATCTTCCGCCGCTACAACCGGGTGATGGCCGAGGCCGGCAAGCCCTATCGCTATTAGGCCCCGTCGCTATCGGGCCCTGTCGCTATTGGGCAGGGACCATGGCGGCGATTTGTTCGGCCATGGCGATGGTCTCCAGCTGATAGTCCCAGTCGCTGGCGTCCTCGTTTTCCAGGACGCTGAAGAAAACCACCACGGTCCGGCTGGCCGGGGCCACCAGCATGAACTGGCCGCCCCAGCCGCCATGGCCCAGCCAGTGGCCGTCGCTGCGCATCTGGTTGCCATAGGCGATGCGCTCGGCCGGCGGCGGATAGCGCGGGCCGGTCCGGGCCAGGGTGGCGGCGATGAAATCGGCGCTGCCCACCTGGCGCCCATCGCTGCCGCGCCCGCCGCGCGTGAACAGCAGGCCATAGCGGGCCAGGTCGCGCGCGGTCATGGAGATGCCGCCGTTGAGATTGGGCACGCCCGCCCGGTCGCAGGACATGTAAAGCGCGCCTTCCAGCCCCGCCGCCTCGACGATGTCGATGAAAAGCTCGCGCAGCGGCCTGCCGCCGGCGCGCTCCACCACCCAGCCCATGACATCGGTGTTGGCGGATTTGTAGTGGGGTTCGCCGCTGCGGTTGACGATATCGTCGCTGGCGACGGTGCACAGAAAGGCGCGCCCGTCGCTTTCCGCCTCGCCCGCCGGCGGCAGGCGCCAGCCCATGACGGCCCCGTGGATCAGCGCCGTCGTTTCGGGATCGGAATAGTCCTCCGAATAGTCGTTGACGACGTTCATATCCATTACGTCCTGGAGCGTCGCCTCGGCATAGCCGCTGCCGATCTCCGGCAGCCAGTCGCGCACCCGGGCGGAAAGGTCCAGCCGGCCTTCGGCCACCAGGCGCCCCACCATCAGGTTCATGGCGGTCTTGGAGATCGACATGACGCTGTGGGGGCTTGCGGGGCCGAAATCCGGCGCATAGGCCTCGAAGGCCAGCACCTCGCCCCGCAGCACCACCATGGCGGAAAAGAAGCCGCTGCCGGTCAGGCGGCGCACTTCGGGCAGATCGCCGATGCGCCGGTCGATGCGCCGTTCCAGCCCCAGCACGCGCGGGCTTCTCAGGTGAAAGCCATAGCGGACGATGCGGTGCAGGTTGTGAAAGCCCCAGCGCCGCCGCCAGGCCGTATTCCAGGCCTCGCGCCCGTCCGGCCCCACCACCAGATCGGGGTTGGGCAGATCGGGGTTGGCCCGCATCCCGCCTTCTGCCGTCATCGTTCTCCTCCCGCGCTCCCGGGCACCACCTCATATCCCGGCGCTTCCGGTTCGTCATCGATCATTTCGGGCGGAAAGCCCGGCGCCCGCACGGCGATGCCGCAGGCCTGTTCCAGGCGGCGGACGATGTTGGGCGAATGCTCGCCGGCGCCATAGCGGGCCTCGCCGTCCTGGAAGATCGCAACCAGCAGCGGCGCCAGCTCCAGCGGCGCGCCCAGCTCCCGGGCCAGATCCTGGAACAGGCCGACATCCTTGGACACCAGCCCCATGGTGAAGCCGATGTCGCGGCTGCCGTTCAGGATTACCTGGCCTTCGGTCTCGTGAACGAAGGAGTTGCCCGAAGAGATGCGAATCGCCTCATAGGCGGTGGCAAGGTCCATGCCGGCCAGCTTCGCGGTGGCCAGCGCCTCGGCCAGGGCCACCAGATGGGCGGTGGCCAGATAGTTGGTGGCCACCTTCAGAATCGAGGCCGAGCCCAGCGGCCCGGTGTGCAGAATGTGCCGGCCCATGGCCGCCAGCACCGGCAACAGGCGCTCGAACACACCCCGCTCGCAGCCGGCGAAGATGGCGATGTTGCCGCTGGCGGCGCGGTGGCAGCCGCCGGAAACCGGGCAGTCGGCCGCGCCCACGTCCCTGGCCGCGGCTAGCGCGCCCAGCCGCCGCATCTCGGCCGCATCGGTGGTGCTCATCTCCGCCCACAGCGTGCCGGGGCGCAGCCCGGCCAGAAGGCCGTCTTCGCCCTCCAGCACGGCGGCGCTGGCGGCGGGCGAGGGCAGGCAGGTGATCGCCAGGTCGCAGGCCGCCGCCATGGCGGCCGGCGTTTCGCCCCAGGCGGCGCCCCGGTCCAGCAGGGGGCGGGCGGCGTCCCGGTCCAGGTCGCGCACCACCAGTTCGAAGCCGTTGCGCAGCAGGCTGGCGGCCAGCTTGCCGCCGACCTGGCCCAGGCCGATGAAACCGATCTTCATGACAGGCGATCCCGGGGCAAACGTCGCCGCCATCATGGGGGATGGCGCCGCCGCTGGCCAGCCGGGCGCAGGGCCTGAAACGCCACCGCCGCCAGCACGATGGCCCCGCCGGCGATGGTCAGCCCGGTCGGCACTTCGGCAAAGGCGATCAGCACCCAGATGGGCGAAAGCACCGATTCGATCATCGACAGCACGGTCAGTTCGGCCGCCGGCAGATGGCGCGCGCACAGCGTGAACAGGCCGTTGCACAGCGCGCTGACGAAAATGCCCTGCAACGCGCACAGCGCCAGATCGTGCCAGCCGATGGCAAAGCTCGAGGTCATCGCCGCCGCCGTGGCGGCCGCCACCACGCCGGCCAGGGCCACGGTGGGCACCATGTCGATGCGCTGACCGAAGCGCACGGCAACGATATAGAACGAGGACAGAAAGGCGCAGGCCAGCGCCAGCAGATTGCCGTCCCAGGTGCCGAAGGCAAAGCCTTCCCACACCATCGCCGCCACGCCCACCATGGCCAGAGCGGTGGCGGCCTGGGTGCGGCGCGACATCGCCTCGCCCATCGCGGTCCAGGCCAGCACGCCCACGAAGAAGGGCGCGGCGGCGATCAGAAAGCTGATATTGGCGATGGTGGTGCGCTCGATCGCCATGATGAAGGTCACCGACGCCAGCCCCAGCCCCAGGGCGCCGACGATGCCGGGCCAGCCGACGGCGCGAAAGGCGCGCGGCGTGGCGATGCGATAGCGCCAGGCCACGAAGACGGTGACGGCAAAGGCAAGGCACAGGCTGCGATAGAAGATCGTCTGCGGCGCCGAGGCATGCTCGATATGGCGGAAGATCAGGCCGCTGGTGCTCCAACCCGCGGCCAGCACCAGGGCCAGCACAACCCAGGGCAGGCGATTGTCGGAGCGGAACCAGCGCAGCACCATAACGGCCACTCCACCAGCACGAGGGCGGGTCGCCATCGCCGGCCCCTTCGCCCCCGCCGCCCTTCGGGCAGGCGCCCCATCTTGAAGGCCCACCCCCCGCCGCCGTCAATGGCCTCGAGAGATGGGAACGCCCCGCCGCCCCACATGACGCGGCGAAAAAAACTCCCTCACCGGCCAAGGAATCCCGCCCCCACCCCGTCTGACCCTGCGATGATCGGTGCATGAGCGAAGACGACGAGGCTTTGCTGCGCCGGGCTTGCGACGGGAACCGGTTCGGTGCGAAAACTACGGACGCAGCATCCTGGGTGTATGCGAAGGGGGGCGAACGGCATGCGTAAGCACGGGAACTGTGGCTGTCCCATCTTGCCGATCGCCATGGCTGCGGTGTTGGCGGTGCTTGTCGCCACGCTTCAGCCGGCTTCGGCGCAGCGGGAAGAGACCCCGGTCCTCAAGGGCTACGATTTCGAGGATCTCGGCATAGATATAGATGTTCCCGGTTTCGTTTCCGAACCTATAGATTCGCTTATTTCCGTGTTCGATGACGACACTCCAACGGCCGAGGAAGAAGCCCTGGCGGCCGAGAAGGAGGCTCTGGCCGCAGAGAAAGAGGCCCTGGCGGCCGAAAAAGAGGCTCTGGCAGCGGAGAGGGAAGCCCTGGCAGCCGAGAAGGAGGCCCTGGCGACCGAAGGAGAGGCGCCGGCGGCCGAAGCGGTGGCCCCGCCCGCCGAGGAGCAGACGCCGACGATCCAGATCGACATATCCACCGAGCAGGAAGCCCCGGCGGCCGAGGAAAAACCCCAGCCGCCCACCGATCTCGAATTCGCCCGCGCCCTCCACGAAATATGGCACGACAGGTCCGCCCTCTTCCGGGTGATGGAATGGGTGCGCGCCACGATCGACGACATCGACCGGCCGCTGGACCAATTCGGCCACACGGCCCTGCATTATGTGGCCCCGGTGCAGCTGGATGTCATGGGCGCCATCGTCTCGTACGGCGCCGATTGCAATGCGCAAAGCACCTATGGCGCCAGCCCGCTTCACGTCGCCGCCGCGCAGGAGGGCATCAGCGGAGCCATCGATGCCAGAACCTCCGGCCCCCGGGCCATCCCGTTGCTGGTGCGTTGCGGGGCCGATCCGAACCTTCAGGACAACCGTGGCGTCACGCCGCTGCACGCCGTCTATACCTCGGTGGAGCTCGGTATCGGGGGTCCGCTCACGCCTTACAGAACCTACGTCGGCATCGTCCACGACAGAGGCACCTACAACAGCAGGAGCCAATGGCGGAACGCATACGAGGCCTCCCTGCCGCTGGGCGGTGGCGGGGGGCGCCAGGATATTCTGCAGGCCCTTCTCGAAGCCGGCGCCGACCCCAATCGGCGCGAGGTCAACGGCGTCACGCCGCTGACGATGGCCATCAAAAGCTCGTCTGCGGCCATCGCCCGCCAGGATCATATCCGCCTGCTTCTGAAGCATGGCGCCGACCCCGACATCAAGGACATAGCCGGCAGAACGGCCATCATGCACGCCATCTTCTCCCACCGCAGCAACTATGACGACGACGGGCTGCAGGCCATCCAGACCCTCCTCGCCGCCGGCGCCGACCCGGACATACAGGACGACGACGGCGCCACGGCGCTAAGCCACGCGGCCAGAAAGGCCACCGCCGCGCCCAGATCGGGCGGGGCCGCGCAAGAGATCGCGCTGTTGCTGTCGCGCGGGGCCGATCCCTGCATCGCCGATGGCGACGGCCGCCTGCCATGGGACTACACGGAAGAAAATTCGGAAGAGCGCGACCTCCTCGCCGAGGCCGGCGGCGCCCGCAAGGAATCCTTCCTCACCACCGATTTCGACGGCTCCACCTACGATCTTCTGGAAGACCAAAAGGGCTGCGACACCGAGGCCCAGAAGGAAGAACGGGCGCTGGCCCTGGATGAAACGGCGCGCAAACGCCTCCAGGCCTGCCTGGTGCAGCTGGGCTTCGCTGCCGGCGCGCCCGATGGCGCCTTCGGCTCCGCCACGCGCATGGCGCTTCGCTCCTGGCAGGAAGGCTGGCCCGCAATCGAGGCCACCGGCTATCTCACCGAAGACGGCATGGCCACCCTGCTGGCGGATTGCGCGCCGGGCCCGCGCCCGCGCTGCACCGGCCAGGAGGGCGAGCCAGCCTGCTGGATCGTGGTGGAAAACCACCCCGGTTGCTATCTCTGGAATCCGTACCCGAAGCGTCAGAATAAGGTCACCTGGTCCGGCGCCTGCGTCGCTGGCAAGGCCTCCGGCCAGGGCAAAACGACATGGCGTTTCCAGGACAACGACGGCGCATGGGTGACGTTCTGGGAGGCAGGCGAATATCGCGAGGGCAGGCGCGGCGATGGCTATTGGACCTTCGGCCACCCCGATGGCGGAGTGTCGGAAGCCCATCTCGTGGATGACGTGGTTCATGGCCTGTGGATCCTGCGCGGTTCCAACGGCCGCCAGCGCTGGTGTATGCAGAACGGCCGGCAGACCGATGAGGATCTCTGCATCGCCGCCGCCGACCGCGCCATGCAGGCCCGGCGCGCCGCCCCGGTGAGGAGCGGCCCCGACGAGAACTACGAAAAGCTGCTCGTCCTCGCCGCTGGCGAGCGGGTGAAGGTAACGGGAAGCTCCGGAGGCTGGCTGCAAGTCGATCTGGCTGACAAACCGTCGGAAGCCCTGGGCTTCGTCCGGGCAGAGCTGCTGGAAGAGGCGCCGCGCTGGCAGGTTGGCCAGGTTTTTCGGGATTGCGCGAACTGCCCCGAGATGGTTGTGGTTCCTGCGGGAAGCTTCACGATGGGTTCGCCTGCGTCGGAGGAGGAGCGCTGGGACAATGAGGGTCCGGAGCATCGTGTGACGATCTCGCAGCCATTCGCGGTGGGCGTTTACGAGGTGACGTTCGCGGAATGGGATGCTTGTGCGAGCTGCGGCGGCTACCGCCCGGACGATAGGGGCTGGGGCCGCGGGCGCCGCCCCGTGATCTATGTCAGTTGGGACGATGCGCAGGCTTATGTGCGCTGGCTGAGGAGGGAGACGGGCGTGGAGTATCGCCTATTGAGCGAGTCGGAATGGGAATATGTCGCGCGGGCGGGGACGACGACACCGTTCCACACCGGGGAGACGATTTCGACGGAGCAGGCGAACTACTATGGGTATGCAACCTATGGCAGTGGCCGCGAGGGTGAGTATCGTGAGCGGACGGTTTCTGTGGGTTCGTTTTCTGCGAACCGTTTTGGCTTGCACGATGTTCACGGCAATGTGTGGGAGTGGGTCGAGGATTGCTGGAACGGTGACTATGCGGGCGCGCCGAGGGACGGGAGCGCATGGGAGTCGGGGAACTGTTCCGTGCGCGTTTTGCGCGGTGGCTCCTGGGACCGCAGACCGGGGGGCCTCCGTTCTGCGGGTCGCAGCGGGGGTGGCACCGGGAGCCGCAGCCACTTCCTCGGCTTCCGTGTTGCCCGGACGCTTGCGCCGTGAGTCGTGGCCTCCTTAGCTCTTGGGGGTCCAGGGGGCGCAGCCCCCTGGCGGATTTTCGCCTTGGTGCTACTGTGGTGACTGCCCATGACCGGAAGGAGGCGCGATCGCTAGGCCAGACGCTATGGCGCCCGGACCCATAGGGCCGGCCCTCGCATCTCCCTGGCGCGTGAAGCCGGAAAAACTCCCCCGCCGGCCAAGGAATCCCGCCCCCGCCCCGTCTGACCCTGCGATGGATCGCTGCATGAGCGAAGACGACGACGCCACCCTGGTGCGTCGCGCCTGCGAGGGAGACCGGGCGGCCTTCGCCGCCCTGGTGGAACGCCATTACCGGCGCATCTACCGCCTCGCCGCCCGTATCCTGGGCGACGACGCGGCCGAAGACCTGGCCCAGGAGGTGTGCATCGCCCTGCCGGCCCGCCTGGCGTCCTGGCGCGGCGAGGCCCGCTTCACCACCTGGCTCTACCGGGTGGTGGTGAACCGGACCCGCGATGCGGCCAGGCGCGACGCCGCAAGGCGCCGCCACGAGCGCGACTATGCCGAGGCCGACGCCCTGCGCCGGGCCGAGCGCGCCCGCCAGGAGGACGAGCTGGCCTGGCTGCGCCAGGCCCTGGCCCGGATGCCGCCGGAGCTGCGGGCGACGGCCGCCCTGGTGCTGGAAGAAGGCCTGCGCCACGCGGAAGCCGGCCAGGTGCTGGGCATATCCGAGGCCACCGTGTCGTGGCGCATGCACCAATTGCGCAAACGCCTGCGCGCCATGGCGGCCGCCGAGGAGGAAACCCCATGAGCGACCGGACCGACGACCGGCTGGAACGGCTGGCCCGGGCGCTCCGCGCCGAAAAGCCGCGCCCCTCGCCCCAGGCGCAGGCCCGGGCCCTGGCGGCCGCCCTGGCGGCCTTCGATCGCCACCGCCAGGAAATGGGCCAAGGAGAAATGGGCCAAGGAATCGGGGCCAGGGCGCGTCACAGCAGATGGACGCCCCATGGCGTCATGTCCTGGCTGTGGAGACCCGTCATGTCGCTGCCGCGCCCCTACGCCCTTGCCGGCGGAGCCAGCCTCGCCCTGCTGCTGGGCTTCGCCATCCATCTCTACCCATTCGCGCCACCGGCGCCGGGCACGCCCGCCGAAAGCGCCAGCGAGAGCATCGAGGCCCCGATAAGCGCCGAGGCCCTCCCCGCGCCGCCGCCCCAGGCGGAGCCCGACACTGCGTTCACGCTCAGCGAGAGCGTCCAGGCGCTGCCCCAGGCGGAAACCGGCATGAGCGTTTCGGCGCTGCCCCAATCGTTCGACCTGGACGGGGTGGCGTCGCTTTCCATGGCGCCCGGCGTCGCGGACGCGGACCCCTTCCTGCTGGACGAGCCTTCGCCCTCCTATCGCGACTGGGGGCGCGACCGCTTCGCCGCCTTCGATCCCAATCCGGTCAGGCTGGCGGCCGAACGGCCCGTCTCCACCTTCTCGATCGATGTGGATACCGCCTCCTATGGCTTCCTGCGCGCCGCCCTGAACCGGGGCGTGCTGCCGCCGCCGGACGCGGTGCGCGTGGAAGAGCTGGTGAACTATTTCCCCTACGGCTATGCCCCGCCCCAGGATGGCGAGCGGCCCTTCGCCATCCACGTCGCGGCGATGCCCACGCCCTGGAACGACGCCACCACGCTGCTGCGCATCGCCATCCAGGGCCGGCGGCTGGAACGCGCCGCCGCCCCGCGCGCCAATCTGGTGTTCCTGATCGACAGCTCGGGCTCCATGGACGCGCCGGACAAGCTGCCGCTGCTGATCGCCTCGTTCAAACTGTTGCTGGAGACGCTGAACGACGACGACAGGGTGGCCATCGTCACCTATGCCGGGGCGGCCGGCACGGTGCTGCCACCCACCAGAGCCGCCCGCCGCGCCCGCATCCTGGCCGCCCTGGAAAGCCTTCATGCCGGCGGCTCCACCGCCGGCGGCGAGGGGCTGCGCCAGGCCTATCTGCTGGCCCAACGCCATTTCGTGCCAGACGGCATCAACCGCGTCATCCTGGCCACCGACGGCGATTTCAACCTGGGCATATCCGATCCGGACCAGCTGGAAGGCTACATCGCCCGCCAGCGGGAAGGCGGCGTCTTCCTCTCGGTGCTGGGCTTCGGCATGGGCAACTACAACGACGCGCTGATGCAGCGCCTGGCCCAGAACGGCAACGGCAACGCCGCCTATATCGACTCCCTGCCAGAGGCGCGCAAAGTGCTGGTGGAGGAGGCGACGGCGATGCTGTTCCCGATCGCCGAAGACGTGAAGGTGCAGGTGGAGTTCAACCCGGCCATGGTGGCCGAATACCGGCTGATCGGCTACGAAACCCGCTTGCTGGCCCGGGAAGACTTCGCCAACGACAAGGTCGATGCCGGCGAAATCGGCGCCGGCCACGCCGTCACCGCCCTCTACGAGCTGACGCCGCCAGACTCGCCCGCCCGCCTGATCGAACCGCTGCGCTACGGCCAGCCGCAAGGGGAAGGGAGAGCCTTCGCCGGCGAGATCGCTTTCCTGAAGCTGCGCTACAAGCTGCCAGGGGCCGAATCCGGCGCCACAATCGCCCACCCGGTGACCGCCGCCGATCTTTTCGAAAGCAGCGCACAGGCCCCCGAAAACCTGCGCTTCGCGGCGGCGGTGGCCGCCTTCGGCCAGCTGCTGCGCGGCGGGCGCTACACCGGCGCCTTCGATTACGACCGCGTCATCGCCCTGGCCCAGGGCGCCAGGGGCGACGACCCGTTCGGCTATCGGGCCGAGTTCGTCACCCTGGTGCGCCTGGCGAAATCCGCCGCCGCCATGGCGCCGCCGCCCTGATCGCCCCCACCGCGCCGGGAAAGGCCCGGAAAGACAGGGGTGAGAATTTTCTCCCCCGCCCCCTTGCCAGCGCCGGCGGCGGCGGTTAGGGTGGCGCCATGGCGAACGTTCTCTCCTTCGTTTCCTTCGCGCGCAAGCGCAAGGAAGCCGCCGCCCTCGAAGAGGCCAAGGACGCCCTCGAAGAGGCCAAGGCCAAGGACGCCCTCGTCAAGGCCGTCATCAAGGGTCTGGACACCGAGGGTTTCGTCACCAAGGCCGAGCTGGAGGCGCTCGAGGCCAAGCTCAACGCCGAGATGGCCCGTATCCACGCCGAGATGGCGGAGTTGAGGGCCGCCGTCGCCGCCGTGGAACGCTATGCGCTGCTGACCGCAATCGCCTTGAACTGCCTCGTCGCCGTCGCCGTCAAGCTGGGAGGCTGACGCCGCCCCGCCCCGCCTCAGACGAAGGCCTGCCCGGTCAACCGCTCGAACGCCTCGACATAGCGCGCCCTGGTGCGCCGGACGATATGGGCGGGCAGGGCCGGCCCCGGCGGGCGCCGATCCCAGCCGGGCAGCGAATCCAGCCAGTCGCGCACGAACTGCTTGTCGAAGCCGGCGCTCATATGGCCGGGGCGCCAGTCCGCGGCCGGCCAATAGCGGGCGCTGTCGCCGGTCAGGCATTCGTCGGCCAGCACCAGGGCGCCATCCACCACGCCCATTTCGAACTTGGTGTCGGCCAGGATCAGGCCGCAGCCTTCGGCATGGGCCGCCGCCGCCTCGTAAAGCGCCAGCGCCGCCGCCCGCGCCTGGCGGGCAAGCCCCCCGCCCACCAGCGCCGCCATGCGGGCAAAATCGATGGCCTCGTCATGGCCGCCATGGTCGGCCTTGGTGGCGGGCGTGAAGATGGGCCGCGCCAGCCGCTCGCCCTGGGCCATGCCGGGCGGCAGCGCCATGCCGCAAACCGCGCCGCTGGCCCGGTAATCGCGCCAGGCGCTGCCGGCCAGATAGCCGCGCACCACCAGTTCCACCGGCAGCATCCGTGCCTCGCGCACCACCATGGCGCGCCCTTGCAGCCAGGCGCGCTCGTCGTCCGTCAGCGCCAGCCCGTCCAGCTCGCAGCCCAGCACATGGTTGGGCAGAATGGGGGCGAGGCGTTCGAACCAGAACAGCGACAGGGCGGTCAGCAGGCGGCCCTTGTCGGGAATCGGCGTCGGCAGCGCCACGTCGAAGGCGCTGATGCGGTCGCTGGCGACCATCAGCAGGCGCCCGCCATCCAGACGGTAAAGGTCGCGCACCTTGCCGCGCCGGAAAGGCGCCAGATGCCGAAGCCTGTGATCGCCCATGGCCGCCGCGCCAGCTTGCCCAGGTTGCAAGGCCTTTTCATTGGCGGCGCCCACCGCCGCCGTCAAGGGCGCGTTCAGACCAGCGCCACCTTGTTGCCGGGGTGGCGCTCGATGCGGCCCGCCAGCTCCATCTCGATCAACAGAGTCTGGAGGGCGGCCGGCGCGATGCGGCAGCGGCGCACCAGCTCGTCCACCTCCACCGCCTCGCTGCCCAGCGCGCTGGCCAGCCGCTGGCGGGCATCGTCCGCCTCGCCTTCCGCGCCGCCCCGCCCGCCATCGCCCGCAGCGGCGCGCTCCTCTGCCCCGGGCGGCGGCGCCAAGGGTTCGGGCCCGGCGCTGTCGTCCGTTCCGGGCGCTGGCGCCAGCGCGAACACCGGGCTGTCGGCGGCCAGAGGCGGGCGGGCCGCCAGCGTTTCCAGACCGGCGATGACATCGGCGCCGCTTTCCACCAGCACCGCGCCGGCGCGGATCAACTGGTTGGGCCCACGCGCGCGTTGGTCGCGCGGCGAACCGGGCACGGCGAACACCCGGCGTCCGTTCTCGGCCGCCAGCCGGGCGGTGATCAGCGCGCCCGAGCGCAAGGTCGCCTCCACCACCACCACGCCCAGCGCCAGCCCCGCCAGGATGCGGTTGCGGCGCGGGAAATGGCCGGGGCGCGGCACCGTGCCCAGGGGCTGGTCGCTGACGATCAGGCCGCGCCGGGCGATGTCGTCGCGCAGGGCGGCGTTTTCCGGCGGATAGACGTGATCGATCCCGCCCGCCACCACGGCGATGGTGCCGCCCGCCGCCGTGCCGCCCTCTGGCGCGTCGCCCGCCAATGCGCCGCCCGCCAATGCGCCGCGATGGGCGGCGGCGTCGATGCCCCGCGCCAGGCCGGAGACGACGGCATAGCCGGCCCGGGCCAGATCGCGGGCCAGGGTTTCCGTAAAGCGTCGCCCGCCGGCCGAGGCGTTGCGGGCGCCCACCACCGCCACCGCCGGGCGGGCGAGCAGGCGCGGCTGCCCCAGCAGGGCCAGGGCGGCGGGCGCATCGGCGATCTCGTCCAGCAGCGGCGGCCAGGCGCTGTCGCCGCCCACGGTCATGCGCCCGCCGATCCCGGCAAGCTCTGCCAGTTCGCGCCGGATCGGCCCGGCGGCGGGGATGCGCACGCCTGCGAAGCGCCCGGGGGCGGCAGCCAACCTGGGCAGCGCCTGCAACGCCGCCTGGGGACTGGAGAAGCGGCGCAGCAGGGCGGCCCGGCGGCGCGGCCCCAGCCCGGCGGCGCGCGCCAGGGTGAGGATGGCGACCAGGCGCTCCTCGCTCGCCTCTGCCGTGCTCACGGCGGCGCGCTCCGGCGCGGGCAGGGGGCGCGCCTGCCGCCTCGAGGCCGCGCCGCCATGCCACCCCGTCCGCAGGCCGCGCTCAATGCCGCGTCTTTTCCGGGTGCAGCCGCGTCTTGTCGGGATCGACGAAGGGAACCGGCGTCACCGTGGCGGCGATGGCCCCCGACGGCGTTTCTATGGCGAGCTCCTGGCCGGGGGCGGCCAGCGCCAGCGGCACCATGGCATAGCCGATGGTCCGTTGCAGCGCGAAGGACCACACCGCGCAGGTGGCCTTGCCGACCCTTTCGCCGCCGTGGCAGACCGGCCAGGGCAGGGTGTCCCGCCCGCTTTCCCAGGGCATCTTGCCCCTGTCAGTGTCGATTCGTTCCGGCGTGGCATAGCCCACCAGCTTGCGGGCGATGCCCTGGGCGTGGATGCGGCGCAGCGCCTCGCGCCCGATATAGGGCAGCTCTTTTTCCAGATCGATCAGCCGCCCCAGCCCGATCTCGAACGGGTTGTGCTCCGGGCAGGCTTCGCGGGCGGTGTCCAGGATGCCGGCCTCGATGCGGCGCGCCTCCGAGGTGCCCGCCGCCGCCAGGCCGAAGGGGCGCCCGGCGGCCAGGATGGCGTCCCACAGCTCCACCCCCCGCGCCAGGTCGGTGAGATAGACCTCATAACCGAACTCGCCGGTCCAGCCGGTGCGGGTGATCACCAGCTCCATATCGCCCAGCGCCGCCCGCGTCAGCCGGTAGAAGCCCAGCCCGGCCACCTCCTCGCCCAGCAGGGCGGCCACGACCCGGCGCGCCTTCGGCCCCTGCACCTGCAGCGGGGCGGCCTCGGCCAGGGCAACCTCCACCTCCATGCCCAGCCCCGCCGCCAGCCCCCGCATCCAGCCCAGATCGCCGGAAAGCCAATAGCGGTTTTCCTCCAGCCGCAGGATCACCGAATCCATCAGCACCCGCCCGGCCTGGTCGCACAGCAGCACATAGCGGCACTGGCCCGGCGCGCAGCGGCGCATGTCGCGGGCCAGCATCAGATCGACGAAGGCGGCCGCCTGCGGCCCGGCGATCTCCACCGGCCGTTCCACCGGCGGGTCGAACAGCACGGCGTCGTTCACCAGCTTGCGGTATTCCTGTTCGGCGTCCAGCAGCTGCAGGGGATAGTAGGTCTGATGCGAGATGTTGTAGGAGGCGACGGAATAGGCGCTGCAACCGTCGCGCAGGGTGGCCCGGTGAAAGGGGGAGGGCCGCACCGAGCGCGCCGCCACCAGACGCACCCCGCCGCCTGCCTGGGCGCCCCGCCCCATGCTGCCGATGGCCATCTCTCGCTCCCCCTTCAGTGCGCGCGGTGCCCGTCGGCCGGGCGCTTGGCAGAGACTGGCGGGGCGGGCGGGCACGGTCAAGCGGCGGCGCCCGTCGATGCCAGGTCGATGGCGACCGGCGTCAATGCCAGCTGGCCTCGCCCAGCCGGGCGGTTTTCATCAAGCGGCTGTCTTCGACATATTCGCCGCCCTCCGGCGAGGCCGGCATCACCTCGGCATAGCGATCTTCCAGCACCACATGGGGATCCTGGCCTTCCACCCAGCCCAGGAAGCTGCCGTGGAGCTTGTAGCCGATCAGCTCCTGCACATTGCGGGGCAGGTTTCTGGCGATCTGGGGCGGCACGGCCAGATACTGGTTTTCCTCCTGGCGCAGCCAGCCCAGGCTGTAGCCGGTGATCATGCCGGTGCGGACCTCTTCGGCGCTGCGGTTGCGCCCGCCGCCGTGGAACACCGAGCCCAGATAGAGCAGGCAGGAGCCCCGGGGCATGACCGCCTGCGCGATCTCGTGCTCGGGGCCGGGATAGCTGTCGTCGTCCCACAGATGGCTGCCCGGCACCACATTGGTGGCGCCGTTTTCGGCCGTGAAGTCGGTCAGCGCCCACATGGTGTTGCACAGGCATTGCGGGCCGGGGTGGCGGAACGGTATCAGCCCATCGTCGCGGTGGAGGATCTGGCGGCCTTCGCCGGGGCCGATGGCGACCGCCTGGGTGACGTGCAGCTGATAGCTTTCGCAGCGCGGCAGAAGCAGCTTGTCCATCACCGCCAGGATGGCGGGATGGGCCGCCAGCTCTGTGCCATAGCTGGGCGATTTGGCCACCAGGGCCGCCACCCGCTTGGTCTTGTAGCCCCAGAACTCGCCCTCGCCGTGATAGGCGCGGGCGAGATAGGGTTGCAGCTCGGCGGCGACGCGGTCGATGACGCCATCGTCCACCAGCTGGCGATAGATGACGGCGCCGTCCTGCTCCAGCACGGCCAGCGCCTCCTCGGCGGATGCGTGGCGGTCCAGTGAACGGATTTCGGCCATGGCAGCTTCTCCCCCCTATTGTTGCGATGCGGCGATGCTAGCGCCCGCCGCCCGGCGGCGACAGCCCCGCGCCGCCGTGGCGGGCGAGCCAGGGCGCCAGCCCGTCCGGGTTCGCCGCCAGGTCGAAGGCAGGCGGCAGCGCCGGATGAAAGCGGGCGCCGCACCCGGCCGCCATGGCGGCGATGGGGGCTGTGGCATGGGGCGGGCCGGCGAGATGCAGATCGCGCCAGCCCAGGCGCAGGGCGAGCATGGCCCAGCCGGGATCGCTGCCGCAATCCAGCAGCGCCGGCGGGCTGCCGGCCTGGCGCATGGCCTCCAGCAGATAGCCCGGCCCCAGCCGCGCGCAGGCCTCCGGCGCCGTCACCAGCAGCGCCGTCACGCCCATGGCGGCGGCGGTGGCGCTGGCGTGGCGGGCCTGCTGCGCGCTGGCGACCAGGATGGCGGGCGCCGTCATCGCGCCGCCGCCTCCAGGGCGGCGATGGCGGGCAGGGTGTGGCCCGCCAGCCATTCCAGGAAGGCGCCGCCGGCGCTGGAGACATAGGAGAAATCGTCGCCGACGCCGGCCCGGGCCAGCGCCGCCGCGGTGTCGCCGCCGCCGGCCACCGAATGCAGGCGCCCGGCGCGGGTCAGCGCCGCCGCGTGGCGGGCCAGCGCCACGGTGCCATGCTCGAAGCCGGCCAGCTCGAAGGCGCCCAGCGGCCCGTTCCAGATCAGGGTTTCGGCCTCTTCCAGGCGCCGGGCGATGGCGGCGACGCTGGCCGGGCCGATATCCAGCACGATGGCGGCGGCGGGAACGGCATCGATGGCCACGGTGCGCGCCGGCGCGCCGGCGGCGATGCGCTCTGCCACCACCGCATCCCGGGGCAGCAGCAGCTCGCAGCCACGCTCGCGCGCGTCCTTCAGGATGGCGCGGGCGGCAGCCATCATGGCGGTCTCGACCGGCGAGGCGCCGGTGGCGATGCCGCTGGCGGCCAGGAAGGTGTTGGCCATGGCCCCGCCGATGGCCAGCACATCGGCCCGTTGCGCCAGCCGCCCCAGCAAGGCCAGCTTGGTAGAAACCTTGGCCCCGCCGACGATGGCGGCCACCACGCCGCCCCGCAGCTGGTCGGCGTGATCGAACGAGTCGCCGCCCCGTAGCTGGCCGGCGTGATCGGAAGAGCCGCCGCCCCGCAGCTGGTCGGCGTGATCGGAAGAGCCGCTGCCCCGCAGCTGACCCCCGCGGGCGGAATCGGGCGCGGGGAAGGCCGCCTCCAGCGCCTCCAGCTCGCGCTGCATGGCGCGCCCGGCCGCGGCGGGCAGGCGCGCCGCCAGGGCGGCGGTGGAGGCGTGGGCGCGATGGGCGACCGAAAAGGCATCGTTGACATAAAGCTCGCCATGGCCGGCCAGGGCGTCGGCGAAGGCGCCGTCATTGGCCTCTTCCCCGGCGTGAAAGCGCAGATTCTCCAGCATGACGACCCCGCCCGGGGCCAGGGCGGCGACGGCGGCGCTGGCGGCGGGGCCGACGCAATCGGCGGCGAAAGCCACCGGCCGCCCCAGGCGCCGGGCCAGCGCCCGGGCCACCGGGGCCAGCGACAGCTCCGCCCGCGCCTGCCCGCCGGGGCGCCCGAGATGGGAGAGCACGACGATCTTCGCGCCCGCCGCCATCAGCTCGCGCAGGGTGGGCAGCGCCCGTTCCAGGCGGGTGGCGTCGGCGATCTCGCCCTCCGCCAGCGGCAGGTTGAGGTCCAGCCGCAGCAGCACCCGCCGCCCGGCGGGGCGGAGACGGTCCAGGGTGTGGAAGCGTCGCACGCGCCCTGTCAGAGCAGGGCGGCCATGGCGGCGGCGGTATCGCCCATGCGGTTCGAGAAGCCCCATTCGTTGTCGTACCAGGCCAGCACGCGCACGCAGCGCCCGTCGGTGACCTTGGTTTCGGCGAGGTCGAAGGTGGCGCTGGCCGGGTTGTGGTGGAAATCGGCCGAGACCAGCGGCTCGTCCGTCACCGCCAGCACGCCTTGCAGGGGGCCGGCGGCGGCCTCGCGCATGGCGTCGCCGATGGCCTCTGCCGTGGTCTGGGCCTCGGCCTCGAAGGTGAGGTCGATCAGGCTGACATTGGGCACCGGCACCCGGATGGCGGTGCCGTCCAGCCTGCCGGCGAGCTCCGGCAGCACCAGCCCCACCGCCCGGGCGGCGCCGGTGGAGGCGGGGATCATGGAAAGCGAGGCGGCGCGGGCGCGGCGCGGATCGCCATGCAGGCTGTCCACCGGGCGCTGATCGCCGGTGAAGGCGTGGACGGTGGTCATGAAGCCGTGGCGGATGCCCACCGCACGGTGCAGCACCTGGGCCACCGGCGCCAGGCAATTGGTGGTGCAGGAGGCGTTGGAGACTACCTTGTGAGTGCTGGCGAGCGCCTGGTGGTTGACGCCATAGACCACGGTGAGATCGGCCCCCGCCGCCGGTGCCGACACCAGCACCCTGGCGGCCCCGGCCGCGAGATGGGCGGCGGCCTTGTCTCTGGTGGCGAACAGGCCGGTGCATTCCATGGCGATATCGATGCCGAGCTCGGCCCAGGGCAGGGCGGCGGGATCGCGTTCGGCCAGCACGGCGATGCGCCGGCCGTCCACCTCCAGCCCGTCGCCCACCGCCGCCACCGCGCCCGGATAGGGGCCGTGGACGGAATCGCGCTTCAGCAGCTGGGCGTTGGCCTGGGGCGAACCCAGATCGTTGATGGCGACGATCTCCAGATCGTCGCGGCCCGCCTCCATGGCGGCGCGGAAGACGAGGCGGCCGATGCGGCCGAAACCGTTAATGGCGACGCGCGCGGGCATGATCTCCTCCGGGACAGCAGCCTTACCTAGGCGATGGCGGCGGCGGCGGTCAACGGTGAGCGCGCTACAGCCGGGCGCGGACCGCTTTGCAGACCGCCTGGGCGGTGATGCCGAAATGGCGATAGAGCGCCGGATGGGGCGCCGATGCGCCGAAGCCGGCCATGGCGACGATGGCGCCATCCGCGCCCACCAGCCGTTCCCAGCCGAAGGCCACCCCCGCCTCGACGGCGACCCGCACCGCCGCGCCGGGCAGCACCCGATCGCGCCAGGCCTGTTTCTGCTGCGCGAACAACTCCAGACAGGGGGCGGAGACCACCCGGGTGGCGATGCCTTCGGCCTGCAACATGCGCCGGGCCTCCAGCGCGACCTGCACCTCCGAGCCGCTGGCGACCACCACCGCTTGCAGGCGGCCTTCGGCCTCTGCCAGCACATAGGCCCCGCGCGCCGAAAGATTGCCGCCACCGTCTTCCAGGCGCAGCTGGGGCAGGGACTGGCGGCTGAGCGCCAGCACCGAGGGCGTGTTCCGCGCCGCCAGGGCCAGGGCCCAGCATTCCGCCGTTTCCACGGCATCGGCCGGGCGGAAGACGCGCAGATTGGGGATGGCGCGCAGGCTGGCCAGATGCTCCACCGGCTGATGGGTGGGGCCGTCTTCGCCCAGGCCGATGGAATCGTGGGTCATGACATACACCACCCGCAGCCCCATCAGCGCCGCCAGCCGGATCGCCGGGCGGGCATAATCGGAAAAGGCGAGGAAGGTGCCGCCATAGGGCAGGAGGCCGCCATGGAGCGCCATGCCCGACATGGCGGCGGCCATGGCGTGTTCGCGCACGCCCCAGCGGACATAGCTGCCGCCATAATCGCCGGGGGCGATGTCGCCCATGGCCTGGGTTCTGGTGTTGTTGGAAGCGGTGAGATCGGCCGAGCCGCCCACCATCTCGGGCAGCGCCTCGCTTAGCGCCTCCAGGGCCATGCCGCTGGCCTTGCGGGTGGCGACAGCGGCGGGCGCGGCCAGCAGACGGGCGATCTGGCCCGCCATGGCCCGGCCGGCCCGGGCCTCGACCTCGCCGCCGGCCAGACGGCGTTCGAACTCGCCCCGCGTCGCCCGGTCCAGGCCGTCCAGCCGCGCCTGCCAGGCGGCGCGCGCCGCCTTTCCGCGCCCGGCACAACGGCGCCAGGCGGCCAGGACGGCATCCGGCACGACGAAGGGAGGATGGGGCCAGCCCAGCGCCTGGCGGGCCGCCGCCACCTCGTCCGCCCCCAGCGGCGCGCCATGGGCCTGGGCGCGCCCCTGCTTGCCCGGCGCGCCGAAGCCGATCACCGTGCGGCAGGCGATCAGGCTGGGCCGGTCCGAGTGCCGGGCGCGTTCGATGGCGGCGGCGACGGCGTCGCGATCGTGGCCGAACACCCGCTCTGCCGCCCAGCCATAGGCCCGGAAGCGCGCCAGCGTGTCGTCGGAGACGGCGAGCGAGGTTTCGCCATCGATGGAGATGCCGTTGTCGTCGAACAACACGATCAGGCGGGCCAGGCGGAGATGGCCGGCCAGCGAGGCGGCTTCGTGGCCGATGCCTTCCATCAGGCAGCCGTCGCTGGCGACGACATAGGTGCGGTGATCGACGATGTCGCCGAAACGCCGGGCCAGCATGCGTTCCGCCAGCGCCATGCCGACGGCGTTGGCAAAGCCCTGGCCCAGCGGCCCGGTGGTGGTTTCGATGCCGCCCGCCAGCCGGTATTCGGGATGGCCTGCGGCGCGGCTGTCCAGCTGGCGGAAGCGGCGCAGCTCTGCCAGCGTCATGTCGGCATAGCCGGTGAGGTGGAGCAGGGCATAGAGCAGCATGGAACCGTGGCCGGCCGAGAGCACGAAGCGGTCGCGGTCGGGCCAGGCCGGGCAGGCGGGGTCGAACTTCAGATAGCGGGCGAACAGCACGGTGGCGGCATCGGCCATGCCCATCGGCAGGCCGGGATGGCCGCTGGCGGCCGCCTCCACGGCATCCATGGCCAGCGCGCGGATGGCGTTGGCCATCGCCGCTTCCGAAACCTGTTGCGGGCCCTGGCTGGCCGCGCTTTCGTCCATGCCCCGATCTCCGGCGCCAGCCCCCCGAGAGGCCAGGGCCGGCACCTTGGCCGCCCCACCCCGCAGCGTCAACCGCCCGCCGGCCTGGACGCGCCACCCCATGGCGCCCGCCTTCTTCCCATGCTATCTTAGCAAGTGGCGATAACATATCGATCCAGGGTGGACAATGAGCAACGAAGATGCGGCCATCGCGACGCTGGACCGGGCGCTGGCCCGCCTGGAACGGGCGCTGGAGCGCCTGTCGAACCGGGCGGATGGCGCCGCGCTGGAGGCGCTGGAAGGCGAAAACCGGCGCCTGAGCGGCGCCCTGGACGAAGCCAGACGCCACCACAAGCGGCTGGAGGGGCGCATGATGGATGTCAGCGGCAGGCTGGACGGTGTGATCGGCGACCTGAAAGCGGTGCTGGAGCGCTGAGGCGATGGCCCAGGTGACGGTGACCATCGGCGGGCGGGCCTACGACATCGCCTGCGGCGCGGGCGAAGAGGAACGCATCGCCGGCCTTGCCGCCCATGTCGATGGCAAGGTGCGCGAGCTGGCCGGCCCTTCGGGCCATGCCGGCCATCCGCGCCTGTTGGCGATGGCCAGCCTGCTTCTGGCCGACGAGCTGTGGGAGCTGCGCGACAACGCCGCCGCCCGCCCGCCCGCCGCCGGCGGGAACGGCGCCGAAGCGGGGGAGGCGGCGGCGCGCAGGGCCGCCTCCATCCTGGCGCTGGCCGAGCGTCTGGAACGGCTGGCGGAGAAGCTGGAGGCGTCGTGAGCGCCGCTGGCTAGCCGGCGCGGGTGCCGCCCACGGTCAGCCCTTCGAGCAGGACGGTGGGCTGGCCGACCCCCACCGGCACGGTCTGCCCGTTTTTGCCGCAGATGCCGATGCCGCCGTCCAGCGCCATGTCGTTGCCGACCGCCCGCACCCTGGTGAGGATGTCGGTGCCGTTGCCGATCAGGGTGGCGCCCTTGACCGGGGCGCCGATTCTGCCGTTTTCGATCAGATAGGCCTGCGCGGCCGAGAACGAGAATTTGCCGTTGGTGGTGTCCACCTGGCCGCCGCTGAAATGGGCGGCGTAGAGGCCCTTTTTCACCGAGGCGACGATCTCGCCCGGCTCTTGCCCGCCCGCCGTCATGCCCGCCATCATGAAGGTGTTGGTCATGCGCGGCATGGGCCGATGGGCATAGCTCTGGCGGCGTCCGTTGCCGGTGGCCGCCTGGCCCATCAGGCGGGCGTTCATGCGGTCGTGCATATAGCTTTTCAGGATGCCGTCCTCGATCAGCACGGTGGCGGAGGTGGGCGTGCCTTCGTCATCGACGGTCAGCGAGCCGCGCCTCTCGTCGAGGGTGCCGTCGTCCACCACGGTGATGCCCGGCGCGGCCACCCGCTCGCCCATCAGCCCGGCGAAGGCGGAGGTTTTCTTGCGGTTGAAATCGCCTTCCAGGCCGTGGCCGACGGCCTCGTGCAGCAGAATGCCGGGCCAGCCGGGGCCCAGCACCACCGCCATTTCGCCGGCCGGTGCGGCCACCGATTCCAGATTGACCAGGGCGGCCGCCAGCACCTCGTCGGCCAGTGCCCGCCAGGCGTCTTCGGCGACGATGGCGCGGTAGAGCGCGCGGGCGCCGCGCCCGTTGCGGGCCGATTCCATGCGTCCCCCGGCCTCCACCACGCAGGAGATGTCGATTCGCACCAGCGGCCTGATGTCGTCTGCCCGGCGCCCGTCGGGGCGCAGGATCGAGACCGCCTGCCAGCTGCCGGAAAGCGCCGCCTGCACCTGGCGCACCCGCTCGTCCTTGGCGCGCAGATAGGAATCGATCCGTTGCAACAGCCGCACCTTGTCGTCGAAGGCCATGTCGCCCAGCGGGTTGGCCTCGCCGTAGAGGCGGCGGTTGGTGGCCGGCGGGGCCGGTGCCAGGCGGGCCGTGCCGCCGGCGATGCCGGCCACTGCCCGCCCGGCGCGGGCGAGCGCGGCCTGCGACAGCTCGCTGGCATGGGCATAGGCGGCGGCCTCGCCGACCACCCGGCGCAGGCCCAGGCCCTGGGAGACATCGTAGCTTGCCGTCTTCAGCCTGCCGTCGTCGAACTCCAGCGTTTCCGCCTGGCGGTGTTCCAGGAACAGCTCGCCATCGTCGGCCCCTGCCAGCGCCTCGCCGAGCATGGCGACGGTCTGGCCCCGGTCGAGGTCGGTGCGGGCGAAGAAGAGCTCGTCTGTGGTGGGGGTCTGGGGCATGGCAGCCTCCTTCAGACTGCATGTCACGGCTTTGCCCCGTCCGTCAAGGGTTGCCTGGGCGCCCCTCCGCCGGTGGGGAGCGAGGGCTTGTGAAGGAAAGGCGGGGTCGTGTATGGTCCGCCGCCAGGCCGGGGCGCTGGCGGGGTTTCGCGGCAAGGTCGCATCCGGCCCCGCACATGCCAGGGAGGAAGGCGGTGACGAGATCGTTTGCGAGATTGGCGGTCGCCATGCCCTTCGCCTGGGTCGCTTCCGCTTCGGCCCAGGAGCTGGAGATCGTGGGCGCGCCCAGCGACTGGCAATGGGGTTTTCAGCTGCCCAGCTCGCCCATCATGGAGCGGGTGGCGTCTTTCTACGATGTCTGGCTGCTGCCGATGATGCTCGTTATCTCGGCCCTGGTGCTGGGGCTGATGCTCTATATCCTGCTGCGCTTCAACCGCAGGGCGAACCCGGAGCCGTCGCGCAACACCCACAATGTGGCCCTGGAAGCGGTGTGGACCCTGGTGCCGGTGGTCATTCTGATCGCCATCGCCATTCCGTCGCTGCGCCTGCTTTATTACCAGGAGCGCATTCCCGAAACCGAGATGACGCTGAAGGTGACCGGCCATCAGTGGTATTGGAGCTATGAATACCCCGACCATGGCGGCATCGCCTTCGATGCTCTGATGGTGGAAGATGCCGATCTCCAGGAAGGTCAGCCGCGGCTGCTTGCCACCGACAGGCAGGTTTATCTGCCGGTGGATACCGGCATCCGGGTCCAGGTGACCTCCGAAGATGTGATCCATGCCTGGGCGCTGCCGGCCGCCGGAGTGAAGATGGACGCCGTGCCCGGGCGGCTCAACGAGATGTGGCTGGAGATCGACCGCCCCGGCGTTTATTACGGCCAGTGTTCGGAACTGTGCGGCCAGCTCCACGGCTTCATGCCGATCGAAGTGGTGGCCGTGGAACGGGACCGATTCGATGCCTGGGTTGCCGAACGGCAGGCCGCGCTGGACGGTCCGGCGGTCGAGTTGGCTTCCCGCCGGTGACGGGGACGAACTGGGGATGCGCAGCGAAGGACATGAGACGATGAGCGAGAGCCACGCCGATCTTCATCACCATCGGCCCGCGGGTTTTCTGCGCTATCTCTATTCGACCAACCACAAGGACATCGGCACGATGTACCTTGTCTATGGCTTCGTTTTCGGGCTGGTCGGTTTCGCCATGTCGATACTGATCCGCATCGAACTTGCCCATCCCGGCAGCGGCATCCTGGGCGGCGACCATCAACTCTACAACGTGCTGATCACCAGCCACGGCCTTATCATGATTTTCTTCATGATCATGCCGGTGTTCATCGGCGGTTTCGGCAACTGGATGGTGCCGATGATGATCGGCGCGCCGGACATGGCCTTTCCACGTATGAACAACATCAGTTTCTGGCTGCTGATCCCGGCCGGTATCCTGGTGGTGGCCTCGGTTTTCGTCGATGGCGGCACCGGCAGCGGCTGGACCATCTATGCGCCGCTCTCCACCTACGGCAATCCCGGACTGGCGGTGGATTGCCTGATTCTGGCGATTCATCTGGCGGGTGCGTCGTCGATTCTGGGAGCGATCAACTTCATCACCACCATCTTCAACATGCGTGCCCCGGGCATGACGCTCCACCGTATGCCATTGTTTTCCTGGGCGGTGCTGGTGACGGCCTTCCTGCTGGTTCTGTCGCTGCCGGTGCTGGCGGGCGCCATCACCATGCTGCTGACCGACCGCAATTTCGGCACCGGCTTCTTCGATCCCGCTCTCGGGGGCGATCCCATCCTCTATCAGCACCTGTTCTGGTTTTTCGGCCACCCGGAGGTCTATATTCTGATCCTGCCAGGGTTCGGCATCGTCAGCCACATCATCGCGACCTTCTCCCGCAAGCCGATTTTCGGCTATCTGGGCATGGCCTATGCCATGGTTGCCATCGGTTTCATCGGCTTCGTGGTGTGGGCGCACCACATGTACACGGTGGGTCTCAACGTCGATACCAAGGCCTATTTCATCGTTGCAACCATGGTGATCGCGGTGCCGACGGGGATCAAGATCTTCAGCTGGCTGGCAACCATGTGGGGCGGATCGATCTCGTTCAAGACGCCCATGCTGTGGTGTCTGGGCTTTATTTTCCTGTTCACCGTGGGTGGTGTCACCGGCGTGCTGCTGGCCAATGCCGGCATCACCCATGCCCTCCACGACACCTATTTCGTGGTTGCCCATTTCCACTATGTGCTGTCGCTGGGCGCGGTTTTCGCGCTGTTCGGCGGCTTCTATTACTGGATCGGCAAGATGAGCGGCTATCGATATCCGGAATGGGCCGGCAAGCTGCATTTCTGGCTGACGCTGATCGGCGTCAACCTCACCTTCTTCCCGCAGCATTTCCTGGGCATGGCCGGGATGCCGCGCCGCATTCCCGATTATCCCGACGCCTATGTGGGCTGGAATCTGGTGTCGTCGCTGGGTTCCTACCTCACGGCTGCCGGGATGTTGGTGTTCTTCTATGTGCTGGCGCGGGTGTTCCTGTTCGATCGGGTGCGCTGTGCCGCCAATCCCTGGGGCGAGGGTGCGACGACGCTGGAATGGACGCTGAGTTCGCCGCCGCCCTTCCACAGCTTCGAGGATCCGCCCTATATGGGCGCCGAACATCCGCCCCGGATGGGCGCTGCCGTCCCCGCCGGACGCTGACCGGTAGGCCCCTCGACGTGACGATCGCCGCCGCCACGGTTGCCTCGCCAGGCGATTTCCTGGCGCTGCTGAAGCCGCGCGTCATGTCGCTGGTCACCTTCACCGGTGCCGTCGGGCTGGTGGTTGCGCCCGGCCAGTTGCATCCGCTGCTGGCGGCCGTGGCCGTGCTGTGCATCGCCGTCGGTGCCGGCGCCGCCGGCTGCATCAACATGTGGTATGAGCGCGACCTGGACGCCGTTATGGAGCGCACGCGCCAGCGCCCGCTGCCGGCCGGGCGCATCGCGCCGCAGAGCGCGCTGGAATTCGGCGTCATGCTGGCGGTGGCGTCGGTCACCGTGCTCGGTCTGGCCGCGGGCTGGCTGGCGGCGGCCCTGCTGGCGGCGGCCATCGCCTTTTATGTCTTCGTCTATACGGTCTGGCTCAAGCGGCGCACGGTGCACAACATCGTCATCGGTGGCGCGGCCGGTGCCTTCCCGCCGCTGATCGGCTGGGCGGCGGCGGCGGGCGAGCTGGCGCCCCTGCCGCTGGCGCTCTTCGCCATCGTCTTCTTCTGGACACCGCCCCATTTCTGGTCGCTGGCGCTCTGCCGCGCTCAGGATTATGCCGCCGCCGGCGTCCCCATGCTGCCGGTGGTGGCAGGTGGGCAGATCACGCGCCGCCACATCCTGTTCTACAGCCTGCTCATGGTGCCACTGTCGCTCGCTCCCTGGTTCCTGGGCGCGGCCGGGCTGCCCTATGCTTGCGGTGCCGGCGCGCTGTCGGCGCTTTTCGCCGGCGGGGCGATCAACCTCCTGTGCCGTCGTTCCCAGGCGGCGGCGCTGTGGTTGTTCCGCTATTCCATTCTGTATCTGGCCCTGCTGTTCGCGCTGCTGGTGGCAGACCATGCCGTCGCTTCGTGATGCGTCCCCGGGCGAGGGCCGGCGCCTGCGCCTCAGGCGCAACGCCGCCCTGGGCCTCGCGCTGGCGGGCCTGGTGGCGCTGCTCTACGCCGTGACCGTCGTCAAGCTGGGTGGGTAAGCGATGAGCGCGCCGCGCCATGTCAGGGGCAAGCGGGCCACGCTGTTGGCGGTCGTCGCCGTGCTGCTGGGCATGGCGGGGCTAACCGCTGCCGCGCCGGACCTCTATCGCCTGTTCTGCCAGGTCACCGGCTATGGCGGCACCACCGCCACCGCCCCTCAGGCCCCGGGCGCTGCGCCCGATGCGGCGCAGGTCACGGTGCGCTTCAACGCCGACACCGGCCAGGGCATGCCCTGGCGGTTCCACCCCGTGCAGGAACGCATCGCCCTTGCCATGGGCGAGCGGGCGACCGCCTATTACGAGGCCTTCAATCCCACCGGGCGGCCGGTCGCCGGCATGGCCACCTTCAACGTCACGCCCATGAAGGCCGGCCCCTATTTCACCAAGATCGCATGTTTCTGCTTCACCGAGCATGTGTTGCAGCCGGGCGAGCGGATCGCCATGCCGGTCACCTTCTTCGTGGCGCCCGAAATGGCAACGGACCCGCTGACCGAAGAGGTTCGCACCGTCACCCTCTCCTATACCTTCTTCGAACTCGAAGGGGAGGGCGGTGCCGGAGACGCCGCCGCGACGCTGGAAAGCGCCATGGCCGATGGCGATGGCGCCCGCGCGGGCCAGCCCGGCAACCATGACGATCACGCAGGCGAGAGCAGCATCCACTGACCGACCGGCAAGGAGAGGCCCATGGCCGATCACGCACAGAAGCACCCCTACCATATGGTCGATCCCAGCCCCTGGCCGGCCCTGGGCGCCTTTTCGGCCCTGGTTCTGGCGGCGGGCGCGATCATGATGTTCGCCCAGCCCGAACGCTGGTGGATGCTTTTGCCCGGCGCCGTGCTGGCGCTTTCCACCATGTTCTTCTGGTGGCGCGACGTCACCCGCGAGGCCGAGGTGGAAAAGGCGCACACACCCGTGGTCCAGCTCGGCCTGCGCTATGGCATGGCGCTCTTCATCGCCTCGGAGGTCATGTTCTTCGTCGCCTGGTTCTGGGCCTATTTCAACGCCGCCCTGTTCCCCACCGTGCAGATGGGCGATATCTGGCCGCCGGCCGGCATTCTCACCTTCGATCCGTGGGATCTGCCCTTCATCAACACGCTGGTGCTGCTCACCTCCGGCACCACCGTCACCTGGGCGCATCACGCCCTGAAGGAGGGCAACCGGGACCAGCTGGTCGCCGGCCTGTGGGTCACGGTGGTGCTGGGCGTCACGTTCACCGCCTTCCAGATCGTCGAATACAGCGAGGCGCCCTTCGCCTTCAGCGGCGGCATCTACGGCTCCACCTTCTACATGGCCACCGGCTTCCACGGCTTCCACGTCGTCGTCGGCACCGTCTTCCTCACCGTGTGCCTGGTGCGCGCCCATAAGGGGCATTTCACGCCGCAGCAGCATTTCGGCTTCGAGGCGGCGGCCTGGTATTGGCATTTCGTGGATGTGGTCTGGCTGTTCCTGTTCTGCTGCATCTACTGGTGGGGCGCGGGCGAGATCGCCCCGCATTGATCGTCCCCGCACTGATTGTCATGGCACGGGCCGGGCGCGGCGGCGGCAAGGGGGGCGCTTCGCGCCCCGTTGCCATCGTTCTGGCGGCCACGGTGGTGCTGGCGCTGCTGGCCCTCGGCGGCTGGCAGTTGCAGCGGCTGGGGTGGAAAAACGCCACCATGGCCGCCATCGCCCAAAGGCTGGAAGCGCCGCCGCTCACGCCGGCCGCCCTCATGGCCCTGCCCGAGGATCGGCGGGAATGGCGGCCCGTGCGCGCCCGCGGGCGTCTGCTGGGCGATGCCAGCTTCGCGCTCTACCGGGCCGGTGCCGATGGCAGGCCGGGCTACCGCATCCTCACGCCGCTGGCGCTGGCCGATGGCCGCCATGTCCTGGTCGAACGCGGCTGGGTCCGGGCCGCCTCCTTCGCCGCCGCGCTGGCCACGCTGCCGCCCGTGCCGCCGGCGCCGGTCGAGGCCCATGGGGTGGCGCGCCTCGGCGAGGCTGGGGGGCCGTTCGCCAACGCCAACGACCCCGCCGCCGGCGCCTGGTATTGGATCGAGCTCGATCGCATGGCCGCCACGGCCGGCGTGGCGCTGCTGCCGGTGGTGATCGCCGCCCGCAGCGATCCCGCCGGCGCCGCCCTGGCCGCCGTTCCCACCCGCCCGGCGTTTTCCAACCGCCATCTGGAATATGCGCTCACATGGTTCGCCCTGGCGGCGGGCGCGGGCGCGGTCTTCTTCCTGCGCCTGCGCCGGGGGGCCGGCACGTGAACGCCGCCTATCCCGAGCTGGAACGGCGCTTCGCCCATATCCAGGCGCTGGACCAGGCCCTGGAGATGCTGAACTGGGACCGGGAAACCCATATGCCGCCGGGCGGGGCGGCGGCGCGCGGCGAACAGCTGGCGGCGCTGGAACGGGCGATCCACGCGTGCCTCACCGATCCCGCGCTGGCCGATGTGCTGGCGGCGGCCGAAGATTGCCCGCCACCGGATCCCTGGCAGGGCGCCAATCTGCGCCTGATGCGGCGCCGCTGGCGCCACGCCACCGCCCTCGCTGCCGATCTGGTGGAAGCCTCCTCGCGCGCCGTCTCGGCCTCCATCGCGGCCTGGTCGCAGGCGCGCCCGGCGGGCGATTTCGCCCACTTCCTGCCCGCCCTGCGCGAGGTCGTGCATCTGGAGCGTCAGAAGGCCGCCGCCAAGGCCGAGGCCTTCGCCACCGAACCCTACGATGCCCTGCTGCTCGCCTTCGAAGACGCCATCCCCAGCCAGCGCATCGATGCCCTGTTCGCGCGCCTGGCCGCCGTGCTGCCGCCCCTGCGCGACAAGGCGATGGCGCGCCAGCGCCGCCGCTCCGCCCCCCGCCTGCCGCCGGGGCCGTTCCCGCCCGCCCGCCAACGGGCGCTGGGTCGGCGCTTGATGGCGCTGGCGGGCTTCGATGGCCAGCGCGGGCGCCTCGATGTCAGCGCCCATCCCTTCACCTGCGGCGCGCCGAGCGATGTGCGCATCACCACCCGTTTCGATGAAAACGACTTCACGAGCTCGGTCATGGCCGTCATGCACGAAACCGGCCACGCCCTCTACGAACAGGGCCTGCCGCCGGCGTGGCGCGCCCAACCCGTGGGCCAGGCCGCCAATATGACGATCCACGAAAGCCAGTCCCTGCTGCTGGAAATGCAGGCCTGCCGCAGCCAGGCCTTCCTCGCCTTCGCCGCCCCTCTCATGCGCCGGCAGCTGGGCGGTCGCGGCCCCGGCTGGAACGGCGCCAATCTCTACCGCCTGGCGACGCGGGTGGCGCCGGGCTGCATCCGGGTCGATGCCGATGAAATCCACTATCCGCTCCACATCGTGCTGCGCACCCGCCTGGAACGGGCGCTGATCGCCGGCGCCCTGGAGGCGGCGGATGTCCCGGCGGCCTGGAACGAGGCCATGGCCGAGCTGGTGGGCACGGTGCCGCCCGATCACGGCCAGGGCTGTCTTCAGGATATCCACTGGGCGGCGGGCCTGTTCGGCTATTTTCCCACCTACACGCTGGGCGCGCTGGCCGCCGCCCAGCTCTACCGCGCCGCCTGCCGCCAGGCGCCCGCCATCGTCCCCGGCCTCGCCCGGGGCGATTTCGCCCCGCTGCTGGCGTGGCTGCGGCACAATGTGCATGGCCACGGCGCCTCCCTCGACACGCAGGAGCTCATCGCGCGCGCCACCGGCGCTCCGCTCTCCACAGACGCCTTCGAGGCCCATCTCGAAGAGCGTTATCTGGCCTGAGGCTGGCCATGCGCTATCTCAGCACGCGCGGGCGGGCGCCGGTGCTGGGCTTCGGCGAGGTGCTGCTGGCCGGGCTTGCCGCCGATGGCGGCCTCTACCTGCCGCAATCCTGGCCCCGCTTCGACCCCGCCCAGCTGCGCGCCATGAGAGAGCTTCCCTACGCCGCCATCGCGGCGCGAATCATGGCGCCCTTCGTCGCGCCCTGGATGGAGGAAGACGAGCTCCAGGCCCTGGCCCGGCGCAGCTATGCCGCCTTCAACCACGCCGCCGTGGTGCCGCTGGTGCAAACCGGCGACAACCGCTGGCTGCTGGAGCTCTTTCACGGCCCCAGCTTCGCCTTCAAGGATGTGGCGTTGCAGTTGCTGGGGCGCCTGTTCGATCGCGCCCTGGCGCGTGCGGGCCGCCGCGTCGCCGTCGTCGGCGCCACTTCGGGCGATACCGGCGCGGCCGCCATCGCCGGCTGCGCCGGGCGGGCCGCCATGGAGGTCTTCATCCTGTTCCCGCAGGGCCGGATATCGCCGGTGCAGCGCCGGCAGATGACCACGGCTGCCGATGCCAACATCCACTGCATCGCCGTGGAAGGCACCTTCGACGATTGCCAGCGGCTGGTGAAGGCCATGTTCGGCGATGCCGCCTTCCGCCGCCGCGTCGATCTGGTGGCCGTCAATTCGATCAACTGGGCGCGGGTGATGGCCCAGGCGGTCTATTACATCGCCGCCGCGCTGCGCCTGGGCGCGCCGGAGCGCGAGATCGCCTTCTGCGTTCCGTCCGCCAATTTCGGCGCCGCCTTCGCCGGCTATGCGGCCTGGCGCATGGGGCTGCCGATTCGCCGCCTGGTGGTCGCCACCAACGCCAACGACATCCTCTGCCGCTTCTTCGAAAGCGGCAGCTACCGCCCGGGCGCCGTCGCGCGCACGCTTTCGCCCAGCATGGATATCCAGGTCTCCAGCAATTTCGAACGCCTGCTGTTCGAGCTCCACCACCGCGATGGCGCCGCCACCGCCCGGCTGATGGCACAGCTGGCGGCAAAGGGCGGCTTCACGGTGGCCCCGGAGGTGCATCGCCGCGCCGGGCAGCTGATGGCCGGCCACCGCCTCGACGATGCCGGCATCCGCGCCGAGATCGCGCGCATGGCGGACGAATGCGGCATGGTCGTCGATCCCCACACCGCCTGCGGCACGGCGGCCGCCCGCGCCCTGGATGCCGAGCTGCCGGTGGTGGTCCACGCCCAGGCCCATCCCGCCAAATTTCCCGATGCCGTCGCCTCGGCCATCGCCCGGCGCCCGCCCCTGCCCGCGGCCCTGGCCCGCGTCATGGAGGCGCCGGAACGCTTCGCCGTCTTGCCAAACGATCTCGCCGCCGTGCAGGCTTTCATCGCAGGCGCAGCTGGCGGGGGCGGCGGCGCGCAAGAGGCCGCGCCCCCCGGGGGGAGGCCATGACAGTCAACACGACCACATTGGCGGGGGGCATGCGGGTGGCCACCGACGCCATCGCCGGGGCCGAATCGGCCGCCGTGGGGGTATGGGTCGATGTCGGCGCCCGCGACGAGCCGGCGCGGCTGAACGGCATCTCCCATCTGCTGGAACACATGGCCTTCAAGGGCACAAGGCGGCGCGATGCGCGCGCCATCGCCCAGGAGATCGAGGATGTCGGCGGCCATGTCAACGCCTACACCTCGCGCGAATACACCGCCTATTACGCCCGCGTGCTCGCAAACGATGTGCCGCTCGCCATCGAGATCCTGGCCGATATCCTCCAGAACGCGACCTTCGCGCCCGACGAGCTGGAGAAGGAACGCTGGGTGGTCATGCAGGAGATCGCCCAGGTGTTCGACACCCCCGACGACCTGATCTTCGATCTGTTCCAGGAATGCGCCTTTCCCGATCAGCCCATGGGCCGCTCCATCCTGGGCAGCAGCGCGGGCGTGGCGGCGCTGGGGCGCGAGGCGCTGATCGATTTCATGGGCCGCTACTACACGGCCGATGCCATGGTGCTGACGGCGGCCGGCGCCGTCGATCACGACCGGGTGGTGCGCTTGGCCGAGCGGCATTTCGCCGGCCTCTCCCCCGCCAACGGCCACACCGCCCAGCCGGCCGCCTATGGCGGTGGCGCGGCCGAGCACGAGGACGATGTCGAACAGCTCCACCTGGTGGTGGGCTGCGGCGGCTTCGGCTTCGAAGACGAAGATTACGACCCGGCCCAGCTGCTCACCGGCGCCCTGGGCGGTGGCATGTCGTCGCGCCTGTTCCAGGAGGTGCGCGAAAAGCGCGGGCTGGCCTACAGCATCTATGCCTTCCATTCCGCCTTCGTCGATAGCGGCCTGTTCGGCGTCTATGCCGGCTGCGCGCCCGAAGACGCGGCCCAGGTGGCAGAGCTGATCGCCGACGAGCTGCTGCGGGCCGGCGACGGGCTTTCCCCGGAAGAGCTGGAACGCGCCCGCACCCAGCAGAAGGCCGGCCTGCTGATGGCGCGCGAAAGCACCTCGGCCCGCTGCGAGGCCCTGGCCCGCCAGATGCTGGTCTATGGCCGCCCGCTGCCGCCCGAGGAGATCGTCGCCCGCCTCGATGCGGTCGGCCCGCGCGAGCTGTGCCGTTGCGCCCGTCGTCTGCTGGCCATGCCGAAACCCACCGTCGCTACCATTGGCCCCAGGGGCGGTCCCGGGGACGACATGAGCCAGTTCGACCGCATCGCCTGGCGGCTGAACTGAAGGCGGCGCCGGTGTTCGGCCTTCTGGGCGCGGCTGGCGACGAAACGGTTCTGAAAGGCGCCGGCGTGGTGCTGCGCCGCCCGCTGGCAGACGATTGGCCCGCCTGGGCGCGGCTGCGCAGCGAAAGCCGCGATTTCCTGCGCCCGTGGGAACCCGACTGGCCGCGCAACGCGCTCACCCGTTCCGCCTTTCGCCGCCGCTTGCGGGCGCTGGCCCGCGACCGCGAGGCCGGCACCGGCTTCGGCTTTCTGGTCTTGCGCCGCGCCGATAAGGCGCTGCTGGGCGGGCTGACCCTGTTCGACATCCGGCGCGGCGCCGCCCAGGCCGCCACCCTGGGCTACTGGATCGGCCAGCGCTACGCCCGCCAGGGCCATATGGCCGATGCCGTGGCGGTGGCGGCGGCCCATGCCTTCGGCCCGCTCGCCCTCCACCGCCTGGAGGCGGCCTGCCTGCCCGCCAATCTGGCCAGCCGCCGCCTGCTGGAAGGGCGCGGCTTTCGCCTGGAAGGCGTGGCGCGCGGCTATCTGAAGATCGGCGGCGCCTGGCGCGACCACCTGCTGTTCGCGCTGCTGGCAGGGGAATGGCGCCCCCCCGCGCCGCCATGACGCCGCCGCCGGGGCTGGAAGATGTGCTGGGCCACGCCTTTCGCGATGCCGGCCTGTGGCAGCGCGCCGTCACCCATCGCAGCGCGGCGCCGGGCGGCGGCCATAGCTACGGGCGCCTGGAATTCCTGGGCGACCGGGTGCTGGGCATGGCGGTGGCGGCGATGCTCTATCGCCACTTCCCGACCGAGCGCGAAGGCCGGCTCTCGCAGCGCTATGTCCAGCTGGTGCGCAAGGAAACCCTGGCCGCCATCGCCCGCGAACTCGCCATCGGCGACCATCTGCGCATGGCGGCAGGCGAGGAACAACGCGGCATCCGCGACAACCCGGCGGTGCTGGCCGATGTGCTGGAGGCGCTGGTGGCCGCGCTTTATCTCGACGGTGGCCCCGCGCCCGCCTTCGCCTTCGTGGAACGGCACTGGCGCCCGCATATGACGGCCCAGCGCGAGCCGCCGCGCGACGCCAAGACCCGGCTGCAGGAATGGGCGCTGGCGCGCGGCCTGCCGCTGCCGTCCTATCGTCTGCTGGCCCGCAGCGGCCCGGACCACGCCCCCACCATCGCCGTGGCGGCCAGCGTCGAGGGCCTGGCGCGCCAGGAGGCCAGCGGCCCGTCGCGGCGCGCGGCCGAACAGGAAGCGGCCAGAAAGCTGCTGGAGAAGGCGGGGGTGCCGTGAGCGGCGCGGAAAGCCGCTGCGGCACCATCGCCGTCATGGGGCCGCCCAATGTCGGCAAATCGACCCTGGTCAACGCCATGGTGGGCGCCAAGGTCTCCATCGTCACCCACAAGGTGCAGACCACGCGCGGGCGCGTCACCGGCATCCGCACCATCGGCGCCGACCAGCTGGTTTTCATCGACACCGCCGGCATCTTCCAGCCCAGAAGGCGGCTGGAGCGGGCGGCGGTGGAGGCCGCCTGGGCCGGCGCCGAAGGCTCGGATCTGCGCCTGCTGCTGGTGGATGCGGCCCGCGGCCTGCGCGGCCTGGCCCATGTCGCCGACCGTCTGCAACGGCGGCGCCAGAGCGCGCTGGTCGCCGTCAACAAGATCGACAAGGTCGCCAGGCGGACGCTGCTGCCGCTGGCCCGCGCCCTGGCCGATACCGGCATCGCCCGGGACATCTTCTATGTTTCGGCCACCGGCGGCGACGGCGTGGGCGAGCTGGTGGAACAGCTGCGCGCCCGCCTGCCGCCGGGGCCATGGCTGTTCCCCGGCGACCGCCCCGGCAACCTGCCGCTGGAGCGTCTGGCGGCCGAGATCACCCGCGAAAAGCTGTTCCTGCGCGTCCACCAGGAACTGCCCTATGGCCTTTCCGTGGAAACGGAGCTGGTGACCGAGCTGCCCCAGGATGGCGGGGTCAGGATCGACCAGGTGATCCATGTCGCCAAGGCGGGCCATCGCCCGATCCTGCTGGGCAGCGGCGGGCGCACCGTGAAGGAGGTGAGCATGGCGGCCCGCAAAGAGCTGGAGGCGATGCTGGGAAGGCGCGTCCATCTCTTCCTCCACGTCAAGGTTTCCACCGGCTGGCAGGACGACCCGGCGCGCTATGCCGCCATGGGCCTGGATTTTCCGGGCTGAGCCGTGCCGCCATGGAGTGGCATGACCGCGCCATCGTGCTGGCCGCCCGCCGCCATGGCGAAGGCGGCGCCGTTGCCAGCCTGCTGACCCGCGACCACGGGCGCCATGCCGGCCTGGTTCGGGGCGGCGCCGGGCGCCGGCTGCGCCCGGTGCTGCAACCCGGCAATCTGGTTGCCGTCCGCTGGCGCGCCCGGCTGGCCGAACAGCTGGGCAGCTTCACGCTGGAACAGGAGGCGGCGCCGGCGGCTTCCTTTCTGGACGATGCCGACCGGCTGGCCTGCCTTGCCAGCGCCGCCGCCATCGCCGAGAAGGCGCTGCCCGAACGCCACCCCTATCCGGCGCTGTTCGACGGCTTCATGGCGCTGATCGACGCCCTGGCGCGGGGCGCTGCCTTGTGGCCGGCGGTTTATGTGCGCTGGGAGTTGGGGGTGCTGGAGGCGGTGGGTTTCGGCCTCGACCTCGAGACCTGCGCGCTGACCGGCGCCCGCACCGGCCTTGCCTATGTTTCGCCGCGCAGCGGCCGCGCCGTCTCGGCCACGGCCGCCGCCGCCTGGCGCGAACGGCTGCTGCCGCTGCCGGCCTTCCTGACGGGCGGCGAACGGGTGGCACCGGACGACATCCGGGACGGGCTGCTTCTGGCCGGCCATTTCATGGCCCGCCACCTGTTCGCCGGCGCCGACCTGCCCGCCGCCAGGGAGCGGCTGGCCACCCGCCTGACCCGCGCGGCGACGGGCCATCAGCCGGGGCGTTCGGACTCGCCAGAGCGCAAGATCTAGTGGTATATGCGGCTTATGGCCGCAAATCTGCTCGACACCCCCCGTATCGAACCCGTCGCATTCGCCGATGCGCTGACCCAGCGTTATCTCTCCTATGCGATGTCGACCATCACCTCGCGTTCCCTGCCCGATGCCAGGGACGGGTTGAAGCCGGTCCATCGCCGCCTGCTTTATGCCATGCGTCAGCTGCGGCTGGACCCGCGCCAGGGCTTCAAGAAATCCGCCCGCGTGGTGGGCGATACCATCGGCAAATACCACCCCCATGGCGATCAGGCGATCTACGACGCCTTGGTGCGGCTGGCGCAGGGCTTCGCCGCTCGCTATCCCCTGGTGGATGGCCAGGGCAATTTCGGCAATGTCGATGGCGATAACGCCGCCGCCATGCGCTATACCGAGGCGCGGCTGACCGATGTCGCCATGGCGCTGCTGGAAGGGATCGACGACGACGCGGTGGACTTTCGCGCCACCTATGACGGCTCCGAGACGGAACCGGCGGTGCTGCCGGCCCGCTTTCCCAATCTGCTGGCCAACGGCGCCAGCGGCATCGCCGTCGGCATGGCGACCAGCATCCCGCCCCACAATGCGGACGAGCTGTGCCGGGCGCTGATTCATGTGCTGGAACGCCCGCGCGCCAGCGTCGAGACGCTGACCGGCTTCATCCCCGGCCCCGACTTTCCCACCGGCGGCGAACTGGTGGAGGCGCCGGACGCTATCGCCGAGGCCTATGCTTCGGGCCGCGGCGCCTTCCGCCTGCGCGCCCGCTGGGCCAGCGAGGAGAGCGGGCGCGGCACCTGGCGCATCGTCGTGGGCGAAATCCCCTACCAGGTGCAGAAATCGAAGCTGGTGGAGAGGATCGCGCAGCTGATCGAGGGCCGCCGGCTGCCGCTGCTGGAGAGCGTGACGGACGAATCGGCCGAAGACATCCGCCTGGTGCTGACCCCGAAGAGCCGCAGCGTCGATGCCGCCGTGCTGATGGAATCCCTGTTCCGGGCCACCGATCTGGAAACGCGCGTCCCGCTCAACATGAACCTGCTGGATGCCGCCGGCGTGCCGCGGGTGATGAACCTGCGCGAGACCTTGCAGGCCTTCATCGACCATCGGCTGGAGGTGCTGTTGCGCCGCTCGCGCCACCGCCTGGCGAAGATCGACCGGCGGCTGGAGGTGCTGGAAGGCTATCTGGTGGCCTATCTCAACCTGGACGACGTCATCCGCACGATCCGCGAGGAGGACGAGGCGAAGGCGGCGTTGATGCGGCGCTTCGGCCTCAGCGAAGTTCAGGCCGAGGCCATCCTCAATATGCGTCTGCGCGCCCTGCGGCGGCTGGAGGAGATCGAGATCGCCCGCGAAAAGGAGGCGCTGACCGGCGAGCGGGCCACCATCGCGGCGCTGCTTGCCAGCGAGGCGAAGCAGAAGACGGCGCTGAAGCGCGAATTCCGCGACATCCGCGCCAGATTTGGGGCCAACAGCGAAGGCGGGCGCCGGCGCACGACGGTGGGCAGCCCGCCGCCGGCGCTGGAGATGCCGGCCATCGCCACCGTTCCACGCGAGGCGGTGACGGTGACGCTTTCGGCCAAGGGCTGGGTGCGGGCCGGGCGCGGCCATGGCGAACAGGCGGGCAGCCTGCGCTATAAGGAGGGCGACCGCGAGCGTTTCCGCATCGAAGCCTGGACCACCGACCGCCTGCTGCTGTTCGCCAGCGACGGGCGCTTTTACACCCTGGGCTGCGAGCGGCTGCCCGGCGGGCGCGGCTATGGCGACCCGCTGCGGCTGATGGTGGATCTCGGCAATGACACCGATATCGTCTGGATGGCCGTTTTCCAGGGCGGGCGCCGTCTGCTGGTGGCCTCCAGCGAGGGCCGCGGCTTTCTGGTGCCGGAAGACGCCGTGGCCGCCCAGACGCGGGCCGGCAAACAGGTGCTGAACCTGCCGCCGGGCGTGGAGGCCGCCGCCGCCTGCATCGCCGATGGCGACCATGTGGCGTCGGTGGCCAGCAATCGCCGTCTGCTGGCCTTTCCGCTTGCGGAACTGCCGGAGATGACCAGGGGGCGCGGCGTGATCCTGCAACGCTTCGGCGAGGGCACGCTTTCGGATGTCACCGTTTTCGCGCTGGCCGACGGCCTTTCCTGGCAGACAGGCAGCCGCCGGCGCCGGCTGGAGCGGCTGGGAGGCTGGCTGGGCAAGCGCGGCCAGCCCGGCCGGGCGGTGCCGCCCGGCTTTGCCAGCAACAAACGTTTTGGGTGAGGGCAGAGCGACGAGGTGAAGTGCGCCGCAATTCCCGCTCTGCACTAACCTTGATCTGAATAGGTCATGGAATTCACTCCACGCTTTCTCGGTTATCGGGGGCGAGGAGTTCTCGCTTGACCTGCTCCCAATCCAGGAATGGGTCATCGGGATCGCCGAGCCGTTCGGTGGCCACCGCGAGGTCTTCCAGATCTTCGAGATAATGTTCGAGCGCCTGGCGGACGATCTCCGCCCGGCTGCGCCTGAGCCGGGCCGCCGTCACACCCAGTGCTTCGGCAAGCCCATCCGGCAAGCGCGCAGTGACCTGGCTCATGGCACAACCCCTGTGACGGCGCTTTCAGCCATAGGGCCGGGGCAGGGCGCCGGTCAATCCGCCCCATTGCTGCCCTGGCCACCGTTCCGCTAGGCTGGCCACCGGGAGGACGCGCCCATGGCGGCACATGCCCACGGACGGCCCGAATCGGATCTGGCACTGCGCGTCAAGGCGATCGAGCAGCTCCTGAGCGAGAAGGGGATCGTCGATCCCGCCGCCATCGACCGGCTGGTGGAACTCTACGAAACCCGCATCGGCCCCCACAACGGCGCCAGGGTGGTGGCCCGGGCCTGGAGCGATTCCGCCTACAAGGCCAGGCTGCTGGAGGACGCCAGCGCCGCCATCGCCGAGCTGGGCATCTCCGGCATGCAGGGCGAGAACATGGTGGTGGTGGAGAACACGGAAAGCGTCCACAACGTGGTCGTGTGCACGCTGTGTTCCTGCTACCCCTGGCCGGTGCTGGGCCTGCCGCCGCGCTGGTATAAAAGCCCGCCCTACCGGGCGCGGGTGGTGCGCGAACCGCGCGCGGTGCTGGCCGAGCTGGGCTGCCCGGTGGCCGATGAGGTGGAGGTCCGGGTGTGGGATTCCAGCGCCGAGATCCGCTACATGGTGCTGCCGCGCCGGCCCCAGAGCAGCGACGGGCGGCGGGAAGACGAGCTGGCCGCCCTGGTCACCCGCGACGGCATGATCGGCGTCGCGCCGCTGTAGGGAGGCGTCCTTGGACGGCATCCACGATCTGGGCGGCATGCACGGCTTCGGCCCCATCGCGCGCGAGGCGGACGCGCCCCTGTTTCACGCCGAATGGGAAAGGCGGGCCTTCGGCATCGCCTTGCAGGCCGCCGACGGCGTCGGCTTCGGCGACGACCATCTGCGCAGCCATATCGAACGCATCCCGCCGCAGACCTATCTGCGGGCCAGCTATTACGAGCTGTGGCTGCGCGCCGTCGAGGCCATCCTGACCGAACGCGGCATCCTTTCCGCGCCCGAGATCGCCGCGCGCATGGCGGCCCCGAAGGACCCCGGACACAGGGCGCCGGGCAGCGGCCCCAGCCTGGACGAGGTCGAAGCGGCCGTCGCGGCCGGGGCCAGCACCAGGCGCCCCGGCGCCCATATTGCGGCGCGCTTTCACATCGGCCAGGCGGTGCGGGTGAAAAACGACCACCCCGCCCATCACACCCGCGTCCCGCGCTATGTCCGCGCCCGGCGGGGCCAGGTGGTGGCCGGTCACGGCGTCTTCGTCTTCCCCGACAGCAACGCCCAGGACCGGGGCGAGCAGCCCCAGCACTGCTACACGGTGAAGTTCGCCGCCGAAGAGTTGTGGGGGGCGCAGGCGCGCGCGGGCGACAGCCTCTGCCTGGACCTGTGGGAGTCCTATCTGGAAGCGGCATGAACGCCCCGCCCTGCCGCCCCACCACCCTGGCGGGCTATCGGCGGGTTTCGGCGCGCTACACCACGGCTGAGGCCATGCGGCGCGGCCTGGCCTTCCGCCCGCGCCCCAGCGATGTCTTCATCGCCACCTATGCCAAGGCCGGCACCACCTGGATGCAGCAGATCGTCCACGGCTTGCGCACATCGGGTGCCATGGATTTCGCCGAAATCACCGAGGCGGTGCCCTGGATCGAGGTGGCCTACGATCTCGGCATCGATCCCGGGGCCGAACAGGCCGCCTGGCCACGCGCCTTCAAAACCCATCTCGCCTGGCACGATGTGCCCAAGGGCGGGCGCTATATCGTTGTCTTTCGCGATCCGCAGGCGGTGGCGGTCTCGCTTTACCGGTTTCTGGCGGGTTGGATGTTCGATCCCGAAGGCATTTCCCTCGCCACCTTCCTGCGCCAGGAATTCGCCGCCGGTGGCGCGGGCGACGATTACTGGCGCAACACGCTTTCCTGGTGGCAGGTGCGCGGGCGCCAGGATGTTCTGCCCCTGATCTACGAGGATATGGATGCCCGCCTGCCGCAGGTGGTGGCGCGGGTGGCCCGCTTCATCGGCCTTGGCCCGTCGCCCCAGGTGCTGGAGATCGCCACCCGCCAGGCGCGCTTCGATTTCATGAAGGCCCATGCCGGCCGCTTCGACGACAACCTGCTGCGCCGCCACCGCGACCGCGCCGCCAGCCTGCCCGACGACGGCGAATCGAACAAGGTCGCCAACGGGCGTTCGGGCGAAGAGCGCCTCGGCGACGATCTCCTGCGCCTGCTTGCGCGCTGCTGGCAGGATGGCATCGCCCGCCACGGCGGCCCGGCCGATTACGCCGCCCTGCGCCGCTCTGTCGCCATGCCCTGACGCGGCGGCGCCCTCCGCCCTTGCATTCGCCGGCTGCTTCCTCTCTTATTCGTCCATTCCAGGGCGGTGCCGAACGCGGGCTTCGGCCCGGCGGCGCCGGGGGGTTCGAACAGGGAGGATGTTGCCATGAAGAGGCGCAAATTTCTCACCGCTGCCGGTCTGGCGGCAGGCGGGGCGGCCGCTGCCGCCGCATTCCCGAAACCCGCCATTTCCCAGGGGCGCATGAGGCTGACCATGGTCACCTCCTGGGGCCGCGGCCTGGCCGGTGTGCACGATGCGGCGCAGCGCTGCGCCGACAACATCGTCGCCATGTCGGACGGCATGCTCGATGTCGATCTGAAGGCCGCTGGCGAGCTGGTGGGCGCCTTCGAATGTTTCGATGCGGTCTCGTCGGGCCAGGCCGACATGTATCACGCCGCCGATTACTATTTCGTCGGCCAGAACCCGGCCTTCGCCTTCTTCACCTCGCTGCCCTTCGGCATGACGGCGCAGGAACTCAATACCTGGTATTACCACATGGGCGGGCGCGAGCTGCAGGACGAGCTGACCGAGCTCTTCAATCTGAAGACCTTCGAGGCCGGCAACACCGGTGCCCAGGCCGGCGGCTGGTTCCGCAAGGAAATCCAGGGGCCGGAGGATTTCAACGGCCTCAAATTCCGCATGCCGGGCCTGGGCGGCAAGGCGCTGGGCCTGCTGGGCGCTTCGGTGCAGAACCTGCCGGGGGCCGAGGTCTATCAGGCGCTGGCCTCGGGCGCCATCGACGGCACCGAATGGATCGGCCCCTGGGCCGACGAGAAGGCCGGCTTCTTCGAGATCACCAAGATCTACTACACCTCCGGCTTCCACGAGCCCGGCCCCGGCCTCTCGCTGGCGGTCAACCGCGAGGTTTTCAACCGCATGTCCGCCTCGCAGCAGAAGATCGTCGAGGCCGCCGCCGCCGAGGCCAATGTCTGGAATCTGGCGCAGTTCCTCGCCAACAACGGCGCCGCGCTGCAACGGCTGGTCGCCGCCGGCGTCAAAACCATGACCTTCCCCGATTCGGTCTGGGATGCCTTCGGCCAGGCTGCGCAGCAGGTCTATGACGACAACATGGCCGATCCCATCTTCGCCAGAACCTTCGCCTCCTACCGCGACGCGCTGGCAAAGCTGGCGGGCTGGGGCGCGCTGTCGGAAGGCGCCTATATGGCCCAGCGCAACCGCGTGCTGGGCATCTGATCTGCGTGCGGGGGCGCGGGGGCGCGGCGGCGTCCCCGCCCGCGGCGCCCGCGCGCCATCTCGCGGCCCTGGGCCATGTTCGATCCCGTCCTCTGGCTGGCGCGCCATCTGCTGGGGGGAATCGCCGATCTGGCCACGCTGCTGGCGCCCGCCTCCTGGCCGGATCCGTCCCGTCCCGAAGGCATCGTGCGCATCGTCCATTACGGCGCCTCGGTCGAGTTGCTGTTCGTCATCGTCGATGTCGCGCTGATCCTGCTGGTCGCCGGCCTGTTCTGGCACGCCCTGCTGTGGCGGGTGGTGCGCGTCATCGAGGGCATCGCCAATGTCGTCGGGCGCTGGGCCGCCTGGGCCGGGCTGGCGATGGTACTGCAGCAGGTGATGATCGTCGCCCTGCAGCGCATCTTCCGCGTCTCCGAGATCACGCTGGGGCCGTTCGGTCTGGTCTTTACCAAGGATTTGAGCTGGTTCGGCGAGGAGCTGAAGCTCTACAACGCCGCCATCGTCACCCTGTGCGCTGCCTACACCTTCGTCCAGGGCGGCCATGTGCGGGTCGATCTGTTCTATTCGGCCATGGGCTACCGCGCCCGGCGCCTGGTCGATATGGCCGGTTCGCTGCTGTTCGTGCTGCCGTTCACCGCCGTCGTCTGGCTGTTCGGCTGGTCCTTCCTGTGGCGCCACCTGGTCACGCCCAAGGTCTCGGCGAGAGATACCCTGGAGACTCTGGAGCGCAAGGCGGCCGTGCTGCGCTGGAATGTGGAGACCATCGGCTTTTCGCCCAATGGCTTCGATGCCTATTTCCTGTTCAAGGTGCTGCTGCTGGCCTTCGCCGGGCTGATGTTCCTGCAAGGCCTGGGCTTCTTCTACCGCCGCCTGCTGGAATATCTGGAAGGGCCGGAGGCGGAAGACCGCTTCAGGGATCTGGACGAGGCCCCGGCCACCGCCCTGCCGCCCGCCCCGGCATCCACCGATAAGGTTTAGGGGGCGGCGATGGGGCTGGACGGGGTCGAAATCGGCCTTCTGATCGTCTTCGCCTGCCTGTTCGCCGGCATTCTCTCCGGCTATCCGGTGGCCTTCGCCATCGGTGGCGCGGCGCTGGCCGCCTTCGCCATCCTGGCGCTGCTGGGCGATGCCGGCTGGCTGGTGCGCGAGACCATCGACGACCGCAGCGACGCCTATCGCGCCCTGGTGGAAAGCGGCGTCAGCGAGCACGCCATCACCCTGTTCCGCTATCCCGATCTGCCCACCTATGCCGCGCCGCTGTTCGAAGGCGGCGCCGAGGGCGCCTTCTTCCGCACACTCGCCTTCGTCGTCAACCGCATGAACGAGCGGGTGCTGGCCGGCCAGTCGATCGAAACCCTGCTGGCGGTCGCCATGTTCGTGCTGATGGGGATCGCGCTGGAACGCTCGCGCATCGCGCAGGATCTGCTCACCACCATGGCGCGGGTGTTCGGCGCTCTGCCGGGCGGGCTGGCGGTGTCGGTGGTGGTGGTGGGCGCCTTTCTAGCGGCATCCACCGGCATCGTCGGCGCCACCGTCGTCACCATGGGCCTGCTGTCGCTGCCTACCATGCTGCGCCACCGCTATGCGCCGGAGCTCGCCACCGGCATCATCTCCGCCTCCGGCACGCTGGGCCAGATCGTGCCGCCCTCCATCGTCATCGTGCTGCTGGGCACGCTGGCGGGCGATCTCTACGCCACCGCCCAGGAAAAGCGGGCGCTGGCCGCCGGCTGCCCCGACGCGCTCACCTATCTGGGCGAGGCGGCGGTGGTCTCGGTCGGCACCCTGTTCAAGGCGGCGATCGTGCCCGGCCTGATGCTGGCTCTGCTCTATGCCGGCTATGTCTTCGTCTATGCCCTCATGCGCCCCCACAAGGCGCCGCCGGTCCCGGCCGCTGCCGCAGGCGGGGGCGCCACCGTCGCCCTGCCGGCCAGGCTGCTGTGGCTGCTGGCCGTTCCGGCCATCGCCGTCGCCCTGGCCGGCGGGCTGTTCACCTTCGGCATGGCCGGGCCGCAGGCGCCCGATATCGCCGCCCTGCAAGGCCAGCCCCCGGCGCCGCAGCTGCGCACCCATGTCGATGAGCGCTGCCAGGCAGCGATGATCGAACTCCACGGCCAACAGGCGTGGGATCGGTCCGTGGCGGCGCAGGCGGCGCTTGCCGCCCTGGAAACCGCGCCGCCCGAACCGGAGGAGCTGGCCCGCCTGGAAGCCGAAGCGCTGGCCGCCGTGGCGCCACTGGCCGAAGGCATGGTGGTGGCGATGCTGTTTCTGGCCCTGGTCCTGGCGGTGGCGCGGGGCGTGGCGCCGGATGCGCCGGTGCTGCCGCTGCTGGCCGGCGGCGGCGGCATCCTGGCGGTGCTGGCGGCCGATGCCCTCTGGGTCGGCCCTCACACCAGCCCCGGCACGGCGGCGCTGATCTATGCGCCACCCTTCGCCGCCGTCCTCTACGGGCTGCGCCACGCGCTGAAACGGCTGGCGGCGGTGGAGCTGCTGCGGGTGGTGTTCCCGCCGCTGGTGCTGATCGTGGCGGTGCTGGGTTCCATATTGGGCGGCATCACCAATCCCACGCCGGCGGCGGCGCTGGGCGCGGCCGGCGCGCTGATGCTGGCCGCCCATCGCAAGCTGGCAGAGGCCGGCAGGCGCCAGGGCATGCGCTTCATCCTGATGGCGGCCTTCGCCATCGTCGTCTTTCTGCTGGTGGGCGTGAACTTCGACCTCAGAACCTCCATCGAGGAGGTCGGTTTCGAAAACTGGACCGCCTTCGCGGTTGCGGCCCTGGCCTATCACCTGGCCTTCGCCGGCTTGGTCTATGCCTGCTGGGTGCTGCTGAGGGGCGGCGTTCTGACCTCGGTGGTGCGCGATACCGCCAAGGTCACCGCCATGGTGTTCGCCATCCTGATCGGCTCGCAGATGCTGAATCTGGTGGTGATCTCGTTCGGCGGCGAAACCTATATCCAGGATCTGCTGCGCTCCTTCGACGAGGAATGGATGGTCTTTCTGGTGGTGATGGCGGTGCTGTTCGTGCTGGGCTTCGTGCTCGATTTCCTGGAGATCATCTACATCGTCATCCCCATCGTCGGCCCGGTGATCTATGGCGGCGCGCTGGATCCCAAATGGGTCACGATCATGATCGCGGTCAATCTGCAAACCTCGTTCCTCACCCCGCCCTTCGGTTTCGCCCTGTTCTATCTGCGCGGCGTGGCGCCTCCCGGCATCACCACCGGCCAGATCTACCGCGGCGTCGTGCCCTTCGTCGTCATCCAGATGGTGGGGCTGGCCCTGATGTGGCTGGCCCCGGAGATCGTGACCTTTCTGCCAGACCTGCTGCCGGAAAACTGACCCGCCCCAGCTCGCGCCAACCGCCGGCCTCCAGCGCCTCCAGAGGGCGAAAACGGACCTTGTAGTCCATCTTCGGCGAGCCTTCGATCCAATAGCCCAGATAGACATGGCCCAGGCCCAGGGCGCGCGCCCTGGCCACATGCCACAGGATCAGCCAGGTGCCCAGGCTGCGGCGCGCCAGCCCCGGTTCGTAGAAGGTATAGACGGCGGAAAACCCGTCGCTCAGCCGGTCGGTCAGCGCGGCGGCGACCAGCCGGCCGCTGCCGTCGCGGGCCTCCACCAGCCAGGTGGCCACCGGCGTTTCTTCCACCATGGCGCGGAAATCGGCGAACGACATCGCCGCCATGGCGCTGCCCGCATGATGCGCCCGCTGATAGCGCGCGAACAGCGCATAGTGTTCGGGCGTGGCCACCGCCGCCGCAGCGCGGACCTCCAGATCGCCGTTGCGCCGCCAGCTGCGCCGCTGCGAGCGCGACGGGCGGAACCTGGCCACCGGGATGCGCACGGGAACGCAGGCCCGGCAGCCCGCGCAGACCGGGCGATAGGCAAAGCCATGGCTGCGGCGAAACCCGGCCCCTACCAGCCGGTCGTGAAGGGCGCCGGCATCCGCCAGCCCCAGCTCGGTGACAACCTTGCTCTCCGCCCGCCCCGGCAGATAGGAGCACGGCTCTTCGCGGGTGCCGAAGAAGAAGACAGGCCCGCCGCCACTCTCATGTACCCTCGCCACGGCCAATCTATAACCACCCCCCCCCCCTCATCCACCATGCGCTTTGGCGCCTTCCGGGTGTGAATGACAACGGAACGAGACACAAACATAGGGTGTAGGAGGGATGAATCATGAGAGGTCAGGCTGCGGCGCCGTCGTCTCGCCATCCGACATCTCTTCGTCTGCCCCAGCCTCAACGGCCTTGCGAGACTTTCGATCCTCTTCAAGAAGTCGCTCGAGTTGGTCGTGGATCCTTTTGGCAGTAGCATCGGGGTTCCGAAACCAGTCGGTCGACCAGACCCGAAGAATCGTCCAGCCAAGCTCCTCCAGCACAGCTTGGCGGAGCTTGTCGCGATCACGTGCCGTCGCTGAGGAATGATACCGAGCTCCATCGCACTCAATGCCCGCAAGATAGTTCCCAGCAGCGTCAGGATGGATGACTCCAAGATCCACGCGAAAACCGGATACCCCGATCTGGGTGCGGATTTCCCATCCCTTTGCGCGAAACGCCTCAGCCACCGCTTCCTCGAAAGGGCTCTCCGCGGGACCGAGGGAACCTTCATCACGAGAAAACAGTGCGATGGCCCCTCGCTCTGCGTAGTCAAGAAAGCTCTTGAGGTGTTTTACCCCGTCGGCCCGTGTGCGTCCGAGATCGACCTGTTCAGCCTGGATCGAAGAAAAGACATGAAGCTCGCGGCGTGCTCGGGTGATAGCGACATTGAGGCGTCTCTCCCCTCCTGTATCGTTGATTGGGCCGAAGTTCATCGTAAGTTTACCGGCACGATCAGGTCCAAAGGTGATTGAGAATAATATCACATCGCGCTCATCTCCTTGGATGTTTTCGAGATTTTTCACAATGACTGGTTCCTCGCGCTCATCTGAAAAAAACCATTCCAGGCGAGGATCTTTTCGACAAATCTGGTCGAGAAAATCCTGGACCAGAGACTGCTGTTGAATATTGAAGGTAATGACACCAAGGCTATGGCGATCACTTTCAGGGACCGCAAGCCAATCCGTGAGGCGCTGCCTCACTACTTCAGATATTGCCTTCGCCTCCTTCTCATTCACGCGAGCCTGCCCCCGCGCGTACACTCCGTCGACTTTGTGGAATTTGACCGCTTTGGAACCGGTAGAAGGTGCCGGGAAAGTAACAAGCCTGTCATTGTAGTAAAAGTGGTTGGAGAAGGCGATGAGAGCCTCGTCGCGACTCCGGTAGTGCCATTCGAGGCGTCGCTGGCGAACTCCTGCGGTCAAGACTTCTTCCAGGATTGATGGTAAGTCGCGTTCAAACTCCAGAAAATCTTCATCTTCGTCATCGGCACGTCCAAAGAAATACGTCGGTGGAAGTTGCATAGGATCACCTACAACGATTGTCTGACGAGCTCGTGCAATGGCGCCGATTGCATCCCAGGTCGTGATTTGAGAGGCCTCGTCAAAAATGACAAGGTCGAAGGTCGTGTGATCTGCTGGGAGATACTGGGCTACAGACAGAGGAGACATCAACACACACGGCGCAAGTTTTCCGAATGTCTTTGGAAGATTTGTCAGAAGTTGACGAATCGGCATGGAGGGGCGTTTGAGTCCAAGTTGGTGTCGGAGAATTCCGGGTTCAGATCTCCTTGTCACAACGTCTTTCGCCGGGAGCCCGTGGTCAATACGTCGCATCACCTCAGCAGGCGCAAGCTCCGCCGCGATACCATCGAGTTTGCGGAAGTTCTCAACAACGTTTCTATGCTTCCAATGGATGAAGCGTCGAAGCTCGTCGCTTGCATCCATTGCAAGAGGTAGCCACCAAGCTGCATAAGACTGTTCGAATGCCTCTTCCGCCGACCCTTCGATTAACCCAGACTCAAGTGCCTCAAGTAGTGGACCTAGCCCACGTTGTTTCGCACGATTGGATTTTTCTACCCACTGGGCCCAGTCAACAAGGTGTGCGCGCTCGGTCACAATGGTAGACAGAGCTACCTCAATCTCCGTAACGCTCAATCCATTAGGAATCACACCACCCTTTTGTGCAAAAGCATGAATTCCTTCACGGATTTCTTCTTCTGCAGAGAGATACGCTTTGAGAACATCGAGAAGAGCCCCGGGGGAAGCTGAACCAAGGGTGTCCATAGCCGACTCAAAGCGAATCGAATTTTCTGCTTCTGAACGTAGATTGGATACAGCTTTCCGAAATGTGATAGCCTGTCGCACGACTTCCGTCGATTGTGTCACATCCGTTCCATCAAGAGTTTTAGCAACCTGTTCAATGGGGTTTTCGTGGATAGCACGATCTCGCTCCTGCACCACGAAAAGTGCTTTCAAGTCCACGCTAGGATCGGCTAAACCGCTGTCAGCGTAGGTTTGTAGAAGTTTCCGAACCTTCTTCTGTGCAAAAATGGAAATGGGCCAGAATTTCGCCTGAGCTTCGCGCCAACTTACGTCCAACTGCTCAAGAGCCATTCTTCGCACCGTATCAAGCGAATAGGTAGCCATTGTGCTGGACACCGCGGTGTCGCGTTCTCTAACATCTTTCGAAAATGCTTCAGCCAGCAGTGAGAGTTGCTCGGCAGGCAAATTGGGCACAGATGAGAAATCGAGTGCAGAGCTTTCTGTACGGGATGCGAGAGCCATGAGGCGTGTGCGACGCCCGCTCTCAAGGTTCGGATTTGAACAAAGGCCGAGCCCGCGGGCGAGTGCGTGTTCCGCCTGCCTCAAACGGGTAAGTGTCGCGCGGAGGGTCTCCACAACCTCAAGGAGTTCAGTTTCCCACTTGTGGGACCAATGCTCGCCGCGAACAAAAGAAAGGGCAGGTCTGTCCTTGACTACGTCATGCGTCTGCGCAAGTTCGACGGCAAGTGACACCAAGTTTCGGTAACTCTCCACATCATGTGCGTCCTTGGAGGTGAAAGAGAGTTCGAAGAGTGCCTTGCCGCGAGCGATACGAGTCACTGCTTCAAAGACGCTGAACCCTTGAGTTCCCTTGGCGTGGAGAGCCTGAACATAGGCATTCAAACGATCTCGTGACAGCTTCAAATCTTCAGTGACTCGGATCCACTTCTTTTCGTCTGTATCGGGGGAACGATCCCATCCGCGACCGAGTTGTGCAAGAACCGATTTACGGTCGGTTTTGTTTGAGTGAAGTTCGAGTACTGCATCACCAAGGCCGGTTTTTGCCAAGCGGCGATGCACAACATCGAGCGCCGCCGCTTTCTCGGCAACGAAAAGCACAGTCATACCCTCACCCAGGCACTGGGCAATGATATTGGTGATGGTCTGGCTCTTTCCGGTTCCCGGCGGTCCGATGAGGACGAAGTCACGGCCCTCCGAAGCTGCAACGACTGCGGCAAGCTGTGAACTGTCCACCGACAACGGGGTAAGGAGGTCCCGTGGGGTGCGACGTTGATCAATCTCTTCTGGGGCGATATCGATGCCCGATTCAGATCTTTCGTGTGAGTATTCAGTCTCGCCGATAAGATATTTCACCAAACGATTCTTGCGAAGCTCCCTTTCGCGATCAACAAGATCTTTCCACATCAAATATTTTGCAAAAGAAAACGTCGAAAGTGCCAATTCCTCAACCACTTCGAAGCCTGTGATGTTGCGCACCTTGCGACGTATAGTGTCGAAAACAAGCGGAAGATCAATGCCACTCTCGTCGCGTGGTAACTCACCCTCAAGTTCCGGGATTCGAAGATCAAAGTCTCGCTTCAGGAACTCCAATAGAGTGAGATTAAATCGGACGTCGTCTTCGTGGTGCGCGATTCGAAAGGGAGATTGGGCGGAACGGCGTTCGAGTTTGGTTGGCACCAGGATTAAAGGCGCATGATAAAGGCGCGTATCGCCTTCCGTCCTCTTCCAGCGCAGGAATCCTGCAGCGAGGAAGAGTGTGTTCGTGCCACCTTCCTGCATGTCGCTCTTTGCGCGGCGGTAGAGGGTTAGCAGGCGGCTATTCATCTCTTTGCTAGTGAGTGGAACGACGAGTTGACGACACTCGAAGGCATCACGAATTACATCTTCCTCTATTCGTTGCGCTTCTTGAGGGGAGACGGTACGGTTGCCAATAGGATCCTCGTCGTTGAGCGAAAGTGTGCGGAACTTCTTTCCGGCAGCGAGAGCGTCTTCGAGAGTGCCAACATCGGGGCAGCGCAGAGGCAGGGTCTGCTTACTTTCACGGTAGTTGAGAAGTCGATTACGAAGCGAGAGGTCAAGAAGCTTGCGCTGCCAGCGTTTGATTCGATCCTGGGGCGTGTCTGGTTCCTCTTCTCCAATCTCGCTCGGAAGAAGGCCGAAATCGGGTAATGGTGGAAGGGCGGCGGGTTTCACGTCGTCCGATGAGCTGGAATCGGGCGAATCCGGTGCTCTGTGGCTCGCGAGCGGGCGAATCCGCGCCGAACGGGAGCGCGAGATATCAACTGCGATCACGAACTCCGGGTCGCGGTCCTCCGAGAAACGACGTCGGCCCTCGTCGACTGCTTGATCAAAACGAATCGAAGGTCGGCTGGTCAAGAGGGTAGTTTCGATTGGCACGAACTCCCGGGCTTGCACAGCCTTGCGGATGGCGACCACATCGGGCTCCGTCACATGGCCGAAATCTCGTTTGCAAACCCAGACGCCGACCCAGGCATGACCTTGAGAGAACAGGACGACCGAATTGAGACCGGCAGCCTCGAAGGCTGCGGCAAGGAAAAGGGAAGAATCGAGGCAAGTCGCAAGACCCTCCCTTGTCATCCGGCCAGGGCTCCGAATTTTTTGACCCTCCCGTTCGAACGAGGTGGGTGGTTCGGCATATGTGAGTCCCAAGCCAGTGGTGGCCGACCAGATGGCGGCGGCAAGAAGATATGCACGCCTTGGGTCTCCAGACTGATAGCCGTTCATTGAACCGTCCCGGCCCGCGGCTTCCAGAATCCGCGCCGCGTCTTTCACCACATCTGCAATAGCCGAATCGTTCGGAGAGACGAACGCCGCAAGAATCTGGGCCATGTCGCCCACTCCACCCCACTCGTCGCGCGCAAGAAGGTCGATCTGGCACTTCTCCTTGAGTGTTGGAATGTCCTTTGCCTCTAAGCTGAACTCGAGTTCTCCAACCTCCGCTTCGTCGAGGCCTGCCAAGTGTTCGATATCGAGGGACGTGGTCATGTCGCGGACCGCGAACTCCTCCCCACTCCCGATCCGATCGACGTTCCATATCTTCTCTCGGATGACGGGCGGTGCGGAACGGAGCGTGATCCGCACATCCGTGAGGGCCTCAGCAGTAAGGTTGTTAATCGCGAGCCGCTCGATGATCGTGACGCCGTTCTGGGCGGAGGCAAAGTTGACCCTCCGCAAAACTTGATGCTGGAGAGATACGACGCCGGATTCCTTCTGCCCGCCGTGAACATCGATGTTGTTGTTATCGTTTGACAATTTCTTCTCTCCTCCAGGCTTCCCCTTCGGGGGATCCCGGCTGCTCGACACCCCGAATGCGCCCCGCGAATCTTCTAAGGCCGAACGCAGCAATTTTCAAGTCAGCCCTGGAGAGCGATCTGGGCGGTCAGTCGGGCCGATGCCGGCTATCCACAGCACATGGGAGGAGGTCTCCAAGGGCAAGCATCACCGCCCCTCTATGAATTCGGTGAAACCGCGACGCTCGACGGAGGGCTGGTGGTGATCGGCTCCAGAAAGGTGGATGCTGGGTTGGTGGCTCATGCGGGTGCTTTGCAGGCAGGCGGCAGGCTGGTCCTGATTTGTCCCGCCGCCCGTCACGAGCTTCCCCGCGCCCACCTACCGCGCCGTTGCCGCCCCGTCCGGCCTCTGCTATCGCTCGTCCCGGCAGCGGCAGCGGGGGCGCCATGTTCGCAAGGACGCTGGCAGGCTTGAGGGCGGCGGGCGAAGAGAAGGTCGTCGCCCACGGCAAGGCGCGGGTGGTGCGCCTGGTGACGCGCCGCGACGGCATGGGCTTTTCCATGTCGGATGTGCGCGTCGCTGCCGGCGTGGTGAGCGAGCTTTGGTATAAACACCATTGGGAAGCCAACTACATCGTCGCCGGCACCCTGGGCGTGGAGGAGGTGAACGGCGGGCGTTCCTGGACCCTGGGGCCGGGCGGCCTCTATTGCGTCGGGCCTCGCGACCGCCACCGCCTGCGCGCGGTGAGCGATGTGCAGGCCGTCAGCATCTTCAATCCGCCGCTGACCGGCGACGAAAACCACGACAACGACGGCGCCTATCCGCCCGGCGGCGATGTTCCGGAGGGCCAGCCAGCGATGTTCGTGCGCACGCTTGCCGAGCTGCGCGCCGCCGGGCGGGAGATGACGGTGGCCGATGGCAGCGCCCGCAGCCTGCGCATGGCGCTGAAGGCCGACGGGCTGGGTTTCTCGGTCAGCGATGTCCGGCTGGCGGCCGGCAGCCGCAACAGGCTTTGGTATAAGAACCATTGGGAGGCCAACTATGTCCTGGCGGGCAAGGGCGCCGTCACCGCCCTGGCAACGGGCCAGGAATGGGCCCTGGCGCCCGGCATGCTCTATTGCGTCGGCCCCAGCGACCGCCACGCCATGCACGCCCACAGCGATCTGCACCTGGTCTCCATCTTCTGCCCGGCGCTGATGGGCCACGAACAGCACGACGCCGAAGGCAGCCTGGCCGCCAGCGGCCCCGTGCCGCCCGGCCCTTCCGCCTGACCGGCGGGCGTCAGTTGGGCCGCCCGCTGTCGTCGGCGGCGGTGGAAAGCAGGGCCGGGTCGATGCCGATCCGGGTCAGCGCCTTGTGCCATTTGCCGCCCAGGTCGCGGTCGAACAGCAGTTCGGGGTCGGCCTCGCAGGTCAGCCAGCCATTGGCCTGGAGTTCCGCATCCAGCTGGCCGGGCGCCCAGCCGGCATAGCCCAGGGCCAGGATGCTGCTCTGCGGTCCGCTGCCCGCCGCCATGGCGCGCAGCACCTCGACGGTGGCGGTCAGCGCGATGCCGCCGGCGATGCGCAGGCTGCCATCGTTCATATAGTCGTCGGAATGCAGCACAAAGCCGCGCCCGGTCTCCACCGGCCCGCCGAAATGCAGCCGGATGGTGCCGCCGCCGCGCTCTTCGATCCCCATCTGCTCCAGCAGGTCGGCGAAGGAAAGCTCGTCCAGCGGCTTGTTCACCACCAGGCCCATGGCGCCCTCCGTGCTGTGGGCGCAAACATAGATCACGCTGCGCTCGAAACGGGGATCGCCCATGGTCGGCATGGCGACCAGGAAACGGCCTTCCAGATAGCGGTCGTCGGCCATGGCGTCGGCTCCCCCGTCGTTCGTGGCCCATGGTCGGGATAATCGCTGCCACTGGCAAGGGCGGGCGCCGCCTCTGGCGCGGCCTGGCGCTCGCCACGCGGCTTGAGCACGGCGGGAAAGCGGGCCATACCGGGCCAGACATCCGGGAGGAAACCATGACCATTCAGGTTGGCGACAGCATGCCCAAGGGCACCTTGCACCGCATGGGCGAAGGCGGGCCGAAGGCCATCGCCACCGACGAGCTCTTCGCGGGCAAAAAGGTGGTGCTGTTCTCGGTGCCGGGCGCCTTCACGCCCACCTGTTCCCAGCGCCATCTGCCGGGCTTCGTCCACCATGCCGATGCCCTGAAGGCCAAAGGCATCGACACCATCGCCTGCATGGCCGTGAACGATGCCTTCGTGATGGGCGCCTGGGGCGAGGATCAGAATGTCGGCGACAAGGTGCTGATGCTGGCCGACGGCTCGGCCAGCTATGCCAGGGCGCTGGGGCTGGAGCTGGACCTGACCGCCGTCGCCTTCGGTGTGCGCGGCAAGCGGTTTTCGCTGCTGGTGGAGGATGGCGTGGTCCGCAGCGTCAACATCGACGAGGAGGGCCTGGCGAGCAGCAGCGCCGAGGCCATGCTGGAACAGCTGGGCTGAAGCGGCGGGGGCCTTCAGCGGGGCAGAAAGGGCGCCATTCCCCGCCGGGCCAGGGCGTCGGCGCGTTCGTTGCCGGGATCGCCGCTATGGCCCTTCACCCACCGCCAGTCGATGCGATGGGGCGCGGCCGCCTCGGCCAGCCGCCGCCACAGATCGGCGTTCTTGACCGGCGCGCGGGCCGATGTGCGCCAGCCATTGGCCTGCCAGCGGGGCAGCCAGGCGGTGATGCCCTGGCGCAGATAGGTGCTGTCGGTGTGCAGCACCACGGCGCTGGCGCGCTTCAGCGCCCCCAGGGCGCGGATGGCCGCCTCCAGCTCCATGCGGTTGTTGGTGGTCTCTGCCATGCCGCCGCAGAGCTCCCGCTCCCGTTCGTGCCACAGCAGCAGCGCGCCCCAGCCGCCGGGGCCGGGATTGCCGGCGCAGGCGCCGTCGGTATAGACGACGATGGGCCGGTCGCCGCCGGTCCTAGCCATCCGCCAGGCCATAGGCGGCGGCGCTGGCCACGCCCCGGTGGAAACGCAGCCGGGCGAGATAGGCCCGGGGATCTTTGGGCTGCACCAGGGCGCCATCCACCGGGTGGAGGCGGTCGTAAAGGCGGGTCAGCAGAAAGCGCAGCGCCGCGCCGCGGGCCAGCAGCGGCAGGGCCTGGAGCTCGCCCGCCTCGAACGGGCGCACCCGGCGATAGGCATGGAGCAGCGCCCGCGCCTTGGTGACGTTGAACTCGCGGGCGTGCTCGAAGCACCAGGCGTTGAGGCAGATCGCCACGTCGTAGGCGAACAGGTCGTTGCAGGCGAAGTAGAAATCGATCAGCCCGGTCAGCGCGCCGCCCTCGAAAAAGGCGTTGTCGCGAAACAGGTCGGCATGGATGACGCCGGCGGGCAAATCCCGGGGCCAGCCCGCCTCCATGGCCGCGATCTCGCCCGCGATCTCGCCCGCCAGGCCCGCCTCGATGCGGTCGGCATCGCGGCCGCAGCGCTCCGCCAGGCGCCGCCAACCTGCCAGGGAAAGGTCGTTCGCCCGTCCGATGGCGAAATCCGCCCCTTTCAGATGCATGTCGGCCAGGGCGCGCCCGACACCGGCGCAATGCTCCACCCGCGCGCGCGAGGGCGAGACGCCCTTCAGAAAGCTGACCAGGGCGGCCGGGCGCCCGTTCAGCTGCTTCAGCGCGATGCCGTTGCGGTCGCCGATGGGGGTGGGGCAGGGCACGCCGCGCGCCGCCAGATGCTCCATCAGCCCCAGGAAAAAGGGCAGGTCGCAGGCGGCGACACGCTTCTCGTAAAGGGTAAGGATGAAGGGGCCGGCCTCCGTCATCACGAAATAGTTGCTGTTCTCGATGCCTTCGGCGATGCCTTTCAGCGACAGCAGGGCGCCCAGGTCGTAATCGGCCAGGAAGGCGGCCAGTTCCTCGGCGGCAACCTCGGTATAGACGGCCATGTCAGCCGGCCAGGGCGCGGGGCAGCTTGAAGCGCACATCCTCGTGGCGCAGCACCACCTCTTCCACCTCCAGCGCGCGGCGCCGGGCCAGGGCGGCCATGGTCTCTTCCACCAGCGCCTCCGGGGCCGAGGCCCCGGCCGTGATGCCCAGCGTGGCGACCCCGTCCAGGGCCAGGGCGCCCAGCTCCCCCGCCCGCGCGATCAGCGCCGCGCGCGTGGCCCCGGCGGCGCGCGCCACCTCCACCAGCCGCAGCGAATTGGAGGAATTGGCGGCGCCGATCACCAGCAGCAGATCGCAGCGGGGCGCGATCGCCTTCACCGCCTGTTGGCGGTTGGTGGTGGCGTAGCAGATGTCCTGGCGATGCGGCCCGCGAATGGCGGGAAAGCGGCGCCGCAGGCAGGCGACGATGGCGGCGGTGTCGTCCAGCGAAAGGGTGGTCTGGGTGATATAGGCCAGCTTTTCGCCGTCGCCGGGCGCGAAGGCTTCGGCCTCTTGCACGGATTGCACCAGGGCGATGGCGCCTTCGGGCAGCTGGCCCATGGTGCCCACCACTTCGGGATGGCCGGCATGGCCGATCAGCACGATCTCCCGCCCGGCCGCATGGTGTTTTTCCGCCTCGCGGTGGACCTTGGAGACCAGCGGGCAGGTGGCGTCCAGCTGGAACAGGCCGCGCCTTGCCGCCGCCGCCGGCACCGCCTTGGGCACGCCATGGGCGGAAAAGATCACCGGGCGGTCGTCGTCCGGCACATCGTCCAGCTCTTCGACGAACACCGCGCCTTTCGCCTCCAGGGCCGCGACCACGAAGCGGTTGTGGACGATCTCGTGGCGCACATAAACCGGCGCGCCATAGCGTTGCAGCGCCTTCTCCACGATCTGCACGGCGCGATCGACGCCGGCGCAAAAGCCCCTGGGGCTGGCCAGCAGCACCTTCAGCGGCGCCAGCCCTTCGCCCCTCTCTTCCGCCTCGCCGCGCTTGCCATGGTTCATGTCGTCTCTTGCCCGCCGCCGCCGCCGCCCCTATGGTGGCGGCGTTTCCATAGCCGTTCCCGTCGCGCCATGGAAGGAGGAGGGATGAGCGAAGGCGTCGTCGTCGCCCGCAAGAGCCCCTATAAGGTGGCGCTGAAACAGGGCAAGAAGTATTTCTGGTGCAGCTGCGGTCGCAGCGCCAGCCAGCCGTTCTGCGACGGTTCCCACAAGGGCAGCGGCCTGCTGCCCGCCATCTTCACGGCCGAGAAGGACGAGGACGCCTGGCTGTGCGGATGCAAGCACACCGAAGGCAGGCCGTTCTGCGACGGCAGCCACAACAGCCTGTGATCGCTGCGCTCTGCGCCCGTCCGGCGGCGGCGCTGCGCCGCGTGGCGGGCGGCCTGCGGCGCCGGGCGCTGCTGGGGGCGCTGCTGGCGCTGGCCGGCTGCGGCGGCGAGGATGGCGCCTATGTGCTGACCTGCCCCCAGGCGCTGATCGTCGCCGACGCCGCGCGCCTGACCCTCTATGCCCCGGGCGCGGGGCGCGACCTGCTGGATATGCGCTTCGACGCCTCCATCGCCGCCCTGGACTGGACCTGCGAGTTCTTCCCCGGCGAGAACCGGGTCGATGTCGAGCTGCGAACGGCGCTGCGGGCGCTGCGCGGGCCTGCGGCCGAGGCGCCGTCGGTCAGCCTGCCGGTCTTCGTCGCCGTCGCGGATCCGCAGGGCCAGCTGCTGGCCAGGCGCGTCTTTCAGCTGGAGATCGGCTTTCCCGGCGCCGAGGTCGAGGTTGGCCACATCTGGCCCACGCGCCAGAGCCTGCCGCTGGGCCCGGGCCGGGCGGCGGCGGACTACACCCTTTATGTCGGCTATCGGCTGACCCGCGACCAGCTGGCCGAAGCGCGCGCCGCCGCCCCGTAGGGCGGGCCGGCGCCGCGTCAGTGCAGGCGCCTGCCGATGTCGTCTATGGCCCTTTCCACCAGCTCCGCCTGGCGGGCTTCGTCCAGCTTGTCGCCCAGCAGCTTGCGGGCGGCTTTCAGGGCCAGTTCGGCCGTGGCGGCGCGCAATGCGCGCATGGCGTCGGCTTCGGCCTGGGCGATGCGCTCGTCCGCCAGCCGACGGCGGCGTTCCACCTGACGCTCCAGGTCTTCGATGGCGCGTTTCGCCAGCCTGTCCGCCTCCTCCCTGGCCTGGGCCAGAATCGCCTCCACCTCGCGGTCGGCCTCGCGCTGTTTGCGTTCCTGCGCGGCCAGCAGCTCCTGCGCTTCCTCGCGCAGGCGCCGCGCCTCCTCCAGCTCGCCGGCGATGCGCTTGCCCCGCCTGTCCAGGCCCGCCAGGGCCATCCTGGAAAGCGGCCTGGCGACCATGGCGATGGCGACGACGAAGGCGACGGCGACCCAGAAGGTCGGGTCTGCGAACAGATGTTCCATGTCAGGCCTCCCCGGCAGCGTCCACCGCCCGCAGCGCCTCGTCCTCGCCGGCCTCGATGCCGGCCAGCTTCGCCGCCGCCAGCCGCGCCGCTTCGGCGGCCATGGGCACCAGGCGCTCCATGGCCTCGGCTCTGGCGCTGGCGATGGCCTGCTGCGCCTGGTCGATGCGCTCTGCCAGTTCCGAATCCAGGGCGCGGTTGCGCGTCTCGGCCGCCTCGCTGCCGGCCTGGGCGGCCCGGGCTACGGCCTGGCGGGCGCGGTCGCGGGCATCGGCAAGGGCCGCCTCATAGGCGGATGCCGCCTGTTCGGCCTCGCTCCTGGCCCGTTCGGCGGCATCCAGGTCGTTCGCCCGCCGCCGCTGGCGTTCGGCCAGCACGCCGCCGATGCGGGGCAGGGCGATGCGGGCCATGGCCAGATAAAGCACGGCAAAGCAGACCGCCAGCCAGAAGACCTGCGGCAGAAAATGCCAGAATTCCAGCTGAGGCATGGGCCGGACCTCGCGCGAAGCGTGCGGCGCCGGCCTAGAACACGAACAGCAGCAGCAGGGCGATCAGCAGGGCATAGAGCGCCACCGCCTCGACCAGCGCGAAGCCGATCCACATGAAGCCCTGGACATGGCCGGCGGCGGCCGGATTGCGCCCCACCGATGAGATCATGGAGGCGAAGATGTTGCCGATACCGGCCCCCACGCCCCCCAGGCCGATCACGGCCAGACCGGCTCCGATCAGCTTTGCAGCTTCAGCATCCATAATCCTTGTCCTCTCCTTGTCTGCGAGGTGGTTCGGGTGGCGGCGCGGCGGCCGCCAGGGTTCGGCCCATGGTTCGGTGCCCGGCGCTCAGTGCATGTGGATGGCGTCGTGCAGATAGATGCAACTCAAAACCGCGAACACATAAGCCTGAAGAAAGGCGATGGCGAATTCCAGCACGGTCAGCCCCACCACCGCCGCCATGGGAATGGCTGCGGGCACAACATAAAACGCCCCCAGCGGCACCACGAAGCCGGCGAACACCTTCAGCATGGTATGGCCGGCGGTAAGGTTGGCGAACAGGCGCAGCCCCAGGCTGACCGGGCGGATGAGGTAGCTCAGCACCTCGATGGGGATCACCAGCGGCGCCAGAAAGCCCGGCACGCCGGTCGGCAGGAAGAAGTGGAAAAAGCCCAGGCCGTGCCTGACGAAGCCAACCACGGTTACGCCGATGAAGACCGCCAGCGCCAGGCCGAAGGTGACGACGACCTGGCTGGTGACCGTGAAGCCGTAGGGCAGCATGCCCAGCATGTTGCAGGCCAGCACGAACATGAACAGCGTGAAGACGAAGGGGAAAAAGGGCCGCCCCTCCTGGCCGACATTGTCGCGCACCATGTTGGCGACGAACTCATAGGCGAGCTCCACCAGGGATTGCATGCGCCCCGGCACCATGGCGCGCTTGCCGATGAAAACGGTGGTGAAGGCGATCACCAGCGCCGTGGCCGCCATCATCCACACGGCCGAATTGGTCACATCCAGCGCCAGACCGCCGACATCGATCTCGACCAGGGGCCGCACCGCGAATTGTTCCAGCGGGTTGTGCCCGCCCTGGGATTCAGCCGCCACGCCCGGCCTCGTTCTTGCTGCCGCCCAGCGGGGCGCCCGGCAGGCCGCCGCCCGCCCCATGGACCACGCGATAGACGTTCATGAACCCGGCCGCCATGCCCATGATCAGCAGCAGGATCAGAAACAGGGGCGCGCTGCCCAGCTCCCGATCGAGCCACAGGCCCAGGAACACCGATACGCCCAGGGCGGCCACCAGCTCGATCGCCAGCCGCATGGCCATGCCATAGCCGGAGGCGGCGGCCCGGCCAGCGGCGGCGGGGCGAGGGCTGGCGCGGGCGGCGGCGATCCGCTCCCGCAGGCCGGGCGCTTCCCCACAGCCACCCTCGCGGGCCGGGGAACGGTCATGCTGGGTCATGCGAGCGTCCCGCGCGCGAATAGCTACCCTTGCAGCCTAGGGTGGCGCCCGCCCGCCCGTCAAGCTCCACCGCCGCCAGCGCAAAAGCCCACCCGGCCGCGCCAGCCGCAATGTCGCGCCCCATGGCGCGCGTCATGCCGGCGACAGCGTCACCTCCACCGCATGCACGCTGGTGCTGGCGCCCATATCGGTTTTTTGCGGGATGTGCAGCAGGTTGACATTGCTGCCGCCCCGCCCGCCCGGCCAGCGGCTCTTGTCGGTCAGCAGGGTGCCGGCCGGCACCAGGTCCGCCACCCGCGCGGTCATGGCGAGGCTGCCGGCCCGGTTGGAAAGCACAACCTTCATGCCATCCCGGATGCCGCGCGCCCGGGCATCCCGGGGGTGAACCGCCACCCAGGGCGCGCCCATCAGTTCGCGGATACGGGGATCGTTGCCATAGCTGGAGTTCATCAGCCATTTCCCGGCCGGGCTCAGCAGCCGCAGCCGCCCCCCGCCAGGGCGGGGGTCCACCGACGGTTGCGGGATGCGGGGGTGGCCGTCGGCCTCGGCGCGCGCGCTGGCGATCTCGATCTTGCCGGAGGGCGTCGGGAAGCGTCCCTCGCGCCACAGCACCAGCGCCTCGTCGCCAGCCCGCATCCAGCCCTTTTCCTTCAGCTCCTCCCAGCCGAACCCCAGCCCGTCCAGGGCGGCGTCGATCAGTTCGCGGTCGCTGCGCAAAAGCTCCGGATCGCGAAATCCCATCGCCCTGGCCAGGCGGCGAAAGATCTCCTGGTTGGGCAGGCTTTCGCCCATGGGTTCGGCGCAGGCCACCTGGGCGCCGGCCGTCAGGTGGAAATAGCTCCACGAGACGTCGTCGAATTCCAGAAAGCTGGCGGCGGGCAGGACGATATCGGCATGGTTGACGGTATCGGTGGCAAAGCAATCGATGGCGACGGTGAACAGATCCTCCCGCTCCAGGGCCGAACGCATCCTGGCCTGGTCCGGATTGGAGGCCAGCGGGTTGCAGTTCCAGACCATATAGGCGCGAAACCGCTCCGGATCGTTCAGCGCCGCCGGCACATCCATTTGGCTTATGGTGGGCATCTGACTTATCGTGGGCATCTGGCCGCTGGCAGGCCCCTCCGCCTGCCGCTGCCGGTATTCGGGCGCCGCGCCGCGCCGCCGGGCGATGCCGGCGCTGTCGTTCAGATAATAGAATCCGGCCCCCGGCTTGCCGATGTTCCCGGTCAGGGCGGGCAGCATGGCGCAGGCGCGGAAAATGTTGCCACCCCTGGGCTGGCGTTGCAGGCCCTGGCCCAGCCACAGCAGGGAAGGCGAGGCGCCATAAAGCCGGGCGGCCCGTTCGATCTGCGCCGCATCCAGGCCGGTCTTTGCCGCCGTCCATGGCGGCGTCGCGGCCGCGATGGCGCCTTCGACTTCGCCATAGCCCAGAACCCGGTCCGCGATCCAGGGCAGGTCCAGCAGGCCGTCGCGGCGCAGAATGTGGCACATGCCGAAGGCCAGCGCCGCGTCGCTGCCGGGGCGAAGTTGCAGATGCAGGTCGGCCTCGGCGGCGGTGGCGTGGCGCACCGGATCGATCGCAACCACCTTGGCGCCGCTTTCCTTCAGCCAGTGCCTGTGGGCGTGGGGGGCGCTGTGGCTGGGATTGGCGCCCCAGACCAGGATGCAGGCGCTGTCCTGGGCCGTGCGCGGATCGAAGCCTGCCAGGCTGGTGCCGAAGACATAGTCCAGGGCGGTGTGGCCGGCGTTGTTGCAGATGGTGTCGGGCGTGGCCTCGCATGCCCCCAGCCGCGCGAAGAAGCGTTCGGGAAAGCCGTTGGCGATGGTGGAGCAGGTGCCGGTGTAATGGCTGTGGAGGATCGTTTCCGGCCCATGGGTCCGCGCGATGGCTGCCAGCCGCTCCGCGATCGCGGCCAGCGCCTCGTCCCAGGTCAGCGGTTCGAAGCGTCCGCTTCCCTTGGGGCCGGCGCGGCGCAGGGGATGCAGCAGGCGCGCCTCGGGGTCCAGCCAGACGCCGTTATAGGCGATGGCGCATTTTCCGCACAGCGCCCCACGGCTGACCGGATGGCCAGGATCCCCCAGCACGCGGGCGATGCGGCCGTCGCGTTTGACCACCGCGATGCCGCACCCGTCGTAGCAATCGCGAGGACAGGTCGTCTTGACGATCTCGCGTCCGATCCCGTGCCCCTCCCATCGCGGCGCCGCCCCGATGGCGGCCCCATTCATGCTATCCCACCCTCGCCGGCGCGCAAGCCCACCGCCCCCGGCCTGCCGTCAGGAAGCCTCGCGGCGGGCATAGAGTCGTTCCGCCCGGGCCATATCGACCGAGACCAGCTGCGAAACCCCGGCCTCGCCCATGGTCACGCCGAACAGGCGGTCCATGCGGGCCATGGTCATGCGGTGGTGGGTGATGATCAGAAATCGGATGCGGCCGGGGCGGGCGAACTCGTCCAGCAGGTCGCAGAAACGCTCGACATTGGCATCGTCCAGAGAGGCATCGACCTCGTCCAGCACGCAGAGCGGCGACGGGTTGGTGAGGAACAGGGCGAACACCAGGGCGATGGCCGTCAGCGCCTGCTCGCCCCCCGACAGCAGCGACAGCGCCTGCAACCGCTTGCCCGAGGGGCTGGCCTCGATCTCCAGACCGGCTTCCAGCGGGTCGTCGCCGGCGGTCATCTTCAGCCGCGCATGGCCGCCGAACAGGCGCGTGAACAGGCGCTGGAAATGGCCGTCGATCTCTTCGAAGGCGGCCTTCAGGCGCTGCCGGCCTTCGCGGTCCAGTTCGGCGATGCCGTGCCGCAGGCGGGCGATGGCGGCCTCCAGGTCGGCGCGTTCGGCGATCATGGCGGAAAGGCGGCGCTCGATCTGGTCGGCCTCGCCCTCGGCGCGCAGATTCACCGCCCCCATGCCGTCGCGCTCCTGCGCCAGGCGGCGCCAGCTCCGCTCCAGATCCTCGGCCGTTCCCAGCCGTTCGCCTTCGCCCCGCGCCGCCAGCGCTTCGGGCGCCAGCTGCAGCCGCTCGCCGATGCGCCGGGCGATCTCGTCGGCCGCCTGGCGCGCCCGTTCCACGGCGCCGCTGCCATGGGCGCGTTCCTCACGGCGGTCGGCCAGGCGCCCTTCGGCCTCGCGCAGGGCGCGGTCCGCCGCCGCCAGCGCGTTCTCGGCCTCCGCCCGGCGGTCGCTGGCGCGGCGGTGCCCGGCCTCGGCCGCCGCCAGCTTTTCGGCCAGCGCCTGGCGCTGGCGGGCGATGCAGGCGGGCTGCGCCGCCAGCGCCTCCTGCTCGCGGCGCCCGTCCTTGCGCTGGCGCTCCAGCCCGGCGATGCGGGCGCGGGCGCTCTTTGCCCGTTCCTGCCAGGATTTTCGCTCGCGAGCGATGGCCGCCAGCCGCGCGCGGCGCAATGCGGCCTCGTTGCCCAGGCGGTCGTGCTCGCCCTGGCGGCCGGTCAGCAGCTCGCGCTGGCGCCGCAACTCGCCGCGCAGGGCATCCAGCCCGTCGTCGGCGTCCGCCGGCGGCATGGCGGCCAGCTCGCGCGCCGTCCGCTCCCGCCCGGCGGCGATCTCGTCCCGCTCGGCGGCGATGCGCCGGGCGATGGCGGCAAAATCGCGCCTTCTGGCGGCGGCGGCCTCCATGCGGTCCTCCTGCCGCCGCCGCGCTTCGCGGGCCTGCGCCAGCGCCCGGGTGGCCCTGTCGTCGCTGTGGCGGGCGCCGTCCTCGCCATCGCTGGCTTGCGCCAGGGCGGCGCCGGCGGCGCCCAGCGCCTGCGCCGCCTCCTCCCTGGCGCGGGTGGCGGCGGCGATCTCGCCCGCCAGCGCCTGCAGCCGCGCGCGGCGCGCCAGACGCGCGGCGGCCCCGTCGCCGGCCCGGCGGTGAACGAAACCGTCCCAGCGCCAAAGCCGGCCAGAACGGCTGGCCAGGCGCTGGCCGGGCTTCAGCAGGCGCGCCAGCCGGTCGCCATCGCCATCCGCCACGATGCCGGTCAGGGCCAGGCGCCGCGCCAGCTCCGGCGGCGCCCGGACATGGCGGCTCAGCGGCTCGGCGCCGGTGGGCAGGGCAGGGGCGTTCTCCAGCGGCGGCAGCAGAGTCCAGCCGGCCGCCGCGTCCTGGCCCAGCGGAGCGTCCAGATCGTCGCCCAGGGCCGCGCCCAGGGCCGCCTCGCAGCCCTCCGCTACCTGCAAGCTGTCCAGAACGGGCGCGCCGGCCTCGTCCGGCCCGGCCAGGGCGGCCAGCGCGTCCCGTTCCGCCCGCAGCCCGGCCAGCGCCGCCTCGGTGTCGCGCATATGGGCGCGGCAGGCGTCTTCCCGCTGGCGTCCTGCGCGCGCCGCTTGCCGGGCGGCCTCCAGGCCGCGCCTGGCGGCCGCCAGCGCCTTTTCGGTTTCGGCCTCCACGCTCTTCAGACGGGCGGCGCTCTCGCCATCACCGCCTTCCAGGCGCTCTTGCCCGGCGGCGATCTCGCCCGCCTGGCTCTCCAGGCGGGCGCGGCGGCGGTCGAGTTCGGCGGCGCGTTCTTCCAGCGCCCGGCGCGCGGCCTGGCGCCGCGCCCGTTCTTCGGCCAGGGCGGTCGCCTGCGCTTCCAGGGCGGCGGCTGTGGCTGCGGCCTGTTCCAGCGCGGCCCGCGCCGCGTCCATGGCCGCATCCTCGCCCGCCCGCAACTGCGTCAGGCGCGCCTCTTCCTGCCCCAGCCCGGCCAGGGCGCGCCCGGCATCGTCATCCAGCGTGGCTTCCCGCTCCAGGTCGGCGCCGATCCGCTCCAGCTGCCGGGCCAGGTCGCGGCGCCGATCCTCCAGCCGGTCATCCTCCGCGTCCAGCGCCACGCCGGCCAGCCGCAGCTCGCCCAGGGCGCCGCCGGCCTGCGTCTCGCCCGTTCGCGCCGGCGCCAGGGCGGCGGTGGCTTCGGCCTGGCGGGTCGCCGCCGCCGCCGCCAGGCGGGTGGCCTGCTCCAGGGCGGCCTGCACCGCCGCCAGCGCCCGTTCGCTCGAAGCCAGCGCCGCCCGGGCGTCCTGCCAGCGGCGCAGCAGCCAGCGCCCTTCGGCCGCGCGGATGCGCTCGCCCAGGCGGCGATAGCGCCTGGCCTGGCGCGCCTGGCGCTGCAAGGCGTGCAGCTGCTCTTCCAGCCCGCCTGCGGCATCGCCCAGCCGTTCCAGATTGGTTTCGGCGGCGGCCAGCCGCAGCTCCACCTCGTGGCGGCGCGCCTGCAGGCCGGCGATCCCCGCCGCCTCCTCCAGCACCTGGCGCCGGGCCTGGGGGCGGGCGCGGATCAGGGCGGCGATGCGGTCCTGGCCCACCAGGCCGGAACTGCGGATGCCGGTCGCCATATCGGCGAACAGCAGCTGCACGTCGCGGGCGCGGGCTTCGGCGCCGTTGATGCGATAGCCGCTGGCCCCGGCGCCGCGCTGGATGCGCCGCGCCACCTCCACCTCTTCGCCGCCGTTCCAGGCGGCCGGCGCGTCGCGCCCGCGGTTGTCCAGGGAAAGCGTCACCTCGGCAACATTGCGGGGTGGGCGCGATTCGCTGCCGGAAAAGATGACATCGTCCATGCCGGCCCCGCGCATCTTGCGGGCCGAGGCTTCGCCCATCGCCCACAGCAGCGCCTCCAGCAGATTGGATTTGCCGCAGCCATTGGGGCCGACGATCCCCGTCAGCCCCGGCGCGATCGCCAGTTCCGTGGCATCGACGAAGGATTTGAAGCCGCTCAGCCGCAGGCGGGAGAAATGCACCTTGCCTTTCCCGGCATGCCAGCTGTGGCGAGGCTCATGGCGGCTGGAACGGCCCCCGGCATGGTTCAGCCATCGCCTTCGATGGCCCGCAGCAGGCGGTCGAACTGTTCGAACGAGAGATGGCCGGCATGAACCTCGCCAGCGATGACGAAGGTGGGGGTCGAGCGGATGTCGTATCTGCGGTCGCCGTCCAGCCGCACGGCCAGAATGCCATCCACGATCGCCCGGTTTTCCAGGCAGGCGGCAACCATATCCGGCGGCTGGCCGCTCATGCGCAGGATGCGTTCGATGGCCGCCACCGCGTCCGCCGCATGGGCCCAGCTGTGCTGGGTTTCGAACAGGACATGGATGAAGGAGAAGAACCGCTCGCGCCCGGCGCAGCGGGCGATGGCGGCGGCGGTCAGCGCCGCCCGGTCCAGGGGAAATTCGCGAAACACCAGCCGGGCACGCCCGGTGTCCAGATAGCGCTCCTTCAGCAGCGGCAGGGTGTCGAGGTGAAAGGCGGCGCAGTGATGGCAGGTCATCGAGGCGTATTCCACGATCTCGATGGGGGCGTCGCCATCGCCCAGCACCATGTCGGGCAGGGGCGCGCTGTCCTGGGCCGTCGCGTGGGCAAAGGGCCATGCCGCGCCGGCGGCAGCGGTGGCCAGAAACCGGCGTCGTTGCAGCAAGGTCTCTCTCCCGGAAGGCAGGGCCGCCAGGCGGCCAGTATAGGGCGCGCGAATCGGGCCTCTCAAGGGCGCTCTCCGGCCTCTGCCGGCGCTCCCTCTGTGGATGAATCTCGCGGCTGCGGCGCGGCGCCCAGCACGGCGCGTCCCAGCCGCCTCAGGGCCTGGCGCAGGTCGTCGCGGTCGATGGCGGCGATCCTGTCCTCCAGCCAGCGCGCCTCGGCGGCGGCCAGTGGCCGCAGCCGCACCGTCGGCGGCGCCCGTCGGCGGCGGATATCGCCCTGGCGCAGCTTCAGGCGCCTCACGGCGCGGTGGCCGAAAAAGGTGGCGATCCGCTCCAGCAGCTGCGGTTCCAGATGCTGCAATTCCAGCGCGAAGGCAGGCGCCACGCGCAGGCTGAGAACGCCGTCGCGGCTCAGCCGTTCCGGCTGGCAGATCGCGGCCACCCGCTCCCCCGCCACCGCCGCCCACTCGGCGACCAGGCTGGCTTCGGCAAAGCCGAAACGGCGCCAGGCCGCCGGCACCGCCCGAGGCAGAAGCTGCCCGGCGCGCAGGGGATGGCGGCGGCGCCTGTCGCCGCCGTTCTGTTGGCGCTGGCCGGCGCGGTTGTTCCTGCCTGCCGCCATCCTCTCCGCCCCACTTCGTCGCGCCCGCCATCCTGCCGCCAGCGAAGCGGGCCGATAGCGGGCTAATATGGCACCGCCATGGCGCAACCGCACCCCGCAGACCTGCTGGCCTGGTACGACATCCACCGCCGCCGCCTGCCGTGGCGGGCCGGGCCGGGCCAGCGCGCCGATCCCTACCGCGTCTGGCTTTCCGAAACCATGTTGCAGCAGACCACGGTGGCGGCCGTCATCCCCTATTTCCACGCCTTCGTGGCACGCTGGCCGAATCTGGCCAGCCTGGCCGCCGCCCCGCGCCAGGAGGTGATGGCCGCCTGGTCGGGCCTGGGCTATTACGCCCGCGCCAGGCGCCTCCACGCCTGCGCCCGCCATGTGGCAGAGCGGCTGGGCGGCGCCTTTCCCCGCACGCCGGACGAGCTCGCCCGCCTGCCGGGCATCGGCCCCTATACGGCGGGGGCCATCGCCGCCATCGCCTTCGGCCACAGGGCGGCGGCCATCGACAGCCATGCGCGGCGCATCGCCGCCAGGCTGCTGGCCATCGATCTGCCGCCCGCTGCCGCCGCCTCGCGCATCCGCCGCTTCGTCCAGGCGCTGGTTCCCGGCGACCGGCCAGGCGATTTCGCCCAGGCGCTGATGGATCTGGGCGCCGCCGTCTGCACGCCGCGCAAGCCCGCCTGCCAGGCGTGCCCGTGGCAGCGCGCCTGCGCCGCCCACCGCACCGGCAGGGCGGGCGAACTGCCGCCCCCCGCCCGCCGCCGCCAGCGCCCCCTGCAGCACGCCCTGGCCTTCTGGCTGCGGGCGGGCGATGGCAGGGTGCTGCTGTGCTTCAGGGCCGATAATGGCCTGCTGGGCGGGATGCTGGAGCTGCCCTCCACCCCCTGGCGCCAGCGCCCCTGGGGCCTGGACGAGGCCCGCCGCCATGCCCCTTGCCCCGGCCCCTGGCGGCTGCTGGCGGGTGGCGTGCGCCATGTCTTCACCCATCTCGAGGTGGAATTGCGCCTGGCGGTGCTGGAGGTGGGCGCGGCCGGCTGCGAAGGCATCTGGCATCGCCCGGAAGGCGGCGAGCGGCTGCCTTTGCCGACCATGACCCGCAAGCTCATCCGTCACGCCCTGGCCGCGCCCCCGGCCGGGCGATCTGGGCGATCTGGGCGGTCTGGGCGGTCTGGGCGTCCTGGGCGATCTGGGCCACCGGACGGAACGACAGCCGGTGATGGCGGGTGACGCCCAGGCGCTCCAGGGCGCGGCGGTGTTCCTGCGTGCCATAGCCGGCATTGCGCTCCCAGCCATAGCCGGGATGCTCGCGGGCCAGCGCGGCCATGATGCCGTCGCGCGTCACCTTGGCGACGATGGAGGCGGCCGCGATGGAAAGCGCGCGCCTGTCGCCCTTCACCACCGCCGTGGCCGGGCAGGGCAGGCGGGGCAGGCGGTTGCCGTCCACCAGGGCGTGGGCCGGCGGGAAGGGCAGGGCGCAGAGCGCGCGCCGCATCGCCAGCAATGCGGCCGCCAGCACGTTCAGCCGCTGGATTTCGGCGACGCTGGCCATGCCCACGGCCAAGGTAGCCCGCTGACGCAGCTGCGCGAACAGCGCCTCGCGCCGCGCTTTGGGCAGCCGCTTGGAATCGTCCAGGCCGGGTGGGATGGCGGCGGCATCCAGCACCACGGCGGCCGCCACCACCGGCCCCGCCCACGGCCCGCGCCCGGCCTCGTCGATGCCGGCCACCGGGGCCGGCAGCCCCCGCTCCAGCGTGAGATCGGGCGTCAGGTCGGGCGTCGGACCGGGTGTCGGATCGGGGCGCGCCAAGGCGGTTCAGTGGGCGGTCCGGGCGCTGGCGATATCGGTGCGGGCGAAATCGGCGCCCTTGAACAGCAGCGGCTCGCCGGTCGTCCTGGCCAGCGCATAGGCCAGGCAGTCGCCGAAATTCAGCCCCGCCGGACGGTTGCCCTTGCCGAAGCGCCGCCAGGCGCGGCGCGCGGCGGCGGCATGCTCGGGCGTGACGGCCTCCAAGGCGATCGCCGCTTTCTCCAGCAAGGCATCGAGTTCCCGGCCCGCCACCGGCCCGCCCCTGCTCTCGACCGCCAGCGCGGCTTCCAGCAACGCCAGCGCCGACATGCGGCGGGGCCATGCCGCCGCTATCGCATGTTCGTAACGTGCCGCATCCGGCGCGCCCAGCAGAATGGCAAGAATCGCCGATCTATCGACGATCATCTGGGCAGCCCCCTGTCGTCGTAGAGCAGGTCGCCATGCTCTACGGAGGCAGGCCCCGGCCCCAGCAGACGGGCGCAGCGTTGTCCGATGGCGTGCAGCTCCCGAGCCAGGGCGTCCACCCCGCGGCGGCGCCTTTCACGCTCCAGCCGCTCCTTCAGCGCAACGGTCATGGCACCCGTCATCGTCTCACCGGTTATCTGCGCCAGTTCGCGAGCCAGCCGGCAGGTCTCGTCGTTCTCGATGTCGAGGCCCATCGCCAAACCGCAGGCAGGCGTTGGACATCGCTTTCGCCATCTACCATGTCGTGTGCGCCCACAACACCCCTCGGATGCGCCGTCGCCTTGCGGTGCGTCCCGCGGGCGCTCACAGCAGCGCCAGCTGCCCTTCCTGCCGCGGCGGCTTCACGAAGCGCGAGCAATCCAGCGGCCGGCCCCATCCGGGCAGCCCCAGGCGGCGGACGGCCAGGGCAAAGCGCTTCGCCGTCATCTCGGCGATGGGGCCTTCGCCCTTCATGCGCCGGCCCCATTGGGGGTCGTAGTCGCGCCCGTTGCGGCAGCTGCGCAGCAGGGCGCGGACGCGGGCGGCGCGCTCGCCGTAATGGGTGTCCAGCCATTCCCAGAACAGCTCCTTCACCTCCCGCGGCAGGCGCAGCATGGACCAGGCGGCCGTCACCGCCCCGGCGTCGCGGGCGGCCTGCAGCACCGCCTCCATCTCGTCGTCGTTCAGCCCCGGTATCGCCGGCGCGAACATCGCCCCCACCGGCACCCCGGCCCGGGCCAGCGCCTCCATCGCCGCCAGCCGCCGGGCCGGAGTCGGGGCGCGCGGGTCCATGCGCCGCGCCAGATCGCGCCGCAGGGTGGCGATGGAGATCGAAACCCGCACCAGCCCGGCGCCGGCCATCTCCCCCAGAATGTCGGCGTCGCGGACCACCAGCGCCGATTTGGTGACGATGCCCACCGGATGGCGGCATTGCCACAGCACCTCCAGAATGCGCCGGGTGATGCCGAGGCGCCGTTCCACCGGCTGATAGACATCGGTGGCGGTGCCCAGGGCGATCACGCGCGGGCGATAGCCGGGCCGGGCCAGCTCGCGCCTCAGCAGGCGGTGGGCCTCCGGCTTGGCGAACAGCCTGGTTTCGAAATCCTGCCCCGGCGACAGGCCCAGCCAGGCATGGGTGGGGCGGGCGAAACAATAGATGCAGCCATGCTCGCAGCCGCGATAGGGGTTGATCGAGCGGTCGAAGGAGATATCGGGGGAATCGTTGCGGGCGATCACGCTGCGGCTGCTGTCCCAGGCGACGCCGGTCTCCAGCCTGGGCAGGTCGTCTTCGACGGTGCCCCAGCCGTCGTCGAACGCCTCCCGGCTGTGGACCTCGAAGCGGCCGGAACGGTTGCTGATCGCCCCCCGCCCCCGCCGCGCCATGCGCCGTTCCATCCGCCGTTCCGGGCGCGCGTCGCTCATCGCCCCCTCCTTCGTCCCGCCATGATGAGCGAACGATAAGCGAACACGCGCCGGCGCGCAAGCTGCTACGATGGCGGCCATGCCACGCCTCACCGTCATCGTTCCCACCCTGGATGCCGCCTCCGGCCTGGCGGCCACCCTGGCCTCGCTGCGCGCGGGGCGGGCGCTGGACGTCGATCTGCTGGTGGTCGATGGCGGCTCGCGCGATGCCACCCACGCCCTGGCGCTGGCCCATGGGGCGCGGCTGCTGGCCTCGCCGCCCGGGCGCGGCCTGCAGCTGGCGGCGGGCGGGGCGGCGGCAGAGGGCGACTGGCTGCTGTTCCTGCACGCCGACACCCGCCTGCAAGCGGGCTGGGATGCGGCCGCCGCCGCCTTCATGGCGGTTGCTGCCAATCGCCGCCGGGCGGCCTGTTTTCGCCTGCGCTTCGATCACGATTCGCCCGCCGCCCGGCGGGTGGCGTGGTTCGCGGCCCGGCGCTGCCGCTGGCTGGGCCTGCCCTATGGCGATCAGGGGCTGCTGCTGGCGCGCGATTTCTACCGCGCCCTGGGCGGCTTCCGCCCGCTGCCGCTGATGGAGGATGTCGATCTGGTCCGCCGCATCGGCCGCCGCCGCCTGGTCGTGCTGGAATGCGACGCCGTCACCAGCGCCGAACGCTATCGCCGCGCTGGCTATGCGCCGCGCGTGGCGCGCAATCTGTTGTGCCTGGCCGGCTATATCCTGGGCGTGCCGCCGCGCCTGCTGCTGCGCCTCTATGGCTGAGGGCGGGTCGTGAGGCGGCGCCGCCACGCGCTGGCCATGGCGCGCCGTCCCCAGGCGGGCCGGGTCAAGACGCGCCTGGCCGCCGACCTGGGCGAGCGGGTGGCGCTGGCCTGCTATGCCCGCAGCCTGCGCCGCACCCTGCGTCAGCTGGCCGCCGGCCGCCGCTGGCGGGCGGTGGTGGCGGCAACGCCCGCCGCCGATGCCTGCCGTCGCCGCCGCTGGCTGCGTTCTCTGCCGGCGCTTCCCCAGGCCCGGGGCGATATCGGGCGCCGCATGCAGGCGGCCATCGATGGCGTGCCGCCCGGCGCCGTGGTGGTGGTGGGCAGCGATGCCCCCGGCCTGGCGCGGCGCCATATCGCCCGCGCCTTCCGCGCCCTGCGGCGCTGCGATGCCGTTATCGGCCCCGCCGCCGACGGTGGCTTCTGGCTGCTGGGGGTGGCCGCCTGGCGCCGCCCGGCGCGCCTGTTCGCAGCCGGCATCCGCTGGTCGACGCCCCATGCTCTGGCCGATACCCTGCGCGGCCTGCCGCCGGACTGGCGCGTCGCCATGCTGGAGGTGCTGGACGACATCGACGATGGCGCCGATTTCCGGCACTGGCGCGCGCGGCGCGGCGGCGAAAGCGAGACCTTATGACCGGCCCCGGCAGCCCCCCGGCCCGCGCAGGCCCCCCCGTTCGCGAAGGCGTGGCCGACAGCCTGGCCGCCTGGCGGGTGGCGCTGGCCTCGCTGCTGCTGATCGCCTGCGCCATGGGCGTGGTCTATCTGCTGTGGTCGAACGTCAAGACCATCTCCGACGATATGGGCTGGTCCAGGGGCACCACCTCCGCCGCCTATGCCCTGGAGATGCTGGGCACCGGCATCGGCGGCATCCTGATGGGCCGCCTTGCCGATCGCATCGGCGCGGCCCGGGTGGCGTTCATCGGCGCCCTGGCCATCGTGGCAGGCGCGCTGCTGCTGACCCAAATCGAAAGCGCCTGGCAGTTCTGCCTGATCTTCGGCCTGGTGATCGGTTTTCTGGGCAATGCCGCCCTGTTCGCGCCGCTGATCGCCGCCGCCACCCGCTGGTTCGAACGCCATCGCGGCCTTGCCGTGGCGGTGGTGGCGTCGGGCCAGGGGCTGGCGGGGGCCGTCTGGCCCATGGTGTTCGATCTGCTGATCGCTGCCCATGGCTGGCGCGGGGCGCTGCTGATCTATGGCCTGATCGCCGCCATCGCCATGCCGCCGCTGGTGCTGCTGCTGCGCGGCCAGCCGCCGGGCTGGGCGGCGTTGCAGGCCAGCCAGCGCGCGCTGGCCGCCGGGCGGCGCTTTGCCGTCGGCCCCGGCAATCTGCCGCTGGCCCTGCTTTGCGCCGCCATCGTCTGCTGCTGCACCTCCATGTCCATGCCGCTGCTCCACCTCGCCTCCCACGCCCGCGATCTGGGCTACAGCAGCACCCAGGGCGCCTCCCTGCTGGCCTGGATCATGGCGCTCTCCCTGGTCGGGCGGCTGGGGCTGGGCTATTTCGCCGATCGCATCGGCACCTTTCGGGCCATGATGTTCGCCTCGGCCGCCCAGGGCGCCGGCGTCTTCCTGATGGCGCCCTTCGATGCCCTGGCGGTGCTCTATGCCGGCGCCACCCTGTTCGGGCTGGGCTTCGGCGGCCTGGTGCCGATCTATGCCGTGGTGCTGCGCAATGTCTATCCCGCCCACGCCATCGGCTGGCGGGTGGGGGCGATCTTCCTGTTCGGCGCCCTGGGCATGGCCTTCGGCGGCCAGTTCGCCGGCTCCCTGTTCGATTGGACCGCAACCTATCGCTGGGCCTTCCTGGCCGGGGCCGCCTTCAACGCCGTCAATCTGCTGCTGCTGGCGACGGTGCGGACGGTGGCCCGCCATCCGCTTCCGGCCGCGCCCGGCCCATGACGTCTCCTGGCCTCCCTGGCCCATGACTTCGTTCCGGTCTGGTGCCACACTTGGCGGCGGCGCCGGGTGCTAATCCGGATGCCAAGTCCGGGGCTTTGCGATGGCCGCAACGGCCCGGCCCAAAGGGAGGAACGATCCCAGATGAACATGAGAAAGCTTGCCCTGGGCGCGGTGGCCGGCGTTGCCGCGCTCGTCTCGGCTTCTGCCGCATCGCTGGCCAGCCATGTGGACGACGGCGTCCTCATCGTCGCCTATTTCCTGGAATGGCCCACCGCCAACCAGGTCGCCCAGGTCGAGAAGACCTATGACGATGCCCTGGGCCTGGAGGTCGAGTGGCGCGCCTTCGGCAATGGCAACGAAATGACCCAGGCCATGGTCTCCGGCGATGTCGATATCGCCTACAGCCAGGGCTTCGTGCCCTTCGTGGTCGGCGTCTCCAACGGCGCGCCGCTCAAGCTGGTGGGCATCGCCGTCACCTATGCCGAAAACGACCTCTGCATCGTGCGCGACGATGCCGGCATCGCCCAGGCCAATGCCAGCGAGCTGGAGGGCATGAAGGTGGCCACGCCCATCGGCAACGTCACCCATTACAAGCTGCTGCGCACCCTGGACCATCTGGGCGTCGATGCCTCCAAGGTGGAGCTGGTGCAGATGAACCCGGCCGATGCCGCCGTCGCGCTGATCCGCAACGACGTCGTCATGGCCTGCGCCTTCGGCGGCGCCCTGGACCGCATGAAGACGGTGGGTTCGCCGCTGATGACCGGGGCCGAACAGGAAGCGGCCGGCATCAACACCTTCGATGTGGTGACGGTCACCGAAAGCTTCGCCAGCGAGCATCCCGACCTGGTCCGCACCTTCATGCGGGTGACGGAAGAGGCCAACATCGCCTATATGGCCGATCCCGACGCCGCCATGTCCACCATCGCCGGGGCCGCCGGCATGGATATGGACGCCACCGCCGGCATGATGGCCAATTTCGGTTTCCCCAGCGCCGCCGATCAGCGCGGCCCCAACTGGCTGGGCGGGGGCGTGCAGGCCATGACCAAGGGCGTCGCCGACGTCATGGTCCAGGCCGGCAACATGGAAACCGCGCTGGACGATTATTCGCCTTTCGTGGACGACGGTTATCTGCCATGATGCCGTGATGGGCCAAGCGGGTGGCGGGCATTCCGCCACCCGCCTTGCGCCGCCGGGTGCCGGGGGGCCGCCATGCCGGGCATAGAGATCGACCATGTCTCCATGGTCTATACGCTTTCGGGCGGTGGCAAGGTCCATGCCCTGAACGATGTCTCGCTTGCCATAGAGCAGGGCGAGATGCTTTCCATTCTGGGGCCGTCGGGCTGCGGCAAGACCACCTTGCTGAACATCGTCGCCGGCTTCCTCTCGCCCACCGAGGGCCAGGTGCGCCTGGGCGATCACATCGTCCGGGGGCCGGACGCCGAACGCGGCATGGTGTTCCAGCAGGGCGCCCTGTTCGAATGGCTCACCGTCGCCCGCAATGTCGCCTTCGGCCCCAGCATGGCCGGGCGCCCCCGCGCCGAGACGGCCGCGAAGGTGGAGCATCTGCTGGATACGGTGGGGCTGGCCGGTTTCGGCGACAAGCCGGTCTATCAGCTCTCCGGCGGGATGCAGCAGCGTGTGGCCCTGGCCCGCTGCCTCGCCAACGACCCCGACGTCATCCTGATGGACGAGCCGCTGGGCGCCCTGGACGCGCTGACGCGCGAAAAGATGCAGGGCCTGGTGCTGAAGCTGTGGAAGGAAACCGGCAAGACCATCCTGCTGATCACCCATTCCGTCGAAGAGGCGCTGTTCCTGGGCGAGCGGCTGATCGTCATGGCGCCCCGCCCGGGACGCATCGAAAAGGAATTCCGCCTGCCCTTCGCCGATGCCGCCCTCGACCGGCCGGCCCGCGAAGTGAAGGCGGATGCCCGCTTCGTCTCCACCCGCGAGGAAATCCTCTCCATGATCTGGAGCATGGAGGAAGAGATCATGGGCCGGGGCGAAGGCCAGGAGGGCCAGACATGAACGGCGACAAACCGTCCGACGGCGGCACCATGCCGAACGGCGCGCCGGAGCGGGGCCGGGCGCCCGACCGCCACAAGCTGCCCCCGGGCGACGCCAAGCCGGGCGAGCTCTGGGTCTGGCTCGGCCTTTCCGACAACGCCTTCACCCGCCAGAAAACCGTGAAATTCGGCGATGCCGCCGCCGTCAATTCGGGCCGCTTCTATTCCCTGCTATGCGTCGTGGTGCTGTTCGCCCTGTGGCTGGCGTCGTCCGTGGGCGGCTGGGTGGAGCCCTTCTTCTGGCCCACCATCGAGGGCACCTGGGATCGGCTGCTGAAGATCGCCAGCGAAGGCTTCCGCAATGTCGCCCTGCTGGATCATGTCGGCATCAGCGTCTATCGCGTGCTGTCCGGCGTCTTCTGGGGCACCCTGGTCGGCGTGCCGCTGGGCTTTGCCATGGGGCTTTCCTCCATCGGGCGCGGCCTGTTCGATCCCATCGTGGAATTCATGCGCCCGATCCCGCCACTGGCCCTGATCCCGCTGATCATCCTGTGGTTCGGCATCGGCGAGTTCGCCAAAATCTTCCTGCTGTTCCTGGCCTCGCTGTTCATCATGACCATCGCCGCCCGCTCCGGCGTCTCCAGCGTCCGCATCTCCAAGGTCCATGCCGCCTATTCCCTGGGCGCCTCGAAGCTGCAGATCCTGCGCCATGTCATCCTGCCCAACACCCTGCCGGAAATCTTCACCGGCCTGCGCACCTCCATGGGCGTGTGCTGGGGCACCGTGGTCGCCGCCGAGCTGGTCGCCGCCGAACGCGGCCTGGGCTCGATGATCATGATCGCCAAAAACTTCCTTCAGACCGACACGGTGGTCATCGGCATCATCATCATCGGCCTGATCGGCTATGCCATCGAACTGCTGATGCGCGCCCTGGAACGCTGGCTGGTCCCCTGGAAGGGCAAGGGCTGAGCTCCCGACATCCCCCAGGCGCTGGCGCCTTCACGCCCCCAGCGGCGCGCCATCGGCCAGGCGGCGGAACCAGCGCAGGGGCCGGCGCGGGGCGGCGCCATCCACATTGGGGGCGCCCAGCCCGGCCGCCAGGTCGTCCTCATCGACGCTGCGGGTCTCGATGCTGTAGCGCATCCATGGGCCGCGATTGGGCACGCTGGCGTGAAGATGGGCGCCGGAAAAGGCGGCCATGGTGCCGGGCGGGATCAGCAGCGGCTGCGGCGGCCCCAGCCGTTCCGGCGCCCGCGCCAGTGGCAGCGGCGGATAGCCTCGCTCGCCGCGCCGGCGGCTTTGCAGCAGCGCCTCCAGATCCCAGCCGGCGCTGTCGTTGGCCACCGCCCGGTCGAACAGCTCCGGCCACAGCGCCACCGTGCGCCCCGCATCCAGCGCGAACACCGGCGCCCACCAGTTCACCTGCGGCGCCAGATTGGAACCCCAGCTGTCGCGATGGGCGGCCAGCGTCATGCGCGCGCGGCGGTCGCGCCCGTCGTCGCCGCTCTGGATGCGCAGCCGCAGCCGGTCGCGATAGGTGACGCCAGGATCGTTGCCCAGCGCCGCCAGGGCATCGTCCAGCAGCCGGTTCCACTCCGCATCCCGCAGCGCGCGCCCTGTCAGCGCGTCGCAGCGCCGGGCCAGCTCGTCCGCTGGCAGCCATCGGGCGGCTTCCAGCGGCGGGTGGGGCGCCATGGCTGCGGCGATGGCCGCGGCGATGGCCTCGATCAGCGCCGCCACCTCCGCCACCTCGTCGAAGCGCAGCAGGCAGCCGCCATAAAGGGCGTGCCGTCCGGCCGCATCCAGGCGGCGGCAGCGGTGCAGCGTCAGGCCGCTCACGGCCGCTCCGCCCCGACGCCCGGCGCTGCCTCGCGCCCCTGCGACAGCTGGGCCTGGCGCAATTCGCGGCGCAGCACCTTGCCGACGCCAGAGCGGGGAAACTCGGCCACGAAGCGCAGGGATTTCGGCACCTTGTAGGCCGCCAGCCGCGCCCGGCAATGGCGCAGCAGCTCTGCGCCCAGCTCCTCGCCGCCCAGCTCCTCGTCGCCCGCTCCCGCCTCGCCGCCGCGAAGCCGCACCAGCGCCACCACTTCCTCGCCCCAACGCTGGCTGGGCGCGCCGATGCACACCGCCTCGGCCACGGCGGGATGGTCGTTCAGCACCCGCTCGATCTCGGCCGGATAGATGTTGACGCCGCCGGAGATCACGGTGTCGGCGCTGCGCCCGGTGAGATAGAGGTAGCCATCCGCGTCCATCCAGCCCAGATCGCCCATGCTGTGCCAGTCGCTGTGTCCCGGCAGGCGCGCGGCGGCCGTCTTCTCCGGCGCTTTGAAATAGACGAAGCGCTCGGATTCGCCGGCCCGCTGATAGACCTTGCCGATTGCGCCCGCCGGGCAGCGCCTGCCGTCGTCGTCGAAGATCGCCACCTCGCCGCCGGCCACCGCCCGCCCCACGCTGCCCTTGCGCCTTTCCCAGTCCCGGGGGGTGGAAAACACCAGCGCGCCCTCGGTGCCGCCGAAAAACTCATGCAGAATCGGCCCCAGCCAGGCGATGGCGCGCTCTTTCAGCGCCACGGGGCAGGGGGCGGAGCCGTGCAGCAGCCAGCGCAGCGACGACAGGTCGTAGCTTTCCCGCACCTTCGCCGGCAATTCCAGCAGACGCTGAAGCATCGCCGGCACCACATGGCTGTGGCTGATGCGGTGGCGGGCGATCGCCGCCAGAAAGCCCTCGGCGTCGAAGCGCGCCATCGTCGCCATGCCCATGCCGTTGTTCAGCGCCCAGGCCAGGTTCAGGTTCAGCGGCGCGGCATGGTAGAGCGGGCTGGGATTCAGCAGCAGATCGCCCTGCCGCAGCTGCGCCGAAGCGGTCAGCGCCGCCAGCAGCGGCACCTTGCGCCGGCCCAGAAACTTCACCCCCTTCGGGCGCCCGGTGGTGCCGGAGGTATAAAGCATGCGCTCGCCCGCCACCGGATCGCCGATATCGTCCCCCGCCTCGTCCGCCAGGGCATCGTCCCAGCCCTGGAAATCCGCCAGCGCCCCGCCCACGGCCAGCCCGTGCTCCACGCCGGGAAGGCGCCGCGCCGCGCCGGCCGCCGCCGGGAAGGCGGCATCGGCGATCACCGCCCGCGCCTCGCAATCCGCCACGATATAAGCCACCTCGTCGGGCATCAGGTGCCAATCGACCGGCGTCAGGCGCAGCCCGCAGCGCATGGCGGCCGCATAGGCTTCGGCGAATTGGGGCCGGTTGCCGCATAGCAGCGCCAGCCCGTCGCCGGCGCCCAGCCCGGCCCGGCGCAGATGGCGCGCCAGCCGGTTGGCGTTGGCGTTGAGTTCGCCAAAGCTGCGGCTGCCGGTGGGCGAGAGAATGGCGGGCCGCTGCGGGTGGTCCCGCGCCACCACGGCCACCGCCATGCCCAGGGGCCGGGCCTGTTCGATGGTCAGCGCCGTCGTCACGGCACGCCAGGCGAGCCGCCCGGCCATGCCGCCAGCGCCATGGCGGCAGCGGCCCGGGCGGCCATCTCCTGGAAGGCGGGGCAGGCGAGCTCGGTCATGGCGATGGCTGCCGAAGCGACGGGCAGGCGGGAACACCGGCAAAATAGGCCGCCCGACATGGCGCGACAAGCGCGGCACCGCATATGGGGCGGCCTGCCGCGGGCCAGCCGCAGGGTCCAGGCTCGGGCGGCCGGGGCGCCATTCGATGGAGGCGTGGAGCGACGAAGGTGTTGGCCGGCGGTCAATCCACCCAGGTCTCGAACAGGGCTTCGGCCTGTTCCAGCACCGTGCGGGTCGCCTTTTCCTCCTTGTCGGGCGGGTAGCCGTGCTTGCGCAGCACGCGCTTCACCAGTGTGCGGAGATGGGCGCGCACATTCTCGCGCAGGGTCCAGTCGATGGTGACGTTGCCCCGCACCTTCTCCACCAGTTCGCGGGCGATGGCGCGCAAGGTCTCGTCGCCCAGCACCTTCACGGCGCTGTCGTTGGTCTCCAGCGCGTCGTAGAAGGCGAGTTCGTCTTCGCCCAGCCCCAGTTTCTCGCCGCGCGCGGCCGCTGCCCGCATGGCGCGGGCCAGGGCGATCAGCTCTTCGATCACCTGCGCCGCCTCGATGGCGCGGTTGCGGTAGCGGCGCAGCGTCTCCTCCAGCATCTCGGCAAAGGAGCGCGCCTGCACCAGGTTTTTGCGCCGGCGTCCGGCCAGCTCGCCCTTCAGCAGCTTCTGCAACAGCTCCACGGCCAGGTTGCGTTGCGGCATGCCGCGCACTTCCGCCAGGAAATCGTCGGAAAGGATCGAGATGTCGGGCTTTTTCAGCCCGGCGGCGGCGAAGACATCGACCACGCCTTCGGAGGCCACCGCCCGCGAGACGATCTGGCGCAGCGCGCTATCGAGCTCATCGTCGCTGCGCGCTTCTCCCGGCGCCCGTTTGGCAAGGCTGGCGGCCACGGCCTGGAAGAAGGCCACCTCGTCCCGGATGGCGAGGGCCTCCTCATGGGGCACGGCCAGGGCGAAGGCCTGGGTGAGCTCGCGCACCGCCTTCAGGCAGCGGTCCTTGCCGTCCCGCTGGGCCAGCACGACCTCCTGGGCGGCCGGCAGCAGGGCCATGCGCTCTGCCGCCTTCGCCGCCCTCCAGGGCGCACGGTCGAAGCCGTGAAACAGGCCGCAGCAGACCTCGTAGGCCTTCCGCATCGCCGCCACCGCCTCGTCGCGGTCGATGGCGGCCCGCCCCTTGCCGCCGCTTTCGGTATAGACCGCCAGCGCCTGCTTCAGTTCGTGGGCCAGGCCCAGATAATCCACCACCAGGCCGCCCGGCTTGTCGCGGAAGACGCGGTTGACGCGGGCGATGGCCTGCATCAGCCCGTGGCCGCGCATGGGCTTGTCCACATACATGCTGTGCAGGCAGGGCGCGTCGAAGCCGGTGAGCCACATATCGCGCACCAGCACCATGCGCAGCGGATCGGCGGGGTCGCGAAAGCGGGCGGCCAGCATCTCGCGCCGCGCCTTGTTGCGGATGTGCTGCTGCCAGTGGGACAGGTCGGAGGCGGCGCCGGTCATCACCACCTTCAGGCTGCCCTTGCCGTCCTCCTCGTCGTGCCAGTCCGGGCGCAGCCTCGCCAGCTCCCGGTAGAGTGCGACGCAGATGCGCCGGCTCATGCACACCACCATCGCCTTGCCGTCCATGGTTTCCAGGCGGCGCTCGAAATGGACCACGATGTCGCGGGCGATCGCTTTCAGGCGCTTGTCGGCGCCCACCACCGCCTCCATCTGCGCCCATTTCGTCTTCAGCTTCTCCTTGTGGGCGATCTCTTCGCCCTCGGTCACCTGTTCGAAATCCGGATCGATGCTCGCCCGCTCGTCCTGGTCCAGCGCCAGGCTCGCCAGCCGGCTTTCGTAGTAGATCGGCACCGTCGCCCGGTCTTCCACGGCGCGCTGGATGTCGTAGATGCCGATGTAATCGCCGAACACGGCGCGGGTGTTGGCGTCGCTGCGTTCCACCGGCGTGCCGGTAAAGCCGATGAAGGAGGCGTTGGGCAGCGCATCGCGCATGTGGCGGGCATAGCCGTCGATGAAGTCGTATTGGCTGCGATGGGCCTCGTCGGCGATCACGACCACATTGCGCCGCCCGGTCAGACACGGGTGGTCGTCGCCCTTCTCTTCGGGGAAGAATTTCTGCACGGTGGTGAACACCACGCCGCCGACCCGCACCGCCAGCAAACGGCGCAGATGGGCGCGGCTTTCGGCCTGCACCGGTGGCTGGCGCAACAGGTCGGAGCAGCGGGCAAAGGTAGCGAAGAGCTGTTCGTCCAGGTCGTTGCGGTCGGTCAGCACCACCACGGTGGGGTTGGCCATCTCCGGCGCGCGCACGATGCAGCCGGCATAGAAGGCCATGGTGAGGCTTTTGCCCGAACCCTGGGTGTGCCAGACCACGCCGACGCGGCAATCGCCCGGCGCGCCGCCCGGCTGGCGCCCGGACTCGTAGCGCCCGGCCGCATCCGTCACATTGCCGTCCGCATCCTGCAAGCGCGCCGCCCGCAGGGTTTCGGCCACCGCCACCCGCACGGCGTGGAACTGGTGATAGCCCGCCACCTTCTTGGCCGGCGCGCCGCCATCGTCGTCGAAGACGATGAAATCGCGCACCAGCGCCAGCAAGCGGCGGTGCTCGAACATGCCCTCGATCAGCACCTGAAGGGCGGGCATGGCGGCCGGCGCCACATCCTTGCCATCGACGGTGCGCCAGGCCTTGAACCACTCCCAACCGGCGGTCAGCGTGCCGGCCCGCGCCTCCATTCCGTCGGAGGCGACCAGCAGTGCGTTCATGGCGAAGAGCGACGGCAGTTCGGCCTTGTAGGTTTGCAATTGCCGCCAGGCGCTGTGGACCGTCGCCTCCCTGTCGCCCGGATTCTTGAGTTCGATCACGATCAGCGGCAGGCCGTTGACGAACAGCACGATGTCGGGCCGGCGCCGGTTGCGATTCTCCGCCACGGTGAACTGATTGACGGCGAGCCAGCGATTGGCCCCGGCGCGGTCGAAATCCAGCACCTGCGCCTGCGCTCCGCGAACGATGCCGTCGCTGTCGTAATATTCCACGGTGACGCCGCCGGTCAGCATGCTGTGAAAGGCGCGGTTGCGGGCCACTATGCCGCTGCCCTCCGGGCGGGTGAGCTTGCGGAAGGCGTCGTCCAGGGCGGCGGCGGGAAGGTCCGGGTTCAGCCTGGCCAGCGCGTCCTGCACGAGAGAAGGCAAGAACACTTCGCCATAGCTGGCCCGCAGCGCGCCGGAGCCGGGCAGCGCGTCCCGGCTGGAGGCGATTTCCCAGCCCAGGCCGCGCAACCAATCCAGGGCGGCGTTTTCCACCGTGGTTTCGTCGAAGGCAGTCACGGGGCGCGCCTCAGGCCGTGGCTTCGGCGCTGGCGCTGGCCTGGGAGCGGGGCGTGCAGATTTGCGGCGTCGCCCGGTTCACCTCACCGTCTCCGGCACTGTCCCATGCCCGCGCCGGCCTCCGCAGCGTGGGTCAAAGCGGTTCAGCTGTGGTGGGGCCTCCACACCGTCCTGAAGGTTCCGGGCGGATCGTCCGGATACTGCACCTGTTGCCAGCTGCCGCCGCGGCCGCCAGTGCCGGCGGATACGCCCTCCAGCTCCTTGTCGGTGAGCGGGCGCCCGTTGTCCTCGTTCTTCTTCGAGGTGGGTGTCGTTTCGCTCATGTCGTTCTCCCCTTCATCGCCTGCCGTCGCCGTCCCGCCTATGGAGGGTTCACCGGATACGGCCTGCGCGGGCTTCCCTGCCATGTTCGCCAATCCTTGTCAACGCGGCCCCGGCGAAGGCGGCCACGGGACCGCCCAGGGTTCACGCTATAAGTTCGCGCCAGGGGTTCACAATCGCGATCCCCAGGCTGTCGAAATCCCTTTCGTTGCGGGTGGCGATGGAAAGGCCGCGCAGCCTGGCCGTGGCGCCGATCAGCGCGTCCCCCAGGTCCAGCGTCCGCCCGGCCAGGCGCGCCTGCGCCCGCAGCCCGGCCGCGCATTCGGCCTCCTGGCGCCCCAGCGGCAGGATGCGGTCTGCGAACTCGGCGATCAGGGCCGACAACACCTGCCGCAGGCCGTCGCGACGGCGCCCAGGGGGCAGCAGCAGGAGGCCGAACTCCAGCTCGTGAACCACGACCACCGGCAGCCAGAGATCGTCCCGCGCTTGCAGAAATGCGATCACGCCGGGGTCAGGGGCGCTTTTGGTCGTCTCCGAAATCACATTGGTATCCAGCAGAATGCCGTTCACCTCCGCCCCTCGTCGGCAAAGGGGATCGCCCGGTGGGAAGCCCTGTCGTGGCGGTCTGGCAGGTCGGCCCCGCGCGGCATGTTGTCCAGCAGCCAGCGGCCCAGGGGCTGGCGCCGCGGCTGCCAGGAGGCCTCAGGGATCACGACGAAAGACTTCCTCACGCCGATATATTGCGGCCCCTCCTGGTCGGCGAGGCGCAGAATTTCGGAAAGCCGCGCCTTGGCCTCGGCGACGGTCCAGCTGTGGCGTGGGTTGGAATACTGCATGGCCGCCGGCTCCTCCCGATGGCAGATATGGTCCAGGTTGGACCAGATCGGGGAGGGTGTCAAGGGGCGGGGGCGGTGTTATGGCTCTTTTTCGTCGGGCAATGCCTTGAGGGCGCGTTCCACCTCATTCGCAAGATCCTCCCTGCCGGCCTTGCGGGCCAGGTCGCGAGCAACCTCGAAATCCCGGCGGGCTTCGTCCTTGCGGCCCAGGTGGAGATGCGTGATGCCTCGGTTTTTGTAGGCCCCGGCATGATCTGGTTTCAATCGAAGCGCTTCGTTGTAGTCCGCGATAGCTTCCTTGTAGCGACCGAGAGTACTCTTAACAACTCCCCGATTGTTGTAAGCATCGGCATAATCCGGCTTCAGCCGAATAGCCTCGTCGTAGTCCGCAATAGCTTCCTCGCGGCGGCCAAGGTCATGTTTAGCGTTGCCCCGGTTGTTGTGGGCTGCGGCCATGCTTGGCTTCAGTCGAAGTGCTTCGTCGCAGTCCGCAATAGCTTCCTCGTGACGACCGAGGACGCACCTAGCACCGCCCCGGTTGTTGTAAGCATCGGCATCTCTCGGCTCCAATCGAAGCGCCTCGTCGTAATCCACGATGGCTTCCTTGTAGCGGCCAAGGGCCTGCATGGCATTGCCTCGATTGTTGTAGGCCTCAACCATATCTGGCTTCAGTTGGATCGCCTTGTCGTAGGCATCGACGGCCCCCTGGGTATCTCCTTTTTCGCTTTCCTGGCGGAGATAGCCGACGGAGAACCATGCTCGTGCTGCGAGATCGTTGTCGACACCTTCCATCGCCTCGGCGATAGCGCGCCATTTCCCGGCGGCTCCCTCGGCGTTTCCCTGCCGCTGAAGTTCGATGGCGGCAGCAACCGCCCTGTCCATTGGCGATGCCGTGGGATTCGCCCAGACGCTTTGCGTCGCCTCGTCAACCTTGGCCGGGGCTTTTGCAGCAGTTTCGGCGGTCGTTTCCTTCAGCAGCGAGGCAGCTTCGTCACGCTTTTCCTCGATCTCGCGGACAAGGTTTCGGGCCGTTGTCGCGCTCCGGCGCGCATCGTTCTCGATTTCACGGAATCGTCTGAAGCCGATGAAACCTGCGATGGCGACAACGACACCGAACAGCGTCAGAAAAATGGCGGTGGCGTCAAGCCACCAGTCGAGGGTTCGCGCGCGGTCGTCCAGAAATTCGCGCCGCAGGTCGTTGAAGCGGCGGTCCATGTCCACGACGGCGGCATCGTCCAGGGCGGGTGCCGCCGGGGCGGCGGCAGGTGGCGCTTCCGCAACTTCGCTGCCGGTCGCGGCGGTAACGGCGGTGGGAGCGGCCGTGGCTGGTGTGTCTGCCTGTGTGGCCGGAGGCGCCATGGCTGCGAGAAGCAGGACGACGACCGTAGCCAAACCCCGGGGCCAGTGGCAAAGGCCCGTCATGCGACAGCCTCCTTCGGCCTGGCAGTGTCGTGGAGGCGGATATTCCCCGAGATGAGCTTGGGGAGGAGGGTGTCGCGCAGGGCGGTGAGGGTGTGGGAGCTTGTTGTATTGCACTCGATACTTGCATCCATGGGGCTGACATAGGTATCGAATGCTTCAACAACTTTGTAGCAAGGTTCCAGCATGGAAAGTGCCTGGAATTGCTTCCCGGTTATAGCACCGAACACGGTGCCAGTGTGTTCATAATTTGCGATACTTTTCTGTATCGACCGAATCAGATAGTATGTGAATGACCTCGAATGAGATTTATGTCGAACCGCTGCAATACCGCGACCGATACAGCTTGTCTCCAGAGCCATATTTATATCCCCGACAGGTGCTCTAACGCTAACAAGCGTATCCCCAGGCTGAGCGAGTTTCTTCGGAGAAGTGCAAAACTTTCTTCTCTTGGGGAATCGAAATTGAAAATCGGTTCTCCCCTGAAAGAAAGGCAATCCATCGCCTTGATCGTTATAGGAATGACCAGGAGGCGATTGACCCATGGTAAGGTTGCAACACTCTCCCACTGCCTTGATTTTCCACCCCTCCGGTATCTCCCCCAGTTCGGAGTCGGTCATGCGGTCCGGGAACAGGGACCAGAGGGGTTCGGGCAGGTAGGGGGCGCGGCCGGCCAGTTTGGCGCGGGTGGGGCCGAAAGCGACGAACCAGTCCTGGAACAGCGCCTGGGCCATCGCCTCCAGCGTCGCATTCATGCCCCGGTTGGCCTCGATCTTGTCGTCCAGCGCCCCCAGCACGCGGCCGATGGCGCGTTGTTCAGCGAGTGGGGGGAGCGGAATCTCAACAAGACCTATATCCGATTTCCTTAGGCCGAATCGGGTTATGCCATTGGCGTATGAATGAAACTGCTTCTGGGCTTCGTGCGTGTTCAATGCGTAAAACAGATACCCTCCGTCGATATTGGGCGAAGCAGGGCGAAGGATTGCAAGATGATAGCCACAAACCAATTCTGGAATATCTTCACGCACCAGGGCCGGCACCCCAATATCATCGTGCTTTTCGGAGTCTTTCGTAATGACAACATCGCCTGAATACAGAGCACAGTTGGAGATCTCCCGTGCAGTAGCGGTGCCATTCATGAAATTCAGACCGCTGTGTATAAATTGGTTCTTATAGACATCCATATAATTACAAAGCCGAACATGGCGCTCCGTAGATTTTATCTTCTTATCGACACTGCTAAGCCTGAGGTCGATCACGTCGCCCAAGGTACATTTGGGCCAAGCTCTTGCAGCATGATCCTCCGGCTCTGCCCCCACCAACACCACATACTCCCGCTCGATCTCACGCTGAAACCGCTCTGGCAGGTGGGCCCAGTCGCGGGCCTCGACCAGGAACGGAATGGTCGATTCGCGCACGGCCTCCCAGAAACCCTCCAGACACTCGAAGGGGATCCTGCCCAGCTCCGGCCCGCGCAGCACCAGGTCGAGATCGCTGCCGTCATGGCTGCGCCCGTTCACGCGGCTGCCATAGGCCCACACCTCCACAGCGGGCAGATGCTGGCGCAGCAGGCCGGTCAGCAGCGCCCGGTGGCGGGGCGCCAGATGCAGGCGCTCAGCCATCCCCCGCGCCCCCAATCATGGCGGCCAGGGCGCGCTCCAGCGCGGCGAGGCGGCGTGTGGTGGAGGCGGTGGCGATGCTCATGCTGGCAGCTTAGCACCCGCCGCCCGCCCGATAGCAATTGGGCCCCGCCGGGAAGCCGGGCGGTGATGCTGCAAGGCGGGTGTCACGCGATGCCTCATGCCCCGCTACGGTTGGAACGCCAGCGTCCGCCGCTCCGTTGTCGGTCATATATCCTCGAAAACGATCGACAACCGTCGTTGTGTGTCACAAGTGAGACTCAAACCGCCCAGCGCCCTCGGGCTCAACAGCGGCACCAGGGATGGCCAGTCGAGGCGTCGGTCGGGCGGGAAGCGCCCGGCACGATAGCGCACCGCGCTCATCGCCCCTCCCCAAAGCCCAGCCGCTCCAGATCGGCGGCGATGGCGGCGTCCAGCCTGGCCCCCTGCGCCTGCTGCTCGCGCAGGCGGGCGGCCAGGCGCGCCATCTTGTCGGCGAAAGGCTCGTCGTCGTCCGCTTGCGGCTCGGCGCCGACATAGCGCCCGGGGGTCAGCACATGGCCGTGCTTGCGCACCTCGTCCAGGCTGGCGCTTTTGCAGAATCCGGCCTCGTCCCGATAGCCCCCCGCCACGCCGCGCCAGGCGCGATAGGCGGTGGCGATGCGGGCGATGTCGGCGTCGTCGAGCTCGCGGTGGGTGCGGTCCACCATGCGGCCCAGGCGGCGCGCGTCGATGAACAGGATCTCGCCCTGCCGGTCGCGCAGCCTGCCACCGTCCGGCGCCTTCCCGCCCTGCCGGTCGCGGGCCAGAAACCACAGGCAGGCGGGAATCTGGGTGGAATAGAACAGCTGGCCCGGCAGCGCGATCATGCAATCAACCAAATCCGCCTCCACCAGGCTGCGGCGGATGCCGCCCTCGCCCGACTGGGCCGACGACATGGAGCCGTTGGCAAGCACAAAGCCGGCAAGGCCGGACGGGGCCAGATGGTGGACGATATGCTGCACCCAGGCGAAGTTGGCGTTGCCCCTGGGCGGCGCGCCATAGCGCCAGCGACGGTCGTCGGCAAGGCGCTCGCCGCCCCAGTCGGAGACGTTGAAGGGCGGGTTGGCAAGGATGAAATCCGCCTTCAGGTCGGGGTGGCGGTCGTCGTGAAAACTGTCGCCATGGGCGATGCGGCCGTCGATGCCGCGAATGGCCAGGTTCATCTTCGCCAGCCGCCAGGTGGTGTGGTTCGATTCCTGGCCCAGGATGCTGATATCGGCCCTGGCCTTGCCACCGTTGCCGTTGCCGCTGGCATGGGCGCGGACGAAGGCTATCGACTGCACGAACATGCCGGCCGAGCCACAACAGGGATCGTAAACCCGCCCCCGCCACGGTTGCAGCATCTCCACCAGCAGCCTGACGACGCAGCGCGGGGTGTAAAACTCGCCGCCCTTCTTGCCTTCGGCGCCAGCGAACCGGGACAGGAAATATTCATAAACCCGCCCCAGCACATCGCGGGAACGGGCCTCGGCGCTGCCCACCTGGATGTTGCCCACCAGATCGACCAGCTGACCGAGGCGCTGCTTGTCCAGGGCCGGACGGGCATAACCCCGGGGCAAAACATCCTTCAGCGACGGGTTGTCGTGCTCGATGGCGGCCATGGCGTCGTCCACCGCCTGGCCGATGGCAGGCTGGCGCGCCTGGGCCTCCAGCCGCGCCCAGCGGGCCTGCGGCGGCACCCAGAAGACGTTTTTGCCCAGATATTCGTCCCGGTCTTCCGGGTCGGCGCCGTCGCTGCGCTCGCTTTCCAGGCGGGCATGAACCTCGCTGAAGGCGTCGGAGATGTATTTCAGAAAGATAAGGCCCAGCACGACATGCTTGTATTCGGCCGCGTCCATGGAACCGCGCAGGGTGTTGGCCGCCTGCCACAGTTCGGCTTCGTGGCCGGTGGTGGCGCCGCCGTCCGTCGGGGCGGCCGCGCCGGCCTTTTTCTTGCGTGCCATCGTCTCCCCCTCGCGCCGATGGGCGCGCTCCATCCTCTAGCGGATGCGGGGGGCGGAATGAAGCCCACAGACCCGCGGCAGGGCGGCGGTCAAACCAGCAGCCGGCCTTCGACGAAGGCGCGGGCCTGCTCGGTGGCCGGGGTGGGGAAGAAGCGGCTTGCATCCTCGTCTTCCAGCAGCCGCCCGCGGTGAAGAAAGGCGATGCGGTCGGCCAGCCGCCGGGCCTGGCCCAGATCGTGGGTCACCAGCAGCACGCAGGTGCCGCGCCGGCGCGCCTCGTCCACCAGGTTCTCGATCGCCTGGGTCGAGGCGGGGTCGAGATGGGCGGTGGCCTCGTCCAGCAGCAGGGCTTCGGGCGCCCCGGCCATGGCCCGCAGCAGGGCCAGGCGCTGCTGCTCGCCGCCGGAAAGGGCCAGCGCCGACATACGCGCCAGGTGATCCAGCCCGCCCATGGCCAGCGCCTCCATGCCGCGCCGGCGCCGCTCGGCAGGGGCCACGCCGGCCGCCTTCAGGGCAAAGCGCATATTGGCCAGCACAGAGCGGCGCAGCATCGCCGGGCGCTGAAACACCACGCCGATGCGGCTGGCGCGGGCGCGGTCCGGCGGACGCCCGGCCCAGTGAACGCGGCCCCGGTCGGGGGTCACCAGGGCCGCCAGCATCCGCAGCAGCAGGCTCTTGCCGGCGCCGTTGGCGCCCATCACGGCGGTAACGCCGGTCTCGGCCAGGGCGAAGGACACCCCGTCCAGCAGTGCCCGCCCACCGCGCACAAAGCTCAGCCCCTCGGCCTCGATGGGCAGGGCCAGGCGGGCCGGGGCGTCAGCCATGGCCCTGCACCGCCCGCCGCAGCAGCCCGGCCACGCCGTTGATCGCCAGCACCACGGCCAGCAGCACGATGCCCAGGCCCAGGGCCAGATCCAGGGCGCCCTTGGAGGTCTCCAGGGCGATGGCGGTGGTCATGACGCGGGTGACATGGTTGATGTTGCCGCCCACCACGATCACCGCGCCCACCTCGGCCACCGCCCGCCCGAAGCCGGCCAGCAGCACGGTGACCAGGCTGACCCGGGCCTCCCACAGCAGGGTGGCGACGATGGCGCCCCGGTGGAGGCCGAAGGCGCGCAGCTGCTCGTCATAGCGTTCGTTCAGGTCTTCCACCGTCTGGCGGGTGAGGGCGGCGACGATGGGAACCACCAGCACCGCCTGGGCGATCACCATGGCCTGGGGCGTGTAAAGCAGGCCCCATTCCCCCAGCGGCCCGGCCCGCGACAACAGCAGATAAACCGCCAGCCCCGCCACCACCGGCGGCAGCCCCATCAGGGCGTTCAGCACCGCCACCAGGGCGGCGCGCCCGGGAAAGGAGGCCACCGCCAGCGCCGCGCCCAGGGGCAGGCCCACCACGGCGGCGGCCGCCACCGCCAGCAGGCTGACGCGGAGCGACAGGGCGACGATCTCCACCAGGTCGGCATCGAAGGCGACGATCAGGCGAAAGGCCTCGCCGAAGGCGCCGGACAGATCCCCCATGGACGCTCCCCAAGCGGGCTGGCTGGGGCGCCAGGATTCGAACCTGGGGTCACGGGACCAAAACCCGTTGCCTTACCGCTTGGCCACGCCCCAGCCGAGCTCTCTATAAACCGGAAAGCCGGGCGGTGCGCAAGCCGCCAGCGGCAGGGCGGCGGCCGTCCACCAGCCGGGATGGCGCCGGGCCAGGGCGCGGGCCAGCCGCCGCGCCAGGGCCAGATCCGCCACCAGGGCGAAACAGGCGGCGCCGCTGCCGCTCATGGCCGCCAGCGCCACGCCCCTGTGGCCGGCCAGGGCGCGCAGCACCCGGGCGATGGCCGGTTCCAGGGCGCGGGCCGGGGCCTCCAGATCGTTGCCGCGCCAGGCCAGGGCGGTGGTCAGCCGCTCCAGGCCGGCGGGCCGGCGGCGCAGCGGGCGGGGCGGCGAAAACGGCCCCCGCCGCCGCGCGAACACCCGCGCCGTCGCCAGCGCCCGCCCGGGATGGGCCAGCACCAGGGCGAAGGGCGGCAGGGAAGGGGCGGCGGCCAGGCGCTCGCCGGCCCCGGACATCAGCACCGGGCGGCGGGCCAGGCAGGCTGCGACGTCAGCTCCCAGGGCAGCTCCCAGGGCAGCGGCTTCGCCCGCGCGCGCGCCGCCGCCCCGCCGCCCGGCCAGCGCCCGCAGCACGGCGGCGGCATCGGCCGAGCCGCCGCCCAGACCGGCGGCGACCGGGATGTTCTTTTCCAGGTGCAGACGCCAGCCGCCCCGCGCCCAGCCCTGCCGCCTGGCCAGCGCCAGCGCCCGCAGCGCCAGATTGTCCCGTTCCGGCGTGGCGGCCAGCGCCGGCGCGAACGGGCCGCCGAGCTCCAGCCGGTCACAGGGCGCCGGGGCCAGCCAGAGCCGGTCGGCCAGCGAGACCGGCAGCGCCAGGCTGTCCAGGCTGTGATAGCCGTCGCCGCGCCGCCCGGTGACGCGCAGATAGAGGTTCACCTTGGCCGGCGCGAAAAAAGGCCCCGCCAGCCCCGCGCTCGCCTCAGCCGTCGCCGCCGTCATTCTGGATGTCGTCTGGGGCATCGTCCTGGACGCCGCTCGCCGCAGCCTCCGGAGAGGCGGCGCCATCCAGGCCCTCGCGCAGCTTGGCCCGGGCGGCGGCCGCCAGTTCGGCATCGCCCTGGCGCAGCACCCGGCGCCACTGAAAACGCGCCTCGTCGCGCCGGCCCACCATCCAGTAGGCATCGCCCAGATGGTCGTTCACCACGGCGTCGCCGGGCACATATTCCACCGCCCGTTCCAGCTGGGCGACCGCGTCCTGGAACCGCCCCAGGCGGTAGAACGCCCAGCCCAGGCTGTCGATGATGAAGCCGTCTTCGGGGCGCTGGGCGACGGCGCGGCGGATCATCTTCAGGGCTTCGTCCAGGCGCTCGCCCCGGTCCACCCAGCTGTAGCCCAGATAGTTCAGCACGAAGGGCTGTTCCGGCTGCACCTCCAGGGCGGCGACGAAATCCTCCTCGGCCCGGCCCCAGCGCCCGGCCCGTTCCAGCACGATGCCGCGCACATAATGCAGCCACCAATTGCCGGCCACCGCCGCGCCCATGCGGGCAAAGGCGCCGTCATAGGCGGCCACCGCCTCCTCCCAACGCTCGTGGCGGCGCAGCAGGTCGCCCATCGCCACCAGGGCGCCGAAACGGTTGGGGCGCCGTTCGGCCAGGGCGGTCAGCAGGGCCAGCGCGCCCTCGCTGTCGCCGCTGTCGTCCAGCGCGAAGGCGCTGCGCAGGCCGGCGCTCCAGGCCAGCGGCGAGGCGGGCGGGCCGGCCTCCGGCGCGATCCGCCGCCACAACGCCAGCGCGCCGCCATGGGCGTCCTGAGAGGAGAGAACGTCGCCGGCCAGCAGCGCCACCGCGTCGCTCTCCGGCGCCAGCCAGGCCGCCAGGCGGGCAAAGGCCAGGGCATGGGCTTTGCGTCCCCGCTCTCCGGCCAGGCTGGCGGCGGCCAGCAGCGCCTCGGCCATCCCCTGGCGATGGCCGGTGGGCGCGGGCGGCCCTGGCGCGCCCTCGTTCAGCCGCAGCAGGGTGGCCTCGTAGCGCAGGGCATCCGGGTAGGCGGCCAGAAAGCGGCGATAAAGCGCGCCCGCTTCCCCGGCCAGCCCCTGGCGTTCCAGCAGGGCGCCATAGGCGGAGACCATGCGCCAGCTGTCGCTTTCCCCGGCGGCGACGCGCCGATAGGCGGCCAGCGCCCGCTGCGGGCGTCCGAACAGCTCCTCCACCAGGGCGATGTGATGGGCTTGCAGCGGATCGTCGCCATCCGCCGGCCCGAAGGCCGCCAGCGCGGCGTCGCCATCGCCGGTCGCGGCCAGCGCCCAGCCCCGCAGCAGCGGCCCCAGCAAGGCGCCGAGGCCATCGTCCGGCAGACCGGAAAGGGCCTGGATGGCGGCCTGCGGCGCATCCCGGGCCAGCGCCGCCGCCGCCAGCGTGAACCGGGGCGGCAGGCCGCCGCCCGCCACCCCGTTCGCCACCATCCGGCGCGCCACCTGCTGCGCCTCCTCCACCCGGCCCGCCGCCAGCAGCGCGATATGGGCCTTGCGCATCAGCGCCCTTTCGCCGGGGGCGGCGGCCAGCGCGATCCGGAGGTAATCCGCCGCCGCCGCCATGTCGCCTCGCTCCAGGGCGGCGTTGGCGGCCAGATAGGCCCCCGATGGCGAGCTGCGCGCGGCGGTCGCATCCGGCGCCATCTCCCCCGTCACACCATGGCCGCAGGCGGTCAGCGCCAGCAGAACGGCGGCGATGGCAGGCCGGCGGAGGCGGTGGCGGAGGGGCATGGCGGCAAAGGCTGGTGCCTGTCGGGGAGGGGGATGGACGCTGCTACAACTGCTGCATACCGGGCGCTGCATATCTGGCTACATGTTGGGATAATTGGGGCCGCCGCCACCTTCCGGCGCCACCCAGACGATGTTCTGGCTGGGATCCTTGATGTCGCAGGTTTTGCAGTGGACGCAGTTCTGGGCGTTGATTTGGAGCTGTGGCCCATCCTCGCCGGCGACGATCTCATAGACACCGGCGGGGCAATAGCGCTGTTCCGGCGCATCGTAGCGGGCCAGATTGAGGGCGATGGGCACCCTGGCATCCTTCAGGGTCAGGTGGCAGGGCTGGTCCCGCTCGTGGTCGGTCGCGGCCAGGAACACGGAACTGTTGCGGTCGAAGGACAGCACGCCATCGGGCTTGGGATAGGCGATGGGCTTTGCGGCGGCGGCTGGTTTCAGGGCCTCGTGGTCGGGGCGGTGGCGAAAGGTCCAGGGCGCCCGCCCGCGCAACAGCAGGGTGTCGATGGCCGAATACAGCAGCCCCGCCCACAGCCCGGCGCGAAAGCTGGGGCGGATGTTGCGCACCCGGTGGAGCTCCTCCCACAGCCAGCTCTGGCGCAGCCTTTCGGGATAGGTGTCTGGGGTGGCGTCGGGCGCGTCGCCGCCCAGCCAGTCGAACACCGCCTCGGCGGCGACGATGCCGCTTTTCATGGCCGTGTGGCTGCCCTTGATCTTGGGCACATTGACGAAGCCGGCGGCGCAGCCGATCAGCGCCCCGCCGGGAAAGGCCAGCTGCGGGATGGATTGGAAACCGCCCTCGTTGATGGCCCGGGCGCCATAGGCGATGCGCTTGCCGCCTTCCAGATGGCGGCGGATGGCGGGGTGGGTCTTGAAGCGCTGAAACTCCTCGAAGGGGGAGAGGTGCGGGTTTTCGTAATCCAGCCCCACCACGAACCCCACGGCCACCTGGTCGTCTCCCAGGTGATAGAGGAACGAGCCGCCATAGGTGCGCCGGTCCAGCGGCCAGCCGGCGGTGTGGATCACCGTTCCCGGGCGGTGGCGTTCGGGGTCGATCTGCCACAGCTCCTTGATGCCGATGCCATAGGTCTGGGGGCAGGCGTCCCGGCGCAGGCCGAAGCGGGCCATCAGCTGGGCGGAGAGCTGGCCGCGGCAGCCTTCGGCGAACAGGGTCTGGCGGGCGTGGAGCTCGATGCCCGGCTGATGGTGGGCCTTGGGCGTGCCGTCCCTGGCCAGGCCCATATCGCCGGTTGCCACCCCCTTCACGCTGCCGTCGTCGTGGAACAGCAGCTCGGCGGCGGCGAAGCCGGGGAAAATCTCCACGCCCAGGGCTTCGGCCTCGCCGGCCAGCCAGCGGCAGACATTGCCCAGGCTGACGACATAGTTGCCGTGGTTCTTCATCTGGGGCGGGGTGGGCAGGCGGATGGCGCGCTTTTTCGTCAGCAGCAGAAAGCGGTCGCCGGTGGCGGGGGTGGTCAGGGGCGCGCCGCGCTGCTTCCAGTCGGGGATCAGCTCGTTCAGGGCGCGGGGCTCCATCACGGCGCCGGAAAGGATGTGGGCGCCCACCTCCGATCCCTTTTCCACCACGCACACCGTCACCTCGCGCCCACCGGCGGCGGCCAGCTGACGCAGGCGGATGGCGGCGGCCAGCCCGGCCGGGCCGGCGCCCACGATCACCACGTCGAACTCCATGCTTTCGCGCTGCGCCATGGCCTTTGCCCCCTCTGGCGGCTATCGTCATAGCCGAGGCCACCCGGCGCGGCAATCGCCACCGGCGCCGGGTGGCGGCGCGAGGCGGGATCGGCAAAACCGGGATAGAGTGGGGGCATGGACCGCGACCGGGCGATGGCGTTGCTGCGCTGGTATGTGGAGGCGGGGGTGGACGAAGCCGTCGGCGAGGCGCCGCTGTGCCGCTTCGCCGCCCCGGCGGCGGCCGGACCCGCGCCACCGCCGGCCAAACCGACGCCGCCACCCGTCGCCGAACCGGCACCCCCGCCATTATCGCCGACCGGAGCCGCGCCCTGGGCGCCGGCGGCCGACCCCGGCGAGGCGCGCGCCGCCGCTGCCGCCGCCAGCGATCATGACGCTCTGCTGGCGGCCATCCGCGCCTTCGAAGGCTGCGCGCTGAAGCGCACCGCCACCACCACCTGCATCTGCGACGGCAATCCGGCGGCACCGATAGCCATCGTCGGCGAGGCGCCGGGGCGCGAGGAGGACCGCCAGGGCAAGCCCTTCGTCGGCCCGGCCGGACGGCTGCTGGACAAGATGCTGGCCGCCATCGGCCTGGACCGCAGCCGGGTCTATATCACCAACACCATCTATTGGCGCCCGCCGGGCAACCGGGCGCCCACCGCCGACGAGCTGGCGCTGTGCCTGCCCTTTCTGGAACGGCAGGTCGAGCTGATCGCCCCGCGCCTGCTGGTCTATCTTGGCGGCACCGCCGCCAAGGCCATGCTGGGGCGCAGCGAAGGCATCACCCGCCTGCGCGGACGCTGGTTCGCGCTGCAACGGCCGGGGCGGGAGGCGATTCCGGCCATCGCCATGTTCCACCCCGCCTATCTGCTGCGCCGCCCGGAGCGCAAGCGGGATTCCTGGCGGGATCTGCTGGCGATCCGCGAAAAAATGGACCAGCTGGGCATCGCCGCCGGCGGCTGACCGATGACGGCGGGGACACCCACCGGCGCGCCTTGCCGCCAGGGAGACGGTTGCGGGCGGCAGGGGGGCAACCTATGAGGCGCGCCTTCGCACAGGCGCAGGACCGGATCGTGGAGCGTGCCTCCGGCGGTAAAACCTTTGCCAGAACCGCGCGGCGCGCCCTGGCCGCCGCCCTGCTTTTCCTGGCGCCGTGGCCGGCGACGGGCGAGGCGCCGCCGCTGCCCGGCTTCAAACCGGCGCCCGCCGCCGTCCTGCTGCCCCTGCCGGGCCACAAGCCGGCGCCGGCGGCCGGCGCCCTGTTCGCCGTCCTCGGCCCGCGCGATGCCGCCGCCTATCGCCGCATTTTCGCCGTTCAGCAGCATGCCGACTGGGCCACGGCCGATCGCCTTATCGCCGGCCTCGACGACCGGGTGCTGATGGGCCATGTCCTGTTTCAACGCTATATGCACCCCACCGGCTGGCGTTCCAGCTTTGCCGAGCTGGCCGCCTGGCTGGCCGCCTATGGCGACCATCCCGGCGCGGCCCAGATCTACCGGCTGGCGCGCAAACGCCGCCCGGCCGGCGCGGCGGCGCCGACAGCGCCCTGGGCCGGCAGCCTGGGCCGGGCGCATGGCGGCGCCCCCGGCCATGCCGACGAGGCCGCCGCCAGCCCCTGGGAAGGGCTGGCGCCCGAGCGCCGCCGCGCCGCCGAAGAGCTGGCACAACGCATCGCGCGCCAGATCCGCAAGGGCCGCAACGCCGCCGCCCGCGCCCTGCTGCGGGATGCCCCGGTGGCGGCGGGCGATGCCTTTGTCCACGACCGCCTGGCGGCGGAGGTGGCGCGGGGCTATTTCGTGGCCGGCGACGACGGGCAGGCGCGGGCGCTGGCCGAACCGGCGCTGGAGCGTTCCGGCGCCGCGGCGCCGCTGGCGGGCTGGATCGCCGGCCTGGCCGCCTGGCGCCAGGGCGATATGGAGGCCGCCCGGCGCGCCTTCGAGCTGCTGGCCGCCGGCAGCCGCAAGGGCGAGCTGGCGGCGGCCGGGGCCTATTGGGCGGCCCGCGCCAATCTGCGCCTGCAACGCCCGCGCCAGGTGCGCCCCTGGCTGGCCGCGGCGGCGCAAGCCAGCCCGCTGGGTTTCTACGGTCTGCTGGCAAGGCGCGCTTTGGGCGGCGAGATCGTCCTGGCCGAAGCCCTGCCCCATCTCTCCGGGCTGGAACGGCAAAAGCTGGCCGCTATGGGCGAGGTCCGCCGCGCGGCGGGGCTGGCCCAGGCCGGGCAGCAGCATCGGGCCGACCGCGAGTTCGACGGCCTCAACGCCTATGACCGGCCGGGGCTGGCGGTGGCGGTCATGCGGCTGGCGGCGGATCTGGGCCTGCCAGCGACCCAATACCGGCTGGCCCGCCAGCTGCTGGCAGGCTTCGGCGAGCGCTTCGACGCCGCCCTCTACCCGCTGCCGCCCTGGCAGCCGCGCCAGGGCTTCGCGCTGGATGCGGCGCTGCTGTTCGCCGTGATGCGGCGGGAATCGGCCTTCCGCGCCTTCGCCATCAGCGGTGCCGGCGCGCGCGGGCCGATGCAGATCATGCCGCCGACGGCCGCCGCCATCGCCGGCGATCGCGCTTTCCGGCGCGCTAAACGGCATCTGCTGACCGACCCGACGGTGGCGCTGGAGATAGGGCAGGCCTATCTGGTCCATCTGCTGGGCCTGGACCACATCCAGGGCAACCTGTTCTTCACGCTGGCGGCCTGGAACGCCGGCCCCACCCGGCTGAAGTCATGGTTGAAGGCCGCTTCGGCCAGCGACCCGCTGCTCTTCATCGAATCCATCCCGGCGCGGGAGACGCGCTTTTTCGTCGAGGCGACCATGGCGAATTACTGGCTTTACCGCCTGCGCCAGGGGCTGGCGACGCCGCTGCTGGACCGGGTCGCCGGTGGGGGGTGGCCGGTTTATGCCGGCAGCGAGGGCGGGCCTTGAGGGGTGGGCGCTGGCGAGGGCCGCCGGCGCGCGAACTCAGTTGGCGCCCGCCTGGTCGTCTTCCACCGCCTGGGCCAGGCTGCCGGGGCGGGACAGGGCGCCGGCGACGGTGCCTTCGATCCGTGCCACGCGCTCGCGCAATTCGGTCTGGCCGACTTCGAGGCGCGCCATGCGCTCGCGCAGTTCGCTCTGGCCGGCCTCGAGGCGGTCGAAGCGCGTCTCGATCCGCGCCATGCGCTCACGCAACTCGCTTTGGCCAGTCTCGAGGCGGTCGAAGCGCGTTTCGAGGCGGGCCTCCAGCGTCGCCATGTCGGCGCGCTGCCAGGCGAACAGGGCGACAAGCACCACCAGCAAGGCGAGGAACAGTTTCACGAACGGGCCGATCTGCGGCATGACGGCCTCCAGAGGGCGCGAGCATCAGCCTATCACGGCGCGTTGCGCGCGGCCATGACCATATGCGGCGAAGCAGCGCGGCCCGGCAGGTTCAGTTGGCGCCCGCTTGGCCGTCTTCCACCGCCTGGGCCAGGCTGCCGGGGCGGGACAGGGCACCGGCGACGGTGCCTTCGATCCGTGCCACGCGCTCGCGCAATTCGGTCTGGCCGACCTCGAGGCGCGCCACGCGCTCGCGCAATTCGGTCTGGCCGACCTCGAGGCGTGCCATGCGCTCGCGCAACTCGCTCTGGCCGGCTTCGAGGCGTGCCATGCGCTCGCGCAACTCGCTCTGGCCGGTCTCGAGGCGGTCGAGACGCTCATCGATGCGGGTGAAGCGTTCATCGAAATGCTCCCCGAGGCGGGTTTCCAACGCTGCCATGTCGGCGCGCTGCCAGCCGAACAGGGCGACAAGCACCACCAGCAAGGCGAGGAACAGTTTCACGAACGGGCCGATCTGCGGCATGACGGCCTCCAGAGGGCGCAATCGTCAGCCTATCACGGCGCGTTGCGCGGTCATAATGCAAATTCTCATGTGGCGAAGCGGTTCGGCTGCCGGCGTGCAGGCTCGGTTGGCGCCTCCAGGGGTGGCGGGCCTGGGGGTGGCGGTGGTTGGTAGCGGGTGTCGATGGCGGGTCATTCGCGGAGGGAGCGTGGGTCAGGTATTCTGGTTTGACAGGGCGGTTGCCGGTCTGTATCGGGCTGTGCATTCGTTCCGTGGGCGGTGTGGGTAGCTTAAGGAGTTCGGTGGCGGGCTGAGCTTCTCCGTCCGTTTCCGACCGCCAGGGGGAGCCGCCGCCCAGCCGCCAGGGCGGCAAGCTCAACCGGGGGAAGCGGCGGCTCCCCAGCGCCTCCCGCCGACTGCATGTTCCGGGCGGGCACAGCGCCCGGCGCGGAGGCTGCCATGCCTGGCATCGACCGAACCAGACCGTTCCTGCCCGTCGCCATCGCCGTTCTCACGGTCTCCGACAGCCGCACGGAGGCGGACGACCGCTCCGGCCCCGTGCTGGCGGAGCGTATCGGCCAGGCCGGCCATATCGTCGTCTGCCGCCGCATCGTGCCCGACGATATCGGCGCGATCCGGGCCGCGCTGACCGCCTGGATCGGCGATCCCGAAATCGATGTCGTCATCGCCACCGGCGGCACCGGCGTCACCGGGCGCGATGTCACGCCGGAGGCGTTCGAGGCGCTGTGCGAGAAAACCGTCCCCGGCTTCGGCGAGCTGTTCCGCCAGCTGAGCTATGCCAAGATCGGCACCTCCACGGTGCAATCGCGCGCCATGGCGGGGGTGGCCGGCGGCACCTGGCTGTTCGCCCTGCCGGGCTCGCCCGGGGCTTGCAAGGACGCCTGGGACGACATCCTGGTCCACCAGCTGGACTACCGCTTTCGCCCCTGCAATTTCGTGGAGCTGATGCCCCGCCTGCTGGAAAAAGGCCAGGCAGCGCCACGCCGCGCATAGCGCCCGCCGCAAACCGCTGACCTGGCTGGGACAGCAGCGCCACGCTGAAACCGTGGCCGCCCTGAAAGCCTCGATCAGGTGCGCCGCCCCCGCCGCCGCAAGGGAAAGCGCCTGACGCCCCTAAAACCGCGTCGAAAGCCAGATGGCCAGCCTGGTGCCGGCCTTGACGGCGCCGTCCAGCAGGGCCTGGGCCGGCGCTTCGCTGGCACCCATGGCCAGCGCCGTGTCGCGATGTTCCCGCTCGTCGGCGCGGAACTCCTCGATGGTGGCGCGCAGCTCGGCCTCGTCGTCGCCCAGGCGGCGGGCCTGTTCGCCATAATGTTCGTCGATCACGCTTTCCACCGCCGCCGTCGCCGCCATGGCGGCCTTCTCGCCCATCAGCGCCGAGGCCACGCCCAGGGCATAGCCGGCCACATGCCACAGCGGCGCCAGCGCCGTGGGGCGGACGCCGCGCTCCACCACCAGGCGGTCGAAGCGGTCCAGATGTTTTTGCTCCTGGCGGGCCATGGCGCGGATGGCCTCGCCCGCCGCCGTGTCGCCCAGCACCGCCAGCTGACCGTCATAGATGCGCCTGGCGCCGTATTCGCCGGCGTGATCGACCCGGATCATGGCCGCCACCAGCGCACGGGCGCTGCCATCGCCCGGCAGCAGATCGTCGCCCGTGACCTTGCCTTCGCTCATCGCCCTTTCCCCGCCTCGCGCGCGCCGGCCAGCGCGGCCAGCCCCAGCCCCAGCGACAGCACGACATTCCAGCCCGCCATGGAAAGCCCGGCCAGCGACCACGGCACCAGGTCGCAACGCGCCGGCTCCGTCGCCATCAGCAGCGCCTCCAGCTCCTGGATGCTGTCGGCGGCGATGGCGGCACCGTCGCAGAAGGCGCTTTCGATCCAGTGTTGTTCGACGGCGACATGATAGAAGGCGATGGCGGCTCCGGCGAGAAAGGCGACGGCCGTCGCCGCCAGCAGCCACGGCCCGGCCCGGTGCCCGCCCGCCAGCAAGGCGGCCAGGCCGGCGGTCAGCGACGCGCCATGGGCCCAGCGTTGGGCGATGCACAGCGGGCACGGCGCCAGCCCCTCGACATATTGGAAATAGAAGGCGGCGGCCAGCAGGGCGCCGCTGGCGGCGGCCAGCAGCCCGCCCAGCAGAGGCGGGGAGGGCAGGCGCGCGCCGGCCTTCATGCCGCCCCGCCGCCCGCTAAAAAAGCCACGATAGCGCCGCGAAACCGGCGACCAGGGCCGCGAAGGCGACCGTGACCGCCAGCCCCAGGCGTTTCTCGATGAAGGCGCGCACCGGCGGCCCGAAACAGGCCAGCAGCACCGCCTGGATGCCAAAGCGCAGGCCGCGCGAGACGGCCGAGGCCAGCACGAAGACCATCATGTCCAGGCCGGCCGCGCCCGAGGCGATGGTGACAACCTTGTAGGGGATGGGCGTGAAGCCGCCAGCGAAGACGATCCAGGCCCCCCAGGCATCGTAAAGCCGGGCAAACTCGCCATAGGCCTCCTGATAGCCGTAGAAGGCCAGGATCGGCCGCCCGATGAACTCGTAAAGCAGGGCACCGATGGCATAGCCGGCCACCCCGCCCGCCACCGTGCCCGCCGTCGCCACGACGGCCGCCAGCCAGGCCCGGCGCGGATTGGCGAACATCACCGGCAGCAGCAGCGCCTCGACGGGGATGGGAAAGAACGAGGCCTCGACGAAGGCAAGCGCGGCCAGCCACCACAGCGCATGGCGGTGCGCCGCAAGGCGCATGGTGGCATGGTAAAGGCGTTGCAGCATGGCCGGGGGCTGCTTCCAGCATGGCGAGGGGCGGGCCGTGATAGCGCGCCCGGCCTGCCCTGTCATCCGCCCGCCCCCGGAGCCTGTGAGAGGGCGTCGTCATAGGCGCGCGAACCGACCGCCCGGCCCGTTTGACCCCTGGCGGGCGCGCCCTATCTTTGCGAGCCGGCTTCGCGGGGGGGGAGCCGTCCGCAGGTGGGAGCGCAGCATGGGTGTCGTGCATGTCGTCGTGACCGTCCGCAACCCGGCCGAGCCGGCCAGAAGCTGGCAAGGACCGTTCCTGGTCGATAGCGGCGCTATCGACTCCCTGGCGCCGAGGCAGCATCTGGAGGCCTTCGGCCCAAGGGACGGCGCGTCTATGAGACAGCCGACGGGCGCAAGGTGGAGCTGGACGTCACCACCGCGGACATCGAGGTCATGGGCGAGGTGACGGCGGGGCTTGTCGTCGTCGGCGACGACGAGGCCGAGCCGCTGTTGGGCGTGACGGTGCTGGAATCGGTGGGAATCGAAATCGATCCGCGCAACCAGCGGCTGAAGAAACTACCCGCCGTCCGGCTCAAGGCCCGGCAACCGTTGTGACAAGACGGCCCCGCCGCCCGGAACGCTTCAGGCCGCTTCGCCGACGCTCAGCGTGACGCGTTTGCCAAAGCGGCGCAGGGCGTCGTCCAGCGTGGCGGTCCTGGTGGCGTGGTCCGGATTCAACATGCGCCGCGCTTCGCTTTCGGCGATGCCCAGTTCGCATGCCAGGCGGCGCTGCGACATGCCGGTCTGGCGCCACGCCTGGTAGAACGCCGCCTTCAAGGCGATCTGCACTGGCGGCGCCACCAGCGCCCGCCGCTGCGCTGCTCCCGGGCTGCGGCAGGGCGAGGGCCGAGGCAAGGCCCGGCCCTCGCGCATGGTGGTGGCGATCAACTCCCGCAGCAGGTCCCGCGCCTCGGCCAGAGCTTCGGCGCGGTTGGCGCCGTCGCTGGCGCCCCAGCCGAAATCGGGAAAGGTCACAACATGGCGGCCGTCCTCGTCGCGCTCGATTTCGGCCGGATAGTTGAATGTAGCAGGCATTCTCATCTTCCCCACATATCCAGAATCGATATCTTCAATTGGTATCTTCAGCCGCTCTTCAAAAATCCTCCCGGTCGATTCCAAGATCGGAAAGCATCTTGGCGAGCAATCCCTTGCCGATCTCTTTCCTGCGATCCTTGACGGTGGTCTTATGGTCACCGACATGAAGTGTCCCATGGGAGCCCGACCCGCTGGATGCCAGAAATCTCACGTCCATATCACGGAGCCTGGCCCATTTGCGCACCCTCTTTATGAAGACACGGCCATTCACTGTCCTGTCTCTGCGCACAAAAATGCGCGCATGTCAACCCTCCGCCGATGGCCCGGGCGACGATCCAGCGATGGGGAGGGAAGGGCAGCTCCGAAATCTCCGCCATGCTCAGGCGGCGGCGGGCATCTCGCGCGGGGGCGGCAGCATCACCAGGGCTTCGCCTTCGATCACCACCGCCTTATCGACGGTGCACACGGTCTCCAGGGTCAGGCGGCGCCGGGCCGGGTCGATCCGCTTGACCGTGACCGTGGCCGTCACCGTATCGCCCACCCGGACCGGCGCGTTGAAGCGCAGCGACTGGCCCATATAGATCGCGCCCGGCCCCGGCAGGCGGGTGCCGATCACCGTGGAGATATAGCTGGCGGAGAGCAGGCCATGGGCGATGCGCCCCTTGAACATCGTGGCGGCGGCATAGGCATCGTCGATATGAACCGGATTGTCGTCGCCCGACACGCCGACAAAGCGCTGAATGTCGTCGTCGGTGACGGTGCGGCTGTAGCTGTCCTGCTGGCCGACCCGGAGGTCGGCGAAACGGTCGGCGGCGGCTGACTCCATGATCGATCTCCGCAATGTCTCCCGGAATGCGCACGCCGCCGCCCCTGGCACGGTCCCCCCGCAGGCGGCGATGTGTGCGGCGCACAATAACCGCGCGGGCGGGCAGGCGCAACCGGGGCAGGGCGCCTGTTGCGGCGCAACAGGAATGGCGGCGCAGTGTCACCGGCGGGGGGGATGCCGGCGCCGCCGGCGCCGTTCTTCGCCCCGGGCAGGGGCGGCGGCCCGGGTCAGGCCCAGCGCCGTCCGGATCGCCTCCAGACTGGGCCGCCCGGCGGGGCGATAGCCCTCCAGCGCCTGGGCCAGCGCCGCGATATGGCCGGGCGTGGCGCCGCAGCAGCCGCCCACGATGCGCGCCCCGGCGTCGCGGGCCAGGCGGCCATAGCGCGCCATCGCCTGCGGCGTGCCGGAATAGCGCATCTCGCCATCGACATAGCGGGGCACGCCGCAATTGGCCTTGGCGACCAGCACCGGTCCGGAGTCGCTTCCGGCATCTTCGGCGGCTTCGGCGATGCCGGCCACCGCCGCCACCAGCTCGCCGAAGCCGTTGCCGCAATTGGCGCCGCAGGCGGCCAGGGCGGGCTGGCAGGTGGCGAAGAACGCCGCCGCCTGCGCCGGCGTTATCCCCATCATGGTGCGCCCGTTGGTGTCGAAGGTCATGGTGCAGATCAGGGGCAGGGCGCGCCCCGTCGCCGATACCGCCATCGTTCCCCGGGCCGCCCCCTGGATGGCGGCCTCCACCTCTTCCCTGGACGACATGGTCTCGATCCAGATGACATCGGCCCCGCCCGCCGCCAGGGCCGCCGCCTGTTCGGCGAACACCTCGAACGCCTCGCGCTGTGTCAGCGGCCCCAGCGGCGCCATCAGGGCGCCGGTCGGCCCCATGGCGCCTGCCACCAGCAGCGGGCGCGCGGCCTCGTCGGCGGCCCGGCGCGCCAGTCTGGCAGCGGCGCGGTCGATCTCGTCCGTCCGCTCGCCGGCCCCGTGCAGCGCCAGCCGCAGCCGGTTGCCGCCGAAGCTGTTGGTAAGGAGGATATCGGCGCCGGCAGCGACCATCGCCCGGTGGTGGTCCAGCACGCTTTCGGGCCGCTCCAGGTTCCACAGCTCGGGCGCGTCACCGGTCTCCAGGCCGCGCGCGAACAGGTTGGTGCCGGTGGCGCCGTCGGCGATCGGCGCCTCGCGGCGGGCGAGCAGCCAGGCCAGGCGCTCGCCATGGGGCAATTCCCGGAAGCTCACCTCGTGGAAGGTCACGGCGAGGCCCTGCCCGGCTGGTGCCGGTGGCGGTTTTGCCACGCCCGCCCCGCCCCGGCAAGCGCTGCGCCCCAAAGCAAAGCGGGGCTCCCTTCCCAGGGAGCCCCGCCGGGGGGATGGTCGGCGCCGCTCGCCGATCGGCGCTGCGGGGTCAGGAGATCAGCGGCCGCAGCGCGTTGAAGGCCGCCCCGAAGGGCGAAAGCGGCCGCTGCCGCTGTTCCATCCTGCGGCGATGCTCGTAGCTGTCGCCATCATGGGTGCGTGCGATCGAAAACCTGGTCATGGGAAGTCTCCTCGTCCGATCCTGCGGCGGGCAGGCCATCCCGCCATCTCGCCGCAAGTCCGTCACAACCTCATATAGTGTGCCGGGGCGCCCGGGAGCACTGCAAAGACGGCATGGCCGCCATGCGTCCCGCCGCCCCCTTGCCTCCGGCCCCGCCCCGGCCCGACACTGGCGCCATGGAAGGCTTTGTCGCCAGGCGTGATCTGTGCTCCTTCGCCCGGCTGCGGGCGCTGTCGAAGCGCTCCGACGCCAGGGGCCTGGCGCAGCTGGCGAGCCACGGCGCGGCCATCGCCGCCGCGGCGGCGGCGTTGCAGGCATGGGGCGAGACCTGGTGGCTGGCCCTGCCCTTGCAGGCGGTGCTGGGGGTTCTGATAGCCTTCCTGTTCTGCCCGCTGCACGAGACCATCCACCGCACCGCCTTCGCCAGCCGCTGGCTGAACGACGGCCTCGCCTGGCTGCTGGGCTTCGCCGTGCTGCTGCCGTCGCTGTGGTTCCGCTGCTACCATTTCGAACATCACCGCCTGACCGGCCGGGAGGGCGACCCGGAACTGGCCGAGGCCAAACCCGCCACCAGGGCCGGCCTGCTGTTCTATCTTACCGGCCTCAGGTCGTTCTGGTGGGCCGCCGCCGCCGCCCTGGCCCGCCATGCGACCGGGCGCGTCGGCGACCGTTTCGTGCCCCGGGCCCTGCGGGCGCGAATCGCCTGGCAGGCGCGCTGCTATCTCGCCGGCTACGGCCTGATCGCCGGCGGCGCCCTGGCCGCCGGCAGCTGGGCGCCCATCGCCTTCTGGCTGGCGCCGCTGGCGCTGGGCACGCCCGCCCTGCGACTTTATCTGCTGGCCGAACACACCCTGCTGCCCCGGGGCGCCGACATGCTGGCCAACACCCGCACCATGGCCACCTCCGCCCCGCTGCGCTGGTTGGCCTGGCAGATGCCCTACCACACCGAACACCACCTGTTCCCCGCGCTGCCGTTCCACGCCCTGGCCAGGGCGTATCGCCTGGTCGCCCCCCGTCACGGCCCTGCCGTTGCCGGCTATGGCGCCTTTGCCCGCAGCTGCTGGGCCAGCCTGGATTAGCGGCGCCGGTGGGGGAGCGTTTCGTCCTTTCGCGCCAGAGCCTGGCCAGCGGCGCGCTTTCGCCCCATCTGGAGGCGGCCGCGGCGGCCGGCCTGATCGAGTTGCTGCCGGAGGAGGAGCGCGAGGCCAGTCGCCGCCACATGCTGGCCGCCCATCCGCCGGGGCGCGACCTTTATGTCTTCGCCTGCGGCTCGCTGATGTGGAATCCCGCCTGCGATGTGGCGGCGGCGCTGCCGGCCCTGGTTCGAGGCTGGCACCGCCGCTTCAATCTGTGGACCCATCTGGGGCGTGGAACGGCGGCCTTTCCCGGCCTGGCGCTGGGGCTGGAGCCGGGCGGGGCCTGCCGCGGCCTGGCCCTGCGCATCGCCGCCGCCAGGGTGGAATCGGAAACCCGCCTGATCTGGCGGCGCGAGATGCTGGCCGGCGCCTACCGTCCGGTATGGCTCCAGGTCCGGCTGGCCACCGGCCCCGCCGCCGCCATCGGCTTTGCCATCGACCGTAGCTATCGTCGCTATGGCCACCGCATCCCCTTCGCCGTGCAGGCCCGCCATCTCGCCCTGGCCGAAGGGCCGCTGGGGCCGGCCATCGAATATCTGGAAAACACCGTGGCGGCGCTGGACGCCATGGGCCAGAGGCGCGGGCCGATGCACGATCTGCTGCGCGCGGCCCGCGCCTGGCGCCGCCACCATCGCCATCGCCTCCTGGGCCGGGGCCCGTGAGCGACCCGCCGCAGCGTGGTGCCGCCCCCGGGACCGAACCCGTGGGCAGGCCCCAGGACAAACCCCTGCAGGGCATCGTTCTGATCGTGGTTGCGGTCGGCATCTGGGCGCTGCACGACGCCGCCGCCAAATGGTATGCCGCCTTCTACCCGGTGTTCGTCATCCTGTTCTGGCGCAGCCTGTTCGGCGCCCTGCCGGTGTTCCTGCTGGCCAGCCGCCAGGGCGGTTTGCAGCGCATGACGGCCCGTCTGCATGTGCTGTGCCTGCTGCGCGGCACCGCCGGCTTCGGCGCCTTCGCCTGCTTCGTCTTCGCCCTGCCGTTGATGCCGCTGGCCGATGCCTTGGCCGTGGCCATGGCGGCGCCGATCTTCATCACCGCCGCCGCCGCCTTCGTGCTGAAGGAGCCGGTGGGTCCCCATCGCTGGGGCGCGGTGCTGGCTGGCTTCGCGGCGGTGCTGTTCATGCTGCGCCCCGGCGGCGACATCCCGCTGGACGGCGCCGCCCTGCTGCTGGCCAGCATCCTGTTTTTCACCACCGCCATGATGATGACCCGCCATCTGGGCCGGGTCGTCACCACCGCCTCGCTCACCATCTACACGGCCATCGCCTTTGCCGTGCTCAGCGCCATCGGCGCCGCCTTTTCCTGGACCTGGCCGCAATGGCAGGACGGCCTGGTGCTGGCGGCGGTGGGGCTGATGGCGGGGCTGGCCCAATACGCCATGACGGCCGCCTTCCGCATCGCCCCGCCGGCCGTGCTGGCGCCGTTCGAATATACCGGCCTGGTGTGGGGCATCCTGCTGGGCCTGCTGCTGTGGAACGAATGGCCCAGCCCCGACATGGCGGTCGGCGCCGGCGTCATCGTCGCCTCGGGCCTCTATATCGTCTATCGCGAGCGCCTGGCCGCCCGACGCCGCCGCGCCGGAAAGGGGCGTGGCACAGCAGCACGCCCCCGTGCTGCGTCATAAAGCAGAGTCCGGCACGCCCTCGTGCTGCGTCATAAAACAGAGTCCAGCACGCCCTCGTGCTGCGCCGCGCCCGGCACCGTGCTATGCTGCGCCCGTCGAGGGAGGAGAGGGATGAGCGAGACCATCGTCGGCGGCTGCCAGTGTGGCGCCGTGCGCTACCGGCTTTCGGCCCCCGTGCAGCGGGTGGAACACTGCCACTGCTCCATGTGCCGGCGGCTGCACGGGGCGCTGTTCACCAGCTTCGGCGTCGCGCGGCGTGCCGATTTCCAGCTGGAAGGCGAAGACGCCCTGGGCGACTACCCCAGCTCGCCCGGCGTCCACCGCCGTTTCTGCACCGCCTGCGGCGGCCAGATCGCGGTCGAGGTCGATACCAAGCCGGAGCAGATCGTCGTCTGCCTGGGCAGCCTGGATGCCGGCATGGCCCCTGGCCACGACCCGGCGGCGGAACGCCACGCCTGGTGGGGATCGAAGGTGGCCTGGTACGACCCCGGCGACAGCCTGCCCCGCCACCACGGTTCCGGAGGCTGAGATGAACCCCACCGCCGCTTCCCCGCTGACCGGCGGCTGCCTGTGCGGCAGCGTCCGCTTCCAGCTCACCGCCCGCCCTTCCGATGTCTATCACTGCCACTGTTCCGTCTGCCGCAAATGCCAGGGCGCGCTTTACCCCACCTATGCCATGGTCCCCCGCGCCGACTTCCGCCTGGTGCAGGGCGCCGATGCCCTTTCCCGCTATGACAGCTCACCCAGCCTGCACCGCCGTTTCTGCCCCACCTGCGGCGCCCATGTCTTCGCGGAGATGGACGATTCGCCCGACATCGTTTCGATCTGCGTCGCCAGCCTGGACGACGGCGCCGACCCCGGCGGCAGGGAGGGGAGGGAGCGTCATATCTTCTGGGAATCGCGCTGCGGCTGGTACGAGCCGAACGACGCCCTGCCGCGCATGGTCGAGTTTGGCGACTAGCGGCGGCTGAGCGGGCCGCAGCGACGGCAGCGTGGCCGCGTTCCTTGCCCCATCCGTGTTCGATGGCGCCGCGCCCATGGCGGCGCCGGTGGGCAATGCCGCCTTCGCGCCGTCGCCCCGGGCCGGCCCCGCCCATGGCAGCTTCGAGGGCCGGCTGGAGATCGCCGGCGGGCGCCTCGCCAGCGCCTGCGCCGCCCTCGATCAGGAATTCGCGCTGGGTGGCGCGCCGCGCCGTTTTCCCTCGCTCGCCCTCGCCTTCACCAGCCATCGGGGCGAGCTGCTGCCGCTGTGGCGCGGCCTTCACCGCCGCCCCGACCGGGCGAGCTATTGGGATGTCATGGTCGGACCCGGGCGCATCTGGTCCGAACCCGGCGACGGCGCCCGGAGCCGCGCCGCCTTTCCCTTCCAGCTCTCCAACCAGGGCGAGAACGACAGCCACCACGGCGTCGCCTGCCTGCTGTTCGACGGCGAAGGTGTCAGCGGCCTGGTGCTGCAGGTGACGGTGGAAACCCGGCCCTATGACCTCCCCGCCGGCTTCGACCTCTGGGGCCGCCTCGCCGTCTCCTTCACCCCCGGCCCGGGCCCGGGCGCTTCCCATGACGCAGCACGGGGGCGTGCTGTCGCTTTCCATGGTGCAGCACGGGGGCGTGCTGTCGCTTTCTATGATGCAGCACGGGGGCGTGCTGCCGAGCGCCGCGGCGCCCCCCCCATTCGCCCGCTTGACGAGCTGCGCCCTGCCGTTGGCGACCGGCTGCTGGATGCCCTCGCCACGGGCACCGGCAGCGACAGCGAGATCGTCGCCGGGCTGGCCTGCGACGGTGCCATCTATGCCAGCGCCGTCGCCACCCGGCACGGCCCCTTTCCCTATCCCCGGGCCATGCGCTTCGGCCTGTGGTCGGCCACCAAGGCGGCCTTCGCCACCACCGCCCTGCTGCGCCTCGCCCATCGTCTGGGGCCGGAGGTGGCCACCACCCGCATCGCCGATGTCATCCCCGCAGCCGCCGCGCATCCCCACTGGCAGCGGGTGACGATCCGCCACTGCCTCGACATGGCCTCGGGCATCGGCACCGCTGCGGGCCGCGCCGGGGCGCCCGACATCCATGCCGACAACCTGACCACACCCGAAGACGCTGCCGCCTCGCCGGAGGCGGCGCGCAGCTACCGCGCCTATCGCGACTGGTTCCAGGCGCCCTCTCTGGCCGGCAAGCTGGCGGCGGCCTTCGCCTGCCCTTCCTATCCCTGGGGGGCGGGCGAGGTGGCGCGCTATCGCGATCAGGATCTGTTCATGGCCGGCATCGCCATGGACGCCCTCTGGAAGCGTCGGCAGGGGCCGGATGCGGACCTTTTCGCCATGGTTGCCGAGGAGGTCTTCGCCCCCATCGGCATCGTCGGCGCCGATATCGGCCGCACCGTCGAAGCGGATGGGCGCCAGGGCGCGCCGCTGGGCGCCTTCGGCCTCTATCTGGGCATCGACGATGTGGCCAGGCTCGGCCGTCTGCTGGCCGGCGGCGGCGTGCATCGCGGGCAGCGTCTGCTGGAGCCGACGCTGCTCGCTGCCTGCTTCGACGGCCGCTTCGACAAGGGGCGCGCCACCGGCACCTTCACGGCCGAAGGCCGCGAGATCGCCTACAGCCTCGCCTGTTGGCAGCTGCCCATGACCACCCGCGCCGGACGGCAGGTGCGCATCGCCACCATGCGGGGCTATGGCGGCCAGATCGTGCAGCCGCTGTGGAACGGCATCGTCTGCTTCCGCTTTGCCTGCGATCCGCCCCATCCCGACCGGAGCTACGACGCCCTGAAGCTGCCCCGCATCGCCGACGCCCTGAAGCCGCTCTAGACGCCGCCTCACCTGGCATCGGGGAAGAACAGCTGCTGGCCGTCCACCCAGTAGGAGGCGATGGCCGCCTGGCCCTGCGGCGACAGCAGCCAATCGATGAAGGCCTGGCCTTCGGCCGCCTTGACATGGGGGAAGACCTCCGGGTTCACCAGGATCGCGCCATATTGGTTCAGCAGCGCGTCGTCGCCTTCCACATGCAGCACCAGATCGCCCTTGTTGCGAAAGGCGACCCAGGTCGCCCGGTCGGTCAGGGCATAGGCGCCCAGCCCCGCCGCCGTGTTCAGCGTTGCCCCCATGCCGGAGCCGGTCTCCAGATACCAGCTGCCGCTGGCCGCCTGCGGGTCGATGCCGGCCGCCTGCCACAGGGCCATTTCCTTGTGGTGGGTGCCGGAATCGTCGCCTCGCGAGGCAAAGGGCGCGGTGGCGGCGGCGATGGCGGCCAGCGCGGCCGGGGCGTCCGCCATGCCGGCGATGGCGGCCGGGTCCGCCGCCCGGCCCACGATCACGAAGTCGTTGTGCATCAGGTCGAAGCGCTTTACGCCCAGGCCGGCGGCGACGAAGGCATCCTCCGCCTCTCTGGCGTGAACGATCAGCACATCGCCGTCGCCGCGCGAGGCATTGCCGATCGCCTGGCCGGTGCCCACCGCCACCACCCGCACCTGGATGCCCGTGGCCCGTTCGAACTGGGGCAGGATGTGGTCGTATAGGCCGGAATTGCGGGTGGAGGTGGTCGATTGCACCACGATGAAGGGTGTCTCGCCGTTGTCTGGCAGGGCGGGTCCGGTCCAGGCCAGGGCGGCGATCAGGCAGGCGGCGCGAAACGGCATGACGGCTTTCGGGATCGGGGCGAGACGTGAAGCGGCGCGCGCTGCCGCCGTGCCGGTGGCGCCTCGTCAGTCGCTCTCCAGCTCGCTGTCCCAATAGAGGTAGTCGCGCCAGTCCCGGTGCAGGAAATTGGGCGGAAAGGCGCGCCCGTTCTCGCGCAGCTGCCAGGTGGAGGGCACCGCCGGTGCTCGCTGGGGGATCATGTTTGCTTCTTGGGGGGTGCGGTTGGACTTGCGGATGTTGCAGCGGCTGCAGGCGGTGACGACGTTGGCCCAGGTGGTTCGGCCGCCGCGGGAGCGGGGGGTGACGTGGTCGAAGGTCAGCTCGCGCGTTTCGAAGCGGCCGTTGCAGTACTGGCAGGAGAAGCGGTCGCGCAGGAAGACGTTGAAGCGGGTGAAGGCCGGGCGCCGGCTTAGCGGGATGAACTGGCGCAGGGCGATGACGCTGGGAAGGCGCATGGCGAGGCTGGGCGAATGCACCACCCGCTCATATTCGGACAGCGTTTGCACCCGGCCCATGAACACCGCCTTCACCGCGTCCTGCCAGGACCACAGCGAGAGCGGGAAGTAGCTGAGCGGGCGAAAATCCGCATTCAGCACCAGCGCGGGACAGGCTTGGGGGAGCACCGGACATCTCCTCGGGGTCTGTCGCCTTCCGCCCTGCGCCTTGGGCCGGGCGGCAGCGGCGCGCCATCTTAGCCGCAATGGCGCGCCGTGGCACCGCATTTTGCCTCTCCTCGCCCACGTGCTGCGTTATGGGATATGCTGTGTTACGATAAGGGGCGCGGGAGGCTCCGAGACCATGACCCGATGGGACAAATCCAGACTGCCCAGCCGCCATGTCTCGCTGGGGGCGAAGAGCGCGCCGCACCGCGCCTTCTATTACGCCATGGGCATGAGCGACCAGGAGGTGGCCCAGCCCTTCGTCGGCGTCGCCACCACCTGGAACGAGGCGGCGCCCTGCAACATCACGCTGATGCGCCAGGCCCAGGCCGTGAAAAAGGGGGTGAAGGCCGGCGGCGGCACGCCGCGCGAGTTCACCACCATCACCGTCACCGACGGCATCGCCATGGGCCATGCCGGCATGAAATCGTCGCTGGTCAGCCGCGAGGTGATCGCCGATTCGGTGGAGCTCACCATGCGCGGCCATTGCTACGACGCCCTGGTGGGGCTGGCCGGCTGCGACAAATCGCTGCCCGGCATGATGATGGCGATGCTGCGCCTCAACGTGCCTTCCGTGTTCCTCTATGGCGGCTCGATCATGCCCGGGCGCTATCGCAACCGGGATGTCACCATCGTCGATGTGTTCGAAGGCGTCGGCGCCCATGCGGCCGGGGCCATGTCCGACGCCGAACTCGACCTTCTGGAGCATGTCGCCTGCCCTTCCGGCGGTTCCTGCGGCGGCCAGTTCACGGCCAACACCATGGCCACGGTGTCGGAGGCCATCGGGCTGGCGCTTCCCAATTCGGCCATGACGCCGGCGCCGTTCGAAAGCCGCGACGCCTTTGCCGAGGCTTCGGGCCAGGCGGCGATGCGGCTTGTTGCCGACAATCTCCGCCCGCGCGATATCGTGACCCGCAAGGCGCTGGAAAATGCCGCCACCGTGGTCGCCGCCACCGGCGGTTCCACCAATGCCGGCCTGCATCTGCCGGCCATCGCCCATGAGGCGGGCATCGCCTTCACGCTGGACGATGTCTGCGCCATCTTCCGCCGCACCCCCTATATCGCCGATCTCAAGCCCGGCGGGCGCTATGTCGCCAAGGATCTTTACGGAGTGGGCGGCGTGCCGGTGCTGATCCGGACGCTGCTGGACGGTGGCTGGCTTCATGGCGACACGCTCACCGTCACCGGGCGCACCCTGGAGGAGAACCACGCCGACATCGTTTTCCCGGACGACCAGGACGTGATCCGCCCGGCCAGCGCGCCGCTTTCGCCCAGCGGCGGGGTCGTCGGGCTGAAGGGCAATCTGGCGCCGGAAGGGGCGATCGTGAAGGTGGCCGGCATGAAGACCCAGAGCTTCCGCGGCCCTGCCCGCTGCTTCGACAGCGAAGAGGCCTGCCTGGAGGCGGTGCTGGCCCAGCGCTTTGCCGAAGGCGATGTGCTGGCGATCCGCTATGAAGGCCCCAGGGGCGGCCCCGGCATGAGGGAGATGCTGGCGACCACCGGCGCCCTTTACGGCCAGGGCATGGGCGAAAAGGTGGCGCTGATCACCGATGGGCGCTTTTCCGGCGCCACCCGCGGCTTCTGCATCGGCCATGTCGGCCCCGAAGCCGCTGTCGGCGGCCCCATCGGCCTGCTGCAAGACGGCGACACCATCGCCATCGACGCCGAACGCGGGCGCCTGGACGTGGAGCTGAGCGCGGACGAGCTGGAGCGTCGCCGCCAAGCCTGGCGCCCGCGCCAGACCGACTATACCTCCGGCACCATCTGGAAATACGCCCAGACCGTAGGCGCCGCCCATCTGGGCGCCGTCACCCACCCCGGCGGCCACGGCGAAAGCCACGTCTTCGCGGATCTTTAGAGCGGATGGGGGGCAAGATGATCGTTGTCATTCAATGTGCTAAAAGCAAAAGGGATCATGCTGGCCATCTCGTGAATAACGCCGGCCGAAAAGTGTTGTTTGTCGCTCGTCCCGAAGAAGCCTCCGCTTGTGAAGGTTACATCTTTGCACGACCGGACGACGACGATGGCACGGGTGTCTCATGGCGGAACCAACTGTTGGAGTACAATAAAAATTCCAATAGCAATCCGCTAGGTTTGTTGCCGGCGGTGGAACTCTACAAACATCCGATCTACGAACACCTGGCGCGACATTATGGACGCGAGAATCTCTACATACTTTCGGCAGGTTGGGGTCTGATTGCAGCAGATTTTCTGACACCAGCCTACGACATCACATTCAGCAGTGACGCTGAGTCCTGTCATCGACGGCGTCAAAGCGATATTTATTGCGACTTCCACATGCTGCCGGACGATACGACAGAGCCTGTCATATTCCTCGGTGGCAAGAGTTACGTTAAACTTTTTTGCTCATTAACCAGGAACGTGAAAGGTAAGCGATATGTTTTTCATAAAGGCAAGCAATATGTTTTTCATGTATCCCGGGGTGAACCCCATGCTCCGAAGTGTTTTTTCAAGAGATTCGAGACAACAGCCCGAAGTTGGCACTATGAATGCGCTCACGCCCTTATCGAAGGCAGGATCGGTATCTGAGCGACCCGCATGGCGAATGTGCCAAAGCCCCGCTCCGCTCACCCCGCCTTGGCGCTGCTGAAGCCCTCCTTTCTGGGCAGGTCGTCGCCGGTCTTGAACCAGGGGATGCTGTCTGCCGTCATGGTGTGCATGGCGGGTGGGAAGGCGGCGGGGGTGTCCAGGGTGGCGGTGTAGATGTGCACCTCGCCCGGCCAGGCATCGCCCTCATAGGTGAGCGAACTGCCGCAGGCGGCGCAGAAGCCGCGCCGCACCCCGGGCGAAGAGCGGTAGATGGCCCGCTTGCCAGCGATGTCCTGATAGCACCCGGCCACCACGCCGACAAAGGCGGCCACCGGCGCCCCGGTTGCCCGCTGGCAGCTGCGGCAATGGCACAGGCTGGTGAACCTGGCGGGCGTGGCGATGCGATAGCGCACCCTGCCGCACATGCAGCCGCCTTCGTAGCTCGCCATCCCATCCCTCCCCGAAGGTCGTCTCACAGCTCCCGCAGCAGGCGCCCGCAGCCTGCGATCCGGTCCTCGACGCCGATAAGTCGCAGCATGCGCCACACCAGCGCCTGATTGCTGGCGACCGCCGGCTTGCCCGCCCGTCGCTCGATCTCGTCGAGCGCCTCCACGCTGCGCAGGGCGCTGCACGAAACGAAGATGCCGTCGGCCTGGGGCCGGTCCGCGGCCAGGGCCAGCTCCACGATGGCGTCCGGCTCCACCAGGCACATCTCGCGCCCGCTGGCGATGCCCAGGCCCCGGATGCTCTGCACGGCGAAGCCCTCTGCCGCCAGGGCTTCGGCCTCGGCGCGGTTGACCTCGTCCAGATAGGGCGTGGCCAGCGCCGGGCGGTGGATGGCCAGCGCGCGCATGGCCGCCAGCGCGCAGGCGAACAGCGACAGCGCGCGCGTGCCGGGCTGGCCCCGCCGCAGCGCCCGCGCCACCGCCTCCTCGCCCAGCACCGCGCTGCCGGAGGTGCAGACATAGGCCACGGCGTCCAGCGCCTCCGGCAGCAGGGCGGCGGCCCGGGCCAGGTCGTGGCCCACCGCCGCCAGATTCTCCACCGTGACCGGGTCGGCGAGACGGGTGCGGGTGCAGAACACGCCGACATCGTCCGGCACCAGGGCGCGCACATCGTCGCCGGCGGTCTCCTCGCTGTTCAGCAGCACGAAGCCCAGGCGGCCCCGGCCATGGCGCCCGCCAACTGGCCGGGGCGAGGGGGCGGGGCGGGCGGCGTGCCTCACCCTTCGTCCTCCAGCTGGCACCACAGCGGCGCGTGGTCGGAGGCCTTCTTGCGCCCGCGCGCTTCCCGGTCGATCTCGCAGGCCAGCAGCCGGTCGGCGGCATGGGGCGACAGCAGCAGGTGGTCGATGCGCACGCCGTGGTCGCGCTGCCAGGCGCCGCCCTGATAATCCCAGAAGGTCCAGGGGCGCCGGGCCTGCTCGTGCAGGGCGCGGAAGGCCTCGGTCCAGCCCAGCCACAGCAGCTCGCGGAAACGGGCGCGGGCCTCGGGGCGGCACAGCGCATCGTCGGCCCAGCCTTCCGGGTCGTGAACGTCGGCGTCGCCGGGGCAGACATTGTAGTCGCCGCCCAGCACCACCGCCTCCTCGTAGCCGAGCAGGCGGCGGGCATGGGCGGTCAGCCGTTCCATCCAGGCCAGCTTGTAGTCGAAGCGCGGCCCGGGCGCCGGGTTGCCGTTGGGCAGATAGATCGACGCCACCCGCACGCCGCCGGTAAAGGCCTCCAGATAGCGGGCCTGATCGTCGCCGTCGCCGCCCGGCAGCCCCCGACATTCCACCTCCAGCGGGAATTTGGAGAGCACGGCGACGCCGTTGTAGCTTTTCTGGCCGGCGACGGCGCAGTTGTAGCCCAGGGCTTCCAGCTCCATGAAGGGGAAGCCCTCTTCCAGCGTCTTGAGCTCCTGCAGCAGCGCCACCTCCGGGGCCGCCTCGCCCAGCCATTCCAGCACATTGGGCAGGCGCGCCCGGATGGAATTGACGTTCCAGCTGGCGATCTTCATGGCCCCGACTTCACAGCCCGGGGGCGGCGCCGCTAGACCGCAAAGGAGGTGCCGCAACCGCAGGAGGAGGAGGCGTTGGGGTTCTCCAGCGTGAAATAGCTGCCTTCCAGATTCTCCACGAAGCGCAGCGTGGCGCCCTTCAGAAACTGCAACGAAAGGTCGTCCACCACCACCCTGGCGTCCTCGGCGCCATATTCGATGTCGCCTTCCTCCGGCCCTTCGTCGAGCTTGAAATGGTATTGAAAGCCGGAACAGCCGCCGCCGGTCACCACGATCCGCAGCCGCCCCGCCTTGGGATCGCCATGTTCGGCGGCCATGATGCGGGCGATTCGCCTGGCCGCATCGGGGGCGACATGAATGCCTTGCGCATGGGAATCTTCGTTCATGGTCCAGCCTCGCTTGTGTCCCCCGCACGGCCGCTACAGTCCGCCCGGCGCCGGTCCCTGTCAAGAGTCCGCGCCCGCGTTGCCCCCGCCGCTCCCTGCCACTAGGTTTCCCGCCATGACGAACGGCCCCCTCGCGCCCTATGCCTGCCAGGCCGCGCAGAGCCGCGGGCGCCGCTTTCCCGAACCCGAAAGCCGCAGCCGTTCCGTCTTCCAGCGCGACCGCGACCGCATCGTCCATTGCCGCGCCTTCCGCCGCCTGATGCACAAGACCCAGGTGTTCGTGGCCGGCGAGGACGACCATTACCGCACCCGCCTCACCCACAGCCTGGAGGTGGCGCAGATCGCCCGCTCGGTAGCCAGATCGCTGCGCCTGGACGAAGACCTGGCCGAGGCGGTGGCGCTGGCCCACGATCTGGGCCACACCCCCTTCGGCCATGCCGGGGAACAGGTGCTGGACCAAGCCATGGCGGCCTGGGGCGGCTTCGACCACAATGTGCAGACCCTGCGCATCCTGACCGAACTGGAAACCCGCTATGCCGATTTCGACGGCCTGAACCTCACCTGGGAAACCCTGGAAGGCGTGGTGAAGCACAACGGGCCGCTGGCCGGCGCGCCGCCCCGCGCCATCGCCGATTATTGCGCCGTCCACGACCTGGAGATCGACACCTTCGCCGGCGCCGAGGCCCAGGTGGCGGCCGCGGCCGACGACATCGCCTATCACAGCCACGACATCGACGACGGCCTGCGCGCCGGCCTGTTCGCGCTGGACGACCTGTTGCAGGCGCCGCTGGCCGGGGAGGCGGCCCGCCAGGCCATCGCCCGCCACCCCGCCGCCCCCCGCGACCGCCTGGTGCAGGAGACGGTGCGCCGCCTGATCGACCGCCTGGTGACGGATTTGACCGCCCATTCCCGCGCGCTGGTCGCCGCCAGCGGCGCCGCCGCGCCCGACGATCTGCGCTGGCATGGCGCGGCGGCGATCGCCTTCAGCCCCCCGGTGGCCGAGGCCAATGCGGCCTTGAAGGCGTGGCTGCACGCCAACATGTATGGGCATGAGCGCGTGCGGGCGGAACGGCAGCAGGCCATCGCCATCCTGCGCGACCTGTTCGCCGCCTATCGCCGCCGCCCGCAGCTGTTGCCGCCGGAATGGCAGCAGCGCCTGGACGGGCGCGGCGAATCCGGGCGCATGCGCGTGGTGGCGGACTATATCGCCGGCATGACCGACCGCTTCGCCCGCGAAGAACACCAGCGCCTGCCGACAGGACGAGATGAACCCCTATCGTGAGTTCACGGCCCGTATCCAGGCGCTGATGGCGGAGCTGCTGCCCGCCGCCGGCGCCGCCACGCTGGAGCGCATCCAGGTGGAGCCGCCCCGCGATCCGGCCCATGGCGATCTGGCCACCAACGCCGCCCTGGTGGCCGCCCGCCCGGCCGCCATGGCGCCGCCCGAACTGGCCCGCCAACTGGCCTCCCGGCTGGCGGGCGACCCGGATGTCGCCAGCGCCCAGGCGGCGGGGCCGGGTTTCGTCAACATCCGGCTGCGCAACGCCTTCTGGCACCGGCTGCTGGGCCAGCGTCTGCGCCATGGCGCCATGGCCGGGATCGCCGATCTCGGGCGCGGCAGGAAGGCCAATGTGGAATATGTCTCGGCCAATCCCACCGGCCCGCTCCATATCGGCCATGCCCGCGGCGCCGTCTATGGCGATGCGCTGGCGGCGCTGCTGGCGGCCGTCGGCTTCCGGGTGACGCGCGAATACTATGCCAACGACGCCGGTGCCCAGGTCGATAAGCTGGCCCGCTCGGCCTATCTGCGCTATCTCCAGGCCCTGGGCGAGGACGTGCCCGCCTGCCGTTTCCAGGGCCTCTATCCGGGCGATTATCTCGCCGCCACCGGCAGGGCGCTGGCCCGCCGGCATGGCGACGCGCTCAAGCGGGCGGTGGGCGATGGCGGCGGCCCCGACGATCCCCTGCCGCCGCCGCTGGCGCCGGTGCGCCATTTTGCCGTGGAGGCCATGATGGCGCTGATCCGCGCCGATCTGGCGCTGCTCGGCATCCGGCAGGATGTGTTCGTGTCGGAGCGGGCGCTGGTGGAATCGGGCGCCATCGAGGCCTGCCTGGCCAAGCTGGAGGGCAAGGATCTGGTCTATACCGGCACCCTGGAGGCGCCCCGGGGCCGGGTGGGGGAGGATTGGGAACCGTTGCCCCAGACCTTGTTCCGCGCCACCGCCTTCGGCGACGACCTCGACCGTCCGCTGAAGAAATCCGACGGCAGCTGGGCCTATTTCGCGCCCGATATCGCCTATCATAACCACAAGGTGGAACGCGGCTTCGACGTCATGATCGACGTCTTCGGCCGCGACCATGCCGGCTATGTCAAACGGCTGAAGGCGGCGGTCAAGGCGCTTTCCGACGGCCAGGCCGAGTTCGACATTTTGCTGACCCAGCTGGTGAACCTGTGCGAGAACGGCGTCCCGCTGCGCATGTCGAAGCGGGCCGGGCGCTTCGCCACCCTGCGCGAGGTGGTCGATGCCGTCGGCAAGGATGTGGTCCGCTTCATCATGGTGACGCGCCGCCCCGACGCGCCGCTGGATTTCGACCTGGTCCGCGTGCGCGAACAGTCCAGGGACAATCCGGTCTTCTACGTCCACTATGCCCATGCCCGCATCCGTTCGGTCATGCGCCACGCCGGGGAGGCGGGGGCGCCGGGCCTTGCCGACGCTCCCCTGGAGCTGCTGACCCATGAGGCGGAGATCGCCCTGATCGCGCTGCTGGCGCGCTGGCCGCGTGTGGTGGAAGGGGCCGCCCTGGCCCGCGAGCCGCACCGCATCGCCGCCTATCTCTACGAGCTGGCCGGCGCCTTCCACGCCCTGTGGAACAAGGGCCGCGACGATCCTTCCCTGCGTTTCCTGGGCGGCGATAATGCCGCCATGACACGCGCGCGGCTGGCGCTGCTGGAGGATGTGCGGCAGACCATCGCCGCCGGCCTGCGCCTGTTCGGCGTCGAGCCCAGAGAGGAGATGCGCTGACCATGCGGCGCGAACCGAAGCTTTTCGGCGGCGAACGGCCGCCGCCCGAACAAGGCGCCCCACCGGCCCAGGAGCCCACCCCGGAACCCGCCCCGGCCCCCGAGACCCCGGCGCAGGAGGCGACGGCGGGCGTTGCCCCGGCGACCGGCGGCGCCCCGCCATGGCGCCGGATCGCGGTCTGGGCGGCGGCGGTCGTCGCCGTCGTCGCCGCCATCTGGGGTGGCTACAGCCTGCTCGGGGGCGAGAGCGCGCCGCAGGACATCCCCTTCTTCACGGCCGAGGAAGGCCCCTTCAAGGTCCGCCCCGAAGAGCCGGGCGGAACCCAGATCCCCAATCAGGACATGCTGGTGCTCGAAGGCTCCATCTCCGGCCAGCGCGAGGAGGGGCTGGAGGTGCTGCTGCCGCGCCCGGAAGAACCGCTGCCCCTCGACAGCGCGGACGCAGTGGATGTTGCGGATACGGCGGACACCGCCGCTGCCGGTGGGCAGGAGGCACCCGGCCTTGCCGGGGAGGGAGAGGCCGGGGAAGGAGGGGAAGACGAGGTCGTCGATGTCGCCGCCCCGGCCGTGAACGAAGTGGACGAGGCGGCCGAAGGCCAGGCCCTGTTCACCCCCGAACAGGTGGATGCCCTGGTGGAGGCGGCTGTGCCGGGCGAGGGCGAGATTCCGCTCCTCGCCGTGCCGGTGCCGGGCTTCAAGCCCGCCCAGGCGTTCGCCAGCGGCGCGACCGCCGCCGCCGCCGCCACCGTGACCACGGATGGCGGGGAAAGCGGCAGCCTTTCCCTGGACGACATCGCCTCGGCGATCGGTATCGACGATGGGACGGGGGGCGCGGGGGCGCCAGCGTCGGATGGCGTCGTCCGGGTCCAGATCGCGTCCTATTCGTCGGGCGGCGATGCGGAGACCGCCTGGCAGAGGCTCCAGCGCCGCCATCCCGACCTGCTGGCCGAAATGGAAGCGCGCATCGCCGAGACCGCGATCGGAAACGCCACCTATTGGCGCCTCCAGGTCGGCGCCTTCCCCCGCCGTTCCGACGCCGACCGCTTCTGTGACGAACTGAAAAAGCGCGACGTGGATTGCCTGGTGGTGGCGCCCTGAGATGGCGCGCGCCCTGATCGCCGACCTCTCCGGCCCTCGCCTGACGGAGGCCGAGCGGCGCTTCCTGGGCGAATGTCAGCCGCTGGGCATCGTCCTGTTCGCGCGCAATGCCGAAAGCCCCGGCCAGTTGGCCGACCTGGTCGGCGACATTCGCGCCGCCCTGGGCCGGGCCGACGCGCCGGTCACGATCGACCAGGAGGGTGGGCGCGTGGCCCGGCTGCGGGAGCCGCACTGGTGGTCCGGGGTGGCGGCGGCCCGGCTGGGGCAGGCCGGGGCGGAGGCATGCCGTCTGGCGGCCAGGCTGATGGCCTGCGATCTGGCGGCGGCCGCCATCGATGTGGTCTGCGCACCGTGCCTCGATCTGCGTCTGGCGGGCGGGCACCGGGTGATCGGCGATCGCGCCTTTTCCGACTGTCCCGCCACGGTCGCCGCCTGCGGCAGGGCCTTCTGCCAGGGCCTGATCGAAGGCGGCGTGCAGCCGATGGTGAAGCATCTGCCCGGCCATGGGCGGGCGGGCGCGGATCCCCACCACGCCCTGCCGGTGGTCGATGCCGATCTGGCGACGCTGCGCGGGCAGGATTTCGCGCCCTTCCGGGCGCTGGCCGACATGGCATGGGGCATGACCGCCCATGTGGTCTTCATGGCCGTGGATGCGGAACGCCCGGCCACCTGGTCGCCGGCGGTCATCGGCGACGCGATCCGGGGCCAGATCGGTTTCGACGGCGTGCTGGTCAGCGACGCCATCGACATGGCCGCCCTTTCCGGCAGCCACGAGCGGCGGGCGCGGCTGGCCCTGGCGGCGGGCTGCGATGTCGTCATGCACTGCAACCAGCCGCTGGAACAACGCCTTGCCGTCGCCCGCGCCGTGCCCGAACTGGCGGGCGAATCGCTGTGCCGGGTGAAGGCGGCCGCGGCGGCCAGGCGCCCGCCCGCGCCCGGCTTCGACCCGGCGGGCGCCCATGCCAGGCTGGACGAGCTGCTGGCCCGGCGATGACGGCGGCCATGTCCGACATCCTCTACCAGGTTTCGGTCTGGCTGCTGCCGGCGCTGACCGCGATCACCCTGCACGAAGCGGCCCACGGCTTCGTGGCCTGGAAGCTGGGCGACGACACGGCCCGGCGGCAGGGCCGCGTCACCTTCAACCCGCTGCGCCATATCGACCTGTTCGGCACCGTCATCCTGCCGGGCCTGCTGTTGCTGGCGCGTGCGCCCTTCCTGTTCGGCTATGCCCGTCCGGTGCCGGTGGATCCCAGCCGCCTGCGCCATCCCCGGCGCGACATGGTGTGGGTGGCGGCGGCGGGGCCGGGCGCCAATCTGATCATGGCCTTCGTGGCGGCGCTGGCGATGCATGCCCTCGACCTGCTGCCCGAGGCCGCTCGCATGTGGACCCTGGAAAATCTGCGCAACGCCCTGGTGCTGAACGCCGTGCTGGCGGTTTTCAACATGCTGCCGCTGCCGCCGCTGGATGGCGGACGGGTGGTGACCGGCCTGCTGCCGCCCGCCCTGGCCCGCCCCTTCGCCCGCCTGGAACGCTTCGGCCTGGCCATCGTCGTGGCGCTGGTGGTGCTGCCGCCGCTGGTGGGCCAGCAGCTGGGCGTGGATGTGGGCATCATGCGCTGGCTGCTGCTGCCGCCGGTGGAATACACCATCGGCGCCGTTCTGGTGCTGGCGGGGCAGGGGGGCTGACCGGCCATGGGCGCCGCCGTGGACGCCTTCGAGGATCGCTGGCCGCGCGCGGGCGGCGCCGAGGCGGCCTTCGTGGTCGATCTGGACGGTTTCGAAGGGCCGCTGGATACCCTGCTGGCGCTGGCCAGGCGCCAGAAGGTCGATCTCGCCCGCATCTCCATCCTGGAGCTGGCCGACCAGTATCTGGCCTTCGTGGCCAGCGGGCGCAACATCCGCCTGGATCTCGCCGCCGACTATCTGGTGATGGCGGCCTGGCTCGCCTATCTGAAATCGCGCCTGCTGCTTCCCGGTGGCGAAGAGGAAGAGGAACCGGCGCCCGGGCTGCTGGCCGAGGCGCTGCAATTCCACCTGCAACGGCTGGAGGCGATGCGCGAGGGCGCCCGGCGGCTGATGGCGCGCCCGCAGCTGGGGCGCGAGTTCTTCCGCTGCGGCAGCGCCCAGGAGCTGCCGGTGGAGGACGACATCGTCTGGGAGGCTTCGCTGTTCGAGCTGCTGCGCGCCTATGGCGACCACAGAAAGCGCCGCGAGGGCCGCAGCTGGCGCCCGGCGCCGGTGACGCTTTTCACCATGGAACAGGCGCTGGAGCGGCTGCGCCCGCTGACCGGCGAACTGCCGCAATGGCGCGAGCTGGTGGCCCTGCTGCCCGCGGGCGTGAAGGCTGGCCTCGTCTTCCGCTCGGCCGTCGGCGCCACCCTGGCGGCGAGCCTGGAGCTGGCGCGCCAGGGCGAGATCGAGCTGCGCCAGACGGGCGCCTTCGCGCCGCTGACGCTGCGCTCGCGCCAGGGGCGATGAGCGCGCCCCCGGACGATATGGGCCACGATGTGCGCCTGGTCGAGGCGCTGCTGTTCGCCTCGCCCCAGCCCGTGGCGGAAGAGGAGATCGCCGCCCGCCTGCCGGAAGGGCGGGATGTGGCGGCCTTGCTGGCGGCGCTTTGCAGCGATTACCGGGGGCGCGGGGTGGAGCCGGTAAAGCTGGCCGGCAGATGGTCGTTCCGCACCGCCGAAGACCTGGCCCCGCGCCTGAAGCTGCGCCAGCGCCGCCAGCGCCGTATGTCGCGCGCGGCGCTGGAAGTGCTGGCCATCGTCGCCTATCACCAGCCCGTCACCCGCGCCGAGATCGAGGAGATGCGCGGCGTTTCGCTGTCGCGCGGCACCCTCGATCTGCTGCTGGAGCTGGGCTGGATCCGCCCTTCCGGGCGCCGCCGCGTTCCGGGCCGCCCGCTGCTGTGGCGCACCAGCCAGGCGTTTCTGGAGCATTTCGGGCTGGATTCCCTGGACGACCTGCCCGGGCGCGACGAACTCAAGGCCGCCGGCCTGCTGGATCCCCGGCCCGATCTTCCGCCGCTGGGCCGCCCGCGCGACGCCCCCGCCCCCGGCGATGACGACCGGGAGGCCGGAGTGGGCTGACCGGCGCCGCGCTGGGGAGGGTCAGCCGTTCGGGCGCGCCCAGCCGTAATAGGTGCTGTGGTCTTGCCAGTTGTAGGGATCGGCCCCCAGGCTGCCGGCGCCGCCGGCGATCCCGTCCAGATCGCTGTCGGAAAGGGCGCCGTCCGGGTCGGGTGGAAACACCAGGTGGACCGTTTCGGCTGTGTCCTCGACCACGCGCACCTCGTCGATGGCGGCGGGGATGGGCAGGCCCCATGCGTCCAGGGCCGCCTGCGGGTTCGCCTGGATGCGGGCGCGAAAGCCGGCATCCTCGCGCCAGGCCCGCGCGAAATCTTCAACCGGTGGTGCCTTCATCTCTGCTTTCCTCCGGGGTTATGCCAGCGCCTGCGCCGTGACATCGTTCGGGGCCGTCCAGGCACCGGCCATCGTTTCTTCGTGTGTCTGACATCTATCTGGCACGGCGACGGCAAGCTGTCAAGCACCGCTCGTGCATTTTTCGCAGGGCATGAAGAATATATTGCACCTGCCGCGCCACGGGCAGGGCAGCGCCTGCCGCGACATCGGCGGCGGTCGCGAGCACGGCGCGGGGCTGGCATGGCCCCGGGCACCGGCGTTCCGCCGGCATCGGGCCGGAGCTCCCGAACCCTTCGCCTCCTGTGCCCCGAGGCGGGGCAGGCCCCGTCATTGCGCCCCCTGTCATTGCGCTCTTGTCGTTGCGCCCCCCTGTCATTGTGCCCCTTGTCATTGCGAATGAGTTGCAGTTAGTCTTCCCGCCTCCATCGGGCCGGGACGGATGACGGCACTTTCCTTTCACGGCGTCGGCCATGCCTATGACGGGCGCCCGGCGCTCCAGGCGATCGATCTGGAGCTGGCCGGCGGCGAGATCCAGTGCCTGGTCGGCCCGTCGGGCTGTGGCAAGACCACGGCCCTTCGCCTCGCCGCCGGCCTGGAGGTGCTGGCCGAGGGCGCCATTCGCATCGGCGGGCGCCTGGTTGCCGGCCGCGGCGTCCATCTTCCGCCCGAGGCGCGCGGCGTCGGCATGATGTTCCAGGACTTCGCGCTCTTTCCCCATATGACGGCCGCCGCCAATGTCGGCTTCGGCCTGCGGCGGCTGGATCGGCGCGCGCGGCGACGGCGGGCGGAGGAGCTGCTGGAGCGGGTGGGGCTGGCCGGCTGTGGCGACCGCTATCCCCACGGGCTTTCGGGCGGCGAGCGGCAGCGGGTGGCCCTGGCCCGCGCCCTGGCGCCGGAACCCCGCGTGATGTTGCTGGACGAACCCTTTTCCGGCCTGGATGTCCGTCTGCGCGAAGAGGTGCGCGAGCGGACGCTGGCCGTGCTGCGCGAGGCCGCCATCGCCGCCCTGGTGGTCACCCACGATGCCGAAGAGGCGATGTATATGGGCTGCCGCATCGCGGTGCTGCAAGGCGGGCGCCTGGTGCAGAGCGGGCGCCCGGCGGAGGTCTATCGCCGCCCCGCCTCGGCCTTCGTCGCCCGCTTTCTGGGCGAGACCAACCGGCTGGAGGGGGTGGTGCGCCAGGGGCTGGCGCGCTCGCCTCTGGGCTGTGCCGCGGCCGACGGACTGGGCGAGGGCGAGGCGGTGGACCTGCTGATCCGCCCGGAGGGCCTGCGCCTTATCGCCAGCTGCGGCGGCTGTGCCAGCGGCGAGGGGCACTGGGCCCGGGTTCTGGCCTGCCATCCCCTGGGCCACAGCCATCTGGTGACGCTGGGCCTGGACGATGGCCAGCGGCTGCGGGCGCGCATCTCCGGGCAGGAGCCGCCGCCGCCCGGCGCCGAAGTGGCGGTGACCATCGCCGAGGGCGCCGCGCTGGTGTTCCCCCGCCAGGGCCGCCCGCCGCCAGCCTGAACCGCCCGCGGCGATTTGCGCTGGCGGGAGGGCGCCAGGACCGCTATATGTGGCGCTTGGGGACGAAGGCGCCACGGGCGCGGCCGGCCCTTCGGGAACGGAACAGCCACGAGGTTCGCAGATGGGTACCTTCAGCATATGGCACTGGCTGATCGTGTTGGTGATCGTCCTGCTGTTGTTCGGCCGCGACCGGATTCCCAAGCTGGCCGGCGATCTCGCCAGGGGCATCAAGGAGTTCAAGTCGGGCATGAAGGACGATGACAAGGCGGCGGCCAGAACCGTCGAGGAGGCGCCGCCTACCATCGAGGGCGGCCAGGTTGCGGCCGGCAAGGACGGCGCCAAGGACAAGACCGTCGCCTGAACGGGCGTGAAGGCGCGGCGCCATGTTCGATCTCGGCTGGTTCGAGTTGGCGATCGTCGGCGCCTTGCTGCTGGTGGTCGTCGGCCCTAAAGATCTGCCCCTGGTGCTGCGCACCGTCGGCGTGTGGACCGGCAAGGCCAGGAGAATGGCGCGCGATTTCCAGCGCGCCCTGGACGATTACGCCAAGGAGGCCGAGCTCGACGGCGTCAAGAAGGCGGTGGAAGCCCCGGGCAAGGCGAGAAAGGCCGTGGCCGGGGCCCTGGATCCGGGCGGCGGGCTGAAGAAACAGCTGACCGAGACCGGGGGTGAGTTGCGCGACCGCCTCAAGGATGCGGGCGAAGCGGTGGCCGACAAGCCGGCGGCGCCCAAGGTGGCCACCGGCGATGGCGCCAAGGCCGGCCCGGCGTCGTGATCCGCGATATCGACAACACCAAGCTGCCGCTGCTGGAGCATCTGATCGAGCTGCGGCGGCGCCTGGTGCGCAGCGCCATCGTGGTGATTCTGGCCTTCCTGCCCTGTTTCTATTTCGCGCCCGCGGTCTTCAACTTCCTGGCCCTGCCGCTTTACGAAGCCTATGGGCTGGCCCCGGCCGAGACCGGCGCCCCCGGCGAAGACGGCTGGCTGGAGCGGATGCTGCACGACGCCTGGCTGCTGTTTTCCGACGAGGCGCCCGAGGCCGCGCCACCGGAGGAAGGCACCGTGACCGAGGGGGCGACCATCGACCGCAGCCTGGAGAGCGAGTTCCCGCCGCGCTTCATCTTCACCAGCCCGCAGGAGGCGTTCCTGACCTATGTCAAGGTCGGCTTCTTCGTTTCGCTGTGCCTGTCGCTGCCCTTTCTCGCCTATCAGATCTGGGCCTTCACGGCGCCGGGCCTCTATCGGCGGGAAAAGAAGGTGGTTCTGCCCTTCATGCTGGTGTTCCCGCTGCTGTTCGCGCTGGGGGCGGCGATGGTCTATTACGCCTTCTTTCCCGTCGCCCTGAAATTCTTCCTCGGTTTCCAGCAGACCGGCGATTTCGGCCGCCTGCCCATCGTCATGGAGGTCCGGGTCAGCGAGTATTTCTCGCTGTTGCTGAAACTGTTGTTCGCTTTCGGGATCAGCTTCCAGCTGCCGCTGGCGATGACGCTTCTGGCCCGTACCGGGGCGGTCACCGCCGAAGGGATGAGGCGCAAGCGCAAATACGCCATCGTCGCCGTGTTCGTGCTGGCGGCCGTGATCACGCCGCCCGACCCCTTCAGCCAGCTGGGTCTGGCCCTGCCGCTGGTCGCCCTTTACGAGATCTCGATTTGGTGCGCCGGCATCGCCGAACGCCGCCGCGCGCAAGGTGGCGAGGAGGCCGGCCAGGAAGCGCGGGAGGAAGCCGTGCCCGAGGATGAGGACGGCTTCGAAGAGACCGATTTCAACCCCACGCGCTGAGGCGGCCCATGCACGATATCGCCTGGATACGCGAGAACCCCGACGCCTTCGATGCCGCCTGCGCCCGGCGTGGCCTGGCCGGCGAGGCCGGGCGGCTGCTGGCCATCGACCGGGCGCAAAGGCAGGCCCGGACCGCCATGCAGGAGTTGCAGCGGCGCCGCAACGCCCTCTCGCGCGCCATCGGCGCCGCCCGGTCCAGGGGCGAGGATGCGGGCGACGCCATGGCCGAAGTGGCCGCCATCAGGGAACGGGCCGCCGCCCTGGAGAAGGAGGAGGGCGCCCAGGCGGCGGCGTTGCGGGAAAGGCTGGCCGCCATTCCCAATCTGGTGGACGACACCGTGCCCGAAGGCGGCGACGAGGGCGCCAATGTCGAGCTGCGCCGCTGGGGCAGCCCGCCCGACTTCGCCTTCGCGCCCCGCGACCATGCCGAAATCGGCGCCGGCCTGGGGCAGATGGATTTCCAGCGCGCCGCCGCCATGTCCGGCGCCCGCTTCGTGCTGCTGAAGGGCGCCCTGGCCCGGCTGGAAAGGGCGCTGGCGCTGTTCATGCTGGATCTGCACACGCGCGAGTTCGGCTATGAAGAGGTGTCGGCGCCGCTGCTGGTGCGCCCGGAAGCCGCCTTCGGCACCGGCAATCTGCCCAAATTCGCCCACGACCTGTTCGTCACCAGCGACGGCCGCTATCTCATCCCCACCGCCGAGATGACGCTGACCAACATGGCGCGCGAGCGCATCGTGGCCGAAGAGGAGCTGCCCATGCGGCTGACCTCCTTCACGCCCTGTTTTCGCTCCGAAGCGGGCGCCGCCGGGCGCGACACCAGGGGCATGATCCGCCAGCACCAGTTCTGGAAGGTGGAGCTGGTCTCGATCGCGACCCCGGAGCGATCTGCCAGCGAGCACGAGCGCATGACGCAATGCGCCGAGGCCGTGCTGCAACGCCTGGGGCTGCCCTATCGGGTGGTGGCGCTGGCCGCCGGCGATATCGGCTTCGCGGCCAGGCGGACCTACGATCTGGAGGTCTGGCTGCCGGGCCAGGGGCGCTATCGCGAGATTTCCAGCTGTTCCAACTGCGGCGATTTCCAGGCCCGGCGCATGGGCGCCCGCTGCCGGCCCGGGGCTGGCAAGCGGACTCGCTTCGTGCATACGCTGAACGGTTCGGGGGTGGCGGTCGGGCGCGCCCTGATTGCGGTGCTGGAGAACTTCCAGACCGAAGATGGCCAGGTGATCGTGCCGGAGGCGCTGCGGCCCTATATGCACGGCGTGGAACGGCTGCGTCCGGCGGCCTGAAGCGGTGCGCATCCTCCTTACCAACGACGACGGCATCGGCGCCGAGGGCCTGGACTGCCTGGAAGCCATCGCCGCCCAGCTTTCCAGCGAGGTCTATGTCGTGGCCCCGCAAACCGAACAAAGCGGCAAAAGCCATGCCGTTTCCCTGCGCGCGCCCCTGAGGCTGCACCGCCATGGCGCGCGCCGCTTCAGCACCGACGGCACGCCGGCCGATTGCGTCGTCATGGGTGTGCGCCATGTCATGGCCGAAGGCGGGGTGGATCTGCTGCTTTCCGGCGTCAATCGCGGGGCCAATCTGGCCGACGACGTCACCTATTCCGGCACGGTGGCGGCCGCCATGGAAGGGGCGCTGCTGGGGGTGCCGTCCATCGCGCTGAGCCAGGAATATCCGCCCGACGGCCCCTTCGGCTGGGAGGCGGCGCGGCATTTCGGCGCCGGCATCGTCGCCCGTCTGCTGGAGGTCGGCTGGCCGGAAGACGCCCTGATCAACGTCAACTTCCCGCCGCTGGCCCCCGGCGAGGTGGCGGGCGCGGTCTGTTGCCGCCAGGGCCGCCACGATTTCTCCGCCCTGCGCCCCGAACGGCGCACCGATCCCTTCGGGCGCGCCTATTTCTGGCCCGGCGGCTGGGGCCTGGATATGCGCGTGCGCCGCTCCCGCGCGGGCACCGACATCCACGCCCTGGGCCACAACCGCATCGCCATCACGCCCCTGGCGCTGGACCTGACCCATGGCGCCGCCCTGAAGCGGCTTTCCCGCGCCTTTCCCGGCGCTTTTCCATGAGCGGTGGCGAGGCCCCTTTCCTGCGGCTGCTGATGGAGCTGCGCAGCCAGGGCATCCACGACATGGCCGTGCTGCGGGCGCTGGAGGCGACGCCGCGCGATCTGTTCGTGCCGGGCGAGCTGGCCAGCCAGGCCTGGGAGAACACGGCGCTGCCGATCGGCTGCGGCCAGACCGTCAGCCAGCCCATCGTGGTGGCGCTGATGACCCAGAAGCTGGCCCTGGAAAAGCATATGCGGGTGCTGGAGGTGGGCACCGGCTCGGGCTATCAGGCGGCGATTCTGGCCCGCCTGGCGGCGCGGGTCTATACGGTGGAACGCCATGGCGAGCTGCTGCGCCAGGCGCAGCGCCGTTTCGACGCCCTGGCGCTCCACAATGTCACCACCATGCGCGGCGACGGCGCCAGGGGCTGGCCGCGCCAGGCGCCGTTCGACAGAATCGTGGTGACGGCCGCCGCCCGGCGCATGCCGGAGGCGCTGATCCGGCAGCTGACGCCGGGCGGTACCATGGTCGTGCCGGTGGGCGAAGACATGTGGAGCCAGAAGCTCAACCATGTCGAGCGGCTGGACGATGGCTATCGATGCGAGGCCTTTCTCGATGTGCGTTTCGTGCCGCTGGTGGAAGGCGCCGACAGGCCTTGAACGGGCGCGGCGGGCCGTGGCGCGCTTTGCCCGCCGCCGGCTGCCCCCCCCGGCCACCGTCACGGCCGGCATCCTGGCCGCGGCGCTGCTGGCGGCGTGCAGCCAGCCGCCGGCCCCGGTCACCTTCGGCGCCTCGTCGGGCGGGGCCAGCCCGCCGCTGCCGCCCGAACTGCCGCCCCAATTGCCGATAACGGACCATGCCGGCGCCGTTCCGCCTCTGCCCGGGTTCAAACCGCAACCGCCCGCCGCCGCGCCGGCCCAGGGCGGCGACGAGGCCCCCCTGGCCGACGATCTCATCGCCCATATCGAGGCGATCCTGCTGGCCGAGGAGGCCCAGGGCGAACCGCAGCCGGTGGCGACCCAGACCCTGGAGACGGAGGCCGGAACGGTGGTGGTTCTCACCGTGGCGTCCGGCGATACCCTCTACGGGCTGGCGCGGCGGCTGGGCGTCACCGCCCGCCAGCTGATCGAGGCCAACGGCCTGGCGGCGCCCTACGACCTGCTGATCGGGCAGAAGCTGAAGGTGCCGGCCGCCGGCGCTGCCGCCGCGCCGCCGGCCCCAGATGCCAGCCCGCCGCCGGTGACCGGGCCGGTCGAGGCGCCGCCGCTCCCCGCCTCCCGGGCCGATGGCGAACTACGCTTCGCCTGGCCGGTGGCGGGCCGCGTCATCTCCTCCTTCGGGCCGAAAAGCGGCGGGCGCCACAACGACGGCATCAACATCGCCGCCCCGGCCGGCACGCCGGTGCGGGCGGCGGAGGACGGCGTGGTCGCCTATGCCGGCGACGAGCTGCGAGGCTATGGCAATCTGGTGCTGCTGCGCCACGCCGATGGCTGGGTCAGCGCCTATGCCCACAACGCCGAAAACCTGGTCTCGCGCGGCCAGACCGTGTTGCGGGGCGACGTCATCGCCAGCGTCGGGGCCAGCGGCGGCGTCACCCACCCCCAATCCCATTTCGAACTGCGCCGCGGCACCGAAGCCGTGGACCCGCTGCCCCATCTGGGCAGCCCTTAGGCGGGAAGCGGCCGGCGCCGGAATAGCAGTTGTGAGCAGGCAGGAAAATCTATTGTGCCGACGCGATCTCAAACTACCGCTTTGTAGCATTTCTCTTCAGCATTGGGCGGACAACGCTCTGTGAAACATCATACCTCCACACACTCAAAGCGCAGTTGATTTTCCGTGACCTGCTTGTCATGGGGCACCGTGCATACCCGTAGGCAAGGAACGAAAGCCTGCCCGCAAACAGCCCATTTCTTATTCCAAACACCGTCTGGGAACAGACGTCGGCTATGACTCGTTACATGCCTTCCCCAACACGTGCTATCGGTGAACGGTCTCCCGAGATCCTCTACGTCTGTTGCTTTGAGAAATCCCAAATAAACAAGAACCACTGGATAACCCAGTTCGGTGAGTTTCCAGGACCAGGAGAAACGGTTGGATATCTGATAGCAGAGGTCGCGCGATAGTGACCAATCATGTCCTGTCGCTTTCGTTAAGGCCATACTGGCCTCACAAATACATTTTTCAATTCGTTTGTGATTGCGTCGGGAGTCTTCACTCGCATCAGATTTTAATGGTTTACCATTGAGACTCAATTCTTTTGTGTGAGCTTTTGCTTCGACGAGAAGTAATCCCCTTGCGCCATCAATTTTGCAAGTACTGGCGATATCGAAGTTCGGAGTATTAGGGTTATTAGAACTCACTGCAATCCACCAATGGCATAAAGTATCTTGATCCTTCTCCGGCAACAGGGGTGATCGATCCAAACGTGCTTCCTCGGTCCGACAAAATCCTTGTGGTAGCCAGCTGTCATTCGCCGACACTTCGATCCATGGTGCAGCCAGCTTCGTCAAGCGCGCGGCGACTTCCTCAGGCTTCCCATGAGTAAGCCAGTGGCAACGTGGCTTACTTCCTCTACGCCCTTTCGCGGGCAGCTTATTGAGCAGGCTCATGGTATGTCCATTTGGTCGCGCGCATGGTTGCCTCTCTACCTGTATGTCGCTTGACATGCAAGCTGAACTGGCTTCCTCGTTCCAGGCCGCCCCGTTCAATCCAGCCTGCGGCCCAGGCGGCCTGCCAGGTCCTGGATGAACTGCCAGGCGACGCGGCCGGAGCGGGCGCCGCGGCCGGCTTGCCAGGCGATCGCCTGGGCGTGGAGGGCGGGGGTTGCGACCGCGAGGCCGAAATGGGTGGCATAGCCCTCGACGATGGCGAGATAGGTCGGCTGGTCGCAGCCATGGATGCCCAGCCACAGGCCGAAGCGGTCGGAAAGCGAGACCTTTTCCTCCACCGCTTCCCCCGGCGCGATGGCCGTGGAGCGTTCGTTCTCCATCATGTCGCGCGGCATCAGATGGCGCCGGTTGGAGGTGGCGTAGAACAGCACGTTGTCCGGGCGGCCCTCGATGCCGCCTTCCAGCACCGCCTTGAGCGATTTGAAGGCGGCGTCGCCGGCCTCGAAGGAGAGGTCGTCGCACAGCAGGATGGCGCGGCGGTCGGTTCCGCGCAGGCGGGCCAGGAGGCGGGGCAGGGTGGCGAGGTCGTCGCGGTGGATCTCGATCAGCGCCAGGGGGGCATCGGTGTCGGCCTGGGCGGCGATATGGGCGTTGACGTGGGCGTGCACCGCCTTCACCAGGCTGGATTTGCCCATGCCGCGCGCGCCCCACAGCAGGGCGTTGTTGGCCGGCAGGGCGCGGGCGAAACGCCCGGTGTTGGCGAGCAGCGCCCGTTTGGCCGCCTCGATCCCCCGCAGCAGGGCCAGTGGCACATGCCTCACCCGGGCCACGGCGCGCAGGGTGCCGGACTGGGGCTGCCAGACGAAGGCGTCGCCCGCATCCAGGGCATCGTCGCGGGCCGGTGGCGGCGCCATGCGTTCCAGCGCCGCGGCGATGCGCGCCAGAAGCTCGCCGCCCGGAAGCTCATCATGAGTGCTCATGGCGGCGGACCCTAGTCCGGATCGCGGCGGCGGGGTAGCGCGGCGCTTGCATCCGCCGGGCGGGTGGCTATAGTCCGCCACCTCCAAGACATCGGAGACCACCATGCTGATTGCCGAGGCTTATGCGCAGGAGGTCGGCGGCGCCGGCGGCGGGTTCGACCCCATCTTCCTGATCATGATGGTCGCCATGTTCGGCGTCTTCTGGTTCCTGGTGATTCGCCCCCAGTCGAAGCGCACCAAGGAGCATCGGGCCATGCTGAGCGCCATCAGGCGCGGCGACCATGTGGTCACCAATGGCGGCATCATGGGCCGCGTCGCCCGCCTGGAAGGCGACGGCGTGCTGATCCTGGAGATCGCCCCCAATGTGCGGGTGAAGTGTCAGCAGTCCATGATCGCCAGCATGGCGGCCCGGCCCGAGCCGCGAGCGGCCGAGAAGGACGACGAGGACGGCGGCGACCGCAAGGACGGCTGATCCCGCCGGCCGATGCTGAAATTCCCCGTCTGGAAGATCTGGACCGTCGCCATCGTCTGCGGGCTGGGCGCGCTGTTCGCCGCGCCCAATCTGCTGGGGCCGGGCAGCCTGCCCGCCTGGCCGCCGTTGAAGCGCATCAGCCTGGGCCTCGATCTTTCCGGTGGCGCCCATCTGCTGCTCCAGATCGACGAAGCGGTCTATGTCACCGACCGGCTGGGCTCGGTGGAACAGGACATCCGCCGCCGCCTGCGGAGCGAGCGCATCGGCGTGCGGGTGGCGCCCGGCGGCGAAAGGCAGCTTTCCTTCGTGCTGCGCGATGCCGCCGACGCTGCCGCCGCCCGCGACGAGCTGGCGGAGATCGCCGACGATGTCATCGTCACAGTCGCCGACGACGGCAGCATCGCCGCCACCATGACGGAAGAGGGCCTGACGGCGGGCCTGGGCGATGCCGTCGAGCGCACTCTGGAAGTGCTGCGCGACCGCATCGACCCGGAAGGCGTGCTGGAGCCGGCGATCGCCCGCCAGGGGCGCGACCGCATCCTGGTGCAGGTGCCGGGCATCGAGGATACCCAGACGCTGCGCGATCGCCTGGGGCAGACCGCCAAGCTCACCTTCCACATGGTCGATTCCCAGGCCGATTACCGGGCGGCGCTGGAAGGCGTGCTGCCCATAGGCTCGGTGCTGCTGCCCTCCGGCGATCCGGGCGGGCCGGAATCCTATGTGGTGCGCAGTGAATCCCTGGTCAGCGGCGAGAATCTGGAAAACGCGGTCGGCAGCTTCGATCAGGGCCGCCCGGTGGTGGCCTTTTCCTTCGACAGCGTGGGCGCCGGCCATTTCTGCGATGTCACCACCGACAATGTCGGGCGCCTTCTGGCCATCGTGCTGGACGGCAGGGTGATCAGCGCGCCGCGCATCAACGGCCCCATCTGCCAGGGCAACGGCATCATCACCGGCTCCTTCAGCGTGCGCGAAACCGAGGAGCTCGCCATTCTGCTGCGCGCCGGCGCCCTGCCGGTGCCGCTGACGGTGGTGGAGGAGCGCACGGTAGGGCCGACACTGGGCGCCGATTCCATCCGCGCCGGGCGCATCGCCGCCGCCATCGGCTTCGTCGCGGTGGTGGTGTTCATGGCCGCCTGCTACGGGCGCTTCGGGCTGTTCGCCAATGCGGCGCTGATCGCCAATCTGGTGCTGATCGTGGGCGCGCTGTCGCTGTTGCAGGCGACGCTGACGCTGCCCGGCATCGCCGGCATCGTGCTCACCGTCGGCATGGCGGTGGATGCCAATGTGCTGATCTTCGAGCGCATCCGCGAAGAGGCGGGCCACGGGCGCACGCCCTTCAACGCCGTGGAAACCGGCTTTCGCCGCGCCATGACCACCATTCTGGACGCCAATATCACCACGGCGGTGGCGGCCTTTCTGCTGTTCTTCCTGGGTTCCGGCCCGGTGCGCGGCTTCGGCGCCACGCTGGCGATCGGCATCGTCACCTCCATGTTCACGGCCATCATGCTGACGCGCATGCTGGTCTATCTGTGGCTGCGGCGCGCCCGCCCGCAGGCTCTCCCGCTGTGATGGCGCGCTTCAGAACCATGAAGCGAATCGTCCTGGTTCCCGCCGGCCTGCGCCTGCCCTTCATGCGCCTGCATCGGGTGGCGGCGGCGCTTTCCGCCACGCTGCTGGCGGCCTCGCTGGCGCTGCTGGTCGCGGTCGGCCTCAATTTCGGCATCGATTTCCGCGGCGGCACGCTGATCGAAATCGCCACCCCCGCGGCCCCCGATCTCGCGGCCATGCGCTCCGGCCTCAATGCCCTGGGCATGGGGGATATCGCCTTGCAGGAATTCGGGGCGCCCAACGACATCCTGATCCGCCTGCCGCTGCTGGCCGGGGACGAGGCGGCGCAGCAGCAGGCGGTGGACAGGGTGCAGGATGCGCTGGGCGCCATGTTCCCGGAGATCGACTATCGCCGCATCGAGTTCGTCGGCCCCCAGGTCTCCGGCGAGCTGATCGAGAAGGGCGCCCAGGCGGTGCTGGTCGCGCTGCTGCTGATGGCGATCTACATCTGGTTCCGGTTCGAATGGCAGTTCGGCGTCGGCGCGCTGCTGGCCCTGGCCCACGATGTCGGGCTGACGCTGGGCCTGCTGGCCCTGCTCCAGGTCGATTTCGACCTGCCGGTGGTGGCCGCCCTGCTCACCATCGTCGGCTATTCCATGAACGACACCGTGGTGGTCTATGACCGCATCCGCGAAAATCTGCGCAAATACAAGCAGGAGGCCATGCCGGCGCTGATCGACCGCTCGCTGTCCGAAACCCTGGCGCGGACGGTGATGACCAGCGCCACCACGCTGCTGGCCCTGCTGGCGCTTTATCTCTTCGGCGGCGAGGTCATCGCGCCCTTCGTCCTGGCCATGATCTGGGGCGTGGCGGTCGGCACCTATTCCTCGCTGTTCATCGCCGCGCCGCTGCTGCTCTATGTCAAGCCGGTGCGCGAGGCCGCCGGCGAGGAGGGGTGACGCCCGCGCGCAAGACCGTCACCGCCTATGGCGACGGAGGCTTCCGCATCGCCGGGGAACGCATCGCGGGCTCAGCGATCGTCTTCCCCGACCGCGCTATCCCCTGGCCGGTCGCCGCCATCGCCGAAGTCGGCCTGGAAAGCCTCGCTCCGGTGGTGGAGGCGGGCAGGATCGAGATTCTGCTGCTGGGCTGCGGCCAGGCGGCGCCGCCCGTCGGGCGCGAGCTCGTCGCCGCCCTGCGCCGCCACGGCATCGCCATCGACGCCATGACCACCGGCGCCGCCTGCCGCAGCTTCAATCTGCTGGTGGCCGAAGGCCGCCCGGTGGCGGCGGCGCTGATCGCCGTTTAGGCCCGGAGAAGGGGCGCAGGGAAGGGGGCGCGTGGCCCCCTCCGCCGCGTCTCAGAAATACCAGAGGTTCTGGGCCGATACCATGCAGAACAGCATGGGCAGCGACAGCATGGTGTTGGTTCTGGAAAACAGCATGGCGGTGCGCGCCGCCGCCTTCTTGGCGTCGGCGTCGGCCTCCACGATGCCCAGCGCCTTCTTCTGGTTGGGCCAGATCACGAACCAGACGTTGAACCACATGATCGCGCCCAGCCACATGCCGATGCCGATGGCCGTGCCGACGCCGTCATTGCCGATGCCGACGACGATGGCCTCGAGCAGATAGCCCTCGAAGGCGGCCAGGAACACGCCGGTGACGATGGTCGCCATGGCGGCCCAGCGGAACCAGAACAGGGCGGTCGGGGCGATCACCTTGCCGATGGCCGGTTTCTGGTCGTCGGGGATTTTGGGCATGCTGGGGATCTGCACGAAGTTGAAATACCACAGCAGGCCGATCCACATGACGCCCGAGATCACATGCAGCCAGCGGAACAGGAACGAAAGTTCTTCCATGGGTGTTTCCTCCTCGGGCCGCGTCAGATGGACAGAAGAACGATGGCGACCGCCACCGTCAGGACGCATCCCGCGACAACCGTGGCCGGCAGCGATTCCAGAATCTTGGTCATAAGCTCCCCCTCGGGTGATGTCCGCCGCCCCCGCAGGCCCGCCCGGCATCTGCCGCGGGGCCATGCCGACGAGGGCACCCGGCCATTGTGCCGTCCCGCCCCCGCCTTGGCAAGCGCCTCCGCCGCCATGGCACAGGGGGAGCCAGCCTGCCTCGCGCCCGCCCTGGGCCGGCCGGCGGGGCAGGCGCGGCGCTAGAGGATCCCCGCCCGCTTCAGCTTCGCCCTCAATTAGGCCTGGGTTCCGGTTCCCTTGGTCGAGTTGCAGGCCTGGCAGAGCAGTTGCAGATTGTCGCTGTGGTCGCTGCCGCCCTTGATCTTCGGCGTGATGTGATCGACGGTCAGGTTGCGGAAGGGAAAATGGGTCATGCAGCCGTTGCAGCGGCCTTCCTGCTGGCCATAAAGGGTGTGCTTGTGGGTGCGATAATCCGGCAGCTTGCCCAGATCGGTGCGCGCCGGAATATCGCTTCTGTGATCGACGTCATAGAAGATGCCCATCTCCTGCTGCAGGCGGGAGACCACCAGCTTCGCGGCCAGGGGCGAGAGGTCGATCCCTATCCAGTGGCGCTGCAACTGTTCGGCGGCGACGAGAGCCGTCGCGCAGCCGCAGAAGGGGTCGAGCACGATGTCGCCCGGCCTGGACGACGCGCGGATCACACGTTCGAGCAAGGCGAGCGGCTTCTGTGTGGGATAGCCTGTGCGTTCCTTGCTGTGCGCGGAAACAGGGTTGATATCCAGCCATATTGCGGTCGGAATCTGGCTCTTCTCCCGATTTAAATAACGCTTCAATGCGGGAGTTTTCCCTTGCAGCGGCCATGCAATGAGCCCGGTTTTGTCCAGCATGTCGAGGCGCGCATGAATGCCCTTTATCGAACGATAACCGGGGATAAAATTATCTTCCACCCATCTGGCATATTCGCCGGTCAGCGGCACCGCCCAGTGTCTGCCGACCTTTCCTGGGTCGATGCCGCGCCAGGGCTGGCCGCTTTCGCCCGTTCTCACCTCGGAGGCGGTCAGATCGCCCAGTCTGTAGATGCCATGCTTGTCCTCGTGGCGATAGAATTTGCGCACGTAATCTGGATCCAAAGGCACCCGCACCGCATCTTTGTCGATAGGCGCGCCATAGAAAAGAAGATTGTCCACCACCTTGCCAAAGCCCTTGCTGTCGCTATGCGCCGATTGCCGCTTCCAGACGATCTCGTTGCGAAACATGGAGGCACCGAACAAGCCGTCCATAAGCGCCTTGAGATAATGGCCCGCCGTCGGATCGCAATGCAGATAGATCGAACCCGTCGGCTTCAACACGCGGCGCAACTCCAGCAGCCTGACCGCCATCATGCACAGATAGGCCTTCATGCCCCTGGAGTGGGTCAGGGCCGCCGCCTCGATGGCGGCATATACGGCGGGTTCCCGGTCGGCGATCTCGCCATGCCAGGCCAGATCCACGTCGTCGAGGGTCCAGGCGTCCTTGAAGGCGGCCCCGGCGGCCTCGCTCCCTATCGGCGCCGAATAGGTCTTGTTGCTGTTGAAGGGCGGATCCAGATAGATCAGATCCACGCTTTCGCTGTTCAGGCCGCGCAGGATGTCGAGATTGTCGCCGGTCCACAGGGTGCGGTTGTTCCAGTTGGGCGCTGCCATCGCTGTCTCTCGCCTTATGCGCGCATATCGCCATCGCCCGAAGCCAGATCGAAAACCACGCCGCCGGAGACGGGGTTGGCTTCGGTCAGCACCACCGTGATGGCGTCGCCCAGGCGCCAGATGCCGTCCCGGCCGCGCAGGGTGCGGCGGCGCTCGTCGAAACGGAAGGGGCCGCCCGGCAGGCGCCGGGCCGGCAGCAGGCCGTCGGCCTCGATGCCGTCGATGCGCACGATCAGGCCGAAACGCCCCAGCCCGGCGACGCGCCCGGCCATGGTGGCGCCGGTTCGCTCGGCCATGTAGCTGGCCAGATAGCGGTCCATGGCCTCGCGCTCGGCCCAGACGGCGCGCCGTTCGGTGGCGCTCAGATGGGCGCCCAGTTGGGCGAAATCGGCGCCGTCCGCCTGGCCGCCCGCGCCCAGCCCCAGGGCGGCGATCAGCGCCCGGTGCACCGCCAGATCGGCATAGCGGCGGATGGGCGAGGTAAAATGGCTGTAGGCGGCCAGGGCCAGGCCGAAATGGCCGCGCCGTTCCGGCCCGTATTCGGCCTGCGCCTGGCTGCGCAGCACCGCCTCGTGGATGGCGTGGCGGTGGCGGCTGGCGGCGGCCTGTTTCAGCACCTGCGCGAAGTCGCGCGGACGCAGGGCCTGGCTGCGGCGCAGGCGCAGGCCCAGGCTTTCCAGAAAATCGCGCAGCTCGTCGGCCTTTTCCGGCGCCGGGCGGTCGTGCAGGCGATAGATCGCCTGCGCCCGCCTGGCCTCCAGCGCGGCGGCGGCGGCGATGTTGGCGGCGATCATCAGCTCCTCGATCAGCCGGTGGCTGGCCAGGCGGCGCCGGGGCGCGACCTCCACGCCGCCCGCCGGCAACAGCGTCACGCGCCGTTCCGCCCGCTCGATGTCCAGCGCGCCGCGCCGCTCCCGCGCCTGGGCCAGCGCGCCATAGGCGCCATAGAGCGAATCGAAAAGCGAAGCGAAGAGCGAATCGGGCAGGGCGGGCGCCGCCCCGGCGCTGGCCGCGCCATCGCGCCGGGCCTGGACCTGGTCATAGGTCAGCCTGGCGGCGGAACGCATCACGGCGCGGGCAAAGCGCCAGCGCAACAGCTCGCCATCGCCGGCGATCCAGAGGTGGACGGCCAGGCAGGGGCGGTCGTGCCCGGGCAGCAACGAGCACAGCCGGTTGGACAGGCGCTCCGGCAGCATCGCCACCACGCGGTCGGGGAAATACACCGAATTGCCGCGCTGGCGGGCGGCGCGGTCCAGCGCGCTGCCGGGGCGCACATAATGGGCGACATCGGCGATGGCGACCACGGCGTGCCAGGCGGCGCCATCTTCGCCAGCGGTGGCAGGCTCGGCGAACACGGCATCGTCGTGGTCGCGGGCGTCGGCGTCGTCGATGGTCACCAGCGGCAGGGGGCGCAGATCCTCGCGCCCGTCCTCACGCCTGGCCAGCGGCTGCGCCGCCTCGGCTTCGGCCAGGGCGTCGGCGGCGAAGTCGGTGGGGATGCCGTGGGCGGCGATGGCCAGAAGGCTGGCCGCCCCCGCGTCCTGCCAGCGGCCCAGGCGGCGCAGGATGCGGGCCGGCACCGGCCCGAAACGGCGGCGCGAAAGCGGCTGGACCAGCACCAGGTCGCCATCGGCCAGCGCCAGGCCGGGCGGCACCACGGCGCGCCAGTCATGGGCCTGGCGGCGGTCGGCGGGCTGGATGCGATCGCCCCTGGCGGTCGTGCGGAACACGCCCACCGCCTGGCGCTCCTCCGCCTCCAGCACCCGGCGCACCCGGCCCTTCCAGCCGCCGCCGGGCAGGGGATCGATGCTGGCGACGGCGCGCTGGCCGATGCCGGGGGCGGGGCGGGCGCCAGAGGTCAGGGCGATGCGTGGCGGTGGGCCTTCGCCCTGCCAGGAGGCGGGTTCGGCCACGGCGTTGCCTTCGTCGTCCAGGGCCACCACCTCCACCACGGTTTCTGAAGGCAGGGCGCCTTGCGGTTGCAGTCGGCGGCGGCCGCCGGCAAGCGCCCCTTCGCGCTTCAACTCGCCCAGCAGGCGGCCCAGCGCCGCGCGCCGTTCGCTGCCGGCGATGGCGAAGGCGCGGGCGATCTCGCGCTTGCCGGCGCGCCCGCGATGACGGGCCACGAAGGCCAGCAATTGCTCGCGCGAAGGCAGCCCCTCGTCGTCGCCCGCCGCCATGGGGGCCGTTCAGCCCCCGGCCCGGCGCGGCGTCTTCGCGCCCTTCCTTCCCCTGGCGGCGCCCCGCCCGGCCGCCTTTTTTCTGGCCAGCAGGTCCAGCGCCATGGCCAGGGTCGCTTCCTCCGGCTCCACCCCCTTGGGCAGGGAGGCGAAGACGCGGCCATGGGCGGCATAGGGACCGTAGCGGCCCTTTCTGATCTCCACCGGCGCGCCGTCGTCGGGATGGGCGCCCAGGGCCTTCACCACCGCCTGGCGCGGCGCGCGCTTGCCCTTCTCGGCGATCAGCGTCACGGCGCGGTTGAGGCCGACGGTGAGCACATCGTCGCCCGCGGGAAGGGCGGTATAGGCCCTGCCATGCTTCAGATAGGGGCCATAGCGCCCGATCCCGGCCTGGATCGGCGCGCCGTCGTCCGGGTGGGCGCCCAGCTCGCGCGGCAGGGCCAGCAGGGCCAGCGCCGCGGCCAGGTCGATCTCGCCGGGCGCCTTGTCCTTCGGCAGCGACACCCGCTGCGGCTTGCCCGCGCCCTTCGCCTCGCCTTCGCCCTTCTGGACATAGGGGCCATAGGGGCCGCGCCGCAGGGTGATGGCGAGGCCGCTTTCCGGGTCGGCGCCCAGCTGGCGGGGGCCGTCCTCGCCGTCGCCGCTCTCGCCCAGGCGGCGGCGATGGCGGCATTCGGGATAGCCGGAACAGCCCAGAAAGGCGCCATAGCGGCCCAGCTTCAGCTCCAGCCGGCCCTGCTTGCAGGCGGGGCACAGGCGCCTGTCATCGCCGTCGCCGTCGTCATCGCCGGCGCCAGCGCGGGGGAACAGGCGCTCGGCCAGGGCCTGTTCCAGGGCCGCGGTCACGCGCTCGCGCTCCAGACCGTCGGCCGCCTGCACCGCCATGTGGAACGCCTCCCAGAAATCGCGCAGCACCTGTTTCCAGTCGATGGCGCCTTTGGCGATGCGGTCGAGCTCGTTCTCCAGGCCGGCGGTGAAGCCGTATTCGACATAGGCGGGAAAGAAGGCTTCCAGAAAGGCGGTCACCAGCCGCCCGCGCTCGCTGGGGTGAAAGCGCTTTTTCTCCAGCAGGACATATTCGCGCTCCTGCAGCACGGCCAGGATGCTGGCATAGGTGGAAGGGCGGCCGATGCCCAGCTCCTCCAGCCGCTTCACCAGGCTGGCCTCGCTGTAGCGCGGCGCCGGTTCGGTGACATGGCGTTGCGGCCGCACCTCGCCCAGGTCCAGCGCCTCGCCTGCGCGCAAGGGTGGCAGGCGCCGTTCCCTGTCGTCGTCGCGGCTGGCGTCGTCGCGGCCCTCGAGATAGAGGCGCATGAAGCCGTCGAAGGCGAGCGTCGATCCGGTGGCCCGCAGCGCCACATCGCCGGCGGGTGTGGCGATGTCCACCGCCACCTTGTCCAGGGCGGCCGGGGCCATCTGGCTCGCCAGCGCCCGTTTCCAGATCAGCTCGTAGAGCGCCGCCTCGTCACGCCCCAGCCTGGCGGCGACGCTGGCGGGCGCCCGTTCGAAGGCGGTGGGGCGGATGGCCTCATGGGCTTCCTGGGCGTTGCGGGTCGAGGAACGGAACACCCGCGCCCTGGCGGGCAGATAGGGTTGCCCGTAGCGCTCCGCGATCAGGCGCCTGGCGCTTTCCAGCGCGGCGCGCGACAGCGCCACGCTGTCGGTCCGCATATAGGTGATCAGCCCCACCGTCTCGCCGCCCAGATCGACGCCCTCGTAGAGGCGCTGCGCCACCTGCATGGTGCGGGCGGCGGCAAAGCCCAGCTTGCGCGAGGCCTCCTGTTGCAGGGTGGAGGTGATGAAGGGCGGGGCCGGGTTGCGCTTGACCTGCTTGCGCTCCACCGCCGTCACCGCAAAGCTGCCCGCCCGCACCCGCTGCGCCGCCGCCTGGGCGCTGTCGCTGTCGGCGAGCGCGAATTTGTCCAGCTTGACGCCGTCCAGCGCTACCAGGCGGGCGCTGAAGCCGGCGCCGCCGGGGCGGGCCAGGTCGGCCTCCACGCTCCAGTATTCGCGCGGGACGAAGGCCTCGATCTCGGCCTCGCGGGCGCACACCAGGCGCAGGGCCACGGATTGCACGCGCCCGGCCGAACGGCTGCCGGGCAGCTTGCGCCACAGCACCGGCGAGAGGTTGAAGCCCACCAGGTAATCCAGCGCCCGGCGCGCCTGCTGCGCGTTCACCAGCGCCATGTCGATATCGCGGGGGTGGGCCATGGCGTGGCGGACCGCATCGCGGGTGATCTCGTGGAAGATCACCCGCCGCGCCTTGCGCCGCCCCAGCGCGCCCTTGTCCCGCAGCCAGTTGCGCACATGCCAGGAAATGGCCTCGCCTTCCCGGTCCGGATCGGTGGCCAGCAGCAGGTCGTCGGCCCCGCGCAGGGCGGCGGCGATGGCGGAAAGCGGCTTCCTGGCCCGCTCGCCGACCGCATAGACCATCTCGAAGTCCTTGTCCGGCAGCACCGAGCCGTCGCGCGGCGCCAGGTCGCTGACATGGCCGTAGCTGGCGACCACCGTGAAGTCGCTGCCCAGATATTTCTCGATCGTCCTGGCCTTGGCGGGCGATTCGACGACGACGACGTGCATGTCAACTCTCCGGGGCGCCCTTGGCGCTGCGGCGGCGGCAGGTTTGGGCGGGCGCTATCTGGCACCGCCGCCGCGGCGCGTCAACCTCGCGCCCTGGCAGCCCCCGCCGGTGGCGCAGCGCCATCCCTGCAAGCCCCGACACCCCCCCGACACCCCTGCGACACCCTGTCGGCAGCCTGTCCACACCCTGTCGGGCGCCTGTCGGCAGCCTGTTGCGCCCCCTCCATCCAGCCCTTCGCGCGCTCGCCCGCCGCGGCCGAGGCGCTTTCCCCTGCCGGTTGCGGCCGTCATAGTCGCCGCCGCGGGCTGGAGTGGGGGAGGGAGGCCATGAAGATCGTCAGGCTGGAGACGTTCGCCGATCCCTGGCTGTGTTTCGTGCGCGTCACCGGCGACAGCGGCGCCCAGGGCTGGGGCCAGACCGCGCCCTATCATGCCGACATCGCGGCCGAGATCCTGCATCGCCAGGTCGCCCCCCATGCCCTGGGCGGCGATGCGCTGGAGTTCGCCGGTCTGACGGATCTGATCGGCGAGCGCGAGCACAAATTTCCGGGCTCCTATCTCTGCCGCGCTCTGGCCGGCCTCGATACCGCCCTGTGGGATCTGCGCGGCAAGCTGGAAGACAAGCCGGTGGCGCGGCTGCTGGGCAGCGAGGGCGGGACGCTGCGGGCCTATGCCAGCTCCATGAAGCGCGACATCGCGCCCGCCGACGAGGCCCGGCGGCTGGCGCGGCTGGGCGACGAACAGGGCTTCGATGCCTTCAAGTTCCGCATCGGCGCCGAATGCGGGCGCGACCGGGACCACTGGCCGGGGCGCACCGAGGAGATCGTGCCTGCCGTCTGCCGGGCGCTGGACAGCGGGGCCGCCCGGCTGGTGGACGCCAATTCCGGCTTTTCCCCGGGGCGGGCCATCGAGGTGGGGCGCATGCTGGAAGACGAGGGCGTGAGCCATTTCGAGGAACCCTGCCCCTATTGGGAGCTGGAACAGACCAGGGAGGTGACCGAGGCGCTCGCCATCGACGTCACCGGCGGCGAGCAGGACTGTTCGCTTGCCACCTGGCGGCGCATGCTCGCCATGGGCGCGGTGAACATCGTCCAGCCCGACATCATGTATGTGGGCGGGCTGACCCGCGCCTTGCGGGTGGCGGAGATGGCGGCGGCGGCCGGGCTGCCCGTCACCCCCCATTGCGCCAATCTGTCGCTGGTGACGGTCTGCACCATGCATCTGCTGGCGGCGCTGCCCAATGCCGGCAAATATCTGGAGCTCTCCATCGAGGGCGGCGATTACTACCCCTGGCAGCAGGGCCTGTTCCTGGGCGATCCGTTCGCCGTGGAGGCGGGGCGGGTGCGGGTGCCGGACGGCCCCGGCTGGGGGGTGGAGATCGCGCCCGCCTGGCTGGAACGGGCGCGCTATCGGGTCAGCGCCCTGGAGCCGTGACTGCGGCCTGCCCCTGCTCCGGCATGTCCGGCGGGGCGCGGGGCCGAGTGGGAACCTGGGCGTCGAAATTGGCCACGAAGGCGGCCAGATCGCGCCCGGCATGGCGCGGGGCCATGTCGTCCGGCGCGCCGGTGACCGGCAGGCCGGGCAGGGGGGCGACCACGGTGGCGTAAGACGGCACGGCGAAGAAGGCGATGGAGAAGCGTTCCCGCCGCCGGGGCGGGTGGACCCGGTGCATGGTGGAGCGGAAGCGCCCGCCCGACCAGGATTCCATCATGTTGCCGATATTGACGATCAGCGTGCCCGGGCGGTGGTCCACCTCGCTCCAGCCGCCCTGCGGGTTCTGGACCTGAAGGCCGCCGACCTCGCCCGGCAGCAGCACGGTGACGGCGTTGGTGTCGCGATGGGGAAAGACGTCGTCGCCGGGCGCGCCTTCCGCCTGCGGGCGGGCGGGGTAGTGGAGCAGGGAAAGATTGCTGAGCGGGCGGACGAACAGCCGGGTGAGCGCATCCTCCTCCCGTTCCATGGCGAGGGCGAAGGCCCGCAGCAGGGCCGTCGCCAGCGTCGAGAAGGCGCCATAGCAGGCGCCGATGGCGGCGCGGAAGCCCGGCGGCGCCGGCGGCCAGCGATTGGGCGCCGCCAGCCCCCGGTCGGCCTGGGGGATGGCCCGGGAAATGGCGGGTTCCGTCATGTCGGCCTCTTCGCCCACCAGGAAGGCTTCGTAGATCGTGCGCGGCGCGCCCCGATGGCGCTGACGGGCGAAGGGCATGATGGGCACATAGCCGCGCAGGGTGCCGGGCGGGCGTGTCAGGCGGCGCTTGGCGGCCTCGTCCTGGGCGAAGAAGGCCCGCGCCTGTGCCAGTGCGTCCTGCGGCACGGCGGGCGGGACGCCGTGGCCGGTGACGCGGACGAAGCCGGAGCGCTCGCAAGCGGCGGCGATGCGCCGGGCGCAGGCCAGCCGACGGTCGCGGTCGGCGGCGAACAGCGGCGCGATGTCGATATCGGCGATCGTGGCAGTCGTGACGATCATGGGGGGGCCTCACCGGTCGGGGGCGCCTTGCGGGCAAGGCGGACGCTGTAGCCCCGATGGAAGGTCAGGCCAGGTGCCAGTCGGCCGGGGGCGATGCTGGGTCCGCCCGGCCGCCGGTGTCAAGCGGCCGTTCCGGGTTGTCGACCGCTTGTGGACAAATCGGCGCCGGCGGCGGCCCGGACGTGGCAAGCTATCGCTGTCCTGGCGCCGCCCTGGCGGCATCGGGGCGGCAAGGGGGAGGAGACTGCCATGCTGGACCGACTGTTCAAACTGGAGGAGAACGGCACCACCGCGCGCCGCGAGCTGATCGCCGGCGCCACCACCTTTCTCACCATGGCTTATATCGTCTTCGTCAACCCGCTGATCCTGAGCGATGCGGGCATGGATTTCGGCGGCGTGTTCGTGGCCACCTGCATCGCCGCCGCCTTCGGCACCGCGGTCATGGGGCTGTGGGCCAACTATCCGTTCGCCGTCGCTCCGGGCATGGGGCTGAACGCCTTCTTCACCTATGGCGTCGTGCTGGGCATGGGCTATCCCTGGGAGGTGGCGCTGGGGGCGGTGTTCTGTTCCGGCGTGCTGTTCGTGGCCATCTCGGTGCTGCGGGTGCGCGAATGGGTGGTGAACGCCATCCCCCGCTCGCTGAAGATGGCCACCACCACCGGCATCGGCCTGTTCCTGGGCATCATCGCCCTGAAGAACGCCGGCCTGGTGGTCGATCACCCGGCGACGCTGGTGACCATCGGCGATACCGCGCAGTGGAGCGCGCTGCTGGCGGTGCTGGGCTTTATCGCCATCGTCGCGCTGGATGCCTGGCGGGTGCCCGGTTCCATCGTCATCGGCATCCTGGCGGTGACGGCGGCCGGCATCGCCCTGGGGGTGGGCGAGTTCCACGGCATCGCCGCCCTGCCGCCGGATCCATCGACCACCATGTTCCAGCTGGATATCGGCGCCGCCCTGGATGTGGCGCTGATCGCCGTCATCTTCACCTTCCTGTTCACCGACCTGTTCGATACCTCGGCCACCCTGGTGGGCGTGGCCCATCGCGCCGGGCTGCTGGACGAAAACGGGCGCCTGCCCCGCCTGGAGCGGGCGCTGCTGGCCGACTCCACGGCGACGGTGGTGGGTTCCCTGGCCGGCACCTCGTCGGTGACCAGCTATATCGAGAGCGCCTCCGGCGTTCATGCCGGCGGGCGCACCGGGCTGACCGCCGTGGTGGTGGCGCTGCTGTTCGTGGCGGCGCTGGTGCTGCTGCCCCTGGCGCAGACCGTGCCGGGCTATGCCACCGCGCCGGCGCTGCTGTTCGTGGCCTGCCTGATGGCCCAGGGCATCGCCGAGATCGACTGGAAGGACGCCACCGAATATGTGCCGGCCGCGGTGCTGGCCATGACCATGCCCTTCACCTTTTCCATCGCCGACGGGCTGGCCTTCGGCTTTATCTCCTATGCGGCCATCAAGCTGCTGTCCGGGCGCCATCGCGAGGCCGGGCCGGCGGTGCTGGTGCTGGCGGCAATCTTCCTGGCCAAATTCGCCTGGCTGGGCGGTTGAACGGTCTTCACCCCGGAGTTCCCGGGGCGCCCCCAGGGAACTCCATTTGCCCCTGTTGCATGTTCGGGGCGGAATGTCGTTTAATGCCCTCCGGCGGCAGGCTCTGCCGCCCAAGCGAAACGCAGCTTTCGCGGGGGGAGGGGTGGTGACATTCATCGCGACTTTGCCGGCGTGCGCGGGGCGGGTGCCGTGCTGACGCTGATCGCCCGCCGCCTGGCCCTGGGCGTCGTCACCCTGCTGGCGGTGTCGGTGATCATCTTCGCCGGCACCGAGATCCTGCCGGGCGATGTGGCCAGCGCCATCCTGGGCCAGTCGGCGACCGAGGAGAACACGGCGGCGATCCGGGCGCAGCTGGGTCTGAACCGCCCGCCCCACGAACGCTATGCCGATTGGCTGATCGGCTTCGCCCAGGGCGATCTGGGCACCTCGCTGGGCAACCGCCGCCCCATCGCGCCGCAGATCGGCTTCCGGTTCGAAAACACCATGCTGCTGGCGGCCGTGGCGGCGCTGATCGCGGTGCCGCTGTCGGTGGCCCTGGGGCTGGTCTCCGCCATCAAGCAGGGCCGGGCCATCGACCGCTCGATCTCGGTGGGCAGCCTGATGACCATCTCGGTGCCCGAATTCTTCCTGGGCTATGTCCTGATCCTGATCGTCGCCGTAAAGCTGGGCTGGCTGCCCAGCCTTTCCCTGGTGAACGACCGCATGGGTTTCGGCGAGCGGCTGGAGGTGATGATCCTGCCGGCCACGGTGCTGACCCTGGTGACGCTGGCCCATATGATGCGCATGACGCGGGCGGCGGTGATCGGCGTCATGAACAGCTCCTATATCGAGATGGCCCATCTCAAGGGCGTCAAATACTGGCGCGTGGTGGTCCAGCACGCCTTTCCCAACGTGCTTTCGCCGGTGATCACCGTGGTGTCGCTCAATCTGGCCTATCTGATCGTCGGCGTGGTGGTGGTGGAGGTGGTCTTCACCTATCCGGGCATGGGCCAGTATCTGGTCGATTCCGTCTCCAAGCGCGACGTGCCGGTGGTGCAGGCGGGCGGGCTGATCTTCGCCGGCGTCTATGTCCTGCTCAATCTGGCCGCCGATCTCGCCTCGATCCTGGCGAATCCGCGTCTCCGGCACCCGAAATAGGCCCGGCTCATGGCGACAAGCCCCGCAAGCTCGGAAAGCGCCCAGTATGTCCGCCCCACCCGCGGCCAGGCGGTGCGGCAGTTCTTCGCCGAAATGCCGCTGACCGCCCGGGTGGGCATGGGGATCGTGGCCGTCAACCTGTTCCTGGTGGTCTTCGCGCCCTGGCTGGCGCCCTATGGCGAAACCGAGCTGGTGACCGGCCAGTGGATGCCGCCCAGCGCCGAACACTGGCTGGGCAGCGATCATCTGGGCCGCGACATGCTGACCCGCATCCTCTACGGGGCGCGCACCACCATCGTCATCGCCTTCGTCGCCACGGCGCTGGCCTTCGTGATGGGCATCGTCGCCGGCTTCACGGCGGCGGTGATAGGCGGCGTGACCGATATGCTGCTGTCGCGCCTGGTGGACGCCCTGATGGCGATCCCGACCCTGATCCTGGCCCTGGTGGTGATCTCGGTGCTGGGCACCGAACTCGCCATCCTGGTCGCCGTGATCGCCGTGCTGGATTCCACCCGCGTGTTCCGCCTTTCGCGCGCCATCGCCATGGACGTGGTGGTGATGGAATATGTCGAGGCGGCCCGGCTGCGGGGCGAGGGCCTGTGGTGGATCATGGGGCGCGAGGTGCTGCCCAACGCGGTCATGCCGCTGGTGGCGGAATTCGGCCTGCGCTTCGTGTTCGCCTTCCTGTTCATCGCCGCGCTCAGCTTCCTGGGCCTGGGCATCCAGCCGCCGCTGGCCGATTGGGGCGGCATGGTGAAAGAGAACGCCACCGTCATCTCCTATGGCATGGCCGCCCCGCTCTATCCGGCCGGGGCCATCGCCCTGCTGGCGATCGGCGTCAACCTGCTGGTCGATTACGTGCTGGCGCGCTCCAACCGTTCGGCCGCCTCCGAGTTCGAGGGCTAGCATGACCCGGAACGACACGCCCCAGAACAAAACGGCCCAGGGCAAGACCGCGGGCCGCCTTCTCGACATGCAGGCCCTGCGCATCGAGGCGCGCCGGGCCGATGGCGAACCGTTCCGGATCGTCAACGACCTGGACGTCAAGCTGGACCGCGGCGAGGTGCTGGGGCTGATCGGCGAATCCGGGGCGGGCAAATCCACCCTGGGGCTGGCGTCGATGTGCTTCGCCCGTCCGGGCTGCAAGATCACCGGCGGCAAGGTGGTCTTCGACGGCACCGACCTGCGCGCCCTGCCGGAAGAGGAGCTGCGGCAGATGCGCGGCGTCCGCGCCGCCTATATCGCCCAGAGCGCGGCCGCCGCCTTCAACCCCTCCAAGCGGCTGAACGACCAGGTGACGGAAGCGGCCGTGCGCCACAATGTGATGCCCCTGGCCGACGCCACCCGGCGCGCGGTGGAGCTTTACGACCGCCTCGATCTGCCGGATCCCGCCCATATCGGGCGCCGCTATCCGCATCAGGTCTCCGGCGGCCAGTTGCAGCGCGTCATGTCGGCCATGGCCATGGCCTGCGGCCCCGACCTGCTGGTGCTGGACGAACCCACCACGGCCCTGGACGTCACCACCCAGATCGAGGTGCTGGCGACGGTGCGCGACCTGATCCGCAACAACGACACCGCCGCCCTCTACATCACCCACGACCTGGCCGTGGTGGCCCAGATCGCCGACCGCATCATGGTGCTGCGCTATGGCGACCTGATCGAGGAAGGCACCACCGAGCAGATCCTCCACGACCCGCAACAGGCCTACACCAAGGAGCTGATCTCAGCCCGCACCGAGGAGATCAACACCAAGGTTTTCACCGGCATGCCGGAGAACCCGGTGCTCCAGATCGAGGGCGTAACCGCCAGCTACGACGGGCGCGACGACGTGCTGAAGGACATTTCGGTCGCCATCGGGCGCGGCGAAACCGTGGCGGTGGTGGGCGAGTCGGGCAGCGGCAAATCCACCCTGGCCCGGGTGGTCACCGGCCTGCTGCCCCCCTATCGCGGCCATGTCGCCTTCGACGGCAAGCGCTTCTCCCTGGCCCTGAAGGAGCGTTCCAAGCAGGAGCTGCGCAAGGTGCAGATGATCTACCAGATGCCGGATGTGGCCATGAACCCGCGCCAGCGCGTCTCGGAGATCGTCGGGCGCCCGCTGTCGTTCTATTTCGGCATGACCGGGGCCGAGCGGGAAGAGCGCATGTTCGAGCTGCTGCGCGAGATCGATCTGGGGCCGGAATTCGCCGATCGCTTCCCCGGCCAGCTCTCCGGCGGCCAGAAGCAGCGGGTGTGCATCGCCCGCGCCCTGGCGGCCGATCCCGAGCTCATCATCTGCGACGAGGTCACCTCGGCCCTGGACCAGGTGGTGGCGGCCGGCATCCTGAAGCTGCTGGACCGCCTCCAGAAGGAAAAGAACCTCGCCTATATGTTCATCACCCACGACCTCGGCATCGTCCGCAACATCGCCGACCGCACGGTGGTGATGTACCAGGGCAGCGTGGTGGAACAGGGCACCACCGAGCAGATCTTCACCCCGCCCCAGAAGGAAGCCTATACCCGCAAGCTGATCGCCTCGACGCCGGAGATGCGCACCGACTGGCTGGACGGCGTGCTGCGCGAGCGCGGCGACCTGTTCGAGATCGACGCTGGCGCCCATACTCACTAGGCGCCCACACCCATTAGCCCGGCCGGCGGGGCAACCATGGCGATAGTCGATTTCTATTACGGCCTGGGCAGCCGCTATTCCTATCTGGCGGCGTGCCGGATCGCGGCCATCGAGGGGCGCACCGGCGCCCGGTTCCGCTGGCGTCCGCTGCAAAGTTCCCTGCTGATCGCCCGGGACGGCGATCCCTTCGCCGGGCGCCCGCTCTCGGGCCAGTACGACTGGGGGTGGCGGCGCCGGGATGCGGAGGCCTGGGCGGCCTGGATCGGCGTTCCCTTCCGCGATCCGGTGGGGCGGCTGGCCTTCGACGATGAACTGTTGGCTCTGGCCGCCCTGGCGGCCGGGCGCCAGGACGCCGTGATCGCCATGAGCCGGCGCCTGTTCCGCCTGATCTTCGTCGATGACCGAACCCGCCTCGAGCGCGGCGACGTGCTCGCCGAGGCCGATGCCTGCGGCCTCGACCCGGCCCGCTTCCAGGCCGACCTCGCCAGCGCCGATCTGGCCGAAGAGCACCGCCGCCAGGTGGCGGAAGCGGCCGCGCGGGGCGCCTTCGGCGTGCCCAGCTTCGTCCTGGACGACGGACGCATGTTCTGGGGCAACGACCGCCTGGTGCTGCTGGAAGCGGCGCTGACGGGCCGCATCTGAGGCCGGCTTCAGGCCAGCGAGGCCTTCAGCATCCAGGCGGCCTTGTCGTGGACCGTCATGCGCCCGGTCATCATGTCGGCGCTGACATCGTCGCCGGCCTCGCTGGCCGCCTCCAGCGCCCTGCGGGCGGAACGGGCCAGCACGCCGTGGTCGCCGGCCAGGGCGCGCACCATGTGGGTGGCGTCCTCGATGCCGTCGTCCTCGCGGATGGCGGCCAGCTCGCCATAGGCGGCATAGCTGGCGGGCGCCTTGTGGCCCAGGGCGCGGATGCGCTCGGCGATCTCGTCGGCGGCCTGGAACAGTTCGGCATATTGCTCGCCGAACATGGCGTGCAGGCTGTGGAAGCCGGGGCCGGTGACGTTCCAGTGATAGCCCTGGGTCTTCAGCATCAGCAGATAGGTGTCGGCCAGCACGGTGGCGAGCTTCGCCGCCACGGTCGCGCTGCCGTTGTCCCTGCTGCCGTTGTCGTCGCGATTGCCGTTCATGGCCCTGTCCTCGCATCCGTAGTTTAGAACAATTCTTATATGGATGCCCCGGACGAGCTTTCAAGGCCCCGGGCTTTCAAGGATCTGGCGGAGGGTCTGGCGGGGGATCCGGCGGGCCGCCCAGCCAGCGTTCCACGAAGCGCGGCACCCAGGCATCCACCAGGCGGTCGTATTTCTTCGCCCCGGCCAGCTGTTCTTCCGGCTGCTGGGCGCCCGGCTCCTCCAGCCGGTGGGCGGCCTCCCGCATCCACAGCTTCACGATCTCCAGGGTACATTCCGGGTGGAACTGCACGCCATAGACCTGGGGCTGGGCGCGATACATCTGGTTGGGGAAGTGGCCGCTGGCGCCGGTGGCCAGCAGTTCGCAGCCCGCCGGCAGGTCGAAGCCCTCGCCATGCCACTGATAGAAGAAGCGGGCGCCGTCCAGCAGCTCGCGCCCCGCCGCCGTGGGCACCACCTCGGTGTAGCCGATCTCGTGCCAGCCCTGCTCATGGGGCTTCACCTGCGCGCCCAGGCAGCGCGCCAGCATCTGGGCGCCCAGGCACACGCCCAGAAACGGGGTGCCGGACGCCAGCAGCTTGTCGATCCAGGCCAGCTCTGTGGCGATGAAGTCCAGCTTGTGGTCGTCGTTGGCGCTCATCGGCCCGCCGAACACCACCGCGCCGGCGATGTCGTCGAAGCGCTGCGGCAGGCTGTCGCCTTCCTTGACGCAGCAGCGCACCTCCTGGAAGCCGCTGGCGGCCAGCGCGCGGCCGATGCGCCCGGTGTTGGAATAGCTGCCGTGGACGACGCACACCACCTTGCCGCGTCCGCCGCCTGAAATGCCCGCCTCGCGCATGGGCGGCAGTTTCGCCATCGCCGCCCCGCCGTCAAGGCGCCGCGCCTTCATTGCCGGGGGGCATCAGGCCAGGGCGGCGTCGTGGCCCAGTGCCCGCACCTTGAAGCCGGCCGCGGTCAGCTTGGCGGCGATGCGGGCGATATGGTCGCTGTCCAGGGTCTCCAGCACGACGTCGAGATCGGCCAGCTTCACGGGCAGGCGCGAAAAGGCGCGCTGGTGGTGGACCTCGATGATGTTGGCGCCGGTCTCGCCGCAGATGCCGGCGATTCTGGCCAGGGTGCCGGGCGTGTCGGGGATCTCGATCCGCAGCCGCACCATGCGCCCGTCGCGCACCAGGCCGTGTTCGATCACGCCGGCGAGGATGCGGCTGTCGATGTTGCCGCCCGAGAGCACCAGCCCCACCTTCCGGCCCGCAAAACGCTCGCCATGGGCCAGCAACGCCGCCAGGGCCGCCGCGCCGCCGCCTTCGGCCACGGTCTTCTCGGCCTCGACGAACAGCTGCACCGCCCGTTCCAGCTGCTGTTCGCTCACCAGCAGAATGTCGCTCACCAGCTCGCGGATCACCGGCACGGTCAGCCGGCCCGGGGTTTTCACGGCGATGCCGTCGGCGATGGTGCGCCCGCCCGCCCGCACCTCCAGCCCCTGCAACGTTTGGTACATGGAGGGAAACATGGCCGCCTCCACGCCCACCACCTCGATCTGGGGGCGCAGCGCCCTGGCGGCGATGGCGCTGCCGGCGATCAGGCCGCCGCCGCCGATGGGCGCCAGCATGACGTCGAGGTCGGCTATGTCCTCCAGCATCTCCAGCCCCACCGTGCCCTGGCCGGCCATCACCCGCTCGTCGTCATAGGGATGGACGAAGGCCAGCTTGCGCTCGGCGGCGATGGCGCGGGCGGTGACGGCGGCATCGTCGATGGTGCGCCCCGAAAGCACCACCTCGGCGCCGAAGCGCCTGGTGTTCTTCACCTTCACCGTGGGCGCGTCTTCCGGCATGACGATGGTGGCCGGAATGGCGAGGCGGCTGGCGCACCAGGCCACGGCCTGGGCGTGGTTGCCCGCCGACATGGCGATCACGCCCGCCGCCCGTTCTGCGTCGTCCAGCGACGACATGCGCATCAGCGCCCCGCGATCCTTGAACGAGGCGGTGAACTGGCGGTTTTCGAACTTCACGAACACCTGCGCCCCACTCAGCTCGGAAAGGGCGGGGGCGGGCGCGAAGGGTGTGCGGACCGCCCGCCCGGCGATGACGGTGGCGGCCTTGCGGATGTCGGCGATGGTGACGGTCATGGCGGGGCTCCGTCGGCGGTGGGGGCGGCGGCAGGGATAGCGGGGGCCATGGCGGCGCGGGCGCGGGCGAGGGCGGGCGCGGTGTCGATGTCCATCAGCACGCCGTCGTCGCCGGTCTCCACATAAGCGACCTCCACGCAAGCGGTCCCCACACAGGCGAGCCGGCCGCCCCCATCCGCGATCAGGCGCCACGCCCCCCGGTCGCCCGTCAGCCGCATCATGGCGGGGAACAGGCGCCGGGGCCACAGCACCGGGTTGCCGCGCCGCTGGTGGCAGGTGGGCACGACGACGGTCCCGGCGCCCCGCGCGGCCAGGATGCGGTCGATGGTGGCCGGCTGCACGACCGGCATATCGCCCAGGCACAGCAGCGCCGCCTCGGTGTCGCGCGCCAGGGCGGCCAGGCCGGTTCGCAGCGACGAGGCCAGGCCCTCGCGCCAGCCGGGATTGTGGACGATGGCGGCGCCGCTGCCGGCCAGCGCCCGGCCTGTGGCGGCCGCGTCGTGGCCGGTCACCGCCAGGATGCGCTCCACCCGGCTGGCGGCCAGGGCATCGACGACATGGCGCAGCACCGCCTTGCCGGCGATGGGCGCCAGCAGCTTGTTCGCCGGTCCGGCCCGGCGCGAGCGCCCGCCCGCCAGCACCACTGCGGCAACTCTGGACGCGGGGCTGGCGGGCGCGGCGGTCATGCCCGCCCGGCGCGCAGGGCCGCCACCGCTTCGGCCATGGTGGCCAGGGCGATCTCGCCCGGGGTGGCGGCGCCGATGTCCAGCCCCACCGGCCCCCTGATGCGGGCGATGGCGGCGGCGTCGAAGCCGGCCTGGCGCAGCCTGGCGACCCGTTTGGCGTGGCTGCGGCGGCTGCCCAGGGCGCCGATATGAAAGGCGGGCGAGGCCAGGGCGGCGTGAAGGGCCGGATCGTCGATCCTGGGGTCGTGGGCCAGGGCGACCACCGCGCTGCGGGCGCAGAGCTGCAAGCCGGCCAGGGCGTCGTCGGGCCAGGCGCACACCAGCTTCGCCCCCGCAAAGCGGGCCGGATCGGCGAACGCCCGCCGTGGATCGACGACCGTGACCTCCCAGCCCAGCCTGCTGGCAAAGGCCGCCAGCGGCTGGGCGATATGCACCGCCCCCGCCACCACCAGGCGCGGCGGCGGGGCGAAAACATGCAGGAACAGCGCCCGCCCGCCATGGTCCAGCGTGGTCGAGCGGTCGCGGGCGAAGGCGCCGGCCACGGCCTCGGCCAGCCATGCCTCCAACTCCTCGCCGGGGAAGATCAGCCGCTCGCTGCCATCGTCCAGCCAGGTGGCCAGCAGCACCGGCTGGCGGGCGCGGCGGGCGGCGTTCAGGCGGGCCAGGGTGGCGGGCTTCATGCCACCGGCGCGATGAAAACGGCGATCCGCCCGCCGCAGGGAAGCCCCAGCTCCCAGGCGCGCTCGTCGCTGACGTCGAAGCCCAGCCGCCGCACGGCCCCGTCGCTCAGCGCCGCCCGAGCCTCGGCGATCACGGCGCCCTCGACACAGCCGCCGGAGACCGAGCCGCGAAAGGCGCCATCGCCGCGCACCGCCAGCACCGCCCCGGGCGGGCGCGGGCTGGAACCCCAGCTGGCGGTCACGACCGCCAGCGCCACATCGTGGCCGTCCTCGCGCCAAGCCTGGGCGACCTCCAGCACATCCTCGCTCATGGCGCCCCTCCCGACCGGCGCGCCACTATGCCACGCCCGGCGCCCGCGCAATCCTATTTTACCGAAAAATATAGCAATATCAAGTGGTTACGGTAAATTGTCCCGGTTTCATTACCATTTTCTTGCGGCAGAATCGATCTAACTGTATTCTGCCCCGATTCGTCCTCTATGGGCGAAAGCCGCAAAGGGGGCAACGATCATGAATACCGCTGCCAAGGCCGTAGCTTTTCTCTCCTTTGCCGGGTGCTTGACGCTCTCTAATTCTGTATTGGCTCACTTGCCATGCGATCGTGGAAACACGCCAGAATTTTTCATGTTCGCTACAGTGCATGACGTGGTGAATTGTTTAGGAAAGGGAATCAGGCTGCACGCGAGCGACGACTACGGCCAAACATCGTTGCATTGGGCAGCGTACTATGGCGATAATCCGGAAGTAGTTGTTGAGTTAGTAAAAGCCGGTGTCGGACCGAATGCACGAGACAAAGAAGGAATGACGCCCTTGCATCTTGCAGCATACAACACGAGAAATCCGGGAATGATAACGAAATTGACGGAAGTGGGTGCTAATTCCAATGCTCGGGATGGAGAAGGAAGAACTCCTTTACACCTTGCGGTCACATACAATTCGGTTCCGGAAGTCGTGGCCGCGCTAGTAGAAGCCGGTGCCGGCCCCAATGCGCGGGACGAAGGCGGAAAGACGCCATTACACCTTGCGGCCACACACAATTCGGTTCCGGAAGTCGTGGCCGTGCTAGTGGAAGCCGGTGCCGATCCCAACGCACGAGACGAAGATGGAAAGACGCCCTTGCACCTTGCGGCTGAATTCAGCACGAATTCGGTGGTAGTCATAACATTACTGGAAGCGGGCGCCGATCCTGCCGCAAAGACAGAAACAGGTTTCGGAAGAACTCCATGGTACTACATCAAGAGGAATCCCAGCCTCAAGGAAACAGACGCTTACTGGCGGCTTCACGAAGCGAGATTCGAATAGTCGGCTATGCCGACAGGAATCCACCGGACGCGGAAGCCGAAAACTCAACCTGGAGCATGAGTAGCCCATAAGCTCTCATGCCCATTTTGTTGACTTCCCTGCGCATCCTTGTGACGCTTTAGGTGTCTGTTCGATGCCGTCAGTGCTTTTTGAGCCTGCACGACAGCTGCCGGCGCAGTCTTGCCGTCACCATCCTGGCAGGACAGCATCGGCGCCGGCCAGGGCGCGGCGGATGGCCGGCTCGATGGCAAGCCGTAGCTCGAGTCGCATCGCATCGCCGCGCCGCCATGGAAGGCCGCCATGGAAGGCCGGACTAGCGCCGGCGATGCGCAGCTGGGCGGCGGCCGGGCCGCCCGGTGGGCGCTCCAGGGCGATTTCCAGGGCGGTGAAGCGGAAATCGGACAAAGGCGCCGGACGGGCGGCGGCCGGGCCGGGGGGCAGATGGCGCAGCCGCCCCGGGGCCTCGGCCGCCAGGCTTGCGCCCTCGATGGCGATTCCGGCGGGCGAGAAGGTCAGCGGCAGACGCCCGCCGATCCGGCCCTCGCCGGTCAGCCCCGTCACGGGAAAGCGGGCCAGCAATTCGGCCAGTTCCACGCCCTTCGCCTCCAGGGTGAGCGCGTTCGGGGCCGCGCCGGGGTGGATGCGGGTGGGCGCCAGCGCCAGGCGGCCGCCGGCGAAGCTGGCCGCGGCGCCTTGCACGTCAAGGCTGCCATCGCCGGGGAGGGTCAGCGCGGCCTCGATGCCGGTCAGCGTCACGCCGCCCAGGGCCAGGCGGCGCGCCGTCAGCCTGTGGCCCCCCGCCGCCCCCGTCGTCATCGTCATCGTCGTCGTTGGCGGCGCGATGGCGGTGAGCGCGACCTCGCCCTCCAGCCCTTCTACGGCGATGGCGCCGGACCGGGCGGCCAGGTCCAGCAGCAGCAGCCGCCACGCCTGGCGCCAGCTGCCGTGTTCGCGCACCAGCTCGCCGCGCAGCTCGAAGCCGCCTTCGGCCTCGTCGATCGGGGCGCCATAGCGGGGGGAAAGATCGACCGGCTGCACGCCGCCGGCCTGGAAGGTGATCGCCGGCAGATGCAGCAGGGCGCGCAGCTGCCCGTCCTCCGCCCGCCAGTGGCCTTCGATATTGACCAGATAGCGCCCCTTCACGCCGGCGCCGGCCATGTGCAGATTGGCCTCCATGCGCGCATCCTCGCCCCTGGGCCAGGCCGGGCGCAGGGTGGCATCGGCGCGGGCCGGGGCGAAACGGGCCGGGCGGCGCAGATCTTCCAGGGTGGTGGCCGTCGCTTCCACCTGCGGCCAGGGCGACAGGCCGCTGTTGTAGGAGGCGAGGACGGTGAGGCCGGCCAGGCGCATATCCGGCCCGGCGATGGCGAGGTCGCCGCCGCGGGCCTCCATGGTGCCTTGCAGGTGGTTCAGGCCCAGGCTGCCCAGGCGCAGGGCGATGCGGGGCAGCAGGCCGGCGACGCTGGCCGTCGCCGCCCCGCCCTCCAGGCCGTCCACCAGCAGGTCGAAGGCGGCGGCGGTGGGGCCGGTTTTCACGCGCGCGTCCCAGCTCCATTCCCCCGCCAGCCTTTCCAGCACCAGCAGCGGCAGATGCTCTGCCACCAGTTCGAGGGAGAACGGCTCCAGCGTTCGCAGGCGGGGATGGGCGAGGCTCTCGATGTCGAGCCAGGCGGTCTCGGTCAGGCGCAGATAGAGGCGCCTGCCGTCGCGTTCGACGGCGAGCGGCAGTTCGGCCAGCAGCCCTTGCAGCGTCAGGCCCGCCCCCGGCAGCGCCAGCCTTTCGGCCCGCAGCAGGGCGCCGGGGCCGGCGCGGGCCAGCAGCCGCCCATCCTCGCCCGCCAGCGTCAGCGGCAGGTCGAGGGCGGCATGGTCGAACACCGCCCCGCCCGCCGCCCCGCCCACCGTCAGGCGGGCGAAGCCGGCTTGCAGCTGGGCGCTGGCCGGATCGCGCCCGCCCCCGTCCCCGCTGGCGACCGCCAGCGCCAGGGTGGCGCCATCGGCGGCGACGGTCTCGCCCAGGGCCAGGCCGGCGGCGTCCAGCCGCCCGGTCGCCGTCACGGCGGAAAACTCACCTTCGGCCAGGGCGGCCAGCGGCCCGGCGGCGGCGAAGGTCAGCCGCGCTGGGGCGGCGATGGCGAGGCGGGCGAGCTCCAGACCCTGGCTGGCGGCGGCCTCGCCGCTGGCCTCCACCAGCCAGCGCCCGCCCCGGAGCTCGTCACGACGCCCGGCCAGCGCCAGCCGGGCCGCGAAGGGCGTCCCCTCGCCGCCGAAGGCGAGCTCGCCCTCCAGGGCGCGCCCGTCCCAGCGCGCCTCCAGCGCCGCCGGTCCCAGGGCGCGCCCGTCCCAGCTGGCCTGGCGCGCTTCCAGCGCCGCCTCCACCAGGGCGGGGGCCGCCGCCCCCGGCGCCCAGTCCAGCGCCACGCGCCCGGTCAGCGCCCCGGCCCGCAGGCGCGCATGATCCAGCGCCCCTTGCCGGACGGTGAACAGCGCCCGCAGTTCCGGCCCCGCCACCGGCGCCAGTTCCAGGGTGCCGGCGGCGCTGGCGATAGCGCCATCCAGGCGCCAGCGCCCGCTGCCGGTTCGCCGGTCGGGGCGCAGCACCGCGTCCAGGCGCAATCCGGTCGCCCCCCAGGGGGTGGCGATGCTGGCTTGCAGGTCTTCGAGAACCAGGACCGGGAAGGGCAGCGCAGCCCAGGACGATTCGGCCCCGGACGGTTCGACCCAGGACGGGCCGGTGAGGTCCAGCCTGGCCCCGGCGAGGGTGAGGCGCTCGCCCTGCCCGCGCAGCAGGGTGGCGGGGCGATAGGCGATGGTGGCCCGGGCGATGCTGCCGCCATCCGCCAGGCGGAGGTCGTGGACGATGGCGCGGGCAAAGCCGATTTCGGCCACGCGATAGCTGGCGCCGGCCAGCGGCGTGTCTTCCAGGGCGTAGCGGAGCGCCCGTTCGGCGATCTCGGCCCGCAGGGCGAAGGCCAGGGCCGCGCCGAGCAGGAGCGCGGCCAGGACCGCCGCCAGGATCGTGACTGCCCCGAACCGCCCCCTCATGCTCCCATTCACGCCCCCGTCATGCACCCATTCATGTCGGGCTGCGGGCGAGCGCCCTGGCGACCGCCCGCTTCGCCATCACGGTGACGAGATGGGCGCGGTAATCGGGGGTGGCGTGGAGGTCGCTGGCGAGGTCGTCTTCGGGGATGGCGATGCCAGCGATGGCTTCGGGCGTGAAATCGGCCGCCAGCGCCGCCTCCATCTCGGCGACGCGAAAGACGGCCGGCCCGGCGCCGGTGACGGCGACCCGCACCTCGTCCGTCCCCTGGGCGACCCCTTGGGCGACGAAGACGCCGACGATGGCATAGCGCGAGGCGGGGTTGGGAAATTTCATGTAGGCGGCGCGGCGGGGGCGGGGGAAAGCGATTTCGGTGACGATCTCGCCTTCGTCCAGGGCGGTCTCGAACAGGTCGGTGAAGAAATCGTCCCCGGCGATGCGGCGGCGGTCGGTGGTCACCGTGGCGCCCAGGGCCAGCAGGGCGGCCGGGTAGTCGGCGGCCGGGTCGGCATTGGCGATGGAGCCGCCGATGGTGCCGCGGTTGCGCACCTGGAAATCGCCGATCCCGCCCGCCAGCTCGGCCAGGGCCGGGATGGCGTCCCGCGCCTCCCGCGCCACCCGGTTGTGGCGGGCCAGGGCGCCGACGACGACCGCCCCGTCTTCGGCCCGGATCTCCCCCAGGCCGGCGATGCCGGCGATGTCGATCAGGTCGGAGGGGGCGGAAAGCCGCAGCTTCATGGCCGGCAGCAGGGTGTGGCCGCCGGCGAGATAGCGCGCGTCCTCGCCGGCCTCGAACAGGCGCCGGGCTTCCTCCACGCCGGTCGCGCGGCGATAGCGGAAGGGGTACATCCCGCCCGGCCCCCGCCCGGCCCCGCCCGGTTAGTCCCCGGCGGCGGCGGCCATCTTCACGGCCGCCGCGCGGATCGATTTGACGATGTTGTGATAGCCGGTGCAGCGGCAGAAATTGCCTTCCAGATGCTCGCGGATGGCGCGCTCGCTGGGGTCGGGGTCGTGTTTCAGCAGGTCCAGGGCGCTCATCATCATGCCCGGGGTGCAGAAGCCGCATTGCAGGCCGTGGTTTTCGTGGAAGGCCTGCTGCATGGGGTGCAGCGGCCCGCGCCCGGCCAGCCCCTCGACGGTGAGCACCTCGCGGCCCTGGGCCTGGAGCGCCAGCACGGTGCAGGATTTCACCGATTCGCCGTCGATATGGACCACACAGGCCCCGCACTGGCTGGTGTCGCAGCCGACATGGGTGCCGGTCAGCCGCAGCGTCTCGCGCAGGAAGGAGACCAGCAGGGCGCGCTCCTCGCACTGGCCGCTGCGCTCCTCTCCATTCACGGTCATGGTGACGGTCGTGGTGGCGGTCATGGTGGCGGTGACGGCGGCGGTCATGGCGGGCCTCCTGCGCCAGCACGGTGCAGTGTCGAAGCGGGGGCGGCGGCGGTCAAGGAGCGGTCAAGGAGCGGTCAAGAATCTGGGGGCGGCGGCGGCGCGGCGCCCTCCAGCGCGCTCTCCAGGCGGGCGAAGAAATCGTTGGCGATCTTGCGGGCGCTGCCCTCCACCAGGCGCTGGCCCAGCTGGGCCAGCCTGCCGCCGACCTGGCCCTCGGCCTGGTAGCTGAGCAGGGTGGCGGCGCCGTCCTCGGCCAGCGTCACGCGGGCGCCGCCGCGGGCGAAGCCGGCGACGCCGCCTTCGCCCTGGCCGCGGATGGTGTAGGCGGCGGGGGGGTCGAGGTCGTGGAGCGTCACCTTGCCGCGAAAGGCGGCGGCCACCGGCCCGATCTTCGCCTTTACCCGGGCGCGGAAGACGGTCTCGGATTCCCGCTCGATCTCCTGGCAGCCGGGAATCGCCGCCTTGAGCACGGCGGGGTCGTTGAGCGCCCGCCAGACCGCCTGGCGCGGGGCGGCGATGCGGTGTTCGCCGGAGATGTTCATGGCCAGGCTCCCGCCAGGAGATGGAACAGCAGCACGGCGGCCAGCACGGCCAGCGCCGCCAGCGAGGCCGCGCCCATGGTTGCATCCGCGCGGCGCGCCAGGGCGAAATGGACGACGCCGCGTCCGGTGGCGGCGATGGCGTCCTGGACCGGCGCCGCCAGCCGCGCCAGGGCGGCGCGGGCGTCGCGCGCGGCGCGCGGCAGCAGCCAGCGATAGCTCCAATCCGCGTCCAGGTTCACGCCCGGCATTTCGGGCGGATAGAGGGCGGTGAGCTTCAGCACCGTGAAGGCGGCGGCCGAGAAGAACAGCAGCTGGCACTGGGCCACGATATGGCTCCAGGTGTAGGGTTCGAAGATGGCGGCGGTGACCGGCAGCGGCAGCAGATCGTAGAGCAGCCAGGGATAGACGCCGTTGAAGATGCACAGCAGGGCCGCCAGCCCCATGGCGACCAGCATCGGCGCCGGCGCCTCTTTGGGCCGCAGGCCGCTGTCATGGGCGAAGAAGGCGAAGAACGGGATCTTGATGCCGGCGTGGTGGAAGACGCCGGCCGAGGCGAACAGCAGGGCCAGCCAGATCCAGTCGTGGCCCTGGCCGATGGCCTCGGCCATGACGATGGATTTGGAGACGAAGCCCGAGAACAGGGGGAAGGCGGAGATCGAGGCGGCGCCGACGATACAAAGCCCGGTGGTGGCCGGCATGGTGCGGTAGAGGCCCCCCAGCTCGGAACCGGCCATGCGCCCGGTGCGCCACAACACCGCCCCCATCGACATGAACAGCAGGCCCTTGAAGATGACGTCGTTGAAGGCGTGGGCGAGGGCGCCGGCGATGGCGAGCTCGGTGCCGATGCCGATGCCGCACACCATGAAGCCCAGCTGGTTGATCATGCTGTAGGCCAGCACCCGGCGCAGGTCGTCCTCGATCACGGCGTAGAAGATCGGGAACATGGCCATCGCCGCCCCGATCCAGATCAGCTCTTCGGCGCCGGGGAACAGGCGCGCCAGGGCATAGATGCCGACCTTGGTGGTAAAGCCGCTCATCAGCACGGCGCCGGTTTCGGTGGTTTCCGGATAGGCGTCGGTGATCCAGCTGTGCAGCAGGGGAAAGCCGCATTTGACGCCCAGGGCCAGGAACAGCAGCCAGCCGGCCAGGCCCTCCAGTTCGATGGGGGCGAGCGCCAGGCCGCGCCCCTCCGATTCCAGGGCCAGGATGCCGCCCACCAGCAGCAGGCCGGAACCCAGCTGGATGGCGAGATAGCGCAGGGTGGCCCGTTCCGCCCGGCGGCTGCGCCGGGCCAGGATGAAGAAGGCGGAGGTCAGCGCCAGGCCTTCCCAGAACAGGAACAGGGCGATCAGGTCGCCGGCGAACACCGCGCCGGTGGCCGCGCCGGCATAGCCCAGGGCGGCGGCATGCTGCATGCGGTCGCGGGTGTGCAGGATGTAGATGGCGCCGATCAGCGCCGCGATGTGGAACAGCCAGCCGAACAGCAGCGACATGCGGTCGGCCGCCACCAGGGCCACCTGGCGCCCGGCGAGCTCGATGCCGAGATAAGCCCCCGGCTCGACGAACCACAGATTGACGATGCCGGCCAGCGGCGTCGCCACCGTGACCGCCGCCCGCAGGCGGGGGCCGGCGACCAGCGCGGCCGCCGCCCCGACCAGGAAGATCAGGAAGGGCGCCGCGCCGCTCACCGCCGGTCCTCGTCGCTTTCGTAATGGTCTTCGCGGCGCCGGATCGCCTTGCGCATCTCCTTGGCGATCAGCACCAGCACGACGCAGGCGGCGAAGCCGTAGAGGGTGTGGAAGGTGGGCAGCGCCTCCCAGGGGTGGGAGACGTGGCGGTGAATGACGAAATCGGCCGCCAGGGCCAGGGCGCAGGCACCGGCCAGGGCGGCGATCAGGGCGGTGACGGTTCTCTGTTTCATGCGGTCGCTCTCGTCAGGGCCCCGCCGGGGCCGCGAACAGGCCCTCCAGCAGGGCGAAGGCGGGGTCGGGGAAGAAGAAGGTGGCGAAACACAGCAGCGCCGTGAAGGCGATGGCGGCCAGGCAGGTGGCGGGCGCCTCGGCCACCCGTGCAGGCGAGGTGCCGGGGGCGGCGCGCAGAAAGGCGCGCAGCGGGATGGGGAGCAGATAGGCGACGTTCAGCAGGGTGGCGACGCCCAGCACCAGGACGAAGATGCCCTGGTCCGCATCCAGGGCGGCCTCGAACATCAGCCATTTGCTCCAGCCGGAAAACGGGGGCAGGCCGATCAGGCTGAGGCTGGCTATGGTGAAGGCGGTCATGGTGAGCGGCATGACGCGGCCGATGCCGTCCAGCTGCGAGACCTCCGTGCGGTGGTGGGCGACCAGGATGGCGCCGGCGCAGAAGAACAGGGTGATCTTGGCAAAGGCGTGGCTGACGATGTGCAGGCCGCCGCCGATCAGGCCGGCCTGCTGGGCGAGCAGGGCGGCCAGCACGATATAGGAAAGCTGGCCGATGGTGGACCAGGCCAGCCTGGCCTTGAGATTGTCTTTGGTGAGGGCGACCACCGAGGAGGCGACCACGGTGAAGGCCGCCACCCATTGCAGCGCCTCGGTCACGGCCAGGCCGCGCATCAGGTCGTAGCCGAACACGAAGGCCGTGACCTTCAGGATCGTGAACACCCCCGCCTTGACCACGGCGACGGCGTGCAGCAGGGCGCTGACCGGAGTCGGCGCCACCATGGCCGCCGGCAGCCAGCCGTGGAAGGGCATGAGCGCGGCTTTGCCGACGCCGAAGACGTAGAGCGCCAGCAGCAGGCCGGCCCCGCCCGGCGAGACCTTGCCGGCCAGGATGCCGCCCGGCGCGAAATCCAGCGTGCCGGCCAGGGCATGGGTGGCGACGATGGCGACCAGCAGAAAGGCGATGGAGGTGGTGAGCAGCAGGCCCAGATAGATGCGTCCCGCCCGCCGGGCGGCGGCGTTGCCGGCATGGGTGACGAGCGGGAAGGTGGCGAGCGTCAGCGCCTCGTAGAAGACGAACAGGGTGAGCAGATTGCCGGCGAAGGCCACGCCCATGGCGGCGGCGATGGCGGCGGCGAAAAAGGCATAGAAGCGGGTTTGATCGGCGGCGCCATGGCTGCGCATCTCGCCGATGGCATAGACGGTGGTGACGATCCACAGCCCGCTGGCGGTCAGCGCGAACAGCAGGCCCAGCGGTTCCGCCTCCAGCGCCAGCTCCAGCCCCGGGAAGGGTTCCGCCAGCACCATGCGCAGCTGAGCGCCCGCCTGCTGGGCGGCGGTGGCGGCGGCGGTGGCGGCGAACAGGGCGACGCCGGCCGTCAGGCTGACCGCCTCGCGCAGATTGGGCCAGCGCCCGGCGGCCAGCACGCCGGCGATGGCGACCAGCGGCACCGCCACCACCGCCAGCGCCAGCCAGCCGGGATCGCCCAAATTGCTCATCGCCCCGTTCATGGCCCGCCGCCTGCCGGGCGCGTCTGCCGGGGGGCGGTCACGGCCAGCTTGCCAGGGCGTCGGCGGCGCGCCCGGCGATGCCGAGGGTGAGGTCGGTGGCGATGCCGAACAGCACGCAGAGCGCGGTCAGCAGCAGCATCGGCGCCAGCAGCGCCAGCGGCGCCTCCCGTCCCGGCGCCGCCCCCTCCGGAATCGCTTCCGGGGGGGGCGGGGCGAACCAGCCGGCCTCGACCACGCGCCAGACATAGGCGATGGCCAGCAGCGAGCTTGCCACCACCGCCGCCACCGCCGGCCACAGCCCGGCCTGGATGGTGGCCAGCACCAGGTACCATTTGCTGACGAAGCCGACGGTGAACGGCACGCCGATCATCGACAGGCCGGCCACCGTGAAACAGGCCATGGCGATCGGCATGCGGTGGCCCAGCCCGGCCATCCGGTCGCTTCCGGCCCGGCCCAGGCGGGCGATCACGGCGGCGGCCACCAGGAACAGCGCCCCCTTCATCAGCGAATGGTTGACGACGTGGACGATGGCGGCCACCAGGCCGTCGCGGTTGCCGCAGCCGATGGCGGCGGCGATATAGCCCAGCTGGGCGACGCTGGACCAGGCCAGCAGCCGCCGCAGATCGCGCTGGCCGATGGCGATCAGCGAGGCGACCACGGCGCCGGCCAGCCCCAGCGGCACCAGCACCCAGCCGATGCGCATGTGCTGGAAGGAAAATTCGGCCCCGAACACGCCGAAGACGAAGCGGATCAGGATATAGACGCCCACCTTGGTGGCCGTGGCGCCCAGAAAGGCGGACACCAGCGGCGGGGCGGCGGCATAGGCCCCCGGCAGCCAGGCGTGGAGCGGGAACAGGGCCAGCTTGATGCCAGCGCCCACGACGATGAAGGCCAGCGCCGCCTGTACCGGGGCGGCGCCGTATTGCCCCGCCAGGCGGGCGGCCATATCGGCCATGTTGAGCGTGCCGGTCATGACATAGACCAGGCCGATGCCGATCAGGATGAAGGTGGCCCCGACCGTGCCCTGGATCAGATAGTTGAAGGCGGCCGCGGCCGCCGCCCGGTCGCGCCCGCAGGCGACCAGGGCATAGCTGGCAAGCGAGGCGATCTCCAGAAAGACATAGAGGTTGAAGGCGTCGCCGGTCACCACCACGCCCAGCATCCCGGCCAGCGCCAGCAGCGCCAGCGCGAACACCAGTCCAGCATTACGGGGGCCGGCATTGCGGGGCTGGCGGGCGCCGTCGAAGCCGTCCCGCGCCGCCGGCAGCAGAATCGCCGCCATGGCCGAGATCAGCACCAGCAGCAGGGCGTTGGCGGCGTCGATCTCGTAGGCGATGCCCAGCGGCGCCGCCCAGCCGCCCATGGCATAGGAAACGCTCCCTTGGTCCAGGACGCGAAGCAGCAGGGCCAGGGCGATGGCGAGCGCGGCCAGGGCGGCCAGGCAGGCCAGGGGCCAGGCCAGCCGCGCGCGCCCGGCCGCCGCGCAGAGCGGGGCGGCGATCAGCGGCACCGCCACCTGCAGGGCGGGCAGATGCTGGGCCAGGGCCACCGGTTCAGGGTTCCCCGTGCCCGCCGATCCCGTTCTCTTCAATGGAGTTCGAGGTCTCGCGGACGCGGACGATCAGGGCCAGGGCCAGGGCCGTGGTCGCCACGGAGACGACGATGGCGGTCAGGATCAGGACGTGGGGCAGGGGGCTGGAATAGCGGGTGGCGCCTTCGGCGAAGATGGGCGCGCTGGCGTCCTCGGCATAGCCCATGGCGATGTAGAACAGGAACACGGCGCTCTGGAAGATGTTGAGGCCCGCCACCTTCTTCACCAGATTGCCGCTGGTGGCGACGATATAGAGGCCGGTGGCGAGCAGCGCCACCGCGCCCCACTGGACGGCGTAGTCGGCGGCGAACTCCACCAGCCCCATCATGTCCATGCCATGACGTCCATGGTCGTTACGCCTGGGATTGTCACGCCCGGGGCCGTCACGCCCGCGGACGCAGGGCGAAGGTGAAGAAGACGGCGGCGATGACCCCCGCCACGGCGATGCCCACCCCGAGCTCGATGGCCACGATGCCGATATGCTGGCCGTGCACCGGGTCGTGGCTGTCGAAGGCGCCGTAATCCAGGAAGCCGCCGCCGGCGATCAGGGTGGCGAAGCCGACTGCGGCATAAAGGGCCACCCCCAGCGAGACCATGGCCGTGAAGACGCCCATCGGCAAGGCCCGCAGGGTGCGCCGGGGGCCGAAGACCAGGGCGTGGGCGACGATGGCGGCGGCGAAGATCACCCCCGCCTGGAAGCCGCCGCCGGGGCCGTATTCGCCGTGCATCTGCACATAGAGGGCGAACAGCAGGATGAACGGCGCCAGCAGCCGCACCACCACGCGCAGGACCGGCTGGTCGCTCATGCCTTCTCCCCGGGGCGGCGCAGCAGGGCCATCACGGCCACGCCGGCGGCGAAGATCACCGTCACCTCGCCCAGGGTGTCGTAGCCGCGATAGCTGGCCAGAACCGAGGTCACCATGTTGGGGATGCCGGTCGCCAGCGGCCCTTCGGCGATGAAGCGGGCGCCGATATGGCCGTGGATGGGGGCGGCGGCGTCGCCCAGCGGCGGCAGGCCGGTGGCGGCATAGAGCAGGGCGCCGCCCGTCACCAGGGCGGCCACCAGGGCGGCGGCGCGGCGCCCGTTATGGGGGGCGCCCAGCTCTATGCCGCCACCGGTGTGGCCGCGCCGCGCCGCCAGCGCGATCGCCGCCAGCATCAGGGAAAGCGAGATGCCGGCGCCCACCGCCGCCTCGGTGAAGGCGACGTCGATGGCGTCCAGCAGGCTCATCGCCGCCGCCGCCGTCAGGCTGTAGGCGCCGGAAAGGACGGCGATGGCGACCAGGTTGCGCTGGCGGGCCAGGGCCAGGGCCAGGGCGACCATGACGGCCACCAGCAGCACGATTGCCAGCCGCTCCACCGCTAGCGCCCCCCGCCGCCTTCGCTCTCTGCGCCGGCGCCGGCGCCAACGCCAACATTGGCATCGACATCGGCATCGGCGCCCGGCGCCAGGCCGGCGGTGAGGGCGGCATGGCCGATGGCGTAGCTGGCGGTGGGCGCGGTCAGCCACAGCACGATGGCGATCAGGGCCAGCTTCACGGTGGCCGCCCCCAGCGGCAGTTGCAGCGCCATGCCCGTCAGCAGCAGGGCCGCGCCGCCGGTATCGGCGATGCCGGCGGCGTGCAGGCGGGTGAACACGTCCGGCAGGCGCAGCAGGCCCAGGCCGCTGACCGCCAGGGCCGCCGCCCCGGCCAGCAGCAGCGCCCAGCTGGCGATGTCCAGCAGCGCGCTCACGACACCTCTCCCAGGGTGCCGTGCTTGAGGTATTTCAGCGCCGCCAGGGTGCCTACGAAGTTCAGCAGGGCATAGGCCAGCGACAGATCGAGGAAGTCCGGGCGCGAGGCGAGCAGGCCGATCAGGGCGATCAGCAGCACGGTCATGGTGCCGTGGAGATTGACCGCCAGGATGCGGTCGTAAAGCGTCGGCCCGCGGATGGCGCGCGCCACCACCGGCACCATGGCCAGCACCGCCAGCAGGGTTGCGGCCGCGAACATCAGCGCGCCCTCTCCAGGGCCCGCACGCGGCGGTCCATCTCGCCCTTGCGCAGGTCTTCCAGGGCGCGGCGCGAAAGGGCGTGGACGTGGATGCGGCCCTTTTCCACCGCTAGCGAGACGGTGCCGGGGGTGAGGGTGATGGAATTGGCGAAGGCGGTGAGGCCGGTGTCGGTCGTCTGGCTGGCGGGCACCCAGCCGGCGGCGGCGTCCAGGCGCAGGCGCGGGGCCAGGACGATGGCGGCCACGGCGAGGTTGGCGCGGGCGGTCTGCCAGGCCAGCCAGGGCAGATAGAGCGCGAGGCGCCAGCCGATGGCGAAGGGCCGACCCCAGGCCGCGTCCATGCGCAGAGCCAGGGCCGCCACCAGCAGGCTGGCGGCGGCGCCGGACGCCAGCGCCAGCCCGTCCCAGCGGCCCGACAGCAGCAGCCAGATGGCGAACAGCAGGGCGGCCAGCGCCAGCGGGCGCGCAATCGCCATGGTTATGTCTCCCGTGGCCTCTCCGGTGGCTGGCGGGCAGTATGCCCCAGGCGGTGCGGTGGGCAAGCCCCGCGCCGCGCCCTGCCGCACGGCTGTCACAGCCCTGTGGCAGCCCTGTCACAGCCCTGTGGCAGCCCTGTCACAGCCCTGTGACACCCCTGTGACACCCCTGCGGCCGGAGCGTGACACCCCCGCAATGCCCGGAGACGACAGGGCTGACCGGCCATGGCTTCCCCTCTCAGGCTGGCAAACCCGGGCATCGCCTCCCTGTGACGGCGGGAAAATCCTTGACAAGCCGTGTCTCTTTATCGATAAGGCGAGAGAGGCCGCGGTCGAAAGCGAGGAAAATCCTGTGAACGAATTCGAAATTGCCACCGTAGCTTTTCAAGAGTCCACCGTAGCTTTTCAAGAGGCCACCCTGGGCTTGGCACGGGTTTCTGCTGTCGCTACGGCTGCCTCCGCCGTGGCAGCCGTCATTGCCGCCATTGGAATTTGGTACGGCATTCATGCCATGGTGCGTTCCAGCGATAAAAGAACCGATTCCATTAACCAACGAAACGAAGATATCTCTCGTGCCGATATACGTCGTCATGAGGAAGCGATGGCAGCAGATGAGCGTCGTCACAAAGAAGCGATGACGGCACATGAGAAGGCGATGACAGAAAATGAGCGTCGTCACAAGGAAGCGATGGCGGCACATGAGAAGGCGATGACAGAAAATGAGCGTCGTCATGAGGAAGCGATGGCAGCGAATGAACGTCGCCGCGAGGAAGCGATAGCGGCACATGAGAAGGCGATGATAGAAAGTGAGCGTCGTCATGAGGAAGCGATGGCGGCACATGAGAAGGCGATGGCGGCACGTGAGGAATCCATGACAGCCTTGAAGGAATTGATCCGGCGTACATCTGGTTCTTCGAGACCGGACGCGGCGGAATAGCGCCTTGGTGGGTTAATCCTGTCGTCGCCCAAAAACGCAAGAGATTCATGATAAGGCAAGAGAGGTCGCGGTCGAAAGCGAGGGAAATCCTGTGAACGAATTCGAAATTGCCACCGTAGCTTTTCAAGAGGCCACCCTGGATTTCCAGCAATCCAGCCTCGCCATACAGGAAGCCAGCCTCGCTTTACAAGAGACGATTGGATGGGTTTCTGCTGTCGCTGGGGTTGTTTACGCCTTGGCAGTCATTGCTATTGCCATTGGAATTTGGTACGGCATTTATGCCATGGAGCGTTCCATCGATAGAGAAATCGCTGCGATCGAGCGGCACATTGAAATCCTTCGCGCCGATGAACGTCGTAGCGAGAAAGCAATGGCAGAAGACGAACGTCGTCACGAGGAAGCGATGGCGACACATGAGAAGGCGATGGCAGAAATTGAACGCCGTCACGAGGAGGCGATGGCAGCGGATGAACGTGGTCACGAGAAAGTGATGGCAGCCCGTAAGAAATCCATGGCAGACTTGAAGGACTTGAAGGAATTGATCCGGCGTACATCCGGTCCCTCGGCACCGGCCGCGGCACAGGGTGGCGCCGTGGTGGGCTAGCATCCAGGCTGGAACGCCTGGGGCCTGAAGGCCCCGGGTTCGTTTCGCGCCTGTGCCGGCGCGGCGCCATGCTGCCTTTCCGCGCTTCCCGTGCCATCTTCGCGCCTGCGCCGCCATGTTCTGGCCGGAAAGGGGGAGGGCGATGCCTGTTGCCGTGCTGGTGCTGCTGCTCGCCTGCCTGCCTGCCGCCGCCAGTGGCGCTGACGATGGGGCGCCGGTTTTTGCCAGGGACAGGCTGGCCATCGAGACCCGGGACGGGCGGCGCTACGACTTCGAGGTCGAGCTGGCCGTCACGCCGCGCCAGCGCGCCTGGGGGCTGATGTTTCGCCACAGCCTGGGCGCCCGCCAGGGTATGTTGTTCCTGTTCGCCCGCGAGGCGCCGCGCGCGTTCTGGATGAAGAACACGCCCCTGGCCCTGGACCTGCTGTTCCTGGACCGGGCCGGGGCCATCGTCTCCATCGCCGGCGGCCAGCCGTTCGACGAGACGCCGATTCCCTCGGGCGCGCCGGCGGCGGCGGTGCTCGAGGTCGTGGCCGGCACGGCGGCGCGCCTGGGCCTGGCGCCGGGGGATTGGGTGCGCCACCGGGCCTTCGCGCCGCAGGCGGCGGCCCCGTAAAACGACCCAGAGAGCGGGCCGGAGAACGAGCCGGGGAACAGCCTCACAGAACTACCCCGCCGCGCTGCTGCCGAGAGCGCGGCGGGGTGTCTGTCGCCGCCGGGGCGGATTGCCGCCCCGGCGCAACGACAGGGTGTGATATCGGGTGTGACATGGGGGGGGGGCGTCAGCAGTCGCTGTCGCCGTCCTGGCAGGCGACGGCGCCGAAGCTGCCGATCAGCCCGCCCAAGGTCGCCTGCGCCCGCCCGTCGCTCTGCATGTACCACCAGCCGGCCGCTTCCAGGCTGTCGCGGGGACCGTAGAGGTTGCCGCGATATTGGGAGGGATGGGTCGAGCCCGGACCGATGTTGGCGTCGAAATCCCAGCTGTTCAGGTTGCCATTGGCGAGTCTGGGATGCTCCAGTTGGCCTCCGAAGCTGCCGTCGGCGGCGATGGCGCCCTCCATCATCTCAATCTCTCCGGAGGCGCGGCGATAGGGAATCCACACCCCGTCATGGCGCAGAAGCTCCAGGTTGGAGATCATGCCGGCGATGGTGTTGGCGCCGGTGGGGATGCCGTCGGCGCTGCAGGCGCTGGCGCCGATGCAGGCATTGAGGGCGATGTCGCCGCGCAGCGGCGTCGCGCCGCTCAGCGTGATGTGGGTCGTGTCCATGTCGTTGTTCAGCTCCCGGGCCATGGTGTGGCCCTTGAAGCTGGCGGCGATCGAGGTGGCGAGCTCCGTCGTCCTCATCCCGTCCGCGTTCATGAAGGCGTCGTAGCCGGCGGCGAAGGCCTGGGGGCGGGAGAAGGAGGGCGTGGCCTTCACGTTGTCGAACACCATGAACAGCCCATAGGCCGCATATTGCAGATAGCGGTGGCGGTCGTCGCCAGCATCCTCCGCATCCGCGCCCCGGTCCAGGCCGCCATAATGGGACAGCCAGAGCTGGTAGGTTGCGAGCTCCTGCGGGCGCCCGTCGGCGTTGGCGTCGTCCTCCTGCATCCGGTTGGGCAGGCGCTGGGTCAGCTGGGCCGCGGTCAGCGGCACCCGCGCCTTCCAGTAATAAGCCGGCTCGCCATGGGGCGATTGCGACGGCGCGCCGAAGGCGATGGTGAGGTCGTCGTGGTTCCAGTCGCCGCACAGCGAGAGGTCCTCTTGCCAGCAGCCGACGCTGGCCGGGTTGTCCTCGGCATAGCCCACCAGCAGGGCCGCTTGCGCCGCATCCAGATTGCCGCTGGGTTCGCTCAGGCCCAGATCGGCGGCGTGGGCCACGGTCATGGCGGCGCCGTCGGCGGCGCTGGCGTCGCCCTGCTTCCTGTCGGCGCCGAACCGGGACGGGTTGTCCAGCGCATAGCCTACCAGGGTGGTGGCCTGGGCGGCGCTCAGACTGCCGCTGGCCGCCGCCAGCCCCAGATCGGTGGCATGGGCGGCGTTCATGGTGGCGCCTGCGGTCGCTCCGGCATCGCCCCGCTTGCCGTCCGGCCCGGTGCTGGCCCAATCGTCCTGGTTGGCGCCGATGTCGAAGCGCCGCTGGTTGTCGTAATAGATCACCCCGGCGCCGCCGAACTTCACCGTGACCCCGGCATCCGAGAGCTGGAGCGAGCTCGTCACCACGCCGTCGGTGTTGGAATAGCTGTCGGGCGTGCCGTCGTCGCCCTGGATGCGCATGCGATGGCGTCCCGCCGCCCGCAGGGTCACGGCGCGCAGCGGCAGCTCGTCGCTCGCGCTCAGGCCGCCGGCGGCGGCGCCGATCCTTTTGCCTGCCGCCCAGGCGACGCCGTCGCTTGCGATCTCCAGCTTCTCCCAGCCTTCCTCGCCGCTGTCGGCGCGCGGCGTGCGCGTGATCTCCACCTCGCCCCGGGGCACGAATCTGGCCTCGCGCGGCAGCAGCGCGGCGGCCAGAGAGACGCGCGGGTCGTAGGTATCGGCCCTTTGCCTCTGCGCCTCCCGTTCGGCCCGGGCGGCGTTGCGCTCGGCGGCGCGGGCGGCCAGCTCTTCGCGCAGCAGGGGCACCAGGGAGACCTGGGCGGTGGTCAGGGTGGCCTGGGCCTGGGCCAGCAGATTGCGCAGGGCCGCCGACGGGTTCGCCTCCAGCGCCTCGCCCAGCCTGGCCTGGGCGTCGTCCAGGGCGGCCTGGGCGCGGTCCAGGGAGGGGTGCATGGTGGCCAGCTGGAGCGGGCCGGCGGAGGCGGTATCGCCCATCGCCTGGAGCGCCTCGGCGGTGCGGGCCAGGGCGGTATCCACCGCCGCCAGGGCCGCATCGGCGGCCGTGCGGGCGGCGCCGGGGGGCTGTATCGTATCCGTCAGCATCTCGCGCGCCACCTTCAGGTCTTCCCGTGCGGCCATCACGGCGTCGCGGGCCTGTTCGCGCTGCTGGGCGGTGGTGCCCGGGGTCAGGGCGGCCTGGGCTGCGGCCAGGGAGGCGCGCAGCTCGTCCAGGGCCATCTCGGCCGCATCGGCGCGTTCCTCGGCGGCGGCGACAGCGGCGGGATCGGCGCCGCCGGTGCCGGTGGTGGTGATGGTCCGGTATTTGGTGTCGCTACAAGCGGCGAGCACCAGCGCGGCGCCCAGGGCGCAGCACAGCGGCAGCGGATGTCGCATGGTTCAGCCTCTCTCGGGAATTTTCGCGCTGTCGGCGCTCGCGCGCCGACAGGCATGGGGAATGGGGCCTTGCCCGCAGGCGCGCGCGGGCGCCTGCGGGCGAGGCAGGCGAGGCTTCTGGGGCCTCGTTCATGGGGATGGGGGTGGCGCCGGAGCCAGCGCCGGGCGCGGGCGGTCTAGGAGGACAGGCCCGTCCTGTTCGTCCTGCTGCGCGGGGGGGGGGGGGGGGGGTAAATTCATCAACACGGGTCGCGCTCGTCCGCAGCCGGAAAGCGCGCCTTCTATACCGCCCCGCCGCCCCGCGCAACCCCCGGCGGAGGCTTTATTCGCTGTGCGCGGGACCGGCGCGGCTGGCCGCGAAATTGCCAGCGCCCCGTCCAGCTGTCGGCAAAGACAACCCCGCCGCGCTGGCGAAGGCGCGGCGGGGTGTCGGTGGCGGGGCGTCGCCGCCCCGGCAGGATGGGTCAGCAGTCGGTGTCGCTGTCCGAACAGGCGATGACGCCGAAGCTGCCGATCATGCCCATGATGCCGTTGTCGTCCCGCTCCGAGTTGGTGGTGGGGAGCCACCAGGTGCCGGCGGCCTCCAGGGCCTCGACCGGGCCGTAGAAGACGCCCTCGAACCCGCCATGGAGCCAGTAGCTGGACATGGTCCGGTCGCCGGGGCCGCTAACCTGCTCGCGGATGGTGTAGCCATGGGTGTCCGGGCCGTCCGCCCGGGTGCCGCCGCCTGCGGGCAGCTGGCTGTCGGATCTCATGGTATCCGGGTGCAGCGTGCCATCGAAGGCGCCGTCGGCCGCGATCTCGCCCCTCAGCAGGATGTCGCCGGCGAAGGCGTTGTGGCCCTGCTTGTGGATGATGTTGCCGCTGCCCCAGGCGCCGCCGGGCAGCGTGATTTCCAGATCGTGGATGGCGCCGGTGAGCGCGTTGGCGTCCGCGGGCTTCGCCGCGCCTTCCGGCGCGATGAAATCCGTCTCCTGGCAGCCGCTGCCGCCGATGCAGGCATGGAGGGTGACATGGCCGCGCATCCTGTGCAGGGCGTCGATCTGGCCGCTGCCGGGGGTGGTGGCCAGCCAGGCCATGGTGCGCCCGTTCAGGGTGGCGGCGATGGAGTCCGCGGTCGCCGCCGGCAGCGGGTTGTGCTGGCCGAAGGCGTCGAAGCCGTAATGGAAGGTCTGCATGCGCCCGGGCCGGGCGGAGGTGGTCTGATAGTCGACGAACTGGAACAGGCCGTAGGCGGCATAGCGCAGATAGCGATCCCCCTGGCCCATGCCGGCATGGTTGGAAAGCACCATCTCGTAGCGGCCGATGGTGGCGTCGGGAGCGGCCCGCTCCGACTCGTCCAGGCTGGCCGTGGTGCCGGTGGCAAGGGTCAGCCTGGCGTCGGGGACATCGACGGTCCAGTAAAAGTTCGGCTCGCCCCGGGGATCGCGGGAGGGGGCGCCGAAGGACACGGTGAGATCCCGGGTGCCGGCCTCGTCGCAGCCCTGGTCCATGTCCGGCCCGCAAGTGTAAGTGCCCTTGGCGGTGAGCGCCTCCAGATCGCCATAGATGAGGCTGCCCTCGCTGCCTTCCGGGGCGCCTTCGGGCCTCTGGTCCGGCGGCAGGGCGCCGAACTTCATGGTGAGGCCGCCCTGCTGGCGATACTGGAAGGAGGAGATCGCATGACCCCTCAAATTGCCGCGCAGGCCTGTCCTGCCTGCCGGCAGCGGGATCCTGGGGATGTCGTTGGGAGCGACACCCACCGGGTCGAGGGTGGAGGGGCCGTAGGAGCCCTGGCGGGGCAGCTGGAATTCCCGGTGGTCGTAGCCGATGCCGCGGAACACCTCGCCGCGCCCGGGGAACTCGTTCATGGCCAGGGCGCCCTGGTTGCCGGGGATCACCATGGCGCCGCCGGCTTCATAGGGAACCGCATCGCGGGCGATTTCCAGCCGGTCGGGGTTCGGGTCGCCATAGTCCTCGATGGTGTAGCGGGTGCGGACGCCCCATGACGGAGAGGTGGCATCGAAGGCCGGGCAGGGGGCGCGTCCGCAGGTGGAGGAGGTCGTCAACTCGGCCGCCAGGGCCGACCATTCCACGCCCTGGCGGCGCGGGGTGAGGGTGACGGCGGCATCGTCGGCCGGCGTCACGCGCGAGGCCTCGCGCCCGTCGATGGCCAGATCCTTGCCGAAGGCCATCGTCAGACGGTCCACCCGGGCCAGGGCGTCGGCCAGCTCTTCGCGCAGCAGCGGCACCAGGGAGACCTGGGCGGTGGTCAGGGTGGCCTGGGCCTGGGCCAGCAGGTTGCGCAGGGCGCCCGAAGGGTTCGCCTCCAGCGCCTCGCCCAGCCGGACCTGGGCGGTGTCCAGGGCCGCCTGGGCGGTGTCCAGAGAGGGGTGCATGGTGGCCAGCTGAAGCGGGCCGGCGGAGGCGGTATCGCCCATCGCCTCCAGCGCCGCCCCCAGGGCGGCGTCCACCGCCCCCAGGGCGGTATTCACCGCCGCCAGGGCCGCGTTGGCGGCGTCGCGGGCGTCGCTGGCGGGCTGTTCCGCCAGCATCTTTTGCACCTCCGCCAGATCTGCCCGTGCGGCCATCACGGCGTCGCGGGCCTGTTCGCGCTGCTGGGCGGTGGTGCCCGGGGTCAGCGCGGCCTGGGCTGCGGCCAGGGAGGCGCGCAGCTCGTCCAGGGCCATCTCGGCCGCATCGGCCCGGTCTGCGGCCGCTTTGGCGCGCGCCTCGGCGGCGGCGACCGCGGCCGGATCGGCGCCGCCATCGAGGGTTCGGTATTTGGTGTCGCCGGAACAGGCGGCGAGCATCAGCGTCACGCCCAGGGCGCAACACAGCGGCAGCATGTGTCGTCGCATCGGTTCAGCCTCTCTTCAGTCTGGTGTACTCACGAGCAAGGCTCGCGCAAGCGCCCAGCCGGTGGGGCGCCTTGGGATTCGCTCATGCGGGGAGTGAAGTCTTGAAGGGACACCTTCGCCCACAGCCAGTCGATTGGCGCGCCCTCTATCATGCCTTGCCGGGCCGCGCAACCCTCGGCGGCAGCCGGTGGCAGCCTATGCGCCGCGCAGGGCGCGGGGGGACAAATCCGTCCCGCTGCGGGGGGGGGGGGGGGGGGGGGTAAAATTCGCCGACACGTGCTTCACGCGCTTCACTCGTCCGCAGTCGGAAAGCGCGCCTTCTATACCGTCCGGGCGGGGCGCGCAAGCTCCGGTGGCAATTTATCCCGCCTATCCCCCGGTGGCCGGAGCGCGGATATCCGGGCGTCGGGGCTGCGGGCGGATCGACAACCCCGCCGCGCTGCTGCCGAGAGCGCGGCGGGGTGTCCGTGTCCACCGGGGCGGCGCCCCGGCGCAACGACGAGGCGCGGCGACAAGCCGGTAGCGGCCTGCTCAGGTCCGCGTTCCGGGAGGCGCCGCCTATTCGCAGCCCTCGCTGCACACCGCGCCGAAGCTGCCGAAGATGCCCGAATATCTGAAATCCGGGCGCCCGGGGTAGTCGCGGGCGGCCTCGCCGGTCAGGGGGTTGGAGGAGGGTGGGGTATAGCCGCGCCCGGTCAGATAAAACCAGCCCGCGGTCTCGAGGTCGGGGCCGGCGCTGTTGCCGTAGAAGTTGCCGCCGAAGGCGCCGTTGTCCCAGAGATGGCTGGCCGCGCCATGCACGGTGGTATCGCCCGTATAGCTGCCGTCGGCGGCGATGGCGCCGTTGGTCAGCCGGACGCTGTCGGTCAGCGGCGCATAGGGGCCCCATGCCCTGCCGGACGGGGTCTCGAAATTGGCGATTTCGCCGGTGATGGTGTTGGCGCCGCCGATGACCGCCTCGAGGGTGATATCGCCGCGCACACGGATCAGGCGCTCCACCTGGGATCTGTCGCTATGGGGTTCCATGACCATGGCGGCGCTTCTGCCGGTGAAGGTGGCCATGATCGGGGTGGCGAGATCGCTCACCTTCATGCCGGGGGCGTCGGCGAAGGCGTCGTAGCCGAAATGGAACCCCTGCATGCGGGCCGGCCTGATGTTGGAGGTGAGATAATCGGTGAATGTGAACAGGCCGTAGGCGGCGTATTGGAGATAGTGGTGCGAGTCGTCGCTTTCCGCGTCGGTGGCGCCGCTGTCCAGGCCGGCATAGTGCGAGAGCCACAGCCGGTATTCGCCCCGGTATTCCCCGGCCCCGCGCCCGGGGTCGGCGAAATGCCCCACCTTGGACGTGGCCCAGCGGTGCATGGCGTCGCCGACCTCGGGCCTGGGCTGGCCCTCGGAGGACGGGATCTTGGAGGTCCAGTGATAACCGGCCTCGCCGTCCGGATCCGGGGAGGGCGTTCCGAAAGCGATGGTGAGATCGCGCATGTTGCCGTCCCAGCAGGGGAAGGTGACGCCGGAGCAGTTGTCTTCCGCCCATCCGGTCAGCATGTCGGCCTGGGCCTGGGTCAGCATGTCGCCTTCCGTGGGCGGCGTCTCGCCGGCCCTGCGGAACATGGCGATGTGGAAGGCGGTGGCGGCGGTGGCCGTGGTTGCGCCGCCATCGCCCGGGATTCCGTCCGGGCCGTCGCCCTCGGTTCCGCGGATGTCCCATTGGAACTCGTTGAAGACGATGCCCGATCCCCCGGCCTTGAGGACCAGCCCCCCGTCCTGCGACAGCTGGATCGAGCTGACCACCGCATTCTTGGTGTGGTCGGCGGCGTTGCCCAGGGTGTTGAGGGGGCCCTGGACGATGGGGAAGCGTCCGGCATTGTCGGCCTCGGCCCCGGGGGGCTTCCCGCGCTGGCTACCCTGGCGGATGTCGCCCCGGAAGGTAATCGCCCGCATGGGGAATTCCTCGTCGCCGGCGCGGGCGGTCAGCGTCGTGCCGGCGGCATAGGGGATGGCGTCGGTGGCGATCTCCAGGGCGTCCGGGTTCGCGATCCAGGCGTCGCCGTCGGCGTTGGGGATGGCGCGGGCGGTGCGGGTGACCGTGATGGTCGCCTCCAGGGTTCTGGGGGCGATGTTCCCGAACAGCGGCGGCGAGACATGCTCGTCCCGCAGGGCGTCTCTCTCGCCCCGGGCGGCGTCGCGCTCGGCGGCGCGGGCGGCCAGCTCTTCGCGCAGCAGCGGCACCAGGGAGACCTGGGCGGTGGTCAGGGTGGCCTGGGCCTGGGCCAGCAGGTTGCGCAGGGCGCCCGACGGGTTCGCCTCCAGCGCCTCGCCCAGCCGGACCTGGGCGGCGTCCAGGGCCGCCTGGGCGGTGTCCAGAGAGGGGTGCATGGTGGCCAGCTGAAGCGGGCCGGCGGAGGCGGTATCGCCCATCGCCTGGAGCGCCTCGGCGGTGCGGGCCAGGGCGGTATCCACCGCCGCCAGGGCGGCATCGGCCGCGCTGCGGGCGGTGCCGGGGGGCTGTATCGTATCCGTCAGCATCTCGCGCACCACCTTCAGGTCTTCCCGTGCGGCCATCACGGCGTCGCGGGCCTGTTCGCGCTGCTGGGCGGTGGTGCCCGGGGTCAGCGCGGCCTGGGCTGCGGCCAGGGAGGCGCGCAGCTCGTCCAGGGCCATCTCGGCCGCATCGGCGCGTTCCTGGGCGGCGGCGACGGCGGCGGGATCGGCGCCGCCGGTGACGGTGGTGGTGATGGTCCGGTATTTGGTGTCGCTACAAGCGGCGAGCATCAGCGCAGCGCCCAGGGCGCAGCACAGCGGCAGCGGATGTCGCATGGTTCAGCCTCTCTCGGGAATTTTCGCGCCATCGGCGCCCGCGCGCCGACAGGCATGGGGAATGGCGCCCGCCCGCAGGCGCGCGGGCGAGGCAGGCGAGGCTTCTGGAGCCTCGTTCATGGCGATGGTGGCGCCGAAGCGGGCGCCGGGCGCGGGCGGCCTAGGAGGACAAGCCCGTCCTGCTGCGGGGGGGGGGGGGGGGGGGGGGTAAATTGTACTGACGCGCGCTTCATGCGATTCACTTGCCCGCAGTCGGAAAGCGCGCCTTCTATCCTGGCCGGGCCGGGCGCGCAAGCCCCGGCGAGGGTTATTCGCTGCGCAACACCGGCGCGGCCGGCGGGGCGAGGGCGCGCCAGCTGGCGGCCAGCCCGGCCGCCAGCGAGACCGCCAGCGCCAGGGCGGCGATGGCCAGCGGCGGCCACCAGGGCAGGATCCAGGGGGTCTCCAGGGCGAAACGGACCACCGCCCAGGCGGCGGCGGTGCCAGCGGCCAGGGCCAGGGACGCGGCCGCCAGCCCCAGCAGCAGATGTTCCAGGGTGAAGACGGTTGCCAGCAGCGGGCGGGCGGCACCCAGCACCTTCATCACGGCGGCGTCGTAATGGCGGCGGCGCTGGGCGGCGGCCACCGATTCGGCGATCACCACCAGGCCGGCCAGCAGGGTGAGGGCGGCGATGGCGCCGATGGCGGCGTCGATGCGGCCCAGAATGGCCAGCACGTCCGCCAGCACGTCGCGCACGCCCACGGCCGACACATTGGGAAAGCGCCGGGCGGCCTCTGTCAGCAGCGCCGTTTCCGCCCCCGCCTGGGCGTGAACGGTGGCGATATGGGTGTGGGGCGCGGCTTCCAGCAGGCCGGGGGCATAGACCAGGGTGAATTCGAGGCCCATGCTGGACCAATCGATGCGGCGCAGATTGGCGATGGTGGCGACGATCTCGCGGCCCAGGACGTTGACGGTGAGGCTGTCGCCCACCTCCAGGCCGTAGCCGGCGGCGATTTCGGCGTCGAAGGAGAGCAGCGGCGGGCCGGCATAATCCGGCGGCCACCAGCTGCCGGCCACCAGCTGCGCACCCTGGGGCGGGGCGGCGGCATAGGTGACGCCGCGATCGCCTTCCACCGACCAGCGCACCTCTGGCGCGATCTCGGCCTGGGCCACCGCCACGCCGTCGATGGCGACGATGCGCCCGCGCAGGCTGGGAACCGATTGCAGCGCCAGCACGCCGGGGGCCGCCTGGACCATGGCGCTGAAGGGCGCGATCTGATGGGGCTGGATGTCCACGAAAAAGAGGGCGGGCGCGCCCTGGGGCAGGCTTTGCGAGAGTTCGTGGCGCAGATTGGCGGCCACGATGGCCACCGTGGCGAGCACGGTAAGCGAGATGCCGAAGGCGGCCGTGACGCCCACCGTGGCGGCGCCGGGGCGGTGCAGATTGGCCAGCGCCAGGCGCAGCGCCAGGGGAGCGCGCCGCGCCCGGCGCCCGGCCAGCCGCGCCAGCCCCTGAACGCCATGGCCCGCCAGCCGGAACAGGGCCAGGGCGGCGGCGGCGGCGACGACGAACCAGGCGGCCAGGGCGCGATCGGGCGAGGCGAACACGGCCAGGGCCGCCAGCCCCGCCGCCAGCAGCGCCAGCAGCGCCAGATCGGCGACGCCCACCCGCCTCCATGGTAGAAAGGCGTGGCGCCGGGGGCGCCAGGGCAGGAAGGCGCGGCGCGGGGGGCGCGATTGCCGGCGCAGCAGGGCGGCGGGCGGCGTCTCGCGGGCGCGGGCCAGGGGCAGCAGGGCGAAGAGCAGCGCCACCGCCAGGCCGAAGGCCGCCGCCAGGGCCAGGGGGCCGGGATGAAGGGCGGCCGTCGGCGCCACCGGCAGGGCGGCGCGGGCCAGGGGCGCCACCGCCAGGGGCAGCAGGGCGCCCGCCGCCAGGCCGGCGGCGATGCCCGCCGCCGCCATCGCCGCCAGTTGCAGCAGATAGACGGCGAAGATCAGGCGCGCCGAGGCGCCCAGGGATTTCATGATCGCCACCGTGGCGGTTTTGCGCTCAAGCCAGACGGTGACGGCGGCGGCGATGCCGATGCCGCCCACCAGCAGGGCCGCCAGCCCCACCAGGGCGACGAACATGGCCAACTGCTCCAGAAAGCGGCGCAGCTCGGGGTTGGCGTCGGCATGGCTGCGGACGCGCCAACCGGCCTGGGGCCAGGCGGCGGCGATCTGGGCCTGGACCGTGGCGGCCGCCTGGCCTTCGTTCAGCCGCAGGCGGGCCAGATGGCGCACCAGGCTGCCGGGGCCGGCGAGGCCGGTGGCCGCCAGGGCCGATTGCGACACGATGACGCGCGGCCCCAGCTGGAAGGGGGCGCTGGCCCGGTCGGGCTCGTCCAGCAGGCGGGCGGCGACGCGGAAGCGGCCTTCGCCCAGGCGGAAGCGGGCGCCCACGGCGAGGCCCATGCGTTCGAGAAAGGCGCCATCGACCAGGGCGCCGGCCACGCCTTCCGACTCTGCCAGGGCGGCGGCCACGGTCTGGGGCGGGTCCAGCAGGGGCTGGCCGTAGAGCGGCCAGAGCCGGTCCACGGCGCGCAGGGCCACCAGCAGCGGCGGGCGCCCATGGGATTCGCCCGCCCCGGCCACCGCCATGGCGTTGAGGTCGGCGGTCAGCGAGAGCGCGCCGCGTTTTTCCAGCCAGGCGCGCTGGGCGGGGGTGGGGGCGATCATGGCGGTTTGCAGGGCGAGGTCGCCGCCCAGGATGGCGCGCCCGTTCTCGCGCAGGCCCTCGACCATGCCGGCGCCGAAGCTGCCGACGCCGGCGATGGTGGCCACGCCCAGGGCCAGGCCGGTGAGCGCCAGGCGGAAGCTTTTCCAGCCGCCCCGGAGATCGCGCCTGGCCAGAATCACCAGCGTCCGGGCGGCGCGCGCCCTCATGGGGCAGTCAGCCTGCCGTCTTCGATGACGACGGTGGCCGCGCAGCGCCGGGCCAGGGCCGGATTGTGGGTGACCAGCACCACGGTGGCCCCGGCGGCGGCGGCGGACGCGAACACCAGATCGGCGACGGCCTCGCCGCTGGCGCCATCGAGATTGCCGGTGGGTTCGTCGGCCAGCAGCAGCGGCGGGCGGGCGATCAGCGCCCGGGCGCAGGCCACCCGCTGCTGCTCGCCGCCGGAAAGCTCGCCCGGCAGGTGGCCGGCGCGGGCCGCCAGGCCCACCGCCGCCAGGGCCTCGCGGGCGCGGTCCAGGGCGGCGGCCGGGCCGGCGCGGGCGAGCTCCAGCGGCAGGGCGACATTTTCCAGGGCGGTCATGGTCGCCACCAGGTGGAAGGACTGGAAGACGATGCCGATATGGCGCCCGCGAAACTGCGCCAGCCGGTCTTCGTCCAGCGCCGCCAGATCCTGGCCGGCGACGGTGACGCGCCCGGCGCTGGGACGCTCCAGCCCCGCCGCCACCGCCAGCAGCGACGATTTGCCCGAACCGGAAGGGCCGATTATGGCCACATGGCGGCCCCGTTCCACCGCCAGGCTGACGCCGCGCAGGATGTTGACGGGGCCGGCAGCGCTGGCCAGGGTGAGCTCGATGTCTTCAAGGCGGCAGATGGCGTCGGGCATGATGGATGGCAGATGGGGGCGGGGGCGGCGCTTTGCCAGGGAGGGGCGGCGTTTTGCCCCCCCGATCGTTGTGGTTGCCGCCGTGCTGGCGGTGTCGATGGCGCTGGGGGGCGCCGGCGCGGACGGCCCGGCGCGCGTTCTGGTGCTGGGCGACAGCCTGGCCTCCGGCTATGGCCTTGCCGCCGGCGACGGCTTCGTGGCGCAGCTGGAACGGGCGCTGGCCGGGCGGGGGCACGACGCGGCGCTGATCGACGCCTCGGTTTCGGGGGATACCACGGCGGGGGGGCTGGCGAGGCTGGAATGGGCGCTGGCGGGGGGCGCCGATGCGGCCATCGTCGAGCTGGGCGCCAACGACGCCCTGCGCGGCATCGACCCCGCCGCCAGCCGCGCCAATCTGGACGCCATCCTGGCGCGGCTGACGGCGGGCGGCGTGCCGGTGCTGCTGGCGGGGATGGCGGCGCCGCGCAATCTGGGGGCCGATTATGTGGCCGCCTTCGACGCCATGTATGGCGAGCTGGCGGACGCCCATGGCGCCATCCTCTATCCCTTTTTTCTGGAGGGGGTGGCGCTGCAACCGGCGCTGAACCAGGCCGACGGCATCCATCCCAATGCCCGGGGGGTGGCGCGCATCGTGGCCGGCATCCTGCCCCATGCCGAGGCGCTGCTGGCGCGGGCGCGGCAGGGGGTGGCGGCGGAGGGCGGGCCGTGACGGCGCCGCTGTTCGTTGCCGTGCCGGTGGCGGCGGCGGTGGCCGAGCGGCTGACGGCGGCGCAGAACGGCGTGCCCGGCGCGCGCTGGGTGGCGGCGGCCGACATGCATGTGACGCTGCGCTATCTGGGCGTGCTGGACGGGGCGGTGGCGGGCGAGATCGCCGCCGGGCTGGGGGAGATCCGGGCGGGGGCCTTCCGGCTCGCCATCAGCGGCTGCGGCCATTTCTCCGGCCCCAGGGGCGTCCATGCGCTTTATGCCGGTGTGGCGCCGTCGCCGCCTTTGCAGGAGCTGCGCGACAAGGTGGAGGCGGTGGCGCGGCGCGCCGGGCTGGCGGGGGGCGGGCGGCGCTGGCGGCCCCACGTCACCCTGGCGCGCCTGCGCCCGGCGCCAGCGGGGCATGTCGGGCGCTTTCTGGAGGCCAACGGTCTGCTGGCCGCGCCGCCCTTCCCGGTGGAGGGGTTCGCGCTTTACGAAAGCCATCGCGGGCGCTGCGGCGCCAGCTATGTGGAACTGGAACGCTATCCGCTGGCCGGGGCGGGGGAGATGGGCGCATGACGCTGGGCGAGAGCATCGCGACCTGCTTTCGGAACTATGTCACCTTCCGCGGCAGGGCGAGTCGTTCGGAATACTGGTATTTCGTGCTGTTTCTGGTGCTTGTGGGCATCGCATTGGACGTGGTGGACACCTTTGCCGGCACCTATACCGGCAATAGAGACCTCGACTATGGCGGCCTCGACATCTATTTTGGTGACGACCTGTGGCCATACGGCCTGTTCAACTCGCTGTTCATGCTCGCCACCTTGCTGCCCGCGCTTGCGGTCGCCGTGCGCCGCCTTCACGACATCGATTTCAGTGGCTGGTGGGCGCTGCTGTTCGCGACAGTGATCGGCGTGATCCCCCTCATCGTCATGCTGTGCTGGCGCCCCAGCCGGGGCGACAACCGCTTCGGCCCGCCGCCGGCGTGAGACGCTGTCATAGTCCAGGGGGCCTGGGGGCCTAGGGGCCGCTTTCCAGCCGCTCCATGTCGTCGTCGGAGAGGCCGAAATGGTGGCCGATCTCGTGGATCAGGGTGTTGGCGATCAGGTCTTCCAGGGTGTCGTCCCCCGCCGCCCAGGCGTCCAGCAGGGGGCGGCGGTAGAGGTAGATGCGGTTGAGGTCGGAGGGGATGTCGTGCAGCGACTGGCGGTCGAGGGCGATGCCCTGATAGAGGCCCAGCAGGCCGAACGCATCGTCGATCCCCATATCGTCCAGCACCTCGTCTTCGGGGAACTCCTCCACCAGGATGGCGATGCCCTGGACGTGGCGGCGCAGGGCTGCCGGCACCGTGGCCAGCGCCAGCTCTGCCATGGCGGCGATCTCCTGGGCGTCGGGCGGCTGGCCGAAGGCGCGCGTCATGGCCGCAGGGTAGGGCGCCCCTTGTGGTGGAGCAAAGCGCGGCTACATTCAAACGAATTGGCGGCGGGGAGGGGAGCATGGCGGAGACGCTGACGGCGCTGGCGCTGGAGGCGGCGCTGGCGGGCCTGGAAGGCTGGCAGCAACAGGGCGGGACGATCCGCAAATCGTTCCGATTCGACGGGTTCAGGGAGGCCTTCGCCTTCATGGGCCGGGTGGCCGTCTATGCCGACACGGTGGACCACCACCCGGAATGGTTCAATGTCTATGGGCGGGTGGATGTGACGCTGACCAGCCACGATGCCGGCGGCGTCTCCGGGCGCGATATCGCCATGGCGCGCTTCATGGACAAGGCGGCGGGCAAGCCGGGCTGGCGGGCGTGACGGGGGCCGGTCATGGCGGGGGGCCGGGCCGGGTGCGCGCCTCGCCGCGGGCGGCCGCGATGGCGGCGATGGCGATCATGGCCGCGCCCACCCAGGTCCAGGGATCGGTGGCCTCGGAGAAGGCCAGCCAGCCGATCAGCGCCACGAAGGGCAGGCGGGCATAGGTGAAGGGCAGCAGATAGCTGGCCTCGGCCATGGCGAAGGCGCGAGTCATCAGCAGATGCGCCCCGGTTGCCACCGCGCCCAGCAGGGCCAGCCACAGCCAGGCCTCGGCAACCGGCCAGCGCCATACCAGCAGCGCCGGCAGCAGCGACAGCGGCGTTAGCAGAAGCGCCTGCCAGGCCACCAGGGCGGGGGCGGTTTCGCTGTGGGTCAGCATCTTCATGGTGACGATGGAAAGCGCCATGGTGACGGCCGAAAGCAGCACCACCGCCTCGCCCCAGCCCACCGGCTGCCAGCCCGGGCGCAGGATCGCCACCATGCCGGCAAAGCCCAGGCCCAGGGCCATGATGCGCCTCGTGCGCGCCGCCTCGTGCAGCAGCAGCAGCGCGGCGATGGCGGCGAACAGCGGCGCCGTGAAGGAAAGGGCCACCGCATTGGCCAGCGGCACCACGGCCAGGGCCGTGAACCACGCCGCCATGCTGGCGAAGCCGAACAGGGCGCGTAGCGCGATGAGGCCGAAGCGCCGGGTTTGCAACCCGCCCCGCCCGTGGCTGGCGATCCAGGGCGCCATGGCGAGAACGGCGAACAGATTGCGGCAGAAGACGATCATCAGCGGCTCGGTGTCCAGCGTGGTGGCGAGATGGCGGATGATGGCGTTCATGGTGGCGAAGCCGACGCAGGCCGCCACCACCAGCAGAGCGGCGCGGACCGGCGTTGGCGGCGCGAAACCCTGGCGCAGGCGCGAAAACAGCATGGGCCGCCATGCTAGCGCCTACGGCGGCGACGCGCATGGCGGCCCCGGGACGGCCCTGTGCGGGGCGGGTGGCGCGACAAGCGACGCGCCCGTCCTGGTTCTGCTATGGTGTGCCTGCCGGCCGCTGCTGGAGGAGCCCACCCTGCAAGAGCCGGTCCGTCGATGGATGAGGCAGACCGCCTGCCCGAGGATTCCTGCTCTTTCAGGGGAATCGGAAGGGCTTATCCGGTTGACGGCATGGTCCTACTTTACCGCTTCCGTCGGCATGGCAGGGCCGGTGTTGGATGTGCGCCGGATCAATTCCTCTAAAGCCTTCATGGATTCCTTATGCGCCGCCATGGTTTCCTCATGTGCTGCCATGGCTTCTTTGTGACGTTGGTCGTTAGCACGCAGTGTTTCTTCATGGCGTTGATCGCTAGAACGCAGTATCTCCTCGTGGCGTTGATCGTTAGAGCGCCGTATTTCTTTTGCATCCTTTGCACGCTGCATGTTGGAAATCATCATTGCGACTATTCCAACCCAAATTCCTATAGCAGCAACAGCTGCCGCTCCGGCAGATATTAAAGGAGCCCAGGCAACGAGCTCTTGCATGGTTGTTTGTTGAAGGGCGAAATTAGCGGTTTCCAATTCATTCATCTAAAAATTCTCCCCGGATTCGTTGTGTGACCGGCCAACTTTAGCACATACAAGATTCCCGCCCTTCCAGGGGAATCGGGAAGGGACTTGTCGGGTTGACGGCATGGCCCTACTTTACCGCTTCCGTCGGCATGGCAGGGTCGGTGTTGGATGTGCGCCGGATCAATTCCTCTAAAGCCTTCATGGATTCCTTATGTGCCGCACCATGTGCTGCCATGGCTTCCTCATGTGCTGCCATGGCTTCCTTGTGACGTTGGTCGTTAGCACGCAGTGTTTCTTCGTGACGTTGATCGTTAGAGCGCCGTATTTCTTTTGCATCCTTTGCACGCTGCATGTTGGAAATCATCATTGCGACTATTCCAACCCAAATTCCTATAGCAGCAACAGCTGCTGCTCCGGCAGATATTAAAGGAGCCCAGGCAACGAGCTCTTGCATGGTTGTTTGTTGAAGGGCGAAATTAGCGGTTTCCAATTCATTCATTTAGGGATTCTCCACCGATTCGCTGCACGGTCCCCAGTTATAAGCACATGCCGGAAATCGTATCAAGTACTTTTTTCTTGTGGCAAGAAAGAGCATCGCCACCGCCTCGCCCCAGCCCGCCGGCTGCCAGCCCGGACGCAGGATCGCCACCATGCCGGCAAAGCCCGGCGCCCGCGCCACCGCCGCGCACAGTGGCCCCCCCACTCGCTTCCCCGCCCCCATGCGCGACAAGCGACGCGCCAGGGGGCACCGCAGGCGGCCGCTTGTGCTATGGAGGGGGTTCCAGCGTTGGCCTGGCCATGAACGACATCCTGTGGACGCCCCACCCCGCCCGCGTCGCCGCCAGCCAGATGGCCCGTTTTCGCCGCCTGGCCGAGGCAGAAAGCGGCCTTTCTCTACCCGACTGGCAGGCGCTGTGGCGCTGGTCCATCGACGACCGCGCCGCTTTCTGGCGGCTGCTGTGGCGTTTCTGCGATGTGGTCGCTTCCAGGCAGGCGGATGCCGTGCTGCAGGAAGGGGCCAGCATGGTGGAGGCGCGCTGGTTTGCCGGCGCCAGGCTCAACTATGCCGAAAACCTGTTGCGGCGGCGCGACGGCTGCGAGGCCATCGTCTGCTGGCGCGAGGACGGGCGGCGCAGCGCCATGAGCTTTGGCGAGCTCTACGATGCCACGGCCCGCCTCGCCGCCTGGCTGCGGGCCCGGGGCGTCGGCCCCGGCGACCGGGTGGCGGGCTTCATGCCCAATGTTCCGGAGACGGTCGTCGCCATGCTGGCCAGCGCCAGCCTGGGGGCGCTGTGGTCGTCCTGCTCGCCCGATTTCGGCGCCGACGGGGTGCTGGACCGTTTCGGCCAGATCGCGCCCAAGGTGCTGTTCGCCGCCGATGGCTATCGTTATGGCGGCAGGGCCTTCGACAGCCGCGAGCGGATCGCCGCCATCGCCGCCGGCCTGCCGGGCCTGGAGGCGGTGGTGGTGGTGGGCTATGGCGGCGGCAGCCCCGACCTGGCCGGGCTTCCCGGCGCCTGCGCCTGGCAGGAGGCGGTGACCGGGCCGGCCGAAGGCATCCGTTTCGCGCAGCTTCCCTTCGATCACCCGCTGTTCGTGATGTATTCGTCGGGCACCACCGGGGCGCCCAAATGCATCGTCCACGGCCATGGCGGGACGCTGTTGCAGCATCTGAAGGAGCATCGCCTCCATTGCGATCTTCGCCCGGGCGAGCGGCTGCTCTATGTGTCCACCTGCGGCTGGATGATGTGGAACTGGCAGGTTTCGGCGCTGGCTTCGGGCGCCACGCTGCTGTTGTGGGAGGGCAACCCCTTCCATCCCTCGCCCCTGGCGCTGTGGGATTTCTGCCAGCAGGAACGCATCTCGGCCTTCGGCGCCTCGGCCAAATATCTCCAGGCGCTGGAAAAGGCCGGCGCCCGGCCCGGCGAAAGCCACGACCTTTCGCGCCTGCGCCTGGTGATGTCCACCGGCTCGCCCCTGGCCCCGGAAGGCTTCGATTATGTCTATCGCTGCGTGAAGCGGGATGTGCAGCTGGCCTCCATCTCCGGCGGCACCGACATCGTCTCCTGCTTCGCGCTGGGCAATCCGCTGCTGCCGGTGCGGCGGGGCGAGCTGCAATCGCGCGGCCTCGCCATGGCGGTGGAGGTGTTCGGCGAGGACGGGCGCCCGCTGCCCGCCGGCCAGAGCGGCGAGCTGGTCTGCACGCGCGCCTTTCCCTCCATGCCCACCGGCTTCTGGAACGATGGCGACGGACGGACCTATCGCGGCGCCTATTTCGCCACCTTTCCCGGCGTCTGGCGCCATGGCGACTGGGCCTCGATCACGCCTTCCGGGGGCATGGCGATCCATGGCCGCTCGGATGCGGTGCTGAACCCCGGCGGCGTGCGCATCGGCACGGCCGAGATCTATCGCCAGGTGGAGCGTTTCGACGAGGTGCTGGAGGCGCTGGCCATCGCCCAGGATTGGCAGGGCGATGTGCGGGTGGTGCTGTTCGTGGTCATGCGGCAGGGGCAGGGCCTTACCGAAGCGCTGGCCGCCGCCATCCGCCAGGCGATTCGCGCCGGCGCTTCGCCGCGCCATGTGCCGGCGAAGATGGTCGCCGTGGCCGACCTGCCCCGCACCCGTTCCGGCAAGATCAGCGAGCTGGCGGTGCGCGATGCGGTTCACGGGCGCCAGGTGAAGAACACCGCCGCCCTGGCCAACCCGGAGGCGCTGGCGCTGTTTCGCGCCCTGCCGGAGCTGGCCTGAGGGCGGCCTGTTGCCGCCGCCGCGCTTGGGCTAATCTCGCCGCCCCCGCCCGGAGCGGCCTCCGGTACGGACCCGAACGACCATGCCCCCGAACAATTATGACGGAGCCCTGGACATGACGAGCATGACCACCCGTTCCCTGCCGCTGCTGTTCGCCCTGGCGCTGGCCCCGGCCCTGGCCCCAAACCCGGCCGCCGCCCAGGAACCGCAGGCGATTGCCGCCTACAAGGATTGGTCGGCCTTCGCCTATAGCGACGACCAGGGCCGCACCTGCTTCATCGCCAGCCAGCCCAAGGATTCGCGCGGCAACTACACCCAGCGGGGCGATGTCTGGGCGCTGGTCACCCACCGCTCCCCGGGGCGCGAGCGCGACCGCCTGTCGATCCTGGCCGGCTATCGCTATCTGGAGGGCGCGCCGGTCACGGTGACCATCGACGACAAGACCTTCACCCTTTTCACCGAGAACGAAACCGCCTGGGCCAGCAGCAACGAGGACGAGCGCGCCCTGGTGGCGGCCATGAAGGCGGGGGTGGAGATGGTCGTGAAAGGCCAGTCCTGGCGCCCCACCCCCACCACCGACCGCTTCTCCCTGCTAGGCTTCACCGCCGCCTACGAGGCCATCGGCACCGCCTGCCCGGATTAGGGGGAGGTGGAGGGCAAGGGGAAGGCCATGACGAGAACCGCCAGCCAGATTTCTCAACGCCAACACAACGAAGATCGCATGCGCCGTGCCTGGAGTTGGCTTGAGCGAAGCAAAGAGGCTGCGCACAGAAGGGAGAATGAAGCAAACGAAGAAGAAATAAGTGGTTCCTATTACGAAGAGTTCATATTCCTTTGGATCGCCTTCAATGCTGCTTATGGCTACGATATGCCCGACGAAGACGCTTCTGAAAGAAAAAAATTCAACAATTTTCTGAGAGAAATCATAAAGCGAGATGAAAAACGGACCATCTACGACATTCTTTGGAATACATATTCTGGACCTATACGTGTTCTGTTGAATAAGAAATACGCATTCAAACAATTTTGGGAATGGGTCCGAGGAAATCATGACGAAAGTTGGAATAGAATATTCTATTACGATAGAAAAGGGGCCGAACGTAAGTTGATGAATGGTGATGTTCACGGCGTTCTCAGCATAGTTTTTGATCGACTTTATGTTTTGCGCAACCAAATCCTCCACGGTGGTGCGACGTTTGCTAAAGGATGGGGTAGAGGACACGTAAAGGACGGCAGCCGAATCATGGCAGCCTTGGCGCCAGCTATTTTTGCGATTATGGAAGAAGATATAAGAAAGAATCCAGATTGCGATGTTTGGGGCAAAGTAGCCTATCCACGTGTCAACGAAGATATGGAGTAGAGTGTTCTAACCTGTCACTCCACTTAAGAAAGAGGCAACCATGACAAGATTAGAAGAAGTGCGGGATTATTTGTTTCAAGTTTCACCAAGACCTGTATGCGATGACTGCATCGCTAGCGCACTATCGATAAGAAGGCAGACTGTGAATCGTAAAACCAACGAAGTACTGTCGAAAGAAACTGGGTTCACACGTGAAAAGAATGCTTGCGATTTTTGCGATAAAGATAAGCTCGTCATTCACTGGGCGAACCCGTGATATGCACCAACTTGTGCATTTGATATTTATTTTGATATACCCGTCGAAGCATGGCCTAAGGCTTCAACCATGACCCCCATCCCCCGCCGCAACCTCATCGGCTTCTCCCGCGCCCAGCTGGCGGCCGAACTCGCCGCCATGGGCGAGAAACCCTTTCGCGTGCGCCAGCTCTGGCACTGGATCTACCACCGCGGCGCCACCGATTTCGCCGCCATGACCACGCTCGCCCGCCCCCTGCGCCAGCGCCTCGCCGAGCGCTGCTGCCTGGACAGGCCGGAGATCGTCCGCCACCAGACCAGCGCCGACGGCACGCAGAAATGGCTGCTGCGCTCCGGCGGTCATCTGTTCGAAAGCGTGTACATTCCCGAAGACGGGCGCGGCGCCCTGTGCGTCTCCTCCCAGGTCGGCTGCACGCTCACTTGCAGTTTCTGCCACACCGGCAGCCAGCGCCTGGTGCGCAACCTGGAGGCAGGGGAGATCGTCGGCCAGTTCATGCTGGCCCGCGACAGCCTGGGCGAATGGCCCGCGCCCGCCGACGGGCGCCGCCTGCTTTCCAACATCGTCATGATGGGCATGGGCGAGCCGCTCTACAATTTCGACAACGTCAAGGCGGCGCTGGAGATCGTCATGGACGCGGAGGGCATCGCGCTCTCGCGCCGGCGCATCACGCTTTCCACCGCCGGCGTCGCGCCCATGCTGGCCCGTTGCGGAGAGGAGCTGCGGGTCGATCTCGCCGTCTCGCTGCACGCCGTCAGCGACGATGTGCGCGACCGCCTGGTGCCGCTCAACCGCAAATACCCCATCGCCGAACTGCTGGCCGCCTGCCGCGCCTATCCCGGGGCCGGCAATGCGCGCCGCATCACCTTCGAATATGTCATGCTGGACGGCGTCAACGACGGCGCCGCCGAAGCCCGCGCCCTGGTGGCCCTGCTGCGGGACATTCCGGCCAAGGTGAACCTGATCCCCTTCAATCCCTGGCCCGGCGCGCCCTATGCCTGCTCGCCCGCCCATCGCATCCGCGCCTTCGCCGCCATCGTCAACGATGGCGGCCTGTCGGCGCCCATCCGCCGCCCGCGCGGGCGCGACATTCTGGCGGCCTGCGGCCAGCTGAAATCCGCCAGCGTCCGGCGCCGCCGCAGCGAACTGGCCGAGGCCGCCGCCTGAGCGCGCCCGCGCCGGGGCGGCGGCGCTGGGGCGCGTTCTTGCCGCCGGGCGCCCGCCCGGTCCATGCTCGCCGCCGCATGGGAAAAAGCCATGGGGAGAGAGCCATGAAAAAGCGCCATTGCTGGCCCGAAGGGCATTGGAACTGGCCGGTGAAGCTGGTCCACAAGCACGGCCTGCGTTGCGGCGAGATGATCTGGATCGGCGGCCAGGTGGACATGACGCCGGCCGGGCGGGTGCTGAACCATGGCGACCTCGCCCTGCAAACCCGCCGCGTCATGGGCCATGTGGCCCGCGTGCTGGAAGGCCTGGACTGCGACCTGGAAGACCTGGTGACCCTGCTCGCCTTCTATGTCAACGATGGCAGCGTGAGCCAGGACGCCTTCCTGAACATGGTGGGCGCCTGCCTGCCGCCCGTCTGCCGCCCGGCCATTACCGCGGTGCCGGTTCCCTGGCTTGCCTATGAGGGGCTGGCGGTGGAGATCGAGGGCTATGCCATGCGCCGCAAGGATGGCGGGCGCATCCCGCGCAGCTATGCCCCCGTGATTCTGGGCCAGCCCTTGCCGGCGCCTTTCGCCCATGGCGTGCGCGCCGGGCGCATGATCTTCCTTTCGGCGCAGCAGCCCATCGATGTGGCCGGCGCCGTTTTCCACGCTGGCGACATCGTCGCCCAGACCCGCCAGGCGATGGCCCAGGCGGGCCGGGTGCTGGCCCATTTCGGCGCCGGTTTCGACGATGTGGTGAAGATCAACCGCTGGTATGCGGGCGGGGCCGGCATCGCCGATTTCGAGGCGGCCGCCCTGGCCTGCGCTGCCCATTTCAACGAACCCGGCCCGGCGGCGACCGGGGTTCCCATCCCGCGCCATGCCGATAAAGGGGTGAAGATCGCCATCTCCATGGTCGCTATGCTGGGCGAGGATGGCAGCCGTCTGCCGCGCCGTCATGCCTGGCCCGAAAGCCTGTGGGACTGGCATGTTCATCTTCCCTACAAGCACGGCCTGAAATGCGAGGAGATGATCTTTCTGGGCGGCCAGGTCTCCCTCGACAAACAGGGCAGGGCGGTCCACCCCGGCGACCTTTCGGCCCAGACCCATGCCGCCATGGCCCATATCGGCGCCATCCTGGGCGAGCTGGGCGCCGCCTACGACGATGTCTGCAAGGTGACCACCGTCTATCGCGGCGATTGCGGCGCCGATGCGCTCCACGCCAACCTGCCGATCCGCTCGTCCTATTTCAGCGATCCCGGCCCGGCCTCCACCGGCGTGCCGCTGCCGGCGCTGGCCTATGACGACATGGCGATCGAGATCGACATTTTCGCCATGAAGGAAGCGGACTGATGGCCCAGGGGGAAGGCAGGGCGAGCGGCATCGCCAAGGTGGTGCTGGCCTATTCCGGCGGCCTCGATACCTCGGTGATCCTGCGCTGGCTGCAGGAAACCTATCGCTGCGAGGTGGTCACCTTCACCGCCGATCTCGGCGGCGGCGAGGAGCTGGCGCCCATCCGGGCCAAGGCCGAAGCCATGGGGGTGAAGGAGATCTATGTCGAGGATCTGCGCGAGGAATTCGTTCGCGATTATGTCTTTCCCATGTTCCGGGCCAACGCCCTCTACGAAGGCGCCTATCTGCTGGGAACCTCCATCGCCCGCCCGCTGATCGCCAAACGCCAGACCGAAATCGCCCATGCCAGCGGCGCCGACGCCGTCGCCCATGGCGCCACCGGCAAGGGCAACGATCAGGTGCGCTTCGAACTCGGCTACGCCAGCCTCGATCCCGACATCCGCATCGTGGCGCCCTGGCGCGAGTGGGAGCTTTCCTCCCGCAGCGCGCTGATCGCCTGGGCCGAAAGCCGCCAGATCCCCATCCCCCGCGACAAGCGCGGCGAGGCGCCATTTTCGGTCGATGCCAATCTGCTGCACACCTCGGCCGAAGGCAAGGTGCTGGAAGACCCCTGGCAGGCGCCGCCAGCTTATGTCTATTCGCGCAGCGTCGATCCGCGCCAGGCGCCCGACGATCCGGCCGAGGTCGAAATCGCCTTCGAGAAGGGCGATGCGGTGGCGGTGGACGGCGAGGAGCTTTCCCCCGCCCGCCTGCTGACCCGCCTCAACGCCCTGGCCGGTGCCCATGGCATAGGCCGGCTGGATCTGGTGGAAAACCGCTTCGTCGGCATGAAAAGCCGCGGCGTCTATGAAACGCCGGGCGGCACGCTGCTGCTGGCTGCCCATCGCGCCATGGAGCAGATCACCCTGGACCGCGGCGCCGCCCACCTCAAAGACGAGCTGATGCCGCGCTATGCCGAGCTGATCTACAACGGCTTCTGGTTCGCGCCGGAACGGGCCATGCTGCAAGCGGCCATCGACCGCAGCCAGGAGCACGTTTCCGGCAGCGTCCGCATGCAACTCTACAAGGGCAGCTGCACCGTCACCGGCCGCCGCTCCCCCCATTCGCTCTACAGCCTGGCCCATGTCACCTTCGAGGACGACGCGGTCTATGACCAGCGCGACGCCGAAGGCTTCATCCGCCTGAACGCCCTGCGCCTGCGTCTTGGTCGGCGCCGGGGAGGGTGAGGGCGGGTGTCTTCGTGAGCCTCCGATCTTATGCAGGCGGAATACTGCTACCGCGATTCGTGCCAGGATTCTGCGAGCGGTCAGTCAACCGTGGCAGCGTCCTTCTGGGCCGATAATTCATATAGCCTGGCATCGCGTTGTGTTTCGATCGTCTTCACCAGATCGTCGCAATTCTGCTCGGCAGGCTGGCAGGATTTCTTGCGGTGGTTAGCATAATCGGTGCTCTGAAAATCGGGCACAGGATCGCATTGGCAGATTTCCATGCCCTTTGAGATAGTGGATGCCGCTTCGGCTTTCACCTGACGTTCCTGTTGAGCAAAGAACTCATCGCGCGCTTCGATGCTTGCGAAACGATCCGGCACCAGGGCCACCGTGACACTGGCATCGTATTCGTGCATCGCCCCGCTTGCAGCATCCACCGCGACACCGACGATGCCACCGAAGACGATGTTACCGAAAGTCATGTCCTGAAGGGAACTCTCCATGGTTACGATGCTGTCGAAATAGCCGTCCTTCATACAATGCACGACGACGTCGTCCGCGCCCTTCTCCAATGAAACTGTGCCCGGGGTTGGATTGATGAATGCGACAATATCGCCACCCCGAACCAGTTTGCATTGTGCCTGTGGCGGATAGGTGATCACAGAGATATTCTGATCGCCGCCCTCGATGATTGTCGCACAAGCGCCCAACAACAAAGGTATTGCCATCAGGCTCATCCGGTAGAACGGCATTGTTTTCCCTCGTAGAATGGCAAGGTGGGGAGACCTGTCGGAGCTCGATTGACCATTTCCTGAGGAGTCCATCACGGAATTTGTGTGATTTTCAGATACATTCCTTTGTATTTGCCAGCGAAATTGGCAATTCCCATAACGCAGAACACGCCGCCTATGGCGTGGAAGTTGCAATTCCCTCCACGATTGCACTTTCCTATGTTTGCCCTCATATTTGCCTTAAACCACGAAAGACGGAAGCAGCCGGCGGTCATGAGTTGATTGTATGCCTTGTTCCATTCAGATTCTTTGATATTCCTTTTATGACCTTTTGGATTTTTATGACCTCCCGGCATCCAATAGATAAGAGCAAATTCGCCCGGCGGTGTTTTCAATTTTCTCACCTCTTGCACCGTCCATTTTCTGTAAATAACCGTTCCCAGAGCGATTTCCGCCTTGATTCTGTCGAAAATGCCCATTTTCGTTCCTTCCGTGATGTCAGCCTTGCGCGGCGAGAGCGCCACGCACTCCACCCCGCCTCATCACGACAAAGCCTCCACCTTCACCCCCAGCCTCTCGCCGATCCACAGGGCGTTGTCGCGGTGATCGGCGACCACATTGCCGCTCTCTGGGTGAATCATGATGGAAAGGCCGCGATGGTTCAGCATCAGCCAGGGGACGATGCGGGCGAACTCCTCCGGCTCGAAGGCCACCTGGTACATGGGCGCCAGATGCGGCCCCACCGGCTTGTCCCACACCCGGCCCAGCACGACCTCGAAGCGGCTGGCGATCTCGTCGCGCAGGGCCACGGCCGCGGCGCGGCTTTCCGGGCCGAAATTGACGTGCACGTGATAGCCCCGGATGGCGCCCACGTCCACGACATCGGCATCGGCGGCATCGGCGGCATCGGCGGCCATGGTCAGGCCGAATCGGTGGTGACGCCGTGCTGGTCCAGATAGCTCGCCAGCTCACCGCTGGCATACATTTCCTTCATGATGTCGCAGCCGCCCACGAACTCGCCCTTGACATAGAGCTGCGGGATGGTGGGCCAGTCGCTGAAGGTCTTGATGCCGTCGCGGATCGCCGGGTCCGCCAGCACGTCGATGCCTTTGAAGCGCACCCCCAGATGGCTGAGAATCTGCACCGACGCGGCCGAAAACCCACACATGGGGAATACCGGCGTGCCTTTCATGAAGAGCACCACGTCGTTGGCCGCGATTTCGTTGTCGATGCGCTGTTTGGTGGCTGTGTCCAGGTTCATGGCGTTCTCCGGTGAGTTGGTCAGGGCGTGCGGGTGGTCAGGGCCAGGGCGTGCAGGTCGCCGCCCATCCTGCCCTTCAGCGCCTTATAGACCAGCTGGTGCTGCTGGACGCGGCTTTTGCCGCTGAAGGCGGCGCTGGTGACGGTGGCGGCGTAGTGGTTGCCGTCGCCGCGCAGATCTTCGATCTCCACGCTGGCGTCGGGAAAGTCCTCGCGGATCATGGCCTCGATCTCGGCCGCGCTCATCGCCATCGCCTTTCCTCCCCGCCCGCCGCCATATAGTTCGGCAGCCAGCCCTCGTGCCGCTCGCGCAGGCTTGCCAGCGGTATGGACGCGCTGGCTTCGACTGTCAATGCGTCGCCCCCGGTGGTGCCCAGAACCAGGGCCGGAACGCCCGCCGCCTGTGCCCGCGCCACCGCTTCGGCCCCGTCCCCCGCCACCGCCAGCACATAGCGCCCCTGGTCCTCGCCGAACCAGAAGGCATCCGCCGCCACGCCGGCGGGGGCGGCGACATGGCAGCCGATGCCGCCGGCCAGCGCCATCTCTGCCAGCGCCACCAGCAGGCCGCCATCGGCGACATCGTGACAGACCGTCACCAGCCCCTCGCCGATCAGGGCGCGCACGAAATCGCCGTTGCGGCGCTCGGCGGCCAGATCCACCGGCGGCGGCGGCCCCTGTTCGCGCCCCAGCAGCTCGCGCAGATAGAGGCTGGCGCCCAGATGGCCGCCACCGGCCCCGATCAGCGCCACGGCCTCGCCGGGGCGGGCAAAGCCGATGCGGGCCATGCGGTCCAGATCGTCGATCGTGCCGATGGCGCCGATGGCCGGCGTCGGCTGCACCTCGTGATCGCCGGTCTGGTTGTAGAACGAGACATTGCCGGAGACCACCGGCATGGCCAGGGCGCGGCAGGCCTCGCCGATGCCCTTCACCGCGCCCACGAAGGCCCCCATGGTTTGCGGGCGTTCCGGGCTGCCGAAATTGAGGCAATCGGTCACCGCCAGCGGCCGGGCGCCGACGGCGGTCAGGTTGCGAAAGGCCTCGGCCACCGCCTGGCGCCCGCCCGCCACCGGATCGGCGGCGCAATAGCGCGGCGTGCAATCGGTGGCGATCGCCAGGCCGCCGCCGCCGGGCAGCTCCACCACGGCCGCATCGCCGCCCGGGCGCTGCACGGTGCGGCCCATCACCAGATGATCGTATTGCTCCCAGATCCAGCGCCGCGAGGCGAGGTCCGGGCAGGCGATCAGGGTCAGCAGCGCCCGGTCCAGGGCGGGCGGCGGCGGCAGGGTGGCGGTCTCCAGCGGCGGCGGGGGTGGGGGCAGGCGCCAGGGGCGGTCATAAAGCGGCGCCTGTTCGGCCAGCGGGGCCAGCGGCAGGTCGGCCGCCAGCTCGCCGCCCTTGGTCAGTGCCAGGCGGCCGCTGGCGTCGATGCGGCCGATAACGGCGAAGTCCAGCTCCCATTTCGCGAACACGGCGCGGGCGCGGTCCTCCGCTTCGGGGCGAAGCGCCATCAGCATCCGCTCCTGGCTTTCGGAAAGCATGATCTCGAAGGCGCTCATGCCCTGCTCGCGGCAGGGCACGGCGTCCAGGTCCAGCGCCATACCGGTGCCGCCCCTGGTCGCCATCTCCACGGAGCCGCAGGCCAGCCCGGCCGCGCCCAGATCCTGGATGGCGAGGATGGCGTCGCCTTCCATCAGCTCCAGGCAGGCCTCCAGCAGCAGTTTTTCGGTGAAGGGATCGCCCACCTGCACCGTCGGGCGGCTGGCCTCCACATCGTCGCCGAAGGAGGCCGAGGCCATGCTGGCGCCGTGGATGCCGTCGCGCCCGGTTCTGGAGCCGACATAGACCACCGGCGCGCCGACGGCGGCGGCGGCGGCAGAGAAGATGCGGTCGGCGGGCCCGATGCCCACGCACAGGGCGTTGACCAGGTTGTTGCCGTTGTAGCTGGCGTGGAAGCCGATCTCGCCGCCCAGCGTCGGCACGCCCACGCAGTTGCCATAGGCGGCGATCCCGCCCACCACCCCGGCCACCAGATAGCGCGTGCGGGGATGTTCGGGCGCGCCGAGGCGGAGCGCGTTCATGCAGGCGATGGGCCGGGCGCCCATGGTGAAGATGTCGCGCATGATGCCGCCGATGCCGGTGGCGGCGCCCTGATGGGGTTCGATGAAGCTGGGGTGGTTGTGGCTTTCCATCTTGAAGACGGCCGCCCGCCCGGCGCCGATATCGACCACGCCGGCGTTCTCGCCCGGCCCGCAGATCACCCAGGGGGCGTCGCTGGGCAGGGTTTTCAGCCATCGGCGGCTGGATTTGTAGGAACAATGCTCGCTCCACAGGGCGGAAACGATGCCCAGTTCGGTGAAGCTGGGGCGGCGGCCCAGAACGGCCAGCAGCCGGCGGTATTCGTCCCGGGTGAGGCCCAGGCGCAGGGCGGCTTCGGGGCCGGCCTCCGGCGTCACGACAGCGCCTCCACCGCCTCCACCAGGGCGCGAAAGAAGGCGGCACCATCGCCGCTGCCCTGGCGGGGGAGGCTGGCATTTTCGGGATGGGGCATCATGCCCAGCACATTGCCGGCGCGGTTGGCGATGGCGGCGATGGCGTCGCTGCTGCCATTGGGGTTGGCGCGCCAGGCGGGTTCGCCGGGGCCGGCGACATAGCGGAAGACGATGCGGCCGGAATCGCGCAGGCGGCGCAGCAGGGCGGCGTCGGCCGTGTAGTTGCCCTCGCCATGGGCCACGGGCACGCGCATGGTGGCGCCGGCCTTCAGGGTGCCGGTCAGCGGCTGCGGGTTTTCCAGCCGCAGATGGACATCGCGGCACACGAAATCCAGGCCGGCATTGCGCAACAGGGCGCCGGGCAGAAGGCCGGCCTCGATCAGCATCTGAAAGCCGTTGCACACGCCCAGCACCGGGCGCCCGGCCCGCGCCCGCCGCGCCACCTCCGCCATAGCCGGCGAGCGGGCCGCCATGGCGCCACAGCGCAGATAATCGCCATAGGAAAAGCCGCCCGGCAGCACCAGAAGATCGCAGGCGGGCAGGGCGCCATCGCCGTGCCAGACCAATTCGGTAGTGGCGCCAGCGCCTTCCAGGGCCGCCTTCATCTCGGCCTCCCGGTTGGTGCCGGGAAAGACGACGATGGCGGCCTTCACGGCCCCGCCGCTGGCAGCGATCCGCCGTCGCCCGGCGCCGCCCAGGGCAAGACCATCATGACTCAGGCCAGCTCGATGGCGTAGTTTTCGATCACGCTGTTGGCCAGCAGGCGACGGCACATGCGATCGACGCGTCGGCGGGCTTCGTCGCGGTCGTCGGCGGCCAGCTCCAGGTCGATCACCTTGCCTTGGCGCACCTCGCCCACGCCTTGAAAACCCAGCGTCGCCAGGGCGCGGGCGATGGCCTTGCCCTGGGGGTCCAGCACCCCCGGCTTGGGCGTGATGTGGATGCGGGCCTTCACGATGCCGGTCGTCTGCGCCTGGCGCCGCCGCGCGCCCCACCGCCGGTCGGCGGGGAGGGGGTCAGGTTGTTGGTCTCGGGCATGATGCCCAGGCGCCGCGCCACCTCCCGGTAGGATTCGGCGACATCGCCCAAATCGCGCACGAACCGCTCCATGCCCATGGGCTCGTCGGTGGACATGTCCCACAGGAGGAAGCTGTCGGGGCTGATCTCGTCGGCCACCACCAGGCGCATGCTGTCTTCGAAATAAAGCCGGCCATAGGTCAGCGAAAAGCCCACCAGGCGGATGCCCACGGCCATGAACAGGCCGGTCATGAAATCGTCGATGCGCAGCGACAGGTGGATCATGTCGTCGATATCCTGGGCCGTCGCCCAGTCGAAGGCGGTGATGTGCTCCTCGCAGACATGGGGATCGCCCAGCTCCTCGGAACGCAGATAAAACTCGACGATCGAGCGCGGCAGCCGGGTGCCCTCTTTCAGGGCGAATTTGCGGGCGAACTCGCCGGCGGCGACATTGTGGACCACCACCCCCACCGGCAGCACATCCACCTCGCGCACCAGCTGTTCCCTCATGTTCAGACGGCGGACGAAACGGGTCGGCACGCCAATCTCGCCCAGCCGGGTGGTCAGATATTCGCTGATGCGGTTGTTGATGACGCCCTTGCCGTCGATCACGCCGCTTTTCTGCGGGCGGCGCGCATAGGCGACATCCTTGAAATGCTGGACCAGAAAGCCCGGTTCGGGGCCTTCGTAGAAGTCCTTCGCCTTGCCTTCATATACGCGCCTGCGGCGAGCCATGGCCAGACTCCTTCGATTCCTCGGATGTTTTCCGGCGCTGCCCCTGCGGGGATCGAAGGGGGCGCCGCGCCGGCTGGACGCAACCCTAACCGGCCAGCTTCCCCAGACACAACCTGTTGTGTCCACAGGCCCTGCATCCACAAGCGGGCCGAACGACGAGCTTGACCCCGCGCGCCAGCCCTGCATATGATGCCATCCGGCCCGGCGCGCAAGGGCGCGTGGCTTGCAAGAGGGCGCCAGTGGCTGGCGAAAGCAGGCTCCAGGCGTCATCGCATCCCCGGCGCGCGCCCCGAAAGCACCCCTGAATCCAGAACGACACCATGAAAACCGCTTGCGCCCCCGACACCCCGCCCTGGCCGGATTGGACCGTCACCGCCCGCATCGCCAGCGTTGCCAGCGCCCTGGCGCGCTACCGGGAACGCCAGGCGACTTTCGGCCATAGGGAGGCCGACAGCACCCTGGACCCTGCCATCGCGACGTTGCGCGACCTCGCCGCTGCCGACGGGACCGGCGCTGACGCCCTGGCGAAGGCCGCCGACCATCTCGCCGCCGCTCGGCGTTGCCTGCACGACGAGTGGGACAGCCATCCCAAGACGTGGGACGACTATATCAAGGCGTGGGACGATCATTTCAAGGCCGTCTCTGCCGCCCTGGCGGCCGCCCGCGAACATCTGCAAAAGGTGGAGGGAAGCATCGTCGAGGCTGCCCGCGCCGCTATCGGGGAGGCTAACGGAAATTTTGCTTCCTATGCCCACGGCTTCCCTGGCCTCGATAGACAGCAACCGCACGATGCCGCCGCCACTGCCGCCGCTTGCGCCGCCTTCGCTCTCGCCGCCGCCGAATTGAGCGCGGCCAGCACGGCTCTGGTCACGGCCGCCGGCGACGGTGCTGCCAGCGCCGCCCACGCCGCCAATCTGGCCGCCAGCCTTGCCGCCAGTCTCGCCCATGTCATGGGCCACGGCATCGGTGGCGGCCTCGATACAGCGTATCGGTCGAGATTGTGAACGGGCGGCCACGGCGCCGTTCGCGCCGTTCGCCATGCGGGCTTGGCGGCTTGGCGCGTCAGGGGTATGGTTCCCCGATGCAAAGTGGAAAAAGCCCATGACGCTGTTCGAAGAACGCAAGAAAGGCCAGGAAGGCAAATACGCCCACGACCGGGAAACGGCCTTCAAGGTCGCCATGCGGCGCAACAAGCTGCTGGGCCTGTGGCTGGCCGAGCATCTGGGCAAATCCGGCGCCGACGCCCAGGCCTATGCCCGCGAGGTGATCGAAGCCGATTTCGAACGCCCCGGCGCCGACGACGTGATCGAAAAGATGCTGGCCGATTGCCAGGCCGCCGGCCTGGACATCGACGAGCACAAGCTGCGCGCCCGCCTGGCGGCGCTGGAGGAAGAGGCGCGCCAGCAGATCGAGGCGCAATAGGCCCGGTTTTCAGGCCGCCAGGGCCCGTTCGATGATCGCCGCCGCGTGGCGGGTGTAAAAACCGTAATCGAACAGTGCCTCGATGCCGCTCTCCGAAAGCCGCCGCACCGCCTCCGGCTCGGCCTTCAGCCGCACCTGAAAGCTGCCGCCATCGCGCCAGACCGCCATGGCGCAGGCCTGAACCAGGCGATAGGCCTCCTCCCGGGAGGCGCCGGCATCGGTCAGCGCCAGCAGCACCCGCTGCGAAAACACCAGCCCGCCCAGCCGTTCCAGATTGGCCCGCATGGCTTCGGGATGGATCTCCAGCCCGTCCACCACACCGGCCAGCCGCGCCAGGGCGAAATCCAGCCCCGTGGTGGCGTCCGGGGCGATGTTGCGCTCGACCGAGGAATGGGAAATGTCCCGTTCGTGCCACAGGGCCACGTTTTCCAGGGCCGGCACGACGGCCGCGCGCACCAGGCGGGCCAGGCCGGTCAGGTTTTCGGAGAGCACCGGGTTGCGCTTGTGCGGCATGGCAGAGCTGCCCTTCTGGCCGCTGGCGAAACTCTCCCCGGCCTCGCCCACCTCGCTTCTCTGCAGGTGGCGGATTTCCACCGCCAGCCGCTCGACCGAAGAGGCCACCACGGCCAGGGCGGCGAAAAAGGCGGCGTGGCGGTCGCGGGGGACGATCTGGGTGGAAACCGGCTCCACCTCCAGCCCCAGCCTGGCGGCGACATGGGCTTCCACGCGCGGATCGACGCTGGCGAAGGTGCCGACCGGGCCGGAGATGGCGCAGGTGGCGATCTCCTGGCGGGCGGCGCAGAGACGGCGCCGGGCGCGGCGGAACTCGGCATAATGGCCGGCCAGCTTCAGGCCGAAGGTGGTGGGTTCGGCGTGAATGCCGTGGCTGCGCCCCACGCACAGGGTGGCGGCGTGCTCGCGCATGCGCCGTTCCAGCGCCGCCAGCAGGGTGTCGGTGTCCTCGATCAGCAGGTCGGCGGCCTGGGTCAGCTGCACGGCGAGGCAGGTATCCAGCACATCCGATGAGGTCATACCGCGGTGCATGAAGCGGGCCTCGTCGCCGACCCGTTCTGCGACATCGGTGAGGAAGGCGATCACGTCGTGGCGGGTGGCGCGCTCGATCTCGTCGATGCGACGAACATCGAAGGCGCCGCGTTCGCGCAGGGCGGCAGCGACGCCCTGCGGCACATCGCCCAACTCCTCCATGGCCTCGGCCGCCAGGATTTCGATCTCCAGCATGATGCGAAAGCGGTTTTCCGCCTCCCAGATGGCGGCCATGCCGGGGCGAGTGTAGCGCGGGATCATGGGGGAGGCTCTCGCAAGGCGGCGGAAGGGAAGATTAGCACGCCGCGCCGCGCGCACCCGCTGCCTAGACGAGCGTCAGGCTGGCCTGGCCCAGGCCGGCGACGGCGCAGATGGCGGTCTCGCCGGCGGCGATGGGGGTGGCCTGGACGATGGAGCCGGTCAGCACGATCTGGCCCTTTCGCAGCGCCTTGCCCCGGGCCGCCAGGGCATTGGCCAGCCAGGCCAGGGCGGCGAAGGGATGGCCCATGACGTCGCCGCCGATGCCTTCGCCACGGCGCTTGCCGGCTACGGCGGTGGTGGCGGCGAGGCGGGCGAGGTCCAGGGCGCGCCAGGCGGACAGCTCCGGGGCCAGGACGACGGCCTTCTGGAAGAAATCGTCGGCCACCAGCTCGCCCACTGCCATATGTTCGCGTTCCGGCAGGCGCATCTCGGCCAGTTCGATGGCGGCCATGCAGGCGCCGACATGGGCGGCGACGCTTTCCCGATCATGGCCGCCGGGGCGCGGGGCGAGGTCGGCGGCGATGCGGACGGCGATCTCGCATTCCACCACCGGATGGCACAGCGCGGCGGCCGCCATCCGCGCCGGGCTGGGGTGAATATCGGCGCCATAGACGGCGCCGGCGGCGGGGCCGTCCAGGCCCAGCATGCGCTGCATGGTGGCGGTGGTGCAGCCGATCTTCCAGCCGGCCTGCGCCCGGCCCGCCGCCGCCCGCTGGCGAATCGCTTCGTCCTGAACGGCATAGCCTTCGGCCTCGGTTTGCGGGCGCAGGGAGGGCGGCAGGCGGGGGACGGGGCCGCCGGCGTCGCGGGCGGCGATGGCGTGGGCGGCGGCGCGGGCGATGGCGTCGGGGGTCATGGCTCATGTTCCATGCGGGTGGGGCTCCATGCGGGTGTGGACGCGCCGGGTGGCGGCGACGGTGAGGATGGAAAGCAGCAGCATCAGCGCGGTGGCCCGGAAAAGCCACAGCGCCTGGCCGCCATCCATCAGCAGGCCGAAGGCCGGCGGCGCCAGGGCGGAACCGGCATCCATGCCGAAGGTCATGAAGGCGAACACCTTGCCGGTTTCGCCCGTTGGCGTGACCTTGCGGACGATCAGATCGCGCGAGGGGGTGACGACGCCGGAACCCAGGCCGGCGATGGCGATCAGGATGTGGATGGCGGCGATGGACCCCTCGATCTCGCCGATCAGAAAGATGGCCGCGGCAGCGACGGAAAAGCCCAGGGCGGCGGTGAGGCCGTGGCGGTGGGTGCGGTCGGCCAGGACGCCGCCCGCCAGGATGCCCAGGGCGGTGAAGCCGAAAAAGACGCTGAGCGCGAAGGTGCCGGTGGCCTCGGGCACGCCGTGATGTTCGAACAGGGCGGCGGGCAGGAAGCCATCGAAGCCCCAATAGGCGATGGTGGTGAGCAGGAAGAACAGGAAGCACATCGCCACCGGCAGGGAAAGCAGCAGGCCGATACCCGTGGCGGCGTTTTTGCGCCCGAATCCGGCGCGCCCGCCCTGCGCACCCTGCGCACCCTGTGCGGCGTCGCCGCGCCGCTCGCGTCCGTCGTGCAGTTGGCGGCGGGCGAGGGCCATCAGCGCGGCCACCGTCAGCCCGGCGCAGCCCATGGCGATCAGGGCGGCGCGCCAATCCCCATAGAGCAGGGCCAGGCCCAGGATGGCGGGGGTAGCCGCGAAACCGGCATAGCCGGCGAAGGTGTGGATGCTGAAGGCGCGGCCCAGCCAGGCCCGCGGCACCGCGGCCGACAGAATGGTGTAGCCGCAGGGATGGAACACCGTGTTGCCCAGCCCGGCCAGCACGCCGCAGGCCAGCAGATGCCAATAGGATTGCGCCAGGCCGAAGCCGATGGTGGCCAGCGAAATGACCGTCAGCCCGGCGATCAGCACCAGCCGGGCCGGCACCCTGTCCACCAGAAAGCCCACCGGCAGCACGGCGGCGGCCGAAGCCACCGCCACGGCCGCCATCACCAGGCCGATGGCGGCGTAATCGACGGCGAAGGTTGCGGTCCAGACCACCACCAGCGGCGGCACCGCCATCACCAGCAGATGATTGAGGCCGTGGCCCAGGCTGACCAGGGCCAGGGCCACGAGCGGGCGCGGGGCGTCCGGGGCTGTGGCGGCGGTCATGGCCGCTGGCCTCCGCCTGGCGTAGACGCGGCGGCCGGACGCCGCCGCCGTGGCGGCAACAGCTGCGCGATCAGCACGCCGGCGACGATCAGGGCGCCGCCGGCCAGGTGGGATTCGCTGGGCGCCTCGCCCTGGACGGCGCGGATGGCGACCACCACCACCGGCACCAGATTGCCGTAGATCGAGGCCACGGTGACGCCGATGCGGCTGATGCCCCAATGCCAGGCAAACAGGGCGAACGAGGCCGGCCCGGCGCCCAGATAGAGGATATAGGCCAGCGAGACGCTATCGAGGGAAAAGCGCGCCTGGGCGATGCCGGCCAGCAGCAGCGCGGGCAGGGCCAGCGCCATGGCGGCGGCGCCGACGGCAATGGTGACGGCGGTGATGCCCAGCTGGGAAAGGCTGCCCATCCAGCGCTGGGCGCCGATGGAATACCAGGCGAAGACGGTGATGGAGAGGAGGATCAGCAGCTCGCCGCCCCGCAATTGGTCGGCGTTGGCCTCGCCCGGCCCCAGCGCCGCCAGCACGCCGCCGGCCGCTGCCACCACCGCCCCGGCGGCGACCGCGGCGGCCAGCGGCATGCCGAAGCCGATGCGGGCCACGAAGGCGGCGACGATAGGCGCTCCGGCAGCGACGATGGCCGCCGGCACCGGCCCGGCATGTTTGACGCCCAGGGTCAGCAGCATGGTGGAAAAGGCGATGCCGGCCGTGCCCAGCAGCAGGGCGGCCCGCCACGGCAGATGGCGCAGCCCCCGTCCGCGGGTGGCAACGAGATAGAAGGCGGCCAGGAACAGGGTGCCGGCCGCCAGCCTGGCAGCGGTGACGAAATAGGGATCCCAGCTTTGCAGCAGTTCGTCGGTGACCAGGAAATGGGTCGCCCATACCGAGGTGCCCAGCGCCAGCATGGCGTTGCCGGCCGCCTTCTGGCGCAGGGAGACATCGGTGAGGAAGGCCATCACCGCCGCTTTAGAACGCGCTAGGCGCCCTGGCAAGCGGCGCGGGGCGGTGGCGGAAGCGCGGGGGCGCGAGGGGCTGCGGGCGCGCCTGGGCGGACTTCCTGGCTCACCGGCAAGCAGGCTTGAACGGGCTTGACCGTGCGCGGGCGGGGTGCCAGGGTGGTGGACACCACCGATAGCCCGCCCTGCAAGGCTTCGTGCATGAGACCACCGCAACCGGTGCCCAGATCTTCACCGACGAGGCCCGTGCCTATCGCGGGCTTGCTGGTTTCCGACACGAAACGGTCAACCACTCGGTCGGCGAGTATGTGCGGGGCACGGCTCACACCAACGACGTGGAGTTCTTCTGGGCCATGCTGAAGCGGGGCTATCACGGCACCTGTCACCACATGAGCCGCAAGCATCTGGGCCGATATGTCGGCGAGTTCGCAGGCCGCTACAATGTCTGTCCGCGCGGGACGCTGGACCGGATGGCCGGAATGGCTGAAGGAATGACCAGCAAGCGGCTGATGTACCGCGAGTTGGTCGCTTGAACAGAGAACTCAGCAAAACGTCCGGTAAGAAAAAGGCCGCCGCAACGGAGGTAGATGCCTATGTGTTCATCAAGCGGAAGCTCGGCGAGCTTGGCTGGCATACGCGAAACCCGGAGCGAAACGACGAAGGGCAGGTGTGGACGCAGAACGAGTGCCTGTCCAATCCGTACTTGAAGTCATGCCTGGGCCTGGATCGGCCGGAGAACATCGTCAAAGTAAGCGAGCGTGATCTCTGGATTATCGAGGCGAAACGCAACCACGCCCAGATCGGCGAGGCTCTGAATGAAGCTAGAGCCTACGCGGCAAAGCTAATTGAGGGATCGAGATATAAAGTCGCTATCGTCTCTGGTGTAGCCGGAAACGAAGATGACGGCTATATTGTCAATAGCCAACTTTTCGTCGGCCATGAGTGGCAAAATATACAAATCAACGGCATCGACACCACCGGCCTTCTGTCCGAGAGCGAATGCTTAAAGTTGATCGAGAACGGCGAACCCAATCTTGAGGATCCGCCGATCAACGAACTTCTTTTCATCAAAACAGCGGAATCGATCAATGAAACACTCCATGAAGGCGCGATTAATCCGAATGAACGCGCAAAAGTAGTTTCTGCACTTCTTCTCTCTATGCTGACTGAGAGCGGCCCAAAAATCGAGGAACGTGACACCAGCCTGCTTGTTCAGGACATCAACAGTCGTGCAGTTCGTGTTTTGAATCAGCAAGGCAAACAAGGTTTTAAGGATTACATACAACTTCCCTTGCCTGCAGCCGAGGATAATCATGTGAAACTCCGGCGCGCATTGGTAGAAACACTTCAGGACTTGCGAGGCCTAAATATCCACTCTGCCATGAAGTCTGGAGCGGATTGGCTTGGCACATTCTATGAGGTTTTTCTGAAGTACGCACGATGGGCGCAGGATCTCGGGATTGTCCTGACACCTAGGCACATCACCAGATTCGCCGCGCGCGCCATTGGGATGGGACCCAACGACATAGTGTACGACCCGACATGCGGAACTGGTGGATTCCTCGTGGCGGCCTTCGAAGAAGTCAAACGCTCTTGCGGAAGGAAACAGATTGAGGAATTCAAAAGGCATTCCGTATTCGGCCTCGAACAGGATGATGGCATCGCCGCGCTAGCGATTGTCAACATGATCTTCCGCGGTGATGGCAAGAACAACATCGAGCAAGCGAACTGCCTGGTGCAATTCGTCGTCTCGAGCAATAGCCCAAACGGAGTCCGCACAGCCAAGTTCTCCAGGACGGAATCGTCACATCCTCCTGTGACGCGCGTTCTCATGAATCCGCCCTTCTCGCTTAAGCGCGATAAGGAATATCATTTCGTCGACCATGCGCTAAGGCAGATGGTTTGGGGTGGACGTTTGTTCAGTATTCTGCCGTACTCGGTAATGGCCAAATCGGGGCAGGCAAGGACATGGCGGGAAAACCTTCTGAAACGACACACATTACTTTCGGTTATCACCCTGCCTATCGACATCTTCTATCCTGTGAGCGCACCACCAGTCGGTGTGTTTATCAGGCAGGGGGTTCCCCACGACGTACGGAAACCCGTCCTATGGGTCCGAGCAGAGACAGATGGGCATCTGAAGTCCAAAGGCAAACGGCTTCCGAGTGATATGACTACAAATCATTTGGAAAAATGTCTTCCCACGGTTCGCGCGTTTCTCGACAATCCAGACATTGCAGTGGCCAGCAAGGATAGGTTCATCATTGCTACTCCCATCAACCCTGAAGACGATCTCCTGGAGCTCGTTCCGGAAGCTTATCTGGAGCAGAAAATCTTGGAATCGGATGATATTCTTGACGGTGTTGATAGCATTTTAAGGGATGCGTCTGCATTCCTCGTTCGCAATCGAGTTAAATCATCTTGGGACGGCGCAGAATGAATCGTTCCGTTATGATCGGAGCTCTGTTCCGGGTGCAGTCCGGTGATATCCACGCAGCTGACAAGGAGCTTGCGCCAGGCGACATTCCGCTTGTGTCGTGTGGTGATGTCAATCATGGCCTCGTTGGCTACTTTCAAATTCCAAAAGAGCAGCAACATGAAAATGCACTAACTGTCGCCTACAACGGCAGTCCTCTCACGGTTAAGTATCGTCCGTACCGTTTCGGTGCCAAGGACGATATCGGAATTCTCGAGCCCATAAAACCGATGAGCCCACGCATTCTTCTATACGTGGCGGCGCTCCTAAATGCTAAGAGATGGAGATATTCCTATGGGCGAAAGTGCTTCAGACGCAAGCTCGAATCCGTCGAGATAGAGATGCCCGTCGATATAGGAGATATTGAGAAATTGTTGGCGCATATCTCCTTGGATAAACGGCCCTGCATCGTGAAGAAAATGCCTACTCGCCTCGTGCGAGAGAGCGAGTGGGTGAAACGGCGACTGGATGAGCTTTTTGTTCTGACACGAGGTGACTTTCACTCTCTAAAAGATCTTGCAAACGGCCAAGTAGCGACAGTTTCAAGAACGGAAGCGGACAATGGTGTGGTCGGCTACTTCGAGCAGTCTGATGGCGGTACTCTACACCCACCTGGTCTGATTACTGTAAGCACAGTGAGCGGTGATGCATTTGTTCAGATGGAGCAATTCCAGGCTACTGACAATGTTGTGGTTTGCATTCCCCGGCAGCCAATTCGCCACACAAGTTCGTACTTCGTTGCTGCCATGATAAAAGGTCAGAAGTGGCGATATAGCTATGGCCGCCAGCTGTATATTGGGAAGCTTTCTGCATTAACAATCCAGATTCCTTGGCACAATGAGGCTCTCGATGAAGTAGCCATTGAGCATATAGTAAAGAGTCAACCCTATTGGAAGTTTATCGAAATGAGCCTTGGAGACAAAAAATCGGTATGACAATCAAACCCCGTCTACCGGTTCGATATCGCCCAGGCGCAGGGGCTGGATGCGGTTGTAGGCGGCGTCGATCTCCGGGCGGGAGCGTTGGGGTGGGCCGCTATAGCCCGGTTCGAAGATGCGGTGGGGGTCGTCGCCATGGGCGAAGCCCAGGAAGGGGCCGCCGTAATCGTAGCCGATCAGCCGCCGCAGCTTTTCGGGATAGTGCTTTGCCACTTCGGGCGGATTGGCGAGATACTGGTTTTCCTCCTGGCGCAGCCAGGCCCAGCTGTATTGCAGCGCCAGGCCGGTGCGGGGCGCGGGGCTGCGATTTTTGCCGCCGCCGTGATAGACGCCGGAGGTGTAGATCAGCACCGAACCCGCCGGCATGGCCGCGGCGATGGTTTCGCCGGGGGCGGGCGCGCGCTCATGCGCCCAGAGATGGCTGCCCGGGGCGATGCGGGTGGCGCCGTTGGCGGCGGTGAAATCGCTGAGCGCCCACATGGTGGGCAGCATCATGGGCGGGCAGGGATGGCGGATGGGATAGAGCAGGCCGTCGCGGTGAAGCTCCTGCGCCGTGGCGCCGGGTTCCAGGTGCATGATGCCGGAGAAGTTGAGCTGATAGGCGGCGGCATGGGGCAGCAGCGCCAGATCGCACAGCGCCAGCACGGTGGGGTGGATCGCCAGCTCGCGCGCGGCCGGGGATTTTTGCAGCACGCCGCCCAGACGCCTGGTGCGCGGCCCCAGAAAGGGGGTGTGGCCCAAGGGCGCGGCCCGGATATGGGGGGCGAGCTCGTCCCGCACCTGCGCGGCGATCTGTGGCGCCAGGCTTTCCACGATGACATAGCCGCCTTGCAGCAGCGCGGCGGCCAGGGTGGCGATGGGCGCATTGGGGGGATGGAGGTCGAGGGCGTTCATGCCGTGCTTCCTTCGGGGGTGGGCACGGCCTGGATGTCGCCCCAGCGCAGGCGCGGCAGGCGGGCGTCGGCGCGGTCGAGCTCGGGGGTGGAATGGCAGCGCGGGGAGAGCGGCGTATCCTCGATCAGCCGGTGGGGGTCGTCGCCGTTGACGAAGCCGCAGAAGGGGCCGCCGAACTGATAGCCGACCAGCCGGGCCAGCCGGTCTGGCAGGGTTTTCGCCAGCGCCGGCGGCACCGCCAGATGCAGGTTTTCCTCCTGGCGCAGCCAGCCCAGGCTGTATTGGATGGCGATGCCGGTGCGGCGGTGGTGGCGCGAGGTGTTGGCGCCGCCGCCATGGATGAGGCCGCCCAGATAGAGCAGTAGCGAGCCGGCGGGCATGGCCGCCGCCACGATGTCGCCCGCCAGCGGGCGGCGTTCGTGCGCCCACAGATGGCTGCCGGGGACCAGCAGGGTGGCGCCGTTTTCGGCCGTGAAATCGCTGGCCGCCCACATGGCCGCCAGGATGGTGGGCGGGCAGGGGTGGCGGAAGGGGTAGAGATCGCCGTCGCGGTGGAGCTCCTGGGCTTTGGCCCCCGGCTCCAGATGCATGATGCCGGTGTAGTTGAGCTGATAGCGGACACAATGGGGCAGCAGCAGGCGGTCGGCCAGCGCCAGCACGGTTTCGTGGAGGATGAGGCGGTGCGCGGCCGCCGATTTGCCCACCAGGCCTTCGACATTCTTGGCGCAGGCGCCGTGGAAATTGCCGGCCCCGAAGGGAACCGCTGCCATATGGGGAGCGAGCTCGCGCCCGGCGGCGGCGACGGTTTCCGGTGCCAGCCTTTCGACCGCCACGCAACCGTCGGCGTGGAGGATGGCCGCGATTTCGTCCAGCCCCGCGCCGGCTGCCAGGCGGGCCAGCTTCATGGCGCCCCTTTGCGCTGCCGCCGCCAGCCTAGGCCGAACGGCGGTGCCGCGCCAGCCGTTCCATCACGGCGCGGGCGGGCGCGATGCGGCGGCCAGGCTGGCGATGGCCGCCGCCAGGCCGCCGCCATGGGGGATGGCCAGGGCGGCCAGCGCCGTTTCCACGCAGCCCAGCACGCCCAGCATGGCGGCAGCGTTGACATGGCCCATATGGGCGATGCGGAAGGATGTGCCGGAAAGCTGCGGCCCGATGCCGATGCCCAGCGCCACGCCCAGACGCTCGCGGCACAGCGCCAGCAGCGGCGCGGGATCGATGCCGTTCGCCCGCACCGTGGTGAGGGCCTTGGCGCGCTCGGCGGCGGCCAGGGCGTTGAACTCCAGCACGCCGGCCTGGGCCCAGCCGGCGATGGCGGCCTGGGTGGCGCCGGCCAGGAGGCGGTGGCGGGCGATGGTGGCGTCCAGGCCCGATTCGAACAGCATGGCGAGGGCCTCGTTCAAGGCGAACAGCATGTGTTCGGGCGCGGTGCCGCAATATTTCATGTAATGCTCCGGCCCGTCGCGGAAGGCCCAGTCCCAGTAGCGGGGAACGCTGGCCGGGCGGCGCTGCCGCGCCCGCTCGCCAGCGGCGACGAAGGCCAGGCCGGGCGGTGTCATCAGCCCTTTCTGCGAGCCGGCCACGGCGACATCGACGCGCCAGTCGTCCATGGCGAAAGGCGTCGTGGCCAGGGAGGCGACGGCATCGACCATCAGCAGGGCGTCGTGGCCGGAAGCGGCCATGGCCCGGCCGATGGCGGCGATGTCGTTTTCGATGCCGGAGGCGGTGTCGGTCTGGGCCACCAGCACGGCCCGGATGGTGCGGCCACGGTCGGCGGCGAGGCGTTCCGCCAGGCGCGCGGGGCAGACGGCGCGGCGTTCCGGCGCCGCCAGCAACTCGGTCTGGATGCCCGAGGCGCGGGCCATCTCGCACCAGGCCGGCACGAACATGCCGCTTTCCAGGGCCAGCACCTTGTCGCCTTGCGCCAGGGTGTTGGCCAGGGCCGCCTCCCAGCCGCCATGGCCGTTGGCCGCGTAGATATAGACCTCGCCGGCGGTGCGGAAGACGCGCTTCAGCCCGGCCAGGCAGCTGGCGGTGATGTCGTGGAGCTCGCCGGCATAGATGTCGATGGCGGGGCGCTGCATGGCCGCCAGCACGCGGTCGGGAATGGCGGTGGGGCCGGGGATGGCGAGCAGCTCGCGCCCGCCATGGAGCGGTGCCGTCATGGCCGCGCCTCCGCAAGGTTTCGGTGGCGGCGATCATCGCCTTATCGCCAGCGTTGTCCAGCTGCCCCCGCCTTCGCCCGTGACAATCGTGTCAACCTACCCTTACATGGGCGCACGCGAGTGCCAGGACAGAGCGGAGGGGCAGATGGCAAGGCATTGGGACGCCATCGTCATAGGCGCGGGCATCATCGGTGCCAGCGTGGCGCGCGAACTGGCCGCCAGGGGGCTGCACACGCTGGCCCTGGACCGGCTGGCGGCGGCGAGCTATGGCTCTACCGCCAATTCCTGCGCCATCGTCCGGCCCTATTATTCCACCGTGGCCGGTTCGGCCGTCGCCTATGAAAGCCATTTCGTGTGGGCCGATTGGGAGGCTTTCTGCGGCGCGGGCGACGAGCGCGGCATGGCCCGCTATCGCAATTGCGGCTGCATCGTCATGAAAAGCCGCCACAACGGTTTCCTGGCGGGCATCCTGGCGGTGATGGACGAGATCGGCTGCCCCTATGAGGAGCTGACGGCGGCCGAAACCCGGGCGCGCCTGCCGATCCTTTCCACCGCCTCCTTCGGCCAGCCGCGCCGGGTGGACGACCCCGCCTTCGGCATCCCGGCAGGAGGCGAGGTGGCGGGGGCGGTGTTTTTCCCCGCCGGCGGCTATATCTCCGATCCGCAGCTGGCGGGCCACAATGTGCAGCGCGCCGCCGAGGCCCGGGGTGCCAGCTTCCGCTTCAACGCCTGCGTGGCCGCCATTCTGCGCGGCGGCGGGCGGGTGAAGGGGGTGGCGCTGGAAGGCGGCGAGGAGCTGCTGGCGCCCATCGTCGTCAATGTCGCCGGCCCCCATTCCTCGAAGCTGAACCGCATGGCGGGGCTGGAAGGGACGATGCGCATCACCACCCGCCCGCTGCGCCACGAGGTAGCCCATGTGCCGGCGCCGCCGGGCTGCGATATCGAGCGCGAAGGCTATGTTTTCTCCGACAGCGAGATCGGCGCCTATTGCCGCCCCGAGCTCGGCAACCACCTGCTGATCGGCAGCGAGGATCCGCCCTGCGACGACAAGCAATGGGTGGATGCCGACGATTACCTGAGGGAGTTCACCGGCATGTGGCAGACGCTGGTGATGCGCCAGGCGCAGCGCATTCCCGGCCTGGGCATCCCCAACCGGGCGCGGGGGGCGGTGGACCTTTACGATGTGACCGAGGATTGGGGGCCGATCTACGACCGTTCGGACCTGGACGGCTTTTATCTGGCCATCGGCACCAGCGGCAACCAGTTCAAGAACGCGCCCATCGCCGGGCGCATGATGGCGGAGCTGATCCTGGCCTGCGAGGCAGGGCGCGACCACGACCGGGAGCCGGTGAGCGTTGGCCTCGAACACACCGGGCGCCAGGTCTCCATGGCCTTCTTTTCGCGCAACCGGGACATCAACGAAAACAGCAGCTTTTCGGTGCTGGGCTAGGGGCGCGGCGATGACCTCCGAGATGAAGTCTCATGTCCGGGTGGCGGTGATCGGCGGCGGCGTGGTCGGGTGCAGCGTCCTCTACCACCTGACCAAATTCGGCTGGAGCGATGTGGCGCTGATCGAGCGGGACGAGCTGACCTCCGGTTCCACCTGGCATGCCGCCGGCGGTTTCCACACCTTGAACTCCGATCCCAACATGGCGGCGTTGCAGGGCTATACCATCCGCCTCTATCGCGAGCTGGAGGAGAGCGGCGGTCCATCCTGCGGCCTGCATCATGTGGGCGGGCTGAATATCGCCGACACGCCGGAACGGTTCGATTTTCTGAAGGCGGAGCGGGCCAAACACCGCCATATGGGGCTGCAAACCGAGATCGTCGGCCCGGCGGAGATAGGCGAGCTGTGCCCCATCGTCGCCACCGATGGCCTGCTGGGCGGGTTGTGGGATCCGCTCGACGGCCATCTCGACCCGGCGGGCACCACCCACGCCTATGCCCGCGCGGCCCGCAAGGCGGGGGCCGAGATCTATCTTCGCAACCGGGTGGTGGACCTTCGCCAGCGCGGCGACGGCAGCTGGCAGGTGGTGACGGAACAAGGCACGATCGCCGCCGAGCATGTGGTGAACGCCGCCGGCCTGTGGGCGCGGGAGGTGGGGGCCATGGCCGGGGTTTATCTGCCGCTGCATCCCCTGGAACACCAATATCTCGTCACCGATGACATCCCCGAAGTGGCGGCGCGCGAGCGCGAGCTGCCCCATGTCATGGACCCCGCCGGCGGCAGCTATCTGCGCCAGGAAGGGCGCGGCCTGGTGATCGGCATCTACGAGCAGGATTGCGAACACTGGGCGGTGGACGGCACCCCGTGGGAATTCGGCCACGAATTGCTGCCCGACCGGCTGGAACGGGTGTCGGACAAGCTCGACGCCGCCTTCCGCCGCTTTCCAGTGCTGGCGAAGGCCGGCGTCAAGCGCGTCGTCAACGGCCCCTTCACCTTCGCCGGCGATGGCAATCCGCTGGTGGGCCGGGTGCCGGGGCTGCGGGGATTCTGGGCCTGTTGCGGGGTGATGGCGGGCTTCAGCCAGGGCGGCGGCGTCGGTCTGGCGCTGGCGGAATGGATGGTGGAAGGCGAGCCGTCGCGCGACATCTTCGCCATGGACATCGCCCGCTATGGCAGCTGGTGCACGCCGGCCTTCACCCGGGCCAAAACGGGCGAGAACTATCGCCGCCGCTTCGCCATCGCCTTTCCCAACGAGGAGCTGCCGGCCGGGCGGCCCTTCCACACCACGCCGGCCTATCCCATCTGGCAGCGGCAGCGGGCCGTTTTCGGCAGCGCCTTCGGCATGGAGCACGTCAACTATTTCGCGCCCGAGGGCGAGCCACTGCTGGAAGAGCCAAGCTTTCGCCGCTCTAACGCCTTCGGCCCGGTGGGCGAGGAATGCCGGGCGGTGCGAACCGCCGTGGGCATCAACGAGGTGCACAATTTCTCGAAATTCCTGGTGGAAGGGCCGGGGGCGGCCGCCTGGCTGGATCGCATCCTGGCCGGGCGCCTGCCGCGGGAAGGGCGGCTTTCGCTGATGCCGATGCTGAACCGGAGGGGCAGGCTGGTGGGCGATTTCACGCTGGCAAGGCTGGGGCCGGAAAGCTTCCGCATCACCGGCAGCTATGCCGCGCAGGACGATCACATGCGCCGCTTCCTCGATCTGCTGCCGGCGCGGGGGGTGAGGGTGGCGAACGTCTCCGCCAGCCAGCCGGGCTTTCAGATCGCCGGGCCGAAGGCGCGCGAACTGCTGGCCCGCACCACCCGCGACGATGTTTCGCGAGAGGCGCTGCCCTTCCGCGCCGTGCGGCGGATGAATGTGGGCCTGGCCAGCGCCCTGGTGCAGCGCGTGACCTATAGCGGCGATCTGGGCTACGAACTTTATGTTTCGGTGCAGGAACAGGCGGCGCTCTACCGCACGCTGGCCGAGGCCGGGGAGGGGCTGGGGCTGCGGCCCTTCGGCATGAGGGCGATGATGAGCCTGCGGCTGGAGAAATCCTTCGGCTCCTGGCTGCGGGAATACCGGCCCGACTACACGCCGGCGGAGACCGGGCTGGAGCGTTTCATCGCCTTCGACAAGGGCGATTTCATCGGCCGCGACGCCGCCGCCAGAGAGCGCGAGCAGGGGCCGAAGCGGCGTCTCGTCACCCTGGTGGTGGATGCCGGCGACGCCGACGCCATCGCCGACGAGCCGATCTGGAAGGATGGCGCGGTGGTGGGCTTCGTCACCTCCGGCGGCTTTGCCCATTATGTCGGAAAGTCGGTGGCGCTGGGCTTCGTGCCGACGGCCATGGCGGAGGATGGCCAGCGCTTCGAGATCGAAATCCTGGGCGAGATGAGGCAGGCCACGCTGGCCGCCCGCCCGTTGTTCGACCCCGAAGGCCGACGCATGAGAATGTGACACCCCCGCCGGCCGCGCCGGCATCCCGGCCATGGAGGCCCGCCATGAGAGCCATGAGATCTGCCGTTTTCCTGCTTGTCCTGGCGCTGGCGCCCTTCGGCGCGCCCACCGATGGCGAGGCCCAGAGCGAGGCCAACAGCGAAGTCTTCGTTCCTGCCGACCGCAGCGTCAGCTACGACCCCATCGGTTATGCCCCGGCGGTGCGGGTGGGCGACATGCTCTATGTCTCCGGCGTGACCGGCGCGCCGGTGGAACGCGACGCCAGCGACGAAGAGCTGACCGCCAATTTCGTCACCATCTTCGAAACCCTGAAGGCCACCCTGGAACGGGCCGGGGCCAGCTTCGACAATGTGGTTCTGATGGAATCCTACCACCTGGATTACGTGAAGAACTTCTTTCTCTTCAATGCCGTCAAGCAGCGCTATATCGAAGAGCCCTATCCGGCCTGGACGGCGGTGGGCATCGCCGAGCTGCCGCCGGGCGCGGTGGCGGAGATGGCGCTGACGGTCTGGCTGGGCGGCACCCGCCAGGAGGCCCGCTGACGCGCCCCACGGCGCCCGGCCGGGCCTTGCAATCCCGGCGCGATTGCCGCACATAGGCGCCCGTTGCGGGAACGGGCGCGAGGGAGTGCATGTCGAAAGAGGATTTGATCGAGGCGGAGGGCGTAGTGACCGAGGTTCTGCCCGACGCCCATTTCCGCGTGACGCTGGATAACGGCCATGCGGTTATGGCCTACACATCGGGGCGCATGAGAAAGGCGCGCATCCGCGTGCTGACGGGCGACAGGGTGACGGTGGAGATGACGCCCTACGACCTCAGCAAGGCCCGTATCAACTTCCGCCACAAGGACGAGAACGCCCCCACCGGCCCCGGCGGCGGCACCGGAAGGCGCCCGCCCAGAAGCCGCCGCCGCTAGCCCGTCACCAGCCCGTCATCTGGGCCGCATACCAGAAGGCGAAACGGGCGACGGAGGGTTCCAGCTCCGAAAAGCGCCCGGGTCTGGCGAAGGGCGAGGCCAGCCCCTGCTGCTGGCGCTCCAGAATGGCGATGTCTTCGTCCAACGCCCGGTCCATGCGTTCGCCATAGCGGGCGGCCTTCGCCTCGAAGCCCTTGGTAGCGGCCGTGCGGGGTGGAAAGCACAGCGACAGCGCCACCCGGCAGCGGCCCGCCGTCAGCGGGCGCGCCTCATAGAGCCACAGCGCCTCCGCGCCGGCGGCAAAGGTCATGGCCGGGAACAGCCAGCTGTAGCGCGTGCCCTGGCGATTGCGCCCGGTCAGGCCGGGCATGGCGGGCAGCTTGTGGTCCTGTTCGTCGCGGGTCAGCCCGCCGGTGCCCCGGGTCAGGCCGAACTGGGTGGTGAAGGCGCCCGCAACCTCGTCCGCCGGGTCGGGTTCGCCATAGATGCCGCCCAGGCTGGCACCGTGAACATAGGGCAGATGGTAGTATTCGTTGAAAATCTCCAGGAACAGCTTCCAGTTGCAGGCCACCTCCAGCTCGCGCCGCCGGGCGGTGGCCAGCGTAGCCAGCGGCCAGGGGCTGTGCACGGCCGCGAAATCGCCCAGCCAGGCATCCAGCGCCGGCGCGGCAGCATCCAGGCAGACGAAGGCGAAGCCCGCCCGCTCTTCGGCGCGAAAGGCAACCAGCCCCCAATCGTTGCCATCGCCTTGCGCGCCGCCGTTTTGCACGCTGCGGGCGACGTCGACGGCATGATCCATGCGCGGGGCGCTGCGCAGCGCGCCGTCCAGGCCATAGCTCCAGGCGTGGAAGGGGCAGGCGATGGCCGCCACCCGTCCGCTGCCTTCCAGCAGCTTCGCGCCGCGGTGGCGGCAGCTGTTGGCGTAGGCGCGCAGGCGCCCGCTGCCGTCGCGCAGCACGATCACGGGCACGCTGCCGATCTCCAGGGCGGCATAATCGCCAGTTCGCGGCCAGCGGTCGCTGCGCCCCACGCCCACCCAGCCGCGCCGGAACAGGCGCTCGTCTTCGGCCGCCAGCACGGCGGCGTCACGATAGGCCGCCGGCGGCAGGGTGGGCGACGACGCGAAGGGCGGGCGCACGCGGGCCAGGGCGGCGGCGATGGCGGGGGAAAGGGCGGCCATGGGCGAAATACCGGTGCGGGAAGGGGCCAGCCTAGGCGCGGCGCTGCCGGCGTGCAATTGCGGCTGTGGTGCGGCTGTGGCCGGGGCTTGTGTCGCCGGCGCGGCTTCGCTTCGATAGCGCCGCTGGCCGGGGGAGGGCGCCGTGAAGATCGCAGATGTGGAAACTTTCGTGGTCGGCAATCCGCCGCCCGCGTTCGGTGGGCGCTATTTCCTGTTCGTCAAGCTTGCCACCGATAACGGCATCGTCGGCTATGGCGAGGTTTATGCCGCCACCTTCTCGCCCGCCATCGTGGCAGCGATGACGGAGGATGCCGCCTGCCGCCATGTCATCGGTCGCTCCCCCTTCGATATCGAGGCCATGTGGCGGCGCCTTTATGGCAGCGGCTACAGCCAGCGCCCGGAGATTTCGCTGCTGGCCGTCGTGTCGGGCCTGGAGATGGCGTGCTGGGACATTGTCGGCAAGGCGCTGGACAAGCCGATCCATGCCCTGCTGGGCGGCAGGGTGCATGAACGGCTGCGCAGCTACACCTATCTCTATCCGCAGCAGGGCGACAGAGGCTGTGTCTATGACGACCCCGACCTTGCCGCTGAACGGGCAGCGGCCTATGTGGCGGAAGGCTTTACGGCCGTGAAGTTCGACCCGGCCGGCCCGTTCGGCCCGTTCGACCCGCGCCAGCCCTCGCAGGAACGGCTCGCGCTTTCGGTCCGGTTCGTGAAGGCGCTGCGCGAGGCGGTGGGCACCCGGGCCGATCTGCTGTTCGGCACCCACGGCCAGTTCACGACCTCCGGCGCCATCCGCCTGGCGCGGCGGCTGGAGCCGTTCGACCCGCTGTGGTTCGAAGAGCCGGTGCCGCCGGAGATGCCCGAAGAGATGGCCAAGGTGGCGCGGGCGACCAGCGTGCCGGTGGCGACCGGCGAGCGGCTGGCCACCAAATACGAGTTCGCGCGCGTGCTGCAGACCGGCGCCGCCTCGATCCTGCAGATGGCGCTGGGCCGGGTTGGCGGCCTGCTGGAAGCCAAGAAGATCGCCGGCATGGCCGAGGCCCATTACGCCCAGATCGCGCCCCATCTCTATTGCGGCCCCATCGAAGGCGCCGCCAATGCCCAGCTGGCCGCCTGCAGCCCCAATTTCCTGATCCTGGAGAGCATCCGCCGCTGGGATGGTTTCCACGCCCGCATCCTGAAACAGCCCATGCGCTGGCAGGAAGGCTATGTGCTGCTGCCCGACGCGCCCGGCCTGGGCGTGGAGCTGGACGAAGAGGTGGCCCGCGCCCACCCCTATCGCGGCGAGGCCCTGCATCTGGAGGGCGCCGACGCGCCTGCCGATTTTGCCTGACGGACGCGGCGGGGCCCAGGGCGGCTGCCCTTGAAACGATGGGCGACGATATGGCAAAGAAAAACTGGAAAGACAGCACCGTGTTTATCGGCGATAACCTGAAAATCATGCAGGAAATGAATTCAGGCCACATCGATCTTATCTATTGCGACCCGCCCTTCAATTCCAACCACAATTACGCTGCGCCAGCAGGAAGCGAGGCTGCCGGGGCCGGGTTCAAGGACACCTGGACGTTGAGCGATATCGACGAGATGTGGTATGGCTACCTGGCCGACAAGCATCCTGCCCTGTTTTCACTTGTGCAGGCTACAGGTGAGGTGGGCGGCGATTCCATGAAGTCATACTTGATCTATATGGCGGTGAGAATCCTTGAAATGAAACGGTTGCTGAAACCGACAGGTTCTATCTATCTCCATTGCGATCCCACGGCGGGACATTATCTGAAACTTGCAATGGATGCCATATTCGGAAGGGAAAATTTCAGAAACGAGCTTGTTTGGTATTACAAAAATGCGTCGAGAGGAAAGAAGCAATTTGCAAAATCCCATGACGTCATCCTTTGGTATTCTGTCGATGGGAAAGGAATATTCAACCGGAACGATATTCTCGTTCCTTATGAAAGTGGCATGACGGAATGGAGGTATAAGAAGGCAGGAAAGCAACCTCCTGCGGGAAAAACGCCGGACGATGTCATAATCATGCCTAGCCTGAATACGATGGATAAAGAAAGGGTAGGTTATCCAACTCAAAAACCACGCAAATTGCTTGAACGAATTATCAAGGCGTCCAGCAACAAGGGAGATATTGTCTTCGATCCATTCTGCGGTTGTGCCACAACGTGTATTGCTGCCCATGACTTGGGCAGGAAATGGGTAGGGATCGATATTTCCCCCAAGGCTGGTGAGCTGGTCAAGTTAAGGATGGAGAAACAATTTGGTTTATTGTTCGATGGAGAGGTTATGGATAACCCGCCGAAGCGATCTCCTGACGATCGCACCGAGGACGAGCTTTACCGACGGCAAGCCGGCTAGCGCAAAACTGCGTCAAACCTCCGCCTGCCCATCGCGGTAACGCCGAAACCAGGCCACGAAGCGGGGCAGGCCGTCTTCGATGGCGGTGGTGGGGTTGAAGCCCAGGTCGCGGCGCGAGGTCGCGATGTCGGCCAGCGTTTCGGCCACATCGCCGGCCTGCATCGCCTCGCCCTGGCGGATGGCCTTTCTTCCGATGGCCTCTTCCAGCACATCGACGAAGCGTGCCAGCGGTTCGCTTTTGCCGCGTCCGAGATTGTAGAGGGCGTGCTGCCCCTGGGGCGGGCGATCCAGGACGGCCAGCACGCCGGCCACAGCATCGTCGATATAGGTGAAATCGCGCCTCATGCGGCCGTGGTTGAAAAGGCGCAGCGGCCGGCCTTCGAGAATAGCGGCGGCGAACAGCGAAGGCGCCATATCGGGCCGCCCCCAGGGGCCATAGACGGTGAAAAAGCGCAGGCCGGTGGCCGGCAGGCCGTAGAGATGGCTGTAGCAATGGGCCATCAGTTCGCCGGACCGCTTGGTGGCGGCATAGAAGGAGGCGGGGCGGTCGGCGGCGCTGTCCACGGCGGCGGGCTGCCCGTCCGCCGGGCCATAGACCGAAGACGAGCTGGCATAGACCAGATGGGCGAGGTTCGGCAGGGCGCGGGCCAGTTCCAGCAGATTGAGCTGGCCTTCGACATTGGCGGCGAGATAGGCGCGGGGGCAGGCCAGCGAACGGCGCACCCCGGCCCGGGCGGCCAGATGAACGATGCGGCGGGGCCGGTGGCGGGCCAGGGCCGCGGTTGCCTCGCCGCAGGCGATGTCGGCCTGGGCGAAAGTGAAGCCCGGATGTTCCAGGCGGGCAAGCCTGGCCCGCTTCAGCGCCATCTCGTCCGGGGTGCCGGAAAGATTGTCCACGCCCACCACCGCCTCGCCCCGCGCCAGCAGAGCATGGGCGACATGGCAGCCGATGAAGCCGGCCGCGCCGGTGACCAGCACACTCACGCCCGATGCGCCCCATGGCCGCGATGGCTGGCCAACAGGCGGGCATAGAGGGCGCTATCGACATTGCCGCCGGAAAGCACCGCCACCACCGTGCGCCCCTTCACCGGCAGCCTGCCGGCCAGCACGGCCGCCAGCGCCGCCGCCCCGCCCGGTTCCACCACCAGCTTGAAAAAGCGCTGGGCGGCGGCCATGGCGGCCACCACCTCGCCATCGCCCACGGCCAGGCCGGCGGTGGCCAGGCGGCGGTTGATGGCGAAGGTGAGCCGGCCCGGACGCCGCGCCAGCAAGGCGTCGCACAGCGAGGGGGCATCGCCTTTGGCGTCCAGCCTGCGCCCGGCGGCCAGCGAGCGGGCGGTGTCGTCCCAGCCTTCGGGCTCGACGGTCCAAAGCGCGCAATCGGGAAAGCGGGCCTTGACGGCGATGGCGATGCCGGCGGCCAGCCCGCCACCGCCGCAGCTGACGGCGATGGCGTCCGGGGTCAGGCCGCGTTCGGCGCATTGACGGGCGATCTCCAGCCCCACCGTTCCCTGGCCGGCGACGATGGCCGGGTCGTCATAGGGCGGCACCAGGGCCAGGCCGCGCTCGTCGGCGATGGCGGCGGCGATGGCGTGGCGGTCGGCGTCTCTGGGGTGGGCGATCACCTCGGCGCCCCAGGCGCGGGTGTTGTCCAGCTTGATGGTGGGCGCGTCTTGCGGCATGGCGACGACGGCCGGGATGGCGACGATGGCGGCGGCGGCGGCTACGCCCTGGGCGTGATTGCCCGAGGAATAGGCGGCGACGCCGCGCTGACGGGTGGCCTTATCCAGGCTGGCGAGCTTGTTGAAGGCGCCGCGAAATTTGAACGAACCGGTCAGCTGCAGGCATTCCGGCTTCACCAGCAGCCGCCCGCCCAGCGCCCGGTCCAGCAGCGGCGAGGCCAGCAGCGGCGTTGCCACGGCATGGCCGGCCAGCCGCGCGGCCGCCGCCTGAATATCGCCCATGGTGGGTTCCTGCACCGCCTGCTCCCGCAGCAGAGGGCGCAACTTAGCCCGCCCGCCGCCTGGCGGCGAGTGGCTTGCCCTGGCGCTGCCGGTGGCTTAGGCAGGCGGTCTGCCGCCGGGGAGGGCCGCGCCATGCCGCATCTGCGCACCGCCGGTGCCGAGCTGTATTTCGAGCAGGCCGGCGCCGGGCCGGATATCGTCTGGCTGCCGGGCGGCGACCAGCGCGGCCGCGAGATGCGCTGGCAGGTGGCCGGCTTTCCCGATTTTCGCAACACCACCATGGACCCGCGCGGCGTCGGCGAAACCCGCCATCTGGCAGGTCCGCCCTGGTCGATCCGCGACATGGCCCGCGATTGCGCCGAACTGATCGAAGCCCGCCTGGCCCCGCCGGTGATCGCCGCCGGCCTGTCGATGGGCTCGCTGATCGTCCAGGAGCTGGCCATCGGCTGGCCCCACCTGCTGCGCCTTGCCATCCCCATGGGCACCTTCGCCCGGTCCGAAGGCTTTTCGCGCCAGTGGATGGAGGCGGAAATCCGCTATCGGCGCAGCCATGGCGACCTGCCGGGCGACTTTGCCGTCACCCATTACGCAGCCTTCATGTATCCGCCGGAGGTGCTGGACGACGACGCCCTGTGGGCCAGGCTTAGCGCCGTGACGGCGGCGGCCTATGAGCACCGCGACGGCGCCATGCTGGACGCCCAGTGGCAGGCCTGCTGCGATTTCGACACCCGCCAGCGCCTGCCCGGCTGCAAGGTGCCCATGCATGTGATCGGCTTTGGCCTCGACATGCAGGCACCGCCCCATCTGGGCCGGGAATGCGCCCGCCTGGCCGGCAACGGTCATTTCCATCTGCTGGAAGGTCTGGCCCATCTTTCGCTGTGCGGCCACCGCCACGAGACGGTGAACGCGAAGATTCGCGAGATCGTGGCGGCGGAGACGGGGCAGGGGCGGCACCGATAGCACCGGCCCCACGTTGACGCCGGGCGCGGGCTGTGGGAGAAGCTGCGCCAGGTGCCGCCGGGGGTGCGGAAGAACACATTTCAGTGTGCGACAAGTGAAGCATTCGGCCTGTTCCGAGAGCGCTTGTGCATCCGGCCCGATGCAGGCTCCGGGCCAATGCTGGCGGCACCTGACCATCCCCTGGTGCAATGCGGATAACCGCGGCGCCGGGAATCGGTATGGTGTGCTGGAAAGTTAAGGTCCAGCCGATCTTGCATGACCCCTGCCACCCTCACTCTCACTGCTATGCTGGCCGATGCCAGTGCTGCCCTTATTGCCGCTGCTCACCGTATCGCCAACGGTGCTGCACCTGCCAGCGCCGCACCGCTGGTCCGTGCCGGCAGCGCCGCTCTGGCCCGCGCCGCCGCCCGTGCTGCCGACACCCTGGCCGCGCCGTCAGATGCCACCACTCGCTCCCGCCGCCCCGTATTGGCTGCCGCTACCGCCGCTCTGGCTCGCGCCATGACCGCCACTCGTTGCCACCGCACCGTCAACGTCGAACTGACCGCTGCGGCCGATGATCTGGTCCGCGCCATGACTACCGACATCCTGGCCACGCCGCCCGCCGCCGCCAAACTGGCTAACTCCGCTCGCCTACATCTTAAGGCTGCCCGCGATATCCTGGCCCTCGCTACGGTCGGCAACGCCCTGGCCGCGCCGCCAACAACCGTTGCCCTGTCCCGCACCGCCGCCATGGCCCGTGCTCTGACTGCTACCACCGCCGCTCGTGCCGAACTGGCTACTATCGCCTGTGCTACTGAAGCTGCCGCCAGCGCCGCCGCTCACATCGCCAACGCTCTGGTGCCCCCTCCCATAAGCGTCGTGGACATCGTTCGGGTTCGCCATGTTGGTGGCCCGCGGCCCCTGGTGCCTCCCCTCGCTACCGCTTTGGCTACTGCCACTTGGCGCCGGCATCGCCTCACCCGCGACGCTACTCTGGCCCGTGCCACTGCCGCCCTGGCCCGCGCCGTCCGCACCGTCCGCGCCGGCGCCATCACTGGCGCCCGTCGACGCATTGCAGATGCTGGCACCGCCCTTGCCATTGCTGCCCGTGCAGCCGGCAACGCCGGCAGCATCGACCGCCACTCGCTCGCCATCGCCGCCACTGCCATGACTGAAGCGGCTGTCGCCCTGCCAACCAGTCGTCACCACTGCCGCGCCTTCATCCGCAAGCGCATGGACTTCCGCCTCGTCTACGGCAGCTATAGCTATCGTATCGGCATCGCCCTTGCCGCCAGCGCTGACGCTGCCAGCACCGCCAGCGCCAAACTGGATGATGCTGCCATGGCAGACGACCGCGCCACCACCGCCGCCATTCTGGCTCACGCCCTGGCCCGCGCTCTGACCGCCATCACCGCCGAAAGAACTACGACATGACCGCCCGCCTTGCGTGCCCCGCCGCCAACCTCCCCCTGCGCCCATAGAGGCCCGCCCGGCATTGACAAGGGTGGGGCCGGGGCCTACCCAGGGGGCGACCGCCGGCCCACCCTATGCAGCGCCCCGGCTTTCAGCGGGGCTTTGGTCGCCATGACTCAGGCCGCGCGCGCCGTCCATGAAATCCAGGAAAGCCTGCCCGGGGAACGCGCGCTGCTGGCGGGTGGCGCGCCCATCGTGCTGGAATCGGGCGCCCGGCTGGGGCCGGTCACCGTTGCCTATCGCACCTGGGGCGCGCTGAACACAGCCCGCAGCAACGCCGTTCTGGTCTGCCATGCGCTGACCGGCGACCAATATGCCCTGGGCACGCATCCCGTCACCGGCAAGCCCGGCTGGTGGCAGCACATGGTTGGCCCCGGCAAGGCCATCGATACCGATCGCTTTTTCGTCATCTGCCCCAATTGTCTGGGCGGCTGCATGGGCAGCACCGGCCCGGCCGCCATCGATCCCGCCACCGGCGAGCTTTATGGCACCTCCTTTCCCATGATCACCGTCGGCGACATGGTGGATGTGCAGGCGCGGCTGCTGGACGAGCTGGGCATCGAACAGGCCATGTGCGTGGTGGGTGGCTCCATGGGCGGCATGCAGGTGCTGGAATGGGCGGCCCGCTATGGCGAACGGGTGGCCAGCGCGGTGCCGATCGCCGCCGCCGCCCGCCATTCGGCCCAGAACATCGCCTTTCACGAGGTTGGGCGCCAGGCGATCATGACCGATCCCGACTGGTGCGACGGCCTCTATTACCGCCACGGCAAACGCCCGGAGGCGGGGCTTTCGGTGGCGCGGATGGCCGCCCATATCACCTATCTTTCCGAACCGGCGCTGTGGCGCAAATTCGGGCGCGCCCTGCAGGATCGCTATGCCAAATCCTACGGCTTCGGGGCCGACTTCCAGGTGGAAAGCTATCTGCGCCACCAGGGGGCCAGCTTTGTCGAACGCTTCGATGCCAACGCCTATCTCTACATCACCCGGGCCATGGACTATTTCGACCTGGAGGCGGAGTTCGAAGGCGACCTGGCCCGGGCCTGGCAGGGCACGAAAACCCGCTTTCTGCTGGTCAGCTTCACCAGCGACTGGCTGTTTCCCACCTCGGAGAGCAAGGAGGTGGTGCGCGCGCTGAACCGGGCCTGTGCCAATGTCAGTTTCGTAGAGATCGAAAGCGATCGCGGCCACGATGCCTTTCTGCTGGACGAGCCGGACCTGTTCGCCACCGTCGGCGGCTTTCTGGCCAGCGTCGCCCGCGAGCGCGGGGCCTGAGACGATGGGTGAGATTATGGGCATGGGACCATGAGCCTGCTTTCCGGCGTTCAGGACCGTTTCAATCTGGGCGACAACGCCTTCGGCCTGCGCCCCGATCTGGCGCTGGTGGCCAGCACCATCGCGCCGGAAACCCGCCTGCTGGATGTGGGCTGCGGCGACGGCGTGCTGCTGGAATATCTGGTGAAGCAACGCCGCTGCGACGGGCGCGGCATGGAGATCTCCCAGGCCGGCGTCAATGCCTGCGTGGCGCGCGGCCTGCCGGTGGTGCAAGGCGATGCCGACCGCCATCTGCTGGATTATCCCGACGACAGCTTCGATTACGCCATCCTCAGCCACACCTTCCAGGCGGTGCACCGCCCGCGCGAAGTGCTGCGCCAGCTGCTGCGCATCGCCGATGTGGCGATCGTTTCGATCCTGAATTACGGCCAATGGCGGGCGCGGCTTTCGATGGTGGTGCGGGGCCGCATGCCCCATACCCGCACCATCGCCCAGCCCTGGTTCGAAACCGCCAACATTCGCCCCTGCACGGTGCGCGATTTCCTGGATCTGGTGCGCATAGAAGGCGCCCGTTGCGCCCGCGCCTGGGGCATCGCCAAGGAGCGCGAGGTGACGGCGATCAAGCCCGGCTTCGAAGGCCAGGCCAATCTGTTCGCCGACCAGGCCGTGTTCGAGCTGCTGCGCCCACCCCAGCCGAAGCGCCGCCGCCGCTGACAGCCCCCCGCGCAGGCGGCCTTCACGGGGCGCCGCCTCCGCTGCGCGGGAAACGCTGGGCCGTGGCCGGCAGCGGCAGCGAGCGGCGGCGGGCGGTGGCGGGAATGGCGCCATGGAGACGCTTGGCGGCCTCCACCAGCACCACGCCCGGCGGCGGCAGGCCCCAGCGGCGCCCGATCCGCTCCCACGCCGGGGCCGACCACAGCGACAGCCCCCGCTGGCTGGGCGGCACATAAAGCGCATAATCGCGTGCCAGCGGCGTGAACAGGCTTTCGCGCAGGGCGCGGTCGATCTGGCCCTCGCTGAACGGATAGCCGTGGCCGAAAGGGGTGTGGTCGGCCCTGGCCCACAGCCCGCGACGGTTGGCGACCGCCACCAGCAGCCGGCCGCCCCCGGCCAGCACCCGCCACGCCTCGCGCATGGTGGCGGTGCGCGCCTCGCCGTGCTCCAGGGCGTGCACCATCAGCAGGCGGTCGATGGCACCGTCGGCCAGCGGCAGGGCGAACTCGTCCACCAGGCAGGCGCCCACCGGGCAGGCGGCGCCATCTTCGAAGCGAATCGCCCCCTGGGCGGCCGGCGCGAAGGCCAGCACCCGCTCTGCCTCGCCCTGGAAGACGCGCAGATAGGGCGTGGCATGGCCCAGCCCGGCCAGCCGCAGGCCGGCCACATCTGGCCACAGCGCCCGGATGCGCGCCAGCATCAGCCGCCGCGCCACCTGGCCCAGCCGGCTGCGGTAAAAACGGTTGAGGTCGGCAACATCCCAATACATCGTTTCACATCGCCTTCGCCCCGCTGCCGACGGCCGGAGAACGCTGCCGCCATGAGGCTTCATTACAGCCCCACATCGCCCTTCGTGCGCAAGGTGCTGGTCTGCGCCCATGAGCGAGGGCTGGCCGGCGAGGTCGAGCTCGCCCCGCCGGCGACGCTTGCAGACGGCAGCCTGGCCCGCGACAACCCGCTGGAAAAGGTGCCGACCCTGGTGACGGCCAGGGGGCAGGCGCTCTACGACAGCCTGGTGATCGCCTGCTATCTGGACGGCCTGGGCAGCGGGCCGCGCCTGCTTCCGCCGGCCGATCCCGCCCGCCTGGCGGTGCTGCGCTGCCACGCGCTTGCCAACGGCATGATGGATGCCGCCGTCGCCTGGGTGATGGAGACGCGCCGGCCCGAAGGCAAGGTCTGGCAGGACGCGCTGGACCGCCAGGGGGGCAAGATCGAACGCGGCCTGGACGCGCTGGAAGGCGAGGCGGCCGCCTTCGCCGGGCGGGTGGATCTCGCCACCGTTTCGGCAGGCTGCCTGCTGGGCTATGTCGATTTCCGCATGGCCGGCCTGGCCTGGCGCCGCCATCGCCCGGTGCTGGCGGAATGGTTCGCCGCCTTCTCCCAGCGCCCCTCCATGGCTGGTACCGAACCGCAAGCCCCGCCGTGAGCCGCCCGTGCTATGGCGCCATAGCGCGGGCGCTGGCGGGCCACGGCATGATCGCGCGCGGCGCCTTCCGCCCGGCCACCGGCGAGGGCCTGCCCGCCGGCACCGCCATGGCGCTGATGGTGGGCAATGCCGGGCCGGACATGTGGCGCTTTTTCCAGGCCGGGCGCCGCGACGAGGCGGACGCCATGAACCGCTGGACCAGGCGCGTGCTGGACGCGGTGGCGGCCGCCATCGGCGCCAGCGCCCATTATCCCTTCGACGGGCCGCCCTGGCTTCCCTTCCAGCGTTGGGCCGGGCGGGCGGAGGCGGTGTTTCCCTCGCCCGTCGGCATGTCGATCCATCCGCGGCACGGCCTCTGGCATGCCTGGCGCGGCGTGCTGGCCTTCGCCGACGACATCGCGGATCTGCCGCCCTGCAGCGCCACCGCCAGCCCCTGCGAAAGCTGTGCCACAAGGCCCTGTCTTGACGCCTGCCCGGCCGGCGCCTTTTCCGCCGGCAGCTACGATGTTCCCGCCTGCAGCGGCCATCTGCGCCAGCCCGCCGGCACGGATTGCATGGCCCTGGGCTGCCGCGCGCGGCGCGCCTGCCCGGTGGGCCGCGATGCCACCTATCTGCCCGCCCAGGCCGCCTTTCACATGGCGGCGTTCCTGGCCGCCCGTGGCGGGGCAGAGGGGTAGGGCGGGCGCTTTTCCGCGGGTTTGACTCTGGCGGGGGGACGAGTCTAGCGTTTCCCCGTTGCCCGACGACAACCACGGGGAGGAACCGATGGGCGCGATCATGAATGCAGACGAACTCCGGGATCGCCTGGCCAAGGGCGCCATCTCGCGGCGCCAGGCGGCGGCCGTGATGGCCTCGGCGGGGGTTGGCATGGCCACCATGACCTTCGGCCCGCCCCGGGCGCGGGCGCAGGACGATCTGCCGGTGGACGACCAGCTGCTGGCCTTCGAGTGGTCCGGCTACGAGCTGCCCCAATTCTTCGGGGCCTATATCGACAAATACGGAACCCAGCCCTCCTACACCTTCTTCGGCGAAGAGGAAGAGGCGCTGCAGAAGATCCGGGCCGGCTTTTCGCCCGACATCTCCCATCCCTGCACCTACAGCACCCGCCGCTGGCGCGATGCCGGCATCCTGAAGCCGATCGACACCTCGCGCCTGTCGAACTATGGCGACATCTTCGCCAGCCTGAAAACCTTGCCCGGCAGCCAGGACGAAAGCGGCCAGGACTGGTTCGTGCCGGCCGATTGGGGCAATTCGTCCGTCCTGTTCCGGCCCGATCTGGCGCCGGAATATGTCGATATGGAGGGCGAGAAGAACGAATCCTGGATGATCCTGTTCGACGAGAAATACGCCGGACGCCTGGGCATCTTCGATTCGGTCGATGGCGTGATGGCGGTGGTGGGTTCCGTGATCGGGGCCGAAAACGTCTTCGACATGACCGACGAAGAGCTGGAACGGGCCACCGAAATGATGCGCAAGCAGCGCGAGGTGCTGCGCTTCTACTGGACCGATGCCACCATGGTGGAACAGGGCCTGGCCTCGGGCGAGCTGGTCGCCTCCTATGCCTGGAACAGCGCCGTGCGCGAGTTGAAGGACCAGGGCGTGAACGTCACCTACATGAACCCGAAGGAAGGCATCTGGACCTGGGTGTGCGGCTTCGTGCTGCTGGCCAACGGGCCGGGTGACGAAGACAAGGCCTACGACTACATCGACGCCTGGATCGCTCCCGAATCCGGCCAGTCCCTGATCGAGGAATATGGCTACGGCCATTCCAATACCAAGGCGTTCGATCTGGTCTCGGCCGATGCGTTGCAGGAAAGGGGGCTCTCCGATCCCGAAACGATGATGGCCTCCAGCCGCTTCTTCGGCGAGATCGCCCCCGATGTGCGCGAGAAATACGTGGCGCTGTTCGAGGAGATCAAGGCGGGCTTCTGATCGCCGGCCGTATCGACCGGCCCCCGGCGGCCGCCGGGGGCCGGTGCCGGCCCGCCAGCACGATCGGCCAGTGACCGGCCATGACCGATTGCCTCGCCATCGCGCTCGCCCAGCTGAATCCGACGGTGGGCGCCGTCCGCGCCAACGCCGACAAGGTGCTGGAGGCCCGCGCCCGGGCAGCGGCCCTGGGCGCCGATCTGGTCGTCACGCCAGAGCTGGCGATCGACGGCTACCCGCCGGAAGACTTGGTGCTGCGTCCCGCCTTCCGGCAGCGGGTGGCGTCCGAAGTGGCGCGGCTGGCGGCGGCGACGGGCGATGGCGGCCCCGCCATCCTGCTGGGCGCCAGCCATGCCGCCGAAGGCCGCCTCTACAACGCCCTCCATCTGCTGGAAGGCGGCCACGCACGCCATGTCCGCCTCAAGCACGATCTGCCCAATTACGGCGTCTTCGACGAAAAGCGCGTCTTCACGCCCGGGCCGCTGCCGGGGCCGCTGCCGTTCCGCGATCTGCGCCTGGGGGCGATGATCTGCGAAGACATGTGGACGGGCGAGGTGGCGGAATGCCACGCCGAGAACGGCGCCGCCATTCTGGTGGTCGCCAACGGCTCGCCCTGGGATGTGGCCAATGGCGAAGAACGGCTGAACCGGGCGGTCGCCCGGGTGGTGGAAACCGGCCTGCCGCTGGCCTATGTCAACCAGACCGGCGGCCAGGACGAGCTGGTGTTCGACGGCGCCTCCTTCGTGCTCGATTCCACCCGGCGCCTGCGCGCCCGCCTGCCGGCCTGGCGGGAACAGGTGGCGCTGACCCGCTGGCGGCCGTGCCAGGGCGGCTGGTCGTGCGATGAAGCGGCCATCGCGCCGGAGGAGGGCCGCTGGGAGGCGATCTATCGGGCGCTGACGACGGGGCTGGGCGATTATGTCGCCAAAAACGGCTTTCCAGGCGTGCTGATCGGCATGTCGGGCGGCATCGATTCGGCGCTCACCGCCACCGTCGCCGCCGATGCCCTGGGGCCGGACAAGGTGCGCTGCGTCATGATGCCGTCGCGCTACACCTCGAGGCAAAGCCTGGACGATGCCGCCGCCTGCTGCCGCCTGCTGGGTGTCGGCCTCGATCGCGTGCCCATCGCCCCCGCCATCGCCGCCTGGCAGACGATGCTGGGCGGCCTTTTCGCCGGCACCGGCCCCGATGCGACCGAAGAGAACATCCAGGCCCGCGCCCGCGGCCTGACGCTGATGGCTCTTTCCAACAAATTCGGCCATCTGGTGCTTTCCACCGGCAACAAATCGGAGATGTCGGTGGGCTATGCCACCCTTTATGGCGATATGTGCGGCGGCTATTCGGTGCTGAAGGACATCTACAAAACCGATGTCTGGGCGCTGGCCGACTGGCGCAACCGCCACGGCGCCGCCCAAGGACTGAAGTGGCTGAAGTGGCTGAAGGGGCCGCAAGGCCGCGCCATCCCCCAGAGCATCGTCGAGCGCGCGCCGACGGCCGAGCTCAGGGAAGGCCAGGCGGACCAGGACAGCCTGCCGCCCTATGCCGTGCTGGACGACATCCTGGCCGGCCTCGTCGAGGGCGAGGAGACCTTCGATCGAATCGCGGCCCGCGGCCACGATCCGGCCCTGGTCCGGCGCGTCTGGGATCTGCTGCTGGCGGCCGAATACAAACGCCGCCAGGCGCCGCCCGGCGTCAAGATCGGCCCCCGGGCCTTCGGGCGCGACCGCCGCTATCCCATCACCAACCGCTTCCGCAGCCAGAGCGCATGACAGGGCGATGAGCCGGCCCGCGCTCACCCGCTTCGCGCCCAGCCCCACAGGCCGCCTCCATGCCGGCAATCTCAGAACGGCGCTGCTCAACTGGCTGCTGGCCCGCCAGACCGGGGGCAGCTTCGCCCTGCGCCTGGACGATACCGATACCGAACGCTCCAGCCCGGCCTTCGCCGCCGCCATCCGCGACGATCTGGCCTGGCTGGGCCTGGCCTGGGAGAGGGAGGAGCGCCAGTCCGAACGCGCCGCCTGCCACGAAGCCGCGCGGGCGCAACTGGCCGCCGGCGCCCGCCTCTATCCCTGCTACGAAACCCCTGCCCAGCTTGCCCACCGCCGCCGCCAGCGCCGCGCCGCCGGCCTGGCGCCGATCTACGACCGCGCCGCCCTGAAGCTCGAACGCGCCTCCCGGGCGGCGCTGGAGGCGGAAGGCCGCCGCCCCCATTGGCGCTTCCGGCTGCCGGACGAGGCCGTCGTCTTCGAAGACTTGGTGCGCGGGCGGGTGGAGATCGCCGCCGGCCATCTCAGCGATCCGGTGCTGGTGCGCGAAGACGGGCGGGCCACCTACACGCTGGCCTCGGTGGCCGACGACCTCGACATGGGCATCACCCATGTGGTGCGGGGCGAAGACCATGTCGCCAACACCGCCGTCCAGATCGCGCTGATCCGCGCCCTGGGCGGCCCGCTGCCGGCCTATGCCCACCACCCGCTGCTGCTGGCGGGCGATGGCAGCCCCCTTTCCAAACGCCTGGGCCAGGCCGGCATCGCCGCCTTGCGCGGGGCCGGCATCGCGCCGCTGGCCCTGGTCAGCTGGCTGGTGGCGCTGGGCACCTCGCGCCCGCCCGCGCCCCTTTACAGCCTGGCGGAGGCGGGCTTTGCCTTCGCGGACATCTCGCGCAACCCGCCCCGCTTCGATCCCGCCGCCCTGGCACGCTTCCACAGCCGCTGGCTGCGCGGCGCGCCCTTCGCCGCCGTCGCCGCCGCGCTCCCCGGCCTGGACCGGGCGTTCTGGCCGCTGGTGCGCGGCAATGTCGAACGCGCCGACGAGGCGCTGACATGGTGGCGCATCTGCCGCCAGCCGCTGGCCCCGCCGCCGCTGCCACCCGAACATGCCGACTTCGCCGCCCTGGCCGCCCGCCTGCTGCCCGCCGAACCCTGGGACGGTTCCAGCTGGCGGGCCTGGACAGACGCGCTGGGCCAGGCCACGGGGCGGCGCGGGAAGGCGCTGTTCATGCCGCTGCGCCAGGCGCTGACCGGGCGCGCCAGCGGGCCGGAGATGGCCGCCCTGCTGCCGTGGATCGGCCGCTGCCGCGCCCGCGCCCGCCTGGAAGGCGCCCAGGCGCTGCCCTAGGGGCAGGTTTGCCTCGCCGCGGCCTGGAGGCTATAGCCCCCGCCAGGTGCCAGACCACGACCGGACCATGGGACCATGATCGGGGCGCCGTCCGGGCGGCGCGGGAAAGATGACCTTCCACGCCTATAACAGCCTGACGCGCCGCAAAGAGCCCCTGGTGCCGCTGCGCCCGGGGCGGGTGGGCATCTATGTTTGCGGCCCCACCGTCTATGGTCCGATCCATCTGGGCAATGCCCGCCCGCTGGTCGTCTTCGATGTGCTGTTTCGCCTGCTGCGCCATCGCTACGGCGCCGGCAATGTCGATTATGTGCGCAACATCACCGATATCGACGACAAGATCGTCGCCGCCGCAGCAGAGCGCGGCATCGCCATCGACGCGCTGACGACCGACACCACGCGCCAGTTTCACCGGGATGCGGCCGCCCTGGCCTGTCTGACGCCCGTGGCCGAACCCCGCGCCACCGACCATCTGCCGGAGATGATCGCCCTGATCCAGCGCCTGATGGCGACCGGCCACGCCTATGAGGCCGCCGGCCATGTGCTGTTCCACGTCCCTTCCTGGCCCGCCTATGGCCGCCTTTCGGGCAACGACCGGGCCGGCATCGTCGCCGGTGCCCGCATCGAGGTGGCGCCCTGGAAGAAGGACGCGGCCGATTTCGTGCTCTGGAAGCCCGCCGACGAACACCAGCCGGGCTGGCCCAGCCCGTGGGGGCGCGGGCGTCCGGGCTGGCATCTGGAATGTTCGGCCATGAGCGCCTGCCATCTGGGGCAGGATTTCGACATCCATGGCGGCGGGCGCGACCTGATCTTCCCCCACCACGAAAACGAGATCGCCCAGAGCAGGGCCGCCCACCCCCGGGCCGGCTTTGCGCGGCTGTGGATGCACAACGGCCTGGTCACCGTCGATGGGCGCAAGATGGCGAAATCTCTGAGCAATTTCCACACCCTGCGCTCGCTGCTGGCCGCTTGGCCGGGCGAGGCGCTGCGCCTGGCGCTGCTGACCACCCATTACCGCAGCCCGCTGGACTTCTCCTTCGCCCTGCTGGCCAGCGCCCAGGCGACCCTCGATCGCTTCTACAAGGCCCTGGAGGGAGACGATGGCCGGGACGATGACCACGGGGAGCCGGACCGGGCGGGACCGGGCCGCCCGCCCGCGCCACCGGATGCCATGCCACCGGATGTGCTAGCGGCCCTGGACGACGACCTCAACACGCCGGCGGCGCTAAGCGCCATGCACGCCCTGGCCGACCGCGCCCTGGGCGGCGAGGCCGGCGCCGCCCTGGCCCTGCGCCGGGCCGGCGCCGTGATGGGGCTGGTGCAGGGCAGCGCCCGCGCCTGGTTCCAGCGCGGCGGCGATGCGGCCTGGATCGAGCGCCTGCTGAAAGAGCGTCAGGCGGCGCGCAAGGCGCGCGATTTCGCCCGCGCCGACCGCATCCGCGCCGATCTCGCCGCCCGGGGCATCGCGCTGGAAGACGGCCCTGCCGGCACCGCATGGAGGCGGGCATGACGGGAAGGCGCATCCACCTGTTCGACACCACCCTGCGCGACGGCGCCCAGACCGCCGGGGTGGATTTCTCCGCCAGCGAGAAGGAGCAGATCGCCCGCCTGCTGGACCGGCTGGGCCTGGATTACATCGAAGGCGGCTGGCCCGGCGCCAACCCCACCGACGATGCCTTCTTCGCCGCCAGCCCGCCGCTGGCGCGGGCCACCATGGTCGCCTTCGGCATGACGCGCCGCCCCGGCCGCAGCGCCGCCAACGATCCCGGCCTGCAGGCGGTGATGGCCGCCGGAACGCCGGCCGTCTGCCTGGTGGGCAAGGCCTGGGGCTTTCATGTCGATGTCGCCCTGGAGATCTCCCGCGACGAAAACATCGCCATGATCGCCGATTCCATCGCCCATGCCGTGGCCGGCGGGCGCGAGGCGATGTTCGACGCCGAACATTTCTTCGATGGCTACAAGGCCGATGCCGGCTTTGCCACCGCCTGCATCCGGGCGGCGCTGGATACCGGCGCCCGCTGGGCGGTGCTGTGCGACACCAATGGCGGCACCCTGCCGGGCGAGGTGGGCGAGATCGTCGCCGCCCTGGCCTCCGCCCTGGGCGGCGACAGACTCGCCATCCACGCCCATGACGATACCGGCAACGCCGTCGCCAACAGCCTGATGGCGCTGGATGCCGGCGCCTGCCAGGTGCAGGGCACGCTGAACGGCCTGGGCGAGCGCTGCGGCAACGCCGATCTGGTGGCGCTGCTGCCCACGCTGAAGCTGAAGACCGGCTTTGCGACCGGCATCGACGATCGGGCGCTGGCCGGGCTCACCCGCGCCTCCCGCTTTCTGGACGAGCTCTTGAACCGCGCCCCTTCCGCCCACGCGCCCTATGTCGGCACCGCCGCCTTCGCCCACAAGGGCGGCCTGCATGTCTCGGCCGTGGTGAAGGATGCCCGCACCTACGAACACATCCCGCCCGCCACGGTGGGCAATCGCCGCCTGATTCTGGTCTCCGATCAGTCGGGCCGGGCCAATGTCCTGGCGCGGCTGGCCGAGGCCGGCATCGCGGCCGATCCCGACCACCCCCGGCTGGAGCGTCTGGTGGAGGAGCTGAAGGAGCGGGAGTTCGAGGGCTATGCCTATGACGGCGCCGAGGCCAGCTTCGAGCTGATGGCGCGGCGCGCCCTGGGCAGCGTGCCGCGCTATTTCGATGTCGAAAGCTTCCGCGTGCAGGTGGAACGCCGCCACAACGCCCTGGGCCGCCTGGTTACCTTTTCCGAGGCCACCGTGAAGGTGGTGGTGGATGGCGAGCGCCTGCTTTCGGTGGCCGAGGGCAACGGCCCGGTGGATGCCCTCAACCGGGCGCTGGCCAAGGATCTGGGCAAATATGCCGATTGGCTGGGCGGCTGGCGGCTGGTCGATTACAAGGTGCGCATCCTTTCGCCCCAGGCCGGCACCGGCGCCGTCACCCGCGTCACCATCGAAAGCACCGACGACAACGGCGCGGTCTGGAACACGGTCGGCGTCTCGCCCAACATCATCGACGCCTCCTTCCAGGCGCTGACCGATTCCATCGTCTATAAGCTGCTGAAGGAAGGCGCGCCGGCATGACCGTGCCCACCGGCGGCCACGCCATCGTCCCTGCCATCGTTCTGGTGCGCCCGCAGCTGGGCGAAAACATCGGCGCCGCCGCCCGCGCCATGGCCAATTTCGGCCTTTCCGACCTGCGCCTGGTGGCCCCGCGCGACGGCTGGCCCAATCCGGCGGCCGCGGCCATGGCGGCCGATGGCGCGGATATCGTGAAGGCCGCCACCCTGTTCGAAGACACCAAGGCCGCCATCGCCGATCTGGGCTGGGTCTGGGCCGCAACCGCGCGCCGGCGCGCCATGGCCAAGCCGGAGCAGACGGCAGAGCAGGCGGGCCGGGCCATGGCGGCGCCGGCAGCGCCCTGCGGCGTGCTGTTCGGCCCCGAAGCCAGCGGCCTTGCCAATGACGAGGTGGCGCTGGCCGATACCGTGCTGCGGGTGCCGGCCCGGCCCGGCCGCTCGTCGCTCAATCTGGCCCAGGCGGTGCTGCTGGTGGCCTATGAACGCTTCAAGGCCGCGGCTTTGCCCGAACCGGCGCCGCGCCGCCCGCCGCCGGCCGCCAAGGGCGAGCTGGAGGCCTTCTTCTCCCAGCTGATGGGCGAACTCGACCGGCGCGGCTTCCTGCGCAGCCCCCAGGCGCGCGGGGCGACGATTCGCAACATCCGCGCCATGTTCCAGCGCGCCGCCCTGTCCCGGCGCGAGGTCGGCACCCTGCGCGGCATCGTCGCCAGCCTCGCCCGCCCGCCCCGGCAGGACGGGGCGTGACGGCAGGCCTCGGAGGCGGAAATGCCTCGCCGGCCTAGGCGCGCATATGCGAGAAGACGAGCAGGCCGGCGAGAAAGCTGTCCGCCTGGGCGGATTTACGAACGCGGCGCCAATCCTCAAAAGCGCGTTCCGCAATCCTCACCGAAACCAGGGCTTCCCCGCGTTTGAGCGGCCGCGCAGTGTCATAGTCTGCGGCGTGTCGGGCTTCCTGAAGGTGGATAAAACCGTCGGCGACCCTGACGATCTCGGCCTGGAGAGGCTGGCCATTCAAGCCGGTGCGGAGTTTGGGTGAAATCGTGCCGGTGGAAAACTGCCGGGCAACCTCTTTCATAGTTCCATGGACGAACGCGCGCGCAATGCTGCCTCTAAGTCCGGCCCGGTCGTTGCCGGCGAACATGCGTCTGGTTGCTTCGCTTACCAGCAAATGATACAGCGCATAATACGAAGCCGAAACGGCGCGGCGAAGGCTTGCTTGCTTGGGACGTCGCGGCTCGGCCGAGGCAAGTTGCCAGGCCTGGGCCAGCAGATCGCGGTGCAGGCTCATGACGTTTTCTCGAACTCCGATATGTCGTTGAAGCGGACATAGACCAGAGAATCGTCATCCACTGCGCCTTTGACCCGTTCATGCACGATATCCTGCAACTCTACCAGTTTGTCGACTTCCAGATCTGCCGAGTCAGCGTCTTCTAGTGGAATCCACACCCATACTGCCGGGTGGTTGGACCAGTCAGGGCCGGTTTCGACACGCCATCGATCCAGCGGCAGCGGGAGGGGGCCTGCGCGCAACCGCTCCAGCACCGCTTCGATATTCGCTATGTTCGCCATCGTGCCAGTTCCGCCTTCATCTGTTCTGGAACCGTAGCCCGCCCGGCCGTCGCCATCGATTCCGGACAATTCCGGGGCCTGTCCGCGGCCCCGGCTTATGCCATATAGGCGCCGCCGTTGACCGACAGGGTGGTGCCGGTGATGAAGCCTGCTTCGTCGGCGGCCAGGAAGGCGACGCAGCGGGCGATCTCCTGCGGCTCGCCCAGGCGGCCTACCGGGATGGCGGCGACGATCTTCGCCATGGTTTCGGCGCCGATATGGGCGATCAGGTCGGTTTTGACATAGCCGGGGCAGACGGCGTTGACGGTGATGCCGCGCGCCGCGTTTTCCAGCGCCAGCGCCTTGGTGAAGCCTACCATCCCGGCCTTGGCGGCGGCGTAGTTCGCCAGCCCCATGGCGCCGGACTGGCCGTTGATGGAGGCGATGTTGACGATGCGCCCGAAACGGCGCCCGCGCATGGCGGGCAGCACGGCGCGGCACATGTGAAAGCAGGAGGAAAGATCGGTGTCGATCACCTGGCGCCAGCTCTCTTCCTCCATGCGGTGCAGAAAGCCGTCGCGGCTGATGCCGGCGTTGTTGACCAGGATTTCCACCGGCCCCAGCTGCCGTTCGATGCGGCCTATGCCCTCGGCGCAGGCGGCGTGGTCGGCCACATCCCAGCGGAAGGTCGGGATGCCGGTCTGGGAGGAAAAGGCGCGGGCGGCCTCGTCGTTGCGGGCATAGCTGGCGGCGACCGCGCAGCCCTGGGCCTTCAGGGCCGTGGCGATGGCGGCGCCGATGCCGCGGCTGCCTCCGGTGACGACGGCGACGCGACCCATGGCATGAACTCCCCCGACCGGCGAGGCGTTTAGCGGCCCGGCCGGCGCGAGTCCAGCCCCGGGGCCGTCAGCGCGCGACGCACATGGCGATGCCCATGCCGCCGCCGATGCACAGCGTGGCCAGCCCCCTGGCCGCGCCGCGCCGGGCCATCTCGAACAGCAGGGTGGTGAGCACCCGCGCCCCCGAGGCGCCGATGGGATGGCCGATGGCGATGGCGCCGCCATTGACGTTCACCTTCTCGCCATCCAGGCCCAGCTCACGGTTGACGGCGCAGGCCTGGGCGGCGAAGGCCTCGTTGGCTTCCACCAGGTCGAGATCCGCCACCTTCCAGCCCGCCTTTTTCAGCGCCTTGCGGCTGGCGGGGATGGGGCCGGAACCCATGACGGCCGGATCGACCCCGGCATGGGCCCAGGAGACGATCCGCGCCAGCGGCTGGATGTCCCGGCGTTTGGCCTCGGCGGCGGTCATCAGCACCACGGCGGCGGCACCGTCGTTGATGCCCGAAGCGTTGCCGGCCGTCACCGTGCCGTCCTTCTGGAAGGCGGGACGCAGCTTGGCCAGGGCGGCGAGATCGGTGCCGTAGCGGATATATTCGTCGTCTTCCACCACCGTTTCGCCCTTGCGGCTGCGCAGGGTGACGGGGACGATTTCGTCGCGAAAGCGCCCCGCCTTCTGGGCGGCCTCGGCCCGGTTCTGGCTGGCGACGGCGAAGGCGTCCTGCTGCTGGCGCCCGATCTGCCAGCGCCTTGCCACATTTTCGGCGGTGTTGCCCATGTGATAGCCGTTGAAGGCGTCCCACAGGCCGTCGCGGATCATGGTGTCCACCATCTCCGCCGGCCCCAGTCTGGTGCCGGCGCGCAGATGCAAGCAGTGGGGGGCGCGGCTCATGCTTTCCTGGCCGCCGGCCACCACCACCCGGGCGTCGCCCTGGGCGATCTGCTGGCTGGCGACGGCAACCGCGCGCAGCCCCGACCCGCACAGCTGGTTGAGGCTCCAGGCCGGGCTTTCCACCGGGATGCCGGCGGCGATGGAGGCCTGGCGGGCCGGGTTCTGGCCTTCGCCCGCCTGCAGGATCTGGCCCATCACCACTTCGTCCACCTCGCCGGCCGCGACGCCGGCCCGCTCCATGGCCCCGGCGATGGCGATGGCGCCCAGCTCATGGGCGGAAAGGCTCGCCAGCGCGCCGTTGAAGGAGCCGACGGGGGTGCGCGCGGCGCTGGCGATGACGATCTCGGACATGGCGGTCTCCGTCCTGCGGTGCTGGCGGCGATGATAGCCCGCTTGCGGGCGTTGCGCAGCCTGTTATCCGCCGCGAAGCCAGCCTGCCAGCGGCCGCCACAGCGCCCGTTCCGCCCGGCGGCCCACCGTCATGCCGATATGGCCGGCGCGCGGTTCCACCACCTTTGCCGCTGGCAGGGCGCGGGCCAGCGCGGCCGCCTGGGCCGGCGGCACGATGCGATCGCGGCTGGGCAGGGCCAGGAAGGCGGGGCAGGCGAGGCGCTCCGGCGCCACCGTGCGCCCGCCCACCTGCCAGCGCCCGGCGGCGGGATCGTTGCGCCCATACCAGCCGGCGAGGCAATCGCGGGCGGTGGGCATGGCCAGCGCGACGCCGTCGTTCAGCCAGTCTTCCAGGGCGACGAAGGACTCGGCTTCGGCGCTGGCCGGGTCCATGGCGGCGAAGCGGCGGAACTTGGCCTGCACCAGATCCGCCTGCAGCAGGGCGAAGGGCCAGGCCACCAGGTCTGCCGGCAGGGGCGGCGCGTCCGGTGGGCAGGCGGCGGCCAGCGCCGCCAGGCCGGCGACGGGTCCGCCCTGGCCGGGATCGCCCCGGCCGGGATCGCTGGCGTGAAAGTCCCAGGGCGTGGCCAGCAGGGCGAGGCGCGCCACCCGGGCCGGCCATTGCAGCGCCGCCGCCAGCGCCAGCAGACCGCCCATGCAATAGCCCAGCACGGGCAGGGCGCCGCCCGCCATGGCGGCGGCCATGGCCAGCGCCGGCCCCAGCCGGCCCAGGATATAGCCATCGAGGCCGAAGCCGGCCTCGGCCGCGCCGGGCGGCCCCCAATCCAGCAGCAGCGGGCGAAAGCCGCGCTCTTTCAGCCAGGCGCACAGGCTGGCGCCCGGGCGCAAATCCAGGATGTGGGCGCGATTGACCAGCGAGGGCACCAGCAGCAGCGGCCAGCCCGGCCCGCCGTAATCCAGCAGCCGCGACGAACCCTGGCGCCAGACGATGGCGGCCCTGCTTTGCGGGCGTTGCCAGGGATGGCGGCGCCAGGCGTGGATGCCGGCCAGGAAGGCGGCCAGCCGGGCCGTGGCCTCGTCGGCGACGGCCCGGGGCAGCCCGTCAGCAGCGGCCGCCGCCAGGGCGGGGCGCAGCCTCTCTGCCACCGCCCTGGTCCCGGCGCTCCAGGGCAGCGAGCCGTTCCTCGCAGCCGGCAAGGCGGCGAGCGAGGTCGTCGAGGCGGCGGCCGAGATCGCCAGATGCAGGGCCAGCGGCCGCGGCCCCAGCCGCCGCCAGGGCGTCACCGCCGGCACCGGCCAGGGCCGCGGCCATGCCGTCGGCCCAGCGGGCCAGGGCCGGATCGCGGGTCAGCTCCGCCACATGTTCCTGCCACAGTGCCACGAAGTCCTTCGCCAGCCGTTCCAGTTGGTCGCGTTCGTCCATGGCCGCCAAGATAGCAGATACGGCGGTGGGGCGCCGGCCCTGTTCGCGCCCTGCCAGCGGCGCCATAATGGGGGCGCAAGAGGAGGCAGCCATGGCGAACGACGGCAAGGACAGCGAGGCGGTTGTCATCAAGAAATACGCCAACCGCCGCCTCTACAACACCGCCACCAGCAGCTATGTCACCCTGGACGGCCTGGCGCGGATGGTGAAGGAGGGGGTGGAGTTCACCGTTTGCGACGCCCGCACCGGCGAGGACATCACCCGTTCGGTGCTGACCCAGATCATCGTGGAAGAGGAGGCGAGGGGGGCCAATCTGCTGCCGGTCGGCTTTCTGCGCCAGCTGATCGGCTTCTATGGCGACGGGTTGCAGGCCTTCGTGCCGCGCTATCTGGAGATGAGCATGGAGCATCTGGCCAGGAATCAGGAACGGCTGCGCAGCATGACCGCCTGGATGTTCCCCTTCTCGCCGCCGCAGGCCGCCGGCGCCCTGGACGAGATGGTGAAGAGCAACATGGCGGTGTTCCAGCGCGCCATGCAGGCCTTTCAGCCCGACGCCGGCGCGGCTGGCGGGGCGGGCGAGGGCAAGGCGGCGCCCGAAGATGGCGACGACCTGGCGGCGATGAAGCAGCGTATCGACGCCTTGCAGCGCCAACTGGACGAGCTCGCCGCCAAACGTTGACGACGAAGAGGCGGGGCCGTCAGGCGACGGTCTTCAGCACCGTGGCGATGGTCTCGAAAATGCGGTCGATCTGGCCCTTTTCCACGATCAGGGGCGGCGACAGGGCGACGATGTCGCCGGTGACGCGGATCAGCAGGCCGCGGTCGAAGCAGCGGTGGAAGGCCTCCATGGCGCGCGCGCCGGCCGCGCCCGGGCGGGGTTCCAGTTCGATGCCGGCCATCAGGCCCAGATTGCGCAGATCGACGATGTGGTGCCCGCCCCGCAGCGATTGCAGCCCGTCTTCCCAATAGGGCGCCAGTTCGGCGGCGCGTTCGAACAGGCCCTCTTCGCGGTAGATGTCCAGGGTGGCGATGCCGGCCGTGGCCGCCAGGGGGTGGCCGGAATAGGTGTAGCCGTGGAAGAGCTCGATGCCGCTTTCCGTGTTTTCCATGAAGGCGTCGTAGATCGCCTTGCGGCAGAACACCGCGCCCATGGGCACGGTGGCGTTGGTGAGGCCCTTGGCGGTGGTGGCGATATCCGGCGTAACGCCGAAATAGGCCGAGGCGAAGCTGGCCCCCAGGCGCCCGAAGCCGGTGATGACCTCGTCGAAGATCAGCAGGATGTCGTGGCGGTCGCAGATGGCGCGCAGCCGTTGCAGATAGCCTTTGGGCGGGATCAGCACGCCGGTGGAACCCGCCACCGGTTCCACCATCACCGCCGCGATGGTGGAGGCGCCGTGAAGCGCCACCAGCCGTTCCAGATCGTCGGCGAGATGGGCGCCCCAATCCGGCTGGCCGCGGGAGAAGGCGTTGCGCTCTACATCGTGGGTGTGGCGGATATGGTCGGCGCCGGCCAGCAGATGGCCGTAGAACTGGCGGTTCTTGACGATGCCGCCCACCGAGGTGCCGCCGAAATTGGTGCCGTGATAGCCGCGCTCGCGCCCCACCAGGCGGGTTTTGGCGCCCTTGCCCCTGACATAGTGATAGCCCAGGGCGATCTTGAGCGCGGTATCGGCCGATTCAGAGCCGGAATTGGTGAAAAAGACATGGTCCAGATCACCCGGCGTCAGCGCCGCCAGGCGGTTGGCGAATTCGAAGGCGGCGGGGTGGCCCAGCTGGAAGGTGGGCGCGAAATCCATGCGCCGGGCCTGGGCGGCGATGGCCTGGGCGATGGCCTCGCGCCCGTGGCCGGCATTGCAGCACCACAGGCCGGCGGTGCCGTCCAGGATGCTGGCGCCATCCGGCGTGCGGTAATACATGCCCTGGGCAGACGAAAGCAGGCGCGGCGCGCGCTTGAAGCTGCCATTGGCGGTGAACGGCATCCAGAACGACGACAGGTCGTTGGGCCGGTCGGGATAGTTGAAGCCTTCGTCCATGATCGGGCCTGCGAGCGGGTGGGCGGCAAGGCTAGCACGAAGCGGGCGGGGGAGGCGAGCCTTGCCGGTGCCGCCGCGCGGCGCTGCCGGGGCGGGCCGCATTGACGGCGCCGCGCCGCGCGGCGGATACTCGCCCGGCAGCCTGAGGGGATGGCCGGGGGGATGGAAGGCTGGCGCATGACGGAGATGCCAGAAAGCTGGCGGGCGCTGGCCGGCAGGGAACTGAAGGGCGGGGCGGCCGAAGATCTGGTCTGGCACACGCCCGAGGGCATCGCCGTCAAGCCGCTCTACACCGCGGCCGACCTGGAAGCCTTGCAGGATATCGACAGCCTGCCCGGCTTCGCGCCCTATCTGCGCGGCGTGCGGGCCACCATGTATGCCAACCGGCCCTGGACCGTGCGCCAGTATGCCGGCTTTTCCACCGCCGAAGAAAGCAACGCCTTCTTCCGCCAGGCGCTGGCCGGCGGCCAGAAGGGCCTTTCCGTCGCCTTCGATCTCGCCACCCATCGCGGCTATGACAGCGACCATCCCCGGGTGGCGGGCGATGTCGGCAAGGCCGGCGTCGCCATCGACAGCGTCGAAGACATGAAGGTGCTGTTCGAAGGCATCCCGCTGGAAGATATGTCGGTGTCGATGACCATGAACGGCGCCGTGCTGCCGGTGCTGGCCATGTTCGTGGCCGCTGCCGAGGAACAGGGCGCCCGGGCCTCCCGCCTGCAGGGGACCATCCAGAACGACATCCTGAAAGAGTTCATGGTCCGCAACACCTATATCTACCCGCCCGAACCCAGCATGAGGATCGTCGCCGACGTCATCGCCCACACGGCGGCGCATATGCCGCGCTTCAATTCCATCTCCATCAGCGGCTATCACATGCAGGAGGCGGGGGCGACGGCGGTCCAGGAGCTGGCCTTCACCCTGGCCGACGGCCTGGATTATGTGCGCGCGGCGCTGGCCCGCGGCCTGGCCATCGACGATTTCGCGCCCCGGCTGTCGTTCTTCTTCGCCGTCGGCATGAACTTCTTCATGGAAATCGCCAAGCTGCGCGCCGCCCGCCTGCTGTGGGCCCGCCTGATGGCGCCCTTTGGCCCGGCCCGGCCGCAATCGGCCATGCTGCGCATGCACTGCCAGACCAGCGGTGTATCCCTGGCCGCGCAAGAGCCGTGGAACAACGTCGCGCGCACCGCCTTCGAAGCCATGGCGGCCGTGCTGGGCGGCACCCAGAGCCTGCACACCAACAGCTTCGACGAGGCGCTGGCCCTGCCCAGCGATTTCGCCGCCGCCATCGCCCGCAACACCCAGCTGATCCTGGCCGAGGAAACCGGCATTGCCCGCGTGGTCGATCCCCTGGGCGGCAGCTATTATCTGGAGGCGCTCACCGCTTCGCTGGCCGCCGAGGCCACCCGGCTGATCGACCGGGTGGAGGCCATGGGCGGCATGACCCGCGCCATCGAGGCCGGGATGCCGAAGCTTGCGATCGAGGAAAGCGCGGCCCGGCGCCAGGCCCGGCTGGACCGGGGCGAAGAGGCGGTGGTAGGCGTCAACCGCTATCGGGACCGGAATCCGGACAGCCAGACACCGGGCCGGGCACCGGGCGGGGTGGAGCTGCGCCGGATCGACAACGCCGCCGTGCGCCAGGCCCAGATCGCCAGGCTGCAAAGGCTGCGCGCCGGGCGCGACCGGGCCGCCTGCCACGCCGCCCTGGCCGCCCTGGCCCAGGGCGCGGGCGGCGATGCCAATCTGCTGTCGCTCGCCATCGAGGCGGCGCGCCACCGCGCCACGGTGGGCGAGATGTCCGACGCCATGGAGGCCGTCTTCTCCCGCCACCGCGCCAGCGTCCAGGGCGTCTCCGGCGTCTATGGCGCCGCGCGGGCCGGCGACGAGGCCTTCCAGGCCGTCCGCGCCCGCGTCGATGGCTTCGTCCGCGAGCAGGGCCGCCGCCCGCGTCTGCTGGTGGTGAAGCTGGGCCAGGACGGCCACGACCGGGGCGCGAAGGTGATCGCCACCGCCTTTGCCGATATCGGCTTCGATGTCGATCTGGGGCCGCTGTTCCAGACGCCGCCGGAGGCCGCCCGCCAGGCGGTTGAAAGCGATGTTCATATCATCGGCGTCTCCACCCAGGCGGCCGGCCACGTCACCCTGGTGCCGCAGCTGCTGGCGGCGCTGGCAGACCAAGGCGCACCCGATATCCGCGTGGTGGTGGGTGGCGTGGTGCCGCCCCAGGATCACGAGGCGCTGAAACAGGCCGGCGTGGCCGCCATCTACGGCCCCGGCACCGACATCCCCAAGGCCGCCGCCGAGGTGCTTGACTTGCTGGGCGCGGGCGGCGAAGCTCGGGCGGCGTCGTGAAGCGGTGGCCTTGCGCAGGGAGGAAGATGCGGCAGGCACCGGGTGCGTGGAGCACCGGACACTCGAGGGGTGGGGTGATTGACAGCGAATGGCGAAGCGCTATCCTTTCGCCGAATGCCATCGATAAGGGCTGGAGAGAACGATGATCAACTACCGCAGTGAAAGAGATCACGATGTCCTGCTGATAAAGCTTGTACGGGATTTGGATAGGCGTGGCAGGCTTGACCTGCTTGAGAATGCGTTCAGTATAGATGAATCCCTTGGAAAACTCGAACGTGCGCAGCACCGCCAACCCTTCGATGTCGAGCTCACCTTCGAAAATCTGTCCATCGCCGTAGAAAGCAAAGTCGACTCCGATGAAGGTGGGCGATGGGGAAGTAAACCAGAATGGCAAACAGATAGGATTGTGAGTGAATCTGAAAAATTATGGTACTTGAAGTCGAACAAAAGGTTCAGATACATCACATACGGCTCATCTGAGTTCTATACGAAGCCACATTGTGCAGGGCCGGCCTCGCCTGAGTTCAAGCATATTGCCTTGGACGACATGATCGATTTTGTTGCTACCACGGATGAGGTCTTGGAGTCATGCAAAGAGCGCCGCGAATGGCTTCGTTTGATGAGAATCGAGAAGACCAAGAGGAGCAAGTCGGTTGAATTGCTTCAACGCTTCTCACGATTCAGAAGGCATTACCTCGACATTCACGAGGACAATGACTTTCCAAGAAACAGGTTTGTATTCTGTGCACCTGAACTTGCATTCCCAACATTGTCTCTGCTGAAACGGGCATGGCATGAATCGGAATATGCGGAAAGATATGGTCGATTGTCCCTTTATGATGTAGGGAGAGGAGGGCCAGGATCTCCCCCAGTGCACGACTCGATACTCAATTTCTGGGAAATGTGGCACTCATTCCCTGAAGAACGTGCTTTGGGCAATGCTCTTTCCGATATCGGTGCTTTCTATCTTGAGATCAATGAGGATTTCAATCTCAATCTCAAATGTGGTAGCAGGAAGGAGATAACCAGCGATCAGAAAGAGGAAGTGTGGAAACGCCTTCGACCCATCCTGTTCCCGCCCGGCTGCGACGGTCGCTGCCGTAACTATGTGCAGGACGTCGTTGTGTTGTATGAGATCGACTTCGGGTTCCTGGATCATCTGGACGACATGGCGAAAGTGGTATCGAATCTCGGTGAAACCGTGTCTGCCATCGTGAAGGCGCTCTCCTGACGCGGCATAGCCACAGCCCCATGCGCCACAAGCGCCTCACCTTCTTTCTTTGCCGACCTCTCCGGAAACAGGCAGCCTGAACGCGCCCGCCATCGCCGCCATCCGCGCCGGCGACCGCCGGGCGCTGGCGCGCGCCATCACCCTGGTGGAATCGTCTGCGCCAGGCGACCAGGCGCCGGCCGCCCGGCTGCTGGAAGCCTTAGGCCCGCCCGCCAGCGCCACCTGGCGCCTCGGCATCGCTGGCGCGCCGGGGGTAGGCAAATCCACCTTCGTCGAGGCCTTCGGCCTGCACGCCCTGGGCCAGGGCCGGCGCGTGGCGGTGCTGGCGGTCGATCCTTCTTCGATAACCGGCGGCGGCGCCATCCTGGGCGACAAAACGCGCATGGAACGCCTGGCGCGCGCCCCACAGGCCTTCATCCGCCCCCAGCCTTCGCTGGGCGAGGCCGGCGGCGTGGCCCGGGGCACCCGCGATGCCGTGCTGCTGGTAGAGGCGGCGGGCTACAACCTGACCATCGTCGAGGCCGTCGGCGGCGGCCAGTCGGAGGCGGCGGTGGCCGCCCTGGCCGATATGTTCCTGCTGCTGCTGGCCCCGGCCGCCGGCGACGGCATCCAGGGCGTGAAGCGCGGCGTCATGGAGCTCGCCGATCTGGTTCTGGTCAACAAGGCCGATGGCGAACTGGCCGCCGCCGCCCATCGCGCCGTGGCCGACCACCGCGCCGCCATGGCGCTGATGCGCCCCCATGAGGCGTTCTGGACACCGCCGGTGGCGGCCTGCTCGGCGCTCACCGGCGCAGGCATCGCCGCCGCCTGGCAGACGGTAGAGCGTTACTTTGCCGCCGCCGCCGCTTCCCTGGCGGCCAAGCGCGCCCACCAGGCCCGCCAGGCCCTGCAACGGGAAGTGCTGCGCCTGCACAGCGAACGCCTCCACGCCAACCCCGGCACAGACAGCCTCGCCCGCCGCCTGGAACAGGAGGTCGCCGCCGGACGCCTCCCCCCCCGCAGCGCCGCCCGCCGCCTGTTGGAAACCCAGCCCACCTCGCTGCCGCAGCCGAACACAGCGGAGGGCGCAGATCCCGGCCTGCCACCGGCCCGCGCCGCCGCTGGCGATGGGGCGAAGCGGGAGTGAACATCGTTCGATGACTGGCCCCCGCAACCTTCGCCATCTCATGCGATGGGCGCGCCGAAGGCGCCCGTCGCGGCCTGTCCGGCTTCCCGGCATGAGCGTCCTTCCCGACCTGCTGCGCCCAGGGTGCGTCTTCTGCGGCAGCGTGGCAGGGCACGCTTCCGCCTGGCAGAGCGCCTGTTACGCGGGGCGTGCCGGGCTGACGACACGAGGGCGGCAGAATGGCGGGATGCGGGCAGGAACGAATGCCGTTGGCGCAGGGCAGGGGGCCATGCGACCGCCCGACAAGGCCGAGATCGCCCGCCAGACTGTCAACCCCACCACCGTCACCTCTCCCCACGCCGATAGGGAATGGCCAGGGCAGGCGGCAGGTGGCTGTGGCGGGCGAAGGCTATCAGCATGGCGATTACCATGGCGAAAGGCAGCATCTGGATCACATCGGTGGGGATATCGACGCCGGCGACCTGCAACGCGGTGGTCAGCGCCAGGCTGGCGCCGAACAGCAGCGCCCCCAGCAACACCCACAGCGGCTGCCCGCGCGCCAGCATGGCAAGCACGATGGCGATAAAGCCGGCCCCACCGGTCATGAAGGGCAGAAACAGGCCGCCGCCTACGGTGGAAAGATAGGCCCCGCCGATGCCGCCCAGCAGCCCCGCCGCCAGCACGGCGGCGATGCGGGTTGCCGCCACGCCAACCCCGGCCGCATCCAGGGCCGCCGGCATGTCGCCGGCCGCCTGCAGATTCAGGCCCAGCTGGGTGCGCCGGAACATCCAGGCCAGGGCGAACACCAGGGCGAAGGCGAAATAAACCAGCGGATGGCGATCGAACAGGGCGGCGCCCAGCCAGGGCAGATCGGCCAGGGCAGGCAGCGGCCAGGTTTCCACCCGGGAAAGGCGCGGATAGCTGCGGGCGAACTGAATGTGGTGCAGCAGCGCCGTGATGCCTTCGGCGCCCAGGGTGATGGCGATGCCGACTACGATCTGGTTCATGCCCCAAACCACGCACAAAAGCGCCATGATCAGGCCGGCGGCCAGCCCCGCCAGGCCGCCCGCCAGAAAGCCCAGCAGAAACGAATCCGAAAGAAAGGCGACGGCAAAGCCGGCATAGGCGCCAGCCAGCATCATGCCTTCCATGCCGACATTGAGAACGCCGGCCTTTTCGGAGATCTGCTCGCCCAGCCCGGCCAGCAGCAGCGGCACGCCAGCCGTGACCGCGCCGAAGAAGAAGGCGGCCACGAAGGCCTCTGTCAAAAGCGCGTCCACGGCGATCAGCCCCGGCGGCCCAGAATGTGGCCCAGAAACTCGGTGACGGCGAAGAACAGCATCAGCAGCGCCACCAGCACCAGCACGAAAAAGCTGGGCACATCCAGCCGGCGGGCGGCGCTTTCCCCGCCGATCGCCAGCACGGCGAACAGGAACACGAAGGCCAGGGCGGCAAAGCCGTTGAAGCGCGCCAGAAAAACCAGCGGAATCACCAGGATGCCATAGGCCGGGTTCCAATCGGCGCGGATGGTGCCGTGTACGCCCAGCACATCCACCGCCCCGGCCAGGCCGGCCAGGCCGGCGCTGGCGGCAAAGGCGGTGAAGGTCAGCCACCCGACATCGAGGCCGGCATGGATGGCGGTGCGCGGATTGGCGCCCACGATCTGCAGCTTCAGGCCGAAGGCGGTGCGCGTCATCGCCAGATGCACCGCCACCACCGCCGCTGCCGCCAGCACCACGCCCCAATGAACCGTGCTGTCGCCCAGCCGGGCCAGGCGCTCTTCCACCGGCAGGGTCGCGGTTTGGGGAACGGTGGTGGCCGGGTCGTTGAAGGGCAGCTTGACCAGCACATTGGCAAGGCCGATGCCCAGAAAGCTGGTCATCAGCGTCGAGACGATCTCGTTGATGCCGTGGCGCGCCTTCAGAAAGGCCGGCACCAGCGACCACAGGGCGGCCACCGCCACGGCGATGGCAAAGCAGGCCGGAATGGCAACGAAGGCCGGCCAGGCCGCCGCCAGGGGAGGCGCGGCCGCCGCCACGCACACCGCCGCCAGCAGAAATTGCCCGTCCACGCCCAGATTCCACAGCCCGGCGCGAAAGGCGACGATCAGCCCGGCGGCGATCAGCAGCAACGGCGCCGCGCGCGTCAGCGAGGCCTCGAAGCCGGTGGGGCTGAGCAGGCCGCGTTTCAGGACATAGCCGTAATAGGCCAGCGGATCCTTGCCCAGGGCCGCCAGCAGCACGGCGCCCGCCGCCAGCGCCAGCAGCGGCGGCAACGCCACCGCCAGCACACCCCACAGCGCGGCGCGCCCGCCCGGCCCGCCGCCTTGCGCAGGAGTGGCCGGGCCGGCGGCCATGTCAGGGCGCCTCCATGCCGGTCATCAGCCGTCCGATCCTGGTCTCGGCGCCGGGGCCGTTTTCCACCACGCCGGCGATCTTGCCGCGTTCCATCACGGCGACGCGCTGGCACAGCTGCAACAGCTCGTCGAGCTCGTTGGAGACCACCGCCACGGTCGCGCCCGCCTTTCCAGCGGCGGCGATCCAGGCGCGGGCGCGGTGCGTGCTGTTCAGATCCAGGCCGTGGGTGGGCTTGTTGAAGATCAGCAGCCGGGCGCCCGGCGTCCATTCGCGGGCCAGCAGCGCCTTCTGGATATTGCCGCCGGAAAGATGGGCGATCGCCACCCGTTCCGAGGCGGCGTCGATCTTGGCCTCGGCGATCGTGCGCCGCGCATGGGCGTGGATGCGCCGCCAGGAGGTGAGGCCGCAGCGCCAGAAGGGCGCGCGCCCGATCTCCTTCAGCACCAGATTGACGGCCAGCGCATGGTGAGGCGCCGTGGCTTCGCCCAGGCGTTCGTCGCTGACATAGCGGATGCCCAGCCGGCGGCGGCGCCCCACCCCCAGCGCCTGAATGGCCCGGCCCGCCAGGGCGATGGTGCCGGATGCCAGGGGGCGCTGGCCGGCCAGGGCCTCCGCCAGATGCTTCTGGCCGTTGCCATCGACGCCGGCGATGCCCAGGATTTCGCCTTCCCGGATGTCGAGGTCGGCGCCCGCCAGCGGACATTCGCCCCGCTCCCCGGCGGTGGTGGCGGCGCGCATGACGAGCAGGGGCGGCGCGGTGGGCGTGGCGTGGCGGCGGGGAGGGCGCAGATCTGCGCCCGGCGCCCGCTCGCCCGCTTCCTCGCCGCGCTCGAACATCATGGCGACCACCGCCTCCATGGCGTCTTTGCCGGATGCCGCCCGTAGCGCCTCCGGCCCCAGCGCGCCCACCACGCGCCCGCGCCGCAGGACCGAAATGCGGTCTGCCAGCACCCGGGCTTCCTTCAGCTTGTGGGTGATGAACACCACCGCGACGCCGCGCTGGCGCAGGCGCCGCACCACCGCCGCCAGATCCTCGACGCCCTTGGGCGTGAGCATGGAGGTGGGTTCGTCGAGGATCAGCACCCGCCCGCCATGCCACAGGGCGCGCACGATCTCCACCTGCTGCCGCTCGCCCGGCGACAGGCGCCCCACCGGCACATCCGGCGCCACCGCCACCGAGAGCAGGGCGGCAAGCCGGTTGAAGCGGGCCAGCGCCGCCTTGCGATCGCAGCGCCGCCACCACGGGGCGCCCAGCATCAGGTTTTCTATGGCGGTGAGGCTTTCCACCAGCAGCACATGCTGATGGACGGTGCCGATGCCGAGCCGCAGGGCCGCCGCCGGCGAGGCGATGCGAACCTGCCGCCCGCCCACCTCGATACGCCCGCCATCCGGGCGCAGCATCCCCGACAGGATGCCCACCAGGGTGGATTTGCCGGCCCCGTTCTCGCCCAGCAGGGCGTGAACCTCGCCCGCCCGGAAGGCCAGCGAGATGCCGGCGTTCGCCACCACGCCGGGGAAGCGTTTGACGATGCCGTGAAGCGCGACCGCCGCTTCCCCCCCGGCGGCCGCACCCATCGCCAGCCGGCCCCGCGGCCTGTCGCAAGCGCCGCGGGGCCGGGGGCGCCTATTCTTCCCCGATCTCCACCGAGTTCATGAGCGCGCGCACCGCCTGGGCGTCGGTGACAAGGTCCACCGCCACCCTGCCGGCGACGATGTCGTCGCGCAGCGCCATGGCGCCGTCCCACAGGTCGGCCGGGATGTGGGGGGTTTGCAGCAGCTTCACGGAATCGTCGGCCAGCTGGATGCGATAGCTCTTGGTGCCGAAGCTATCGGCGCGCAGGTCTTCGACCATGGCCGAATAGACCGGCACCATGTTCCACAGCACCGAGGTCAGCAGGTGGCCCTTGTCGAGGGACGATTTGTCGCCGATCACGTCGATGAACCAGGCCTTGCCGCCATCGGTCGCCATGGTGGTCTCCACCGCCTGGATCATGCCGAAGCTGGAGCCGTTGCCCTGGCCGAAGACGATATCGGCCCCGGCGGCGATCACCGATTCCGTCACCCGCCTGCCGCCGGCGGCGTCGCCATAGGCGGCCGGGCCGATCACGGCATAGAGGATGTCGATATCGGCATCGGCCGCCCGCGCGCCCATGGCGAAGCCGGCCGATTGCGAGTTCCACGAGGGCGGCTCGCCCGAGACCACGATGCCGACGCTGCCGGTGCGGGTCATCGACGCCGCCAGCCAGCCCGCCATATAGGCGCCTTCATGGCCGTGCAGCGTGTAATCGGCGACCAAGCCTGCCCGGATGTCGTCGGGGCGATCGACGATGGCCACCGGCACCCCGGTCTCGGCGGCGATCTCCGGCGCCGCGGTGTTGTAGCCGCTGGCATGGGCGATCATCAGGCTGGCGCCGTCTTCGGCCAGCTCGCGCAGGGTGGGGCGCACATCGCCATAGCCCAGGCCCTCGGCCGGCATGAACTCCAGCCCATAGGCTTCGGCCACGGCGCGGGCGGCGTCCACGCCCTGCTGGTTCCAGCCGTAATCGGTGCCCTGTTCGGGAACCAGGACGGCGATGCTGGTGACCTCGGCGGCCGCGGCCGCGCCCGGCAGGCTTACGGCCCCCAGCGTCCCGCAGGCCATCGTCGCCAGACCGGCCAGCAATCCTTTCGCAATGCTCTTCATGGCTGTCTCCTCAGGTTGGCCCGACGCTGCGGCTTGCTGCCGCCTTGCCGGTGCGGGGCCATTATGGCGCCGCCAGCGCGCGGCACAATGGCAGATCCGGAGGCAGATACAGGGGCAGATGCCGGGGCGCGCCTCAGACCGGCGCCTCCTGCGGCGCCAGCGGTTCCCGGCCCAGGATCAGGTCGGCGGCCTTTTCGGCGATGGCCACCACGGCGGCGTTGATGTTGCCGCCCGGCAGCCGCGGCATGACCGAGGCATCCACCACGCGCAGCCCTTCCACGCCGCGCAGCTTCAGCTCGGCATCGACCACGCTGCCATCGTCGCCGCCCATGCGGCAGGTGCCCAGCGGATGGTGGACGGTGATGGCCGTGGAGCGGATATAGTCCTCCAGCGAGGCCGCCCGCCCGGGCGCAACCTCCGCCTTCACGAAGGGTGCCAGCGCCTGGCGCGATGCGATCTCGCGCGCCAGCTCCACCCCGGCCAGCATGGTGCGCCGGTCGCGTTGTGTCGCCAGCAGTCCGGCCCGGATCAGCGGCGGCGCCAGGGGATCGCCGCTGGCCAGCTCTACCCGCCCGCGGCCTTCTGGATTCAGCAGCACCACCCGGCAGGCGAAGCCGTCGGCGAAGGCCGTGGCGAAGGGTTCCAGCCAGGGATGGGCGCCCAGCGGCGCGGCCGTGAACAACAGCTGGATGTCGGGAGCGGCGAGGGCGGCGTCGCTTCTCAGAAAGGCGGTGATGCCGCCCGGCACGTCGCTGGCAAAGCCGCTGCCGAACAGCCAGGCGCGGGCCATGGAAAAGGCGATGCGGTCTGCCCGCATGGCCCGGTGGAACGGCCCCGGCGTCTTGCGCTCGTAGAGCAGCAGGGTGCAGGCATGGTCCTGGAAATTGGCGCCGACGCCGGGCAGATCCACGGCCGGGGCGATGCCGTGGGCGGCCAGCGCCGCGGCCGGGCCGATCCCCGACAGCATCAGCAGCTGGGGCGAGTTTATGACCCCGGCGGCCAGCACCACTTCGCGTTCCGCCCGGGCCATCCTTTCGCGCCCGCCCTGGCGCCAGACCACGCCCACCGCCCGCCCGCCTTCCAGCACCAGGCGCGTGGCCTGGGCGCCCACCGCCACGGTCAGGTTGCGGCGGTGCCGCGCCGGGCGCAGATAGGCCGCCGACGCGCTGCAGCGCCTGCCGTTGCGGATGGTCATCTGCAGGCGACCGAAGCCTTCCTGGCAGTCGCCATTGTAGTCGTCGGTCCAGCCGTGGCCGGCCTCGCGCCCGGCCGCGCCGAAGGCTTCCACCAGCGGGTCGGCATAGCGGCAGCGTTGCACAGTGAGCGGGCCGCTGCCGCCGCGCCATGGGCTGGCGCCGCCCTCCCAGCTTTCCTGGCGTTTGAAATAGGGCAGCAGATGGGCGAAGGACCAGCCATCGAGACCCTCGGCGGCCCAGGCGTCGTAGCCGCTGCGATGGCCGCGCACATGGGCCATGGCGTTGACCGACGACGAACCGCCCACCACCTTGCCGCGCGCGCATTCCACCTGCCGCCCGCCGGTGGCCCGGCCCGTCTGGCAGACATACATCCAGTCGTGCAGGCGCCGCTGCAGGATCTTCCCCCAGCCCAGCGGGATGTGGATCAGGGGGTCGCGGTCCCAACCGCCGGCTTCCAGCAGCAGCACGCGGCGGGCACCCGATGCCGTCAGCCGGTTGGCCAGCGTGCAGCCGGCCGAACCGGCGCCCACGATCACATGATCGAAGGCCCTATGGCCGGTGGCAGCCATGGGGCGAAGCTAGGCGCGGCAGGGCCGGCGCGCAAGGCCGCCCGCCATGGCCCGCCGTGACCCGCGCCGCGCGCAGGCGTTCGATAACCCGCTTGATAACCCGTTTGACAACCCCGGCCGCTTGCCCTAGAAGCCGCGCCGGCGCCCGCTCTGGGGCGTTTTTCACCGCATGGCGAAGGTTCCATGGCACGCCGGGTATCGTCGAAATACAAGATCTGCCGCCGCTATGGCGAAAACCTGTGGGGCCGGCCCAAGCGGCTGCTGGCCAACCGCCTCTACCCCCCCGGCGAGCACGGCCAGGACCGCCGCCGCAAGCCCACCGATTACGGCACCCAGCTCGCCGCCAAGCAGAAGCTGAAGGGCTATTACGGCAACATGACCGAGCGCCAGTTCCGCCGCACCTACGAGGAGGCCTATCGCCGCCGCGGCGATACCATCGAAAACATGATCGGCCTGCTGGAACGGCGCCTGGATATCGTGATCTACCGCATGAAATTCGTGCCCACGGTGTTCGCCGCCCGCCAGTTCGTGAACCACGGCCATATCCGCGTCAACGGCCGCAAGGTCGATATCGCCAGCTATCGGGTCAAGCCGGAGGACGCGGTGGAGATCAAGGAAGGCTCGCGCGAGCTCACCCATGTGCTGGAGGCGGTGGCCTCGACCGAACGCGATGTGCCGGACTATATGGAGGTCGATTTCGACCGCATGCGGGGCACCTACCGCCGCGTGCCCTCCTTCACGGAGGTGCCCTACCCGGTGAAGATGGAGCCCAACCTGGTGATCGAGTTCTATTCCAAGGCCTGAGTTCGTGCCCCCGAAGCCGCGCCCCGACCGCCCGCGCCTGGCCGATTTCGCCGCCCTTTGCTTCGATTGCTATGGCACCCTGATCGATTGGGAAAGCGGCATCTGGGACGCCCTGCAACCGCTGATCGCCGCCAGCGGCCGCAGCGATATCCACCGCGCCCAGGCCCTGGCCGCCTTCGCCGAGCTGGAAAGCGCCTGCCAGACGGCCGCGCCCGGCGCCGCCTATCCCGAGATCCTGGCCCGCGTCCACGATGGCATCGCCGAACGCTTCCGCCTGGCCGCGCCGGCGGGAATGGCGGCGGCCTTCGGCGCCTCCGTGCCCCACTGGCCGGCCTTCGCCGACAGCGCCGATGCGCTAAGGGCGCTGAAAAAGCGCTTCCGCCTCGTCATCCTCTCCAATGTTCACGCCGAAGGCTTCCAGGCCTCGCGCCGCAAGCTGGGGGTGGCCTTCGACGCCGTCTATACCGCCGGCGAGATCGGCTCCTACAAGCCCGATGCGCGCAATTTCCACCACATGCTGGCCCGCCTGCGCGCCGACCATGGCATCGCCCGGGGCGATATCCTGCACACCGCCCAAAGCCTGTTTCACGATCATGTCCCGGCCAGGCGGGCCGGCCTCGCCAATGCCTGGATCGACCGCCAGGGCCTCTCCAAAGGCGGCGATTGGGGGGCGACGGCCAGGGTCGCCGCCATGCCGCAGGTGGATTTCCTGTTCCCCACCCTGGCGGCGCTGGCGGCAGCCGTGGAGGAAGAAGCATGAAGATCGTCGTCGCCATGATGCAGCACGAAACCAACACCTTCTCGCCGGTGCCGACACCGCTGGCGCGTTTCGCGCGCGGCGGGGGCGCGCTGCCCCGGGGCGAAGGCGTGGCCCGCGCCTTTCGCGGCACCGGCACCGGCATCGATGCCTTTCTCGCCATCTGCGAACAGGAAGGCTGGGAGGTGGCAACCCCCATCGCCGCCGATGCCTGCCCCTCCGGCCCGGTAGCGGACGACGCCTTCGAAGCCATGGCGGGAGACATCGTGGATGCGGTGGCGGCCGGCTGCGATGCCGCCATGCTGGACCTGCACGGCGCCATGGTGACGGAAAGCTTCGACGACGGCGAGGGCGAGCTGCTGCGCCGCATCCGCGCCGTCGCGCCCGATCTTCCCATCGCCGTCGCCCTGGACATGCACTGCAATCTGCACGCGGCCATGGTGGAAAATTGCACGGTGCTGGCCGGTTATCGCACCTATCCCCATATCGATATGCGCGAAACCGGCCTGCGCGCCGGGCGTGTGCTGGCCCGGGCGCTGAAAGGCCAGCTCAGCCCCACCATGGCCTGGGGCAATCGGCCCATGCTGCCCCATGTCATGCGCCAGGGCACGGCCGACGGTCCCAACCGGGCGCTACAGGAATGCTGCCGCGCCATGGAGGAAAGCGGCGAGGCGCTGCTGGCAACGGTGTTCACCGGCTTCCCCCATGCCGATATCGCCCAGGCCGGCCTTTCGGCGGCGGTGGCCACCGATGGCGATGCCGCGCGCGCGCGCCTTGTGCGATCGGCTGCTGGACGCCGCCTGGGCCCAGCGCGAAAATTTCGTCTATCGCGCCGAGCCGCTGGCCGCCTCCCTGGCCCGCGCCCGCGCCCTGGCGGGCACAGGCCCGGTGGTGCTGCTGGATCACTGCGACAACGCCGCTTCCGGTGGCACCATGGACAGCATGACGGTGCTGGCCGCCATTCTGGAGGCGGGGCTGGACGATGTGGCCGCCTTCGCCATCTGCGATCCGCAGGCGGTGGGCAGGCTGGCGGCGGCCGGCATCGGCGCCCAGGTCACGCTGCCGCTGGGCGGCAAAACCGATATGCCGAAGATCGGCCTTGCCGGGCGCCCGCTCACCGTCACGGGCCGCGTCGTCCGGCTGACCGATGGGCGCTTCCGCAACAAGGGGCCGATGGCGGCCGGCGTCGCCGCCGATATGGGCCAGGCCGCCGTGCTGGATACCGGCAAGGTGGAGATCGTGGTCATCTCCCGCCATCAGGAGCCGTTCGATATCAACGCCTTCTACGCCATGGGCATCGATCCGGCGCAAAAGCGTTATGTGATGCTGAAAAGCCGCGTCCACTGGCGCGCCGGCCTGGGCGCGCTGGCCAGCCATGTGGTCGATTGCGCCGGCAGCGGCGTGTGCACCAGCGATTACGGCATCCTGAATTTCGCCAAGGTCCGCCGCCCCATCTATCCCCTGGATCTGGTGAACGCCCCCCGCTAGCGTCGCCGCCCCATCGCCTGTGCGGGCGATGTGATTTTTTTCTTGACATGGTGTCACGCCCCCCACACGTTACCCACACTTGCTCCCCCCGGGACTTGCCCGATTCGGTTTCATCCGAAGGAGGCCCCCGGGGGGTTATGCGTTTATGGGGTCGCCATGGCCGCAGAGCCTGCCGTGAAGCGTGCCGTCGCCTTCTTCGATGGGCAGAACCTCTACCGCCATGCGAAGGAGGCCTTCGGGCACCACCATCCCAACTACCACCCGGTCAAGCTGCTCGATGCGGTCTGCGCGGACAGGGGCTGGCAGAATCGCGCGGTCCGCTTCTATACCGGCACGCCTGACGCCAAGCACAGCGCAATGTGGCACGGCTATTGGACCAAGCGCCTTCTCGCCATGCGGCGCGAAGGCATAGCCGTCGAAAGCAGGCCGCTCCGTTACCGCAAGCGCATCGTCGAGCAGGACGACGGCACGCCCGAAATCGCCTGGATCCCACAGGAAAAAGGCATCGACCTGCGCCTGGGGCTGGATGTCGTCAGGCTGGCGCGCACGAACCAGCTGGACGTCGCCATCATCTTCAGCCAGGACCAGGATTTGGCCGAGGTCGTCAAGGATGTCAAGGAAATCGCGCGCGACAGCGGCAGGTGGATCAAGGTCGTCTCCGCTTATCCTGCCGGCCCTGCGGCTACGGCCGAGCGTGGCATCAACGGCGCCGATTGGTATCCGATAGGGCAGGCATTCTACGACGCCTGCCTGGATCCGCGCGATTATCGCCCCTCACGCTAACGCTGCCCGCTTCCTTCTGAACGCCGTCAGCCGCGGTGGTGGGCGGCCAGGGTTTTGCCCATGGCGGCCAGGCGGCGGCGCAGGCTGGGCGGCTGCTCCACCACCACGGTCTCGCCCCAGGTCGCCAGATGCCAGCACATCTCCTGAATGCCACCGGCGCGGAAGCGGACGCGCAGCGTGCCGTCCTCGTCGCGGCTAAGGCGCTGGCTGGGGTGAAAAAGGAAATCGACGGCATCGTCGGCGGCCGGGCCGCGGGCAAAGCGCAGCACCACCTCCACCGGTTCTTCCTGAAAGGTGCCGAAGGAACGGGCGGCGAAGGCGCGCAGGTCGAAATCGGGGTCGGGCTCGAAATAATCGCCAGTGTAGTCATAATGGCGGATATTGGCCAGCCGCCACAGCCGCGGCTGCGGCGCCCAGCTGTTGCGGGCCACCAGAAAGGCGCGGTTGCCGTATAGCAGGCCCAAAGGCGCCACCCTCTGGCGGCTGATCTTGCCGCTGAAACGGGAAAGATATTCAATGAATACCCGCTCATGTTCCAGGATCGTCTCGCGCAGAAACACCAGCAGGTCACCATGCGGCAATTCCCTGGGGCCGGGACGCATCGCCATCCCCTCGGCGCCCATCAGCGCTTCGATCTCGGCCGCGCTTTCGCTGTCCGAGCGGGCGCGCGAAAGGGCCGCCAGCTTGGCGGCCACGGTCTCCAGCGGCGCTACGTTGTGGTGAAACATCGTGTTCCGCATGGCGTCGGCCGCCTGCTTCAGATGCGCCATCTCCTGGTCCGAAATGCGCACCAGCGACGGCAGGGCCCGGGATTCCAGCCGCCAGTAACGCTGCCGCCCATCGCCGCGCTCCACCTGCTCTAGCGCCCCGAAGGCGGCCTCAACCGCGTCGCGCATCCTCTCCGCCGTGCGGCGGCCCACGGCGAATTCCTCGCAGATATCGCCGATCGACATTCCGCGCCGCCGCCCCTGCAACAGGATGGCGAGATGCAGCAGTTCGGTGAGGCGCTCTTGGCGCATGAGGACGCCGAATTGAAGGGAACAGTGACTAAGGTGACATTTCTTTGAAAATACTATCGATTCCGTTTGCCATATCTTCACTAATTGAAAATACAGTGTTTCTGAAACGATGGCTGGTGTTCCATTTCTGGTTCATTTGCCATGCCTTAGGCGCTCTTTTATTCCATTGTTCTCGGCGCAGCGCCCATTCAAATTTCAAGGGAACATAGAACTCTTCGTCGGCGTCTCCATCAATAGCTTGTTCCTGGAAACCTGAAGTTGCTATTCCTTTGGCGATTACACCCTGGCCAGTATGATAGAGGTAAACTGTAGAGCCTTTTGAAATTCTCTTTACTGCGAACTTTTGCCCGCCATAAGCTGCCGCCTTACTGCGTACGTAATCCCCCATCATATTCTCCCAAGCACTCGCATCATATGTTTTGTTTGTATTAGCCATATAGTAATTGGTATTCAATTCAGAAAACACCTCACCATACGGGCTGTATGTGTCAAATTGTATAAAGGGTGTTCCACCTATGTCATATATGCGATATGGGGAAAGTTTGATCTGCACTCCCTTGTGTTGCCAGAATTTGACGGTAGAAATGGCACTTTCCTCTGTGCCACTTGTAACCAAAACAAGCACTTGATCTTTGTTAAAGTCTTCTTCGTGCAACGCTTGCGCGAGGTGGAAATGTTCTTGGTGTGCCTTTTTTAGGTCTTCGAGATTTTTTTGCTTATGAGCCAATTCTTTCAATTGTTCGTATGTATACTGCCCGAAAATTTGGCAATATTTCATCACCTGTAAAACATCTTCTGAGCTTAACTTCCATCTTTTTAGCTCAAAAATATACAGAAGCCCCTTCTTATCAAGAGCAAGGAGATCAGCTTCTTTTTGAAAGGCGCGCTCTTGTCCTATCAGCAAAAGGTGGTCTGCTGAAATGGCCTCATGCAAATAATGCCCAAGAAAATTCTCAATATCCTTTTCCACCAAGCCAAAGTCACTAGGGTGCTTGATGTCCACTCTACTGCTTGATTCAATACTGTCACGGTCGAGTTTGAACAGCATCTGACACTCTTTCTCATCTTAGCACGACTTGCCGCACCCAACGCCGGCACGACCCCGCACCCGATTCGCAGCATGGTGGGCGGCGCCCCAGCGCCTGTCAAGCGATATTCACCGCCCACGCCCCCTTGCCACACCGCCCCTCGCCAGAAGCCGACCCGCCGCGCCAGCCCCGGATGCTCGGGCGCTCTTGCGCCGCCACCAGCCCCCGCCTACCTTGCCAGCATGGCACACACTTCCGCCCCCGCCGCCGGATAAGCCCATGGGCAGCATCGTCGCCATCGTCTTGCCGCTGGCGCTGGCCTTCATCATGTTCGCGCTGGGGCTGGGGCTCACCGTGGCCGATTTCGCCCGCGTGGCGCGCCAGCCGCGCGATGTCGTGGTCGGCTTCCTGTGCCAGGTCGCGCTGCTGCCGGCGGTGGCCTTCGCGCTGGTGTCGGCGTGGCCCATGGCCCCGGAACTGGCCCTGGGCGTGATGATCATCGCCGCCGCGCCGGGTGGTGTCACCTCCAACATCCTCACCGCCTTCGCCCGCGGCGATGTGGCGCTTTCCATCACCCTCACCGCCATCGCCAGCCTGGTCAGCACCGTCACCGTTCCCGTCATCGTCGCCTTCGCCCACGCCCGCCTGGCGCTGGAGGGCGCCGGCGATGTCGATATCGCCGCCACGGCGCTGCGCATGTTCGCGCTGGTCACGCTGCCGGTGCTGATGGGGCTGGCGCTGCGCCATCTGGCGTCCAGTTTCGCCACCCGTTTCGAACCGCTGGCGCGGCGCATCTCGGGCGCCCTGTTCGTGCTGGTGCTGCTGGGCGCCATCTGGCAGGAACGCGCCAACATCGTGGAATATTTCGCCCAGGCCGGGGCCGTCACCCTGGCGCTCAATCTGGCCATGATGGCGCTGGCCTGGCTGGTCGCCCGGGCGCTGGCCTCCGGTCCGCGCCAGCGCATCGCCATCGCCCTGGAATGCGGACTGCAAAACGGCACCCTGGCCATCGCTGTCGCCAGCGTCATGTTCGGCGGCGGCCTCACCCTGGTGCCGGCCTCCACCTACAGCCTCATCATGTTCGCCACGGCCCTGCTCTACATCGCCCTGCTGCGACGGTCGCTGGCCCCCGCATAAATTTTTCTCAGATTTTTCCAGATATGCGTCCGAATCTGACGCATATGCCCGTCACCATGCCCCCTCGAAACCGCGAATCGAGGGGAATCTGCCATGTTGACACCATACGAACGCCGCCTCGCCCTGTCCTGCCTCGCCCACGCCACCGCCAGACTTTCGCATCGCGACAAAGCCGCCGAAGAGCTGGCGGACTGGCTTGCCGACCACTGCGGCCCGCTGCAGCTGGACGATCTCGAGACCCACCTGCCGGCGCGCAGAAACGATCTCACCGCGAAATCGTGGCAGCGGCTGTGCCAGGCCGTGGCCGCCGCGCGCCGGGCAGGGCGGGCGCGGGCCGATCGCGCGGCGCGCCGTCTGGCGGGCCTGGCGAAGGCGGCGCAGCTTTCGCGCACCGATGTCGCCATCCTGGATCTGCTGCTGCGCTGCGAAACCAGGCCGCTGTTCGACACGCTGGCCCGCGCCTTCGATGGCATCTACAGCCGCCGCGCCCCGCGCTACCACAATCTGGCCAGTTCGGTTCTGCCCTGGCTGCTGGGCCTTTCCGATACCGCCTTCCGCAACCGTTTCGCCAGCGATGCGCCGCTGGTGGCGCTGGGCCTGGTCAGGATCGACGACGATGGCGACATCGACCTTCTGAACCGCCTGAAGCGCCTGGTCTCGGAGCCCGAAAGCGCCGGCTTCGACATCTCCCGCCTGCTGCTGGGCGCGCCGCGCGCGGCCGAGCTGGGCTGGCAGGATTTCGACCACATCGCCGAGGGCCGCGACCACCTGGAACGGCTGCTGGCCGGGGCGCTGAAACAGGGGGCGAAGGGCGTCAACATCCTGGTCCACGGCCCGCCGGGCACCGGCAAAACCGCGTTCTGCGCCACCCTGGCGGCCAGGCTGGGGGTGCCGCTTTACGGCGTGGGCGAGAGCGACGACGATGGCGACGAGCCCTCGCGCCACGAGCGCCTGCACGATCTGCGCTCCAGCCAGCGGCTGCTGGCCCCCGGCCAGGGCGCCATCCTGCTGTTCGACGAAATGGAAGACCTGCTTTCGGAAGGCGGCGGCTTCTTTTCCCTGTTCGGCCTGGGCGCGGGCCAGCGCGGGGCCGACGGCTCCAAGCTGTTCATGAACCGGCTGCTGGAAGAGGCGCCGATGCCGGTGCTGTGGACCTCCAACGCCGCCCGCCAGACCGCGCCCGCCATCCTGCGCCGCATGATGTTCGCCCTGGAAATGCGCCCCCCGCCCCCCGCCATCCGCGCCCGCATCTGGTCGGCCCAGCTGAACCGCCACGGCATCGCAGCGGGCGCGGGCGATGCTGGCCGCCTGGCCTGGGAATTCGACGCCACCCCGGGCGTGGCGGCAGGGGCCATCGCCGCCGCCAGCCTGGCCGGCGGCGGTCTGGAATCGGTGCGGCGCGGCGTGGCCAGCCTGGCCCGGGTGCTGCCATCGGGCGGGCCGCCACAGCGGCTGCCAGAGCGTTTCGATCGCGCCCTGGCGCGCGCCGATATCGATATGGAGGAGATCGCAGGCAGGCTGGAGGCCAGCCGCCGGCTGGATGTTTCGTTTTGCCTGCAAGGCCCGCCCGGCTGCGGCAAAAGCGCCTTTCTGCGCCATCTGGCGGCCAGGCTGGGCCTGGAAGCGGTGCAAAAGCGCAGCTCGGACCTGCTTTCGCCATGGGTGGGCGTGACGGAGCGCAAGATCGCCGACGCCTTTGCCGAGGCCCGCGACAGCGGCGCCTTCCTGATCTTCGACGAAGCGGATTCGCTGCTGGCCGACCGGCGCTTCGCGGTGCGCGGCTGGGAGATCGGGCAGGTGAACGAGATGCTCTCCTGGATGGAAAGCCATCCTCTGCCCTTCGCCTGCACCACCAATTTCGGCGAACATCTGGACCCGGCCACCCTGCGCCGCTTCACCTTCAAGGCCAGGCTGGGTTATCTGGACGAGGCGCGGGCGGCGGCGGCCTTCCGGCTTTATTTCGGCGCGGAGGCGCCGGCGGGCCTGGCGGGGCTGGAAACCCTGACCCCGGCCGATTTCGCCGTGGTGCGGCGCAAGGCCGAGGTGCTGGGCCTGCTGGACGACGGCGAGGCGCTGGCCACCATGCTGCGGGCCGAATGCGAGGCCAAGCCGATGCCAGCGCAGCGGATCGGATTCCGGTGAGCGTCCGTTCGAGGATTTCGGTTGCCTCCGGGCGGGTTTCGTGATTCACGCCCTATGGGACGGGGCAGGCTGTCCCGCCGGGGCCGGGCGAAGCGGTGGTGGGCGAGATGCGACAGCGCTGCGATCCTGTTCTGCTGCCCTTGCTTGCCGCGATGTTCGCTGCCGGGTTGTCGGCCTGTGGAGGCGGCGGGGCGGCGCCTGACACGCTGCCGCCCGCAAACGCCGCGCCCACCGCCGATGCCGGCAACGATGTCACCACGGGCGACGGCGGCTCCGTGACCCTCGACGGCAGCGGGAGTTCGGATCCTGAAGGCGGGGCGCTGGCCTTTGCCTGGGCGCAGACCGGCGGGACGCCGACGGTGGCGCTGGACGGCGCGCGCACGCCGCGCCCGACCTTTTCCGTGCCGCAGCTTACCACGCAGACGGACCTGACGTTCCGGTTGACGGTGACCGATGCGGGCGGGTTGTCGGCCAGCGACACGGTGGTGGTGACGGTGCGCGCCGACAACGATGCGCCGAGCGCGGACGCCGGGGCCGACCGCGCCATGGACGAAGGTGGGATCGTGACGCTTGACGGCAGCGGGAGTTCGGACCCCGAAGGCGGTGCGCTGGCCTTTGCCTGGGCGCAGAGCGGTGGGACGCCGACGGTGGCGCTGGGCGGCGCGGACACATCGCGCGCGATTTTCTCCGCGCCGCAGCTGGCGGCGGATGCGGACCTGACCTTCCGCTTGACAGTGAGCGATGCGGGCGGTCTTTCGGCCAGCGACACGGTGGTGGTGACGGTGCGCGCCGACAACGACGCGCCCAGCGCCAGCGCCGGACGCGGCCAGATCGTGAACGACGGCGATTCCGTGACGCTTGACGGCAGCGGGAGTTCGGACCCCGAAGGCGGTGCGCTGGCCTATGCCTGGGCGCAGAGCGGCGGTTCACCGAGGGTGGCGTTGAGCGGCGCGCGCACGGCCCACCCGACCTTCTCCACGCCGCAGCTCGCCACGCAGACGGACCTGACCTTCCGCCTGACGGTGACCGATGTGGGCGGGTTGTCGGCGAGCGACACGGTGGTGGTGACGGTGCGTGCCGCCAACGCCGCGCCCAGCGCGGACGCCGGACGCGGCCAGACCGTGAACGACGGCGATTCCGTCACCCTCGATGGCAGCGGCAGCAGCGATCCCGAAGGCGGTGCGCTGAGCTATGCCTGGGCGCAGAGCGACGGTTCGCCGAGGGTGGCGCTGGGCGGCGCGGCCACGGCCCGTCCCACCTTCTCCGCGCCGCAAATTGCGGCGAACGCGGATTTGACCTTCCGCCTGACGGTGACCGATGTGGGCGGTCTGGCGGCGAGCGACACGGTGGTGGTGACAGTGCGCGCCGACAACGACGCGCCGCGCGCGGACGCAGGAGCCAACTTCGCCGTGCCCGATGGCGGGACCGTCACCCTCGACGGGCGCGGGAGTTCGGACCCCGAAGGCGGGACGCTGACCTATTCGTGGAGCCAGACCGGCGGTTCGCCGACGGTGACGCTGAGCGATGCGAGCGCGGTCAGCCCGACCTTCGCCATAGGGCAACTCACTGCGGATGCGGTGCTGACCTTCCGCCTGACGGTGAGCGATGCGGGCAGGTTGTCGGCGAGCGACACGATGACGGTGACGGTGCGCGCCAACAACGACGCGCCGAGCGCAAATGCTGGCAGCGACCAGACGGTGGATGAGGGCGATTCCGTGACGCTGGACGGGCGCGGGAGCTCGGACCCCGAGAGCGGAACGCTGGCCTATTCGTGGAGCCAGACCGGCGGTTCGCCGACGGTGACGCTGACCGGCGCCAGCACGGCCCGCCCGACCTTCTCTGCGCCACAGCTCACGGCGAACGCGGTGCTGACCTTCACCCTGACGGTGACCGATCCGGACGGCCTGACGGCGCGCGATGCGGTGATGGTGACGGTGCGCGCCGACAACGACGCGCCAACCGCAAACGCCGGCAGCGACCGGACGGTGGAGGAAGACGATTTCGTGAGCCTCGATGGCAGCGGCAGCAGCGACCCGGAAGGCGGGGTGCTGACCTATGCCTGGGCGCAGACCGGCGGCTCGCCGACGGTGGAACTGTCCTTAGCCGACACGTTCACGCCGGGCTTTTCCATGCCGCAGCTCACTGCGGATGCGGTGCTGACCTTCACGTTGACGGTGACCGATCCGGGCGGGGTATCGGCGAGCGACACGGTGACGATCACGGGGCGCGCCGACGACGATGCGCCGGTCGCGTACGCCGGATTCGCGCGCACGACCTATGAGGGCGATTCGATCACCCTCGACGGCAGGAGGAGTTATGATCCCGAGAGCGGGACGCTGACCTATTCGTGGAGCCAGACCGGCGGCTCGCCGACGGTGACGCTGGGCGGCGCCAGCACCGCCACCCCCAGCTTCACGGCGCCGCAGGTGACGGCGGACGCGACCTTGACCTTCACGCTGACGGTATCCGACGCTGGCGGCCAGTCGGCGAGCCATAGCGTCGCGATCACGGTCAGGAATGTGCGCCCGGCCACCTCCACGGTCCGCACGCCGGGGGAGGGCGAGACGCTGGAACCCGCCACGGCGAAGAGCACGGCGAGCTCGTGGGAAACGGCGGAATACAACGCCACCAAGGGGCTGCCGTTCATCAACGCCAGCACGGGCTATGCGGCGCGCACCATGGGCAATCCGGGCGGGGGCGGCATCACCATCGCCTTGTACGACGTCGCCATCCACTCCTCCCATCCCGACCTGCCGGGGGTGACGAAGGTCAGGGTCGGCGGCGCCGACAGCAGCGGCACTCATGGAACACGGGTCATCGGCGTCGCGGCCGCCCGGCGCAACGGCACCGGCATGCACGGCGTCGCCTACAATGCGAACATCGTCGATATTACACAGCCGGCCTCCAGCTCCTTATACGACCTGGCGGCCGTCTTCGCGTCGGCGGCGGGGCTGACGGGAACCTTCAGCTACTCCAGAGACCACCGATACAGATATACGGCCGACCCGGCGGGCAGCGCCCATATCGTCATCGTCTCCCAGGCCTTCCATGGGACGCGCGGGGATCCGGGGCCGGAGTTGTATGTCAATGGCGTGCGGATGGCGACCGGACGGGGCCGGATCGTCGTTGCCTCCGCGGGGAACGACATCCGCAAGGATGTGCCCTATCCGGCCGCGGCTGCGAAGGAGGAGGGGATCGCCGGGTTCCTGATTGCCGCCACGGCGCTGAACGAGAGCGGCACGGGCCCGGCGAGCTGGGCCACCCGGTGCGGAGCGGTGAAGCAGTATTGCCTGATGGCGCCGGGAGACGCCTACACCACCGACCGCCCCAGCTCTGCGAACCCGACCCGCCTTTACGCGAATGTGAGGGGCACGTCCCTTTCCGCCCCCTACACGGCCGGGGCGGCGGCGGTGGTATGGGCGGCGTTCCCCAACAAGAGCGGGAGCCAGATCGTGGAGCGGCTGCTGACCACGGCGCGCCAGATCGACGACGCGAACTGCAACTACGATGCGACCACCGGCATCTCCACCAGATGCGGCCATGGCGCGCTGGATCTGGGGGCGGCGATGAACCCGGTGGGCTTTACCAGCGTGGCCCTGCCCGGGGCGGGCATGGTTCCGGTGCGGGAAAGCATCGTCCGCCTGCCGCCGGGCGCCAGCGTGCGGGCGGACCCGGTGCTGGCCGACGCCATCGTCTATGACCGCCAGGGCTTCCCGTTCCTGCACGACCTGAACGGCGCCTTCCTCGCCGGCGCGGCGGGCGGCGACGAGGGCATCGTGGACGGGTTTCTGGCGCTGGATGCGCGCGCATGGCAGGTGGTGCCCCTGGGCGGCGGGGCGGCGCTTTCCTTCGCCGGGCCGTCCGGCGGATTGTCCGCCGGGGCCGGGCTGGCGGAGCGGGCGGGGACGGCGCGCGAACTGGCCCGCCACGAGGCGATGCGCGACTATCGGCTGTCGTTGCGCCCGCGCCCCGGCCTGACGCTGACGGTGGGGCACGGCGCGGGGGCGCCCGCCTGGCTGAACGGCTTCGCCGCCCTGCCCGGAGGGTGGGATCTGTTCCGGGACGGGCTGTCGGTGAAGCCGTTTGCGGCCTTTGCGGGCCAGGGTCTGGGCCTGGGGCTGGACTGGCAGCTGGGGCGGACCACGCTGGCCTTCGCCACCCGCGACGGTCGCAGCCGTTTCGGGGCCTCGCGCGCCAGCCTGACGCAGCTGGGCCTCACCCGCCACTTCGGGGCCGGGTTGATCGCCAATGTGAGCCTGGGCGTGTTGCGCGAACGGGGCGCGCGGCTGGGGATGCGTTCGTTCGGCGGCTTCGGCGCGGTGCCGGAGACGCGGACCGATGTGGTCGATGTCAGCGTCGAGCAGACCGTTCTGGGAGGGACGGTGCTGTTCGGGAGCTACAGCCGGGGCGTGGCGCGCCCGCGCGCGGGGGCAGCGGGCGGGCTTGTGCGGTCATGGGGCGAGTTCCGGGCGGACGCGCTGGCGGTCGGCGTGGAGACGGCGAGCGTGCTGGTGCCTTCGGACCGGGTGACGGCCACGGTGACGGCGCCGTTCCGGCCCCGGGGGAAGGTGGCGGAGGTTCTGGTTCCGGTGCGCGAGGAGTCGGACGGCGTGGTGGCCTATGCGAAGCGCGCCGTGAACCTGGCCTCGGCCACCGGTCGCGAGGTGCGCACCCAGCTCGTCTATGAGGCCTGGAGCGCGGACGACACGGCCCTGACCGTCGGCGGCTGGACGCGCTATGCGCCGGGAGACACCGCGCCAGGCGAACAGTGGGGCGTGGCGGCGAAGATACGGTTCGGCTTCTGAAAACGGGCCATGGCGCGGACGGGCGCCGAGGCGGTGCTGGCAGCGGATGCCGCGAGTGGCCGTGGCGGAGGGGGAGGGATTCGAACCCTCGGTGCGCATGGCGCACAACGGTTTTCGAGACCGCCCCGTTCGACCGCTCCGGCACCCCTCCGCAGGCGGTGGACGATAGCGCGCAGGGCGGTGCCGGGGCAAGGATTCATGCCGCCTGTGGGGCGGGGATGGGTGGCCTTCACAAAGGGCGCGGCATCGGTCACTGTGCGCCGCCGCAGTTGCCTTGAGCCCTCTGCCGTTGCCGTTCTGCCTGGATTGCCGATGAAGCTTGCCGTTCTCAAGGAGCGGCGCCCTGGCGAAGCCAGAGTCGCTGCCTCGCCCGACATGGTGAAGAGGTTCGCCCGCCTGGGCGTCGAGGTGGCTGTCGAGGCCGGGGCCGGTGCCGACTCCGGGATCTCCGACAGCGCCTTTGCCGCTGCCGGCGCCGCGCTGGCGCTGAACCCGGCGGCGGCGCTGACCGGTGCCGGCGCGGTTTTCAAGGTGCGGCGCCCGACGGTGGAAGGGGAGGGGCAGATCGACGAGCTGGCGCTGATCCCCGACGGCGCCCTGCTGGTGGGCATGATCGACCCTTTGGGCGAGCCGGGGCAGTTCCGGGCCTATGCCGCCAAGCGGCTGACCGTGCTGGCCATGGAGCTGGTGCCCCGCATCGGCCGGGCGCAATCCATGGATGCGCTGTCGTCGCAGGCCAATCTGGCCGGCTATAAGGCGGTGCTGGACGCCTGCATCTATTACAAGCGCGCCCTGCCGCTGATGATGACGGCGGCCGGCACGGTGGCCCCGGCCCGGGTGCTGGTGCTGGGCGCGGGGGTTGCCGGCCTGCAGGCCATCGCCACCGCCAGGCGCCTGGGCGCGGTGGTGGAGGCCTTCGATGTGCGCCCGGCCGTGAAGGAACAGGTGCAGAGCCTGGGCGCCGGCTTCATCGAGGTGGAAGGGGGCGACGATGGCGAGGATGTGGGCGGCTATGCCCGCGAGATGGACGCAGACTACAGGCGCCGCCAGATGGCGGCCATCCACGAGGCGCTGAAGAAGGCCGATATCTGCATCGCCAGCGCCCAGGTGCCGGGGGAACGGGCGCCGGTGCTGGTGAGCGCGGCGATGGTGGCGGACATGAAGCCTGGCTCTGTCATCGTCGATCTGGCCATCGAGAGCGGCGGCAATTGCGAGCTGAGCGAGCGGGACCGGGCGGTCCAGGCGGGCGGCGTCACCGTGGTGGCCTTTGCCGATGTGGCCTCGCGCCTGGCCGGCGATGCCTCGCCGCTTTATGCCCGCAATTTGTGGAACCTGGTGGGGCCGTTCATCGACGGGGAGAGCGGCGCGCTGGCCCTGGATTTCGACGACGCGGTCATCGCCGGGGCCTGCGCCATGCGCGACGGACGCCTGGTGCATCCGGCCCTGAGAGCGCGCTGAGGGGCAATATGGAAACCGCAGTCGATCCCTTCGTCTTTCGCGTCGTCATCTTCGTGCTGGCGATTTTCGTGGGCTATTATGTGGTCTGGTCGGTGACGCCGGCGCTGCACACGCCGCTGATGGCCGTGACCAACGCCATTTCCAGCGTCATCGTCGTCGGCGCCCTGCTGGCCGCCGGTCCGCCGGGGCTGGATGGGGCCAAGATTCTGGGCTTTGTCGCCGTCACCCTGGCGGCCGTCAACATTTTCGGCGGCTTCACCGTCACCTGGCGCATGCTGGAGATGTTCAAGAAAAGGGGCCGGGGGGAATGACGCCCGACCTTGCCGCCATCGCCTATCTGGTTGCGGCGATCTGCTTCATCCTGGCGCTGAAGGGGCTGGCGTCGCCGGCCTCGGCCAGGCGCGGCAACGCCATCGGCATCGCCGGCATGGCGCTGGCCGTGGCAGTGACCGTCGCCAATCCCGCCATCCTTTCTTATGAGTGGATCGCGGGCGCCCTGGTGCTGGGCGGGGCCATCGGCGCCACCATCGCGCTTCGAATCCGCATGACGGCGATGCCGCAACTGGTCGCCGCCTTTCACAGCCTGGTGGGCATGGCGGCCGTGCTGGTGGCGGCGGCCGCGCTTTATCACCCACACGCCTTCGGCATCGCCGGCAGGGCGGGAGAGGCGCTGGGCATCGCCACCCGCATCGAAATGATCCTGGGCATGGCGGTGGGCGCCATCACCTTTTCGGGCTCCGTGGTGGCCTTTGCGAAGCTGCAAGGATTGGTTTCCGGCGCGCCGGTGGTCTTTCGCGGTCAGCATCTGGCGAACCTTGCCATCGCCCTTGCCATCGCCGCCTGTGGGGCGTGGTTCGTGGCCGGCCAGGGCGAAGCGGCCTTCTGGCTGGTGGCCGCGCTGGCCTTCGTGATCGGTGTCACGCTGATCGTGCCCATCGGCGGGGCCGACATGCCGGTGGTGGTCTCCATGCTGAACAGCTATTCCGGCTGGGCTGCCGCCGGCATCGGCTTCACGCTGGAAAACGAACTGCTGATCATCACCGGCGCGCTGGTCGGCAGCTCCGGGGCGATCCTTTCCTATGTCATGTGCAAGGGCATGAATCGCTCTTTCATCGATGTCATTCTGGGCGGTTTCGGCGGCTCTGCCGCTGCTGCCACGGCCGCGGCCGCCCAGCGCACCGCCAGGCGAGGCAGCGCCGAGGACGCCGCCTTCGTCATGACCAATGCCCGCAAGGTGATCGTGGTGCCGGGCTATGGCATGGCGGTCGCCCAGGCCCAGCACGCCTTGCGCGACATGGCGGACCGGCTGAAGGCCAAGGGCGTGGAGGTCGCCTATGCCATCCACCCGGTGGCGGGCCGTATGCCGGGCCACATGAACGTGCTGCTGGCCGAGGCCCAGGTGCCCTATGACGAGGTGTTCGAGCTGGAGGAGATCAACTCGGCCTTCGCCGCTGCCGATGTCGCCTTCGTGATCGGGGCCAACGATGTCTGCAATCCGCTGGCCAAGACCGACCCGCAAGGCCCCATCGCCGGCATGCCGGTGCTGGAGGTGTGGAAGGCGCCCGTCACCCTGGTGGTCAAACGCTCGCTTTCGCCCGGCTATGCCGGCATCGACAACCCGCTCTTCTACCGCGACGGCACCATGATGCTGTTCGCCGACGCCAGGAAGATGGTGGAAGAGATCGCCAGGAACCTGGAATGATGCGCCGGGGTGGCCTCAGTCGGCACCCTCGCGCTGGGCGCGCTTGCGGGCCAGCTTGCGGGCACGGCGCACGGCCTCGGCGCGTTCGCGCTTCTTCTTCTCGGAAGGCTTCTCGAAATGGCGGCGCAGCTTCATTTCGCGATAGACGCCCTCGCGCTGAAGCTTTTTCTTCAGGGCGCGCAGGGCCTGTTCGACATTGTTGTCGCGCACGGTGATCTGAACGATGAGTCTTCTCCTCTTCGCGTTGCAAGGCAGGCTGCCCTCGCAGCCAGCGCCAGCAAGGCCCATAGCACGGCGCGGCGGTGCTGTGAAGCGCGGGCGGGGAGGGGCGGCAGCGGGGCGCGCCGCGGCAGGGCGTCGCCGGCCCCGGCGTTGCCCCTTGCATATGCGGGCGGGGCGTGAAAGAGTTTCCACGGTGGGGCGAATCGGCGTGCCGGTGACGCACCCGGCCAGGAGGGAGACGAGATGACGGATCGCAGTCAGGCCATCGGCGACGGCGGGCTTGCCACCCGGGAGGCGGGGGCCGGCCTGGTCTTCGCCGCCCGCGCACTGTTCCTGAAGCACGAATGGCTGCGCGGCTATGCGCTGATGCTGCCGACGCTGCTGGTCATGGTCCTGCTGATGTGCCTGCCGCTGTTCAACCTGACCAATTACAGCTTCTGGACACAGAACTATCTGGATCTCGACAAGACCTTCACGCTGGCCAATTACGCCGCCTTCTTCGAAAAGCCGATCTATGCCGCCCTGGAGATGAAATCCATCAGGATGTCGTTGTTCTGCACCTTTGCGACCCTGATTCTGGCCTATCCCATGGCCTATTTCATCGCCTTCAAGGTGACCAGCAACAAGCTGGTCTGGCTGATCCTGATCACGGTGCCGTTCTGGACCAGCTACCTGCTGCGCGTCTTTGCCTGGAAGGTGATCCTGGGCTTCAACGGCGTCGTCAATTCGGGCCTTATCAGCATGGGCCTGATCGGCGAGCCGCTCCAGTTTCTGCTCTACAACCCGACCGCGGTGGTGCTGACCCTGGCCCATGCCTGGGCGGCCTTTGCCATCCTGCCGATCTATGTGTCGCTGGAGAAGATCGACCGCTCGCTGCTGGAGGCGGCGACCGATCTGGGCGACACGCCGACGGAACGTTTCTGGCGCGTCACCTGGCCGCTTTCCCTGCCGGGTGTCATCGCCGCCGGCCTGCTGGTGTTCATCCCCACGGTGGGCGATTACGTCACCCCCCGCCTGGTCGGGGGCACCACCGGCATCATGATCGGCAACATCATCCAGTCGCAATTCGGGCGAGGCAACAACTGGCCCCTTGGGGCGGCGCTGTCGGTGATCTCCATGATCGTCATCGCCCTCCTGGTGGTCACCTTCATTGTCGCGACGACACGAGCCAGGGCGAAAACCTCATGACCGACGCCACCGCCAGCATCACCGCCCGCAAGGCCGCCGCGGATGTGCGCGGCGAAGAGACGCCGCAACACATCCAGTCCAAGCACGAAGGCCATCACTGGACGGCGGAAGCGCCGATGTTCCTCTATGCCGTCTGGTATCTGGCCTTTCTCTATATCCCGGTGCTGTTCCTGCCGCTGTTTTCGTTCAACGACTCCATCTATGTGGCGTTCCCGTTGCGGGGCTTTACCCTGGACTGGTATGAGGACATGGCGAGCAATCCGGCCCTTCTGGGCGCGTTGCAGAACAGCCTGAAGGTCGGCTTCGTGGTCTCGCTTCTGGCCACATTTCTGGGGCTGCTGGCCGCCAAGGCCATGACTCGCTATCGCATGCCCGGCAAGGCGCCGGTCACCACCTTCATCATGTTGCCGCTGGTGGTGCCGGGGATCATCTTGGGGATTGCGCTTTTGACCATGACCAACCGGCTGGGGATGGAGCTTTCGCTCTACACCATCGGCCTGGCCCATATGCTGATCTGCGTGCCCTTTGCCATGCTGGTGCTGATGTCGCGTCTGGAAGGCTTCGACAAGAATCTGGAAGAGGCTTCTCTGGATCTGGGTGAGAACGCGCTGCAAACCTTTCTGCGGGTGACCCTGCCGCTCGCCTGGCCCGGCATCCTGGCAAGCCTGCTGCTCACCTTCACCATCTCCTTCGACGAGTTCCTGCTGGCCTTCTTCCTGGCCGGCAACGAGGTCACCCTGCCGGTTTATATCTGGAGCCAGCTGCGCTTCCCCAACCGCCTGCCCATGGTGCTGTCGCTTGGCGCCTGCATCCTGGTGTTTTCGTTCTTCCTGGTGACCTTTGCCGAGGTCGTGCGCAGGCGCGGTGTGGGGCCGCAGCAGGGCGCGGCCATCTAGGGCCCGTTCGGGGACACCTTCAACGGATAAGGATGCGAACATGTCACGCGAGGACTACATCTCGATCAGAAACGCGTCGAAGCATTTCGGCAGCGTCAAGGCGGTGGACGACATCACCTTCAATATCGGCGAGGGCGAATTCTTCTCGCTGCTGGGCGCCTCCGGCTGCGGCAAGACCACGCTGCTGCGCATGCTGGCGGGTTTCGAACAACCGACGCTGGGCAACATCTATATCGATGGCCAGCCCCAGGCCGGCGTGCCGCCCCATCAGCGGCCGGTGAACATGGTGTTCCAGAGCTACGCCATCTTCCCCCATCTCAACGTCCACAAGAACATCGCCTATGGCATGCGCAAGGCGGGCCTGTCGAAGGCGGATGTGGACCGCAAGGTCGATGAGATGCTGGAGCTCATCAAGCTGCCCGGTTACGGCCTGCGCGGCGCCCATCAGCTCTCCGGCGGCCAGCGCCAGCGCGTCGCCCTGGCGCGGGCGCTGATCAAACAGCCCAAAGTGCTGCTGCTGGACGAGCCGCTGGGCGCGCTGGACAAGAAACTGCGCGAACAGATGCAGCTGGAGCTGCGCGCCCTGCAACGCGATGTCGGCATCACCTTCGTGTTCGTCACCCACGACCAGGAAGAGGCGATGACCATGTCCGACCGCATCGCGGTCATGTCGCTGGGCCAGGTGCTGCAGATCGATTCGCCCACCCGCCTCTATGAGGTGCCGCAGGTGAAGGAGGTGGCGGATTTCATCGGCACCATCAACTTCTTCGAGGGCTCCATCCGGGGCAGGGAAGGGGAGAGCACGGTGGTAGAGGCCGCCGGTCTCGGCACGGTCCATTCCCAGGCGGTGCCCGACAGCGCACCGGCTGCCGGCCAGGTCACCGTCGCCATCCGCCCGGAAAAGATCAGCCTTTCCTTCGCGCCGCCCCAGGCTGGCCCCAATGTGGTGGAGGGCAGGATGCAGGCGGCAGCCTATCTGGGCGATCGCAGCCACTATTATGTCCAGGTCGAAGGCTGCGAGCTGCCCATCGCCGTCGCCGCCCAGAACGCCGAACGGCGCCTGGATACGGTCGATGCCGACCGGCATGAGCGGGTCTGGCTCTCCTGGGCCGAGGATTCGGCGCTGCTGCTGACCGCCTGAGCGCCCGCGGCCCGCGCGCCCATGCGCTATGCCGCCCTGGTCCGGCGCCTCGCCAATGCCGGTGCCCGCGCCTGGGAGGTCCACGAACGGGCCTTGTATTATCGGCGCCAGGGCCGGGATATCGTCCTGCTCAGCATCGGCGATCCCGATTTCGCCACCCCGGCCGCCATCGCCGAGGCGCTGGTCGCAAGGCTGCGGGCGGGCGATACCCATTACGGCGCCATCGACGGCAGCGACGAACTGAAGGCCGCCATCGCCGCCTTCCAGGCCCGCCACGGCGGCGGTGCGGCGGGGCCAGAGAACATCTCGGTGACGCTGGGTGCCCAGGGGGCGCTTTATGGCGCCCTGATGTGCATCGCCCAGGCCGGCGACGAGGTGATCGTGCCGCAACCGGCCTATGCCACCTACGATTCGGTGGTCCAGGCCTCGGGCGCCCGGCCGGTCGCCGTGGCGCTACGGCCCGAACGCGGCTTCCATCTCGATGGCGGCGATCTCGAGGCGGCGGTCACGCCCCGCACCCGCGCCATCCTGATCAACACGCCGCACAACCCCAGCGGCGCGGTCGCCACCCGGGGCGAACTGGAAGCCCTGGCCCGGCTCTGCCGGCAGCACGACCTGTGGCTCATCTGCGACGAGGTCTATGGGCGGACGCTGTTCGACGGCAGGTGCCACCTGTCGCCGCGCACCCTGCCTGGCATGGCAGAGCGCAGCGTGGTCATCGACAGCCTCTCCAAGTCGCACGCCATGACCGGCTGGCGCATCGGCTGGACGGTGGCGCCCGCCGCCTTCACCCGCCACATGTATCGCCTGGGGCTGGCGCTCCATTACGGCCCGCCCAGCTTCGTGCAGGCCGCTGCCCTGGCGGCGTTTTCCGGCACCTTTCCAGAGGTGGAAGCCATGCGGGCGCGCTATCAGGCCAGGCGCGATCTGGTCTGCGCGGCGCTGGACGGGCGGGGCGGCATGCGCGCATTGGCGCCACAGGGCGGCTGCTTCACGCTGGTGGATGTGCGAGGCAGCGGCCTCGCCTCGCAGGAGTTCGCGGAACGGCTGCTGGACGAGGCCGGCGTGGCCGTGATGGCGGGCGAAGGCTTCGGGGCGGCCGGCTTCGTGCGCCTGTCGCTCACCGTCCCCGAAGACGACCTCGCCCGCGCCACCGCCCGCATCGCCCGCTTCGCAAAGGCGCGCGCCGGCCGATCCCTGCCGCCGGCCGCGCAGGCGCCATGAGCGCGCCACCGTCGATACCGGTACAGGCCTGGATTGCTTATCGACCGGCAACCTGGCCTGGCAATGTCACAACGGTGGGGCGCGATCGTGCCCGGTCGCGAAGCGCTCGATCACTTGTTCTTGCCTTTGGATGGCGCATTGTCCCGGTATTTGCCGGAAGCTTTGCCCTCTTTTTTGCTGGGCGCTCCAGCTGGGCCCTTGTTGCCGCGGCCTTGGTTCTTGTTCCCGCCGCCCTGGCGGGCGCTGCCTGGTTTGGCCATAGGTGTCGACTCCTTGTGTAAGGGAACACGGCTCTTGACCGCCCCATCGCCGGGGCGGCTGCCGCTGCTGGGGGATCCAGCCAGGGGCATATGGGGGCGGGCCGCGGCGAATACCATATGGTGCCCCTTTCACGGCACGGGGAGGGCATGGCCGCTTCACAGCCCCCAGTAGAGCGGCGCGAAGAGCGAGAAGGCGAGCCAGATGACGAACACCAGCGGCAGGCCGGCGCGCAGAAAATCGCCAAAGCGATAGTGGCCGGGCGTCATCACCAGCAGATTGGTCTGATAGCCGATGGGCGTCGCGAAGGAGCAATTGGCGGCGATGGCGACGGCAATGGCAAAGGGCAGCGGATCGACCCCCATGCCATGGGCCAGGTTGACGGCGATGGGCGCAAACAGCACCGCGGCCGCGTTGTTGCTGAGCACATTGGTCACCAGCGCCACCACCAGGAACAGGGCCGAAAGCAGCAGGGCCGGGTCGTTGGCGGCGATCGAGGCCGCCAGGGCGGCCAGAAAGGCGGCGCCGCCGGTGGCCTGCATGGCCTGGCCCATGGCTAGCGCAGCCGCCACCAGCATCACCACGCGGTGATCGATGGCGCGGCGCGCCTGGCGCAGATTGAGGCAGCCCGCCGCCAGCATCGCCACCGCCCCGACCATGGCAACGACCGCCACCGGCGCCAGATTGAGCGAGATGGCGGCGACGGTGGCTCCGGCAACCGCCAGCGCCCGGCGGGCGAGATGGAGATTCGGCATCTCGGCGGCCGACCATTCCATCACCAGCAGATCGGTTTCGGCCCTCAGCGCCCGCAGGTCGGCGCGCGGTCCCAGCACCAGCAGCACATCGCCCGCTTCCAGGCGGATCGCGGCCACCCGCTGGCGAATCATACGCGAGCGGCGTTGCACCCCCAGCACGGTGCAGCCATAGCGGCGGCGAAAGCCGATCCGCTCCAGGCTGTGGCCGATCAGGCGGCTGGCCGGGGCGATCATCGCCTCCACCAGCATCGCTTCGCGCCCGGCATCGGGGGCCGCTTCGCCCGCCGCTTCGGCGCCGCCGGCCAGGCCCTTGTCGCGGGCCAGCAGCTCCGTCAATGCCTTGCGCGTGCCGGCCACCACCAGGCTGTCGCCGGCGGCCAGCACCACATGCTCGAACGGTGCCCGCATGGTCCGCTGCCCGCGCTCCACCATCTGCACCGTGATGTCGGCCAGCGCCGGAAACATGCCGGCCCGCGCCGCCTGGCCCACCAGCCGGGAACCCGTGCCGATGGCGAGCTGGGCCAGATAATGGCGCCCGGACCCCCTGGCCGGGGCGCCGACATCGCGCGCCGGCAGCAGGCGGGGGGCCACGAAGACCAGATAGGCCAGCCCGATGGCGGCGGCCATGAGGCCGGGCAGGGTGAAGGTGAACATGGAAAAGGGCTGTTCGCCCATCTCGGCCAGCGCGCCGGAGACCAGCAGATTGGTGCTGGAGCCGATCAGCGTCGTCATGCCGCCCAGAATGGCGGCATAGGAAAGCGGGATCATGACCTTGCCCGGCGTCTGGCGCGCCCGTTCGGCCAGCGCCTGCAGCACGGGGATGAAGACCACGACGATGGGCGTGTTGTTGGCGACGCCGCTCAACACCATGGTCAGCGCCAGCACCAGGGCGATGGCGAGGCGCCCGCGCCGGCGCGAAAGGGCAAGGATGGCGCGGGCGATGCGCTGCAGGGCGCCGGTTTGCACCAGCCCCTGGCCGATCACCAGCATCGACAGCACGGCGATCAGCGCCGGCTCGGCAAAGCCCGCCAGCAGGCTGGCGGCATCCAGCAGATTGGCGCCGCCCTGGCCCGGGACCGGGAACAGATGGAAGAAGACCAGCAGCGCCGCGATAACGGCGGCCGAGGTGAACTCCAGCGCCACCCATTCCCAGGCATAGAGCACGATGGCCGCGACGATGACGGCGAAGACCACCCACATGGACCACAGGGCCGCGCCGCCCGCTGCCATCATCGCCCGTCCTCCGGCAGGGCGCCGCCTGCCGCGCCCGGGATCGGCGCATGGTCCATGGCGGCGAGATTGGCGCAAGCGCCCGTCAGCCGCCCCCGGCCGGCCTCCGCCGCAAGACGACGGGCCGCTATGCGCCGCCCTGGGCCATCGGCTATCATGGCCGGTGCCGGGGCCAGCGCCGGGCGGTTTGGGGAGAAGGTCTTGAGCCGCAAGAGGAACTTCACCGGACGGCAGTTGCGCGACGCGCTGGGCATGTTCGCGACCGGCGTCACCATCATCACCTCATGCACCCGCGACGACGAGCTGCTGGGCATCACCTGCAATTCCTTCAATTCGGTCTCCCTCGATCCGCCCATGGTGCTGTTCAGCCTGTCGCGCCAGGCCCACAGCCTGAACAAGTTCGAAAGCTGCGACTTCTTCGCGGTCAACGTGCTGAGCGAGCGCCAGAAGGAGCTTTCCAACCGCTTCGCCAGGACCTCTCTGGACAAGTGGAAGGGCATCTCCTACCGCACCGGGGTGACGCGCTGCCCGTTGTTCGCCGATTCGCTCGCCATGTTCGAATGCTACATCCGCTTCCATTACGATGGCGGCGATCATGTCATCTTCGTCGGCGAGGCCTTCAACATGGCGCTGGGCCCCCCGGCCGCGCCGCTGCTCTACTATCAGGGCGCCTATCGCGGCCTCACGCCGGATGCGGCCGATGCGGAGTGGTCGTAAGCCAGGCGAGGCCGGCATCGACCATGGCGGCGATGGCTTCGCTGACGGCGGCGGCCCGCTGCGGCAGAAAGCGGAAGGGAAGAGCCTCTTCCATATAGGTGGCCTGGGCGATTTCCAGCTGGATGGCGTGGACGCCTTCGCATGGGCGGCCGAAGCTGCGGACGATGTGGCCGCCCTTGAAGCGGCCGTCCAGCACCGCGCCGTAGCCCGTGCCCCGGGCGGCGGCGGCGATCTCTGCCGCCAGCGGGGCCGCGGCGGTGGTGCCGTCGCCGCTGCCGAGGTTGAAATCCGGCAGCCGCCCCGGGAAGAAGCGCGGCAGCCGCGAACGGATGGAATGGGCGTCCCACAGCAGGACGCGCCCATGCTCTGCCCGCAGCCGCTGGATTTCCGCCGCCAGGGCATCGTGATAGGGCCGCCAGAAGGTGGCGACACGGCGCGCGATCTCGCGCCTGTCCGGCGCCTGGCCCGGCAGATAGATCGGTTCGTAGTCGAAGGTGGCAAGCGGGCAGAGCTCGCTGGCCCCGGGATAGAGCGGCGTGCCGTCCGGCGCCCGGTTGAGATCGACCACATAACGGCTGTGGGTGGCCGCCACCAGCGTCGCCCCGCGCGAGGCGGCGAAACCGTAGAGGCGCTCGACATGCCAGTCGTTGTCGGGCAGATGGCGGGCCAGCGCGGTCATGGTGTCGGCGATGTCGGCGGGAAGCCGGGCGCCGGCATGGGGGATGGAGACGATGAGCGGGGCCTGGCCGCGCTCTACGGTGACGATCTTCACGCCGCATCTCCTTCGGTTTGCGGTTCGGAAACGGGTTCCAGGATCAGGCGGTGCGCCGCCCGGATGCGCTGGCGCTGAAACGGGATCGCCAGCGGCCGGTTGGCAAGCCAGCGTTCCAGCATGTTGTCGTAATAGGGCGAGAACGGGTTGCCGGACTGGCCGGGCAGAACGACGAAATGGCCGGTGACCGGCTCTGCCAGGTCGATCACGGCTCGCAGCGAGGCGCCGTGGCGGGCGGTGAAGGCGCCCGTCTCGTCGTCGAGGCGATAGCTGGCAGTGGCCACGGTGAAGCGGCTGCCGCCCAGCGGCGCATCGACGCCGGTGAGGACGTCCAGCAGGGGAATCAGGCCGAACAGGCGGTGGCGAAGCCGGAGGCGATGGACCTCGCCCCAGCTCAGCCGGTGAAAGCCTTCGCCCAGCCGCTCCGCCAGGGCGGCGGCGGCGAGGTCGAAGGCGTGGCCGGCCAGGGTGGCGCAATCGCCCTTGCCGCCCTTGCCGCCATCGTCGTTGCTGGCGTCGCTGGCGCACCAGCCGTGGCGGTCGTCGGCCATGGTTTGCAGCGTGAAGACGGGGCGAAACCACCAGGCGGCGGCGAACAGCTCGCCCAGATCGTCGCCATAGATCGCCCGCGTCAGCTCGCGATACCAGGCGTGGAAGGCGACCGGCGCGGCCAGCGCGGCGTCCATGCCGCCGTTCCAGCCCGCCAGCTGCGCCTGCAGCCGCCGCCCCTCCGGGCTGGCCGGGCGGGCGGCCAGCGCGAAGGGCAGCATGGCGCGGGCAAAGCCGGAGCGGGTGTCGCGCTGGATGGCCGCGAAGGAGGCGAGGTCGTGGTCGCCCCTGGCCCGCAGCAGCTCGCCGATGCGCCCGGCGCGATAGCCGGGCTGCCAGCGGTGGCCCAGCCGATAGGGATAATCGTCGCCCACCGGGCGGTTGTTGGCGGTGACGATCATGCCGCTGGCCGGGTTCAGCAGCCGCGGCAGCTCGCCATAGGGAATATGCCCGATCCAGTCGGCCGCGCCGTTCCAGCCCGGTGCTGGCAGGCGACCGTCGCCGGAGCGGCGAATCGGCACCAGGGCCGGGGTCATCAGGCCGATATTGCCGTTGCGGTCGGCATAGACCACGTTCTGCATCGGCCCGGCATAGTTGCGGCCCGAGGCCACGAAATCGTCCCAGTTCCGCGCCCTGTGCAGCGCCAGGCCCGCCTCCAGCGAGCGGTCGCCCGGCTGCAACATGGTCCAGGCCAACGCCACCGCCTCGTCCGCGCCCGCCAGGCCGGCCACCTCGCCCCGGATGCCGTCCAGGATGGGGCCGTGGCGGCTGGCCAGCATCGTCACCTCCCGGTCGGCGGCGAAACGCACCGCGAAGCGCTCGCGGCGCTGGGCGAAGGGCGCGCTGCCGGTGGGCGTCAGATAGCGGGCGGGGTCGCTGCCATCGCGCCGTTCCACGAACAGATCCTGGGTATCGGGCATGGCGTTGGTGACGCCCCAGGCGATCGCGCCATTGCTGCCGACGATCATGAGCGGCAGGCCCGGCAGGGTGGCGCCGGCCAACGAGAGGCCCGGCGCCTCCAGATGGGCCAGATACCAGGCGGCGGGCAGGGTGAAGCCGAGATGGGGATCGTTGGCGAGCAGGGGCCGACCGGAAGCGGTGTGGCGTCCCGTCAGCGCCCAGTTGTTGGAGCCGTGGCCGCCGGGCGGCAGCAGGGCGTGGAGCGCCTGGGCCAGCCGGGCGCTGGCCTCCGGGGGCGGCGCGAGGCGGCGAGGGGGCGCTGCCGGTTGTGCCGCTGGGGTGGCGGCGGCGGCGAAGATGGCCGGCGCGGTGGCGGGCGGGGTGGGGAAGAAGCTGGCCGCCTTTTCCGGCCCCAGCCGGGCGGTCAGCGCGGCGAACAGCGCCTCTTCGCGCCAGTCTCCGGAAAGCTGCAACGCCATGACCTTGAGCCAGGCCAGGGAATCGACGGGCCGCCAGGGCGCCGGATCGCCGGCCAGCAGCAGTGGGAATTCCGGCGCCAGCGCGCCCTCGTGGCTGGCCAGATAGGCGTTGACGCCGGCGGCATAGGCCTCCAGCGCGGCGCGGGCGGCGGGCGCCAGGGCGGCGGCGGCGGAACGGGCCGCGCCTTCCAGATCGAGCAGGCGCAGGAAACGGTCGAATTCCAGGGCGAAGGGGCCCGTCACCTCCGCCAGCCGGCCCTGGCCCAGCCGGCGCTGCTGTTCCATCTGGAACATGCGATCCTGGGCGTGGACGAAGCCGAGGCCGAGATAGGCGTCGTTAGGCGTGGCCGCGTAGATATGCGGAATGCCCCAGGCGTCGCGCAGGATTTCGACGGGCTGGCTGGCCCCGGCGACGGCGACGCTGCCGTCGAGCTGCGGCAGCGACTGCCAGAGCCAGAAGGCGAGCGCCGCGATGGCGAGGGCGACCACGGCGCCGAGGGCCAGGAAGGCAACCAGGATGCGGCGGATGAGAGATCTCTTTTTTCTTCTGTATGGCAAGATGTTATGCCTTGATCTTGAACTCATCCATCAGCTTGGCGCGGTGCTCGTCCAGCCCCGGCACGGCGCCGCGGGTGGCAGGGTCGTCGAAGGCCGAGAGCTTCACCGGATTGCCGGCCAGCCGGATCGGCCCGGCCGCACCGCCGTCGCAGGCCACCACCATGTTGCGCGCCTCCACCTGGGGGTCGGCCATCACGGTGGCAACATCGGCGATGGCACCGCAGGGCACGCCGGCCCGTTCCAGCACCGCCAGCCAGTGGCGGCCGGGCTTCTTCCGCAGCACCGCCTCCAGCTGATCGCGCAGGGCGTCGGCGTGGCGGACGCGCAGCGCGTTGCTGGCATAGCGGCCATCCCCGGCCATGGCGGGCCGGTCCAGGGCAGAGCACAGGCGCCGGAACAGGCCATCGTTGGCGGCGGCGATCACGACATGGCCATCGCCGGCGCGGAAGGCGTCGAAGGGGGCGATGGAAGGATGGCGGGCGCCCAGCGGGCCGGGCGCCTGGCCGGTGGCGCCATAGCGGGCGATGGCGTTTTCCAGCAGCGCCACCTGGCAATCCAGCATGGCGACGTCGATCGCCTGGCCCTGGCCGGTCTGCGTCCGGTGGTAGAGCGCCGCCAGCACGCCGATGGCCGTGAACAGGGCGGCGGCCAGATCGCCGATGGAGCTGCCGACCCGGGTGGGCGGGGCGCCGGGATGGCCGGTCAGGCTCATGATGCCGCCCATGGCCTGGACCACCATGTCGTAGGCCGGGCGCTGGCGGTAGGGGCCGGTTTGGCCGAAGCCCGAACAGGAGGCGTAGATCAGCCCCGGATGCCGGGCATGCAGCGCCGGCCAGCCCAGGCCCAGCCGTTCCATGACGCCGGGGCGGAAGTTTTCCACCAGCACATCGGCCCCGGCCAGCAGGGCGCTTAGCACGCTGCGGTCCCGCTCTCGCTCCAGGTCCAGCGCGATGCTTTCCTTGCCCCGGTTGACGGAGGCGAAATAGCCGGAGACCGGCCCCAGAAACGGCCCGATGCCGCGCGCCTCGTCGCCCTGGCCCGGCCGTTCCACCTTGATGACCCGCGCCCCCAGATCCAGCAGCAGCATGGTGCAATAGGGCCCGGCCAGCACGCGGGTCATGTCGATGACGGTGACGCCGTTCAGCGGACCCCTGGGCGGGCCTTTCGGCATGGCGGCGGCCTCCCGGTTCATGGCGGCGGTTGCGCGGCGCGGCCCTTCAGGCGCCGGGCGATGTCGAGGGCGGCATAGGTCAGGATGCCGTCGCAGCCGGCGCGTTTGAAGCACAGCAGCGCCTCTGGCCAGACCGTTTCCGGGTCCAGCCAGCCCTTGCGGCAGGCGCCTTCGATCATGGCGTATTCGCCGGAGACCTGATAGGCGAAGGTGGGCACGCCGAAGGCATCCTTGGCCCGGCGGACGATGTCGAGGCAGGGCATGCCCGGCTTCACCATCACCATGTCGGCGCCTTCTTCCAGGTCGAAGGCGATCTCGCGCAGCGCCTCGTCGCCATTGGCCGGGTCCATCTGATAGCCGCGCTTGTCGCTGGCGCCCAGATTGGAGGACGACCCCAGGGCGTCGCGAAACGGGCCGTAAAAGCCGGAGGCGTATTTGGCGGCATAGGCCATGATCTGAACCTGGACGAAGCCGGCATCGTCCAGCGCCCGGCGGATGGCGCCGATGCGCCCGTCCATCATGTCGCTGGGTGCCAGGATGTCGCAGCCCGCCCGCGCCTGCACCAGGGCCTGGCGGACCAGCGCCTGGATCGAGGCGTCGTTGGCGACCTCGCCCGCCACCACGATGCCGTCATGGCCGTGGTCGGTGAAGGGATCCAGGGCCACATCCACCATGACGCCGATGCCTTCGACCGCGCCCTTCAAGGCGGCGATGGCGCGGCAGACCAGATTGTCCGGATTGGCGGCCTCGCGCCCGTCGGCGGTTTTCAGCGCCTGGGGCGTGCAGGGAAACAGCGCGATGGCCGGGATGCCCAGATCGCGCGCCTCTCTGGCCGCCGTCAGCAGCCGGTCGATGCCGAGCCGTTCCACCCCCGGCATGGACTCCACCGCTTCGCTGCCGCTGCCCTCGCGCACGAACACCGGCCAGATGAGATCGCCAGCGGCGAGCCTGTTCTCGCCCACCAGCACCCGCGACCACGGGCTGCGCCGGTTGCGGCGCAGCCTCGTGGTGGGATAGCGGCCCGGAAAGCTGGCTGGAAAGCTGCCTGTCACATCCTCACGCCGCGTCGAGGGCCTGGTTCAGGTCGGCCAGGATGTCGTCGATATGCTCGATCCCCACCGAAAGCCTGACATAGCCCTCGCTGACCCCGGTCGCAAGCCGGTCCTCCGGCGACAGCTGGCTGTGGGTGGTGCTGGCGGGGTGGATGGCCAGGCTGCGGGCATCGCCGATATTGGCGACATGGTAGAACAGCCGCAGCGCATCGATGAAGCGGCGCCCGGCTTCGACGCCGCCCTTCAGCTCGAAGCCTGCCAGGGCGCCATAGCCGCCCTTCAGCGCGGCATCCGCCCGCCGCCGCGCCTCGCCCTGCTGCAGGCCGGGATAGATGGTCCTTTCCACCTTGGGGTGGTTCTCCAGGGCCTGGGCGACGGCGGCCGCATTGGCGCAATGGCGTTCGATGCGCAGCGGCAGCGTCTCCAGCCCCTGGATGAACTGGAAGGCGTTGAAGGGGCTCATGGAGGCGCCGATGTCGCGCAGCAGGGTGACGCGCGCCTTGACGATATAGGCCACCGGCCCCAGCGGCTTCACCGCCTCGGTCCAGACCGCGCCGTGATAGCTGGGATCGGGCCGGTTCAGCATCGGGAAGCGATCGCCCGCCGCCTCCCAGTCGAAATTGCCGCCATCGACCAGCAGGCCGCCGATGGAGGTGCCGTGGCCGCCGATATATTTGGTGGTGGAATGGACGATGGCCGCCGCCCCATGATCGAAGGGCCGGCACAGGATCGGGCAGGCGGTGTTGTCCATGATGAGCGGGATGCCGAGCTCGCGCCCGATGGCGGCCACCTCGCGGATCGGGAACACCTGCAGCTTGGGATTGGGCAGGGTCTCGGCGTAGTAGCAGCGGGTGCGCTCGTCGCTGGCGCGGCGGAAGCCTTCCGGATCGGCGGGATCGACATAGCGCACCTCGATGCCCAGGGTGCGGAAGGTGTTGGCGAACAGGTTCCAGGTGCCGCCATAAAGGTCTGTCGAGCTTACGAAATTGTCGCCGGCATGGCAGATGTTCTGGATGGCGAACAGGCTGGCCGCCTGGCCCGACGCCAGCGCCAGGGCGGCCGCGCCCCCCTCCAGGGCCGCAACGCGCTTTTCCAGCACATCGCAGGTGGGGTTCATGATGCGGGTGTAGATGTTGCCGAACTCTTTCAGCGCGAACAGGTTGGAGGCATGCGCCGTGTCGTCGAACTGATAGCTGGTGGTCTGATAGATCGGCACCGCCACGGCATTGGTGGCGCTGTCGCTGCGATGGCCGGCATGAAGCGCGACGGTTTCGGGATGGCTGCTTTCGAAGGTCATGGGAGGTTTCCTCAAGTTGGGGTTGGGGCGGTGTGGGGGCAGGCGAGAGGGGCGGAACCTTGCGATGCCGCCCCTCTGCCCTACCCCGGCAGGGCTTCTCCGCCGCCGTTGTGGAAGCCGCTGCCGGGATGGCGATGACATGACGATGACAGGGGCGCGCGATCGCGCCGGGGCCGAAAGGCGTCGGTCGCTGGCAGGCAAGATGGCGCCGCTACGGCGCGGCCGTTGCCGGGAATGCCGGTGTCAGGGGGACCGTTGCCAGGAATTCTGGGGCTGTGGTGCTGGCGCATGGCGGTCTCCGGTCCTCGCTGGGCCCACGGAGATCGCTCCGTGGCGCTTTAGCGTTGGGTGACGCGGACGCAAGCTGCCCATCAAATCCCGCGGATCCGTCAGGGTGGATCGGGCCCAAACCGAAAAGACCGCTCCAGCCATGGCAGCCGGGCGGTCTCGCACGGCGCTTTAGCTGGTATTTGTAGAGCGCCCGCAAGCTGTCCTTCAAATCGGCGCTTGGCGGCTATATGCTCCCCGCCGGGGTGGCTGTCAAGGCCTCGCGAAAATTTTTTCACGCTGCCGCCGGGTGGGGGGAATCGTGCGCTTTCTCGTCTTCCAGCACATCGCCATCGAGCATCCGGGCATCCTGCGCGACCTGATGCGCGAGCGCTCCATCGCCTGGGACGCGGTGGAGCTGGACGAAGGCCAGGCCATACCGCCCCTGGACGGCTATGACGCGCTGCTGGCGATGGGCGGCCCGATGGATGTGTTCGATGAGGACGAACACCCCTGGCTGGTGCCGGAAAAGGCGGCGATTCGCGAGGCGGTGCGTGAGCGCGCCATGCCCTATCTGGGCCTGTGCCTGGGCCATCAGCTGCTGGCGGACGCCCTGGGCGGGCGCTGCCGGCGCATGGACGCCCCGGAGGTGGGCATCATGGAGGTCGCGCTGACGGCGGCCGGGCGCGAAGATGCGCTGATGCAGGGCATGGCGCCCGGCTTTCCGGTGCTGCAATGGCACGGCGTCGCCGTCGCCGAGCTGCCCCAGGGGGGGCGGGTGCTGGCATCGTCGCCGCAATGCGCCATCCAGGCCCAGCGGGTGGGAGAGCGCGCCTGGGGGCTGCAATACCATGTCGAGATGACGGCGACCACGATTCGGGAATGGGCCGCCGTGCCAGCCTATGCCGCCGCCCTGGACACCATGATGGGCGCCGGCGCGCTGGAGCGTTTCGACGCCGATTGCCGGCAGAACATGGTGCAGTTCAACGCCGCCTCGCGCCTGCTGTTCGATAATTTCCTCGCCGCCTCGGGCCTGGCGCCGTGACCGGCATCGGGCTGGTGCCCGGCCCCTTCGACGCCGCGCGGATGGAACCGGTGGCGCTGCCCTTCACGGCGCGGGAATATGCGGCCCGGCTGGAAAAGCTGGCCGCCATGGCGGGCGAGGAGGGCATCGACCTTGTGTGGATCACCTCGCCCGAAGGGGTGGCCTGGCTCCACGGCTTCTTCGCCTCCTGGTACAAGGCGCAATCGCCCATGCGCTATCCGCAATGCTATGGCACGGCGCTGCATGTGCCCTCCCGGCGCTTTATCCATTTCGACAACCCTACCGAAGCGCCGGTGCTGGCGCGCACCTCCTGTTCCCGCGACAACCGCTTTCTGCCAGACCGGGAGGCGGCGCCCAACATCCGCTTCGTCATGGACCAGCTGAAGGCCGAGGGCTGGCTGCAAGGCACGGTGGGGATGGAGTTCTGGTCCTATCTGCCCAATCGGGCCGTCAGCACCATGTTCGAAGGCGCCTTTCTGGCCCATGGCTGCCGGGTGGCGGATGCCTCGGCCGTGCTGCGCGCCGCCCGGCGGGTGAAATCGCCCCGGGAGATCGCCTGCATCGAGAAGGCGATGGCCATCTGCGATATCGGCCACGCCACCATCGTGGAAGAGCTGCGCCCGGGCATGAGCGAGCTGGAGCTGTTCGGCAAGGTCATGGCGGCCATGATGGCGGCCGGCGGCGAGTTTCCGGCGCTGATCCCCATCTTCAACAGCTCGCCCATGGCGGGCGAGGCGGCGATGTCGAACGGCCACGCCATGGCCTCGCGCAAGATCATCGAGAAGGGCGAGATCCTGTGCGCCGATTTGTGCGGCGTCTATCACCGCTATCACGCCAACGCGCTGCGCGGCTATTTCGTGGGCGCGAAGCCGCCCCCCGCTCTGGTAGAACGCTACCGGGCCTCCGCCGGCGTCTTCGATACGATCGCCACCCAGGTGAAGGCGGGCATGACCGTGGCCCAGGTCAACCGCCTGCTGCGCGCCTATTACCGCCAGGCGGGCCTGTGGTCCGAGGGCGAGGGCTGGGGCCTGGGCTATGAGCTGGGGCTGTCGCTGCCGCCGGACTGGGTGGGCGATTTCTACTTCCACCTGGGCGACGATCGCTATCTCGACCGCGTCTTCGAGGAGAACATGGTGACCAATTTCGAAAGCCTGTTCGGCACCCATCTGATCGACACCCTGGTCTATGGCAGGAACGGCACCCGCATCCTCTCGCAGACGCCGCGCGAACTGATCGCCACAGGCTGACCTCTGCCGCCAGCGTCGCGGCCCCAGCCACGCCAGCCTGAAAGCCGGGAGCGGACGATGGCCACGCCCGCGCATCCGTCCCACGCCTCGCGGCGGCTAAGCCTGGCGATCGTTACCGCCGCCATGGCGGCGATCGCGATGCTTTATGGCTATACCGGCCAGCTGTTCTCCGTGGCGCTGGAAGAGCACGGGGTGATCGGCTCGCTGATCGGGCTCAGCGGCGCCAGCCAGATGGCCGGCGTCTTTCTGGTGTTGCCTTTCCTGCCGCGCCTGGTCCGCCGCTTCGGCCCGGCGCGGCTGATGGCGGCGGCGGCCTGCGCGGCGATGGTGGCCATTCTGGCCATGTCGCTGGCCATCGATGTCTGGTTCTGGTTCCTGCCCCGCATCGCCTTCGGCGCCGCCCAATCGGCGATGTGGACCGCCGGCGAAACCTGGGTGAACCACGCCAGCGACAACCGCAGCCGCGCGCGCACAATCGGCATCTTCATGAGCGCGGTGGCAGCGGGCTATGCCGCCGGTCCTTTTGTGCTGGGCTGGGTGGGTGTGGCTGGGCGGGGGCCGTTTCTGGTGGCGGTGGCCATGGCGGTGGGGGTGGCGGCGCCGCTGCTGTTGCGGCTGGGCGAGCGGATCGAGGCCGACGGCCGCCCTTCGGTGTCGCTGCCGCGCTATCTGCGGCTGGCGCCGGTGCCGATGTTCTCCAATCTGGCCTTCGGCGCCATCGGCAGCGCCCTGATGGCTCTGCTGGCCGTTTATGGCCTGCGCCAGGGCATGGAGGCGGCCGAGGCGGCGCGCATGATTGGCTGGACGGGCTGGGGCGGCGTGCTGGTGCCGTTGCTGGTGGCCTGGCTGGCCAATCGCATCGATCGCACCCTGCTGCTGGCGCTGTTCACCGCGCTGTCGCTGGCGGCGGTGGTGGGCTTGCCCTGGGCGCTTCATGGCGGCTGGCTGTTGCTGCCGCTTTATCTGATGGCGTTCGGCGGCCTGCGCGCCGGCCATTACGGCCTGGGCATGATGCTGCTGGGGGATCGTTTTCGCGGCGCCGATCTGCCTTCGGCCACGGCCGTGTTCGGCTTCATGTTCGGCATCGGCTCGGTGATGGGGCCGGCGCTTTCGGGTCTTGCCATCGATGCCTGGGATCCGCACGGCCTGATCGCCGCCATCGCCCTTTTTCACCTGCTTTATCTGCCACTGCCCCTGGCGGCCTGGTTTCGCCAGCGCAGGCAGGGGTGAGGGCGCCTCCCGGGCGGGGGCGGGGCGCGGCCTATGGCAGCAGCTGGAGCAGGGCGACGGTGAGGCCGGTGTTGGCGAGCACGATGCCGATGGCGAGTTTGAGCATATCGGCCTTCAGCGCGGCGATTCTCGTCTCGAACTCGGTCTTCAACGTGGCGATCTCGGCCTTGAGTTCGGCCTTCAGCGCGGCGATCTCGGCTTTGAGGTCAGCCTTGGTGGCGAGTTCTTCGCGGTTGGTGTCTGTGGCCTGGCGCACGACGCTGGCGATGGCTTCGGCCTGTTGGCGCCCGATACCGGCCGTTTCCAGGGTGTGGGCGGTGGCGAGGGTGTCGAAGGCCGTGGCAGTGGGGGGCATGGCGGTGGCTCCATCGAGGCGGCCGCGAAGGCGGCTGTCGTGGCGGCAAGGTTAGGTCGATTGGCGGGCAGGCGCAAGCGTTTATCGCGCGGCCTGTGGCAGCCATGCGATCAGGGCGGTGGTAAGGCCGGCATTGGCGATCACGATGCCGATGGCGAGTTTGAGCATATCGGCCTTCAGCGCGGCGATTCTCGTCTCGAACTCGGTCTTCAACGTGGCGATCTCGGCCTTGAGTTCGGCTTTCAGCGCGGCAAGGTCGGCCTTGGTGGCGAGTTCTCCGCGGTTGGCGTCCGTGGCCTGGCGCACGACGCCGGCGATGGCTTCGGCCTGCTGGCGTCCGATACCGGCCGCTTCCAGGGTGTGGGCGGTGGCCAGGGTGTCGAAGGCGGGGGCGGTCATGGCGGCAGGGTCAGGTCGATCCGTGGGGTGGTGTGAGTGTTTCTGCTGCCTTATGCGGGCTGTCCCAGGGAGCGACGGAGGGTTGCGATCAACTTCTGGCTGAATTTTTCTGGCTCGTCTGTGGACCAGGGTACGGTCGTGCAATGGTTGGTGTCGAAATGGGTCGAGTCTCTGCCCTCGAATTTGCTGCGCTCGCAGATATAGAGCACCGGCTTTCCCAGGCCTTCTGCATATCCCGCTTCCCAATAGGCTCCACGGTTGTCATGAGTCAGGTCGGCGATGACGAAGGCCGAATCCCTGATCCGGACGCGCATGATGTTGTCGATAATCCCGATCCGCGAAACGTCACGCATATCGACGAGGTCGTCGTAGCCGATACTCTTTACCGCCGGCTTTACAACATCTCGCACGAAGCGATCAAGAGTGTCATCATTGAACTGCATGGCGATGAAACCATAGTTTCCTGCGAGCTCGCCACGCTTTTCGGATTCATAGCGTTCCCACCCATCCAAAGTAAGATTGGCACCCAAAACTGTGTTACCTTCAAACGTCTTTAAGATTTGGCCTTTAACAAGCCCACGATCTTGTAAATCTTCAAAAAGCTGCATTTGGATTTGATTTTCGAAACCAAGTTCGCCTACTAGCTCACCGGATTCAGACACCTTGTCTCCAATCTCCCGAATGAGATTCATGGCCTGGATGGCAGGGTTCACGAAGTCGCTCATGGTGTCCTCCCAGGCTTATGGGCTTGTCATTTGTCGGTTGAGCGCCAGCAACGCTTCCAACGCTTCCCCTTCCGCAATGTCCGCATCCCAACCGTAGGCGGCGGCTACGGCCTCGTCAAGGGCTGTGTGGGCGTTTTGTAGCCATGGGGGGCGGGTGTTGTATAGGGTGGTGAGGGTGCGGGTTTTCAGGGCTTGGGCGGCTTCCTGGTTGCGGGGGGTGGGGCGTTTGGGGTAGCCGGGGGCGGGTTCGTCTTGCCATTGCACCCATTCGGGCGGATTCAACCAGCGGTTGCGCAGCTCCACCAGGCGGCGGGCGGCCTGGGCGATGGCGGCGGCGTGGGGGTTGCTGGCGTAGTCGGTGGCGGGGATGTCGGGGGTAAGGCCGGCGGGGAAGGGGAAGGTTTCGAAGGTGGTGGTGGGGGTATAGCGGGGGCGGTCTTCCAGACTGCTGCCCAACCGCAGCGACCATGCTTCGTGAAAGCGGCTGTGCAGGATGCCGAAGGTGGTGTCGTCGTCGCGGGCGATGACGATCAACTGATGGTCGGGATACACACCCGCTTCGAGCCATACGAACAGGCGATGCTTAGCAACACGCGGTGTAACGATGTAGCGGTGTAGGCCGGTAAGCGCGCGCCACATGCCTGGCCGCGGCGCTTCGTGGCGCCACCATTCGTCCCGCAATACCTTGGCGCGGTTTTTCGCTCGCATCGGTTTCACATGCTGAGCGACATGGGCGAACGGCGCTTCGTAGAGTGCTGCTTCATTGGCACTCATGGAAATGCCGAAGTCGATGACCCATCGGCCCGTCGGGCGCCTTGTCAGATCCATGCCGATGAAGCGTGGCTTGAGCACATCGGCATTGGGGCGCCCGTTGGGATTGGCGGGAAGGCGCAACCATTGCCGCGCCAGATCGCCGGGAACGTCGAAGGGGCCGTTCTTGTTGACACCCAGGAAGGCGACAGGGCGATTGGTGGCCAATCTGGAGGCCTGCGTCAGATCGATGCTTCCCGCCGTCAGATCGGCGTTGACCTGCGCCACAGCCTCGCCGTTCAGGCGCACGGGCAGGCCCGTATCCTTCGGGCCGAAGCAGACCAGCGACACGCGCACGGCGGCGCCGTCGATCACCCAGGGTTCGTCTGCCCAGGCATCGAAAATCTCACCATGTTCGGCGATATAGTCCAGCACGGCGCGGTTGCGCCCGCCGCGGATCGAATTGGTGGCGACCAGGCCGGCGCGGGCGAGCTTGCCCTCGGCCACCAGCTTGCCCGCCTTGTGAAACCAGTAGCAGACCAGGTCGGCAAAGGCGGGAACGGAACCCTTGTAAAGCTTGCGCAAGGCGTCGGTATAGGCGTCGCCCAAAGCCTCTCTCATGGGCGAATAGCCCAGAAACGGCGGGTTGCCCACCACCACATCGGCTTGCGGCCAGGGCGGCTCGCCGCCGCTTTCCGCGTCCAGGATGGCGTCGCGGCAGACGATGGTTTCCAGCGGCTTCAGGATCGGATCGCGCGCTTCCTGGAAACCGTTGCGCCGCATCCACTGAATTTCGCCGATCCACACCGAAACTCGCGCCAGCTCGGCCGCATAGGCGTTCAGTTCGATGCCCTTGACGCTGGCCGGGCCGATGGTGGGAAAGCGGCGGGGAAGGCCCATGGCTTCGGCCTCCAGCTGCACCCGGTGTTCCAGGTCTTTCAGCGCGTGAAGCGCCAGATAGAGGAAATTGCCGGAACCGCAGGCGGGATCCAGCACCGTGAAGCCACGCAGCCGTTCCAGAAACGCCGCCAGCAATTGTTCTGCCCGCCTGCGGTGGCGGGCGCGGGTGGCCGGTCTGGCGCCGGCGGCCTTGTCCAGCAGGGCGGCGATCTCCGCCTTCGCCTCCTGCCAATGCGTCAGAAACGGACGCATAACCGTCGGCTCCACGATCTTCATGATCTTGTCGCGGTCGGTGTAATGGGCGCCCAGCTGCTGGCGCTTGTCCGGGTCCAGCCCGCGCTCGAACAGGGTGCCCAGGATGGAGGGGTCGATCTCGGACCAATCCAGCGCCGCCGCCGCCAGGGCGATGTCGAGCTCCGGCTTTTCCAGGGGCAGGGCGGCATCGTCGTCGAACAGGCCGCCATTGAACCATGCCACCGTTTCGAAGCCGACATCGCCGCCGGCCGCCATGGCCGCGAACAGGCGCCTTGCCATCTCTGCCGATTCATCGGGGCGGCGCTGCGCCTGCTCCAGCATGCGGGTGAACATGCGCCGGGGCAGCAGGCCGACATCTTCGGCGAACATGCAGAACACCAGGCGATTGACGAAATGGGCCACAATCTGGGGCGCATGGCCGCGCCGGCGCAGGCTTTGCGCCAGCCTGGCGAAGGTGGCGGCGGCCCGTTCGGTAAGCGCCTGGCGGGTGATGCCGGGGCGCAGATGCTCCGGCTCGGTCATGGCCCAGGTCAGCTTGTCGCGCGCCGCCGCGTCGGCCAGATCGTCCAGCTCGATGTCGAAGGCGGCGCTGACGCTGTTGGTCCAGTTGGTGCGGATGCGAATGCGCTCCATGTCGGAGACGATCAGCAGCGGCGGATTTTCCAGGGCCAGGGCGTATTGGCGCAGCTGGTTGAAGGCGGCGTCCAGATCGGCGTGCTTGCCCTTGTATTCCCAGGCGAAGCAGTGGCGTTTCCAGACATCGGCCCAGCCCTTGCCGCCGCTGTCCTTGCGGGCGCCGCGCTCGAAACCGTAGCTTTCGCCGCCGGGGTCGGCCTCGGCGGGCGTGGGCTGGCCCAGCAGACGGCAAAGGTCGATGAAATGCTCCTGGCTGGCAGAGCGTTCCTTGAGCCGGGCCGCCCGCCATTTGGCGATGAAGGCGGCGGGTGTCATGGCAGCGCCTCCAGGGCTTCGATGCGGCTTGCGGGCGAGGGATGGGTAGAAAGCCAGCCTGCATCGTCGCAGCCGGGGCCGCAATCGGCCGCCAGCCTGGCCAGGGCCGATGCCAGCGCCCGGGGCGGCAGACCGGCGGCGTCCAGATAGCGGGCGGCGTCGGCATCGGCCTGGCGCTCGAAGGCGCGGGAATAGCCCAGATGTTGCAGCGATGCGGCCATAACCGCCACCTCTTCGATCAACGAGCCGTCATCGGCCACCACCAGAGAGACCAGCAGCAGCAGGCCGCCGATGCGCAGGCTTTGGCGCAGGCCATGGCGGGCCTGGATATGGGCGAATTCGTGGGCGATCACCGCCACCACCTGGTCATGGTCCAGCAGTTCCACCAGGGCGTCGGTGATCACCACCGGGCCGCCGGGAAAGGCCAGCGCGTTGGCGCCCAGCCATGAGGAGCGGCGAAACAGGATCGCCGGGCGCGGGATGGCGTTGCGGCGCGCCAGCTCGTCGGCGGCGGCGATAATCTGCGCCCGGCGCGGCGCGGCGATGCGGGTGGGCGCCAGCGCCACCCGATCGAAGCTGGCGAAGGCGCGGCGCCCGATCTCGCGCTCCACCGCGGCCGGCACCAGCGCCGCCACAGCATCGGCTGTCAGCGGCACCGCCAGCCGGATGGCGCCCGCCGCCAAAGCCAGCAGCGCCACCAGCGCCAGGGCCTTGGCCGGCGACGCACGCTCCAGCCAGGCGATGCAGCGCCACAGGCGGCGGGGCGGGGCAAAGCCCGGCGGCAGCGGCTGAAAGGGGACGAAACGGCGCCCGTCGGCCAGGGTCAGCGTCTGCGGCAGGTCGGCCAGCGCCTCCTCCCAATGGGCGATGGCCACCTCCTGCTCTGCCCCGCAGCCGCTGGCCGGGGCGATGTGGAAACGGTCGCCGCGCCGGGCCAGCACGGCATAGCCGCGCGCCGACGAACCGGCCAGATAAAGATGGCCCGCCACCCTCACAGGCCGATCTCGATGCCGCCGATGTCGCTGGCGGCATCGCCCAGGGCGGTGCCGGGGGGCGCCGCGCTGTCGGTGAAGATGGCCGCCGGGGCCAGCGCGACAACGGCGGTGCACCGCGCCTGATAGCGCCAGCGGCGAATCTGCGCCCAGGGGTAGAGCTGCAACGCCGTCGCCAGCACCAGGGCGAGGTTGGAGACCAGAATCCAGCCATAGACCAGCGGTTGCAGCGTGGAACGAAAGCGGGCGGCATCGCCCAGCACCAGGGCGGAGACGACGATGTTGCGCGCCTGGATGCGGAAGAAAAGCATGCCCAGCCAGATCGGAAACAGCAGCAGAAAGGCCACGGCCAGGCCCGCGGCGTCGCCGAACCCGGGCACCGACTCCAGCCATCGGAAGGCGGCTTCGAGATCGTCGAAGTCGCGCCAGAGCGCAAACACGCCGGCCGCCACCACGGCCAGAAAGGGTAGGCCGAACAGAAGGGCAGCCAGAATCGCCACCAGCAACGCTCCCCAATACGGCGCCAGGCGCGTGGTGGCGGCAAAGCGGGTGCGGCCCAGGGCATAGTGATTGGCGAGATATTCGCGCATGGCCCGCCCGGCCACCGGCGCCAGCACACCCAGAGTCAGCAGCGCCGCCAGCGGCCACAGCACGGCGACGGCCGCCACACCCCAATAGCGCCCATGCCAGGCAAAACGCACATTGCGCCAGGAGGTCATGCGGGCGTCGAAGGCCAGGGCGCGGTTCAAAACCCAGGGCCAGGCGGCCACGAAGGCCAGCGCGGCCGCCGCCTGGGCCAGCGGATCGACATAGCCCAGGGCGCCATAGGCCAGCAGCGCGGCGGCCACCGCCAGGCGGCCCTTCAGGATGGTTCCGCCCCGGGCGTGATAGCCCAGCCGATCGCCCAGAACGAGGCTGTGGCCCAGGAAATAGCGTTTGCGGCGCACCTTGGCCCAGGCCGAAAAGACGCCCAGGGTAAGGATGCCGAGCACCAGATTGGCAAGCCAGATGCCGTAATACTCGCCCGCCCGCCCGGTGAAGCGGATGGCCTGGCCGGCCTGTTCCCGCTCGCCCATCGCCCCGCCGCCCCAGCCAACGATGGCGGAAACTATAGCCCCTGCCGCCATCGGGCCAGCGGCGCCGGGCGTTGCGGCGGGCCCGGTGGCGGCCTAGCCTGGGCCATGCGCTTTGTCCGGCCTCGCTTTTCGCGCCGCGCGCTGGCCGCGGGCCTGGCGGCGCTGGCGCTGTTGGCGGCGGGCTGGGCGCTGTATTGGCACCTCGCCGCCTGGCGCGCCGAAGCCTGGCTGGCGGATTGGGCCGCGCCCGGCAAGGCCTGGCAGGGCAGCTATCGGGCCGCCGCCGTCTCCGGCTTCCCCTTCTGGCTGCGCGTCGATCTGGAGCGCCCGGCGCTGGCCTGGCGCCACGGGGCGGGCGAGGCGCTGTGGCGGGGGCCGTGGCTGGCGGCGCGCGCGCGCCCCTGGGCGCCGATGCGCTGGTTTCTGGACCTGCCGCCCCGCCAGCGGCTGGATTTCGGCCCGGGCGGCCAGCCGGTCGAGATCGCCCTGGCGCAAGGCCAGGCAGAGCTGGCGCTGGCCGGCGGCGCCCTGCGGATGCTGGCGCTGCGGCTGGAAGAGGTGGCGCTGGCCTCCTTTGCCGCCCGGCGCCTGGCCTTCGATGCGGTGGCCGCCGGCGATGCCGTCTGGGATATCGCCCTGGTGGCCGAAGAGCTTCAGGCCGGCATCGCCTTGCCGCCGCTGCCCGCACATGTGCCGCGCCTGGAGGCGGCGCTGCGCTGGCAGGGCGCGCTGGGCGGGCAGGGCGGCCCGGCCCGGCGCCTGGACGCCTGGCGCGAGGCGGGCGGCATCGTCGATGTGCTGGCGCTGGCCGCCTCCTGGCCGCCGCTGGCCATCGAGGCCGAAGGCACGCTGGCGCTGGACCGCCAGCTGCGCCCCATCGGCGCCTTGCGCGCCCGGATGACCGGTTATGGCGCGCTGCTGGAGGCGCTGGAGCGTTCCGGCAGGTTGCGGCCCGGCCTGGCGGTGCTGGCCGGGGCCGTGCTGGATGCCATGGCGGTGCCGGATGGCGACGGCCAGCGCCACCTCAGCGTTGCCGTCGCCATCCAGGACGGCATGCTGTCGCTGGGGCCGCTGCCGCTGCTGCCGGTGCCGCCGCTGCTGCCGCCGGAAGGGGCGCGCGATCAGGCCTGGCCGGCCTCGATGACGTTGCGGCGGATGTCGCGGCTGCGGCGGAAAAGCTCCTCCAGCGCCTCGCCTTCGCCCCAGCGGATAGAGCGTTGCAGGCGCGTCAGGTCCTCGCTGAAGCGTTGCAGCACATCCAGCACCGCCTCGCGGTTGTTCAGGTAGATGTCGCGCCACATGATGGGGTCCTGGGCGGCGATGCGGGTGAAATCGCGAAAGCCGGAGGCGGAATATTTCACCACCTCGCGTTTGGTGCTGTGCTCCAGGTCGGCCACGGTGGCGACGATGTTGAAGGCGATCAGCGTCGGCAGGTGGGAGGTGATGGCCAGCACCCGGTCGTGATGGGCGGCATCGAGGATATCCACCGACGAGCCGACCCGGCGCCACAGCTCCGCCACCCGGTGGACGGCGCCGGAATCGGTGCCGGCGGGCGGGGTCAGCACGCACCAGCGGCCTTCGAACAGGCTGGCGAAGCCGGCGTCGGGGCCGCTGTCCTCGGTTCCGGCCAGCGGATGGGCGGGCACGAAGTGGACGCCTGGCGGCAGCTCTGGCGCCACCGCCTGGATCACCGCCTGCTTGACCGAGCCGACATCGGTGACGATCTGGCCCGCCCGCAGCGCCGGGGCGATGGCCCGGGCGATGGCGCCATTGGTGCCGATGGGGGTGCAGATCGCCACCAGATCGGCGCCGCTGGCGGCCTCGGCGGCATCGCGGGTGGCGAGGTCGGCGAGCCCCAGCGCGCGCATCCTGGCCAGGGTGGCGTCGCTTTTGGCGCAGGCGGCGATGCTGCGCGCCAGGCCGCGCTGGCGCAGGGCGCGGGCCAGCGACGAGCCGATCAGCCCGCAGCCGATCAGGGCGACGCTGTCGAACAGCGCCCCGCCGCTGTCGGCTTCGCTCATGGGCGCCCGGCCAGTGGGCTGGCCATGAAGGCGGCCAGCGCCCGTTCCACCGCCTCCATCTCCCGATCCAGGCCGATATTGACGCGCAGGCCGTCGGCGATGCCATAGCCATCCAGGCCGCGCACGAAGATGCGCCGCTCTGCCAGCCAGTTCAGCGCCGCCCGCGCCTGGCCGGGGCCGCCGGGAAAGCGCAGCAGCACGAAATTGGCCACGCTGTCATGCACCGTCAGCCCCAGGGCGGAAAGCCCGGTGGCCAGCCGCGCCAGGCCGCGGGCGTTGTGCTGGCGGGCGCGGCGCACATGTTCGCCATCGGCCAGCGCCGCCCGGGCGGCGGCCTGGGCCGGGGCGTTGACGTTGAAGGGCGGGCGCACCCGGTGCAGGGCATCGACGATGGCGGCGGAGCCGTAGAGCCAGCCTACCCGCAGCCCTGCCAGCGAGTAGATTTTCGAGAAGGTCCGCGTCATGACGGTATCGTCGCGCTCGCGCGCCAGCGCCAGGCCGTCGCTGTAGTCGTCCCGCGCCACGAACTCGGCATAGGCGGCATCGACCGCCAGCAGCGCGCCTTCGGGCAGGCCCTGGCGCAGGCGGGCGAGCTCGTCCGTTGTGATGTAGCTGCCGGTGGGGTTGTTGGGATTGGCGAGGAAGACCAGCTTGGTCCGCTCGCCGGCCGCCGCCAGCATGGCATCGACATCGGTGCGAAAGCGGCGCTCCGGAGCCGCCACCGGGCGGGCGCCGGCCGCGCGGGCGGCGATGGGATAGATGGCGAAGCCATGGCGGCTGTAGAGCACCTCGTCGCCCGGCCCGGCATAGGCCTGGGCCAGCTTTTCCAGCAGCTCGTCGGAGCCGTTGCCGCAGACGATGCGGGAGGCATCGAGGCCGTGATGGCGGGCGATGGCCTCGCGAAGCCGGGTGGCGGCCCCGTCCGGATAGCGCACCGCCTCCGTCACCGCCCGCCTGGCCGCCGCTATGGCATGGGGGCTGGGCCCCAGCGCCGATTCGTTCGACGAAAGCTTGATCGCCGGGCGCTCGTCGTCGCTGCCGTCTCTGCCGGGGACATAGGGGCGGATGTCGAGGATGCCCGCCCGTGGCGTGGGCGCTGTCATGATGGGGAAGGCTCCGCAGCCAGCGGCGCGGGATAGGCGCCCAGCACCGCCGCCGTCAAGCCGCCGCCGGCCGCCAGCCTGTGGCCGGCGGGGTGGAAGCCTTCGATCTCCAGCAGCCAGGGGCCGTCCGGGCAGCGGCGTTGCCGCAGCACGCGCCAGGCCGCCGGCCAGGGCGAAGCCGACGCCTTTGTATCGAGGGCCAGCACCGTGACATCCTGGCCGCTGGCCTCGCCGCCATGGCCGCTGAGCACGAAGGCGTCGCGCCGCTCCCCGGCCTCTGCCGGCATGGCGGCGAAGGGCAGGCGCCAGACGATGCCGGGCGCGCCTCCCGCCGCCGCCATCCGGGCCATGACGGCATCGTCGTCGGCCGCCACCACCGCCAGCCGGTCTTCGCCGCCCGCCACGGCCGCCAGCGCGGCCGGGCCATGGGCCAGCCGCCGCATGGCGGTGTGGGAGCCGTAGAAGTCGCGCGCCGTCTCCCACAGCGCCGGCGAGGGGCCGCCGACGGCGACCGAAAACGCGCCCTGCAGCGGCAGCAGGGCGCACAGCAGCTCGCGCCAGATGCGCAGCAGGGCGGGGGTGGGCAGGGCGCCGCCGCCCTGTTCGGCCAGGCGGCGCAGGATGCGGGCCTCGCGCCCGGGGCGCAGGAAGTCTTCCCGCTCGCCGGCCTGGCGCTTGGCCGCCGCCACCTCGCCCACCAGCCCGGCGCGGCGGCGGACGAGCTCCAGGATGGCGTCGTCGACCTGGTCGATGGCGCGGCGCAGGGGGGCCAGGCGGCTATCGGCTTCCGGCAAGGGGAGGCGCCTTCGTGGTCGCACAGCCTGCGCTGTTTATGGGAGGGGGCGGCGAAAGGCAAACGCGCCGGCGCGCAGCGGTGCGGGAGGCGGCGCAAAGCGGCGTTCTGGCATTGGCCCGCGCTGTGCGCTAATGTCGCTGGCCGCCGTGGCACGACAGACAAAACGAGATGGGAGAGACGAGATGGGCGATGTGACCAGGCTGCTGCCCGAAGGCGACCCCGCGACCGGGATGGAACCTTCCAGCTTTGCCGTGCCGGGATCGTTCACCGGCGCCGACGAGACCGAGCTGAATCACAGCTTTTTCAAGAGCGCCGACGAATCGCTGCTGGTGGGTGTGTGGCAGTGCGCCCCCTGCCGGGAAGAGGTGGAGGCCTATGCCGTGAACGAGCTGATGCATGTGCTGTCGGGATCGGTCACGGTGACGCGGGCCGACGGCACGGCCGAGACCTTCACGGCCGGCGATACCTTCTTCATCCCCAAGGGCACCAGGTGCACCTGGCACATCACCGAGACGCTGCGCAAGTATTACATGATCTCGGCCTGAGATCTCGGTATGGTCCCGGCCTCGCCCAGGGGCGGGCGCGGCTGGCCGGGGCCGTAGAGCGGCAGGGCGGCCTCCAGCGCCCTGGCCACCCGGAAACAGGCGTCGTCGTCATAGGGGTTGGCGACGATCTGCACGCCGGTCGCCACGCCGCTGGGGGCGAAGCCCGAAGGCACCGACAGCGCCGGGCAGCGGCTGAAGAGATTGAAGGGGAAGGTGAGGACGGCGTCGTGGATATCGCAGGGCGCGCCGTCCACATCGATCGCCCGTTCCCAATCGCGCCAGTCGGCGGCGATGTCGCTGGCCCCGAAGGTGGGGCAGAGAAAGGCGTCGAAGCCGGCCAGCCGGGGGCCGAATTGGGCCCAGGCGGCGCCGATAGTCTTCATGCAGTCATGGAACATTGCGGGTGTAACCATTTGATTTTCCTGCGCAAAGACTCTGGTGTAGTCGCATACCAGATCGCCATGGCGGGCGACGGCCGCGGTGAAATCGTCGGCATAGATAAGGCCGCCCCAAAAGCCCGCCACCCGCGCCACCTCGCCGGCCCAGGGGGTGGCGATTTCCTCGATATGGGCCCCGGCATCGGCCAGCGCCGCCAGCGCGGCGGCGGTGTTGCGGCGCACCGCCCGGCAGACGGTATAGGCGCCCAGATCCATCGACCAGGCGATGTTCATGCCGGCCACCGGCGGCGGCGCGGCGGGTAGCGCCACGGTTTCGGCCAGGCTGGCATGGTCGCGGACATGCCGGCCCGACATGGCGTTCTGCATCAGCGCCGCATCGCCGCTGCTCCGCGCCATGGGGCCGACATGGAAAAAGGCGTCCATGGCGACCTCCGGGCTGGCCGGGTTGCGCCCATAGGGCGGCTTGTAGCCGGCGATGGCGCACAGCGCGGCCGGCATGCGGATGCTGCCGGCGCTGTCGCTGCCGGTGGCCAGCGTGGCGGTGCCCGCAGCCATGGCCGCCGCCGACCCGCCGGAAGAGGCGCCGCAGGTCATGGCCAGATTCCAGGGATTGCGGGTGACGCCGTGCAGGCGCGAGGTGCAGGTCCAGGGCCAGACGAATTCGGGGCAGGTGGTGAGCGCATGGCAGATGGCGCCCGCCTGCAACAGCCGTTCCACCGCCGGATGGGTGGCGGTGGCGATGTTGTGTTCGAAGATCAGCGAGCCGAAGCTCTGCGGGCGCCCGGCAACGGCGGTATCCTCCTTCACGGCCAGCGTCAGCCCTTCCAGGGGGCGGGCGCTGCCTTCGCCATAGCGCCTTTCGGCCTGGCGGGCGGTGTCCAGGGCCTGGTCGAAGAACGTCCAGGCCAGGGCGTTGACCGCAGGCTCGACCGCCTGGGCCCGCGCGATCTGCGCCTGGAGCAGCTCCAGCGGCGAGAGTTTGCGGGCGCGGAACAGGGCCAGCGCCTCGGCGGCGGAGAGGTAGCAGAGATCGAGATCGGCCATCGCCGCCAGGCTGCATCGCCGGGCGCGCGCTGGCAAATCCCGATCGCATGGGAGGGCCGGGGCGCCGCGCCTCTTGCCAGGCGGCGCCGGGGCGGCTTTCATGCTGGGCGCAAGACGAGGGGAGCGGGGCGATGCGGAGCGTGGCGGCAGCTGTGGTTCTGGTGCTGGCGGCGGCGGGCGCGGGGGCCGACGATGCCACCCGCGCCTATCGCCAGCACGGCATGAGCGCCATCGCCGCCCATACCAAGGCGGTGGTGGATATCCTGAAGCGCGGCGCGCCCTATCGCGAGCAGCTGCCGCTGCACACCGGCGCCCTGGCCGGGCTGGCGGCGGCGGCCGGCGCATGGTTCCCGCCGGGCTCCGAAGGCGGCGATGCCCGCGACGCCATCTGGGACCAGCCGGACGCCTTCGCTGCCCGCGTGGAGGCGTTCGCCGCCGCCGCCCAGGCCCTGGACCGGGCGGCGGCGGAAGAGGGCGACCTGGATGCCACCTTTGCCGCCCTGGGCCAATCCTGCAAGGGCTGCCACGACGATTTCCGCGACGATTAGGGCCACACGGCCCAGGCCGCGCCGGCGGCCAGCGCGGCGCTGACCAGGGCGCGCCACCAGCGATCCTGCGCCTCCCGGGCGGCGACATGCTTGCGGCCCGTCACCATGGCCAGCGGCAGGCGATCGCCCCTGAGGCCATAGACGGCGTGGGCCGTCAGATGGATGGCGATCAGCGCCAGCACGGCGACGAACAGGCGGCGGTGCAGCCAGGCGGCGGCATCCGAGGCGGCGCCTTCCAGCAGATGGGCCAGCGGCCCCTGGGTGAAGGCGCCGTCATTGGCGAACAGGCCCGCCATGGTCTGGGCGGCGGCCAGGGCGACGAAGGCCAGCGCCAGCGCCTTGCCCGGCGCGGTGTGGGCGCCGGCGGCGCGGCCGTGGCGGAAGTGGCGGACGATCTCGCCCAGGCCGACGCGATAGCCGGGCCAGCGGGCATGAACGCCGCCCCACAGCCCCCACAGCAGGCGAAAGAGCAGCAGGCCAGCCATGACGGCGCCCGCCCGCATATGCCAGGCCAGCAGGGAAGCGTCGCCGGAAAGCCCGGTTGCCAGCAGCACGATGAGGCAGGCCGCGAAGCTCCAGTGCCAGAGCCGCAGCGGCCCGTCCCAGACCTTCACCATCGCCGCCTCCAGCGCCGGGCGCCTGCCATGACCGCAGTGTCGCCCGCGCGGCGGGCCGTTCGCCATGCCTTTCGCGGCGTCCGGCGCGCCGGGGTCGGCGGGAAGGCCGGCGGTCATGCGCGCGCCATCGCCGCCAGGCTTCGTTCCTTCCGCAGGCGGCCCTTCACCGTTCGCCCGTGAAGCGGTCCAGCACATTTCTGGTCACCTGTTCCACCTGGCTGTCGGCGCGGGCGAGGCCCATGACCCATTCGCAGGTGGCCGCCGTGAACACCTCGCCGGCGCCGCGCTGCCAGCCGACGGTCATGCCGCTGCCGCGCCTGGCGCTCTCCAGGCGCTCCCCCATGGCGTCGGCCTTCCAGACGCCATCGTCGGCGCCGATATAGAGGGTTTGGCCCCAGATGCGGTGGTCATCCTCGACGGTGGTGGCGGGGCTCAGGGCCAGGATTTCGATCTCCGGCGCGGCGCCATCCTTGCCGGTGGGGAAGGGGAGGCCGTCGCGGATTTCATAGTCCAGCCCGTCCACCTCGTAGCCGAAGATGCGCGACGACGCCCCCAGCACGTCGCCATAGCCCAGATGGGTGCCGGCGAAGGCCCAGTGCTGCGGGCGATAGACGGTGAAGCCGCCGGCCCCGCGCGGCACGCAATGGCCCAGCCCGGCATAGATGCCCTTCAGGGCGTTGACGCCGAAGGTGAGCGCGCCGGGCCGGGCGATCTCCGGCATCTCCCAGGCGCCGGTCAGCGTGGCCTGGGCCGGCGTGGCCATGACCGGATCGCGTGTGCGGGCATCGTATTTGTAGCAGATTTGGCGGGTGCCGCCCTGCTCGAGGCGCATCTGCCAGAGGAAGTTGCCGGCGAAGCGGGCGGCGCGCCCGCCGCCTTCGATCCAGGCGTCCATGGCGTCGCGCATGGTCCCGCTCCAGTATTCGTCGTGGCCGACCATGATGGCGCAGCGATAGCCTTGCAGCAGGGCGGGGTTGGCGTGGAGGTCGTGCAGGGTGGCGAAATCCAGCTCATAGCCGGCGGCCTCGGCCCAGCGGGCGAAGTGACGCTCATAGCTGGCCCAGCCGGCCGAGGCGTATTTCTTCGAATAGCCATGGGCCAGCGCCCATTCCATATAGGGATAGCGGGCCATGGCGCCCACTGGCGGCGGCGCATCGGGCAGGGCGCGCGGCGCGCCTTCGGGCAGGCGGCAGAAACCGCGCGTCCACGGGCGCAGGGTGGAAAGCACGGGCGAGAAGCGGTTGCCATCCGGCCCGGTCAGGCCCTCATAGGCGTTGGACCCGCCCCAGCAATTGTAGGCCACCCAGGTGCCAGTGGCGCATAGCAGCAGGGCAGGGGCCGCGCCCGCCCGGCGCCGCAGGATGAAAAGGTGGTGCTCTTCCACCGTCCGGGCGCCCCGGTGGCCCCTCAGCGTCACCAGATAGCCGCCCGGGCGCCAGTGATCGGGAACGGTGAAGGCATGGGCCACGGGCCAGCCGCAGCCACGGATGGAACAATCGGCGGGGGTGTCGTGCCAGGCGCCTTTCAGCCCTTCGACCAGCAGCACCGTTTCCAGGGCGGCGCCGTCGCGGGCGATCTCGACATCCCAGCGGGCGGCGGTGGTGGAGACGCGGAGCGCGACCCGTTCCCCCGGCAGGTAGCTGAAACGATCCGTATAGCCCCAGATTTCCAGCACATCCGGATCGCGGGCCGGGCCGACATAGCTGTTGTCCAGGACATGGCGATGGCGACGCCTGGCATTGGGCGCCGCCGGAGGTGGATCGTGGCTGCCGTTCGCCGCCATCGGCTTCGTGCCCCCGCCGCCCGCCGGCGCGAAAAGCGAGGCCCCCGCCAGGCTGCGCGGGGGCCTCGGCTTGCCGGCGGTCAGAAGCCGGCCCGCACCTCTTCGAACTTCAGGATCATCTTTTCCCGGATGTCGGGCGGGATTTCGTCGTAGAAATTGCCCTGGGCCATCAGGGCGACCGGATCCAGGATGCCGAGGGCGGCCAGGGTTTCGTCGGCCACCAGCTCGTAGGTGTTCTGGTTCGAGTGGCCGTAGCCATATTCCTCGATCAGATATTTGCCGACGCGCGGCTCCATGGCGGCGTTGATGTAGTCGTAGATCAGGTCGTCGAGGAGGAACCGCCCGACATCACCGTGAAGCCGCAGATCCAGGTCATGATGCCTTCCTTGGGGTTCATATAGGCGACCTCGATACCCTGGTCCTCGAGGCTGATGATGGATTCGTTCCATGCCCAGGCCGCCACCAGCTCGCCATTGGCCATCGCCTGTTCGAATTCGGTGGGCGAGCTCCAGTAAAAGCGGGTGTTGGCGTGCAATTGGCGGACGATCTCGGTGGCGGCCGCGATCTCTTCGTCGGTCATCGCGAAGATGTCCTTGGCGCCGGTCAGCAGCCCGCCCACCACATAGGCCGAATCGACCGAATCGAACATGGAAATCCTGTTCTGGAGCTCGGGCCGCAGCAGCACGTCGTAGGACATCTCGTCGGGCCCCAGCTCCAGCAGGTCCGGGCGGTAGATGACCGAGCTGTTGCCCCAGTCCCACGGCACGAGATAGTAATCGTCGCCGATCTGGACGCCCCGGATCTCCTTGGTGGTGGGGAAGATGTCGCCCCAGGCCTCGATGCGGGAGATATCCAGCGGGCGCAGAACCCCGGCGTCGTTCCAGCGCCCGATGCTGCCGCTGCAGGGGTGGGAAATGTCGGTCAGGAAACCGGCGCGCAGCTTCTGAAGCGCTTCTTCCTCTTCGCCGAAGACCGAAAAGGAGGGTTCGGTGCCGTGTTTCTCGACATAGGCGGGGTAGAATTCGGGCAGCTCGTAGCCCGCCCACTCGAACACGAACAGGCTGGCCGGGTCGGTGTTGGCCGCCGCGGGGCGGGCGCCGGCAGCGGACAGCACCAGCCCGCTGGCGGCCAGCGTGCGCGTGAACTCACGCCTGGTCATGTCGCCGGCCATCAGCCGGTCCACGGTGCGCGTTGCCTTGGATTTCCGATACATCTCAAGCCTCCCAGCTCATGTGCATATTCCACGGGATAGTCGGCGGATGGTCGGCAGCGGCCCGCAGCCTGTCAAGCCCGGCGCCCGCTTGCCAGGCCCGGCCCGCCGGTTGCACTCTGGGGCCGCCAGCCGGAAGAGGGATGCCGTGAACGCCGCCGCCACAGACGATGCCGCAAAGGTGATCTCCGCCGACAGCCATGTCCAGGAGCCGCCGGATCTCTACCGCAGGCTGGATGCCCGCTATCGCGAGCGGGCACCGCGCATTGAGCGGCGCGACGGCAAAACCTATCACGTGGTGGATGGCAAGCGTCCGCGCCGCATCGACCTGGCGGCCGAGCGCATCGACGACGACGACCGCCAGCGCGAGTTCCGCGACGACCCCAGCGGCGGGCGCGACATCGACCGCCGCCTGGCCGACCAGGCGCTGGATGGAGTCAGCGCCGAGGTGATCTATCCCAACAGCTCGCTCTTCCTCTACAACTCGCCCGATCCCGGCTATCAGTTCGCCGTGGCCAGGGCCTACAACGACTGGGCGATCGAGCTGTTCGGCCCCCACCGGGACCGCTTCGCGCCGGTCGCCATCGTGCCCGCCATCGATCTCGACCGGGCCGTGGGCGAGGTGGAGCACGCCGCCAGGGCCGGCTATCGCAGCGTCAAGATCCCGCTCACCATGGCGGACCGCCCCTACAACCTGCCCGATTACGACCGCCTGTGGGCGGCCTGCGCCGATCACGGCCTGGTGGTGGCGCTGCACGCCTTCAGCGAAAGCCAGGACCACTATCCCGCCGACTGGGGCGAGGAGGAAGGCCATGGCGGGGCGCTGGCCCATATGGCGATGAGCATGGCGCGCGGTCAGGAACCGGTGGCCCTGCTGATCGCCTCGGGCGCGCTGCAGCGCCATCCCGGGCTGACCTTCGTGGTGGTGGAATGCGGCGCCGGCTGGCTGGCCTGGCTGCTCCATGTGCTGGACGAGCAGGTGGAAAAGAAGCACATGTGGATCCGGCCGCGCCTGGAGATGAAGCCCAGCGAGTTCTTCCGCCGCCAGGGTGCGGTGACCTTCAGCGACGACCCGGTGGCCCTGCGCCTGCTGGATTTCACCGGCGCCGAAGGGCTGCTCTGGGGCAGCGATTATCCCCACGACGAAGGCACCTTTCCCCACAGCCGGGAGGCGATCCGCCGCAGCTTCGCGGGTGTGCCGGAGGCTCTGCGCCGCCGGATCGTCTGCGACAACGCCCGCCGCATCTACGGTTTCGCCTGATCCGGCCCGATCTGGCCTGATCTGGGATATGCCGGGGGAGCCGGGCAAGGGTTGCGATGACGGCGCCGGACCGCAGGCTTTCCGTGGCGCCGATGATGGGCGTGACCGACCGCGACGGGCGCGCCTTTCTGCGCTGCCTGACCGGGCGCACCCTGCTTTACAGCGAGATGATCGTGGCCGAGGCGCTGCTCCACGGCGACCGCCGCCGCCTGCTCGCCTTCGACCGCAACCAGCATCCCATCGCCCTGCAGATCGCCGGCGCCAGGCCGGAACGGCTGGCCGAAGCGGCGCGCATCGCCGAGGGCTGGGGCTATGACGAGGTCAATCTCAACATTGGCTGCCCCAGCCGGCGGGTGCGCGACGGCCGTTTCGGCGCCTGTCTGATGGCCGAACCCGCCCTGGTGGCGGAATGCGTCCACGCCATCGCCGCCGCCGTTTCGCTGCCGGTCACCGTGAAATGCCGCCTCGGCATCGACGACATGGACGAGGACGAAGCGCTGCCGGCCTTCATCGCCCCCGTGGCGGCGGCCGGCTGCGCGTCGTTCGCCATCCACGCCCGCAAGGCCTGGCTGAAGGGGCTGTCGCCGAAGCAGAACCGGCAGCTGCCGCCGTTGCGCCACGATATCGTCCACGCTGCCAAACGGCGCTGGCCCGAGCTGGAGATCGTCGTCAATGGCGGTATCGGCGATCTGGCCGCCGCCACCGCCCAGCGCGCCTATGTGGACGGAGCGATGATCGGCCGCGCCGCCTGGCGCACGCCCTATATGCTGGCCGCCGCCGACCGAACCGTCTATGCCTCCCGGCGCGCGGTGCCGACCAGGTGCGAGGCGGCCGAGGCCTATATCCCCCACATCGAACGCCGCCTGGCCGAAGGCGCCCCGCTGCGGCGTCTGACGCGGCCCATGGCGGGCCTTTACCAGGGCCGGGCGGGGGCGCGGGCGTGGCGCCGCGCGGTCTGCGGCGAGGCGGCGCGCCCGGGCGCCGGCATCGCCGTGATCAAGCGGGCGCTGCGCCGCGCCGAAGGCGGCTAGCCTTCCGGTCGGTGGCAGCAGGCCTGCAGCTTGTTGCCGTCCAGGTCGCGCACATAGGCGCCCCAATAATGTTCGTGATAGTGGGGGCGGGGGCCGGGCGCGCCTTCGTCCTTGCCCCCGGCGGCCAGGGCGGCGGTGTGGAAGGCGGTGACGCCGGCCCGGCTGGGGGCCAGGAAGGCGATATGGGTGCCGTTGCCGACGCTGGCGCTGCCGCCGTCATGGGGGAGGCAGAGGAAGAAGCTTGCCTTGCCGCCCTCCGGGCCGTAGCCGGCGAAGCCGTGTTCCGGCCTGGTCAGAAGGCGCCGCAGGCCCAGGGGCGCCAGCGCCGCATCGTAGAAGGCCGTGGCGGCGTCGAGATCGTCGGTTCCTACCGTGACATGGCTGAACATGGCGCATCTCCCTGCGTCTGGAAAAGGGGCCGGAGCATAACGCCCCGGCCCCGGCAACGGCAAAATGCCGGCTGTTTCAGGCCCCGTAGAGGAGCTCTTCCCAGCGTTCGGAGATCCAGTCGCCCTTGTCGACATAGACCTGGTAGTTGGTGACGATCGGATCGATGGTGCTGGAGGCGCGGTTGAACGCCTCGTCGCTGAGGTCTGGCAACATGTCGCGCGGCAGCACCGGCGCCGTCCACAGATTGTCGGTGATGGCGGTCTGCGCCTGGGGCGAGAGCGACCATTCGATGAACTGCCGACAGGCATCGGCCTTCTGCGTGCCCTGGAGTATGCACCAGGAGCCGTAGCCGATGAGGCCGCCTTCCTTGGGGAAGGTGGAACGCACCGGGAAACCTTCCTCGGCCATCACCTGGGTGACGTCGTGGAAGTACTGGCCGCCGGTGAGCTCGCCCGATTGCAGCATGGCCTGGAACTGGCCTTCGTCGCTATACCACAGCCGCACATTGTCCTTGAGCTCGGCGGCCTTCTCCATGCACTGCATCAGGCCCTCGTCGCTGGCCATGATCTCGTTGCCGCCGAAAAAGGTTCTGGCGACGATGTCGATGATGAAGCTGGCGGAAGCGTCCTTGTACCAACCCAGTTCGCCCTTGAACTTGGGATCCCAGGCATCGGCCCAGGATGTGGGCGCTTCCGGCCAGCGCTCGGTGTTGGTGACGAGGGTGGTGTACCAGGCCATCACGGGAGCGCCCAGCGGAGCACCGGCCGCGTTGCGCCGGACCAGATAGTCCGGCACTTTGGCCAGGCCCGGCACGCTGCCGTCCTCAAGAGGGATGAAGATGCCCGGTATCCGGAGCATGTCGGCGACATCGGCGATGGTGATGTCGACGGCGGGAGTTCCGGTCTTGATGCTGGCCTCCAGGTTCACGAACCATTCGAAGCCGTTTCCCTGCGAGACCGATTCCACGGCGATCCCGCTGGCCTCGGTGAAGGCCGGATAGGCGTGCTCTTTCAACATATCCTCGAAATAGCCGCCATAGCATGAGACCCGGATCGGGTCGGCTGCCCAGGCGCGGCGCAGAACCGCGGGCGCAGACAGCAGGCTTGCTGCGGCAACGCTACCCTTCAGGGCGTCGCGCCGCGTGCTTGTGTGCCAAGTCAATTGGCCTTTCTCCTCTGGTTGTGTCGTTCGACGTGGCAAGTCTGGGGCGCGGTGGGGACATTTGCAAGCGGTTTGTGCACCCGCCCGGCGGGGCCTCACGTCCCGGCCAGCGCCCGGTCCATGGCGGCGATCAGGGTGTCGGCGTTGGCGCGGCTGAACACCAGGGGCGGGCGAATCTTGAAGACATTGCCGAAGGGGCCTTCGCGACCCACCAGCACGCCCAGCTCTCTCATGCGGTTCATCGCCGCCACAGTCCGCTCCGGGTCGGGTTCTCTGCCGGCGCGGTCCTTCACCAGCTCGACGCCGACGACGAAGCCGTGGCCGCGCACATCGCCGATGGCGGCGTGGCGGTCCATCAGTTCCTTCAGCCCCTGTTTGAGATAGGCGCCGGTGGTCGCCGCGTTTTCCATCAGGCCCTCGCGTTCGATCACGTCCAGCACCGCCAGCCCGGCAGCGCAGGCCGGCGGGTTGCCGCCGAAGGTGCTGAACAGGCCGGTCGCCTTGGCGAAAACATCCAGGATCGCCGGCGTCGTCACCGTGACGCCCAGCGGAAAGCCATCGCCCACCGGCTTGCCGATGGTGACGATATCGGGCCGCATGGCGTGATACTGGAATCCCCACATGTGGCTTCCCGGGCGGCCGAAGCCGTATTGCACCTCGTCGGCGATCACCAGGCCGCCGGCCTGGCGCACCTTGGCCGCCACCTGTTTCAGATAGCCCTTCGGCACCTCGGGGATGCCGTTGGTACAGAACGAAGTATCGACCATCAGGCAGGCGGTGCCCAAGCCGGCCTCGTCCAGTTCGGCGATGGCCCGGTCGGCATCGGCGGCGTATTTGCCGGCCAGATCCGCCTCGCCCTTGCGCCAGGGGCCGCGATAGGGATCCGGCGCCATCAGGGTGCGGACATGGGAGGTATCGGGCTGGCCGCCGGCGTCCGGCGAAAGGGCGGCGATGGCTTCGGTCATGCCGTGATAGGCGTGCTCCATCACGATGGCGCCCTTGTTGCCGGTAAGCAGCGTGGCCATGCGCCAGGCGATGTCGTTGGCCTCGCTGCCGGAGTTCGTCATGACGCTGCGGCGGAGCGGGCCCGGCATGGTGGCATGCAGCCTTTCGGCGTAATCGGCCAGGGCGCGATAGACATAGCGGGTGTTGGTGCCCAGGGCCGCCGTCTGGCGCCAGATGGCGTTCACCACATGGGGATGGCAATGGCCGACGCTGGCGACATTGTTGTAGGCATCGACGAAGGCGCGCCCGTTGGCGTCGTAGAGGATGGCGCCCCGCCCGCGTTCCAGATGCAGGGGCCTGTCGTAGAACAGATCGAGATGGCGCCCGAGATGGCGGCGGCGGCGTTCCAGCTGGTGTGGCAGGTCGTCCGCCTCCGGCGTCGCCACCGTGCCCATGGCGCCCCTGGCTGGAAAGCGCAGAGCGTCGCGGATGCTGTCGCTGATGGCTTCGGGGCCGATGGCAAGCAGGCTCTCGATCGCCGCCTCGGCATCGTATCCCTCCATGTGGGCCGGCGAGCCGGTGCGGTGGGCGGCACGGTGGGCGACGATGACGGCAATGACGGCCAGGCGGGCCGTGACCAGATCGAACAGGACATCGACCTCGTCTTCCTGCAAGGGCAGGACCGAATCGAAGCCCGCCAGCACGTCGATCATGCGCGGCAAGGGATTATCGAAGCCGACCAGGAAGGATTCGATCGCCATCGCCGCCTCGGCCGCGATGGGGCCGTGGATCATGTCTCCGAAATCGATCGCGCCTGCCACCTCGTCCGGGCGGGCGGGATCGGCCACCAGATTGCCCCGGTTGGCGTCGTTGTGGATGACCTGAGCCCGGAGATGGGGCCAGCGGGGCAGCGTGACCTGGATGAAGCGGTCCAGCGCCCGTTCCACCACCTTGCGCGCCTCCTTGTCGGCGATATCGCCGCTGTGGCGCCGCAGCCGGGGCGCCTGCCTGACATCCCAGACCAGGGTGTGCATGGCGTTGGGGTGGAAAAAGCCGGCCAGGGCGCGATCCAGGCGCGCGACGAAGGCCCCGACATGGCGGCGCAGGCGCGACGTGTGCCCCAGCCGTTCGAGCACGGTGCCCGGCAGCCAGCTCATCAGGCGCACGATGCTGCTGCGCCCGTCCGGTGCAGTGGCCCTGGCCCAGGGCCGTCGCCGGCCGCGCAGGGGCCGGGTGGGGATCACCTTCGGCACCGGCAGGTCCGGGTCTGTGGTTGCGATGTGCATCAGGGCGGCGGCCTGGAAATCGGCGACGCCCGGGTCTTCGTCGGGGTGGAAGAATTTCAGCAGCCACTGGCCATCGTCGTTCCACAGGCGGAAATTCTGGTCCCGGTCCGATTCCAGATAGGAGAGTTCGCCGTCGATGCCGAACAGGCGCCTGGCGATGCTGCGTGCCCGGTCTTCGGGAAAGGCGGGCGTGTCGGTGGTCAGAAATTTGATGCCGTCGTCGTGGCTGCTGCGCATTCGTTGCCCCTGCCGTCGTTCGTGGGAGGGCGCGAACCTGCCACGATTTCAGCCGCCCAGGAAGAGTCGCCCCACCTCGGGATCGGCCAGCAGGGCGCGCCCCGGACCCGCCCTGGCGAGGCGGCCCGCGACCAGGACATAGCCGATATCGGCGAACTCCAGCCCCTTTCTGGCGTTTTGCTCGACCATCAGAATCGTCTTGCCGTCCCGCTTCTGCAGTTCGCCCAGAAGGTCGAAGACCATGGCGATGAAGCGCGGCTCCAGGCCGATGGAGGGTTCGTCCACCAGCAGCACCTGCGGTTCCATGACCAGGGCGCGGGAGATCTCCAGCAGCCGCCGTTCGCCCCCCGAAAGGGTGCCGGCGCGCTGGCTGCGCCGTTGGGCAAGGCGGGGATAGCGGTCGAACACCCGCTCTGCCGCTGCCCTGGCGTCTGCCGGGCGGGGCTTGAGAAAGCCGCCCAGCAGCAGGTTCTCCTCCACGGTCATGGCGGGGAAGACGGAGTTTTCCTGCAGCACATAGGCGATGCCGGCCTGGGCCAGCTTTTCCTGCGGACCCAGCCCGGCGATGTCGCGCCCCGCCAGGGCGATGCGTCCGGCCATGACGCGGGCGAGGCCGTAGATGGCGTGCAGCACGGTGGATTTACCGGCGCCGTTGGGGCCGATCAGGCACAGCGACTGGCCGGGGCCGACGGCGAGATCGAGATCGTGGACGATCTCCATGCGTCCGTAACCGGCCTTCAGGCCGCCGGTCTCGATTGCCGGCACCCCGCCGCCGGCCAGCGCCAGCAGCTGGGCGCGGGACGGGGGCCGGGCGACCGCTTCGGCGGCCGCCTCCGCCTTGCCGCTGCCGGCGGCCTGGTCGCGCATGCTCACGGCGCGCCGCCCAGATAGGCAGCGACGACCCGGGGGTCGCTGCGGATCTCGTCGGGGCTGCCACTGGCGAGCAGGCGGCCATGGGCCAGGCAGTGGATGCGCCGGGCCAGGCCCATGACGACGCGCATATTGTGTTCGATGACAAAAAGGGCGATGCCGAACTCGCGGTTGATGCGGGCCAGCCGGTCGATGACGCCATTGATGAGCGTGGGGTTGATGCCGGCCGTCGGCTCGTCCAACAGCAGCATGCGCGGGCGTGTCATCAGCGCCATGGCGAGCTCGAGCAGCTTTTGCTGACCGAAGGACAGCTCACCCGCCGGCAGCAGGCGCTTGTCGTAGAGGCCGCAGAAATCGAGCAGGGCCTCGCCACGCTCGCGGGTGGCGGTGCGGACCGGGCTGAGCAGGCCGGCGAGGCTGCGCCCGGCGTCGGCATCGGCGATGGCCATGTTCTGCAACGCCGTCATGCGGCCGAAGATATGGGTCTGCTGGAAGGTGCGCACCAGGCCCAGCCGCGCGATCCTGGCGGTGCCGAGGCGGGTGATCTCGCGCCCCTCGAAGACGATGGAGCCGCTGTCCACCGGATGCCGTCCGGCCACCGAATCGAACAGCGTGGTCTTGCCCGAACCGTTGGGGCCGATCAGCCCGGTGATGGTGGCTGGCGCTATCTCCAGGGTGAGGTTGCGGTTGGCGGCGACGCCACCGAAACTTTTGCAGACGGCGCGGATGGCCAGCTGGGCCTTCACGGCGCCTCCTTCAGCCTGTGGCCGAAGCGTTCCGGCCAGCGCTGCCTGGCCCAGCCGGCGATGCCCTGCGGGAAGAACACCACGATGGCGACCACGATGAGCCCCAGCGCCACCCGCTGCCAGCCCAGGACATAAGTCCACAACACCTCCTGGGCGACATGAAAGAGGAAGGCGCCCAGCACCGGCCCCCACAGCGTGCCCTTGCCGCCCAGGATGGCCATCAGCACCATCCAGACGCCGAAGGTGGCACCGGCGAAGGCGGTATCGCGTGGATCGATGAAGCCCAGCATGTTGCCGGCAGCCCCACCTGCCAGACCCAGAAACGCCGCCGCCAGCATCCAGGCGGCGATTTTGCAGGCGCCGGTGCGCAGGCCCAGGGCCTCGGCCTTGTCCTCGTTGTCGCGGATGGCGTTCAGCGCGAGGCCGAAGCGGGTGCGGTAGATGGCCGCCAGGACGAGCAGGGCCAGGGCGGCCAGCGTCATGAAGAGATAGGCGAAGAACAGATATTGCGTGGCTGGGGGGCCGGGGAAGAGCGGCGGCGACATGCCGGAACCGGCGCCGAGATAAGGCCAGCCGGCGGCGATTTCGCCAGCGGCGATGCCGAGGCCCAGGGTGGCGATGGCGAAGTAATGGCCGCGCATGGCGAGGATCATGGCGCCCAGGATGGCGGCGGCGGCGACGGCGAGGAAGGCGGCCAGCACCATGCCGGCAGCGAGGGCAGGGAAATAGGGGAGCGCGGCGTCGCGCTGCAGGACGGCCGAGGCATACATGCCGATGCCGAAGAAGAGGATGTTGCCGAAGCTGTTGTAGCCGGTCTGTCCGCCCAGAATGTCCCAGGTGAGCGCGAACAGCACCATCAGCCACAGCATGGCGAACTGGGCCCGGAACTCGGGCAGGAGCAGCGGCGCCGCCACGCCCGCCGCGGCGATGGCGGCGATGAGCGCGATCCGGCTCGAACGCTTCACCTGGCCTCACATCAGGCGCTTGCGCTGGCGGGCCAGCCAGGCGTTGCGCAGCACCAGGATGACGACCAGAAGGCAGAAGACGAAAGCGGTCTGGAACTGGGCGCCGAGGACGAAGGCGGCCAGGTTTTCGGCGCTGCCCAGCCCCAGCCCCGCCAGGACCACCCCGGGCAGGTTGCCCAGCCCGGCGACCACGACGATCATGAACGAGCGCACCGTGTAGGGCAGGCCGATATAGGGGTGGACCGAATAGGCCATGACCACGAGGGCGCCTGCCGCCCCGCACAGCGCCGCGTTGATGCCGTAGGTGGCCGCGAACACCCGGTCGGTGTCGATCCCCAGCACGCGGGCCGCCCGCGGGTTCTGGGCCGTGGCGCGAATGGCCTGGCCCAGGCGGCTTTTCTTGAGAAACAGGAAAAGCGCGCCCCCCAACGCCACCGCTCCGGCGAAGGCCAGCAGCTTGACCTGGCCGACGGTGACCTGCCCATCGGCCAGAAACCAGGTGCCGAGGCCCGATTGCACGGTTCTGACATCGCCGCCCCAGATCTGATTCATGAGCTGCTGGAACAGGATCGAAAGCCCGAAGGTGGCGAGCAGCGAGATGAACATGTCGCCTTCGGCGACGCGGCGGATGGCGGCATAGTGGAGCAGGATGCCGACTGCGAACAGCACCGCCGCCGCCACCGGCACGCCCAGAAACGGACTCGCCCCCCACGAGGCGAGCTGGAAGGCGATGAAGCCGCCCAGCATCACGAACTCGCCCTGGACGATGTTGACGACATTCATCACCCCCCAGACCAGCGCCATGCCATAGGCGGCGATCGCGAACAGCGCCCCGAACATCAGCCCGTCCAGCAGCACCTGTGCCAGCAGGGTGGGGGCATCGAGCAGCAGCTGGATGTTGTCGAGCATGGCCTTGCCAGCAGGGCAGCGCCCGGCGCGGGCCGGCTGTCCCCGGCGGCGGGGCGCCTAGGGGCGCTGGGACCAGGGCGGGATCGGCCAGCGCAGCTCGGCGTCGGCCCAGGCGGTGGGCGCCACCACGGCATAGGCGCCGTCCTGGACCTGGAACAGCACCATGGGCTTGGCGATGTTCTTGCCGGTTTCGTCGAACAGGATGTTGCCGTAGAAGGTCTGCATGTCGGTGGCGGCCAGGGCGTCGCGCACCGCTGCCTTCTCGAAGCTTTGCGCCCGTTCGAAGGCGTCTGCGAAGACCAGCACCGCGGCCGCCGATTCGGCCGCCTGATAGGGCGGGGGGTAGCCGTAAGTGCCTTCGAAGGTGGCGGCGAAATCGGCTGCCGAGCCGAAGATATCGTCCCGGTAGGCGAGCGACGGCGCCCACTGGCTGGCGCATAGCGTGTATTCGGCGGCGGCGGCGAACTTGCCGATGATATCGGCGCTGTCGCAATGGGTGATGGCGAGCATCGGCACATCGACCCGCATCTCCTCCATCTGGCGGATGGCGAGCGCCGCGCCTTTGGCATGGCCGGAAACCACCAGAATGTCGGGTTTGAGCGCCTTCACCTTGGCCAGGGTGGCGCTCATGTCGTTGAGTTCGGGCGGCAGCTGGTCGTCGATCGCGACCCGGATGCCCAGGCTGGCCGCGTCCGCCAGCACGCCGGTGCGGATATCCTGGCTGAAGGGATCGTTCTCGAAGGCGCCGGCCAGCGTCAGGTCGGAAGGCTGGCGCCCTTGCCGTTCGGCGATTTCGGCGGCCAGGGCCACGGCGCTGGCGAGATATTGCTCGGAGGTGGAAAGCACGGCGAAGAGATAGCGATAGCCCTGGTTGAACAGCTGCAGGGAGGCGCCGTTGGCCTCCACCATGGGCACGCCATACTGCTCCGTCACCGGCGCGATGGCCTTGGTGAGGCCGGAACTGTAGGGGCCCAGCATGAAATCGACGCCGTCCTGGCCGATCAGGCGTTCGGCCAACTGCGCGCCGCGCGCCGGAGTCGATTCGTCGTCGTAATAGACGATTTCGATGCGATAGCTCTGCCCGCCGACCTGGATGCCGCCCGCCCGGTTGATGGTTTCGATGGCGAGGTCGTAGCCGTTGCGGGTGTGCTGGCCATTGGTGGAATATTTGCCAGTGAGCGAGATGGCCGCGCCCAGATAGACGGTTCCGCCCTCCACCTTCGCCGCCGCCGGCCCTGCCGCCAGCATCGCCAGCCCCACCGCCAGCGCGCCGCCCCGTGTGCAGACAGAGACCATGTCGTCCCTCCAGGATTGAGAGGGGCATCCTTGCCGAGAGTGGGACCATCTGTCCACAATTCATGCTCATGCCGGTCATGCCGGTTCGGAGGGGGGAGGCCGCGCACCGGGGGGTGGTTGTGGCTTGCTGCCGTCGGGTGGGGTGCCGATACTTGCCGCTTTGCCAGCGGGGGAGCGGATGAGGCCGGCCAGCTTTGCGCTTTATGCCGCCATCGCGGGGTTTTCGTTCTATCTGCTGGTCGTAGGCAGGGCGCTGATCCTGCCTTTCGTGGTGGCGGTGACGTTCTGGTATCTGATCTGGACGCTGGCCCGCAGCTGGGGCCGACTCGGCCTGCCGGGTTGGCTGGCGCTGACGCTGGCGCTGGCCAGCTTTGCCGCTTTGCTGGCCGCCTTCGTGGAGCTGACGCTGGGCCATATCGAGCGGGTGGTCGAGGCGGCCCCGATCTATCAGGCCAATCTCGAGGCCCGCCTGGGCGAGGCGGCAGCCTTTCTGGGCCTGCGCGAATTGCCGACGGCAGACGAGATCGGCAGGCAGATCGATCTTGGCGGCCTCGCTGGCGAGCTGGCGGCCGGCATCGCCACCCTGGCCGGCAATGTCGGCATCATCCTGGTCTATACCGCCTTTCTGCTGGTGGAGCAGAAGGGCTTTGCCACCAAGCTGGAGGCGCTGGCCGGCCATAACCGCCGCCGGCTGGCCCGCCTGCGGCGCACGCTGGCGCGCATCGAGGCCGATGTGCAGACCTATATCCGCGTCAAGACGCTGCTTTCGCTCGCCACCGGCGCCGTCTCCTATGGCGTGATGGTTGCCGTCGGCCTCGATCTCGCCGCCTTCTGGGCGTTGCTGATCGCTCTGCTGAACTACATCCCCACCATCGGCTCGATTCTGGGCATCGTTTTTCCGGCCCTGCTGGCGCTGGTGCAGTTTCCCGAGCCGCTCGTGCCCTTCCTGGTGGTGGCGGCGTTGCTGGGGGTGACGCAGGTGGTGACGGGCAATGTGCTGGAACCGCGCATGATGGGCCGTTCGCTGGCCATCAGCCCGCTGGTCATCCTGATGTCGCTGGCGCTCTGGGGCAGCGTCTGGGGAGTGATCGGCATGTTCCTCAGCGTCCCGATCACGGTGATCGCCATGATCGTGATGGCCCAGTTCCCCGCCACGCGGCCGCTGGCGATCCTGCTTTCTTCCCATGGCAGCATCGCCCATCTGGAAGACGGCGAACGGCCGGAGGGGGGCGAAAGGCGCGCGGAGGACGCCGCCCGGCCCGAAAAGGGCGATTGACAGGGCGCCTCGCCGTCTCTATCGTCCGCCCTCCCTCGATCCGGTGGCCCTGCGGATCGCGCGCCGCGGTCGTCGCCCACCGTTCGTCCCAACTGCGAGGAGCACAAGGCCTTGGCACGCATTGCCGGTGTGAACATCCCGACCGCGAAGCGGGTCGAAGTCGCGCTCACCTATATCCACGGCATCGGGCGCAGCAAGGCGGGCGCCATCTGCCGCACCGCCCGTATCCCGTCCGAAAGGCGGGTGAGCGAGCTCAGCGACGCCGAGGTGGCGCAGATTCGCGAACTGATCGACGGTGGCCATATGGTGGAGGGCGACCTGCGCCGCGAAGTGGCGATGAACGTCAAGCGGTTGATGGATTTGGGCTGCTACCGCGGCATCCGCCACCGCAAGGGCTTGCCGGTGCGCGGCCAGTCCACCCACAACAATGCCCGCACCCGCAAGGGCAAGGCGCGGCCAGTCGCCGGCAAGAAGAAATAAGGCATTCGCAATGGCACGTGAAACAACCCGCGTCAGACGGCGCGAGCGCAAGAACATCACTTCGGGCGTCGCCCATGTGAGCGCATCCTTCAACAACACCATGATCACCATCTGCGACGCCCAGGGCAACGCGATCTCCTGGGCGTCGGCGGGTTCCATGGGTTTCAAGGGCTCGCGCAAATCCACGCCCTATGCCGCCCAGATGGCGGCCGAGAACGCGGGCCGCAAGGCCCAGGAGCACGGCATGCAGGTGCTGGAGGTGCTGGTGAGGGGTCCCGGTTCGGGCCGCGAATCAGCCTTGCGGACCCTGTCCACGATCGGTTTCCAGATCACGGCGATCCAGGACGTCACGCCGATCGCCCATAACGGTTGCCGGCCGCGCAAACGCCGGCGTGTCTGACAGCTCGGCGACGATGGCGGGGGCCGCTGCCGGCGGTTCTCGCTCGCTGCCCGCCAGCGCGGCGCGGGCCTTCCCAGAGACGAGGTCGATGGCAATATGAAGAGCAGAAACTGGCAGGCGTTGATCACACCCAACAAGCTGCAGATCCGCCCGGGCGCCGATGTGCAGCGCGAGGCAACCGTCGTGGCCGAACCGCTGGAGCGCGGCTTCGGCCTCACCCTGGGCAATGCCCTGCGCCGGGTGCTGCTATCCTCGCTCCAGGGCGGCGCCGTGACTTCGCTGCGCATCGCCAATGTGCTGCACGAGTTCTCCTCGATCCCGGGCGTGCTGGAAGACGTGACCGATATCGTGCTGAACGTGAAGGGCCTGGCGCTCAGGGTGCACAGCGACGGCCCCAGGAGGATGCTGCTGAAGGCCAAAGGCCCGGTTGCGGTCACCGCGTCGATGATCGAGGCCGGCTCCGAGATCGACATCCTGGACCCCGACCACGTCATCTGCACCCTGGATTCGGGGGCCGAGCTCGACATGGAGTTCACGGTCGGCAGCGGCAAGGGCTATGTGCCCGCCCCTCAGAACCGGCCCGAGGATGCGCCCATCGGCCTGATCCCGATCGATGCGCTCTACAGCCCGGTGCAGAGGGTGTCCTACAAGGTCGAAAACAGCCGCGTCGGCCGGGTCACCGACTATGACAAGCTGTCGATGACCATCGAGACCAACGGCGCCATATCGCCAGAGGATGCCGTGGCGCTCGCCGCCCGCATCCTTCAGGAGCAGTTGCAGTTCTTCGTCAATTTCGAGGTGCCGGAATCCCGCGGCGATGCGGCCGATGCCGCGGAGCTGGAATTCAACCGCCACCTGCTGCGCAAGGTGGACGAGCTGGAGCTTTCGGTGCGCTCGGCCAACTGCCTGAAGAACGACAACATCGTCTATATCGGCGACCTGGTGCAGAAGAGCGAGGCCGAAATGATGCGCACCCCCAATTTCGGCCGCAAATCGCTGAACGAGATCCGGGACGTGCTGGCCCAGATGGGCTTGCAGCTGGGCATGACCGTCCCGAACTGGCCGCCCGAGAACATCGAGGATATGGTGCGCAAGCTGGAAGACCCGTTCCGCTGAGCGAGGGGAGGAAGCGATGCGGCATCGCCATTCGGGGCGCAAGCTGGGGCGGACCGGCGCCCACCGCAAGGCCCTGCTGAAGAATCTGGCGGCGGCGCTGATCAAGCACGAGCAGATCGAAACCACCCTGGCAAAGGCCAGGGAACTGGCGCCCTATGCCGAAAAGCTGGTGACTCTGGGCAAGCGGGGCGATCTCCACGCCCGCCGCCAAGCCTTCGCCAAGCTGCACGACAATGCCATGGTGCGCAAGCTGTTCGATACCCTGGCGCCCCGCTATGGCGACCGCCATGGCGGTTATACCCGCGTGTTGAAGGCGGGCTTCCGCTATGGCGACGCCGCCGCCATGGCCATTATCGAGTTCGTCGATCGTGACGTCGGCGCCAAGGGCCAGGATTCCGGGCCGCTCCAGGCTGCCGAAGAGGAGGCGCCCCGGGACGAAGCGGCCTGAGGCGCCTGGTCTTCCCTGGCGCCGCTGGCGACGACCCCATGGCGGCGGAGCGCAGCGGCTGCTTCCGGAGGGCCATGACCACGCCCGCAACCACATTGTTCGAATCCCAGGCGCCGCACCCACTGGCAGACCGGTTGCGCCCCGCCCGCCTGCAGGACGTGGTGGGCCAGAACCATTTGCTGGGCGCAGAAGGGCCGATCGGGCGCATGGTGGCTCAGGGCCGGCTTGCCTCGACCGTGCTGTGGGGGCCGCCGGGTTCGGGCAAAACCACCATCGCCCGCTTGCTGGCGGAGGAAACCAGGCTCGCCTTCGAGCCGCTCTCGGCCGTCTTCGCCGGTGTCGCCGATCTGCGCCGGGCGTTCGAGCGGGCGCAGGCCCGGCGCAAGGGCGGGCAGGGCACGCTGCTGTTCGTCGACGAGATCCACCGCTTCAACAAGGCACAGCAGGACGCGCTGCTGCCCTTCGTCGAGGACGGCACGGTGGTGCTGGTGGGCGCGACCACCGAAAACCCCTCCTTCGAGGTCAATGCGGCGCTGGTCTCGCGTTGCCAGGTGATGGTGCTGAAGCGGCTGGACGATGCCGCGCTGGGCGAGATTCTAGGCCGGGCCGAGGCGTTCTGCGGCAAGGCGCTGCCGCTGGACGACGACGCCCGCAGCGCGCTGGCCACTATGGCCGATGGCGACGGGCGTTTCGCCCTCAACATCGCCGAGGAGCTGCTGGCGCTGGAAGGCGAGGGGCCGCTGGATCGCGCCCGGCTGGCTGCCGTGGTGCAGCGCCGGGTGCCGGTCTATGACAAGGCCGACGACGGCCATTACAACCTTATCAGCGCCCTTCACAAATCGGTCCGGGGTTCGGATGCCGACGCCGCGCTCTACTGGCTGGCGCGTATGCTGGCGGCGGGCGAAGATCCGCTCTATGTCGCCAGGCGGGTGGTGCGCATGGCGATCGAAGACATCGGCATGGCCGACCCGGCGGCGTTGACGCAGGCGCTGGCGGCCAAGGACGCCTACGATTTCCTGGGTTCGCCCGAGGGCGAGCTGGCCATCGCCCAGGCCGTGATCTATTGCGCCACCGCCCCGAAATCCAACGCCGCCTACAAGGCCTTCGGCGCCGCCCTGGCCAGCGCCCGCGAAGGCGGCAGCCTGGTCCCGCCCAAGACCATCCTGAACGCGCCCACCCGCATGATGAAGGATATGGGCTACGGCGCCGGCTATGCCTACGATCACGACGCGCCGGCCGCTTTCTCCGGCCAGAACTACTTCCCGGACGGCATGGCGCGCCAGCGCTTCTACCGGCCCACCGGGCGCGGTTTCGAGCGTGAGGTCGCAAAGCGGCTCGAGGCCTGGGCAAAGCTGCGACACCAGCGCCAGCACGAGGCGGGCCGGTGACGGTCACATCGCTGGCCTGGGTCGCTCTGGGCGGCGCGCTGGGAGCGATGGGGCGCTATCTGGCGGTGGCCGCCATCGCCGCGCTGGCGGGAGGCGCCTTTCCCTATGGCACGCTGGCGGTCAATGTCGCCGGTTGCTTCGTTCTGGGCCTGCTGACCGAGGCCATGGCGGCGGCCTGGCCGGCCTCCCAGGAGGTGCGGGCCTTTCTCGTCGCCGGCCTGCTGGGGGCGTTCACCACCTTTTCCGCCTTTTCCCTGGATACCGTCGATCTGGTCGAACGCGGCCATCTCGCCGCCGCCGCGGCCTATGTTCTGGCCTCGGTCGCGCTCTCCATCCTGGCCCTGGCCGCCGGGCTGAAGGCGATGCGCCTGGTGCTGGCATGAACGATGCCCACCGGGGCGTCCTCCATGTCACCGTCGCTGGCGACGACGAAGGGATGCGGCTGGATCGCTGGTTCCACCGCCGCTTCCCCCATATCGGCCACGGCCGGCTGGCCAGGCTGTTGCGGACCGGCCAGATCCGCCTCGACGGCAGGCGCTGTAAACCCGGCGACCGGCTGGCCCCCGGCCAGACCCTGCGCCTGCCGCCCCTGCCGCAGCAGAACCACGACGCGCCCGCCCCCCGCCGGGATGGCTGGCGCCCGTCCGCAAGTGAGCTGGCGGCGCTGGCAGAGCGAATCCTCCACCTGGACGATGCCGTGCTGGCGCTGGACAAGCCTGCCGGCCTTGCCGTGCAGGGCGGCACCGCCACGGCGCGCCATCTCGACGCCATGCTGGACGGCCTGCGTTTCGGCGGCGAGCGCCCGCGCCTGGTCCACCGCCTGGATCGGGATACCAGCGGTGTGCTGCTGCTGGCGCGCACGGCACCGGCCGCCCGCGCCCTGCAGCGCAGCTTCAGGGAACGCCGCGCCGACAAGCTCTACTGGGCGCTGGCCGCCGGCGTGCCCCGCGCCCGCGAAGGCCGGATCGCGCTCGCCCTCGCCAAGCGGGGCGGGGCGGGTGGAGAGCGGGTGGAAGCCGTGCCGGAGGGCGGCCAGCGAGCCGAAACCGGCTGGCGCCTGCTGGACAGCGCCGGGCGCCTCGTCTGCTGGCTGCAATTGCAGCCGCTAACCGGGCGTTCTCATCAGCTGCGGGTCCATCTGGCGGCCATCGGCCATCCCATCCTGGGCGATGGCAAATATGGCGGCAGGGCCGCCTTTCCGCAGGGCGCGGCGCTGGCCAGGCGGCTTCATCTCCACGCCCGCCACATTCGCCTGCCCCATCCGGCGGGCGGCGTGCTGGAGGTGGCGGCCCCGCTTCCCGGCGAGCTGGCCGCCAGCTGGGAGGCGTTCGGCTTCGCCGTTGCCGGCACGCCGTGAGGCGCGGCGCTGGCAAAGCCGGCGTGGCGGCGGCCGGTGCGGCGGGTTTCACGGTGGTGCGGGATGGCGACAAGGTGAAAACACCCGCCGGCGCGGCGCTGCTCCTGCCCACCCGGCCGCTGGCGGCGGCGGTGGCGGATGAATGGGCGGCTCATGGGCGCCGCCCTCGCCCGCTCGCCATGCCGCTCACCCGGCTGGCGGCGACGGCCATCGATCGGGTGGCGCCGCGCCGCCCGGCCGTCCTCGCCGCTCTCGCCGCCGGCGGCCAGACCGACCTGCTGTGCTATCGCGCCCGGAGCCCGGCCGAGCTGGTGTGCCGTCAGCAGGCCCGCTGGCAGCCGCTGCTGGCATGGGCGGCGGGGCGGGGCATCGCCCTTGCCGTCACCGCCGGCGTGCTGCCGCTGGCCCAGCCCGAAGCCGCCCTGGCTGCCCTGGAGCGGGAATTCGCCGCCCTGGACAATTTTGCGCTGACGGGCGCACAGGCGGTGGCCGCCGCCAGCGGTTCGGCGGTGATCGCGCTGGCGCTGGCGACCGGGCGCATCGATGGCGAGGAAGCCTTTGCCGCCGCCGCCCTGGACGACCTTTATGGGCTGGAGGTGTGGGGCGAAGACGCCGAGGCCAGGCAAAGGCTGGACGGGCTTCGCGATGCCATGCTGGTGGCGGGGCGCTTTTTTGCCTTGCTCGGCGGGTAAGCCGGCACCGCTCGCAGGGCGGCGGCTTGCCGGTGCTCCGGGCGGCGGCTAGAAGGCGGCGGGGGTTGGACATGCAGGATGTCATCGCGGAACTGGAGGCCCGGCGCGCCCGCGCCCGTCTGGGCGGTGGCGAAGGCCGCATCGCCAGCCAGCACGCCAAGGGCAAGCTGACGGCGCGCGAACGGCTGGATCTGCTGCTGGACGAAGGCTCGTTCGAGGAATGGGACATGTTCGTCGAGCATCGCTGCGCCGATTTCGGCATGGCAAAGCACAAGGTGCCGGGCGACGGCGTCGTCACCGGCTGGGGCACGGTGAACGGGCGGCTGGTGTTCGTGTTCAGCCAGGATTTCACGGTTTTCGGCGGCGCGCTGTCCGAATCCCACGCCGGCAAGATCGCCAAGGTGATGGACCGGGCCATCGAGGTGGGCGCGCCGGTGATCGGCCTGAACGACAGCGGCGGTGCCCGCATCCAGGAAGGGGTCGATTCCCTGGCCGGCTATGCCGAGGTGTTCCAGCGCAATGTCATGGCCTCGGGCGTGGTGCCGCAGATTTCGGTCATCATGGGGCCTTGCGCCGGCGGTGCCGTCTATTCCCCGGCCATGACCGACTTCATCTTCATGGTGAAGGGCACCTCCTACATGTTCGTCACCGGCCCCGATGTGGTGCGCACGGTGACCCATGAAAGCGTCACCCATGAGGAGCTGGGGGGCGCGCTGACCCATACCACAAGGTCCGGCGTCGCCGATCTCGCCTTCGAGCACGATGTCGAGGCCTTGCTGGAGGTGCGCCGTTTCATCGGTTTCCTGCCCGCGTCGAACCGCGAGGCGCCGCCGGTGCTGGCGACCCGGGACGCGGCCGATCGGCCCGAACCGTCGCTGGACAACCTCATCCCCGCCAACCCCAACAAGCCCTACGACATGAAGGAGCTGATCGCCAAGGTGGCCGACGAAGGCGCCTTTTTCGAGCTGCAACCGGCCCTGGCGGCCAATATCGTGACAGGCTTCGCCCGCATGGAGGGGCACACGGTGGGCATCGTCGCCAACCAGCCCCTGGTGCTGGCGGGCTGCCTGGATATCGACGCCTCCAGGAAGGCGGCCCGTTTCGTCCGCTTCTGCGACTGCTTCAACATTCCCATCCTCACCTTCGTAGACGTGCCGGGCTTTCTGCCGGGCACCGCCCAGGAACATGGCGGCATCATCAAACACGGGGCAAAGCTGCTCTTCGCCTATGCCGAGGCGACGGTGCCCAAGGTCACCTGCATCGCCCGCAAGGCCTATGGCGGGGCCTATGACGTGATGGCCTCCAAGCATCTGCGCGGCGATGTGAACTATGCCTGGCCCACGGCCGAGATCGCCGTGATGGGATCCAAAGGCGCGGTGGAGATCATCTTCCGGGCCGATCTGGACAACCCCGACGCCATCGCGGCGCGCACCAGGGAATATGGCGAACGCTTTGCCAATCCCTTCGCCGCCGCCCAGCGCGGTTTCGTGGATGAGGTCATCACCCCCCGCAACACCCGCCGCCGCCTGTGCGGAGCGCTGCGGATGCTGCGCGGCAAGCGGCTTCACAATCCCTGGAAGAAGCACGACAATATACCGCTTTGACAACGAGTTATGGGCCTTTGTTCGACAAAATTCTCATAGCCAACCGGGGCGAGATCGCCTGCCGCATCGCCAGAACCTGCCGGCGCTTGGGGATCGCCACCGTCGCCGTGTATTCCGAGGCCGATGCCGGCGCCCCTCATGTCCGCATGGCCGACGAGGCGGTGCTGCTGGGGGCGGCGCCGGCCGCCGAGAGCTATCTGCGGGCCGAGCGCATCTGCCAGGCCATCCGCGACAGCGGCGCCCAAGCGGTGCATCCCGGCTTCGGCTTTCTGGCCGAGAACGCCGCCTTTGTGGAGGCGGTGGAGGCGGCCGGCGCGGTCTTCATCGGCCCGCCGTCGCCCGCCGTCGCCGCCATGGGCGACAAGATCGAATCCAGGCGGATCGCCCAGGCCGCCGGGCTTGCCGTCATCCCCGGCAGCGGCGAGGCCAGCGACGATGCCTGCCGGGCGGTGCAGGCCGCCCGCCGGATCGGCTATCCGGTGATGCTGAAGGCGGCGGCGGGCGGCGGCGGCAAGGGGATGCGCACCGCCGCCTCGGACGACGAGGCGCGGGAAGGCTTTCTCAGGGCGCGCTCGGAGGCCCAGGCCGCCTTCGGCGACGGGCGCATCTTCGTGGAAAAGCTGATCGCCCAGCCGCGCCATATCGAAATCCAGCTTCTGGCCGATGGCCACGGCAAGGTGGTGTGGCTGAACGAGCGCGAATGTTCCATCCAGCGCCGCCATCAGAAGGTGATCGAAGAGGCGCCCAGCCCGCTGCTGGACGCCGCCACCCGCCGCGCCATGGGCGAGAAGGCCGCCTCTCTGGCCCGCGCCGTGGGCTATCGCTCGGCGGGCACGGTCGAGTTCGTGTGCGATGCCAACAAGAACTTCTATTTCCTTGAAATGAATACCAGATTGCAGGTGGAGCACCCGGTGACGGAGGCCATTTGCGGCCTCGATCTGGTGGAATGGATGATCCGCATCGCGGCCGGCGAGGCCCTGGCCTTCGATCAGGACGATGTCGCCATCGACGGCTGGGCGATCGAGGCCCGCATCTGCGCCGAAGACCCGCGCCGCGGTTTTCTGCCCTCGGCCGGGCGCCTCGTCCGCTATCGCCCGCCGCCCGAGGGCGAGGGCGTCCGGATCGACAGCGGCGTCGAGGAAGGCTCGGAGGCCAGCGTCTTCTACGATCCGATGCTGGCCAAGCTGATCGTTCACGGGCGCGACCGCGGCGACGCCATCGCCCGCATGGCGGCGGCGCTGGACCGGTTCGAACTGCGCGGCATCGGCCACAACATCGATTTTCTGGCGGCGCTGCTGAGGGAGCGGCGCTTTCTGGCCGGCGAGACGACCACCGCCCTGGTGGACGAGCTGTGGCCCCAGGGCTTTGCCGGCGCCCCATGCGGCGAGCGCGAGCGGCTGGCGCTGGCGGGCGCGGCGCTGTTCGCCCATCTCGCCACCCTGGAGCGGGATCGCCAGCTCGCCGCCGGGGCAGAGCAGCGCGGTGGGCCGCCGGCCCCGCTGGGCGAGCGGTGGTCGCTCCGCCTCGCTGCCGGAGAGCCACCGCTGGCGGCCGTGGCGCGGCTGCGGGGGAGCGTTTTGGCGCTGGCCCTGGATGGCGGCGGCGAGATCGCCGTGGAAAGCGCCTGGCACCCCGGGCTGACCCTGTTCGAAGGCCGGGTGGACGGGCGCCCGCTCGCCTTTCCGATCGAACGGCGCAACGGCTTGCGCTGGCGCCTCTCTCATGCCGGCGTGGCGGTGGAGGTGGAGGTGCTGCCGGCCCGGGCGGCGGCGCTGCTGGCCGGCCTGCCGCCGCGCCCGGCGGGCGAGGGCGCCCTGCTGCTGCGCTCGCCCATGCCCGGCATGGTGGTGGAACTGCCGGTCGCCGCTGGCGATGCCGTGGAGGCGGGCCAGGCGCTGGCCGTGATCGAGGCCATGAAGATGGAAAATGTGCTGCGCGCCGAACGGGCCGCCAAAGTGGCCGAAGTGCATGTCGCCAAGGGCGATTCGGTGGCGGCCGACCAGCCGTTGCTTTCATTCCAGCGGGCGGGCGAGGCGGGTGGCGCATGAGCGCAAGCTGAGGGTGGCGATCGCCGGGCGCGTCCAGGGCGTCTGGTTTCGCGCCTGGACAGCCGAGGAAGCCCGCGATCTGGGCATCGACGGCTGGGTGCGCAACCGCCGCGACGGCACGGTGGAGGCGGTGTTCGCCGGCAGCGCCGCCGATGTGGAGGCGATGCTGGCCTTGTGCCGCCAGGGGCCGCCGCTGGCCCGGGTCGAAAAGCTGGAGAGCTTCGCCTATGAGCGGGAGGTGGCGGCGGGCTTCGAACAGCGGGCCACGCGCTAGCGCCGCAGCGCCGGCATGGCGGCGGCGAAGGTTTCGCGCAGGGCCGCATCCAGGGCGCCCGGCGCGACATCGCGGCCCAGGGCGGCCAGCGAGGTGACGCCGGCATCGCGGATGCCGCAGGGCACGATGCCGTCGAAACGGGCGAGCTCCGGACAGCGGTTGATGGCGATGCCGTGGAAGGTCACCCAGCGGCGCACGCGCACGCCGATGGCGGCGATCTTCGCCTGCCTGCCGCCGCCCGCCGCCACCCACACGCCGATCCGGCCCGGCCGCCGCTGGCCCTGGATGCCGAAGCGGGCCAGGGCTGCCACGATCCAGGACTCCAGGCCGGCGACGAAGGCGTGCAGGTCGCGCCCGCGCCGTTCCAGGTCCAGCAGCACATAGGCGATGCGCTGGCCCGGCCCGTGATAGGTGTAGCGCCCGCCGCGCCCGCTGCGATAGACCGGCAGGCCGCCGGCATTCAGCAGTTCGCCGCCGTTGGCGCTGGTGCCGGCTGTGTAGAGGGAAGGATGCTCCAGCAGCCACACCGTTTCTGGCGCCTGCCCGGCGCGGATGGCGGCGGCGGCGGCCTCCATCCAGGCCACGGCGCGGGGATAGGCGATGGGGCGTTCGCTGACGCGCCAGCGCGGTGCGGTCATGGCGCCTCCGGCCTTGCGGTTTGCCGCCATTTCGATTATAGCGCCTTCGCTGCCGGCTTCGAGCGGTCGTGGCGGAACAGGTAGACGCGCAGCGTTGAGGGCGCTGTGGGCGAGAGCCCGTGGAAGTTCGAGTCTTCTCGACCGCACCGGCCCCGCGCTGGGCGGCTGGCAGGTGGCCGATGCGACGGTTGGCGTTTGCGGGCCCTATCGCTTTCGGGGGGCGGGTGAAGTGAGCGAAGCCCCTCCGCAGCGCGACGCCGGCGAGGCGCAGGATCTTTACCGCCTGACCCCCGAACTGCTGGCCGCCATTCTGGAGGCCCTGGAGCAGGACGACGCCGTGCGCTTGCAAGCGCTGACGGTGCCGCTGCATGCGGCCGATATCGCCGACCTGCTGGAACAGATCGCGCCCGCCCAGCGCCGTCAGGCCATCGACGCCCTGGGGCCGGAGCTGAACCCCGAAATCCTGGCCGAGCTGGACGAGGCGGCCCTGGCCGATGTGCGCGAGCATCTGGGCCTGCCTGAGTTTTCGCGCCTGGTGGGCGCGCTGAAGCCCAACGACGCCATCGACATTCTGGAAGACCTGGAACACGGCCTGCGCCACGAGGTGCTGGCCGCGGTGCCCGCCGCCGGGCGCCAGGCGGTGCAGGAAGGGCTGGATTTTCCAGACGACAGCGCCGGGCGGCTGATGCGGCGCGATGTGGTGGCGCTGCCGATGACCTGGGATGTGGGCCAGACCATCGACCGCCTGCGCAGCGCCCGCGACCTGCCGGACGAATTCTATGCCCTGTTCGTGATCGATCCCGATGGCAGGCCGCTGGGGGCGATCGCGCCCAGCGCCATCCTGAGAAGCGGGCGCCAGACCAGGCTGGAGGCGCTGGTGGACGGCAAGCCGGTGACGGTGACGGGCGATACCGACCAGGAAGAGGTGGCCTGGCTGTTCCGGCAATACGGGCTTTCGGACATGCCGGTGGTGGATGGCCAGGGCCGCATGATGGGCGCCATCGCCTTCGACGACATGGTCGATGTGATGAGCGAGGAATCGGAGGAGGATGTGCTGCGGCTGGGCGGTGTCGCCCGGACCGACCTTCACGACAGCATCGCCGCCACCGCGCGGCGCCGTTTCCTGTGGCTGGCGGTGAATCTGGCGACGGCGGTGCTGGCCTCGGTCGTGATCGGCATATTCGAAGGCACGCTGCGCGAGCTGGTGGCGCTGGCCGTGCTGATGCCCATCGTGGCCTCTATGGGCGGCAATGCCGGCACCCAGACCATGACCGTGGCCGTGCGCGCCCTGGCAACCAAAGACCTGACCCGCGCCAACGCCATGCGGCTGGTGGCCAAGGAGATCGCCGTGGCCCTGGCCAATGGCGCCTTGCTGGCCGTGATTATGGGGGCGCTGGCCTGGGCGTGGTTCGAAAACCCGGCCCTGGGCGCGGTGATCGCGCTGGCGATGGTGGCCAATCTGGTGGTGGCGGGGCTTTCCGGGGCAACCATCCCGCTGCTACTGGAGCGGCTGAAGATCGACCCGGCGGTGGCGGCCGGCGTGCTGCTGACCACCGTGACCGATGTGGTGGGCTTTTTCGTCTTCCTGGCGCTGGGCGCGGCGGTGTTGTTGTGAGGGGTGGCCTGGAGGGGGCTGCGGGCCGGTGGCTTCGATGAAGGTTCGCGATGTCGTAGCCATTCTGGAAGAGTGCGGGTTTGTTCTGGACCGGCAGCGGGGAAGTCATCGCCAGTTCGTTGGAAATGTCGCTGGCAAGCGCCGATTGGTCACCGTCGCAGGGGCAGGTGGCGACGACATCGCAAAGGGGACGCTCGCGTCGATCAAGCGCCAATCCGGCTTGCCCGGAAGGCTGTTCCGCTAGGGGTGGGCGGGCAGGTGGGGCTGAAAGACGAATCCCCCGGGCCGTCCGCGCTGGCCGCGCAGGCGGTAGAGCCACGCCCGGGCCATCAGGGCGAAGCGCACATGCCAGGGGGCGCGGCGGGTCAGCAGGCGGCGCCGTTCCCCGTCCGGCATGGCGGAGACCGTTTCAAGATACATCTCTATGGCCGTGGTCAGCGATTCCTCGGCTTCCTGCGGCGATGCGGCATCGACGGCGATGTCGAGATCGACGCAGATGGCATGCCAGCTCCGGTTGCGTCCATGGACATAGCACAGGAATGTGGGGGCCATGACGATGCTCCTCTGTGGCTACCCGTCGGCTCTGAAGATATGCCTATATGTGGCTGTGTGCGGTCATGTCAAGCTGCCGTTGTCATTTGCGGCGTGGAGGGCGGGGTGTTCAGGTGGGTTTGAGTAGCTCCCAGGCTTCCCTCATGGGTTGGACGACATTATCCACGATGCGCGCTCTTTCTGCTTCGTTCGACAGAACCTTAAGATGGTTCGCGGTCGGATTGCGCAGAGCCGGTGCCCCTCCGATATAACGATACCACACCCATTCGTTGGTAGTCCCAAAATGTCCTCTCAGTTCTTTTAGTTTTCCGCTTTCTACATAACGTTCACGCTGTTCTTTGCTCTTCGCTTTGCTGAATCTGAGACCAATTATTATGGCATAATCGTGGAAGTGGTTAACTTCAGCATATAGAATGGCATGGTCGTCGCCGAACGGGTAGTATAATCCAAATTTTCCAGCGCCTCTTGTTCCTCGGACATAATTGTCGATCACTTCCAGGTTAGATCTTTTCTCATTTTTGCGTGGAAAGTCACTGATATTGCTCAAAGTGCTCAAAGCATTCTCAATGTCTTTCCAAAGTTCACGCACCAGATCAGCTCTTATCTCGAACATGACTTCACTCAGATGATGAGCGAGAACAAGGTTATTGCTTTCTTTCAAAAGAAGTTCTTTCAGCTCGCTCATGTACTCTCTCCCTCGGTCTGTGCCCGTCAGTTTGCGGACAAGGTGTAGATATTGGGCAACGGACTCGCGTAGCTCCGGTTCGTCGCAGGCGCGCTGTCGGCAACGCTCCAGCCAGCCGGGGAGCGTGTCCTTGTATGAGATACAGGCTATGTCGAGTTGGCCGGAACTGTCTTCGGGTGGATCGCGCCCGTATGGTTCCAGATACACCATGTGAATGTCGTCGTAGCCCTGCCTTTTCAGCAGATCGTAGTATCTTTGCAATTGCTGGGGTTGATCGCCGGCCCAGATCTTGTTCTCGATGGCAACGGCCCATTTTTGTTCCGCACGGTTGGTAATCAGGATGTCGATGTTGTCGCTTTCCCGTTGGACCCGGATGCTGTTGCTTTTGAAGTCGCTGTTTTCAACGGTAGCCTTCAGGGCCTCATACCCGGCATTGTCGGTCTCACTCTGCCACTGTTCGGCAACGGTTTCCAGAAAGTCCTTCAAGTTCTCCCGCGCCTCGCCGGGCGCCTTGCGGTGGTTTAGCAGGGCGGCCAGGAAGCGGGAGTGGAGTCTGACCTCGTCGCTTTCGCTGCGCAGCACGGTGAAGAGGTTGAAGGGTTCCCGCCGCCCTTCCTCGTGGCGGACATAGGAAAGCTGGGCCTCCTTCAGCAGCGCCTCGGCGGCTTGCAGCTGGGCGTTGGTCTCGCTTTCCGTCACGGCTTCGCTTCCTGTGGGCGAGGGGGCGGGGGTGCTTTCAATCGAAGCCCGCGTCTATGGCAGTAGCTTGATCGCGGCGACAATCAGGCCGCCAACCGCGAGGATGGCCAGCAACAGGCGGTTCACACCGCGCTCTATGAGGGTCTCCAGGCGAGCGATGTCGGCTTTGGTGGCAACACCTTCGGTGACGGCATCGCGGACCATGATGACGGCCGCCTCGGCCTGCTTCTCGTCGAAGCCGGCGTCTCGGAGCAGCTTGGCGGCCGCATAAGTGTCGAAGGTGGCGACAGTCATGGCGGATTTCTCCAGAGGCCGCAAACGGCTAGCACGGCCCGGCCAGGGCGGCAAGGGCGCCTTATCCCAGCAAGCGGGCGAGCAGGGCGCGGTCGATGTTGCCGCCGGTGAGGATCAGGGCCACCTTGCGGCCTTGCATGACCTCGCGCTCTTTCAGCAGGGCGGCCAGGGGGGCGGCGCCGGCGCCTTCGGCCAGATTGTGGGTATCGGTGAGGTAATGGCCCATGGCGGCGGCAATTTCGTCTTCTTCCACCGTCACGATGCGCTCCACCCCGGCGGCGATCTCGGCCAGGGCCTGGGGATGGGGGGTGCGAACCGCCAGCCCATCGGCGATGGTATCGGCGCTGGCGGTGGCGACCGCCTGGCCGCGGGCGAGCGAAAGCGCATAGGCGGGGGCGGCGGCGGCAACCACGCCGACGATGTTCGCGGACCGGCCCAGCGCGTCGCGGACCCGCAGCGCGGCGCAGATGCCGGAGCCCAGGCCGATGGGGACATAGACGGTATCGAAATCGCCGCCATGATCGAACAGCTCCAGCGCATAGCTGGCGACGCCTTCCACCAGGTCGTCGTGGAAGGAGGGCAGCATGTGGAGGCCGTGCCGCGCCGCCAGCCGCTGGGCGTGTTCCAGGGCATCCTGGAAATCGCGCCCATGTTCCACCAGCGTGGCGCCCAGGGCCGCCATGGCAGCGTTTTTTTCCACCGAATTGCCGTGGGGCACGACCACGGTGGCGGAAAGGCCGGCGCGGGCGGCGGCGAAGGCGACGCTTTGCCCGTGATTGCCGCGGGTGGCGGCGACCACGCCTTTCACCCCCGCCTGGCGCGCCTTCAACGCCGCCATATAGGCCAGGCCGCCGCGCAGCTTGAAGGCGCCGATGGCGGTGTGGTTTTCGTGCTTGACCCAGACCTGGGCGCCGCTGCGGCGCGCCAGCAATGGCCAGCGGTGAAGCGGAGTGGGGGCGACGACGCGCCCGACCAGGGCGGCCGTGGCCCGCAGGCTTTGCAGGCCTCTCATCCTTCGCCCGCCAGCCTGGCGAAGCCGGCCTCCAGATCGGCGATAAGGTCGCCCGCATCTTCCAGGCCGGCATGGAGGCGCAGCAGCTGGCCGTCTTCGCGCCAGGGGACGGCGGTGCGCTCGTCGGCGGGATCGACCGGCACCAGCAGGCTTTCGTAGCCGCCCCAGGACCAGCCCATGCCGAACAGCCTCATGCCGTCCAGCATGGCGGCCAGCCGTGGGCGCTCTACCGGATGCAGCAGCACGCCGAACAGGCCGCTGGCGCCGGTGAAATCGCGCCGCCACAGGGTGTGGCCGGGATCGCCCTCCAGGCCGGGATGCAGCACCCGCTTGACCTCCGGGCGGGCCTGGAGCCAGCGGGCGAGCTTCAGCCCGGTTTCGTGGTGGCGGCGCATGCGCACCGCCAGGGTGCGGATGCCGCGCTGGCTGAGATAGGCGTCGTCGGGGCCGATGCAATTGCCCAGGGCCAGGAAGGTTTTCCACAGCCGCTCGGCGTGGGGCTGGCGGGCGGCGACCAGCCCGCACATGGCGTCGGAATGGCCGACGACATATTTGGTGCCCGCCTGCAGCACGATATCGGCGCCCAGCCGAAAGGGCTTGCAGACATAGCCGCCGGCCCAGGTGTTGTCGGCGACGACCACGGCGCCCCCTTCATGGGCGGCGGCGGCGATGGCGGGCAGATCCTGGACCTCGAAGGTGACGGAGCCGGGGCTTTCCACATAGACGACGCGGGTTTGCGGGCGCATCAGGGCGGCGATGCCGGCGCCGACGGTGGGGCTGTAGAAGCTGGCCTCGACGCCGAAACGCTTCAGGGTGCCGCAGGCGAAGGCGCGGGCCGGGCGATAGGCGGAATCGGTGATCAGCAGATGGTCGCCGGCCTTCAGAAAGGCCATCAGCGCGGTGACGATGGCCGCCTTGCCGGAACCGCAGGCCACCGCCATATCGCCGCCTTCCAGGGCGCAGAAGGCATCCAGCAGCGAAAAGACGGTGGGCGTGCCGTTGCGGCCATAAACCACTTGGCGCGGATCGCGGCCCTGGGCGGCCTCCAGCGCCGCCATGGTGGGAAACAGCACGGTGGAGGCGTGATAGACCGGCGGATTGACGATGCCGTGATTGCCGTGGGGATCGCGCCCGGCGGTGGTGACGCGGGTGTCGTCTTTCATGCCTTATCGTCCTTCGGCGTGCTGGCTGGAGGGCGGCGCACTATGGCAAGGCGGGCGCGGCGCCACCAGCGGCGGGAAGCGAGGGCACCAGCCAGGAGCGGGTGCGGCGCAGCTCGCGAAAGCCGGCGCGGCGGTAGAGGTCCAGCGCGCGGGGATGGTCGCGCCCGTTGGTATCGACCAGCACCTTCGCTGTTCCCTGCCGCCACAGGGAGGCCAGCGCCCAATCCAGGAAATAGCCGCCCAGACCCTGGCCCAGAAAGGCCGGCAGCAGGCCGAACAGGGCCAGTTCGGCGGCGGGGAGGCGGCGGAAATCGAGCTCGGCGAAGCCTGCCGGGGCGCCGCCGGCCTGCAACAGGTGAATCTCCACCTGCGGATCCTGCAGGGTCGCCGCCAGCTGCCGGGGCGGCCATTGCAGGCGGTCGGTCCAGTGATAGGCGTGGCCGACGGCGCGGTAGAGGCGGAGATAGGCAGCCGTTGTCGGCGCAACGAGGTGGCGGATGGCGAGGTCGCGGCGCGGGGCCGGGCGCGGCGGGCGCGGCGGCGGGCTTGTCATCTCCAGGAAGACGATGACGGTCTCCAGCACGCGCTGCCGGTCGCGCTTGTGGACGAGCGACATCGGGACGGGTGAGATCAGGCCGGGCCGGTGGCCACCGGGGTGTCGTCGCGCCCGCCCCATTCGCACCAGGAGCCGTCGTAAACCGCCACCCTGCGCGCGCCGACGGCATGAAGAGCCAGCGCCAGGAAGCAGGCGCTGATGCCGGAACCGCAGGTGGTGACGATGGGGCGGGCGGGATCGACGCCGGCGGCCCGGAAGGCGGCCCGGATGGCGGCGTCGTCCAGCAGGGTGGCGGCGTCGCTCAGCAGGCTATCGTGGGGCAGGTTGACGCTGCCGGGGATGTGGCCGGCGCGCAGGCCGGGGCGCGGTTCCGGCGCGCTGCCGGCAAAGCGGCCCGGGCTTCTGGCATCGACCGCCTGCTCGCGCCCGCCCCCCAGCTGGGCGCGCATCTGGTCCAGGTCGCGCAGCAGCAGGGTGTTCATGCGGGCGGTGAAATGGCGCTCGCGCGGGGTGGGCGCCCGGTCGGATGTGGGCCGGCCCTCGGCGATCCATTTGGCAAGGCCGCCATCCAGCACGGCGATATCTTCGTGGCCGAAGACGCGGAACATCCACCACACTCGGGCGGCGGCCATCATGGTGCCGCCATCGCAGACCACGATCCTGACGCCATCGCCCAGGCCCAGGCGGCGCACCCGGCTGGAAAACTTTTCCGGCGCGGGCAGCATGTGGGGAAGGGGGCTGGCATGGTCGCAGATATCGTCGATGTCGAAGAAGATGGCGCCGGGGATGTGCCTTTCGGCGTATTCGGCCCTGGCGTCGCGCTCTTCTCCGGGCAGATACCAGGAGGCATCGACCACGCGCAGGTCGGGGGCGTCCAGATGTTGCGCCAGCCAGCGGGTGGAGACCAGCCCGGGGCGGTTGCCGTCCTGCGGGGGAGGCGCTGCGGAGCCTGCGGCCACGGCCCTAATCCAGCAGCACCAGGTTGATGCGCCGGTTCTGCCGGCCCTTGTTTTCGATTTTGGCGACCGCGACGGCGCCCAGCTCGCCGGTGCGCGCGACATGGGTGCCACCGCAGGGTTGCAGGTCGATGCCCTCGATCTCCAGCAGACGCACCCGGCCGTGGCCGCGCGGCGGTGTCACCGACATGGAGCGGATCAGCTCCGGGCGCCGGTCCAGCTCTTCCTCGGCGATCCAGCGCGCCCGCACCTCCCGGTCGGCGGCCACCACTTCGGCGATCTTCGCGGTCAGATCGTCTTTGGTCATGTCCGGCTGCGGCCAGTTGAGGTCGATGCGGCTCTTGCGCTCGCCCACGGCGGCCCCGGTGATCTCGGCATCGACCAGGGCGCAGACCACATGCAGGGCCGTGTGCATGCGCATATGGCGAAAGCGCCGCTGCCAGTCGATGGCGGCCGTCACCGCCGTGCCGACGGGCGGCAGCGATGCGTCTTCGGCGGCGATATGGACCACATCGTCAGTCTCTTCCCCTTTCAGGGCATCGACGATGGGGATGGCCGCGCCGGCGGCGGGCTGCAGGCTGCCGCTGTCGCCCGGCTGGCCGCCGCCGGTGGGATAGAACACCGTGCGGTCGAGACGGATGCGCCGCCCGTCCACGGCCACAACGGTGGCTTGGCAGCGCCTGGCATAGGCATCGTGGCGGAAGATCGCCTCCATCTCGGAAACCTAGGCCATCCAGGGCGGGGCGGGAAGGTTGCGTTCCCTCAGAAAGGCCGGGTTGAACAGCTTGCTTTGATAGCGGCTGCCGATATCGGCCAGCACGGTGACGATGGTATGGCCGGGGCCCAGCTCGGCGGCCAGCTTCACCGCGCCGGCCACATTGATGCCGGTGGAACCGCCCACGCACAGGCCCTCGCCGGCGAGCAGGCCGTAGATGGCCTCCAGCATCTCCACATCGCTGACCTGCAACGACATGTCGATGGGTGCCCCTTCGATGTTGCGGGTGATGCGGCCCTGGCCGATGCCTTCGGAGATGGAACTGCCTTCGGATTTCAGCTCGCCGGTCTGCACCCAGGCGTGCATGCAGGAGCCGAAGGGATCGGCCAGCACGATCTTCACCTCCGGCTTGCGCTCTTTCAGGGCCATGGCGACGCCGGCCAGGGTGCCGCCGGTGCCGATAGCCGAGACGAAGGCGTCGATCCTGCCATCGGTCTGGCGCCAGATTTCGGGGCCGGTGCCTTCGATATGGGCCTGGCGGTTGGCGGTGTTGTCGAACTGGTTGGCCCAGATGGCCCCGCCCGGCTCGCGGGCGGCGATCTCGCGGGCCAGCCGCTCCGACGTGCGGATGTAGTTCTGCGGATCCTTGTAGGGCTTGGCCGGGGTGAGGTGGAGCTCGGCCCCCAGCGCGCGCAGGGTGTCCTTCTTCTCCTGGCTCTGGGTCTCCGGCATGACGATGGCCGAGCGATAGCCCAGGGCGTTGCCTATGGTGCAAAGGCCGATGCCGGTGTTGCCGGCCGTGCCTTCGACGATGACGCCGCCCTTCTGCAAGACACCCCGCCGCTCGGCATCGCGGACGATCCACAACGCCGCCCGATCCTTCACCGACTGGCCGGGATTGAGATGCTCACATTTGGCCAGGATGGTGCAGCCGGTCTTCTCGGAAGGCCCGCGCAGCTTCACCAGCGGGGTGTTGCCCACCAGCGAGATCAGGCTGTCATGGACGGTCATGGCAGTGTGGCGTTTCAGTTGCGGCAGCAGCCTAGGCAGGGGTGGGGCGGGGATCAAGGGGCGGCGGCGAAGGCGGGCAGGGGGTGGAGCAAATCCTCATGCTCTGTAGCAGTATTTTCTTCTAACTGCTTGATATAGACTTCAAATCGTGCGACGCCCTGGCATCCATGATCGGCTCAGGCGGCGGTCAGCGGGCGGTCCTTGAACTCGATCTCGACGAAAGCGAAGGCATCCTCGCCAGCGTTCACCACATTGTGTTCTACGCCGGCCTCGCGGGCATAGGAGAGGCCGGCCTGGAGTTCGGCCGTGCTCTCGCCCTCGGCCGTCTCCAGCAGCAGGCGGCCATTCGCCATCGGCACCACGACATAGGCATAGTCGTGGCGGTGCCAGCCGGTCTCGGCCCCAACGGCAAAGCGCCATTCGGTGACGCGGGCGAAGGCGTTCTCCACCTGCAAGGTGGCGCTTGCGCGCGGCCGTCCCCCGGTTTCGGCTGCCGCCATGGTGTCTCTCCCTGTCATCTATCCCTTGCCGCCGCCGGGCGGGGCGGCTAGGCTTGCCACCTTCGCACCTGCCGTGGCTCGTCACAAGAGGTGAGCGGCCAGGGGGCGCGTTGTGACACAGGGAAACCGCGAGGAGGGGCCTCCGTGAGACGCAATTTCAATGTCGATGTCGAAGGGCTGATGGCCAAGGACAAGGCCCATGCCATGCACCCCTGGCACGAATTCGGGCGCCAGGACCACACCTTGCTGGCCGATTCGGAAGGCATCTATGTCTATGACGGCGAGGGCAACAAATATATCGACGGCATCGGCGGCATGTGGGCCGTGCAGCTGGGCTATGGCAACGAGGAGATGGCCCAGGCCATCGCCGATCAGACCCGCAGCATGGTCTATTATTCGCCCTGGTCGATGGCCACGCCGCCCCATGCCGAGCTTTCGGCCAAGCTGGCGACCCTGACGCCGGGCGATCTCAACCGCTTCTTCTATTCCACCGGTGGCTCCACCGCCAACGAGGCCGCCATTCGCTTTGCCCATTACTACTGGAACGTGATGGAAAGGCGCGGCAAGAAGCACATCCTGACCCGGGCCGACGCCTATCACGGCAGCACCTATCTGGCCGATTCCCTGTGCGGAAAACCCGGCAACGACAACCGCATGGAGCGTGAGACCGGCTGGATCTCCCACCTCTCCTCGCCCAACCCCTACCGCAAGCCGGAGGGAATGACCGACGAGGCCTTCAAGGACCGGCTGATCGCCGAGCTGGAGGCGAAGATCGAAGAGCTGGGGGCCGAAAATGTGGCCGCCTTCATCGCCGAGCCGGTGCTGGCCTCGGGCGGCGTCATCGTGCCGCCCGAGGGTTATCAGCGGGCCTGCCTGGAGGTCTGCCGCAGGAACGAGGTGCTCTATATCTCCGACGAGGTGGTGACCGGCTTCGGCCGCATGGGCCATTTCTTCGCCTCCGAGCCGGTGTTCGACATCGTGCCCGACATCGTGACGGCCGCGAAGGGCTTCACCTCCGGCTATGTGCCGGCAGGGCTCACCGCCATCTCGGAGAAGCTGCACCAGGATGTGATCGACCGTTCCGGCGATTCCGCCACCTTCTCCATGGGCTTTACCTATTCCGGCCATCCGGTGGCCATGGCGGCGGCGCTGAAGAACATCGAGATCATGGAGCGCGAGCGCATCATGGACCATGCCCGCGAGATGGGGGGCTATTTCCAGGACCGGCTGCGCTCCCTGGCCGACCTGCCGATGGTGGGCGATGTGCGCGGCGTCGGCCTGATGGGCTGCATCGAATGCGTCGAGAGCAAGGCCAGCCGCAAGGCCTTCGACGACAGCCTCGACGTCGGCAAAAGGATCGACAGCAAATGCCAGCAATACGGCCTGATCCTGCGGCCGATGTGGCATCTGTGCGTGTTCTCGCCGCCGATCGTCATCTCCAGGAAGCAGGTGGACGACATGGTGGAGATCATGGACCGGGCCATCCGGGAGGTCGCCGACGAGATGATTCGCGACGGTTCCTGGGACGGCAAGGACTAGCGCGCGGAGGCCGGCCGCCTCACACCGCCCCCGCGTGCTGCCGCGCCCGGCTACGCCCGGCTACGTTTGGAGTTCGACCGGGCGCCCCAGGGCGCGGGCGAGGGAGGCGGCGTAGCGTTCCAGCTTGTCGCAGGCGGCGACGGTGGCGGTGGGATCGACCGTCAGCCGCAGGGCTTCGCCGTGCTCTGCCAGAGGGAAGGCGGCCAGCGTGCCGCCCTGGCCGGCGCAAAGCTCGAAGGCCAGCCGCAGCGCCTTGCCCAGCGCCTTGGCCTCGTTGGCCGCGTCCTCGTCCAGCAGGCCCCGCGCCAACGCCGCTTCGCCGCCGCTGGCCTGGCCGCCATAGCGCACGAACAGGGCCAGCGCCAGAAAGGCGCGCTGGCGGTGGTCCGGCACCGCCCAGGGCATGAACAGCGTGCGCTGAAGCGCGAGCGAGGCGCGGTATTCCGGGTGCTCGCCCCAGCCCATATCGGCCAGGATGCAAGCGGCGCCGGCGAGGCGGTGGCAGGCGAAGCGGCGCACGATGGGGGCCAGCCAGGCTTCCAGGGCGGGCGCGGCGTCGGGCAGGCGCGGTCGTCCCGCCAGCGCCCGGCAAGCGGCCAGCAGCGGCGGCTGCGCCCTGGTCGCAGCGTCGAGGCGGCCGAAATGAAAGCCTTCGCGCAGCCCCTGGGCCGAGAACACGACCTCCGCCGGCTTCAAGGCATGAAGGAGCCGCCCCAGAGCCAGCGCGCCCCAGGGCAGCATCTCGGCGCGCCGGGCCGAGAGCGCGCGGATGCGCGCGACGCTGTCCGGCCCCAGCTGTTCCAGCATGGCCGTGAAGTCGCGCGCCCGGCGGCGAGGGAGGCGATAGCCGTGGACGATGCGCAGCGGATAATCGTGATGCGCCATATGCAGCCTGGCGACTGCCCGCCAGGCGCCGCCGACGGCATAGAACGGGCGCCGCCGCCACGCCTTCAGCCAGGCGATGTTCGCCAGCGCCGCGTCGATGGTCCGGCCTGCGGCGTCCAGCCTGCCGCCATGGCGTTCGGCCAGGCGCAGAGGGCCGATGTCGAGCGAGCTTCGTTCCACCGCCTCGCCCTTGTCGAGGGCCACCAGCTCCAGGCTGCCGCCACCCAGATCGCCCACCACGCCGCTGGCCCCGGGAAAGGCCGAGGCGACGCCGGCAGCCGCCAGGCGCGCTTCCTCGCTTCCGGTCAGGACGGTGACGGTGGCGCCGGTGCGGGCCTGGACGGCGCGGCAGAAATCGGCGCCATTGGCGGCGTTCCGCACCGCCGCCGTCGCCAGCAGCGCGAGTTCAGCCACCGGAGTTGCCCGCGCCGTCGCCACCAGGGCCGAAACCGCATCCAGGGCGTGGCGGAACAGGGGGGCGGCGAAGCGGCCGTGGCGTTCCACATCGGTGCCAAGCCCTATCGCCGCCCTGCGGTTGACCAGCGCCAGCGGCGCACGGGCCAGCCTGTCATAAACCACCAGGCGGATGGAGTTGGAGCCGATATCGACGATGCCGAGCCTGCCCGGCGCCGCGGCCACCTCTGCCTCCATGCCGGCGCCGGCGGCGCGCCCTAGAGAAGCTGCTTCTGGAGCGCGCTGCCGCGGCCCGAGAGGCTGGGATGGGTCATGAAGAAGCGGTGGGCGCAGAAGCTGTCTTCGCTGGCGGCAAGGCGGGCATAGGAGCCGTCCTGGCGCAGCTGCCACGATTGTTCCACATCGCGCAGATTGGCGATCATGATCTGGTCCAGCAGCTGGCGGTGAACGGTGGCATTGGCGATCGGCACCATGGTTTCGACCCGGTGGTCGATGTTGCGCGGCATCCAGTCGGCCGACGATACGAACACCCGGGCATGGGGCGAGGGCAGGGCGTGGCCGTCGGCGAAGCAGAAGATGCGGGAATGCTCCAGGAAGCGGCCGACGATGCTTTTGACCCGGATGTGCTCCGACAGCCCCGGCACGCCCGGCCGCAGGCAGCAGATGCCGCGGATCACCAGGTCGATCTCCACCCCGGCCTGGGAGGCCTCGTAGAGCAGGTCGATCAGCTCGGCATCGACCAGGGCGTTCATCTTGGCCCAGATGGCGGCGGGCTTGCCGGCGCGGCCATTGGCGGCCTCGGTCCGGATCAGGGCGGCCAGCCGCGCGCGCATGTCCAGCGGGGCCATCGCCACCTGTTCCAGATTGCGCGGGCGGATATAGCCGGTGAGGTAGTTGAAGATGCGGTTGGCGTCGCGGGTGAAGGCCGGCTCGGCCGTAAACAGCGACAGGTCGGTGTAGATGCGGGCCGTGATGGGGTGGTAGTTGCCGGTGCCGTAATGGACATAGCTGACCAGGCGCGCGCCTTCGCGGCGGACCACCAGGGATATTTTGGCGTGGGTTTTCAGATCGACGAAGCCATAGACCACCTGGGCGCCGGCCCGTTCCAGATCCCGCGCCCAGCGAATGTTGGCCTCTTCGTCGAAGCGCGCCTTCAGCTCCACCACCGCGGTCACCGATTTGCCGGCCTCGGCGGCCTCGATCAGGGCCTTGACGATGGGCGAGCCTTCGCTGGTGCGATAGAGAGTCTGCTTGATCGCCACCACGGCCGCATCCCGGGCCGCCTGCTGCAGGAACTGCACCACCACATCGAAGCTTTCATAGGGGTGGTGGACGATGATGTCCTTGGCGCGGACGGCATCGAAGCAATCGCCGCCGAAATCGCGGATGCGTTCGGGGTGGCGGACGGTGTGGGGATCGAACAGCAGATCGGGCCGGTCGTCGACGATGAGCTGGGCGAGGTCGCCCAGGCCCAGTTCACCGTCCACCTCGGTCACATCGTCGGGGTCCACCTGCAGCTTGTCCATCAGCAGGCTGCGCAACTCGCCCGGCATGTGGGCGTCCACCACCAGGTCGATGACGCTGCCGCGCCGGCGCCGTTTCAGCGCGGTTTCGAAATGGCGCACCAGGTCTTCCGATTCCTCGTCGATCTCGATCTCGCTGTCGCGCACCACCCGGAAACAGCCCAGCCCCAGCTGGCGAAAGCCGGGAAACAGGCGTTCCAGATGCATGCGCACCACCTGTTCCAGGGCCAGGAAGCGGTGGCCTTCGCCCGCCAGGCGGACGAAGCGCCCGATCTGCTGCGGCAGGCGGACGATGGCGAAGACCGGCTCGTCCTGTTCCGGCCCGTGCAGCTTCAACACCAGTCCGAAGCCGAAATTGGGGATGAAGGGGAAGGGATGGGCGGGGTCGATCGCCACCGGCGTCAGCACCGGCAGCACCTCCATGTCGAACCAGTGGGCGAGCCAGGCGCGATCGGCCGCCGTCATCTCGTCTTCGGCCACGACGCCGATGCCTTGCGCGCGCAGCAGCGAGCGCAGCTCGCGCCAGGTGGCGTATTGATCGGCGATCAGCGTGTTGGAATGGCGCTTGATCTCGCGCACCTGCTGGCGGGGGGTGCGCTCGTCGATGCTGGGGGTGGCGACATTGGCATCCACCTGCGCCTTCAGCCCCGCCACGCGCACCATCTGGAACTCGTCGAGATTGCTGGCGGAGATGGAAAGGAAGCGCAACCGTTCCAGCAACGGATGGTTGCGGTTCTGGGCCTCTTCCAGAACGCGGGCGTTGAAGGCGAGCCAGCTTAGCTCGCGGTTGATGTAGCGGCCCTGCGGCAAGGGGGCGGGGGCGGCCCGGGCCGGCGGCGGCTGCACCTCCAGGGCGGCGATCTCGCCACGCTCGTCGTCCGTCATGCCAACTCCCGAAAAGCTGTGCTACATGGGGCCGGGTGCAGCGACGCCATGTCGGCGCGGCCGGTCACCGATGGCGCCATGGGGGGCAATGCCTTGACCACAACCCTCTACCTGCTTCGCCACGCCAAGTCCAGTTGGGCGGATGCCAGCCTGGCGGATCACGACCGCCCGCTTCAGGACAAGGGGCGGCGCCGGGCAGGGGCGCTTGCCAACTGGCTGGCCCGGCGCGAGCTTGCCTGCGACCTGGTGCTGTGCTCGACGGCGTTGCGTGCCCGCCAGACCCTGGAGATCGTCCACCACGCGCTGGGGGCGCCCGAGACGCGCCCCCTGGCGGCGCTTTACCGGGCAGACGCCCTGGCGCTGGGCGCCATGCTGCGACAGCTGGGTTCGGACACGCCCCGCGTGATGGTGGTGGGGCACGATCCCGTCCTGCAACAGGCGGCGACATGGCTGGCCGGGACGGCATATGGCGACAGCCTCGACCGGCTGGGGCGGAAATATCCCACCTGCGCCCTGGCCATGCTGACCTTCGGCGCCAGCGGCTGGGCGGCGCTGACGCCGGGGATGGGCCATCTGGAGCTGTTCTTCGTGCCGCCCGATCCGCCGGCCCCCGATCCACCGGTCTAGGGGGGCGGCGATGCGCTGGTTTGCCGGCTGGCTGTTGTTTCTGGGCCTGATCGCGCTGGCCGGGGGCGGAACGATCTACGCCACCAACCTGCCGCAGGTTCCCGGCGAGGACGATCTGGTCCCCTTCACCGGCTTTCTGGTCGGCATCGTCCTGAAGAAGGACCTGGATGGAACCGATACCGTCTATTTCCGCTATCGCGACCACGACCGGCTTTACAAATATCTTTCCATCTACCCCCAATATATCGAGGTCCGCGACCGGCTGGGCATCTACCGCCAGGTCGATATCCTGGTCGAGCGGGATCGGGAGGCGGATGGCGACGGTGCCCTGCCGATCTGGGGGCTGGTGGAGCACGATCCCTATCGCGAGGGAACGGTGGTGAGCTATGACGACATCTATCGCGAGGTCACCCAGACCGAACGCTCCTGGCAGCGGGTGGGCCTTTATGTCTTTGCGGCCGGGCTGGTGGCGCTGATCGCGGGCATCGTCATCCGCCGCACCGTGCCCTATCGCCCCAGGGAGCCCCGGGCTTAGCGCCCTTGCGGGGGCTTTCGCGCCAGTTCAGGACATAGCGCAACTGCGCATCGGTCTGGGGCGAGCGGGCGTGGGCGGATTTGGGGTTGTGGCGCCACAGGCTTTGCAGGCGCGCCAGGGCGTTCTGGCCCGGGCCGAAGCGACGGGCGAGCCAGCAGCCGACGATGACGCCGGTGCGCCCGATGCCGCCCCAGCAATGGACATAGACGGCCTCGCCCTTCGCCATGTGCCGGTCGATGGCATCCAGCGTCGCGGCGGTGCTCTCGGGGCTGGCGGGGATGTCCCAGTCGCGGATGGGGAAGCGCCTGTGCCTGGCCGGGGCCACCAGCCGGGCATAGGGGCGCAGATGGGTGAAGCGTTCCTCTTCTTCGGTCAGGTCGATGAAGACATCGATCCCGGCCTGCCGCAGGGCCGCCACCCTCTCGCGGGCCAGCCCGTCGTCCTCGTGCCCCGGATATTCGCCGGCCAGCAGCTTGCCCGGCACGACCCAATAGCAATGCGCGATCGGTCGCTTCATGCTCCAGGGGCCTGGGGCGCGATGCGCTGGCTGGCCACGAAGGCGACACCCGCTTGCGCCATGCCTTGCAAGGCCCGTTGCAGCGAGCCTTCCAGATCGATGGCCCGGCAGCCGTCTTCCACCAGCACCGCCTGGAAGCCTTCGCGGCGCGCGTCCATGGCGCTGTCGTGGACGCAGAAATCGGTGGCCAGCCCGGCCAGAAACACCCGCTCTATGCCCAGGGCGCGCAGCCAGCCGGCCAGCCCGGTGGCGGTGATGCGGTCGTTCTCGTAGAAGGCGGAATAGGAATCGATCGCCGCGTCGCAGCCCTTGCGCAGCACCAGACGGGCGGCGGCGGTTGCCAGTTCGGGATGAAAGGCCGCGCCGCGGCTTCCCTGGATGCAATGGTCTGGCCACAGGGTCTGGCTGCCATAGGCCATCTCCACCTGCTCGAAGGGCTGGCGCCCGGGATGGCTGGAGGCGAAGGAGGCGTGGCCGGGCGGGTGCCAGTCCTGGGTCAGCACGATGTGGTCGAAGGCGGCCATGGTCCGGTTGACCACCGGGACGACGCCATCGCCATCGCCGACGGCCAGGGCGCCGCCGGGGCAGAAATCGTTCTGCACATCCACCACGATCAGGGCGTCGCGGCGGCGGTCGATGGAAAGGTCGGTGGCCATCGCCTCTTTCTGGCCGAAGGCGCCACCGGACGCAAGCGAGGCGATTGCGCGCCGTGCCGCGTCGTGCCACAAGCGATGCAACCGAACCGCGCACCGCCATGCCCCTGCGAAGCCTTCTCCTTGCCGCGCCTGTCGTTGCGCTGATCGCGGCCACCGGCACCGCCTGCGCCGCCCAGGAGCAGCCGCCATGGCAGGTTTTTCTCCAGGGCGTGCGCGACGAGGCGCGCCAAGCCGGCATCGGCGAGGCCACCCTGGCCGCCGCCCTGTCGGGGCTGGAGCCGGTGGAGCGGGTGCTGGAGCTGGACCGCCGCCAGCCCGAAGGCACCATCACCTTCGCGGAATACATGGAAAAACGGCTGCCGGCGCGGCTGATCGAAACAGCGCGGCAACGCTATGCCCAGCACCGGCCGCTGCTGGATGCCATCGCCTTTCATTACGGGCTGGACGCGGAGGCGATCGTCGCCCTGTGGGGGCTGGAAACCCGCTTCGGCTCCTATACCGGCGGCTTCGATGTCATCGCGGCGATCGCCACCCTGGCCTGGGATGCCCGCCGCAGCGCCTTTTTCCGGGGCGAGCTGATGGCGGCGCTGACCATCCTGGACCAGGGCCATATCGGGCGCGACGACATGATGGGCTCCTGGGCCGGCGCCATGGGGCAAAGCCAGTTCATGCCCTCCAGCTTCCGCGCCTATGCGGTCGATTGGGATCTGGACGGCCGCCGCGACATCTGGACCAACAAGGGCGATGTCTTTGCCTCGGCCGCCAATTATCTGGCGCGGGCCGGCTGGCGCCGGGGCGAGGCCTGGGGAGGGGAGGTGGTGCTGCCACCCGGCTTCGATGCCGCCCTGGCCGACCACCGCAACCCCATGCCGCTGGCCGCCTGGCTGGAGCTGGGGGTGACATGGGCCGGCACGCCGCCGCCGATGGGCGCCGATGCCGAAGCCTCGCTGGCGCTGCCGGGCGGGGAGAGGGGGCCGGCCTGGCTGGTGTTCGACAACTACCGGGCGGTTCTGAAATGGAACCGTTCCGATTATTTCGCCATGTCGGTGTTCGCGCTTGCGGATGCCCTGGCCCCCGGATAGGCTGAGCGGGAACGATGGCCTTCCTTGCTCGCAGCCCGTGGCGCCTTTCCGCTCCGATGGCGGCTTTTGCCGTCCTGCTCTGGGGCTGCGGCGGCGGGCCGGACCTGCCGACAGGCGAGGCGTCCTACAAGGTGGGCAAGCCCTACCAGATCGAAGGCGTCTGGTATTACCCCAAGGTCGATCCCCATTACGACCAGACCGGGATCGCGTCCTGGTATGGCGAGCCTTTTCACGGGCGCAAGACCGCCAATGGCGAGACCTACGACATGAATGCGCTGACGGCGGCGCACAAAACCCTGCCCATGCCGGTTCATGTCAAGGTCACCAATCTGGACAACGACCGCTCGCTGGTGCTGCGGGTCAACGACCGCGGCCCGTTCGTCGCCGGGCGCATCATCGATGTGTCGCGCCGGGCCGCGCAGTTGCTGGACTTTCAGGACCAGGGCACGGCCCGGGTCCGGGTGCAGGTGGTGGATGGCGAGAGCGGCGAGGCGGCCTATGCCGCCCTGGGCGAGGGCGCTGCGGCGCCTGCCGCGCCTTCTGGCACTGGCGAAGCCGGGCTGACCGAAGGGGCAGCGGGCGAGGCGGCAGGTGGGTCGGCATCCGGGCGCTTCGTCCAGGTGGGCGCCTATGGCGAGGCCGACAACGCCTTTGCGGCCGTGGATGCCCTGGGCGATTTCAAGAGCGTCCAGATCTGGCGCATCGTCAGCGGCGGCCAGGTGCTCTACCGGGTCCGCCTCGGCCCCTTCGCCAGCGTCGATCTGGCCGAAGCGGCGCGGCGCGAGGTGGCCGGACGCTATCCCGATGCCATCGTCGTCGATGGCCCTTAGGCGCCGGCCGGGGGCAGGGGGCCGCCGCGCCACGGGCCTGGCCGTTCTGCCGGTCGCCTTGTTGGCTGCCGTGCTGGCGGCATCGCCGGTGCGGGCGCTGGATACCAGCGCCGGGGAGGCGATCCTGATCGACGAGGCCAGCGGCACCGTGTTGCTGGAAAAGAACGCCATCCGCCCCACCTTCCCGTCGTCGATGACCAAGTTGATGACCGTCTATCTGCTGTTCGAGCGCCTGGCCGCTGGCGCGCTCACCCTGGACGATACCTTTCCCGTCAGCGAGAAAGCCTGGCGCATGGGCGGTTCCAAAATGTTCGTGGAGGTGGGGAGCGATGTCCGCATCGAGGATTTGGTCCGCGGCATCGTCGTGCAGTCGGGCAACGATGCCACCATCGTGGTGGCGGAGGGGCTGGCGGGTTCGGAGCAGGCCTTCGCGCAGCAGATGACCGCCAAGGCCCGCGAGCTGGGCATGACCGGCACCGTCTTTCGCAACGCCTCGGGCTGGCCCGATCCGGAACATGTCACCACGGTGGCGGATCTGGCGCTGCTGGTGCGCCGCACGATCGAGGATTTCCCCGATTATTACCACTATTACGCGGAACAGGACTTCACCTTCGGCGGCATCGCCCAGGCCAACCGCAACCCTCTGCTTCATGCCGGCATCGGGGCCGACGGGCTGAAAACCGGCTATACCGAGGCGGCGGGCTATGGGCTGGCCGCCTCGGCCCAACAGGACGGGCGCCGCCTGACCCTGGTGATGAACGGGCTTTCCAGCGCCAGGGTGCGGGCCGACGAGGCCGAACGGCTGCTGCAATGGGGCTTCCGCGCCTTCGACGCCTACCGCCTGCTCGCCGCCGGCGAGACGGTGGGCGAGGCGGAAGTCTGGCTGGGCGAGGCGGAAAGCGTGCCCCTGGTGCTGAGCGAAGACCTGACGCTGACCCTTTCCCACGAGGCGCGCCGGGCCATGGTGGCCAGGATCGTCTATCCGGGTCCGGTGCCGGCACCCATCGCGCCGGGCCAGGCCATCGCCCGCCTTGCCATCGATGCCCCGGGCATGGCGACGGTGGAAAGGGAGCTGGTGGCCGGGGCGGCGGTGGATGAGCTGCCGCTTGCGGGCCGTCTGGCCGCCGCCCTGGGTTATCTTCTGTTCGGCCCGCCCGCCGACGCCCAGCCCTCGAACCCTTGACCCGCGCCACGGCATGAGCGCCGCGCGCTTCATCACGCTGGAAGGCGGCGAGGGAGCGGGGAAGACGACTCAGCTTTCCCGTCTGGTGGAATGGCTGGCCCATTGCCGCGGGCTGGAGGCCGTCGCCACGCGCGAACCCGGCGGCACGCCAGGGGCCGAGGCCATCCGCCGCCTTCTGGTGGAAGGCGCTGCCGAGCGATGGGATGCCCGCACCGAAGCGCTGCTGCTGGTCGCCGCCAGGCGCGACCATATCCGCGCCGTGGTGGCGCCGGCCCTGGCCCGCGGGCGCTGGGTGGTCAGCGACCGCTTCGCCGATTCCACCGCCGCCTATCAGGGCATCGTGCAGGGCGCCGGCCTGGCCTTCGTCACCCATCTCGCCCGCCTTGCCCTGCCCGCCATCACGCCCGACCTTACGCTGATCCTCGATCTGCCGGTGGCCCAGGGCCTGGCCCGCGCCCGCGCCCGCGGCGGCGGCAGCCGCTATGAACGCATGGGCAGCGCCTTTCACCGGCGGCTGCGCCAGGCGTTTCTGGATCTGGCGGCGCGGGAGGGCCATCGCTGCGCCGTCGTCGATGCATCGGGCGGCAAAGACGACGTCGCCCGGCGCATCCGGGCCGTGGTGGCGGAGCGGCTGCCATGAACGAGGCGCCAGCCGATCCCCGCCGCCATGCGGATTTCCCCTCCAGCCAGGCCCCGGCCCCGCGCGCCAACCCGCTGCTGGAAGGCCATGACGAGGCCGAACGCCGCCTGGCCCACGCCGCCGCCACCGGCCGGCTGGCCGGCGCCTGGCTGATCGGCGGCCCCAAGGGCATCGGCAAGGCCACCCTGGCCTATCGCCTGGCGCGCCATCTTCTGGCCGGCGCTCCCCTGGGCGAGGGCGCGCCGGCAGCGGCGGCGGACAAGCTGGCGCGCTTTGCAGGCGGTGCCCATGGCGGGCTGCTGGCGATCGAAACCGGCTGGAATCGCCAGGGCCGGCGGCGGGGCGAGATCGTGATCGAGGATATCCGCCGCCTGGAACCCTTCTTTCACCGCTCGGCGGCCGAAGGCGGCTGGCGCGTCGCCGTGATCGACGGTGCCGAGCTGATGAACCGCAGCGCCGCCAACGCCGCCCTGAAGCTGATCGAGGAGCCGCCGTCAGGAGCGCTGGCGGTGCTGATAAGCCACGCGCCGGCCCGGCTGCCGGCCACCCTGGCCTCGCGTTGCCGCAAGTTGTTCCTGCGCCCGCTCGCCGCCGAAAAGGTGGCAGAGCTGCTGCAACGCTATCTGCCCGAACTGGCCGCCGATGAGCGTCTGCCCCTGGCGCGGCTGGCGCAGGGCAGCATCGGGCGGGCGCTGGCGCTGGCGGAGTTGGGCGGGCTGGCGCTCTATCGCGATATGCTGGCCCTGATCGCCACCGCCCCGGCGCTGGACCGCCTGGCGCTGCACGATCTGGCCGACCGCCTGGGCCGTCAGGGCGACGCCGCCCACATCGTGCTGGATTTCCTGGCCTCCTGGCTGGCGCGGCTGGTGCGCCAGGCTGCAACCGGGGGCAGGGCGGCGGGTGACTTCGAAGGGGTGGTGGCGGGCGAGGGGGAGGCGCTGGCGCGGCTGGCCGGGGCCGGCAGCCTTGATCGCTGGGTGGAGGTGTGGGACAAGACCATCCGCCTCCGGGAGCAGGCGGCGATCCTCAATCTGGATCGCAAGCAGGTGGTCCTGGCCGCCTTCGGCGCCTTCGAAGCCGCTGCCCGCAGCTGAACCGCCGCCTGTGAGGAACCATGCCTGCCGCCAAACCCGCCTTCTACATCACCACGCCGATCTATTACGTCAACGACAACCCCCATATCGGCCACGCCTACACCACGCTGGCCTGCGACGTGATGGCCCGCTTCATGCGCCTGGACGGCCATGAGGTGATGTTTCTGACCGGCACCGACGAGCACGGCCAGAAGGTGGAAAAGGCGGCGGCCGAGGCCGGCATCGCGCCGCAGGAATTCTGCGACAAGGTCTCGGAGAATTTTCGCAACCTGGCGAAAGAGTGGAACTTTTCCCATGACGACTTCATCCGCACCACAGAGCGGCGCCACATCCGTTCCGTGCAGGCGCTGTGGCGCCGGCTGGAGCAGGCCGGCGCCATCTATCGCGGCCATTACGAGGGTTGGTATGCCGTGCGCGACGAGGCCTTCTATGGCGAGGACGAGCTGATCGACGACGGTGCCGGCACCAGGCTGGCGCCCACCGGCGCGCCGGTGGAACGCGTGAAGGAACCCAGCTATTTCTTCCGCCTGTCCGCCTGGCAGGAGCGTCTGCTCGACCTCTACGAGCGCCACCCGGGCTTCATCGCCCCCGAAAGTCGCCGCAACGAGGTCAAAAGCTTCGTCGCCTCCGGTCTGCGCGATCTGTCCATCTCGCGCACCAGCTTCTCATGGGGGGTGCCGGTGCCGGGCGATCCCGCCCATGTCATGTATGTCTGGATCGATGCGCTTACCAACTACATCACCGCCGCCGGCTACCCCGAACAGGACGGCGCCTTCACCCGCCTGTGGCCGGCCTTCCACATGGTCGGCAAGGACATTTTGCGCTTTCATGCCGTCTATTGGCCCGCCTTCCTGATGGCGGCGGGGCTGGAGGTGCCGCGCCGGGTGTTCGCCCATGGCTGGTGGACCAGCGAGGGCCGGAAAATCTCCAAATCCCTGGGCAATGTCATCGTGCCCTCGCAGATCGTGGCCCGCTATGGCCTCGATCAGGTGCGCTATACGCTGATGCGCGAGGTGGCCTTCGGCAACGACGGCGATTTCTCCCACCGCGGCGCCGTCCGGCGCTGCAATCACGATCTGGCGAACGAATACGGCAATCTGGCCCAGCGGGTGCTGGCGATGATCGCCCGCAACAGCGACGCGCAGGTGCCCACACCCGGCGCCAGAACGCCCGCCGACCGCGCCCTGCTGGATTCCGCCTATGGCCTGCTGCCCACCATCCGCCGCCATGTGGTGGAAACCCAGGCCTTCCACCTGATGCTGCAGGCGATCTGGCAGGTGGTGGGCGCGGCCAATCGCTATGTGGACGAACAGGCGCCCTGGACGCTGCGAAAGAGGGACCCCGAACGCATGGCGACGGTGCTCTATGTCCTGGCCGAGACCGTGCGGGTGCTGGCCCTGCTCACCCAGCCGACCATGCCGCATTCTTCCGCCCGGCTGCTGGACCAGCTGGCGGTAGCCGCGGACGAGCGCGGCTTCGACCGGCTGACGGCGGCCTGTGCGCTCCGCCCGGGCACGCCGCTGCCTGCCCCCGAACCCGTCTTTCCGCGCTATCTGGAGAAGGGCGAGCCAGGCGAGGGGAGGGCATGATGCTGGTCGACAGCCACTGTCATCTCGATTTTCCCGACTTCGCCCCCGATCTGGACCGGGTGATCGAACGCGCGCGCGCGGCGGGGGTGGGCGCCATCCAGACCATCTCCACCCGCCTTTCCACCTTCGACGGGGTGCTGGCCATCGCCCGGCGCTTCGAAGGCGTGTTCTGTTCGGTCGGCGTCCATCCCCACCATGCCGAAAGCGAAGGGGTGGCAGAGGCCGCCCGCATCGCGGCCCTGGCCGCGCCGGCGGAGGCGATCGGCATCGGCGAGACCGGCCTGGATTTCCACTATTGCCACAGCCCGCGCGAGCTGCAGGAGGCCAGCTTTCGCCAGCATATCGCCGCCGCCCGCAGCACCGGCCTGCCGCTGATCGTGCACAGCCGGGCCGCCGACCATGCCACCATGGCCATCCTGGAAGACGAGATGGAGAAGGGCGCCTTCACCGGCCTGATCCACTGCTTCAGCGCCTCGCAGGAGCTGGCCCGGCGCAGCCTGGCCATCGGCTTTTTCATCTCCGTGGCCGGCATCGCCACCTTCAGAAACGCCGAAGCGCTGCGCCGCATCGTCGCCACCGTGCCGCTGGACCGGCTGCTGGTGGAAACCGACGCGCCCTTCCTGGCCCCGGTGCCCTGGCGCGGCAAGCGGAACGAACCCGCCTTCGTCGCCCGCACGGCCGCGCTGCTGGCCGAGCTGAAAGGCGTGTCCGAACAACGCCTCGCCGCCGCCACCACCCAGAACTTCTTCAACCTGTTCACCAAGGCAGATCGGATAACCCATTGAAATGGAACATATATCGCTAAGTTTCCATAATATATCTTATGCGACTTTAGCGACTCCGGAGCCACGCCACAATCGCCCTCGGCTTCACCTCCCTTGCCCCACGGACAAAAGCCCTGCTACCTTGTCGGCACGACCACGCCGGAGGCATGGGATACCAAACGCCAGGCAGAGTTCCTGTTGGAGTCGGACTCGACCCGAAAGAGGAAAATGTGAGGGTTCTGCCATGATCGACCTCTACTTCGACCACACCCCCAACGGCCAGAAGGTCCACATCATGCTGGAGGAAACCGGGCTGGCCTACCGGCTGGTCATGGTCGATATCGGCAAGGGTGAGCAATTCGCGCCCGATTTCCTGAACATCAGCCCCAACAACAAGGTGCCGGCCATCGTCGATCACGACGGCCCCGGCGGCGCGCCCATCGCCATGTTCGAATCCGGGGCCATCCTGCTCTACCTGGCCGAGAAAACCGGGCGCTTCCTGCCCACCGCGCCAGAGGAGCGCTGGCAGGTGCTGCAATGGCTGTTCTGGCAGATGGGCGGGTTCGGGCCGATGCTGGGCCAGGCCCATCATTTCCTGGCTTACGCGCCCATGAACCCGGCCGGCGCGGTGGTGCTGCCCTACGCCCAGGACCGCTACCGCAACGAGGCCCGCCGCCTCTATGGCGTGCTCGACTGCCAGCTGCAAGGGCGCAGCCATGTCGCCGGCGGCGCCTACAGCATCGCCGATATGGCGATCTTCCCCTGGGTGCGCCTGCATGAGCGCCAGGAGCAGGATCTGGGCGATGTTCCCAATGTCGCGCGCTGGTTCCAGGCGCTCTCCGAACGCCCGGCGGTGGCCCGCGACATCGCCGCCTCGGCCGATGTGGTGACAGGCTTCACCCCGGAAAGCTGGGCGGTCTCCTTCGGCGCGCGCCAATATCGGCAAAGCTGAGGGCCGCCCCATGGCCGAACGAACTATGGCCGAGCGGTCTGGCGCCGCGCCGGAACCCCTGCCCCGTCTGCTGGCGGTGATGGCGGCGCTGCGCCGCCGCTGCCCGTGGGACCGGGAGCAGGATTTCGATTCCATCGCGCCCTACACCGTCGAAGAGGCCTATGAGGTCGCCGACGCCATCGCCAGGCGGGACTGGCCGGGTTTGCAGGAGGAGCTGGGCGACCTGCTGTTCCAGGTGGTCTTCCACGCCCATCTGGCGGGCGAGGCCGGCCTGTTCGCCTTCGACGATGTGGCCCGGGCCGCCGGCGACAAGATGATAGAGCGCCATCCCCATGTTTTCGCCGCTGCCGACAGCGGCGACGCCGCCAGCGCCCGGGACCAAAGCGAGGCCTGGGAAGCGCGCAAGGCCCGCCAGCGCCGCGCCGCCGCCCGGCGCGAAGGCCGCCTGCCCTCGGCCCTGGACGGCATCGCCGCCGGCCTCGCCCCCCTCACCCGCGCCGCCAAGCTGCAACAGCGCGCGGCCGCCACCGGCTTCGACTGGCCGGATGCGGCCGCCGTGGTTGCCGATGCCGGGCGGGAATTCGACGAGCTCAGGCACGAGATCGCCAGCGGCGGCGGGCGCGGGCGGCTGGAGGACGAGCTGGGCGATCTGCTGTTCAGCGCCGTCAACCTCGCCCGCCATCTGGGCGTCGATCCGGAAGCCGCCCTGGCGCGCACCAACCGCAAATTCGAGGCCCGCTTCCGCCATATCGAAGCCCGCCTGGCCGAACGGGGCCGCAGCGCCGACGACGCTTCGCTGCCCGAGATGGAGCGGCTGTGGAACGAGGCCAAGCTTAGCGAAGCGGCGCCATCTTCCTGAACCGGGCCAGGTTCCTGCCCTCCATGGCAACCTTGAAACGGATGCCGGCGGCGCCATCCTCGCGCTCCAGCACCTCGCCGTGGCGGTAGAGAAAGCCGATCGCCCTGCCATCGGCCACCGGCAGCGTCAGGTCGAGCACCTCGCGCCCGTCCCAGACCCGCCCCGCCACCAGCTCCAGCAGGCCGGCCATGCCCGCGCCCGTGGCCGCCGAGACGGCGACGGCGTCGCTGCGCCTGGCGATGGCGGTGGCCAGGCGGCTCCGTTCGGCCCGCTCCAGCAGGTCGATCTTGTTCATCACCTCGATCGTGCGCTCGCGGCGCCGGGCCTCGTCGATGCCGAGCTCCTCCAGCACCGCCGCCACATCGGCCGCCTGGGCCTGCCCATCGGGATCGCTGGCGTCCCGGATATGCAGCAGCAGGTCCGCCTCCACCACCTCTTCCAGGGTGGCACGAAAGGCGGCGACCAGCACGGTGGGCAGTTCGGAGACGAAGCCTACCGTGTCGGACAGGATGACGCGCTGGCCGGACGGCAGATCGAGGCCGCGCATGGTGGGATCCAAGGTTTCGAACACCCGCTGGCCGGCAGAGACGCCGGCCCCCGAAAGGCGATTGAACAGGGTCGATTTGCCGGCATTGGTGTAGCCCACCAGGGCGATGACGGGATAAGGCACCCGGCGCCTGGCGCTGCGCTGCTGGCGGCGCATGCGGGCGATGGCGTCCGCCTCGCGGCGCAGCCGGGCCAGGCGGGCGTCGATCAGCCGCCGGTCGATCTCCAGCTGGGATTCGCCCGGCCCGCCGACGAAGCCGAAGCCGCCGCGCTGGCGTTCCAGATGGGTCCAGCTTCTCACCAGCCGGCTGCGGCGATAGGCCAGCGCCGCCATCTCCACCTGCAGCACGCCTTCGCGGCTGGCCGCCCGGGCGCCGAAAATATCCAGGATCAGCCCGGTGCGGTCGATCACCTTGGCGCGCCAAGCCTGTTCCAGATTGCGCTGCTGCACCGGCGAAAGCGCGGCATCGACGAACACCAGCTGCGCCCGCCGTTCGGCGACGAAGCCCTTGAGCTCCTCCACCTGGCCGGCGCCCAGCAGGGTGGCGGCGCGGGCGCGGCGCAGGGGCAGGATTTCGCCGGCGACGATCTCCAGGCCGATGGCGCGCGCCAGCGCCAGCGCCTCGGCCAGGATGCGGTCCGGCTCGCGCCCCCTGCCCCGCCCACGGCGCAGGATGGGGCATAGCACCAGGGTGCGCGGCAGCGCCCGGCTGTCGTGGCGTTCAGGCGTGGTCCGCTTCCCCGGTATCGCCGCCGCCTTCCTGTTCGAACAGCCGCAAGGGCCCGGCCGGCATCACCGTCGAGATGGCGTGTTTATAGACCAGCTGGGAATGGCCGTCGCGACGCAGCAGGATGCAGAAGGCGTCGAACCAGGCGATGACGCCCTGCAGCTTGACCCCGTTCACCAGAAAGACGGTGACCGGCGTCTTGCCCTTGCGCACGTGGTTCAGGAACGTCTCCTGCAGATTGTGCGGGCGATCCTGCGCCATGGCATCGTCTCCCCTGGGCTTGCGCGCGCCCCGCTGCCCGATGCGATCAGCCTAGCCGCTTCCGCCCCCCGGCACAAGGCCCCCGGCACGAGGCGCTATCCCGGCCCCTCCCGCTTCGGGGCGCGCAGGGCGGTGAGATTAGGGCCTCATGTGCCGGGGGCCTGTTCCGGGCGGGGCGCCTCCCCTCCGCCGCCGCGCAGGAAGGTACGGTAGGCGGCGAACAGGGCGCGGGTGACGGTGCCGGGATGGCCATTGCCGACCACGGCGTCGTCGATCTGCACCACCGGCTTGACCAGCGAGGTGGTGCTGGTGAGGAAGGCCTCGCGGGCCGCCCTGGCCTCGGCGACGGTGAAGGCCCGTTCCACCACCTCGATGCCTTCCCGTCGGGCCAGCGCGATCAGCCGCTGGCGGGTGATGCCGGCCAGGATGCCCGTCCCCAGGGGCCGGGTGACCGCGCGGCCTTCGCCATCCACCAGCCAGGCGTTCGACGCGCTGCATTCGCTGACCAGGCCATCGCCATCCACCAGCCAGGCCTCATAGGCCCCTTCCCGGGCCGCCGCCGTTTTGGCCATGATGTTGGGGAGCAGCGCCACGCTTTTGATATCGGGCCGGGCCCAGCGTTGGTCCGGGCGGGTGACGACCTTCACCCCTTCCCCGGCATCTTCCGGCAGCGCGACCCGTTTCGCGGTGCAGATCACCGTCGCCGCCAGGGCATCGTTGTCATAGACGTGGTTGCGCGGCGCCTGGCCGCGGTTGATCTGAAGATAGACCATGCCGTCGGCGACCCGGTTCTTCCGAACGGTCTGGCGCATGATGTGGGCCAGCGCCCGCGCGCTCATCGGCAGCGCCATGTCGATGGCGGCCAGCGAGCGGGCCAGGCGGGCCATATGGTCCTGCTCGTCGATCAAGCGCCCGCCCGCCACCAGAATCACCTCATAGACGCCGTCGGCGAACAGATGGGCGCGGTCGTCGATATGCACCCGGGCGCGGCTGTGGGGCAGATAACGCCCGCAGACATAGGCCAGGCGCGACATGGCCTTCCCTCCCTGGTTTGCGGTTCCGGCCTCAGAAGAACTCGAGGCCGACGGAGAATAGCTCTTCCACCTTGCGGATCAGATTGGCGTTGGTGAACAGCACCACCCGATCGTGGGCCAGGATGCGGGTGTCGCCGCGCGGGACGATCACCTCGCCGGCGCGGATCACCGAGCCGATCAGAATGCCCTTGGGCAGATGGATGGCGCCGATATTCCTTCCGGTGACGGCGGAGGTCTCCAGCGCCTCGGCTTCGATGAACTCGCCCGCGCCCTCGCGCACGCTGTGGACGCCGCGAATGCGCCCGCGCCGGACATGCTGGAGAATGGTGGAGACCGTCGAGCCGCGCGGATCCACCACGGCATCCACCCCCAGCTGCCCCACCAGCGGCCCGTAGCTGTTGGAGTTCACCAGGGTGATCGCCCAGCCGCAGCCCAGCCGTTTGGCCAGCAGCGAGGAGAGGATGTTCACCTCGTCGTCGTTGGTGACGGCCACCACCGTCTCCGTCTGGCCGACATTGGCCTCGTCCAGCAGGGCGCGGTCCAGCGCGTCGCCCAGCAGCACGGTGGTGCGGGTCAGCTTGGCGGCGGCCGCGTTGGCCTGGCCCGGGTCGAGCTCGATCAGCTTGCAGCGCATGGCCGGGTGGTGGGCCTCCAGCTGACGGGCGATGAAAAGCCCGATATGGCCGCCGCCGATGACGATCACCCGCCTGGCCTCCGCCTCCTCGTGGCCGAAGGCCGCCATGGCGCGCCCGACATGGTCGCTGTCGGCGACGAAATAGACCTCGTCGCCGGCCCGCATCTCCGCAGTCGGCGTCGGCACGATCAGCGCATCGTCGCGGACGATGCCGACCACGACGATCTTCAGCTGCGGGAACAGCTCGGTCAGCTCGCGCAGCGGCGTGTCCAGCACCGGGCAATCGGGCAGGCAGCGCACGGCGATGGCGCGCACCCGGTCGTCGGCCATGGGGATGACATCCAGCGCGCCCGGCACATCCAGGCGGCGAACGATGGCCCGGCCCACCTCCACCTCCGGCGAGATGACGACATCGATGGGCAGATGGTCGCGGCTGAACAGGTTGCGCCAGGCCGGCTCCAGATAGGCTTGGTGGCGCACCCTGGCGATCTTGGTGGGCACGTTGAAGATGGAATGGGCCACCTGGCAGGCGATCATGTTGACCTCGTCGGCATGGGTGACGGCGATCAGCATGTCGGCGTCCTCGGCCCCGGCCTCGGCCAGCACCGGCGGCAGCGCGGCCAGCCCGGCCAGCCCCTTCACGTCGATGGTTTCGGTGACGCGGCGCACCCGCTCCCGGTCCATGTCGATCACGGTCACGTCGTTGCCCTCGCTCGCCAACTGGCGGGCGATGTTGAAGCCGACCTGGCCCGCGCCGCAGACGACGACCCGCACCCCGCCCTCCCTACACGCCCGGCAGCCCGGCGCCCGGGCGCGCGTCCTCTTCCATCCCCAGCGCCCTCAGCTTGCGATAGAGCGTCGAGCGCTCCATGCCGACGAAGGCGGCGGTGCGCGAGATGTTGCCGCCGAAGCGGCGCAGCTGCGAGGCGAGATAGCGCCGCTCGAAGGCTTCGCGCGCCTCCCGCAGCGGCATGGCGACGATCCCGGCGCCGTCGCTGGGCGCCAGCGGCCCCTTGCCCACCAGCTCCGGCGGCAGCATGGCGGCGGTGACCGGAACAGCGCCATCGCCCGGCGACATGATCAGCAGCCAGTCGATCAGGTTGCGCAGCTGGCGCACATTGCCGGGCCAGTCGGCCGCCTCGATCGCCGCCAGGGCGTCGTCGGCCAGGCGGCGCGCCACCAGGCCCTGCTGGCTGGCCGCGCGGCGGACGAAATGGCGGCACAGCGGGGCGATGTCGTCGCGCCGCTCGGCCAGCGGCGGCACCCGCAGCGGCACCACATTCAGGCGATAGAACAGGTCTTCGCGAAAGCTGCCGGCGGCGATGCCGTCTTTCAGGGCGCGGTTGGCGGTGGCGATCACGCGCACATCCACCTCTACCGGCACCGTCCCGCCCACGCGCAAAAAGGTCTGATCCTGCAGGGCGCGCAGGATCTTGCCCTGGGTCTGAAGCGGCATGTCGGCGACATTGTCCAGCAGCAGGGTGCCGCCATGGGCGCGCTCGAACAGGCCGACGGCCCCGGCCGGCTGCGAGCTCACCGCCCCCCGCTCGGCGCCGAACAACTCCAGCTCGATCCGCTCCGGCGCCATGGTGGCGGCGTTGATCGCCACAAAGGGGCCGGCGGCGCGCTGGGAAAGCCGGTGCAGATGGCGCGCCACCACCTCCTTGCCGGCCCCGGCCGGGCCGGTGATCAGCACCCGGCTTTCCGTCGGCGCCACCCGCTTCACCGCCGTCAGCAGCTGGGCCATGGCGGCAGAATGGCCGATCAGCTCGTCCTCGATCGGCGTCTTTTCCTTCAGCTCCTCGTTTTCGCGCTGCAACAGCGCCGCCTTCATCGCCCGCCGGGCCACCAGCAGCAGGCGGTCGGCCTCGAACGGCTTTTCGATGAAATCGTAGGCGCCGATCCTGATGGCATCCACTGCGGTCTGGATGGTGCCGTGGCCGCTGATCATCACCACCGGCATGCGCGGGCGCTCGCTCACGAACCGCTTCAGCAGCGCCATGCCGTCGCCGCCGCCGCCTTTCAGCCAGATGTCCAGCAGCACCAGGGAAGGCGTGCGCGCATGCACCGCCGCCGCCGCCTCCCTGGCCCCGGCGGCCATGCGCACGGCAAAGCGCTCGTCTTCCAGGATGCCGGCCACCTGCGCCCTGATGTCGGCCTCGTCGTCCACGATCAGGATTTCGTCGCGCCTCATCGCTCTCCCTCCCCCTCCCGCTCCCCCTCCCCGCCGGGCGCGGCCAGCGGCAGGCTGAGCGTGGCGCACGCCCCGCCCTCCTCGCCGGCGGCCAGATGCAGGCGCCCGCCATGGTCGTCCACGATGCGCCGGGCGATGGCCAGGCCCAGCCCGGTTCCCTTGTGGCGATGGGTCACATAGGGTTCGAACAGAGTCTCGCTCGGCACCTGGGGCAACCCGCAGCCATTGTCCAGGATGCGAACGATACAATGCCTGCCCCGTTCGGCAACCGTGACGCGCACGCGCCCCCCTTCCCCGCCCGTGGCGGCGATGGCCTCGACCGCGTTCTTCACCAGGTTGCCCAGCACCTGGGCGATCTGGCGCCGGTCGCACAGCAGCAGCGGGTGGCGGGCGGGATAGCTGCGCTCGAAGGCGATGACGGAATGGGCCATCTCGTGGAGCGCCAGGGCGCCCTCCACCAGCGCCACCGCATCCTCGCGGGCCAGTTCGGGCGCCGGCAGGCGGGCGAAATCCGAAAAGGCATCGACGATGTGGCGCAGATCGTCCACCTGGCGCACGATGGTGTCGGTGCAGGCCTCGAACACCTCCGGCGCGGCGTCGATGCGGGCGATCTGGGGCAGATAGCGGCGCTTGAGGCGTTCGGCGGAAAGCTGGATGGGGGTCAGCGGGTTCTTGATCTCGTGCGAGATGCGCCTTGCCACATCGCTCCAGGCCGCCTTGCGCTGGGCCGCCACCAGCGGCGTCACATCGTCGAAGGTGACGACATAGCCGCCCACCCCGTGGCTTCCCTCCCGCTCGGAGGCGATGCGGACCATCAGGCTGGTGACATGGCCGTCCCTCACCAGCTCCACATTGCCGGCCGCGCGGTAAGAAGGCCCCGCCATGGCCTGGCCCAGCAGCGCGCCCAGCTCGGGCACGGCGGCGTCCAGCCTCTGGCCCACCAGGGCGCGGCGCGAACGGCCCAGCAGCGCCAGGGCGCGGCGGTTGGGCAACTCCACCACGCCGGCATCGTTCAGCCCGACCACGCCGGCGCTGACGCCCGAGAGCACCGATTCGGTGAAGCGGCGGCGGGTGTCCAGCTGACGGTTGGCGTCCACCAGGGCGCGGCGCTGGCGGTCCAGCTGGCCGGTCATGCGGTTGAAGGCGCGGGAAAGCGCCGTCAGCTCGTCGCGGTCGTCGCCATCGTCAACCCGGGCCGAAAGGTCGCCCCCCCGCACCCGCTCGGTCGCATCCGCCAGCGCCGCCACCGGCGCCACCAGGCGCTGGGCGAATTGCAGGGCGAACCACACCGCCGCGAACAGCAACAGCAGCGCCGCCAGCACATAAACCAGCGCAAAGGCGATCTGCAGGTCGCCGCGCCGCCCTTCCAGGGCCTGGAATTCCTCCACCGCGCCCGCCACCCGCCGGCTGTGGCCGATCGCCACCGGGTCCACCAGCCGCCCCACGATCAGATAGCTGTCGGGGGCGCTTTGCAGGCGCACCAGCGCCCGCACCCGGTCGCCGCCCTGGGCGGTCAGCATCTGCACCCGGTCGGGGCGGGCCTGCAGCAGCACCGTCTGCGGCAGCAGCTCCAGCGACAGCGCCAGCGAGAAGCTGAGCTGGGTCTGCCCCAGCACCTGGCCGTCGCCGCGAAACACCAGCGCCTCGGAGAATTCGCGCAGCGCCGCCTGGGCCTCCAGAGTGCGGTTCAGATTGCCCTCGGCGGCCAGCAGCGCCGGCCCGGCCCGGTCCAGATCACCGGCCATGGCCAGAACATGGGCGCGCATGTTGGAGGCGTGCTCGTTGACATAGGCCTGGGCCACTTCGGCCGAGCGGGAAAGGGCGGTGCGTACCCGCTCGCTGAACCACGCCTCCACCCCCAGGGTGAAGAACAGGGCCGAAGAGATGCCCACCAGGATGGCGGGCAGAATGGCCGCCAGGCTGAAGGCCGCCACCAGGCGCATCTGCAGGCGCGAGGCGGCCAGGCCGCGCCGGCGCGAGGCCCACAGCGCCAGCAGATGGCGCGCCACCACCGCGCCCAGCCCCAGCAGCAGCGCCAGATCGACATAAAGCAGAACGATGATCGTTTCGGTATCGGGGCCATAGGGGCCGGAACGGGTCAGCGCGCCATAGGTGGCAACGCCGGAGGCGCCGGCGGCCAGCGTCAGCAGCAGGGCGAATTTGCGGCTCACTCCCTGGCGGCGCAGCCATGGCCGCAGGCCGGCCGGCATGGCGATCATGCGCCGATCAGCACGTCGGTGACGAATTTCACGCCCGGCCAGGCCAGCGTCATCAGCAGCCAGCCGGCCAGGGCCAGATGGGCCGCCTGGCGCCCGCGCATGCCCCGCCAGCGCCGCGCCGCCAGCAGAGCGGCGATGGTGGCGAAGGCGGCCAGCGTCAGCACGGTCTTGTGGTCGAAGGCCAGCAGCGCCGCCTCGCCGCCATGGCGGGCGGCCATGCCGGTGGCGATGTTGGCGGCCAGCGCCGCCCAGCCCGCCGCCAGCAGCCGGTATTCCATCCGCTCGGAATCGGCCAGCGATGGCAGCAGCCGCGCCAGCCTGGCGGGGCGGCGCCGCTTCAGCGCCCGTTCCTGGCACATGGCCGCCACGCCGGCCACCGCCGCCAGCGTCACCAGCGCATAGGCCAGCAGCGCCAGCGCGACATGAAGCGCAAACCAGGGCAGCGCAAACCAGGCCCCCGCCGCCGTCCCGCCCAGGGCCGGCGCCCCGCCCCAGACGCCCGCCGCCAACGCCAGCGCCAGCAGATAGGGCGCCAGCAGCGGCCCCAGCCGCCACAGCTCGGCCACCAGGCAGGAAAGCGCCAGGAAGGCCGCCAGGGCGCTGGCAACCGCCAGCCACAGGGCGGTGCCGAAGGCGGGGTTCCAGGCCGGCTGCAGCTGCGCCACCGCCCAGCCCGCCGCCACCAGGGCGGCCAGGGCAAAGGCGGGCCAGAACGCCCAGTTCCGCCCCCTGCCATCGCCGCACCAGGCCGCCAGGCAGGCGGGAAGCAGGGCGGCCGCCGCCGCCAGGTGAAGCGCGACGGTCATCGCAGGGCGGCGCCGGCCGTGGCGGGTGGCGTGGTGGGGGCGGTCATGGCGATCTCCTGTCGCGATGGCCCTATCCTGGCCTTTTCCCGCCTTCCAGGCAAAGGGCGAAGGCCACGGGCAGCGGCGGGCCATCGACGCCCCTCGCCTGCCGCCGTAAGCTGGCGGCGGATACGCTGGCAGAGGGGATGGACGAGATCGCCGTGGTGGTGGCCGCCGGTGGGCGGGGCAGCCGGGCCGGGGGCGGCCTGCCCAAGCAATATCGCCCCCTGGCGGGGCGCCCCCTGCTGGCCTGGACCCTGGAAAGCCTGGCCGCCGCCGGCGGGCTGGGGCCCTTGCAGGTGGTCTGCGCCCCCGAACGGCAGGATATCTGCGCCGCCGCCCTGGCCGGGCGCGACCTGCCGGTGCCAGTGGCGGGCGGGGAGAGCCGGCAGCGATCGGTTTTGTGCGGGCTGCGCGCCCTGGCCTCCTCGCCGCCGCGCCATGTCATGATCCACGACGCCGCCCGCCCCTTCGTCGCCCCGACCCTGATCGCCCGCCTGCGCCAGGCCCTGGCCCAGGGCGCCGTCGCCGCCATCCCCGTGCTGCCGGTTGCCGATGCCCTGAAGCGCTGCCGGGGTGGCAAAGCGGTCGCCTCGCTGGAGCGGCACGGCGTAGCGCGCGCCCAGACCCCCCAGGCGTTCGACTTCGCCGCCATCCTGGCCGCCCACGAACGCCACGCCGGCAGCGACCTCGACGACGATGCCGCCATTGCCGCCGCGGCCGGAATGGAGGTGCACACCGTGGCCGGCGACGAAGACAACCTGAAGATCACCACCGCCGCCGACCTGCGCCGTGCCGCCCTGCGCCTGGAGTGGCCGAAGCGGGGCGAGATGCACGAAATGCGTGTCGGCACCGGTTTCGATGTCCACGCCTTCGCGCCGGGCGATCATGTCATGCTGTGCGGCGTCAGAATCGCGCACCATGCCGGCCTGGCGGGCCACAGCGACGCCGATGTCGGCCTTCACGCCCTGGTGGACGCTATGCTGGGGGCGCTGGGCGAAGGCGATCTGGGGCGCCTCGCGCCCCCCGGCGATCCCGCTTGGCGCGGGCGCGATTCCGCCGACCTTCTGTCCGCCGCCGGCAACATCGCCGCCCGGCGGCGGGCGCGGCTGGTCCATGCCGACATCACCCTGATCTGCCAGCGCCCGCGCCTGGCGCCCCATCAGGACGCCATGCGCGCGAGGGTTGCCGGCTTGCTGGCGGTGGAACGGTCGCGGGTCAATGTCAAGGCCACCTCCAGCGACGGCCTGGGCTTCACCGGGCGCGGCGAAGGCATCGCCGCCCAGGCGGCGGTGACGATGGCAATCCCGCCCGAGATGGCGGCCACCATGCCGGAGATGCCGTGAACGCCGGCCCAAGGCGTCGTCCCGGCCTCGCCGGCGGCACCGATGGCAACCTGTGGCGGCAGCGGCCTGCCGCGCTTGGCCTCGGACATTTGGGCTTCAGTGCCCGGCATCGCCTTGCTGTGGCGGGCCAGTTCCTGGGCGCGGCTGGTGCGGGCGGCGGGCCGGTTCGCGCCGGGGTGGCCAGCCGTCGCCCGGCTGCCGGCGCCCTCCCCGCCCGATGGCGCGCCGGATCGTCCCGCCATCGCGACCGGCCAGGTGGCGGGCCAGCCGGTTGCGCTGGCGCTGTGAGGCGCGGCCTTTGTGCTGGCCTGCTCGCCATCTGGAAGCCGTGGTTGGCAGGAATGCTGGGACGGCACCTGCCGGGCGCGCCGGGTATGATGGCCGCAGGCCTGGCGGCGGGCATCGTGGCGGGCGGGCTGGGCGATGGGTGACGCTGGCCTGTTCGACGGTGCCGTCCTGGCCCGGGCCGCCCGGCTGCTGGCGGCCTGCCGCGCCCAGGGGTGGCGGCTGGCAACGGCCGAATCCTGCACCGGCGGCCTGGTCGCCGCCGCGCTGACCGCCATCGCCGGCGCCTCCGACGTCTTCGTCTGCGCCTTCGTGGCCTATGACAACGATGCCAAGGTGGAGATGCTGGGCGTGGATGCGGCCCTGATCCGCCGCCATGGCGCGGTGAGCGAAGAGGTGGCGCGCGCCATGGCGGAAGGCGCGCTGCAACGGCGCGCGGACCGCATCGCCATCGCCGTCACCGGTATCGCCGGGCCGGGCGGCACCGGGCCGGGCGGCGCTGGGGCGGGCAAGCCGGCCGGGCTGGTGCATATCGCCGCCGCCCGCCCGGGCGCCACGCTGCATCGCATGTGCCGCTATGGCGATATCGGGCGCGGCGCCGTGCGCATGGCCGCCGTGGCCGATGCCCTCGACCTGGCGCTGGCCCTGGCCGAAGGCTGAGCGTCTAGGCCGCGTTTTCCCGTTGCGGCCCGGCGCCTTCCGGCAGGCCGTAGAGGACGCCGGCGCGGGCCTGGAAGGCGCCGACCATGCGCTGCGCCGCCTGGTGGAACAACGGCTCTGCCACCCGCCGCAGCAGGGGCGAGCGGAAGGCGAAATCGATCGCGAAATCCACCTCGCAGCCGCCGTTGCGGGGCAGGAACAGCCAGCGATTGCTCATGTGCCGGAACGGGCCGGCGATGTGGACCGCATCGATCCGCCGTTCGGGCGTGACGCTGACCTGGGAGGTGAAGGTTTCGCGGAAGAGCCTGAAGCCCACCTGGAGATCGGCCTGGAAGGCCAAGCCCCGGCGCTGCCGGATGCGCGCCGCCACGCACCAGGGGAGGAATTCGGGATAACGCCCCACATCGGCCACCAGGGCGCACAGCTGGCGGGCGCTCCAGGGCAGCTCCCGGCATTCGCGATGGCTGGGCATCAGGCCGAAAGCCGCCGTTTCAGGGCGGCGAAATCCCGGCCGGCATGGTGGGAGGAGCGGGTGAGCGGGCTGGCGCTGACCATCTGGAAGCCCTTGGCATAGCCGATCCGCTCCAGCTCCTGGAACTCGTCCGGCGTCCAGAAGCGCCCGACCGGGCGGTGGTGCGGGGTGGGTTGCAGATATTGACCGACGGTGAGGAAGGCGACCCCGGCCGCGCGCAGATCGTCCATGGTTTGCAGCACCTCGTCCCGGCCCTCGCCCAGCCCCACCATCAGGCCCGATTTGGTGACGATGGCGGGCGCGGCCCGTTTCACCTGCCAGAGCAGGTTGAGCGAGGCAAAGTAACGCGCGCCGGGGCGAACCTGGCGATAGAGGCGCGCCACCGTTTCCAGATTGTGGTTGAAGACATCGGGGTGGGCGGCGACCAGGCATTCCACCGCGCCCGGTTTGTGCAGGAAATCGGGGGTGAGCACCTCGATGCTGGTCGTGGGCGCGGCTTGGCGCAGCTGGCGGATGCAGGCCGCGAAATGACCGGCGCCGCCATCCGGCAGGTCGTCGCGATCGACCGAGGTGACGACCACATGGTCCAGCCCCAACTCTGCCACCATGGCGGCCAGCCGGGCCGGCTCGCCAGCATCGACCGGGCGCGGGCGCCCGGTGGCGACATGGCAGAAGGCGCAGCCGCGGGTGCAGATATCGCCCAGAACCATCACCGTGGCGTGGTTTTCGGCCCAGCATTCGCCGATATTGGGGCAGGCGGCTTCTTCGCACACGGTGGCGAGGCCGGCCCGGCGCACCCGTTGCCGCATGGCCTGGAAGGCGGGCGAACCCGGCGCGCGGGCGCGGATCCAGGGCGGCTTGCGGGCGGGCGCGGACGGTGCCTTCCAGGTTTTCTCCGGATGGCGGGCGGGCGCGGCGGCTGTGAGCGACAGGCGGGTGATGGGATGCTCCTGTGCCTTCAGATATGGATGGCGCGCCCCCAGGCGGCAAGCACCGCCTCGTGCATGGCCTCCGAGAGCGTGGGGTGGGGGAAGATGGTGGCCATCAGCTCGGCCTCGGTGGTCTCCAGGGTGCGGGCGACGGCATAGCCGCCGATCAGCTCCGTCACCTCGGCCCCGATCATGTGGGCGCCCAGCAGCGCGCCGCTGTTGGCGTCGAAGACGGTTTTCACCAGGCCGCTGTCGCTGCCCATGGCGATGGCTTTGCCATTGCCGGCGAAGGGGAAGCGGCCGATGCGGAGCTCGTGACCGGCGGCCCGGGCCGCCTCTTCGGTGAGGCCGATGCTGGCGATCTGGGGGCGGCTGTAGGTGCAGGCGGGGATGGCGCCGGGGCCGGGCGGGTGGAGGCCTTCCAGGCCGGCGATGCGCTCGACGCAGAGGATGCCCTCGTGGCTGGCCTTGTGGGCGAGCCAGGGTGGGCCGGCGAGATCGCCGATGGCGTAGATGCCGTCTTCGCCGGTCCGCTGCCAGCGGTCCACCGCCACATGGTGGTTTTCGACCGCCACGGCCGTGCCTTCCAGGCCGATGTCTTCGACATTGCCGCGGATGCCGATGGCCAGGATGGCGCGCTCTACCTTCACCTCCCGGGAGGCGCCGGCGCCGTCTTCCAGGGCGAAGCGGGCGCCCCGGCCCGAAGCGGCGAGCAGGCGGGCGCTGGTGCCGGTGTGGAAGGCGATGCCGCGGCCCGCGAAGGCCTGATGCGCCAGGGCCGAGATTTCGGCGTCCTCGGCGGGGAGGATGCGCTCTGCCGCCTCGACCACGCTGACCTCGGCCCCCATCTCCCGGTAGAAGCTGGCGAACTCGATGCCGATGGCGCCGGCGCCGATCACCAGCAGCGAGGCCGGGATGCGCTTTGGCACCATGGCTTCCTTGTAGGTCCACAGCACGCGCCCATCCGCCTTCGCCGCCGGCAGCTGGCGGGGCCGGGCACCGGTGGCGAGCACGATATGGGGGGCGGCGAGTTCGATGCCTTCATCCTTGCCGGCCACCGCCAGCCGGCCGGGGCCGGCGAGGCGGCCGTGGCCGGTGAAGACGGCGACCCGGTTCTTCTTCAGCAGCTGTTCGACCCCCCTGGCGAGCCTGGCGGCCACCCGGCGGCTGCGGGCGACGGTCTCGCCGGTATCGAAGGCGATGTTCTCTGCCTTCAGCCCGAAGGCGGAGGCGTGTTTCAGTAGGTGCATGACCTCTGCCGAATGCAGCAGCGCCTTGGTGGGAATGCAGCCCCAATTGAGGCAGATGCCGCCCAGATGCTCGCGTTCCACCAGCGCCACCTTCATGCCCAGCTGGCGGGCGCGGATGGCGGCGACATAGCCCCCGGGGCCGCCGCCCAGGACGGCGAGGTCGAAGCGGCGGGTGTCCATGCCCGTCTCCTACAGCAGCAGGGCGAGCGGGTCTTCGACCAGGCCCTTGAAGGCCGCCAGCAGCCGGGCGGCGATGACCCCGTCGATGACCCGGTGGTCGGCCGAAAGCGTGCAGGTCATCAGCGTTGCCACGGCCAGCGCGCCGTCCCTGGCCACCGGGCGCGGCTGGCCGGCGCCGACCGCCAGGATGCCGGCCTGGGGCGGATTGATGACGGCGTCGAACTGGCGCACGCCATACATGCCCAGATTGGAGAGGGTGAAGCCGCCGCCCCGGTAATCCTCCGGCAGCAGCTTGCCGGCCCGGGCGCGGGAGGCCAGCGCCGCCATCTCTTGCGAGATCGCCACCAGGCCCTTGTCCTGGACAGCGCGCAGCACGGGGGTGAGGAGGCCGCCCTCGACGGCGACGGCGACGGCGAGATCGACCGAGGAGAAACGGTGGATGGCATCGCCCGCCCATTGCGCATTGGCGTCCGGCACCTGGACCAGGGCCAGAGCCAGGGCGCGGATGAGGAAATCGTTGATCGAGAGCTTGCCATCGCCGCGCCGGTTGATCTGGGAGCGCAGCGCCAGCAGAGCGTCCAGGTCGCAATCGGCCGTGAGATAGAAATGGGGGATGGTCCGCTTTGCCTCCTGCAGCCGTTCGGCGATGGTGCGGCGCATGGCGGTGAGACGGACCTTCTGAAAGGCGGCCGGGGCGGCTGCGGCCGGCGCGGCGGCGGGTTTGCCGGCGGCCAGGACGGCCTCGATGTCGCGCTTGACGATGCGACCGCGGGGGCCGCTGCCGGCGATGCCGGCCAGATTCAGCCCGGCCTGGCGGGCCATGCTGCGGGCCAGCGGGCTGGCGGCGATGCGCTGCTCTTTTCCGCCGGAGGGGGGCGCAGTTTGTGGTGCGGCCTGTGGTGCGGCCTGTGGCGACGGGGCCGGCGCCGGCGCTGCCGTCGGGGCCGATGGCGGGGCCGATGCGGCGCCCTGCGGGCCGGTGGGAAGGGCGGCGGCGTCTTCGCCTTCCTGAAGCAGAACGGCGATGGCCTGGTTCACCGCCACATTGTCGGTGCCTTCGGCCACCAGGATACGGGCCAGGGTGCCATCGTCGGCGGCCTCGATCTCCATGGTGGCCTTGTCGGTTTCCACCTCGGCCAGGATGTCGCCCGCCCGCACGGCATCGCCCTCGGCGACCAGCCAGCGGGCCAGGGTGCCTTCCGTCATGGTCGGCGACATCTGCGGCATGGCGATGGTGACCGGCATGGCTGTTCCCCGTTCAGGCCGCAGCGTAGCAGACGCTGCGCACGGCGGCGGCGATGCTCTCGGCCTGCGGCAGAGCGGCCCGTTCCAGATTGGCGGCATAGGGCAGCGGCACGGCGGCGGCCGCGACCCGCTGCGGCGGCGCGTCCAGCAGGTCGAAGCCCTGTTCCACGGCCATGGCGGCGATTTCGGCCCCCAGGCCGGCGAAGGCCCAGCCTTCCTCTACCGTGACCAGCCGGTTGGTTCGGGCCAGCGAGGCCAGCAGTGTGGCGGTGTCCATGGGGCGCACGCTGCGCAGATTGACAACCTCTGCCTCAATGCCCTCGCCGGCCAGGGTGCGGGCGGCCTCCAGCGCTTTGGCGACCATGATCGAGCAGGCGACGACGGTCACATCCCGCCCTTCCCTTTCCACCTTGGCCTTGCCGATGGGCACCAGCAGCTCGCCCTCGGGCAGCGCGAAGCTGTGGCCGTAGAGAATCTCGTTTTCCAGGAAGATCACCGGGTTGGGGTCGCGGATGGCGGATTTCAGCAGCCCCTTGGCATCTTCGGCCGAATAGGGCGCCACCACCTTCAGCCCCGGCACATGCGCATACCAGGAGGTGAAATCCTGCGAATGCTGGGCCGCCACCCGCGCCGCCGCGCCGTTGGGGCCGCGAAAGACGATGGGGCAGCGCAGCTGACCCCCCGACATGTAGAGGGTTTTGGCGGCGGAGTTGACGATCTGATCGATGGCCTGCATGGCGAAATTGAAGGTCATGAACTCGGTGATGGGCTTGAGGCCGGCCATGGCCGCGCCCACCGACAGGCCTGCGAAGCCGTGTTCGGTGATGGGGGTGTCGATCACCCGCCGCTCGCCGAACTCTTCCAGCAGCCCCTGGCTGACCTTGTAGGCGCCCTGATACTGGCCGACCTCTTCGCCGATCAGGAACACGTCGCCATCGCGGCGCATCTCTTCGGCCATGGCGTCGCGCAGGGCTTCGCGGACGGTGATCTCAGCCATCGTTTTCCCCCGCATCGGGGGGAACGGCATAGATGTCGCTCATCAGCCGGGCAAGGTCGGGTTCCGGGCTGGTCTGGGCGAACTCGGCAGCGCCGGCGACCTCGGCCTTTACCTCCCGGTCGATCTGGCGCAGCGCTTCGTCGTCGGCCGTGCCGCGTTTGGCGATGGCGGCCCGCAGGCGGTCGATGGGATCGTGTTCGGCCCGCATCCGCTGCACCTCGTCGCGGCTGCGATATTTCGCCGGATCGGACATGGAATGGCCGCGGTAGCGGTAGGTCTGCACCTCGACCAGGATCGGCCCGGCCCCGGAACGGATATGGGCGATGGCCTGGCAGGCGCCGGCATGAACCTTCTCCACATCCATGCCATCGACCTGGAAGCCGGGGATGCCGAAGGCCTCGCCGCGATAGCACAGCTCGGTCCCGGCGGTGGCCCGTTCGATCCCGGTTCCCATCGCATAGCGGTTGTTTTCCACCACGAATACGATGGGGAGCTTCCACAGGCTGGCCATGTTGAAGGTCTCATAGACCTGCCCCTGATTGGCGGCGCCTTCGCCGAAAAAGGCCAGCGTGGCGCGGTCGCCGCCACGGTATTTCTGGGCGAAGGCGATGCCGGCTCCCAGCGGCACCTGGGCGGCGACGATGCCGTGGCCGCCATAGAAGCCCTGTTCGGGGGCGAAGATGTGCATCGATCCGCCCTTGCCGCCAGACGAGCCGCCGGCGCGCCCGGTCAGTTCGGCCATCACCGACTTTGGCGCCATACCGCGAATCAGGGCGTGGCCGTGGCAGCGATAGCTGGTGACGATGGCATCGCCCTCCCCCAGCGCCGCATCCATGCCGACCGCCACCGCCTCCTGGCCGATATAGAGATGGCAGAAGCCGCCGATGAGCCCCATGCCATACATCTGGCCCACCTTTTCCTCGAAGCGGCGGACCAGCAGCATGCGGCGGTAGAAATCGAGCAGCAGAGCATCGTCCACGGGCGGGACATGCCGGTTCGCCCGCCCGGCCGTTTTCGCCGGTTTTCCCATCCTGGCGGTGGTGCGGACCATGGGCTTGTCTCCCCTCGCGCCCGCGGGCGGCCAGGCGCCAAACTTAGGGAGGCTTCAGGGGCAATGCAAGAAGCCGCCCGCCGCGCGGTTTCAGCCGCAGGGCGTCGTCGGTGCCGTTCGGGAGCGTGGCGCCCGTCCCTCCGGGGAAGATCACTTCGCTACAATGTTCGCTATGTGGCTGGCTGCGCCGATGCAAGGCGCGCGACATGCCGGATGCGGTCGGACAGATAGGGATGAGCGCGCACCTTGTCATGGAAGCGGGTGTCCGCCGTCACCACCGGGTAGCCGGTCTGGATCGCCAGGGCGAGATAGAAGCAGTCATAGGCCGGGTGGTCGATATCGGCGGCTAGCCGAGCGGCGGCGGCGGCCAGCTGCGCCATGGAGAAGGGGATCGCGACCGGCGCGGATTTCAACGCATCCACCGCCTCGCCCAGATCTTCGGCGGCGATATCGCCCCGTCGCCGCATCGCCCACAGCGCGTTGACGGCCTCGGCGAACACCAGCTCCGGCACCACCAGGGTGGCTTCGCCCGTAAGGAGGGTGGCCGCCTGGTCGGAAAACACCTCGTCCACCAGCCATTTCACCGCCACGCTGGCATCGACCACATAGCCCTTCACGCGGAGTCGTCCCGGTCGCGGTCGGCGCGGATGATGTCGGTGCTGTCGACGGAGGAACGCAGCCGTCGTCGCAACCCTTCGGCCCGGGCGGCGAAGTCCTCCACCGCCCCCAGAAGCGAAGCGCGCAAAATGTCCCTGTGCTCGGCTTCCGCCGACCTGCCATGGGCGGCGGCCCTGCGCTTGAGCGCGCCAACCACCTCGGAACTCACATCCCGAACCGTCAATTGTGCCATCGCTTTGCCTTCATGGCTGTGCCTTCATTGCCATCGCATATATGGTGAGATGCGGTTGTCGGTCAAGGGATCTGGCTTGCTGTGTGGAAGCGGACGACGCCCCTTCCCCGCGCAACACCGGCTCATGCGAGGCGCTGCAAGCGTAGGCGGCTTCTGCGCCCCGGGCGGGTGGGCCGTGGCTAGCGGCTGTCGTCTTCGCTGGAAGCTGGCGAATCGGGAGCGAGCAGGATCACGACATCGTCCGGGTGGGCGAGGTTGAGCATGAAGCGGGCCTGTTCGTCGAGCATGTCGAGATCGAGGCCCTGGGGGCGCAGCAATGCCACCCGGTGGGCCAACCGCTCCTCCTCGCCCCTGGCCGCCATGAGCGCGGATTCGGCCTGCTCGATGCGGTGTTCGAGGGAGGCGATGTCGTTGCCCGCCAGCAGCGCGTGATAGCCGAAATAGGCGACAGCGCAAGCCCCCGCCAGTGGCGGCAGCAGACGACGGGGCGAGCGGAGCGTGTCCCGAAAGCGGCCCATGGCGGAAGGAGAGCGCGCCGCCGGGCCGCCTGTCAACAAAAACCTTTCGATCTCACGGTGTTGCCCTGGGAAGCGAAAGCGGTCTCTCCGGCGAAGGCGGCGCGGCCGGGATAGCGGGCGGCGGCTGCCAGCTCTTCTTCGATCCTCAGCAGGCGGTTGTATTTGGCCGTCCGGTCGGAGCGCGATAGCGAGCCGGTCTTGATCTGCCCGCTCCCCAGTGCCACGGCCAGATCGGCGACGCTGGTGTCTTCCGTTTCGCCGGAACGGTGGGAGACGACGCTCGCCATGCCGCTGCGATGGGCGAGAGCGACGGTCTCGACGGTCTCCGTCAGGGTGCCGACCTGGTTGGCCTTTATCAGGATGGCGTTGGCCACCCCCCGCGCCAGGCCCTGGCCCAGGCGGCGGGCATCGGTGGCGAAGAGATCGTCACCCACCAGTTGCACGCGCCCGCCCAGAGCGGCGGTCATGGCGGCCCAGCCGTCCCAATCGTCTTCGGCGAGACCGTCCTCGATCGAGACGATGGGATAGGAGTCCAGCAGTGTGTCGTAGAACGCGATCATGCCGTCGGCATCCAGCGCCCTGCCCTCGCCCGCCAGGACATAGCGACCATCCTGGAAGAACTCCGTCGCCGCCGGGTCCAGCGCCAGGGCAACCTCTTCGCCGGGCCGGTGCCCGCCTTCCTCGATGGCCTGCATGAGCAGGTCCAGCGCCTCGCGTGTGTTGCGAAGCTCTGGCGCGAAGCCGCCCTCGTCGCCGACATTGGTTGAAAGCCCGCGCTTGGCCAGGGTTCGCTTCAAACTCTGGAAGACCTCCGCGCCGGTCCGCAGGGCTTCGGTGAAGCTGCCGGCGCCCAGCGGCACGATCATGAACTCCTGCACATCCAGCGCGTTGTCGGCATGGGCGCCACCGTTCAGGACGTTCATCAGCGGCACCGGCAGGCCGCGCGCCATCAGCCCCCCGATATGGCGGTAGAGGGGGAGCGCATTGTCCTCGGCCGCCGCCCGTGCTGTCGCCAGGCTCACGCCCAGCACGGCGTTGGCGCCCAATCGGGCCTTGTTGGCGGTGCCGTCCAGGTCGATCAGCGCCCGGTCGATAGCGTGCTGGTCGTCGGCGTCCATGCCCCCCAGCGCATCGAAGATCTCGCCCTCGACCGCCGCCACCGCCTGCAAAACACCCTTGCCGTGGTACCGGCTGGCGTCACCGTCGCGCAGTTCGACCGCTTCGTGACGCCCGGTCGAGGCTCCGGAAGGCACGGCGGCGCGCCCGATGGCGCCGGTTTCCAGCGTTACATCCACCTCCACCGTGGGGTTGCCCCTGCTGTCCAGAATCTCGCGGGCGCGGATATCGACGATATCGGACATCATCCTTCCTTTCAGGCTGGTGGCGCGGTGGCTTCAGGGTGTGCCTTGCTTGGTCAGCCGGTCGATGGCGGCAAGCCGGCCCAGAAGCGCGGGCATGGCATCCAGCGGCACCATGTTGGGGCCGTCGGAGGGTGCCCGGTCGGGTTCCTCATGGGTCTCCAGGAAGACCGCCGCGACGCCGACCGCGACCGCGGCCCGCGCCAGCACCGGGACAAAGGCCCGCTCTCCCCCGCTCGCCCCGCCCCGTCCCCCCGGCTGCTGGACGGAGTGGGTAGCATCGAACACCACCGGCAGGCCGCCGGCCGCTAGCACCGGCAGCGCGCGCATGTCGGAGACAAGCGTGTTGTAACCGAAACTGGCGCCGCGTTCGGTCACCATCACATCGGGGTTGCCCGAATCCGTGACCTTCCTGGCGACATGCGCCATGTCCCAGGGGGCCAGGAATTGTCCCTTTTTGATGTTCACCGCCCGCCCTGTCGCCGCGGCGGCGATCAGAAGATCGGTCTGGCGGCAGAGAAAGGCAGGAATCTGCACCACATCCACTGCCTCGGCCACCTGTGGGCACTGTCCGCGTTCGTGAACATCGGTCAGCACGGGACAGCCAAAGGACTCCCTCACCTCGGCCAGGATGGCGAGGCCCGCATCGATGCCGACGCCGCGTGCGCCTTCCAGGCTGGTCCGGTTGGCCTTGTCGTAGGAGCTTTTGTAGATCAGCGGCAGGTCCAGGGCGCCGCAGATCGACACCAGACGCTCGGCCGTTCTCAGCGCATGGTCGCGCCCCTCGATCGCGCATGGCCCGGCAATCACCGTCAGCGGCAGGTGGTTGCCGACCGAAACGGCGCCGATGCGGATGCGATGGGGTGTGCCCATGGCCTTAGACCAGCCGCGAATGGGTGACGGCCGCATCCACGAACGACGCGAACAGCGGGTGGGGCGCAAAGGGCTTGGATTTCAGCTCGGGGTGGAACTGGACGCCGATGAACCAGGGGTGGCCGACAAGCTCGACGATCTCCGGCAAGGCACCGTCGGGCGACAGGCCGGCGAATGCCAGGCCGCGGCTTTCCAGCAACTGGCGGTAGTTGATGTTGACCTCGTAGCGGTGGCGGTGGCGTTCGCCGATCCGTGCCTGGCTGTAGATCGCTCTGACACGGCTGCCGGCGACCAGGTCGCAATCGTAGTTTCCCAGCCGCATGGTGCCGCCCATGTCGCCGTCGGGCGGGCGTGTTTCGATCCGGTTGCCCTGGGTCCACTCCGTCATCAGACCCACCACCGGATGTTCGCAAGCTCCGAACTCGCTCGAGGACGCGCCGGCGATCCCGGCCAGATTCCTGGATGCCTCGATCACCGCCATCTGCATGCCGAAGCAGATGCCGAAATAGGGAACGCGGTGCTGGCGGGCGAAGGCGGCGGCGGCGATCATGCCTTCGCTGCCGCGCTTTCCGAAGCCGCCCGGGACCAGGATGCCGTGAACCGGGCGCAGGCGGGCCATGGCATCCTGGCCTTCCAGCGTTTCGGCATCGATCCAGTCCGCCTTCACTTGCACCCGGTTGGCGATACCGCCATGGACCAGCGCTTCGGCCAGCGATTTATAGGCATCGGCAAGGTCCGTATATTTGCCCACCACGGCGATCGTCACCTCGCCTTCGGGGCTGCGGATGCCTTCGACGATCCGGTGCCAGTCCGCCAGATCGGGGCTGTCCTTGTCAGGCAATCCGCAGGCCGCCAGCACCTCGCGGTCCAGCCCGGCTTCGTGATAGGCGATCGGCACCCGATAGATGGTATCGACATCCAGGGCCGGAATCACCGCCGTTTCGCGCACATTGCAGAAGCGGGCGATCTTGCTGCAATCCGCCGCCGGGATCGCCCGTTCCGAACGGCAGACCAGGATGTCGGGCTGCAACCCGATCGAGCGCAGCTCCTTCACCGAATGCTGCGTCGGCTTGGTCTTCAACTCGCCCGCCGCGCTCAGAAACGGCACCAGGGTGTGGTGGATCAACAGCACCGCGCCGCGCGGCATCTCCTGCACCATCTGCCGCATCGCCTCGAAAAAAGGCAGGCCTTCGATATCGCCCACCGTGCCCCCCACCTCGCACAGCACGAAATCAGCATCGTCGCTGTCGGCCTGGATATAGCCCTTGATGACATCGGTGACGTGGGGGATCACCTGCACGGTGCCGCCCAGATAGTCGCCCCGCCGCTCCCGCACCAGCACATCCGAATAGACCCGTCCGCTGGTAACGGTATCGGTTCTGCGCGCCGGCACGCCCGTGAAGCGCTCGTAATGGCCCAGGTCCAGGTCGGTCTCGGCGCCGTCGTCGGTGACATAGACCTCGCCATGCTGGTAGGGACTCATGGTGCCCGGGTCGACGTTAAGATAAGGGTCCAGCTTGCGCAGGCGCACCTTGTAGCCGCGCGCCTGCAGCAATGCGCCCAGCGCGGCCGTGGTCAGGCCCTTGCCCAGAGAAGAGACCACGCCGCCGGTCACGAAGATATAGCGCGTCATGGGCCTGCCGCCGCGAAGCTCATGGCAGGGGGGAGATGGCGAAAACGGTTGGCGGCAGGAACGGCCGCCCGCTCATTCCGCGACCGGAACGCTGGGTCCGGACTCCGCCTCCACCGCCTCCGGCAGCGCCATGTCGTCCACGATGGAGCCTCGCTCGCTGCCGCCCGAAACCAGGATGCTGAGCACCAGGCTGGTGACGAAAAACAAGGTCGCGGCGATCGCCGTGGCCCGCGTCAGCAGGCTGGCGGTCCCCCTGGCCGACATCAGGCCCGACATGCCGCCCGCACCGCCGCCACCGCCACCCAGGCCCAGGCCGCCTCCTTCGCTGCGCTGCAGCAGCACCAGGCCGACGATGGCCAGGGCGATAAGAACATGCACGATGACCAGAATCGTCTGCATGTGGGATGGGTCCGGGCTGGGGATGCCTTTCGTCATGTAGCACAGCGCCCGTGCCGGTGCCATAGGCGCCTGCGCGGCGGGGTCAAGCGGACCGCCCGGCCTGTGCGATCCGCCAGAACGCGCCGGGATCGAGGCTGGCACCGCCGACCAGGGCGCCATCCACATCGGCCAGCGCCAGGATCGCGCCGGCATTGGCGGCGCTCACCGAGCCGCCATAGAGCAGGCGGAAGGCCTGCCCATCCTCGCCGAACATGGCCAGCAGACGCGCGCGCAGGCTGCCATGCATGTCCCGGATGTCGGCAAGCGTGGCCGCCTTGCCGCTGCCGATGGCCCAGACCGGCTCATAGGCGAGGACGGTGTCGGTGCTTGTGGCGTTTGCAGGGAGCGAGCCTTCGAGCTGGCGGCGGACCACCGTGCCGGCACGCCCGGCGGCGCGGTCCTCCCCGCTTTCGCCGATGCAGACGATGGCCACCAGGCCGGCGCGATGCGCCGCCGCCGCCTTGGCCGCGACCCATGCATCCGTTTCCCCGTGACCCCGGCGCCGTTCGGAATGTCCGACGATGACATGGCTGCAACCGAGATCGGCCAACATGGCCGCCGCGATGTCGCCGGTGAACGCGCCCTGGTCCTCGTCGTGGCAATCCTGCCCACCCAGGGCGATGCCGCTGCCGGCAAGGGCGGCACTCAGGCGGGACAGCACCGTCGCCGGCGGACATAGCAACAGGTCGCAGGGCAGGCCGTGGCGCGCCCTGGCGGCCAGCGCCCCCGCCCGTTCCATGGCATCGGCGCCAAGCCCGTTCATCTTCCAATTGCCGGCGATAAGGGAGCGCATCGCCATCCTCCCCGAACCGCGCCCCGCCTTATCGCATGGCGCATGGGCAAGGCAAGGCCTGCGGTTGCCGCATGGCGGGGCCGCATCTAGGATGCGCGCCCTCTTCGCTTGCGGTGCCCCATGCTGACCAGAATACGCCAGGGCGCGTCGTCCTGGCCCGCCAAAATCTTCCTGATCGTGATCGCACTGAGCTTCGTCGGCTGGGGCGTGGGCGACATATTCGTCAATCGTGGCGAAACCACCGTGGCCGAAGCCGGTCCGGTCGAGATCGATATCCAGGATTTGCAGATCGCCTATCGCAACCGCATCCAGCCGCTACAGCAGGCCGGGACCCAGGTGGCACCGGGTTCGGAGCTGGCGCAGGCGCTGGCCCGTGCCGCCCTGGACGGCCTGATCCTGGACGCGCTGGAGAACGCCGCGGCCGCAGGCTTCGCCATCGCGGTCAGCGACGACACCCTGCGCGCCGACATCGCTGCCAACGACCTCTTCGCCAATCGGAGCGGCATGTTCGATGCCGCCGTCTTCGCCGGTGTGCTGGCCACCAACGGCCTTAGCGAGGAACGCTATCTGGCCGCACTGGCGGACGGGCTGCGCCAGGAGCAGCTGCTGGACAGCCTGGGCGCCGTGCCGCCGCTGCCCGACGCTCTCGCCCTCGGCATCTTCCGCCACCGCTTCGAACGTCGCACGGCCGAGATCGCGGTGATCGCCAACGATGCGCTGGCCCCCGAACCCGTCCCCACCCGCGGCGATCTGGAAAGCTTTTTCCAGGCCAACAGGGCCGCATACGGTGCCCCTCAATACCGTTCCGCCGATTATCTGCTGGTCTATCCCGAGGACCTGGCGCGCCGGATAGAGCTGGCCGAAGCGACCCTGCGCGAGGCCTACGATGCCGCGCCCACAAGCTGGGCCGAGGCCGAGCGGCGGCGCCTGGAGCGCATGGCCTTCGACAGCGAAGAGAAGGCGCAGGCCGCCTTCGCAGCCATCCGGGCGGGCGCCGATTTCGCAGCCGTCGCCCGCGAGCGTGCCGATATCGCAAGCGAGGAGCTGGAGTTTGGCTGGTTTGCCCAAAGCGACCTCTTCGCCGAGCTGGCCGAACCGCTGTTCGCCGCCGCCGAAGGTGAAACGGTGCCCCCCCTGGCCTCGCCCCTGGGGGGCTGGCTGCTGTTCCGCATCGCCGAGGTCCAGGGCGAAAAGGTCGTGCCCTTCGAGGAGGCGCGCGAGCGCATCGCCGAGGACATCAAGCTGCGCCGGGCCCGGGCGGCGATGTTCGATCTGGCCGGCGACATGGACGATCTGATCGCAACCGGTGCCAGCGTGCGCGAGACGGCCGCCGCCCTGGGGCTGGAGGCCATGACCTTGCAGCGAGTCTCCAGAGAGGGGCAGGCGGAAGATGCCCTCTCCCTGCAGATCGTCCCCCAGACGCCGGGCTTTCTGGGCGAACTCTTCCTGGGCGAGATCGACTTCCCCTCCACGGTGATCGAAACCGAAGATGGCGGGCTGTTGGTGATCGAGGTGACGGAGATCGTGGCCGCCCGCCAGCGCGACTTCGCCGAGGCCGAAGCCACCGTTCGCGACGACTGGCAGCGGCTGCGCCTGGCCGAACTCGCCGCCGACGCTGCCAGGACCATCGCCGCGGCCACCGGCGCCGGCGACGATCTGGACACTGCCTATGGCGCCACCGGCGCCAGCTTCACGCCGTCCGCTCCCTTCCGCCGCGACGAGCTTCCCAGGGCCAGGGCGGCGGACGATCCCGATGCCGACGCAACCACCGCAGACAGCGACATCGCAGACGGCGGCATCGCAGGCGTCGGCGCCAATGCCGTCGCCGCCCTGTTCGCCGCCCGCCCGGGCGAGATCGTGGTGGCGGCCTCCGCCGACGGCACCGGTCAGGTCGTCGCCCGCCTCAGCGGGGTCGCCGCCGCCGAGGCGGCCTCCGATCCGGAAGCCCTGGCGGATGTGGGACAGGCGCTGCGCGACGGCTGGATCGGCGATATCCTGCGCCAGCACCAGGCGGCGCTGCGCCGCGCCACGCCGGTTGCCATCGATCGACGCCTGCTGGAACAATCCTTCTAAGGCCATGGCGTTCGCGCCCGATCTCCAGGCATTCGAGGCGCGCTACCGACAGGGCCAGCCTCAGGTGGTGTGGACCAAATCGGTCGCCGACCTGGAGACGCCGGTCTCGGCGATGCTGAAGATCGCCGCCGCCGAGGCCAACGCCTTCCTGCTGGAATCGGTCGAAGGCGGCCATGTGCGCGGGCGCTATTCGATCGTCGGCATGAAACCGGACCTCATCTGGCGCTGCCGCGGCGACAAGGCCGAGATCAACCGCCGCGCCCGCTGCGATGCCAACGCCTTCGTCGCCGAAAAGACGGGCGCTGTCGCCTCCCTCAAACGGCTGGTGCGCGAATGCCATATCGACCTGCCGGATGAACTGCCGCCGATGGCGGCGGCGCTGGTGGGCTATGTCGGCTATGAGATGGTCCGCCTGATCGAGCGCCTGCCAACCGGGCGGCCACGGGCCATCGATGTGCCGGACGGCCTGCTGCTGCGCCCCACCGTGATGGCGATCTTCGACAATGTGGCCGACGAGGTGACCATCGTCACACCGGTGCGCCCCACCGCCGGCATCGATCCCGGCACCGCTTACGCCCAGGCCTGCCAGCGGCTTGGCGATGCCAGCGCCGCCCTCGATCGCACCCTGCCCCGCGCCCGCGGCCAGACACCGCCCGCCGGCCCGGCCGAGGCCGTCTCCAACACCTCCCGCGCGCGCTTTCTCGCCATCGTGCAAAAGGCGAAGGACTACATCGCCGCCGGCGATGCCTTCCAGGTGGTGCTCTCCCAGCGCTTCGATATGCCCTTCGCCCTGCCGCCCTTCGCCTATTACCGCGCCCTGCGCCGGGTGAACCCCTCGCCCTTCCTGTTCTATCTGAATTTCGGCGGCTTCGCGGTGGTGGGCTCCAGCCCGGAAATCCTGGTGAGGGCGCGCGACAAGCGCATCACCATCAGACCCCTGGCCGGCACGCGCCGGCGCGGGGCCGACAAGGCCGAAGACGCGGCCCTGGGCGCCGAGCTGCTGGCAGATGCCAAGGAGCGGGCCGAACATCTGATGCTGCTCGATCTGGGCCGCAACGACGCCGGGCGCGTCGCCCGCATCGGCAGCGTCAAGGTCACCGAAAGCTTCCAGATCGAATATTACAGCCATGTCATGCACATAAGCTCCAATGTGGAGGCTGAGCTTGAAGACGGCTTTGATGCCATCGACGCCCTGATGGCCGGCTTTCCCGCCGGCACGGTCAGCGGGGCGCCCAAGGTGCGGGCGATGGAGATCATCGACGAACTGGAGAGCGAAAGGCGCGGCGTCTATGCCGGGAGCCATCGGCTATTTCTCCGCCGATGGCGGCATGGACACCTGCATCGCCCTGCGCACGGCGGTCATCAAGGATGGCATCCTCCACATCCAGGCCGGCGCCGGCATCGTTGCCGACAGCGACCCCCAGGCCGAACACCAGGAATGCCGCAACAAGGCCCGCGCCCTGCTGCGCGCCGCCGAGGAAGCCTACCGTTTCGCCGATGCGCAGCGGACGGACCGCTGAAGCCCGCCCGACCGGCAGGGCCGGAGCGGATTGCCCGCCCACCCGCGCGCCTCTATGGTCGCTGCGGGCCGCAGGGGCCGCGCCATGCTGGTTCTGATCGACAACTACGACAGCTTCACCTACAACCTCCGCCACTATCTGGGCGAGCTCGGCGCCCGGGCGGAGGTGCTGCGCAACGATGCCGCCAGCGCAGACGAGGTGCTCGCCCGCCAGCCCGGCGCGGTGGTGATCTCGCCCGGTCCCTGCGATCCCGACCGGGCCGGCATGTGCCTCGATCTGGTGGCCCGCTGCGCCCAACGGGCGGTGCCGCTGCTGGGCGTCTGCCTGGGCCATCAGGCCATCGGCCAGGCCCTGGGCGGGTGCATCCAGCGCGCCCCGCAGCCGATGCACGGCAAGCTCGATCGGGTCAGCCACGACGGCAGCGGCATCTTCGCCGGCCTGCCCTCCCCCTTCCGCGCCACGCGCTACCATTCCCTCGCTGTCGCGCCCGAAACCCTCCCCGCCTGCCTGCAAGTCAATGCCCGCACGCCCGACGGGGTGATCATGGGGCTGCGCCATCGCACCCTTCCCATCCACGGCGTCCAGTTCCACCCCGAAAGCATCGCCTCGGAACATGGCCACGCCGTGCTGCGCAATTTCCTGCGCCAGGCCGCTGTGGCGGAGGCGGCATGAACGACGCGCCCCGCGCCCTGGTGCCCTTCATCGCCCGTGCCGGGCGCGGCGAGGCGCTGACGCCGGAGGAAGCGGGGCGCGCCTTCGATATCGTCATGTCGGGCCAGGCCACTCCGGCCCAGATGGGCGGTTTTCTGATGGCGCTGGCCGCCCGCGGCGAAACCACCGCCGAGATCGCCGCCGGCGCCCGCGCGCTCAGGTCCAGGATGCGCCCCATGACGGCGCCTGCCGGTGCCATGGACATCGTTGGCACCGGCGGCGACGGCAAGGGCACGCTCAACGTCTCCACGGCAACCGCTCTGGTGGTGGCGGCCTGTGGCGTCACGGTGGCCAAGCACGGCAACCGCGCCGCCTCCTCCCGTTCGGGCGCGGCGGATGTGCTGGCCGCCTGCGGCGTCGATCTGGAGGCCGGCTACGACCTGGTGCAGCGGGCCATCGACGAGGCGGGCATCGGCTTCATGGCCGCTCCGCGCCATCACGCCGCCATGCGCCATGTCATGGCGACCCGGCGCGAGCTGGGGGCGCGCACCGTCTTCAATCTGCTGGGGCCGCTATGCAATCCGGCCGGCGTGAAGCGCTATCTGCTGGGCGTGTTCGCCCGCCGCTGGCTGGAGCCGGTGGCCCGCGTGCTGGCCGAGCTGGGCGCCGAGCGCGCCTGGGTGGTCCACAGCGGCGACGGTTGCGACGAGTTGACGCTTGCGGGCGACAACACCGTCGCCGTGCTGGAGGACGGCCATATCAACATCGTTACCGTGCGTGCGGGCGAGGCCGGCCTGGCGCCACGACCGCTCGCCGCCATCGCCGGCGGCACGCCGCAGGACAACGCCCGGGCGCTGACCGCGCTGCTCGCCGGGGCGCCCGGCGCCTATCGCGACACCGTGGTGCTGAACGCAGCGGCCGCGCTGATCGTCGCCGGGCGCGCGGACAGCCTCGCCGCCGGCGCAGAGCAGGCGGCCGAGGCCATCGCCAGCGGACGGGCGCGGGAGAAGCTGGAGCGCCTCGCCTCGATCGCCGGCGGGCCGGCCCGGGCGCCATGAGCGACGTCTTGGCGCGCATCTGCGCCGACAAGCGCGCCCATGTCGCCGCCCGCAAGCGCGCCGTGCCGCCCGCCGCGCTGGAAGCCTGCGCCCGCTCCGCGCCGCCGGTGCGGGGCTTCGCCGCCGCCCTGGCTGGGGCCTGCCGCCAGGGCTTCGGCCTGATCGCCGAGATCAAGCGGGCCTCGCCCAGCGCCGGCCCCATCCGCCCCGGCGCCAGCCCCGCCGCCATCGCCCGCGCCTATCGCCGGGGTGGCGCCGCCTGCCTTTCGGTGCTGACCGACGAACCCTGGTTCCAGGGCCGCGACAGCGACCTTACCGAGGCCAGAAGCGAAGTCAATTTGCCTTTTCTGCGCAAGGACTTCATGCTCGATCCTTATCAAGTGGTCGAAGCGCGCGCCATCCATGCCGACGCCATCCTGATCGTCATGGCGGCGGTCTGCGACGCCCTGGCGGCAGAGCTTGCGGCCTGCGCCGCCGATCACGGCATGGACGTGCTGGCCGAGGTCCACGACCGCGCCGAGCTCGACCGCGCCCTGGCCCTGAACGCCGCCCTGATCGGCATCAACAACCGCAACCTGAAAACCCTGGTCACGGATACGGCCATCGCCGAAACCCTGGCGCCGCACATCCCCTCCGACCGCGACATCGTGTGCGAAAGCGGCCTCACCGGCCATGGCGATCTGCTGCGCATGGCGCGCTGCGGCGTCCGCCGCTTCCTGGTCGGCGAGCATCTGATGCGCCAGGCGGATATCGAAGCCGCCACCCGCGCCCTGCTGGGCCGGGGCGGAGCGGCGGCGTGAGCGGGCGCCTCACCCATCTGGACGCGGACGGCAACGCCCGCATGGTGGACATCTCCGCCAAAGCGGGAAAGCGAGCGCGAGGCGGTGGCCGAAGGCCGGGTCTCCATGCGGCCCGAAACTCTGGCGCTGATCCTGGATGGGCGCGTGCCCAAGGGCGACGTGCTGGCGGTGGCCCGCATCGCCGGCATCATGGCCGCCAAGCGCACCGCCGACATCGTCCCGCTCTGCCACCCGCTTGCCCTGGCCTCCGTGACGGTGGAGCTCGAGGCCGACAAGCAGGCCAGCGCCGTCGCCATCCGCGCCCGCTGCCGGCTGAAGGGCCGCACCGGCGTGGAGATGGAGGCGCTGACGGCGGTCGCGGCCGCCGCGCTCACCGTCTATGACATGTGCAAGGCGGTGGACCGTTCCATGACCCTGGACAACATCCGCCTGCTCGCCAAATCCGGCGGCCGCTCCGGCCGTTACGAATATCACGACGGGCGCGGGCCGTGATCGCGGTCGACGAGGCGCGCCGGCGCATGTTCGCGGCCCTGGCCCGGCTTCCCGCCGAGCAGGTCGCGATCTCCCAGGCCGCCGGCCGCGTCCTGGCCGAAGACACGCGCGCGCGCGTCACCAAGCCGCCTGCGGCCGTCTCCGCCATGGATGGCTATGCCGTGCGCGCCGCCGATATCGCCGCTGCCGTGCCCGCGCGTCTGGCGGTGGTGGGCGAAGCGCCGGCCGGCGGCGCCTATGGCGCGGCGCTGAAGGCGGGCCAGGCCGTGCGCATCTTCACCGGCGGCCCCCTGCCCCAGGGCGCCGACAGCGTCGTCATCCAGGAGAACACCCGCCGCCAGGGCGCCGTGGTGACGGTGCTGGCGCCGGTGGACCGGGGCCGCCATGTGCGCCCGGGCGGGCTGGATTTCTCCCAGGGCGACGCCGGGCCTGCCGCCGGCTGCCGGCTGGGGCCGCGCCAGATCGCGCTGCTGGCCGCCATGAACCTGCCCTGGCTGAAGGTGGTGCGCCGCCCGCGCGTCGCCATCCTGGGCACCGGCGATGAAATCGCCATGCCCGGGGAACCGCTGGGCCCCGGCCGCATCGTCGGCTCCAATTCGCTGGCGCTGGCCGCCATGGTCGCGGCGGCCGGCGGCGAGGCGCTGGCGCTGGGGGTTGTCCGCGACGACGAGGCCGCGCTGCGCGCCGCGCTGGAGGGCGCGCGCGGGGCCGATGTGCTGGTCGTCACCGGCGGCATGTCGGTGGGCGAGCACGATCTGGTAAGGAAGGTGCTGGCCCGAGCAAGGGCTGGCGCTGGATTTCTGGAAGGTCGCCATGCGCCCTGGCAAGCCGCTCGCCTTCGGCACGCTCCGCGGCATGGCGGTCATGGGCTTTCCCGGCAATCCGGTCTCGGCTCTGGTCTGTGGCCATGTCTTCCTGCGCCCCGCCATCGCCCGCCTGCTGGGCCGCGACGACCGGGACGAGCGGGAGACGGCCCGGCTGGGCTGCCCGCTTGGCGCCAACGACGAGCGGCAGGATTATCTGCGCGCCAGGCTTGGGCGGGGCGAAGACGGTCTGCCGGTCGCCACCCCCTTCCCGCGCCAGGACAGCTCCATGCTGGCGCTGCTGGCCCAGGCCGACGGCCTGGTCGTCAGGCCGCCCCATGCCGCCGCCGCTGCCGCCGGCGAGCGGGTGGCGATCTTGCGCTTTTAGGGGCCGTTCCGCCGCTGGGCACAATTCGGAAACGGGCTTGACACGAACGGCGAACCGGGCAAGAACAGGCGCCGTTCCAGCGGAGGTGGTGGCGATGTTGACGCGCAAACAGCAGGAACTCCTGCTCTATATCAACGACAGGCTGGCCGGCGACGGCATCTCGCCATCCTTCGACGAGATGAAGGACGCGGTCGGGCTGAAATCCAAATCCGGCATTCATCGCCTGATCGTGGCGCTGGAGGAACGCGGCTTCATCCACCGCCTGCCCTACCGCGCCCGCGCCCTGGAGGTGCTGAAGCTGCCCGCCGGGCTGGCGGCGCCTGCCGCCGGCCCCCTCCCCCGTCCGCCGCGCCGCGCCCGCCCTGGCGGCGGCCGGGAACGCCCGCTGACAGGCAACGCCGCCACCCTGGCCCTTCACGGCAGGATTGCCGCCGGCACGCCGATCGAGGCGTTGAGCGATCCGGAACGAAGCATCGATGTCCCCGCCACCATGGTGGGCAGCCGCGATTGCTTCGCCCTGGAGATCGAGGGCGATTCGATGATCGATGCCGGCATTTTCGAAGGCGATGTCGTCATCGTGGAACGGGGCGAAAGCGCCGAGAACGGCGCCATCGTGGTGGCGCTGATCGACGAGCGGGAGGTCACCTTGAAGCGGCTGCGCCGGCGCGGCGATTCCATCGCGCTGGAACCCGCCAACGCCGCCTACGAAACCCACATTTTCGGCCCCGACCGGGTCAAGATCCAGGGCCGCCTGGTGGGGCTGCTGCGCCGCTATTGAGGCAGGCCGGCACCGCGACGGCGCTCAGGGCCGGCCCGTGGCGCCAGCCGTCGCACGGGAAGCTCGCGAGGAGCATGTCGCCGCTCGCCGTCCGCGCCGCCACCTTGCCCCCAGCGCCAGCGGAAGGCGGCACCGGCGGACGGGCCGTCGCCAACACCGCCAGCAATGCAGCGATGAGGACCAGCGCCAGCAGCCGCCAGCGATGGCGCCAGAGGCACAGCCATATCAGCGCCAGCCCATAGGCGAAAGGGAACCACGACGGCACGGCCGCAACGGTCAGCAGGCCGCCGCCCGCGCCCACCGCGGCGGCAACCTCCAGGATCGACGCGATGCCCCAGCCCATCGGCGCCAACGCCCATCCTTCCAGCCCTGAAGGCATCAGCACCAGCGCCGCCATGCCCCAGGGCATGACCCACAACGCCACCATCGGCACCGCCAGCATGTTGGCCAAAATCCGCCATAGGTCGCCACGCGCCCGAACAGCGCCAGGGCCAGGGGCGCGGTCGCGGCCGTGGCGATTACCGTGGTCAGAGCGATGCCGCCCGCATAGAGGGCGAGGCGAGCCAGGGCGCCGCCCAATGGTCTCGGCGGCGGCGGTGGCGGCACTGCATAGAGGGTGAAGCGAGTCAGGACGCTGTCCTGAAGCAGCTTCATTCGCCAGCCGCGCAGGGCCTGGTAGGCGGCCACCAGCGCCACCACGGCGGCGAAGGAAAACTGGGAGCCGGTGCTGAACACGGCGTGGGGCATGGTCGCCATGATCGCCACGGCCGCCAACGCCACCGGCCACATGGAGATCGCCCGGCGCCCGATCGCCACCGCCGCCACCACGACGCCCACCATCGCAAAGGCGCGCTGGGCCGATGCCGGGGCGCCGCTCATCAACAGATAGGCGAAGGCCGCCGCCAACGCCGCCAGGACCGCCCAGATCCTGGTCGAGAAGCGCAGCGCCAACGGTTCCACGGCCGCCAGCAATGTCCGCGCCACGAAGAAGGCGATGGCGGCCACCAGCCCCAGATGCAGCCCGGAAATGGCCAGCAGATGGGCGATACCGGCCTTGCGGACCGTCTCCAGCGTGCCGGCATCCACATGGCCGCGCTGGCCAGTCAGCAGGGCGGCGGCGATGCTGCCTTCCCGTTGGGGCAGCGCCGCCAGGATGCGTCCCCCGGCCTCCAGCCGTATGGCGGCGACGAACTCCACTATCCGGTCGGCCAGGCCCAGCGCGGGGGGGGGGGGGGGGGGGCGTGTTGCAGCGCGCCGACGGCATAGCCGGTGGTGCCGATGGCGGCATGATGGAGCGTACGGCGGGAGGCGGCGGGCGCAGCATTGCCTTCAGCCTTTGTGTGGGGAATCGGAAAGGTTGACCGTTGGCCGCCATTCCGGCGCATAGCGGCACATGGCGCGGATTCGCCAGGATATATCGGGACTTAGGCGGAATGCCGGCGGGCAGCGCTGCCAATCGTCAAGATTCCCCAGGAAGAGTGGGAATCTCAGGTCAGGCAGCCTGCCTCAATAGAGCACGGGGGCGAGGTTGCCGTCGGCGTCGAGGGCGGGCGGTGGGAGCTTCATGGGCGCCGGTCCCACTCCGTTGAAGGCGGGCGGCAGGGTGGAGCGCAGCGGCTCCTTCAGCACCGACCAGCAGGCGGCGATCGACAGGGCCAGGAAGTCGGCCGGGCCGTGGGGTCGTGCAGGGTGACGGTGCCCATGACGTCGTCCATCTCGATGGGCGGCGTGTCCGCCAGCATCTCCGGATCGTTCTCGACCGGCACAGATAGAAGGTCGTCTGCATGGCACGTCCGCTGGCCCCCGCCCAGGGCCGAAGGCAGCTTGCCGGCACGGCCGGGGCGTGCCAGCTTGTATCTTCGGCAGGGGAAGACGCGGATATGGCAACATCCACAGCCCCTGCCACGACCGTCGTCACCCGCTTCGCGCCCTCGCCCACCGGCTTTCTTCATATCGGCGGTGCCCGCACGGCGCTTTTCAACTGGCTTTATGCCCGCCATTGCGGCGGCCGCTTCCTGCTCCGCATCGAGGATACCGACCGCGCGCGCTCCACCGCCGCCGCCACCGAAGCCATCCTGGACGGCCTGCGCTGGCTGGGGCTGGATTGGGATGGCGACCCCGTCTTTCAGCATACCCGCGCGCGGCGCCACGCCGAAGCGGCAGCGGAGCTGCTGGCCTCCGGGCGCGCCTATCGCTGCTATTGCACGCCCGCCGAGCTGGCCGCCATGCGCGAGAAGGCCCGCGCCGAAGGCCGCCCGCAGCGCTACGACGGCCGCTGGCGCGAGCGCGACCCCGGCGATGCGCCGGCGGGCATCGCCCCGGCCATCCGCCTGAAGGCGCCGCAGACCGGCGAGACCGTGATCCGCGACCTGGTGCAGGGCGAAGTGAAGATCGCCAACGCCCAGCTGGACGATATGGTGCTGCTGCGTTCCGACGGCACGCCCACCTATATGCTGGCGGTGGTGGTGGACGACCACGACATGGCCATCACCCACGTGGTGCGCGGCAACGATCATCTCACCAACGCCGCCCGCCAGCTGCAATTGTTCCGCGCCCTGGGCTGGCCGGCGCCGCATTTCGCCCATGTGCCGCTGATCCACGGCGCCGACGGCGCCAGGCTTTCCAAGCGCCACGGCGCCATCGGCAGCGAAGCCTATCGCGAGCTGGGCTTTCTGCCCGAAGCCATGCGCAACTATCTGCTGCGGCTGGGCTGGAGCCGTGGCGACGCCGAGATCGTCAGCGATGCCGAGGCCAGGGCCTGGTTCGACCTTGCCGGCATCGGGCGCTCGCCGGCCCGCTTCGATCTGGCGAAGCTGGAGGCGCTCAACCGCCATTATCTCAAGCAGGCCGACGATGGCCGCCTGGCCGGACTGGTGGCCGAAAGGCTGGCGGCGCCGGACCTGGAGGCGGCGCTGGAGACGCTGATGCCGGCGATGAAGGCGCGGGCGCGCACCGTGGCGGAGCTGAAGCCGAGCTGGCGGCATTCCTGCTCCCCCCCCGCCCGCCCGCGGCCAAGGCGCAAGCGGTGCTGGGCAGTGCGAAGAAACTGTTGTTCAGCCTCTATCTTCGGCTGAGAGAGATCAATGACTGGACCCCCGCCGCCCTGGAACAGGCGGTGCGCGATTTTGCCCAAAGGCGTAGCCTGAAGCTGGGCCAGGTGGCGCAGCCGCTGCGGGTGGCGCTGACCGGCGCCCTGGTCTCGCCGCCGATCTTCGACGTGCTGGCCGCCCTGGGCCGGGACAAGAGCCTGGCGCGGCTGGAACAAGCGATCGGCCCTCCAACTCTAGAAGAGCTTATACGATGGTATGATTTCGTAATGGAGCGCCCCACCTTCCGCCCGCCACCGTTTGCGGCTAAATTGGGCGCGCAGGCAGGGAGGAGCAGCCGATGACGCAGCATGCGCAAGCCGCCCCCGCGCCCAGCGGCCCGCGCGGGGCGGGCAGCGTCCACATCACCTGCCCCGAAAGCGGGCGCCGTCTGGCCGAGCTGCCAGTGCTGGCCGGCACGGCGGGTGCCAACGCCATTGATGTGCGCGGCCTGCACGCCCAGTCCGGGCTTTATACCTACGATCCCGGCTACACCGCCACCGCCAGCTGCGAATCCAAGATCACCTATATCGACGGCGACAAGGGCGAGCTGCTCTATCGTGGCATCCCCATCGAACAGCTGGCGGAACGGTCCGACTTCATGGAGGTTTGCCACCTGCTGCTGAGCGGCGAGCTGCCCAGCGCGGCAGAGAAGGAAAATTTCGCCAAATCCATCACTTACCACACGATGCTGCATGAGCAGGTCAGCTTCCTGTTCCGCGGTTTTCGCCGCGATGCCCATCCCATGGCGCTGATGGTGGGCATCGTCGGCGCGCTTTCGGCCTTCTATCCCGACAGCGGCGAGGTGGACGACCGCCAGCAGCGCCACATCGCCGCCTGCCGCCTGATCGCCAAAATGCCGACCATCGCCGCCATGGCCTACAAATGGTCCATCGGCCAGCCCTTCGTCTATCCCCGCAACGATCTGGGCTATGCCGAAAACTTCCTTTCCATGATGTTCACCGTGCCCTGCGAGAACTATGTCGTGAGCCCGGTGCTGGCCCGGGCCATGGACCTGATGCTGATCCTGCATGCCGACCACGAGCAGAACGCCTCCACCTCCACGGTCCGCCTCACCGGCTCGTCGGGGGCCAACCCCTTCGTCTGCATGGCGGCCGGCATCGCCAGCCTGTGGGGGCCGGCCCATGGTGGGGCCAACGAGGCGGTGTTGAAAATGCTGGAACGGATCGGCAGCTTCGAGCGCATCGGCGAGTTTCTGGACCGCGCCAAGGACAAGGACGATGCCTTCCGCCTGATGGGCTTCGGCCATCGCATCTACAGGAATTACGACCCGCGCGCCAAAATCATGCGCGACATGTGCCATAAGGTGCTGGACGAGCTGGGGGTGCGGGAGCGCCCGCATCTGAAGATCGCCATGGAGCTGGAGAAGATCGCCCTGGACGATCCCTACTTCGTCCAGCGCAACCTCTACCCCAATGTCGATTTCTATTCGGGCATCATCCTGCACAGCATGGGCATCCCGCGCCGCCTGTTCACGGCGGTGTTCGCGGTGGCCCGCACGGTGGGCTGGGTGGCGCAATGGGCCGAGATGCACACCGACCCGTCGCAGAAGATCGGCCGCCCGCGCCAGATCTATTCCGGCCCGCTGCGGCGCGACTATGTCGCGCTGGAAGATAGAGGAGCGCGCGCGTGAAATATCTCCACACCATGGTGCGGATCAGCGACATCGAGGCCTCGCTCGCCTTCTATTGCGACCAGCTGGGGCTGGTGGAACAGCGCCGCTACGACAACCGGGAGGGGCGCTTCACGCTGATCTTCCTGGGCGCTCCGGAAAACCCGGAAGCGCAGGTGGAGCTGACCTACAACTGGGATGCGGAAACCTATTCCGGCGGGCGCAATTTCGGCCATCTGGCCTATGAGGTGGACGATATCTACGCGCTCTGCCAGCGCCTGGCCGCCGCCGGCGTCGCCATCGCCCGCCCGCCCCGCGACGGACGCATGGCCTTCGTCCGCTCGCCCGACGGCATCTCGGTCGAGCTGTTGCAAAAGGGCGAGGCGCTGGCGCCGGCCGAACCCTGGCTCTCCATGCCTAGTATCGGTAGTTGGTAGGCTAGCCTTCGACGCAGGCCAGGAGATAGCGGGCGAAATCCAGGTTGCTTTTCTCCAGCCAGCTCAGCGGGCCGCCGGCGGCCAGCGGTGCCTGCACGCCCCGCCACAGCCCTTCGACCACGGCGCGGTCTTCCTCGTTGGTGCGGTCCAGAAAGGCCCTGGCTTCGGCCAGCCGCTCTTCGAATCCTTTCTCGGCCATCGCCTCCGGCGCAAAGGCCAGGCCATAGCGGATATGCACCTCGCCCGCTGCCAGCGGTTGCAGGCTGAGATACCAGAGATGATCGGGCGCCAGCACGAACATATGGGCGGGATAGACGCTGCCCAGCACCGAGGTCTGCCGCATGGCCCCGGCAAGGCGGCGGTTGGCGGCGGGGGCGGTGCCGATGGGGGCGGCTTCGGTCTTGGTGAACCACTGGAAGGTGAAGGCGGGATCGGCCTCGCCCTCGCCAAAGCGGGTGTCTTCGACCGGGAAATAGGCGCCGACGGTGCGGCGATGGGCCACCGGCAGATGGTAGCCTTCCATGAAATTCTCGGCCAGCAGCTTCCAGTTGGTCTGCCACACATGTTCCTGGCGATCGACCTCGACATAAGCGCCGGCGCCGTAATCGGCGACGATCTCGTCGAGGGCGGAAAGCCGCACCGCCGGCGGGTCGGCATCGGCATCCAGCGTGAGGTAGATCCAGCCCTGCCAGATTTCGCAGCGAATCTCCGGCAAAGCGATCGCTGCGGCATCGAAGCCGCGGCTCTTCTCCATATGGCGGGCGGCCAGCAGACGCCCGTCGAGATCGTAGGTCCAGGCGTGATAGGGGCACACGATCCGCCGGCACGAACCCCGGCCTTCCAGCAGCGCCATCATGCGATGGCGGCAGACATTGGAAAACGCCTTCAGCGTGCCGTCGCGCTGGCGCATCACCGCCACCGGCTGGCGCCCGATATGGCAGGCCAGATAATCGCCCGCCGCCGCCAGGCTTTCCGCCCGCCCGGCGCAATACCAGGCACGGGCGAACACCGTCTCCTGTTCCAGCGCAAAGAAGGCGGGCGAGGCATAGATGGCGGGCGGCATGGCGCTGGCTTTGGCCAGGGGGCGCCTTGCGGCCCGGCGCAGACGGGCGACGATGGCGCGGGTTTCGGTGTTCAGGCGTGCCATGGCGGCCTCCGCTGCGGGGGCGGCGATGCTACGCCGGCGGCGGCGCCTGGCAAGGGCGCCGGATCAGCTCCAGCACGGCGCGGGCGGCAAGTGTAGAGGGCGATGCGGCGGCGGGCTTCAGCGCCGCCACGACCTCGGCCATGGCGCGGCGTTGCCGGTCCGCCCGGGCGGCATCGTCGAGCAGCTCCTCCAGCGCGGCTGTCAGCAGCGGCGCCCGGCAACGTTCCTGGCAGAATTCGGGCACCGCCTCGCGCCCGGCAACCAGGTTGACCGGCGAGGCGAAGGCCACCTTCACCAGGCGACGGACGATGGCGGCGGTGATCGGATGGGCGCGGTAGGCGACGACATGCGGCGTGGCCGCCGCCGCCAGATCCAGCGAAACGGTGCCGGAGACGGCCAGCGCCACATCGGCCGCCGCCATGGCGAGGTGGCGGCAGGGGCCGTCGTCCACGGTGACCGCAAAGCTCCAGCCGCCGGTTTCGCGGGCGATGGCGCCGGCCAGCGCCGGCAGGGTGGGGATGACGGCGCGCAGGCCCGGCCGCTGCCGCGCCAGGCCTTCGGCCACCTGGCGGAAGAGTGGCAGATGGCGCCCGACCTCGCCCGCCCGACTGCCGGGCAGAAGCGCCAGCAGCGGCCCCCGCCCGCCCGCCAGCAGTCGGGCGCGCCTTTTCGCCACCGCCGCCGGATCGAAGCTGGCGGCGGCGGCGGGATGGCCGACATAGACCGCATCCAGCCCTGCCCGCTGCCAATAGGGCGGTTCGAACGGAAACAGCAGCAGCACCCTGTCCGCCACCGCCGCCAGCTTCGCCGCCCGGCCCGGCCGCCAGGCCCAGACCGTTGGGGCGACATAGTGAATCACCGGAAAGGGCGCGCCGTGGAGGCGGGCGGCCAGGCGGCGGGAGAAGGCCTGCGCGTCGATGGTGACCAGCGCCGCCGGAGCCATGGCGCGGAGGGCGCGGGCGGTCTGGGCCAGGCGCCGCAGCACCCTGGGGATGCTGGGCACGACTTCGACCAGGCCCATCACCGCCAGATCGGCCAGGGGGAAGAGCGAATCGAGGCCTTCCTTCGCCATGGCGTCGCCGCCGACGCCGGCGAAGCGCAGCTGGCCGCCGGTCTCGCGCTTCAACGCCCGCATGAGGGCGGCGCCCAGCAGGTCGCCGGAAGGCTCGCCGGCGACCAGCGCCACCAGCGGCGCCGTCACGGCCCCTCGCCGCCCGGGCGCCAGCCTGCGACGAACAACCCCGTCTTATCGGCCAGGGCTATGGTTTCGGCCCGTTCCAGCACCAGGCACAGGCCGGCCTCTACGGCGATGCCGGCGAAGCCGGCGGCGGCCAGCGCGCGCAGGGTGGCGGGGCCGATGGCGGGAAGGTCGGCGCGTCGTTCCTGGCCCGGCTTGGCCAGCTTGACCAGCACCGGCCCCGGCCCCTGCCGTTTGAGGCCGGCGGTGCGGGCGATGAGGCCATCGGTGCCTTCGGCCGCCTCGACGGCCAGCACCACGCCGGCCTGCACCGCCACCGCCTGGCCGACATCGGCCCGCCCCAGCGCCGCCAGCACCTGGGCGCCGCGCGCGATATCGGCCCGCGCCCCGGCATCGGGGCCGTGGCGGCCCAGGCTGCCGCAGGGCGCGATCAGGCCGCCGGCGATATCCTGGACGCCCAGCACGCGAAAGCCCTCGCCTTCCAGAGCGGCGACCACGGCCCGCAGCAGGCCGTCGTCGCCACGCTTGAGCGCGCCTTTGGCCAGCAGAGCGGCGGCGCGGGCATCGGGCCGCAACTCTGCCAGCGAGGGGCGTTTGACGGCGCCGGCCAGCACCACCTCCTCGACCCCGGCCTGGCGCAGCAGGGCCAGCGCCCGCCCGAGGGCGCCCAGCCGCACCCAGGCATGGGGAAAGCCGGCGATCTGCTGGCCGTCGGCGTGGTTTTCCAGGGCCAGCACGAACGGCTGGCGGCCCTGGCTGGCGGCGTGGCGGGCGAGGCAGGCGGGAAGCGCGCCGCCGCCGGCGACGATTCCCAGCCTGGGCTCCGGCTCGGGCCCTGGCTCAGGCGGCATGGCCGTCCCGGGGCCGGCACAGGCCGCGCGCGCCCTCGTCGCGCATGAAGGCCAGAACGGCCGCCACCGGCGGGCAGGCGCCGAACACCTCGCCGACGTCGTTCATGCGCTCGCCCAGCGTGCCTTCGCTGGCGAACAGCAGCCGATAGGCGTTGCGCAGGGTGTGGATATCGTCGCGGGCGAAGCCGTGGCGTTTCAGCCCCACCAGATTGAGGCCCATGAGATGGGCGCGATCGCCGGCTACGGAGCCGAAGGGGATCACGTCCTGCTCGACCCCCGACATGCCGCCCACCATGGCGTGGCGCCCGATGCGCACGAACTGATGGATGGCCGCCAGCCCACCGATGATGGCGTGATCTTCCACCGTGACATGGCCGGCCAGGGTGGCGTTGTTGGCCATGACGACGCGATCGCCGATGCGGCAATCGTGGGCGATGTGGGCGCCGACCATGAACAGGCAGCCGCTGCCCACGCGGGTGACGAGGCCGCCACCGCCGGTGCCCGGATTCATGGTGACATATTCGCGGATGGTGTTGTTGGCGCCGACGGTGAGCTTCGACGCCTCGCCGCGGTATTTCAGATCCTGCGGCGCCAGGCCCAGCGAGGCGAAGGGAAACACCCGGCAGCCTGCGCCCAGCGTGGTATCGCCCTCGATCACGACATGGGCCTTCAGGCTGACGCCGGCGGCGAGCCGGACGCCGGGGCCGACGACGCAATAGGGGCCGATGGTGACGTCCTCGGCGATGACGGCGGCGGGATCGACGATGGCGGTGGGGTGGATGGCGGCCATGGACCGTTCAGCTGTCCAGGATCATGGCCGAATAATTGGCATCGGCCACCGCCCGGCCATCCACCTTGGCGACCGAACGGAACTTCCAGACCCGTCCGCGCCGGTGTTCCTTGCGCACATGCACCATCATCACGTCGCCCGGCGTGACCGGTTTGCGGAAGCGGGCCCGGTCCACCCCCATGAAATAGACCAGCTTGCCTTCGAATTCCGGCCCCAGGGTTTCCACCACCAGCACGGCGGCCGATTGCGCCATGGCCTCGATCACCAGCACCCCCGGCATCACGGGATGGCGCGGGAAATGGCCCTGGAACTGGGGCTCGTTGATGGAGACGTTCTTGACGCCCGTGGCGCTGCAATCGGGGATGAGGTCGATCACCCGGTCGATCATCAGGAAGGGGAAGCGGTGCGGGATCATCGCCATGACCCGCTCGATCGCCACCGCATCGACCACGCGCCCTGCCCCCGCCGCCGTGGTGGTTTCGCCGCTCATGCTCACGCTCCCCTGGCCTTCTCGCTCAGGCGCCGGACGACGGCCTGACGACGCCAGAAATCCCGCGCCGGCAGCGCCGGCTGGCCCAGATAGGTGGCGCCGTCTTCCATGTCGCTGGCGGCGCCGCTGAACGCCCCCAGCCTGGCGCCGCTGCCGAGGCTGACATGATTGGCGACGCCGGACTTGCCCCCCAGCATGGCGTAATCGCCGATGCGGGCGCTGCCGGCCAAGCCGACCTGGCCCGCGAGCACGCAACCGCGCCCGATCGTGACGTTGTGGGCGATCTGCACCTGGTTGTCGATCATGGTGCCGGCGCCGATCTCGGTATCGCCCGCCGTTCCGCGGTCGATGGTGGTGTTGGCGCCGATTTCGACATCGTCGCCGACGATCACGCGCCCGGTATGGGGGATGCGGACGGCACCGCCGGGGCCCAGCGCGAAACCGAAGCCCTGGCTGCCCACCACCGCGCCGGCATCGATCGCCACCCGGTGGCCCAGCAGGCAGCACATCAGGACGGCGCCGGCGCCGATGCGGACGTCGTCGCCCATGGTGACGCCCTGGTGCAGCACCGCGCCGGGGCCGATATGGCAGCGGGCGCCGATCTCCACCCCCGCCTCCAGCACCGCGCCGGCATCGACGCAGCACCCCTGCCCCAGCACCGCGCCGGGATCGACGCTGGCCGCCGCCGAGATGCCGGGGCGCGGGCTGGCCGGCGGGTGGAACATGCGCGCCGCCAGCGCGAAGGCGAGATAGGGCTGCTGACAGACGATGGCGACCATGCCGGGCGGGGCGGCCGCTGCGTGCTTTTCGGCCACGAAACAGGCGCCGGCGCGGCTGTTGCCATAGGCCTGGAGATAGCGGCGATTGTCCAGAAAGCTGACATGGCCGGGGCCGGCACGCTCCAGCGGTGCCACATCGCTGAACAGGCGGCTGCTGTCGTGGCCGGGCGCGAAGCTGCCGCCGGTGCGCCGGGCGATGGCGGCAAGCGCGAACGGGCCGGCGGTGGCGAAGAAGCGCGGGTCGGCCACGGCCGTCACCCGCCGGAAGGCAGGGCCAGCGGCACGGAGGGCAGCGTGCGGTCGAGCTCGGCCAGCACATCGCCGGTGAGATCGAGTCTGCGGCTGGCCACCAGATAGGCGGAGCGCGCCAGCACGATGTCGATGCCCCGCTCTTCCACCAGGGCCTGGAGGATGGCCAGCAGGTTTTCGCGAATGCGCGTGACGGCCGCGCCATAGGCCTGCTCCATGGCCTGTTTGTGATCGCGGACGTCGCGCTGCAAGGCCACCACATCCTGTTCGAACAGGCCTCTTTCTTCGGCCAGTGCCTCGGGCGCCAGGATGGCGGCGCGGGCCACCAGCTCGCGCTCCCTCTCGCGCAGGGCGGCCTCGCGCAGCGCCACCTCTTCCGAGAAGCTGGAGCGCAGCTGTTGCAACTGCTGTTCGATCGAGCGCCCGGCCAGCGAATCCAGCAACAGGCGCTGCACATCGACGATGGCGATGGTGACCGTCTGCTGGGCGGTGGCGGGGGCGGCCGCCAGGCAGCAGGCCAGGATCAGGGCGGCGCGCGCCAGGGCGGCCATCAGAACGCGGTGCCGAAGCTGAAGCGGAAGACCTCCGTTCTGTCGAAGTCTTCCTTCACCACCGCCCGGGCGAAATCGAGCCGCAGCGGGCCGATGGGCGAGTTGTAGGAAAGGCCGATGCCGACCGATCCGCGTGGCGAGCTTTCGTCCCTGAGGCCGGGGCCGCTGCGGTCGAGGCCGAACAGGCTGCCCCAATCGCTGAACACCCGGCCCAGCAGGCCCAGCTCGCGCGGCAGGCCCAGCGGCACCGTCAGGCTGGCGGTGGCGGACCAGAACGCCTTGCCGCCCAGGGAGTCGCCGGTGTCGAGGTCGCGCGGGCCGACGCCGGCGGGTTCGAAGCCGCGCAGGCTTCTGCCCCCCAGGAAGAAGCGATCGGCGATGGAGACATCCTTGCCGCCGATGCCCTCGATCAGCCCGGCCTCGGCGCTGAGGCTGCCGACCCAGTCGATGGCGAAGGGATAGTAGAAGGAGGCGCCCGCCTTGTTGCGCACATAGCGCTGAGAGCCGCCCAGGCCGGCCACATCGATGCTGTGACGCAGCAGGTAGCCTTCGCTGGGGTTGAAGACATCGTTGCGCCGGTCGTAATCCAGCCGTTCGCCGATGGCCGAGGTGACGGAGGTGCCCGACTGTTCCCGGATATAGCGCGAGGCGCCCGCCCGGATGTCTTCGATGGCGACCGATTGCAGGGTGTAGGAGAACGTCTGGCGCAGATGTTCCGTCACCGGGTAGGACAGGCTGACGGCACCGCCCACATCTTCCTGTATGAACGACGATTCGTCCTGCAGGTCCAGGCGGCGGCGGAACAGGTCGATGCCGGCCTCGAGCTCGCGGTCCAGGAAATACGGCTCTATGAAGCTGAGATCGATGGTCTGGCGCCGCCCCGACAAGGCGAGATCGAGCGACAGGCGCTGCCCCCGGCCCAGCAGGTTGCGCTCGCGCACGCCGATGTTGAACAGCGCGTTGTCGAAGGTGGAAAAGCCGGCGCCGATGGAAAGCTCGCCCGTGGGCCTTTCCTCCACGTTCACCGTCACGATCGCCCTGTCGGGCGCCGTGCCGGGGGTGACCTGGAGCTCTACGGAGCTGAAGAAATCGAGGCTGCGGATGCGCTGTTCCGTCCGCTGCAACAGGGCGAGATTGAAGGCATCGCCTTCCGCCAGCCGGAATTCGCGGCGGATGACCTCGTCTGCCGTGTCCAGATTGCCTATGATCTCGATGCGCTCGACATAGAGCGGCTCGCCCCTGGCGATGCGGTATTCGACGGCGATGGCGGCGTTGGCCCGGTCGCGCTCGAGCACCGGTTGCACATCCACGAAGGCGAAACCGCGCCGCCCCAGCTCCAGGGCGATCTCCTGGGCCACGCCATCCACCTCGTCGGCGTCGAACAGGTCGCCCGGTGCGAGGGTGACGAGGTCGTCCACATCGCCCGCCACGATGCCCGGAAAGTCGCTGACGACGGAAACTGCGGCGATGCTGTAGCGCGGCCCCTCTTCCAGCGTGAAGGTGATGAAGAATTCGCGCCGGTCGGGGGTAAGTTCGGCCAGGGCGGAGAGCACCCGGAAATCGGCGAAGCCTTCCGAAAGGTAATGGCGCCGCAGCAGCTCCCGGTCGAAGGCCAGGCGGTCGGGGTCGTAGTTGTCGTTGGCCGTGAAGAAGCGATACCAGGCCGTCTCCTCGGTGGCGACGGTCTCGCGCAAGCTGCTGTCGGAGAAGGCCCGGTTGCCGATGAAGGCGATCTCGCGCACGACGGTGGCCGCGCCCTCGTCGATCTCGAAGACGATATCGACGCGGTTCTGCTCGCGCAGGATCGCCTTCGGCTCGACCACGGCGTCGAAGCGCCCGTCGCGGCGGTAGAGTTCCAGGATGCGGGCGACATCGCCTTGCACCTTGGTGCGGGTATAGACGGTGCGCGGCCGCAGCTGCACCTCGGCTTCGAGATCTTCGGTCTCCAGCGAGGTGTTTCCTTCGAAGGCTATGCGGTTGACGATCGGGTTCTCGACCACCTCCACCACCAGGGCGCTGCCGTCCAGGCGGATGGCGACATCGGCGAACAGGCCGGTGGCGAACAGGCTTTTGAGGGAGGCATCGACCTCGCGCAGGTCGTAGCTGTCGCCGGCGGCGACGCTCATATAGCTGGCGACGGTCTCGGGTTCGATGCGCTGATTGCCCACCACCACCAGCCGCTCGATCACCGTCTGGCCATGGGCGGTGGCGGCCAGCAGCGCCAGGACGGCGAGCGGCAGCGCGAACAGGAGATGGCGTATCGCGACCGGCATGGGGCTACCCTGCTTCACGAGACCAGACCGCTCAGGAAATCGACCACGCCGATACGCGCCAGGTCGTTGAAGGTGACGAACAGGAACAGCGCCACCACCAGCCCCAGCCCGACGACGAAGCCGTAATGCTGCGCGCGCTCGCCCAGCGGGCGGCCGCGCACCGCCTCGATGACATAGAACACGAGATGGCCGCCGTCGAGCATCGGCACCGGAAACAGGTTGATCATCCCCAGATTGACCGAAAGGATGGCCGTGAACAGCACCAGCTGTGGCAGGCCGCGCTCGGCCACGCTGCCCGAGATCTGGGCGATGCCCAGCGGGCCGGCCAACTCGCGGCTGCTCTGGGTGCCGGAGACGATCTTGCCCACGAAATCCAGGATGCGGACGCACCACAGATAGGTTTCCTCGACACCCCTCCAGATCGCCTCGCCCGGGGGCACCCGCTCGAACGCCACCTTGTCGGTGCGGATGCCCAGCCGCCCGACCTCGCGCCGGTTGCCGAAGCCGTCATCTTCCAGCACCGCATCCGGGGCCACCGTGAGCGCGAGGCGGCGCCCGCCGCGCTCCACCTCCAGCAGCAGCGGCACGCCGGGGCTGGTGAGGACGACGAATTGCAGCTCGTCGAAGCGCGAGACGGCCATGCCATCGACGGCCACGATCAGGTCGCCAGGCAGAAGGCCGCCCTTTTCAGCGGCGCTGCCCGCGATTACGGTGGTGGCTTCGGGCAGGGTGCGGCTTTGGCCTACGAAGGCGAAAACTCCGGCGAAGAGGACGATCGCCAGCACGAAATTGGCCAGCGGGCCGGCCAGCACGATGGCGAAACGCTGCCCCACGCTCTTCTCCGGGAAGGCGCCTGCCCTCTCCCGCTCGCTCCAGCCGGCCTGGGCGCGGTCGTCGGGGCCGGTGTCGTTCTGCCCGAACATTTTCACATAGCCGCCCAGCGGCAGCACGGCGAACTTCCAGCGCGTGCCGGCCCGGTCGGTCCAGCCGAACAGCTCCCGCCCGAAGCCGACCGAAAACACCTCGACATGGACGCCGTTGCGCCGCGCGACCCAGTAATGGCCGAGCTCGTGGAAGAAGACGATCACCGTGATCACCACGAGGAAAGGCCAGACGGCGTTGAAGAGATCGATCACGACTCACACCCGCTGCATATGCGTCCGCCGCCTGCTGCCGGCCAGACATTCCCGCGCCTTCGACCGCGCCTCCCGGTCGATCAGGCCCACATCGTCCAGGTTGCGGACCGGTGCCATGGCGCCATAGCCGGCCAGCGTCTCCTCGACGACGGCGACAATATCGAGGAAGCCGATGGCTCCGTCCAGGAAAGCGGCGACGGCAATCTCGTTGGCAGCGTTGAGCACGACCGGCATGGCGCCGCCCGCCTGGGCCGCGCTGCGGGCGATCCTCAAGGCGGGAAATCTTTCATTGTCAGGAGGATAGAACGACAAGCTGCCAATCTCGATGAGGTTCAGGCGGCGCCCGGGGCCGGCCATGCGCCTGGGCCAGGCCAGGGCGTGGGCGATGGGTGTGCGCATATCGGGAGACGCCAGTTGGGCCAGCACCGAGCCGTCGCTATAGGCCACCAGGCCGTGGACGATCGATTCGGGGTGAACGACGATTTCGACCCGCTCCTCGCCGACGGCGAACAGGTGGCAGGCTTCGATCAGCTCCAGGCCCTTGTTCATCATGGTCGCCGAATCGACCGAGATCTTGGCGCCCATGTCCCAATTGGGATGGGCCACGGCCTGTCGCGGCGTGGCCCGCGCCATGGCCGCGCGCGAAGCCGTGCGGAACGGCCCCCCCGACGCCGTCAGGATCAGCTTTTCAACCGCCCCCATATGCTCCGCTTCCAGGGCCTGGAAGATGGCGTTGTGCTCGGAATCGACCGGCAGCAGGACGCTGCCGCTCTGCTGCGCCTGCTCCATCAGGATGGCGCCGGCGCAGACCAGCGCCTCCTTGTTGGCCAGGGCGACGATGGCGCCGCGCCGCACCGCCGCCAGAGTCGGCGCCAAGCCGGCCGCGCCCACGATCGCCGCCATCACCCAGTCGGCGGGGCGCAGAGCCGCCTCCTGCAGCGCCTGTGCGCCGGCACCGCAGGCGATGCCGCTGCCCGCCAGGGCCTGTTTCAGATCACCATAACGGGCAGGGTCGGCGATGGCGGCATAGCGGGCGCCCAGCTCGCGCGCCAGACGGGCGAGCTCTGCCGCCTTGCGATGCGCGGTAACGGCCTCCACCCGGCAGCCGGCACGGCGCACCAGATCGACGGTGCTGGCGCCGACCGAGCCGGTCGCGCCCAGGATCGTCACGCGCCTCGCCTCAGCCACCGCCCGCCCCCGCCATGGCGGCCAGCAGGGAAACGGCGATGGCGAAGACCGGCGCGGCGGCGATCAGGGAATCGAGCCTGTCCATGGCGCCGCCATGGCCGGGGATCAGAACGCCGCTTTCCTTCCTGCCGAAGCGCCGCTTGACGGTGGATTGCAGCAGGTCGCCCAGCTGCGCCGCCAGGGAGACGAGCGCCGCCATGGCCAGCGTCGAAGAGGTATCGGCGGGGATCAGCCCGGCGCAGATCCCGCCGATGGCGATCCCGGCGACAAGACCGCCCGCGCCACCCGACCAGGTCTTCGAGGGGCTGATCGCGGGCGCCAGCCGGGCACCGCCCAACAGGCGGCCGGCGGCATAGGCGCCGCTGTCGGTGGCCCACACCACGAAAAACAGCCACAGCAGGGCAAACTCGCTGGCCGGCGCGCTCCTCATCCACAGCAGGGCGACGAGCGGGATGGCGGCATAGAGGACGCCCGCCGCCGCCCATGGCGCCAGCTCGCCACGCCGCCCCGGCAGCGCGAAGACGGCGCTGCCCGCCGCCCCGGCCAGGGCGACATAGGCTGCCATGATCAGGCTGCCCTGCCAGGCGATGGCAAGCCAGGCGCCGATGACGGCCGCCGCTGCCGCCCAGCGCCCGGCACAGCGGACCATCGCGAACCACTCGTGCAGCACGGCCAGCGAAAGCAGCAGCACCCAGGCGGCGAAATACCAGCCGCCCGGCACCACGGTGGCGACGGTGAAGGCCACCAGCACCAGACCCGAGAGCACCCTCAGGCCCAGCGCCCGGCCGGCGCCTTCAAGCCACCGCAACGGCACCGTATCGCCTGTCGCGGCGCTGAAACTCGTCGATGGCGGCGTCCAGGTCGGCGCGGCCGAAATCCGGCCACAGCACGGGGGTGAAGAACAGCTCCGCATAGGCCGCCTGCCAGGCCAGGAAGTTGCTCAGCCGCTGCTCGCCGCTGGTCCTTACCACCAGATCCGGATCCGGCAGGTCGGCCGTGTCCAGCCGGGAGGCGAACAGGCGCTCGTCGATCTCGTCGGCCTTCAGCCTGCCTCCCGCGCAGGCGCTGGCGAGAGAGCGCGCGGTGCGGACGATCTCGTCGCGCCCACCGTAGTTCAGGGCCACCGTCGCCGTCAGGCGGATGCTGCCGTCGGCAGCGGCGGTGGCATCTTCGGCCCGTTTCATGATGGCGAGGGTGTCGCCGGCCAGCGGCGCGCGATCGCCGATGAAGCGCAGGCGGATGCCGCGCCCTTGCAGATGCGGAACTTCCCGGTCGAGATAGAAGCGCAGCAGGCCCATCAGATCGTCGATCTCCCCGCGCGGGCGGCGCCAGTTTTCCGACGAAAAGGCGAACATGGTCAGATGGCCGATGCCACGCTCGATACAGGCTTGCAGCGTGCGGCGGACCGCCTCGGCCCCGGCCCGGTGGCCGGCCGCGCGGGGCAGGCCGCGCAGCTGCGCCCAGCGCCCATTGCCATCCATGATGATGGCGATATGGCGCGGCAGGCGCGGTGCCAGGCGGCTTTGGGCGGCGGCCACCCTGCCCTCACACCTGCATGATCTCGGCCTGTTTCGCCGCCAGCATCTCGTCGATCCTGGCGATCTCGGCATCGGTGAGCTGCTGGATTTCGCCGGCGCGGCGGTGCTGTTCGTCCTGCGAAATCTCGCCTTCCTTTTCCAGGCGCTTGAGGCCGTCCATGCCGTCGCGGCGGACATTGCGGATGGCGATTCTGGCCTGCTCGCCATAGCGCCCGGCCACCCGCGCCAGCTCGCCGCGGCGCTCTTCGTCCAGCTGCGGGATGGGCACGCGCAGGGTCTGGCCGTCGCTCTGCGGGTTGAGGCCCAGGTCGGCGCCGCGGATCGCCTTTTCAACCGCCTTGACCAGCCCCTTGTCCCACACCTGGACGGTCAGCAGCCTGGCCTCGGGGGCGGCGATGCTGGCCAGCTGATTCAACGGCATGTGGCCGCCATAGGCCTCCACCTGGACCGGATCCAGCAGGCTGGTCGCCGCCCGCCCGGTGCGCAGGCCGGCGAACTCCTTCTTCAGCACCTCCACCGCGCCCTCCATGCGGCGCTTGAGATCCTTCATGTTTGCATCAGCCATGGCCTTCCTCGTCGATCAGGGTGAAGCGGCCTCCGCCCGCCAGCACGGCGCCCAGCGCGCCCTTCTCGCGCAGGGAGAACACCAGGATCGGCAGCCGGTTGTCGCGTGCCAGGGAGATCGCCGCGGCGTCCATCACCTTCAGATTGCGGGCCAGGATCTGGGTATAGCTCAGCCTGTCGTGGCGCCGGGCGTCCGGGTGGCTGCGGGGGTCGGCGGAATAGACGCCATCCACCTGGGTGGCCTTCAGAAAGGCGTCGCAGCCCATCTCGGCCGCGCGCAGCGCGGCGGCCGTGTCGGTGGTGAAGAAGGGATTGCCGGTGCCGGCGGCGAAGATCACCGCGCGGCGTTTTTCCATATGGGCCAGGGCGCGCGGGCGCACATAGGGTTCGCACACCGTGGGCATGGGGATGGCCGAGAGTACCCGCGCCTCCATGCCCGCCCTCCTCAGCGCGTTTTCCAGCGCCAGGGCGTTGATGACCGTTGCCAGCATGCCCATGTAATCGGCTGCCGCGCGCTCCATCCCCTGGGCGGCGCCAGCCAGCCCGCGGAAGATGTTGCCACCGCCCACCACCAGGCACAACTCCACCCCCAGAGCGGATGCGGCGGCGATGTCGCTGGCGAGGCGATCTACCCTGGCCGGGTCGATGCCGCTGGACCTCTCCCCCATCAGCGCCTCGCCGGAGAGCTTGACCAGCACTCGCCTGTAGAGCAGCACCGCCATGTGCGCGGCCTCCCGTCGCCGCCGGCCCAATCTAGCCAAGCGGAAGATGCCCGCCTAGACGGGGCGGGCCCTGGTTGCGGCGGGTCAGTCGGCCCCGGCCGCCGTGGCGACGGCGGCGGCGAAATCGTCTTCCTTCTTCTCGATGCCCTCGCCCAGGCCATAGCGGACGAAGCCCGTCACCTTCACCGGCGCCCCCAGCTCCTGCCCGGCCCGGGCGAGCAGGGCGGAGATGCGGGTTTCGCCGTCCACCACGAAAATCTGCTCGGCAAGCACGACCTCCTGGTAGAATTTGCGCAAGCGGCCTTCCACCATCTTCTGGACGATCTCTTCGGGCTTGCCGATCTGGCGGGCCTGTTCGGCCAGCACATTGCGTTCGCGCTCGACCCGTTCCGGATCGAGATCCGCGATGGCGACCGCCTCCGGTTTGGCCGCCGCCACATGCATGGCGATCCGGTGGCCCAGAGTGGCAAGCTTTTCGCCTTCCGCCTCCGATTCCAGCGCGACGACGACGGCGATCCGCCCCAGGCCGGGCGAGGTGGCGGCGTGGACATAGCCCGCCACGGCCCCCTTTGGCACCGACAGGGCGGCGGCCCGGCGCAGCCGCATGTTCTCGCCCACCGTGGCGATCAGGCCGGCGAGCGCGGCGGCCACCGTGGTGCCGGATTGCGGCCAGGGATGGGCCGCCAGCGTCTCGAGATCGCCGCCGGTCTCCAGCGCCAGGGTGGCGCAGCGTTGCACGAAGGCCTGGAAAGTTTCGTTGCGGGCCACGAAATCGGTCTCGGCATTGACCTCGATGACGGCGCCGCTGCGTCCGTCGGGCGCGATGGCAAGGCCGACCAGGCCGTCGGCCGCCACCCGCCCCGCCTTCCTGGCCGCCGCCGCCAGCCCCTTGCTGCGCAGCCAGTCCGTTGCCGCTTCCATGTCGCCGCCACTCTCGGCCAGCGCCCGCTTGCAATCCATGATGCCGGCACCGGTTTTGCCGCGCAGCTCCTTGACTGCGGCCGCCGCGATCTCAGCCATGGCTTCGTTCCTCCGGCATGGCGGCCGCGGGCGCAGCCTCTTCCAGCGCCGCTTCGCCGGTTTGCGGCTGGGCGGGGCCGTTCTGGGGGCTGTCGTCTTGCGGCGGCGCCTCTTCGCTGGCCACCGCCGTCTCTTCCACGCTCTCCTGGGCGCCCAGATCTTCGCCAGCGGCGGCCAGTTCCGCCTGGATGCCGTCCAGGGCGGCCGCGGCCACCAGGTCGCAATAGAGCGTGATGGCGCGAATGGCGTCGTCGTTCCCGGGGATCGGGAAATCGATGCCGTCGGGGTCGCTGTTGCTGTCGGCGATGGCGGCGATGGGAATGGAGAGCTTGTTGGCTTCGGCGATGGCGATGCCTTCCTTGTTGGTATCGATGACGAAGAGGATATCGGGCAGACCCGCCATGTCCTTGATGCCGCCCAGGGCGCGTTCCAGTTTGTCGCGCTCGCGCGTCATGCCGAGGATCTCTTTCTTGGTGAGGCCGGTCGTGTCTTCCGAAAGCCTGCCTTCGAGTTCGCGCAGACGGCGGATGGAGTTGGAGACCGTCTTCCAGTTGGTCAGCATGCCGCCCAGCCAGCGCTGATCGACGAAATACTGACCGCAGCGCCGCGCCGCAGCGGCCACCGGCGCCTGTGCCTGGCGCTTGGTGCCCACGAACAGCACCCGCCCGCCGCCCGCCACCACATCGCGGATGCGCTGCAGGGCGTGGTGCAGCAGCGGCACCGTTCGTTGCAGATCGATGATGTGAACATCGTTGCGCTGGCCAAAGATGTAGGGCTGCATCTTCGGGTTCCAGCGGCGGGTCTGGTGACCGAAATGCACGCCGGCTTCCAGCAGCTGGCGCATGGTGAACTGTGGCATCGCCATCGCTGGCGTCTCCTTGCTCCGGTTGGGCCTGGCGCGGACGGAACCGGCAGGGCCGGCACCGGATGGCAGCTGCGTCCGCGTGTGGATTTGACTTTACGGACCGCGCTTCTAGCGCGCGGCGGCGGCGGTTTCAAGCGCCGGCCCGGTTCAAGGCATGGAGGGCAAGCGCCGGGGTGGGCGTCGTGTCAGCGGCCAGGCGCAGGGTTATCGGCGATCTCGACCACGCCCGGCAGATCGCCGAGCTGGGCCCGCAGGCCGGGCGAGAGGGCGAAACGGCCCGGAAGGGCGATCTCTACGCAGCGCCCCTCATCGCCTGCCAGTGCCAGCAGGACGCGGCCCCTGCCCTTCTCGGCGATGTCCAGCACCCGGCGCAGCCCTTCGACGGCGACGGTGGCGGTGACCTTCACGCGCAGGCAGGAGCAGGCGTCGGCGACGGCGTCGTCCAGGGAGAGCACGCGGCGGGCAGAGAACCTCACTGTCTCCCCGTCCGTGCGCGCGTCGGCCTCGATCAGCAGCGGGCGGCCGGTGTCCAGCAAGGCGCGCGAGGCCGCCAGCACCTCTGAAAACAGCACCATTTCGCGGCTGCCGGAGGGATCGGACAGGGTGGCGAAGGCAAAGCGGCTGCCGTTGTTTCCCCGCCGTTCGCGCCGGGCGACGGGGATGCCGGCCAGCTTGAACAGCGAAGCCCCGTCCGCTGCCGCCGCCTCCGCCTCGGCGAAGGTCATCCAGCCCATCCGCCGCAGCGCTTCCCGGTAAGGCTCCAGAGGGTGGGCCGAAAGATGGAAGCCGATGACCCCGTATTCCTCCTTCAGCGCGTCCAGGGCGACCCAGGGTTCCGCTTCCCGAAGGGTGGGGCGGCAGGTTTCGGCCTCGTCGCCGCCAAACAGGTTTTCCTGGCAGCTGGAGCGTTCCTCGCTGTCCAGCGTATGGAAGCGCAACAGCAGATCGACATTGGCCAGCACCTTGGCCCGGTTGGTTTCCAGTGCGTCGAAGGCACCGGCACGGGCCAGGCTTTCCAGCTGGCGCTTGTTCATCGTCTTCGGCCCCTGCCGGGCGGCGAAGTCCAGCAGATCGGCGAAGGGGCCGCCCCGCTCGCGCTCGGCCACCAGCTCGCCCATGGCCTGGGCGCCGACATTCTTCACCGCCGCCAGCGCGTAGCGCACGGCCGCCCCGCCGTCTTTCGTCCGCTCGACGGTAAAGCCCACGTCGGAGCGGCCGACATCCGGCCCCAGCAGCGGCACCCCGAGACGGTCGAGCTCCTGTTTGAAGATGCCGAGCTTGTCGGTGTTGCCCATGTCCAGCGTCATCGAGGCGGCCAGAAACTCCACCGGATGGTTGGCTTTCAGCCAAGCGGTGCGATAGGCGACGATGGCATAGGCGGCGGCATGGCTTTTGTTGAAGCCATATTCAGCGAATTTGCTCACCAGTTCGAAGATGGAGGCCGCCTTGCCTTTCTCCACCCCCCGCTCAGCGGTGCCAGCGATGAAACGGTCGCGCTGGGCGGCCATCTCTTGTGTGTCCTTTTTGCCCATGGCCCGGCGCAGCAGGTCGGCCTCGCTGAGGCTGTAGCCGGCCAGGATCTGGGCGATCTGCATCACCTGTTCCTGATAGACGATGACCCCGTAGGTCTCTTTCAGCACCTCTTCCAGCTTCGGATGCAGATAATCCACCGCCTCCTGGCCGTGCTTGCGGTTGCAGAAGGTGGGAATGTGCTCCATCGGCCCCGGGCGGTAGAGCGAGACCAGGGCCACGATGTCTTCGATGCGGTCGGGCTTGAGCTGGCGCAGCGCCGCCCTCATGCCCTGGCCTTCCAGCTGGAAGACGCCGACGGTTTCGGCCCGCCCCAGCATGTCGTAGGTGGCCCGGTCGTCCAGCGGCAGCCGGTCCAGCGCGATGCCGGCCCCCTTCCGGTTCAGCAGCGTCTGGGCGTGTTCCAGCACGGTCAGCGTTTTCAGGCCCAGGAAGTCGAACTTCACCAGCCCCGCCTTTTCCACGTCTTTCATGGAGAACTGGGAGACCGGGGTGTCCGAGCGGGGGTCTCGGTAGAGGGGGATGAGTTCCGGGAGGGGGCGATCGGATATGACGAGGCCGGCGGCGTGGGTGCTGGCGTGGCGATAGAGGCCTTCCAGCTTCAGGGCGATGTCGATCAGTTGCGCTACGCCGGGTTCGGAGCGGGCTTCGCCCAGGGCTTCTTCGTTGTTGAGGGCCTGTTGGAGCGGGATCGGCTTGGCCGGGTTGACGGGCACCAGTTTGGCCAGGCGATCCACCTGGCCAAAGGGCATTTCCAGGACGCGCCCGACATCGCGCACCACCGCGCGCGCCTGCAAGGTGCCGAAGGTGATGATCTGGGCTACGCGGTCGCGGCCGTAGCGTTGTTGAACATAGGCGATAACTTCGTCGCGCCGTTCCTGGCAGAAATCGATGTCGAAATCCGGCATCGAGATGCGGTCGGGGTTGAGGAAGCGTTCGAACAGCAGGTCGAAGCGGATGGGGTCGATATCGGTGACGGTGAGCGAGAAGGCCACCAGCGAGCCGGCGCCGGAACCGCGCCCGGGGCCGACTGGAATGCCCTGGGTTCTGGCCCATTGCACGATGTCGGCGACGATCAGGAAATAGCCGGGGAAATCCATGGCGACGATGATCTGGAGTTCGTGTTCCAGCCGCGCCCGGTAGCGTTCGGTCAGGCGCTCGCGCTGGTTGGCGTCCATTTCGGGGGTGAAGATGTGGGTTTCCAGGCGCTGCTGGAGGCCTTCGGCGGCCTGGCGGCGCAGGGATTGTTCCTCGCTGGCGCCTTCGGGGGCGGGATAGGGGGGCAGGATGGGGGCCCGGCGGGGGGCGCGAACGGCGCAACGGCAGGCGATGGTGACGGTGTTGGCCAGCGCCTCGGGCAGATCGGCGAACAACGCCGCCATCTCGGCTGCGCTTTTGAAATAGTGCTGCGGCGAGACGCGGCGGCGATTGTCCTGGTTGACGGTGACGCTGCCGGCGATGCAGAGTAGAGCGTCGTGGGCATCGTGCATGGCGGCATCGGCGAACATGACATCGTTGGTGGCAACCAGGGGCAGGCTGGCGCCGTAGGCGAGATCGAGTAGGCCCTCCTCCACGCGTTTTTCCTCCGCCATGCCGTGGCGCTGGAGTTCGACATAGAGCCGGCCCGGGAAGATATCGGCCAGCTGCCGCAGCGTGGCTTCGGCCTCGGCCGGGCGGCCTTCCAGCAGACGCCGCCCCACCGGCCCCATCGCGCCGCCGGAAAGGCAGATCAGCCCGTCGCTGCCACCCGCCAGCGCCTCCGGAGCCAGCGATGGCAGCTGACCCGGCTCCGCTCCCAGATGCGATTCGCTCATCAGGGCGAGCAGTTCGCCATAGCCGGCCTCGTTGCGGGCCAGCAGGACGATGCGTTCGGCCTCGTCGCTATCGCGTGGCGGCCGCCCTTCGCGCCGCAGCGCCAGCAGCGTTCCCATGATCGGCTGCACGCCCGCGGCGGCGCAGGCCTCGGAGAACTCCAGCACGCCGAACATATTGCCGCTGTCGGTGATCGCCATGGCCGGCATGGCGTCGCCAACGCAGAGCGCCACCAGCCGTTCGATGGGCACCGCCCCTTCCAGCAGCGAGAAAGGCGTATGCACCCTGAGATGAACGAAGACGGGGGCGGGCATGACCGCACTATCCCACAGGATGGGGCACAGGACGGACACCTTGCCGGCGCGGCCCCTGTGGATGAACCAGGATAAGCCGGACGGTCAGGCGGCGGCGACGGTCCCGTCCTGGAGCCGCAGGATGCGGTCCATGCGGTTGGCGAGCGCCATGTTGTGGGTGGCGATCAGGGCCGCAACGCCCCTGCCCCGCACCTCGGAGGCCAAAAGCTCCACCACGCCGGCGGCGGTGGCGGCATCCAGATTGCCGGTGGGTTCGTCGGCCAGCACCACGGAGGGGCGGTTGGCGAGCGCCCGCACGATGGCCACGCGCTGCTGTTCCCCGCCCGAAAGCCGCGCCGGGCGGTGCTCAAGCCTGTCGGCCAGCCCCGCCGCCGCCAGCAACTGGCGGGCGCGAGCCCGGGCCACGCCCCTTGCCGTGCCGGCGATCAGCTGCGGCAGGACCACATTCTCCAGGGCCGAGAACTCCGGCAGCAGGCGGTGCGACTGGAAGACGAAGCCCAGATAGCGCCGGCGCAAGGCGGTGCGCATGCGGTCGTTGCGGGTATCGCAGAGTCTGCCGGCGATCTCGACCTCGCCCTGGTCGGGGGCCTCCAGCAGCCCCGCGATCTGCAACAGGGTGGATTTGCCGGCCCCGGACGGCCCCACCAGGGCCACCGCTTCGCCGGCCTGGAGGGCCAGAGCGACGCCCGTGAGGACGTCCAGCCGCTGCCCGCCCTGGGAGAAGCTGCGCCCCACGGCGCGGAGCCGCAGCAGGGTTTCACTCATAGCGCAACGCTTCGGCCGGCTCGATTCGCCCCGCCCGCCAGGCCGGATAGAGGGCGGCGAGGAAGGTGAGCGAGAGCGCCATCGCAACGATCGAGGCCACCTCGCCCCAATCGAGGCGGGCCGGCAGGCGCGACAGGAAATAGACCTCGGCCGGGAACAGCTCGGTGCCGGCCAGCGTTTGCACGAACTGGCGAATCTCCTCGATGTAAAGGCAGAAGAGCACGCCCAGCAGCAGTCCCACAGCCGTGCCGGCAACGCCGATGAAGGCACCGGCGATGAGGAAAATCCTCATCACGCTGGCCCGCGAGGCGCCCATGGCGCGCATGATGGCGATGTCGCCGTTCTTGTCCTTCACCAGCATGATGAGGCTGGAAACGATGTTGAAGGCGGCCACCAGCACGATCAGCGTGAGGATGAGAAACATGACGTTGCGCTCGGCCTGCAGCGCGCCATAGAGGTGGCGGTTGGTCTGTTGCCAATCGACCACGCGCGCGCCGGGCGCCCGTTGGCCGGCGATGGCCAGCGCGGCATCGCGCACCGGGCGCGGCCGTTCGGGCTGGGCGATGCGGATGTCGATCTGTGTGACCTGCCCGGGGCGGCGGAAATGGACTTGGGCATGGCTCAACGGCATATAGATGGTTCCGACGTCGAACTCGAACATGCCGATCTCGAAGACGCCCACCACCGGATAGGCGACCGAACGCGGCATGGTGCCGAAGGCGGTGGCGACGCCTTGCGGCGACAGCAGGGTCACGCTGTCGCCCTGGGTCAGCCCCAGCCGTTGCAGCAGCCGCGAGCCGGCCAGCACGCCGGGGCCGACGCCGAAGGCGGCCGCATCGCCGCCCTTCAGATTGTCGATCAGCAGGGGCTGGCGAGCGAGATCCTGTGGGTCGATGCCGCGCACGATGGCGCCGGTGTAGCCGTGGGGCGAGGTTGCCAGCACCTGGCCCTCGATCAGCGGCGCCACCTGCACGGTGCCCGGGATCTCTTCGAGTTCGGCGGCGAAGGCGCGGTAATCGGCGATGCCGTCGCTGGGACCGATCACGGCGATATGGCCGTTGAAGCTCAGGATGCGGGCGACCAGTTCGTGGCGGAAGCCGCCCATCACCGACATCACGACGATCAGCGCCGCCACACCCAGGCAGATGCCCATGAGCGAGAAGCCGGCCGTGACCGAGATGAAGCCTTCCCGCCGCCTGGCGCGCACATAGCGCAGGGCGACGCTGCGCTCGAAGGCGGAGATCACGCCGGGATCGCGCCGGGATCGCGATGGGGCGGGGCGAGGATGCGCGCGATGGCGTCGTCGGGGGCGAACTCCTGCCTGTCGCCGCCCGCCCGTCGTTTCAGCTCTACCCGCCCTGCCCTGGCGCCGCGCGGACCTATCGTCAGCTGCCAGGGCAGGCCGATCAGGTCCATATCGGCGAATTTGACGCCGGCGCGCTCGTTGCGGTCGTCGTAGAGCGTTTCGATACCGGCGGCAGCGAGCTTGCGCTCGAGGTCGCCCGCCAGCGCGTCGCAGGTGGCATCGCCGCTTTTCAGGTTGATCAGGGCGACTGCGAAGGGCGCGACGGCATCGGGCCAGACGATGCCGGCCTCGTCGTGGCAGGCTTCGACGATGGCACCCACCAGGCGCGAGACACCGATACCGTAGGAACCGCCATGCAGGAGGCGCCGTTCGCCACCGGGCAGGGTGACGGCACAGCCCAGCGGCTGGGAATATTTGGTGCCGAAATAGAAGATATGACCGACCTCGATGCCCCGCGCCTCGATCAGGTCGCTGGCGGCCACGGAGCAGGTTTCGGGATCGTGCCTGCCATCGGTGGCGGCATAGAGCGCCGTCCAGGCCTTCACCACCGGTTCCAGGTCGGCCTGGAACTCGACCGTGGTATCGCGCGGGTTCATGGCAAGCAGCCGCCGGTCGGCATAGACGGCCGATTCGCCGGTTTCGGCCAGGATGACGAATTCGTGGGAAAGGTCGCCGCCGATCGGCCCCGATTCCGCCTGCATCGGGATGGCTTTCAGTCCCATGCGGGCAAAGCAGCGCAGATAGGCGACGAACATGGCGTTGTAGGAACGCTTGGCGCCGGCAAAGTCGAGATCGAAGGAATAGCCGTCCTTCATCAGAAACTCGCGCCCGCGCATGACGCCGAAACGCGGCCTGATCTCGTCACGGAACTTCCACTGGATGTGGTAGAGGTTGCGGGGCAGATCGCGATAGCTCCTGATGTCGTCGCGCATGATCTGGGTGATCTGCTCTTCGTTGGTGGGGCCGTAGAGCATGTCGCGCCCGTGGCGGTCGCTGAGGCGCAGCATTTCCGGCCCGTAGGCGTCGTAGCGGCCGCTTTCGCGCCACAGATCGGCGAGCTGCAGGGTTGGCATCAGCACGGGCTGAGCGCCGGCCGCCTGCATCTCCTCGTGAACGATGTCCTCGATCTTCCTCAGCACCCGAAAGCCCAGCGGCAGCCAGGAGAAGATGCCGGCGCTGGCCTGGCGCACCATGCCGGCGCGCAGCATCAGCCGGTGCGAAACGATCTGCGCCTCGCCCGGCGTCTCCCTCAGGGTGGGCAGGAAATAGCGAGAAAGGCGCATGGTGCGGGCCGAAGGCGGTGGCGGACGCAATCTAGGCGAAGGCTGCCCCCCGTTCCAGGCGGAAAGCCGGGTCAGGGCCGCTCGTCATGCTCCAGCCCCGCTTGCAGCCAGGGCGGGCAGAGGGCGGTTATGCGAGGGTAGATGGGGCATTGGCTGCTGTGGGCGCCGGGGAGGTAGCCGGTCGAAAGCAGGAATTCCTCCACCACCAGCGGCCCGGTGAAGACGAAGGTGGTGCGGAACAGGCCGGTCCACTCCCGGTGCGGGAGCGGATGATGGGCTTGCAGCCAGAGATGGAAGCCGCCATGGCTTTCACGCAGGGCGAGCAGGCGGCGCGCGTTCTCGATGGCGGCCGAGACCTTTCTGCGATTGCGCACGATGGCCGCGTCGGCCAGCAGGCGGGCGCGCTCGGCCGCACCATAGGCCGCCACCCGCTCGACATCGAAGCCGTCATAGGCGCGCTGGAAGCCCTGGCGTTTCTTGAGGATGGTGGCCCAGGACAGGCCGGCCTGGTTGATTTCCAGGACCAGGCGTTCGAACAGCACCGCCTCGTCGGCGGTGGGAAAGCCGTATTCCGCCTCGTGATAGGCGCTGTGGACCGGGTCCAGCGGCGCCAGGTTGCAATAGCTGCGGCTCATCCGCCGCTCTCCACCGCGGCGCTACCGGAGACGATGGCGCGGATATCGACCAGGCCGGCGCGATCGGCCAGGACTCCGGCAGCGACAGCGACGATGGCAACCAGCGTCGCCATGGCCGCCTTGCGCCAGAGCATCGGTTCGGCCGGCGCGCCGGGATCCTGGCCGGGAGCGACCCGTTCGCGGCGGCGGACGCCGAAGGGAAGGATGGCGAAGAAGGCCATCCACCACACCAGGATGAAAACGATCACGAGGCCGAGCATCGGGCCTGTTCCAGTTCGATCAGGGTGCCGCAGAAATCCTTGGGGTGCAGAAACAGCACCGGCTTGCCATGGGCGCCGATCCTGGGGCGGCCGCCGCCCAGCGCCCGGGCGCCGGCGGCGACGATGCGGTCGCGGGCGGCGATAATGTCCTCCACCTCGTAGCAGACATGGTGCATGCCGCCGGCTGGATGGCGCTCCAGGAAGGCGGCGATGGGGGAATCGGGGCCAAGTGGGTGCAGAAGCTCGATCTTGGTGTTGGCGAGTTCCACGAAGACCGTGCTGACGCCGTGGTCCGGCTGTTCCACGATCCGGGAGACCCGGGCGCCCAGCGTGTCGCGATAGAGCGCGGCGGCGGCGGCCAGGTCGGGAACGGCGATGGCGATGTGGTTGAGGCGTCCGATCATGGCTTCCTCTGCCCCGCGTTTTGTCACACCCGCAACAGCTGGACGCAGACCACGGGCCGGCGCCTCAGCGTGGCCCGCAGCGTGCGGCGCAGCGCCTTCTGCACCGCGGCGCGAACGGCGCCGTCGTCGTGGCGGCGGCTCTCGGGGAGCGCTTCGACGGCCTGGGCCGCATCGTCCATCAGATCGTCCACCAGGTCGGCGTCGTCGTCCAGCAGCCCGTGGGTGGCGATGGCGGGGTCGGCGGCGAGTTCGCCGTCTTCGTCCAGGGCCAGAGAGGCGAAGGCTGCTCCCTGCGCCATCAGCTGGCGGCGTTCCCCGATGGCCCGGCCATCGACCGCAACCGCCTGGCGTCCGTTCCAGGCCAGGCGGCCATGACGGACACGCCGGACCGCCTCGGCACGGCCCGGGGCGAGGCGGATCAGGGCGCCGTTTTCGATCTCCAGCGCCTGGGGCACGCCCAGGCTGCGGGCCAGGGCGGCATGTTCGCGCAGGTGGCGCAGCTCGCCATGCACCGGCAGCGCGATCTGCGGGCGCACCAGCTCATACATGCGGGCCAGTTCGTCGCGGTTGGGGTGGCCGGAGACGTGGACGAAACGGTCCTTTTCCGTGACGACCTCGACCTGGAGTCGCACCAGCCGGTTGATGAGATCGAAGATGGGCTTTTCGTTGCCGGGGATGATCTTGGAGGAGAAGATCACGCTGTCGCCCGCCTCCAGCCGGACGCCGGGATGGCCGCCATCGGCGGCGCGCGAGAGCGCCGCGTTGGCCTCGCCCTGGCAGCCGGTCATCAGGTAGAGCACCTGCTCCGGCGTCAGGGCGGTGGCCTTGCGGTCGTCGGTGAAGTGGACGTCAGCGGGCAGATACCCCGTCTCCCGGGCGCAATCGATCATGCGCCGCATGGAGCGGCCGACGGGCACGCAGACGCGGCCGTTGGCGGCTGCCGCCCGGTGGACGGTGAGCAGGCGGGCAAGATTGCTGGCGAAGGTGGTGACGGCCACGCGGCGGCGGTAGCCGCCGACCAGCTCGGTAAGGCTGCTGCGCACATCCGCCTCCGAACCGGAGACGCCGGGGCGGAAGACGTTGGTGGAATCGCACACCATGGCCAGGATGCCGTCGTCGCCCAGGCGCCGCAGCGCCTCCTGGTCGGCCGGGGCCGAGATCAGGGGGTCGGCATCGAGCTTCCAGTCGCCGGTGTGCATGACCGTGCCGGCGGGCGTGCGCACCACCAGCGCATTGGGTTCGGGGATGGAATGGGTGAGGCTTACCAATTCGACGCGGAAGGGGTCGAGATCGAGGCTGCCACCCAGGGGGATTTCGGTGATCTCCATCTCTGCGATGCCTTGGGCGCCTTCGTACAGCTTGCGCCGCAACAGGGCGGCAGCGAAGGGCGTGGCATAGACCGGGCAGCGCAATTGCGGCCACAGATAGGGCACGGCGCCCATATGGTCTTCATGGGCATGGGTCAGCACCAGGCCCACCAGGTTTTGGCGCCGCTCTGCGATGAAGGCGGGGTCGGGCATGATCAGATCGATGCCGGGAAGCTCGCCATCGGCGAAGGTGACGCCCAGATCGCACATCAGCCATGAACCATCGTATTCGTAGAGGTTGAGGTTCATGCCGATCTCGCCGGCACCGCCCAGGGGCAGGAAGTGGAGCGGGGCGGTCATGAGCGGGCCACCGACTGGCGGCTGCGGCGCCAGACCTCGCGCAGGCCGCGCACGGTGATGTCCGGGTCGAAGCTGTCGATGACGTCGCTGGCGGCCTCGAACAGCGGCGCCAGGCCGCCGGTTGCGACCGTTTGCATCGGCTTGCCGTATTCGGCCCGGATGCGGCGCACCACGCCTTCGATCAGGCCGACATAGCCCCAATAGGCGCCCGACTGCATGCAGGCGACGGTGTTGGTGCCGATCACCCGGGCCGGGCGGGCGGCCCCAATATGGGGCAGCTTGGCGGAAATGCGGTGCATGGCGTCCAGGGCCAGATCGATCCCCGGCGCAAAGACGCCACCGGCGAAGCCGCCATCCTCGTCGATGACGTCGAAGGTGGTGGCGGTGCCGAAATCGATGACGATGAGCGGCCCCCCGAAACGGATGAAGGCGCCGACGGCGTTGACCAGGCGGTCGGCGCCGGCCTCGCCCGGATCGTCGATGCGCAGCGGAATGCCGAGCTGGGCCCCCTCGCCCACCACCAGCGGATCGCAGTTGAAATGCTTGCGGCACAGGATTTTGAGGTCGAACAGGGCGCGCGGGACGACGCTGGCGACCACCGCATCGGCGATCTTGCCGCTGTCGATGCCGCCCAGAGCCAGCAGCTGGTGCAGCCAGACCGCATATTCGTCGGCGGTGCGTTCGGTGCGGGTGGCGATGCGCCACTGGCCGACCAGGGTGTCGTCTTCGAAGATGGCAAAAATGGTGTTGGTGTTGCCCTGGTCGATGGCAAGCAGCAGCGGCGCGCTCATGCCGCATCCTTCAGCACAAGCGAGCCGGAATGGCAACGATGGGCGATGCCGCGCCGGTCGTCGATCAGCAGGGCGCCCTGGCTGTCGATGCCGCGCAGACGCCCATGGAGCGGCGTGCCGGCCTGGAGCACGACCTGTTCTCCCAGCCCGGCCGCGCGGGCCAGCCACGCATCGCGCAGGGCCGGAAAGCCGGCTTGCTGCCAGGTTGCGACCCGGCCCGGCAGGTGGCGGCAGAGGGCGGCAAGCCAGGCATCGCGGTGGAGCGCCGGCCCGCCCAGGCCGTGCAGATCGCCGATCCGGAGCGGTGGCAGCCGGGGATGGCGGACCAGATTGACGCCGATGCCGACGATAACTGCATCTGGGACCGCATCGGGGGCTGCATCGGAGCGGGCGGAACGGCCTGCCGCCTCCACCAGGATGCCGCAGACCTTGTGGCCGGCGACCAGGATGTCGTTGGGCCATTTGCATAGGGCGGGAGGCAGCCGGGGTGCCAGTTCGGAGACGGTTTCGGCGACGGCGAGGCCGGCGACCAGGGCGAGCTGAGGCAGATGTTCCCTGGCGCCCTGCGGCCGCAGCACGAAAGAGGTATAGGAGTTGCCCGGTGGCGAGGCGAAGGCTTTGCCGTGGCGGCCCCGGCCCGCGGTCTGGCGGCGGGCGCGCACCACGGTCCAGGCCGGCGCGCCCTGGCGGGCCAGGGCCAGGGCCGCGTCGTTGGTGCTGGCGACCGTTTCCAGATCGACCAGCCGGATCGCTGCGGGGAGGCCGACCATCATCGCTGTGCCATGTTCCAGGCGCTGTCGGCCCAGGCGGCATTGGCAGCCTCCGGCACTAGGGCCGCCGCCGCCGCCGCCGCGCTGTCGAGCAGCGGCCCGCTCCAGACGAAGAACAGCAGGGTGAAGGCGGCGGTGATGGCGATGACCGGCCAGACCTCGCGCCCGGGCGGGGAGTCGAAGGCTTCGCCCGGTTCATCGAAATACATGATCTTCACGATGCGGAGATAATAGAAGGCGGCGACGACGCTGGCCAGAACCGCGACGATGGCGAGGACAGGGAGGCCGGCGTCGATGGCCGCCATGACGACGTAGAATTTGCCGAAGAAGCCGGCGAGCGGCGGGATGCCCGCCAGCGAGAACATGAAAATGGCGAAACAGAGGGCAAGGCGAGGGTGGTTCCGGGACAGGCCGGCCAGATCGGCGATGGCTTCGGTTCTGCTGCCCTGGCGGCGCATGATCAGAATGCAACCCCAGGCACCCGTGCCCATGGCGACATAGATCGCCATATAGATGGCGATGGCCTGCACGCCCGCCGCGCTGCCGGCCGCCAGGGCGACCAGGGCGAAGCCGGCATGGCCGATAGAGCTGTAGGCCATCAGGCGTTTGATGTTGGTCTGGGCGATGGCGCCCACGGCACCCAGGACCATGGAAGCTATGGCCAGCAGGACCACGATCTGCTGCCATTCATCGAACAGGCCGGCAAAGGGGCCGGCCATGACCCGCAGCAGCAAGGCCATGGCGGCGACCTTGGGGGCTACGGAAAAGAAGGCCGTGACCGGTGCCGGGGCGCCCTCATAGACGTCCGGCGTCCACATGTGGAACGGCACGGCCGAGATTTTGAATGCCAGACCGGCGGCGATGAAGACCAGGCCGGTGACGATGCCGGGCGAAGGGTCACCGCTTGCCAGCAGGCCGGAAAGGGCCGTGAAGGAGGTGGTGCCGGCGAAGCCGTAGATCAGGGAGCAGCCATAGAGCAGCATGCCGGAGGCGACGGCGCCCAGAACGAAATATTTGAGGCCCGCTTCGCTGGAGCGCAGATCGTCGCGCCGGAAGGCAGCGCAGACATAGAGCGCCAGACTCTGCATCTCCAGCCCGACATAGAGCGAGAGCAGATCGTTGGCCGAGATCATGACGAACATGCCCAGCAGCGCGAACATGACCAGCACGGGATATTCGAACCGGTCCATGCCTTCGCGCCGGGCGACTCCCCGCGACATGACCAGGACCAGCACCGCGCCGACCGCGACCAGGGTTTTCATGAAATCGCCGAAGGCATCGATGACGACCAGGCCACCGAAGACTTCGTTCCGAGCTTGGTTCGGATTTGGGCCCTGCCCCACTTGCCCATGCACCAGAACGGCGGCTGCGATAAGGGCCGGGATGGCCAGCCAGAACACTGCACGGGCAGCGTTGCGGCGCGTGAAGACGCCCAGCATCAGCAAGCCCATGGCGGTGAGCGCCAGCCACAGTTCGGGAAGAATGGCGCCGAGATCGGCCAGGCTCTGCATGGCCCCTCCCCTAGCGAGCGGCCTGGGCCAGCAGCTGCTGGACCGAGGCGTGCATGGCGTCGAGGAAGGGATCGGGCCAGATGCCCATGACCAGAACGGCGGCGATGAGCGGCGCGAAACAGAGCAGCTCGCGGCGGTTGCAATCCGCGATGCTCTTGAGGTCCGCATGGAGCAACTCGCCGAACACGACGCGGCGATAGAGCCAGAGCATATAGGCCGCCCCCAGCACGATGCCCGTGGTGGCCAGCAGCGCCACCCAGCTGTTGGCCTGGAAGGCGCCGACCAGCACCAGGAATTCGCCGACGAAGCCGGATGTTCCGGGCAGCCCGACCGCGGCCAGCACGAACACCATGAACACCAGGGCATAACGGGGCATGCGGTTCACCAGGCCGCCATAGCGCGCGATCTCGCGGCTGTGAATGCGGTCATAGACGACGCCGACGCACAGGAACAGCGCGGCCGAGACCACGCCATGGGAGAGCATCTGGAAGATGCTGCCTTCGATCCCCTGCTGATTGAACGAGAAGATGCCGATGGTGACGAAGCCCATATGGGCGACCGAGGAATAGGCGATGAGCTTCTTCATGTCCTGCTGCATGAGAGCGACCAGGGAGGTCCAGACGATGGCCACGATGGAGAGCGTGAAGACCAGCGGGGCGAAAAATTCGGAGGCGGCCGGCAGCATGGGCAGGGAAAAGCGGACAAAGCCGTAAGCCCCCATCTTGAGGAGCACCCCCGCCAGGATGACGGAACCGGCTGTGGGCGCCTCGACATGAGCGTCGGGGAGCCAGGTATGGACCGGCCACATCGGTACCTTGACCGCGAAGGAGGCGAACATGGCGAGCCACAGCCAGCGTTGCAGATCTTCGCGAAAGCCGGCGTTCATGAGCTCGGGGATGCTGGTGGTGCCAGCCTCGGAATACATGGTCAGCATCGCCACCAGCAGCAGAACCGAACCGACCAGGGTGTAGAGGAAGAATTTGAAAGCCGAATAGATGCGGCGCGGCCCGCCCCAGACGCCGATGATCAGGAACATGGGTATCAGGATGGCTTCGAAGAAAAGATAGAACAGGACGAAGTCGAGGGCACAGAAAACGCCGATCATAAAGGATTCCATCACCAGAAAGGCGATCATGTATTCCTTGGCGCGAAATTTGACCGCATTCCAGGAACACAGGATGCAGACCGGCGTCAGCAGGGCCGAGAGCACGATCAGGAAGAGCGAGATGCCATCGATTCCGAGGTGGTATTCGATGCCGTAGGCAGGAATCCAGGGCGCGCGCTCGACGAACTGGAAGCGGGCGGTGGATGGGTCGAACATGGCCCAGATGGCGGCCACGACCACCAGCACGGCGAGCGATGTCCACAACGCCGTCCAGCGCGCATTGGTCGCCGCCCGCTCCCGATCGTCGTTGCGGATGGGCAGAACCAGGGCCGCGCCTATCAGGGGCAGGAAGATGGCGATGGAAAGCAGGGGCCAGTCGTGCATGGCTTCAGGACCGGAACAGGAACCAGCTGGCCGCCACCACCAGGCCGATCAGCATGACGAAGGCGTAGTGATAGACATAGCCGGATTGCAGGACGCGGGCGTGCCGGGCGAGATTGCGGGTGACGGCGGCGATGCCGTCCGGTCCCAGAGCGTCGATGACCTCTTCGTCGCCGGCCTTCCACAGGCCGAAGCCCAGGCGCTTGACGGCCCGCACCAGCAGCCCGTCGAACAGGCGGTCGAAATACCATTTTTCGAGCAGAAACCTGTAGAGCGGGCGGAGTTGACCGGCGAGAAACCCGGGCAGGCCGGGGCGATGGAGATAGGCGAGCCAAGCCGCGGCGATCCCCGCCAGCGCCACCGCCAGGACCGTCGCCTTGACCCAGAACGGGGTGTGGGCATGGGCCAGATCGATAATGTTCTCGTCCAGGACGAAGATGGCGGCGCCGAAAAAATCGCCGCCGCCGTGATGCACCATGGCCCCGCCCAGGAAGGGCAGGCCGGCGACGATGGCGCCCAGGGCCAGCAGCAGCAGGGGCACCCACATCGTCTTCGGCGCTTCATGGGCGTGTTCGAAGATGTCACGAGCCATGCGCGGCCTGCCGTGGAAGGTCATAACGATCAGGCGCCAGGAATAGAGCGCCGTCAGGAAGGCGGCGGCGATGCCGAGCCAGAAGGCGTAACCGCCGGCAAAGCCGCCGGCCATGAAGGCGCTCTCGAGGATGAGATCTTTCGACCAATAGCCGGCAAAAAACGGAATGCCGGCCAGGGCCAGGCTGCCGATCCACATGAAGGCATAGGTGAGCGGCAATTTGCGCCACAGGCCGCCCATATGGCGCATGTCCTGCTGGTTCTGCATGGCGTGGATTACCGCGCCTGCGGCCAGGAACAGCAGGGCCTTGAAGAAGGCATGGGTGAAAAGGTGGAACAGCGCCGCGGCATAGGCGCCGACGCCGCAGGCAAAAAACATGTAGCCCAGCTGGCTGCAGGTGGAATAGGCGATGACGCGTTTGATGTCGTTCTGCACCACGGCAACGGTGGCGGCGAAGATCGCGGTGGTCGCCCCGACGATGGCCACCACGGCAAGGGCGGTGGGCGCCTGTTCGAACATGGGCGAAAGCCGCACCACCATGAACACGCCGGCCGTCACCATGGTGGCGGCGTGAATCAGGGCGGAGACCGGTGTCGGCCCTTCCATGGCGTCGGGCAACCAGGTGTGAAGCGGCAGTTGCGCCGATTTTCCCATGGCGCCGACGAACAGCAGCAAACAGAGCAGGGTGAGGCTGTCGAACTGCCATGACAGGAAGGCCACCGAACTGCCAGCGACATCGGGCAAGGCCGCGAATACGGTTTCGAAGGAGACCGAATTGAAAACCAGAAACACACCCATGATGCCCAGGGCAAAGCCGAAATCGCCGATGCGGTTGACCAGAAAGGCCTTGATGGCGGCCGCATTGGCGCTGGGGCGCCTATACCAGAAGCCGATCAGAAGATAGCTGCAAACGCCGACCCCCTCCCAGCCGAAGAACATCTGGACGAAATTGTCGGCCGTCACCAGCATGAGCATGGCGAAGGTGAAAAGGGAAAGATACGCGAAGAAGCGCGCCCGGTGGGGATCGTGCTCCATATAGCCGATGGAATAGACATGGACGACGGCGGAGACCGTGGTGACGACCAGCAGCATCACGGCCGTCGCCTGGTCGAAATAGAGCGCCCAATCGACCTCGAAGGCGCCGGAGTCGATCCAGGTGAAGAGATGGATGGTGAAGGGTTGGCCGCTGGCGACGATGTGGAACGACACCACCCAGGCCAGAATGGCGGCGGCCAGCAGCAGGGCGCTGGCAAGAAGGGCCACCGTCCTCTCGCCCAGAAGGCGGCCGAAGAAGCCGGCGACGATGGCCCCGATCAGCGGCAGAAAGACGATGGCGGCGGCATGAGTCACGGCTTAGCCCTTCATCATGTCGATGTCTTCGACCGCGATGGAGCCGCGATTGCGGAAATAGGCGACCAGGATGGCGAGGCCGACCGCCGCCTCGGCAGCGGCCACGGTGAGCACCAGCATGGCGAAAACCTGGCCGGTCAGATCGCCATGCTGGGCGGAAAAGGCCACCAGATTGATGTTGGCCGCCAGCAGCATGAGTTCGACCGACATCAGGATGACGATGACGTTCTTGCGATTCAGGAAGATCCCCAGCAGGCCGAGGGTGAAAAGGGCCGCTCCGACAAACAGGTAATGAGCCAGGCCGACACCGCCGATGCCCATCTCAGACGCCCTCCCCCGAAGGCGTGTTGCGGATGGAGACGACGTCTTCCGGGCGACGGGCGATCTGATCGGCGACGCGCTGGCGACGGACCTTGCGGTGGCGCAAGGTAAGCACGATGGCGCCGATCATGGCGATGAGAAGGACGATGCCGGCGCCCTGAAACAGGAAGACGTAACGGGTGTAGAGAACATCGCCCAGGGCGGCGGTGTTGCTGCGTTCCGTCACCGGCGGGATCGGCAGAGCGGCGGCGGCCCCGGTCGGCTGAAACTGCCAGCCGCCAGCGACCAGGGCCAGCTCGACCAGCAGGATCAGGCCGATCAACGCCCCGATGGGCAGGTAGTGAAGAAAGCCCTGGCGCAATTCGGCGAGATTGACGTCGAGCATCATGACCACGAACAGGAACAGGACCGCAACGGCGCCGACATAGACGACGACCAGGATCATCGCCAGGAATTCGGCCCCGACCAGCACGAAGAGCGCGGCGGCGTTGAAGAATGCCAGGATGAGATAGAGCACCGAATGGACCGGATTGCGCGCGGCGATGACCATGACCGCCGCCGCCAGGAGCACGGTGGCGAAAAGATAGAAGGCGAGGCTGGGAAGAATCATGGCGCTGCCGTGGCCTGCCTCACCTGTAGGCCGCGTCGGCCGCCAGGCGAGCGGCGATCTCCTGTTCCCAGCGGTCGCCGTTGTCGAGCAGCTTCTGTTTGTCGTAGATCAGTTCCGCGCGGGTCTCGGCGGCGAATTCGAAATTGGGGCCTTCGACGATGGCATCGACCGGGCAGGCTTCCTCGCACAGGCCGCAATAGATGCATTTCAGCATGTCGATATCGTAGCGGGTGGTGCGCCGGCTGCCGTCTTCGCGGGGTTCGGCCTCGATGGTGATGGCCTGGGCCGGGCAGATGGCCTCGCACAGCTTGCAGGCGATGCAGCGTTCCTCGCCATTGGGATAGCGGCGCAGGGCGTGCTCGCCGCGAAAACGCGGCGAAAGCGGCCCCTTCTCGTAAGGGTAGTTCAAGGTGGCGCGGCGCCGGAGCGTATAGCTCAAGGTTCTCGCCATGCCGGAAGCGAGTTCCAGCAGGAGGAATCTGCGCAAAAGGCGGCGGATGAGCGTCATTCACCTCGGCATCCAGCCGAACAATTGCAGAGCGCCGGCCACGACCACGACCGCCGCCAGCGAGATGGGAAGAAACACCTTCCAGCCCAGGCGCATCAGCTGGTCGTAGCGGTAACGGGGGAAGGTGGCACGCGCCCAGAGGAACAGGAACAACAGGAAGAAGATCTTGAGAAGGAACCAGACCGGCCCCGGCACCCAGGTGAACGGCGCCAGATCGAAAGGCGGCAGCCAGCCGCCAAGAAAGAGGGTGGCGCCCAGGGCCGAAAGCAGGATCATGTTGGCATATTCGCCCAGAAAGAAGAGCGCGAAGGTCATGGCGGAGTATTCGACATTGTAGCCGGACACCAGCTCCGATTCGGCCTCGGGCAGATCGAAAGGAGCGCGGTTGGTCTCGGCCAGGGCGGAGACCAGGAAGATCACGAACATCGGCAACAGCGGCAGGGCATACCAGGACCAGAAGCCCGAGCCCTGTTGGGCGCGCACCACATCGGCGAGATTGAGGGAACCGGCGCAAAGCAGAACGGTGACCAGAACGAAGCCGATCGCAACCTCGTAAGAAACCATCTGCGCGGCCGAGCGCAAGGCGCCCAGAAAGGCGTATTTGGAATTGGACGCCCAGCCGGCCATGACGATGCCGTAGATGCCCAGAGACGACACCGCGAACAGATAGAGGATGCCGACATCGATATCGGCCAGCACCCAGATACCCCCGCTGGACTCGCCGAAGGGGATCACGGCCCAGCCGATCATGGCCAGAACGAAGGTGATGGCCGGGGCCATGACGAAGATGGCCTTGTTGGCGCCGGCCGGAACGATGGTTTCCTTGAAAAACAGCTTGGCGCCGTCGGCGATGGGTTGCAGCAGCCCGAACGGCCCGACCACATTGGGGCCTTTGCGCAGCTGCATGGCGGCCATCACCTTGCGTTCGGCATAGGTGAGATAGGCGACCGAAAGCAGCACCGGGATCAGGATCGCCAGAATGGAGGCAACGATCACGGCCAATGGCCAGGCCCAGCTTGCCAGCGTCGCCACGGCTCAGCCTCCACCCGCGGCCACAAGCGCAGGGGCTGCGAACGCCTCGGCGCAGCGGGCCATGGTGGGCGAAGCGCGGCTGACAGCGCAGCTGCGGTAGAAATCCTTCACGGGCGAAGCGAAGGCCCCGCCCTCCAGCTGGCCGTCGCTGCCGAACTCCCCCCATGGCGCGGCTTCGATCTCGTCGATGGCGCCCAGATGGGGAACCGCGGCGATCATGGCGCGGCGCAGCTCCTCAAGGTTGTCGAAGGGCAGCGCCATGCCCATGGCCGCCGAAAGCGCCCGCAGCACACGCCAGTCCTCGCGCGCGCTGCCGGGGGGGAAAACCGCGCGGCTGGCCCGCTGTGGGCGGCCTTCCAGGTTGACATAGGTGGCGTCCTTCTCCGTGTAGGCCGCGCCGGGCAGGATGGCATCGGCCATGCTGGCACCGGCATCGCCGTGATGGCCGATATAGACGACGAAGGCGCGCTCCAGCGCCGCGCTGTCGATTTCGTCGGCGGCTAGCAGAAAAACGGTATCGACCGCGCCGGCAGCCACGCCGGCCAGAATTCCCGCTGTGTCGAGGCCGCCGTTTTTCGGCACGAAGCCCACATCCAGGCCGCCCACCCGCGAGGCGGCGTTGTGGAGCAGGTTGAAGCCGTTCCAGCCCTCCGTCACCGCGCCGCAGGCCTCGGCCAGCGCCCGCGCCCTGCCCAGGATGGCGGCGCCGTCGGGGCGCACCAGCGCGCCCGCGCCAATCACGATCATGGGACGCCCCGCGCTCTCCAGCGTGGCGGCGAAAGCGTCGCCGCCTGGCGCCAGGCGCTGCACGGCATCCGCGCCGCTGCCCAGATGCCGGACCGGAAAGGTAAGGTCCAGCGCCTCGCCGATGGCGGCCACGGCAAAGCCGCCCCGCAGCCAGCGCTTGCGCAGCCGGGCATTGACGATGGCGGCCTCGCGGCGCGGGTTGCAGCCGATCAGCAGGCAGGCATCGGCCTCGTCGATGCCTGCGATGGTGCTGTTGAAAAGGTAGGAGGCGCGCATGGCGGGATCGATGGCCATGCCGTCCTGGCGGCAATCCATATGGGGCGAGCCGATTCGCTCCATCAGGGATGTCATCGCGAACATGGTCTCGCAGTCCACCTGATCGCCGGCGATGGCCGCGATCCGGCCCCCTTCCCTGCCCGCCAGGCGCGTCGCCACCGCCGCCAGCGCATCGTTCCAGGAGGCCTCGCGCAGCGTGCCGCCCTGGCGCAGCCAGGGGCGGTCGAGGCGGCGCCGCGCCAGGCCGTCGCAGGCAAAGCGGGTTTTGTCCGAGATCCATTCCTCGTTGATGCCCTCATGCAGGCGCGGCAGGATTCGCAGCACCTGGCGCCCGCGGCTATCGATGCGGATATTGCTTCCCACCGCGTCCATCACGTCGATGCTTTCGGTTTTCTCCAGCTCCCAGGGGCGGGCGGTGAAGGCATAGGGTTTCGAGGTCAGGGCGCCCACCGGGCACAGATCGACGATGTTGCCCGAAAGCTCGCTGGCGATGCCGCGCTCGACATAGGTCGTAATCTCGGTGCTCTCGCCCCGCCCGGTGGCGCCCAGAACGGACACGCCCGCCACCTCGTCCAGAAAGCGCACGCAGCGCGTGCAATGGATGCAGCGGGTCATGAAGGTTTTGATCAGGGGACCGAAATCCTTAGGCTCGACCGAGCGCTTCGCTTCGTCGAAACGGGCAAAGCCTCTGCCATAGCCCATGGCCTGGTCTTGCAGATCGCATTCGCCGCCCTGGTCGCAGATGGGGCAATCGAGCGGGTGGTTGATCAGCAGGAATTCCATGGCGCCCTGCTGCGCCTTGCGCGCCAGCGGGCTTCGGGTGCGCACCACCATGCCGTCCATCAGGGGCTGGGCGCAGGACGCCACCGGCTTGGGTGCCTTTTCCACCTCCACCAGGCACATGCGGCAATTGCCGGCGATAGAGAGCCGGTCGTGGAAGCAGAAGCGGGGCACTTCGGCGCCGGCGATCTCGCAGGCCTGCAACAGCGTCAGGCGCCGGTCCACCTCCAGCACCTTCTCGTCGATGGTCAGCGTGACGGTCGCAGACATGGCCACGCCCTAGGCTGCCGCGCGGCGGCAGGCCGCGATGCGCCGTTCCAGCTCCGGGCGGAAATGGCGAATCAGGCCCTGGATCGGCCAGGCGGCGGCATCGCCCAGGGCGCAGATGGTATGGCCTTCCACCTGGGTGGTAACGTCCGCCAGCAGGTCGATCTCTTCGGGCAGCGCCCTTCCCTCGATCATGCGGCCCAGAACCCGCATCATCCAGCCGGCGCCTTCGCGGCAGGGCGTGCACTGGCCGCAGCTTTCGTGCCAGTAGAATTTGGAAAGGCGCCATATGGCGCGCACGATGTCGGTGGATCGATCCATCACGATCACGGCCGCCGTGCCCAGGCCGGATTTCACCTCGCGCAGGCCGTCGAAATCCATCGCCACCCGCTCGCAAACCGCACTGGAAATACAAGGCACCGACGAGCCGCCAGGGATGACGGCCAGCAGGTTGTCCCACCCCCCGCGCACGCCGCCGGCATGTTTGTCGATCAGTTCGCGCAGCGGGATGCCCATCTCCTCTTCCACATTGCAGGGCCGCTCGACATGGCCGGAGAGGCAGAAAATTTTGGTGCCCGTGTTGTTGGGCCGCCCCAGCCCCGCGAACCAGGCGCTGCCGCGGCGCAAAATGGTGGGCGCGACGGCAACCGTCTCGACATTGATCACCGTGGTCGGGCAACCGTAGAGGCCCGCCTGGGCCGGAAACGGAGGCTTCAGGCGCGGCAGGCCCTTCTTGCCTTCCAGGCTTTCCAGCAGCGCCGTTTCCTCGCCGCAGATATAGGCGCCGGCGCCGCGGTGCAGGTGGATATCGAAGTCGAAGCCGGCGCCGCAGGCGTTGCGCCCGATCAGGCCGGCGTCGCGGGCTTCGTCGATGGCCCGCTGCAAAACTATGGCCTCGCGATAGAACTCGCCGCGGATGTAGATATAGGCGGCGCTGGCGCGCATGGCCCAGCCGGCCAGAAGGCAGCCTTCGATCAGCTTGTGGGGATCGTGGCGCATGATGTCCCGGTCCTTGCAGGTGCCGGGTTCGCTTTCGTCGGCATTGACCACCAGATAGGCCGGCTGGCCCGGTGGGCGTTGCTTGGGCATGAACGACCATTTCAGGCCGGCCGGAAAGCCGGCCCCGCCCCGCCCGCGCAACCCGGACGCCTTGATCTCGTCCACGATCCAGTCGGGGCCCTTGGCGATCAGGCCGGCGGTGCCGTCCCAATCGCCGCGCCCTCTGGCCGCATCCAGAGACGGGCTTTCGAAGCCATAGAGGTTGGTGAAGATGCGGTCCCGGTCGCGCAGCATGGCTCAGCTCCCGTCCCGCAAGGGTTCGCTGGCGGCGGCGGGTTCCGAAGCATGGCGCCCGTTCTGCGGCCCTGGCGCCGGGCGCTGGCCGCCGGCCAGGGCATCCAGGATCGTCACCGTGGTCTCGGCGTCCAGGTCTTCGTAATAATCGTCGCCGATCTGAATCACCGGGGCGTTCACGCATGCGCCCAGACATTCCACCTCTTTCAGCGTGAACTTGCCGTCGCCGGTGGTCTGCTCGAAATCGATGCCGAGGCGCTTGCGGCAGGCCGCCACGATGGCGTCGCTGCCGCGCAACATGCAGGGCGTCGTGGTGCACACCTGGACCAGAAACTCGCCCACCGGTTCCAGATTGAACATGGTGTAGAAGGTGGCGACTTCATAAACCCGGATGGGCGCCATCTCCAGCAGGCCGGCGATGGCGTCCATGGCGGCCACGGACACCCAGCCTTCCTGGCGCTGGGCCAGATCCAGCAGCGGCAGCACCGCGCTTTGCTGGCGCCCCTCAGGATAGCGGGCAACGATGGCGCGGGCCGCATCCCGGTTCCGGTCGGAAAAGGCGAAGGCGGCCGGTTGCCGCTCGGCCGCGCTGGGCCGCGCGCGGGCCAGGCTCATCGGTCGATCTCCCCGAACACGATATCCATGCTGCCGACGATGGCGGCGGTATCGGCCAGCATGTGGCCCTTGCACAGGAAGTCGGTGGCCGCCAGATGCAGAAAGCCGGGCGCCCGGATGCGGCAGCGATAAGGCCGGTTGCTGCCGTCGGAGACGATGAAGACGCCGAACTCGCCCTTGGGCGCCTCGACGGCGGCATAGACTTCGCCCGCCGGCACGCGATAACCCTCGGTGTAGAGCTTGAAATGGTGGATCAGGGCTTCCATGGAGGTCTTCATGTCGGCGCGCGAGGGCGGCGCGATCTTCGGATCGGCGGTCTTCACCGGGCCGGCAGGCATGTTGGCGATGCACTGCTTCACGATCTGGATCGATTGGCGCAGCTCCTCCAGCCGGCACATGTAACGCTCGAAGCAATCGCCGCTGGTTCCGGTGGGAATGTCGAACTCCATCTCCCCATAGGCGTCGTAGGGCTGCGCTTTGCGCAGATCCCAGGGCACGCCGGCCGAGCGTAGCATCGGACCGCTGAAGCCCCAGTCGATGGCGTCTTCGGGCGAGACCATGCCGATATCCACCGTCCGCTGCTTGAAGATGCGGTTCTCGTTGAGCAGATGCTCGATATCGCCGATCACCCGGGGCAAAGTGTCCACATAGTCGTCGATGGCCTTTTCCATGCCGGCGGGAAGGTCGCGGGCCACGCCGCCGGGGCGGAAATAGGCGGCGTGCATCCGGGCACCGGAGGCGCCTTCGTAGAACTCCATCAGCTTTTCGCGCTCCTCGAAGGCCCACAAGGCGGGAGACAGCGCGCCGACATCCATGGCGAAGGTGGTGACATTCAGCAAATGGTTGAGAATCCGGGTGAGTTCGGCGAACAGCACGCGGATATACTGGCCGCGCGGCGGCGCCTCGATGCCCAGCAGCTTTTCCACCGCCAGGGCATAGCCGTGCTCCAGGCACATGGGCGAAACATAATCCAGGCGGTCGAAATACGGCACGGCCTGGAGATAGGTCTTGTATTCGATCAGCTTTTCGGTGCCGCGATGCAGCAGGCCGATATGGGGGTCGGCCCGCTCCACCACCTCGCCGTCCATCTCCAGCACCAGGCGCAGCACGCCGTGAGCGGCCGGATGCTGGGGGCCGAAATTGATGGTGGTGGTTGTGATCTCGGTCTCAGCCATCCTTGCGCCCCTCTTGCGAAGACGCGCCTTCCGGGGGCGCTTCCCCGTCCGCCGTCAGGGCGTCGAGGGCGCCTTCCCAGGGCGAGAGATAGTCGAAATTGCGGAAGGCCTGGGTCAGCTTCACCGGCTCATAGACCACGCGCTTTTCGTTTTCGTCATAGCGCATCTCGACATGGCCGGTCAGCGGGAAATCCTTGCGCTGGGGATGGCCTTCGAACCCGTAATCGGTGAGGATGCGGCGCAGATCCGGGTGATGGGAGAAATAGATGCCATACATGTCCCACACCTCGCGCTCCAGCCAGAAGGCGGCGCTGAACACGCCATAGCAGGAGGGAACCGGCATCTCCTCGCCGACGGCAAGCCTGACCCGCAGGCGCAGATTGTGGCGCAGGCTGAGCAGGTTGTAGATCAGGTCGAAACGCCGCTCCCGTTCGGGATAATCGACCGCGGTGATGTCCACCAGCTGCTTGAACAGGCATTGGCTGTCGTCGCGCAGCCAGGCCAGCAGGGCCGGCAGAACCTCGCGGGAGGCCGACAGAATGGCCTGGCCGCGGTCGAAGGCCAGTTCGCCGGCTTCACCCGGAAAGCGCGCCTGCGCCATGCTGCCGATCTCGCTCAAGGCCTGCGACATGTTCCCGTCTGTCGTCAGCGCCGAATGGTGCCGGTGCGGCGAATCTTCTTCTGCAATTGCAGAATGCCATAGACCAGGGCCTCGGCCGTGGGCGGGCAGCCGGGGACGTAGATGTCCACCGGCACGATGCGGTCGCAGCCACGCACCACCGAATAGGAATAATGGTAATAGCCGCCGCCATTGGCGCAGGAGCCCATGGAGATGACCCAGCGCGGCTCCGGCATCTGGTCGTAGAGCTTGCGCAAAGCGGGCGCCATCTTGTTGCACAAGGTGCCGGCCACGATCATCACGTCGGATTGACGCGGGCTGGCGCGCGGGATCACGCCGAAGCGGTCGAGATCGTAGCGGCTCATATAGGCGTGGATCATCTCCACCCCGCAGCAGGCCAGGCCGAAGGTCATCGGCCACAGGCTGCCAGTCCGCGCCCAGTTCACCAGCTTATCGACATTGGAGAGCAGGAAGCCCTTGTCGTCCACCTCGCGCCCGATTTGTTGCAGCAGGGCTTCCCGGCCTGCGGGCGGGGTGTGGGCCGGGGCCGCTTTCATTCCCATTCCAGGGCCCCCTTGCGCCATTCATAGACGAAGCCCACCGTCAGCACGCCCAGAAACACCACCATGGACCAGAAGCCGAAGGCGCCGATCTCGGAAAGGGAGACCGCCCAGGGGAACAGAAAGGCCACCTCCAGGTCGAAGACGATGAACAGGATCGCCACCAGGTAGAAGCGGACATCGAAGCGGGAGCGGGCGTCCTCGAAGGCGTCGAAACCGCACTCATAGGCCGAGAGCTTTTCGGGATTGGGGTGCTGGGGCGCCACCAGCCAGGACGCGCCGATCATGACCCCGGCCATGACCACGGCCAGGGCGAGGAAGATCAGGATGGGCAGATATTCCAGCAGGAGTTCGTTCATGCCAATCCCTGCCGGCCCGCTCGCCGGTTCGTGACGGGTGAACCTTGCCCCCTTCCCCGCCCAGGAAGCCCGGGGGCGGGCATGGCCGCAACCGGAAGATGGCGGGAGTGACGGGACTCGAACCCGCGACCTCTGGCGTGACAGGCCAGCACTCTAACCAACTGAGCTACACCCCCGGCGGCGGTCCTTCCCTAGGGCAGCAGGGGTGGGGTGTCAAGGCACCGGGGCAGTCGGGGGGCATGGCGGGCTGCCGCCGCCCCCAGATGCCGCAAGGTTGCCGCAAGGCTGCCGCAAGGGCGCCGCGCCCCTGTCACAGAGCTGCCGCGCGGCAGGCCCACGACACCCTCTCGACACCTTCACGGACGGGCTGTGGCAGCCCTGGGAGGGCGGGTCTGGCCGTCGCTACGACCTTTCTACGCGCACTTTGCCGTCGAGATTCAGATCTTTCAGGATCTGTTCGATCTCGGCCTTCATGCTGTCCGCCAGCGTGGAACCGACGCTGAGGGAGAGGTCGATGTTCACGGTGAGGCCATCGCCGGAACGCAGTTTGGGCAGCAGCCGGGTTCCCAGGCGGTTCCAGGTCTCCGGGGGCACGATTCCCGCCAGGTGGAGCTGTGTCGGCCGGGGCGCGGGCCCAGGGCCGGTTGGGGGGGTGGGGCCAGGTACCACCGGAACAGAGCCACCCCCTCCAGCGGGTACGGTCCCGGCGGCCGTCCCCTCTCCCCCCGGCGCTGGCGGCTCTGGGTCGGGCTGTGACGGGGATGGCCCTTCGGGCGCGGCCCGCAGCGCTTGCGCCTTCGCCTTGGCGATCAGGAACACGCGCGATTCGAACGCCACCTCGTCCGCCCCGACCTCTTCGCCATACCACAGCCTGTCGTAGCCGCCGTCGGGGCGCGTCCCGGATGCCAGGCCGAAATCGCCTTTCGCCACGAACTCCACGATCTTTTCCCGCAACACCCGGTCCGGGTCCAGCAGCCTGGTCAGCGAGCCGTCGAGGAAGCTCTGGCGCAGGCCGGTCAGCGGCCAGGCGCCGCTGTCCTTGAAGGCCGGCGGCCAGTGGCGCTCGATATAGCCCGCGCCTACCGAGTCGTTCAGCAGCGCCTCGGCCTTCAGCGCGGCGACGATGCGCCCGCACAGGGTTTCGTTGGCGCTGGCATGGCCGGCGCCGAGGTCGATGGGTTTGATGCCGCCGGCATCGGCCAGCACGACATGACGGTAGCCAGCCCAGACCTCGTCCCTGGCCGCCTCTTCCGCCTCCCTCACCCTGGTATGGACCTCGGCCCGGTTGGCAGGCCTGAATTCGGTGCCCAGCAGGCCGTCTTTCACCTCGCGCGCCACCTGCTGCCAGGCGAGCCGCAGCTCCATCTTGTCACGCAGGGCCCGCCCCGGCTTTTTCAGACACCAGACCAGGGCGCCGGGATAGAGGCGCGGGGATGCGCCCCGGTTCCGGGTCCAGTCGTCGATGCGTTCGGCCACCGGGCCGCCCCCCATCCATTCCGTCTCCGGATCGGCGATCACCAGGGTGAGGCGCGGGGAATCGGCGATGGCGGCGCCGTTCTCGGGAAAGGGAACCAGGGGAAGCGCCGCGCCGCGCCTGAACATGGCTTCCACCAGCCTGGCGGTCGCCGGCCTGACCTCCGCCTCCTCATCCAGCGATGCCCGCCTGTCGTTCACCACCTTCTTCAAGGTGGCCTGGTGGTGGATGCGATAGCCGTCGCTGCCGATCTTGAGGATGAAGAAGCCACGCGCCTCCAGGCCTGCCGCGGCGTTGTCGATGCTGGTGGTGTCCAGATCGGGTTCGCCCAGGGCGAAGCGCAATTCAGGCAGATGGGCCGTCTTCTCCACCTGCCCGCCGGAGGATTCGAACAGAATGGCGCTGCCCACCCGGCGATGGAGGTCGCGCAACGGCCCCTTGCTATCCGCATCCAGCGCCCTGGCATGGGCAACATCCCCGGCGATGTCCGCCTCGATGGCCGCGTCCAGCAGCGATTCGCCCAGTTGGCCCAGCACCATGGTGCGAAAGTCGGGATCCTGGAGGGGCGCCGACCCCAGGGTGATCAGCGGCTCCCTGCGCGCTTGCTGGAATTGCTCGCGGGCCGCCCATGAGACCCAGTGCGCCAGCATCGCCAGCGCGCCGCGCGTCTGCTGGAATTGCGGCAAGGCGCGCCATTTGCGTTGAAAGACGGAAAGCGTCGCCGGGTGGAAGGGATAGCAGGCCTGGAAGCGGTCGCGCAGGAACTCCTTCGCCTTGCCCTCCTTTCGCGCCGTATCCACGGTCAGCCATTCCGACGGCAGGCGGGCGCTGCGCTCGAAGCACCAATCGGCATAAGTCCGGGCCACCTTGCGGCGCCGGCGCTCGTCGCCCAGATGCTCGAACAGTCGGCGGCGCACCACCTCGCCGATCTCCGTCTCGTCGTTGGCGATCAGGTCGCGGGCGACGCGGCGCACCAGCTTGACGATCCGCTCCTGCCATTCCCGATCCCCATCGGTCATCTCGGTCTGGCTGCGCGGCAGGCTTATCACCGCCGCAACATGGCGGGCGCCGGTGGCGGCGACGGTCAGGTTCTGAATGAAGGCATAGAAGCTCTCGGCCATAGCCCGGTGGCGGTTGACGAAGTTCAGCACCTCGTCGAACAGCAGCAGCACCGGCGCTTCGGCGGCGGCGAACACCCGGCCCAGCGCCTCCGTGCCGGGCGGCGTCTCCCGCGCGGCCGCGCCCAGGGCGGCGACCCCGGCATCGCCGGCCAGCTGGCGGGCCAGGTCGATCCAGGGCGTCTCGCTCCCCTCCCCCGGATCCCAGGCATTGCCGACGAACACGCCGACGCGGGCGGCAGGCGCCTGGGCGATTCCCCTATCGGACAACAGGTCGGCCACCCCGGGCAGGCCGCCCGCCCTGGCCCCGGTTTTCGCCAGATGGTAGAGCGCCGTCAGGGTGTGGGTCTTGCCGCCGCCGAACTGGGTGATCAGCATCAGCACCGGCGCCGTGTTCTGTGTCTCGCCAGCCAGGCGCCGCAACACCTCGCCGGCATTGTCCTTCAGGGCGCGGGTGAAACAGGTGCGGGCGAAGAACTGGGCCGGGTCGCGGTAATCGTCCGGCGCGGTTCCGGCCACCACCTGCTCCAGGGCGATGGCGAACTCGTCGGGGCTGAAGGAGCGCCCTTCCCGCACCTCCTTGCGCAACGTCGCGACCTTATACCAGGGGTCCATGACATGCCTCCAGGGCTGGCGAGCGTTGCTAGGATACCGGCAAAGAGCGTGGATGCGCACCCGCCAGACGGCGCACCCCGTCCCGGAACGCCCGGAAGCTGGGCGAGCGGTTGCGGTCCGGCACCATATGCGGCGCGATCTCCCGCGCCCATTGGCATTTTGCCACCCCTGCGGCCGGCCAGCCAGCTTTCTTGAGCGCCTTGAAGCCGCCGGTGCGAACGGCGTCGGCCAGAACCTCCCAGGTGTCGCAGATGCTGTCCTGTCGGTAGCTGTCCAACGCCGAATCCTTTGCGCAGGGATAGGTTGCCTTCACGGCGTCGCGATCACCCTGGCGATTCAAGTTGGCTTGCCCAATGCTTCCAGCCGCGTCACCCATGCATCGAAGCACGGACAGGTGTCACGAATCGCAGCTAAACCTATATCCTTTCCCACAAGTGGACCGTGCAGAGTCTTCATATAATCTGGTATTGCCTTCGCTATACGCCTGCTGGGAATTGTATGTGGGTTGTCATTTATGTCTTCCGGCGTCGGAAAGTCTGCTCGAACAGCTTGAAGTTCTGCTATGGCTTCTTCTGATACAGGTAAGCCTATTCTCGCAAAACTCTCCACCTTTGAGAACAGCAAGCCTTCGAGCTCATAACGTTGAATATAAGGGAAGATTCGATCTGGATCTGGTTCATTTCCAATCTTCTTGCCAATTTCTTCGAACACCCGTTCCTGAAGCTCATACAAAGTTGTGTTCTTTGCTCCTTGAATCCGTAAAAATCGACCAACGAAGTGACAGCATCGAAGTTTTCATACAAGCAGGCCATATCCGTTGCCAGCCGCCGGACAGTGACATTGCCGCCTCCCGCACCGCTGTGGCGAGCGTTTCCAATTAAAATCGGCTGGAGCGCAAGAGCGCTTCGTTGCAGCAGATGGTCAGCAAGAACCGATTTGATAAATTCCTCTTCGGTTCTTCCTTCCACCGATACGGCAACGCGAATCACGGGCGGCCTCCAAGAAGATTCTTCTGCCACAACTCGCCCGCCGTGTAATCGTCCAGCCAATGGCTATATTGCCCAGCATCGAGGCGGCGGACCTCGCTTCGTCCCTCCCGCATCTCCAACACCAGGATGTCATCGAGGGCGAATGTATCGACCAGGAGGGGCGATTGGGTCGCCACGATCACCTGGCGCTCATGCCCCAATACCTTAATCATGTCGCCGACCAGGGCCGTAGCGGCCGGATGGAGTCCCAGCTCCGGTTCGTCCAGGAGCAGAACATCGGGCAGCATCTCCGGCGGCAGGTTCAACAAGGTGACAAGGGCAAACAGGCGCAGCGAACCGTCGGAGGTCAGATGGGCGCCGAAGGTCTTGTCCATCCCTTTGGCTGCCCATCTCAGAGAGGCTTTGCCGTAGCTTTCCTCGATCTGGAAGCGGTCGAAGTTCGGAAGCACTCGCTCGATCTGACGGCAAATCAGTTCGTAGCGTTCTCTATCCTCACGTTCGAGACGCAACAGAACGGAGGCCAGATTGCCGCCATGGGTGCGGAGGTAATTGCTGTCTTCTACATCGCTTTTTTTCTTGAAACGGGAATCGTTGGAGGTATCGTGGAATTGATAGACTGAGCAGCGGCGCAGCATATGGGTCACCGTTCTTGCGGTCTTCAGGTTAACTCCATCGCCCAGCGCTGCTTTGACGATCCTCGCCTCCGTGTGACCGCTGCCGAGATACTGCCACTCCGCTTGCGTGGGCAGGCCTGCGCTGCTGAAGCGGAAAGCCTCCTCGGCGAACATGAAACGGTCGGGATGGGCGTAGGCGAGCGCGAAACGATAATCGTTGCGGCCGGTAGCAGCTCGCATGGCGATCTTGGCCTCCATGCGTGGACTCGTCCTGCTGCCGCCGAACAGCTGATCGTCGGCCCCGCCCTGGCGCTGGACGAACTCGGCCAACCGGTGCGACCCCACCATCCAGCTCACCGCCTCGAAGAAGCGGATGAGGTTCGATTTGCCGGAACCGTTGGCGCCGATCAACACGGCGAGCTGGGGTATGGGGTCGATCTCGATATCGGCCAGCGAGCGGAAACCCTGGATGCGGAGGGATTCGATGAGGTTTGTCATGGTTCGGGGCCTTTCCCCGGCAGGGGGCAGGGAATATAGCCCATCCGGTCCATCATCGCGGCACCGCCAGCAGCATGGCGTCCAGCAGGCGCTTTTCGCTGCTGCCTCTTGGGTAGAGGGCGGAGAGGGCGTTGGCAAGGCGCAGGAAGTCGGGGCCGCGCTCCTGTTCCGCCTTGATAAGGGCGCGCAGGGCGTTGGTGTGGCCGCCGGCCTGGAGCAGCATGGCGGCGTGAACGCGGTCGAGCACGGTGGCGGCCTGGCCGGCGGTGGCATCCGCGTCGGCGGCGATGCGCCCGCTGCGACGGCGGGGCGGCGGTTTGGGGGTGGCGTCCGGCTCCGGGAACAGGGAGTGTTGCAGGTCGGCGCCCGAGTCGGTCTCGATGGCGCCGGCGGCGGCAGCGGCGCCTTGGTGGCCGAACAGCCCCCTGGCGCGCTCGGCCACCGGCAGCAGGCGGACCACGCCCTTGTCCTGGGCGACGATGCGCCCGGTCCAGCGGTCGAGGTCGATGCCCATGGGCTGGGCAAGGCGGCGCACCACGTCGAAGGGCAGCGCGAAGCCCCTGGCAGCGGCCTTGGCGGCCGTCTCGTCGTCTTCGTCTGCCGCGCCATCGTCGGCGCGGGCGGCGCTGCTTTGCAGGGTCCACAGGAACAGCGCCGTCAGGCGGGCATCCTCTTCCAGCGCCCCGGCCAGGCCATTGCGGGCCCTGGCTTCGGCGGCGCCCAGCACCTGTTGCAGCGCCATGCGGCCGACCACCTCCCACACCTTCTCCAGATAATCGGCCAGCCCCACGACCTGCCCTTCGGCGGTTTCCACGGCGCGGTAGCGGCTGAAGATCTCCAGCGCCGGGCCGATGCAGGCGAACACCAGGTCGGCGCCGCGTACGCCCTCCTCTTGCAAGCGCGCCATCCAGGCGGCCACCCGGACCCGCAGCTCGCGCAGCACGTCGTCCCAATCGCCGATGGCGGCGTCGGCGGGGCGCGGGCGGCAGATCAGGTGGACGCTGGTGGCGAGAGCGGCGGAATCGCGGGCGCGCAGACGGGTGGCGCTTTCAGTGACGATGGGCCAGGAGCCGGTGACGGTCCAGCCGCCGCGGATCATGCCGGAGAGCAGCGCCTCCCAGCCCTCGGTGGTCTTGTGGGCGAAGACGACAGAACCGATACCATCTTCGCGCAGCACTCGGCGACCCTCGGCGAAAGCCTCGCCCATGATGTCTTCGAAGAACGCGCGGTCTTTGACTCGACCGTCGCAGGTCCTGGTCTCGTCTTGTACCGCCTCGCGGTTCTTGGGAGAAAGCGGGTTGTCGGGGTCGAAGGGATCGTGCAGCAACGGATGATCGGGCAAGCTGCGTTTGAGCCAGACAAGGAAAAAATCGGAGAGATCCGAGTAAGGAATGGCATCGTAATAAGGCGGATCGGTGAACAAGACAGACGCAACTCTATCGGGCAGAGGGTGATTCACGGAATCTGCCTGCTGGACAGAGCAAGAATGTGAAATTGCAGACGATATTCTAGTTACGATTTCTAGAATATGGTCGAGTGAACGCTCGATCCCGACATAAGACTTTTCGGTAAGGCATGTTTCGACGAAATCCCAGGAAATTGGTAAGGCATTCCTACCAAATAAATGACCTATGTCTTCGTTAGAAGAGCGCCACATAGCTAAAGAGCAGTTAAAGTCAGCTACTTTGTCAACTGCAAGAGCCAAAAGCTCAGCCACAGGATGAAATTTATCCTTCCGATAGATGTTCGCGATATTGTCGCATACTAGGGCATAAGAGAATTTCTGCCGCGCCGTGAACAGATCGCCCCAACGAAGCATCCCGTAGCGTTGCACGCGAAAGCCCAATGTTCCGATCGGTGGCAACGGCTCGTCCGGTACCGGGCAAAGCCCCTGCCTGCCGCCGCGCTCCCATGCGTCGAGAATGTTCGCAAGCCGCTCTTGCGCCCGGCGCACCGCGGCATAATCGGCGTCGGTGGGCAGGCGATAGTGGCGCCCGCTTTCGCCGGGCCTCAGGATCACCACCGCGGTCAGGCGCGCGCCGCCCGTGCGCCGGCCCTCGTCATCGAACACCGCGTCACCGCCGCCGCGCCGGGTGGAAAGCTGCGCCCGCACCCGTTCCGGGGCCAGCACGGCGTTGCAGCACAGGCACGTCGCCCGAGCGCGGGTCACGCTGCCGGTGCGCACCTCGCTTTCTATCTGGGGCGTGAAAATCTCGAAGGCGACCTGAGGCGGCCCCTCCTCCGGCCGCTCGATCCGGTGCCGCAGCGCCCGCCAGCGCTTCGGTTGCTTCTCCTTCTTACATAACCAGAAAGAACGCATGAGCGGGATTTCGGCGCCGCAGCCGGGCGCCTCGCAACGGACGGTGCGCGCCCAGAGATAAGCGATGGGTGTGGCCCCGTCCGGGTCCGCTGGATAGAGGTCCGCCAACTCCTTCGCTGCCGCGGCGCGGATTTCGGCTCCGGCCTGGCGCAGCTCATCGGCCAGCCCGGGGCCGTGGCGGGGGATGTCTTCCAGCATGACCTTCAGGATCAGGCAGGCGACCGGGTTGAGATCGCTGGCAAAGGCCTCGCAGCCCAGGCGCAGGGCTTCCAGCGGGATCGAGCCGCCGCCGGCGAAGGGATCCACCACCAGCGGCGCCTCATCGCCATGGGCCGCCTTCACCAGGGCGCGGCTGACGCGCAGGTAATCGCCGTGAGAGGCGAGATCCCAATTGGCGAAATCGGCGATGAAGCGCAGCAGGGCGCGGCGCAGGTCTTCGTCGCCCGCGCCCGGGCGGCAATGGGGGATCCGCGGCAGCAGCGCCCGCGCTTCCTGCTTGAAGGCTGGAGGGCAATGGGGGTCGCACGGGTCCGGCCACAGCAGAGCCAGCAGCACCGCCCGCGACGAGGCCAGCGGGCGGCGGGCCCACCAATGATGCATGGTGGAAGGCAACCCTCGGGGAACGGGAAATTTCTTCTCCCGATAAGCCACATGGCGCGAGACCGTCGCGATGGGGAAGTCCACCTCGGCCAGGCGTTTGCATGAGCGCGGGATCATGGCTTGGCCACCCTTTGTCTTCTTTGAAGAAATTCACGATAATCCTTACACGCTGTCTCAACTTCATTTTTGGTAAGCCCTTTAATGTATGCCACTACTTCATTAGAGTATTTTTTCAATGCACCTCCTGAATCTGCCCAAAAAAATCTCGATTTTTCTTTGATGTCATACTTCCGTATAATAGCTTGAAAAACATAGCTCGTAAATCTTTTTCCGTGCAATTTTCCGATTTTTATGAGAATATCTTTTTGTCGCAACGGGTGTGATTCATTAGGGTTTCGATCACGATTAATTATTATTGATTTGTTCTCCGATGTTCTTTCAACTCCTACCACAATATCTGCCTCGCCGATCTTTTTGATTGACTCTAGTTTGACTTTGAAGATTGTCATAAGGTAACCAGTATCTTCGCCTGATGCATTCAGATCATGTGCTACCTTTGTTAATTCAGATAAAAACTGGCCGACCACTGAAGTCGCGTTGATGTTAGATGCACTAGAGATATAAGACATAGCATCGATAGGTGGGCGAACACCAATTGGAAGAAGCTGCCAACTTACTTGATTCGCTAAATCAATCTGAAAAGCATTCTTCAAAAGGCTACAGTAGCTTGCGATTGATGTTTGTGCGAGAGAATAAATAATTATTCCAAAATTCTTTTCGTTGTAAAAGTGAATCGCATTATTGCGATAATAGCTAAGAAAATAGAGATTTTTTCGAATTGGGGATTGAGGAAACGCCTTTGGAAAATATGCTTCTCCTTTCGACCATGCATCTTGCCAAGACAAAATTCTATAGGGTTGCCCTCTTTTTTTCCGATAGAAGACAGACTGCTTGTTTTTAGAAAGCAAGGCCTTCAATGCGAGTTCCCATGCGTTCAGCAGAAGTATAACTGTGCATTCGTCCCTGTACTCGAACGTCGGTTTGTTGTATATCTCTATGGCAGCCATCATGGCTGCTTTCGAATTGCCGATCAGTTTCCTGTATGAACTACGGTAATTCATCTTACACGCACTTCTGTGCCAGCAGCAACCAGCCGCTGAAGGCAGGAGAGCGCGCGCCGCAGGCTCTCCGCGCTATGCGCGGCGATATCGGGCCGCCATGCGGTGGTGACATAGTGGATGATCCGTCCGGCATAGCCCGGCCCGATAGGGCGACCGCTGCCGGCACGAGGCACCATGTCGGCGCGGATGTCCTTGCGGCGCGAGCGGCGGGCCAGGGCGACCAAATCGCCTTTCGGGTCGGCAAGCCGTTCGGGATGGGTGGGCATATGCTTCACCGGCACACCCAGATAACCGGCGAGGGTTTCGCAATCCGCCAGCAGCCAGGCTTCGACCTCATGCACCGCAACCCGGAAACACAGGCACAGGGCAGGCTTGGGCAGCCATGCCGCGCGTAGCGCCAGGGCGCACTTGTCGCAGTCGAGATCGACCAGCACCAGCCACGGCGCGTACTGGGCGGCGTTGTTGTAGCCCGCGATCTTCTTGCAGAGATGCCCCTTGCCCTTCATGCCATAGGCGCCGCTCATCCGCCCGCCGGCATGTTCGATCAGGCGCGCGGCAACCGCCCGGTCGGTCATGCCCTCGACGGCGGCGGCGATGACCGGGCGCAACATGTTTCAGCGATCCGCGAATGACGCCAGCTCCCACACACCGGGGGGCTGGGTTCTGGGAATCACGACCTCGGAGAGCGAAAGGCCGTCTTCGAGAAGGGGGCGGATGTCGTCCAGCGACACCGCCAACTGAACCTTGGCGCCTTCGCCTTCGGGAAAGAAGAGCAATGTTTCGTCGAGGCCGATGCCCTCATCGGCCAGCAATTCGGGGGAATGGGTGCTGAGGAAAAGCTGCCTTGCGGGGCGGCCTCGCACACGCCACAGCACTTGGGGAAGCACGCGCACGATCTCCGGGTGGAGGGAAAGCTCCGGCTCTTCCAGCAACAGGGGGCCGCCCTTCTCCATGACCGCCCAGAGCAGCCCCATGAGGCGCAGGGTGCCGTCGGAGAATTGCTCTTCGCTCTGCCAGGCGCCATGGGTCCGCCAGTGCTTGTAGCGGCCGCGCAGATGCGGCGTGCCGCGCTGGTCACGCACCGTCTCGATCTGCTCCAGCTGGGGAACGGCGATGCGTAATGCCTTCTCGATTCGCTTCAGGCGGGCCTTGCGCGTGCGTTCCGGCGTTTTGACGACCTGTTCCAGGAAATCGCCGCCATAAGGATCGTTGACGCGGCCCGGCGTGCGATCGGGTTCACGCACCAGCTGCGGCACGATGTGGAGGTAGCGGATCGAGGCAAAGAACGCCGCCAGATCGCGGAATCTACGGTTGGCGTTGACCTGTTCGAGATAGGTCTGGGTCAGGCGCGCGTCGTCCCTGCGGTCGTTCCCGTCCGGCCGGGAGACGATGGCCTTGCCATCCCGCGATACGCGCTCGCTGCGGAGCAGCGCACGCCGCTGGTTGTCCTGGTGGAAAGCGAGCCGGTAGTGCCAGCGGGAGCTTTCCTGCTCGATTTCGGCCTCGATTTCGATGTCCGGATAGCGCCGCGCCGCCAGGCAGCGAATGGCGCTGACCCCGCCGCGCCGGGCGACCGCCTGGGCGAGGCCGCCGCCGGGCGATGCCAGATCGCGAAGGAAGCGAAAGGCATCGAGCAGGTTGGACTTGCCGGCGGCATTGGCGCCGACCAGAAACATGCGATCCTGGATGGCGATATCGACGTCCTGGAAGTTCTTCCAGTTCCTGAGGCGCAGCTGCCGGAACCTCATGCCTTCCCCCCATAGGGCGCAGCATCTTCATGCACCCTCATCGGCTGGGTCATGGCGTCCAGGTTCAACCGGTAGTGCTGCACCTTGGCGACCTCGTGCCAGGGGAAGCGGGCGGGATCTTTGACCGGTTCCTGAAGCACGGGCCGGGTCGCGCAATCGGTGACGGCATAGAGCCAGTAGCAGTCGCGGCGCTCCAGCGCCACGCGGCGCTCATTGGGGGTGAGCAGGACGCTGCCTGTGGTGGCGGCGAGGCCTTTGACCTCGATCAGCCGCAACTCGCCGGTGCGCAGATCGAGGCTGGTGAGGTCATAGCCCTGATTGTTTGCGCTGACGTCATAGACCTGCCGCCCATGTTCCCACTCGTACGCCATGGCCACGCCCATGGCGGTGGCTTCGGTTTCCGGGTGGGGGCGCAGGGGGCGGACATGGGCGGCCTCGCGCTCGGGATGAGGCAGGATCAGGGCGGTGGCGAGGCGTTCGACATTCTGGAGGGTGAGCGCCTGTTGACGCTGCATCTCGTCCTGCCGCCGCTGGAGCCTGGCGCTCACCTCGCCGTGGCGCCCCTCCGCCTGGGCGAGGCGGCCGTCGGCGCCGGGGACGCCGTTGTTCTTGTCTTCGGATGCCCTGCCGATCTCCTGGTCGGCCCTTGCCAGCACCTCCTTCAGGGAAAGCTGGACATGTTCGGCGATGCGCGCGACCTCGGCCAGGCGTTCTTCCCGCACGCCATCGATGAAGGGCTGAAGGGCGTTGTGGTTGAGCCAGGCGTCCGCCTCCGGGCAGGCCGCCACCGGCGGCAGAGCTGCCGGCGGGTCAGCGGGGGTCAGATTGCCCAGGAGATCGGGTTCGCGCAGGCGGGGCGTGCCGTCATGGGCCAGCTCCACCGCGAACAACCGCTCATGGACGACATGACCCAGGCCGTCCACGACACGGGCGCGGTAGATGTCGAGCCGGGCCGGGTTTTCGTGGGCCAGGGAGTGGAAGCAGGCGCCAGCGGCGAAGGCCGCGCGAGCGCAATCGAGGCAGTGGCGGCGCAAGGCCTCGAACAGGGGATGGCCGGGCGTGACCCATTCGAGATGGCCGGCCTCGGCCGTGGCGCGGTCGGTGGAAAGGCGCGGATAGCGGGCGGAGAGTTCCGCCAGCTTCCAATCGGGGTCGCGCTGGTAGCGTTTCAGAGCGGGCGGAGTGCGGCCGGGATCGTAGCTGTGCGCCAGGGCGCGGACCGGCTTCAACTCAAGGCCCGTATCCCGGGCGGATTCGGCGATGAAGCGGGCGATGGTCTCCGGCACCACCCGCCGTTCCTGCGCCCTGGCCCGGCGTTCGGCCAGCATGTCGAGATTGAGCTTGCGGGAGGCCAGACCTTCCAGGGCCGTGTGGCAGATGGCGCGGAAACGGTTTTCGTCCACCTCGTTCAGCAGGCGTCGTTCGAAATCCTCCTCGCCCAGCTTGCCGGCATAATAATCGCGCAGCACCCGTTCGACATGGGCGGCCGGCAGGACTTCGCCGACCACGTTGAACACCGCGTCGTCGTCGAGGGCGTCGCGAATGTGCTGGAGCTTGTCCAGCAGCCGTTGCAGCACCCTGCCCTCGACGGTGTTGGTTGCCACAAAGTTGAAGATCAGGCAGTCCCGCAGCTGACCGTAGCGATGGATGCGGCCCATGCGCTGTTCCAGCCGGTTCGGGTTCCAGGGGATGTCGTAGTTGAAGAGGATGTGGCAGCACTGGAGGTTGATGCCTTCGCCGGCCGCTTCGGTTGCCACCAGCACCTGGATGGCGCCTTCGCGGAACTGCTGTTCGGCATGGAGTCTGGTGCCGGGTTCGTCGCGGAAGCCGATCCTCATGCCGCCATGGATGGTACCGACGGCGAAGCCCCAGGCCTTCAGTTGCTGCACCAGGTGGTCCAGGGTGTCCTTGAATTCGGTGAAGAGCAGCAGGCGCTGACCGGAACGCTCGAAGAAGCCTTCGTCCTGCATGATCCGGTGCAGGCGCGCGAGCTTCGCTTCGCCGCCAGAGGCCTCGACCGCCCTGGCCCGTTGGGCGAGGTCTCGAAGCTCGCCGATCTCCTGGCGGATGCTGTCGGCATCGTCGCTCAGCGCGATGGCTTCCAGCATCTTTTCCAGACGTTCGCGCTCGGCGTCTTCCAGCTCTTCGAGCTCTTCCAGGTCGGGAAGCTCGGCGGGCGCCATCCTGGCGGTATCGCGGGCGCGCTTCAGGCCCTCTTCCAGGCGTCTGGCCCGATTTTCCAGGGAACACCGCATGGCGCAGGCGCTGGAGGCGAGGCGCCGCTGATAGAGGGACATCAGGAAGCCCACCGCGCGGGCACGGCGGTCGTCGCCCCGCTGTGCCGCGCGGACGCTCTGGCGCTTCACGAAGTGCGTGACCTCCCGGTAGAGTTCATGTTCGGGGCCGTCGATGGTGAAATTGACGGTGCGCGGGATGCGCTTCGTGAAGACCGGCTTTGCGCTCCAGGAACCGTCGTCCTGGCGCTGAGGGAAATAGACCATCGCCTCCTTGGTGCGGCGCAGATAGAAGGGCGCCCGGCGCTGCTCCATGGCCTTGCGGATGGAGGTGACATCGGCATAGGCGTCCCGGTCCAGCAGCTGGAGAAAGAGCGTGAAGTTGTCCGGGTCGCCCTTGTGAGGCGTGGCGGTCAGCAGGAGGATATGGTCGCTGCTGTCGCGCAAAAGCTCTCCCAGCCGGTAGCGCTGGCTCTTGTGGCTTTCGTCGGCGGCCGACATGCGGTGCGCCTCGTCCACGATGACCAGATCCCAGCGCGCCTGTCGCAGGCCGGGCAGAATGTCGCCGCGCTTGGCGAGATCGAGGGAGACGATGACTTGCTTCTGTTCCAGCCACTGGTTGACGCCGAATTGGTCGCGGATGTCGCCGCCCTTGAGGACGAGGAAGGTCTCGTCGAACTTCTCCCTGAGCTCGCGCTGCCATTGGAAGGACAGGTTCGACGGGCATACTACCAGGATGCGTTCCACCAAGCCGCGCAGTTTGAGTTCGCGGATCAGGAGGCCGGCCATCACGGTCTTGCCGGCGCCGGCATCGTCGGCCAGCAGGAAGCGGACGCTGGGCAGTTTGAGAAGGTGCTCATAGACCGCTTCCAGCTGATGGGGCAGCGGGTCCACGCGCGAGATGGAAAGTCCGAAATAGGGATCGAACTCATAGGCGATGCCGAGGGCGTGGGCCAGGATGGCGAGGCGCAGCAGCCGGCCGTCGCCACGATAGGAGGGGGTGGAGGAGGTGACCTCGAGCTCTGCCAGTTCGGTTTCGGTCAGGGTGACGCTGCGGAAACGCTGCGAGCGCATTCCCACCAGGCCCGCAACCCAGGCCCCGGCGCCGTTCGAGCGCACGCTTTCGACCCTCATGCGCTCGTCGAATTGCGGGCCGGCGAGCAGCTGTCCTTCATTCAAGGGCGGGCAGTCGTTCAACGACGGTGGCTCCTTTGGCGTTCCCGGCGGCGCCCCCGGCATCCCGCACGACGCAGGCGGCACCGCTCCGGACGGGCGTGTGGTCGATTCCTGGGGGGCAACCATACACCATCGCCGGCCCCGCTGCGCTATGACGGCGGCCATGCCCACCAGTGTGGAAGCCTGCAAGGCGCCGGAGTGGCGCGGGCGCGGGCACCGCGTGGCCGGAATGCGGCCAGGCGCCTCATGCGCGGGCATCCACCGCACGCGCCACAGCGCCGGCGCGGGCCGCCGGGCTTTCGTGGGGCGGTGGGCGGTGACGGGATCGAACCGCCGACCTGCTGGGTGTAAGCCAGCCGCTCTCCCGCTGAGCTAACCGCCCTTCAGGCGAGCGGAAGCCGCCGGCGGCCGGGGGCTGCCAGCGGCCGCCGGGACGGAGCGGTTCAGTTGACCGCGTCTTTCAGCGTCCGCCCCGCCTTGAATTTGGGCTGTTTAGAGGCCGGCACGTCGATGACCTCGTTGGTGCGCGGGTTGCGGCCCTTGCTGGCGGCGCGATGCGCCACCGAGAACGTACCGAAGCCGATGATGCGCACATCCTCGCCCTGGGACAGGGCATCGACGATCGAGGAAAACGCGGCATCCACGACGAGGGCGGCGGTCGCCCTGCTCTGGCCCGACTTGACGGCAACGACAGAGATGAGATCGTTCTTGTTCACGGCAAAACCCCCTCCAATGTTTGGCCTGCGACGGCAAGAGCTGAACGGCCAGCACCCTCACAGCGGCGGCGATGCTAGCGGTAACCGGCGGCAGCCGTCAACGCGCCATTGCGGCGCGGGGCGGTGGCCGCGCTGGCGCCTGTCATGCGGCTGTCACAGGGCTGTCATGTGGCTGCCGGGCGCGTCGGCGGGGTCAGTGCTTGACCATGTCCTCGCCGTCGCCATCGGCGCTCTCGGGGGGCTGGTCCAGCTTTTCGGCCTCCTGGTCGGGCCATTCCACCGGGGTGGGGCTGGCGGCCAGGGCGATGTCGATCACCTCGTCGATGGTGGCGACCGGCACGACGGCAAGCCCGCGCTTGACGTTGTCGGGGATGTCGGCCAGATCCTTCTCGTTGTCGCGGGGGATCAGCACGGTCTCGATACCGCCGCGATGGGCCGCCAGCAGCTTTTCCTTGAGGCCGCCGATGGGCAGCACCCGCCCGCGCAGGGTGATCTCGCCGGTCATCGCCACCGAGCATTTCACGGCGATGCCGGTAAGCGACGACATCATGGCGGTGAACATGGCGATGCCGGCCGAGGGGCCGTCCTTCGGGGTGGCCCCCTCCGGGACATGGATGTGCATGTCGCGCTTTTCGAACAGGGCGGGGCGCAGGCCGAGTTCCGGGGCGCGGGCGCGCAGGCAGCTGCGGGCGGCCTGGACCGATTCCTGCATGACGTCGCCCAGCTTGCCGGTGATGGTGATCTTGCCCTTGCCGGGCAGCACCACCGCCTCGATGGACAGCAGCTCGCCGCCGACATCGGTCCAGGCGAGGCCGGTGGCCACGCCCACCATGTCGTCGAGCTCGGCCTCGCCATAGCGGAAGCTGCGCACGCCGGCATATGCGCCGAGATTGCGCGAGGTGATCCGGACCCCGGTGGCTTGGCCGGCGACGATCCGCTTGACCGCCTTGCGTTGCAGCTTGGCGATCTCGCGTTCCAGATTGCGCACCCCGGCTTCGCGGGTGTAGTAGCGCACCAGATCGCGCAGGGCACCCTGCGAGATCGACCATTCCCCCGCTTCGAGGCCGTGGGCCGCGGTCTGCTTGGGGATGAGATGGTCCATGGCGATGCGGATCTTCTCGTCCTCGGTGTAGCCGGAGAGGCGGATCACCTCCATGCGGTCGAGCAGCGGGCGGGGAATGTGGGTGGTGTTGGCGGTGGTGACGAACATCACGCCCGAAAGGTCGTAATCGACCTCGAGATAGTGGTCGTTGAAGGCGATGTTCTGTTCCGGATCCAGCACTTCAAGCAGGGCGGAGCTGGGGTCGCCGCGCCAATCCGCCCCCAGCTTGTCGATCTCGTCCAGCAGGAAGAGCGGGTTCGACGATTTGGCCTTTTTCATGCCCTGGACGATCTTGCCGGGCATGGAGCCGATATAGGTGCGGCGGTGGCCGCGAATTTCGGCCTCGTCGCGCACGCCGCCCAGCGACATGCGCACGAAATTGCGCCCGGTCGCCTCGGCCACCGATTTGCCGAGCGAGGTCTTGCCCACCCCGGGCGGGCCCACCAGGCACAGGATCGGGCCGCGCAGCTTGGGGCTGCGGGCCTGCACGGCCAGGAATTCGACGATCCGCTCCTTGACCTTGGCGAGGCCGAAATGGTCGGCATCCAGCACCTGCTGGGCGCGGGCCAGGTCGCGCTTGAGGCGGGTGGGCTTTTTCCAGGGGATGCCCAGCATCCAGTCGAGATAGTTGCGCACCACCGTCGATTCGGCCGACATCGGGCTCATGGTGCGCAGCTTTTTGGCCTCGGCCAGCGCCTTTTCGCGCGCCTCCTTCGAAAGTTTGGTCTTGCCGATGCGCCGTTCGTATTCGCCCGCCTCGTCGCGCCCGCCCTCGCCTTCGCTGCCCAGCTCCTTCTGGATGGCCTTCATCTGCTCGTTCAGGTAGTATTCGCGCTGGGTCTTTTCCATCTGGCGCTTGACCCGCCCGCGAACCCGCTTCTCGACCTGCATGACGCCGATTTCGCCTTCGATCAGGCCATAGACGCGCTCCAGCCGCTCCATGATCGAGTCCATCTCCAGCAGCTTCTGCTTGTCGGCCACCTTGACGGTGAGATGGGAGGCGACGGTATCGACCAGCTTGCCGTAGCTTTCGATCTGGCTTAGCGCCGCCATGACTTCGGGCGGGATTTTCTTGTTCAGCTTGACATACTCTTCGAAATGGCCGGCCACCGCCCGGGCCAGGGCCTGGATTTCGCCTTCGTCTTCGGCCCGGTCTTCCAGCGCCTCGGCGCGGGCCTGCATGAAGGCGTCGTTCGCCAGATGCTCGACGATGCGGGCGCGCTGGCCGCCTTCCACCAGCACCTTCACGGTGTTGTCGGGCAGCTTCAGAAGCTGCAACACGGTCGAGACGGTGCCGACGCCATAGATGTCGTCGGGGGCGGGATCGTCCTGCGAGCCGTCCTTCTGGGCGACCAGCAGGATCTGCTTGTCGTCCTTCATCACGTCTTCCAGCGCCCTGACGGATTTCTCGCGCCCTACGAACAGCGGCACGACCATGTGCGGAAAGACGACGATGTCGCGCAAAGGCAGGATCGCATAGGGGGTTCCACGGCTGGGATTCACGGCACTGGCCTCCCTTTGCCTGTTGCCGGAGCTGCCGGCGGTCCGGCGCGCGGCGCCCATGAGAGCCCCGGCGACCGATTCAAAGTGGTGTGGCGGGGCGCGAACATCAAGGAGCGTTCCGGGGCGGGGCCGGCGGCGCGGCGCGGTTCAGGATGCGGGCGCGATGCCGCTTTCGCGTTCGGCATAGATCATCAGCGGCTGGCTGCCATGTTCGACCACCTCGCGGTTGACCACCACCTCTTCCACCCCTTCCAGGCCGGGCAGCTCGAACATGGTGTCCAGCAGGATGGTCTCCAGGATCGAGCGCAGGCCGCGCGCGCCGGTCTTGCGGGCGATGGCCTTGCGGGCCACCGCCCGCAGCGCGTCGTCGGTGAAGGAAAGGGCGATGTCCTCCATATCGAACAGGCGCCGATATTGCTTGACCAGCGCATTCTTGGGCTGAGACAGGATTTCGACCAGGGCGTCTTGGTCGAGATCGTCCAGGGTGGCGGTGACCGGCAGGCGCCCGACGAATTCCGGGATCAGGCCGAATTTCAGCAGATCTTCGGGTTCCACCTCGCGCAGGATCTCGCCCATGCGGCGGTCGTCCGGCGAGCGGATATCGGCGCGAAAGCCGATGGAGGTGGGCTTGCCCCGTTCCGAGATCACCTTTTCCAGGCCGGAGAAGGCGCCGCCGCAGATGAACAGGATGTTGGTGGTATCGACCTGGAGGAATTCCTGCTGTGGGTGCTTGCGCCCGCCCTGGGGTGGCACCGAGGCCATGGTGCCTTCCATGATCTTCAGCAGCGCCTGCTGCACGCCCTCGCCCGACACATCGCGGGTGATCGACGGGTTGTCGGATTTGCGGGCGATCTTGTCCACCTCGTCGATGAAGACGATGCCGCGCTGGGCGCGCTCGACATTGTAGTCGGCCGCCTGGACCAGCTTCAGGATGATGTTCTCGACATCCTCGCCGACATAGCCGGCCTCGGTCAGCGTGGTCGCGTCGGCCATGGTGAAGGGCACATCCAGGATGCGGGCCAGGGTCTGGGCCAGCAGGGTTTTGCCGCAGCCGGTGGGGCCGATCAGCAGGATGTTGGATTTGGCGAGCTCGACCTGGTCGCTGCGCCCGCCATTGTCGAGGCGCTTGTAGTGGTTGTGAACCGCCACCGACAGGATGCGCTTGGCCCGGTTCTGGCCGACCACATAGTCCATCAGCACCTTGTCGATCTCGCGCGGGGTCGGCACCCCGTTGCGCGACTTCACGACCGCGTTCTTGTTCTCCTCGCGGATGATGTCCATGCACAGCTCGACACACTCGTCGCAGATGAACACCGTCGGTCCGGCGATCAGCTTGCGCACCTCGTGCTGGCTCTTGCCGCAGAACGAGCAGTAGAGGGTGTTCTTGGTATCGCCGCTTTTGCTCATCGGGCAGATTCTCCCGCAGACCTGTGACGCAGCCATGTTAGACAGAGCGTCCAGCCTGGCACAACCACCCCCCTGTATCGCGCCATAACGACGGAAAGCGCGGGGGCATCCATGGGGCGGCTAGCCCTTGTCCCGCTCGTCGTCAAGGGCGCCGCGCGAGGTGACGACCTCGTCGATGAGGCCGAATTCCCTGGCCTTGTCCGGGGTCATGAAGGTGTCGCGCTCCATGTTTTCCTCGATTACGGCCAGTTCCTGGCCGGTGTGGCTGGCGAAGATTTCGTTCAGGCGCTGGCGCACGAACAGGATTTCGCGGGCGTGGATCTCGATATCGGCGGCCTGGCCCTGCACGCCGCCGGAAGGCTGGTGGATCATGATGCGCGACTGCGGCAGGGCATGGCGCTGGCCCTTGGCGCCGGCGCACAGCAGCAGCGCGCCCATGGAGGCGGCCTGGCCGATGCACAGGGTTTGAACCTGGGGGCGGATATACTGCATGGTGTCGTACATTGCCAGGCCGGCGGTGACGGTGCCGCCGGGCGAGTTGATGTAGAGCGCGATGTCTTTGGTGGGGTTTTCCGCCTCCAGGAACAGCAGCTGAGCGCACAGCAAGCTGGCGACGTGGTCGTTCACGCCGCCGGTGAGGAAGACGATGCGTTCCTTCAGCAGGCGGGAATAGATGTCGTAGGCCCGCTCGCCCCTTGCGGTCTGCTCGACCACCATGGGGATCAGCATGTTGGCATAGATGTCGCCGGGATCGCGCATATGTCGCTCCGCTAGGCGCTGGCGGTGCTGGCGTCATCTGGGGCGGCGGCGGCGCCCTGCCCGCCCTCGTCGTTCGGCGTGGCGCCTTCTTCCGCCCGCTCGATGGCGAAGAACTCCTCCAGCGTCACCTTGCGCTCGCTGAGCTCCACCTGGGTGAGGATGTCGTCCACCACCAGGTCTTCCAGCAGCGGCGTCGTCAGCTCGCGGACGGCCTGGGGGTTGTCCCGGTAATAGCGGGCGATGCGGGCCTCCTGGCCGGGGAACTGGCGCATCCGCTGCATCACCGCATCCTGCATCTGCTCGGGCGTGATTTCGATGTTGCGCGCGTGCGCCACCTCGCCCAGCAACAGGGCGAGGCGGACGCGGCGCTCGGCGATGGCGCGGTATTCCTGCCGCGCCTGCGCGCCATCGTCGTCCCCGCCCGCGTCCGGGGGCCGGTCGCCGCCTTCGCCACCGCCATCGCTATCGCCGCCACCGTCGTCGCCATGATCGTTGCCGCCACCGTCACGGTCGCCACCGTCATGGTCGTGGCCCGCGCGGTCCTGGCCGCGTTCCAGCTGGGACCAGATGGCGTCGAATTCGCGCTGGGCCAGGCTGGGCGGCACCTCGAAGCTGTAGGCGGTGGCGAGCTTGTCCAGCAGGCCCCGCTTCAGCCTGGCGCGGGCCAGCTGGCCGTATTCGGCCCCCAGGCGCCGGCCCAGCCCGGCGCGCAGCTCGTCCAGGCTCTCGACGCCCTGGCTTTTGGCGAACGCCTCGTCCAGTTCCGGCAGTTCGACCAGGCGGACCTGTTTGACCTCGACCTGGAAGACGGCCGTTTTGCCGGCCAGCTGGCTGGCGCCGTAATCCTCCGGGAAGGTGGCCTCGACCTGGAAGCTCGCGCCCGCCTTTCTGCCCTTCAGACTTTCCTCCAGCTGGGGCAGCAGGCGCCCGGCGCCGATCTCCACGGTCCGGTCCTGGCCGCTGCCGCCAGCGAAGGCCTCGCCATCCACCTTGCCGGCAAAGTCGATGACCACGGCATCGCCCTCCCCGGCCTCGTGGCCGGGTTCGGCATCGGTGAGGGATCTGCCGTGCTGGCGCAGGCGTTCCAGCGCCTTGTCGATGTCGTCCTCGCCCACCTGGATCGCCAGGTTCTCCAGCCGGTAGCCGGAGAAGTCGCCGGTTTCGATCTCCGGCATCGCCTCGAAGGCCAGCACATATTCCAGATCCTGGCCTTCGTCGAAGGACATGTCTTCGATGCTGGGCTGGGTCGCCGGGCGCACGCCCTGCTGGGTGACGGCCTCGCCGGAGGTATCGCGCAGCGTCTGCTGGACCACCTCGCCGACGATGTTCTTGCCGAACTGGCGCTTCAGCAGATCGACCGGGACCTTGCCCGGGCGGAAGCCCTTGAGGCGGACGGTGCGCTGCAACTCGCCCAGCCGGGCCTCGATGCGGCTCGCCATGTCGGCGGCTGCGACCGTCACCTTGTATTGGCGCTTCAGCCCCTCGCAAACGGTCTGGGTCACCTGCATGGAATCGCTCCAGCTGAGTCCTTCAGGGCCATGCTCGCTCTCCGGACCGGCAGCGTGGTGCGGGCGGAGGGACTTGAACCCCCAAGACTTGCGTCACCAGAACCTAAATCTGGCGTGTCTACCTGTTCCACCACGCCCGCAGTTCGGGGGCGATATAGTCGCGAACGGGGCAAGCTGCAACCGCCCGTCACCGCCGCGCCAGCGCGCGCAGCTCGCCGGACGCCGCTATCTGGCCCCGGGTCACGAAGGCTTCGTGGTTGGCGGCGATCTCGTCCAGCCGGTAGAGATAGTTGACCATCAGGCCCGCCGCCTCGGCCAGGCCCCGGGGCGAGAGATCGCCCATCCAGTTCAGCCGTTCCACCCGGGCGCCGTTGGCGAGATGAAAGCGGGCCACGGCATCCAGCGGGCGCCCGCCGCGCTTTTCTTCCAGCAGATAGCGCCCGGCCAGGATGGTCAGCTGCCGCTGCCAGGGCTTCAGGGCGGTGGCGCTGGCGGCATCCAGGGCGGCGATCAGGGCGGCCGGCGCCCGCGCCGGCGCGATGCCGGCGGGCGGATGCTCCAGCATGGGCGCCGCCGCCAGCCGGGGCCGGAGCCAGCCGGTGAAGCCCGGCATGGGCGAAAGGGTGGCGAAGCTGCGCAGCTGGGGCAGCTCGCGCCGCAGCCTGTCAACCACGCGCTTGATCAGGAAATCGCCCAGGCTGACGCCGACCAGGCCGGGCTGGGTGTTGGAGATGGAATAGAAGATCGCGGTCTCGGCCCGCTCTGCCGCCAGCGCCGGGGCTTCCGGGTCCAGCAGGCGCTGAACATTGTCGGCCATGGCCTCCACCAGGGCGACCTCGACGAAGATCAGCGGCTCGTCCGGCATATGAGGGTGGAAGAAGGCGAACAGCCTGCGGTCGCTCTCCAGCCGATGCTTGAGGTCGTCCCAGCTGGCGATGCGGTGGACCGCCTCATAGGCGATCAGCTTTTCCAGCAGCGAGGCCGGCATGTCCCAGGTCAGGCGCCGCAGCTCGAGAAAGCCGACATCGAACCACGCCGAAAGCAGGCGCCGCAGGTCTTCGGCCAGCGGCCCCAGCCCAGGCTCGTCATGGCGCCCGGCCAGCGCCTCGGCGCGCATATCGACCAGGAACCCGAGGCCGTCGGGCAGGCCGTTGAAGCGGGTGAAGAGGCGCATGCGCGGCGCTTCCGCCGCCGCGCGCAAGGTGGCGGCCAGCTTCCGCTTGGCGGCGCCATCGCCGGCGGCGAGCAGCGCCCGCGCCCGGTTTTCCACCGCGCCCGTGTCGATGTCGAAATCGCGCGCCAGCATGGCCAGAAAACGGCGCCGCCCGGCCCGGTCCTGGGCCAGATAGGCGCGGCCGATGCGGGCGGCATGGGCGCGGGCCAGGGCCTCGCCGCCACGCGCCTCGATGCAGGCGCGCACCTCCTGGCGCAGGCGGTCGAGGTCGCCGTCGCGCCCGGCGCCGGCCAGAGGCAGCGCCTCGGCGATCTCCTGCCAGGCGGAGGTCAGGCGTTGCAGCGTCCGGTCCCACAGCCCCGGGGGCAGCGCGCTCATCGCCACCCCTGCCCGCGCGCGCCGGCGGGGGCGCCCTCCCCTCGCCCGCCGCCGCGCCGCCCCGACCGGCGGCGGGGTCCGCGCAGCAGGCGGCGCAGGGCGGCCGGCACCGCTTCGGGCAGATCTTCGGCGATCAGGCCGGGACCCAGGCGCCGGGCGATGTCGCCGTGGAGCCAGACCGCCATGGCGGCGGCGTCGAAACCGGCCACGCCCTGGGCCATCAGCCCGGCGACGAAGCCCGCCAGCACGTCGCCGGAACCGGCCGTGGCCAGGAAGGGGCTGCCATGGGCGTCGATCACGGCCATGCCGTCGGGGCGGGCGATGGTGGTGTCCGGGCCCTTCAGCACCACCGTGCAGCCGGCCCGGGCGGCAGCGGCGCGAACATCGCCCAGGCGGTCGCCGCCGCGCGCGAACAGGCGGGCGAACTCGCCCTCATGGGGGGTGAGCACGCAGGCGGGGTGGAGGCGGGCGAACAGCTCCTCCGGGCAGGCCTGGAAAACGGTGAGCGCGTCGGCGTCCAGCACCAGCGGCACGCCGGTGGCCAGGGCCAGGACCACCGTCTCGCGGGTGGCGGCGCCGATGCCCTGGCCCGGCCCCAGCACGGCGGCCGCCATGCGCCGTTCCCGCAGCAGCGCCTGGAAGGCGCAAGGCGAGGCCACCGCCGTGTTCATCACCGCGCTGTGATGGGCGGCATAGACCGTGAGCGCCGCCGGCGGCACGGCGCAGGTCACCAGCCCGGCGCCGATGCGCAGCCCGGCCCGGGCCGCCAGCCGGGCGGCGCCGGACGAAGCCACGCCGCCGCCAGCGACGGCGAGATGGCCGCGCCGGTGCTTGTGGTCGTCGTCTCGCGGCCAGGGCCAGCTTTGGCGCCACAAAGCCGGCCCGTTCTGCGCCTGGCCCGGGGCGCCCGGGGCGCCCGGGGCGATGGTGGCGACGGTGGCTACGGTCTCGTCGGCGATGCCGATATCGGCGACCACCAGCTCGCCGCACAAGGCGTGCCCCGGCATCAGCAGCTGGCCGGGACGGGCGCGGCAGAAGGTCACCGTCAATGCGGCGCGCCCGGCGCCGCCGCGCAAAGCGCCGCTGTCGCCATCGACGCCGCTGGGGATATCGACCGCCACCAGCGGGCAGGCGAAGGCTTGCAGCAGGGCGACCAGCTCGCCGTCGAGGTCGCGGGCAAGCCCGGTGCCGAACAGGGCATCGACGACCAGGTCAGGCGCCTCCATCGCCTCGACCCGGGCGCGGGTCAGCGGCGCCACCGGCCCCTGCCAGGCCGCCAGCATGGCGGCGGCGGCGCCCTTCAGGGCCTGGGGCCGGCCCAGCAGGGCGACGCTGGCCTCCCAGCCCTTCTCCGTCAGCAGGCGGGCCACCGCCAGGCCGTCGCCGCCATTGTTGCCGGGGCCGCACAGCACCAGCACGCGCCCGGGCGGCCAGCGCCGGGCGATGGCCTCGGCAACGGCGGCGCCGGCGCGCTCCATCAGCACGGCCTCCGGCGTGCCGGCGGCAACGGTGAGGCGTTCCGCCTCGCGCATCTGGGCTGCGGTCATGAGGGCCAGGGAAAGAGCGTTCCCGGCCCGGCCGGCGGCGACGGTCATCGCCCGGCGCGCACCCCCGTGAACAGATCGACCCGCATGGGCTGCTCGAAGCTGTAGCCGCCTTCCCGGTCGCGCCCGGCCTGGAACAGGGCGCGCACGCGGGGGGTATCGACCTCGCTGCGGCGATAGCCGTTATAGCCATAGCCGCACACCTGGGCGACGAAGGCGTCGAAATCGTCATAGCGGCCGCAGGCGCTGAAGGCGTGTGTGCTGGCGGCGCGAAAACGGGGGCGGGCGAAGCTCGCCAGCAGCGCCTTTGCCGCCTGGCGCTGGCGGGTTTCGTCGTGGAACGGTCGCATCAGGTCGCTGTGGGCGCCGCCGCTTTCCGGCTCCAGCACGTAGAGGAAGCCGTGGCGGGGCTCCAGCACCCGCAGCGCCTCTTGCAGCGCCTGGGTCATCGCCGCCATCGGCACGTGGTGGAGCGATTTGGAGAACACCACGCCGTCCATGCTGGCATCGGCGCAGGGCATGGCTTCGGCGCCGGTTTCGTGAAAAGCGATATCGGGGCCGGCGAGTTCCAGCCGGTTGCGCCGCGCCTGGTTCGGCTCCGGCTCCAGGGCCACCACGCTGGCGCCGCGCGCGACCATGGCCCGGGCCAGAGTGCCGTCGCCACAACCGGCATCGACGACGCGCTTGCCCGCCAGGGAAAGCAGGCGGTCCATGGTCGCCAGAGCCGGATCGGGGGGTGCGGTCATGGCCTTGGGCGAGACCCGTTCTCCTTGCGGGCGGTCGGAGCGGCAGGATTTGAACCTGCGACCTACGGTCCCCCAGACCGTTGCGCTACCTGGCTGCGCCACGCTCCGTTCCGTGCCAGCGTGCAGGTAATATAGGTCAGGCGCCGCCGGCCAGCAAGCGGCGGCAGGATTCCAGGGCGGCGATGGCCCGCTCCAGGGTCTTCCTGTCGCCGGCACCGGGGGGTGTGGGCGCCGCCGGTCCTGTTTCTCCTGGCCCTGCCCCCGGCAAGTCCCGGTCCGCCGGGCGCCGCTCCGCCGAGGCCTGCAAGGCGCCCGGCCCGTCCTGGCGGATCAGGCGCTGCACGCCCTTGATGGTGTAGCCGTCGCTGTAGAGCAGCTGCTTGATGCGGCGCAGCAGCCGGATGTCTTCGGGCCGGTAATAGCGCCGCCCACCGCCCCGCTTCAGGGGCCGCAGGCGGGGGAAACGGGTCTCCCAGAAGCGCAGCACATGCTGGGCGACGTTCAGCTCTTCCGCCACTTCGCCGATGGTGCGGAAGGCGGCGCTGGATTTGGTGGCGCCCTGGCGGCGGGCATCGCCATTGCCGCCGGTCATGACGCGCCCTGGTTCATGCGCTTCTTCAGCACGTGGGAGGAGCGGAAGACCAGCACCCGGCGGGCGGCGATGGCGACCCGCTGGCCGGTCTTCAGGTTGCGCCCGGTCCGGGCCGCCTTGGCGCGCACGGAGAAGCTGCCGAAGGAGGAAATCTTGACCGCCTCGCCCCGTTCCAGCCGGCCTGTGACCTCGTCCAGCAGCGCCTCCACCAGCCGGGCCGACTCGCTTTGGGAGAGGCCGATCTCGCGATAGACGGCATCGGTGAGATGCGCCCGGGTGACGGTTCGTCCCGCCATGGCTGGCCCCCTCCCAGCGGTTCTTGAGACGGGACATTAACTGGGGCGGGAAAGTCCGTCAATATCAAGCGGTTGCGTGCGCTATTTCACAGCGCCCGCAGGCCGGGCGCCCTGCCCCGCTACCAGCGCAGCACGGCCGCGCCCCAGGTGAAACCGCCGCCCATGGCCTCCAGCAGCACCAGCTGGCCGGGCTGGAGGCGGCCATCGCCCGCCGCCTCGGCCAGGGCCAGGGGGATGGAAGCGGCCGAGGTGTTGGCGTGGCGGTCGATGGTGACCACCACCCGGTCGTCGGCGATCCCCAGCCGGCGCGCGGCCGCGTCGATGATGCGGCGGTTGGCCTGATGCGGCACCAGCCAGTCGATGGCGCCGCCGTCGAGGCCGTTGGCCGCCAGCGCCTCGTCCACCACCTGGGCTAGGTTGACCACGGCGTGTTTGAACACCTCGCGCCCCTCCATGCGCAGCAACCCCGCCGCCCGGGTGCTGGAGGGGCCGCCATCGACATAGAGCATGCGTCGATGGCGCCCGTCGGCGTGGAGATGGGTGGAGAGGATGCCGCGATCGGTCGCCGCGCCGGCGCCGGCCAGCGGGCGCAGCACCACCGCGCCGGCGCCGTCGCCGAACAGCACGCAGGTGGCGCGATCGTCCCAGTCCAGGATGCGCGAGAAGGTCTCGGCGCCGATCACCAGCGCGCCCCGCGACTGGCCCAGGCGCAGGAAATTGTCGGCCACAGCCAGGGCATAGACGAAACCGGTGCACACCGCCTGGATGTCGAAGGCGCAGCCCTGGCGGATGCCCAGATTGGCCTGGACGCGGGTAGCGGTGGCGGGAAAGGTGAGGTCGGGCGTGGCGGTGGCGACCACCACCAGGTCGATGTCGCCGGGGGCGGCGCCGGCGGCCGCCAGCGCCCGACGGGCGGCGCAGGTGGCGAGATCGGAGGTGAGCTCGCCCTCGGCCGCCACGTGGCGCTGGCGGATGCCGGTGCGGGCGGAGATCCATGCATCGCTGGTATCCAGGCGCGCCGCCAGCTCGGCATTGGCGATGCAGCGTTGGGGCAGATAGGCGCCGCAGCCGGCGATTTCCGCCCTGATCGTCCCCCCCGCGCCCGTCACCGCCCGGCCGCCCCGGCAGGCGCGCCGCGGGCCAGCAGCTCGACATCCCTCACCACCTTTTCGTTGAAGCCCTGGCTCAGCATGTCCAGGGCGAAACCGATGGCGCTGGCATAGCCGGTGGCGTCGGTGCCGCCGTGGCTTTTCACGGCCACGCCGTTCAGCCCCAGGAACATGCCGCCATTGTAGCGGCGGGGGTCGAAGCGGTTCTTCAGGGCGATCAGCGCCGGCTTGGCCAGCCAGTAGCCCAGCTTCGAGAACAGCGAGCGGCGGAAGGTGGCGCGCAGGAAGCCGCTATACATGCTGGCGGTGCCTTCGGCGGTCTTCAGGGCGACATTGCCGCTGAAGCCGTCGGCCACCACCACATCCACCGTGCCTTCGGCGATGTCGTTGCCTTCGACGAAACCGTAGAACTCCAGCGGCAGATCGGCCGCGCGCAGCACCTCGGCGGCGCGGCGCACCTCGTCATGGCCCTTGCTTTCCTCGCTGCCGACATTCAGCAGCCCCACCGTGGGGCGGCGCAGCCCCTGGACGCTGCGGGCGAAGGCCGCGCCCATGATGGCGAACTGGACCAGGTTTTCCGTTCCGCAATCGATGTTGGCGCCCAGGTCCAGCATCACCGATTCGCCGCGCCTGGTGGGGAACAGGGAGGCGATGGCCGGGCGGTGAATACCGGGCAAGGTGCGCAGGGCCAGCTTGGCCATCGCCATCAGCGCGCCGGTGTTGCCGGCCGAGACCACGCCTGCCGCGGTGCCGGCCTGCACATCCTCGATCGCCATCCTCATGCTGGAGCCGCGCCCGCGGCGCAGGGCCTGGGAGGGCTTCATGTCGGGGGCGATGGTGGTTTCGCTGGGAACGATGTCGGCCACCTGGGCCAGCTTCGGGAAGCGGCGCAGCAGCTTTTCCAGCTTCTCGGGCTTGCCGAACAGGCGGAAGCGGGAGCCGGGATGGCGGATGCGGGCGACATTGGCCCCGGCCACCACCATGGCGGGAGCGCGGTCGCCCCCCATGGCGTCGAGGGCGATGACATGCGCGGAAACCATGGCCCGATGTCGCCCCGCCCTCAACGGTCGCAGCGGCGGTCAGACGGTGCCCTTGGGTTCCGTGACCTCGCGGCCGCGGTAGTAGCCGCACGCCGGACAGACGTGGTGGGGCCGCTTGATCTCGCCGCAATTGGAACATTCGCCATAGGTCGCCGCCACCGGCGCATGGTGCGAACGGCGATGGTTGCGCCTGGAACGGGAGACCTTCTTCCTGGGAACCGCCATGGCCTGCGCCTCGTGGGTAGCGGGCGGGCTATAGCAGCCTTCGGGGGGATGGGCAAGCCACCATGGCGCCCGCAGCAGCAGCCCGGCAGCCCTGCGACAGCCTCCCGGACGGGTTGCGGCAGCTTTGGAGCGCTGGCCGGCGGGGCGCCAGCGCCGGAAAGGTCTCCAGGGAGTGCCAGCGTCAGACGGTGGCCGGCGGATCCTGCTCGAAACCCGACTTGGCGATGAGGTGGACCAGGGGGTAGCCGAGATCGTGCTTCCCTTCCTCCCACGCCTCGTCCACCACTTCCGACAGGACATCGAGGAGGCCATGGCCGGTCACCCGCCCGGACTCGTCATCATAGACGATGTTCACGTCCACGACCGGGGAATCGTCCTCGAAACCGAGCCCCTGGCGGATGTCGATCCTGACGATCTCGAGGTCGGCGAACTGGCGCTTGAACGCCGTCTCGGCGATGACGCGTAGCTGTTGTTCGTTCATGTCGAAATCTCCTGTGACTGACGCCGCTTGAACAGTACATGAACGGCGAAGCGGCGGCGATAGCGGGCGCTGGCTCGCTCGAATCGGTCGATGGCGCCCGCGGCCGCTTCGACGAGCGCAAGAACGTTCGCCTCGGAATAGCGGCCGTCATGCGCATAGTCCGCCCGGTGCCGCGCGGCCTGCAAGGCGATGAACTCCTTGGCGAAGCTGCGGATGTCCATCGGAAATGCCCGCATCGCCTCCTGCTGCCGGCATGCGCTGCGGACCTTGCCGTGTTCCAGGGCGCGATAGATCTGCTGCCATTCCGGATCGCGGCGGCTGTCGGTGAGCAGGTCGGCGGCAGTCCCGGCCAGGCAATGAAACAACGCATAACAGGCCGTGCTGACGGCGCGGCGCAAGTCAACCTGCGTGGGCAGCGACGCGCCGGATTGTGTCAGGCGGCGGGCGGTCGCTATCGCATCATGGGGGTTCACGGGGCAGGTTCTCCGCGTGCCGGGGCCGACGTCATATCATAGCCGGGACGCTTCAACTGCCCCGCTTCAGGCGCTTCAGCGCGGCGAAGGGGCGGTTGGGCAGGCTGTCGCCGTCACGGCGGGGGGTGAAAACGGCGCCGGGCTTGCGGGGGTAAGGGTCCAGGGCCAGGGCGAAGCGTTGGGCGACGATCTCGCCCAGTTCGATCTCGTCGCCCATCCGGAGCTCGGCTTCGTCGTCGCCGGCAATGTCGGTCCCGATGTCGGCCCATGGCTGCGGGCGCGGGCCGGGGTGGAACACGGTGTCGAAGCACGCTTCGACCGCCGCTTCGAACCGGGCCAGCGAGACGACGCAGATATGCTGCGCACGGGCGGCCAGGGCGATGTGGGCGGTGACGCGGCGCCCGTGGCGGGTGAGGCGGACCTCGGCCCGCAGGCTGGCGATGCCGGCACAGCCGAAGCGCCGCGCCAGGGCGGCGCGCTCGCTGGCATCGGCCGCAAGGGTGAGGCGGAGCTCGCCGCCCTCCCCCAGTTCGGCAACCGGGACAAGACGCGAGAATTCCGGCGCCGCGTTCATGGCTCCCCTCTCCGTGCCGGGGCGGGGACGGCGAGAAAGGCCAGCCGGCCGGCCAGCAGCGGCCCGTCGGCGAGGGCGGCGAGGTGGCTTTCCTGGCGGGTGACATAGGCAGCGAGCGCCGCGACCTGGCCGTCGCTGGCCGCGACGGTGCCATAGACATTGCGGCGCAGGAACGGCGCCAGGGGCGCGGCGCCGTCCAGGGCCCGGTCCAGGCCGGAAGCGCGCCCGTAGAAGGCCTGGCCCATATGGCGGATGCGCCGCCCGACGCTGAGATCGCCCACCCCCAGCTCGCGCAGAGCGCGGTCGAAATCGGCGAACATCAGGTCGAACAGGGCCTGGGCAGCCTGCTCGCCGACTCGTTTGCCAACCGGGGCGCCGCTGGCATCGATTCGCCGCAGGCGGCGCATGACCAGCAGGGCGTGCAGGACCGCCAGCTCGAAGCGCCCGTCCAGCGTGTCGGGCACGCCATAGCCGCGGTAGAGCGCCGGCTGGCGGGCCTGGGCCATCACGGCATCGTGGAGGCGATGGGCCGCCTCGCCGAAGCGGGGGCGGGAGAGGGAACGGGAGAGCAGCTTGCCAGCGGAGCGTATCCAGGCCATCCGGGCACCCCAACGCAGCCGGGTCGGTTGTGGCGGGTTTGACAGGCCGGCGGCCCGGGCGGCATGGTGGCAATGGCTGAGGATACGGTCAATGACGGCTCGAGCGGGGAAAACCTGGGGGAAAACATGGCCGGCGCTGGCGGCGCTGGCGCTGGCGCTGGCGGCCTGCGGGCCGCGCATCTCCAATCACGGCTATGTCGCCGTGCCCGGGGCGCTGGCGCAGCTGGAGGCGGGCGTCCACGACCGCCAGGCGGTGGACCGGCTTCTGGGCACGCCCTCGGCCACGGCGCTGTTCGGGGGCGAAACCTGGTTCTATATCGGCATCGCGCGCGAGGAGTTCGCGTTCTACCGCCCGGATGCGGTCTCCCAGACCGTGACCGCCATCGCCTTCGACGACGACGGCACCGTGCGCGAGGTGGTGAGCTTCGACATGGCCGACGCCGCCGCCATCGAACCGGTAGAGCGCGTCACGCCCACCTATGGCAGGCAGCTGGGGCTGCTGGAACAACTGTTCGGCAATCTCGGCCGGGTGGGAAATCAGAACCGCCCCCTGCCGGGGCCATAAGGCCGGCGGCAAGCCTCGTATCTAGGTCGAAGAAAGCTTGGCAAGCTACTGCAAAACAATCATGATTAGCCATTCTCCCACCCCGCCATCATGACCGCCGTCACGCCCAGCCACCCAGGGCCGCCAGCATCAACAGGGCGACGATCTTGACGATCTCGATCAGCGGGTTCACCGCCGGGCCGGCCGTGTCCTTGTAGGGATCGCCCACGGTGTCGCCGGTGACGGCCGCATGGTGGGCGGGGGAGCCTTTGTCTCCTCCTTACGCGAATCTTTCCCAGTCAACCACCTGCTTCTCCGCATAGTAACGCAGAACTTGGGCTGCCTGTTCGGCGGTATAGTCCTCGTCCACGAGTGCGGGGGGAGCGATCAGTTCACTCGCATGCTTGAGATTGGTCATACCCAGAAGCTTTGCGTAGTCGGTCCAAAGCACCTTCTCCAGAGTAGAAAGCTCCCTACCCCACTTCCGCAGGATATGAACCCCAAGATCTGCTGGACGGGTTTCGTCGAAGATCGCATGCTCGCCCCAATCGCGACGGTAATCCTCCCACATGTTGAAGAGGTGCGGGTTCGCCTCAAGGTAGTCGGCTAGTTCCTTGAAGCGGTCCTTTCTCAACTTCACCAGATTTCCATCCGGACTGCTATAGGTGACTTCGTAGTCGCGATGGCTCAGGAAGTTCGTCAGCTTCAGGCAGAGGTCGTGCCCGGCCTTGGACTCGGTGTTGTCTTCTACGTGGAAGTGAATCTCACCCTCAGGGTGAGTGACGGTGCAGAAGTGTTTCATGATCGTTGCTTCTATGACCGCCGTCACGCCCAGCCGCCCAGGGCGGCCAGCATCAGCAGGGCGACGATGTTGACGATCTTGATCATCGGGTTCACCGCCGGGCCGGCCGTGTCCTTGTAGGGATCGCCCACGGTGTCGCCGGTGACGGCCGCATGGTGGGCGGGGGAGCCTTTGCCGCCGTGATGGCCGTCTTCGATGAACTTCTTGGCGTTGTCCCAGGCGCCGCCGCCGGAGGTCATCGACAGGGCGACGAACAGGCCGGTGACGATGGTGCCCAGCAGCATGGCGCCCAGGGCCGCGAAGGCGGCCACCTGGCCGGCGATGGCCCAGACCGCCAGATAAAGCGCCACCGGGGCCAGCACCGGCAGCAGCGAGGGGAGGATCATCTCGGCGATGGCGGCCTTGGTGAGCAGGTCCACGGCGCGGCCGTAATCCGGTTTGCCCGTGCCCTCCATGATGCCGGCGATCTCGCGGAACTGGCGCCGGACCTCTTCCACCACCGCGCCGGCCGCCCGGCCCACCGCCTGCATGGCCAGCGAGCCGAACAGATAGGGCAGCAGGCCGCCGATGAAGAGGCCGATCACCACGAACGGATCGGCAAGGCGGAAGGAGACCTCCAGATGCGGGAAGTAATGGCCCAGGTCTTCCACATAGGCGGCGAACAGCACCAGGGCCGCCAGCCCGGCCGAGCCGATGGCATAGCCCTTGGTGACCGCCTTGGTGGTGTTGCCCACCGCGTCCAGAGCATCGGTGGTTTTGCGCACATCCTCGGGCAACTCGGCCATCTCGGCGATGCCGCCGGCGTTGTCGGTGACCGGGCCGTAGGCGTCCAGCGTCACCACCACCCCGGCCAGGGCGAGCATGGCGGTGACGGCGATGGCGATGCCGAACAGGCCCGCCAGCAGATAGCTGGCGACGATGCCGGCCGCGATGGTCAGCACCGGCAGGGCGGTGGCCTCCATCGACAGCGCCAGGCCCTGGATGATGTTGGTGGCATGGCCGGTGGTGGAGGCCTGGGCGATGACCCGCACCGGGCGGCGCTCGCTGGAGGTGTAGTATTCGGTGATGACGATCAGAAGGCCGGTGACGACCAGGCCCAGAACGCCGCAGAAGAACAGATCCCAGCCGCTGAAGGCGGCAGCGCCGGCCGTGAAGCGGCTGTCCAGGCCCAGCAGCCATTCCGTGACCGGCAGGAACAGCAGCGCCGAGACGATGGCGGTGACGGCGAAGCCCTTGTAGAGCGCCCGCATGATGTTGCGGCTGCCCCCCAGCTTCATGAAGAAGGTGCCGATCACGGTGCCCAGGATGCAGGCCCCGCCCAGCACCAGGGGGAAGGCCATGGCCAGGGCCTCGGTCTGGCCGTCGAAGAAGATCGAGGCCAGCAGCATGGTGGCGACGAAGGTGACGGCATAGGTTTCGAACAGATCGGCCGCCATGCCGGCGCAATCGCCCACATTGTCGCCGACATTGTCGGCGATGACGGCCGGGTTGCGGGGGTCGTCTTCGGGGATGCCGGCCTCGACCTTGCCCACCAGGTCGGCGCCGACATCGGCGCCCTTGGTGAAGATGCCGCCGCCCAGCCGGGCGAAGATCGAGATCAGCGAGCCGCCGAAGCCCAGCGCCACCAGCGCCTCGACGATCTCGCGCTGGCCGACGCCCAGCCCCAGCAGGACAGCGTAATAGACCGCCACCCCCAGCAGGCCCAGCCCCACCACCAGGATGCCGGTGACGGCCCCGGCAGCGACCGCCACGGACAGCGCCTTTTCCAGCCCGGTGCGGGCGGCCTCGGCCGTGCGCACATTGGCGCGCACCGACACCAGCATGCCGATATAGCCGGCGGCGCCGGAAAGGATCGCGCCGATGGCGAAGCCTATGGCCTGGCTGGCGCCCAGAACGGCGAACAGGAGGACGAAGATGACCGCCCCGACCAGGGCGACGGTGATGTACTGGCGGTTGAGATAGGCCTGGGCGCCTTCCTGGATGGCCCCGGCGATCTCGCGCATGCGCGGATTGCCGGTCTCGGCCGCCATCACCCGGCGAATCGCCCACAGGCCGTAGATCAGGGCCACCGCGCCGCAGGCGATGGCGAAGTACAGAGCTTCCATCTCAACCTCTCTTCACTGGAGCTTGCGCGCCCGCGCCACCGCGCGCTGGCGGCCGCCAAAGGCGGCGGACCATGCCAAAACCGCCGCCCGATTGCAACGCTTCGGGAGGCGGCGTCAGACCCGGTGGCGCCAGCCGCCGGGCGCGGCGGCGGCTGGCGCCAGGGCTTCGCTGCCGGGGCCTTCCAGGACGATGCCTTCGCCCTCGCGGCAGGCGCCGATCACCGTCACCGCCGTGGCGCTGCGCCGCGCGGCGGCCGTGACGGCGGCTTGCGCCCGGGGCGGGAAGGTGAACAGCAGTTCGTAATCGTCGCCGCCGGTCAGCGCCGCCGCCAGCAGCTGGGGCGCGTGGGCCAGGGCGCGCCGCGCCGGGGCGGAGAGCGGGAAGGCGGCGGGGCGCAGAGCCAGCGCCAGGGCGGAACGGCGCGCCAGCTGACCGGCATCGGCGAAAAGCCCGTCGGAGACATCCAGCGCGGCATGGGCGCAGGCCGGCAGCGCCTGCCCCAGGGCCAGGCGGGGTTGCGGCAGCAGATAGCGCCGGGCGAGGCTTTCGCGGTCGTCTTCGGAAAGCCGCGTCAGTTCGCCGCGCCGCGCCATCAGGCCCAGGGCGGCATCGCCGATGCTGCCACTGACCGCCACCAGATCGCCCGCACGGGCGCCGTCGCGGGTAAGCGCCAGCCCGCAAGACGCCTCGCCGAAGGCGGTGAGGGAAAGCGTCAGCGTCCCGCCGCGAAGGGCGATGGTATCGCCGCCCAGCAGGGCGATGCGGTACTGGCGCTGGTCCCGCTCCAGCCCGGCGGCGAAGCCTTGCAGCCAGGCGTCGTCGCGCCTGCCGTCGGAGGCCAGCCCCAGCAGATAGCCGACCGGGCGGGCGCCCATGGCCGCCAGGTCGGAAAGGTTGCAGCGCAGCAGCTTGCGGGCGACCAGGTCGGGCGGATCGCCGGGCAGGAAATGGACGCCTTCGGCCATCATGTCCTTGGTGACGGCAAGCTCCATGCCGGGCGCCGGCGGTGGCAGGCGGGCGCCGTCGTCGGTCAGCCGGCGAGCGCCCGGATGGTGGGCCAGCGGGGCGAGCAGGCGCTCGATCAGCGCGAACTCATCCATCGCCGCCATCGCTACCAGCACTGCCATCGCCGCCGTCGCTATCGGACGCTGGGACGGGCCTGGCCGCCAGCTCGCCGGGGCGCAATTGGCGGGCGATGCGGTCGAGCACGGCGTTCACCATGCCGGGTTCGCCGCGCTGCCAGAAAGCGTGGGCAATGCCGACATAATCGTCGATCGCCAGCTTTGCCGGAACGGAAGGGGCGGACATCAGTTCGAACACGCCGGCGCGCAGCACGGCGCGCAGCAGCGATTCCAGGCGCGCCACGCTCCAGCCCGGGGCCAGGGCGGCGGCGATGGCGGCGTCGATCTCGCCGCCGGCGGCGCTGGCGCCTTCGACGATGGCGGCCGCCAGCGCCCCGTCGATGGCGGCCGCCCTGCCCTCTTCGTCCAGCAGGGCACCGTTTTCCAGCATCGCCGCCAGGGCGGCCTGGAAGCAGTCCGGATCGCGGTCGATCTGATAGAGCGTCTGGATCGCCGCCAGCCGCGATGCCCGGGCGCGGCGCCGGGCGGAGGCGGTCATCCGGTGACGCGCAGGGTCGCCGCCAGTTCGACCATCTTGAGGCAGGCCACGGCCGCCTCCCCGCCCTTGTTGCGCCCGGCCGGGTCGGCCCGCGCCCTGGCCTGGTCCATGTTTTCGACCGTGAGCACGCCGAAGCCCACCGGCGCCATGTGGCGGATGGCGAGCTCGTCGATGCCGCGCGCCACCTCGGCGCAGATATGGTCGTAATGGGAGGTTTCGCCGCGAATCACGCAGCCCAGGGCCAGATAGCCGTCATAGCGGCCGGTGGCGATGGCCATGCGCATGCCCCCCGGCAGTTCGAAGGCGCCGGCCAGCGCCACCCGCTCCCAGCTGGCCCCGGCCCGCTCCAGCTCGGCGATGGCGCCCTGCGCCAGCCGATCGGCGATGTCCGCATAATAGCGGGCTTCCAGAATCAGGATATGCGGCGCGCTGGCCATCCCGGCCTCCCCTTACTCCTGCCCGCGCGTCCCACCGGGCGCGAGGCCGCCATGGCGGCTGTGCAGCGCCCGGTGGAGATAGCGCGCCAGCAGGTCGATCTCCAGATTGACGGCGGCGCCCGGCTGCAGGCCGCCCAGGGTTGTCTCCCGCAGGGTATGGGGGACGATGGCGACGGCAAAGCGGCAGCCCTGCCGATCGTCGCCGACCGCGGTGACCGTCAGTGCCACGCCATCGACCGCCAGCGATCCCTTCTCGGCGATGAAGGGGGCCAGGGCGGCGGGGGCGGCGATCTCGAGGCGCAGGCCGTCGTCGGCATCGGCGCGGGAGAGGGTTTCGCCCACGGCATCGACATGGCCGGAGACGAGATGACCGCCCAGCTCGTCGCCCAGGGCCAGGGCGCGCTCCAGATTGACCGCGCCGCCTTCGCGCCAGCCGCCCAGGGTGGAGCGGGACAGGGTTTCGGGCGAGGCATCGACAGCGAAGCGGCGCCCCTCCCTGGCCGTGACCGTGAGGCAGACGCCGGCACAGGCGATGGAGGCGCCGATGGCGAGGCCGTCCAGGGGGCGCGAGGCCTCGATCTGGAAGCGCCGCGAGGTGCCGTCCCGCCCGCGCCTCTCCAGGGCGGCGATGCGGCCGATGTCGCCGACGATGCCGGTGAACATCAGGCCGCCTCCAGCAGGGTGAAGCTGTCCTGGCCGCAATCCACGCGCTCCAGCAGCCGCCAGGAGGGAAGCGTGTCCATGGAGGCGGCGCCCAGGGCGGCGAGGGCGGCCCGTCCGTCGCCGCCCAGGGCCAGAGGCGCCGCGAACCACGCCAGCCGGTCCACCAGCCCGGCGCGCAGCAGCGCCGTCGCCAGGGCGGGGCCGCCTTCCACCAGCAGCCGGGAGATGCCGCGTTCCGCCAGGGCGCGCAGCATGGCCCGGGGGCAGAGGCGCCCATCCTGGCCGCGGGGGATCTCCAGCACCGTCACGCCCTGCGCCTGCAATTGGCGGCGCTTGCCCTGCGACGCGCCGGCGGCGGTAAGCACCCAGCTTTCGACCTGGGACGCGGTGGCGGCCAGCGCCGCGTCCGGCGGCAGGCGCAGGGCGCCGTCGGCCACCACCCGCACCGGCGAGGCGGCGGCCAGGCCCGGCAGGCGGCAGGTGAGCGCCGGATCGTCGGCCAGCACGGTGCCGCTGCCCACCATGACGGCGTCGTGGCTGGCGCGCAGGGCATGGCCCAGGCGGCGCGCATCCTCGCCCGTGATCCAGCGGCTTGCGCCCGTTGCCGTGGCGACACGCCCGTCCAGGCTGGCGGCGAGCTTCAATGTCACCAGCGGGCGGGCGCGGGCGAGGCGCGAGAAGAAGCCGGCATGAAGCCGTTCGGCTTCCTCCGCCATGCAGCCCGTGGCCACCTCCACCCCGGCCTGGCGCAGATGGCGAAAGCCGGCGCCGGCGGTGCGCGGGTCGGGATCGGCGCAGGGCGCCACCACCCGCGCCACCCCGGCCGCCGCCAGCGCCTGGGCGCAGGACGGTGTCTCGCCGTCATGGGCGCAGGGTTCCAGGGTGACATAGGCGGTGGCGCCGGCAGCGGCGGCGCCGGCCATCTCCAGGGCCAGCGCTTCGGCATGGGGGCGCCCGCCGATGGCGGTGACGGCGCGGCCCGCGACGCGCCCGTCCCGCACCAGCACGCAGCCCACCGACGGGTTGGGCCCGGCGCGGCCCAGATGGCGGAGAGAGAGCGCCAGCGCGGCCGCCATGTGGCGGCGGTCAGTCGCGGCGGTCGTCAAGGGAGGTCTCGCCGTCGAGCTTTTCGATGAACTGCTCGAAATCGCGCGCCTCGCGGAAATTGCGATAGACCGAAGCGAAGCGGACATAGGCCACCTGATCGAGATTGGCGAGGCCGGCCATCACCATCTCGCCGATGACGCTGGAGGGGATCTGGGCCTCGCCCATGCTCTCCAGGCGGCGCTGGATGCCGGAGGCGAGGCGTTCCACCCGTTCCGGGTCCACCGGGCGCTTGCGGATGGCGATCTCGATCGAGCGGGCCAGCTTTTCGCGGTCGAAGGGCGCGCGGCGCCCGGTCTTCTTCACCACCTCCAGCTCGCGCAGCTGGATGCGTTCCACGGTGGTAAAGCGGGCGTTGCAGTTGAGGCATTGCCGGCGGCGGCGAATGGTGGCGCCGTCGGCGGTGGGGCGCGAATCCTTGACCTGGGTGTCGTCGTGGCCGCAGAACGGGCAGTGCATCCTCAGCCCGCCTCCCCGCCCGGCGCCAGCTCGCGACAGGCATCGCGATAGACTGGAAATTCGCGCGTCAATTCCAGCACGCGCGCGGCCACCGCCCGCTCGGCGCGGCCGTTGTCTTCGCCATGGGCGGCGAGGCCGTCCAGCACTTCGACGATCAGTTCGCCGACCAGGCGGAATTCGGCCTGGCCAAAGCCGCGCGTGGTCCCGGCCGGCGTGCCCAGGCGGATGCCCGAGGTGACGAAGGGCTTTTCGGGATCGAACGGGATGGCGTTCTTGTTGCAGGTGATGCGGGCCCGATCCAGGCTGGCCTCGGCCGCCTTGCCGGTCAGCCCCTTGGGCCGCAGATCCACCAGCATGAGATGGGTATCGGTGCCACCCGACGAGATCGCCAGCCCGCCTGCGATCAGGGTTTCGGCCAGCTGGGCGGCATTCGCCACCACCGCCTGGGAATAGGCGCGGAAGGCGGGGGTGAGCGCCTCGCCCAGGGCCACCGCCTTGGCAGCGATGACATGCATCAGCGGCCCGCCCTGGAGGCCGGGGAAGACGGCCGAATCGATCCTTTTGCCCAGGGCTTCGTCGTTGCAGAGGATCATGCCGCCGCGCGGGCCGCGCAGGGTTTTGTGGGTGGTGGTGGTGCAGACATGGGCGTGGGGCAGCGGATCCGGGTGGAGGCCGGCCGCCACCAGGCCGGCGAAATGGGCCATATCCACCATCAGCCAGGCGCCCACCCGGTCGGCGATCTCCCTCATGCGGGCGAAGTCGATGATGCGCGGATAGGCCGAACCGCCGGCGACGATCAGTTTGGGCCGGTGCCGGTCGGCGAGGCGCTCCATCTCGTCGTAGTCGATGCGGGCATCGTCGCGGCGCACGCCATAGCCGATGGCCTGGAACCATTTGCCGGAGATGTTGGGGCCGGCGCCGTGGGTGAGATGGCCGCCATGGGCCAGCGACATGCCCAGGATGCGATCGCCGGGGCGCAGCAGCGCCAGGAAGACGGCGCCATTGGCCTGGGCGCCGGAATGGGGCTGGACATTGGCGCAGGCACAGCCGAACAGCTTGCGGGCGCGCTGGATGGCGATGGCCTCGACCACATCGACATGCTCGCAGCCGCCGTAATAGCGCCGCCCGGGATAGCCCTCGGCATATTTGTTGGTGAGCACGGTGCCCTGGGCCTCCAGCACGGCGGCCGAGACCATGTTTTCCGAGGCGATGAGCTCGATCTGGTCCTGCTGGCGGCGCAGCTCGCCGGCGATGGCGGCCAGGATGTCGGGATCGCCCTGGGCCAGGGGGCGGGAGAAGAAGCCGCTATCGTCCCCATGGCGGTCCCCATGGTGACGCCTGTGGCGCTCTTCCGTGGCAAGGGCCATGGCGCGTCGCTCCCCTGGGCTTTGCGCGCGTCTTTTAGCGCATTCCCGCGCCCGGCGACAGCTTGGCGATGCGGCGGCGATGGCGCCCGCCCTCGAACGGAGTCTCCAGGAAGACGCGCAGGCAGGAACGGGCGGTGGCGGTGGCGATCAGGCGCCCGCCCAGGGCCAGCACATTGGCGTCGTTGTGGCTGCGCGCAAGGCGGGTGGAGGCGGCGTCGAAGCAGGCGGCCGCGCGGATATGGGGGTGGCGATTGGCCGCCATGGCGATGCCGATGCCGCTGCCGCAGACCAGCACGCCGCGCTCGGCCCCACCCCGGGCCAGGCAGCGGGCCAGGGCATGGGCGAAATCGGGATAATCGACGGCCGCCTCGCCATGGGCGCCGAGATCGACCGTCTCATGGCCCCACCCGTCCAGGGCGGCCGCCAGCGCGCTCTTGAGGCCATAGCCGGCATGATCCGATGCGAGCGCAATTTTCATCCTGGCTTCTTACCCCCGCCCCCCGCGAGCATCGCCCCACGACCGGCCGCGCCGCTTGCCGCGCCGCGCCGCCACGGCTATAGCATGCGGCGGACATATCCGCAGGCGGAGGGCGCCACCGGGCGGGGGAGACCATGAGCGACGAAAGCGGCGAACACGCCTATCAGGCCCTGACCCAGGCCGAACTGCTGGAGATGACCGCCGAGATCGTCGCGGCCTATGTCGGTCACAACGCCACCGACGCCGAGGCGCTGCCCGCTCTGATCCAGCGGGTCCATCGCGCCCTGGCGGGGCTGGCCGAAGGCGGAGCGGCGGAGCGGCCGGCGCCGAGGGCGGCGCCGGCCGTGCCGATCGCGCAATCGCTGACCGACGACCACATCGTCTGCCTGGAAGACGGGCGCAAGCTGAAGCTGCTGAAGCGCTATCTGCGCACCCATTACAACCTGACCCCGGCCCAGTACCGCGCCCGCTGGGGCCTGGCGGCCGATTATCCCATGGTGGCGCCCGGCTATTCCCGGACGCGGGCGGAGTTCGCGCGCAACATGGGCCTGGGGCGCAAGGTGCGGGGCGAGGCCAGGGAACGGGGCTGAGCGCCTCATCCGCCGCGCCGCCCCGCCTCCGGGATCAGGCCGCTGGGCGCGAAACGCAGCGCCAGCAACAGGATCAGCCCCATCAGGCAGACGCGCATATAGGGGGCGCTGGCCATGATGTGGGCGCGCAGGGGATCGGAATCGCCCACCATGGAGGCCAGCAGGCCCATGGCCATGAGGCCGGCCGGTTCCGCCTGGGTCCAGACGAACCAGACGAAGAAGCCGCCCAGCACCGCGCCCCAATTGTTGCCGGAACCGCCGACGATCACCATCACCCAGATCAGGAAGGTGAAGCGCAGCGGCTGGTAGCTGCCGGGGGTGAACTGGCCGTCCAGCGTGACCAGCATGGCGCCGGCGATGCCGCCGACGGCGCTGCCGATGACGAAGATCTCGAGATGGCGGCGGGTGACATCCTTGCCCATCGCCTCGGCCGCGACCTCGTTGTCGCGGATGGCGCGCATCATGCGGCCCCAGGGCGAATGTAGCGCCCGCTGGGCCAGGGCCAGCAGGATCGCCAGCACGGCCAGGAACAGGCCGGCATAGCAGAGCCGGACAGCGATGGTGGAGGCCTCCTGCACGCCCATGCCGAGCATATCCGCCCAGGCCTGGAAGCCGGCGGCGGCCTGGAGATCGACCTCGTAGGGCACCGGGCGATCCAGGCCGGTGACATTCTTGACGCCGCGGGTGAGCCAGTCCTCGTTCTTCAGCACCGCCAGCGCGATCTCGGCGATGCCCAGGGTGGCGATGGCGAGATAATCGGCGCGCAGGCCCAGCGCCAGCCTGGCCACCAGCCAGGCCGCGGCGGCCGCCACGGCGCCGCCCAGCGGCCAGGAGAGGATAATGGGCAGATCGAGGCCGCCCAGAAAGCCGGTGCGGGCGGGTTCGATGGCCTCGATCGCCGCCACGGCGGGGGCGAACCAGGCCTGCGCCACGCCATAGCCCGCCGCCAGCAGCAGGGCGGTTGCCGCCAGCCGCAGCCCGCCCGGGCGCAAGCGCCGCCGCGCCGCCACGATGGCGAGGACGGTCAGCAGCAGCACGCCCGCCGCCAGAGCGAGGCCGGAGCCGCCGGCGGCCCAGGCCTGGCGCACCGGCGGCGTCGAGATCAGGACGGCGCTGGCCCCGCCCAGGGCGGCGGAGGCCATGATGCCGGCGTTGAAAAGCCCGGCATAGCCCCACTGCATGTTGAGGCCCAGCGCCATGATGGCCGAGACCAGGCAGAGATTGACGATGGAAAGCGCCAGCGACCAGGACTGGAAGGCGCCGACGGCGGCCAGCAGCAGCGCCATGACGGCGAAGCAGGCCGGACCGCGCAGCCGCCAGGGCGCGGCGCGCAGGGCGGGCTGGGGCGTGGTCGTCACGGCGCTTTCGCCCCGAATATGCCGCTGGGCTTCACCAGCAGCACCGCCACCAGGATCATGAAGCTGACGGCGAATTTGTATTCGGTGGAGAGCAGCTGCACCAGGCCCTGGGGCACCATGTCCGCCGGCAGCAGATAGAGCAGCACCTTGCGCCAGGCGAAGGTGACGGCGATCTCCGAGAACGCGACCGCATAGCCCCCCAGCACGGCGCCCAGCGGATGGCCGATCCCGCCCAGGATGGCGGCGGCGAAGATCGGCAGCAACAGCTGAAAATAGGTGAAGGGGCGGAAGCTTTTGTCGATCCCATAAAGGGTGCCGGCCACCGTCGCCAGGGTGGCCGCGATGACCCAGGCCCAGGTCACCACCCGTTCGGGCTCGACTCCCGAGAGCAGCGCCAGGTCTTCGTTGTCGGCATAGGCGCGCATGGCCTTGCCGGTGCGCGAGCGTTGCAGGAAGCGGAACAGCGCCACCATGGCGACCATGGCGACCGCCACCGTGATGGCCTGGGAAAGCTTCACCGCCACGCCTTCGGCAAGGCCGGTGGCCTGCTTGAATTCCTGCACCTTCCACAGGAAGCGGGCGCCATCGGCGAAGCTGCGGTCCTGGGGGCCGATGACCATGCGCACGATGCCGTTCATCAGGAACATGACGCCGATGGAGACGATGGCGAACACCACCGGCGGGCTCTTGCGGCGGCGATAGAAGCGATAGACCAGGCGGTCGGCCAGCAGACTGGCGGCGATGGCGGCGGCGATCCCGGCAGGAAGCGCCAGCAGCGCCGTGGGCAGGGGCGCGACGGTCCAGCCCGCCTGTTGCAGCCACCAGGTGGCGAGGACCACCGCCATGGTGCCGAAGGCCATCAGGTCGCCATGGGCGAAATTGGCAAAGCGCAGAATGCCGAAGATCAGGGTCAGCCCCAGCGCCCCCAGCGCCAGCTGCGAGCCGTAGGCCAGCCCCGGCACGATCATGAAGTTCAGCAGCAGGACGAAGGCATTGGCTGCATCCTCCATGCCGTCATCCTCCCAGGAAGGCGCGGCGGACGCCGGCATCGGCCAGCAGGGCGGCGCCGCTGGCGGTGTGGCGGTTTTCCCCCGTGACCAGGATGTAGCCGGTATCGGCGATGGCCAGGGCGCGGGCGGCGTTCTGTTCGGCCATCAGCACGGCGACGCCGCTGCGGGCGATGGCGACGATGTGATCGAACAGCTCGTCCATGACGATGGGCGCGACGCCGGCGGTAGGCTCGTCCAGCATCAGCACGGCCGGTTCGGTCATCAGGGCGCGCCCCACCGCCAGCTGCTGGCGCTGGCCGCCGGAGAGCGCGCCGGCGAGCTGGGCGCGTTTCTGCCGCAGCACCGGAAACAGGGCGAAGACCCGCTCCATGGCCGCGCCCGCGCCGCTGTCGCGGCGCAGCCAGGCGCCCATCTCCAGGTTTTCCTCCACCGTCATGGCGGCGAACACATTGGCGGTCTGAGGCACGAAGGCCATGCCGCGCCGCACCCGGGCCTGGGGCGCCAGGGACGTGATCTCCTCCCCGTCCAGCGTCACCCTGCCCTGCCGCAGCCGGACCATGCCGAACAGCGCCTTCATGGCGGTGGATTTGCCGGCGCCGTTGGGGCCGGCGATCACGGCGATCCGCCCCGCCTCGGCACAGATGGCGCAGCCGCGCAGGATGTCGGCGCCACCATAGCCGCCGACCATGCCTGCGCCGGCGAGCGCGGTCACGGCGGGCGGGCGCCGCCCTGCCCGCGCCCCAGATAGGCGGCGACGACGCGCTCGTCACTCATCGCTTCGGCCGCCGTGCCCTGGGCCAGCAGCCGGCCTTCGGCCATCACCACCACCGGGTCGCACAGCCGGGCGATGAACTCCATCTCGTGCTCGATCATGCAGAAGGTGTAGCCGCGCTCGCGGTTGAGGCGCCAGATGGCGTCGCCGATGGCGCCCAGCAGGGTGCGGTTGACGCCGGCGCCGACCTCGTCGAGGAACACGATCTTGGCATCGACCATCATGGTGCGTCCCAGCTCCAGCAGCTTTTTCTGGCCGCCGGAAAGCTGGCCGGCCGGCAGGTCCGCCACCGCCGCCAGATCGAGAAAGGCGATCACCTCCTCGGCGCGGGCGCGGATCGCTTCCTCTTCGGCCCGCACCCGGCCCGGGCGCAGCCAGACCTGGAGCAGGTTCTCGCCGGACTGGCCGCCGGGGACCGCCATCAGGTTCTCGCGCACGCTGAGGTGGGTGAACTCCTGGGCGATCTGAAAGGTGCGCAACAGCCCCATATGGAACAGATCGTGGGGCTTGCTGCCGGTGACATCGCGCCCGTCCAGGAACACGCGCCCACAGGTGGGCGTCAGCAGGCCGGCGATCAGGTTGAACAGGGTGGTTTTGCCGGCGCCGTTGGGGCCGATCAGCCCGGTGATGCGGCCGCCGGCGATCTCCAGCGTCACGTCATCGACCGCGGCGATGCCGCCGAAATGCTTCGAAAGGCCGACCACCCTGATCATGGCCCGATCATGGCGTCCCCCTGGTCATGGTATCCGCAGCGGGGACAGAGAGGGGCGGTTGCCCGCCCTCCCCTGCCCCGTCAGCGAATACGGTCAGCGAATCTGGCCCCCGTCAGCGAATCTTGACAGTGACGAAGGCGCCGTCCTGGACCTCGAGCTCCTTGTAGCTGCCGAAGGTCTCGCCGACATCGTTCAGGGCGATCCCGGTGGCGCCGACATAATCGACCGCGCCGCCGCCGGCGAGCAGCTCCAGACCGCGCGCGAGCTCGCCAGGACCGATCTCCTCGCCCGGCCCGTTGGCGACCGCCATGATGTTGTCGCGGATCGCCTGGCGGTCGGCCGAACCGGCCGCGCCGATGGCGAGGGCGACCAGCGCGGCCGCATCGTAGGATTCGGCGCAGAACGGGCAATCGCCCTTCAGCCCGTTCTCCTCGGCCAGGGCGACGAAGCTCCTGGCCTGGGGCGAATCGGAACCCGGCAGGGTGGCGATAGCGCCTTCCAGGTCGGGGCCGATGGCCTCGATCAGGGTCTCGCCGATCATGCCGTCGGCCAGCACGAAGTTGGCGAAGGCACCGGTATCGACCGCCGCCTGGATGACGCCCTTGCCGCCCTGATCGACATAGCCGAACACGGCCAGGCGGTCGGCGCCGGAGGCGGAAAGGGTCGCCACCTCGGCCGCGTAATCGGCCTTGCCGTCCTCATGCGGCACCGATGCCGCGATGGCACCGCCCATGGCCTGGAAGGCCTGCTGGAAGCTGTCGGCCAGCCCCTTGCCATAGTCGTTGTTGGTGTAGGTGACGGCGACCTCGGAGATGCCGCGATCCATCAGCACCTCGGCCAGCACTTCGCCCTGGCGCGCGTCCGAAGGCGCGGTGCGGAAGAAGAAGCCGTTGTCGTCGATGGTGGAAAGGGCGGGCGAGGTGGCGGAGGGCGAGATCATCGCCACGCCGTTGGGAACGGCGACATTGTTGGCGATGGCCGTGGTGACGCCGGAACAATCGGCGCCGACGATGGCTGCCACCCCGTCGGAGGCGACCAGGCGTTCGGCGGCGGCGGTGGCGGCAGACGAATCGATGCAGGTGGAATCGCCGCGCACCGGCACCAGGGCGGCCCCGCCCGGCAGCAGGCCCGATTGCGACGCCTCGGCGAGCGCCAGTTCGGCCGCTGCCGCCATGTCCGGGGTGAGCGATTCGATGGGGCCGGTGAAGCCCACGATGACACCGATGGGGATCTCTTCCTGGGCGGTTGCGGCGCCCGCCAGCGCCCAGACGGCCGTGGCGGCGGCGGCAAGTTTCAAAGTGCGATTCACGATGCGATTCATGGGCCTGTGTCCTCCCGATGGCGTGGCCGGCGCGGAAGGGATCGCAACCGTCCCTGCCTGCCGGGGCACGGATTCATGCCCATTAAAAGGCGCGGCGCAACGAAAGAATGTCCCGGCGGGGGCTCGCTATGCCCGCCGCAGCGGCGCCAGCGCCCGGATATGGTCCGGCCCCAGGCCGCAGCAGCCGCCGAAGACCTGCACGCCCTGGCGGCGCCAGGCGCGGGCGTGGCAGGCGAGATCGCCGGGGGCGACGATGTTTTCGAAGCGCCAGCGCGGCATCTGGAAAAAGCCGGAATCGGGATAGGCCATCGTCGGCCCGTGCCAGGACCGCTTCAGCACCTCCAGCGCCGGCGCCATGGCGGCGACCGGCGTGTGCATGACGCCCACCGCCTCGGGCCTGCCTTTCAGCGCGGCGGCGACGCTCTCCCGGAAGGGATAGCCCTCCCACACGAAGCTCAGCACCTCGGCGCCTTGCAGCCGGGCGCTGAGGCCGCACCAATAGGGCAGCCCGCTTTCCTCGGCCGCCGTGATCGCGGCGGCGATATGCAGGGGGCGCGACATCATCTCCAGGATCAGCAGCTCGGCGCCGGCCGCGGCCGCCGCCGCGGCGACCTCGCAAAGATTGTCGCGCACCCGATCTGGCGGCGGGCGCAGCGCCGGATCGTCGCGGGCGGCGCCGGCCACCATCGGCATCTGATGGGAGAGCGAGGCGGCCACGACCACCTGCCGGCCGGCGCCCGCATTGGCGCGGGCCTCGAGGGCGATCTCCACCGCGCGGCGGGTGAGCGCGGCCGCCATGGTGCCGACGCCCGCCATTTCCAACATGTGGCGGGCGTTGGAAAAGGTGTTGGCGACGACGATATCGGCCCCGGCGCGGATATAGTCTTCGTGGATGGCAAGCAGCAGCCCGGGGGCGGTTTCGGTGGCCAGCGCGCACCAGGCGCCGTGGCTCATGGCGGCGCCGCGCCGTTCCAGCTCGGTACCGGTGGCGCCGTCCAGCAGCACCGCGCCGCCCTGTGCCAGCCGCTGGCGGATGGCGGCCATGGTCATGGCTGTCTCCCCTTCCCTCGTTCAGGCCCATTTCGGGCCCCTTGCGGGCGCGCAGCCTAGACCGGCAGGCGGGCGCCGCGCCATGCCGCCCGCCCTGCCGGGGCGCGGCCGCAAGGGTGTCACAGGGCTGTCGCAAGGCTGTCATGGGGCAGTTGCGCGACAGCTCCCCGACACCCGCCCGGCACCCCCGTGACACCCTCATGACACCCTTGCGAGTGGGCGGCGGGGCATCCGGCCGGCGTTGGCGGTTGACCCTGGCGGACAACGGGCTAGGCTGGCCGCTCCCAATCGTGAGGACACCGATATGAACCGCATCTTTCCCACCACCAGGCGGCGGGCGCTGAAGGGGGCGCTGGCCGCTTCCGGCGCGCTGGCGGCGCCTGCGGTGCTGCGCCGCGCCTGGGCGGCCGAGCCGATCAGGGTTTCGTCCTATGGCGGCTTTTTCGAGGACTCGCTGTCCGAATACGCCTATCCGGAGTTCACCAAGGTTTCCGGCATCGAGATCGAGACGGTTTCGCAGCCGGGCGGTTTCGAATGGTTCGTGCAGCTGAAGACCAGCATCGAAACCGGAACCCCGGCGGTGGACATCACCATGGGCGCCCAGGGTTCCATGCGCCGCGCCAAGGAGATCTTCATTCCTCTGGAGGCGGGCGATGTGCCCAACCTGGCCAATGTTCCGGACTATCTGATCCTGAGAAACGAGGCCGGAAAGCCGCTGGGCGCGCCGGCGCTCTCCTGGTATGCCACCTTCGTGACCAACAGCGATGTCTGGCCGGAGGCGCCCACCAGCTGGGCCGATGCCTGGGATCCCAAGTTCGAGGACGAGTTCGGCTGGGCCAAGCAGCTTTCCTCCAGCTATCTGATCGACGTCGTCACCAAGACCTTCTTCGGCAACGACCGGGCGATGATGGAGAGCGAGGAGGGCCTGGAGCAGTGCATGCAGAAGGCGGCCGAGCTCAAGAACAGCGTGAGGCTGTGGTATCGCGACGAAGGCCAGTTCCAGGCCATGCTGCAATCGGGCGAGCTGACCGGCGGCCAGTATTACCACGACGTGACCTGGATCATGATCTCCGAGGGCTTTCCGATGCGCTCCACCTTCCCCAAGGAAGGCGGCATCATCGATTTCGGCTCCTGGTGCCTGGTGCAGGGCACGCAGAAAGCCGATGCCTGCAAGGAGTTCATGAACTGGTGCCTTTCGCCCGAGGCCCAGACCACCATCACCGACAATCTGTGGACCGCGCCGGTGCTGCCGCGCGACATGCTGCCCAATCTCAGCGACGAGGCGTTCAACCGCGCCTCCAGCACGGTGGAGCCGATCGTTCCCAACTACGACCTTTATGTGGAAAAGGGCGACTGGATCGATCAGCGCTGGGACGAGCTGCTGTTCGACGTGTGACGCGCTCCCACATGTTCCCGTCTGGGGACGCAAAAAGGGCCGGAGCGGTGCCGCTCCGGCCCTTTTCTTATCTGCCGCTCCCGCCGCTCAGGCCTTGGCGAACCTCTTCCAGAGCATGCGCCCGTCGGGCGTGAAGGCGGGCACGATGTCGGCGCGATAGATGGTGGGCGTGAACTCGTGGGTGATGAAGCGGTAACAGCCCGATTCCTCCATCAGATCCTGCATGCGGCGATACATGCCGTCGCGGACCGCCGGGTCCATGGTGACCAGGGCCCGGGCGTGGAGCTCCGCGAATTCCGCGTTGTCGAAACGCTCCCAGTTCCAGATGCCGACCTGCTGCGGCGTGAACCACATGGTGTACCAGCCGGGATCGGGCTGGGACGAGAAGCGCGAATACATCAGCTGCAAATCCTTCCAGGCATCGCCCGAGGATTCGTCGCCCATGGTCCACCACACGCCCGGATCGTGGACGTTGATCTCCGCCTCGATGCCGACATCGGCCAGATTGGCCTGGATCACCTGGCAGGCGGCGAGATAGGTGGACTTGTTGAGGGTGTCGAGACGGCAGGAGAAGCCGCCCTCCATGCCCGCCTCCTTCAGCAGCTGGCGCGCCCTGTCCGGATCGCCTTCGGCCGGGACGATGTTGGCGTCGCGATGGCCGGTCAGCCCGGGCGGAACGATGCCGGTGGAAGGCTCGGCCAGGCCGAAATAGGCCGCCTCCAGAATCTGGCGCACATCGATGGCATACTGGACCGCCTGGCGCAGGCGGATGTCCTGGAACAGCTCGTTGTCCTTGTTGATGCCCATCCAGACATATTTCAGGGACGGATGCTGGGCCAGCACGGAGTTTTCGGGCGGGTTGGCGGTCAGCTCCGGCACCGAGGTCACGGGGACCGTGGTGACGTCCAGGTCGCCGGCCAGAAAGCCCACCTCGGCCGCCTGCTCGTCCACGATGGGGTAGATCTCGATCTCGTCGAAATCCGGGTTGGCGTGGGGACCGCTATAGCCCTCGCGAACGGCCAGGGTGAGCTTTTGCGACGGCAGCCATTCGCGGATCTCGTAAGGCCCGCAGACCGCCGGCGGCATGGCTTCGTAACGCTTGCCGTCCAGCGCCTCCACCGCCGCCTTGCACACGATCATGCCGCGCCCGGCGGCCATGGTGGTGGTCCACAGCGGCGCATAGGGTTCCTTCAGAACGATGGTGCCGCTGCGGTCGTCGGTCACCTCCACGCTTTCCAGCGCGCCCCAGTCCTCGGCATAGGGCGAGGCCATCTCCGGGTCGGCGATGCGCTCGTAGGAGAACTTCACATCGGCGGCGGTGACCTCGCCGAAGCCGTTGCTCCAGCCGATGTCGTTCCTCAGCGTGAAATTGACATGGGTATCGTCCACCTGCTCGATCTCGGCGGCCGCCTCCAGCTCCCAGCCCCACTGGTCGCCGGCCTTGGGCATCACCAGGGCCAGTTGCAGGCAGGAGTTCACGTCGGATTCGGGCGCCGACAGGATATAGCCCGGATCCAGCACCTGGATGTCGGAGTAGTTTCTCACCCGCAGCGCATGGCCGTCGGCGCGGGCGCTGCCGGTGGCCATGCTGCCGGCGGCGGCAGCGGCGCCGGTTGCCGCCATGAAGCGGCGGCGCGACAGGGTGAATTTACGATCGGACATGATGGACCTCCCCGGTCTCGGTTGGCGCGGGGGCTTCCTCCCCCGCCATGTTGCTGCGCGATGCTAGCCGAAAACCGGGCGCGGCGAAAAGGGGCGCGGGCAAGCGGCCCCATGGAATCGACCAGGGGGCCGGCCCATGGAATTGGCTAGGGGGCCACGTCGGCGGCGACGCGCAGCCTGACGATGCGGTCGGGTTCGGCCACCATGCCGTTGTCGGCGGCATCGCCCTTGGCGAGGCCGTCGATCAGCTCCATGCCTTCGACCACCTCGCCCCAGACCGTGTAGAGGCCGTCGAGATGGGAGGCCCTGGCATAGCAGATGAAGAACTGGCTGTCGGCGCTGTCGGGCGCGGCCGCCCGGGCCATCGACACCGTGCCGCGCATATGGGGCGTTGGCGTGAACTCGGCCGCCAGCTGCTGGCCCGAACCGCCGCGCCCGGTGCCGGTGGGATCGCCGGTCTGGGCCATGAAGCCGGCGATGACGCGGTGGAAGGGCACGCCGTCGTAGAAGCCCTCCCGCGCCAGCTGCTTGATGCGCGCGACATGGGCGGGCGCCAGATCGGGCCGCATGGCGATGACCACCCGCCCGCTCTCGAGCTCCATATAGAGGGTGTTTTCGGCATCGGCGGCCGGCGCTGGCGCGGCGAAGGCCACCATGGCGGCGCCGAGCGCGGCGGCGAGGAAGGGTGGTTTTTTCACGGCATGGGCTCCCTGTCTGACGTTCCTTGCCCGGCGTCCTTATCGGGCCCTGGGCGGCGAGGCGATGGGCGGGGCGGCAGGTCTCAGGCGCCGCCGCGCCGCCCGGCCACGGAATCGGCCAGGAGGCAGAGCAGCTCGAACATGAAGGTGGCGCCGGTGAGCGCGGTCAACCCGGAGGGATCGAAGGGCGGGGCCACCTCCACCACATCGGCGCCCACCAGCGCCAGGCCCTGGAGGCCGCGCAGCAGCTGTTGCGCCTCGCGCGTGGTCAGGCCGCCGATCTCCGGCGTCCCGGTGCCGGGCGCGAACACCGGATCCAGGCCATCGACATCGAAGCTGACATAGACCGGCCCCGCGCCCACCACCCGCCGGGCTTCGGCGATCACGGACTCCATGCCCATGCGCATGACGTCTTCGATATAGAGCACCGTCATGCCGCTGCTTTCGGCGAACGCCATGTCGTCGCTGCGGTAGATGGAACCGCGAATGCCGATCTGCACCGTGCGGACGGCATCCAGCAGGCCCTCCTCGACGGCGCGGCGGAAAGGCGTGCCATGGGTGTAGAGGTTGTCGCCGAAATAGCGGTCGTTGGTGTCGCTGTGGGCATCGATATGCACCATGCCGAGCGGCCGCTCGGCGGCGATGGCGCGCATGATCGGCAGGGTGATCAGGTGGTCGCCGCCGGCGCTCAGCGGCAGGGCGCCGGCCGCATGCACCCGCCGGTAAAAGGCCTGGATGCGGGCCAGCGTGTCCATCGGGTCGATGGGGTTCACCGGGCAATCGCCGAGATCCGCCACCCGCGCCAGCTCGTAGGGCGCCAGCCGGCTGGCGTGGTGAACCTTGCGCATCAGGCTGGACTGGTTGCGAATCTCGCGCGGGCCGTGGCGGGCGCCGGCCCGGTTGGTGGTGCCACCGTCCCAGGGCACGCCGATCAGCGCGATGTCGAGGCCGGCGGGATCGCGCACCGCCGGCAGGCGCATGAAGGTGGGGATGTCGGCGAAACGCGGCACCAGGGCCGCATCCACCGGCTGGTTGAAGGCGTCGCCGGTCATGGGCCGCGACGATGCCACGGCCCGGGGCGGCCCGCAACGCCGCCCTCCCCCGCCCGGCGCGCAAAAAATGCGCCGGCGGCGTTGCGGCCCCGCCCGGCGCCCCCTATAATCGCGGCGTGCATAACGACGAACGGGAGGACATCGCGTCATGGCACACCACCCCTATTTCGGCAGGCTGCAGGAGCAGCTGGCGGAGGGCCGCCTCGACCGGCGCGAATTCGTCCGCAACTCGGCCCTGCTCGGCGTCTCGGCCGCCACCGCCTATGCCGTGGCCGCCGGCATCCTCGGCGAGGATATGGCGCCCAGAAAAGCCGCCGCCCAGGACAAGCCCATGGGCGGCACCATGCGCATCGCCATGCGCGTCTATGTCATCGACAACCCGCATACCTTCTCCTGGGTGATCGATTCCAACATCGCCCGCCAGGTCTGCGGCTATCTCACCCGCACCGGCACCGACAACGTCACCCGCCCCGACCTGCTGGAAGGCTGGGAGGCCAGCGACGACCTGCTGACCTGGACGCTGAAGATGCGCCCGGGGGTGATGTGGCACGACGGGCGCGCCTTCACCGCCGAAGACGCCGCCTGGAACATCGGCCATTGCCTGGACCCCGAAACCGGTTCGTCGGTGCTGGGCCTGATGAAGGGCTATATGATGAACGACGACGGTTCGGCCCTGTGGGACGCCAACGCCATCGAGGTGGTGGACGACCTGACGCTGCGGCTGAACACCCGTTCCGCCAACATCGCCATTCCGGAGCATCTGTTCCACTATCCGCTGCTGATCGTCGATCCGGCCGAAGATGGCGTGTTCGGCGTCGGCTCCAACGGCACCGGCGCCTACAAGCTGGAAGAGCATGTGGTGGGCGAGAAATCGGTGCTGGTGAACGCCCAGAACGCGAGCTGGCACGGCGAAGGCCCCTATCTCGACCGCATCGAGTTCGTGGATCTGGGCGACGATCCCTCGGCCGCCATCGGCGCCATGGCCTCGAAGCAGGTTCATGCCGTGGACCAGGGCGACATCGTGCAGCTGGACGCCTACAGCGCCATGCCCCATGTCCAGGTCAACACCGCCAACACCGCCCAGACCGCGGTGGTGCGGGGCCAGGTCGATGCCGCGCCGTTCGACGACCCGCGCGTGCGCAAGGCGCTGCGGCTGGCGATCGACACGCCGCCGGTGCTGGAAGCGGCCCATCGCGGCGTGGGCGCCGCAGCGGAGCATCACCATGTGGCGCCGATCCATCCCGACTATGCGGAACTGCCGTTCATGGCCCGCGATGTCGAGGGCGCCAGGGCCCTGCTGGCCGAGGCCGGCTATGGCGACGGCCTGGAGCTGGAGATCGCCTGCAAGAAGGATCCGGCCTGGGAGCTGCTGGCCGTCCAGGCCATGGTGGAACAGTGGAAGGAAGCCGGCATCGACGTCGCCATCAACCTGATGCCGTCGGACCAGTTCTGGGAGGTGTGGGACAAGGTGCCGTTCGGCTTCACCTCCTGGACCCACCGTCCGCTGGGCTTCATGGTGCTGGGTCTGGCCTATCGCACCGGCGTGCCGTGGAACGAATCGCATTACGCCAATGCCGAGTTCGACTCCAAGCTGACCCAGGCCGAAGGCATCCTGGATGTGGAGGCCAGGCGCGCGGTGATGGCCGAGCTGCAAGGCATCATGCAGGAGGACGGGCCGATCGTGCAGCCGGTGTGGCGGGCGATCTACAATGTCGCCGATACCCGGGTGATGGGCTTCGACATGCACCCCACCAGCTACATTTTCGGCGAGGCGCTGGCGGTCAAGGCTTCCACCACCTGAGCCAGCCGACGCATACTGTTCCGGAAGGGGGCCGCCGCGCCCCCTTCTTTTTTGCAATTATTGACAATGGCAACATTCGCCGGCTGGTTTGATTCAGCATAACACTGTGCTTCTGTCTGAAGTCCACGAGGAAGGAAGTCATGCAACTCAAATGGGAACCTGCTGAAGATGCAAATAAAATTACCGGGTACGCACTGGCTGTACGAAAAGTGGCCAGAACATTAGAGTCGAAAGCGTATGAGATATTGGAAGAAGAAAAATTACTAGGTGAGAGAAGGCAAGGTGATGAAGATGAACTTTTCCTTCCGGGGTTAATAGTAAGTGCGGTAGTTTTAACAACACTGTCTGCAGAGCTTACTTTGAAAGCTTGGATAGCAAAATCAGTAGGGAAATATCCAAAAACACACAATTTAGAAATACTTATGAAAGAACTGGATTCAAACGCATGGGAGCAATTTGATAAATCTGAGAAAGCGATGATATGTTCGTCTCTTACAAAGCATGCCAATGATTTTATCCGTTGGAGATATCTGTTTGAGAATGTAGATGCAAGCGATACCACTCCGTATCCGAATCCAAGTATGATTAAAACTGTTGAATTTCTAATTGACAAGTATCAGAAGACATGGATGAGTAAGTCGAGAAATTAGCATACCTACACTCTACCAATTTCCTCGGACATGATAGCGTAATCCTTCTCTCTTCCATGGCCGCGTCAGGCGAGATGGCGCCAGGCGGCGAGGTCGATGCGGCCTTCCAGGTCGATGGCCACACCCTCGCTTAGCAGCAGGTCGCGCTGCCGGTCGGCGTCTTCCGGCAGCCTGCCGCCGCCGCGGCTGATCCGCCCCTGGGCGTTGACCACCCGCCACCACGGCAGCGACGGGTCGCGGCAGGCGGCAAGGGCATAGCCGACGCGACGCGCCTGGCGCGGGCGCCCGGCCAGGCGGGCGACATCGCCATAGGTCAGCACCCGGCCCGCCGGTATGGCGCGAATAATCGCGTAATAGCCCTGGTATTCCGCGCTCGCCATCACAGCACCGTCCGGCTCAGGAACGGGAACGTCTCCAGCAGCCAGAAGGCGAAGCCGGAAAGCCGCCCGCTCGCCATGGCGGCCCCCATCGCCACCAGCACGACACCGGCGGCGATCTGCGCGTGGCGACCGAAGCGGCCCAGAAGGCGCAGGCGGGCGGTCAGGGCGTCGGCGCCGGCGGCCGCCAGCACGAAGGGCAGGCCCAGCCCCAGGGCATAGACCGCCAGCAGGGCCGCGCCGCCGGCGACGCTGCCGCCCGCGCCGGAGCCGGTGGCCGCCAGAGCCAGGATGGCGCCCAGGATGGGGCCGATGCACGGCGTCCAGCCGAAGGCGAAGGCCGCGCCCAGCAGCCAGACCGCCCCCAGCCGCCCGCGCGGCAGCGCGGGGTGAAAGCGCAGCTCGCGTTGCAGCACGGGCAGCGGCAGGATCAGGGCGAGGCCGAACACGGCGACGACGACGCCGGCGACGATCTCCAGCACGCCGCGATGGGCCAGCAGCAGCCCGCCCACCGCGCTGGCGCCGGCGCCCAGCAGCACGAAAACGCAGGCGAAGCCCAGCACGAAGACGCAGCTCGCCACCAGCGCCCGGCCCCGCCCTGCCCCGCCCGGTTGTAGCGATTGGCCGGCCACGAAGGAGAGATAGGCGGGCACCAGCGGCAGCACGCAGGGCGACAGGAACGAGACCACGCCGGCGGCGAAGGCCGTGGCGAAGCCGATGCCGCCGATCTCCACCGCCATCACCCGTCGTCGGGAGCCGCCTGCTGCGCTTGCTGTGCCTGCCGGGCGCGTTCGGCCAGGGCCAGGACCACGGCCTGGGCGGCGGCGCTGTCCCACACCGCCTCGCCCACCAGCCGCGCCACCACCATGCCGTCGTGATCGACCAGCAGCGTGGTCGGCAGACCGAAAATACCCAGCGCGGCGGCGAGCTCCAGGTCGGGATCCCGGTAGATGGCGAGACGGTCGATGCCGATACGGCGATAGAAGTCCAGGATGCGCTGTTCGTCGGCCCGGTCCAGCGCCATGGCGACCACGTCCAGATGGGGGCCGCCATGGGCGGCGGCCAGCCGGTCCAGCGACGGCATTTCCTCGACGCAGGGCGGGCACCAGGTGGCCCAGAAGTTCAGCACCACCGCCCGCCCCCGCCAGGCGGCGAAGGTCTCCGTCCGACCGCCGGCGGCCAGAAAGCCGGTCTCCGGCAGCGGTTGGGGCGCCTCCAGCCAGACCAGGTTGGCGAGTTCGTCCGCGCCCCTGGCCGGGACGGCGGCGAGGACGAAGAGCAGGGCCAGCGCCCGCAGGGCGGCCCCCCTCATCGTGGCCCCCTCACTGTGACCCCCTTCACTGTGACCCCCCTCACTGCAACCATTGCGCCAGCCTGGGCGCGAGGGTTTCCTGCCAGTCGGCCAGCGTCAGCGGGCCGATATGCTTGTGGGCGACGCGCCCGTCGGGGCCGATGACGAACGTCTCCGGCACGCCATAAACCCCCCAATCGATGCCGGCCCGGCCATCGACATCCGCCGCCGTGGCGGCATAGGGGCTGCCGAAGCGGTCCAGCCACAGGGCGCTGTCGCGGGGATCGTCCTTGTAGGCGAGGCCGAAGATCTGCACCTGGCCGCTTTCCGCCAGCGCCATCAGCAGGGGATGTTCCACCCGGCAGCTGACGCACCAGGAGGCGAACACGTTGAGCAGCGTCACCTGGCCCTGGAAATCGGCCTCGCTGAAGCCCGGCCCATAGCCGGTGACGGGGGGCAGCGCCATGGCGGGGGCGGCGCGGCCTATCAGGGCGGAAGGCTGAGCGCTGGGATCCCGCTCCAGAGCGAGGCCCAGGGCCAGCACGACAGCTGCGAACACCACCACCGGCACGACGTGGAGCCAGCGGCTTGTCTGCGGGACGGCCATCCGGGCCTCGCCAGGGATGCGCCGCCAATGTGGCCGCTGGCCCAGGCGATTGCAAGACGGGGCGATGGCAAGGCAGTGGCGATGGCAGGATGGGCGCGCTTGCGCGCAGGGCTTCGGCGGCTAGAGTCGCCGCCGCAAGGCGGGAGACATCATGACGACGGGGGCGACGGGAGCGGCGCGGGTCGGCATCGGCGGGCCGGTCGGCTCGGGCAAGACGGCGCTGGTGGAACGGCTGATCCCGCACTTCGCGGCCCGCGGCACCAGCCTTGCCGTCATCACCAACGATTTGGTGACCAGGGAAGACGCCGAGCGCCTGCGCCGCAGCGGCCTGATCGATCCGCAGCGGGTGATGGCGGTGGAGGCCGGCGCCTGCCCGCACACGGTGATCCGCGAGGATCCGACCCCCAATCTGGACGCGGCCGAAGAGCTGGAAGCCAGGCTGGCGCCGCTGGATCTGGTGCTGCTGGAATCGGGCGGCGACAACCTGGCCTCCACCTTCTCGCTGGAACTGGTCGATTACTGGCTGTTCGTGATCGATGTGGCCGGCGGCGGCGACATTCCGCGCAAACGCGGCCCCGGCGTGCTGCAATCGGACCTGCTGGTCATCAACAAGGCCGATCTGGCCCCCCATGTCGGGGTGGACCTCGAGCGCATGACCGCCGAGGCCAGGGAACTGCGGGCCGGCAAGCCGGTGGCGGTGACCGATTGCCGCAGCGGCGCGGCCATCGACGAGGTGGCAGACCATATCGCGACGAACGTGCTGTTCGACTCATGACCCACCCCGGCGGCCCGGCGCCACGGCGCCCGCAGCTGGAGTTGACCTTCGCCTGCGACGGCGGCGGCGAGACCTGCCTCACCCGCCAATATGCCGCCTTTCCCTTCCATCTCACCCGGCCTTTCCGCTGCGACGACGGCGGCGCCCTGGTCATCCTGCAATCCCTGGGCGCCGGCCTGTTGCAGGGCGACGACATCGCGGCCGGGATCGTCGCCGAGGCCGGCGCGCGGGCCACGATCCGCACCCAGGGGGCAAGCGTGGCCCACGCCATGGCGGCGGCCGGGGCGGCGCAATCGCTGCGGCTGGAGGCGTTGCCGGGCGCCCGTCTGGCCTGGCTGCCGCGCCCCTCGATCCTGTTCGCCAGCGCCCGCGTCGCCTCGCGCCTGGAGATGGTGCTGCACGAGGGCGCGCGCATCGCCTGGCGCGACGCCTTTCTGGCCCATGACCCGCAGGGCGGGCGCCGCTTCGCCGGGTTCGAATCCGAAACCGTGTTGAAGGATGGCGGCGGCCGGATTCTGGCCATCGACCGGCTGAACATCGCCGGGCAGGCCCTGGACGACGATGGCGCGACGGCGGGCTTTGCGGTTCACGCTGCCCTGGGCTGGGCGGGCGCCGGCTGCGACCGGGCGCTGGCGGAGCGTCTGCGCGCGCGGCTGGAAACCTGCCCGGGCGTGGTCGGCGGCGTCTCCGCCCTGCCCCGGGAGGCCGGGCTTTTCGCCCGCCTGCTGGCCCGCGATGGCGCCTGTCTGCAACGGGCCTTCGCCGCCCTGGAAGACGCCTAGAGGCGGAAGCCCTCCTCGCGGGCGAACTCGAAATAGAGCTGACGCGCCCGGCGGTAGACCGGCCCCGGCTGCAGGCGGCGATCGTCGAGGCGGGTGAGCGGCAGCAGCTTGCTGTAATTGCCGCTGGAGAAGATCTCGTCGGCCTGGGCCAGCTCGCGGTAATCGACCGCCCGTTCCACCACGTCGAAGCCGGCGTCCTTCAGCAGGGCGATCACGCGCCGGCGGGTGATGCCGTTCAGAAAGGTGCCGTTGACGGCTGGCGTCGTCACCTCGCCGCCTTTGGCGAAGAACAGATTGGCGGTGGCGAATTCCGCCACATGGCCTTCGTGATCCAGCATGACGCCGTTGTCGAAGCCCTGGCGCCGGGCCGCCCGCACCGCCTCGGCCGTCGCCGGATAGAGGCACGAAGCCTTGGCCAGGGTGGGCGCCATATCGGGGGCCGGGCGGCGGTGGCCGGACAGGCAGGCCGAAAAGCCCGCCGCCTCGCCCAGCGGCGCCACCTCCACCGCCATCAGGAACTCGACCTTCTCCGGCACATCCCACAGCGATTCGGCCTCGCCGCTCCAGAAGGTGGGGCGGATATAGAGCGCTTGGTCGCGCGGGAAACGGCGCGCCATGTCGGCGGCCAGCGCCACCAGATCCTCCGCCGTCTGCTGCGGCTTCATGCCCATGACATGGGCCGATTCCAGGCAGCGGCGGCAATGGCCTTCGATATCGGGCATGACGCCGTCGAAGGCGCGGGCACCGTCGAACACCATGGTGGCGAACCAGAAGGAGCGGTCGAACGGCCCCATGAGCGCGGGGTTGCCTTCGTGAAGGCTGCCGTTATGCCAGGTCAGCTTGTCCATAGTCCTTGTGGCCCTTGCCCGCCGCTGTGCGCCATGCTTAGCACGGGGCGGGGCCGGTCCGCCATGGAGGCAGAATGGCGAATCTTTACCCCCTCGCCGCGCCGCTGCTGGCCCGCATCGATCCGGAACGCGCCCATGGGCTGACCCTGGCCGCCCTGCGCCTGGGGCTGGCGACCGGGCGCCGCCCGCGCCCGCGCCCGGAGCTGGAGGCCGCCGCTTTCGGGCGCCGCTTTGCCAATCCGCTGGGGCTGGCCGCCGGTTTCGACAAGGATGCGCGGGCGGTGGGGCCGCTGCTGCGGGCGGGCTTCGGCTTCGTCGAGGTGGGCACGGTGACGCCGCGCCCCCAGGCGGGCCAGCCGCGCCCGCGTCTGTTCCGCCTGCCGGACGAAGAGGCGGCGATCAACCGCATGGGCTTCAACAACGACGGCATGGCGGCAGTGGCGGCCCGGCTGGCCCGTCATAGGGACGGCGGCCCCCTGGGCGTCAATATCGGCCCCAACCGCGACACGGCCGCCCCCCTGGCCGATTACGTCGCCTGTTTCCGTCGCCTGGCGCCGCTGGCCGATTACGTCGCCATCAACGTCTCGTCGCCCAACACGCCGGGTCTGCGCCGCCTGCAGGAGGCCGCCCGCCTGGGGCCGCTGCTGGCCCGCATGGCGCGGGAGCGCGAGGCGCTGCGGCGGCGCCCGGCGCTGCTGCTGAAGCTGTCGCCGGACCTGGAGCGGGGCGCCGCCCTGGAGGCCGCCCGCCTGGCCGCCGGGGAAGGCTTCGACGGGCTGATCGTCTCCAACACCAGCCTGCAACGCCCGGCCGGGCTGACCGGGCGCCATCGCCACCAGGCCGGCGGCCTGTCGGGGCGACCGCTGTTCGCGATCTCGACGCCGCTGCTGCGCGCCCTGTGGCGGGCCGAAGGCCATCGCCTGACCCTGGTGGGGACCGGCGGCATCGATTCGGCCCAGGCCGCCTACGACAAAATCCGCGCCGGAGCGACCCTGTTGCAGCTCTACACGGCGCTGGCGTTCCACGGCCCCGCCCTGGTGGAGACCATTCTGGACGGCCTTCAGGCGCTGCTGGCCCGCGACGGCTATCGCGCCCTGGCCGAGGCGGTGGGCGCCGACGCCTGAGCGGCAGCGACCAGCCGCTCGACATCGCCCGGCGCGGTATCGAAGCAGGTCACCAGCCGCAGGGCGCAGCGCCCGTCCGCGGCCGGCGCCGGCGGGTAGAAGCCGAAGCCGGTCGCCTCCAGCGCCGCGAACACGGGGCGCGGCATGGCGAGAAACAGCTCGTTCGCTTCCACCGGGTGCAGCAGCTCCACCCCTTCCACCGCCGCCAGCCCCGCCGCCAGGCGCGCCGCCTGGGCGTTGGCATGGGCGGCCCAGGTCAGCCAGCGGTCGTCGTCCAGCGAGGCATGCAGCTGGGCGGAGAAGAAGCGCATCTTGCTGTAGAGCTGGCCGGCGCGCTTGGCCAGCCGTTGCAGCTGGACGAAGCGGCGCCGCTGGGCGCCGAACACCACCAGCGCCTCGGCCGCCAGCGCCCCGTTCTTGGTGGCCCCGAAGCAGAGCACATCGACACCCGCCTTCCAGGAGAGCTCGGCCGGCGCGCAGCCCAGCGCCGCCACGGCATTGGCAAAGCGGGCGCCGTCCATGTGAAAGGCCAGCCCCTGTGCCCGGCAGGCCTCGCCCAGAGCCATGAGGCGGTCGCGGTCATAGAGCGTGCCCCATTCGCTGGCCTGGGCGATGGAGAGCGCCGCCGGCATGGGGCGGTGGACGTCGTCGGGGTCGCCGGCCGCCAGCTCTGCCCGCAGCGCGGCGGCATCCAGCCGGCCATGGTCCGACGGCAGGCAGGCGAGCTTCAGCCCGTTGCCGAAGAATTCGGGGGCGTTGGCCTCGTCGATGACGACATGGGCATCGCGGTGGCAATAGACCGCGCCCCAGGGCGGGGCCAGGAAGGAGAGCGCCAGCGCGTTGGCGACCGTGCCCGTGCCCACGGGCAGCACCCTGGCCTCGGTCTCGAACAGCTCCGAGAAGCGCCGGTCGAGATCCTGGGAGAGGCGGTCATGGCCATAGGAGGCGGCGCCGCCGCGATTGGCCTCCGCCAGCGCCGCCATGATCTCCGGGGCGACGGGCGAAGCATTGTCGCTGCCGAAATGGGCCCGGGTCATGTCCGGTGTCATGGCGGTCTGCCTTCCCTAGCGGCTGCGCGGCAGGAGTTCCAGCCGCCCCAGCACCTCGCCGCTGGCGGGATCGACGGTCAGCACCGCCTGCGCCCCCGATTCCAGCCGCAGCAGCAGCGAGAGCCCATCGCCGGCGGCCAGCGCCTCCACCTGCGCGCCGGGCGGCAGGGCGATGGCGGCCTCGCCAGCGCCGCCGCGCGAGGGGCTGCCCAGCCGATCTACTACGGCCACCGCCAGCACGACAGCCAGCGCCACGATGACCACCCCCAGGCCGATGGCGAAGATTTTGATCGCAACCGGCGGACGGTCCATGCTGCCCCCTGATGCGCCTCCCGGCCGGCGCCCCGGTGAAATATGCGAAATATGCGCGATATGCGAGCGACAACGTGAGCGAAGCGACCGTCCTGGAGCATGTCGTGACCGCTGCCGAGGGCGGCCGCCGCCTCGACCTTGTGCTGGCCGCCGCCCACCCGCAGCTTTCCCGCAACGCCATCCAGGCGGCCATCGCCGCCGGCCGCCTGACCGCCAGCGACCGGACGGTAACGGAGGCGGCCTGGCGGGTCAAACCGGGCGCGCGGCTGCTGCTGGAGCTGCCGCCGCCGCGCCCGGCCAGGCCCCTGCCCCAGGCCATGGTGCTGGAGATCGCCTATGAGGACCGCCATCTGCTGGTGGTGGCGAAGCCGCCGGGGCTGGTGGTTCACCCGGCCGCCGGCCATCCGGACGGCACCCTGGTGAACGCGCTGATCGCCCATTGCGGCAGCAATCTTTCGGGCGTCGGCGGCGAGCGCCGGCCCGGCATCGTCCATCGCCTGGACAAGGACACCGGCGGGCTGATGGCGGTGGCCAAGGACGACGGCACCCATATCCAGCTGGCCGCCGCCATCGCCGCCCGCCAGGTGGAACGCGGCTATCGGGCGCTGGTCTGGGGCCTGCCGCAACCCGCCGCCGGCAGCATCGCCGGCGCCATCGGCAGAAACCGGCGCCAGCGCAAGAAGATGGCGGTGCTGACCCAGGGCGGCAAGCCGGCGCTGACCCATTACCGGGTCGAGCGCAGTTGGGCAGGCGTGGTCTCGCTGCTCGCCTGCCGCCTGGCGACCGGGCGCACCCACCAGATTCGCGTCCATCTCGCCCATATCGGCCATGCCGTGCTGGGCGATCCCCTCTATGGGCGCCGGGGCGGGCGCAGCCTGGCCGAACCCGCCCGCTGCGCGCTGGCCGGGATGCGCCGTCAGGCCCTGCACGCCGCCCGGCTGGGTTTTCATCATCCTGCCACAAAGCGCTGGCTTCAATTCGAAAGCCCGCTGCCCGCCGATATGGCCGCCCTTGTCGCGGCCCTGGATCGGACCTATCTCCAGGATGTCGGGGGGTATGGGGGCGCGGAACTGCCCGCCCGCAGCCCGCGGGGGGCCGTCGCTGCAACGGGCCGCGGCACAGGCCGGGGCCGAGAGTGGGGATAGCATGGCCGCGAACCTTCCCGTTCCCGCCCTGACGCCGGAGAGCGGCCTGTCCCGCTATCTGCGCGACATCAGAAAGTTTCCCATGCTGGAGCCGGAACAGGAGTTCCGCCTCGCCAAACGCTGGCGCGAGGACGGCGATGTCGATGCCGCCCACGAACTGGTGACCAGCCATCTGCGCCTGGTGGCCAAGATCGCCATGGGCTATCGCGGCTATGGCCTGCCGCTGGCCGAACTCATCTCCGAAGGCAATGTCGGGCTGATGCAGGCGGTCAAGCGTTTCGACCCCGACCGCGGCTTCCGCCTGGCCACCTATGCCATGTGGTGGATTCGCGCCGCCATCCAGGAATATATCCTTCATTCCTGGTCGCTGGTGAAGATGGGAACGACGGCCGCCCAGAAGAAGTTGTTCTTCAATCTCAGGCGCTTGAAGGGACAACTTCAGGCGATAGACGAAGGCGATATGGCGCCCGAGACGGTCGCCGAGATCGCAAAGCGCCTGGACGTGCCGGAAAAGGACGTGATCTCCATGAACCGGCGCCTCGCCAGCCAGGACCACTCGCTCAACGCGCCGGTGCAGGCCGAAGGCGACGGCACCTGGCAGGACTGGCTGGCCGACGAGAGCGACGACCAGGAGACCCTGCTGGGCGAGCGGCAGGAACTGGAATCGCGCCGCGCCCTGCTTTCCACGGCGATGGCGGGCCTCAACCGGCGCGAGCGCCACATCATCGCCGAACGGCGCCTGTCGGAAAACCCCAAAACCCTGGAAGACCTGTCGCAGGAATACGGCATCAGCCGCGAACGGGTGCGCCAGATCGAGGTGCGCGCGTTCGAAAAGCTTCAGAAGGCGGTCCGCACTGCCACCGACGAACGCCAGCTTGCCGCCGGGCAAGCGTGATCGGCGCTCAGGCGCTCACTCGCACAGCGGTTCGGCGGCGATGCAGAAGGGCTGACCGGCGCGCGCGTCCTCGCTCAGCGGGCAGCACAGCTCCTCGGCCGAGAGCGCCTCCTGCGGCCACGGCTCCTCCCCTTCCCCGCCGCCGGTGCTGAACTGCCAGACCACCACCCCGGCAGGGCGGGGAGTCTCGGGCGGGAACAGCGGCAGGGCGTCGTCGGCGAATTGGGCGGCGGCCGGCGCGGCCAGCAGCAGCGGGATGGCGAAGAGCAGGGAGCGCATGGTCTGGCGCCTCGATCAGGTTCGATGACGATCCGGGATCGACCGGCCCCGGGTCAATCGGCAAACGGGTCTTTCACCAGGATGGTATCCTGGCGTTGCGGGCTTGTGGAGAGCAGGGCCACCGGCGCCTCGATCAACTCTTCCAGGCGGCGGACATATTTGATGCAGCGCGCCGGCAGTTCGGCCCAGGAACGGGCGCCGCGGGTGCTGGCCTGCCAGCCTTCCAGGGTCTCGTAGCACGGCTTCACCCCCGCCTGGATATGGGGCGCGGCGGGCAGATGATCCAGCGCCGCGCCGCCATGGCGGTAGCCGGTGCAGACCTTCAGCTCCGCCATGCCGTCCAGCACGTCCAGCTTGGTCAGCGCGATGCCGTCGATGCCGCCCACCTTCACCGCCTGGCGCACCATCACGGCATCGAACCAGCCGCAGCGCCGCGCCCGCCCGGTGACGGTGCCGAACTCGCGCCCGCGCTCGCCCAGCAGCTGCCCGGTTGCATTGGCCTGTTCGGTGGGAAAGGGACCGGCGCCCACCCGGGTGGTGTAGGCCTTGGTGATCCCCAGCACATAGTGAAGCGCGCCCGGCCCCAGCCCCGCCCCGGCGGCGGCGGCGGCGGCGACGGTGCCCGACGAGGTGACATAAGGATAGGTGCCGTGGTCGATGTCCAGAAAATGGCCCTGGGCGCCTTCGAACAGGATGCGCCGCCCGCCCCGCCGCAGCTCGTCCAGCCGCCGCCATACCGGCTGCGCGAAGGACAGCAGGCGCCCGGCGATGGCGGCCAGCTCCTTTTCCAGCGCCCCCCGGTCCACCGCCGGCAGGCCCATGGCGGCCCGCAGCGGGTCGTGATGGGCGGCCAGCGCGTCCAGCTTTGCCGCCGTGACGGCGCCATCGGCCAGATCGCACACGCGCAGGCCGCGCCGGGCCGCCTTGTCCTCGTAGGCCGGGCCGATGCCGCGCCCGGTGGTGCCGATCGCCCGCGCCCCCTGGGCCCGCTCGCGGGCGCGGTCGAGCTCGCCATGAAGCGGCAGGATCAGCACCGCGTTCTCGGCGATGGCGAGATTGGCCGGGGTCACCTCCACGCCCTGGGCGCGCAGCCGCTCGATTTCGGCGAACAGCGCCCAGGGGTCGATGACGACGCCGTTGCCCAGCACCGCCAGCTTGCCCTCCCGCACCACGCCCGAAGGCAGCAGCGACAGCTTGAAGACGCGCCGGTCGATTTGCAGCGTGTGGCCGGCATTGTGACCGCCCTGAAAGCGCACCACCACATCGGCGCGCTCCGACAGCCAATCGACGATCTTGCCCTTGCCCTCGTCTCCCCATTGGGAGCCGATCACCGCCACATTGGCCATGCCGTCACCTCGCCCCGGGCAGAGGATGCCCAGCCCGCCCGGCGCCGGCCGTCCGCGTCACCGCCCTCGCCGCCCACGTCGCCCTCAACATTGCCGTCATCGGTCGGGCAGGGTGGCGATGCCCTCGAGATATTTGATCGCCTGCCCGGCGATCTCGACCCGTTCGCCCGCGACCCGGCAGAACAACTCGCCACCGCGCGCCGACAGCTGCAAGGCGTGAATCTCCGCCTTTCCCAGGCGTTCGGCCCAATAGGGCGCGATCATGCAATGGGCCGATCCGGTGGCCGCATCCTCCGGGATGCCGCTGGCAGGCGCGAAATAGCGCGAGACCGCATCGCCCGCCCCGCTCTCGCAAGGCGCCGTGCAGATGACACCCCGCCCGCTGCCCGCCAGCACCGCCGCCAGGGCGGCCATATCGGGGGCAAGAGCGGCGACATCCCGTTCGCGCTCATAGACCAGCAGGTGGTTGGGGCCGTCGAAGGCCTCGCAGGGGGCGCCGCCGATGGCGCCCGCCAGCGCCTGCGGCAGCGGGACCGGACGCAGCCCGTGGCACGGAAAATCGAGGGCGAACAGCCTGCCCCTGCGATGCACCCCCAGCCGGCCGGAGCGGCTTTCGAACGCCACCTCGTCCAGGGTGGGATCGATCTCGGTCATCAGCACGAAGCCGGCGGCCAGGGTGGCATGGCCGCACAGATCCACCTCCACGGTGGGCGTGAACCAGCGCAGCTCGAAGGCATCGCCCTCGCCCGGCCTGAAGAACGCCGTTTCGGAAAGGTTGTTCTCGCGCGCCAGCGCCTGCAGCAGCCGGTCCGGCAGCCATTCCTCCAGCGGCATCACGGCGGCCGGATTGCCGGCCAGGGCCTGCGGCGCGAAGGCGTCGATCTGGTAGAGCGGCAGGCGCATGGTCACGCCGCCGCCTCGTGGCCGCCGGCGAAGCGCGCCTGTTCCCAGCCCAGCATCGCCCGCTTGCGCTCGATCCCCCAGGCATAATGGTGGAACGGCCCGGTTTTCAGGATGACGCGGTGGCAGGGAACCACGAACGAGACCGGGTTGCGGGCAACGGCCGAGGCGGTGGCGCGCACGGCCCGCTCGTCGCCGGCGCGGCGCGCCAGTTCCTGGTAGGAAAGCACGGCGGCGGGCGGAACCCGCAGCAGCGCCTCCCACACCCGCAGCTGGAAGTTCGTGCCCCTGAGATGGAGCGGCAGGGGCGCGCCGCCGCGCCTGGGCGCGAAGATGCGCCGGGCCATGTTGCGGGCGCCCTGCGCGTCGGCCAGGGGGCGGGCGCGGGGCCAGCGTTCGGCCATGCGTTCCAGATGCCAGTCGTCGCCTTGCGCCCCGGCGGGCGCGAAGGTCAGCAGGCAGAGGCCGCGTTGCGTCATCGCCAGGCCGCAGCGCCCGAAGGGCGAATCGGCGATGCCGTGGCGCAACGCCAGCCCCTCGCCGCGCCGGCGCAGTTCGCCCGGGGTCACCGCCTCATATGCCACCGTCAGGTCGTGCAGGCGCGATGGCCCCGAAAGGCCGGCCTCGAAGGCCGCATCCAGCACCGGCAGCGAGCGTTGCAGCAGGCCGCGGGCGTAATCGACGGTAAGGAATTGCAGGAACCGCTTGGGACTGACGCCGGCCCAGCGGCTGAACAGGCGCTGGAAATGCCAGGGGCTCAGCCCCGCCCGCCGCGCCAGCTCGTCCAGGTCGGGCTGGCTGCGGAAATTGTCGTCCAGAAAGCGAATCGCCTCCGCGATGCGCCCATAATCGTCGCACCTTTCATCGTCCGGGCCATCCCGGTTTGCAACTGCCGCCATGGTCGCCTCCGCTTTGCTGCCGGGCGCCAGGCTGGTCCGGGCTGGCGGGCGGCGCCACCCGATTCTTGCGCCGCCCGCCAGGGCCTCACAGGCCGGCGCGAACCTCCTGGTAGAGGTTCTCGTATTTGGCCTCGTAGTCCGGGTCCATGGCCGGAAGGAAGATGGTGTTGGCGATCAGGCTCTCGGGGTCGCTGAAGCCCAGCTGGTCCAGCCTTTCCTGCGGCAACAGCTCGTAGGCCGCCAGATTGGCGCTGCCATAGCCGTAATTGTCGATCAGCCAGGCGCCCGATTCCGGCGAGATCCAGGCGTCGATATAGGTATAGACCGCCTCCAGATCCGTCGCCTCCTTGTGGATGACGAAGCCCGAACCCCAGGCGAGAATGCCCTCTTTGGGCACCATGTAGCCCACCGGCACGCCTTCCTGCTGCAAGGAAACGAAGGACTGGTTCCAGGAATAGGCGGCGGCCACCTCGCCGGCGGCGATGGCCTGTTCCATCTGGGTCACGTCGGTCCAGTAGAAACGGGTGAGATCGCGCTGCTTCGACATCAGCGGCTGCACTTCGGCCAGCTGCTGGTCCGAAAGCGTCCAGATGTTGTCGAAACCCTTGACCAGGGCCGCCACGGCGACGGTGGCGGCGGAGGTGTCGTACCAGGCGATCCGGCCCTCATAGCGGTCGTCGTAGAGCAGCGACCAGCTGGGGTCTTCGATGTGGTCGGGCTCGATCATGTCGGTGCGATAGAGCAGCGACGAGTTGCCGAACTCGGCCGGCACGAAATAGCGCTCGCCGCCGATCACCGCCCCGTCGATATCGGCGATGCCCGGCGCGACATTGGCCCAGTTTTCCAGGCGGGAGACATCGACCGGCTGGATCAGCCCGGCGTCGAAATAGCGCTGGATCATGTAGTTGCCGGGATGGATGAAGTCCGGCTGAAAGCCGCCCCGGATCTTCTCGAAGGATTCGTCGTCCGAGGCGATATAGCTGAACTCCGGCGGGCCGCCATATTTGTCGATATAGCCGCCCATCAGCTCCGGCAGGTCGTAGCCCGCCCAGGTGTGGCCCATGATCTCGCCGGCCGCCGCCGCCCGGCGCCGCGCCAGGGGAAAGGTAACCACCCCGACGCCGGCGGCCGCCATGGCCCGCGCCAGCTCCCGCCTCGTCATCCCGATCTTCGACATCGCATTCCCTCCCTGCGTGAGTGCGCCCCGGCGCACCGTCGGTGCCTTCTACACCACAACCGGCCCCACCGCCAGGGGCGCGGTGTCGGCCCGTGCCGCCGGGCGCATGGCCGAAAGCTCTGTTGACACACGCGCCCGACCCATCCAGGGGCACCCTTGCCAACTGCATACGGGTTCCCGCTCGGTCGGGTCACCCGCTGAATATGACAGCCCTCGATCCGGCAAGGGGTCGCTCCCCACGCCCGGCGAATAGTCGGGGCTTCACGCTACCCGTGTGTAGTTGGCAACGGCCCGGCACCCGTCGGCGCCGTGGCAATCACGGGGGGATACCCATGAAGATCGATCTTCTTGCTCCGGCCGCGCTGGCGGTCGCCATGTTAACGCTCGCCGCCTGTGGCGGTGGGGGCGGTGGCAGTTCGACCGTCGCTCCCCCGGCGGATGAGGAAGGGGCGCAAAGCCTGACGGGATCGCAGCCGCCCGCCGAGAGCGCCGCCGCGCAAGGCGCGCGGGCGGACGGCATCCTGGGGCGCGCCGATTCGCTCATCGTCTCCAGCCTGTATGGAAATTCGACCCATCCGCAGGTTCCTACCTTCACGCTTCGCTCCAATTGCCAGGGGACGACCTGCGCCTTTCGTGAGCCACGCTCGGGGGCATCGGTGACAGTCAGCCTGAGCGAGCTCGAGGCCACCTCTTCGACCAGGGACGGAATTAGCCTGACCAGGAACGGGATCACCCTGCACCAAGGCGCCGCCGACGATCTCGAGTACTATGGCGCCTGGATGCAACACGCCGCTTTCGCGCTCCAACAGGAGACGGGAACCATCGCTTTCGAGGGCGCGGACTACCGCTGGCGGGCGCGCTATGGCATCGCCGGTGGCGATCTGACCGGGAGCTTGCCGACCGACATCGCCGCCACCTGGCGCGGCGTCATGGTCGGAACCCCGGCGCAGGGAGACCTGGCCGGCAATGTGCTGCAAGGAGACGCAACCTTGGTCTATGGCTTCGGCGAGGGCAACGCCATGCTCGATGCGGCGTTCACCGACATCAAGGATCTGAACCGTCTCGCCGCCCATTCGGTCGAAAGTGTCCGCTTCGACGATGTGCCGGTGCAGGGCAACGGAACCTTCAGCGCCGGTGGGACGGGAAGCCGCATCCAGGGCGCTTTCTATGGCCCGGACCAGGTCGAAGCGGCCGGCGTGTTCGAACGATCCAACATCGTCGGCGCCTTCGGAGCCATTAAGGCGCCGTAACCGCGCCAGGACATGCGGCCCACCGCCAGGAGCCGCGCCGCCTTCAGGGCGAAAGTGGCGCGGCGCCGGCCCCGGCCAGCATCTCCAGCCCCTCCTCGGTGAACAGCCAGGTGCCGCCGGCCAGCACGCCCCTGCCCTCCCCCGGCGGCGCGATCCAGGCGTGCAGCACGAAGGCCATGCCGGGTTGCAGCCGCTGGTCGCTGCCGCCCGCGATCTGCCCCGCGATCTGTAATGTCTCCAGCCATACCGGCGGATAGGCGATGCCGATGCCGTAGCCGAAACGCATGGTGGCCGCCTCTTCCAGGCCGGCCCGGCGCAGCGGTTCCAGCGACGCCTGTTCCACCTCGGCCACCGGCACGCCCGGGCGGATGGCGGCGATGCCGCGCCGCAGCCCGTGGCAGGCCAGCGCGTAGAGTTCGCGCTCTTCGCGCGCCGGGGCGCCCGCCGCCAGGGTGGCCATGGCGACCGCGTGATAGCGGCGCTGGACACCGGCGAACTCGGCATGGACCACATCGCCCGGCTCGATCGCGCGCGCCAGGGGGGTGGCGTGGCCGCCGGCGCTGCGCGGCCCCGACGCCAGCTCGACCGGGATCGCCCAGTAATCGGAACCGGCCCGCCGCACCGCCGCCTCGATCTCGGCGGCCAGCGCGATCTCCGTCATCCCCGGGCGCAGCGTCCGGCGCATGGCGGTCAGCCCCGCCTCGGCAAAGGCGCCGGCCCGGCGCAGGCAGGCGATTTCGGCCTCGGATTTCAGCCAGCGCAGGTCGCCGATCGGCGCCGTGGCATCCACCAGCGTGGCCGGGGCCAGTGCCCGTTCCAGCCGCCGCCCCCAATCCCAGGGCAGGGCGGCGGAGGCGGCCTCGATCCCCACCCGGCCCGCCTTCGGGACCCGGTCGTCAAGCGCCTCGGCGATGCGCCCCGCCGGGTCGTCGCGGTGAAGGCGGTAGCTGCGAACATCGTCGATCCAGGCGCTTTCGCGGGCCAGCGGCACATCGACATCGCGCAGCACCAGCACCGGGGGCAGCTCTTCGGCCGCCAGCACCAGGGCCTGGGGGCCGTTGGCGGCGGCCCAGGAATCGTAGCCCACCAGATAGAACAGGCTTTCCGGCGCCACGCAGATGCAGGCATCCAGCCCGGCCCGCCTCAGCGCCGCCCGGGCCCGGGCCAGGCGGCGGGCGTGTTCGTCGCGGGGAAAGGCGGCATGGGCGGGCGTCATGGCGGCCTCCGGCGGCGCAGGGCGAAGCGCCGTCTCACATGCTCATATATGCGAGACGGGCGGGAGAAGGCGAGCGGCGGCTTCCACCCGGTCGTGGCTTTCGCTAAGGTCGCCGGCGATCTCTGGGACGCCGCCATGACCGCTTCCGGCCACCGCGCCGCAGCACCGGACGCCTTCGACATGGCCATCGTCGGGGCGGGTTTCTCGGGCATGTATATGCTCCACCTGGCGCGGCGGCTGGGGCTGCGCGCCATCGTCCTGGACGCGGCCAGCGATGTCGGCGGCACCTGGTATTGGAACCGCTATCCCGGCGCCCGCTGCGATATCGAAAGCATGGATTACTCCTATTCCTTCTCGGAGGAGCTGCAACAGCAATGGCAGTGGCGGGAACGCTATGCCGCCCAGGGCGAAATCCTGGATTATGCCCGCCATGTCGCCACGCGCTTCGATTTCTACCGCGATATCCGCTTTGCCACCCGCATCGCCTCCGCCCATTACGACGCCGATGCCGGCCTGTGGCGCCTGCAAAGCGCGGCGGGCGAGCGCTTCGCCGCCCGCTACTGCATCATGGCGACGGGCTGCCTGTCGCTGCCGCGCCGCCCCGGCTTCCAGGGCCTGGAAGACCTGCAACGGCCCTGGTATCACACCGGGCTGTGGCCCCATGAGGGGGTGGATGTCACCGGCCTGAACATCGGCATCGTCGGCACCGGCTCGTCGGCGATCCAGTCGATCCCGGTGCTGGCCCGCAAGGCGCGCCATCTCACCGTCTTTCAGCGCACGCCCAACTTTTCGGTCCCCGCCTGGAACCGGGCGCTGGACGCCGGCGAGGCGCGCCGCATCAAGGCCGATTACGGCGCCTTTCGCGAGCGGGCGCGCTATTCCGCCAGCGGCTTCAATGTCGAGGAAGGCAGCGAATCGGGCCTCGCCGTCTCCCCCCAGCGCCGCCGCCATATTCTGGAGCGCCGCTGGGCCGAAGGCGGTTTCGCCGTTCAGTCCGCCTTCAGCGACGTCGAGACCGACGCACAGGTCAACCGCATGGTGGTCGATTTCGTCCACGACAAAATCCGCCGCAAGGTGGACGATCCGGCCACCGCCAGGCTGTTGTGCCCCACCAGCCACCCCTTCGGCACCAAGCGGCTGTGCGTCGATAGCGGCTATTACGAAACCTACAACCGCCCCAATGTGAAGCTGGTGGACGTCCGCGCGCGCCCCATCGCCCGCATCCTGCCCGAAGGGCTGGAGCTGGCCGACGGCACCCGCTTCGCCTTCGATGCCCTGATCTTCGCCACCGGCTTCGACGCCATGACCGGGCCGCTGCTGGATATCGACCTGCGCGGCCGCGCCGGCCTGCCGCTGGGCCAGAAATGGCGCCACGGCCCGCGCACCTATCTGGGCCTCGCCATGGCCGGTTTTCCCAATCTGTTCGCGGTCACGGGGCCGCAAAGCCCCTCCGTGCTCACCAACATGATCACGGCCATCGAACAGCACGTGGAATGGATCGCCGCCTGCATCGCCCATCTGGAGGCCAGCGGCCAGGGCTGGATCGAGGCCCGGGGCGAGGCCGAAGACGCCTGGGTAGAACACAACAACCAGGTGGGCGACGAAACCCTCTATCCGCTGGCGGATTCCTGGTATGTCGGCGCCAACATCCCCGGCAAACCCCGTGTTTTCCTTCCCTATATCGGCGGCCTGGACAATTACCGCCGCCACTGCGACCAGGTGGCCGCCGCCGGCTATCGCGGCTTCGAGATGGGCGCCGCCTAGAACGGCAGGCGTCATCCGGCCAGCAATGCCATCAGGAATTCCGTAATCGGCTCTCAACTATCGACTTGACAGTCTCTATCGCAGCCAGCCATCATTAGCCCTTCATCGATACGATGAGTGGAAGGATTTACTTTATGACTGAACGTTTCTCGGATCGCCAAGGCTATCGACCGACTGCCAAGAAAATCACCGTCCGCGAGGATGCTCCCTCAGAATTGCGAGACGCCATTCCCTTAATTGCCGAAGCGATGGGCATGAAGCCGTCCGCTATGCGACGAGTGATCTGTAGAATCTTGTTAATACGAGATGATTCGAACAGTTGGACAGAGTATCCAAATATCTGGGATGAAGTCGATTGGCTTATGAGAAATGCTCCATGGTACAAAGTCTATGATATTGCCGAGAAATTCTATACCGAGCTCGCTAACAGCCGCCAATGGGACTCACATTCTGCGGACGAGTTCGAGCGTCGTTTGAATGACTTCTTCGTAGAAAACGGCATTGGCTGGGAATTGCGTGACGGCCAGATCACCCACAGAGGCTCGGAGACTTTCGCCAGGAGTACTCACGAAACCCCTGCCCAGCTGGAAGAGTCGGGCTTCCGGCGGGCAGCCGGCGAAATGCGGGAGGCCCTGAAGGACATCTCCCGTCGCCCGGAACCGGATATCACCGGTGCCATTCAACACGCCATGGCGGCGCTCGAAGCAACCGCGCGCGAAGTTTCCGGTCAACCCAATCCGACACTAGGCAAGCTCGTGCCCATGCTCGACTTGACCGCGCCCCTTGACCAAGCCGTGCATAAACTCTGGGGCTATGCTTCCGACCGTGGCCGCCATATCCGGGAGCGACAAACCGTTGATCGCGCCGAAGCCGAGCTGATCGTTTCCGTCGCCGGCTCCCTTTGCGCCTTCCTGGTTCAGCGTCACCCCTGAAACCGTCGCTCGATAGCATGCCGACTGTTCTTGGCTCCGACAATTGCCGGCCTGTCCCCGCGCGGCGAAATGGCGCCTAGAACGGCAGGCGCCATCCGGCCAGCAGGGAGAGTTCCGGGCTGTTGCCGGCCACATGGCCGGGCTGAAGCGAAAGGTTGGTACCCAGCCGCAGCTCGCCATCGCCGGCAGGGCGATGCCACGCCGCGCCCACATCCAGCTGATGACCCGAAGGGCGCACCGACGACTCCACAACCTCGCGCAGGATGGCGCCGCTGCGATCCCGCCCGGTGGGGATGGAAAGCCGCAGCCGCCCACGCTCCACCCGCAGCGGGCGCGACAGCGAAAGACGCACCAGCCCGCCATCCGACAGAACCCGTTCCCCGGAGACGCTGAGCGCCGAAGTCGCAAGCCTGGACACATCGCTGACCAGCCCAGGCCGCGCCCGGGCCGAAACCACGCCCAGCTCGGCAGAGGCGGAAAGACGCCAGCCCGCCAGGCCCGCGCGAACATCGGCCCCGGCAAAGGCCGTCCCCGCCGCCAGGCCACCGAACGCACCGGCAGCATCCGCCCCCACCGCCCCATCGAACTCGCGGATCAGCCCCAGACGCGCCCCGAACCGCCCCTCCGGCGGCTGCCACGCCAGCAGCGCGCCCGCCACCCGCGCCGCCTCCCACTCCTCGCCGCCCAGCTGGCGCGAGGACGCAAAGGCCGAAACCTGCCATTCCTCGCCACCCGTCACCGCAACACCGCCAGACGACAGCGGCGCCAAGCCCATATGGCCCCAATCGCCACCCTCCCCAGATGCCTGTGGGCGGTTCACCGCCAGACGCAGGCGGGTGGTGGCAAACGGCATCTCTACCGCCCCGCCGCCGGGCCACATCTGGACGCTGCCGCCAGCCCAGCCATAACGCTTGCCCGCCGGCGCCATCAGCTGCCCCAGCCGTTCCGCCAGCCCCGGGCGCGAAGCCGGGGCCGCAAAGCCGCCCAGATCGACCCAGAACGGCGCATCCAGCTCGTCGAACAGCGCCAGCTCGCGCCCGCGCATGGCGGCAGCCAGGCCATCGCCGAAGGCCGCCCCACCCCGCAGCACACTGGTGGAAGCCGGCACCCGAACGCCGCCGACCGTCTCCCCCAGCACCACCGACACCGAACCCACCGGGCGCGTCGCCGCATCCAGATCCATCACCCCGCGCCCGACGCTGGCCGACAGCTCGCAATCGGAACGATCGCCGTCCAGGTCCAGATATTCGGGACATCGCCCGTCGGGGAACTCCGACGCATCGTCGGGCGTGACGTCGGCGGTCTCCAACAGGCGCTCCAGAACCTCGTGGTTGCCCAGCTGGCCGCGGAAATACTGCTTCACAATCGCCAGGCCGGCCGCAACCAGGGGCGCCGAATAAGAGGTGCCTCCAGAGTAGCTATAGCCTTGCGCTCCCGTTATTCGCACTCCCTCCCGGATTGTGGGGCCGAAAAAGGCAACCAATATGGCCTCGCCCGGGGCGGCGATACACCATTCGGCGGCGACGCCGCAACGGTTGGAAAAATCGGCTATCTCCCCGTCTTCCCCGGTCGCCACCACCGCCACCCAATGGCTGCGCAACTCCTCAATATAGACCGGGAGTCCGGCGACGACAGCGGGCGAACTGGCGTCGATCTTCTCCATGTGGCAATTGACCGTTCCTTCGTCGCACTGTCTGTTGTTGTGGTTCCCGGCCGCGCGCACCAGAAGAACCTTGTCGCCCGCTTGCTTGTCGCCTTGTTCCGCCACCCGGATGAAGTCGTCCAGCGCACCCCGCAGTTGGCCTGCGTTGTAGTTTTCGATCAATCCCTCATAGCCGAAGCTCATGTTCACGATGTCGATGTCGGGATCGGCCAGAACCTCGCTCAAATTATCGGCGATACCCCTATCGGCTCCAGTTAATCTCGCGATCAAGATGGGGCGGTATGGCTCGCTATCGCCGGGCGGCCCCCCCAAGGAAATCGGGAACACCTTCACGGCGGCTCCCCAGGCGGCACCGTGAAAGTTGTACTCAGAAAGGTTATCTGAGGGAACCGTATTGTCGCGCTGCGCGGCGATGATGCTGGCCACCGCCGTGCCGTGGCTGGGGCGGCTGCCATCGTCACCGGCGGCCAGCGGTTCACTGGTCAACAGGATCTGGCTCACCTTGGTGAAATCGAACTCCCAATGGCGCTCGTCGAGGCCGGTGTCGATGACGGCAATGGTGACACCCGCGCCCGGCAGCACCAGGGGGGCATCCGGGATCTGGATGCGGGCATAAGCACAGGCCGCCTTCACGCCGCGAAGGCTGTAATGGGCGTTCCGCCCATCGCCTGTAGCGCTGTATTCGGGATGGTTCTTGAAGACGTCGGCGCCCGCAGGGCATGGGGGGGGGGCCGGCGGCGGTGGGGGCGGCGGAGGCGGTGGTGGTGGCGGTGGTTCGGGCGCGGGTGGCGCGGGCTGCTGAGGCATCGGGGCGGGTGTTGGCGCCGGTTCGGCTGGCACCGGAGGAATCGGCTCGGCTGTCGGCACCGCAACGCCCCCGCCGCCTCCCCCACAGGCGGAAAGCGCGATGGCGCAGGCCGCCAGCACAGGCAGCACAGGCGCCCAAGTCAGCGCCCGCATATCCCGCATACCGGTCCCAAGCGACATCGCCCACTCCTTCCCGCAACCCGTGCTGCCAGCGTTACCACGACCGATCATGGTGAGAAGACTGCCTCTACGTTCTGCCCGCCGCGCCGATCAATCGACGATGATCCCGATACTCCGGAGACCCTTCTTCGCATCGAACGAATCGAGTTCGCACCGCTTGTCTATCGTTTCCAACCCGGTTTTCTCTGCATCTGGAATCGGCGCGAAGAAACGATGGATGCGACCATTTTTGAAAACCAGATAGTCATATCGTCCGGCATAGTCCGGTCCCCACAGAAGCTCGATTCGGTTGCCCTCCTCTCCCCACCCGGGCAAGTTCATTCGAACCATCAGCCAGTCATGCTGATGCCTCAATCTACGCCATTGGAGTCGCCAACTGTATGTGGCTTTATCCGCCTTGTCGTCCCCTTTGTCAATCGATCCAATAAGATGCACGCACCCTTCAACGACCTCGTGCATGAAATCGATGCTCACAAGCGGCATCGCTATATCGTTTCCCTCTTCCGTTAGAAAATACCGCCAGTCGAAGGAGCCAGTATGGCGGCTCTTGCCTTTCTGTCCGCCGTCCAGATTCTCAAGAAAATCGTCGAGCGTTGCCAGTGGAAATTTGCTCATACCGGGGGCTGCACCGCGAAAGTCGTCATAATATGTCCGCAAAACCTTCTGGTCCTGCGCGCAAAGCTTGGCGAACAAGCAAGACAAATCATGCGTCCTGGGCGGTGCGTTGTCACGCATATGAAGAACGGCCTTGAGGCCTTGCTCGATCAGGAAGTATCCCGCAACCACATATCCCCAACCCTGTGCAACCATGTGTGGAATCATGTCCGGGCAGATGGGTGTTGCTTGATATTTTTGGCGTTCTTTCTGCAACGCCGTCCCAAGCCACATCCGGATGTCTATCGCCTTCTTGTAGGTGGTCTTGTCCATCGCTTGCACGCCTTCGCCGCCTAGAACGGCATGCGCCATCCGGCGAGCAGGGAGAGTTCCGGGCTGTTGCCGGCCACATGGCCGGGCTGAAGCGAAAGGTTGGTACCCAGCCGCAGCTCGCCATCGCCGGCAGGGCGATGCCACGCCGCGCCCACATCCAGCTGATGGCCCGACGGCCGCACCGACGCATCCACAACCTGGCGCAGGATGGCGCCGCTGCGATCCCGCCCGGTGGGGATGGAAAGCCGCAGCCGCCCACGCTCGACCCGCAGCGGGCGTGACAGCGAAAGACGCACCAAGCCACCATCCGACAGAACCCGTTCCCCGGAAACGCTGAGCGCAGAGGTCGCAAGCCTGGACACATCGCTGACCAGCCCAGGCCGGGCGCGGGCCGCAACCACGCCCAGCTCGGCAGAAGCGGATAGACGCCAGCCCGCCAGGCCGGCACGAATATCGGCCCCGGCAAAGGCCGTGTCCGCAGCCAGAGCGCCGAACGCGCCGGCAGCATCCGCCCCCACCGCGCCGTCGAACTCGCGGATCAGCCCCAGACGCGCCCCGAACCGCCCCGCCTGCGGCCGCCACGCCAGCAGCGCGCCCGCCACCCGCTCCGCCTCCCATTCCTCGCCACCCAGACGGCGCGAGGACGCGAAGGCCGAAACCTGCCATTCCTCGCCACCCGTCACCGCAACACCGCCAGAAGACAGCGGCGCCAGACCCATATGGCCCCAATCGCCAGACGCCCCGGACGTCTGTGCGCGGTTCACCGCCAGGCGCAGGCGGGTGGCGGCAAACGGCATCTCCACTGCCCCGCCACCGGGCCACATCTGGACGCTGCCGCCAGCCCAGCCATAACGCTTGCCCGCCGGCGCCATCAGCTGCCCCAGCCGTTCCGCCAGCCCCGGGCGCGCCGCCGGGGCCGCAAAGCCGCCCAGATCGACCCAGAACGGCGCATCCAGTTCGTCGAACAACGCCAGCTCGCGCCCGCGCATGGCGGCGGCAAGGCCGTCGCCGAAGGCCGCCCCGCCGCGCAGCACGCTGGTGGAAGCCGGCACACGGGCGCCGGCGACCGTCTCCCCCAGCACCACCGACACCGAACCCACCGGGCGCGTCGCCGCATCCAGATCCATCACCCCGTGCCCGACTTCGGACGACAGCTCGCAATCGGAAGGGTCATTGTCCAGGTCGAGATATTCGGGACATCGCCCATCGGGGAAATCCGACGCCTTGTCGGGCTGGTTGAGCGGGTTGACCGTGCCCAGCGGGTCGAGTCTGGCGGTCTCCAACAGGCGGGCCAGAACCTGGTGGTTGCCCAGCTGGCCGCGGAAATACTGCTTCACCAGCGCCAGGCCGGCCGCAACCAGGGGGGCCGAAAAGGACGTGCCTTGGTCCTGTCCATAGTTCCGATTGATTGTATCCGGATTCTCGTCCGTCCGAGCGGAAGAGGCGACTCGTATGGCGTAGCCGGGAGCGGCGATGCACCATTTGGCGACGATGCCGCAACGGTTGGAAAAATCGGTGATCGGGCCATCGTCGCTGGTCGCTACCACCGTCACCCAATGGCCGCGCAGCTCCCTGATATAGGCCGGAAGACCGCCGATGACGGTGGGCGAAGTGGCGTCGAGCGCGTCTATGACGATGGTCTCGCCCTCGTCGTTCACCACCTCGTCTGTAAGGTCGCAGTTGGGTGTGCCTCTTGCGCATGGGGCAAGGCGGTCGTTCCCGGCCGCGCGCACCAGAAGGGCCCTCTCGCCCGCGTCCCTGTCGGCTTGCGCCGCCACCCGGATGAATTCGGGCAGAGCGGCGCGCAACCGGGCCTCGGTCCAGTGCTCGCTCAACCCCGCAAAGCCGAAGCTCATATTCACGATGTCGATGCCGGCAGGATCGGCCAGAACCGCCCTTAGATAACCGACCTCGAACGCTTCTTCCATGCGCAACTCTGCGTCCTCGATGGGGTCGTAATCCCCAGCTGGGACGAAATCGAAGCGAACCGGGAACACCTTCACCGTGGCCCCCCAAGCGGCGCCGTGAAAGTTGCTTGCGGGAAGGACACCTTCAAGGGTGGGAACCGTATTGCCGCGCTGCGCGAGGATAACGCTGGTTACCGCCGTGCCGTGATATGGGTCGGTATCGACATCAAACCCCTCGACCTCCCCGCCGCAGCAGGCCAGAACGGGGTTTGCGCTCAGCAAAGCGCCTCCGAACTCCCCGCCTTTGAACTCCCAGTGCTCCTGGTCGATGCCGCTATCGACGACGGCGATGGTGACGCCCGCGCCCGGCTTGAAGTCTGCCCCATCCCGCTCCTGGATGCGGGCATAGGCACAGGCCGCCCCCACGCTGCGCAAATTGCCATGACCGAATTGCGCCTGGGTGTCCGGATGGAAGTATTCGGAACGACTCTCGAAGGCGGCGGCGCCTGAATGGCACGGAGGGGGGGGAGCCGGCGAGGGAGGTAGCGAGGGCGCGCCCATACCCGGAGGCATCGGTTCGGGCGCTGGCGGCGGGGCGGGCGGTGGCATCTCATCGGGCAGCCGCCCCCCATCCGGCGGCGGTGGCGTGCCATCCCCCCCGCCTCCCCCACAGGCGGAAAGCGCGACGGCAACGGCAAGCAACACCGCCAGCGCGCCCAGACGGCCAGCCGCGCCACGGCACCGGACAAGAGGGAGCACGCTGCACAACACCGGACCCGTCCCTTCCGCAATCCGTGCCGGCGAAGCATGGCCACGGCCGGCGGCGGCGTCAATGCCGCTTCTGTGACGATGGCCCACGGCTATCGCCCATATCGTGAATTGGGGCCGTGAATCGGGATAAATTCCTTGATTGCACCAGTGGCGCCCGGCAGGATGGCCGCCATGACCATCGACACCCTCGCCCATGCCCGCCGCCTGGAAGCGGCCGGTGTCCCATCGGAGCAAGCCGAGGCCCACGCCGAGGCGGCGCGCGATGCGGTGACGGAAAACGCAGCGACCAAGGCGGACCTGAGGGCCGTTGTGGCCGAACTGAAGGCAGAATTGACCTGGCGCATGGTGCTGCTGGGTGGAGTCGTGGTCGCGGCCATAAAGCTTATCCCCTGAACCTCGCCAGGCTGAACGCCGCCAAAGCCGCTTTGGCGGCCCGCCCGCGCCGGTGTATATCGGCCTCCCCTCCCCAGCGCGGCGCCCATGGAAAATCTTTCCCGCGGCAGCCTGTTCGCCGACGACGTGCTATCCGAGACCGTCACGGCGTCGGACGAATGGCAAGCCTTCGACGAAGCCGCCCTCGACGCCCTTGAAAGCGATCTCGCCGCCATCCTGGCGCGCTTTCCCACCGTCGCCACGCCCAACGAAAGCCAGACCGAGGACGACCTCATCTGGCCGATCCTGAAACGCCTGGGATGGGCGCACAGCCTGCGCCAGCAGAACCTCAGCGCCGCCGGGCGCGACGACGTGCCCGACGGCCTGCTGTTCGCCGACGAAGCGGCGAAGAACCACGCCAACGGCCTGCGCGAGGAATGGCGCCGCTATCGCCTGGGCATGGCGTTGGTGGAATCCAAACGCTGGCGCCGCCCCCTCGACCGTCGTTCCGACCGCCACGGCGAGGAAACCCCGCCCTCGACCCAGATGCTGCGCTACCTGCGCCGGGCCGACGACATGACCGAAGGCCACCTGCGCTGGGGCATCCTTACCAACGGCGCCTGTTGGCGCCTCTACTGGCAGGGCGCGCGCTCCGTCTCCGAGCAATTCTTCGAACTCGATCTGACGGCCCTGCTGGGCCTGCCCGGCCAGGACGGCGACCTGCTCGCCCCACCGCCCGAAACCCGCCGCCACTGGCTGAAGCTGTTCGCGCTGGTCTTCCGCCGCCAGGCCTTTCTGCCCGGTGCCGACGGGGCCAGCTTCCACCGCCGCGCCATCGATCAGGGACGCTTCCACGAAGAGCGCGTCGCCGGCGATCTCGCCACCAAGGTCTTCGAACAGGTCTTTCCGCTCCTGGCCCGCGCCATCGCCGCCGCCGCCCCCGCCGCGCCGCTGGCCCAGCTGCGCGATGCGGCGCTGTTCTTCCTCTACCGCCTGCTGTTCATCCTCTACGCCGAGGATCGCGGCCTGCTTCCGGTCCACGACCGGCGCTATGCCGACTACGCCCTGCGCGAGAAAGTGCGCCGCGACATCGCCCGGCGCATGGACGCCAACGACACCTTCTCCGCCACCGCCGCCCGCTACTGGTCGGCCATCGACGATCTCTGCCGGGTCATCGACGCCGGCGACCCTTCCATCGGCCTGCCGCCCTACGATGGCGGCCTGTTCGATCGCGCCCGCGCGCCGCTGCTGAACGAGATCCGCCTGGACGATAAGGTCGTGGCCGCCGTCGTCGATGCCCTGTCCTTCCGCGACACCCCCGCCGGCCGCCGCTACATCAACTATCGCGATCTCGGCGTCCGCCAGTTGGGCTCCATCTACGAACGCCTGCTGGAACAGACGCTGGTTCCCGAAGACGGCGCCCTCGCCATCCGCCCCGACCCCTTCGCCCGCAAGACCTCCGGCAGCTACTACACGCCCGACGAGCTGGTCCGCCTCATCCTCGATGAAACCCTGGGCCCCCTGGCCGAACGCGCCCTGGCCGCCTTTCGCCAGCGCGCCCATGACCTGGCCGGGCGCGACGCCTCCCAGCGCCTCGCCCGGCTGGCGAAGATCGACCCCGCCGAACGGCTGCTGGAGCTGAAGGTCTGCGATCCCGCCATGGGGTCCGGCCATTTCCTGGTCGATGCGGTGGATTGGCTGGCCGATCGCGCCATCGCCGCCATGGCCGAGGCCCAGGCCATCGCCGGCCCAGGCTGGCGCTCGCCCCTGGCCGGGCGCATCGCCGCCGTCCGCGCCACCATCCTCGCCCATGCCGAGGCCCAGGGCTGGGCGCTGGATGCCACCCGCCTGGACGACCGCCACATCGTCCGCCGCATGGTGCTGAAGCGTTGCGTCTATGGCGTCGATAAAAACCCCATGGCGGTAGAGCTGGCCAAGGTCTCCCTCTGGCTCCACAGCTTCACCGTCGGCGCGCCGCTCTCCTTCCTGGACCACCACCTGCGCTGCGGCGACAGCCTGTTCGGCGCATGGGTGCGGGGCGGCATGGACGAGGCGGCGCGCCATGGCACGCCGTTGCTGCTGCACGCATCGATCTCCCAGGCCGCCAGCGCCGAGCGAGGCATGGCCGCCATCGAGGACGCGACCGACGCCGAAATCGCCGAAGCCCACCGCTCGGCCGCCACCTTCGCCGAGGTGGAGGAAATGACCGCGCCGCTGGACCGCATTCTCACCCTCATCTGCGCCTTCGACCGCCTGGACGCCGCCGGCACCCCGGACGGGCGGGCGGCGCTGCAAGCCTTCTTCGCCGGCCAGCTGGGCGATCCCGTCGCCATCGCCACCGGCAAGGAAGCGGTGCGCCAGCAACGCGCCGAAGGCCGCCGCTTCGCCGCCCTGCTGGCCCGCGCCCGCGACCTGGCCGCGCAAGAGCGTTTTCTCAATTGGCAGGCGGCCTTCCCCGGCGTCTGGACCGCCTGGGAAAGCGCCCACCCCCAGGGCGGCTTCGACGCCGTGATCGGCAACCCGCCCTGGGACCGGGTGAAGCTGCAACAGGTGGAATGGTTCGCCGCCCGCCACCCCGCCATCGCCCATGCCCAGCGCGCCGCCGACCGCCGGCGCATGATCGCTGCCCTGGAACGGGCGAACGACCCGCTGCACCGCGATTACCTGGCCGCCAGCCGCCGCGCGGCCGACGCCGCTCGCATGGCCCGGGCCGGCGGCGATTACCCCCTGCTTTCGGCTGGCGACATCAACCTCTATTCCCTGTTCGTCGAACGCGCCCTGGCCCTGGTGAAGCCCGAAGGCCTTATCGGCCTGCTGGTGCCTTCGGGCATCGCCTCCGACAAAACCGCCGCCCGCTTCTTCCAGGGTGTGGCAACCGCAGGCAGGCTGCGCGCCCTTTACGATTTCGAGAACGGTCGCCGCGGAACGAAGCAAGCGCCTTACTTCCCCGACGTTCACAGAAGCTTCAAATTCTCTATCTTCGTCGCCGGCCCGCAGGCGGCAGAAGGCCCGGCCCAATGCGCCTTCTACCTCCAAAGCGCCTCCGAACTCGCAGACCCCGAACGCCGCTTCCCGCTGACGGCAGCCGATTTCGCCCACGTCAACCCTAACACCGGCACCGCCCCCATCTTCCGCAGCCGCCGCGACGCCAAGCTGACCACCGCCATCTACGGCCGCCTGCCGGTGCTGGTGAACCGTTCCCGCGGTGAAGAGGTGAAGGCGTGGCCGGTGCGACATACCACCATGTTCCACACGGCAAACGATTCCGGCCTTTTCCGCACCCGCGCGGAATTGGAGGAGAAGGAAGGCGCCTGGCCCATCGCCAACAACCGCTTCGCCAGCCCCTCCGGGGAATGGCTGCCGCTCTACGCAGGCAAGATGGTCCAGGCCTTCGACCACCGCGCCGCAGATGTCGTCGTGAAAGAAGAAAACTTGTTCCGGCCCGCCCAACCTGTGCCAGCCAGCCTGGAACAGCATCGCGATCCCAACTGGCTTCCCACACCGCAATTCTGGGTTCTGGCTTCGGAATGTAAATGGACTATGGAAGCAGGCTGGGTGTTGGGATTCAAAAGGATAACAGCATCTACAAATGCCCGAACATGCATTGCATCCCTGTTGCCTGCGGCCGGCTTCAACGATCTTCTGCCCGTATTCAAACCGGATTCGTCGAGTCGTGAAGAATATCTACTGGCCGCCAATTTCAATTCCACCGTTTTCGACTATGTCGCGCGCCAGAAAGTGCAAGCCAGTCATCTGAACCTCTTCATCCTCGAACAGCTCCCCGTAATCCCACCCGAACGCTTCCACACCACCCGCTTCGGGCCGAAGACGGCAGCCGAGATCGTCCGCGAAGCGGTGCTGGAACTCACCTACACCGCCCACGACATGGCCCCCTTCGCCCGCGACCTCGGCCACATCGACGAAACCGGCGCCACCCTGCCCCCCTTCCCCTGGAACGAAGACCGCCGCCTCCACCTGCGCGCCAAACTCGACGCCCTCTTCTTCCACCTCTACGGCATCACCAACCGCAACGACATCCGCCACATCTACTCCACCTTCCCCATAATCGAACGCCAGGAAACCAAAACCCACACCCACTACCGCACCCCCACCCTCTCCCTGGCCTGGCTCAACGCCCTCGCAGCAGGAGAACCGGACGCAGAGATCGAAGGATGAAAATATCCTAACAGCAAATCTTCTCAAATTCAGAGTAGCAAACCCGAGTACGAGGAAGCGAAGAATCGAAGGACCAGAGAATCGTTAGCATAAGTCCCTGCCCTCCTCCCAGGTAGAGGATTGACTGCTTCAATTTTATCACTTGTTTCAAGTGATCGTAGAATTCTCTTGTAATGAGTTTCTCGAAATGATGTCTCGGTCAGCACAAATTCCTCAATTTCTCTGACCGTCGCCTCCTTACCGTCGAAATAATCGAGTATTTGCTTACACAGAACATCGTAACGCGGCTCTTTCCCAAATAATATCAGCTGATCGGGATCGGTAGCATCCGAGAAATGAAATTCCCCTGTCTCATCGACTTTCCACATTGCTTCTTTCATTTTCCTAAGGCCGACAATACTATTTGTCGCATAAAAAAGATAATAATCGATCGTATTCTTCTTGTTTCGCATCTGGAACGAGCGCACATGCTGGGCACCTGCTTTATTGCGAAGTTGTTGCAAATAGAGATCGTGGAGGAATTGATTATGCTTGCGATGGTCGGAAATTTCCCTAATCTCTTGCCAATCTCTTGTACCAAAAAAGGAGTTGAAGTTTTCTTTTTGGTCAGGATGTTCGATAAAACGGTTTATTTCTTCGTACATGAACGTAATGAAAACTTCACAATTCTGATACCCAAGAATCTTCTGAACAATGGAAAACGGCATACCCGCCCATCCAAACGGATCCATAAAAGCAAAAATAGGTGGTGGTTGCTTTCCTTCATTGTCGTATGAATCGAGTAGTTTCAGGATCGCTGTTTCGTACGTTTCACCACCTGCTACTTGCACTTGAAAATTACTTGGCATGTCCATGTTACCAAGAATTTTCTCAAGTGTCTGCGTCCTTTCACGATTCTTTTCGATAAACAGAAACCGTATGGTCGCTCTGATTCGGGTGCGAGCATTCAACTCGAGAGCTACACGAAGTGCTATCAGGGGAGAGCCATCTTCGCCTTGCGAATAGTGGCCCGGCCCCGCGAAACCATCGACATACATGACTTCGGGAAAGCCCCCCGCGACCAGAATTCGCGTCCAGGCTTGAAGGTAGCGCCTCAATATCGCGTGCTTCGCCTGCGTGTGGGGTTCGATATCCCAAACCGTGGTTTTCGGCGCGGCCATCCGAAACGCTCCGTTGTCCCGCTCGCCTTGTCCTACGCCGCGGCCACCGCAGCATTGGGCACGGCGGGCCGCTGGCTCCATTCCCGCCCGTCCAGCAACCGCCCACCGGCCTTCGGCGTGCGCCCGCCCCACTGCTTGAAGAAGAACGGCACGCCAGCCGCCTGGCATTTGCCTTTGATCTCCAGCGCCCACGCCTTCTCCATGACGCGCGCGCCCGGGCCGCTTTCGCCGCCCACGATCACCCATTGCAGGCCCTCGACATCGAGACGGGGGAGCGGCCCCAGCAAGGGTTCCAGCGACAGGAAGCGCACGCGCGCCGCCGTCTCCTTGAGATGCCGCGCCCGCGAGAGCTTGGTTTCGTCCTCGATGGAAACGCCCACCCAGATATGGCCGGGCGCCGGACGCTGGCGATAGCGGGCATTGACGTAGGTTCTCATGCGCGAGGAGCGTTTCGTGAGGATCTGAAAGATATGCCGTTCGGCCCGCTCCATGGTGTCGAAGACGGAATCGACGAAGGAGCGCGGCACGCCCTTGTGGAACAGATCGCCCATGGAGTTGACGAAGATCATGCGCGGCCTCTTCCAGGCCAGCGGCTGCTGCAACCGCTCCGGCCGCAGCTGGAGGTCGAAGCCGCGCTCGAAGGGATGGCCAGCCACGCCCCGGAATCGTTCCGCAAACCGCTCCGCATAACAATGATCGCAGCCGGCGCCGACCTTGGTGCAGCCGGTGACCGGGTTCCAGGTGGCGTCCGTCCACTCTATCGCAGTCGCATCCGACATAAACACTCCGCGAACAGATTAGGAACACTTATACACAGCCCTGCCGCTCCGGTCAACCCCTCACCCGGCCCGACCGCGCATCGCCTCTTCCAGCATCGCCAGCGCCCCATCCTCATGTCCAGCCATGATGCGGATCGACGGCCCAGTGCCGGAAAGCCGCACCACCAGGCGCCCGTCCCGGCGCCATCCTGCCCCTCCCCCGGAACGAAAAGCACCGCCTCCACCCCCGCGCCAGGCTCAACGCCCTGGCAGCGGAAGAGCCAGACGCCAAGCTCGAAGGGTGACAGGACAAGAATCGCGCCAGCGGTGCAAATGACACGCAACCGTCAGATACGGCACATCTTCCTGCTAAGAAGTCGCCTGTGACCAGGAGTGAAGGCATCGTCTTTTTGGGTTGAATAAACAACACCTCTGGGATTATCGATCAGGCGTTTATCCTTGAAGTCAGCTTGAAGATCGGCATCGTCAGAATACAAAAAATGAACGCCCGTAATTTGTGCAAGGGCTATCACATGCTGATCGTCGGATTGACATGCCCCTTGGTCGATAAGTTCTTTCGTCCTATCTTTGACTTTTCTTTCCTCTGAGTCGTCCAACACTGTCACTCGACCAACCTTGTCGACCCTCCGCCACCATTCACGAAAACCACTGCTGCCATCGAGCTCGTCCCGAAGCTTGCCGCCAACTATCAGACTCCCTTTGCCCGAAGTGATCCACTCAAAAAACTTTTGCCCTGCCAATTCTCGTTCTATCTCTGAATCGCGTTGTTTGAATACTTTCCCCACAACAGAATTATCAAGAATAGCGCACATCACAAACCTATTGGACGGTTTGTTTCTTCCTGAAGATCAGACGATCTGTTTCTTCCATAAAGAATTTTCCATAGCTTGACGGAGCATCACATACATTACCTGCCTTATCTATCCTTATAGGATGAATTTGAGTATCCAAGTCTTGCTTCTCAAAAAACAGAACAGAAACATCTTTCGGCTTCAAACCCCCCACACCATCTCGAACGTCCATACGCACCCGATCAAGCAAATGATCGCTATGAGTTTCGACAATTAAGCGACGTTCTGGCGCAGCGATTTGACAGAACAAACTTCCAAGAGCGGCCTGTGCGCTCGGGTGAAGATGCACTTCTGGTTGCTGCAACAGCATCATAGGAGAGGCATCGTCACGCAATAGCTCGGTGATAACCGGTAATGCCTGGCTAACCCCATAGCCAACGTCAATCAGGTTGCGTAAAGGGCCTCTAGTCCTATTTCCAAACTTCTTGATCTGAATTTGAAAAGGCTCACTTTCCCTCTTTCCAAGAGGTTTTATCGATATCTCATCGAAAAGGCCAGACTCCTTTCCAAACGCCTCAAGATCGCCTTTGAGCTTTTTCCATTGTGCTTTATTCCGATAGTGAACGTTAGCCAGATACATCGGTATATAATTTCCCTCGGGATCGCGCATAAAACGAGATGGATCATATGTGCGATGCGGCTTAGATCGAACTGGCGCGCTGGCATATGGTTGTTCTGAGGAACGAAAGAGCTCCAATTCAGCTTCAGCAATTGCTTCGATAAAATCCCAATCTTGCGAACTGACATTTTTGGAACCACTAATGGGTATTAATTCCAAGAAATTTCGTCTAACTTTCCCAGATTGCCTCCAAAAATCTAGTAGCTCTCGCACAGCAATTCGAATTCCATCAATCGCAAAGAAATTCAAGTCGCTGTGTGATTTCATTTCCCAAGCACCTCTTTTTGTTCCAAAGTATAATCTCCAATTTTGTTTTTCGTTGAATGTATGCTCGATCCAAGCAGTGTTATCTTTGTTCGAAAGACGTTTTTTCATTACATGAGGCGCAGTTCCTCGTTCTTCAAATGATATCACCAAACGGAGTACTTGTTGCTCCGTATTATCGGTAATCTCACATCCAATCTCAAACGTATCTGCCCTTCCTCCCCTTCCTCCTCGATGGTGAGCAATTTCGTCGAAACTCCCAAGGTCGTAGGGTTCTTCCTTGAAGTCCGGAGCCTGCCGTTGGTAGGTCACATTCCACAACGCCCGCAGCATGGCCATAAAGGACGTCTTGCCGGTGCTGTTCTCACCGACCAGCAAAGTGAGAGGCGCCAGTGGCACATCCTTCACTTCACGAAAACAGCGAAAATTCTTCAGCGATATCCTGTCCACGACGACAACCCTTCCCTTATCACCTCAGGCAGCGCGAGGCCCGGCAGGTCCCTTGCAGGGTAGCGAATCGGCCCGACACCCGCAAGACGCCCCTCACCCAGCCTGGCAGCGAATCGCCTCTTCCAGCACCGCCACCGCCTCCTCCGCCAGCACCCCATCCTCATGCTCGGCCATGATGCGGATCAACGGCTCGGTGCCTGAGGGCCGCACCACCAGGCGCCCGCCGCCCGCCAGCCGCGCCTCGGCAGCGGCCAGCGCCGCCCGCACCGACGCCGCCTCCAGCACCCCGGCGCCCGCGCAGCGGACATTGCGCAGCACCTGCGGCACCGCCTCGAACTGGCGCGCCAGCGCGCTCATCGCCTGGCCCCGTTCCACCAGCACCGCCAGCACCTGCAAGGCCGCCATCAGCCCGTCGCCGGTGGTGGCGTGGTCAGCCAGCACGATATGGCCCGAAGGCTCGCCCCCCAGGTTGAAACCGCCGGCGCGCATCCGTTCCACCACATAGCGATCACCCACCGGCGCCCGTTCCAGCCGCAAACCCTTCGCCTGCAAAAAGCGTTCCAGGCCCAGATTCGACATCGCCGTCCCCACCATGCCGCCGCCCTTCAGCTGCCCCCGTTGCAGCAGCCGCCCGGCCAGCAGCGCCATGATCTGGTCGCCCACCACCGGCGTTCCGGTCTCGTCGGCCACCGCCAGCCGGTCGCCGTCGCCGTCCAGCGCGATGCCCAGATCGGCGCCCGCCTCCACCACCGCCCGCTGCATGGCCGCCGGCGCCGTAGAGCCGCAATCGCGGTTGATGTTGAGGCCGTCGGGTTCCACCCCCAGCGCCACCACCTCGGCCCCCAGCTCCCACAGGGTTTCGGGCGCTACGCGATAAGCGGCGCCATGGGCGGCATCGACCGCGATCTTCAGCCCGTCCAGGCGCAGGCTGCGGGGCGAGGCGTTCTTGCAAAATTCGGCGTAGCGCCCCACCGCGCCTTCCAGGCGGCGCACGCGCCCCAGCTCGGGGGGCGCGCTCAGCGCCGGCGCCTCGTCCATGGCCGCCTCGATGGCCGCCTCGGCCGCATCGGAAAGCTTATAGCCGTCGGGGCCGAACAGCTTGATGCCGTTGTCTTCGAACGGATTGTGGGAGGCCGAGATCATCACCCCCAACGCCGCCCGGGTGGAACGGGTCAGCATCGCCACCCCCGGCGTCGGGATCGGCCCCAGCAACAGCACCTCCATGCCCACGGAAACGAAACCGGCCGCCAGCGCGTGTTCCAGCATATAGCAGGAAAGGCGGGTATCTTTGCCGATCACCGCGCGCCGGCCATGGCCGCGCCCGAAATGGCGGCCCGCCGCCATGCCCACCCGCAGGGCGATGGCGGCCGTCATCGGCGCGGCATTGGCGCGCCCGCGCATCCCGTCGGTGCCGAAATAGCGCCGGCTCATGCCGCCTCTGCGATGGCCCGGTGGACGGCCAGCGCCTGCGCCGTGGCAGCGACATCGTGCACGCGCAGGATAGAGGCGCCCGCCGCCGCCCCGGCCAGCGCCGCCGCCACGCTGCCGCCCAGACGCTGCGCCGGTTCCGCCGCGCCGGCGATGGCGGCGATGAAGCTTTTGCGCGACGCCCCCAGCAGCACGGCACAGCCCAGGCTGCGGAACAGCGCCAGATCGGCCAGCAAAACCAGATTGTGGACCGGCGTCTTGCCAAAGCCGATGCCGGGATCGACCGCGATTCGCCCCCGCGCGATGCCAGCGGCCTCGCAGGCCGCGATCCGCGCCTCCAGACGGTCGAAAATGTCGAGGGCGGCGTGATCGTAGGCCGGCGCCGCCTGCATGGTGACGGGTTCCGCCAGGGCGTGCATCAGCACCACCGGGCAGCCGCGTTCCGCCACCAGCCCCAGCGCCGCCGGGTCGTGGCCCAGCGCGCTGACATCGTTCACCATGGCGGCCCCGGCATCCAGCGCCGCCGCCATCACCTCCGCCTTGCGGCTGTCGATGGAAAGCGGCACGCCGCAGCCCGCCAGGCGCTCGATCACCGGCAACACCCGCCGCAGCTCTTCGCCGGTGGCGACCGGGCGGGCGCCGGGGCGGGTCGATTCGCCGCCGATATCCAGCAGCCCGGCCCCGGCCGCCACCATCGCCCGGCCCCGCCGCGCGCCGACGCCAGGATCCAGCGCCTCGCCGCCATCGGAGAAACTGTCGGGGGTGGCGTTGACGATCCCCATGACATGGCAGGACGCCATGTCGAGGCCGGCCAGCGGCGCCGGCGGGCGGGCAAGGCGCGCCATCTGGCAGGCGAAGCGGCGGGCATGGCGCTCCGCCAGGCCGGCGGCCCAGGCGCTGGCGGCCTCGGCCGGGGCGGACACCCGCAACACGGCAGCGCCGGTGCGAATCAGCACCTCCAGCTGCGGCGCGGCGGCGGGCAGCGGTTTGAGATAGAGGCGGGCGTCGGCGGCCAGATCCCGGGGCAGCGCCGCCGGCCGGCGCACCGCAAGGCGCGAGGTCAATGTCCCGGCTGCGGTTCGGGCGTGGCGCCGGGTGGTGGCGCGCTTTTGCCTTCGGTGGACGGCACCGAGGAGCCCTGGCGCGGCGGCACCGGCCGCTCCGGGGCCTGTTCGCGAACGATGGTCTCGCCGCGAATGGCGCGGCGCACCTCGTCGGCATTCAGCGTCTCGTGTTCCAGCAGCGCCTGGGCCAGCAGTTCCAGTTCGTCCGCCCGTTCGGCCAGGATGGCGCGGGCGGTCCCCTCGCCTTCGTCGATCACGCGGCGGATTTCGGCATCGATCATGGCGGCCGTGGCGTCGGAGACATTCTTGCGCTGCGTCACCGAATGGCCGAGGAAGACCTCCTCCTCGTTGTCGCCATAGAGCAGCGGCCCCAGTTTTTCGGAAAAGCCGAACTGGGTCACCATGCGCCGGGCCAGCTCGGTGGCCATCTTGATGTCGTTGCTGGCCCCGGTGGTGACGTTTTCCTTGCCGAACACCATCTCTTCGGCGACGCGGCCGCCGAACAGGCTGGCGATCTTGGCCTTCAACTCCCGCTCGGAAAGGCTCAGCCGGTCGCGTTCCGGCAGATACATGGTCAGTCCCAGCGCCCGCCCGCGCGGGATGATGGTGACCTTGTGCAGGGGTTCGTGGCCAGGGGCGTGGAGCATCACCAGCGCGTGGCCGCCTTCGTGATAGGCGGTCAGCCGCTTTTCGTCTTCGGTCATCACCATGGAGCGGCGCTCCGCCCCCATCATCACCTTGTCCTTGGCGTCCTCCATCTCCTTCATGGTCACCACGCGCTTGCCGCGCCGGGCGGCCAGCAGAGCCGCCTCGTTGACCAGATTGGCAAGGTCGGCCCCGGAGAAGCCGGGGGTGCCACGCGCGATGGTCTTCAGCACCACATCGGCGCCCACCGGCACCTTGCGGGTGTGGACCTTCAGGATCTTCTCGCGGCCCAGAATGTCGGGGTTGGGCACCACCACCTGGCGGTCGAAGCGCCCGGGCCGCAGCAGCGCCGGATCCAGCACATCCGGGCGGTTGGTGGCGGCGATCAGGATGATGCCCTCATTGGCCTCGAAGCCGTCCATCTCCACCAGCAGCTGGTTCAGCGTCTGCTCGCGCTCGTCGTTGCCGCCGCCCAGCCCGGCGCCGCGATGGCGGCCGACGGCGTCGATCTCGTCGATGAAGATGATGCAGGGCGCGTTCTTCTTGGCCTGGTCGAACATGTCGCGCACGCGGCTGGCGCCGACGCCGACGAACATCTCCACGAAATCGGAACCGGAGATGGTATAGAATGGCACATTGGCCTCGCCGGCGATGGCCCGGGCCAGCAGCGTCTTGCCGGTGCCGGGCGGCCCCACCAGCAGCACGCCCTTGGGGATGCGCCCGCCCAGGCGCTGGAATTTCTGCGGGCTTTTCAGATATTCGACGATCTCTTCCAGCTCGTCCTTGGCCTCGTCGATGCCGGCCACATCCTCGAACGTCACCCGGCCCTGCTTTTCGTTCAGCAGCCTGGCCTTGGAGCGCCCGAAGCCCATCGCCCGCCCGCCGCCGGACTGCATCTGGCGCATGAAGAAAATCCACACGCCGATCAGCAGCAGCATGGGGAACCACGAGAGTAGAATGCCCAGGAAGGAGGGCATGCCGTCTTCGCTGGGGGCGGCGTAGATCGTCACCTGGTGCTCTTCCAGCAGGGGCACCAGATTGGGGTCGTCCGGCGCATAGGTGGTGAAGTCCTGGCCGCCGCGCTCATGGCCGGTGATGCGGTTGCCCTGGATGGTGACATCGGCCACCTGGCCCGCCGTCACCCGGTCCAGGAAGGAAGAATAGGCGAGCTCCCTCTCGCCGCTGCCGGAAGGCTGGAAGAAGTTGAAGAGCCCGATCAGCAGCAGGCCGATGACGATCCACACCGCGAGATTGCGTCCGAAATTGCTCAACAGGCCTCGCCTCCCCGGCCAAAGGTCATTATGGCGGCCCACACGCCGCCGCGCCAGCCCCGTCCGCAGGCGCGAACAGGGGGGCAGCGAGGGGCTGGCGCGGCGCGAAACGGGCGTGGCATAACGCCGCCCTGGCGTCGCGCACATAACCCAGATGGGGCACCGCCGCCACGCCTTCAACCCCGCAGATGGCCGGCAGCGTGGCCCGCGCCAGAGCGGGAAGCGGCGGCGCGGCCAGTTCGGGCGGCGGCGCGAGCCGGGCGGCGGCCAGGGCCGAAAGCGCCAGCACGCGCCAGCGCCCCGGCGGCAGCGCGATCCGGAAACGCCCGTCCCACAGCAGCTCGCGGCAGCCTGGGGCCAGCTCGGCCTCGACCACGGGCAGATGGCGCCTCTCGCGCAGGATGACGACGCTTTCGCCGCCCCGCCACAGGCAGCGGCCCAGGGTGCAGGCGATGGCCGCCTCGCCGCGCAGGCGCTGCGCCAGCGCGGCGAGGCGGCGGCCGCGCGGCGGCCAGATGCCGCCGCCCACCGTCTGGGCGAGGCGCGCCAGCACCGCCTGCGCGGCGAGACCGTCGTCGCCTTCCAGCCGGCGCCAGCCCGCCCTGTCGAGGCGGGCGACGCCGAAACGGTCCAGCGTCGCCAGCGCCGCCAGCGCGCCCGCCAGCGCCCGTTCCCGCTCCAGCCGGGCGGCGCCGACGTCGGGCGATGGCGGCGCCAGGGCGCCAGCCTGGCGCAGGCGGGCGCGGGCGAAGCGCGGGTCGCGATTCATGGGATCGTCGAGCCAGCCCGCCCCCCGCGCTTCCAGAGTCGCCACCAGGCGCGCGCGCGGGACGGTCAGCAACGGGCGCAGCAGCCGGTATCCGGCCCGCTCCACGCAGGCGGACATGCCGGCCAGACCGGCGGCGGCGCTGCCGCGCTGGCGGCGCATGGCGACGGTCTCGGCCTGGTCGTCGCGATGATGGGCCAGCAGCAGGTGAAGCGCGCCCAGGCGCAGGCAGGCCCGTTCCAGCAGCGCATAACGGGCCTGGCGGGCGGCCTCTTCGATGGCGCTGGCGGGCTTGGCCCCGTGCCAGGCCAGGATGTGCGCCGCCAGCCCCTGGCGGCGGCAGCGGCGGGCGGTCAGCTGCGCTTCCCGGGTCGAGGCCGGGCGCAGGCGGTGATCGACGATCAGCGCGCTGGCCTCCCCGCCCCTGGCCCGCGCCCAGGCGCCCGCCAGCAGGGCCAGGGCGCTGCTGTCGGCGCCGCCGGAGACGGCGATGGCGAGGCGGGGGCGCTCTTCGAAGGGGGCCAGCGCCGCCATCAGGCGGGCGAACTCCTCCGCCTGAAGCGGGCGGGCCGCCGACCGGCCTTGCCTCATGCGGCGCGGTGTCAGCCGCAGCCGGCGGTGACGGCCTCGGCGGCGGCCTCGTCTTTCAGGGCGCTGTCGGGGAACTCTTGCCCGAGCTTCACGAACACCGCGCAGGCTTCCTTCAGCTTGTCGTCACGCGCGAGCGCCACGCCCAGCTTGAGCAGATTGTTGGCCGCCTTGGGGCCGGTGGGCGTGCCTCGGTAGCCCTTCAGAAAGGCCACCGCGGCGTCGTGAAAACGATCGCGCGCGAGGTGGACCGAACCCAGCCAGAAATAGGCGTTGCCCGCCAGCTCGCCATCGGAATAGAGGGCGATGAACTCGGTGAGGGCGGCCTCGGCGGCGTCGTACTCGGTCTTTTTCACCAGCGAGAAGGCGAAGTTGTAACGATCCATCTCCGATCCCGCCGGCAGAACCGTCGCCGCCACGCTTTCGCCCTCCGGCGCGGCGCCGGCCTCTGCCGGGGCCTGGTCGGGGGCCGCTTGCGCGGGCGCTGCCACGGCGCCGCCTTCCAGGGCAGCGAAACGGGTATCGAGATCGGCGATCAGGCCATCCATCCGGTCCGTCAGCTGGCGCTGCCGGTGCTCCACCTCTTCGATGCGGCCGGTGAGCTGGCGGATGCTCTCCTCGAGACGCTGCAGGCCCTGTTGCAGCGGGGCGATATCCAGCGCCGGCGCGCCGCCGGACGACGGGACCGGCACCTCGCCCTCGCCGGCATAGAGGAAGCGTTGGACATCGATCAGGTCGGCACGCAGACGCTCGACCTCTCTGGCGAGGGCCTGCAGATCTTCGCTCTGCGCCACCGTCGGCGCGATGGCCGCCAGGAAGGCGCCGACCAGCGCCGGCAGCATCCACGCCTTTTTCATCGCACCCCGTCCGCCACGCAGCCGCCCGCAACCCGTCATGCCGGCAGGCTGGGCCGAGACTGCGGCAGAAAGGCGGCGGGGCACCTTTCGTCCTCAGCCGGCCCCCCGCCCGGGGCGGGGCCTACTCCAGAACGAGCATGCCGCGGCGGTTCTGCGACCAAGCGGCTTCGTTCTGCCCTTCCACCGCCGGGCGCTCCTTGCCATAGCTGATGGTGGCGATGCGGCTGGCATCGACCCCCAGGGCGACCAGATAGTTCTTGACGGCGCTGGCGCGGCGTTCGCCCAGGGCCAGGTTGTATTCGCGGGTGCCGCGTTCGTCGCAGTGGCCCTCGATGGTGACGACGACATCGCCATAGCCCGTCATCCATTCGGCCCAGCGCTTGACGGTGGTGTGGGCCGAGGCGTTGATGACCGAGCTGTCGAGGTCGAAATAGACCCTGTCGCCCAGTACTTCGGCGACATACTGAGCCGAACGCGGGTCGATGGGCGCGTCGTCGATCATGTCGTCGTCCGCCATCCCCTCGCTATCGACCATCTCCTCCTCGGTCATGGTGTCGCCGGCGCCGGTATCCTCTTCCGGCGCATCGGGTGTCGATTCGCAGGCGGCCAGCAACAGGCCGGCGGCGAACAGGCTGAGTAATTTGAAGCGCATGGATGCGTCCCCTCGTTCATCTGTGGATGGCTGGCACGCCCGGGGCGATGCTGGAAGTGAAAGCGGCCCTTCCCCCTTCATTCGGCCGGGTCGGCACAACGCCGCTGCCGGCCGCTCGGAACCGATGCGCACCATAACCCCATCGGGCGGAAGAATCAAACCGGAAATCGCCCGAAATCGCGCCCTGGGGAATTACCCTAGGGAATTAGGGGCGACCAGGCCGGATCGGAACCGTCCAGTGGGGTCGGGACCCGCCTTTCGTTGTGGCCGGTGAGATCGACGGAAAAGAGTTGCACGAGCTTGCCCTCCCCGGTGGGCGTCTCGCGCGTGAACATCAGCACCCGCCCGTTGGGGGACCAGGTGGGGCCTTCGACCAGGAAGCCTTCGGCCAGCAAACGCTCGCCCGCGCCGTCGGTCTTCATGACGCCGATGGAGAAGGTGCCGCGGTGCTGCTTGGTGAAGGCGACGAGGTCGCCGCGCGGCGACCACACCGGCGTGGTGTAGAGGCCTTCGCCGAACGATATGCGCTGCGCATCGGAGCCGTCGGCACGCATGACATAGACCTGGGTGCTGCCCCCCCGGTCGGAGGTGAAGGCGATGGAATTGCCGTCCGGCGAAAAGGAAGGCGAGGTGTCGATGCCCGGATCGTCGGTCAGCTGCCCGATCCAGCGCGTCGGCAGGTCCATGAGGTAGATGTCGGTGTTGCCGCCGATGGCCAGCGACATGACCACCTTGCGCCCATCCGGCGAAAAGCGCGGCGCGAAGGTCATGCCGGGGAAATCCCCCAGCACCTCTCTCTGGCCCGTGTCGATGTCGAACAGATACACCCTGGGCGTCCGATTGAAATACGCCATGAAGGTGATCTCCTGGCTGGTGGGCGAGAAGCGCGGCGTCAGCACCAGGGTATCGCCGCTGGTCAGATAGCGGTGATTGGCGCCGTCCTGGTCCATGATGGCAAGGCGCTTCATGCGGTCGGTCTCGGGCCCGCTCTCCGCGACATAGACCACCCTGGTGTCGAAATAGCCGCCCTCGCCGGTGATGCGCTCATAGACGGCATCGGCGATCTTGTGGGCGATGCGCCGCCAGATGCCCTCGCCGCCGCGATAGACATAGCCATCGAGCTGTTCCTCGCCGAACGTGTCCCACAGGCGGAAGCTCACCTTCAGCCGCCCGTCGCTCTCGCGGGAGAGCCAGCCGCTCACCAGGGCCAGGGCGTCGATGGTGCGCCAGTCGCCGAAGCGGGGGCGGCCATCCTCGCCGATATCGGCGGCCGACTGGATGAAGGCGGCGGGATCGATGGGCGCGAACAGGCCCGAGCGTTCGAGATCGGCAGCCACCACCCCGGCGATGGCGGCCCCGATTTCGGCATCGCTGTCGGCGGCGAAAAAATCCACCACGGCGATGGGCATCGGCTTGCCATGGCCTTCGACCACATCGACGTGGAGCTGTGCCGGCGCCCGTTGCGCTGCGAACAGCAGAACGGCGGCGACGGCAACCAGGCGGGGGAGCGAACGGAAAGGTCTCATGGCGGTCAGGTTCCCAGAATTCTGCTCGGGTCGAAGCGAACGATCATGTGGCGCCAGGCATCATAGCGGTCGGGTGGCAGGTTTCGAAACGGACGGTAGCGAAACTGGTTCATCGCCCGCAGCACGGCGCCCCGCACCGCCTGTTCGAGCTCGCCGCTGGCGGCCCCGGCAACCTCGATCACCTCGGCCTCGACGACGTGGCCGTCGGGTGTCAGCACCACCTCGATGGTCACGATCAGCCGCTCGGCGCCGGCAGCGCCCGCCGGAACGCGCCATCTTTCGGCGATCTGGCGTCCGACCAGGGCGGCCAGGGTGGCGGTTTCCTCGCCCGAAAGGGCCGCCCTGGCATCGCTGGCAAGCGCCGCCTCGACATCGGCAAAGCTGGCCTGCGGCGGGGCCGGCGCCGCTTCCTCGCCGGCCCGGTCCAGCAGCAGGCTTTCCACGACTTCGGTGAATTGCGGCTCCGGTTGCGGCTCTGGCGGCGCCTCCGGGCGGGCGGTCGGCAGCGGCGGGGCCGTCACGGTTTCCGGCGTTTCCGGCACGCTTTCGGGCTTTGCCTCGGGCAACGGCGCGGGCTGTGGCGGAGGCGGGGCCGCCATGTCCTCCGGCGGTGGCGGAGGCGGTTCGGGCGGCGCGACGGCGCGCGCAGGTTCTTCCGGCACCGGTTCCGAAGCCGGCTCGGGTTCAGGTTCGGGGACCGGCTCGGGCAGAGCCACCTCGTCGGCCAGCGTCACCAGCTCCACCGTCACCGTCGGCAGCCTTTCCGGCGCCGGCTGCCACAGCTCCGGCAGGCCGACCGCCGCCAGCACCACCAGGCCGGCATGCATGACGGTCGAGGCCAGCAACGGCTTGCGAGTCATGGCGCCGGGCGCCCCCTGCGACCGGGGGCGCGGCACCGGGCTGCCGGCGGACGCGGCGCGGCAGGCGCCGTCACAGACCCTCGCCCGGGCGCTCGGCCTCCAGCGCCAGACGGTAGAAACCGGCCTCGTTGAGCGCGCCCATCACCGCCATCACCTCGCCATAGGCAACCGTCCGGTCGCCCCGCACGAACACCCGCACATCCGGGTTGTTCCCGGCAATTGCGGCAAGACGGGGGCCGAGGGCGGCCAGCGCGACCGGGGTTTCCATCAGATAGATGGCGCCGTCGGGCCGGATCGTGATCTCGATCGGCTCGTCGGTGCCGGCCAGCTCGCCGACATCGGCTTCGGGCAGGTCCACCTCGACGCCGACGGTGAGCAGCGGCGCGGCGATCATGAAGACGATCAGCAGCACCAGCATGACATCGACCAGCGGCGTGACGTTGATCTCGCTCATGGGCGGGCGGCGGCGGCGCGCCCGCGCGCTGCGGGTGCCGGTCTGGACCGTGAACTGGACCGCCATCAGCCGCCCGTCTCGTCCAGCTGGCGCGACAGCAGCGAGTGAAACTCCGCCGCGAAGCTCTCCAGCCGGCTGCCATAGCGGTCGAGATCGCCGGAAAGCTTGTTATAGGCCACCACCGCCGGGATGGCGGCCAGCAGACCCAGCGCCGTCGCGAACAGCGCCTCGGCGATGCCCGGCGCCACCACGGTCAGCGAGGTGTCCCTGGAAAGGGCGATCGCCGTGAAGGCGTTCATGATGCCCCACACCGTGCCGAACAGGCCCACAAAGGGGGCGGTGGAGCCGACCGTGGCGAGGAAACCCATATGGCGTTCCAGCCGATCCATGGCGTGGCCCATGCTGACATGCATGGCCCGCTCGATGCGCTGCTGCAGGCCGGCGCGCAGGCGGTCGTCGCGGATCATCTCCCGGTGCTGCATGGCGCGGCGCAGCTCCTCCATGGCCACGGCGAAAACCGCGGCCATCGGGTGGCCCGGGTCGCGCCCGATGCTCTCGTAAAGGTCGTCCAGCGCGCCGCCCGACCAGAACCGTTCCTCGAACGCCTCCGCCTGGCGGCGCAGGCGGCGCAGACGCAGCGCCTTGTCGAAGACGATCGCCCACGACCAGAAGGAGGCGGCCAGCAGCAACAGCATCACCAGCTTGACGACCAGGTCGGCGCGCCAGAACAGGCTCCAGATCGACATGCTGGCCTCCGGCGCCGTGCCTGCGAGTGCGGCAATTTCCACGATTCCCTCCTTATGCCAGGGACCGGCGGCGCCCACCCGGCGCGGCAGCCGCCGTGAAAGATGCTCTGGCCCCGCGCGCGGCCCGTGTGCGGTCGCCATCGCGCCGGCCCCGGGCCAGCGGCGACAAGGCCCGGCGCAGCGCCGCGGGCAGGCGCAGGGGGCGTCCGCTCGCCGCCACCAGGGCGAGATGGACGGCCAGCCGCACCAGCGTCTCGTCGCCGCGCGTCACCGCCTGGGCCATGTCCAGGCTGGCGCCGCCGACCCGTTCGAGTTCGGTGGCGACGACAAGGGCGTCGTCGAGGCGCGCCGCCGCCCGGAAATCGACCTCCATGCGGCGCACCACGAAGCCGGCCGCGCCGTGGCGGGCCAGCGCGCCGCGAGCGAAGCCGGCCGCGCGCAGGAACTCGGTGCGCCCACGCTCGGCAAAGCGCAGATAGGAGGCGTGATAGACGATGCCGCCGGCATCGGTGTCTTCGTGATAGACGCGCAGCGCCAGCCGGTGGGCCGGCGCCCCCTCGCCGCCCGCGCCATGAAAGCCGCCCTCATTCATCGCCGCCACCGGTGAAAAGATCCGCCCGCCCGTCCGCCGGCCAGGCCAGCCCCAGATGTTCGTAGCTGGCCCGGGTGATAACGCGCCCGCGCCCGGTGCGCTGAACGAAGCCCTGCTGGATCAGGAAGGGTTCGATGATGTCTTCGATGGCATCGCGGTGTTCGGAAAGCGCGGCCGCCACCGTCTCCACCCCCACCGGGCCGCCGCCGTGATCGGCCGCGATACAGGCCAGATAGCGCCGGTCCATGGCATCCAGGCCGCGCTCGTCCACATCCAGGCGGGCCAGGGCGGCGTCGGCCACGGCGACATCGATCGCCGCAGCGCCTTCCACCTGGGCGATGTCGCGCACCCGCCGCAACAGGCGGATGGCGACGCGCGGCGTGCCCCGCGCCCGGCGCGCGATCTCTACCGCGCCTTCCGGCGACAGCGGCGCCGCCATGATCTGCGCGGCGCGGGCGACCACGATGGCGAGCTCCTGCGCGCTGTAGAAATCCAGCCTGAGCGGGATGCCGAAACGCTCCTCCAGCGGCCTGGTCAGCAGGCCGGAACGGGTGGTGGCGCCGACCAGCGTGAAATGCGGCAGATCGATGCGCACCGACCGCGCGGCCGGCCCCTCGCCGATGATGAGGTCGAGCTTGAAATCCTCCATGGCCGGATACAGCACCTCTTCTACGGCGGGATTGAGGCGGTGAATCTCGTCGATGAAAAGCACATCGCGCCGATCCAGGGTGGTGACCAGCGCCGCCAGGTCGCCGGCCCGGGCCACCACCGGCCCGGAGGTGGCCCGCAACCCCACCCCCAGCTCGCGGGCCACGATCTGGGCCAGCGTCGTCTTGCCCAGGCCGGGGGGGCCGTGCAGCAGCACATGGTCCATGGCTTCGCCCCGCGCCCGCGCCGCCGCCACGAAAGCGGCCAGATTGTCGCACACCCGGCGCTGGCCGATGAACTCGTCCAGCCCGCGCGGGCGCAGCGCGCCCAGGGCATCGTCGGCCGTGGCGGCGCCGTCCACCAGGCGCTCTTCCGTCACCGCGCCAGCTCCTGCAGCGCGGCGCGGATCAGCTGGGCGAGGTCGCCGCCGCCCTGGCGCCCGGCGGCCGCCACCGCGGCAAAGGCCTCGCTGCGGCCATAGCCCAGATTGACCAGGGCGGCGACCGCATCCGCCTCCACACCGCCCGCCGCCGCGTCACCGTCCGCGCGCAGCGCCGCAGCGGCAGGCGCGATCTCGCCCAGCCGGTCCTTCAGTTCCCCAACCACGCGCTGGGCCAGGCGGGAGCCGACGCCATGGGCGCGGGCGATCGCCGCCTTGTCCTGGGCCGCCACCGCCTGGGCCAGCGCGTCGGGGGCAAGCGCCGAGAGAATCGCCAGGGCGGCGCGCCCGCCGATCCCCTGGACCGTCATCAGCAGGCGGAAACAGTCGCGCTCGGCCCGGTCGATAAACCCGTAGAGCTGGATGCGGTCGTCGCGCACAAAGGTCTCGACGAAAAGGCGCGCCTCGGCGCCGACATCGCCCATGCCGCGCAGGGTGCGGGCCGAACAGGACAGCTGATAGCCCACCCCGGCGACATCCAGAATGGCCCAGTCCTCGCCGGCGGCGGCGACGGCGCCGGTCAAAAGCCCGATCACGGCCGCGCCCCGGCGCCGGCGGCGCGCGGGCGACGGTCGGCGGCCCGAACCGCCGCCAGCCGGCTTTGCAGCCCCTGCGCGTGATGGGCGTGGCAGACCGCCACCGCCAGCGCATCGGCGGCATCGCCGCTGCCGGCACCGGCGCCGGGCAACAGGATGGCGATCATCGCCGCCACCTGGCCCTTGTCGGCCTTGCCGGTGCCCACCACGGCCTTCTTGACCAGGCGCGCCGCATATTCGCTGACCGGCAGGCCGGCCGAGGCGGCAGCCACCAGCACGGCGCCGCGCGCCATGCCGAGCTTGAGCGTGCTGGCAGGGTTGCGATTGAGGAAGGTCTCTTCCACCGCCGCCGCCGCCGGGCGATAGGCCTCCAGCACCGCCCGCACGCCCGTGCAGATGGCGGCCAGCCGCGCCGCCATGGCCTCGTCCGGCGGCGGCGAGACGACGCCGTGGGCGATATGGGAAAGCGCGTTGCCATCGACATCCACCACGCCCCAGCCGGTGTGGCGAAGCCCCGGATCCAGGCCCAGAACCCGCATCGCCGCCTCACGCTACCAGGCGTTCCATCACCTGGTCGGCGATGTCGAAATTGGCGGCGACCGACTGCACATCGTCGTTCTCTTCCAGGGCCTCGATCAGCTTCAGCAGCGTGGCCGCCTCCTTTTCGCCCACCGCAACCGTCGTCGCCGGCTTCCACACCAGGCCGGCTTCGCGCGGCGTGCCGAAGGCGGCGGCCAGCGCCTCGCTCAGCGGCCCGAAATCCTCCGGCGCGCAGGTGACGGTGTGGCCGTCGTCGTCGCAGGCGATATCGCTGGCGCCCGCTTCCAGCGCCGCCTCGAAAACGGCATCGGCCGCGCCGGCATCGGCGGCGAACACCGCCTGGCCCAGGCGCTCGAACATGAAGGAAACACAGCCGCTCTCGCCCAGCTTGCCGCCGAATTTGGCAAAGGCGGCGCGGACCTCCGACGCCGTGCGGTTGCGGTTGTCGGTCAGCGCCTCGACGACGATGGCCACGCCGCCGGGGCCATAGCCCTCATAGCGCATCTCCTGGTAATCGGCGCCCTCCTCTCCGCCTGCCGCGCGGCGGATGGCCCGTTCGATGGCGTCCTTGCTCATATTGACGGCGCGGGCGGCCTGGATGGCGGCGCGCAGGCGCGGGTTGTGCTCGGGGTCCGGCGCGCCGGCTCTGGCCGCCACGGCGATCTCGCGGCCCACCTTGGTAAACTGGCGGGAGCGCCGCGCATCCTGCGCCCCCTTGCGATACATGATGTTCTTCCATTTGGAATGGCCGGCCATCCCCGCTCTGCCTCCCGCCTGCCCGCTCCCAGATATCGCGTTCCGCAGGCCGCGGCAACACCATATGCAGCCCCATATGCAACCATAACGGGCCGAAGCTCAGGCCTTGAAGAAGGAATCGGCCGAAAGCCTGGCCGCCTCCTTGGCCGCAATCGCCGCCTCCACGCGCCCCATCTCGGCCTTCAGTTCCGTGGCATAGTCGCGCAAGGCCTCCACCGACATGGCATCCAGGTTCTTCGCCCCGGCCCGGGGCCGGCGGGCTTCCAGATCCTCATCCATCGTCCCCTCTCCCTCGACCGCCCTCATCCGTGCGCGGGAAGCGCCCTCGCCGCCGCGCGGTGCCGCCCGGTTGCCAGGGCGCGCCCGATTCGCTAGATAGCCGAAGCCGCCAGCGCGCGGCACAGGCAGGGAGACATCATGGCACAGCTGCTGATGCCGCAGGCAACCGCCGTGTGGCTGATCGACAACACGACGCTCACCTTCAAGCAGATCGGCGATTTCTGCGCCATACACGAACTCGAGATCCAGGGCATCGCCGACGGCGAGGTCGCCGAGAACATCGTCGGGCAGAGCCCCATCGCCGCCGGCCAGCTGACGGACGAGGAGATCGCCCGCTGCCAGGCCGATCCGCAGGCGTCGCTGCAGCTGCTCGAACGCCACGACCTGCCCAAGGCCAGGCCGGACAAGGCCCGCTACACGCCGGTCTCCAAGCGCCATGCCAAGCCGGACGCCATCGCCTATCTGCTCAAACGCTACTCGCAACTGGCCGATGCCCAGATCATGCGCCTGATCGGCACCACCCGCCAGACCATCGGCCGCATCCGCGACGGCACCCATCGCGACCAGGACATCATCGACCCCAAAGACCCGGTCAAGCTCGGCCTGTGCTCGAAGAAGGAGTTCGATGCCGAAATCGCCCGGGCGGAGGCCACCGCACGGGCGCGCGAGGCGAACCTCGCCAAGGCCAGGGCCCAGCTCGCCGCCCGCGAGGAAGAGGGCGCGGAGGCCTGACGCCGCTCAGCGCCCGGGGGCGCGAAAGAGGTCGCGGCGCAGGCTGAAGATGGCGTCGGGATCGACCTCGACATGGATGACGGCCGGCCTCCCCTCGCCCAGCGCCTGGCGCAGCGCCTCGCCGGTCTCGCCAGGGGCGGTGGCCCGATAGCCGGCGGCCCCGAACAGCCGCGCGACGTCGGCAAAGGGCGGGTTCGCCAGCTCGGCGCCCAGATAGCGCCCGGCGAAGAAGTCGCGCTGATAGGCCTTTTCCGCGCCCCAGGCGCCGTTGTCGAGCACCACGGCCACCGCCGCCAGGCCGTGCTGAACGGCGCTCGCCAGCTCGATCATGGTCATGCCGAAGCCGCCATCGCCCATGATCGCCACCACCGGGCGGTCGGGCGCCGCCGCCTTTGCGCCCAGGGCCGCGGCATAGCCGAAACCGACCAGGCCGAAATCGAGCGGCGTCAGCAGCGACGGACAGGCGGCAAAGCGCAGGCGGTCGGCGGCCTGAAGGCAGACCGCGCCGGTATCCAGCGTCACGATGGCGCCCGGCGGCAAAGCCTCCCTGATCTCGCCCAGAGCTCGCACCGGCGCCAGCGGCCGGCCCTCCTGGCGCGCCTCGCCCGCCCGTTCCCGCTCCAGCGCCAGGCGCGCCCGGCGATAATCTGCCAGCCAGGACCGCCAGCCGCTGCCGTCGAGGCCCTCCGCCCGGCAGGCCTTGCAAAGGGCGGTGGCGGTGGCGCGGGCATCGGCGATCGCGCCCAGCGCCACCGGGAAATATCGGCCCAGCGCGCCCGCCTCGATATCGACCTGGACGATTCTGGCCCCGGCGCCGATGTAATCGCGGCTGTGAAAGGTGGAATTGAAGCCCAGCCTGGTGCCCAGGGCGAGGATGAGGTCGGCGTCGCGCGTCAGGGCGGAGGCCACCCGGTTGCCGCGCGGCCCGCCCTGGCCGGCATGCAGGGGATGGCCGGTCGCCATCACGTCGTGATGGCCGGTGGAAGAGACCACCGGCAACGCCAGCGCCTCCGCCAGCGCCGTCAGCTCCCCGCAGCCGGGCCGGGTCTTGAAGCCGCCGCCGGCCACCACGACCGGGCGCCGGGCCTGGCGCAACAGCGCCACCATGGCCGCCAGCTGGTCGGCATCCGGCGCGCCCGCCGCCAGCGGCGGGTGGCGGATGCTGGCACCCGCCGGCACGCGGGCCGTGAAAATGTCGCGAGGGATGTGCAGAACCACCGGCCCGCGCCGCCCGCTCATGGCGACGCGCAGCGCCTCGGCCAGCAGCTCTGGCAGGCGTTCGGGCGCCGGCACCGTCATGGAGCGCTTCGCGATCGGCGCGAACAGGGCCTGCTGGTCGAGCTCCTGAAATCCGTCGCGGCCCGATTGCTGGCGCGAAATGGCCCCGGCGATGGCGACCAGGGGCGAATAGGCGAGATGGGCTTCGGCGACGGCGGTGACAAGATTGGCGACGCCGGGGCCGGCCTGGGCCGCCAGCACCACGCCGGGGCCGCCGCCGATGCGGGCATAGCCATCGGCCATATGGCCGGCCGCGCGCTCGTCGCGGGCGCCGACATAGGCGATGCCGGAGCCCCGCAGCGCATCGTAAAGCTCCAGCATGGAGCCGCCCAGCAGCCCGAACACGGTGCCGACCCCGGCCTGGCGCAGCAGCTCCACCACCGCCTCGCCGGCCCCCAGCGTCGCCGCCTCTTCGCCTCGCTTCGCCACGGCCGGCGCCCTCACATGGCCCAGCCGGCGCGCAGGCCTTCCAGCACCGCTTCTTCGGCCGTGCGGGGTGCCAGGCAATCGCCGATGCGGGTGACGGCAAGGCCCGCCGCCTCCAGCGCGCAGCCCAGATCGTCGCGCGCCACATGGCCCTGGGCCAGCACCAGCGTGTCCATGCCGTCGGCGACGACGGCCGCGCCGGTCAGCGTGTCCTGAAAATAGGCGCTGTCGCCATCGGCGCCGAACAGGCGCACATGGGTGGCGATGTCCACGCCCAGGCGGCGCAGGCGGGCCAGATAATGGTTGCGGACATAAAGCTGCAGGCTCTCGCCCGCCATCTGACCGTTGGCCATCAGCCGCACATGATGGCCGGCGGCGGCCAGCATCTCGGCCAGGCCCAGGCCGATCCAGTCGCAGCGCCAGTCGGCGATCACCACCGCCTTGCCGATATCGGCCCCCGCCAGCACCTGCCAGGCATCGACGGCATGAACCTCGTCGGCGCCTTCGAAGGCGGGCAGATAGGGCCGGGCGCCGGTCGCCAGCACGATGGCGGCGGGCGCGGCGGCGGCGATGGCGGGCGCATCCATGGGCGCGGCCAGGTGCAGCCTGGCGCCCGCCTGGCGGGCCTCGCGCTCCAGGTTGTGCACGATGCCGCCGAACTCTTCGCGCCCCGGCAGACGGCAGGCCAGCAACGCCTGGCCGCCGCAGGCGGGCGCCGCCTCGTAAAGGTCCACCTCGTGGCCGCGCCGGGCGGCGATGGCGGCCGCCTTCAGCCCGCCCGGCCCGCCGCCTATCACCATCGCCCGCTTGCGGCGTCTGGCCCGGCGCAGGGTGGCGAACTGCCTCTCGCGCCCGCTTTCGGGATACTGGATGCAGGAGATCGGCGCCGCCTTGTGGGCGTGGCCGATACAGGCCTGGTTGCAGGCGATGCAGGCGCGGATGTCGTCGGCCCGCCCGGCCCGCGCCTTGGCCGGCATGGCGGGATCGCAGATCATGGCCCGCGTCATGCCGCACAGATCGGCATCGCCCGCCGCCAGAATCGCTTCCGCCAGCTGCGGCTGGCCGATGCGTCCGCTGGCCACGGTGGGCAACCCGCTGGCCTTTCTGACGCGCCTGGCGAAGGGCGCGATATAGCCCGCCGCCACCCCCATGGGCGGGGCGATATGAACGGAGGCGCCCAGGCTGGACGACATGCCGGCGACGACGCTGATGTAATCCAGCTGCGGCGCCAGCGCGGCAGAGATACGCGCCACATCGTCGCCGGAAAGGCCCTGGGCCGGGTCCAGCTCGTCGCCGGAGATGCGCATGCCCAGGGTGGCGGTGCCGATGGCGCGGCGCATCGCCGCCAGCGCCTGCGAGACGAAGCGCAGGCGGTTCTGGAAGCAACCGCCCCAGCGGTCGGCGCGCAGATTGAGGCGCGGGTTCAGGAACTGGGCGGGCAGATAGCCGTGGCTCGCCACCAGCTCCACCCCGTCCAGGCCCGCTTCCACCAGCAGGCCGGCGGCGCGTCCGAAGGCCTCCACCACCTCTTCCACCATCGCCTCGGACATGGCGCGGGGCAGGGTGTGGAAGCGCTCGTTGGGCACCGGCGAGGGCGCATGGGCCACCGCCAGCAGACCGCCCTCGCCCGTCTGGACCTCGCGCCCGGGGTGGAACAGCTGGCCGAACAGGGCGGCGCCGTGGCGGTGGACGGCCTCGGCCAGGCGGCGATAGCCGGGGATGCAATCCGGGGTCGTGGCCCGCAGCAGGTTGGCGGAAAAACCGGCGCTGTCGTGAACGGCGGCGATCTCGGCCACGATCAGCCCCACCCCGCCCCTGGCCCGCGCCTCGTGATAGGCGATCAGCCGCCGGTTGGGCGCGCCGTCGGCGTGGTGGGTGTGGTGGCCGGTGGAAACGATGCGGTTGCGCAGCCATGTCCGCCCCAGCCGGATTTCGGAGAACAGGCGCGGGAAGGCGGTCATGGCGCCATCGCCCGGCGCGGCAGACGGATGGGGAAGCGTTCGCGGATGCGCCCATCCCGCGCCTCGTCGATATGGCGCGGGAAATGGCTGGCCAGGACGCGCCCGGCCTCTCTGCGGGCGCGGCTGCGGATGTCCTCCGCCCCGCGTTCCTCCCAGTCGCCGGGCGAAAGGCGGCAGGCCAGGGCGGGATAGAGATAATCGCTGGTCATGTTGGCCAGCGTCTGGGCGTGGCCCAGATAGTGGCCTTCGCCCAGCACCACCTCGCGCACCGTGGCCACCGAAAGGCTGTCGTCGTCCACCTCGATGCCGCGCACCGTCCTCATGATGGCGCCCAGCATGTCGTTGTCGATGACATAGCCCTCCATGGCCGCGCCCAGCAGGCTGGCCTGCATGCCGCAGCTCTGGGTCACCATGGTGCAGCCGGCCTGGGCCGCCAGGGTGACGGTATAGGCCTTCTCGTAGCCGGCCTGGGCGTCCGGCAGCTTGGCATCGGTGATGCCCGCCATGACGCTGCAGGGGATGCCGTAATGGCGCGCCATCTGGGCGGCGGCGGCGGCCGCCACCGCCTGTTCGCCGCTGCCGCCGCACATGGCGCCGGTGCGCAGGTCCGAAACGATGGGCTTGGGCCCGGCGACGATCGCCGCCTCCGGATCGATCAGATGGCAATAGACCAGGCCCGCCAGCGCCTCGGCCAGGGCCTGGGCCACCGCCCCCGCCAGCCTGGCCGGCGCCGTCGCCCCCGCCTGGCCGGCCGAGACCAGCATCACCGGCATGCCCAGCGGCACCGCCTTTTCCAGCACCCACAGCGCCTCTTCGGCAAAGCGCATGGGCGGCACCACATGGCAGGAAAGCAGCATGGCGAAGGGGCGGCGGCGATAGGCGCCCTCGCCGCCGGCGACGGCATCCAGCAGCGCCACCACCGGCTCCACATGGTCGGCCAGGGTGATGCTGGTCCCGACATGCTTGGCGGTGCCGGAAAGCGCGGCATAGGCGGTGTTGAGATCGAAGGCCAGCATCTCGTCGATGTCGCGGGCCACCAGCGAGCGATCGAAGAAATGGATGTTGGGCAGGCTATCGACCAGGCGGGCCGCATCGTAGAGATCCGCCAGCCTGGCGGGGCGATAGCGGCCGCTGTCCAGGTCCACCACATGGGGCGACGCGCCGCCGGAGCCGAAATGGACCCGCCCGTCGGCGATCTCCAGGTCGTGCTGGCGCTGCTGGCCACAGGCGACGAAGGATTTGCGGCAGCGGGCCAGCACCTCCTCCACCAGCGGGCGCGGAAAGCGCAGGCGGCCGTGGCCGTCCAGCCTGCCGCCGCGTTCTTCCAGGCGCGCCACCATGGGCGGGATGGCCCCGGCGAAGCCCACCTCCGCCATCAGCGTCATCACCGCTTCGTGGATGCGGTCCACATCCCGGTCGGAAAGCGGGCGATAGCGCCCGCCCATCATGCCCGCCATCACCGCCTGGGCAGGCGGCCCGGCGGCCCGCTGGGCGTGGCGGGCGCGGCGTCCGCGCCGGCGTGCCTGTTCCATCGCGTCCAGCCTCGCGAATCGCTACCATGATGCGCCCTGCGCGGCGCAAGCGGTAGCGGTTCCGCCACCGGATGCGGGCACGGGGCGAAAATCGCCCGGCAACCGGCAGATGGAAACCGGCACATGCCCCTCGCCCGCCGCCTTGCCGGTTGCATGGCCGCCCTGGCCTGGCTGCCGGTCGCCGCCGGAGCCGCCGCGCAAGAGCGGGCGGAGGGCTTTCTGGCCGTGGTGCTGGAAAACGACAATTACGCCCCGGCCCGCCAGGATCGCCACTACACCAACGGCGCCTATCTCTCCTACGGCTTCCCCGCGGGCCACCGCTCGCCATGGCTGGACTGGCTGGGCGATCTGATGCCGCTGGCAGAGAGGGCGGGCGGGCGCGAATACGATATCGCCCTGGGCCAGCACATCTACACGCCGGAGGCCTTCGCCTCGCCCCGGCCCATCGCCGACGACAGGCCCTTCGCCGCCTGGCTCTATGGCCAGTTCGCCGCCACCGCCCACGCCCCCGGCAGGGAAGAAAGGCTTGCCATCGCCCTGGGCGTGGTCGGCCCGCTGGCGGCGGGGGAACAGGCCCAGCGCCTGATCCACGCCATCGGCGGCGACAACAGGCCGCAGGGCTGGAGCCATCAGCTGAAGAACGAACCCGCTTTTTCCCTCCATTATCGCCACAGCCGCTTCATCCCCCTCGCCCCGCGCGGCACATCGGGATGGGCGCTGGATGCGGTTTCGCGTTTCGGCCTCACCCTGGGCAATGTCGTCACCGATGCGGGCGCGGGCGCCGCTATGCGCCTGGGCTCGGCGCTGTTCCAGCGCGACCTGCCCCTGCGGCTGCAACCGGGCCTTGGCGGCAGCTCGGCGCGCTTCGATGCCCGCGCCGGGCGCTTCGACTGGTTCCTGTTCGCCGATGTTCAGGGCCGGGCCGTCGCCCGCAATCTGCTGCTGGACGGCAACAGCTTCACGGCCAGCCTTTCCGTCAGGCGCAAGCCGGTGCTGTGGGAGGCCGGGGCCGGCCTCGGCCTGATCTTCGGCCAGCTTCCCAGCCCGGTCATGGCGAGCTTCAGCCTGGTGTGGCGGAGCCGGGAGTTCGAAGGCCAGCGGGGCGGCGACCGGTTCGGATCGGCCCAGCTCGTCATGCGGCTGTGATGGCGGGCACCGGCTTCGAGGAGCGGTTCGAGGCCCTGCGCGGCGAGATGCTGCGCTTCCTGGCCGGGCGCCAGCGCGCCTTCCCCCAGCTGGCCGCGCCCATCGACCGGGCCGGGCAGGCCATCGCCGCGGCGCGCCTGGCCGCGGCGCCGCCCCAGCCGCGCCGCCTGCCGGGCTGCCGCCATCTTCCCGCCGCCCTGGAGATGGCCGCCGGTGGGCCGATGGCCCCCCTGGCGGCAGCCTTCGCAGCCCTGGAAGGAGAGCTGCGCTGGCTTCGCAGCGAGCATTACCGCGCCAGCCTGGGCGACGGCTACATGGCCAATTACGGCTATGCCAACATCATAGGCTTCGACGCGCCGGCCCCGCACGAGCGGGTGGTGGCCAGCTTTTTCGTGATCGGGCCGGGGCGCCACTATCCCCGCCACCGCCACCAGGCCGAGGAGATCTATTTCCCCTTCGGCGGCGATACCCTGTGGGGCCAGGGCGACGAGGCGCCTCGTCCGCGTCCGCCGGGCGAGGCCATCCACAATCCTCCCTGGCTGCCCCACGAGATGATCGCCCGCGCCACGCCGTTGTTCACCTTCTGCTTCTGGCTTTCGTCCGGCCCCATCGCGCTGGCGCAGCTGCTGGATCGGGACACCGGCGCGGCGGGCCTGCCGCCGCCGCCCGCCATGGGCTAGGCTGGGGCCAGCCATCCGGGAGGGCCGGACATGCGCCATGCAACCTTCGAGACACCCCAGGTCGCGCTCCATTACGTCCAGCAGGGCGCGGGGCCGGACATCGTCTGGTGCCCGGGCGGCGACCAGACCGGCGAGGAATGGGCGGAACAGTTCGCCGCCTTTCCCGATTACCGCTGCACCAGCTTCGATCCGCGCGGGGCCGGGCGCACCGTCGTCCACACGCCGCCGCCCTGGACCATCGCCGATTATGCCGCCGATCTGGCCGCCCTGGTGGGCGCCGTCTGCCGGCCGCCGGTGGTGGCGGTGGGCCTTTCCATGGGGGCGCTGATCGTCCAGGAAATGGTCCTCTCCCATCCCGCTTTGGTCCACTTGGGCATCGCCATGGGCACATCGGGCTCCAAAGCCGGCTTCATCCATGAATGGGAGGCGGCCGAGATCCGCTTTCGCGAGGCGGGGGGCAGGCTGCCGCCGGACTTCGCGCTGGCCCATTACGCGCTGCTGATGTATCCCTCCGAGGTGCTGGGCGACGACGCCCTGTGGCAGAAGGTGAAGCCCATTGTGGCCGCCGCCTATGGCGAGCGCGACGGCGACATGCTGGCGGCGCAATGGCAGGCCTGCCTGGATTATTCCGCCATGGAACGGCTGCCCCACGCCACCCGCCCGCTCCACGTCATCGCCTTCGAACAGGATATGCAGACGCCGCCCGCGCGCGGCAGGCTGGTGGCCGAAGCGGCGGCCGACGGCCATTTCCACCTTTTGCGGGGCATGGGCCATTGCTCGCTGTTCGGCCACCGGCCCCAGGCCGTCAGCGACAAGATTCGCGAGATCGTCGAGGGCGCGGCGCGGTGAGGCCGGCGGCAGCGAGGAAAGGGCCGCGACCGCCGGGGCGGCCACCGGGGAGAGGGCAGATGACGAAAACGCTCCATTCCTGCCGTGCGCTGGCGGTGCTGGCGGCGGCGCTGGCGCTGGCGGAGGGCGCGCGCGCCGATGACGGCTGGCAGGGCGCCTATGGCGGCATGTTCGCAGGCGTCGGGCGGGCGGGCAGCCAGATCGTCGATGTGGACGGTTTCTCGCACTGGGGCCACCCCGGATCGTCGCTCGATTACGGCGCTTCCGCCCCCATAGGCGGCGTGCTGATCGGCCAGCGCTTCACGCTTGCCGGCCTGGCGTTCCGAATCGAGCTCGACGCCAGCTTCGGCGATCTGGCGGCCAGCAGCGACCGGCTGGACCCCGAGGCCGGGGACGAAACCGCGGCCGTGGAGGCGCGCTGGCTGGCCACGGCCCGGGCCGGCATCGAACGGGCGCTGGGGCCGGCGACCCTGTTCGCCAGCGGCGGGCTGGCGGCGGGGCGCGTCGTCGCCTCCGTCACCGATCTGGACCGGCGCCTCGTCGATGGCCGCCCTACGCCCTGGCATGTGGACCCGGACGATTCCTTCCGCGACAGCGACACCCGGATCGGCTGGACGCTGGCGCTGGGGGCCGAGGCCGCCATCGCCCAGGCCTGGACGCTGCGGCTGGAAGGCCTCTATGTGGATTTCGGCACCACCCGCCACATCTCCAACCGTTCCGGCAACAACCGCTGCTGCGGCAGCGGCACGCCCCGCCGGCCCGTCTTCTATAAGGTCGATAACGAGCTCGCCATCCTGCGCCTGGCGCTGATCCGCAGCTTCGACTGGTAGGCGCTAGCCGCCGCCATAGCCCAGCGGCTTCAGCGCCTGGGCGATCTCGTCCATGATGGCCGGGTCGTCGATGGTCGCCGGCGCCGGCACCCGCTCGCCATCGGCGATCTGGCGCATGGTTTTTCGCAAGATCTTGCCCGAACGGGTCTTGGGCAGGCGTTCCACCACCGCCGCCTGGCGGAAGCTGGCGACGGCGCCGATCTCCGCCCTCACCATGGCGACCACCTCGGCGACGATTTCGGCCCGGTCGCGCGCCACCCCCGCCTTCAGCACCAGAAGGCCCAGGGGCACCTGGCCCTTGAGCGCGTCCGCCGCCCCGATCACGGCGCATTCGGCCACATCCGGATGCTTTGCCAGCACCTCCTCCATGGCGCCGGTGGAAAGGCGGTGGCCGGCGGTGTTGATGAGGTCGTCGGTGCGGCTCATGATGTAGATATAGCCGTCTTCGTCATACATGCCGGCATCGCCGGTCCGGTAATAGCCGGGGAAGTCTTCCAGATAGCTCGCGACATAGCCGGCATCGTCGTTCCACAGGGTGGCAAGGCCGCTGGGCGGCAGCGGCAGGCGCGCGCATACGGCGCCGATCCTGCCCGCCGGCAGCGGCTTGCCGTCGTCGCCCAGAATGTCGATGCGATAGCCGGGCACGGGCTTGGTGGGCGAACCCGGCTTGACCGGCAGCCGGCCCAGGCCGATGCAATTGGCCGCCATGGCCCAGCCGGTTTCGGTCTGCCACCAATGGTCGATCACCGGGCGGTCGAGCAGGCGCTCGGCCCATTGCACGGTGTCGGGATCGGCGCGCTCGCCGGCCAGGAACAGGGTTTCGAACCCCGCCAGGTCGTAGCGGGCCAGCAAACGGCCCTGGGGGTCTTCCTTCTTGATGGCGCGAAAGGCGGTGGGCGCCGTGAACAGCGCCTTGACGCCATGTTCGGCGATCGCCCGCCAGAACACGCCGGCATCCGGCGTGCCCACCGGCTTGCCTTCGAACAGCACCGTGGTGTTGCCGTGGAGCAGCGGCGCATAGACGATATAGCTGTGCCCCACCACCCAGCCGATATCGCTGGCCGCCCACCAGCAATCGCCGGGATCGATGCCATAGACCGCCTTCATCGACCAATGCAGCGCCACCGCATGGCCGCCATTGTCGCGCACCACCCCCTTGGGCCGCCCGGTGGTGCCGGAGGTATAGAGGATATAGAGCGGATCGGTGGCGGCCAGCGGCACCCAGTCGGCCGGGCTGGCGGCGGCGGCCTCTTCGTGCCAGTCCAGGTCGCGGCCGGGCTTCAGCGCCGCCGCCTGCTGTTCGCGCGCCAGCACGATCACCGCCGCCGGCGCGTGGCTGGCGATGCGGAAGGCATCCTCCAGAATGGGCAGATAGGGCACCACGCGCCCGGGCTCGATGCCGCAACTGGCGGTCAGCACCAGCCTGGGCGTGGCGTCGTCCAGCCGCTTGGCAACCTCGGCCGCCGCAAAGCCGCCGAACACCACCGAATGAATGGCGCCGATGCGGGCGCAGGCCAGCATGGCCACCACCGCCTCCGGCACCGCCGGCATGTAGATCAGCACGCGCTCGCCCTTGTCCACGCCGTGGCGGCGCAGCACGCCGGCGAAGGTGGCCACCTCGCGCTTCAGCTCGTCATAGCTCAGCACGCGGCTGGCGCCGGTGATGGGGCTGTCCCAGATCAGCGCCCGCTGGCTGCCGCGCCCGGCGTCCACATGGCGGTCCAGCGCGTTCCAGCATGTGTTGGTCTCGCCCCCCGCGAACCAGCGGTAGAAGGGCGCCCGGTCGTCGTCCAGCACCCGCTGCCAGCGCCGCGTCCAGGCGATGCCCTCGGCGATCTCGCCCCAATAGCCGGCGGGATCTTCCAGCGCGCGGCGGCAGGCCTCCCGGTATCGCTGCGACATGATCCCTCCCCCTGCGGCGCCCGCCATCTCTGCCCTGCCCGCCCTCCGGCGTCAAACCTGCCTTGAACTGGCATCGAATCGGCAGCGAGCCGGCAGCGAAGCGGTGCGCCGCCGGTTGACGCTATGGGCGCGGCGGTGCATAGCGAATCCCCGCCAGCGCCGGACATCGCCGTGACAGACGCCCCCGACCTCGCCGCCGCCATCGAGGCGCTGCCCGGTGTCCGCGCCATGGTGGTGGGCGATCTGATGCTGGACCGCTTCGTCTATGGCGAGGTGGATCGTATCTCGCCGGAGGCGCCGGTGCCGGTGCTGCGCGTCGGCGCCGAGGAATCGATGCTGGGCGGCGCCGGCCATGTGGTGAGAAACCTGGTCGAGCTGGGCGCCGAGGTCAGCTTCGTCGCCGTGGTGGGCGACGACCCCACCGGGCGCGACCTGATCGCCATGATCGCCGAAGAGAGGGCGGTGGAACCCTATCTGCTGGTCGAGCGGGGGCGGCGTTCCACCACCAAGATGCGCTATGTCACCGGCGGCCAGCAGCTGCTGCGCGCCGACCGCGAAAGCGAACGGGCGGTGGAGGCGGCGATCGAGGCGCAGATCGCCGATATCGTCGCCGCCGGCATCGACGGCTGCGATGTGCTGGTGCTGTCCGATTACGCCAAGGGTGTGCTGACGCCGGGCGTGATCCAGGCCGCCACCGACGCGGCCAGCCACGCCGGCGTGCCGGTGGTGGTGGACCCCAAAAGCCGCGATTTCTCCCGCTATCGCGGCGCCACCGTGCTGACGCCCAACCGCGGCGAGCTGGCCCTGGCCGCCCGCACCATGGCCGAGACCGACGACGAACTGGTGGGCGCGGCCAGGCGCGTCATGGCCGATGCCGGCGCCGATTATCTGCTGGTCACCCGTAGCGCCGATGGCATGTCGCTGGTGGGCCGGGACGGCAGCGTGGAGCATTTCGCCGCCGAAGCGCGGGAGGTGTTCGATGTCTCGGGCGCCGGCGACACGGTGGTGGCGACCTTCGCGGCGGCGCTGGGGCGGGGCCTGGCGCCGGCCACGGCCGCGCGGCTGGCCAATCTGGCCGGCGGCATCGTGGTCGGGCGGGCGGGGACGGCCGTGGCCGCCATCGACGACCTCAGGCGCGCCCATGCCAGCCAGACCCTGGCCGGCTGGGAGAACAAGATCGTCACGGCAGCGGCCGTGGGCGAGCTGGTGCGGCGCTGGCGCGCCCAGGGCCGGCAGGTGGGCTTTACCAACGGCTGCTTCGATCTCCTCCACCCCGGCCATGTCAGCCTGCTGCGCCAGGCCAGAAGCCGCTGCGACCGTCTGCTGGTGGCGCTGAACAGCGACCGTTCCGTCCGCCTGGTCAAGGGCGAAGGGCGGCCGCTGCAGAACGAGCGCTCGCGCGCCCAGGTGCTGGCCTCGCTGGCGGATGTGGACGCGGTGGTGGTGTTCGACCAGGAAACGCCGCTGGCCCTGATCGAAAGCCTGCGCCCGGATGTGCTGATCAAGGGCGCCGACTACACGCGCGAACAGGTGGTCGGCGCCAGGGAGGTGGAACGCCAGGGCGGCAAGGTGGTGCTGGCCGCGATAGAGCAAGGCCACAGCACCACGGCCATGGCCGCCAGGCTGGCGGGATAGCCGCGCTCAGGCGGCGGAGGGCGGCTCGTCGCAAAGCCGCGCGATCTCCTCCTTGACCTTGAGCTTCTGGCGCTTCAGCCCGGTCAAACGGATCTGATCGGGCAAGGGGCGATTCGCTTCGTCGTCGATATCGCGCTCCAGCGCGGCGTGGCGCGCCTCGAGCTCTGCCAAATCGGAGGTTTGGTTCATCGCGGTCTCCGGCCTAATGTCGCCGGCGCCGCAGCGGCGCGGCGCCCGGGCGAGGCCGGACCGGCCCCGCCGCGATCACTATAAGGAGGCGCGGCAAGAATGGCGAGACCGGCACGCCTGATGGTGGGGATCAGCGGCGCCTCGGGCGCCATCCTGGGCGTGCGCCTGCTGGAAGCCCTGCGCGCTTTGCCGGTGGAAAGCCATCTGGTGATGACGCGCACCGCCGAAGCGACGCTGGCCTTCGAGACCGGGATGAAGGCGGCCGAGGCGCGGGCGCTGGCCGATCGCAGCTATGCCATCGGCGATCTGGGCGCGGCGCCTGCCAGCGGCTCCTTCGCCGCCATGGGCATGATCGTCGCCCCCTGTTCCGTGAAGACGCTCTCCGAGATCGCCACCGGCGTCACCTCCAATCTGCTGACGCGCGCGGCCGATGTCGCCTTGAAGGAACGCCGCCGCCTGGTGCTGGGCCTGCGCGAAACGCCGCTTCACGGCGGCCACATCCGCTCCATGGCGGCCGTCGCCGATCTCGGCGCCATCGTCGCCCCGCCGGTGCCGGCCTTCTATGCCCGCCCGCGCTCGCTGGACGAAATGGTGGACCACACCGTGGGCCGCTGGCTGGACCTGTTCGGCATCGACAACACCTTAGCCAGGCGCTGGCAAGGCCTGGCGAGGGGAAGCGAGGCGGGCTAGGCAAAGACGGCCAGGGCGCTGGCGATGGCGGCGGCGCTGGCCCGGGGACAGGCGGCCGCCACCAGGGCGGCCAGGGCGCGGCGGTGGTCGTCGCCCGGCGGGGCGGCCAGGGCCATGGCGGCCGCCAGCCCGGCCGCCACCGCCGCCGGTGCCGGGGCGATGAACTCCCGCCCCGCCGCCTCGGGCGTGGCGGCTTCCAGCACGGCCTGGGCGATACGCTCCGATTCGATCTCGTTCGCCAGGATCGCCTGGCGCAGGCCTTCCGCCTCGCCGGCCGGGACCGGAGCGAGGCCGCCGCGCAGGGCCTTCCTGGCCGCCCGCAACCTTTCGGTCACCTGGCGGCGCCAGGGGGCCAGGCGCGAAGCCAGCGCGGCCATGCCGGCCCGGTCCAGGGCCTCCAGGCCCAGGCTTGCCCGCCACAGGGCCAGCAGCAGCAGGTTGACATCGGCCCCCGCCGTTTCCTGGAGCTGGAGCAGGGCGCGCTCGACCCCCTCGCGGCGGTAGAACTCCAGGCTGAAGGTCCAGAACGCGCCCAGGGCTTCCTCCCGAGATCGCCGAACCGCACTTTACATCGCCCGCTCGTGCCGTCCAGGCAGCAACCGGGAGCGCAGTCCTGTTTCATGAGCAGGCGAGATACACCACCGTTTGTGCGGGCATCCCACACGGCCGTCGACCTCTACATGCGGCCCCGGGATCGCGCGCAAAGCGCAAACCCACTACGACATGGGGTCGCAGCTACACCAACGTTGGCAGGAAGGTGTTGACAAAGAGCCATACTCGTGTATAGCCCTGGCTCGACTGTTGTGAAGGTGAGTCACTATGCGCCGCGGCGCCGCACATGACGTCAGCATGCTTCCGGCCATGCTGCAACAGCCGCTAATCCACACCTTGGTGCTATAGATTGCGTCAATCTGACCCGGGTTACTCCACAAAGTCGAGCGAGACACAATATGAGCACCATACAAAAAGCCTTGAATGTTGTGCAGAAAGTTCTTTCTACCATACGAAGAACTTCCGTCATCGTACAGGAAAACTGTAGGATTGGAGCGCAGAAAACCATTTCCTTTATACGAAGTGTCTTTATCATCATACAAAAAACCCTAGAAGCTGCGCAAAGGATTTTTAAGGCTGGCGCACAATGGATCCTTTCAATCATGCGGCAAACCCCTAGCACTATACAAAAACACTTGGCCATTACAGGAAAAGGCTTTCTGAATATCATATATTCGATCTTGAGAGCCGCCGTAGCTTTAGCCACAGTAGCAGTCTTGATCTATATCACAACAACGGCGATTAAGCGTCTATTTGAAGATAATTATAGTTCCACCAACGGTCTTAACGCTCTTGAGGTCTTCGTTGTTTGCTTAATAGCGAAGATAGTCGAATACTTGGATCCCATTATTGTGATACCCATTGTATTAAGTCCTTTTGTATTTGCTCTCTTGTGCGCAGCCAAAGCACACGAAAAAGGACGTAGGTGGCAGGTATGGTTTTTTATTGGTCTGGTTCCTTTTTTAGGCTATCTGATAATGTGCATTTTGGCTACGGAAATTAAGGCCAACATACGGAAAACTATCATATCTATACGAAAAACCCTTTCCTCTATACAAAGGGTTTTGGGATTTATAGTGACTGCTACGCGGAAAGCTTTTCTTGTGGCCGCCATAATCTCGATTGCTATAGCAGTAATTGCTAAACTAATCGAAAGTCTATCTACGAGCAAATCTTTAGAGAGTCCGTTGATCCTTGCAATTGTGATGCTTGCTCTACTAAGTCCAGTTTTCGCCTTTTTGTGCGCATCTGTGGCACGTATGAAAGGTCGAAGGTGGTGGGCATGGCTTCTTATCGGTTTGACCTTCAATTTTGCAGGCTACTTGACAATATCTGCTCTCCGAGAACGACGACTCGGTTCTTGATCACCCAACGTGAGCACGCTTTGCTGAAGGTCCAGAATGCACTCAGGGCTTCGCTCCATGGCGGCCACTGGCGGTCCGTCGCTGCTAGTCCATCGGGATGCGGATGACGCCGCCGCCCATCACGTCGCCAACCTCGGCATCGCGGCGCGGGGAATCCTTGTGGCCGTTGTGGCAGCTGATGCAGGCCTCGGCGACGGCGCGGTCGGGATAGATGGCGGTGAAATAGCGCTGGCCGCCGAACTCCTCCTCCCCGTAGAAATTCTCCCCGGGATGTGCGGCCCCAGAGCGCCCGGAACGGCGCCGCGAGCGCAGCAGCCACCACGCGCCCTTGCGGATCACGATGCCGCGCTGCGCCAGTGCGCAATCGAAGGCGTCCCCCTGGATGGGCAGCAGACCGCCATCGTCGTCATGCAGCAACAGGACCAGCTGTTCGGCGAAGGCCAGCATGACGCGGGCACCCCGAAGCCATCGTAGAGAGGCGCCTTGCGGCGGTGCAAGCGGGCGCGCCCTGGGCCAAACCTTGCGCCGAACCGCCCCTGGCGGCAGGATGGCCCCGCATCCAGGGGGAAAAGGTGGCCGCAACCGTCGTTGCCGTGGTGATGGGCAGCCGCTCCGACTGGGCGACCATGCGCTATGCCGCCCGGACGCTGGACACCCTGGGCATAGGCCACGAAGTGCGCATCGTGTCGGCCCATCGCACGCCCGATCGCCTTTATGCCTATGGCGAAGCGGCGCGCGAACGGGGGCTGAAGGCCATCGTCGCCGGTGCCGGCGGCGCCGCCCACCTGCCGGGCATGCTGGCCGCCAAGACGCCGCTGCCGGTGCTGGGCGTGCCGGTGGAAAGCCAGGCGCTGGGCGGCCTGGACAGCCTGCTTTCGATGGTCCAGATGCCGGCCGGGGTGCCGGTGGCAACCCTGGCCATCGGCCGCGCCGGCGCCGTCAACGCGGCGCTGCTGGCGGCCGCCATCGTCGCCCTGGGCGATGGCGGCGTGGCGCAGGCGCTGGACGACTGGCGCGCCCGCCAGACCGCCGCCGTGGCCGACATCCCCGACGGCTGAGGCGGTGGCATCCGGGCACGCCATGGCGCTGCCGCCGGGCGCCACCATCGGCATCGTCGGCGGCGGCCAGCTGGGGCGCATGACGGCGCTGGCCGCCGCCAGGCTGGGCTATCGCTGCCACATCTATTGCCCGCAGCCTGCCAGCCCGGCGGCCCAGGTCGCCGCCGCGACCACGGTGGCCGGCTATGACGATGGCGCCCGGCTGGAACGCTTCGCCGCCGCCGTCGATGTCGTCACCTATGAGTTCGAAAATCTGCCGGTGGCCGCCTTCGCCCGCATGGGCCGGCGCGTGCCGGTGCGGCCCCATTGGCGCTGCCTGGAAACGGTTCAGCATCGGGCCAGGGAGAAGGAGTTCATCAACCGGCTGGGCATCGCCACCGCCCCCTGGCGGGCGCTGGCCGATGGCGCCGAACTGGCGCGGGCGCTGGCCGATATCGGGCGCCCGGCGGTGCTGAAGACCGCCCGCATGGGCTATGACGGCAAGGGCCAGGCCACGATCGGCCCCGGCGACGACGCCGAAGCCGCCTGGGCGGACGCAGCCGGCGGCGGCGAGGCCATTCTGGAAGGCCTGGTCGCTTTCCAGTGCGAAATCTCCGCCATCGTGGCTCGCGACGGCGCCGGGCGCATGGCCGGCTTCGACGTGGCGGAAAACCTCCACCGCCGCCATATCCTGGCCGAAAGCCGCGTGCCGGCCCGCATCGCCGCCCCGCTGGCCCGTCAGGCACAGGCCATCGCCCGGCGGCTGGCCGAAGCGCTGGGCCTGGTGGGCCTGTTGGCCGTGGAGATGTTCGTGGCCCGCGACGGCCGCCTTCTGGTGAACGAGCTGGCGGCCAGGCCGCATAATTCCGGCCACTGGACCATCGACGCCTGCCATTGCAGCCAGTTCGAGCAGCTGGTGCGCGCCGTGGCCGGCCTGCCGCTGGGCGATCCCGCCCGCCACAGCGACGCCGTCATGACCAACCTGCTGGGCGGCGAGGCCGACAGCTGGCAGGCGCTGGCGGGCGAGGCCGGCGCCTGCCTCCACCTTTATGGCAAAGAGGAGGCGCGGGCAGGCCGCAAGATGGGCCACGTCACGCGGCTTTTCCCGAAGCACGGCGCCTGAGGGCGCAGCGCAGGATGCGCTCGGAGGCGGGCAGCCCCCGGGCCAGCCGTGTTCGTGCCAGCCGCGCCCGCAGGCGGCCGATGCCCATGACGTTGTCGATGCGCCGGTCGAGAAAGGCCCGGCTGGCCTCGAAATTCGGGGAGCGGTCGTCCAGCCAGTAGAGCAGAGTGGAGAGATAAACCCCCGCCAGCAGCGCCCGCCTGGTGTAGAAGCTGAAATCGGTGGCCGTATCGCCGGCGGCGCGCCACATGGCATCCACCGTGCGCCACAGCGCCCCCGCCCCGCCCGGCGCGCCGGGCACGGCCTGCAGCAGCAGCGCCCGGCGCAGGGCTTCGCGGTGGGGCGCGTGGTGTTCCAGGCGCACGGTGACGGCCGTGGCGATGCGCTCTCTCATGCGCATGGCGGCCAGGTCGCGCCGCGCCAGTTCGGCCACCATGGCGCGGTCGGCCTCGGCGACGAACAGGGCCAGCAATTCGGCCCCGCCGCCGGGGAACAGGCGCCGCGCCTCGCCCGCCGCCAGGCCCAGATCGACGGCGCCGCGCTCCATCGCCACCCGGGTCCAGCCGTCGAAGGGGATGTGGGCCAGCGCCGCCTGCAGCAGGCGGCGGCGGGCTTGCCGACGGCGGGGCGTGGCGTTCACGATCCCTCGTCGGCGCCGGAGGGCGGGAACCAGCGGGCCTCGGATTCGAAGATCAGGCGCGTGAGATCCGTCATCCGCTGCGGATAGAGGATGCCGTCCAGATGGTCGAACTCGTGCTGCACCAGGACGGCGTGAAAGCCTTCGGCCGTGCAATCGATGGGCCGGCCCCAGGGCGTGATGCCGCGATAGCGCACCAGCGGCGCCCGCGGCACCAGGCCGCGCAGGCCCGGCACCGACAGGCAGCCCTCCCAGCCTTCGATGCGCCGTTCGGTCAGGAGCTCCAGCACCGGATTGACGATGGCGGTGATGCGCTCGCGCTCGCCCGGGGGCGGCGGGGCGATGAAAACCGCCACCCGCAGCGGCACATGAACCTGGGGAGCGGCCAGCCCCTGGCCGCCGGCATCCTGCATGGTTTTGACCATATCGGCGACCAGCTTGCGGATGCGCGGCGCGGTGGGATCGGGCACCTCGGACGCGCGGCAGCTCAGCACCGGATGACCCATGCGGGCGATCTTCAGAATGGTCATCCGTGCACCCTGTCGCAGCCCAGATAGCGCATGGCGAAGCCCTGGCCGCGGCGCAGGATATGGCCCACCGAGGGCGCCGGGAAATGCTGGGTCATCATCACGATATCCTCGTCGGCCAAGGCTTCCAGAAAGCGGCGGCGCGTGGTGGCGGCCAGCCGCGGGTTCCAGTCATAGACCGGGCTCCACTCCGGGTGGGGCAGCTGGAAGGGGGCGTGGATCAGGTCGCCGCACATCGCCGCCCGCTGGCCCTTCGATGCCAGATGGGTGGCGACATGGCCCGGGGTGTGGCCCGGCGTCGGCTCCAGGCGGAGATGGTCGTCCAGGACGAAATCCATGGCCACCACCTCGCCCAGCCCCGCCTCCAGCACCGGCAGCACGCTTTCGCCATAGACGCTGTCGCCCCGCCCCGCCTCGGCCTCGGCAAAGTCCAGCTCCTCGCGGCAGAACAGGTAGCGGGCATTGGGAAAGGTCGGCACCCAGCGCCCGTCTTCCAGCCTGGTGTTCCAGCCGGCATGGTCGAGATGGAGATGACTGCACATGACGATATCGACCTGTTCGGGCGCCACGCCGGCGGCCGCGAGATCTTCCAGCAGCCGGTAGTCGCTGCGCCGGTGCCAGGCGGGGAAGCCGGGATGGTTCTTGTGGTTGCCGACACAGGTATCGAGCAGAACGGTGCGGCGGGGCGTGCGCAGCAGATAGGTCTGCACCGGCATGACGATACGCCCGCTGACCGGGCAGATGGCGTGGGGGCAGAGCCATTCCAGATAGGGCGCGAGCGCCTGCGGCGTGGCGGCGGGGAAATCGACATGGGGCAGATTGCCGAGCTCGCAGGATTCCTCGATGCGATCGATGGCGATATCGCCGATCCAGAACGTCACGGCCCCTCCCCCGCCGGGCATCCCGGCAGCCGGTCAAGCGCGGCCGCCAGCCTACAGGGCGCGGATGGCGAGCGCAAAGCGCCCCGGGCCGGACACCATGCACTTGGCCTTCGTTGACGCCGGACGCCGGCCGCGGGAGAAGATGCGTTGGGTGCCGCTGGGACGTGTGGGCAGTGAAGAAATGCGGCCTGCCCCGCGCGCTCCCGCACGCCGGCTCGATGCAGGTTCCAGGGTCGATACCGGCGGCATCTAACCCTCTTCCCCGTCCTGCGGCGGCCGGTGGAGGGCCTCGCTAGCGGATCGCGGCGTTTCGGGCTCCCTTCGGGCCGTCCCCCATCAGGCGCGCGCCCGCGCCGTCGGACGCTTGCGGCCCGAGGGGGCGGGGGCTATGCTGCGCCCCCTGTCCCGAACGGGAATCCGTGCCATGACGACCGCGAGGCTGAAGGGATCCTTCGTCGCCCTTATCACCCTCATGCGCGATGGCGAGATCGACGAAGACGGCTATCGCAACTTCGTCGACTGGCACATCGACCAGGGCAGCCACGGCCTGCTCGCCATGGGCACCACCGGCGAATCGCCCACCCTTTCCCACCGCGAGGATATGAGCGTGGTGAGGCTGTGCGTCGAGGCGGCGGCGGGGCGGGTGCCGGTGCTGGCCGGTACCGGCTCCAATTCCACCAGCGAGTGCATCGCCCTGACCCGCCACGCCAGGGAGGCGGGCGCCGACGCGGCGCTGATCGTCACCGGCTATTACAACAAACCCACCCAGGAGGGCCTGTTCCGCCATTTCGAGGCGGTCTCGAAGGCCGTCGATATCCCCCTGCTGGTCTATAACATCCCCGGCCGCACCGGCGTCGATATCCTGCCCGAAACCATGGCGCGCATAGCCCGCCTGCCCCGGGTGGTGGGCTGCAAGGAATCCACCGCCGCCGCCGACCGGGTCTCCAGACAGCGCTTTCATTGCGGGGCCGATTTCATCCAGCTTTCCGGCGAGGATGCGGCGGTGCTGGGCCTGCTGGGCATGGGTGGCCATGGCTGCATTTCGGTCACCGCCAATGTTGCGCCCGCGCTCTGTGCCCGCATGCACGAGGCCTGGCAGGCGGGCGATTTCGAAGCCGCCCGCGCCATTCAGGACCGGCTGATGCCGCTTCACGAAGCGCTGTTCAGCGAAACCAGCCCCGCGCCGGTGAAGTTCGCCGCCAGCCTGCTGGGCTGGGGCGATGGCAAGCCGCGCCTGCCGCTGGTGCCGCCCGGCGAGGCGACGCGCGAGAAGGTGCGCCGGGCGATGAGAAGCGCCGGCCTGATCGCCTGACCCGGCGATGCCCGGACAGAAACGGACGGGCCACGTCGCCCGCAACCGCAAGGCCGGGCGCGATTATGCCATCGAGGAGCGTTTCGAGGCCGGCATCGTGCTGACGGGGACAGAGGTGAAATCGCTGCGGGCCGGGCGGGTCAACATCGACGATGCCTTCGCCCGCGAACGCGGCGGCGAGCTGTGGCTGGAAGGCTGCCACATCCCGCCCTACGGTCCGGCCGCCCGCGCGGCCCACGAGCCGGTGCGCACCCGCAAGCTGCTGCTGCATCGACGCCAGATTCAGCGTCTGGCGGGGCAGGTGGCGCGGGCCGGCTACACGCTGGTGCCGCTGGGCCTCTATTTCAACCGCCGCGGCGTCGCCAAGCTGGAACTGGGGCTGGGCAAGGGCCGCCACGCCTATGACAAGCGCGCCCAGCTGCGCGACCGGGACTGGCGCCGCCACAAGGAGCGGCTGATGCGCAGCCGCGGCTAGCGGTTGCCAGCGGCCCTTCCCACCCGACATGACCTATCTGCTCGTCGGCGCCGCCCTGGTGCTGCTGGTCTGGGCGCTGACCTGGATCGGCATCAACGCCAGGGCGTCCAGCGTGGTGCGCTGGGCAAAGCGCATCCTTGCCGTCCTGCTGGCCGCCGCCGTGCTGGCCCTGCTTGCCTATGGCATGTTCCGCCCGGCGCTGTTGCCGGGCCTGCTGCTGGTGCCGCTGCTGTTTCCCTGGAAACGGCGTCTGGGCGCTGGCCGGGGCGCGGGCTGGGGTGGAGCGGGGCCGGGCGGCGCCAGGCCGGGCGCCATGAGCACTGCCGAGGCGGCCGAGATCCTGGGCGTGGCCATCGACGCCGACAGCGAGACGATCCGGGCCGCCCACCGGGCGCTGATGGCGAAAAACCACCCGGACAAGGGCGGATCGCCCTGGTTCGCCCGTCAGCTCAATCAGGCCCGCGATACCCTGCTCGCCGCCCGCAGGCGTTGACCGCACGGGAAGGCGGTGCTAAGGCCGCCGCCCTGGTGTGGAGGGTGCGGCGATGGCGCGCAGATGCGAGCTGACGGGCAAGGGGGTGATGGCGGGCAACAACCGCAGCCATGCCGAAAACAAGACCAGGCGCGTGTTCCGCCCCAATCTGATCCGCGTCAGCCTGTTCTCGGAGGCGCTGGGGATGCCGGTGCGGCTGCGCATCTGCGCCCATGCGCTGCGCACGGTGGAAAAGCGCGGCGGCCTGGATGGCTTTCTGGCCAAAGCCCGGACGCGGGAGCTGCCGCCCGGCGCCCTGCGTCTGAAGCGCCGGGTGGAAAAGGCCTCCCTGCGCAAGGCGGCGCGCGCGGCGCAGGACGCCGCCTGAAGCAGCCGGGCCGGCGCGGGCCACGTCCCAGCCGCGGCCATGCGGGGGCGGCATGACAGCCATGCCGCGCCATGGCTTGCCGCAGACCGGCGGCGGCAGCATCTGGAAACCGTCGTCAACCCGCCTGCGGCCTGGCCGCCGGCACCGGCGAAGGTGGTTCCGATGCTGAGAATCCTTGCCCATCTGCGAAGGCTGCGCCGCCAGGCGCTGGCCCGCCATGAACTCGACATGCTGTCCGACCGCCAGCTCCGCGATCTCGACCTGGAGCGGGTGATGGCTTGCGACAGCCCGGTTTATCGTCGCCGGATCTGGAACGCGGTCTGAGGCTCCCGCCGCCGGGCGGGGTGCTGGCCTGCGATATGGGGCTTGTGCCACATTAGGCGCGCGCGGTGCCGTCTGCCCGCGCTTTCCCGCCACCGACGGACGCCCCTGCCATGAGATTTTCCCACATCCTGGCCATCGTTCTGGCGATCGGGGCGGCGCTGTGGGTGTGGTCCGGCAGGCTGGTGGACGAGACGCCCGCCGCCGGCAGCGAGGCCGCCCGCGCCGAAGACGAAAGGCCGCCGGCGCGGGTGCGGGTGGCGGTCAGCACCGCCCAACCCTATGTCGTGACCATGAACGTCACCGGCCGCACCCAGGCCAACCGCGCCGCGACGCTGCGGGTGGAAACCTCTGGCCGCATCGAGGAGATCGCGGCGGGCGAGGGCGAGGCCGTGGCGGAAGGCCAGACCGTGGCGCGCATCGCCGCCGGCGACCGCCCGCAGCGGCTGGCCCGGGCCGAGGCGATGGTGGAACGCTTTCGCATCGCCTATGACGCCTCGCAGCAGCTGGCCCAGAGCGGCTGGCGGGCAGCCACCGCCAACGCCGAAGCCTATGCCGACCTGCAGGACGCCCGCGCCCAGCTGGCGGCTATTCGCCTCGACATCGCGCGCACCCGCATCGCCGCGCCCTTCGCCGGCATGCTGGAGGCCGTCGATGTGGAGATCGGCGATGTGGTGAGCCAGAACGGCGACCACGCCACCATCGCCCGCCTGTTCGATCTGGACCCCATCGTCGTGGCGGTGGCGGTCAGCGAACGCCAGGTGGACCGGCTGGCCACAGGCGGGCCGGGCGAGGTGCGGCTGGTTACCGGCCAGCGCGTGGAGGGCCGCATCCGCTTCATCGCCCGCGTCGCCGAACCCGCCACCCGCACCTTTCCCGTCGAGATCGAGATCGCCAACCCGGACCATGCCATCCCCGCCGGCATGACCGCCGAGGTGACGCTGCCGCTGGAGAGCGTCGCCGCCCATCTGGTCTCTCCCGGCGTCCTGTCGCTGGCCGACGACGGCAGCCTGGGCGTGAAGCTGGTGGGCGAAGACGACCGCGTGCGTTTCGCCCCCGTCACCGTGATCGCCAACAGCGCGGAAGGGCTGTGGCTGGCGGGGCTGCCGCAGGAGGCGGTGCTGATCGTGGTGGGCCATGAATTCGTGGTGGCCGGCCAGCCCGTGGAAGCGGTGGCCATGGCCGGCGCGGGCACGCCGTGATCGCGCTGATCTCTGCCGCCTATGGCCGCCCGCGCACGGTGCTGATGCTGCTGGCGCTGGTCCTGGCCGCCGGCACCGTTTCCTATCTTACCATCCCCAAGGAATCGGACCCCGACATCGACATCCCCATCATCTATGTGTCGATGTCCCATGAGGGCATCTCGCCAGGCGATGCCGAACGGCTCCTGATCCGCCCCATGGAGCAGGAGCTCAGGGGCATCGATGGCGTCAGGGAGATCTCTTCCACCGCCTATCGGGGCGGTGCCAATGTGACGCTGGAATTCGACGCCGGCTTCGACCCCGACGCCGCGCTGGACGATGTGCGCAGCAAGGTGGATATCGCCAGCCCGGAGCTCCCCGCCGACAGCGACGAGCCTTCGGTGCACGAGGTCAACCTGTCGCTTTTCCCGGTGGTGGTGGTGACGCTGGCCGGCGATGTGCCGGAACGCACCCTGCTGGCCCTGGCCCGCAATCTCCAGGACGACATCGAAAGCCTGCCGGAGGTGCTGGAAGCCCCCATCCAGGGCGGGCGCGACGAACTGGTGGAGATCGTGATCGATCCCGCCCTGGTGGAAAGCTACCGCCTGGACGCCAGGGAACTGATCGATTTCGTCGCCCGTTCCAACCGCCTGGTGGCGGCCGGGGTGCTGGATACCGGCCTGGGCAGATTCGGCGTCAAGGTGCCGGGGCTACTGGAGGGCGCGGGCGAGCTGCTGGCGCTGCCGGTGAAGGTGGAAGGCGACGCGGTGACCGCCGTGGGCGACATCGCCGAGGTGCGCCGCACCTTCAAGGATCCGTCCACCTTCGCCCGCGTCTCCGGCGAACCGGCCCTGGCGATCGAGGTCTCCAAACGCACCGGCGAGAACATCATCGAGACGATCGAAAAGGTCCGCCATATCGTCGCCCGGGCGGCTGCCGGCTGGCCGGCGGGGGTGGAGGTGGCCTTCACCCAGGATCAGTCGAACGACATCCGCCGCATGTTGAGCGACCTGCAGAACAACGTGCTCTCGGCCGTGCTGCTGGTGATGATCGTCATCGTCTGGGCGCTGGGCTGGCGTTCGGCCGCGCTGGTGGGCGTCGCCATCCCCGGCTCGTTCCTGGCCGGCATCCTGGTGCTGTCGTCGGCCGGGCTGACCATGAACATCGTCGTCCTGTTCAGCCTTATCCTGGCGGTGGGAATGCTGGTGGACGGCGCCATCGTCGTCACCGAATACGCCGAGCGCAAGATGGCCGAGGGCCAGCATCGCCGCCAGGCCTATCTGGCGGCCGCCTCGCGCATGGCCTGGCCGATCACCGCCTCCACCATGACCACCCTGGTGGCCTTCCTGCCGCTGCTGTTCTGGCCGGGGATCGTGGGCGAGTTCATGAAGTTCCTGCCCATCACCCTGATCGCCACCCTTTCGGCCTCGCTGGCCATGGCGCTGGTGTTCGTGCCCACCCTGGGATCGCTGTTCGGCAAGCCCGCCGGCGGCGATTCCGAACGCGCACGGCTGCTGGCAGCCGATGCCACCGGACCGCTGACCGGCATAGGCGGCTTCACCGGCGCCTATCTGGCGCTGCTGGGCCGCGCCCTGGGCCACCCGGCCAAGGTGCTGGCGGGCGCCGTCGCCATGCTGGTGGGGGTGCAGATGGCCTATGGCACCTTTGGCAAGGGCGTGGAGTTCTTCCCCGACATCGAACCGGAACGGGCGGCGATCCAGATTCACGCCCGCGGCAACCTTTCGGTCTGGGAGAAGGACAGCCTGGTGCGCGAGGTGGAACAGCGCGTGCTCGCCATGGACGCCTTCCGGACGGTCTATGCCACGGTCGCGGGCGGTGGCGACGGTGGCGGGGCCAGGTCCAGTGCCGAAGACGTGATCGGGCGCATCAATGTGGAACTGCTGCCGTGGAACCAGCGCCCGCCGGCCGAAGAGATCTTCGCCGACGTGCTGGAGCGGACGGCCGATCTCGCCGGCATCGTGATCGAGCTCAGCGGTCAGCAGGATGGGCCGGCCTCTGAAAAGCCGATCCAGATTCAGGTCTCGTCCGACCAGTCGGCGCTGATCGAACCGGTGGTGGCGGCGATCCGCCAGCGCATGGAAGCCGTGGACGGCCTGCGCGACATCGAGGACAGCCGCCCCTTGCCCGGCATCGAATGGGACATCGACGTGGACCGCGCCCAGGCGGCCAAATTCGGCACCGATGTGGCCTCGATCGGCGGCATGGTGCAGCTCGTCACCAACGGCCTGCTGCTTTCCACCATGCGACCCGACGATTCCCGGGAGGAGATCGATGTGCGCGCCCGTTTTTCCGGCGATTTCCGCACCCTGGACCAGCTCGACCAACTGCGCATCGCCACCGCCCAGGGCCAGGTGCCGCTGTCGAACTTCGTCACCCGCCAGGCGGTGCCCCAGACCGGCACCATCCAGCGGGTGGACGGAAAGCGGGCGATGACCGTCAAGGCCGATGTCGAGGAAGGCGTGCTGGCCGACACCGTGGTTGCCCAGCTGGCGGCCGCCATCGGCGAGGCCGGGCTGGACCCCCGCATCAAGGTGGAGTTTCGCGGCGAAAACGAAGACCAGGACGAGGCCGCCCGCTTCCTGCTGCAAGCCTTCGCCGTGGCCCTGTTCCTGATGGCCATCATCCTGGTGACGCAGTTCAACAGCTTCTATTCCGCCTTTCTGATTCTCTCGGCGGTGGTGATGTCGACCATCGGTGTCATCGTCGGTCTGCTGGTCACCGGGCGGCCGTTCGGCATCGTGATGTCGGGGATCGGCGTGATCGCGCTGGCCGGCATCGTGGTCAACAACAACATCGTGCTGATCGACACCTTCGATCGGCTGAAAAAGGCCGGCGCCTCCCCCCGGGACGCGATCCTGCGCACCGGTGCCCAGCGCCTGCGCCCGGTGCTGCTGACCACCGTCACCACCATCCTGGGCCTGATGCCGATGGTGCTGCAGGTCAATATCGATTTCTTCGCCCGCAGCGTGCAGATGGGCGCGCCTTCGACCCAGTGGTGGGTTCAGTTGTCCAGCGCCATCGTGTTCGGGCTCGCCTTCGCCACCATGCTGACGCTGATCGTCACCCCCAGCGCCCTCATGCTGCGCGAGAACATCGCCGCCTGGCGGGCCCGGCGCAGAGCGGCGGCCCTGGCCCCGTCGCCATAGCTTTTCGGCAGCGTCCGGGGAGGCCAGGCGGGACGGTCGCGAAGGACGGGCTTATTCCTCGGTGCGGAGGCGCTTCGGCCCGCTCTGGCAGCGCTGTCCGGCAGGCCCGTGCGCCACCGTGGCAGACGCGGCGTGGGTCGCAACCTCCTGGCCGGAGGCCGCGCCAGGGACCGACGGAGCCGCCGCGCCCGGCGCCCCGGCATGGACATCGCCGCACATGGCAAGCGAAAGCAGAGCGGCGGCGAATGTGGTTCGGGCAGCGCAGTCCATGATGAGAGGCCCTTCCGCGAACTGGGCGAGCGACGGTAGCACCCGCCCCGGCTGACGCCAAGGCGCCGCTGGCGGGGCGATGGTCGGGGCGGCTGGATTCGAACCAGCGGCCTCCTGCTCCCAAAGCAGGTGCGCTACCGGACTGCGCTACGCCCCGTGCGCGCTCTTGTGGCCCCCCGGCCCGGCGACGTCAACCTTCGCGCGCCACGCCGCCCAATGCTGGCGCCATCGTTCCATGAACGGGGCCATGTCCTCCGGCTCGCCCCTGGCAGCCAGCGCCCCTTGCGGCACCCGGAACCAGGGCTGGGCGCTCATCGTCCAGATATGGCCCACGGGTTGCAGCAGATCGCGCCAGCGAGCCGGCTTTCACGGATACGATCTGCGCACGGGCGCTGCCGATATGGAACAGCCGGCTGCCACAGGCGGGGCAGAAATGGCAGGCCAGCCTGGCGCCGCTGGCGGTGGGGCGCGACCAGGCGCGGCAAGCGGCCCAATCCGTCTCCGGGGTGTCGGCGGCCACCGGCGGCGACATGCCGAAGGCCGACTGGGCCTGACATTCGCCGCAATGGCAGCAATAGAGGGTCAGCGGCGGCGGCGTCAGCCGATAACGCACCGCGTCGCACTGGCAGCCGCCTTCCAGGTGCAGGACGTTTTGTCTGCGCTCATGCTCATGCCATCTTCTCCCGCTATTCCAATCATCGGAAATCGGGGCGGCCAGTTGCACCGCCACGGCCCCGAAAGCCATTGCCGACAGGCCGCGCCCGGGGCAAAGTAGCTTGTGCCATTGTCGCCAGCGGGGCGGCGGTGGCGGATGACGATCCGATCGCCATGCGATCGCAACATGGGAGACACCTGACGTGACCGACAAACTCCACAAGCCTGCCGCCACGCGCCGCACGGTGCTGGGCGGTGCCGCTGCCGCCGGGGCGGCGGTGGCCATGGCGCCGACGGTTCTGGGTGGCAACGCCGCCGGGGCCGATTCCCACATGCCCAAACGCGGCGGCACGCTGCGCATGGGCCTGGGCCATGGCTCCACCACCGACACCCTGGATCCGGCGACCTACGAAAACGGCTTCATCAGCACGATGGGCATGGGTGGGCTGTTCAACTATCTCACCGCCGTGAACGAGAAGAATCAGCTGGGGCCAGAGCTGGCCGAGGAATGGGAAGCCACCCCCGACGCCATGACCTGGACCTTCAAGATCCGCAAGGGCGTCCAGTTCCACAACGGCAAGACCATGACCCCCGACGATGTGGTGGCAAGCCTGAACTACCACCGCGGCGAGGATTCGATCTCGGCCGTCTCCAGCCTGTTCGAACAGGTGAAAGACATCCGCGCCGAAGGCGACAAGGTGGTGGTCGAGCTCAATGCCGGCAACGCCGACTACCCCTATATCGTCAGCGACTACCATCTCGGCATCCAGCCCAGCGACGGCGAAGGCAACATCGTCGATCCGAAATCGGGCATCGGTGCCGGCAGCTATATGGTGGTGGAATACGAACCGGGCGTCAGCTCGACGCTGGAGCGCAACCCCAACTACTGGAAGGCGGATGCGGCCTGGTTCGACGCCGTGCAGATGACCACCATCGCCGATTCGGGGGCGCGCCAGAACGCCCTGATGTCGGGCCAGGTGGACGTGATCGACCGGGTCGACCTCAAGACCGCCGACCTGCTGGAACGCCACCCGGAAATCGTCCTGGTGCAGGCCACCGGCACCTTGCATTACACGCTGCCGATGCGCACCGACACAGCGCCCTTCGACGACAACAATGTGCGCATGGCGCTGAAACACGCCATGAACCGCGACGAGGTGGTAGAAAAGATCCTGCGCGGCTATGGCGTGCCCGGCCAGGATACGCCGATCACGCCGGCCAACCGCTTTTATGCCGACGATATCGGCGCGGCCAGCTACGATCCGGACAAGGCCAGATGGTATCTGAAGCAGTCCGGCCTGGAGAGCCTGGCGGTCGATCTTTCCACTTCGGATGCCGCCTTCGTCGGCGCCGTCGATGCCGCCGTGCTCTACAAGGAACATGCGGCACCGGCCGGCATCGACATCAACGTCGTCCGCGAAGCGGCGGACGGCTACTGGTCCAATGTGTGGATGAACAAGGCCTTCTGCACCTGCTATTGGAGCGGGCGGCCGACCGAAGACTGGATGTTTTCCACCGCCTATGCGGCCGATGCGCCCTGGAACGACACCTTCTGGAAGCACGACCGCTTCAACGAACTGCTGGTCCAGGCCCGGGCCGAACTCGACCAGGGCCTGCGCCGCGAAATGTATCGCGAGATGCAGCAGATCCTGGCGACGGAGGGCGGCGTGCTGGTCGCCATGTATGCCAACCATGTCGAGGCGGCCTCCACCGGGCTGCGCCACGGGCCGGACGTCGCCGGCAACTGGAACCTCGACGGCGGCCGTCTGATGGAACGCTGGTGGTTCGACGACCCGTCGGCGTAAGCCGCGCGGGATCGCGCAGAAGGTCAGGGGGCGCCGCGTCGTCGGCGCCCCTTTTCCTTGTCGCCCTCAGCCCGTCGCGGCCAGCGCCGCAGGCTCGCGGCGGAAGGGGATGTCCGGAACGGCAGCGTCGTCGAATGTGCGGCCATAGCGGTGGCCGTCATGAACGGCGGCGGCGATGGTGGCAGGCGCGTGGCAATCGCCGATTCGCGCCAGGGTGCGAATGCCGGCCTCCTTCACCAGCTGCGCCCGGGCGGTCAGCGCGCGCCAGACATCGTCGTCGGGCAGGCGCGATGTCACCAGCACCACGGCGGCGGCGGCAACCTCGCTCTCCCGCCCGCTATAGACGCAGGCCAGGCGGCAGCCGCCAGCGCCGATCGCCGCCAGATTGACCTGCTGGCGGATGGCTACGCCGAGTTCGATCAGGCGGGCCTGGATGAACTCCTGTTCCAGCGTGTTGGCGGTGAACTCGGAAACCATCGCGGCCGGCGTCGCCAGCACGGTGTCCAGGCCGTCACGAGCCAGCTTTTCGGCCAGCACGCCAGCCAGATAGTTGTGGTCGTCGTCGAAGACCAGCACCGGCCCCTGCCGCACGCGCCCGGCCGCCACATCTTCGGGCGCGAACACTGCGCTGCCCCGGCCCCCGTCGGCACCGGGGATGGCATAGCGGTTGGCGTGGCCCACGCCATCGCGCCGCCAGTGGGCGCCGGTGGCGAGCACCACATGGGGGGCGCCGAAGGCGGCTATGGTCTCGGCGTCCATGAAGCTCTCCAGGAAAAGCTCCACATTCGCCATCCGTTGCAGCTGGCCCAGCCGCCAGTCGCGCACCCGGCCCCAGGCGGCCAGCCCCGGCAGCCGGCATTCCATGGCGACGCGCCCGCCGGCCTCCCTGCCGCTCTCCGCCAGCGTCACCTGGCAGCCGCGCTGGCCCAGGGTGCGGGCCGCTTCCAGCCCGGCCGGCCCGGCGCCCACCACCAGCACCCGCTCGCCCTTGCTGGCCGGCGGCACCCGCTCGCTGTGCCAGCCGCGGCGCCATTCCTCGCCCACCGCCGGGTTCTGGGTGCAGCGCATGGGCACGGCGAAGAAATCGCCCGTGATGCACATGTTGCAGCCGATGCATTCGCGGATGTCTTCGCTGCGGCCTTCGGCGATCTTTTTCGGCAGGAAGGGATCGGCGATGGCCGGGCGCGCCGCGCCGATGAAATCCACGATGCCGGATGTCACGATGCGCAGCATGGAATCGGGGCTGGTATAGCGCCCTACCCCCACCACCGGCTTGGTCGTCACCGATTTCACGAAGGCGATGGCGTCTTCCTGAAAACCCTCTTCGGCGAAACGGCTGCTTTTGGAATCGTTCTCCCAGGCCGAGACATTCACATCCCACAGGTCGGGCAGCTCGGCCAGCATCTCCACCACCTCGCGCCCTTCCCGCTGCCATTCCAGGCCGTCGCTGCCGGCCCGCTCGTCCACGGCAAAGCGCAGCGCCACGGCACAGCTGGCGCCCACCGCCTCCCTGGTATCTTCCAGCAGCTCGCGCAGCAGGCGGGCGCGGTTTTCCAGGCTGCCGCCATATTCGTCGCTGCGCCGGTTGTAGCGCGGCAGCAGGAAATGCATGGGCAGCGCGATGTCGTGGGCGCAATAGACATAAACGATATCGGCCCCGGCCTTCTGCGCCCGCAGCGCTGCCTGGCGGTGCCAGCGGCGCAGCTGGGCGATGTCGTGGCGGTCCATGGCGCGCCCCTGGGGCGACATCGGGTATTTGTTGGCCATGTGCCCCGGCGCCAGCGGCGCCATGCGCGAGACCAGATTGGGCCGCGAAAGGCCGCCATGCACCAGCTCCACCCCGAACAGCGCCCCGTGCTCGTGCACCTTGTCGGCGGCGGCGGCGAAGGCCGGGATGTCGCTGTCGTCCCACAACCGCATCGAGGCGCCAGGATAGGAATCGGAGCTGGGATGGATCATGGTCTCTTCGGTGCACACCACGCCCCAGCCGCCCTCGGCGCGCTGGCCGCGCAGCCAGGCATGGGCCAGCGGCCAGTTGGAACCCATGCCGGTGCAATGCGGCACCTGATAGAAACGGTTGGGCGCGGTCACCGGCCCGATGCGGACGGGTTCGAACAGGATGTCAAAGCGGGGATCGCGCGCCATCGCGGCCTCGTCCGGGGGGGGGGCGCCAGTATAGCCGCCCGCCGCCAGGCTACCAGCCGAACAGCAGCTCGCCCAGCAGCCGCTGCGGCCCCAGCGCCAGGATGCCGGCGGTCGCAAGCCCCGCCATGGTGCCGATCATCCAGCCGCGATGGGCCGCCACCCGGCGCCGCCGGATATAGATAACGGCCATGGCAACGCTGATCAGCGTCCACAGGGTCAGCAGATGGATGGCGCTGTAGCCATCCTCGCCGCGAATCCAGAACGACGACAGGCAGGCGCCCACCACCAGCGCCACCCACAGCCGGCCCAGCAGCCGGTGGCGCGGCGTTCCCTTGGGCGCGGCCAGCATCCAGCCACCCAGCGGCAGCGCCAGCACGGAAAAGGCCAGGTGGATGACGATGGCGGTGTTCATGTCCGCTCCCACGGCGACGGCGCAAACCCTTACACCACCACCGCCGCCGGCGTAAGCTCGCCCCGGCAAAACCGCCCCGGGAGGTGGCCGATGACGGAAAAGCTCACCCTGTCCAACGACCAATGGCGCCGCCGCCTGACGCCGGAGCAATACCGCATCGCGCGGCGCAAGGGGACGGAGCGCGCCTTCACCGGCGCCTATCACGCCAGCAAGGCGCAAGGCATCTATCGCTGCATCTGCTGCGACGCGCCCCTGTTCTCGTCGGCAACCAAGTTCGATTCCGGCACCGGCTGGCCCAGTTTCTACCAGCCGCTCGAGGCCGCGGCGGTGGCAACCAGGGAAGATCGCAGCATCTTCTTCATGCCCCGCACCGAGGTGCTGTGCGCCCGCTGCGACGCCCATCTGGGCCACGTCTTCCCCGACGGCCCCCCGCCCACCGGCCTGCGCTATTGCCTGAACTCCGCCATCCTGCGCCTGGACGAAGACCGCCCCACGCCTTGACACCCCACCCCGGCGCCCATTACCCAGGGAAAGGCCAGCGCCAGTCATCCGGAGCCACAATCTCATGAACACCATAGAGCTCGTCGGCATAGCCCTCCCCGGCACCCCCGCCGTCATCGCCTGGGTGGCCATCGCCGTCACCGGCTTCGGCATCGCCCTCCACGCCGCCCTGATCGGCTGGGGCATTCACGTCATGGCCGGCAGCAACAAAGGCCGCGCCCAATCCTTCGAGGAGTCCCGCAGAGAGAACGAAAGGCGCCACCAAGCCGATCTCAAGCGCTACGAGGCCGAGGCCAAGCGTCACGAAGCCGAGGCCAAGCGACACGAAGAGACCATGACGGCCCTCATGACGCTGATCGAGCGCACCGGCGGTTCCTCCCCCACCCGGCCTGCGGGGGCCGATTAGGGCTTGGCAAACAACAGGCCGGATGCTGGCCAACATAGAGACACAAGATGACCATTTACGCTTTCAAAGGTGAAGACCACGTCCGACAGATGATTTTCGACTCCCTGAAGAAAGGGGAAAGCCGATTCGGATGGAGTTACACTTCAACGGCAGATATGCGTATACTTAAGGGAGTAGTTCAACGATATGGCCGGATCCTTCTGAAACCAGAAGAACGAGAATGTTACCACGAATTCCTCCTGGAAATAAAGCCCGGAGACTATATTGTGCACATAAACGTCCCAAAATGGGGCCATTGCACGTTAGCTCGAGTAACGGATAAGTACGGATTTCGCTATGAGGATGATGACTTCAACCACAGATTCGCGGTCGATCCCGAATCAGTCGTTTCATTTAATAGAAACGACGCCAAAGTACCCAATTATTTGAGCACACGTCTAAAATTGCGGGGCAGGTACTGGCGCATATACGCAGAAGAGGAATTCGGACAGCTTCTGGCAAATCTCGGCCGGACTCTCGAATTTGAGCCAAAGAACCGCACAGTCGAACTTCGACGCCTGTCGGAGAAAGTCCATCCTCTTTTGCGGGAAATATCGGAGCAAATCCACCATACCCACCCGAATACCAGGCTGGAAGCCCTCATGCAGGAGGTCTTCGAGAGGGTTCCAGGTGTCGAGACAGTACATTGGCAAGGCGGTCGATCCGATCACGGGGCCGATCTGCTGGTCGAATTCGAAAATGCCCCCATACACATACCCGGCCTTGTGAGGCGAGACGTTCTCGTCGTTCAAGTCAAATCCTTCACGGGGGAGCATAGCGACACACGCGCCATCGGAGACATAGAAAGAGCCTTCGAGCACCACAAAGACGCGACCATGGGCTTGATCGTCTCGACTGCCGGGAGTGTCGGCGAGGAGCTAAGAGGCAAGCTGGACCAATTACAGGAAGACAGCGGCAAGCCGGTCTCCCTGCTGATCGGGGCCGATCTGACCGCCTTCATCCTGCGCTTCGGCGCCGACCTGCTGCGGCAATAGCGAGCGTGCGCGCCTTATGCCAGGCGCCCTTCCCCCTTCCCCACCACCAGCACATCCAGGGCCACCGCGTCGCCTTCCGTCACCAGTACCGGGTTCACGTCCAGCTCGCTAAGGCTCCCGCCCAGCTCCCACGCCAGCAGCGACAGCCGCGCCACCGTCTCCACCAGCCGGGCCACCGCAAAGGGGCCGCGCCCGCGCACACCGTCCAGCAGGCGTTGCAGCTTCAGTCCGGCCAGCACCTGCCGGATCTCCCAGGCCGGGGCCGGGGCCACCAGCGCCGCCGCATCGTCCAGCGCCTCCACCAGCACGCCGCCCGCGCCCACCACCACCAGCGGCCCGAATTGGGGGTCGCAAACGATGCCCGCCATCGCCTCCACGCCCGGCCCCATCATCGGCGCCACCAGCACGCGCGGCCCCAGGCGGCCGGCCAAGTCGCGCCAGGCGGCGATCACCTTGCCCTCGTCGTCCAGGCCCAGATGCACGCCGCCGGCCTCGCTTTTGTGGCGCTGGCCCGGCATGGCGGTCTTCAGCACCGCCGGCAGGCCCAGGCGGCGGGCGGCGGCCAGCGCTTCCCGCTCGCTGGTCGCCACCGCATGGGGCACCGTGGCGATGCCATAATCGGCCAGCAAGGCAAAGCCCTCGGCCTCGTCGCAGGGCCGGGCCAGCCGTTCCTGCCAGCGCGCCTGCCGGGCGGGGCAGATGGCGGGAGGCGCCGGGGCGGGGCGGGCCTTCCAGTCGCGCCGCCACAGGGCGTGGGCCACCGCCTTCATGGCCGGCACGGTGCCGTCCAGCACCGGAATGGCAAGGCGGTGGGTGAAATCGGCGGCCAGCTCGCGATGGTCCGTGCCGGCAAGGTTGGTCGCCAGCGCCACCGGCTTGTCCGTGGTGGCGGCCGCCGCGGCGCAGGCGCGGGCCAGCGCGGCGCTGTAGGCGTTGTGCTGCTGCACGTCCAGAAAGAACAGGCCCAGCGCCGTGGCGGGGTCGGCCATCAGCGCCGCAAAGCAATCGCGCATCACGCCGTCGAAGTCGCGCCCACTGCCATAGCCGTCGCAGGGGTTTTCCGGCGCCAGGCCGTAATCCAGACGCCGGGCCAGCCGGGCGGCGGTCGCCTTGCCGATGCGGGCATAGCCAACCCCCAGATCGGCGGCGATATCGGCCACCATCTCGCGCTCGCCGCCGGAATCGTGGATCGCCGCCAGGCCGCCCGGCCCGACATCGCGCGCCCGTTCCATCAGCAGCGAAGAGGCCACCAGCTCGTCCAGCGTCGCGGCCCGCAGCACGCCGTGGCGGCGAAAGATGGCAGCGATGGCGCGGTCGTCGCCCACCAGAGCGCCGGAATGGCCGATGGCCATCGCCGCCGCCAGCTCCGAACGCCCGGCCTTCAGCGCCACCACCGGCACATCGCGCGCCGCCGCCTTGTCCAGCGCGGCCCGAAAGGCCTCGCCATCGCGCACCGTCTCCAGAAACAGCGCCAGCACCCGCACGCTGCCCAGCTCCAGCGCGTAGTCCATGTAATCGGCCACGCCGGTGGCCAGTTCGCTTCCCATCGAAACAGCAAGGCTCACCCCCAGCCGGCTCGCCGTCAGGGCGCCGAACACCGAGCCGGACTGGGCCAGCACCGCCACCCGCCCCGGTTGCTGCCAGGCGAAGGGATGCGAGGTGACGTGGATGGCGGCCTCGAAATTGCAGAAGCCCATGCAGTTGGCGCCGTTGGCCACCATGCCGGCCTCGCGCAGCATGGCCGCCAGCCGCGCCGCCAGGGCATCGTCGCCGGGCAGCAGGCCGCTGCCGAAGATTGACGCCGCCCGGGCCCCGGCCGCGATGGCGCGGCCGAGCTCGCCCTCGATCCTGGCATCGGCAACCGCCAGCACCGCCAGATCGACCGGTTCCGGCAGCGCGGCCAGGGCGGGATAGCAGGCCAGCCCCGCCACCTCGCCATAGCGCGGATTGACCGGATAGAGCGGCCCGTCGAAGCCCAGCTGCCGCAACGCCTGCAACACGCCCAGCCCGGTGTTGCCCTGGCGCGGCGAGGCGCCCACCACCGCCACCGAACGCGGTGTCAGCAGCGGCGCCAGCGGATGGGCGATGCGGCGGCACGGCGGCGGAGAACGCGATCCCGGGCAGGCCCGATCAGCGCCCGCCGCTGACATCGTAGCACATGCCCGTGCAGTAAGAGGCCCGGTCGGAGGCCAGGAAGATGGCCATGGCGGCCACCTCTTCGGGCTGGCCCATGCGTTGCAGCGGCACCTGTTTGCGCGCCATCTCCTGCACCTGCGCCAGGCCGAAGGCGTTGCCGGAGAAGATATCGGTTTCGGTCAGGCCGGGGCGCACGCAGTTGACGCGCACGCCTTGTGGCCCCACCTCCTTGGCCAGCCCCAGGGTGAAGGAATCCACCGCGCCTTTGGTGGCGGTATAGATCACGTCGCGGGGCAGGCCGCCGGTGCGGGCCGAGACCGAGCCGATATTGACGATCGCCCCTCCCCGCCCGCCGCGCGCCTTCGACATGCGCCGCACCGCTTCGCGGCAGCTGGCCATCAGACCCAGGATGTTGACGTCGAAGACCTTGAGATAATCCGCCCAGCTGGTGTCGGCGAATTCCGCCTCGTGATCGATGCCGGCATTGTTGATCGCCGCATCGGGCGCGCCCCAGCGCTCGTCCACCGCCCGGTAGAGGGCGACGATCTCGCTTTCCACGCCCTGGCTGGCCTGAAAGGTCATGGCCTCGCCGCCCGCTTCCACCACCGCCGCGGCCACCTGTTCGGCCCGCCCGGGCGAGGCGCGATAGTTGACGCATACCCGCCAGCCCATGGCGCCGGCCTGGCGGGCGATGGCGGCGCCGATGCCGCGGCTGGCGCCGGTGACGATGACGGTTTTGCTCATGGCGGCCTCCTTTGGGGGCGTTGTCACGGCTGACAATCTATGGCGGCGGGCGGTGCTCCGGCCCCAGCGGCCCCAGGCGCACGCCCTGGCGCAGGCGGCGATAGTTCAGCCCCGGCAGCCGGCAGGGATGTTCGCCGGGCGCTTCCACCACCAGGGTGGCGGCGGCGATGGGGTCGTAATCGGCGCGGAAATGGACCGTGCTTTTGACCGCCAGGATGTGCTGGCGCGTCGGCTCTACGCCGATATGGCGGAAGCAGGCTTGGTCCAGATTCTGAAAGCGGCGGCTGGAGACCACCACCTTCACGTCGCAATCGCCCTCGGCGACGGCCAGCAGCGCCATCGGCCCCAGCGCCGTGCGGGTGCCGCGATACATCTCGCCGGTGCAATCGAACACGCCGTCGCCCAGCCGTTCCACCCGGAAGCGGGCGCGGAACGGACGCCCGTCCGCCTTGCCGCCCAGCGCGGCCGGAAAGACGGCGCCCTGGCCCTGGGCGTGGGCTTCGCGCGCCACCTCGGCGTCGCACAGAAGGCCCAGGGCGGCGCGGCGCGCCCGGTTGTCGACCAGCGCCTGCAACAGGCCGGTGGTGTCGGAACTGGCGCCGGCGCCGGGGTTGTCCTGGGCGTCGGCCAGCACCACCGGGCCGTCCGGGGCCGCCATCGCCTGGCGCACCGCCCGGTCGGGGGAGAGCAGCGCGTTTTCGAATGCCCCTTCGGCGGCGGTGAAGGCCGCCATGATCTCGGCGGCGGCGCGTTCTGCCCGCCCCGGGTCGCTGTCATAGGCGACGCAGGCGGGGCCGCATTCCGGCGTGTCGGCCGGCGGGAAGCCCAGGGCCAGATCGCTGCTGGCCAGCCCGTCCAGCTGCTGGGCCATCACCAGGTCGTAAAGGCCGCGATTGGGGGCGGCATCGGTCCATTGGGCCGGCAACGGCACCAGGAAGGGCGCGCGGGCAAAGCCCTTGTGCAGCCTTTCGCCGGCCAGCAGCCGCGCCAGCAGCCGGTAGCAGCGCCCGCCGGTGGTGTCCATGTCGATATGGGGGTAGGTGCGGTAGATTGTCAGCGCCGACAACATGGCCACCATGCGGCGGCTGATATTGGCGTGCAGGTCCAGGCTGGCGACCACCGGCACGCCATCGCCCACGACGCGGCGCACCCGGGCCAGCACCTCGCCCTCGCCGTCGTCGCAATGTTCGGCCACCATGGCGCCGTGGAGGTCCAGATAGACGGCGTCGAACGGCCCCTGGGCGGCCAAATCCTCCGTGATCGCGCCTGCGATGCGCTCGAAGGCGTCGCGGGCGACATGGGCGCAGGGTTCGGCCGAACACCACAGCAGCGGCACCAGCCGGTGGCCATCGGCCTTGGCCGCCTGGATGAAGCCTTCCAGAGGCAGGTTCAGCCCCGCCATGTCGGCAAACAGCCCCTGACCCCGCACCAGGCCGGGCCAGGCGTCGTGCAGCTGGAAATCGGCCAGGCTGGCCCCTGCCGATGCGAAGGTGTTGGTTTCGTGCTGGAAACCGCCGATGGCGATGCGTGCCACGCTGCCCCTCCCCCGTGCTGGCCCGGACCGGCCCAGATCGGGCTGGAGTCTGTCACCGGCGGGCGGTGGCGTCCATCATGCCAGCGGCTCGCGGTGGGCGCCGCGGGCCAGGCGCTGGCGGGTGCCTTCTTCGGCCCGCCGGCTTCTCTCCGCGCCGGCCAGGGCCGCCATGCGCGCCTCGCGAAAGCCGCGAAAGCGGGGCGCCGGGCCGCCACCCTGCCGCACGGCGCGCAGGCGGGCGGGATATTCCAGCTTGCGGGGGACGTGGTCGGCGTGCTGGCGGTCGAGCTCTGCGACCGTGAAGGGCTCCAGCGCGATGGCCCCGGCCGCTGCGGCCTCGGCCACCAGCGCCTCGCCGGCCCTGGTGCGGGCGATGAAAAGATTGGCCCCGGGGGCCTCGTCGTGGACCGGCTGGCCGTCCACCATCTCCCAGGCGTCGGGGCAAGCGATGTCCGCCAGCTCGCCGATGGCGTCGGGGCAGATTTTGCAGCGGAACTGGATGTCGTAGCGCCAGGGGACGCCACCGCCGAACCACACCCGGTCGTAAGACATCTCATAGGCGCGCCCATCCCTGGCCTCGATGCGCGTCGGCCCCGGCCAGCCATGGCCGCGCCAGCGCAGCAGCGCCACCTGGGCCGGCTGGACGCCGTGATAGCGGGCGATCGCCTCGGCCGTGTGGCGGGTGGGCACGCCGCCGCAGAAGATGGTGATCAGATAAGGAATCTGGCGCGCCACCCGGCCATCGATGCGGCCCAGATTGCGGATGGCGGCGATGTCGCAGGGCTTGGCCAGCACGGCGAAGCGCAGGCCGGAATCCAGCAGCGCCTTGACATGGCGCAAGGGCGCGGCGGGGCCGTAGCGGGACTGCGCGCCCTGGCGCACCTCGGCGGCGCTGCGGCTTATCAGCGCCTCGGTATCCATGGGCGAGGACGCCGAGGCGCGCACATGGACCACGGCATCGACCTTGCCGCTTTCGATCAGCCAGCAGCCCAGCGCCGTCATGGCGCCGCCGGCCGCCGACCGGAAGCGAAGTTCGGCATCGGTGGACCAGCCGCGCGCGATGCTGCGAATCGGACCCCAGATGTCGTGCATGACGCCCTTGTCGGCGACCTGTTCCGCCGGCGGGCCGACCAGCTCTACCCCCGGGCAGACGGCGGCGATGGCCGCCACGGTGGCCTTGTCCGGCGCCTGCTTGACCCGTGGCCGCATCTGGCCGAAGGAGGTGAGGGCCATCTCCACCAGATCGACGCCGGCCAGGCTTTCGCACAGGCCGCAGCCGGCGCACAGGCCATGGGCGACGATGGCTTCCAGATCGAAGGCCGCGGAGGATTCGGTCATCTGTGGGGACGCGCCAGGCCGGACGGGCGCCGCGCCCCCCCCCCGAATCGCTCTCGAATCGCCCTAGAGGCCGAAGCGCAGGCCGATGCCGAGGATGTGGCCGTTCTGCTCGGTGTCGAAGTCGGTGCCGGTCAGCGCGCCGGTGAAGGTGGGATCGCCGGTGGCGTAGTAGCGCCAATCCAGGCTGACCGTGATCGGCCTGCCACCCGTGGCGGCGAAGCTGTAGGCGATGCCGCCGCCCAGCTGCCAGGCGTGCACGAGGTCGTCGTCGTCTGCCAGCCGCCGCCCGTCGCTGCTGCTGGCCTCGACGGCGATGCGGGCCAGGCCGATGCCGCCGCCGACATAGGGCACCACGTCGCCGCCGATCTCGATGTCGTAATAGAGATTGGCCATCGCGGTCAGCGCCGTGACCTTGCTGTCGATGGCCTGCCTGCCCTTCAGAAGGGCAGCGGCGGCGGGAGGGGCGCCGGGGGGCAGCAGGGCCACCAGGCTGCCGGGCTCCCGGACATTCATGGCCGGGATGTCGTTGGCGCGATAGCCGAGCTCGCCCTCGACGCGCAGGCCGCCGGGGAAGGCCCAGCCCAGGGCGCCGGTGAGGGCCCAGCCATTGTCGACGCTGGCGGTGGCGTCCAGCGGCCGGGCGACGGCGCCCGAAGCGTCGCTGTGGCCGCCGATGCGGGCGTCGTCGGCCAGCGCCAGGCCGGCGCCGAGGGCGGCATAAGGCCCTTCGTCGCCCGCCGCCGGGGCCGTGGCGGCGAGCGCGGCCAGGGCCAGGACTGGCAGAAGCTTTGTGGACATCTCTCCCCCTTGCCAACGCTATCCGGTGCGATGTGCCTAGCAGAATTTGCGGCCCCTGGAAAGCGGCCTACATCAGCCCCATCGCCCTCATGCTGGCATGGCCGTCGCGGGCGACGACGATGTGGTCGTGGGGGGTGACGCCCACCGCCTTCAGCGCCTTCGATACCTGCTTGGTGATGGCGATGTCGGACTGGCTGGGCGTGGGATCGCCGGAGGGGTGGTTGTGCACCATGATGACGGCCGTGGCGTTGAGCTCGATGGCCCGGCGCGCCACCTCGCGGGGATAGACCGGGGCCTGGTCCACGGTGCCGCGCTGCTGGATCTCGTCGGCCATCAGGCGGTTCTTGCGGTCGAGGAACAAGATGCGGAACTGTTCCTGGCGTTCGTAGGCCATGGCGAGGCGGCAGTAATCCAGCACGGCCTCCAGGTTGGAGAACACGGTTTTGCCGGTGATCTGGGTACGTAACAGGCGATTGGCGGCGGCGCGCACCACCTTCAGGGCCACCGGGGCCACCTCGCCCATGCCCTTGACGCTGCGCAGATCGTCCACGCTGGCGTTCACCGCCCCGGCAAAGCCGCCGAAACGGGCGTCCAGCGCCTTGGCCAGCGGCTTCACATCGCCGCGGGGCAGCGCCATGGTCAGCAGCAACTCCAGCAGCTCGTAATCGGACAGGGCGTCGCCACCGCCATTCAGAAAGCGCTGGCGCAGCCGCTTGCGGTGGTCGATATAGCCTGGCGCCTTCGCCTCGGTCACGGCTGGTCGTCGCCGGCGGGTGAGAGGGTGAACACCTCGAAGCCGGTCTCGGTGACGGCCAGCGTATGTTCCCACTGGGCCGACAGGCTTTTGTCGCGGGTGACCGCCGTCCAGCCGTCTTCCAGGATCAGCGCGTCGGGGCGGCCCAGATTGATCATCGGCTCGACGGTGAAGAACATGCCGGGGCGAAGCTCTGCCCCGGTTCCGGGGTGCCCGTAATGCAGCACGCTGGGCGGCGCGTGGAACACCTGGCCGATGCCATGGCCGCAGAAATCGCGCACCACGGAATAGCGCTGCCGCTCGGCATGGCGCTGGATGGCGTGGCCGATATCGCCCAGGCGGGCGCCGGGCTTGACCGCCTGGATGCCCAGCCACATGCATTCGCGGGCCACCTGGATCAGGCGCGAAGCCCTGCGCCCCACCTTGCCCACCGCAAACATGCGGCTGGTGTCGCCATGCCAGCCATCGAGGATGACGGTGACGTCGATGTTCAGCACATCGCCTTCGCGCAGCGCCTTTCCGGTGCTGGGGATGCCGTGGCAGATGACGTGATTGACCGAGGTGCAGATCGATTTCGGAAAGCCGCGGTAGTTGAGCGGTGCCGGGATGGCGCCGTGGGCGACGATGAAATCGTGGCACAGCCGGTCCAGCGCTCCGGTGGTGGTGCCCGGCGCCACATGGGGGCCGATCATGTCGAGGGTGGCGGCGGCGAGCTGGCCGGCCGCGCGCATTCCGGGCCAGGCTTCGGGGCCGTGGATGGCGATGCGCGGCATATGGGGACGCTCATGGGCACGCTGCGGCTGCTGCATGATTCGGGCCCCGGTTCGCGTCACGCGAGGACGACGGGCAGGCGGCGTTCGACGACGATCCCTTCCAGGCTCAATCTACACGAATAGGCCAGGGCCTCAACGCCCCGCGCCAGCGCGTCGCCCAGGGCGGCGGCGTAGCCGGGGTCGATATCGGCCGCGACCTGGAAAGCCTCGCAATCGGCCCGCTGGACGCAATAGACCACCGCCGCCCTGAAGCCCGCCTCGACCTGGGCCGCCAGGGTGGCCATATGCCTGGCGCCGCGGGCGGTGACGGCGTCGGGAAACTCGGCCAGGCCGGCGCGCCGGCGCAGGTGGCAGTTTTTGACCTCGACATAGCAGCCGGGGCGGCCCTGGCCGGTGAGCAGCATATCGATGCGGGAGTTCGCCCCGCACATGACCTCGCGGCGCAGGCTGTCATAGCCGGCGAGTTCGGCGATGGTGCCCGCCCGGATCGCCTCTTCGACCAGGGCGTTGGGGCGCCCGGTGTGGCAGCCGACCAGGGTGCCGTCGGCGGCCACCAGCTCCCAATCCCAGCCCAGCTTGCGCCGGGGGTTCGAGGCGGGCTTCAGCCAGGTTGTCATGCCTGCCTCGGCGATGCCGGTCATGGCGCCGGGATTGGCGCAATGGGCGACCACGACCTTGCCACTCTCCAGGCGGTGATCCGACAGGAAGCGTTTGTAGCGCCGCACCAGGACGGCCGGCAGCAGCGGGCGTTCGAAGCGCATGGCCTATTCGGCCTGCCCGCCGCCGGGATCCGGGCCTTCGGGGTCGGGCTTGGCCGGCAGCTCGCGCTTGAACTCGATATCGCTGGTGAAGGCCAGGCGGCGCGGCACCGCCCCCCTGCCCTCTTCGAGTCTGGCCAGCAGCGGCGAGGCCAGCGAGGTGGCGCGCTCTTCGGCCTCCTGCAGCCTGGCGACGGTGTGCAGATCGTAGGGAAAGCCGAACACGCGGGGTGGGCGTCCGTCCTTCATATCCAGCCACAGGAAGATGGCCCGGCCCTCGTGGATGTCGTAGCCGATGACGCGCCGATACTGGCTGAAATCGTCGAACAGGGCGATGCGCGCCGGCTGCGGCAGGCCCATCAGCGCCTGGGTGGCGCCATAGCCGGCCGGGATGAGCGCGAACAGGGCGGCCAGGGCGGCGGCCTTGCGCCAGGCCCGGCCCGGCGCCGTGACCGCCGCCCAGCAGACGACGGCGATCAGCGCGAAACAGACGGCGAAGACCAGCGAGGGCGGCGAGAAGGCGCTGGAGAAGAGCATGGACGCTAGAGCCTCTGGCCGTCGAGCAGCGAGGTGAAGAGGTCGTTCACCGTATGCGGCAGCAGCCCGCCGGCCTCGTTGAGCTGGAAGCGCAGCACCGTGACCTCCTGATCGACGCGCACCAGCTCTACCTTGCGCAGCAGAATCTGGCGGGCCGGCTTTTCGATATCGAGCTTGACGGAGACGATGACATGCACCGGCACCGGCCAGATTTCCGCTTCGTTGCGGTACATATGGATGTTGACGACATAATCGCCCGCCGGCACGCCGCGGCTGTAGGACATTTCGTGGTTGGCGGCGGTGAGGTCGTTCATATAGCCCAGATCGTCGCGCAGCAGATCGAAGATGGTGCCGCCGCGCTGCGACCAGCCGACGGCGCCGTCGCCAGGCGCCTTGACCCACAGATCGACATCGGCGTCGATGTGTTCGGGCCATTTGATCTCCACGATCACATTGCCGGGAGTCATCAGGTCGGCGGTTTTCTTTTCCGGCGGGTTGACGTGGGGCAGCAACAGGATCACCAGGGCGACGAAGCCCAGCAGCGCCAGCAGGATGACGTCGCGGAAGACCGTTGCCGCGGCGGCATCGTCCAGCGGGTCAAGCGCCTGCACGCCTTTCCCCCAGCTCGACGATGGCGTTGATGAGCCGCACCGTGCCGGTGGCGAGCAACTGGTAGTTGGCCATCAGCCAGATATTGAGCACGCTGCCCACCAAAGTGGTGACCAGCGCCGTCGACATGCCGGAAATCAGCGCCGAGACCATGGGGCCGACATTCTCGGTTTCGCCGGCCATGCCGGGATCGACCCCCGAGAGCGCGACGATGAAGCCGATCACCGTGCCGATCAGGCCCAGAAACACCAGGCTGGAACCCAGATGGCGGACCAGGGTGATGTTCTGCGACAGCTCCAGCCGCAGCGCCTGGGCGAGAATTTGGCGGCTTTGGGCGTCCTTGCCGGCAGCCCTGGCGGCATAAACCGCCGCCCGGGAAGGCGTGGCCGGATCGAAGCGGCGCGCCAGGTTGATCTGCCGGCTGGTCCAGAACACGCGCCCCAGCGCCAGCGCGAGGCCGACGGCGAAGACCAGCACGATGACGGCGACGAAGCGCGTCTGATCCGCTACGAAGGCGCGCTCGACCAGGCCCTCCGCCCAGGCGGCGGCGGTGAGTGCGAGGGCGGCAGCGTTCAGCAGCGCGCAGCGCAGCACCAGCCGATAGCTGTGCGGGTCCACCGTCGCCTCTGCCGCCTGTCCCATGCCCATCCCGTCCGCGGCTGGCGATGCTAATTATAGAGGTGGCCGGCCACGAATCGGCACCCGTTTCAGAGTTGAGGGGCCGGGCCGAGAGTCTTGGGCCCGCGATCGGCATGGTTGCGCGAGGCCAGCGGCGGCACCTCCACCACGATGTCGTGGCCTTCGCTGCCGCCTGCGGTCCCGATCCCGGCAGCGGCCAGCTCTGCGGCCCGGAAGACGTGCTCGTCATAGGATTCGGCCGCCTGGCCGGAAAGGGCGGCCAGGCGGCCGATATGGAAAGGCTCCCCGGCCGGGCCCGGCGAAGTGGCCGCGGCGAGGACGCCAAAAGCGGCAGCCATATGGATCGTGGAGCGCATGCGATATCCCGGTGCAACGACACCGCCATCGGTGCCGACCCTAACCCAATGCCCCGAACATCGCCAGACAGCCGCTTGCGCCACCCGGTCCATGGGGCAACACTCGCCTGCCCCTTCGCGGAGATGCGATGTCCCGGATCGTCAGCGCCGCCGTGCTCGTCATCGGCAACGAGATCCTGTCAGGCCGCACCCAGGATGCGAATATCGCCTTTCTGGGCCGGAGCCTGAACGAGATCGGCATCCGGATGATGGAGGTGCGCGTGGTGGCCGACATCGAGGCCGACATCGTCGCGGCCGTGAACGCTCTGCGCCGCCGCTACGACTATGTCTTCACCACCGGCGGCATCGGTCCCACCCACGACGACATCACCGCCGACAGCGTGGCAGCAGCCTTCGGGGTTGGGATCGACTACCACCCGCAGGTCTACCGGCTGCTGAAGGAACATTTCGAACAGCGCGGCATGGAGGCCAACCGGGCCAGGATGCGCATGGCGCGCATTCCCGCAGGCGCTGAACCCATCGATAACGAGATCAGCCTGGCGCCGGGCTTTCAGATCGGCAATGTCTTCGTGCTGGCGGGCGTGCCGGCGATCGCGCAGGCCATGTTCAAGGGCGCCCGCAGACGCCTGCGCCGCGGCGCGCCACTGCTGACCCGCGCGCTGCGGGCCCAGTGCAGCGAAGGCGCCGTGGCGGCCGCGCTGGCCAGGCTGCAGAAGGCATTTCCCGAAGTGGAGATGGGAAGCTATCCCTGGAGCGACGACGGCGTCTTCGGCACCAGCCTGGTGCTGCGCGCCACCGAGGCCGCCCTGCTGGAGCGTGCCTTCGCCGAGGTCTTCGCCGCCGCCGAGGCCGCCGGTGGCTGCCCGGTGGAAGAAAGCGGCGAAGGTTGAGCGACGATCGCGCCGACAGAGCTGGCTACAGGCGCTCCAGCACCTCCTGGCACATGGCGGCCACCTCCGGCAGATAGGCGTCGTCGTCGCCCTGACGGGTTTCCAGCACGCTGAAGAAGGCGATGGCGGCCTCCTTGTCGGGATCGGCCAAGAGGAACTGGCCGCCATAGCCGCCATGACCGATTCGGCGCCCATCGGTGAAGGCGTGGTTGCTGTAACGCCAGCCCTGGCGCGGCCCGTTCAGCCATGTGCCCCGCCCGCTGCGGGTGGTCTCGATGAAGGCGGGATCGCCCACCGCCTTGCCATCCACGCCGATTCCCTTGCGCGCGAAGAGGAGGCCGAAACGAGCCAGGTCGCGGGCGGTCATGGCGCCGCCGCCGCTCAGCACCGGCACGAAGTCCTTGTCCAGCGAAATGTGGAAGGCGCCTTCGATGCCGGCGGCCTCGATATGGTCCACCAGCAGGGCCTTCAGGTCACGGCCGCTGGCCCGCTCTGCAATCCAGCCGGCGAGATCGCTGTTGGTGGATTTGTAGAGGGTGGCGTTCTCCGGATTGGCCGTGCCGTCGGCCACCAGGCGGCAGGCGAGATCGCGCACACCATATAGTACGTGGCCGGGCGGGGGCAGGCGCCAGTTCATGGCGACCTCTTCCTGCCCGTAGCCCGTCCGCGCCCCCGCTGCCGGCGGTGGGTTCCACGGCGCTTCGTAGTTCTCGTCGAAATTGTTGGCGACCGCCATGTCCAGCAGCTGTTGCACCGTGGCGCCGCGATAACCGCTGGAGACCTCGGGCACATGAGCCTCGATCCGGCTTTCCAGGTCGAGGATGCCAGCGGCGGTAAGCCGTCCGAAAACGAGGTTCAGGTTGATTTTGGTGATGGACTGCAGGGAATGCGGCCTGTCCGGGGCCATATCGCGCGCATAGGCATCGAACAGCAGGTCGCGCCCGCGCGCCACCGCCATGGCGCAGAACGCAGCCCCGCCGGTCAGCCGGCGGAGTTCGGCCAGGGCACCCAGCCGCCGGTCGATCCGCCGCCGCAGCGGCAGGACGCGCGAAGAACGCAGCACGAGGCCATGGCGATGCAGGAGATGAAGGCTGCGGAAGCTTGCCCGCCGCCGCTCCGCCCGGTTCCATGCCGCCAGATTGTCGCCGCCCACATCCAGATCCGGATTGCGAACGAGATGGTGGCAAAGGTTGCGCGCCATGGCCTCCTCCGGGGAGATCAGAAGATTCCGGCTTCGAGGCCGGCAGCCATCGACTGGCCGAGCTCCTCGCACATCGCGGCGAAGCCTTCCTGCCAGGGCCCTTTCAGCACCAGCGGTTCGCTGACGGCCCGCCAGCCCAGCCCGGAGGCGATGCTTTCGACCCCGCGCCTGGTGCCGGTGCCGTCGAGGCCGGCGCGGATATAGAGCGCATAGGGCATTCCCTGCGTTTCCTCCTGACAGGGATAATAGCAACGGTCGAAGAAGTCCTTGAGCGCGCCCGACATGTAGCCCAGGTTCTCCGTCGTGCCCAGAACGATGGCCGCGGCCGCCTTCACGTCGCCGGGCCCGGTATCGAAGGGCGAGAGTGTGCGGACGACGATGCCCGGAAGATCGAGGCTGCAGGCACCCCGCTGGATGGCAGCGCGCAGCCGCTGCGTGTTGGGCGAAGGCACATGGCCGACGATCAGCAATGTTTTCGTCATGGCAAGCCCCTTGCCGGCGGAGACACGATGCGTCAAGCGCGCCAGGGGGTAGCGTGCGAACGACGGCAACCGGCCCGGGAGCGGTCGCCATGACAAGCACGCCTGAAGCGCAGGCCCACCGGCTTGAGATTCAGTCCGACCGGCGCATTGCCGTAACCTGGGCCAACGGGAAGGTCAGCCGCCATCGTTTCATATGGCTGCGCCAGCAGTTCTTCCATCCTGCAAGCGGTCGCCCCGGCGATGAGGCGCATGGCCCCTTGCGCCTGCCCGACGAGCCGGGGGCGTTGCAGGCGGCCTCCTGCGCAGTGGAGGATGGCAAACTCGTCGTCGTCTGGGCTGGTGACGGCGCCCGCACTTACCACAATCTCGCCTGGCTGCGGCGCAACGCCTATGACCGCGAACAGCGCCTGGCGCGCAAGGCGAAGCCGGTGCTGGCTGCCGAGGCCGCCACCTTCCCATGGCTGGAGTGGGAACGGGTGCTGGCCGACGAGGAGGCTTGTTCACGCTGTTCACCATGCTGTGCAAGCGCGGTTTCGCCCGGCCGAAAGGCGCGCCCGCCGAAGACGGGCGGGGTCGCACGCCTGGCCCGGCGGCTGGGGACACTGCGGGCCCGGCATCGTCGCGGACGCCGTCCACCGCCCACCCGCCCGGGCGGGACGCTATGCCCATATCGCAGCCGGTGGCGCCGGCAGGCTCGCCCCGCATACGGACGAAGGCCGGCGCCACACGCTGCCGGGCATCAACTTTACACCTCTCATTGAAAGCCGCGCCGGGAGCGGTGGCGAATCGATGTTGTGCGAAGGGCTGTTGGCCGCCACCAGGCTGTGAGCTGGGGACAGGCAGGCCTTCGAATGACGACAATCTGGCTTGCCGTCACAAGCTGCGGCCGGGCGAGGGCCATGTTTTCGACAACCATCGGCTTCTCCATGCCCGCACCGCGCTCAATCCCGCCGCCGCTTGCCGCCATATCCAGCAAGCCTCGGTGGACCACGAGGAATTCCACAGCAGCTATCGCAGGCTTGCGGAGAAACTGGGGCGCATGGACGATGCGGCGGCCATTCTGCCGGGCAGTGCGCTGGGTTAGGATGTGGACCATGGCGCTGCGGCGGCATGGTATGGGCGGGCGTGGCGAAATGGGTAGACGCAAGCGACTTAAAATCGCTTGGGCTTGGTCCCGTGCCGGTTCGAGTCCGGCCGCCCGCACCCTTGCCGATTCGCCCCGGACAAAGCCATGACCGGCGCCGAAACCTCGGGCGCAACGCTCGCCGTGCTGGAAAATCTGGCCCGCAACTCCCTGTCGCTGTGGGGGCTTTCCCCACAAACCCGGATCGGCCTTGCCAATTTCTCGGAGAATACGACCTGGCGGCTCGATATGCCGAACGGTGCCAGGGCCATGCTGCGCGTTCACCGCGAAGGCTATCACAGGCTCGAAGGCATCCGTTCGGAGCTCGCCTGGCTGCATGCCCTTCGCAAAGATACGGATCTGACCGTGCCCCATGCGATCGCTGGCCTCGATGGCGAGGAAGTCCAGGAAGGCACCGTCGCCGGGCTCGTCCGTCCGCGCCATATGGTGCTCTTCGACTTCATTGACGGCGTGGAGCCGGAGGAAAGCGACGACTTGGTGGAACCTTTCCGTCGCCTGGGTGAGGTGAGCGCCAGACTGCACCTCCACGCCATCGGCTGGCGCCGCCCGCCCGGATTCGAGCGGCTGGTGTGGGACCCCGAGCATATCGTGGGCGCCGGAGCCTATTGGGGCAGCTGGCATGACGGGCCGCTCGACGACGCCCGCCAAGCTGCCCAGATTGGTAGGTTGCAGGAGGCTGTCGCAGCACGGCTGCGATGCTGTGGGCGTAGCCAGAAACGCTTCGGGCTGGCCCATTGCGACCTGCGGCTGGCCAATCTGCTGCTGGATGGGGACGATACCAAGGTCATCGACTTCGACGATTGCGGCGACTCCTGGTTCCTCTACGACCTGGCCACCGCCATGACGCTGATCGACAACCAGCCACGGAGCCGGGCTCTGATCGACGCCTGGCTGGATGGCTACCTGCCTTGCCGCCTCCTCGACAAGGAGGACCGGCTGGCGATCCCCAGCCTGCTGGTCATGCGCCGCCTGGCGATTCTTGCCTGGTTCGGCAGCCATGCCGACACCGTGCTGGCGCACGAGCACGGGCCAGGCTTCGCCGCCGAGCTCTGCGAGATGGCCGAGGCCTATATGACCCGGGCACCCTCTCCGGACGATCTCCTGCCCTGGGCCTAGCCTCCGTCGGGGGCGCCGGGGCACTGCCTGAAAAATGTGACGAAAGTGTTTGACATGCATCATCGACCCGCCTATAGGGTGCGCTCTGCCGCATGGGGAGGCCCTGGCAGGGGCTGCATGATGCAGCCGGTGTTTGACATGTGAAGAGATGGAAGAGATGCGTGGGCGGCGGTGTGCGGCGCAACCGCTCGCACATGTGAGTGTGCTCACGCGTCTTGCAGGGTCGTAAAGACCCGAGCAAGTCAATCATTGGATCCCAAGATCCTTTGAGCGCGAACGAACACGCATATGTTCGGGCCGGATGGGGCATACGCCCCGACATCGAACTTGAGAGTTTGATCCTGGCTCAGAACGAACGCTGGCGGCGTGCCTAACACATGCAAGTCGAACGAAGGCATCCTCTTCGGGGGATGTTCTTAGTGGCGGACGGGTGAGTAACGCGTGGGAATCTGCCCGGATGTGGGGGACAACTACGGGAAACTGTAGCTAATACCGCATACGCCCTACGGGGGAAAGGCTTCGGCCGCATCTGGAGGGGCCCGCGTCGGATTAGCTTGTTGGTAGGGTAACGGCCTACCAAGGCTACGATCCGTAACTGGTCTGAGAGGACGATCAGTCACACTGGAACTGAGACACGGTCCAGACTCCTACGGGAGGCAGCAGTGGGGAATTTTGCACAATGGGGGAAACCCTGATGCAGCGACGCCGCGTGGGTGATGAAGGCCTTAGGGTTGTAAAGCCCTTTCAGCAGGGAAGATGATGACGGTACCTGCAGAAGAAGCCCCGGCCAACTCCGTGCCAGCAGCCGCGGTAATACGGAGGGGGCTAGCGTTGTTCGGAATCACTGGGCGTAAAGCGCGCGTAGGCGGTTGGAAAAGTTGGGAGTGAAAGCCCGGGGCTCAACTCCGGAACTGCTCTCAAAACTTTCCGACTAGAGGCTTGGAGAGGCGGGCGGAATTCCGAGTGTAGAGGTGAAATTCGTAGATATTCGGAAGAACACCGGTTGCGAAGGCGGCTCGCTGGCCAAGTTCTGACGCTGAGGTGCGAAAGCGTGGGGAGCAAACAGGATTAGATACCCTGGTAGTCCACCGCTGTAAACGATGGGTGCTAGACGTTGGAGGGCTTGCCCTTCAGTGTCGCAGTTAACGCATTAAGCACCCCGCCTGGGGAGTACGGCCGCAAGGTTAAAACTCAAAGGAATTGACGGGGGCCCGCACAAGCGGTGGAGCATGTGGTTTAATTCGACGCAACGCGAAGAACCTTACCAGCTCTTGACATGCCTGTCGCGAAGCCGAGAGATCGGCTTCTTCAGTTCGGCTGGACAGTGCACAGGTGCTGCATGGCTGTCGTCAGCTCGTGTCGTGAGATGTTGGGTTAAGTCCCGCAACGAGCGCAACCCTCACCTTCAGTTGCCAGCGGTATGGCCGGGCACTCTGGAGGAACTGCCGGTGACAAGCCGGAGGAAGGCGGGGATGACGTCAAGTCCTCATGGCCCTTACGGGCTGGGCTACACACGTGCTACAATGGCGACCACAACGGGACGCAATGGGGCAACCCGGAGCCAATCCTTAACAGTCGTCTCAGTTCGGATTGTCCTCTGCAACTCGAGGGCATGAAGTCGGAATCGCTAGTAATCGCGTATCAGCATGACGCGGTGAATACGTTCCCGGGCCTTGTACACACCGCCCGTCAAACCATGGGAGTTGGCTTTACCCGAAGCCGGTGCGCTAACCGCAAGGAGGCAGCCGACCACGGTAAGGTCAGCGACTGGGGTTAAGTCGTAACAAGGTAGCCGTAGGGGAACCTGCGGCTGGATCACCTCCTTTCATAGGGATCCTACACCCTATAGCATTATGACCATGCTGTAGGGTGTACATCCTCCAATCGTGGCACATCGCCGCCTTCGCATCTCTTCTAGCCTAACAAGCTTGCCCAAGAGTGTCTGGGTGGAATCGTTGCCTAGGGCCTGTAGCTCAGCTTGGTTAGAGCGCACGCCTGATAAGCGTGAGGTCGGTAGTTCAAATCTACCCAGGCCCACCAATGCTGTCACAATACGGTTGGGGGTGTAGCTCAGCCGGGAGAGCGCCTGCTTTGCAAGCAGGAGGGCATCGGTTCGAATCCGTTCACCTCCACCACTGTGATCGTGATACATCCATTGCCGGCACGCGGCAAGCAAAATGGCCTCTTTGACATCGTATGAGAAGCAAAACGCACACGAGTGTGCTTGCAGTCTCTTAACTTGCAAGACCATTCGTGATGCGGTATGGTGCTCCAGCGCGGGCTTGATCCGCGTATGGGAGCTCGCTGAAGATCAAGCGCAAAAAGGGCATTCGGTGGATGCCTTGGCACCAGAAGGCGATGAAGGACGTGGCACTCTGCGATAAGTTCCGGGGAGTTGAGAGCAAACTTTGATCCGGAAATCTCCGAATGGGGAAACCCGGCCCTTGAGGCCATCTTCAACCGAATCCATGAGTTGGAGAAGCGAACCCAGCGAATTGAAATATCTCAGTAGCTGGAGGAAAGGACATCAACCGAGACTCCGTTAGTAGTGACGAGCGAACGCGGATCAGGCCAGTGGTCTTAGGAAGAAAACCGGAACCGTCTGGAAAGTCGGGCCAAAGTAGGTGACAGCCCTGTACGGACAAATTCTTTCTACGATCCTCGAGTAAGGCGGGACACGCGAAATCCTGTCTGAACATGGGGGGACCACCCTCCAAGCCTAAGTACTCTCTGGTGACCGATAGTGGACAAGTACCGTGAGGGAAAGGTGAAAAGCACCCCGATGAGGGGAGTGAAATAGAACCTGAAACCGAATGCCTACAAGCAGTCGGAGAGGAACATGCAGTTACGGCTGTGTGGTGCCTTGACGGCGTACCTTTTGCATAATGGGTCAGTGACTTGGTATCTGCAGCAAGCTTAAGCCGTTTAGGTGTAGGCGTAGCGAAAGCAAGTCTGAACAGGGCGGATAGTTGCAGGTATCAGACCCGAAACCGGGTGATCTAGCCATGGGCAGGTTGAAGGTGCGGTAACACACACTGAAGGACCGAACCCACGTCTGTTGAAAAAGACAGGGATGACCTGTGGCTAGGGGTGAAAGGCCAATCAAACCCGGAGATAGCTGGTTCTCCGCGAAAGCTATTTAGGTAGCGCGTCGTGTTATTGCCCTCGGGGGTAGAGCACTGGATGGGCTAGGGGGGAGCGATCCTTACCAAACCTAACCAAACTCCGAATACCGAGGAGCAGAGCACGGCAGACAGACCATGGGTGCTAAGATCCGTGGTCGAAAGGGAAACAGCCCAGACCGCCAGCTAAGGCCCCTAAGTCATGGCTAAGTGGGAAAGCATGTGAGACGGCCAAGACAACCAGGAGGTTGGCTTAGAAGCAGCCACCCTTTAAAGAAAGCGTAACAGCTCACTGGTCTAAAAAAGCTGTCTTGCGGCGAAGATGTACCGGGGCTTAAGCCATACGCCGAAGCTGCGGACGTGCTTGGCATGTGGTAGCGGAGCGTTCCGTAAGCCTGTGAAGGCGGACCTGTGAGGGCCGCTGGAGGTATCGGAAGTGAGAATGCTGACATGAGTAGCGATAAAGAGTGTGAGAAACACTCTCGCCGAAATCCCAAGGGTTCCTGCGCAAGGTTAATCCACGCAGGGTGAGCCGGTCCCTAAGGTGAGGCCGAAAGGCGTAGCCGATGGGAATCAGGTTAATATTCCTGAGCCCGCCAGCAGTGACGAACAGCGCAATTTGTCAAAGCTTATTGGATTGCTTTGGCAATGAAGGTGTTCCAAGAAATAGCTCTGGCATCATGGACCGTACCCGAAACCGACACAGGTGGGATGGTAGAGCATACCAAGGCGCTTGAGAGAACGATGTTGAAGGAACTCGGCAAATTGCCTCCGTAACTTCGGAAGAAGGAGGCCCTGTCTTTGGGCAACCAGAGGCAGGGGGCACAGAGCAGGGGGTAGCGACTGTTTACTAAAAACACAGGGCTCTGCCAAGTCGCAAGACGACGTATAGGGTCTGACGCCTGCCCGGTGCCGGAAGGTTAAGAGGAGAGGTGCAAGCCTTGAATTGAAGCCCCGGTAAACGGCGGCCGTAACTATAACGGTCCTAAGGTAGCGAAATTCCTTGACGGGTAAGTTCCGTCCTGCACGAATGGCGTAACGACTTCCCCACTGTCTCCAACATCGACTCAGCGAAATTGAATTCTCCGTGAAGATGCGGAGTGCCCGTGGTTAGACGGAAAGACCCCGTGCACCTTTACTACAGCTTTGCACTGGTACTAGCGGTTGTTTGTGTAGGATAGGTGGGAACCATTGAAGCGCCGGCGCCAGTTGGCGTGGAGGTAACCTTGAAATACCACCCTGATGCCCGCTGATATCTAACCGAGTTCTGTGAAACCAGGGCCGGGACCCTGCATGGTGGGTAGTTTGACTGGGGCGGTCGCCTCCCAAAAAGTAACGGAGGCGCACGAAGGTGGGCTCAAGCTGGTCGGAAATCAGCTGATGAGTGTAATGGCATAAGCTCGCCTGACTGCAAGGCCGACAGGCCGAGCAGAGACGAAAGTCGGTCATAGTGATCTGGTGGTTCCGTGTGGAAGGGCCATCACTTAACGGATAAAAGGTACGCCGGGGATAACAGGCTGATACCGCCCAAGAGTCCACATCGACGGCGGTGTTTGGCACCTCGATGTCGTCTCATCACATCCTGGGGCTGAAGCAGGTCCCAAGGGTTCGGCTGTTCGCCGATTAAAGTGGTACGTGAGATGGGTTTAGAACGTCGTGAGACAGTTCGGTCCCTATCTGCCACGGGTGTAGGAAGCTTGAGAGGATCTGTCCCTAGTACGAGAGGACCGGGATGGACGCACCTCTGGTGTACCGGTTGTCGTGCCTGCGGCACCGCCGGGTAGCTATGTGCGGACGGGATAACCGCTGAAAGCATCTAAGCGGGAAGCCTACCTCAAAACCGGGTTTCCCTTGAGAGCCGTGGAAGACCACCACGTTGATAGGCCAAGTGTGGAAGCGCGGTAACGCGCGCAGCTAATTGGTCCTAATCGCTCGATTGACTTGATCTTCAGCTGGCCTTGCAAGCCACCCGGGGCCTCAATATTGCGTTTCCAAACCCGCGCTGGACCACCATACTGATATTAGGCGAGTAGCGCGTTTCGATAGCCTGGCGGTTCCGGCGGAGGGCCTCCACCCGATTCCATTCCGAACTCGGCCGTTAAATCCTCCAGCGCCGATGGTACTGCGTCTTAAGGCGTGGAAGAGTAGGTCACTGCCAGGCTTTCGAAACCCGCCACTGCAAACCTTCTGACACAATGACTGCGCATATGGGCACATTTTAATGCGGGGTGGAGCAGCCCGGTAGCTCGTCAGGCTCATAACCTGAAGGTCGCAGGTTCGAATCCTGCCCCCGCAATCAGACAAGGCGCCACCGGATCTAATTGAGGTAGCGCATTTTCAGCTTGACGAAGACACACATCTTCACGCGTCGGGCATCGCGCGATAAGCCCCCGCCTCCTAACGCGGTCCGGGACATGACCAAGGGCGGTGGTCAGCGCGCCGCCTCGGGCAACGGTTATGTCGCCCGCAAGCAGCTGATATGGCGCGCTGCTCCGGCCTACTACTATCCCCGAGATACTCCTACAACCGCTTCGTACATTGGGAGCAGTACCCCGGCCTCAAACACACCTTCGCTATCCGTGACAGCAATCGCTGCCGCCAAGCCCCAGCAGCAAAGCGTCATGTGGCCTCGTGCTCTCCCGTATCGCGAGAATAGCGACTGTCATGATCGCCGACATCGGAAAATCAAAGATATATCAATGGGTTAGAGAGGTATCGTGGCGGAGAGGAAGGGATTCGAACCCTCGATGGGCTTTTGACCCATACTCCCTTAGCAGGGGAGCGCCTTCGACCACTCGGCCACCTCTCCACCGTCGCTTCTAAAGGCGCGCCGTGAAGGCGTCAATGCGCCAGCTCCTTCAGCCATCCAGCTTGCGGCGCAGAAGTTCGTTCAGCGCCCTGGGGTTGGCCTTGCCGCCCGAGGCCCGCATCGCTTGGCCGACGAAAAAACCGAACAGCTTCGCCTTGCCACCCCGATATTCCGCCACCTTGTCGGCGTGCTGGGCCAGCGCCCGGTCGATGGCCACCTCGATGGCAGCGGTATCGCTAACCTGCTGCAGCCCCTTTTCCTCGACGATGGCCGCCGCCTCGCTGCCGGTCTCGAACATCTCCGCGAACACGTCCTTGGCGGTGCGCCCGGAGACGGTGCCATCGGCGATCAGATCGAGCAAGCCGCCCAGGGCGGCGGCGGCGACCGGGCTTTCCTCCACCCCCTTGCCAGCCTTGTTGAGGCTCCCGAACAGCTCGGAAATCACCCAATTGGCGGCCAGCTTGCCATCGCGCCCGCGGGCTACCACTTCGTAGAAATCGGCGTTTTCCTTTTCAGCCACCAGCACACCGGCGTCGTAATCGGAAAGACCATAATCGGCCATCAGGCGCGCCTTTCTGGCATCCGGCAGCTCTGGCATGGAGGCGGCGATAGCGGCAATCCAGCCTTCATCCAGAATCAGGGGCAGCAGGTCCGGATCGGGGAAATAGCGGTAATCGTGGGCCTCCTCCTTGCTGCGCATAGAGCGGGTCTCGCCTCGTGCCACATCGAAAAGCCGCGTTTCCTGCCGGACGCTGCCCCCTGCCTCCAGCACCGCCACTTGGCGTTCCGCCTCGAAGGCGATGGCCCGCTGCAGGAATCGCATGGAATTCAGGTTCTTGATCTCGCAGCGGGTGCCCAGCGGCGCGCCAGGGCGTCGCACCGACACATTGGCATCCACCCGCAGCGAACCTTCCTGCATGTTGCCGTCGCAGGTGCCGGCATAGCGCAATATGGCCCGCAGCTTGCGGACATAGGTGGCCGCCTCCTGCGGCGAAGACAGCTCGGGCCGGGAGACGATCTCCATCAGGCCGGTGCCCGCCCTGTTAAGATCGACCCGGGAATGGCGCTCGTCCCGGTCGTGCAGACTTTTGCCCGCATCCTGTTCCACATGCAGCCGCTCGATGGCGATGGCCTTGCTACCGCCATCGGCCAGCGCGATCTCCACACGCCCGCCGGAAACCAGCGGCTGGCCGTATTGCGAGATTTGATAGCCCGCCGGCAGATCGGGATAGAAGTAGTTCTTGCGGTCGAACAGCGAACGGGGGGCGATGTTTCCGCCCAGGGCCAGCCCGGTCCTCACTGCCTGTTCGATACAGGCCATGTTGATCACCGGCAGCATCCCCGGCATGGCGGCATCGACCGGCGAAACATGGGCGTTGGGCGCCGCCCCATAGGCTGCCGAAGCGCCCGAGAACAGCTTGGCCCTGGAGACGATGCGGGCATGGGTTTCCAGCCCGACCACGATCTCCCAGACGCCCGCGGCGCCCGCAACACCGCCCCCTCCGGCCGCCATGTTCACCGGCCCTCCGGGCGTGCTGTAAAGGCGGCGGCCTCTTCCAGGGCGCAGGCCAGGCGCAGCACCGTCGCCTCGTCGAACGGCCGGCCGATCAGCTGCAACCCCAGGGGCAGGCCCTCGGCGCTCAGCCCTGCCGGCACCTGGCAGGCCGGCAGCCCCGCCAGACTCGCCGGCACGGTGAAGACGTCGTTCAGATACATGGCCACCGGATCGCCAGGCGGCGCATCGGTGGTAAAGGCGGGCGAAGGCGCTGTGGGGGTCAGGATGGCATCCACCTGTTCGAACGCGCGGCGGAAATCGTCGGCGATCAGCGTGCGCACCTTCTGGGCCTTCAGATAATAGGCGTCGTAATAGCCCGCCGAAAGCACATAGGTGCCGATCAGCACCCGCCGCTTGACCTCGCCGCCGAAGCCCGCCGCCCGCGTGCGCTCATACATGGCCGTCAGATCGTCGGCCTCCACCCGCAGCCCGTAGCGCACGCCGTCATAGCGGGCCAGATTCGACGATGCCTCGGCCGGGGCCACGATGTAATAGGCCGGCAGGGCATAGCGGGTATGGGGAAGATCGATCTCCACCACCCGCGCACCCTGCTGCCGCAGCCAGTCCATGCCCTGCTGCCACAACATCTCGATCTCCGCCGGCATGCCGTCCACCCGATATTGTGCAGGAATGCCGATCGTCAATCCGCCCGCGCCCCCATCCAGACCCGCCTCGAAATCCGGCACTGGCAGATCGGCAGAGGTGGAATCCTTGGCGTCGTGGCCGGCCATGGCGGTCAGCAGGATGGCGGCATCGGCAACGTTGCGGGCCATGGGGCCGGCCTGGTCCAGCGACGATGCGAAGGCGACGATCCCCCAGCGCGAACAGCGGCCATAGCTGGGCTTCATCCCCACCAGCCCGGTAAAGGCGGCCGGCTGGCGGATGGAACCGCCGGTGTCGGTGCCGATGGCGGCGGGCGCCATGCGGGCGGCCACCGCCACGGCCGACCCCCCCGAAGAACCGCCCGGCACCCGTGCCCGGTCGTCGCCCCGCGCCCGCCAGGGGTTGACGGCCGGCCCCCAGGCGCTGGCCAGATTCGACGACCCCATGGCGAATTCGTCCAGATTGGTCTTGCCCAGCAAGGCCGCGCCTTCCTGGAACAGTTTGGCCGTCACCGTCGATTCGTAAAACGGGCAGAAGCCTTCCAGGATGCGCGAGGCGGCGGTGGTCTGCACACCGGCGGTGCAGAACAGATCCTTCACTGCCAGCGGAATGCCTTCCAGGCGGCCCCCCTCCCCCGCCCGCAGCCGCCGGTCGGAGGCGTCGGCCATGGCCAGCGCCCGCTCCGGCGTCTCGGCGATGAAAGCGTTGAGGGCACGGTGCCTCTCCATGGCCTCGATATGGGCTTCCACCAACTCCCTGGCCGACAACTTGCCGGCGGCCAGAAGGTCGCGGGCGGCGGCCAGCGACAGGTCGGTTGGCGCGCTCACTCCACCACCTTGGGCACGACGAAAAAGCCTTCGGTGGCGTGGGGCGCATTGGCCAGCACCTGTTCGGCGATGCCGCCATCCGTCACCTCATCGGGGCGCGGTCTGGGCACCAGCTGCGCGGCGCCGGTCATGGCCTCAACGCCGTCGGTCGCCACCTCGTTCAGCTGTTCCACCCATTCCAGGATGGCGGAAAGCTCGCGGGCCAGACGCTCCCGCTCCTCGGCGGTGGTGGCGATGCGCGCCAGCCGCGCGATATGGGCGACGCTGGCCTCGTCAAGCGGCATATGGCAAGCTCCCCCGCCGCAACCTCATGGAACGGCTTGAAAAATCGTGACCGCGCAAGGGGCGAAGCTAACACCCGCCCCCGCCTCCGGCAAGCCCGTGCTGACGGCGGCGGCCTTCCTCGCCCTGTGCCCGCAAGGCGGCCTGCTGGGTCTGGATCCCGGCAGCCGCCGCATCGGGGTGGCCGGCAGCGACGACGGGCGCCTGATCGCCACGCCACTGCTGACCCTCCAGCGCCGGGGCCGGGCCAAGGATATGGAGTGGCTGCGGAGGCTGGCCCGCGAGCGGCGGGCGGCCGGCATCGTGCTGGGCTATCCCCTGGCCATGGACGGCAGCGAAGGCCCGGCCGGGCGCCGGGCGCGGCGGCTGGGGGGCCAGCTGATGCACGGCCTGGGCCTGCCGCTGCTGCTGTGGGACGAACGGCTGAGCAGCTTCGAGGCCAGGGACATCCTGGCCCAACGCGGCCGACGCGCCGGGCGCACCGCCGGCCTGGACGCCATCGCCGCCAGCGTCATTCTGCGCGACGCTCTGGCCGCCCTGCGTTGACCCGTCTTCCGTCGCTGGCGGGCGGTGCTCCAGTGCCCTTCCCCCGCCGCCCCTGCCGGCCTATAAGCCTCGTTTCAGCATGACGGCCGCTCCCGCCTCCTTCCCCCGCCGCCATCTGCTGGGCATCGAAGGCTTGGCGCCCGCCGATATCGAGCTTCTGCTCGATCTGGCGGATGGCTATGTGGCGCTCAACCGCCGCGCCGAGAAAAAGCGGGACACGCTGCGAGGCCGCACCCAGATCAACATGTTCTTCGAGAGCTCGACCCGCACCCGCACCTCGTTCGAGCTCGCCGGCAAGCGGCTGGGCGCCGATGTCATCAACATGGCGCCCGGCACCAGCGCCATCAAGAAGGGCGAAACCCTGATCGACACCGCCGCCACGCTGAACGCCATGCACCCCGACGTGCTGGTGGTGCGCCATCCCGCCAGCGGCGCCGTCAAGCTGCTGGCCGATGCCGTCAACGCCGCCGTCGTCAACGCCGGCGATGGCGGCCACGAACACCCCACCCAGGCGCTGCTGGACGCGCTCACCGTCCGCCGCCGCCTGGGCCGGCTGGGCGGCCTTACGGTGGCCATCTGCGGCGACATCGCCCACAGCCGCGTGGCCCGTTCCAACATCCTGCTGTTCAACACCATGGGCGCGCGGGTGCGCCTGGTCGCCCCTCCCACCCTGCTGCCGCCCCAGGTCGCCCGCTATGGGGTGGAGGTTCACCACGACATGCGCGCGGGCCTGCGCGATGCCGATATCGTGATGATGCTGCGCCTGCAGACCGAGCGCATGCAGGGCAGCTTCGTGCCTTCCGAACGCGAATATTTCCACTTCTACGGCCTGGATTACGACAAGCTGGCCGTGGCCAGGTCCAACGCGCTGATCATGCATCCCGGCCCGATGAACCGGGGCGTGGAGATCGACAGCGCCGTCGCCGACGACATCAACCGCAGCGTCATCCTGGACCAGGTGGAGATCGGCGTGGCGGTGCGCCAAGCCTGTCTGGAGCTGCTGACCCGCTCCGCCACAGGCGAATCGGCCATGGGGCGCGAAAGATGACCGCACCGCCCTGGATCGCCGATCTGGCCGTAAAAAAGCGCAAGGCCGGGCGCGTCGCCTATCTGGACGCCCGCCTGCTGGACCCCGCCAGTGGGCGCGACCTGCCGGGGGGGCTGCTGACCGAAGGCGAGCGGATCGCCGATCTGGGGCCGCATATCGTCGCCGACGGGCTGGCCGACGACATCGAAAAGGTCGAGCTCGGCGGCCATGTGCTGGCGCCCGGCCTGGTGGACATGCGCGCCCATCTGCGCGAGCCGGGCTTCGAGCATCAGGAGACCATCCACACCGCCAGCCGCTCGGCCGCGGCCGGCGGCATCGCCACCCTGGCCTGCATGCCCAGCACCGATCCTCCCATCGACGACGTATCGCTGGTCCATTTCATCGAGCGGCGCGCGCGCGAGACCTCGCTGGTAAAGATCCACCCCATCGCCGCGCTCACCCGCGCCCGCAAAGGCAGGCAGCTCACCGAGATGGGTCTGCTGGCCGAGGCCGGGGCGGTCGCCTTCTCCGACGGCCTCCACAGCGTCGCCAATGCCGATCTGCTGCGCCGGGCGCTGGCCTACGGGTCCAGCTTCGGCGCCCTGATCGTCCACCACGCCGAAGACATGAACATCTCCGGCGACGGGGCCATGAACGGCGGCGAGGTCTCCACCCGCCTGGGCCTGCCCGGCATGCCGCCCGAAAGCGAGGCCATCGTGGTGGCCCGCGACATCCGGCTGGCGGCCATGACCGGCGGCAGGCTGCATTTCGCCCATCTCACCACCGCCGAAAGCCTCGCCCTGCTGCGCCGGGCAAGGGAGCGGGGGCACGCCGTCACCGCCGACACGGCGCCGCATTACTTCGCGCTGAACGAGCATGCGGTGGGCGATTACCGCACCTTCGCCAAGGTGCGCCCGCCGCTGCGCTCGGAGGAAGACCGCCAGGCCACCATCGCCGCCCTGGCCGACGGCACCCTGGATGCCGTGGCCTCCGATCACGCCCCCCACGACCAGGACAGCAAGCGCCAGCCCTTCGTGCAGGCGGCCTTCGGCATCGTTGGCCTGGAAACCCTGCTGCCGCTGCTGCTGGAGACGGTGCATAACGGCCATCTCAGCCTGTGCCAGGCTCTGGCGACGGCCACCTCGCGCCCGGCCCAGCTGCTGAGGCTGAAGGCCGGCAGGCTGGAAAAGGGCTGGCCGGCCGATCTGGTCGTCATCGATCCGGACCTGCCCTGGCGCATCGACGACAAGGCCTTCCAGTCCAAATCCCGGAACACACCCTTCGACGGCCGCCCCGTGCGCGGGCGCGCCCTGCGCACGGTGGTCAGCGGCCGCACCGTCTATCGCCTGAAGCCATAACGCCGCTCCGCCCGCCGCCCCTCCCCACGCCCGCGCCGCCGTGACAGGATGGCCACTCCTCGCGGAGGCGCGCCGTGTTCGACGATCGCATCCTCTCGCTCCAGGCCCTGCCCTTTCTCTGGCCCTATGGCGCCTGCGCCCTGGCCGCCTTCCTCATGGGCGCCTTCCCCTTCGGGCTGGTGCTGGCGCGGCTGGCGGGCTTCGGCGATCTGCGCCGCATCGGTTCCGGCAATATCGGCGCCACCAACGCGCTGCGCACCGGCAGCAAGGCGCTGGCGGCGGCGGTGCTGGTGCTGGATGGCGGCAAGGGCGCGGGCGCCGTGTGGCTGGCGATGCAGGCGGGCGGGCCGGATTTCGCCGCCATCGCCACCGTGGCCGCCGTCGCCGGGCATATCTTTCCGCCCTGGCTGCGCTTTCGCGGCGGCAAGGGCGTCGCCACCCTGCTGGGCGCCGTCTTCGCGCTTTCCTGGCCCGCCGGGGCGATGGCGGGGGCTGTCTGGCTGGCCGTGGCTGGCGCCAGCCGCATCTCCTCGCTGGCGGGGATGGCGGCGGCTCTGGCCCTGCCCGCCGCCCTGTGGCTAGCCACCCGCGATCCCGCCTATACCCAGGCCGCCGCCCTGGCGGCGCTGCTGGTCATCGCCCGCCATGGCGGCAATCTGCGCCGCCTGCTGCGGGGCGAGGAGCCCCGCATCGGCACCGGAAGGTAAAGCCCCCGCCGCAATACCGGCCTTGCCGGGCGATTGACCGCGGCCTTGCGGGCGCGCTAAGAGGGTGGCCATGAAGGTCACGCGGCGCGTCAAACGCATCCTTTCCGGCTATGAGTCCTCGCCGCCCGGGGTGAAGGCGAATCTGGCGCGCATCCTGATGGCCGGGCGCCTGGGCGGCAGCGGCCGCCTGCTCATCCTGCCGGTCGATCAGGGCTGGGAGCATGGCCCGGCCAGAAGCTTCGCCGCCAACCCGCCGGCGTTCGATCCCCACTATCATTTCCAGCTGGCGATCGCGGCCGGGCTCAGCGCCTATGCGGCGCCGCTGGGCTTCCTGGAAGCGGGCGCCGACAGCTTCGCCGGGGCGCTGCCGCTGATCCTGAAGGCCAACAGCGCCAACAGCCTCGCCACCTCCAAGGACCAGGCGGTGACCGCCTCGGTGGGCGACGCCCTGCGGCTGGGCTGCGCGGCCATCGGCTTCACCGTCTATCCCGGCTCGGAACACCAGTTCGAGATGGTGGAAGAGGTGCGCGCGCTGGCGGCCGAGGCCAGGGCCTGCGGTCTGGCCACGGTGGTGTGGTCCTATCCGCGCGGCGGCAAGCTCACCCGCGAGGGCGAAACGGCGCTGGACGTCATCGCCTATGCCGCCCATCTGGCGTGCCAGATCGGCGCCGACATCGTCAAGGTGAAGCCGCCCACCGCGACGGTCTGGCAGCAGGAGGCGCAGCAGGCCTACGCCGACATCGACAGGACGACGCTGAGCGCGCGGGTGGCCCATGTGGTGCGCTCGGCCTTCGCCGGCAGACGCCTGGTGGTCTTCTCCGGCGGCGCCGCCAAGGGGCGCGACCAGGTGCTGGCGGAGATTCGCGAGATCGCGGCCGGCGGCGGCACGGGTTCCATCGTCGGGCGCAACGCCTTTCAGCGCCCCTGGGACGACGCCCTGGCCATGCTGGACGCCATCGTCGGGATTTATCGGGGGCGGGAGCGGGGCCAGGGGCGGTGAAGATCGACGGTAACGCCATCCGCCCCGGCATGATGATCGAGCACAAGGGCCGGCTGCTGGTCGCGCTCAAGATTCAGCACACTCAGCCCGGCAAGGGCGGCGCCTATCTGCAGGTGGAATGCCGCGATATTCGCGCCGGCGCCAAGCTGAACGAACGCTTCCGTTCCTCGGAGACGGTCGAGCGCATCCGCCTCTACGACCGGCCCCACCAGTTCCTGTTCGCCGACGAGACCGGCTTCACCTTCATGGACAGCGAAACCTTCGAGCAGACCGTCATCGCCCGCGAGACGGTCGCCGACAAGGCCGCCTTCCTCTCGGAGGGCATGACGGTGACGGTGCAAACCTACGAGGACGAGGCCATCGCCGTGGTGCTGCCGGAAACGGTGGTGGCGACGGTGGCCGAGACTCAGGCGACGGTGCAGGGGCAAACCGCGGCGGCCTCCTACAAGCCGGCCGTTCTGGACAACGGCCTGCGCATCGCCGTGCCGCCCCATATCGAGGCCGGCGCCCGCATCGTCGTCAACACCGAGGACGCGAGCTACCGCGAGCGCGCGAAAGACTGAGCTTGCCGCACCGCTCGCCCCTGGTCGCCGTCATGGCCGCCGCCGCCGCCAGGACGGCCCGCGCCCTGTCGCGCGATTTCGGCGAAATCGGCCATCTCCAGACCGCGCGCGAGAGCACCGGCGGCTTCGTCGCCGCCGCCCTCGCCAGGGCGCGCCAGGTGCTGGCCGACGAGCTCGCCAGGGCGCGCCCATCCTTCGCCCCGCCGGGCGGCGACGCCGGCAACGCCAGCGATGCCGGCAATGCCAACGGGGGCGGCGCGCGCTGGATCGCAGAGCCGCTGGATGGCGTGGCCAATTTCGTCCACGCCCTGCCGCAGCTCGCCATCGCCATCGCCGTGGAACGGGACGGCGAAGCGGTCGCCGGCATCGTCTTCGACCCGCTGCGCGACGAGCTGTTCTGGGGCGAGAAGGGCCGCGGCGCCTATGTCAACCGCCAGCGCCTGCGGGTCTCCGGGCGCAGCCGCCTCGCCGACGCCCTGATCGCCGATGGCAACCGCGGGCGCATGGAGGCAGAGGATGCTGCCGGCGCGGCGCAACGGGCGGCCCGCATGGGGGCGCGGGTTCTGGATGTGCGGCGCATGGGCACGCCGGCGCTGGAGCTCGCCTATGTCGCCGCCGGGCGCTTCGATGGCTTCTGGGGCGAAGGGCTTCAGCCGTGGCAGACGGCCGCCGGCACGGTGCTGGTGCGCGAGGCCGGCGGCTATGCCACCGACATCGCCGGCGCCCCGGCGGCGCCCGCCAGCGCCTCGCTGCTGGCCGGCAATCCCCATCTTCACAGCCAGCTCCACAAGGTGCTGGCGGGGCGATGATCGTGGCCCACAGGCGTTGCTCTCGCGGCGTCCCCGCCTTGATGTTGTCTCCTTTGGGCGCTAAGGCCGCCAGCCTGTCCGATCGTCCAGCGCCGGAGCCGGCATGACCCGCCCCCATCCCTATCTCGTCCGCATGGCCTTGTTTCTGGTTGCCGTCGCCCTTCTCGCCGCCGTGCTGATCGCCACGCTGGCCGACGCCTTCCGCGCCAATCCGGCCTTGAACGGGCTCATCCTGGGCGTTCTGGGGCTGGGCATCCTGTTCGTCTTCCGCCAGGTGCAGCGGCTCTATCGCGAAATCTCGTGGATCGAGCGTTTCCGCGCGGCCGTGCCGGGCGCCTCGGTGCAGCCGCCGCCGCGCTTGCTGGCGCCCATGGCGGCGATGCTGGACGAACGCCATCGCCAGGGCCAGCTGCGGCTGTCGCCGCTCTCCATGCGCTCGCTGCTGGACAGCATCGGCTCGCGCCTGGACGAAGCGCGCGACATCTCGCGCTATCTGATCGGCCTTTTGATCTTCCTGGGCCTGCTCGGCACCTTCTGGGGCCTGATCGAGACCATCGGCGCCGTCAGCGGCACGCTGCAGGGCCTGGATGTGGCGGCCGGCCAGGATGTGGTCTCGCTGTTCGATACCCTGAAGGACGGGCTGGCGGCGCCGCTTTCGGGCATGGGCACGGCGTTCAGCTCGTCGCTGTTCGGGCTGGCCGGCTCGCTGGTGCTGGGCTTTCTGGACCTGCAATCGAGCCAGGCGCAGAACCGTTTCTACAACGAGCTCGAAGAATGGCTGTCGTCGATCACCCGGCTGCAATCGGGCACCGGCCTGGCGGTGGAAAGCGAACAGCCGGTGCCGGCCTATGTCACCGCCCTGCTGGAGCAGACGGCCGACAGCCTGGAGCGGCTGCAACGCATCCTGGCCCGCAACGAAGACAGCCGCCATGGCGCCGAACAGCGGCTGGCGGCGCTGACCGAAAGCCTTGCCACCCTGGCCGAGCACATGCAGGGCGAACGGACGCTGCTGGCCCGGCTGGCCGAGGGCCAGGCAGAGCTGAATGCGGCGCTGGAACGGCTGGCCGCCGTCGCCAGCGGCGGCCTGGACGAGGCCAGCCGCAACCATCTGCGCCGCCTGGACGAGGCGCTGCATCTGCTGCTGGAAGAGACGCGGGAAGGCCGCGATCAGCTGGCGGAAGAGTTCCGGACCGAGATCAAGCTGCTGGCGCGCACCGTCGCCGCCGCCCGCCAAGTGGATCCCGGGCGCTAGGCCATGGCCGGCCGCAGCCGCCGGGCGGGGTCCAGCAGCGATATCTGGGCCGGCTTCGTCGATGCGCTTTCCACCTTGCTGGTGGTGCTCATCTTCGCGCTGGTGGTCTTCATGCTGGCGCAGTTCTTCCAGGGCATCGCGCTCAGCGGTCGCGACCGGGCGCTGGCGGCGCTGGAGAACCGCATCGCCGAACTCACCGACATGCTGGCGCTGGAGCGCGCCGAAGGCGAGGCGGCCCGGCGCGAGCTCGCCCTGCTCAGCGCCGATCTGCAGCAGGCCGTCGGCGCCCGCGACGAGGCGGAACGGGCGCTGGCCCTGCTCAGCGCCGAGCGCGACGGCCTGATCGCCAGCCTGGCGGCGGCCGAGCGCCGCGCCGATGGTGCCGAAGGCGCGCTGGCAGAGGCCAGAGACCGCATCGGCCTCGGCGAGGCCGAGCTCGAACGGGCACTGCAAGAGGTCGCCGTCTCCAAGGACCAGCTGGCCCTGAAGCTGGCCGAGATCGCCAGCCTGCAACGCGATATCGACGCCCTGCGCGCCCTGCGCCAGGAGCTGGAAGGCGAGGTCGCGCGCATGGCGCTGCTGCTGGAAGAGGCCGCCGCCCTGAAACGGCGCCTGGAAGGCGAGCTGGCCTCGTCGCAGGCCTCCGAAGCGGCGCTGACGGCAGCCCTGGACGAAACGCGGGCCTCCGAAGCGGCGCTGGCGGCGGCTCTGGACGACATGCGGGCCAGGGCCGCCGCGCTGGAGGGCGAGGCCGCCCGCCAGCTGGACGAGATGGAACGGCTGGCGGCCCAGATCGCGGCGCTGCGCCAGAGCGAGGCCGAAAGCGCGGCCGCCCTGGCGGCCAGCGGCGAGCGCATCGACGCCCTGCTCGCCCGCCTGGGCGCGGAGCGGGACCGTGCCATGGCCCTGGAGGCGAAGCTGGCCGACGAGGCCGAACGCACCCTGCTGGCCCAGCGCGAGATCGCCGCGCGCGACATCCGCCTGGACGAGCTGGCGGCGCTGGTGACGGCCAGCGCCGAAGAACGGGCGGCGGCCGAGGCGCTTTCCGAGCGGCGCCTGAATCAGATCGCCTTGCTCAACCGCCAGCTCGCCCAGCTGCGCGCCCAGATCGCGGCCCTGAACCAGGCGCTGGAGGTGGCGGAAGCCCAGGCCGAAGCCGACCGGGTCCAGATCGCCAATCTGGGCGCCAGGCTGAACGCCGCCCTGGCCGCCAAGGTGCAGGAGCTGGCGCGCTACCGCTCGCTGTTCTTCGAGCGGCTGGTCGATGTGCTGGGCGGCAGGCGCGACATCAAGGTGGTGGGCGACCGCTTCGTGCTGCAATCCGAGCTGCTGTTCGACAGCGGCAGCGCCGACATCTCGCCGGCCGGCCAGGAGGAGCTGGACAAGATCGCCGCCCTGGTCACCGGGCTGGAGGCCGACATCCCGGCCGATGTCGACTGGATCCTGCGGGTGGACGGCCACACCGACACCGTCCCGATCTCAACCCCGCTCTACGCCACCAATTGGGAGCTTTCCACCGGCCGGGCCACCTCGGTGGTGCGCTATCTGGTCTCGCGCGGCATCCCGCCCCGGCGCCTGGCGGCGGCCGGCTTCGGCGAGTTCCAGCCCCTGGACAGCGCCGACGACGAGATCGCGATGCGCCGCAACCGCCGCATCGAGTTCAAGCTGACCCAGCGATAGGCGCCCCGTCGCCGCCCATCGACAGGGCGCGCCCCGCCGCCTAAAGTCCGCCGCAGGGGGAGACATCATGGCCATATCGCAGAGAAGCAGCCGCCGCGCCTTCCTGGCCGGCATGGGCGCGCTGGCGCTGGGGGCAACCGCCCGCCCCGCCCTGGCCGCCAACCCGCAGGCGGTGGTGATCGGGGCCGGCGCGGCCGGGCTGGCCGCCACCCGCACCCTGATGGAGCGCGGCATCGAGGTGGTCCTGATCGAGGCGGCGGATCGCATCGGCGGGCGGGCCGTCACCGATACCGCCACCTTCGGCGTGCCCTACGATCTGGGCGCCCACTGGCTCCACAACGGCAGCCGCAACCCCTACAACGCCTATGGCCGCGACCACGGCTTCGACGTCTACCCGGCCCGCGACGACTACCGGGTGTTCGCCGACGGGCGCGAGCTGGAGGCGGGCGAGCAGGCGGCGCTGTGGCAGGCCGAACAGGCCATCTACGACGCCATCGGCGCGGCGGCCGATAGCGGGCGCGACATCTCGGCGGCCGAAGCGGCCGCGCACATAACGGGCCCCTGGAAGGCCACCGCCGCCTTTTCCATCGGCCCCTGGAGCATGGGCAAGGACCTGGACGCCTTTTCCACCTCCGACTGGTGGAACTCGGCCGGCGGCGAAGACTGGTTCTGCCGTGCCGGCTATGGCGCCCTGGTGGCCCATTACGGCGCCGGCCTGCCGGTGTCCCTGGCAACGGCGGCGCAGCGAATCGACTGGAGCGGGCCGGGCGTGAAGGTGGAGACGAGCGCGGGCACGCTGGCGGCCGATGTCGCCATCGTCACCGTCTCCACCGGCGTGCTGGCCAGCGGGGCCATCGCCTTCACTCCGCCCCTGCCAGCAGCCAGCCGGGAATCGTTCCAGGCCATCTCCATGGGCCTCTACAACCACATCGCCCTGCTGTTCTCAGAAGACGTGTTCGCCATGGGGCCGGATGGCTATCTCATGTTCCGCATCGGCGAAGACGGGCAGGGCTTTGGCGTGCTCACCCATGCCGGCGGCCACGGCCTGGCCTATTGCGATGTCGGCGGCAGCTGGGCGCGCGAGCTGGAAGGCCAGGGAGAGGCGGCGCAGATCGATTACGCGCTCTCCACGCTGAAGGGGCTGCTGGGGAACGGCATCGAAACCGCCTTCGTCAAGGGCGCGGCCACCTTCTGGGGCCGCCATCCCTGGACGCTGGGCTCCTACGCCTCGGCCGTGCCCGGCGCCTGGCCCATGCGCGCCCAGCTGCGTCAGCCGGTGGGCGAGCGCATCTTCTTCGCCGGCGAGGCCTGCCACCGCGACCTGTGGGCCACCGTGGGCGGCGCCCATCTTTCGGGCCAGGAGGTGGCGGAGACGGTGGCGCGCCGCCTCGCGCCCTGAAGCCGCCGCCCGGGCTACTCCGCCGCCTGGCGGGCGCCGACCAGCCCGTCGGCGATATCGTCGGCGATGGCATCGTGGGCGCGCTCGCAGGCCGGGCCGTAACCGCCACCGCCGCCGGTGAAAACGGCCAGGATATCGCCCTTCTTCAGGCTCATGCCCGCCTTGGAAGCCACCGGCAGGCAGCGCCCGTCGCGGCGGAGCTCGCAGCGCGCCAGCGCGCCGGCCGCCCCGCCCAGCAGGCCCTGTGGCGCGATGCGGAAACGGTCGGCATAGATGGCGAAGGTGACGTCGTCGCGGGTGATTTCATAGGCGCGGGTGAAGCCCAGCCCGCCGCGAAACCGCCCCGCGCCGGCCGAATCCGGCAGCAAGGCGTAATCGACCACGCGGAAATAGTCGTATTCCATGTCGAGCGCCTCCACCGGCGTGTTGGAGCAATTCGACAGAGGGCCATCGACGCCGTCGCAGCCATCGCCCGTGGCCGAGGCGCCATAGCCGCCGCCGAACACCTCGACATAGACGCGATAGCCCTCCGGCCCCAGATGGGAAAGCGCGAACACCGCCGTGGTGTCGAAGCCGCCGGCGATGGCCTTGTCCGGCACCGCCTGGGCCAGCGCCTTCATCACCGCGTTGAACACCCGATAGGCGGGCTCCATGCGCGCGCGCACCGGGGCCGGCGGCTTCGGATTCAGCAGCGAACCATAGGGCGCCGTGATGGTGAACGGGCGCTTGACCCCTTCGTTGAACGGGATGTCGGCGCCGGTCAGCACCGATTTCACGCATGCCAGCGCCGCCGATACGGTGGAAGAAAACGGGCAGTTCAGGTTGCGCGCCACCTGGCCGGCGCTGCCTTCGAAGCCGATCTCCACCTCGGAGCCGCGAATGGCAACCTCGGCCTTGACTGCCAGCGGCCGTGCGTCCAGCCCGTCGTCGTCCACCGCGTCCTCGCCCCGATAGAGGCCGTCGGGGATGGCCGCGATGGCCGCCCGCACCCGCCGTTCCGAATAATCCATCAGCTCTGCCATGGCGGCCGTGACGGTGGCGGTGCCGAATTTCGCCGCCAGCTGCTGCAGGCGCAGCGCGCCGGTGGCGTTGGCGGCGAACTGGGCGTTGAAATCGCCGATGGTGAGCTGCGGCACGCGGATATTGGCCGCCACCAGGCGCTCGAAAGGGCCGCCGTTCCAGTCGCGGTCCAGATTGTAGCAGGATGGCGGGATGCGCAGCCCTTCCTGATAGATGTCGCTGGCATCGGCATTGAGCCCCGGCGCGCCGCCGCCCAGATCGAGATGATGGGCCACCGAGGCGGCGAAGCCGATCGCCTCGCCGGCGACGAAAACCGGCGAGAAGATGAACACATCGGGCAGGTGCTGGCCGCCATTGAAGGGATCGTTGGTGATGTAGAAATCGCCCGGCTGCAACCGCTCCACCGGGCAGGTGGCGGCGCAGGGCGCGAAGGTCATCTTCATCGGCCCCAGCTGCATGGGGATCAGCTCGGCCTGGGCCACCACATTGCCGTCGCGGTCCAGCAAGGCGGCCGAGGCGTCCTGGGCCTCGCGCACGATGGTGGAATAGGCGCTGCGGATCAGCTTCGCCCCCATCTCGCGCGCCGCGGCGATCAGGCTCTGGCTGACGACAGCGTAATCGACGGCATCCATGGCGCCCCTCCTTCGCTGCGGCGGGCATTGTGGCCCGCCTGCCCGCCCGGCGGAAGGGCCATGACAGCCCCGCCGCCGCCGTGCCAGGATGGCGCGGAGGGAGGCGACGATGGCGAAGCTGTGGCCGATCCGGCTGGGGCCGCTGATGGCGGCCTTGCGCGGGCTGCGGGCCGGGAGGCTGCGGGCGAGGCGGCGGCGCCCGCACCGCGCCATCCACCGCGCCCTGGCGCGCGGCAAAAGCGGGCGCCGGCCCTGACCATGGCCGCCGTCGCCTGCGCCTGTTCGGTCGATGGCTCGGGCCCGCCGCTGGTGATGGTTCACGGCATCGGCGGGCGCCGTTCCCATTGGGACGATGCGGTGCGGGTGCTGCAGGACGATTTCACCTGCATCCGCTACGACCTGCGCGGCCACGGCCAATCGCCGCGCCCGCCGGTGCCCTATGGGCTGGACGAGCTGGTGGAAGACCTGGAGGCGCTGCGCGCGAGGCTGGGCATCGACAAGGCGCATATCGTCGGCCATTCGCTGGGCGGCATGATCGCGCCCGCCTATGCCCGCACCTTTCCCGAACGCGTGGCGGCGCTGGGCCTGATTTCCACCGCCGCCGGGCGCAGCGCCGAGGATTCGGCCAGGGTGAAGGGCGTGATCGCGGCCATGGAGCGGGACGGCATCGCCGCCGGCCTCGATGTGCTGGTGGAACGCTGGTTCACCGACGGCTTCCGCGCCCGCCATCCCGAGATCGTGGCAGAACGGCTGCGGGAGGTGGTGGAGACGCCGCCGGAGGTTTTCCTGGCCGTCTTCCGCATCTATGCCGCCACCGAGATGGGGCCGTGGCTTCCCCAGATCGCCGCGCCCTGCCTGGTGCTGACCGGCTCCGAAGACGCCGGTTGCAGCCCGCGCCTCAACCGCTTCATCGCCGCCCGCCTGCCCAGGAGCGAGCTGGCGATCCTGGACGGGCTGCGCCATTCGCTGCTGAAGGAGGCGCCCCGGCAGGTGGCGGGCCATATCGGGCGCTTTCTGGCCGCCCACGGCCCCTGATGCGGCCTACGCGCGGCGCCGCAGCACCAGATTGCGCCAGCCATCGCAGGCCGCCCGCCAGCCGACGGGGATGGCGACGGTGGAGGTGGCGTCTTCCAGCAGCGCCGGGCCGGCGATCTCGTCCCCGCTTGCCAGCGCGGCGCGCGGCCCGCACAGGCCTTCGTGCCAGGCGCCGGCCTCGAAGAAGTTCCAGGGTGCCAGCGCCTGCGGGCTGCTTTCCTCCGTAAGCGGCGGCACGGCGGCGGGCGGGGCGGCCGCGCCCAGGCGGAAGGCCACGATCTCGATGGGATTGGCGCCGCTGGCGCCATGCATGAACACGCGCCGGTGGCGATCGATGAAGCGGCTGGCCAGGCTGTCGGCGTCGAGCTCCGCCAGCTCTTCCGGCGCCAGCGTGACCGCGACCTCGAAGGCCTGGCCGACGAAGCGCATATCGGCGTGGAAATCGAGCCGGGGCGCATCGCCAAGCCCCAGGGCGGCGAACCGGGCCAGCAGACGCGCCTTCATCTCGCCAAAGGCCGCGCGCACGCCGGAAGGCGCGGCGCCATCGACGCGCATGCGGCGAGTGACGGCCTCGAACAGCAGATGATCGGCCGCCAGCAGCCCCCAGGCCGAGACGACGCCGGCATGGGGCGGCACCACGACGGTGGCAACCCCCAGATCTTCGGCCACGCGGGCGGCGTGCAGCGGCCCCGCCCCGCCGAAGGCGGCCAGGGCGAAATCGCGCGGATCCTTGCCGCGCTCGGTGGAAACGAGCTGCATGGCGCGCACGATGCTGGCGTCGGCGACGCGGATGGCGGCATCGGCCGCCTGTTCCAGCGGCATGGCAAGGCGTTCGGCCAGCGGCGCGAAGGCGCGCCGCGAGGCGGCGGCATCGATTCCCATATGCCCGCCCAGCAGGGCGTCGGGGCGCAGGGTGCGGCGGATGGCGTGGGCGTCGGTGACGGTGGGGCGCGTGCCGCCGCGGCCATAGCAGGCCGGGCCGGGCACCGCGCCGGCGCTTCTGGGCCCGGCCCGCAGCATGCCGCCATCGTCGATCCACACGATGGAGCCGCCGCCGGCCCCCACCGTGGCGATATCGATCACCGGCATGCGCACCGGCAGGCCGTCCAGCGACATTTCCGCCGCCATGTCCGGCTGGCCGCCCGCCACCAGGCAGACATCGGTGGAGGTGCCGCCCATATCGAAGGTGATGAGATCGGCAAAGCCGGAACGCCCCGCCTGGCCCGCCGCGCCGATCACGCCGGCGGCCGGGCCGGACAGCAGGGCGGTGACGGCGTTTCGCCTCATGCCGGCGGCCGGCAGGCGCCCGCCATTGGACTGCATGACCGAAAAGCGCCCGGTGAAGCCGCCGGCGGCCAGGCGGGCCTCGAAACGCTCCAGATAGCGGTTGACGATGGGCTGCACATAGGCCGAAAGCACGGTGGTGGAGGCGCGCTCGTATTCGCGGAACTCGCGCGCGACGGCGGACGAAAGGGCGATCTGAAGCCCCGGGCAGCAACGGGCGACGATGGCCGCCAGCGCCTCTTCATGGGCCGGATTGGCATAGGCGTTGAGCAGGACGACGGCCAGCGCCCGGTAGCCGCCCGCCCGCAGCAGGGGGCAAAGCGTGCGCTCGACGGCGGCGGCATCCAGCGCCTCCAGAACGCTGCCATCGGCCAGCATCCGTTCCGCCACCTCGAAGCAATCGCGGCGCCGGAGGGGCAGCTGTGGCTTGCGATAGGCCAGATCGTAGACGCGGGCGCGGTTGTGGCGCCCCATCGCCAGAATGTCGCGAAAGCCCCGGGTGGTGACGAAGGCAACCTTGGCGCCCTTCCTTTCCAGCACGGCGTTGGTGGCGATGGTGGAGCCGTGGGCCAGATCGGCGATGGCGGCGGGGCTGAGATCGGCCGCCGCCAGGGCGGCGAAGGCGCCTTCGTCCGGCGCGGCCGGCACCGAGGGCACCTTGGCCAGCCGCAGGCGCCCGGCGGCATCGATCGCCACCAGATCGGTGAAGGTGCCGCCCACCTCGACGCCCACGCGCATGAAGCCCCTCCCCTTCGCCGCCGCGAGCCTAGCCGGCGGCCGGCGGGTGGGGAAGGCGGCGGCTATGGCGCCGCGTCCGCGCCGTGGAACAGATCGACATAGCGGCGATAGACGAAGCGCCGGTGGCGGCGGCGCCCGGTGAACTCATGCAGGATGCCGCATGCCACCATGCGGGCGGCCAGAGTGTTGGCCGCGGGATAGGTGGCGCCGATCACGGCCTGGATATCGTCCACCGAAACGATGGGGTGCTGGTAGAGATGCTCCAGAACCCGGTGGCCGTTGCCGGCGGCGCGGCCCAGGCGCTCGGCAATGATGTGGCGATGCTCTTCGCGCAGGGCCAGGATATGCCGCACCGTATCGGTGGCCTCTGCGCTGACCTCGATGACGCCGCGCAGAAAGAAGGCAAGCCAGCGCTCCCAGCTGCCGGCATCGCGTATCGACTGCAACTCCTGGTAGTATTGCTGCCGGTTGCGCTTGAAGAAATGCGACAGGTAGAGGATGGGCTTTTGCAGGATGTTGCGCTGGCACAGGAGGAAAACGATCAGCAGCCGCCCGATGCGGCCATTGCCATCCAGGAACGGGTGAACGGTTTCGAACTGGGCATGGACCAGGGCGATCTCGACCAGCGGCGGCAGGCCCGTTTCCTCATGCAGGAAGCGTTCCAGCTGCGCCAGGGCGGGCGGCACTTCGTGGGGCGGCGGGGGGACGAAAACGGCATCGTTCAACCCGAATCCGGACGGCCCGATCCAGTTCTGGCTGGTTCGCAGCGCGCCGGGCATGAGGTGGGCGCCCCTCGTGCCCTGGAGAAGCCGGGCGTGGATGTCCCGGATGAGGCGAACCGATACCGGCAGCTGCGACAGCCGCTCCAGGCCGTAATTCATGGCGCCCACATAGTTGACCAGTTCGCCCACATCGCTGGGGCGGCCCGGCGCGAACACCCGCGCTTCCGCCGCCAGCAGGTCTTGCAGCGAACTCTGGGTGCCTTCGATCTGGCTCGACAGCACCGCTTCCTTGCGGACATACATGAGGACGAAAAGGTCTGGATGGGGCAGAATCTGGATGGAGCCGTCGAGCCGGCCCAGGGCGCGGTCGGCCTGGGAGAGCAGGCTCTGCAACTCCCCGTCCATGCGGATGGGCGGGTCGGGTGGCAGGGGCGCGGGGATGAAGGCGCTGTAGCCCGCCGGTTGGCGTCTGTATGCCCCTGCCCTGCCGGCAAGGCTGTTCTGGCGCTGGGCCATGGTGAAGCTCGGTTGCACAGGCAAGGCGAAGCGAAGCCATATTATAGGCAGAACGCCATATGGAAGCCAGCGGCGATCTTATGAAAGGCAGCCTTTGCCATGGCGCTGCCCCTGTTTCGCCATGGTGGCGCGCCCTAGGATGGCGCCGCCCCGCACTGCCGAGGACATGCCATGACCTTTCCCCGCCTTCCCCTCGCGCTGGCCGCCGTGCTGCTGGCTCTGGCGCCCGGCGCCGATGGCGCGGCCCTTGGCGGCGGCGAGCGGAAGCAGGCGCTGGCGGCGGTGGAGGCCTATCTCAACGCCATCGACACCATGGATGCGCGTTTCGTGCAGGGCAACGCCGATGGCAGCTCGGCCAGCGGGACATTCCAGCTGAAACGGCCCCATTTCGCGCGCATCGCCTATGACGATGCCGATGTTCTGCTGATCGCGCGCGGCGACAGATACATGTTCTGGGATGGCGAGGTCGGCCAGCTGAACGAAGGCCCGGTCGATGCCTCGCCGGCCAGCGTGCTGCTGCGCCCCGAAGTCAGGCTGGAGGAGGTTGCCCGGGCGATCGAGGTTGCCCGCCAGGCCGGCCATCTGACGGTGACGCTGGCATCCGCCGACGAACCCGGCGCCGGGCGGCTGATGCTGGTTTTCACGGAAGACCCGCTGGCCCTTCGCCAGTGGTTCGTGCGCGACGCCCAGGGCCATGTCACCCGCGTCGTGCTGGTGGAAACCGCCTATGGCGTGCCGCTGGACGACGCCCTGTTCGAATTCCCTCACCCGGCGCCCGGCAAGCGGACGCAGTAAGGGCCGGCCGCTCTCCGCTGCCTGGCCGCCTTCACCAGGGACAGCCAGCGCGCCGACACGGTGGCGCAGAAGGCCAGCTGGCCGGCCTCATGGCGGGCGAACCGGTCCGGCCAGTTGGCCGCGAGGTCGGCATCGGCCGCCCGCAGCTCGCCCTCCATGGCCGCCAGCCATTCGCGCCACAGGGCCGACGAACATTCGAAATGGCCCTGGAAACCGTAGCTGGCGCCCAGGCGAAAGGCCTGGTTGGCGCAGGCGGTGCCGGTCATCAGCCGCACCGCGCCCGGCGGGATGTCGAAGCTGTCCTCGTGATATTCCACGATATGAACGGGGCCGATGCCGGCCAGCAGGGGATCGCGCCTGGCCGCTTCGGTCGGCTCCAGGCGGGCGAAGCCCAGTTCGGTAAAGCCCTGCCGACGCACCCTGGCCCCCAGCGCCCGGGCCAGCAGCTGGCCGCCCAGGCACACGCCCAGCACCGGTTTTGCGTCGTCGTGAAAGGCCCTTGCCAGGGCGGCGGCGCGGGCCAGGAAGGGCCAGCCGGCATCGTCCTCGGCGTTCTGGGCACCGCCCATCATCACCAGGCCATCCCAGCCTTCGGAGGCCGCCGGCACGGCATCGCCCTTCTCCAGGCGGCGATATTCCACCCGGGCGCCATGGGCATCGAAGCTGCGGGCGATTTCGCCCAGATGGCAGATCGGCCAGAACTCCAGGGCCAGGATGCGGGGCATGAACACTCCCTTCCACGGCAGCGCGCGCGGCTTATCTCCCAGGACGGCGGGGGGCGCAAGCCGCCGCCACGGCAACCCCTGACCGGCCTTGCCAGACCGGCGCGGCGTGGCATTATGGCGCGGACGAGGGGCAGGCGGGCGCGCAAGGAGGACGAGCGATGAGCGAAACCAAGGTCCATCTCCTGGACGGAGGCACCCTGGTGATCGACGGCTTTCATGCCTTCTGGAACCGGGGGCCGGGGGGCGAGCTGCGCTTTCCCTGCTATGCCGTGCTGGTGGAGCACAAGGACGGCCTCTATCTGTTCGACAGCGGCTACGATTACGACCACGTCATGAAGGTGCTGCCGTTCGAAAAGCCGTTGCAGACACCCGAACAGACCATCCCCGGCGCGCTGGCGCTGATCGGCAAGCGGCCGCAAGACGTCAACTACGTCATCAACTCCCACTATCATTTCGACCATTGCGGCGGCAACAGGCATCTGACACAGGCCTGCACCCTCTGCCATGCGGCGGAGCTGGAAGCCTGTTCCTGCCACCAGCCCTTCGAGCGGCTGGGCTATTCCGATATGAGCTTCGCGCCCAACCTGGCCGGGGACGGCGAGGACGGCGAAAGCTCCGTCGGCGGCGATGGCGATCCCGAACTCGACATCTACACGCCCCGCTTCGAGACCGTCACCGGCGACCAGGAGATCGCCAAGGGGCTGTGGCTGTTCGAAACCCCGGGCCATACCGCCGGCCATTACAGCATGATGGTGGAGCTTTCCGGACGGCGCCCGATGCTGTTCACCGCCGACGCCTGCTACAGCAGGAAGAACCTGGACCTGATGTGCATCTCCAGCTTCCACCTCGACCCCACGGCAAGCCTGAAGTCGATGCAGCGGCTGAAACAGCTGGCCGAGAGCCACGATGCGGAGCTGTTCTTCTCCCACGACCCGGAGAGCTTCGGCGGCTATGTCAAGGCGCCGGACGGCTTCTATTCCTGACCGCCCGCGGCGATGACGGCCAGCGCCGCCTCCACGCCGGCGGCGGCATCGGCGGCAAAGCCCAGCCGCCGCAGCGCCCCGGCCAGGGCGGTAACGGCCACCACGGCATAGATCGGCTCGGCCGTCGGCCCCATATGCCCGATCCGCAGCAGCTTGCCCAGGGTGGCGCCCCGGCCCAGCGAAAACACCACCCCGAAGGCCTCTCTGGCGGCGGCGGCGATGGCGGTATCGCTCATCCCCTCCGGCACGCGAACGGCGGTGACGGTGGGCGCGGCGATCTCCTCGCAGGCCGGCCACAGGGCAAGGCCCGCCGCCTTGACGCCGGCCCGGCAGGCGGCCGCGGTCAGCGCGTGGCGGCGCCAGACCGTCTCCGGGCCCTCGGCCAGATAGCGTTCGATGGCCTGGGCCAGGCCGCCGATCTCGGCGGTGGACGGCGTGAAGGGGAAGGGTTCGTCGCGGCTCCAGGCCCGTTTCCAGTCGAGATAGCTCAGGATGGAGGCCGTCGGCGCGGCGGGATTGGCCTCCATATGGCGCCAGGCGGCGTCGGAGACCGCCACGAAAGTCACACCCGGGGCGCCGCCCAGGCATTTGCCGGGGCCGGTGATGAAGATATCGGCGTGGCAGTCGTTCGGGTGGATGTCCATGCCGGCGAAGGAAGAGACGGCATCGACGATCGTCAGCGCCCCATGCTCTCTGGCGATGGCGCCGATCTCGGCCACCGGATTGACGGTGCCCGACGGCGTGTCGTGATGGACCACGGAGACGACGGCGATATCCGGGCGGCGGGCGAAGGCCTGGGCCACGGCTTCGGGCTGGATCGCCCGGTCGAAGGGCACCTCGATCTCCACCATCTCCTTGTGATAGCGCGCCGACCAGTAGCCGAAGCCCTTGCCATAGACGCCGGAGGCGAGGTTCAGCACCACATCCCGCTTCGAGATCAGCGAGGCGGCGGCGGCTTCGATGGCGACCGCCGGCTCGGCCTGCAGGATCAGCGCCGGCTGCGGCCAGCGCATGGCCTCGGCGCAGCGGCGCGCCGTTCGTTCGTAAAAGGCCTGAAAGCTGGGATCGAAATCGTAACCCTGGGGCCGGGCCATGGCCTGCAGCACATCGGGATAGCTCTGCACCGGGCCGGCAGAAAGCGTCAGCACGGGCGGCTTCGCCTCCTTCATGTCGCGTCCTCCCCTGGCAGGCCGCGCCGGTCGGGCAGGCAGCCCGCCGCGGCGGCTATCCAGGAGGCGCGGCGGCCCGGCATGAGCTGGGCCTGATTCGGGCATGGCCTGGCGCCTCCTGCTGGCAGCCATGATAGCCCATACCGCCACCGCCTGCGACCGGGTGCCGGCAGCGGGCGAGGGTGGCGGCGGCGAGCGGCGGCTGGCGATCGAAAACGCCACCGGCGAGGGGCTGCGCTGCGTGGTGGTGCTGGCCCATTTCGTCACCCGCGATCTGCCCGCCATCGCCGCCGGCGCCAGGCTGGAGATCGCCTTCGAGCGCGGCGACGACGGCAGCCTTGCGGACATCTCCAGCGGCGGGCGGGCGATGCTGGTCGAGAACCTGCTGTGCGGCACCGATTCCCGCTGGACCGCCACCGCCCGCGACCTGCCGCTGCTGGCCCTGCGCAGCGGCGGCATCCGCCAGCACCGCTTTCGCTGCACGCTGGCTGGCGAGACGCTGGTCTGCGCGCCGTGAGTGCGGGGTGGCGTCAGCCGGCCTCCTGCTCTGGAAACAGGCCTGGCAGCCAGTGAGGTGCCAGGGCGGCCGGGAAGGCGAGCCTGAGGGGAGCGCGGGCGCGATCCGACCTCAGGGCGCCACGGGCGACGAGGGCAGAGAGGATTCGCCGCGCCTGCCTTTCGCCGATGCCGAACATGCCCGCGACGGCCGCGCGGGGCAGTTCGCCGCGATAGAGCACGGCTTCGAGAACGGCGCCGGCCCGCGGGGGTAGATGTCCGGCCGCGGCCTCTTCTTCCGCCCAGGCCAGGATGCGGCGCCGCAGCCGGGCGGGCTGAACCAGGCTTTCCATGAACGCGACCTGATCGATGCAGACCTCCAGGAAGAAGGCCGTGAATCGCACCAGGGCCTCTTCGCTCAAATGGCCGCGCCCGTCGAGATCGTTGCGGCGGGGCCGGTCACAGGCGGCGAGATGGCCCTTGTAGTCGGCCTCGTTGCGGGCGAGGCCGCGCGCTATCGACCAGATGCCGCCGCTCTCCAGCGCCCGGCCCAGCACGGCATGGGACATGAGGCGCGCGACGCGGCCGTTGCCGTCCAGAAAGGGATGCAGCCACAACAGGCGGTGATGGGCCGTGGCAGCGGCCAGAATGGCATCCATCCTGCCCAGGCGCGCATAGGCATGTTCGAAGCGCGCCAGGAAGCGGGGGATGGCGCCCGGGCTCACCGGCACATGGCGCCCGACCTGCACCCGGCGGGTGCGCCATGCCCCCGGCACGACCCGAGCCGACTCTCCGCCGCGGGGATCGCGCACCCACAGCAGGTCGTCGGGTAGAAGCTCGCAAAAGCGCCGGTGAATCTCGCTGAGCGCGGCCGCCGTCAGGGCGCTGCCCGCGATTCCGCCCCCATCGATCCATGCCTGCACCGCGATATGCGCCTTCGCCTCCAGCTGCAGGCTGCGCTTTTCCGGTTCCGTGCTGTAGTTGCCCGCGAGCGCCCGTTCGATGGCCACCGGGTGGGTATCGTGGCCTTCGATCAGGTTGCTGTAGTAGCAGTTCATCGCCCGCACGAGATCGGCGAGGGTAGAAGCGATCCCGGCCGGCAGGCTGCGCCGCAGCCCGGCCGCCCGGGCGGCAAGATCCAGGGCGAGATCGTTGAGGCTGGCGCGGCCCCTGGCATCGGCGCCGATCGACAGCGGCGCGATCAGGCCGATAGTCTCGCCGCCATCTTCGATGTCCGCTTCCATGTCTGCTTCCATGTCCGCTTTGGCCGCGCCGGAAAGGCGGGCCATATTGGGCGTTTCTGCCTATGAGATAACACAATTCTCGATTCATGCCCATGGGGTATGGGGCAGAGAGGGCCGTTTGCGAGTCCGCTTTCATGTCCGCAATGGGGCGCGCCGCCAGCGCGCCATGGAACCGCCTACCAGCGCACCATGCCGGCGTCGGCGGTGAGTGCCTGGCCGGTGATCCAGTGCGCCTCTTCGGAGGCCAGGAAGGCGATCGCCGGCACGATGTCGCCCGGTGTGCCGCGGCCCTTGATCGCCTGCAGCGTCTCTACGAAATCGAACGCCTTGGTGTGGTCGGTGCGGCGCACGCCTTCGGTGTCGGTCAGCCCGGGGCAGACGCAGTTGACGGTGATCCTGTCGCCGCCCAGCTCGGTGGCCAGGGCGCGCGAGAAGGTCAGCACGCCCCCCTTCGAGGCGACGTAATGGGCCATGTTGGGGGTGCCGGCGAAGATGGCATTCGACGCCACCGAGACGATGCGCCCATAGCCCCCCCGCCGCATGGCCTGCGACGAAGCCCGGCACATCAGATAGAGGCCGTCGAGATTGACCCGCAGCACGCGGCGCCATTCCTGGAAATCGAGCTCGGCCCAGGGCACGAAGGGCACGATGGCGGCGGCGTTGACCAGCACGTCGATGCGGCCGCAGCGCTCCAGCACCTTTTCGTGCAGCGCGGCCACGGATTCGGGATCGGCGATATCGCAGCCGATGGCGAAGGCATTGCCGCCGGCCGCCGCCGCCCTGGCCCGGGCGCCCTCGGCGTCGATATCGACGAAGGCCGTCCTGGCCCCCTCCCCGGCCAGCCGCGCGGCCGCCGCCGCGCCGATGCCGCTGGCGGCGCCGGTGACGATCGCCGCCCTGCCCTCGAATCGCTTCACGTTTCTGCCCTCCCTGCCATAACGATGGATGCCTGCCGCACTCCACGGCAGGCCATGTTGCCGACGGTCATATCACCGCCCGCCCGCTGCCGACCCTGGGGTCTGGACGGCCGCCGTCGGAAAAGGCCATGACGGCGAGGATCTCGCCCGGCCTGGGGGCGTCGCAGACCATCACCGTCATGGTGTCGAGCTGGTCGAAGGACCAGGGTTCGTCCTTGTGGGCCAGCGGCACGTCGATGGCGGCACCGGTGGCGGCCACCTTGACGGTGGACGGGATCGGCACCTCGCCGCCGCCGCAGGCCGCGCGCATGGGTTTGCCCAGCTTGGGATGGAGCAGCGCGGCGGCGTGTTCGATGTCGCCGTCCGCGCCCACCACGGCCGCCTTGCCATAGGCCAGCGGCGCGCCATCCAGCAGCGCGACAGCGGCAGGCGCCAGCTCTTCCCCCAGGGCCAGGCCCAGATCGGACAGGACGGCCAGGTCGTCCACGCTTTGCCCGGCAAAGGGATTGGCCACCACCGCCAGGGCGGCGGCGCGCACCACCTTGCGCCGGGCGGGCCGGCCGGCCTCGGCGGCGACGATTTCCTTGACCAGGACGGTTTTGCGAATCGCCATCGCCTCTCCCCCCGTCACGACAGGTTCAGCGCCTGGCGCACGGCGACGAAGCGCCGCGCCCGCTCGGCGCGCAGGCGTTCCGCCTCGCCGGGCGCATATTCGAACACGCCGCGGCCCGATTTCAGGCCCAGCGCCCCCTTCTCCGCCCGCTCGCTGGCATAGGGGCTGACATCGCCGCGCGCGCACAGCTCGGCGTTGAGATAGCCGGCCACCGCCCGGTAGATGTCGAGGCCGGCCATATCCAGCAGGGCCAGCGGCCCCACCACGGCCAGCTTGTAGCCGATGCCCCAGGAGACGCAGGTGTCGAGATCGCGCGGCGCGACCACGCCGCGTTCCACCAGGTCCAGAGCCTCGCGCATGATGGCGTAGAGGATGCGGTTTTCCACGAAGCCGGGGACATCGCGCTCTACCCTTACGGGCACCAGGCCCAGGCGGCGCACCGTCTCGGCCGTCCATTCGGCGGTGGCAGGGCTGGTATGCCGGCCGGCTATCACCTCGATCACGGGCACGATGTGGGGCGGATTGGACCAGTGCATGCCCACCACCCGTTCCGGGGCCGGGATGCCATCCTGCAACAGGGTGATGGGAAGGCCCGAGGTGTCGGAGGCGATGACGCATTGCGGCCCCACGGCGGCGGCGATATCGGCCAGCACCCGGCGTTTGAGCGCCAGATCTTCGGGCACGTTCTCCAGCACCAGATCGGCCCCGGCGACGGCCGCCGCCATGCTGTCGCAAAAGGCGATGTCTTCGGCCTTGCCCCGGACAGATGTGGCCTCCCGCCCCTGCCCATCGGGCGGTGGCGCCAGCCGGTCCAGCACGGCGGCGATCGCCGGCAGGGCGGCGCGCGAGCGCGCGAGCGCCGCGGCGTCGGTATCGAAGGCCCGCACCCGGAGACTGGCCCGGGCCATGACGGCGGCGATGCCGGCCCCCATGGTGCCCATGCCGATGACGGCGGCGACGGTCATCGCGATCGGGCGCGCGGGCGGAGGAAGGCGCGGCGCGCCGGGATGCGATCACAGGACATCGCTTTCCAGGATATCGACGCCGCGCTGCCGATCCACCAGGAAGAGCAGGCCGCGCCGGTCGATGGTGACGTCGTTCGACGAGGCGCGCTCGCAGCCCGGCGGCGGTTCCGCCTGATAGAAGCCCACCTCGCGGGGCAGGAAGGGATCGGCGAAATCCACCAGACGCAGCCCGCGCGCGAACCAGGCGAAGGGGACGACGCTGCCGCCGGCCAGCCGCTCGCTGGGCTGGTGGCAGCCCGTCATGGGCGGCTGGGGGCGGCCATCGCTATCGACCCGGAAGGTGGCGATGGAGGTGGGGTTGCGCTCGTCCGTGACATCGTAAACCCAGGCGAAGGCGGGCGCCGCGGGGTAAAGCTTGGCCACGTCTTCGTCGGCGACGATCATGATCTCGCGCCCCCCGAGAGGCTGGGGCAGGCGCAGGCAGGTGTGGGTGGGGTGGGGGAAGCTGCTGGTGGTGTTGCGTGCGGCGATGGCACGGGGGCGGGCCATATCGGCGATATCCAGGATGACGAAGCCGTGATGCCAATAGCTGACATGGAGGCGATCGCCCGCCCGCAAGGGGTGGTGGCAGCGGGGCGGGACATAGTCGTTCCAGGGATAGTCCTCGCCGCCGGCCTGCCACTGGCCGGGCAGCCACCACCGCCCCACCTCTTCGGGCGCCTCGGGGCGGGCGAGGTCCAGGATCATGACGATGTTGCCGATATAGCCTTCGACGGTGGGTGAGATATAGGCGTAGCGCCCGTCGAAATCGTAGCGGTGGACACCCTTGCCGGCGGTGGTCCATTTGCCCAGCGGGCGCGGGCGGGCCGGATCGGCCACATCGTAGATCGCCAGGCCGCCGCCGAAGGCGGGATCGCCGCCCTGCCATTCGTGATTGACCACCATGATGCCGTCCCTGGCGCGCACCTTGTGGGAATGCCAGCCTTCGGGCAGACCGAGGCTGGCCAGCGGCTTCGGGTGGGCCGGGTCGGCTATGTCCCACAGCGAGGTGCCGCTGGGGGCGCGCATGTGGCCGACATAAAGCACGCTGCCATCGACCCACACCTGGCCGCCGCCGGGGCAATCGATATGGCCGATGCGGCGGACATGGCGCGCCCTGGCCCCGGTCGTGGCCGAAGACATGGCCCCGCCTAATCCGCCAGGCGCAGGATGTCGCCCTGGGGATCGCGGCCCCAGCGCTTGAACAGGCCCAGCCGCTTCAGGGCGGCCTCGTCGCTGGCGACGAACAGCACGATGGCAGCCCCCGTGTCGTTGACATGTTCCAGCCAGCAGCCGCCGGGGACGGCCAGGGTATCGAAGCGCGCCCAGTCGTGGCGCTGGCCGTCGATCAGCGAATGGCCGGGGCCGCCTTCGAACGGCGCGATCAGCTGGCTGGCGGTCTGCTTCAGCGCCAGGGTGCGCTCGCCCGGGCGCAGCATCTGGGCGAAGAAGGTCATGGTCGGGAAGACCGGGCCGCCGTTCAGCGGGTCGATATATTCGATCTTCAGGGCCTCGTAGGGGCAGCCCTCGGCGGCGGCGTTTTCTTCCAGAAACTCCCGCATGGGCGCCCAGCGATAGACATACATGGGCGAGGCGCGCCCGCTGCCGCGCCGATGGCGGACGAAATGCGGCTTGAGGCCGCCGCGCCCGTAGATGCGGCGGGAATAGTCGGGATCGAAGCGGGCGCTTTGCTGTCGCGGCCGGATGCGCTGGCCGCCCTTCTCCTCCTGGTAGTCGTGTTCGAAATAGATGGCGTTCATGGTCTCGACCAGGGGCAGATCGAGAACCGAGAGATTGACGGCCGCCTCGTCGCCCTCATTGCCGTGGTTGTGCCAGCTGTCCTGGGGGGTCAGCACCATGTCGCCGGGGCCGAAGACGATGTCCTCGCCCTCCACGCCGGTGAAATTGGCCGCACCGGTGAGGCCGAAACGGATGGCATTGGGCGAATGGCGATGCGGCGGCATGACCTCGCGCGGGTCGTTGAGGCGATAGGCGGTGTACATGGTGGTCACGGTGGCCCGGCGCGGGGCCAGGCCGGGATTGATCAGGATGAGGGAACGACGCTCCGAATCGGACATGGAGACCAGTTCGGCCGAACGGCGCAGCAGCGGCAGGATCGTCTCCCGGTAGCGCCACACGAAGGGCAGCGCCCGCGGGCTGGCCATCAGCTGCCGGATTTCGTCGTGGCGAACCTCGCCCGTCGTCGCCCAGAACGGGAACAGATGGGCCTTGTGGACATCGTCGTAGAGGCCCGCCAGCGCCGTTTCGCGATTGTCCGTCACCTCTTCCGCCTCTCCCGGCACGGCGCATCCTAGGCTGGCATCGCCGAGAGCCGCAAGCCGGCACCCGATCCAGCGGTTGCTGTTTTCACCGCCGGAAGGAGGTAGGATGGCGCAGCTTTCCCACCACAACCAAGGATGGCAGCCATGACATCGACCCTGCTCTACATCGTTCACGATCCGGCCTGGAAGGATTGCCGGGTTGCCGACGCGGTGCGCGGGCGCGGCCACGAGATAGAGTTCCGGTGCCCGCCCGCCGGAGATTCGCTGCCGGAGATCGCCGGCTATGACGCGCTGATCGTGGGCGGCAGCGCCGAAGGCCATGCCGACCGGCCCGACGAGCTGCCCTGGGTGGCGGCCGAGATCGCCTATATCCGCCGCGCCGTCGATGGCGGCACGCCCATGCTGGGCATCTGCATGGGCTGCCAGCTGCTGGCGGCGGCCTATGGCGGCAAGGTGCTGGCGCGCCCGGACGGATATTGCGAGCTGGGCTTCTACCCCATCGAGGCGACGGCGGAAGGACGCGACCTGTTCGAGGGCACGAGCCATTTTTACGAGGCCCATTACGAAGGCGTGTTCGACCTGCCCCAGGGCGCGGCGCTGCTGGCCCGGGGCGAGCGCTTCCCGGTTCAGGCCTTCCGCATCGGCAAGAACGCCTATGGCACCCAGTTTCACCCGGACATGAAGCTCGCCACGCTGACGCGCAAGGCCATCGCGATGGATGGCTGCACGGGCCGCCCCGGCGCCCAGCCGGCCGACGAACAGCTGCGCCTGGCGCCCATCCACGAGGCCGCGATCCAGGCCTGGACGGAACGCTTCGTCGCGGGCTGGCTCGCCCACGGCGCCCGGCGGGCAGAGGCGGCGTAACGGTCATCCTCTGCGCGCCATGGCATCCCGGGCCACCCCGGCGAAACCGGTCGCCGAAACCTGGTTTTCCATCGCAGCCTGCGACCATGGCATCCTGCGGTTTCGCGAGCACCATATCGACCCCTATGCCGGCGGCGATTTCTGGCTGCTCTCCGGGCGCGAGAGGGCGCTGGCCATCGATACCGGCTGCGGCATCGTCTCCCCCGCCCCCCTGATCGCGGCCGTGGCGGCAAAGCCTGTGACCTCCGTGGCGCTCAACTGCTACTACGATCACGCCGGCGGCTGGGCGGATTTCGCGGATCGGGCCTGCCATCCGCTCGACGCGCCGCGCCTGGAAGACCCGGCGGCGGAGATGGCCTCGGTGGCGGACTATCTGAACGACGCCACCCTGCACGCGCTGCCCTGGCCGGGGTTCGAGCTCGGGCACTATGCCATGAAGGCGGCAGCGGCGACGCGGCTGGTCGATGACGGCGACAGCTTCGACCTGGGCGGCAGGCGGCTGGAGGTGCTGCACGCGCCGGGCCGCGAGCCGGGCGGCATCGTGTTGTGGGAGGAGGCGACGGGAAGCCTGTTCACCAGCGACATGCTCTATGACGGCGATCACGGACCGGCCTGGCCGCCCGCCGATCCCGCAGCCTATGTCGCAAGCCTTCGCCGTTTGCGCGCACTGCCCGTCACGCGCGTCTATCCGGGCCATTACGGCCCCTTCGACCGGGCGCGCATGCTGGCGCTGATCGCACAGCAGACCGCCGCCCTGGAGTAGGCCGGCGGCGCCTGCCCCTCACTCCACCGCCTGGAACAGCCGCTGCCAGCGGATCGAGGCGGGCCAGGTCCAGGGGGCGAAGAGGGAACCGCAACCGTCGGCGGAGAAGAACAGGAACTCGGCGCGGCCGATCAGGTTCGCCGCCGGCACCAGGCCGACGCTGGCGGCCCGGCTGTCGTTGGAACGGTCGCGGTTGTCGCCCATCATGAAATAGTGGCCTTCCGGCACCACGATTCGGGCGGTGTTGTCCAGGCGGTGGCTGTCGGTGGCGTTCAGGACCGCATGGCTGACGCCGCCGGGCAGGGTTTCGATCTGGCGGGCCAGGGTTTCGCTCCGCCGGCAGCCGCGGTCGGCGAACGGCGCTGCCTCCCGCAGTTCCACCGGGCGGTCGTTGACGTGAAGCACGCCCCCCACCATCTGCACCGCGTCCCCCGGCAAGGCCACCACGCGCTTGATGAAATCCATGGAGGTGTCGGTCGGCTTGCGGAAAACGGCGACATCGCCGCGCCGCGGCGCGGCGGCGAAGATGCGGCCCTCGAACAGCCCCAGATCGGAGCCGAAGCCCAGGGAGTAATCGCTGTAGCCATAGGAAAACTTGGAGACGAACAGATAATCGCCCACCAGCAGGGTGGGCTTCATCGAGCCCGAAGGGATGCTGAACGGCTCATAGGCGACGGTGCGGATCGCCAGCGCGATGACGACGGCATAGATCACCGTCTTCACCGTGCCCAGAATGCCCTCCTCGCCGCGCCACGATTTCGGCAGCAGCATCTCCAGCGGCGCGAACAGCAGCTGCAGCAGCATCTCCAGGGGCCGCAGCACGATCCCCAGCAGCGTGAAAGGGGCCATGATCACCGCCAGCCACAGCGGCGGCCGCCGGCCCTGCTCGCTCACGACGCGTGGCCTTGCGCGGGGGCGGGAACGGCCGAGATGACGACGATGGCCTGGGCCAGCGGCGGGTCGTCGGTCATCGAAAGGTCGATCCTGGCCTCCATGCCGCCGGGCACCAGCTCGGCCAGCCTGGCCGCCGCGCCCCCCGTCAGCCGCATGGCGGGCTGGCCCGAAGGCAGGTTGACGACCTCCAGGTCGCGCCAGAAGACGCCGCGGCGCAAACCCGTGCCGAGCGCCTTGGAACAGGCCTCCTTGGCGGCGAAGCGTTTGGCATAGGTCGCCGCCCGCTGCGCGCGGCGTTCGGCCCGGCGGCGCTCGCCCTCCGTGAAGATGCGGCGGGTGAAGCGGCTGCCGAAGCGTTCCAGCACCCGCTCGATGCGCCGGATATCGAGGCTGTCGAGGCCCAGGCCCAGGATCATGCCGCGCATCCGCCCATGCGGGCACAGGCGCCCGCCGACCCCGCGGGCCTCTGCCGCCCGCCGACGGGCGCAGCATATAGCCCATCGGCGGCGGCCCTCATAGGGCGCTCTCCCGCTTGCATGCCGGCGTCACATCCTGGCGCGCTCGACGGCGGTGACGCTGGGGCTGGCGCGCAGGGCGGCGACGATGGCGGTCAGGTGCCGCACATCCTTCACCTCCACATCGATGCTCATCTCGAAAAAGTCGGCGGCGCGCCTGGTGAATTTCAGGTTGGAGATGTTGCCATCGTTCGAACCGATCAGGGTGGTGATGGCGCCCAGGGTGCCGGGCTCGTTCGCCACCACCACATCGATGCGCCCGACATGCGGCCCGTCCGCCTCGCCATCGACGGACCACGCCACGTCCAGCCAGCGTTCCGGCGTCTCCTCGAACTGTTGCAGGGTGTCGCAATCGATGGTGTGAACGGTCAGCCCCTCGCCGGAGGTCACGATGCCGACGATGCGATCGCCGGGGAGCGGGTGGCAGCATGCGGCGAAATGGAACGCCATGCCCGGGATCAACCCGCGGATCGGGATGGCGGCGCCCGTCGCGGCACCCTCGTCGGATACCGCCTGGCAGGAGGCGGCGCCGACGGCCGCCGGGAAGGCCGCGCCCACCGCCTGCAGAGCGGCGATCTCGCCGCGCCCGACCGCCGCCTGCAGATCTTCGCCACCCTTGCGGCCCAGCGCCCGGGCGGCACGCTTCAGCGCCGCCTCGGTCATGTTGCGGCGCGCCTGGGCAAAGCAGCGTTCCAGCATGGCCTTGCCCAGCCTTATGTGCTGGTCGCGCTCGCGCATGCGCACGAAGCGCCGGATGCGCGAGCGCGCCTTGCCGGTAGCCACGAATTGCGCCCAGGCCGGGCTGGGGGCGGCGGTCTCGGCGGTGACGATCTCCACCTGGTCGCCGTTCTGGAGCACGGTGCGCAGCTGGTTGATCTTGCCGTCGATCTTGGCACCGACGCAGCGGTCGCCGATATCGGTGTGGACGGCATAGGCGAAATCCACCGCCGTCGCCCCGCGCGGCAGGGCGATGACATCGCCCTTGGGCGTGAAGCAGAACACCTGGTCCTGAAACATCTCCAGCTTGGTGTGTTCCAGAAATTCCTCCGGGTCGGAAGCGTGTTCGAGGATCTCCAGCAGTTCGCGCACCCAGCGATACTGGCGCCCTTCGCTCTGCGAGGCGGGCGGGCCGCCCAGGCGGTAGTTCCAATGGGCGGCGACGCCGTAATCGGCAATATCCTGCATCGCCCGGGTGCGAATCTGGATTTCCAGGCGCTGATGTTCCGGCCCATGGACCGTGGTGTGAAGCGAACGGTAGCCGTTGGGCTTGGGCGTGGAGATGTAATCCTTGAAGCGGCCGGGCACCATGGGCCAGGCGCCGTGGATCACGCCCAGGACCCGATAACAATCGGCGACGGTCTCCGGGACGATGCGGAAAGCCACGATATCGGAGAGCTGCTCGAAGGTGACGTTCTTGCGCTGCATCTTGCACCAGATGGAATAGGGCCGTTTCTCGCGGCCCATCACCTCGGCCGCCAGGCCGGCCTGTGCCAGGGTGGCGCGCAGGCGCTCGATAACGCGGGGCATGGCGCCTTCCCCCTTGTGGCGCAGATAGCGCAGCCGCTCCATCACCGAATCCCTGGCGGCCGGGCTGATCTCGCGAAAGGCCAGATCCTCCAGCTCGTCCTTCAGCGACTGCATGCCGATGCGCTCGGCCAGCGGAACGTAGATCTCCATCGTTTCATGGGCGACGCGCAGCCGCTTTTCCGCCTTCGCGACAAAGCCCAGCGTGCGCATGTTGTGCAGGCGATCGGCCAGCTTCACCAGCAGCACGCGGATATCGGCCGACATGGCCAGCAGCAGCTTGCGAAAATTCTCGGCCTGGCGCGTATTTTCCGATTGCAGTTCCAGCCGCGACAGCTTGGTGACGCCGTCCACCAGCTGCGCGATCTGGTGGCCGAACTGGCCGGCGATGTCGTCCAGCGTGGTGTCGGTGTCTTCCACCGTGTCGTGGAGCAGGCCGGTGACGATCGAAGAGCCGTCGAGCCGCATGTCGGCGAGGATGCCGGCAACCTCTACGGGATGGGAGAAATAGGGATCGCCCGAGGCGCGCCTCTGGGCGCCATGGGCCATCATGGCGAACACATAGGCGCGGTTCAGCGCCTCTTCGTCGACATCGGCGTCATAGCTCTTGACCCGTTCGACGAGCTCGAACTGGCGCAGCATGGCGCAAGGTCAGGGGGGTGGGGCGCCATCCGTGCCGTCGCCGAACGCCGCCTCGTTGTGTTCGTCGTCGCTCGAAGCCAGCGCCGCCGCAGCCGCGGCGATGGCGTCGCCGCCCGCCAGCCCGACCTCGTCGGCCACGCCATCGGCCTCGTCGTCGGGCAACTCGTCGCCATGGACCAGCTTGCGCCGCGCGATGTCGAGATCGACGCTGCCGTCGGCGATTTCGCGCAGCGCGATCACCGGGTTCTTGTCGTCGTCGAGATCGACGGTAGCCTCGGCACCATGGCCCAGCTCCCTGGCGCGCTGGGCGGAAAGCAGCACCAACTCGAAACGGTTGGCGACGCGCCTGATACAGTCTTCGACGGTAAGCCGGGCCATCCTGGCATCTCCACGGTTGGGTGTTTCACCATGCCCGCACCGATTGCCCCAGCCGGGGCGCAAATGCAAGCCGTTCAGGCGCACTCTGCCGCGCTGGCGGCATGGGCGACGGATTCCGGCAGCGGGACGAGATCGCCACGCCAGGGTGGCAGGGCCTGGATCAGGGCGTCGATGGCCTCTCCGGTCGCCGGATGGCGCCAGCCAGGGGCGATATCGCGCAGCGGCAGCAACACGAAAGGGCGCCGGCCCATGCGCGGATGCGGCAGCAGCGGCGGCGGCCCGGCGCGCAACAGGCCGCGATGGTCCAGAAGATCGAGATCCAGCGTGCGCGCCTCGCCCCGGTGCTGCCGTCGGCGGCCCAGCTCTGCCTCCAGGGCGTGCAGCCTGGCCAGCAGGCAGGCGGGTTCCAGCCCGGTTGCCAGCTCCGCCACGCCATTGACGAACCAGGGCTGGCCGGAGGGGGGCACGGGCGCGCTGGCATACCACGGCGAGCGGGCCAGGACACGGATATCGCCCGTCCCCGACAGGCGGCAGAGCGCCTCTTCCAGCGTCCGGCGCGGCGCGCCCACGGGCGAGGGCAGGTTGGCGCCCAGGGCGATATAGACGCCTCCCGGGCCGGAAAGGCTTGCCGTCATGCCCCGATGCTCCTAAGAAGGCGCCGACGCGGGCGCGACCCGGGCGCCGGCATGGCTCCACCCCAACTTCGCTTCATGGAGGAAAAATTCCATCATGCTGGATCTCTACAAGGAAGAGCGTATCGCTCTTTTCATTGACGGTCCCAATCTCTATTCCGCTTCCAGATCCCTCGGTTTCGACATCGACTACAAGAGTCTCAAGGCCCTGTTCTCGGAGAAGGGCCGCCTGATCCGCGCGATGTATTACACGGCGCTGCGCGAAGACCAGGAATACACGCCCATCCGCCCCCTTGTCGATTGGCTCGACTACAACGGCTTCACCATGGTCACCAAGCCCGCCAAGGAGTTCTTCGACCAGTCCACAGGCATCCGCAAGGTGAAGGCCAATATGGATATCGAGCTGGCGGTCGATATCCTGGAGATGAGCGTGCATCTGGACCATGTGGTGCTGTTCTCGGGCGATGGCGATTTCCGTTCGCTGGTCGAAGCCGTGCAGCGCCGGGGCGTGCGGGTGACGGTGGTCTCCACCATGCGCTCGCAGCCGCCGATGGTGGCCGACGAGCTGCGCCGCCAGGCCGACAACTTCGTCGAGCTGGGCGACCTGGTCGACGATATCGCCCGCGTCTATGACGAGGACAGGCTGCCCCGTTACGCACAGCACGACGAAGACGGCGAAGTAGATGACGAGGACGATGCCGGCGATGCGGTCGTAATCCAGCGGTGACGGTCGCCACGCCGGAGGCCGACTGCCCGCTCTGCCCGCGGCTGGCGGCCTTCCGGCGGACCTGGCGAGACGACCGGCCCGGCTGGTTCAACGCGCCGGTGCCCTCCTTCGGCCCCATCGCCGCGCGCTTGCTGGTGGTGGGGCTGGCCCCGGGGCTGAAGGGGGCGAACCGCACCGGCCGCCCCTTCACCGGCGACGGTGCCGGCGCCCTGCTCTTCCCCACCCTGCTGTGGGCGGGCCTGGCGCGGGGCTGCTACCGGGCCCGTCCCGACGACGGCCTGGAACTGCTGGATTGCCGCATTGCCAACGCGGTGCGCTGCGTGCCGCCACAGAACAGGCCACTTTCGGCGGAGATCCGCCGCTGCAACCCGTTCCTGGCGGCCGAGATCGCCGCCCTTCCCCGCCTGCGGGCGATCCTGGCCCTTGGCACCGTCGCGCACCGGGCCGTGCTGGACGCGCTGGGCCTGCGCCCGGCCGCCGCAGGCTTTGCCCACGGAGCCCTCCACCGGCTGCAGAACGGCCTGATTCTGGCGGACAGCTACCATTGCTCGCGTCTCAACACCAACACCGGCCGCCTGACGGAGGCGATGTTCCGTTCGGTCTTCACCGCCCTTCGCAGCTTTCTCGAAGGCCCGAACGACGCCCCGGGCAAGCGTTGACGGCCGCCGGGGAACTGCGTATGTGCGAACGCCCCTTGGCAACGGAGGAATCATGGTCGGCAGAATCGAGGCGCGCCTCGCCGAACTGGGTATCGAACTGCCCCAGGCGGCGGCCCCGGCGGCGAACTACGTCCCCTTTGCCAGCAGCGGCGCCCTGGTCTTCGTCGCCGGCCAATTGCCGATGGCCGATGGCAAACTGGCCTGGCGCGGCCAGCTGGGCCGCGAACTGGCAGCCGAGGACGGCTACCGGGCGGCAAGGCTGTGCGGCCTCAATGTCATCGCCCAGCTGAAGGCGGCCTGCGAAGGCGATCTGGACCGGGTGCGGCGCATCCTGCGCCTGGGCGGCTTTGTCAACGCCAGCGGCGACTTTTACGACCATCCGCAGGCCATCAATGGTGCCAGCGATCTCATGGTCGATGTGTTCGGCCAGTGCGGGCGCCATGCCCGCGCCGCCGTCGGCTGCTCCTCGCTGCCCTTCGGCGCGGCGACGGAGGTCGAAGCCATAGCGGAGATCGGCCCGGCATCATGACGGCATCATGAATGGCGGCGAGGCCCTGGTCCGCACCCTCCTTCGCCACGGGGTGCGGACGGCCTTCTGCGTGCCCGGCGAGAGCTATCTCGCAGTTCTCGATGCCCTGGCGCGGCGGGCAGACGACATCCGCCTTATTACCAACCGCCACGAATCGGGCGCCGCTTTCGCCGCCAACGGCTATGCCAAGATCGCGCGCCGGCCGGGCATCGCCTTTGTCAGCCGCGGCCCCGGCGCCGCCAATGCCGCCATCGGCGTGCACACGGCCGCCCAGGATTCGATCCCGCTGGTGCTGTTCGTCGGCCAGGTGCCGCGCGCCGAGCGGGGCCGCGAGGCCTTCCAGGAGATCGACTGCCGCGCCGTCTTCGGCTCCATGGCCAAGGCGGTGCTGGAGCCGCCAGCCCCCGCCGACACCGCCCGCGCGACGGCCGAGGCGCTGGCCATGGCCCGGGCCGGGCGGCCGGGGCCGGTGGTGGTCGCCTTGCCTGAGGATGTGACAGAGGGAGAAGCGGGCCAGGCCGCCATCCCGCCCCTGCCCCCGCCGCCGCTGTGCGAGGCCGCTCCCGCACGTCTGGCCGAGGCCATTGCCACCATCGACCGTGCCCGCCGCGTGCTGATCGTCGCCGGCGAGCTGGTCAAGGCCGAGGCGGCGACCATGCGGCTGGGCGCCTTTGCCGAGGCGGCCGGGGCGGCGGTGGTGGCGGCTTTCCGCTGTCAGGATGTCCTGAACAACGACCATCCGGCCTATGTTGGCGTTTTCGGACGCGAGCGCCCGCCCTATCTGAAGCGGGCCTGGGCCGAGGCCGACCTGGCGATTTTCGCCGGCAGCCGCTTCGACGCCGTCACCAGCGAGGATTTCGCGCTGGCGGCGGGAGATGGCCGGAAGGTGTTGGCGATCTACCCTTCGCCCGAGGTTATCGCCCGGCTTGGCCCCGATCTGGGCATCGCCGCCGCTGTCGGACCGACCTTGCGCGCCCTGGCAGGTGCCGTGGCGACGCCAGAGGCGGAACGGGCGGCGTGGCAGGCGGCGCTGAAGGCCGGCTTCGAGAGCTATCGGGCCGAAGCGCGCGAGACGGTGGGCCGGGTCGCCATGGCCGAAATCGTCCGCCATGCCGACCGCCGACTGGCCGCCATCGACCATGTGGTTGCCAACGATGCCGGCAATTTCGCCGGCTGGCTGCACCGCTATTTCCGCTATCGCCTGCCCGACAGCCAGGCCGGGCCGATGGCGGGCGCCATGGGCTATGCCCTGCCGGCCGCCATCGGCGCCGCGCTGGCCCGGCCGGGCGCGCGGGTGGTGGCGTTTGCTGGCGACGGCGGTTTCCAGATGAGCATGCAGGAGCTCGCCACCGCCGTGCAGCACCGCCTGAAGATCGTCGTTATCGTCTGCGACAATGGCCAGTATGGCACCATCGCCGCGGCCGCGGCCGCACGCACCGGCGGCAAGCTGACCGCCGCCCATGGCGCGGCCTTCCGTATCCCCGGCCCGGATTTCGCCGCCCTGGCCAGGGCCTGCGGCGCGCCCGCCTGGCGGGTGGAAAACACGCAGGCCTTCGCGCCCGCCTTCGACGCAGCCCTGGCCCTTGACGGCCCCGGCCTGATCCATGTTCTGACCGACCCGTGCGACGCCTCCGCCGGTATCCCGGCAGAGGGTTGAACGGCGCCATGGGCGAGGGCGCCCCGGACAGCGAAGCGCTGACGGTGCGCACCGTCGCCAGCATCCACGACTGCCCGGCCACGGCCTGGAACGCCTGCGCCGGCTCCGCCGACCCCTTCCTGCGCCATGCCTTTCTAGCCTGCCTGGAAGACAGCGGCTCGGCCGCCCCGGCCACCGGCTGGCGTCCGGCCCACATCCTGATCGAAGACCGGCACGGCAGCCTGTGCGCCTGTGCGCCGGCCTATCTCAAAAGCCATTCCTGGGGCGAATATGTCTTCGATCAGGGCTGGGCAGAGGCACTGGCGCGGGTGGGCGAAGATTATTACCCCAAGCTGCTGGTCGCCGTTCCTTTCACGCCTGCCACCGGCCCGCGTCTGCTGACCACGCCCGGCTTCGGCGGTGCCCGCGCCCGGCAGCTGCTGGCCAACGCCATCCGCCTGGTGGCAGAGCAGGCCGGTGCGTCTTCGGCGCATATCAACTTCCTGCTGCACCGGGAATGGCAGGCGCTGGGCAAGGCGGGCTATCTGCAGCGGCGCGGCATCCAGTTCCACTGGACGAACCGGGGCTATGGCGATTTCGATGCCTTCCTGGCCACGCTGCGCCAGCGCAAGCGCAAGGCGATCCGCCGCGAACGGCGCGCCGCCACCCAGGGCGGCATCGAGATTTGCAGGCTGACCGGCAGCGCGTTGACCGAAGAGGTGTGGGACGCCTTCTATGCCTTTTATCGCGACACCGGGCAGCGCAAATGGGGCATGCCCTATCTTTCCCGCACTTTCTTCACACTGCTGGGCCGGCGCATGGGCGAGGCGGTGCTGCTGATCATGGCCCGGCGCGACGGGCGCTGGATCGCCGGGGCGCTGAACATGATCGGCGGCGACACACTCTATGGGCGCTATTGGGGCGCCATTGAGGATGTGCCGATGCTGCATTTCGAATGCTGCTATTATCAGGCGATCGAGCACGCCATCGCGGCGGGCCTGGCTCGTGTGGAGGCCGGCGCCCAGGGCGGCCACAAATTGCAGCGGGGCTATCTGCCGGTTGCCACCTATTCGGCCCACTGGCTGCGCCACGAAGGGCTGGCGGCCGCCGTCGCCCGCTTTCTGGAAGAGGAGGACCGCCATGTCGAGGAACAGCTTGAAGCCATAGGTGAGGCATATTCCCCCTTCCGGCGGGCGTAAGGCGGCGCTTGCGCGTTGCGGGGGGCGCGCCTATGGTGGCCCGCGTGGCAACGGTTCGCATGGGCCCGGGTGGCGGCGATCCGGGGCGACCGCGATCTCGCTTGCAAGAACATCCATGCCTCGGCCTGCCGTTCATGCCGTTCAGCTTCGTCCACACCGCCGACATTCACCTCGACTCGCCGCTGCGTTCGCTGGCGCTGCGCGACCCTGACCTTGCCGAGTTGATCGGCAACGCTACCCGCCAGGCCTTCGAGCGGACTATCGATCTGTGCCTCGACGAACGGGTCGATGCCCTGGCGATCGCCGGCGACCTCTATGACGGCGAGCAGACATCGATCAAGACGGCACTGTTCCTGGCCGCACAATTGCGGCGGCTGGACGAGGCGGGGATTCGCACCTTCATCGTGCGCGGCAATCACGATGCTCAATCGAAGATCTCCTCCAGCCGGGAGCTGACGCTGCCGGAGAGCGTCAAGGTCTTCGGCGGGCGAGGCGAAGCGTTGGAACTCGACCGTCCGCGCGGCGAAATTCCCGTCGCCATCCACGGTGTCAGCTTCGCCAAACCCCAGGCACCCGAAAGCCTCGTCCCCAAATTCAGGCCTGCCGTCGCCGATGCCTTCAATATCGGCCTGCTTCACACCAGCCTCGGCGGCTCGCCCCATCATGACACCTATGCGCCCTGCAGCGTTGCGGAGCTTGTAGAGACCGGCTTCGACTACTGGTGCCTGGGCCATATCCACAAACGCGAGGTGCATGGCGAGAATCCGTTCATCGTCATGCCCGGCATCCCTCAGGGGCGCCATGTCGGCGAAGACGGCCCCAGATCGGTGACTATGGTCCGGGTAGCAGACGACCGCTCGGTCTCTTGTCGTGAACACTCCGTCTGCGTCGCCCAATTCGCGCGTGTCACGGTCGATCTCACCGGTGTTGAAAGGCAACACGAGATGACCCGGCGCATCGGCGCGAAGCTCGAGGAGGCGCGTGCTGGCATTCCCGCGGACCATGCGGTCGTGCGGCTGGAGCTTTGCGGCCAGACCGCCCTGAACTGGCAGCTACGGCGGAATCCGGAAACCACGAAAGCCGAAGCCCAGGATCGCGCCAGCACGATAAGCCGCACCTGGATCGAGAAGGTCGAACTCGCTACCCGGGAACCCGGAACGCCCGGCACCGACATCGGGCCGGTGAGCGAACTCGCCCAGACGATGCGTGGCCAGGCCCAGCGCACGGACGAATCCTTCCAGGAGGCAGCGCGAGAAGCGATGGAGGAGTTGAACAGGGTTCTGCCCCCGGAGGCACGTCATATTCTTGGCGATAGCGAAGAGGAGCGCGCCCAAATACTCGACACGCTGATCGCCGAAGGATGCGAAGCGGTGCTGGCGCATCTCCGTGGAAGCTCGTACGGGGAAGGATAGGTCGATGCGCTTGCGCCGCCTGCTCTTGTCGCGATACGGCCTTTTCAGCGACCACGAAATCGATTTCGGCGAAGCGGTAGAAGGCGAGCCGGACCTGCATGTGATCTACGGGCCGAACGAGGCCGGAAAATCGACGGCCCTGGCGGGCTTTCTCGATCTTCTGTTTACCTTCGAGCATCGTAGCCGTTACGGATTCAGACACGGTTACGACGCCATGCGGGTTGAAGCCGATATCGAGCTTGGCAACAAGACGCATCGTTTCGCTCGCATCAGGAAGAGGCAGGGAAGCCTGCTCGACGACAAAGGCCGACAAGTCCCGGAAGGCTTGCTCGCCAACGCTCGCGGCAGCATGAGCAACCGCGAGACCTACAAGGCGATGTTCTCGCTGGACGACGATACGCTGGAATCCGGTGGAGAAGACATTCTTCGCAGCGAAGGAGAGCTGGGCAGGCTGCTCTTCGCCACCGGCGCCGGCCTCTCCAAGTTGAGCGGCACGTTGAAAGGATTGCTCGGCACCGCCGAGGAATTCCATAGAGGCAGGGCCAGAAAAACGAATCTGTATGCGCTGAAGGGGTGCCTAAAGGGTATCGAAGACGAGAAAAAGAAGTGCGATATGACAGCCAACACCTATGCCGGCCTTGTAAAGGAACGTGACCGAGCGAAGACGGCCTATGACGAAGCGGCGGCGGCGCTCGCTCGTTTGAAGGCGGAACATGTGAAGAAGAAACGTCACCTTCGCGGCTTGGACTGGCTTGCGAAGATACAATCCTTGCGCACTGAGCTCGCCAATCTCGATTCCCTACCGGAGCCACCTCAAATATGGTTTGAGCAGATCAACGATCTGATCGACCGAGTGCCTAGCTTGATAGCAGAGATAAAAGGCCTTGAGAAACGCAAACACGAGCTGGAAGAGGAGCGTGGAGCGCTGGCTGTGGACGATGCCATTCTGGCACAGGAAGATCGTATTGACCGACTCAAAGAACCGAGCGCGCGCTATGTCACGGCTGCGAACGACCTCCCTCGACGGAACAGAGAACTCAACCAGTATCGGGGAGAAATCGAGGCCATCCTCCGCCGTCTGGAACGGACTCCCGACACGGACCCGTCGGCTCTCACTATTCCTGCCGCCGTCACAGGCGCGCTTCAAAACCGTATGGAACAGCGTTCCGGTATCGATGAGCGTGTGAGGACCACCAAGGGAGAACTGGACAGGGCCGAGGTTGAAGCCAGGGAAGCGCGCCTTACCTTCGGTGGAGTGGATGTAAGCGCGGAGGCCGGTGACGAGGCGGCGTACAAGCATTTGGAAAACGTGCTTGCAGAGGTGCGGAGCGACGATTGGCGTGCCCGCCTGAACCTTTGCATAGAACAACGAGACCGCTTGAAGGCCGATCTGGGCCGGAGGATGGCGCAATTGCACCCCTGGAATGGCGGTGCGGAAGGCTTGGCAGAGGTACAAGTGCCAGAAGCGGAAGAGGTAGAGACCTGGAAGGCGGCCCTTGGAGAAACCGGGAAAAAAATCGAACGGCTCGAGGCCGACAGGGCTCGCCTTCTGGCCGAGTGCGGCAGGCATGACGCGCAGGCGAAGGCGAGAAAGGAGGAAACCGGCGTCGTCGATGACGAAGAAGCGGCACAATTGCGGGCGGCGCGGAACCAGGCATGGCAGCGCCACCGCGCGGCGCTGGAGAGCGCCTCCGCCGATGCCTTCGAATCGCGCATGAAGGCTTACGACTCTGCGAGCGACGGTCGCCTCACACAAGCGACGGCGCTTGCCAGTATCAGGCAGGCCAGTGAGGCGTTGCGAGCAACGAAGCTGGAGATCGAGCGCAATGCGGAGGAATGCGCCCAGGCACACCAACAGCGCCAACAGGTTCTAAACGAGATCGCTGCGGCTGCCCAGATCATGATCGCCACTGGCGCTGCCGATCTGCCACCCGATATCACGTGTGCCAAGCTCACTGGCTGGCTTGAGCGTCGCAGGAATATTCTCGCCATTGCAGAGGACATCGAGCGCGAAGATGTCGATATTGGCAAGGCGCGGCGGGATGGGGAGCAGCACCGGAAGCGGCTGGACGATGCTCTGGCCGCCGCCGGAATCGAGACCGAAGCGACTGTTGAAACCGAACAATTGGTGACGGCGGCGCAGGCAGCTGTGACCCAGGCCGCAGCGATGCGCCAAAGGCTTGCGCAGGCACAATCGAATTTGCAAAACCGCCACAACGACGCGAAACAGGCCGACAGTGACGACGAGACATGGCGCAGCCATTGGACCGATACGCTCTCTCGCTGTTGGCTGGGGGGAATCGCGCCTGAACCCTCCGCGCCCGCAGTCCGGCGCATCCTGGCAGAGGTGACGAAACTGGACACGGCCCACAGGGAATACGAAAAGTTGGCCGGGCGCATCTCGGATATGGAGCAGGACCAGGCCAAGTTCGTCGCCGAGGTCGAACTTCTGGTCGAAGAACTGGGCGACAGCTTCAACCCGGCACAGGCCGTCGCGCAGTTCGATGGCCTAAGGTCTCACTTGGCGGAGGCGAAGACTGCCCGAGACCGACGTGGTGAGTTGCAAAAAAAGCTCGAGCAGGTCTGCGAAGAACTCACCCAGACCGAAAACAAGAAAGCCGATTTGCGCGCAGTTGCGGATGACATGTTCAAGGCTTTCGGCGTCGACTCTCTTCTTGCGGTGAAGGAGAAGCTGCAACAGGTGGAGCGGCGAGTGGAGCTTCGCGGCAATCTGGCCGAAAGCGAAAGGCAGTTGATGGACACCATGAAAGCCGGCTCGCTGAAAGAGGCCGAAACCCTGCTGGAGGGCGCCGACCGATCAGCAATCGAAGATGAGATCGCCAGGATCGATGAACAGATCGGCGATGCCGAAGGCCACAAGCAGGACCGTAACTACGCTTTCCGAAAGGCCGAAGATGCCATCGTGGCGGTGGGCGGCGACAACGCGGCGGCACAGCTCGAGCAGCAGCGTCGCACGATCCTCCTGGAAATCGAGGAGCATGCGCTCGCCTACCTGCGGGTGCGGCTGGGCGTAGCGGCGGCCGAAAACGCGCTGCGTGCCTACCGCGACGCGCATCGCAGCTCGATGATGGAAAACGCCTCACGGGCCTTCGCCACCATCAGCCGCGGCGCCTATGCCAGGCTCGCCTCTCAGCCGGGCGACAAAGGCGAGGTTCTCATCGGCATTCCCGCCGACGGCAGTGCAAAACTGGCCCATGAGATGTCGAAAGGCACCCGCTTCCAGCTCTATCTCGCCCTGCGTGTGGCCGGTTATCGTGAATTCGTCCGCCAGCACGGCCCGGTGCCGTTCTTTGCCGACGACATCCTGGAGACCTTCGACGATTTCCGTGCCGAAGAGACCTTTCGCGTATTCGCGGATATGGCCCGGTCCGGGCAAACGATCTATCTCAGCCACCATCGTCATCTGTGCGACATCGCCCAACAGGTCTGTCCCGGGGTCACGCTCCACCAGCTTCCCGACCCTGTGGCAGCGGCGGCTGGCAGCCCGGCAGGGGCCTGAACCGTCCCGGCGCGGATAGGGCGAAATGCGGCACCCGCTGCCCGTTTGCGATGTTTGTGAACGGTAGCGAAGGCTTGAACGCGCCGGCCCGGCGTGGCTAATCTCCGCTGCCCCGTGCCTGCGGCCCGCGGCGGCGCATCTCTCCTTGCTCGGGGTCAGCAGCCCATGGATGCCCTGGAGTTCAACAAGCTCGCCGCCAGCCTGCTGGTCGCCCTGCTGCTGGTCATCGGCATCGGCAAGCTTGCCGATCTGCTCTACGCCCCACGCCCTGGCGGCCATGCCGCGGCGCCGGTTCTGGAAGCGGCGCCCGCACCGGCCCCCACCGCCCAGGTCCAGGCGCTGCCGCTGGCCAACCGGCTGGCGGTGGCCGATCTTGCCGCTGGCGAGGGCCAGTTCCGCAAATGCCGCAGCTGCCACACGGTCGAGCCGGGGGGGACCAACCGCACCGGCCCCCATCTGTGGGGCATCGTCGGCGCCAGCCAGGCCCGCGACGCCGGCTTCGCCTATTCCGCCGCCCTGGCCGGCCTGGCCGGCAGCTGGACCTTCCAGGATCTGGACGCCTTCCTGGCCGCGCCCAGAGACTATGCCGCCGGCACCAAAATGACCTTCCGCGGCCTTCCCGACGCCCAGGGCCGCGCCGACCTCATCGCCTGGCTCAACACCCAGAGCGACACCCCGCTGCCCCTGCCGCAAGCCGAAGACCTGCCCCAAAACGGCGACGAGGCCACTCCCGCAGAGGGCGCCCAGGCAGAGGGCGAGGCAGCGGCGGCGGAGATGGCAACGGCCCAGCCCGCCCCCAGCGCGCCCGCCGACGATGCCGCCGCTGCCATCCGGGCGGCCATCGCCGCCGCCTCCCCTGGTGACGGCGAGCGAGCGGCCCGCAAGTGCAAAAGCTGCCACACCCTGGAACGTGGCGGTGCCCACCGGGTGGGCCCCAATCTCTGGGATGTGGTCGATAGCGCCATCGCCGGCGTCGAGGGCTATCGCTATTCCAGCGCCATGGCCGCCCAGCAAGGCCGCTGGAGCTATGAGCGCCTGTGGCGCTATCTGGCCGATCCCCGCGGCGATGTGCCAGGCACCCGCATGGGCTTTCGCGGCATCGCCGACGAGGGCGAGCTAGCGGCGCTGATCGCCTATCTGCGCTCGCTCTCCGACAATCCGGCGCCTCTGGCGGCAGACGAATAGCGCGTGGGGCCGGTGGTGGGCAGCAGCGAGGCGCTGAAGCACAAGGAGCTCGACGGGCGCCGCATCGCCGCCGACATCCACGCCCACACCCAGGCCGAAGCGGAGGCGCTGAAGGAGGGCGGCTGGGCCCCGCGCCTGGTCTCGGTCACCATCGGCGATGCGGCGGCGGTGCAGATCTACATGCAGAATCAGAAGCGCACCGCCGCGCGCCTGGGCATCGCCTTCGACGAACGCACCTATGCCGCCGACATCGGCGAGCCGGAGATGCTGGCGGCGATCCAGGTCATGAACGCCGACCCGCGGGTCACCGGCATCGTCATCCAGCGGCCGGTGCCACCGCAGATCAACGTCAAACGCCTGCAAAGCGCCGTGCACCCGCTGAAAGATGTCGAGGGCCTGCACCCCGCCTCCATCGGCAACATCGTCTATAACGAGCTCGATCTCGGCCCCTGCACCGCCATGGCCTCGGTGCGCATGCTGAAAAGCACCGGCCTGGATCTGGGCGGGCTGGAGGTGGCGGTGGTCGGCCATTCCGAGATCGTCGGCAAGCCCATCGCCTTCCTGCTCATGGCCGAAGGCGCCACCGTCACCGTCTGCCATCACCGGACGCGCAACCTGGCCGTGCACTGCCGCCAGGCCGACGCGGTGTTCGTCGCCGTCGGAAAGCCGGGGCTGGTCACCGGCAACATGATCAAGCCCGGCGCAGCCGTGATCGACATCGGCATCAACCGCGTCGAGGCGGAAGACGGCACGGCGCGCACCGTGGGCGATTGCGATTTCGAAAGCTGCCGCGAGGTGGCGGGCTGGATCACGCCGGTGCCGGGCGGGGTTGGCCCCGTCACCGTCGCCATGCTGATGCACAACACCGTCACCGGCGCCAGGCGCCAGAAGGCGTTCTACGCCCAGACCTTCGCCGCCGACGCCTGGACCACCGGGCCGTCATCCGGCGGCAGGGGCGGCTGATCGCCGCTCACGGCGCGGCGCGGCGCCTTTCCAGATAGCGCGCCGACTGCATCTCGACCAGCCGCGACGCCGTGCGGCGAAAGGCAAAGGCGCCGTCGCCCGCCGGATAAAGGCCTTCGGGCGCCACCTCGGCCGAACACAACAGCGCCACCCGGTGGTCGTAGAGGATATCGATCAGGGTCACGAAACGCCGGGCTTCGTTGCGCCACCCCTCGTCCATGGCGGGAATGCCATCGATCAAGAGCGTATGATAGGCCCTGGCCAGGGCCAGATAGTCGGCACCGCCCAGCGGCTTGCCGCACAGTTCGGCGAAGGTGAAACGGGCGACATGGCGGGCCTGGCGCGGCACTTCCAGCACGCGCCCCGCCACCTCCAGCCGCGCCTGGGCCGGCGGCTGGCCGCCCGCCAGATGGGCGAAAACCGCATCCAGCGCCCGCCGGGCGCGTTCGTCGGCCGGTACATGATAGGCTTCGGCGGTGGCCAGGAAGGCAAGGCGATAGTCGCGGCGGGCGTCCACCGCCACCACATCCAGCCGCTCTTCCAGCATGGCGATGAAGGGTTCGAACAGCGGGCGGTTGATGCCGCCCCGGTAGAGGTCGCAGGGCGCGCGGTTCGAGGTTGCCACCACGACGGTGCCACGCTGGAAGAGCCGTTCGAACAGGCGCCCCAGAATCATGGCGTCGGCGATATCCGTCACTTCGAACTCGTCGAAACACAGCAGCAGGGTGGCGCCGACCACCGCCTCGGCCGCCGCCCGCAGCGGGTCGCCCGCCCGCCCGGCGCGGTTGAAGGCATGCACGGCGCCGTGCACCTCCTGCATGAAGGCGTGGAAATGGACCCGGCGCCTGGCGGCAAGCGGGGCGGTTTCGAACAGCAGGTCCATCAGCATGGACTTGCCACGCCCCACGCCGCCATGGAGCCAGACGCCACGCGGCGCCGCGCGGCCCTGTCGTGTCAGCCGGCCCAGCAGGCCGCGCTGCCGGCCCCACGGGCGCCCCAGCGCGGCCGCCAGCGCCTGCAGCCTGGCCGCCGCCCGCTCCTGCGCGGGGTCGCGGACCAGGTCGCCGGCGGCGACGAGGGCGAGATAGCGGTCGAGCGGGCCCATCGGCCTTCCGGGCAGTGGCGGTGCTGCCTTTAGACCGGGCGGACGGCCTCTGTCACGGCCCGCCCACGGAGCGCCGCCTTGACCGCCGCGCGCGGCCGTTGTCGGATCGCGGCCTTGCAAGGGAGGCTGCCGCCATGGCCGATCTGGACCTGTGTTTTACCTCCGCCACCACGCTGGCGGGCCGCATCGCGCGGCGCGAGCTGTCGCCGGTGGAGGCGGTGGCCAACAGCCTGGCGCGCATCGACGAGGTCAACGGCGACCTCAATTGCTTCTGCTTCGTCTATCCCGAAGAGGCGATGGCCAAGGCCAGGCGGGCCGAGGCGGCGGCGATGGCCGGCGCGTCGCTGGGGCCGCTGCACGGCGTTCCCATCGCCATCAAGGATTTCACGCCCACCAGGGGCAAGACCACCACGCTGGGCAGCAAGGTTTATCGCGACCATGTGCCGGACGAGGATGCGCAGATCGTCAAGGATCTGCTGGCGGCGGGCGCCATCATGGTCGGCAAGACGACGACGCCGGAATTCGCCCATGACGGCTTTACCCACAGCCCGCTGTGGGGCGTTACGCGCAATCCCTGGCAGCTGGCCCGCACGCCGGGCGGCTCTTCGGGCGGGTCCGGGGCGGCGGTGGCGGCGGGCTGCGTGCCGCTGGCCGAAGGCTCCGACATGGGCGGGTCGGTGCGCATTCCCGCCTCCTTCTGCGGCATCGTCGGGCTGAAGCCCAGCCTGGGCCGCATTCCCATGACGGTGCTGCCCACCGTGTTCGACACCATCAGCCATTTCGGCCCACTGGCCCGCACCCTGGACGATGCCGCGCTGTTCCTGGATGTCTGCCAGGGGCCGTTCGAGCGCGACATCATGTCGAATCCGCTGCCCATCGATCTGTCGCGCCCGGTTCCGTCGCAGGTGGCGGGGATGAAGATCGCCATGGACATCGATCTGGGCATCTACCATGTCGATGGCGAGGTGGCAGCCCATGTCGAGGCCTGCGCCGCCGCCCTGCGCGAGGCCGGGGCCGTGGTGGAGGAGGTCGATCTGGGCTGGACGGAAGATTGCATCCACGCCTGGCTGACCTATTGGAAGGTTTATCTGGCCGCCTTTTTCGAACAGCATCTGGACAGCCGCCGCGACGAGCTGGACCCCACCATCGTCGCCATGTTCGAGGCGGCCAGGCGGGTGGACGCCATCGCCTTCAAGCGGCTGGAGTTCGTGCGCAGCCAGCAATGGTTCAAGCTGTGCGATGTGTTCGAGCGCTACGATGCCCTGATCTGCCCCACCACGCCGATTCCGGCCCCGCCGGCCGAAAGCTCCGACGCCGCCCTGTTCGGCACCGCGCCCGACGGCAAGATGCTTTCCAGCGACATGACGCTGGTGTTCAACAACATCGCCCAGTGCCCGGCGCTTTCGGTGCCTTCGGGGATGCACAGCAGCGGCCTTCCCACCGCGCTGCAGATCGTTGGCCACCGCTTCGACGATGCCACCGTGCTGAGGATCGGCGCCGCCATCGAAAGGCTGCGGCCCTGGGCGGAACGGCGCCCGGCGATGTGACAGCGAGGGACCGACCATGCGCGGCAAATACGCACCGCTCTACCACCACCTTCTCGCCCTGCCAGCGCGAGAGTGGCGGGCCAGCTTCCACGAGATCGAGGCCATCCTGGGCTTTCCCCTGCCGGCCTCGGCGCATCGGCATTCTGCCTGGTGGGCCAATGGCGGGGGCCACGGCCATGCCCTCTCCTGGCTGGCGGCGGGATGGGAGGCGTGCGATGTCAGCCCGGCAGCGAAAACGGTGGTCTTCCTGCGCAAAAGCGGCGGGACGAAGGTGGCCCGAAGCCCGGCCCCCCGGCCCGCCCATGCCACGAGCACGAAACCCGTGCCCCCTTCCCGCCCCGCATCGGATGGCCCGCTGCCCGCCGCCGATCTGTGCCTGGTCTCCTGCGTCAAGACCAAACGCGATCGCCCCGTCCCGGCGCGGGAGCTTTACCGTTCGGACTGGTTCATCAAGGTGCGGGCGCTGGTGGAATGCCACGGCTGGCCATGGCGCATCCTTTCGGCCCGATACGGCCTTTTGCATCCCGACCGGACCGTCGAGCCCTATGAGAAAACACTGAGCAAGATGGGCGCGGAGGGGCGGCGCGCCTGGGCTGGCCGGGTGATCGCAGACCTCGATCCGCTTCTCGACGGCGGCGCTTGCGTGCTGATTTTTGCCGGCCAGGATTATCGCCAGCATCTGGAGGCGCATCTGCGCCGGCGCGGGATCGAGGTCCATGTGCCGATGGCGGGCCTCAAGCAAGGCCAGCAGCTGTCCTGGCTGGCCAGGCAGGGATGCCGATGACCCGCCCTTCGGAGCGCAGCGCCGATAGCGGGCGCTTCTACCAACTGCTGGATCGGATGGCCGAGCGCGTGGGCGGTGCCAGGACGCTGGCCGCCTGCCATGGGCGCATGGCCTGGCCCCGGCGCGGCGTCTATGTTTTTTTCGAGGCTGGGGAGGAGCGCAGCGGCTCGGGCACCGGGCGGCGGGCAGTGCGAATCGGCACCCATGCGCTGAAGGCTGGCTCCAGGACAACGCTGTGGAACCGGCTTTCGCAACATCGCGGCTCTGCCCGCAACGGCACGGGCAATCATCGCGGATCGATCTTCCGCCTGTTGGTCGGCGCCGCCCTGGCCCGGCGTGGCGACTGCCCGTTGCCGCCGAGCTGGGGGATCGGCGGCGATACCGGGACGGCGGCGCGGCGGCTGGGGCTGGAAAGAGAGGCCGTGAAGGCAGGCGAGGCCGAACTGGAACGGCGCGTCAGCCATCATATCGGCGCCATGCCGTTGCTGTGGCTTGCCATCGACGACGAGCCGGGGCCGGAGAGTCTGCGCGGCCTTATCGAACGCAACGCCATCGCCCTGCTGAGCCACGCGGCGGCCCCGGCGGCCGATGCGCCCTCCGATGGCTGGCTGGGGGCGTTCAGCGACCGCGAGCCGGTGCGAAGATCGGGGCTGTGGAACAACAACCATGTCGAGGAAAGCTACGACCCAGCGTTTCTGGACGTGATGGAGCGGCTGGTGGAGGCGGGGCGGGTTTGAGCGTGTTATTCGTAACGTTCGTAAATGCTGCCTCTCGGGCCAACATCCAGCAAATGGACGATGCGTCGCTTCTTATTTGGGAAATAGATGAGGCGATTGCCGTCGAATCTATACCGCCAATAGCCCTTCAATTCCCTTTTTAGTGGCTTGATGGTATTGCCGTGCATCGATAATGGGTTCTTGCAGATTTTCAGAATCGTTTCCATGACTTTGGAATGGAGATTATGAATCCGACTGGCATGTTTGAAGAAATTCGACGAGATGGTAAATTTCCAATCGTCACCATTGCCGCCGGCAGTAACTTCGTTATCCCTTTCGAGATTCGGATTTCCACCGTGCAAAACTTCCAGAACATCGACAGAGCTTGGGGACCACGGTTGCAGAATGTCTTTTTCTTCATACGCCTGTAGAATCGAAGAAATTTCCTCTGGAAACCCCGATGGAGCTTTAGCCTGTTTCCATAGCGTGACGTCTTTCACTTTCATATCGGATGACAAGTCGAGAAGTTCGTCTTCAGACAGATCAAGAAAACCGGAAGCAAGAGTCTTTCCGAAAAATGTGAGAGCAAAATCGCCTGCTGCCATTTCGGAGAAGCAATGGAGAACATCTATACCGAGGGCCTCGATCTTTTGCCAATCTATGAGATTGCGATAGGCATCGAGGGCCGTCATATCGAATACCCTTACGATGTTGTTCTTTTTGATATAACCCCATAGGAGATCTGTCAGAAACGTCTCTCTTTTCCATATCTCAGTCACTTCGGATGCAAGTGGGCAACTATAAAGCTGGACGGATTCCAAAGGCCGCAGCAAGCCATACAAACCGGACAAGAAAAGAACATGATGCTCAGACTGACCTAGTTTGTTTCTTCCTTCTGTCCCCAATGCCTGAAAGAAACGCCCTTCATAGCGGCCAAGCGCCGGCAGATAAGCCGCAGTGTGACGGCCACCAAAATCCAGCCCTTTGGTGAGATCGTGGTTGTAGCTGAGCTGCGACAGAGGAACACCCTGCCAAACTAGCGCCGTGGTGCCTTTAACAAGCTGCCGCACTTCCTCGCGCCGCTTCAACAAGCGATCCCTGAAATCGGGCAAGGCAGCGGCTATTCCCCGGCCATCGTCATACTCGGGCTTTCCACCAGACTCCTTCGTAAGCGAACAGATGGCCAAAAACAGCACCCCGCTTTTCGGCTCGTTCTTCATACCACCCCTGCCCCCATCGAGACCACCGGCGATCCGGCCCCGCTTCCCGCCCTGCACACCCTCGCCCAAAAGCCGCCGCCCGTCCAGCACCCGCCCCACCCATTCACCGCCGGCCCTTCCCCGCCCCCGGCCTTCGTGCTAGTGGTCGCCGCCACGTCACGGGGCAAGGCGGCAGATGACAATCCGGGAAGCGCTCACCTTCGACGATGTCTCCCTGATCCCGGCCTATTCGCAGGTTCTCCCCGCCGCTGTCGCCACCGCCACCCGGCTGACCGCCTCCATCGCGCTGCGCATCCCGCTGCTCTCGGCCGCCATGGACACGGTGACCGAGGCGCCCATGGCCATCGCCATGGCCCAGAACGGCGGCCTGGGCGTGATCCACAAGAACATGAGCATCGCGGACCAGGCGGGCGAGGTGCGACGGGTGAAAAAGTTCGAATCCGGCATGGTGGTCAATCCGCTCACCATCGCCCCGGACGAACCGCTGCAGGCAGCGCTGGACCTGATGGCCGCCAACGCCATCTCTGGCGTGCCGGTGGTGGAACGGGCGGGCGGGCGCCTGGCCGGCATCCTCACCCATCGCGATGTGCGCTTTGCCAGCAACCCCCGCCAGCCGGTGAACGAGCTGATGACCAGCGACAACCTGGTGACGGTGAAGGAAGGCGTCACCCGCCAGGAGGCCAAACGCCTGCTGCACCGCCACCGCATCGAAAAGGTGCTGGTCGTGGACGACGACGGCCGCTGCATCGGCCTGATCACCGTAAAGGACATCGAAAAGGCCGAAGCCCACCCCGACGCCTGCAAGGACGAACAGGGCCGGCTGCGCTGCGGCGCCGCCACCGGGGTGGGCGACGGCGGCCTTGCCCGCGCCGAGGCAGCCATCGACGCCGGGGCCGATATCGTGGTGGTGGATACCGCCCACGGCCATTCCCGGGGCGTGGCAGAGGCCATCGCCCGCATCAAGAAGCGATCCAACTACACCCAGGTGCTGGCCGGCAATGTGGCCACCGCCGAGGGCGCGCGCATGCTGATCGGCGAGGGCGCCGATGCCGTGAAGGTGGGCATAGGGCCGGGATCGATCTGCACCACCCGCATCGTTGCCGGCGTCGGCGTGCCCCAGCTTACCGCCATCATGGACACGGCCGCAGAGGCGGCCAAAGGCGGGGTGCCGGTGGTGGCCGATGGCGGCATCCGCTTTTCCGGCGATCTCGCCAAGGCCATCGCCGGCGGGGCCGATTGCGCCATGATCGGCTCGCTGCTGGCCGGCACCGACGAAAGCCCGGGCGAGGTGTTCCTGGTGGGCGGGCGTTCCTACAAGCATTATCGCGGCATGGGCTCGCTGGCCGCCATGGCGCGCGGTTCCGCCGATCGCTATTTCCAGGAAGACATCGCCGATGTGGTGAAGATGGTGCCGGAGGGGATCGAGGGCCGGGTCGCCTATAAGGGGCCGGTCAACCACATCCTGCATCAGCTGGTGGGCGGCCTGCGCTCTTCCATGGGCTATACCGGCAAAACCAGCGTGGAGGCCATGCGCGGCGCTTGCAGCTTTGTGCGGCTCACCAATGCCGGCCTGCGCGAAAGCCATGTCCACGATGTGCCGGCCATGCTGGACGCGCCCAACTATCATGTCGAACGCTGATCCGCCGCCCGCCGCGCCATGACGGCACCGGCGGAAGGGCGCGTGCTGGTGCTGGATTTCGGCTCGCAGGTCACCCAGCTCATCGCCCGGCGCGTGCGCGAGGCCGGGGTTTATTGCGAAATCCTGCCCTGCACCGCCGGCGATGCCCGCATCCGCGCCTTCGCGCCCGCCGCCATCGTGCTTTCGGGCGGCCCGGCCTCGGCCGCGGCGGCGCAGGCGCCGGCGGCGCCGGCGGCGGTGTTCCAGGCCGGCGTGCCCATCCTGGGCATCTGCTATGGCCAGCAGACGCTGTGCGCGCAGCTGGGCGGGGCGGTCGAGGCGGCGGGCGGGCGCGAGTTCGGACGCGCCTTCCTGGATGTGGCCGCCGATTGCCTGCTGTTCGAAGGCCTGTGGCAGGTGGGCGAGCGTCACCAGGTCTGGATGTCCCATGGCGACCGGGTGGCGGCGCTCCCGCCCGGCTTTCGCACCGTCGCCACCTCGCAGGGGTCGCCCTTCGCCGCCATCGCCGATGACCGGCGCCGCATCTACGGCCTGCAATTCCACCCCGAAGTGGCGCACACCCCCGACGGCGACCGTCTGATCGCCAATTTCGTCCACAAGGTGGCGGGCATCGCCGGCGATTGGACCATGGCGGCCTTTCGCGCCCGCGCTGTGGCCGCCATCCGCCGCCAGGTGGGCGAAGGCCGCGTGCTGATGGGCCTTTCCGGCGGTATCGACAGCACGGTGGCGGCGCTGCTGATCCACGAGGCCATCGGGCGGCGCCTGTCCTGCGTGTTCGTCGATAACGGCCTGCTGCGGCTGGGCGAAGGGCGCGAGGTGGCGGCGCTGTTCGATGGCCGCTTCGCCACGCCGCCGGTGGCGGTGGATGCCGGCGCGCTGTTCCTGGCCCGCCTGGCCGGCGTCACCGATCCGGAGGCCAAACGCAAGATCGTAGGCGCCACCTTCATCGACGTGTTCGAGGCCGAGGCGGCAAAGCTGGGCGGGGCCGATTTCCTGGGCCAGGGCACGCTTTATCCCGATGTCATCGAATCCGTCTCCTTCCATGGCGGCCCCTCGGCCACCATCAAATCCCACCACAATGTCGGCGGCCTGCCCGAACGCATGGCGCTGGAGCTGGTCGAGCCCCTGCGCGAGCTGTTCAAAGACGAGGTGCGCGCCCTGGGCCGGGCCCTGGGCCTGCCCCAGGCCATGGTGGGGCGCCATCCCTTCCCCGGCCCCGGCCTGGCGGTGCGCATCCCGGGCGAGGTCACGGCGGCCAAGGTCGCCATGCTGCAAAAGGCCGACGCCATCTATATCGAAGAGCTGCGCCGCGCAGGCCTCTACGATGCCATCTGGCAGGCCTTCGCCGTGCTGCTGCCGGTGCTCAGCGTGGGCGTGATGGGCGACGGGCGCAGCTACGAACATGTCTGCGCCCTGCGCGCCGTGGCCTCCAGCGACGGCATGACGGCCGAGGCCTGGCCCTTCGAACACGCCTTTCTGGAACGCCTGGCCGGGCGCATCGTGGCCGAGGTGGCCGGCATCAACCGCGTCGTCTACGACCTCACCTCGAAGCCGCCCGGCACCATCGAATGGGAATGAAACGGCCCCTCCCCCGCCGCGCCGGGGCGCGCCATCCCCATTATCTGAAAGGCGTCCTGCTGGTGGTCATGGGCGGCTTTTTCATCAGCCAGTCGGGCATGCTGATCGGCGCCATGGAGCAGGCCGGCCTGTGGCAGGTGCAGTTCTACCGCTCGCTGGCCGCCATCGTGGTGCTGTTCGCTATTCTGGTGGTCAAGCATCGCGGGCGCCTGCGCCATGCCTTCGCCATCGGGCGCGGGGCGATGGTGGCAACCGGCCTCGCCCTGGCGGTCAGCAATCTGTTCTATGTCTCCTCCTTCTTTCACACCCGGGCTGCCAGCGTCTTTTTCATCATCAGCGCCCAGCCCTTCTTCACAGCGCTGATCGCCTGGCTGGCGCTGCGCGAGCCGGTGCGCCGCGCCACCTGGTGGACGATGACGGCCGCCATGGCCGGCGTCGGCGTCATGATGTGGGAAGGCCTGGGCGAAGGGCGCCTGTTCGGCAATCTGCTGGCGCTGGGGGCGGCCGTCACCTTCGCCGCCTTTGCCGTGGCGCTCCGGGGCGGGCGCGATGGCGACATGGTGCCGGGCGTGATGATGGCTTCGGTGGCGATCGCCATCGTCGCCGCCTTCCAGATGCAGGGCGATCTGGCCATCGCCCGCCACGATCTGCTGCTGTGCCTCTATATGGGCGCCTTTCAGGTGGCGCTGGCCCTGGTGCTCTATGCCGCCGGCGCCCGCTATGTGCCGGCGGCCGAGCTGATGGTGCTGGCGCTGACGGAAACCATCCTGGGGCCGATCTGGGTGTGGCTGCTGCTGGGCGAGGCGCCCACCCTGCCAGGCTTTGCCGGCGGCGCCGTGGTGGTGGGCGCGGTGCTGGTCAATGCGCTCACCGGGATGCGGCACGCTCGCGGTTGAAGGCGAACAGCCCGCCCGCCACCACCACGGCGATCCCGGCCACCGTCCAGCCATCGGGCAGGTCGCCGAAAACGATCACGCCCATCGCAGCCGCCCACGCCACCAGGGCATAGCCGAAGGGCTGCAACGCCGAGGCCGGCGCCAGCTGCAGGGCGCGAAACAGCAGCAGATGGCCCAGGCTTCCCAGCACGCCCGCCAGCAGCATCAGCCCCCAGCCTTCGCCATCGGGCGGGCGCCACACAAAGGGCGCGATCGCGGCCAGCACCGCCACCGCCACGGCGGCCGAATACAGCGAACTGGTGGCAACGCTGTCCACCAGCCCCACCTTGCGGATCAGCACCTGCAACAGCGCCCACAGAAAGGCCGCGCCCAGCGCCAGCAGCGCCGCCGGCCCCATGGCGCCAAAGCCGGGCCGCGCGATCATGGCCACGCCGGCAAAGCCCACCGCCACCGCCGCCCAGCGCTGCCAGCCGACGCGCTCGCCCAGCAGCGGCACCGCCAGCGCCATGGCCAGCAGCGGCGAGATGGCGGCGATGCCGTGCACATCGGCCAGCGGCAGCAGGGCAAAGGCCCACACGAAAACATAGATCTCCGCCAGCATCACCAGGCAGCGCAGCAGCTGCAAGCCGGGCCGGCGCGAGCGCAGGCTGGCGCCAAAGCCCTGCCTGGCGGCCAGCGCCAGCGCCAGCAGCAGAAAAACACAGAAGCGCAGCAGCAGAATCTGGGCGATGGCGTAATCGGCCACCAGCCATTTGGCGGTGGCGTCCATCGAGGCCAGAAGGCACATGGCGGCCACCATCGCTGCGATGCCCGCGCGGCGCCTTCCGCCCTCCGTCGTCACGCCCTCACGGCTTTCCCGGCCCCACCCCGTGGCGCGCCGCCTCCGCCTCCATGCGCCCGGCCAGCATCAGGGCGAACATGTGAAAATCCGCCGCCAGGCTCCACAGCGGATAGCTGAAGGTGGCGGGGCGGTTGCGCTCGACGAAGGCATGGCCGGCCCAGGCAAAGCCATAGCCGCAGACCGGCAGCGCCGCCAGCAGCCAGGGGCTGGCCCCGGCCAGCACCGCCGCCGCCAGGGCCAGCACCGCCGCCGTGCCCACGAAATGCAGCCGCCGCGTGGCCGCCCGCCCGTGCTGGCGAACATAGAACGGCCAGAACTCGCGATAGCTTTGCAGCCTTGCCATGGCCCGAAGATAAGCCCCGCGCCCGCCCACGCAAGACCACGCGCGCGGCGACCCGGACGATTCGGCGTGCTTCGGGGCGCCGGGATGCGTTGCCGCCGGCGATGGCCATCGCTAAGTTACGCCGCGACTGGCAGGGGACGGGCATGGCCGACAGCGGCGATATCTTGCTGCGCGAAGTGCAGGAGGACATGCAGCGGGAGCAATGGCTCCGGCTGTGGCGAAGCTATGGCCGCTATGTGCTGGCGGGCGTGGTGCTGGTGGTGTGCGTGGTGGCGGGCTTTGCCGGCCTGCGCGAATACCGCCAGGCGGGTCTGGCCGAAGACGGCCACGCTCTGTGGCAGGCCTCCCGGGCCGAGGACGCCGGCGAGCGGGAACGGGCGGCGGCGCTGCTGGCCGCCCTGGCGGCCGACGGCGGCGGCGGCTATCCCTTCCTGGCCGGCCTGCGTCAGGCGCGGATGCTGGCCGCCGACGGGCGCCGCGACGAGGCCGTGGCCCTTTACGACCGGCTGGCCAGCGCCGACGATGTAGAGGAACGCTATCGTCAGCTGGCCGCCCTTTATGCCGCCATGCTGCTGCTGGATGGGGGCGATGCCGACGAGCTGGCGAGCCGCATCGCCCCCCTGACCCGGGGCGTCTGGCGCCATTCGGCGCTGGAGCTCCAGGGGCTGCTGGCGCTGAGGCGGGGCCAAAGCGCGGCGGCCGCCGCCATCTTCCGGACGCTGGCCGCAGACACGCAGGCCCCCGCCGGCCTTGCCGGGCGTGCAGCCGAGCTGGCCGCCATCGCCGGCGGGGCGGGGCCATGACGGCGCTGCGGGCGCTGGCCGCCGCAGGCGCGGCCCTGGCCCTGGCAGGCTGCGCCTCCGACTGGCTGGGCGAGCCGCCGCCCCCGCCCCTGGAAGGCGAGCGCCTGCCCGCCCTGGCCCTGGAGCGAGAGCTGATCGGCGATGCCGCCCTGGCGGATGCGCCGGTGCTGTTGCCAGAGCCCGAGCTGACGGAGTGGCCGCAGCATGGCGGGCGGGCCGACAAGGCGCCGCAGCATGTGGCGGCGCCGGGGCCGCTGGACCGGCTGTGGACGGCCAGCATCGGCGCCGGCCAAAGGGACGATCGCAAGCTGGTGGCGGCCCCGGTCGCCGCCGGGGGGCGCCTGTTTGCGATGGACGCCGAAAGCGGCGTCACCGCGCTGGATGCCGAAAGCGGGCAGCGCCTGTGGCGCATCGATGTCGCGCCCGCCGACGACGATGGCGGCTGGGGCGGCGGCCTGGCCTTTGGCGATGGGCGCCTGTTCGTGACCACCGGCTATGGCCAGGCGCTGGCGCTGGACGCCGAAAACGGCGCCGAGCTGTGGCGCCAGCGCATCGGCGCGCCGCTGCGCACACCGCCGACAGTGGCCGACAAACGGCTCTATATTGTCACCTCTGACAATCAATCCCTGGCGCTGGATGCCGAAGACGGCGAGATCCTGTGGCGCCATCGCGGCCTGGAGGAAGCGGTGGCCCTGCTGGGCGGCGGCGGCCCGGCGCTGGCGGGGCCGCTGGCGCTGGCCGCCTATGCCTCGGGCGAGCTTTACGCCCTGCGCAGCGAGAACGGGCGCGTGCTGTGGTCCGACAGCCTGGCCTTCACGGAACGGCTGGCGACGCTGGCCTCGCTGAACGACATCAATGGCGGCGCGGTGGCCGATCGCGGCCTGGTGTTCGCGTCCAGCTTCAGCGGGCGGCTGGTGGCGATCGACCTGGACAGCGGCGCCCGGCTGTGGGAGCGGCCCATCGCCAGCGCCCAGACGCCCTGGCCGGCCGGCGATCACCTTTATATCGTCACCGCCTCGGGCCACATCGCCTGCCTGCTGAGGGCGGACGGGCGCATCCGCTGGGTGCGGCAGCTGCCCACCGCCGAAGATGGCGAAGACGAGACGCTGTGGGCCGGCCCGATCCTGGCCGGCGGAAGGCTGCTGGTGGCGGGAAGCGACGGCAGGGCGCTGGCCATATCGCCGCACAATGGCGACATCCTGCAAACCATGCGGCTGGGAAGCGGCCTTCCCCTGGCCCCCATCGCGGCCGGCGGGGTGGTTTTCTTCGTCGAGGATTCGGGCCGGATCGTCGCCCTGCGCTGACGCGCCGATGCTGACGCTGGCCATCGTCGGGCGGCCCAATGTCGGCAAATCCACCCTGTTCAACCGCCTGGTGGGCCGCCGCCAGGCGCTGGTGGACAGCCGCCCCGGCGTCACCCGCGACCGCCGCGAAGGCGAAGGACGCCTGGGGCCGCTGAGCTTTCGCGTGATCGACACCGCCGGCCTGGAAGAAGCCGCCGCGCCGGATTCGCTGGCCGGGCGCATGGCCTGGCAGACCGACCGGGCGCTGGCCGAAGCCGACGCGCTGATGTTCGTGATCGACGCCCGCGCCGGGGTGGTGCCGGCCGACCGCCATTTCGCGCAGCGCCTGCGGCGCGAGAACCTGCCGGTGGTGCTGGTGGCCAACAAGGCCGAGGCGCGGGCCGGCGAGGCCGGTTTCTGGGATGCCTTTCAGCTGGGCTTCGGCGCGCCGGTGCCGGTTTCGGCCGAACATGGCGACGGCATGGGCGCGCTTTACGCCGTGCTGGCGCCGCTGGCCGAACGGGCGGGCGCCGGCAAGCGGCGCAAGGGCGAAGAGGCGCTGCGGCTGGCCATCGTCGGGCGGCCCAATGTTGGCAAATCGACCCTGGTGAACCGCCTGGCGGGCGAGGAACGGACCATCGCCGGGCCGGAACCGGGGCTGACCCGCGATGCCATCGCCGTCCGCTGGCGTTTTCACGGGCGGGCGGTGGAGCTGATCGACACCGCCGGCATGAGGCGCCAGGCGCGGGTGGTGGAACGGCTGGAAAAGCTGGCGGTGGCCGACGGCCTGGCCGCTCTGGGGCTGGCCCATGTTGTGGTTGTGATGGTGGATGCCGCGGCGGTGGACGAGTTCCAGGGCTTCGACCGCCAGGACCTTGCCATCGCCGACCTGGTGGAACGGGAAGGCCGGGCGATCGTGATCGCCGCCAACAAATGGGACCTGGTGGCGGAGCGCGCCCGCATGAGGCGCGAGCTGGAGCTGCGGCTGGCCGAGGCGCTGCCGCAGCTGGATGGGGTGGCGCTGGTGACGCTTTCGGCCCTGGCCGGGCGCGGCCTGCATCGCCTGATGCCGGCCGTGGTGGCCAGCTATGAGCGCTGGCAGAAGCGCATCGCCACGCCGGCGCTGAACCGCTGGCTGGAGGAAGCCGTGGCCGCCCATCCGCCACCCTATGCGCGGGGCGGGCGCATCAAGCTGCGCTATGCCGCGCAGACAGCCATCCGCCCGCCCACCTTCACGCTGTTCGGCAGCCGCATCGCCAGCCTGCCCGATTCCTATCGCCGCTATCTGGCACGGCGCCTGCGCCACGCCTTCGACCTGCCGGGCGTGCCGCTGCGCCTGCGCTTCAAGGCGGGCAGGAATCCTTATGCTGGGGCGTGAGGTGGCCGGCATCTTCAGCATGCTGGCAGGCGGAACCTGCGATGCGGCGATCACTATCTTGTGATGCGGCCGCGTTCTCCCTGCTGCGCCTGTAGTTCAATACGCGCGTATTATCACCAATAATTGGACCAAATCGAGAAATCAAATTGGACCAAAGCACGAAATATTTCTCGTCCCTCCAAATAATCATCAGATCTCCACACACCATACTCATCCATAAGTTGTAGATCATTAAACTGATTTTTCCTGCACCTTAGAGTTTGTGCGCTTCTTCTCTCGCCATTTACATACGAGTATTGTATTACTTCTTCGGGAAACATGCGTTGGGAGTATTTGGAATCGCGACTCCAGGTGCCAACATCATCGATTTCAAACCATTTTCCTTCCTTCTGTCCTTCTTCATACACTCCCCCTATACGTACTCCGTTGGCGTCACGTTCAAACCACCCACCGTGCTTCTTTCCGTCTTTATAGCAGCCTTTCACCTCTAGCTGGCCTTCACCTTTCATATTCCAATAGCCGTGCTTTTTCCCGTTCTTATATGAGCCTTCCGTCTTTAGCCAACCTAATCCTCTCATACGACGATGACGCTCTTCCTCTCCGCACGAAAACAGGCCTTCTACCCATACCCCGTCGACATCACATTCAATCCACTTTCCTTCTTTCTTTCCGCCCCCATAATGACCCTCTGCAATCATTGTGCCACCACGAAACACACGCCAAAGTCCTCGCTTTTCTCCACCCGCATACCGACCTTCTGCAATTGCTCCGTCGGCGTTACACTCAACCCATCTGCCATGTTTCTTTCCGCCTACATATCGACCTTCTGAAATTGTCCCGTCGGCATCACATTCAACCCATCTGCCATGTTTCTTCCCATTTACTGTAGCGTTTTCAGTGACTTTCATTGTTCTTGTCTCCCAACCGGCAAGGTCAGGCCAGCACAGATTGCCTTTGTTGTCAAGCCTGCCGGCAAGGCACAGCGGACACCCTCGTCAGCCACCCCCTCAATCCGCGCACCAATCGGGGCGTTTGCCTTTGCCGTCATAGGGTTGGCCGTGGCCGTGCTGGATGAGGAGCTGGCTGAGGGATTGGCCGTCTGTTATGACCTCGGCGACGACGCGCCCGCCCCATTTGCCCCAGCGTGGATCGCGGATGGAGATGGTTTCGGCCTGGGCCAGCCTGTTCGTGGTGAACTCGGTTGCGCGCTGGCCGGCTTCCTGCTCCCGCTGGCAATCGGCCCGGTGGCCTTTTTCCGGGGTATCGACGCCCAGGAAGCGGACCTTCAATTTGGCCAGTTCGGCGGGCATGTCGGCGGAGGCATCGACCTCGATGGTGTCGCCGTCGAGGATGCGGGTGACGGGCCAGGCGTAATCGCCGGCCAGGGCGGGGCCGGACAGCAGCAGGCAGGCCGCAAGCAGGGGCGGTCTAATCGGCGGGTTCATGATGTCTCCATCGGTTGGCCGCCACCCTTTCGCCGTGGCCTTGCCAGGATGGCAGGGCGAGTTGCACGAAGGCTTCCGCCACGGTTTCGGGGGGCGCCAGGCGCTGTGGGTTTTCGCCGGGGAAGGCGGCCTGGCGCATATCGGTGCGGACGATGCCCGGATCCAGCAGATTGGCCTTGACGGCGGTTTTGGCGATCTCGCCCGCCCAGCAGCGAAGCAGGGCCTCCAGCGCCGCCTTGCTGGCGGCATAGGGCGACCAATAGGGCGGCGTTGCCCGGGCGGCGCCGGAGGTGACGAAGATGGCCCGGCCGGCCCGGGAACGGCGCAGCAGCGGCCAGGTGGCGCGGATCAGCCGCCAATTGGCCGTGACATTGACATCGAACACCCGCTGCCAGAGCGCCGGATCGACATGATCCGCAGGCGAAAGCGCGCCCAGCAGGGCGGCATTGCCCACCAGCACATCGAGGCGGGCGAAGCGTTCGTCCAGCGCGGCCGCCATGCGATCGATGCCGGCGCCATCGGCCACATCCAGCGGCACCAGCACGGCCGGAGCGCCACCGGCGCGGCGCTGGGCGTCGTCGGTCCGCTCCAGCCCGGCGACCTGGCGCGCGACCAGCACCAGCTGGGCGCCTTCGGCCCCATAGGCGCGGGCGACGGCGGCGCCGATGCCGCGCGAGGCGCCGGTGACGAGCGCGACGCGCCCCGCCATGCGCCCCCCGGCAGCGGCGGCCACGGCCTTAGCCCAGCTCGTCCAGCAGCGACAGCTGGCGGCGGTGGAAGCCGCCGTCGCGGTCGATCAGCGGCAGGGGATAATCGCCGGTGAGGCAGGCGTCGCAATAGCGCGGGCCGTCGCCATCGCGTCCGCCGGCGACGCCGGCCGCCCGATAGAGGCCATCGACGGAGAGGAAGGCCAGGCTGTCCACGCCGATGAAGGCGGCCATGGCGGACGAATCCAGGCGGGCGGCCAGCAGCTCGTCGCGGGACGGGGTATCGACGCCATAGAAGCAGGAATGGGCGATGGGCGGGCTGGCCAGGCGCATATGGACCTCGGCGGCGCCAGCATCGCGCACCATATCGACGATTTTGGTGGAGGTGGTGCCGCGCACGATGGAATCGTCCAGCAGCACCACCCGCTTGCCCGCCAGCGCGCTGCGGTTGGCGTTGTGCTTCAGCTTCACGCCGAGATGGCGGACATCCCGGTCGGGCTGGATGAAGGTGCGCCCGACATAGTGATTGCGGACGATGCCGAAGGCGAAGGGAAGCCCCGCCTCTTCGGCATAGCCCAGGGCCGCCGGCACGCCGGAATCGGGCACCGGCACCACCACATCGGCCGCCACCGCGCTTTCACGCGCCAGCTCTGCGCCCATGCGTTTCCTGGTTTCATAGGCGTTGCGCCCTTCCACCAGGCTGTCGGGGCGCGAGAAATAGACATATTCGAACAGGCAGAAGCGGGGCGGGCGGGGCGCGAAGGGGAAGAAGGAGCGCAACCCCTGGCCATCGATCTGCACCATTTCGCCGGGCGCGACATCGCGCAGGAAGCGCGCGCCCATGATATCGAGGGCGCAGCTTTCCGAGGCCAGGACATGGGCGCCGTCCAGCTGCCCCAGCACCAGGGGGCGCACGCCCAGCGGATCGCGCGCGCCGATCAGCGCATCTTCCACCAGGGCCACCAGCGACCAGGCGCCCACCACCTGTTCCAGGGCCTGGACCAGCCGCTCTGCCATGCTGGCCATGGTGGAACGGGCCACCAGATGGACGATGATCTCCGTATCCGAGGTGGACTGGAAGATGGCGCCTTCGCCCACCAGCCGTTCGCGCATGTCCATGGCGTTGGTGAGATTGCCGTTGTGGGCGAGCGCCAGCCCGCCCATGCCGGTTTCCACGAAGATCGGCTGGACATTGCGCAGCAGGGTGGCGCCACCGGCGGTGGCATAGCGATTGTGGCCGATGGCGGCGTGGCCGGCCAGCCGGGCCATGGTGGCCCGATCGGCGAACACATCGGAGACCAGCCCCAGATCGCGATGGACGTGGAAACGGGCGCCATCGAAGGCGACGATGCCCGCCGCCTCCTGGCCGCGATGTTGCAGCGCGTGCAGGCCCAGCGCGGTGTGGGCGGCCGCGGCTGCGCTGCCATGGATGCCGAACACGCCGCATTCCTCGCGCAGCCGGTCGCCGCCGAAGGGGTGGCGGATCATGGCTCGTCGCTTTCGATGACGTCATCCAGGGCCGTGCGGTCGCCGGCCTCGTAGCCGTGCTCGCCGCCGTCCTCGGGCGCTGCGGGCGCCTCCGGCAGAGGCGCGACCAGATCGCCATAATCGACCAGCGGCTCGATGGCGGCCGAACTTTCCTTCAGCTGCTGCGCCACCCGTTCGCCCTGCAGCCCCCATTCCTCCGGCAGCAGCGCCAGCACGATCTCCGCCCCCTCGGCCGCCAGCGGCGTCAGCCGGGCCTCGCGCAGCCAGCGGGGGTGTTCCTCTACCGGGGCCAGCAGGGTGTAGAGCAGATAGACCAGGCACACCGCCACCGCCCCCCGGACCAGGCCGAAGACGAAGCCCAGGGAGCGATCCAGCACGTTGAGCCTGGAATCGCCGCTGCGCCGGACGACGGCGGCCGAAAGCAGGCTCATGGCGATCAGCGCGGCCACGAACAGGCCGGCCGCATTGGCCAGGGCGGCCAGCAGCGGATCGCCCCCGGTCCACTGCGTCACCATGGGCAGGGTGACATCGTAGAGATAGACCATGGCGGCGATGGCACCGCCCCAGGTGGCCAGGAAGAAGAACTCCCGCAGCGCGCCGCGGAAATAGGCCAGCATTCCGGACAGCACGACGATGGCCAGGGCGGCGATATCGGCGATGGCGAGCGGCAGGTCGTTCATCCGGCTGCGTCCTTGCCGCAGACCAGGTCCACCAGGGCGCCCAGCCTGCGGATGGCGGCGATCTTCATGCCGCCCCGAGGTTGGCCCCCAAGTTGGCGTTGCTGGCTGGCGCCGTTGCGGCCACCGGCCGGCACGATGGCGCGGGCAAAGCCCAGCTTTGCCGCCTCGGCCAGCCGCGCCTCGGGCCGGGGCGCCGCCCTGACCTCGCCCGCCAGCCCCACTTCGCCGAAGACGATGCCGTCGGCGGGCAGCGGCTTTGCCGTCAGCGACGATACCAGGGCGGCGGCCACCGCCAGATCCGCCGCCGGTTCGCGGATGGAAAAGCCACCGGCGACATTCAGATAGACGTCGCGGCCCGCCATGGCAAGGCCGCAGCGCGTGTCCAGCACCGCCAGCACCATCGCCAGGCGGGCCGAATCCCAGCCCACCACGGCACGGCGCGGCGTGCCCAGGGCCGAGGGGGCGACCAGGGCCTGGATTTCCACCAGCATCGGGCGGCTGCCCTCGATGCCGGCGAAGATGGCCGTGCCGGCGATGTCCCGATCGCGGCGATCGAGGAACAGCGCCGACGGATTGGGCACCTCGGCCAGGCCGCGCCCCGTCATCTCGAAGACGCCGATCTCGTCGCTGGGGCCGAAGCGGTTTTTCACGGCGCGCAGGATGCGAAAGCGGTGGCCGCGCTCGCCCTCGAAATAGAGCACGGCATCGACCATGTGCTCCAGCACCTTCGGCCCGGCGATCTGGCCTTCCTTGGTGACATGGCCGATCAGCAGGCAGACGGTGCCCGATTCCTTGGCGTGGCGGATCAGCTCCTGGCCCGCGCCCCGCACCTGGCCGACCGTGCCCGGGGCCGAATCGAGGCTGTCCAGATACATGGTCTGGATCGAATCGATCACCGCCAGGTCGGCCCGCTCTTCGGCCAGGCTGGCCACCACATCGCGCACGCTGGCGGCGGCAGCCAGCGCCAGCGGCGCATCCGCCAGGGCGAGACGGCGCGCCCGCAGCCGCACCTGGTCCAGCGCCTCTTCGCCGGAGAGATAGACGCAGCGGATGCCGGCCCGCGCCATGGCGGCGGCGGCCTGCAGCGCGATGGTGGATTTGCCGATGCCCGGATCGCCGGCCAGCAGCAGCGCCGAACCCGGCACCAGGCCGCCGCCGAAGACGCGATCCAGCTCGGCGATGCCGCTGGCCAGCCGGGGGGGCGGTGGCGTGCCGCCGGCCAGCGTCTCGAAGGCGATGCGCTGCCCCCTGGCAGCGCCCTTCAGCCCGCCGGGTGCGAGTGCGGGCCGCGCCTCTTCGGCGACGCTGTTCCAGGCGCCGCAGCCCTCGCAGCGCCCGACCCATTTGCGGTGGCGGGCACCGCAGGCCTGGCAGACGAAGCGCGCGCCCGCAGCAGCCGGAACTGCCGAAGCGGGCGCCGGCTGCCGCCCCCCGCTCACGGCCGCAGCACGTCCATGACGATGGGGCCTTCGGCGCGCCCGTTGACGAACTGCTCGACATGAGCATCGCCGCTGCGGTCGATCTCGCTGGCCGGGCCTTCCCAGATCAGCCTGCCGTCATGGAGCATGGCGATGCGATGGGCGATCTTGCGCGCGCTGGCCATATCGTGGGTGATCGACACGGTGGCCGCCCCCAGCCGGCGGCTGACCGAGACGATCAGGTCGTCGATGACATCGGCGGTGATGGGATCGAGGCCGGTGGTGGGTTCGTCGAAGAAGACGATCTCCGGGCGCGCCGCCACCGCCCTGGCCAGGGCCACCCGCTTCATCATGCCGCCGGAAAGCTCGGCCGGGCGCAGGGCGGCCACATCGCCGCCCAGCCCCACCATGGCCAGCGCCTCCAGCGCCCGTTCCCGCGCCTTTCGGCGGGGAAGCCGGGCGAGCAGGCGGAAGGCCACATTTTCCCACACGGCGAGACTGTCGAACAGGGCGCCGCCCTGGAACAGCACGCCGAACTTCGCCATCAGCCGGGCGCGCTCGCCGCCGGCCAGCCCCACCGTATCCTGCCCATCGATGGCGATTTCGCCGCCATCGGGGCGGATCAGCCCCAGCACGCATTTCAGCGCCACCGATTTGCCGGTGCCGGAACCACCGATGATGACCAGCGATTCGCCGGCCGCCACCTGGAAATCGACCCCCGCCAGCACCTCCTTCGCCCCGAAGCTTTTCTTCAGGCCGCGCACGCGGATCTTGGGGGCGGCGGCGGTCATCGTGCGAAGAACATCTCGGTGATGATGTAGTTGAAGGTGAGGATCAGGATCGAGCCCGAAACCACGGCATAGGTGGTCGCCTGGCCCACGCCCTCTGCCCCACCCCGGGAATGGTAGCCGTGATAGCAGCCGGTGAGCGCGATCAGAAAGCCGAAGACCGCGGCCTTGACCAGGCCGGAGACCACATCGGCGGTCTGCAAGATGTCGAAGGTGTTGGAGAGATAGGTGGCGGGGTTGAAGCCCAGCTTGTGGATCGAGATGGCATAACCCCCCATGATGCCGATGATATCGGCAACCAGCACCAGCACCGGCAGGGTCAGCGTGGCCGCCAGCAGACGCGGGGCCACCAGATATTTGAACGGATCGGTGGAAAGCGTGACCAGCGCGTCGATCTGTTCGGTGACGCGCATGGTGCCGATCTCGGCGGCGATGGCGGCCCCGACCCGCCCGGCCACCATGAGGCCGGCCAGCACCGGCCCCAACTCGCGAATCATGGAAAGGGCGACGATGCCGGCGACCGCGCCTTCGGCCTCGAAGCGGGAAAAGCCGGTATAGCTTTGCAGCGCCAGCACCATGCCGGTGAAGATCGCCGTCAGACCTACCACCGGCAGCGAGAAATAGCCGATGGCCACCACCTGGCGCACAACCAGGCGCGGATACCAGGGCGGCAGCAGGCCATGAACGATGCCGGCGGCGGCAAACAGCACGATGCGCCCGGCCGCCGCCAGAAAGGCGAGGAAGGTGCGGCCGATGGCGGCGACAGGCCTCACGCCGCCCCACCGCCCAGATAGACGCGGCGATAGCGCCGGCCCAGCGCCGTCAACAGCTCATAGCCGATGGTGCCGCCCTGCGCCGCCAGCTCGTCCAGCATCCCGGCCCCCCCGATCAGATCGACCCAGGCCCCGACCCGGGCCTTGTCCTCGGCAACGGCGCCGATGTCCAGTGTCACGAGGTCCATCGACACCCGTCCCACCACCGGCACCGGGACGCCGCCCAGCGAGGCCGTCGCTCGCCCGCCCAACTGGCGCAGATAGCCGTCGGCATAGCCCACGGGGACGGTGGCGATGCGCGTTGCGGCCCGGATGCGGTGGCTGGCACCGTAGCCCACACTCTCGCCAGCGGCGACCTGGCGCAGCTGCACGATGCGGGCCGAAAGCCGCACCGCAGGCGCCATCGGGTTGGGCCGCCCCGGGGTCGGGTTGCCACCGTAGAGGGCATAGCCCGGGCGCACCAGGTCGAAACGATAGCCCCGCCCCAGGAAGATGGCGCAAGAGTTGGCAAGCGAGGCCGCCACGCCCGGGAAGCGGCGGCGCAGCGCCTGGAAGCGGCGCAGCTGTCGCGCATTCATGGCGTGGCCGGCCTCGTCGGCGCAGGCCAGATGGCTCATCGTCAGGCGCACATCGATCCCTTGCAGCAGCTCGGGTGTCTCGGCCAGCCGGTCCAGTTCCGCCGGCGCCAGCCCCAGCCGGTTCATGCCGGTGTCCACCTGGAGAACGGCGGCAAGCGGACGCTCCAGGCGCCGGGCGGTGGCGGCCCAGCGTTCCACCTGGCCCAGATCGTTCAGCACCGGGACAAGGCCGGCGCGAACATAATCGCCGCCATCCCCCAGCAGGCCGTTCAGCACATAAATGGTGGCCCGGGGCAGGCAGCGGCGCAGGGCCAGGGCGCCTTCCGGATTGGCCGTGAAGAAGGTCCGGCAGCCGGCCTGCCACAGGGCCGGCGCGACCCTGGCCGCCCCCAGTCCGTAGGCGTCGGCCTTTACGACGGCGCCACATTCGGCCGGGCGGACGCGCGCCCTCAGCTGGCGCCAGTTCGCCGCCACCGCGTCCAGATCGACCGCCAGCCTGGTAGAGGCGTGCTCAGAAGGGCACGTCGTCGGGGGAATGCCGCGTCTCCAGGTCGCTGTAGCGCGTGGTTTTGGCGTCGAAATAGATCTCCACCTCGCTCGTCGGCCCGTGGCGATGCTTGGCGACGATGGCCTTGGTGATGCCCTTCACCTTTTCCATGCGCTGGTGCCAGTTTTCGAGGCGCTGGCGGAAGGCATCGCCATACTCGTCCTCGCCGGAGCGCGGTTGCGGTTCCTGCCGTTCCAAATAGTATTCTTCCCGATAGAGGAAGACGACGATGTCGGCGTCCTGCTCGATAGACCCGCTTTCGCGCAGGTCGGAAAGCAGCGGGCGCTTGTCTTCCCTGGACTCCACCGCCCGCGACAGCTGCGAGACGGCGAGCACCGGCAGGTCCAGCTCCTTGGCCAGCGCCTTCAGCCCTTGCGTCACTTCCGAGACCTCCTGGACCCGGTTGTCGAAACCGGCGCGGCTGGAAGGCCGCACCAGCTGAAGATAATCCACCACCAGCAGCGACATGCCGTGGCGCCGCTTCAGCCGCCGTGCCCGGCTGCGCAGGCCGGCGATGGTGAGCGCCGGCGTGTCGTCGATGAAGAACTGCAGCTGGGCGATTTCCTGGCTGGCGGCAACCACGGCCTCGAAATCGCGGGCATCGATGTTGCCGCTGCGCAGATCCTTCGAGGAAATGCCCGAGCGTTCGGCCAACAGGCGCGCCGCCAGCTGTTCGCCCGCCATCTCCAGCGAGAAAAAGCCGACCACGGCGCCATCTTCGACGCTGGCCTCGCCCGCCTCGTCCACGCTGGCACGGTAGCGTCCGGCGGCGTTGAAGGCGATGTTGGTCACCAGCGCCGTCTTGCCCATGCCCGGCCTGGCCGCCAGCACCACCAGATCGCCCCGCGCCAGGCCGCCCAGACGCTCGTCCAGATCGGCCAGCCCGGTGGAAACGCCGGCGATGCCGCCCGGCCGTTTCCAGGCCGCCTCCATGGTTTGCAACGCCTGGGTCGCGATGGCGGCCAGATCGCGGAAATCCTGGCCCTGCCCGCCTTCGGCAAGGTCGAACAGGGCCTTTTCGGCGTTTTCGATCTGGGCCGCCGCGTCGCGGTCGATGTCGGGTTCGAAGGCGTGGTTCACCACATCCTCGCCGATGGCGATCAGCTGGCGGCGGAAATGGTGCTCGCGAATCAGGCGGGCATAGACGATGGCATCGATCACGGTCGCCGCCCGCGCGGCCAGGCGCGCCAGATAGCCGCTGCCGCCGACCTCGGCCAGCGCCTCGTCGTCGTCGAAATACGCCTTCAGCGTGATCGGGTTGGCCAGCTGCGCCTTGTCCACCAGGCGCCCGGCCGCCTTGAAGATGCGCCCGTGAACCGGGATGTGAAAATGCTCGGGCGTCAGCAGGTCGCCGATGCGGTGGAGCAGCTCGTTGTTGATGAGGAGAGCGCCCAGCAGCGCCTGTTCCGCATCCTCGTCATGGGGCATCTGCCGATACGGGGGTTGGGCCATGGTGGGGGCTTTCCGTGCGGGAGGCGGGCAAACCCTGTTTAGCCGGGCCGTTCACGGGCCGCTATGACATCGTCGCTCCGGCCCAGGGTGCCGAAGACGCCGCCGGCCTAGCGCACCAGGTCCAGCGCCGCCCGGTGGCGCTCCGCGCTGGCGGCGGCGGTGCAGTCTTCGATTACCATGCAGTCGATCCCCCGGTCCAGGGCCTCGCGCAGGCAGGAGGTGACGCAGCAATCGGCGGTCAGGCCGGCCAGCAGCGCGCTATCGATGCCCCAGGCGGCAAGGTCGGCGGCGATGGCGGTGGTGGCGAAGACGCCATAGCTCGCCTTGTCGTAGATCGCCTCGCCTTCCTCCGGGCGCAGCTCGGCGACGATCTCCCAGCCCGGCTCGCCGCGCACCAGGGCACGGCCCAGCGGCCCTTCGCTGCCGATGGCCCGGTTGGCCTCGCCGCCCGCCTTCCAGGGTTGCAGATCGGAGAGGTCGCCAGCATAGCCCTCGCGGGTATGCACGATGCGCAGGCCGGCCGCACGCGCGGCCGCCAGCACGCGGCGCAGCGGCGCGATGGGCGCGCGCAGGCGTTCCAGGTTGCATCCCAGGCGCTGCATATAGCCGCCGGCGGCGCAGAAATCGCGCTGCATGTCGATCACGAACAGGGCCGTACGCCCGGTCTCCAGGCTGCCGTTCTGAGGAAAGGGCAGCGGCGCGCCCGCAATCGCCCCGCCTGTCATGGGCGGGCGCGTTCCCGATCGATCATGTAATCGCGGGTCTCCGGCGTGGCGGCGCGTTCCTTCGCCAGCTGCAGCTGGAAGACCATCTGATCGTCATAGCGGAAGGCCGCCTCGCAGCCCAGCAGATAAAACTCCCACATGCGGCAGAAACGCTCGTCATAGAGCGCACGCACCTTTTCGCGGTTGTCGTCGAAGCGGCGGTGCCACAGCTTCAGGGTCTCGGCATAGTGGGTCTTCAGGATTTCGACATCGGTCGCGAGCAGGCGCGCCCGTTCCAGCGCAGAGAAAACCTCGGAAAGCGCTGGGGTATAACCGCCGGGAAAGATGTATTTTCTAAGCCAGGCATTGGTGTTGCCAGGTTCCGAAAAGCGGCCGATGGAATGAAGCAACATGACGCCGGCGTCATTCATCAGGCCGCGCACCTTGCGAAAGAACTCGACATAGTGGCGTTGGCCGACATGTTCGAACATGCCGACCGAAACGATGCGGTCGAAACGCTCGTCAAGGCTGCGATAATCCCGCAGCTGGAACTTCACGCGCCCGGCCAGACCCCGCCTGCGGGCGCGTTCGCCGGCCACCTTGTGCTGTTCCTGCGACAAGGTCACACCCAAAACCTCGACATCGGCCGTCTCGGCCAGATAAAGCGCCATACCGCCCCAGCCCGAGCCGATATCGAGCACCTTCATGCCGGGTTCCAGCAGCAATTTGGAGGCGATGTGGCGCTTTTTGTCCGCCTGCGCCTGTTCCAGAGAGCTGTTGGGGGTGGCGAAATAGGCGCAGGAATACTGCCGATCCTCGTCCAGGAAAAGGTCGAACAGGTCGTCGGAAAGGTCATAGTGGTGGGCAACATTGCGCCGCGCGCGCACCACCGGGTTGTGCTGCTGCAACGGCCTGGCGATATGGCGCCGCAGCCACGCCGCCGCCCGGCCAGCGGCATCGTCGCGGCCGAGGTTCCGCAGGTTGCGCCCGATCACCTCGAAAAAATCCCCGATGGTGCCGTCTTCCACCGTCAGGCTCCCGTCCATATAGGCTTCGCCCACCGCCAGGCGCGGCATCAGCGCCAGCTTCCAGTGCAGCGCGGGATCGTGCAGGCGCACGGTCACGCCGGGCTCAGCGCCGGGCTGGCCGAAATCGTGCCGGCGGCCACGGGCATCGATCAGCCGCAGCCGCCCCACCTCCACGAAACGCTCGAGAAACCCCGCCACCAGCATCCCGCCCTCCCCGCGGCGCCCCCCCGGAAGCGGAGCCGCATCGCAACGACACCATGCCCAATCTAGCCCCGCTCATCGCCAGCCTCAACGCCGCCGCACCTCACACCCCGTCGGGCGGGGTGCGGCCGGCGGCGCGGGGACGGCACATCCGGCCCACGAATCGCCGCCTCGCCGCTGGCCCGGCATGGGCCTGCGCATATGCTGCGACGGTTCGTGAATCCCGGCACATGCCAGAGCGCGGGGCGCGCCCCTGGCGTTGAACGAACTCAACGAGCCTGGCCGCGATGGCGGACCGCTCCGAGTCGAGGGTGTCCGCTCACTCGCCGGCGGCGATGCCTTCGGGGCGCCCGGCGATCGTCACCAGCAGGTCGCCGGGCGCGAACAGGCGCCGCGCCACGCGGCGCACATCGTCGTCCGTCACCCGTTCGATAAGGCCGGCGCGGCGGTCGAGATAGTCCGCGCCCAGGCCGTCCAGCTGGATCGCCAGCAGCGTCCTGGCGATCGAACGGTTGCTGTCCAGGCGCAGCGCCAGCGCTCCCTTCAGCCAGGCCTTGGCATCCGCCACCTCCTCCACGCCAAGGCCATGGGCGGCAACTTCTGCCAGCACGGCGCGCACCACCGCCAGCACCTCGCCCGCCCGCGCGTTGCGGGTTGTGGCCTGGCCCAGCCACAGCCCGGCAGCCTGGCGGCTGTAGAGGCCCGACGAAACCGCATAGGCCAGCCCGCGGGCGCCGCGCACCTCGCGGAAAAGCCGGCTTTCGGAACCGCCGCCCAGCGCCCGGTCCAGCACCTGGGCAGCGTAGAAATCGGCGTCGTCGCGCCCGGGCGCCGGGCGCCCGAAGACGATGACGCTCTGCGGCGTCGCCATCTCCACGATCTCGATGGGGCCGCTGGCGGCTTCGGTTCTGGCGATGGCGGGGGCGGCGCCGCGTTCGGGCAGCCTGCCCAGCACCCGTTCCACCAGGGCGATGGCGGCAGCCGCGTCGATGGCACCGGCGATCGCCACCCGGGCGCGGTCGCGGGCAAGATGGGCGCTGGCGAAGGCCGTCAGATCGGACGCCGCGATGGCAGCGACGGAAGCGGGCGTGCCGTCCAGCGCCCGGCCATAGGCGTGGCCGGGAAAGGCTGCCGCCGCCCAGGCCTGCCAGGCGCGGGCGTGGGGGTCTTCGCGGTCATGGGCCAGATTGGCCAGGATGCGGGTGCGGATGCGCTCCACCGGGCCGGGGTCGAAACGCGGGGCGGCCAGCGCCAGGCGGAACAGTTCGCCCGCCTCGTCCAGATGGCGCGCCAGCGTGGTCAGCGAGCCATGAAAGGCGTCGCGCCCGGCCCGGAAGCTCATGCGGATGGAAAAGGCATCCAGCCGTTCCCGGAAGGCCTGGCTGTCCAGGTTGCCGGCGCCTTCGTCCAGCAGCGCGGCCGCCATGGCCGCCAGCCCCTCCTTGCCGGCGGGATCCAGCGCCGCGCCGCCGGAAAAGGCGATCTCCAGCGCAACGATGGGGATCGCCGGCTCTTCCTTCAGCCACAGGCGGATGCCCGAAGGCGTGGTCAGCACCTGGATGCCGCCGCCCTCGGCGCGCCCGGCCGGCGCGGCCGCCACGATGGCCGCCAGCACGGTCAGAACGAGGCCCACAACCAGGGCCGGGCGGCGCCGTTCAGGGGCCATCGGCCTGGGGCAGCAGAATGCCCATGGTTTCGCCCCGGGGCACCAGCACGGCGCGGGCGGCGGCGTGGATGTCGGCGGCCGTGACGGCGGCGATGCGCTGCGGCCAGGCGTCGATCTCCTCCATGGCAAGGCCCAGGGCGAGCCAGGCACCATACCAGCGAGCGATGGTCGCCGCCCGGTCGCGGGCATAGATCAGGCTGGCCGCGATGCGCGCCTTCGCCCGTGCCAGCTCGTCCGCCGAGACGCCATGGGCCAGAAGAGCGGCGATCTCGGCGCGCAGCAGCGCCTCGACCTCGCCCACCCCGCGCCCCGGCACCGGTTCCGCCCAGAAGCCGAAACGGCCCGGGCCCAGCACCTCGCCGCCATACCAGGCGCCGGCACCGACGGCGGCGCCGCTTTCCACCACCAGGCGGCGATGGAGCCTGGCGCTGGCCCCGCCGGAGAGAATCTCGGCCAGCACTTCCAGGGCATGGGCCATGTTCCTGTCGCCGGAGATGTAGCCGGGCGCCCGGTAGAGCAATTGCAGGCCGGGGCGCGCGGCGCGCGGGTCTTCGTGGGTCAGGCGGCGCGGCGCGCTCTGGGGTGGTTCGTCCGGGCGGGCGCGGGGCGGCGGGGCGGCGGCGGGGATGGCGCCGTAGCTGCGCTCGGCCAAAGGGCGCAGCTCGGCGGCGTCGATGTCGCCCGCCACCACCAGCACGGCGTTGCCGGGCGCATAGTGGCGACGGTAGAAGGCCTCGATCGCCGCCCGGGGCAGGGTGGCGATGTCGCGCTCATGGCCGATCACCGGCCAGCCATAGGGATGGCGCTGGAATTGCAGGGCGTGCAGCCGCTCGCGCAGGATGGCGTCGGGGTCGGCATCGATGCGCTGGCGGCGCTCCTCCAGCACCACCTGGCGTTCCGCTTCCAGGGCGGCATCGTCGAAGTCAAGGCCGGTCATGCGCCGGGCTTCCAGTTGCATGACCTGTTCCAGGGCCTGGCGCGGCACGGTCTGGTGGTAGGCCGTGTAGTCGTAGCCGGTGAAGGCGTTGTCGAAACCGCCATGGCGGGCGACGACGGCCGCAAGCTGGCGCGAGGCCGCCTGCGGGGCGCCCTTGAACATGAGATGTTCGAGCAGATGGGCGGTGCCGGTGAAACCGGGCCGTTCGTCGGCGGAACCGACTTTGTACCAAACCATGTGGGTGACGATGGGCGCGCGCCGGTCGGCGATCGCCACCGCCTGCATGCCATTGGCCAGGGTGAAGCCTTCGGCCCCGAACGGGCTGGCAGTGGCCGGCAGCGCCAGGGCGAGGACCGCCGCCAGGACAGGGAAGCGCGGGCGGGCGCCCTGGCGGTCAGTGGCCAAGGCTCTCCCAGGCGTCGTCCAGCCAGTTGCCCTCGCCGTCCGGCGCCTCGATGGCGATCTCTGCCGGCGCCTCGCCGCTGGCCGGGGGAACGGCGCCGAACAGCAGGCGTTCGACCAAGGCTTCGTCGCCCACCAGCAGCGCGTTCTCGCGGTTCAAGGTCGCGCGGATGGCGGCGTCTGCCGCCGCGGCGCCGGCGCGGGAGAGCAGCGCCTGTTCCCCCGCCGTGGCGCCCATCGCCGCCACCGGCCCGGATGCGTCCCTTTCGATCGCGCCGGACGCCTCCTCGCCTTCTGGCTTGAGGCCGTAGCCCGGCGGCACGGTGAGCGGGACGTCGCCCGTCGCCGTCACCGTGCTGGGCGGCAGATAGCCGCGCCCGGGCAGGCCATCGCCGCCGCAGGCCGCCAGCAGCCCCGCCAGGACAGCCGCCGGCAGGATTCGCGCGCCCCGTGCCATGCCTAGAACAGATCCTCCAGCAGCGCCTTGTCCTCCTGGACGGCGATGGTGCCCTCCAGGTCGCCGACATGGGGCGCCAGGCCCAGGGCGGCGTTGCTTTGCAGGCGTGCCCGTTCCCTGGCGACATCCAGCGGCAGTTCGGTCGGATCGGGGCGGCGGCGGAAGGGGTTGATCTCTTCCAGCCAGCCGATGTCGTCCAGGATGCGCTGGCGGTCGCTTTCAAGCGTCTGGCGGATGGCGGGGTCGAGCGAATCGGCGTCGCTGCCGGCCAGCGCGGTGGCGATGGCGGCAGCCGCCAGCAGCTCCTCTCCGGGGCTGGCCGCGCCCGGCGCCAGACTTTGGCCGACCCTTTGGCCGACCAGGGCGGCGCGGGCGCGGGCGGCGGGTTGCAGCTGGCGAGAACGGGCCAGGTCTGCCCGGGGCGGCGGCAGGCGATCGAGCGAAGCGGGGATGGCGAGCGGCGCGCGGGCCACCACGTTGAACTCGTCGGGAGAGGTGCGCAGCAGGCCGAAGCTTTCGCGCAGGCCATCGCAGGCGGCAAGACCGCCCAGGGCCAGCGCCAGAGCCAAAGCCTTCGCCACCGATCGGGCCGCGCCCGGTAAGCGTTTCATGGCCCCAGCTTACGACCGCCGCCCCCCGCCAGCAAGGCATCCACCAGCAACATGGCGACGCCCACCACGATGGCGCTGTCGGCCAGATTGAAGGCCGGCCAGCTCCAGCCGGCGATGTGGAATTCGAAGAAATCGGCGACCGCGCCGTGCAGCACCCGGTCGGTGGCGTTGCCGAGCGCGCCGCCCACCACCAGGCCCAGGGCCGCGCCCTGCAACCGCCCGGTGCCGGGCCGCATCATCCACAGCGTCAGCGCCAGCGCGGCCACGCCCGCGAAGGCGACCAGCAGCCAGCGCATAAGCTCATGCCCGCCAGCCAACAGGCCAAAGCCGATGCCGGTGTTTCTCACCATCACCAGGCGGAAGAAGGACGTGATCTCCAGCGGCTGGAAGCCGTTCTCCTGCAGCAACCCCACCAGCAGGACCTTCGAGACCTGGTCTGCCAGCAGCACGGCGGCGGCCGCCGCCAGGCCGAGAGGCCAGGCCGGGCGCGGCGGCCCGCCCGGAACCCGGCGGCCGTTGTCAGATGACCCCGCGCGCCCGGCGTCGGGGTGGGCCGGTGCCGCCCGTTTCAGGGCGATGGCGGCGCGGGGGTGCACCAGGCGCTGGGCGCACGCGGCCAGACGCTGGCGCTGTTTCGCCAGCTCCAGCGCCATGACGCGGCGCAGGTTGCCGGTCACGTTGTCGAGATCCCGGCTTTTGCGCTTCACCAGGTGGGCGGGACGGGAGGCGAGATTGAGGCCAGCGACAACCCGCGCCAGCTCCCGCCTGCGGTCGTCCAGGCGGCGGCGGATGGCGGCTTCCAGAGCCCCGCCGCCGCGCTGCAACCGTTCGTCGGCCCGATGCAGCCGGGCAGCCAGGGCGGTCAGGCTTAGACCCGCAGAGGCGCGGGAAAGCGCCGCCCGTTTCAGGGCGATGGCGGGGCGGGCATGGACCAGGCGCTGGGCGCGCGCGGCCAGACGCTGGCGCCGTTGCGCCAGGCCCAGGGCCATGACGCGGCGCAGGCTGCCGGCAACGTTGTCCAGATCCTGGCTCTTGCGCTCTACCAGCCGGGCCGGATGGGCGAGGCCCCGCGCCAGAGACGCCAGCACGGAGCGCGACCGTTCCAGCAGGCGGGAGGCGGCCCCCACCAGACGCGCATCGCTCTCCAGCAGACGCGCCTCCAACTCCGCCTTCACGGGAACAGCCATCTCGGCCGCTGCCGTCGGCGTCGGCGCCCGACGGGCGGCGGCATGGTCCAGCAGGGTGGTGTCGCTCTCGTGGCCGATGGCCGAGATCACCGGAATCGCGCTCGCCGCCGCAGCACGCACCACCACCTCCTCGTTGAACGCCCACAGGTCTTCCGCGCTGCCGCCGCCACGGGCCACGATCAGAACATCCGGGCGCGGCACACCGCCGCCGCCGTCCAGGAGGTTGAAGCCGCGGATCGCCGCCGCCAACCCCTCGGCCGCGCCCTTGCCCTGAACCGGCGTCTCCCACCACAGAACATGGCACGGAAAGCGATCCCGCAGCCGGTGCATGATGTCGCGGATCGCCGCCCCGCTGGGCGAGGCGACCACACCGACGGTGGACGGAAGATAGGGCAGTGGGCGCTTTCCGGCCTCATCGAACAGGCCTTCCGCTGCCAGCGCCTGGCGCCGTTTCTCCAGCAGCGCCATCAGCGCGCCGATGCCGGCCGGCGCCATGCTCTTGACCACCAGCTGGTATCTCGACCGACCTTGATAATAGGTGGTGAGGCGCCCGGTCGCCACCATCTCCAGGCCCTGTTCGGGCCGGTGGGCGAGGCGCAGGTTGGTCTGGCGAAAGGCGACGCATTCCAGCACCGCCCGCTCTTCCTTCATGGCGAAGTAGAGATGGCCCGACGAGGGCGCGTTCACGCGCCCGATCTCGCCCCGAACCCGCACCCGGTCGAAGGCGCCTTCCATGGCGCGCTGAACCTTCCGCGAAAGCTCCATAACCCGGAACTCCGGCAGGTTGTCCACCGCATCGTTCATGCGCAGCGCGGGCGCGGGGTCATGCCTCCGGCCGGGCGACGACAGCGGCGCAGCGGCGGCAGAGCGCGTCTTCACCGACCTCGTCCAGCACCTTCCAGCAGCGGGCGCAGCGGCTGCCGCTGGCGCGCCCCACCTCCACCGCGATGCCGTCCACATCGTCCTGGCGGAACGCGCCCGCCGGCCCCTCGCCTTCGACCAGGGTGACGGCGGAGGCGATCGCGATCTCCGCCACATCCTGGCCCGCCAGCGCCCGCAGATCGGCCGCCGTGGCATAGACCGTGGCATGGGCCTGAAGGCTGGCGCCGATGCGCTTTTCGCGCCGTTCCACCTCCATGGCGCCGGTGACGACGCGGCGCAGGCGGCGGACGGTCTGCCACCGGGCGGCCAGCCCATCGTCGCGCCATTCCTGCGGCAGCTGCGGGAACCGGCGGCGATGGACGCTTTCCCGCTCGCCGGGGAAGCGTTGCAGCCACGCCTCCTCGGCGGTGAAGCACAGGATGGGCGCCAGCCACGCCGTGAGGCAGGAGAACAGGCTGTCCAGCACACTGCGGCAGGCGCGGCGGCGCGGCGACGAGGCGGCGTCGCAATAGAGCGCATCCTTGCGGATGTCGAAATAGAAGGCCGACAGGTCGGCGGCGCAGAAATTGTGCAGGGCGGCGAACATGATGTGGAAGTCGAAATCGTCGCACGCCTTGCGGACGGTGCGGTCGAGCTCATGGAGGCGATGCAGCACCCAGCGCTCCAGCTCTGGCATGCGCGCCCGCTCCAGCCGCTCGCCTTCGTCGAAGCCGGCCAGATTGCCCAGCAGAAAGCGCAGGGTGTTGCGCAGGCGGCGATAATTGTCGCGCTGATAACCCAGGATTTCCTCGCCGATGCGCGGATCTTCGCTGTAATCGGCGCTGACCGCCCAGATTCTCAGCACATCGGCGCCATAGCGGTCGATCACCTGCTGCGGCGCCACGACATTGCCCAGCGATTTCGACATCTTGCGCCCCTGGCCATCGACCACGAAGCCGTGGGTCAGCACCGCATCGTAGGGCGCGCGGCCGCGAGTCGCCGCCGCCTCCAGCAGCGAGGAATGGAACCAGCCCCGGTGCTGATCCGAGCCTTCGAGATAGAGCGAGGCCGGCCAGACCAGATCGTCGCGCGCCTCCAGGACGAAGCTGTGGGTGGAGCCGGAATCGAACCACACATCCAGAATGTCGAAGACCTGCTCGAAATCGTCGGCATCGCGCTCCGGCCCCAGGAAGCGTTGCGGCGCAGCCCGGAACCAGACATCGGCGCCCTCTTCCTCCACCGCCCCCGCGATGCGATCGATCACCTTCCGGTCGCGCAGCGGCTCGCCGCTTTCCTTGTGGACGAAGACGGCCAGCGGCACGCCCCAGGCCCGCTGGCGCGAAAGCACCCAATCCGGCCGCGCCTCGATCATGGCGCGGATGCGGGCCTGGCCGGAACGCGGCACCCAGCGGGTGGCATCGATGGCGGCCAGCGCCTTGTGCCGCAGCCCGCAAGCCTCCATCGACACGAACCACTGGCGGGTGTTTCGGAAGATGAGCGGCGCCTTGGAACGCCACGAATGGGGATAGCTGTGGGTGAGGCGTCCGGTGGCCAGCAGATGGGCGCTTTCGGCCAGCGCTTGACCGACGCGCCGGTTGGCATCGCCCTCGGCGCCGTCCCCGGTCAGCACACGGGCGCCGGCGAAGAGCGGAACATGGTCCAGATAGGCGCCGTCTTCGCCCACCGTCTGCGGCACTTCGATGCCATGGGCCGTGCCCAGCGCCCAATCGTCGGCACCGTGGCCGGGCGCGATATGGACGAAGCCGGTGCCCTGATCCAGGGTGACATGGCCGCCCGGCAACAGCGGCACATCGAAATCGTAGCCCTGGCCGCGCAGGGGATGGGCGCACAGCGTGCCGGCCAGGGCGCGGCCCTCATAACGGGCGCGCTCGCGCCAGCCGGCGATGGCACAGCGCGCCGCCGTGGCCGCCACCAGCGGGGCGGCCAGCAGCAGCCTGAGCCCCGGCGCCACCCGCGCGCCCTCGCCCACCTCTGTCACCTCGATCAGGCGATAGTCGAAGCCCTCGCCATAGGCGATGGCGCGGTTGCCGGGGATGGTCCAGGGCGTGGTGGTCCAGATCGCGACCGCGGCATCGGCCAGCCCGGCCACGGGCGACGATGCCACCGGAAAGGCGACATCGACGGTGGGCGAACTGCGGTCGTGATATTCGATCTCGGCCTCGGCCAGCGCCGTGCGCTCGACGCAGGACCACATGACCGGCTTGGAGCCGCGATAAAGCTCGCCCGACATGATGAACTTGCCCAGCTCGCGCACGATCTGCGCCTCGGCTGCGAAGCTCATGGTGGTGTAGGGATCGTCCCAATTGCCGATCACGCCCAGCCGCTTGAACTCTTCCTTCTGGATACCGATCCAGCGTTCGGCGAATTCGCGGCATTCGCGTCGGAACTCAATGATATCGACCTGATCCTTTTTCCTGCCCTCGGCGCGGTATCGTTCCTCGATCTTCCATTCGATGGGCAGGCCGTGGCAGTCCCAGCCGGGGACGTAATTGGCGTCGGCCCCCAGCATCTGCTGCGAGCGGTTGATGACGTCCTTCAAAATCTTGTTGAGGGCATGGCCGATATGCAGGTGGCCGTTGGCATAGGGCGGGCCGTCGTGCAGAACGAAGGGCCGGCGCCCGCGCGCATCGGCCCGCAGCAGGCCGAACAGATCGATGGCATCCCAGCGGGCCAGAATCTCCGGCTCGCGCTGCGGCAGGCTCCCGCGCATGGGGAAATCGGTCCGGGGCAGGAACAGACTGGATCGGTAATCGGGGGGCGATCTGTCGGCGGTCATGGCAGGGCGTCCGGCGGCGGTGCAACGGTGGTGGAAACGGCAGCCCTCCGGCCCTTGCGCACGGGTTCCGCGTTTTGCGGCGCCAGCGCTCTCCGGTACTCTCCCGCCATGGCGCGCCTCCCTATCACCGGCCCCGTCCGGAGTCGAGACTGGCGCTCAGGCCTGTGGCAGTTCGCCGCAACGCGAGGGCGAACGCCCGTGAAGGCCGGAGAGCAGATCGCGGGCGCGCTGGCAATCCTCCCCCATGCGCCGGGCCAGGGTGGCGGCGTCCCGAAAGGCCATGTCCTTCCGGACCCGCGCCACGAAGGCGATGCGCAGGCGCCGGCCGTAGAGGTCGCCGGCGAAATCGAACAGATGGGTCTCCAGCGCCACGCTTTCGCCGCCGAAGGTGGGGCGGGTGCCGATATAGGCGGCGGCGTCGTGCCAGAGGGTGGCCCCGCCCGCCACGATGCCGGCGCGGACCGCATAGATGCCGGGGCCGGGATGCAGCATGCCGTCCAGGGCATGGTTGGCGGTGGGAAAGCCCAGCTTGCGCCCCCGTCCGAAGCCGGTCTGGACGCGGCCTTCGAACTCCCACAGATGGCCCAGCAGTTGGGCCGCCTCGCCCACCTGCCCGCGCCGCAGCAAGACGCGGATTTCGGTGGAGGACACCTTGCGCCCGAGATGGGCGAAGGCGGGAACCTGGGTATAGCCGAAACCCTCCATCCCGGCCATGCGGGCCAGAACGCAGGCGTTGCCGCGCCGGCCCCGCCCGAAGGCAAAGCCGGGGCCGGTGACGACATGGCGCACGGCCAGGCCATCCACCAGGCAGGAAACGACGAAATCCTGGGCCAGCCTGCCCGCCATGGCCGGGCCGAAACCCAGCACCACCATCACATCCAGGCCCATGGCGGCGAACAGCCGCGCCTTGCTGCGCAACGGTGTCAGCCGAAAGGGCGCCGTGCCGGTCTGAAAGAAGGAGCGCGGATGGGGTTCGAAGGTGACGGCGCCCGCCGGGGCGCCCAGATCGTCTGCCAGGGCGCGGGCGCGGGCGATAACGCTGCGATGGCCGCGGTGGACACCGTCGAAATTGCCCAGCGCCATCACGGCGCCGCGCAGCGCCGCCGGCATGGCTTCGACATGGCGCTGGATGCGCATGAGGCGTTGGTAGCGCCCGAAAGGCGGCAAGACAACTGTCACCCCGGCACCGCCCCGGACGCGCGCGCCCATGAGCGCCCCAGGAAGCGAAGCGGGAATCCCATGGCGCGCGCCGCTTGACCGCGCCTTGCCGGGCCGCCAATCTCCGCCGGCGCGGCGCCTCTGTGGCGGAACCGGTAGACGCGGCAGACTCAAAATCTGCTTCCGGCAACGGAGTGGGGGTTCGAGTCCCTCCAGGGGCACCGCCGCAGGCGAATCCAGGGGACACCACGGGATACCAGGATGAGATCGCGCCCCGAGATCGTCGGCACTTTCGGTGTCGCGGCCACCACCCACTGGCAGGCCTCGGCCGCCGCCATGGCGATGCTGGAAAAAGGCGGCAACGCCTTCGACGCCGCCGTCGCCGCCGGCACCGTCCTCCACATCGTCGAGCCGGACCAGAACGGCCCCGGCGGCGAGGTGCCGCTGCTGCTGTGGAGCGCGCGCAAGCGCAAGGTGGAGGCGATCTGCGGCCAGGGCACGGCACCGGCCGCCGCCGAGGCCGCCCGCCTTGCCGCCATGGGCTTCGACATCATGCCCGGCACCGGCCATCTGCCGGCCGTGGTGCCGGGCAGCTTCGGGGCCTGGATGCTGCTGCTGCGCGACTATGGCAGCCTGACGCCGGGCGAGGTGCTGGCGCCCGCCATCGCCATCGCCCGCCAGGGTTTCCTGCTCACCCCCACCGTGGCCGATCTGCTGGCCGGGGCGCAAGGCTTCATGGCCGAACACTGGCCCAGCTCCGCCGCAGCCTATCTGCCCGGCGGCGCCGCGCCCGCCGCCGGCAGCCTCTACCGCCTGCCGCAGCAGGCCGACACCTTCGAGAGGCTGTGCCGCGAGGCCGAAGCCGCCGGCAGCGACCGCCAGGAACAGGCCGAAGCCGCCCGCCGCGCCTGGTATCGGGGCTTCGTCGCCGAGGCCATCGACCGCTTCATGCGCCAGCCGGTCATGGACACCAGCGGCGAAGCCCATGCCGGCCTTATGACCGGCGACGATCTCGCCCACTGGCAGCCCAGCGTCGAGGAGCCGCTCAGCCACAGCTGGGGCGCCTGGACGGTCTGCAAGGCCGGCCCCTGGTCGCAAGGCCCGGTGTTCCTCCAGCAGCTGGCCCTGCTGGAAGGCTTCGATCTCGCCGCCATGGACCCGCAAGGGCCGGATATCGTCCACACGGTGCAGGAATGCGCCAAGCTCGCCTTCGCCGACCGCGAGGCCTTCTATGGCGATCCCCGCTTCGTCGATGTGCCGCTCGAACGGCTGCTGTCGGCGGATTACAACCGCCAGCGCCGCCGCCTGGTGGGCGCGCAGGCGCGGATGGACCTGCCGGCGGGCGATATCCCCGGCTTCGGCGGCGCGCCGGCCCTGCGGCCATGGGGTTCCACCGCCATCCCCTGCCCAGAGCCGGGCGGTGGCGTGGCCGGGGCGGCGGCGCTGGGGGCCGAAAGGCACGGCGATACCTGCCATTTCGACATTGTGGACCGCTGGGGCAACATGGTCTCGGGCACGCCTTCGGGCGGCTGGCTTTCCGGCGCGCCGGCGGTGCCGGGGCTGGGCTTTCCCGTCTCCGTGCGCGGGCAGATGTTCTCGCTGGACGAAGGCCACCCCAATTGCATCCGCCCCGGCAAGCGCCCGCGCACCACCCTGACGCCCGGCCTGGCGCTCCATGACGGCGAACCCCGCCTCGTCTTCGGCACCCCGGGCGGCGACCATCAGGACCAATGGGCGCTGCATGCCTTCCTGCGCCATGCGGTCTTCGGCATGGGCCTGCAACAGGCGCTGGACGCGCCCAGCTTCCACAGCGACCACATGCCCAGCTCCTTCTTCCCGCGCGAATGGCGCCCGGGCCATCTGGCGGTGGAAGATCACCTGCCCGCCGCCACCCTGGACGAACTGAAAAGGCGCGGCCACCGGCTGGAGATCGCCCCGCGCTGGAGCCACTATAATTCCATGACCATGGCTTGGCGCCGGGGCGGCATGCTGCGGGCGGCCGCCAGCCCCCGCCGCCAGTGCTACGCCGTGGGCAGGTAGATGAAAATCGCGCGCATCGTCGCCGCGCCGCTGCGGGCAGATTCGCCGCTCGGGCGCGCCGCCACGCCGCGCCTCAGCGCCTATCGCGACAGCGACGCCGTCAACACCCTGGCCCGCTATCGCGAGTTCTCCGGGCGCGGCCGCTATGGCAGCCCTTGGCCGGCGGTGCTCTGCCTCGCCTTCACCGAGGACGGCAGCTGGGGCGTGGGCATCACCGATCACGCCGGGCCGGTGGTGCCGCTGATCAACGATGGCCTCGCGCCGCTGCTGGCGGGCGAAAGCGCCATGGCAACCGAACGGCTGTGGGAGATGATGTTCCGCCATGTCGCCATGTTCGGGGCCGCCGGTGGCATCGCGGGCTGCGCGCTGGCCGCCATCGATCTGGCGCTGTGGGATCTCAAGGGCAAGCTGCTGGCCCGCCCGGTCTGGCAGCTGCTGGGCGGGCCGGCCCATGCCAGCGTCGCCTGCTACGGCACCGGCCAGGATGCGGCCCAGTTGCTGGAGCTGGGCTTCGAAGCGGTCAAGCTGACCTGCCCGCTGGCCGAGGCGCAGGGCGCACAAGCCATCGACGCGGCCGAGGCGCTGGTCGCTCGCGCCCGCCAGGCCATGGGCGACGGGCGCGAGCTGATGCTGGATTGCTGGCCGGTCAGCGATGCCGAGTTCACCGTCCGCCTGGCCGAAAGGCTGCGCCCCTACCGGCTGAAATGGCTGGAAGACTTCCTCCACCCCGACGATCTGGCCGGCCTGGAAGATGTGCGCCGCCGCCTGCCCTGGCAAACCCTGGCCTCGGGCGAGCGCTGGCCCACCCATCTGCCCTTCGGCGAGGTGGCCCGCCGGCGCACTCTGGACATCCTGCAGCCCGACATCCGCTGGTCCGGCGGCGCCACCGCCTGCGTCAAAATCGGCCATATCGCCGAGGGCGCCGGTCTGCAGCTGGCGCTCCACGGCGGCGCCAACGACGCCTATGGCCAGCATCTCTGCTATGCCCTGCCGACCAATCTGTGGGGCGAGTTCCTGCCCGCCGAATCCCCGCGCGAACCGGGCTGGCGGGCCACCCCCGGCATGGCCCAGCCCAAAGCGGGCCACCTCGTCCCCGGCGACGCCCCCGGCTTCGGCATCGAAGCGACGCTGGACGAGCTGGAGGCGATGGCGGGCTGAACGCTCCCAAACGGCGCCCCGCCCGCACAGCCGCGCACATTCCTGTTGACGCCCCCGCGCGCGCCACCCAAAGTTGCACTTGCAGACATCAACGGGTCCCGCTTCGTCGGGCTGCCCGCTGAATAGAACAGCCTTTGACCCGGCAAGGGGTAGCTCCCCACGCCCGGCGAATAGGCGGGGACTGTCCACGTACCCGTGTGATGTCTGCAACGGCCCGGCACCCGCCGGCGCCGAGGCAACCGGCACGGGAGACAGCCATGAAGCCTACCCATTCCGCCCTGGCGGCCTGCGCGGCCGCGATCCTGGCCTTGACCGCCTGCGGCGGCGGAGGCGGCGGCACGCCCACCGCGCAAACCCCGGCACCACAAACCCCGGCGCCGATGGAGACGGCAGCCCCAGCGCCGGAAGAGCGCCCGGCGGAGACGAAGGCTCCGGAAGCGCCGTCGGCGCCGCCGGCGGAAGCCGACAGCAACAGGGTGGTGACGATCGATGGCGCCACGCTCACGATGCAAGGCGTGCGGCGCGCCGTCATCGCCCTGCCGGTCTTCCCATCGGGGTTTGGAGGTATTCAATCTACGAACACGGGCGCAACCGGTATCACGACAGATGAAGTCTTGACCGTCTTCACTCGTGGAGGTGTCGCTGTGGGGATTACGCGGGAGGACGAAAGCGGCTTTCTTCTCGCTTCGTCAGATTCTGCCACACCAAGCGGCCTTCCCAGAACCAGCAGTCTGTTCGGGATTCCCGGCAGAGAACGAACTCTCCGCACTTGGCTTATCGTAGATGATAGCTCAGAGAACGCCTATAGCCGGGCGTGGATCGATGTGACTTCCGTCGACAGCGACCCTGGCAACTGGCTGGCGATGGGCACCTATCTTCACTATGCTGGCCAGAACTTGCTGTCCACCGCCCCTGACCTGACCAGCCTCGAAGCCGGCGCCTTCGTCGATGGGCCGGAGCTTAGAACATCGCCGAGCAGCCTGCCAACCCTGGGCCAAGCCCGTTACGAAGGAACGGCCCAAGGCTACTACTTCAGCCGCGATGGAACAAGTGATCTTAGCGGAGCTCGCTTCTTCGCCAGCGCCAGATTGACTGCCGACTTCTCAGACAACACGATATCGGGTTGCATTGGCTGTCAAGGCGATATCGGGCTCGTGAATTGGGTCGATGCCACCGCCGCTGATTCCAACGCCGCGATAGTTCTCAGGCAGACGAGCATCAATGAGGATGGCGCGTTTCGCGCCGACAACGTGCTTGTCGTCAACCCCGATTGGGGAAGTGTGGGTCTTACCTCTTCACAACAACGCGGATCCTGGGGCGGGTTACTCTCCAACGTTCCACTGAGAGGAACACGCACCCCGAGCCTTGCGGCCGGCACCTTCGGAGCAAGCTACGACTTGAGCAACGGCGTCTCGGAGGCCTGGATCGGCGCCTTCATCGCCGGCCATCAATAGCCGCCCGCCCAATCTCTCCGGATGCGGGGCGCCTAGGCCCGCATCCGGAGGCCTTGCGGGTCGTAGAGAGGCTGGCCTTGCACTTCGGCCGGGTGGAAGCTGCCGTCGAGTTCGATCTCCACCGCCGTGCCGGGGCTGGCAAGCGCCGTCGGCAAATAGCCCATGGCCACCGATTGCCCGACATGGTGGGCGAAGCCGCCGGAGGTGACATAGCCCACCGCCGCGCCGTCCTTCATGATCGCCTCGTCGCCCACGGCGTCGATATCGTCGCTGGCGACGGTCATCGCCACCAGCCGCCGCTTCGGCCCGCGCTCCCGCTCGGCCAGGGCGGCGTCCTTGCCCACGAACTCCTTCGACCAGTCGATGAAGGCGTCCAACCCGCTCTCCGCCGCCGTGAAGTCGGGCCGCAGATCCAGCCCCCAGACACCCCAGCCCTTCTCCAGGCGCAGGCTCATCAGCGCCCGGGCGCCATACCAGGCCAGCCCCAGCCCGCACCCCGCCTCCTCCACCGCCTCGTAAAGGCGCAGCAGATAGCCCGGTTCCGTGTAAAGCTCGAAGCCCAGCTCGCCGGAAAAGGAAAGCCGGGCCAGGTGAACCGGCACGCCGCCGGCAAAGCTGGCCCGGATATCGCGAAAGGCCAGGGCACAAACATCCTCCCTCACCAGGCCGGCCAGCAGCTCGCGTGAGCGGGGGCCGGAGAGGGCGATGCCGTGCAGCTGACCGGAGAGGTTGCGATAGGCGACGCCGCCGGGCGGCAGTTCGGCCTCGATGCGGCGGCGATGGGCCTGCTGCATCGCGCCCGAACCGATCAGCCAGAAGCGATCCGGCGCCAGGCAGGCGACGGTGAAATCGCCGGCCAGCCGGCCCCTGGGCGTCAGCATCGGCGCCAGGGCCAGCCTGCCCACGCCCGGCAGCCGCCCAGCCAGCAGACGGTCCAGAAAGGCGCCCGCACCCGGCCCCGCCAGTTCGTGCTTGGCGAAATTGGCGATCTCGCTGGCGCCCACGGCGGTGCGCACCGCCGCCACCTCGCGGGCGACATAGCCATGGGCGCGGGAACGGCGAAAGGTCGCCTCTTCATGGGCATCGTCGGGGCCGTCGGCAAACCACAGCGCATGTTCCAGCCCGAAGCTCTGGTCCCAGACAGCGCCCCTGGCGCTCAGCCGGTCGTAAAGCGCGGTGGTCATCTGGCGCCGTCCGGCGGGCAGGGTTTCGTTGGGAAAGGTCATGACGAAGCGGCGCCGGTAGTTCTCGGCGCTTTTCACCGTGCCCCAGGCGGGCGAGGCGAACTCGCCGAAACGGGCGGCATCCATGGCCCAGACATCGATTTCGGGTTCGCCCTCGATCATCCACTGCGCCAGGCTCAGACCCACGCCGCCCGCCTGGCAGAAACCGGCCATCACCCCCACCGCCAGCCAATAGTTGCGCAGCCCCGGCGCCGGCCCGATCAGCGGGTTGCCGTCCGGCCCGAATACGAACGGGCCGTTGACGATGGTCTTGATGCCCGCCTGGCGCAGGGCCGGGATGCGCCCGAAGGCCAGTTCCAGCCGGTCGGCGATGCGGTCCAGCTTCGGCTCCAGCAACTCGCGCCCGAAATCCGGCGGCGTGCCGGCCACCGCCCAGGGCGTGGCCTGGGGTTCGTAGGTGCCCAGCAGCAGGCCGCCGCCCTCCTGGCGGAAATAAAGGTTGCCCTCGTAATCGATGCCGGCCGGCAGCCGCACCTCCCGTTCCACGATGGCGGGGATGTCTTCGGTGACGAGATAATGGTGCTCCATGGGCTGCAACGGCAGATGCAGCCCCGCCATCGCCCCCACCTCCCGCGCCCACAGGCCGCCGGCATTCACCACATGCTCGGCCACCACGACGCCCTTGGGCGTTTCCACCTCCCAGCTGCCGTCGCGGCGCGGGCGGGTGGCGACCACCGGCGTTTCCGTCTCCACCGCCGCGCCCAGGGCGCGGGCCGCGCCGGCATAGGCATGGGTGACGCCGGAGGGGTCGATGTCGCCGTCCAGCGGGTCCCACAGGGCGGCGATATAGCGCGCAGGGTCGATCAGCGGGTGGCGCCTGGCCGCCTCTTCCACGGCGATGAACTCCTGGTCCAGGCCCATGCTGCGCGCCTTGGAACGCTCGCGCTTCAGGTAATCGTGCCAGTCCCGGTTCGATGCCAGATAGAAGCCACCGGTGGCGTGCAGCCCCACCGAAAGGCCGGAAAGCTCCTCCAGCTCGTCATAGAGGCGGATGGTATAGCCTTGCAGGCGGGAGATGTTGGGGTCCGACGAGATGGTGTGAATCTGGCCCGCCGCATGCCAGGAGGAACCGCAGGTCAGCTGGTCGCGCTCCAGCAGCAGCACCTCCTTCCAGCCCAGCTTGGCAAGGTGGAACAGGATGGAACAGCCCACCACCCCGCCGCCGATCACCACCGCCCGCGCCCGCTCCTGCATGGCACCCTCCCCCGAAACCGCACCCCTTGCCGGCGGACTGTAGCCGCCTGTCGCCGGCCTTGGGTAGGGGCGCGGCTTCAGGGCGGGGGCGCGGCGGCCAGGTGGTTGTCCCAGCACCCGGCGGCGGCGAAGGCGCCCGGCAACGGGGCGGATGTGGCCGCGAAGCTGTCGATGGCGAGGACGCCGCCGCTGCCGCCGCTGGCCAGAAACGCGCCCGGCCCCGGCCCCGGCGCCACGCCGCAACCGTCGGCCAGCGCGGCGGTGAAGAGATGGGCGCCAGCGCCGTCCCAGAACGCGATCAGGCCGGCGCGCGGGGCCGAGACGGCGATGCCGCGCCCGTCGCCATCGAAACAGACGCTGCCGCCGTAATGGCGCATGGCGCGCCAGAGCTGCGGCGCCGCCGCCAGCGGCCGCAGCCCCTGGGCAGAGCGCGGATCGTGGCTGGCGGCCAGCGGGACGATCCGCTCGCCGGGCCCCCGCCATTGCATGGCCAGCGCCACGCGGTCGCCGGCGCCCACGGCCAGATGGCGGATGCTCAGGCGGTCGAGCGCGGCCTCGAAGCGGCATTCGCGCATCAGGGCGCCGCTGTGGCGGTCGAGATAGCACAGCGCGGGCGCCATGCTGGCCGGGTTGAGCGCGACGCGCGGCAGCGACGGATGGGTCAGGATGCCGCCATGGGCGACGGCCAGGGTGGTGCCGTCGGAAAGCAGCGCCAGTTCGTGGGGGCCGATGCCGTGGGAGGCCAGCTCGCCGATGCGGGCATAGCTGCGAGCGGCGTCGTAGATGCCGATGACGCCGCGCTCGCCCGCGAAATCGTTCTCGCTGGCATAGAGCAGGCGCCCTTCGGGGCAGAACACGCCGTGGCCGTAGAAATGGCGCTCCTCGGGGGTGGCGAAGGCGCACTCCACGGCCCCGCGCGCAAGGTCGAACGCCAGGTTGAACGCGAGGGCGAAGCGGCCGGGGCGGCGCGCGAAAACCACCGCCTGGCGGGTGCCGGGGCGCAGGGCGAAACCATGGCCACGCGCCGGCAGCGGCACGTGCAAAAGCCGGGCGCCGCGGGCCGAAAAGCCGCCGACGGCATGGCTGCCATCGGCCTCGACGCGCCCGCCCAGATAGAGCGGCGCCGGGGCGACGGCCGCCCGCGCCAGCGACGGCAGCGACGGCAGCGCCGGCAGCGCCGGCAGAACGGCGGCCAGCCGCAGCAGGCGGCGGCGGTCAATCGCCGTCGAAGGCATTGAAGCCCAAGGGCAGCCCCAGCGCCGGCGCCAGCCGTTCCCGGACCAGCTGCCTCAGCGCGCGCAGCTGCAACAGCAGCTTTTCCGCCTGCGGCCGCAGGGCCGGGTCCAGCGCCGCCTCTTCCAGCGGGCGGGCGATTCCCCGCGCCGTGGCCATGGTGGCATCGAACGCCTTGATCAGCAGGCGATCCAGGGCCGGGTCGGCAGCGGCGGCCAGCGCGCCCAGCCCCGGCCCGCCCTCGCCGCGATAGAGCGCCCGCAACGCGGCCAGATTGGCCACCATGTTGCGCAGGGAACGGCCGCTGGGGCGGGATTCGGCCAGCACCGGGCGGGCCGAGGCGATGTCCTGGCCCAGAACGGGCTTCAGCTTGACATCGGCGAGGCGCTGCAAGCCGTCATGCAGGCTGGCCAGAAAGGCGAAGCTGGCCTCCCGGGCATCGGCGGCGAAGGAGGCGCCGTCCCGGTTCCAGCCAGCGACGATCTCGTCCGCCATGGCGCGCATATTGGCGGCGATGGCGGCCAGCAAGCGGCAGGCCTGGGGCGCGTCGAGCGCGGCCAGGCGCTGGCCGCCATAAAGCAGGGCTTCGGCCGCCGGCAGGCCCTGGACGGCCAGATCGGCCCGGGCCAGCTGCGCCGCTGTCGGCGCCGCGCCAGCGCCGGCCTGGACCAGGGCGCGCATGGCGGCGAACACCCGGCCCCGCGCCTGGGGCCAGAAATGAAAGCGATAGCCGCGCATGAAGAGCTCGACCGGGCCGAAGCGCACATGCTCGATGCCCATCCAGGCCTCCATCGTGGCATGAAAGGCGGCCCGGGCCTTGTCGCCGCCGGCGCAATGGGCTGCGACGGCCCGGGCGAAAGCGCCGCTGGCCGCCGCCAGGCGTTCATAGCGGGCCAGGACATGGCCTTCGATCAGGGCCGCGCTGACGCGCGCCTCATCGCCAGCGGCGGCGGGGATGGCCGGCGCCGCCAGCAGCGCCAGCAGCGCCGAGGCGGCCGCAAGGGCACAGCGCCGGGCGCCGTTCAAGGCCGCGCCCATGGCGCCGGCTTTTCGCCTGTGGCCAGGGCGCCGGCGACGATCGCCAGCCAGTCATGGGCCCGCGTTCCGGGATCGCAGCAGCGGCAGGCGCTGCAGATATGCCGGCAGGCTTCGTCGCCGGCCAGCAGCGGCGCCAGGGCGCCACCCGAAGCGTTGCGGAACAGCGGACAGATCGCGGTCTCGTTCATAAGCCTCACCTCCCTCTTGTGTTGCGGCCCCTATAGCGAGCGCAGGAACGCCAGCAGCGCCTTGCGTTCGTCCTCGGTCATGGCGACGACCCGCTGCTTGGCCGCTTCCGCCTCGCCGCCATGCCAGAGGATGGCTTCCAGCAGGCCGCGGGCGCGGCCATCGTGCAGCAGCAGGTTGTGGCCGCTGACGGCCTCGGTAAGCCCGATGCCCCACAGCGGCGGCGTGCGCCATTCGCGCCCGCTGGCCTGGCCTTCGGGGCGGCCGTCGGCCAGGCCTTCGCCCATGTCGTGCAGCAGCAGGTCGCTATAGGGCCAGATCAGCTGGAAGGATTGCTCGCTGCCGGCGCTATCGCGGCGGGTGACGAATTTGGGGCGATGGCAGCCGATGCAGTTCGCCCGATAGAACAGGCGCTTGCCCTCCAGCACCAGCGGATCGCCGACATCGCGCCTGGCGGGAACGGCGAGATTGCGGCTGTAGAACACCAGCAGATCGAACATGGTGGCGTTCGCTTCGACGCTGTCGTCCCTGGAGGCGCCGCCATGGGGCAGGGCGCGGCAGCGCCGCTGCGCCGCCGTGCAATCGCCATGGGCGGCGGGATAAAGGGCGGTGGAGATGCCGATGTCGTCGCGCAGGGCGGTGGCGGCCTGCTGTGCGATATCGCCCTGGCCCGCCTTCCAGCCGAAACGCCCCAGCACCGCCTGGCCGCGGCGATCGCTCCACACCCGATTGGCGCGCCCGGAGATGCCGTCGCCGTCGCGGTCGTGGGGGTCGGCGCCGGCCAGGATGTCCTCCTCGGCGATGGCCTCCAGCAGGCCGGCGCCGATCATCGGCGGCGCGACCCGGGGTGAGATCATGGTGGCGGGATGGAGCGGGCCATAGCCGAGGCCGGCGACGCCATAGCTGGGCGCCCGCAGGGAGGCGCTGCCGCCATCGGCCAGGGCCAGCGGCATTTCGCGCCAGGCGATGCCGATTCTGCCCTCGGCGGGAAGGCCGGGAAGCGAGAAGGTTTGAAGCTGGCCGCCATAGACGGGTTCGGGCACGAAGGCCAGGCGGTGCCGGCGCAGAGCCGCCCGCTCGGCCGCATCCCGGGGCGGGATGGAAAGCCGCAGCAGCAGCGAGGTCGCCCGCTCGCCGGCCTCGGGCGGGCGCCCGCGCCCGTCCTTGATGTGGCAGCCCTGGCAGGAACGGGCGTTGAAGAGCGGCCCCAGACCGTCCGACGAGCCGGTCGAGCTGGGCGCCTGGACCCAGAGCTTGCGGAAGATGCCATCGCCGACCCGGAAATCCAGCTGGCGCTCGAACGTCATGTTGGCGGAGGGGTGGGAAAAGGCGTCCCGGTTGGGCGCCTTGAAGACCGTCGCCGCCCCGCCCTGCCGGCTTTCATAGCGTTCGGGCCGCGAGAAATCCGTCGTCGGGCGCACCGCCGCCGCGATTCGCGCCCGCTCATCGCCGGAGGATGTCTCGGGCGGGGCCGGGGTGGCGGCGAGGGCGAGAGAGAGGGCGGCCAGCGGCGCGATGGCGGCGCCGGGGTGCCTACGATGGCCGTTCGAGCAGGGGTGGCGGGAGAGCGAAGGGCGCGTCATCGGCCGCATCCTGGGCGAGCGGGACTGGGATGGAATGTAAAAGGCAATGAAACGCATTGTCAATGCGAATGATTGTCATTATCGTAGCGACCGAATCGGGGAAGCCGATTCGCGCGGCCCTTCCCCAGAGGCGGGCGGCGACAGCGCATATCCGGGGAGAAACCACGGCATTCACCATGACACCCAGGGCGGAGATTGTGGCGGCCGTTGTGCTGGCCTGCCACACGAGCGTTCTGGCCCAGGAGGCGGAGCCGTCGCTTGAAGAGCGCCTCGCCGTGCAGTTCGCGGCGGCCTCGGGCGGCCTTGCAGGTTCCGTCTTCGCCTTCGACGGCGCCGCCGCCCGCAAGAACGGGGACCGCATCGCCGGCCATGGCGAGGAGGCCGGCGGCGGCAAGGCCGATACCGTCGCGCTTCAACTCGCCAGCGAATTCTGACTGTCCCAACCCCTTGCACAGAGGAGACGAACACCATGAAAACCACCTTGCTGGCGGTGCTGGTTCTGGCAGCGCCCACCCTGGCCGCGGCGCAGAAGGGCGCGGTGCTGGATCATTACGCCACCATGGCCAACGCCATCTATGAGGATTCGCTGCTGGCCGGGCAGGACCTGCGCCAGGCCGTGGATCGCCTGATCGACGAACCCGGCGAGGACACGCTGCAGGCGGCGCGCCAGGCGTGGCTGGCGGCCCGCATCCCCTATCAGCAAAGCGAGGTTTATCGCTTCGGCAACGCCATCGTCGACGATTGGGAGGGCAAGGTGAACGCCTGGCCCCTGGACGAGGGCCTGATCGATTATGTCGCGGCGAGCTATGGCGCCGAATCGGAGGAAAACCCCGCCTATACCGCCAATGTGGTCGCCAACCCGGCCTTCACCTTCTCGGGCAGCGAGGTCGATGCCCGCGTCATCGACAAGGCCCTGCTGGCCGACACGCTGCACGAGCTGGGCGGCATCGAGGCCAATGTCGCCACCGGCTATCACGCCATCGAATTCCTGCTGTGGGGCCAGGATCTCCACGGCACCGGGCCGGGCGCCGGCGAGCGGCCGGCGAGCGATTTCGACCCCGCCGCCTGCACGGGCGGAAACTGCGAAAGGCGCGCAGCCTATCTGGATGCGGCCACCCGCCTGCTGCTGGACGATCTGGCGTGGATGGCGGCGCAGTGGGCGCCGGGCGGGGCGGCCCGCGCGGCCCTGACGGCCGATGGCACGGCGGCGGGGCTGGCGGCCATCGTCACCGGCATGGGCAGCCTTTCCTATGGCGAGCTGGCCGGCGAGCGCATGAAGCTGGGCCTGTTGCTGCACGATCCGGAGGAGGAGCACGACTGCTTCAGCGACAACACCCACGATTCGCACTATTACGACGCGCTGGGCATCCGCAATGTCTATCTGGGCACATATCGCCGCAGCGACGGCACCGTTCTGCAAGGCCCCGGCCTTGCCACGCTGGTGGCCGCCGCCGATGCCGAGGCCGACCGGGAGCTGCGCCAGCGGCTGGACGCCACCATGGCGGCCATGGACGCCATCGTTCGGGCAGCCGAGGGCGGCGAGGCCTATGACCAGATGATCGCCGCCGGCAACGATGCGGGCCATGCGCGGGTGCAGGCCGCCATCGATGCGCTGACGGCCCAGACCCGCGCCATCGAGCGGGCGGTGGCGGTCCTGGGCCTGGCGGCGATTGCGATCGAAGGCTCCGACAGCCTCGACGATCCGGAGGCGGTGTTCCAGTAGGCGCCCGTTTCAGCCTTCCGCCGCGCTCTGGCGGTGGAGGGGCAGCGTGAGGAAGGACGGCCGGGCGGCGTCGTGGAACAGGCGCTGCCTGGCCACCGCCGCCACCCGGCCCTGGCCGAAAGCCTCGCCGGTGTTGAGATTGCGGTCGTAGCGGTTGAAGTCGCTGGACGAGACCTCCACCCGCAGCCGGTGGCCGGGCGCCAGCGCATAGGCGGTGTGCCAGAGGTCGATCTCCAGGGCCGTCGCCTGGCCGGGGGCCATGGGCACCAAGCGTTCGGGGCCGTGGCGGAAGCGACAGCGCAGGATGCCGTCCTGGATCAGATTGGCGCCGCCGTCCGGGGCGACATCCACCAGGGCGCAGGTGAAATCGGTATCGGGGGCGTCGGTGGCCACATGGAGGTGGGCGCGGATGGGGCCGATCAGCTCCAGCCCTTCGGCCAGCGGCGCCCCGGTATAGACCAGCACATCGCCGCGCGCCTCGATCGCCTGCCGGTCGCCCATCTGGCCGGCCAGCGACCAGCAATCGATGGCCAGCGTGGCATCCACCGGGCGGTGCGGGTCGTAGGCGAAGCCATCCCAGGGCTCCTCCCCCTGCGGCGGCTGCCATGAGAGGCGCCCGTCGCCGTCGGCGCCATTGGCCGCGCCGCCGGAAGAAAGATAGAGCGGCACCAGCCGCGTGCCCGGCGGCGGCCAGGCATCGGCATCGCGCCAGCGATCCGCCCCCATGACGTAATAGCGCACCGGGCCGGCGGCGCCGAAGCCGTTGTCCAGGCCCAGCAGATAGCGATCGAAAAAGGCCTGGAAGCTGTCCCAGCGGGCCTCGGCCGTGCCCTTTGCCACCGGCAGCAGGCCAACATGGCCGCAGCGATCGGCGCTGCCCTCATGGTCCCAGGGGCCGATGAAGAGGTGCTGATGGCCGGCCCTGGCGTTGTGTTCGGCCATGATGCGCCAGTCGGCGACGGTTGGCCCCAGATAGGTGTCGTACCAGCCGCCCCAATGCAGCACCGGGATGCGAATCGCCTCATAGCCCGCCAGCACGCTGCGTTCCCGCCAGAAGGGCGCGGGCTGCGGATGGGCCATCAGGGCGTCGAAATAGGCCGAAGGCACGCCGGCCGCTGCCGCCATATCGGCCAGCGGCAGGTGGCGGTAATCGAGGCGCGAAAGGTCTTGATAGCGGCGGTCGGTCATGGAGATGGCCCAGGTGCCGACGGTGTTCAGCTGCAGGCAGCCGCCGCGCATGGTGGCCCGGTAGCGATCCAGGCTTATGTCGCCGGGCGCGATGCAGGCCAGCGCCGGATGGCGGCCGATGGCGGCGGCATAGCAGGTGAAGCCGTAATAGGATTCGCCCCACATGCCCACCCGGCCGTTGCACCAGGGCTGGCTGGCAACCCAGGCGATGCTGTCATGGCCGTCGGAGATCTCGTGGCGGTTGAGATTGGGTTCGAAGCTGCCCTCCGAGGCCCATTTGCCGCGCACATCCTGCACCACCGCCGCATAGCCCTTGCGCACCCAATGGTCGGCGACGGTGGGCATGAAGCAGTACGGCTCCCTCTTGCCATAGGGCAGGCGGGTGAGGATGGCCGGAAAGGGGCCGCCCGCTGCCGGCAGATAGACATCGCTGGCAAGGCGGGTGCCATCGCCCATGGCGACCATGTGCTGGACCGGCGCCCCGGCGGGCGCGGCACGGTCCGGTGTGGTGGATGGGATGCGTTCATAGGCGGCCTGTTCGTGCTTGGCCTTCCAGGCGGCCAGCCCGCCCCCTGCCTCCGCTATCGTCTCCGCCATCGTCTCCCCCTCCCTACTCCGTCAGCACCGCCTGCAGCTCGTCCCAGATGCGCCGCGACAGGCCGCTGGAGCCTTCCGTCACCTTTTCGCCGGCGATCAGGCGGCGGATCACGGCCAGTTGGCCGGCGCTCAGCTGGGCGCCCTCCATGCGGTTTTCCATGAAGGCGGCGAAGGCCAGGGGCACCCAGGCCTTCACGGTCTCCAGCATGGTTGCGGCATAGGCGCGGATTTCGTGCTGGGCGTGGGGGTCGGCGCGCAGGGCCAGGAAATGGAACAGATTGTGCAGGTCCGTCTTCCAATACCACTGGGTGTAGGTGGCCAGTGGCAGGTTCAGCCGCGCCAGCTCGCGGGCCAGGCCGTGCCGGCCGTCGCCGTCCTGGCCCAGCATGGCTTCGTAATGGTCGAAGGCGTTCTCGGCGTCGCGCTTCAGGGTGTCCAGCACGAAGGCCGCCTCCTCGCCCGCCAGCGCCTGGCCGCGCCCCTGGCCGTTGGCCTTCGATTGCGCCGCCAGGGCCTCGGGCGGGGGCAGGTAGAACTCGCGGTCCAGGATGGAATAGCGGGCGGAATATTCGTTCACATTGGCGGTGCGGTGGCGAATCCACTGGCGGGCGACGAAGATCGGCAGCTTGACGTGGTATTTGATCTCGCACATCTCGAAGGGCGTGCTGTGGCGATGGCGCATCAGATAGCCGATCAGGCCGGCATCGCTGCGGGCCGAGCGGGTGCCGCGCCCGTAGGAGACCCGCGCCGCCTGCACGATGGCCCCATCGTCGCCCATATAGTCGATCACGCGCAGAAAGCCGTGGTCCAGCACCGGCAGCGGGCGATAAAGCAACTCTTCCAGCCCCGCCGCCACCGTCCGGCGGGTGGGCTGCCATGCCGCGCGCTGGGCGGCGATTTCGGCTGCCCCCTCGCCCCTCTTGCCGCCGCTGGCCATGGCCCCTCCCCTGCCGGCCAGCATAGCGGTGCCCGCTGCCCTGGCGGGGCCAGCCTGTGGATGGCGTGTGGATAGGCCTTGCCAGGGCGGGCGGCAGCGCCTATATGAGGGGTGCCCGGCGTGCCGGGCTATGGCGATAAACGCCGTTCGGAATAAGCGTTGCGGACGCGGGGGCAGTACCCGCCGCCTCCACCTTGCGGGGGCGAACCAGGATCGACGCGCGTGGTAAAGGTTCGGTTTTCGCCCGGTATGATACCGCCGTAATGGGTCGAACACATAGACGCCAACGACAACGAGGCGCTCGCTGTCGCCGCGTAGGCGATAAGCGCGGTTCGGAGGGCACCGGGCAACAGAAGCCCTCCATTTCACCGGCCTGCCGCGCCGTGGCAAGCCGCCCACCCTGGCAGCGCCGATGACGGATTCGCTCCCCTACCACGCCTTCCTTGACGATGCCCTGCGCGGTGTCATGGCCCGCGCCCTGGACGTGGTGGCGCGCCGGGGCCTGCCGCCTGGCCACCATTTCTATATCGCCTTTCGCACCCATCATCCCGGCGTCGCCATGGACGAGGCGCTGAAGGCCCGCCACCGCCCGGAGATGACGGTGGTGCTGCAACACCGTTTCTGGGACCTGGCCGTGGACGCCGATGGTTTCCGGGTCGGGCTCGCCTTCGACGGCCAGCCGCACCGGATTCGCGTGCCCTTCGCGGCGGTGACCTCGTTTGCGGACCCGGGCGTGAAATTCGGCCTGCAATTCGACAAGCGCGGCGCGGCGGAGGCAGGCGATGGCAGCGAAGATGAGCCCGCGCCAGAGGAGAAGGAGGCGGGGGAAGAGGCCGACAACATCGTCGCCCTCAACCGCTTCCGCAAGACATGAGGCGCCACTTTTCAGGCGCAATGGGAGGAATGGAATGGACGAACTCGGCACTCTGAAAGATGTCCCTCTGCGCGATGTGTGGGGGCACGAGGCCCAGCACTTCACACCCTGGCTCAGCGAGCATCTCGACCTGCTAGGCGATGCGATCGGCATGGGGCTGGAGTTTGTCCAGAAAGAAGTGCAAGTCGGCTCCTTCTCGGCCGACATCCTGGCCCACAAAGCTGACGACGAGGATCATCGCGTCTTGATCGAAAACCAGTTGGGGGGCTCAGACCACGAGCATCTAGGGAAGGTCATGACCTATCTGGGCGGCCTCGACGCCAGGACGGTGGTCTGGGTCGCCGCCAGCTTTACCAACGAGCATCTCTCGGCCATCAAATGGCTGAACGAGCACACCCATGAGGGTTGTTCCTTCTTCGCCGTCAGGGTGAGGGCCGCCCGCATCGACCAATCCCGCCCCGCCTCCCTGTTCGAGGTGGTAGAGCGCCCCAACGCATGGGAACGGCAACAACGGCATGAAGTGCGAACAGGCCTGACCGAACTGGGTAAGTGGCGCAAGCGCTTCTGGGAACATGTGACCGCCTCCGACGCCAAATCCTGGAACGGCATTTCGCCGGGCGCAGGTCACAGCATCCGATGGCTGGGAGAAGGGTATGAGATCATGAAACAGCTGGACCTCGTGCTCTACCTCGCCGCGGGAGAGGTCGGCATCCACATCAGAGGAAAGCCCAAGGCTCCCGAGGACCAAGCCGCCAGCGCTCTGAAATCTTTGGACGAGCACCTTTTCAAACACCTAGGCGTGAAGATGGACAACAAGGGCGACTACTACTTCCTGCAGTCCAAGGAAGGCGTGAACACTGACGATGAAAGCCAATGGCCCGCCCTCGCCGGCTGGCTCACCGAAAAGCTGAACCTCTATCGGGCCGCTATCGAAAAATTTCCCGCCACCCCGGCCGACGGCTGACGCGCCGCCACCCCTCCGCACGACAGCCGAACCCTGCGTTCCCCCTCCCACATCGCCGTCTGCCTCGCCGTCGCCTTCACCGCCGGGTTGTGGGGGCTCTACTGGCTGCCGCAGCGCGTGCTGGAGGCGGACGGGCTGACCGGCGGCTGGGGAACGCTGACGCAGAACGCCATCCCGCTGCTGTTGATGACGCCGCTGGCCATCTGGCGCGCCTTTCGGGGCCTGCCCAGCGGCGCCAGCTGGTGCCTGATCGGCGTTTTGGCCGGCGGCGGCTTCGTCTGCTACGCCAACAGCCTGCTGCTGACCGAGGTGGTCCGCGCGCTGCTGTTGTTCTATCTCACCCCGGTGTGGGCGACGCTGCTGGAACGCTTCGCCCAGGGCAAGCGGCTGGCCCCGGCGCGCTTCGTCACCCTGGCGCTGTCGCTGGCCGGCGTGTGGATCGTCTTCGGCCAGGACGGCACCCTGCCGCTGCCCCGCAACGCCGGCGACTGGCTGGCGCTGGCGGGCGGGGCTATGGTGGCGGCCGGCGCGGCGCGGGTGAACGCCGTGCAGCCCAGCCTGCCGCCGCTCCTGTTCGCCGTCTATCTCTACGCCACCGCCAGCGCCGCCTTTCTGGGCTGGCTGCTGGCGGGCGAGCTGGGGCCGGTGCCTTCGATGGACACCGTGATCGCCTCGCTGCCCTTCCTGCTGGCATTGACGCTGGGCCTGCTGTTTCCCAGCACCGCGCTGCTGATCTGGTCGCCCACCCGCATCGGCGCCGGCGCCTTCGGCATCCTGATCCTGACCGAGCTGGTGGCGGGCGCCATCAGCGCCGCCCTGCTGACCGACGAGGCCTTCGGCTGGCGCGAGACGACGGGCTGCGCTCTGATTCTGCTGGCCGGCACCGTCGAGGTGCTGGCCCCCGCCGGGCGCGACGCCAGGGCGAAAGCGTAACCGCCCGGACCGTTCAGCCGCCGCGGCTGCAGGAGGCGCCGCCCAGCACGCAGAAGGTGGCGCAATGGGGGTGGTTCAGCTTCACCGCGCCGGACGCTTCGCCCAGGGTGGCGCCCATTTCGAAGCGGCGGTCGTAGGGCAGCAGCGTGCAGGCCACCACCACCGGGCCGGGCGCGCCCTTGCGCTTCACCACCATGCGTGAGGACGCGCACATGATCTCGGCCGGGCTGCGCCCCAGCACCTGCCAGCAAGCGGCGGTGATCTCCGGCACCTCGGCCGCCTCGTCCATCTCGGGAAACAGCACCAGCTCTGCCGGGTTATCGGCATCGATGGCGAGGCCCAGGCGGGCGAACAGGGCGCGATAGCCCTGGCGCAGGCTGGCCTCGTCTTCCTGCCAGCGGGTGCGCCCGGCAACATGGATGCGAAAGCCGTGCTGCCCCAGCCAGCGCAGCCCGGCCATCGCCGGCTCCCACGAACGGGCGCCGCGTTCCAGCTGGTGGCGTTCCCTGCTGTAGTGATCGATGGAAACCCGCAGCACCAGCCTGGCCCCATGGCGCGCCTTCAGGGCCAGCAGGGCATCGGCGCAATGCATCATCGGGCGCATGGCGTTGGTTAGCACCAGCACGCGAAAGCCGCGTTGCAGCGCGTCTTCGACCATGGCCATGAATTGCGGGTTCATGAACGGCTCGCCGCCGGTAAAGCCGATCTCTTCGGTGCCCAGGCCGTCGCGCTCGATCTCGTCCAGAAAGGCCGCCACCTCGGCGGCCGCGATATAGGCCAGGCGGTCGTTCCGGGGGCTGGATTCCATGTAGCAGCCAGCACAGGCCAGATTGCACAGCGAGCCGGTGTTGATCCACAGCGTCTGCAGCCGGCCCAGGGCGACCCTTGCGCGCTTTTCGCCACCGGCCGTTACGTCGGGATCGACGAAGCGGCCCGGCGGCGGCGTCAGGATGGAGATGTCCGCGTCCATGGTCCGCACCGTCACATCGGCCGCGATTGTGGTCCAGGATGGCGGCGGCGGCAAGCCGGAGGACGACGATGGCCGCCGGTATTCGCAGCCGCCCGCTGACGCCGGCCCTGGGGGCCGAGGTGGAAGGCATCGACCTTGCCTCGCCGCTGGCCGACGATGCCTTCGCCGCGCTGCAGCGGCTGGGGCGGCGTTTCGGGCCGCTGCACCGCCATCCCCAGGGGGATATGGCGGATTTCGAGGGCATCGTTCGCATCTGCACAGAGCGCGACTCCAAGACCTTCGGCGGTAGCAAATGGCATGGCGACGCCAGCTGCAACCGGGAACCGCCGCTTGCCAGCATGCTGCGCATGGAACAGGTGCCGCAAGCGGGAGGCGACACGCTGTTTGCCAACGCCATAGCCGCCTTCGAGGCGCTGACCACGCATCATGTCGGCGCCCGCCATCATGGCGGCTATTTCGGCATCAGGCAGGACCAGACCCGCGACGGTGCCTTTCCGGAGGCGGTCCATCCGGTGGTGGCCCTGCATCCGGTCAGCGGGCGCAAGGCGCTTTATGTCAACCGCATCTTCACGGAAGCGGTGGTGGAACTGGTGGCGGGCGAAAGCGCCATGCTGCTGGAATGCCTGTTCGGGCACATCGCCCAGCCGTGCTTTCAGTGCCGTTTCCAGTGGCGGCCGAACTCGGTTGCTCTGTGGCACAACCGCGCCACCCAGCATCTGGCCATCTGGGACTACTGGCCGCACACCCGTTGCGGCCACCGCGTGACCATCGAGGGCGAAGCGCCGCGCGTCCCCTGAACGGCGGCGCGGGTGGTGGAGCTGAGGGGATTCGAACCCCTGACCTTCGCATTGCGAACGCGACGCTCTCCCAACTGAGCTACAGCCCCGCGGCCTTGCCCGATGCCGGATCAGTCTGGCGCCGGGTCCACGATCACCCGGCCACGCCCGCGTCGGACGATATAGCCGCCGCGGCGGATCAGCAGCTTCCTGCTCTTCACCAGATCCCACACGGTATCGGCGAGCAGATCCGCATGTTTGTCCCTGGCCTCCGCCGCCATGCCCGCTTGCGACGACAGCCATTCGGAAAAAGCGCGATCGGCGATGTTGTCGCCGACCAACTTGCGCAGCGCGTTGAGTTTGCGGAGCTGACCCTTGGTAAGGCCGCTTTCGTCGAAGTGGTTGGACGGTGTCATGGATATCGAACCCGTTGGTTGCCTCGGTTGCGGCCTTTTAGCGTCTTTCCGCCGCCTTTGTAAAGCCACCGCCATGGCAGGCCCCAGGCGATTTCGAGGGCGCCTGGGGCAGTCGCCGCCAGAAGGCGGGGCCGTGGCCGTAAAAGATGCGGACACCGGCGGCGCAGCAGGAGCAGGGAATCCAGCATCGCGGTGCGGTCGCAGACCAGCCGCGGCAGGTGCCGCTCCTCCAGGGTGCATCGGAAATAGCAGGCATCGCCCGAAGCCAACCGAACTATCGGCGACCGATGCCCCGGAACGTGGCCGAAGGTGGGCACGGTGACGATGCTGCCGTCGCCGAACAGGTCGTGTTCGCCATCGACCTGCATCACCGGATGGCCGTGGTCGTCATCGCGCGGGTTGCAGGCGTTGGCCGCCATCTCCTCCGGCAGCCTGCCCGCCTGCCATTAGCCCCGCTGGGTGACGATGCGGGCGAAGCGTTTCTGCAAGTGGACGTCTACACCAGGATTGAAGAAGCGCATGCAGAGGTCGCGCGCGACCGCCACCCCGGCAGCGGACATGCAGTTTCCCGCAGCCTCGCCCGGCGGCGGGGCCAGTGCGGTTCAGTCCCCGGTGGACGCCAGGGTGGCGAACATGTGGAGATGGCGCAACGCGCCGCCGGCCAGCGCCTCGAAGCGCTGCCTGCTCGCATGGATACGCGCCCGGAACCTGTCCTCGCCCAGCGCAGCGCGCAGCGGCTCCGCCTCAGGACCGGCAAGGAAGGCCAGCTCACGCCCTGCGGCCGCCTCCGACAGCCGGCTGTGGTCCCGCACCCGCACCTGCCCCAGCCCGGCCGCCGCGAAGGCGGCGGTGTAGGTGGCAAGCCCTTCGAAGTGGAACGACAGCCCATAGGCGCGCATGGCGTCGAGCCAGTCATCGTAGAGCCGTCCCGTGCCCTCGCGCGGCTCGCCGGGCACGAAATCGGCGCAGACAAGCCGCCCGCCCGGGGCCAGCACGCGGGCAATTTCGGCGAAGATCGCGCCCTTGTCGGCGATGTGGCAGACGACATCCTTGGCGAAGACGGCATCGAAAACCGCCCCGCCGAAGGGCAGAGGTCCCGCCTCCACCGCGCGGAAGGCGACCTTGTCCGCCAGCCCCGCCGCTTCGGCCGCGGCCCGGGCGCGACAGACCAGACCGGCGTCGAGATCGATGCCGGTGACGCGCCCGGCATCGAAGGTAGCGACGAGCAGCAGGGATGCGCCCCCCAGCCCGCAGCCCAGGTCGAGCACATGACCACCGCCCAGCGCCACCCTTTCGAGCAGCACCGACATCTCTTCGGCCCCACCCGGCGACAGGAAGCCCTTGCCATAGAGCGCCTCCATGCCGTGAACGACCCGGTCCGTATATTGCGTGCTCACGCCTGCCCCTGCTTCGCAGCGCAATCTAGCCGCGCCGAGGCGCGGACGACAAGGCAGGCCACCGTCTCCCCGGACAGCCCCTTGCCTGCCCGCCAACCGGGGTGTATCGCAGGCGCCCAGGGACGGGTGGCCGAGCGGTCGAAGGCGGCGGTCTTGAAAACCGCAGGGGGCGCAACCCCCCGGGGGTTCGAATCCCTCCCCGTCCGCGGGCCTCTCTTGTAACCCAACGATACGGAACGACTTTTCCGAGGCCGCGGTGATGCCCCCGGTCCCCAAGCACCGATCGGCAACCGCCCCTGCCGCTGTGGTGGTTGCGACAGAGCCATCCATTGTGACCGCCATCGTTTTCGATGCGCCGGCCTGGCGCACCAACCCTAAGCCGAGAGCCTGCCCGGCAGGCCATCGTCACATCGCCGCTTCATCCACGCCGTGCTGGCGGCAGGCGGCCGTCACTGTATTGGCCAGCAGACAGGCGATGGTCATCGGGCCGACGCCGCCCGGCACCGGCGTGATGGCGCCGGCGACCTCCACCGCCTCGTCGAAGCGGACATCGCCCACCAGCTTCGCTTTCCCATCCGCCGCCTCTACTCGGTTGATGCCGACATCGACGACGACGGCACCGGGTTTGACCCAGCCACCACGCACCATCCCGGGGCGGCCCACGGCGGCGACCACGATATCCGCCCGGCGCACCACCGCCGGCAGGTCGCGCGTGCGCGAATGGGCGACGGTGACAGTGCAATGATCTTCCAGAAGCAGTTGCGCCATGGGTTTGCCGACAATGTTGGAGCGCCCGACGATCACCGCCTCCGCGCCTTTCATGCCGTCGGCGCCCAGCTGGCGGCGCAACATCAGCCGGCAGCCGAGCGGCGTGCAGGGGACCATCGCTTGCTGGCCGGTGGCGAGCCGGCCGGCATTGACGGCGTGAAACCCATCCACATCCTTGGCCGGGTCGATGGCGTCGATGACCGCCTTCTCGTCGATGGCGGCGGGCAGAGGGAGCTGCACCAGGATGCCGTTGACGCGGGCATCGGCGTTGAGCGCCTCGACCCGGGCCAACAGCTCCTCCTGGCTGGCGCTTGCGGACAGGCGGAACTCGAAGCTTTCCATCCCGGCCTCGACCGTCGCCTTGCCCTTGTTGCGGACATAGACGCGGCTTGCCGGATCGTCACCCACCAGCACCACGGCCAGGCCGGGGTCGATGCCGTGGCGGTCCTTCAGCATGGCGACCCTGGCCGCCGTTTCCCCACGCAGCTGGCGCGCCATGGCCTTGCCGTCGATCATGCTTGCCTGGCCCATACCGGCCCCCCCGGTTGTCTCGTGAGAAAGGTTTCGCCCTGCACCCGGCTAGGAGCGGGAGAGCGGCAGCAGGACGCTGTCGACGACGAAGCGGCGCAGAAACTCCAGCACCACGATAGCGACGATGGGCGCGATGTCGATACCGCCAAGGCTCCCCAGGAAACGCTTCAGCAGGTGACGAATGGGGTCCAGCACCGGCGCGGTCGCCTGCCACAGGGAGCGCCACACCTGGTCCACCACCGGGCTGCGGATATCGACGATACCGAAGGCGAGCAGCCAGTCGAACACGACCCGGGCGACGAGAATCCAGAAATAGATGCGACAAACGGTATCGACGAGCCAGACGATAGCGTCCATGGCAGGGTCTCCAGGGCGTGGAGGATGCCTGCCAATCTAGCCCGGGGCGGGGCGGGAAGGAATGCTCGCAACACGAGAGCGCGGCGCCTGGCGCGCGGATGCCGCCCGGGATGTCGCCGCCCCGGCGCCTGCCCGCAGTGAACGCCAGACGCGACGCCATGGCCGGGGCCTCGCGCGGATGCCGGCCGTGACACGCCGCTGCCCCGGGCCGCGAATCGGGGCAGCGGTTTCACAAACCGGCTGCCATAGGCTAGCCTTGCGCGCGGAAGGCGGCCTTTCGCCGGTTCTCTCCCGTGTCGTTGCAGGCATGAGGCAAAGCGGTCATGCGCCAGAACAACCTGTTTCGCGCAGCATCGCTGAAGCGGCTTTCCGATCCCGAAGACCTCGACCGCACGCTCACCGTCGTTACAACCAAGGCATGGATCGCGACCGTGACTCTGGCGGCCATGGTGGCGGCGATCGTCGTCTGGTCTTTCGAAGGCGAGGTTCCGACCTATGTGAAATCCCAGGGAATCCTTTTGAACCGCGATGGCAAGATCTTCGATGCGGCGACGCTTGGCAGCGGCGTTCTGACCAGCATCCTGGCCGAGGTGGGCGACACGGTGGAACAGGGCAGCATCATCGCCGAGATCGCCAATTTCGAGGCGACAGAGCGTTATCGCAGCGCCCTGGCGCTGGTGGAAGAACGCACCATAGCGGTGGCGGAGCTCAAGATGGCGATGGCGGCCGAAGACGAACTGATCGTCAGGAATGTCGAACAGCAACGCCGACGCCTGGAACAGCTGGAACGCAACAACCGCACATCGGTGGAAAACGCCCATCAGCGCCTGGAAGATTACCGCCAGTTGTTCGAAGAACACATCGTCACCCGCGCCGCCGTGGAGCGCAGCCAGAACACCTATGATCAGGCACAACGGGAGCTGTTCGCCACCCTGCGCCAGCGCGACGACCTGGAAGCGACCGAAATCCGCCGCCAGACCGAACGCCGCGTCCGCATCTCCGAGGCAGAGGCGCGACAGCAAGCGGCGGAACGCCAGGCCAATGAGCTCGAAGCCCTGATCAACACTCAGCACATCGTGGCGCCGGTCTCCGGCCTCGTCATCGAGATCAAGGCGACCATCGGCACCGTGCTGCAATCGGGCCAGCCGGTGCTGAGCATCGAAACCGGGCAGGAACAACTCGAAATGCTGGTTTACCTGCCGGCCGCCGAGGGCAAACAGGTGGAACCCGGCATGGAGGTGCTGGTTTCGCCCGCCACGGTGCGGCGCGAGGAATATGGCGCCATCCGGGGCGTGGTCGAATATGTCTCGCCCTTCCCGACCAGCCTCGAGAGCATGATCGCCACCTTGCAGAACCGCGCCCTGGCCCGGACCATCGCCGCCAACGGGGCGCCCTATGCCGGCCGCGTGGAGCTGCTGGCCGATCCTGAGACCGTGAGCGGCCTCGCCTGGACATCGCCCAAGGCGGCCGAGAAGACCATCAGCGCCGGCACGCTGGCCACCGCCGAGGTCAAGGTGGAAAGTCAATCGCCGATCACGCTGGTGGTGCCGCTCATCCGGGAGACGCTGGGGCTTTGAGCGCGTCGCTGCGGCCAAACCTTTCGCCCCGGCGCGGTGGCAGGCGCGCCGCACCCGCCGTCCTGCAGATGGAGGCGACGGAGTGCGGCGCCGCCTGCCTGGGCATGATCCTGGCCCATTACGGGCGCTGGGTGCCGCTGGAGGAGCTGCGCGTGCGATGCGGCGTGTCGCGCGACGGCAGCAAGGCGGTCAACGTGCTGCGGGCGGCGCGTGAATATGGCCTCCATGCCCAGGGCTATCGACGCGATCCCGGGCGCCTGTTCGACCTGCCCTTCCCCATGATCGTCTTCTGGAATTTCAACCATTTCGTCGTGCTCGAAGGCATCAGGGGCAACCGGGTCCATATCAACGACCCGGCCGAAGGTCCGCGCCGGATTTCGATGAAGGAATTCGACGAAAGCTTCACCGGCGTCTGCCTGGGTTTCCAGCCCGGCCCCGAATTCCGCCGCAGCGGCGCCCCTCCCGGCGTCTTCGGCAGCCTGTTCGCCAGGCTGGGCCATGCGCGCACGCCGCTTTTCTTCGCGGTGCTGGTGACGCTGATGCTGGTGATCCCGGGGCTGGCCGTGGCCACGCTTTCCAAGGTGTTCGTGGACGATGTGCTGATCCCGCGCAACGAAAGCCTGATCTGGCCGCTGGTGGTCGGGCTGGCGACGGCGGCCGGCCTGCAAGGCGTGCTCACCTGGCTGCAACAGCACTGCATCGCCCGCATGGAAACCAAGCTTTCGCTGGTCGCCACCTCGCGCTTCTTCTGGCACACCGTGACCTTGCCGATGACCTTCTTCGGCCAGCGTTTCTCTGGCGATCTGGCCAATCGCGTCGCCTCCAACGACAGGGTGGCGCAGATGCTCTCGGGCGAGTTCGCCACCAACGCCATCAACGTGCTCACCATGGCGGTCTATGCGCCGGTCATGGCGCTCTACGATCCGCTGATGGCGCTGGTGGTCTTCGCCATGGTCGCCGTCAACATCTTCACTTTGTGGGCGGTCTCCCGCGCCCGCGAGAACAGCAGCCGCCGCCTGGTCAACGAGGAGGGCAAGCTGGCGGGGGTGTCGGTCAACGGCATCCACATGGTCGAAACGCTGAAGGCCAGCGGCACGGAAAGCAGCTTTTTCGGGCGCTGGTCCGGCCTCTATACCAAGCTGCTCAACTCGCAGCAGGAGTTGGCGCTGCTGTCGATCCCCTTGACCATCCTGCCGCCGCTGCTGGCGGCGCTGACCACCGTCGCCATCCTGGGCGTCGGCGGCCTGCGCATCCTCGATGGCATGCTTACCGTCGGCGGGCTGGTCGCCTTCCAGAGCCTGGCGCAGAGCTTCTCCCAGCCGGTGGCCGGCCTGGTCCAATTCGGCGCCAATCTGCAGACCATCAAGGGCGAGATCGCCCGGCTGGACGATGTGCTGAACTACCGGCCCGACGAGCGCGTGGCGCACGGGCTGAACGAGCGCGAAGCGAACATCCTGCCGCCCGCCCGCGGCTTCGTCGAACTGGAGAATGTCACCTTCGGCTACAACGCCAAGGAGCCGCCATTGATCGAGAATTTCAACCTTTCGATCCGGCCCGGCCAGCGGGTGGCGCTGGTGGGCAGTTCCGGCAGCGGCAAGTCCACCCTGGGCAAGCTCATCTGCGGCCTTCTGCGCCCGTGGTCCGGCACCGTGCGCCTGGACGGGCGTGCCGTCGAAGACATCCCATCCAGCCATATTCCCGAGACCATCGCCTATGTCGATCAGGAGATCGTGCTGTTCGACGGCAGCGTCTATGACAATGTCACCCTGTGGAACCCCACCATCGTCGATCGCGACATCAGCCAGGCCCTGCGCGATGCCGTGCTCCACGAAGATGTGGTGATGCGGCCCGGCAAATACGAAACCCAGGTGGGCGAATACGGGCGCAATTTCAGCGGCGGCCAGCGCCAGCGGCTGGAAATCGCCCGCGCGCTCGCCACCAACCCCGCCATTCTGGTGCTGGACGAGGCTACGGCCGCCCTCGACCCCGTCGTCGAACTCGACATCGACAACAATCTCAGGCGGCGCGGCAACACCTGCGTCATCGTCGCCCACCGACTTTCCACCATCCGCGACGCCGACGAGATCGTCGTGCTGGACGGCGGGCGCATCGCCCAGCGCGGCACCCACGAGCGGCTGATCGAACAGGACGGCCCCTATCGCAACCTGGTGATGGCGCACTGAAGCCATGAACCAGACCGCTGCCATCGAACGCATCCGCGGCAAGCTGTTCCGCACCGCCACCCACGCGCCGATCTTCCTGGACGATGCGGCCAGGGTGCTGCTGGTCGAGGAGGGCCATGTCGATATTTTCGTGGTGGAGATGGACCGGGAGATGCGCCCGGCCAGCCGCTGGTCCTTCGTCTCGCGCCTGCCGGTGGGCGCCATGGCCTTCGGCACCTCGCGCGAGGTGGATCACGCCTTCCGCCTGATCGCCGTGCCGTCCCAGGACGCGGTCGTCGCCCAGGGCGAGCGCGCGGGCATCGAATCGGTGGACAGCCTCGACCTGGAGACCACCATCTGGATCGACGACTGGGTCGCGCGCCTGTCCCAGTTCCTGGCCCGAAGCTCGGGCCCGCCCGCCAAGGGCGCCTTGCTGCTCGAGGCCGAACCCAACATCCCCTATCCGGCCGAGGCCATCGTCACCGCCCAGCACCGGGACGTAATCTGGGCCTCGGCCGACCGGACGGCGCATTTCCAGGGCGACCGCCGCCTGACGGTGCCGGCAGGAGCCGAGCCCGTGGCGTTGACCCAGTGGACATGGCTTTCCCTGGACGAAGCGGCCAAGGTCTCCGCTGTCTATACGCCGACCGTCTTCCTGCAGGAGCGTGTCTGGCCGGCCCTGGACGCCTTCAATCGCCTGATCCAGACCCATGCCGCCCACGCTTCTGCCGAGACGGCCAGGCGCCTGGACGAACGCCAGCGCATCGCCTTCGAGGTGCGCCGGGCCAGCGCGGCGAAGATGTTCCACCGCCTGGGCGGGGTGCTGACGGCGGCGGGCGAGCACGAGGCCATCGAGGCCGCCCACCGCACACCGTTGCAGACGGCGGTCAGCCTGGTCGCCGAAGCCACCGGCGGCACCCTGAAGGTTCCGCGCAACGCCAGGGACGAGGGCGACCTGATGGAAGCGGTCATGAAGCTGACCCGGCCTTCCGGCCTCCATGTCCGCCGCATCTCCCTCAACCCTGGCTGGTGGAAGCGGACCGGGCCTTCCTTCATCGCCTTATCGAGCGACGGCACGAGGCCGCTCGCCCTGATCTCGAACGACGGTTACCGGGCGGTGGATCCGGAGGCCGGCACCAGCTTCGCCGTGGACAACCGGCAAGCCGCCGCCGCCATCGCCGACGAAGGCATCAGGCTCTATGCGCCCTTGCCGTCCCACGTCGGGAACGGCGTCCAGATGATGCTCTACTCCCTGAGCGGCCAGGGGGGAGATCTGCGCCGCCTGGCCGCCATGGCCGCCCTTTCCGGCTTGCTGGCGCTGCTCACCCCGGTCGCCATGGGCACGCTCTTCGCCGAGGTCATCCCGCGCGTCGATACCTCCATGTGGATCTCCTTCCTGGCCGCGCTGCTGCTGGCCGCCTTCGGCACCATGATGTTCGACATCGTGCGCGCCATGGCGGTGCTGCGCATCGAAAGCCGGATCGACGAACGCATCCAGGTGGCGGTGTGGGGCCGGCTTTTGTCCCTGCCCACCGGCTTCTTCCGCCGTTACACCACCGGCGATCTGGCCGACCGGGCCAACGGCATCCACCAGATGCGGCTGGTGTTGAGCGAAACCGCCATTGCGACGGCGATCAGCAGCGTCTTTTCCATCTTCAGCTTCGGCCTGCTGTTCTATTACAGCTGGTCGCTGGCGCTTTGCAGCACCGCCCTGGTGCTGGTGCTGCTTATCGGCACGGCCGTCTTCACCCACCGGGCTGTGGCCCATCACCGGGAAGCGTTCAACCTGCAAGGTGGCATCGACGGCTTCCTGTTCCAGATGATCACCGGCATCGCGAAACTGCGCATGGCGCACGCCGAAAGCTACGCCCTGGCGCAATGGGCGGAACGCTTCGCCGACCAGAAGCGCGAGACGCTGACCGCCAGGCGCTGGATGGCGGGTCAGGCGACCTTCAACAGCCTGCTGGTGCCGCTCTCCACGCTGACCATCTTCTCCTTCATCTGGTTCCTGCTGATCGACGAGCAGGCCAACCCCTTCACGCTGGCGGATTTCCTCTCCTTCAGCGTCGCTTTCGGACAGTTCATGTTCGCGATGGTGCAGCTGACCACCGGGCTGGCGGCCATCGCCAGCATCGTTCCCCTGTTCGAGCGCGTTCGACCCATCCTCACCGCCGAACCGGAGGCCTGGGAAGACGGCATCGACCCCGGCGATCTGGCGGGCGAGATCGAATTCTCGCATGTCGCCTTCCGCTACCTGCCAGAGGTGCCCAACGCGGTGGACCACGTCTCCTTCCGCATCCGGGCGGGCGATTTCGTGGCCTTCGTCGGCCCGTCGGGCTCCGGCAAATCGACCGTCTATCGCCTTCTGCTGGGGTTCGAAAAGCCCGATACCGGCTCAATCTTCATCGATGGCCACGATCTCTCCAGCCTCGATCTGGCCGCCGTGAGAAGCCGCATGGGCACCGTGCTGCAGAACAACCAGGTGATGGCGGCAAGCCTTTTCCAGAACATCGCCGGCACCTCCTCGCTCACCATGGACGAGGCCTGGGCGGCGGCCAGGGCGGCCGGCCTCGACCAGGACATCGAGGCCATGCCGATGGGCATGCACACGATCCTGCCCGAAGGCGGCGGCGGCCTTTCCGGCGGACAGAAACAGCGGCTGATCATCGCCCGCGCGCTTGCCCACAAACCGCGCATCCTGCTCTTCGACGAAGCCACCAGCGCGCTGGACAACCGCACCCAGGCCATCGTGCAGGCATCGCTGAACGCGCTCAATGTCACCCGCGTGGTCATCGCCCACCGGCTCAGCACGGTCGAGAAGGCCGATTGCATCTATGTGATGGATGCCGGGCGAATCGTCGAATCGGGCCGCTACGACGAGCTCATCGCGAAAGATGGCGTCTTCGCCAGGCTGGCAAAGCGCCAGCTCATCTGAAGCACCGCCCGCCCTTCAGCCGTCGAGGTGAAGCGAAAGGCGGTCCAGCGCGCTCTCGGCCACGCCCGCCAGCCGCCGCGCCAGGCTCTGGCGGCCCCGGGCGCTCTCGAGGCAATAGATATCGGCCTCGCGGCTGGCCTCGAAAAGATAGTCGTCGCTGGTGCCGATGCGGTCCACCAGGCCCAGCGCCAGCGCCTCGCGCCCGTGCCAGTATTCGCCGGTGGCCACGCGTTCGATGTCCAGGGCGGGCCGATATTCGGCCACGAACTCCTTGAACAGCCGATGGGTGGCGTCGAGCTGGCTCTGCAGCTTGGCGCGCCCGGCCTCGGTGTTCTTGCCCAGCGCCGTGACGGTCAGCTTGAACTCGCCAGCCTGGAATTGCTCCACATCCACACCACGCTCTTCCAGCAGGCGGTTGAGATTGGGGATCGAGGCGAACACACCGATGGAGCCTATCAGCGCAAAGGGGGCGGCAAGGATGCGATCGGCGACGCAGGCCATCATATAGCCGCCGCTGGCGGCCACCCGGTCCACCGCTACGGTGAGCGCGATGCCCCGGGCGCGGATGCGGGCCAGCTGCGAGCCGCCCAGCCCGTGGCCGTGGGGGGTGCCGCCGGCATTCTCGAGCCGGACGACGACCTCGTCGCCCTTGGCGGCGACGGCCAGGATGGCGGTGACCTCGTCGCGCAGCGCCGCGACGCCGGACGCCCGCAGATCGCCCTTGAAATCGAGCACGAAGACGTGACGGCGCCGGCCCTTCGCCAGGCGCTTGCGCTCTGCCTTTTCGGCTTTACGGCGCGCCCGCCATGCCTTGCGGGGCAGGGCCACCCGCTCGAACGCGGCCGCCATGCGGCGATAGCGGTCGTTGAGATGGACCACCTCGATGGCAGGCCCTGGCCGCCGCCGCCCCGCGCGGGCGATGGCCGCTGCCGCGAGGGCGATTACGACAGCCATCGCGACGACGACCGTCGCCGCCTCGGCGAGGAAGAGGCCATAATCGGCAAGCCATTCCATGGCTCGCCACTCTTGCGGCCACCGCCCGGACAATCAAGCACAGCGCTGCTGGCCGCCAGGGCCGCAACGGTCGATCCACCCGCCGCCCCCGGCCCGTGGCGGCGGGTGGACGGGCGGCCTACTTCGAACTGGAAGGATCCGGCAGCACGATATGCATGACGCTTTCGGTGTTGAACAGCAGCTTGACCTTGGCGCCTTGCGGAAACTTGAAGCCCTCGGCCCTCAGCACGGCGGTCGGATCGGCATCGACCTTCGCCCTGAAGTCGGGATCGCCATAATATTTGGCCACGACATCGGCGAAAATCTGCTGGCCACGCTCGATCTGTTCGGGGGTGAGGCCGGCGCCAGCCTCGTCGAAGGGCGATTTCTTCCCGGCCATCTCGTTCCTCCATTGTCACAGGGCAGCTGATCGATCACGGTGCGAGTATCAGTTATCGCGCGCCGGCACAACCACCGTGACCCCGCCGCCAGCATGGAGACAGGTCTCCTGGCGGCGGCAGGCGACAACCGCACGGCCGCATCGTGCCCGCCTTCGCCGCTACCGGCATCTGGCCTGGACATGCCAGCATTGTCAATGCTTCAAATAAATGCCATGTTGCATCTCCCCGCAAGGCGGTTTTCGAAATTGCACCACAACGGTCGTGACAGTGGTCGTTGCATCGTGGCGGTCGGATCGTGGCCTGCGCCCGCACCCATGGCGGGCAGGCGCGACAATAGGATGTTTTGTGGGATATTTCGATGGAGGCCGGCATCGTGAAAAGCCGCATGAGCATCTCGGACTTCAAGCAGCAATTCCCCACCGAGGCGGCCTGCGCGAAGTTCGTTGAAGAGAAACGCTGGGCGGGCCAGCTCGTCTGCCCACACTGCGATCACACCCGCGTCTACCGGGTCGCCGGCCCGATGGGCTTCAAATGCAGCCGTTGCCGCAAACGCTTCAGCGTGCGCACCGGCAACGCCATGGAGCATTCGAAGCTCTCCCTGCGCACCTGGCTGCTGGCGGTCTGCATGTTGACAGCGCCCGCCCGCCCGCGGCGCACCCTGCTTTCATGGCTGCTGGCGCTCTACATGACCAACGAGATGCGGGGCAATCTGTCCCTGGACCGGTTCGCCGAACAGCTGGGCGTAACCCATAAGACGGCGCTGTCCCTGGCGAATCGCATCCGCCGCGCCTGCGGCGACAGCGCCCGGGACGCCCCCGACGGGAACTCCCATACAGACCCGCGCCGCACGGCGGGCAAGGGGAAGAAGAGGGGCGAGGAGAGGACGATAGCGCAGCTCAGCGAGACCTTCGACGAAGCGGCAGCGAAGGTGATCGGCAGCAAGCCGGGGCAGAGCGGGTGACAGCCTCCAGGGCAACTCCCCGCAGGCGGGCGCGCTCATGCCCTTCACGGCCCTGGCCTGGGGCAGTGGACAGAAGGCACGATCCAGCCTGGTGCAGCCATCTTTTTCATCCCTTGCCGGATCGAAACCATGGCGCCGCCCCGCCGGCCCGGCCCCGCGCCGGCACGCCGCGCCGCGGCAAGGGTGCGGAGGCGCTCCCCCGGGCACGCAGGCCAGCGGCCGTTGCGGCGGGCTAGTCCGCGGGCAACGGCAGAGATGGCGCGCTCGACACCGGGCGAAGCCGACTGGACATCGCTGCTGGCGACCGAGGCCGACCGCGGCATCGTGGAGTTGCCGCTGCTGGCACCTCACCTCGAATTGCGCCCTTTGGGCGAAGATGTGGCGATGCTCGTCTCCGAAGGCGCCAGCACGCTGCTCCATGGCCGCCGCTATCTGGACCTGCTGCCGCTGCTGGACGGCCGCAGCACCCGCCGCGAGATCGCCGCCCGCCTGGCCGGAAAACATGCGCCGCTGGAGGTGCAAACGACGCTGGTGGCGCTGGCCTCGAAGGGCCATGTGGTGTCCGCCGAGTTCTCCATGGAGCGGCCCATGGCGGCGTTCTGGTGCGCCCTGGGCGCCACGCCGCGCTTCGCCGGGCAGAGGCTGGCGGCGGCGCGGGTCGCGCTGGCCGGCGACGATGGCCGCCTCGCCGGGCAACTGGAGAAGCTGGGGCTTGCGGTCGCCGCGGACGCTGCCACCCTCGCGGTCATCCGCACCGCCCACTATCTCGACCGGGCCCATGGCGAGGTCAACCGGCGCCATCTTGTCTCCGGCATTCCCTGGATGCTGGCGAAGGCGGACGGCATGGCGCCGCTTTTCGGCCCCGTCTTCCGGCCCGGCGAGGATGGCGCGCCGTGCTGGGCCTGCCTGGCCCATCGCCTTCGCGGCAACAGCAAGGTTGAAAACTTCCTGCGCGCCACGGGCGGAGAGACCGCCGGGGCGGTGCTGCCACGCGCCATCGCGCCGTCCTTCGCGGATGCCGTCGTCGGCCTGGCGGCGACCGAGATCGCCAAATGGGTCGTCTTTGGAAAGCGGGCCCCGCTCCACAGCCACGCCATCTCGTTGGCGCCCTCGCGGCCCCACACCGCCGCCCATCCGGTCATGCGGCGCCCACAATGCCCGCTCTGCGGCGATGAGGCGCTCTACCGCCCCGACCGCAAACCCACCCCGGTGCGGCTGCGACCGTCCCCGAAGCGGGTCCGCAACAGCGGCGGCCTGCGCACGCTGCCACCGCAGGAGACGCTGCGCCGCTATCGCCACCTGATCGATCCGGTAAGCGGCGTGGTGACGGAACTCACGCGCATCGCGGCACAAGACGACCCCTGGCTGCATGTCTATGGGGCCGGCAGCAATCCGGCTTTGATGGGCACCAGCCTCGCCACGCTGCGCAACGGCCTGCGCACCGGAAACTGCGGCAAGGGCAGCACGCCCGAACAGGCGCAGGCGAGCGCCCTATGCGAGGCGCTGGAACGCTACAGCGGCACCTTCCACGGCGATGAAATCCGCCGCCACGCCCGCTTTGTCGATTTCGCCGCCGGCGAGGCCATCCATCCCAACGCCATCATGCACTATAGCGAGCGGCAATACGGCCGCGCCGAAGGGGCCGACGGCGGCAACCGCATTCCCGAACGCTTCGATACCGGCGTCGAGATGGATTTCTCGCCGCTGTGGTCCTTCACCCGGGAGTGCTGGCGCTGGCTGCCGACCTCGATGCTCTATTTCTCCACCCCGCGCGAAGGCAAGCTCTATTGCCCGCCGGATTCCAACGGCTGCGCGGCCGGCAACACGCTGGAGGAAGCCATCCTGCAGGGCTTCTTCGAGCTGGCCGAACGCGACGCCTTCGCATGCTGGTGGTATAACCGCATCCGCCTGCCCGAGATGGCGCTGGAGAGCTTCGACGATTCCTGGCTGGCCGGGGCGCAGGATTACTATGCGGCGCACCAGCGCGAACTCTGGCTGCTGGATGCCACCAACGATCTGGGCGTGCCGTCCTTCATCGCCATCTCGCGGCGCACGGACAAGAAGGCCGAAGACATCCTCTATGCGGCCGGTGCCCACAGCGATCCGCAGATCGCGGCGGCAAGGGCCGTGTGCGAGTTGAACCAGTATCTGGGCGCCGTCAGGGCGGCGAAGGCCGACGGTTCGGGCTATCTGGCGGACGATCCGCAGGCCCTGTGGTGGTGGCGCCATGTCAGGCTTGCCGATCGACCCTGGCTGGCCCCGGCCGCCGCTGCGGCCCGGCGCCGCAGCGACCGTTATCCGGTGCCGACAACCGGCGACCTGCGCGACGAGGTGGAACGCTGCCGCCGCCTGGTGGAAACCAGAGGCATGGAGTTCCTGGTGCTGGACCAGACGCGGCCCGATATCGGCATGCCGGTGGCACGGACTGTCGTGCCGGGGCTGCGCCATTTCTGGGCGCGCTTTGCCCCCGGGCGCCTCTACCATGTGCCCGTCGCCATGGGCTGGCTCGACAGGCCCAACGACGAAGACGATCTCAACCCCCTGCGGGTTTTCATCTGACGATGCGGTCATGGATGCCAGGCCCTGAGGCGAGATGCTGCCGGAGGCATCGAGGCGGCGGCGAGCGCCTTGGCACCGCCGGCGCGGGGCCGTGAGCTTCTTCGCGCTCACCGCCGAACCGGGCGTCCAGCTGCGCCTGCGCCGGGGGTGGGGGCTGGCGCATCGCAAAGATGGCGCCTTCGCCGCAGATCCTTGCGGCGCCACGCTTCCGCCGGCCTTCCGGGCGCCGGAATTCGCGGGCGCGAACGAGCGCCTCGCCGCCGGCGCGCCGCTGGCCCAGCTGCGCGATACGGCCATCGCGGCGGCGGGGCCGCATCGGGCCGCCGCCTACATCCTTCTGCTGCAACGGCTGACAGCGTGGGGGGCGCTCGAATTCCCGCTGGTCGATAGGGGCGGCGAGCGGGCCGTGATCGATCCGCAACCCCGTGCCGGGGCGCCCGCCCTGGCCCCGCAGCCACCGCCAGCCGAAACGCCGCTCGACCGCTTCGCCTGCCTGCGGCGCGAAAACGGCGTCTGGCTGCTGGAATCCCCGCTTTCGAACCAACGCTTTCACATCGCCGATCTTCACGCTCTGGAGGTTCCGCTCGTGCGCCGGGCCCTGGCGGCGGGCGGCTTTCTCGAGGCGCCGCAGGCGAATCCGCGCCGCGATGCCCTGGCGCAGTGGGAATTTCACGATCTCCTGTTTCACAGCCACAGCCGCAAGGGTTTCCACCGCGATCCCTTCGGCGGCGTCTCCCCGTTCGTCGGGCGCATCCCACCGCCACCGGCCCTGCGACCGCCCTGGCCGGGCGAACGCATCGCCCTGGCGTCCGCGCCCGATGGCGGCCGGGAACCTTTCGCCCGGGTGCTGGAGCGCAGGCGCTCGGAGCGGAGCTATGACGAAAGCCGCCCCATCTCCCTGCCCGATCTGGGAGCGCTGTTCGACCGGGCGTTGCGGGTGCGCGCCTCCTGGACGGTCCCGCTGGCGCAGGCCGCCGCGCCGCCGGTCACGCTCGAGTTCTCGCGGCGCCCCTATCCCAATGGCGGGGCCAGTTACGAACTCGAAATCTACCCGGTCGTCGATCGCTGCGACGGCCTGGCCGCGGGCTTCTACCACTACGACGCGGCCAGCCACGAGCTGGTGCGCCTTTCGGGCCGCACGCCCCAGGTCGAACAGGTGCTCGCGGATGCGCGCACAGCCACGGGCCAGCGGGCCAGCCCACAGGTCGTGCTCGTCATCGCCGCCCGCTTCGCCCGCGTCATGTGGACATACAAGGCCATCGCCTATGGCATCGTCCTGCGCAACACGGGCGCCCTCTACCAGACTCTCTATCTGGCGGCGACGGAGCTGGGGCTTTCGCCCTGCGGCGTCGGTTACGGCGATGCGGCGCTGTTCGCAAGCATGACCGGCCTCGACCCGGCGGTGGAAGGCTCGGTGGGCGATTTCATCCTGGGCGGCCCTCCCGCCAGCGGGTGAGCACCGGCAGGCAGGCAGCGCCGGCATCGGGGCGATGGGCGCGGCGGCGAAAAACAACTTTACAAAGACCGCCAGGGGAAGTTAGAAGGCCGGCTTCAACGCAACCACAATGGGTTCGATCTCCATGACACCACCCAACCACTTCGACGAGAGCGGCCTCACCAAGGGCCAACTCCGCAAGCTGAACGCGCTGCGCAAGTCCGTCGGCAACAGCATCGCAGAGCGCGCCTTTTCCGAATGGCTGTCGTCGCAAGCGACCCGGGAAGCGAGCGCCAGGGACAAACACGCGGATCTGCTCGCCAACACCGTGTGGGACTTGGTGCAGAGCAAGAAGTTGAGGATTCGCCGCGGCGGCTATACCGTCCGGCGCGGGCGCGGCCGGGTGATCGTGAACCCGGCGAAGGAATAACCCAGGCGCCATGCGCAACCATATGCGCAGGCTTCACGCGCATTTGGAATAGCCGCAGGCGGTGCACAGGTTGCAGCCTTCCTGATGGATCAGGCTGGGCTGGCTACAGCGCGGGCAGGAGGGCAGAAGCCGCCTTCCTTCCCCGCTGGCCGGGCCTTCCTTTGCAGGCGCGTGCCCGCCTTGTGCCGGCATGAAGCCGATGGCGATCATGTGGGTTTCCAGCACCTCGCCGATCGCCGCCAGCAGCGACGGCACATAGCGCCCGTCCATCCACTGGCCGCCGCGCGGGTCGAACACGGCCTTCAGTTCCTCGACGACGAAGCTCACATCGCCGCCGCGGCGAAACACCGCCGAGATCATGCGCGTCAGCCCCAGCGTCCAGGCGTAGTGGTCCATGTTCTTCGAATTGATGAACACCTCGAAGGGGCGGCGGCGCCCGTCCGCCACCACATCGTTGACGGTGAGATAGACGGCGTGGTCGCTCTCCGGCCAGCGCAGCTTGTAGGTTCTTCCCGGCAACGCTTCTGGCCGGTCCAGCGGCCGCGTCATGTAGATCACCCCGCCCGCTTCGTAGGGGTCGGCAGGCTTGACCGGCGCCGGTTCCTCCAGCGGCAGGCGCGGTTCCTCGCTCCGGCGCGGCGCGGTCTCCAGCACGGCGCCGGTGACATCGTTGGGGCGATAGGTGGTGCAACCCTTGCAGCCCGCCTCGTAGGCCATGCGGTAGATGTCTTCAAAGGCCTCGAAGGCGATGTCTTCGGGCATATTGATGGTTTTCGATATGGAACTGTCGATGTGCTTTTGCACCGCCGCCTGCATCGCCACATGGTCTTCGGGCCGCAGCGTCTGGGCGTCCACGAAATAGTCGGGCAGCGGCGCCGCCTCGCCCTTCAGGCGCCGGAACAGGCGCAGGGCATAGTCGGCCACCTCCTCGCTGCGGCGGCTGCCGTCGGGCATCAGCAGGTTGCGGTTGTGGGTGAAGGCGAACACCGGCTCCAGCCCCGACGATACGTTGTCGGCGAACAGCGAAATGGTGCCGGTGGGCGCCACCGAGGTCAGCAGCGCGTTGCGGATGCCGTGGCGGAAGATGGCCGCGCGCACATCGTCGTCCAGCCCGGCGACGGTGCCGCCCGCCAGATAGGCATCGCGCCGGTATAGCGGAAAGGCGCCCTTCTCCCGCGCCAGTTCCACAGAGGCCAGATAGGCCTGGCGCTGCAACCGCTTCGTCCAGGCTTCCGCCAGCGCCAGCGCCCGCGGGCTGCCATAGCGCGCCTTCATCATGATCAGCGCGTCGGCCAGCCCGGTCACGCCCAGCCCGATGCGCCGCTTGGCCCGCGCCTCTCTGGCCTGCGCCTCCAGTGGAAAGCGCGAGACGGCGATGGCGTTGTCCATCATGCGCACGGCGGCCACCACCGCCCGGTCGAAGGCCGCTTCGTCCAGGGCGGCATCGTCCTCGAACGGGCGCAAAACGAGGCGTGCCAAGTTGACCGAACCCAGCAGGCAGGCGCCATAGGGTGGCAGCGGCTGCTCGCCGCAGGGGTTGGTGGCGGCGATGGTCTCGCAATAGCCCAGGTTGTTCATGCGGGCGATGCGGTCGATGAAGATCACGCCCGGTTCGGCATAGCCATAGGTGGCGCGCATGATCTTCTGCCACAGCGCGCGGGCGGCCACGGTTTTGTGAACGACACCGCCGAATTTCAGCTCCCAGGCGGAATCCGCCTTCACCGCCGCCATGAAGGCGTCGCTCGCCAGCACCGAAAGGTTGAACATGGTCAGCCGCCCGGCCTGGCGTTTGGCGTCGATAAAGGCCTCGATATCGGGATGGTCGCAGCGCATCACGGCCATCATCGCCCCACGCCGGTGGCCGGCGCTCATGATGGTGCGGCACATGGCGTCCCACACATCCATGAAGGTCAGCGGGCCGGAGGCGTCGGCGCCCACGCCCTTCACCGCCGCGCCGCGCGGGCGCAGGGTGGAGAAATCGTAGCCGATGCCGCCGCCGGCCTGCATGGTCAGCGCGGCCTCCCTCAGATGCTCGAAAATGCCCCCCATGTCGTCGGGGACGGTGCCCATCACGAAGCAGTTGAAGAGGGTGACATTGCGCCCGCTGCCGGCACCGGCCAGGATGCGCCCGGCGGGCAGAAAGCGCCATCCGGCCATGGCCTGGAAGAAGGCGCGCTCGTGCGCCGCCCGCGTCTCCTCTCTCTCGGGGGCCGCCAGCGCCCGGGCCACCCGCCACCAGCTGGCCTCCACATCGTCGTCGATGGGCGTGCCGTCGGCAGCCTTCAGGCGGTATTTCATGTCCCAGATCTGCAACGCGATCGGCGACGGCGTGGCGGTCATGGCATCGTCCGTGGCTGGCTTCAAAACGGGCGATCCTAGCCCGGAACGGCGCCCGGGGCACCATAAAGTTCCATGTATGTTCGCGCAACACGGGTATGATTCACAACCGGCACGATTCACAAGCCGCCATCCCGGCGCAGACGCGCCGCCTCGGCCTCGATCCGCCCTTCCAGTTCGGCCATGAAGGCGGCGCGCGACAGGCCGGGGGGAAGCGGCGGCAGAAAGGAGAGCACCGCCCGGCCGGGCCGCTTGGCCAGCCGCCGCCGCGGCCAGTAAAGGCCGGTGTTGACCGCCACCGGCACCACCGGCAGGGCCAGCTCGCGATAAAGCGCGGCGATGCCGGGGCGATAGGCAAGGCGCTGGCCGGGCGCGCTGCGGGTGCCTTCGGGGAAGATCACGATCTTCCGCCCGCCTGCCGCTGCCCGGCGCGCCCGGCGCAGCAGCCCCCGCAGCGCGCCGGCCCCGCCCGCCCGGTCGATGGCGATGGGGGCCAGGGCGCGGATATAGCGCCCGACCAGCGGCAGGGCGACGATCTCGCGTTTCAGCACGAAGCAGGCACCGGGAAGCAGGCAGGCCAGCGCATAGGTCTCCAGCGCCGATTGGTGCTTCACCGCCAGCAGCGCCGGTCCCGCCGGCAGGTTCTCCAGGCCGCGCAGCTCCAGGTCGAGGCCGGCGACACCCCGCAGCAAAGCCAGCTGAAAGGCCGCCAGGCGGCGCACCACCGCCGCGCCAGCCCGCCGCGAGGCCAGCACCAGCGGCAGGCAGGCGATGCCCGCCACCGCCATGGCGGCCGTCGAAAGCAACACGAAGGCCAGCGAGCGCAGGCCGATCACGGCGGCGGCCACAGCAGGCTGACGAGATATTTGGTGTATTCACCGGCCAGCAGCGCCAGGGTGGCGGGATGGCGCCACCACGCCTCCACCGGCACCGTCGGCGGAAACACGGGATGGGGAACGATGGCGGTCGCCGGCATGGCCCGGCGGAACAGCATCAGGCTTCTCGGCATGTGATAATGGGCGGTGACCAGCCGCAGGGAAGAAAAGCCACCCTGCGCCATCCAGGCCGCCGTCTCGCGGGCGTTGCCTATCGTGTGGCGGGCGTCGTGGCCCAGTTCGATGCAGCAGGAAAGGGTCGCCGGCGCCTGGGCATCCAGGGCCAGGATGGTCTCGACATCGACTCCCGAATAGACGCCCGAGACGAACAGGCGCCGCGCCAGGCCGGCCTGCAGCAGGCGCAGGCCCTCCGGCAGACGCTCGCTGCCGCCGGTCAGCACGACGATGGCATCGGTGCGCCCGGTCGGATCGCCCACCGCCGCCGGGATGGCGCCGGCAAACCAGACGAAGCCCGCCGCCCAGCCCAGGCCAAGCGCCGCCGCCAGCAGAACCAGCCGGGGCGCGCGCCGCCGCCGCCGCCTCACGGCACCTGGCCGGGCATCGCTTCGCCCGCCAGCCCGCGCCCCGCCTCGCCTTCGCAACCGATCGCCACCCGGCCCCCGCGGCGGCCGCGCTTGCCCGCACCGCCGCCCTCGCCTATAGAGCATAGTCGGCAGGGGCGCCACGCGAAGGGCCATGATTGTGGACTGCCCATCATGCGGAACCGGGTTCCGCCTGGACGAATCGGCGCTGGGCGAGGCCGGGCGCCGGCTGCGTTGCAGCGTCTGCGGCCATGTCTGGTTCCAGCCTGCGCCAGAGGCCGCCGCCAGCGCCACCGCCCCTCAGGCCGACGCCGGCGAAGCCATCGCCCACCGCAATGGCGAGGAGCATCGGGGCGAAACGGCCCCCCCGGAGGCGCCCGCCCCGGCAGCGCCGCCGGCCCCGCCCGCTGCGCCGCCCGCGCCGGGGCCGGCGCGCCAGGGCAGCGGTGGCTGGGGCTTCATGCTGTTCCTGCTGCTGGTGATCGGCGGCATCGCGCTCGCCGTTCTGCTCAGCCGCGTGCTGCCGCCTTTCTGGGCCTAGCCCGCTTCAAAAGCGGCGCAGCAGGCGGCGCAGATAGTCCTGTTCCGCCGCCGGGCGGTGCCATTGGCCGGCGCGGCGATGAAGCTCTTCCAGAATCTCGCGCGCGCGGACGATGGCGCCGCGCTCGGGCAGGCGGATACCGCCGAGATCGGTGTTGCCGTCGCTGCCCAGCTGGCGGCCCATGGGGTCGCGCGGGGCGGCGAAGAAATTGGTGCCTTCGCCGCTGGCCTCCTGGCCCGCCCGCTCCATCATCTCTTCCAGCAGCGTGCCGGCGCCCGCGCGCAGATAGGCGATCGCCTCGCTCTGGTGGTCCACCGCCTGGCCGGGGCGATGGGCGGCCAGCTGACGCTGCGCGCGGCCCATCGAGCGCCCGGCGCGCGCGAACTCGCGCGGGGTGGCAAAGTCCAGCTCCTCCATGCGTCCCATCAGGCCTTCCAGCACGCTCTGCAGCCGCGCCTGGCGGGCGGCCTGGGGGGCGGTGTCGCGCTCGGCGGCGGCGCGCAGGATGCGGAAGGTCTCGTCCAGCAGCTCCTGCTGTTCGGTCATCAGCTGGCGCACGGTGTGGATCACCTCGGCCGCCTGCGGCCCCATGGCGCCGGCCAGGTCCGAAAGGTTGCCCACCGAGATGTTCTCCATGATCTCCTGCAGCCGGTTCAGCAAGGTCTGCGCCTGGTCGCGCGAGCCGCTGCGCAGCAGCTCGCCGATCTGGTCCACCAGGTCGGTGAGCTCGCGGCTGCCCACCGCCTTCAGGGCATCGGAGGGGTCGAACAGCTCGCCCGGATCGGTGCGCAGCCGGTTGGCCAGGGCGCGCATATAGTCTTCCATGGCCAGGCGCAGCTCGCCCAGCAGACGCTCGATCTCGCCTTCCGAGGCGCCTTCGCTCAGGGCTTGCAGCAGCCGGTCCTGCAAGGCGCGCACCCGCCGCTCGGCAAAGGCCAGCGGCCCCTCCTCCACCGCCAGCGCCGCCTCCCACATCAGCCCCACCACCGCCTGGCGCGCGCCCTCTCCGCCGCCGCCATAGCGGATGCGCCCGGCGCCGGCCACCAGCGCCAGATGAACGCCGACATCGCCCAGATAGGCCTCCGGGTCGCGCGCAAGCGCCACCAGCGCCTGCGCCGTCTCCTCCCCGGCCCCGGCGTCTCTGACATAGCGCTTGCGCTGCTCGCTCAGCCGGCGGGCCACCGGATGGGTGAAGTAACGCTCCGGCAGCTTGAAGACATGCTCCTCCCCGCTCGCCGTCTGGCCCAGGGCATCGCTCGCGGTCACCACCAGGCGGACATCCATGCCCGCCCAGGGATGGGCCATCAGGTTGAAGAAGGACGGCGCCTCCAGCTCGCGCGCGCCCTCCTGCACCAGGGGGATGGCGAGTTCCAGCACCTCGCCGCCGCCATCGTCGGCCAGCCGAATCGCGGCCCGCAGCGAGGCCAGCCCGTAATCGTCGCGGGCCACCACATCCAGCCTCAGGCTGGTGCGCAGGGTTTCCGAAGGCGGGGCCGCCAGGGCCACGAAGGGCGGCGCGTCGGCCACCACGGCCAGGGAACGGGCGAACAGCTCGCGCCCCCCCTGGACGACGGCAAAGCGGGTGCCGCCCTCCCCCGCCTCCAGCCGGTGGGCGATGCGAAAGCCGCCGGCGCCGGCATCCGCGAACGGAAACCGCTCGCCGGCGATGGCCAGATACGGCACCCCGCCGCCGCCCCGGACATGGGCCACCAGCTCGCTGCCGGCCGGGACGAAGACCGCCCCATCGTCAGCGCCATCGTGGCCATCGCGATCGGCGGCGCCGACATCGTCCCCGGCATCGTCCCCGGCATCGTCGTTGCCGTTCAGGGCGTCCAGCCACAGCGGCGGCATGCCGGTATAGGCGGGCGGCGCGATCCACAGGGTCAGCTGGCCCGCCTCCCCGGCCAGGATGCCGGTGGAAAAATCCGGCGCCAAAAGGGCGGAAAGATGGGCGCGGGCCTGCCCCCAGCCCGCCATCAGGCCCGCCGCCAGCACCAGCAGCGCCAGATGGCGCAGGGCAAAGCGGTCGCGCAATGCCAGCAGCGGCAGCGGGCGGGCCAGGCGCAGCCGGCCCAGCCCCGCCGCCACGCGGCGGCGGTGAAGCGCGAACAGCGCCCGCCCGGTGGCATCGCGCGCCTCGCCGGCAAAGACATCGCGCAGCGCCAGCAGCGGTCGGTGGGCCAGGCCGCTGGCCAGCTCCAGCCGGTGTCGGCAGGCCGCCTCCGAAGGCCAGGCCAGCCCCGGCACATCCCGCCACAGCACCAGGGCAAAGGCGGCGGCAAAGGCGGCCAGCAGCGCCACATGGGCCAGCCCCGGCAGCCAGGTCCACAGCCCCATCAGGGCCAGCCCCGCGAACAGCGCCAGCAGCGCGGCGGCGCGCCACAGCCGCTCCAGCAGCTGCTCGCCCAGCAGCGCCCAGCGGGCCAGCAGCAGATGCCAGCGCAGGGCGGGCGGGGGGCGGTCACCGGCAGAGCTTGCCATGGCCTCGGATCCAGTCCGGCAGGCGCTCCAGCGCCATCGCCTCGTCATGGCTGGGCCGGCGGCGCACCAGGGCGAAACGGTCGCCGTTCACCATCGCCTCCGGCACCAGCAGACGGCCATTGTAGGCCGACGCCATCGCCGCGCCATAGGCCCCGGCCTGGCCGATGGCCAGCAGATCGCCCGGCGCCAGATCGGGCAGGGGCGCATCGGCGGCCAGCACATCGCCCGATTCGCACACCGGCCCCGCCACCGTGGCGGCGCGCAGCGCTCCGCCCCGTTCCGCCACCGGCCACACCGGATGGCGGGCATCGTAAAGCGCCGGGCGCAGCAGATCGTTCATGGCCGCATCCACGATCACGAAACGCCGCCCGCCGGCCCGCTTGACGGCGTTGACCGCCGTCACCAGCACCCCGGCCGGGGCCACCAGCCAGCGCCCGGGTTCGATGGTCAGGGCCGCTCCGCTGGCGCGGGCAAGGCGGGCCAGAAGGGCGCCATAGCCTTGCAGCGACGGCTCCCGCTCGCCGTCCCGGTAGGCGACGCCCAGCCCGCCGCCCACATCCAGCCTGGCGACACCAAGCCCCCGGGCGCGCAGGCGCGAGGCCGCCTGGGCCAGGCGTTCGAAGGCGGCCTCGAAGGCCGAAAGCTCCAGAATCTGCGAGCCGATATGGCTGGCCAGCCCCACCGGTTCCAGAAAGGGATGGCGGGCGGCGCGGACATACAGCGCTTCGGCCTCGGCGCAGGTCATGCCGAATTTGTCGCCGCGGCGGCCGGTGGAAATCTTGTCGTGGCCGCCGGCGGCAACATCCGGATTGATGCGAAACGCCACCGCCACCGGGCGCCGGGCGCGGCCCGACAGCCGGTCCAGGCGTTCGAACTCCGCCTCGCTTTCGATGTTGATCTGGCCGATGCCCCGGGCGATGGCGAAGGCGAGCTCGCCCGCCGCCTTGCCGACGCCGGAAAACAGCACGCGGGCGGGCGCGATGCCGGCCTTCAGCGCCCGGCGCAGCTCGCCTTCGGAGACCACATCGGCGCCCGCCCCCAGGGCGGCCAGCAGCGACAGCAGCGCCAGATTGCCGTTGGCCTTGACGGCATAGGCGATGGCGGCGCCGCTGGCGGCGGTGGCGGCGGCCAGAAGGCGATAACGGCGCCGCAGCTCGGCGGCGCTGTAGCAATAGAAGGGCGTGCCGATCTCGTCTGCCAGCGTGGCGATGGCCACCCCTTCGGCATAAAGCGCGCCGCCCCGGCGGGCGAAGGCCGTCACGGCGCGCCCTCATCGTCCGATGCCTCCTGCGGCGGCTTCAGCGGCCCCTTGCGGCCACAGGCGGCCAGCGCCAGCGCGGCCAGCAGCGCAAGCAGCGCGCGGCGTGTCACGCCAGGAATCTCCGCCGCGCCGCCGTCACCGCCTCGGCCACCCGCTGCGGCGCCGTGCCGCCGAAGCTGGCGCGGCGGGCCACCGATGCCTCGGCGCCCAGCACCCGATAGACCGATTCGTCGATGCGGGGCTCGATGGCGCGCATGGCCTCCAGCGGCAGCTCGTCCAGGCCGCAGCCCGCCTCCTCCGCCGCCCTCACCAGGCGCCCGGCGATGGCGTGGGCGTCGCGAAAGGCGAGATCGTGGCGCCTCACCAGCCAATCGGCCAGATCGGTGGCGGAAAGAAAGCCCCGCGCGGTCATGGCCCGCATGGCGCCCTCGTCCACCTCCAGCTCGGCGATCATCGCCGTCATGGCGGAGATGCCCAGCACCAGGGTGGCGGCGGCGTCGAACACCGGCTCCTTGTCCTCCTGCATGTCCTTGCCATAGGCCAGCGGCAGGCCCTTCAGCACGGCCACCAGGGCGATGAAGGCGCCGGCGATGCGCCCGGTTTTGCCGCGCACCAGCTCGGCGGCATCGGCATTGCGCTTTTGCGGCATGATCGAGGAGCCGGTGGTCAGCCCCTCCGGCAGGCGGGCGAAGGCGAAGGCGGGCGAGGTCCACAGAATCAGCTCTTCGGCCAGCCGGGAAAGGTGAACGGCGGCGATGGCGGCCCCGGCCAGGAACTCGAGGCAGAAATCCCGGTCCGAGACGGCGTCCATGGCATTGGCCGCCGGGCGGTCGAAACCCAGGGCGGCGGCCGTCATGGCGCGATCGATGGCAAACGACGTCCCCGCCAGCGCGGCCGCGCCCAGGGGCGATTCGTTCAGGCGCCGCCTGGCATCGGCAAAGCGGCCCCGGTCGCGCCCGAACATCTCCACATAGGCCAGCAGATGGTGGCCGAAGGTCACCGGCTGCGCCGGCTGCTGATGGGTAAAGCCCGGCATGACGGTGGCGGCATGGGCGCCGGCCCGATCCAGCAGGGCGGCCTGGAGCGCGCGCAGGCCGCCATCCAGCGCGTCCAGGGTTTCGCGCAGCCACAGGCGCAGATCGGTCGCCACCTGGTCGTTGCGGGAACGGGCGGTGTGCAGCCGGCCCGCCGGGGCGCCGATCAACGCCTTCAGCCGCGCCTCGATGTTCATGTGAACATCCTCCAGGGCCGGGTCGAAGGCGAACGTGCCGGCGGCGATCTCGGCGGCGATGCGGTCCAGCCCCTGCTGGATGGCGGCGTTGTCGCCCTGGGAAACGATGCCGCAGGCGGCCAGCATGGCGGCATGGGCCTTGGAGGCCTGGATGTCGCAGGGCGCCAGGCGCCAGTCGAAGCCTACCGAGGCGTTGATACGCTCCATGACGGCGGCCGGGCCTTCGGCAAAGCGCCCGCCCCACAGCGGGTTGGGGCGGGTGGCGGGGCGGTCGTGTTCAGGCTGGCCCATGGCGCCTTCCATAGAGCAGCTTCGGCCCCAGGGGAACGGGCGCGGGAACGAAGGGCCGGGCTGTGCTTTAATGGGGCCTTCCTGGCCGCTTCGCTTTTCCGATGCCAACCGTCCCCCAGCGCCCTCGCACCGGGCGCGCCTTCATCGCCTTGCGCATCTTTCTGCCCTTTGCCCTGGGCTATGCGCTGTCCTATCTCTACCGCACCGTCAACGCCGTGCTGGCGCCGGTGCTGGGCCAGGATCTGGGGATCGACGCGGCGGCGATGGGCCTGATCACCGGCGCCTATTTCTTCGCCTTCGCCGCCGTGCAGATTCCGCTGGGCATGGCGCTGGATCGCTTCGGCCCGCGCCGCACCCAGACGCTGCTGCTGGCGCTGGCGGCGGCGGGGGCGGCGCTGTTCTCGCTGGGCACGGACACGGCCTGGCTGGCGGCGGCGCGGGGGCTGCTCGGGGCCGGCGTGGCGGGCTGTCTGCTGGCCTCCTTCAAGCTGTTCGCCCTGTGGCTGCCGAAGGAACGGCTGCCGCTGGCCAACGGCCTGGTGCTGGCCTGCGGCGGGCTGGGCGCCATGGCCGCCTCCTCGCCCGTGGAGGCGGCGACGGCGGCCATGGGCTGGCGGCCCCTGTTCCAGCTGCTGGCGGCGATCACGCTGGCGGTGGCGCTGCTGATCTGCCTGGCCGTGCCGGAACGCCGCGCCGCCGGCGAGCCGAAGGGCCTGGCCCAGCAGCTGCGGGGGATCGCCTTCATCCTGCGCTCGCGCCCGTTCTGGCGCCTGGCGCCGCTGGTGATGACCGCCCAGGCGGCCTGGATGTCGATCCAGGCGCTGTGGTTCGGCCCCTGGCTGCGCGATGTGGCCGGGCTGGACGCCGGCGCGGCGGCCGCGACCCTGACGGCGGGCGGCTTTGCCATGGCGGCGGGCTATGCCGGGCTGGGCTGGCTGGCCTGGCGGCTGTCGCGGGCGGGTGTGCCGGTTGCCCGGGTGGCGGCCGCGTTCACCGCCGTTTTCATCGCCGTGCAGGCGCTGCTGGCGTTGAATGCGCCGCTGCCGCCCTGGCTGCTGGTGGCCGCCTTCGCCTGCAGCGGCGGCGCGCCCACCATCTTCTATGCCGCCCTGACCCAGGCCTTTCCGGTGGCCCTGGCGGGGCGGGTGAACACCTCGCTGGCGCTGCCGGTGTTCGCGCTGGCGGGCCTGCTGCAACTGGCCACCGGCATCGTTCTGGACCTTTTCGCCACGCCCGCCGATGGCTATCTCGCCGCCTTCGGCGGCTGGGCGCTGTTGCAGCTGGCCTGCTTCGCCTGGTTCCTGGCCCGGCGCGACGCGGGACACGCCGCGCCCGCGTCGGCATGACGCCCGTGACCCAGCCAGCGACAGTGCCTGCCGGGGCGGCCTTCGTGGCCCTGCGCCTGTTCCTGCCCTTCGCTCTGGGCAACCTTCTGGCCAGCCTCTACCGCAACGTCAACAAGGTTCTGGCCCCGGCGATGGAGCAGGAACTGGCCATAGGCGATGCGGCGGTGGGCGCCTTCACCAGCGCCTATTTCCTCGCCTTCGCCCTGGTTCAGCTGCCCCTGGGCCTGGCGCTGGACCGCTTCGGCCCGCGCCGCACCCAGGCGGTGCTGCTGGCCGTGGCGGCGACCGGGGCGTTGCTGTTCGCGCTGGCCGACGACGGCCTGACCCTGGCCCTGGCGGAAGGGCTGATCGGGGTCGGCGTTGCCGGTGCCATGATGGCCGCCTTCAAGCTGTTCGCCCTGTGGCTGCCCAAGCCCAAGCTGGCGCTGGCCAACGGCCTGCTGCTGGCCTGCGGCGGGCTGGGCGGCATGATCGCCTCGGCGCCGGCTGCGGCGGCCGCCGAGGTGCTGGGCTGGCACGGCCTTTATCATCTGCTGGCGGCGGCAACGGCGGGCGTGGCGCTGCTGATCTGCCTGGCCGTGCCGGAACGGCGCGGCGCGGACGAGGGCGGCGGCCGGCAGCTGCGCGGGCTGATCTTCGTCCTGCGCTCGCGCCTGTTCTGGCGGGTGGCGCCGCTGGCGATGACGGCCCAGGCGGTGTGGCTTTCGATGCAGATGCTGTGGTTCGCCCCCTGGCTGCGCGATGTGGCCAGGCTGGATGTCGGCGCGGCGGCCGATACCCTGTTCGCGGGCGGGGCCGGCGTGGTGGCGGGCTATGTCGGCCTGGGCTGGCTGGCCTCCAGGCTGGAGCGAAACGGCATCTCCGCCGGCCACACGGCCGCTGCCGGCAGCGCGCTTTTCATCGTCGCGCAGCTCCCCATCGCCCTGGGCTGGCCGCTGCCGGCCTGGATGCCGGTGGTTGCGTTCCTGTTCAGCGGCACCGCGCCGCTGATCTTCCACGCCTGGCTGAGCCAGGCTTTCGGCCCCGACCTGGCGGGGCGCGCCAACACGTCGCTGACGCTGCTGGCCTTTGCGCTGACGAGCCTTTTCCACGTCTCTGCGGGCTGGGTGCTGGAACGCTTCCCAGCCGCCGATGGCGGCCATACCGGCCTGGGCTATCTGGTGGTTTTCGGCGCCTGGATCGCGGTCCAGGCCGCCGCCTTCGTCTGGTTTCTGGCCGCTGGGCGCGGGGCGGGCGGTCAGCGTTCCAGGCGCAGGCCGGCGCCGCTGGCCAGCGCGCGGCGATAGCACAGCCCCGCCAGGGCCAGATCGGCCAGGGCCAGGCCGCGGAAGGCGAAGGCGATCCGCTCCCGCTCGTGCTGGCGCCCGGGCAGGGCGCCGCTGGCCAGGGCGGCGAGATCGCCGGCGATCAGTTCGGGCGCGACCATGGCATCGGCCATGGCCCGTTCCTGGCCGGCATCGTCGATGACGATGCGATCGAGCCGGGCCAGGCCGGCCGCGTGCCAGGGCCTGGCCAGATCGGTCATGGCGACGAAGCTGCCCGGCGCCAGCAGGTCGGCATCCAGGAACTTGTCTCCGGGCGCCGCCAGGCCGGTATGCGGGATGGACGAGACCACCAGATCGGCCCCGGCCAGCGCCGCCCCGGCATCGGCGGCGGCTTCGGCCTCCAGCCCCAGGGCGCGGGCGGCCTTCAGCAGGCGGTCGCGGTTGGCCGCCCCGCGGCCCAGCGCCTGCACCCGCCGCAGCGGGAAGAGCTCGGCGAAGGCCTGGAGATGGCAGCGCGCCTGGACGCCGCAGCCGATCAGCGCCAGCGTTTCGCTGTCCCGGCGCGCCAGGTGGCAGGCGGCGGTGGCCGAGAGCCCGGCCGTGCGCCGCCCGGTGATCCAGTCGCCGTCCATGATCGCCAGCGGCAGGCCGCTGTCGCCGTCGAACAGCGCGATCAGGGCGCCGATGGTGGCCAGCCCGGCCTGGGGATTGGCCGGATTCATGCCCAGGGCCTTGACGGCCATCAGCGGCGGCTCTCCCCCGGCCGCCAGCATGGACATGAAGAGCCGGCCTGCGCCCGGCAGGATCTGGCTTTTGGGCGTGTTCCAGGCCCGGCCTTCGCCGCCCTGGCGCAGCAGCGTCCAGATGGCCTCGACGATGGCGGCGGCCGGGATGTCCAGCGCCGCCACATCCTGGCGCCGCAGATAGAGCAAGGCGGCGTCGCTCATCCTCTCGCTCCCGCCGCCCGCGTCCCCGGCGCCTAGCGGGTCGGCACGGGTTCGTCGCCGGTGTAGTCGTAGAAACCCTTGCCGGATTTGCGGCCCAGCCAGCCCGCCTCGACATATTTGGCCAGCAGCGGGCAGGGCCGGTATTTGGTATCGGCCAGCCCTTCGTAGAGCACCTGCATGATGGCATAGCAGATGTCGAGGCCGATGAAATCGGCCAGCTCCAGCGGCCCCATGGGGTGGTTGGCGCCCAGCTTCATGGCGGTGTCGATCGATTCCACCGTGCCGACGCCCTCGTAGAGGGCATAGACCGCCTCGTTGATCATGGGGAGCAGCAGGCGGTTGACGATGAAGGCCGGGAAATCCTCGGCGCTGGCGGGAGTTTTGCCCAGGGCTAGGGTGAGGCGGCGGACGGTGTCGAAGGTGTCCGGTTCGGTGGCCAGGCCGCGGATCAGCTCCACCAGCTTCATCACCGGCACCGGGTTCATGAAGTGCATGCCCATGAACTTTTCGGGCCGGTCGGTGGCCGCCGCCAGGCGGGTGATGGGGATGGAGGAGGTGTTGGAACAGATGATGGCGGCGGGCTTCAGGGTTTCGGTGAGCTGGGCGAAGATCGCCTTCTTGATGCCCTCGTCCTCGGTGGCCGCCTCGATGATGCAGTCGCATTCGGCCAGGGCGCGATAGCCATCGACGACGGCGATGCGGCCCAGCGCCGATATTTTGTCGGCCTCGACAATCAACCCGCGCCGGACCTGGCGGTCCATATTGGCGGCGATCTCGTCCAGGCCGGCCTCGCTTCTGGCGCGGTCGCTGTCCAGCAGGGAGACGCCATAGCCGGCGAGCGCGCAGACATGGGCGATGCCGGCCCCCATGGCCCCCGCGCCGATCACGCCTATGGTCTTGATCTCCATCGCTCGCCCCCTGGCCTTCCCCGAAGGGAGCCCCGTCAACGCGCCCGGATGCCTCTGGCCTCCAGCTCTGCCTTCAGCTCCGGCACGGCCTGGAACAGGTCGGCGACCAGGCCGAAATCGGCCACCTGGAAGATCGGCGCCTCTTCGTCCTTGTTGATGCAGGCGATGACCTTGCTGTCTTTCATGCCCGCCAGATGCTGGATGGCCCCGGAGATGCCGATGGCCATGTACAGGTCCGGTGCCACCACCTTGCCGGTCTGCCCCACCTGATAGTCGTTGGGCACATAGCCGGCATCGACGGCCGCGCGGCTGGCGCCGACGGCCGCGCCCAGAATATCGGCCACCTCTTCCAGCATGGCGAAATTATCGCCCGACTGCATGCCGCGCCCGCCGGAGACGACGATGCGGGCGGTGGTGAGCTCCGGACGGGCGTTGTCGGACAACGCCGCCCCCTCGAAGCGCGACAGGCCGGCATCGACCGCGCCCTCCGCCGCCTCCACGACGGCCTGGCCGCCCTCGCCCGGGGCCGGGTCGAAGGCGGTGGTGCGGATCGTGACCAGCTTTGGCGCATCCCGCGACTGCACGGTGGCCATGGCGTTGCCGGCATAAATGGGGCGGACGAAGGTGTCGGGGGAGACGACCTCGACGATATCGGAGATCTGCTGGCTATCCAGCAGGGCGGCCGCGCGCGGCATGACGTTTTTGCCGGTGGTGGTGGCGGCGGCGACGACATGGCTGTAGCCCGGCGCCAGAGTGGCGATCAGCGGCGCGACATTTTCTGCCAGCTGGGCGGCGAGCGCGGGGTGATCGGCGTGAAGCACGCGGGCGATGCCGCCGACCTTCCCGGCCGCCTCCGCCACCTGGCCGCAGCCTTCGCCCGCCACCAGCAGGGCGAGGTCGTCGCCCATGCGGGCGGCGGCCGCAACCGCATTCAGGGTGGCGGGGGCCAGGGTTCGGTTGTCGTGTTCGGCATAGACCAGGATCGCCATCAGATCACCCCCGCATCGTCGTGCAGCTTGTCCACCAGCTCGGCCACCGAGGCGACCTTGACGCCCGCCTGGCGCTTCGGCGGCTCTTCCACCTTGAGGACGGTCAGGCGCGGGGCGGGATCGACGCCGAGATCGGCCGGGGACAGCCGGGCGATCTCCTTTTTGCGCGCCTTCATGATGTTGGGGAGCGAAGCGTAGCGCGGCTCGTTCAGCCGCAGATCGACGGTGACGATGGCCGGCAGCGTCAGCGCCACCTTCTCCAGGCCGCCATCGACCTCGCGCGTCACGGTGAGGCCGTTCCCGTTCATCTCGACCCTGGAGACGAAGGTGCCCTGGGACCAGCCCATCAGGCCCGCCAGCATCTGCCCGGTCTGGTTGGCGTCGTCGTCGATCGCCTGTTTGCCCAGGATCACGATCTCGGGCGCCTCGCGCCGGGCCAGCTCGGCCAGCATTCTGGCCACCGCCAGCGGTTCCAGAACGCCATCGTGGAGGATGTGGATGGCGCGGTCGGCGCCCATGGCGAGCGCCGTGCGCAGCGTCTCCTGGCTCTGCTGCGGCCCCAGCGAAACCGCCACCACCTCGCTGGCGGTGCCGGCCTCCTTCATGCGCACCGCCTCCTCGACGGCGATCTCGTCGAAGGGGTTCATCGACATCTTGACATTGGCGAGGTCGACGCCGCTGCGGTCCGCCTTGACGCGCACCTTGACGTTGTAGTCGATGACCCGCTTGACCGGGACCAGAACCTTCATCGCGCTCTGCCTCCATGCCCGCGCCGGGCCAGGGGAATACCCATTTCGCACCCGCCGCGCAAGCGCGGCGCGGGGGCGGGCCGGGGTGCCGGCAGGCTTATTCGCCCGGACCTGGGCACGAGTCGCTCACGCGCGAGTGGCACCCGGCGCCCACAGCACATCGCCGCCGCCGTTGCCGTTCAGGCGCCTTGCCATGACGAAGAGATGATCGGAGAGCCGGTTGGCATAGGCCAGGGCGTGGGGGTTGACCCCTTCGCCCTCGGCCAGGGCGGTTATCTGCCGCTCGGCACGGCGGACGGTGGCGCGGGCGAGATGGAGGAAGGCGGAGGCGGGGCTGCCACCCGGCAGGACGAAGGAGGAAAGCGGCGCCAGTTCGGCGTTCATGGCGTCGATCTCGTCTTCCAGCCGCTTCACCTGCCCGGCCTGGATGCGCAGTGCGCCGGCGGCGCGGCGCCCGTCATGGGGCGTGGCCAGATCGGCGCCCAGATCGAACAGGTCGTTCTGGATGCGCCCCAGCATGGCGTCCTCGCCATCCCGGATGTGGAGCCGGGCCAGCCCGACGGCGCAATTGGCCTCGTCCACAGCGCCGCAGGCGGCGATGCGCGGCGCGTGTTTGGCGGCGCGGCGGCCGTCGCCCAGCGAGGTGGCGCCGCCATCGCCGCCGCGGGTGTAGATGCGATCCAGCTTGACCATGGCTTTCTCCCTGCCCCCTAGGGCGCGGTCAGAAGCAGCAGGCCCAGCAGCACCAGCACGGCGAACTGGAAGGCGACCCGCAACCGCATCAGGGTGTTGCCGTGGCGGCGGTTGGCAGTGCCGCCGGAAGCGAAGACGGCGATGCCCGCGGCCAGCGCCGCCAGGGTGAGCGCGACGAAGGCGAGCGCGGCGAAGGCGAGCCAGCTCATGCCGGTGCCGCTGGCGGGATCATGCCTTCTCCAGCAGCCGGCGGGCGATAACCTGGGCCTGGACCTCGGCCGTGCCCTCGAAGATGGAGAGGATGCGGGCGTCGCACAGCAGGCGGCTGGCCTCGCTTTCCAGGGCATAGCCGGCGCCGCCGTGGATCTGCAGCGTGGCGTCGGCCACCGCCCAGGCGGTGCGGGAGGCGAGCAGCTTGGCCTGGCCCGCCTCCAGGTCGCAGCGCTGGCCCTCGTCCTTGCGCCTTGCGGCGAACCAGGTGAGCTGGCGCGCGACCATGGTCTCTGCCGCCGCCTGGGCCAGCTTGCCGGCGATGCGCGGGAAATCGAGGATGGCGCGGCCGAACTGGCGCCGCTCGCGGGCCTGCGCCAGCCCCAGTTCCAGCGCCGCCTGGGCGACGCCGGTGGCGCGGGCGGCGGTCTGGATGCGGGCCGATTCGAAGGTTGCCATCAGCTGTTTGAAGCCCCTGCCCTGCTCGCCGCCCAGCAGCGCGCCGGCCGGCAGCTGGAAACCGTCGAAGGCGATTTCGTATTCCTTCATGCCGCGATAGCCCAGCACGGGGATTTCGCCGCCCGACATGCCGGGGGCGGGAAACGGGCAGCCATCGCTGCCGCGCGGCTTTTCGGCCAGGAACATGGAAAGGCCGCGCCAGCCCTGCTGCTGCGGATCGGTGCGCGCCAGCAGCACCATCAGATCGGCGCGCGCGGCATGGGTGATCCAGGTTTTGGCGCCCGAGACCGACCAGCCCTCGCCCTGCCTTACGGCCCGGGTGGCGATGGCCCCCAGATCGGAGCCGGCGCCGGGCTCGGTGAAAACGGCGGTGGGTATGCAGGCGCCGGAGGCGATGGCCGGCAGCAGGCGCCTTTTCTGCTCGTCGCTGCCGGACTGGCCGATGAGTTCGGCGGCGATCTCGGTCCGGGTGGCCAGCGAGCCGGCGCCGATGGAGGCGCGCGAGAGTTCCTCGGTGACTGCGCACATGGCGACCTTCGACATGCCCAGCCCGCCATGATCCTGCGCTATCGAGAGGCCGAAGACGCCGAGCGCCGCCAGTTCGTCCAGAATCCGGGCGGGGATCAGCGCATCCTCCATGTGCCAGCGCTGGGCCTGGGGCCGGATGCGATCTTCGCCATAGCGGCGGAACTGATCGCGGACCATGGCGATCTCGGCGCCGGCGCCGTCGCTGCCATATCCCGCTCCCTCTGCCAGCATGGCGGCCAGGGCAAGGCGCGCTTCTTCCGAAGCGCCCTTGATCAGCCGCACCACGTCGTCGCTCCAGAAGGCGTGCAGGCTGCTATCGTCGATGCCCAGATCGTGGGGGCGGGCGATTTCCACCTGGCTCATGGCGATGCCGCCCGCCATCTGCGCCAGATAGTCGCCATAGGCGATTCGCAGGATCAGCTCTTCGGCCGCGCCGAAGCGCCCGTCCTCGTCCAGGCGCCTGGCCCAGCCCAGCATCTGGCGCAAGGCCTCGACATAGGTGGCATACCAGGCGAGGCCGTGAACGGCGTGCTGGCGGCGATGCACCAGGGCAGGATCGAGGCCGCCGCCCTTCCCCGCCAGCGCCCGGGCCAGGGCGCGACGGCCCGCCTGCAGCAGCGCCTCGGCGGCCCTCAGCGCGCCGGCGCAGCGTTCCATCGGGTCGTCCTCGCCCTGGCGCCGGGGACCCTTCGCGGGGGGATGTGGCGGGTCATCCTTCCAGCACGTCTTCCAGGGTGCGCAGGCCCGGGCGCGGCGATTGCACCAGCACCGCCATATTGCCCGGCAGGTGGCGATTGGCGCGCATCTTCATGTGGGCGCGCGGGATGTCGTCCCAGGAGAAAACCTCCGACATGCAGGGATCCAGGCGGCGTTCCATCATCAGCCGGTTGGCCTGGGAAGCCTGCATCAGATTGGCGAAATGGCTGCCCTGGATGCGTTTCTGGCGCATCCAGACGAAACGGGCATCGAAGGTGATGTTGTAGCCGGTGGTGCCAGCGCAAAACACCACCATGCCACCGCGCTTGACCACGAAACAGGAGACCGGAAAGGTCGCCTCGCCGGGGTGCTCGAAGACGAAATCGACATCGTTGCCCTTGCCGGTAAAGGCCCAGATCGCCTTGCCGAACTGGCGGCATCGCTTCATGTAGGCGCCATAGCCGGCGCTATCGGAGACATCCGGCAGGCGGCCCCAGCAATCGAACCGCTTGCGGTTGATGACGCCCTTGGCGCCCAGCGCCATCACGAAATCTTCCTTGTCGTCCTCGCTGATGACGCCGATGGCGTTGGCACCGGCGGTGGCGGCCAGCTGCACCGCCATCGATCCCAGCCCGCCCGATGCGCCCCACACCAGCACATTGTGGCCGGGGCGCAGGATATGGGGCCGGTGGCCGAACAGCATGCGATAGGCGGTGGCCAGCGTCAGCGTATAGCAGGCCGCTTCCTCCCAGCTGAGATGCCGGGGCCGGGGCATCAACTGCTGGGCCTGGACGCGGGCGAACTGGGCGAAGCTGCCGTCGGGGGTCTCATAGCCCCAGATGCGCTGGCTGGTGGAATACATCGGGTCGCCGCCGTTGCATTCCTCGTCGTCGCCATCGTCCTGGTTGCAGTGGATCACCACCTCGTCGCCGACCTTCCAGCGCTTGACCTTCGAACCCACCGCCCAGACGATGCCGGAGGCGTCGGACCCGGCGATGTGAAAGCCCGCCTTGTGGACATCGAAAGGGCTGACGGGGACGCCCAGCGACGCCCACACGCCGTTGTAGTTGACGCCTGCCGCCATCACCAGCACCAGCACCTCATGGCTGTCGATGGGGTGGGTGTCCACAACCTCCACCTGCATCGCCCGGTCGGGTTCGCCGTGGCGCTCGCGGCGGATCGCCCAGGCATGCATGCGCGCCGGCACATGCCCCATGGGCGGCATCTCTCCGATCTCGTAGAGATCCTTTGCCGGCGCGTCGTAGCCGGCAGAGAGGGCTTCGACTGGCCGGTCCATGCTTGCCTCCGGATTTCGCCATGGAGTTCTGTTCTGCGCTGCGCCGCGCCATGCTGCAATGCAGCACCCGCCCCGGGCGTTCGCCGTGCCGGTCACGGGGCGGAAAGCGCAGGCGCTTTGCGGGCGCATTGTTTTGCACCCCGGCGCCGTTTGCAACTTCTTTTGCATCGCAGCATCATGGCGGCGAACCGGGGACGGGACGATGGGGGCCATGGGCGAAAGCGGGCAGAGCCGGCGCGACCGGCCATGGCTGATGCGCACCTATGCCGGCCACAGCAGCGCGCGGGCCTCGAACGCGCTCTACCGCGCCAATCTGGAGCGTGGCCAGACCGGGCTTTCCATCGCCTTCGATCTGCCGACCCAGACCGGCTACGACGCCGACGAGGCCAGCGCCTGCGGCGAGGTGGGCCGGGTGGGCGTCCCCGTCTCCCATCTCGGCGACATGGAGACGCTGTTCGAAGGCATCCCCATCGAGCGCATGAACACCTCGATGACCATCAACGCCACCGCCGCCTGGCTGTTCGCGCTCTATATCGCGCTGGCCGACAAGCGCGGCGTCCCCCGCGCCAGCCTGGCGGGCACCGTTCAGAACGACATCGTCAAGGAGTATCTCTCGCGCGGCACCTACATCTTCCCGCCGGCACCGTCGTTGAAGCTCACCACCGATGTGGTCGCCTTCTCGCTGGCCGAGACACCGCGCTGGAACCCGATCAATGTCTGCCCCTACCATCTCCAGGAGGCGGGAGCGACGCCGGTCCAGGAGATCGCCTTCTCGCTGGCCAACGCCATCCAGGTTCTGGACGACGTGAAGGCATCCGGGGCCGCCGGGGCGGATATGGCGCCGGCGGTAGGCCGCATGAGCTTTTTCGTCAATGCCGGCATCCGCTTCGTCACCGAGATGTGCAAGATGCGCGCCTTCGCCGAGCTGTGGGACGAGATCGCCCTGCAGCGCTACGGCGTCGCCGACCCGAAGCTGCGCCGCTTTCGCTATGGCGTCCAGGTCAACTCCCTGGGGCTGACCGAACAGCAGCCGGAAAACAACGTCTATCGCATCCTGCTGGAAACGCTGGCGGTCACGCTGTCGCGCTCTGCCCGCGCCCGCGCCGTGCAGCTGCCGGCCTGGAACGAGGCGCTGGGCCTGCCGCGCCCCTGGGACCAGCAATGGAGCCTGCGCCTGCAGCAGATTCTGGCCTTCGAGACCGACCTGCTGGAATATGGCGACATCTTCGACGGCAGCCGCGAGATCGCGGCCAGAACCGCGGCGCTGAAACAGGCGGCCCGGGCCGAAATGGCCGTGATCGAAGGCCAGGGCGGCGCGCTGCGGGCGGTCGAGAACGGCTATATGAAGCAGGCGCTGGTGGCATCGGCGGCCGCCCGGCTGGCTGCCATCGAGGCGGGCGAGATGCCGGTGGTGGGCGTCAACATGTTCACGGACACGGCGCCGTCGCCGCTGACCCAGGGCGAAGACGGCGGCTTCCTGGCCGTCGCGCCGGCGGCCGAAGACGAGCAGATCGCCCATCTGAAGGCCTGGCGGGCCTCCCGCGACGGCACCGCGGTGGCGGCCGCCCTGGACGAGCTGGGGCGGGCGGCGCGCGAAGGCCGCAACGTCATGGCGGCCTCCATCGCCTGCGCCCGGGCGGGGGCAACCACCGGCGAATGGGGCCGCGTGCTGCGCCGGGCGTTCGGCGAATACCGCGCGCCCACCGGGCTGGCCGCGTCCCATTCCCCCCCATCGCCGCAGGCGCTGGCCCGCGCCCGCGCCGAGGTAGAGGCGGCCTCCCGAACGCTGGGGCGGCGTCTGAAGCTGCTGGTGGGCAAGCCGGGCCTGGACGGCCATTCCAACGGCGCCGAACAGATCGCGCTGGCGGCGCGCCATTGCGGCATGGAGGTGGTCTATCAGGGCATTCGCCTGGCCCCGGAACAGATCGCCGCCTCGGCGCTGGAAGAAAGCGTCCATGTGGTCGGCCTCTCCATCCTCTCCGGCGCCCATATCCGGCTGGCCGGCGAGGTGCGCCGTCTGATGGATGCCGAGGGCCTGGACGCCATCCCCATCGTGGTGGGCGGCACCGTCCCGCCGGCCGACGCCGAACGGCTGCGCGAGAACGGCATCGCTGCGGTCTTCACGCCCAAGGATTTCGAGGTCACCGCCATCCTGTGCGACATCGCCCGGATCGCGGCCGCCCCCGCCCGCGGCGACGCGCCCGCCGGCCGGGCGCAAGCGGCCCCACCTGCGCGGGAAGCATGACCGTGCGCCTTGCGGCTTGCGTCTGCCTGGCGCTCGCGGGCGTCCTGCTGGCCGGCTGCGCCTCCCACTCGTCGGTGGCGATCGAATCGGTCGCCGGCCTCTATGCGCGCCAGTACGATGCCACCATCCTCGGCCATCTCAGGCAGCCGGAAGGCGACGGCCCCTTCCCGGCAGTTATCCTCATGCACGGCTGCAGCGGCCTCGGCCGGTTCACGCGGGCGGGGCTGGAGGCCCATGCCGACGGCCTGGTCGCCGCTGGCTTCACGACGCTGATCCTGGACAGCTTCGCCGGGCGCCCCGGCACCGGCGGTGTCGCGGGATGTTCGGGAGGGCCGCTGCGGGCCGCTTCCATCTATCGCCAGTGGGACGCCTACCACGCCCTGCGCTATCTGCAGCACCAGCCCTTCGTGGACGCCGCCAACGTCTTCCTCATGGGCCAGAGCCAGGGCGGTGGCGTGGTGCTCATGGCCGCCGCCGCCCGCGCGCCGATCGAGCGGGACTGGCAACAGCTCTACGGCGCCCCGCCCCCTCGCTTCCGGGCGGCGGTCGCTTACTACCCCTGGTGCGGGCATGTTCCGAAGCGGATCGTCATGCCGCTGCTGGTGCTCTCCGGCGCCCTGGACGACTGGACGCCGCCTTCGGGCTGCGTGTTCGAGCAAGGGTTCGTCGAAGGCGCGCCCTACCGGGTGGTCGTCTATGAGGGCGCCCATCACAGCTTCGATCTGCCCATGGCGCTCAGCAGCTATGCCGGCCACACCGTCGGCGGCCATGCGGCGGCCACCCTCGATTCGCGCCAACGCATGATCGACTGGTTCCTCACCTATCGCCAACCGGGCGGCTAGCCGCCATCCGCCGCGCCAGGGCCAGCACATCGGCGGGCGCGTGGCCGGCCTGGCGCAGGGCGCGGATCGAGGCGGCGCCGTCCCGCTTGGAAAGCCGCCTGCCATCCCCGCCCGCCAGCAGCGGGTGATGGGCATAGGCAGGTTCGCGCCAGCCCAGCGCGGCCTGCAGCAGGCGGTGGATATGGGTCGAGGGCATGAGGTCGCGGCCCCGCACCACCAGCGTGACGCCCTGCACATGGTCGTCGTGGCAGGCGGCCAGGTGATAGCTGGCCGGCGCGTCCTTGCGGCCCAGCACCGCATCGCCCAGAGCCAGCGGTGCCACGGCGATGCGCCCGCGCCCCTCCTCGCGCCATGCCAGGCGGGGAAAGCGGCGCCCGGTGGCCGCGGCATCGAGGCGCCAGGCATGGGCCTCGCCGGCCGCCAGCCGCGCCGTTCGCAAGGCGGGCGCAAGGGCGCGGCAGGTGCCGGGATAGGGCGCGCCCGACGGCCCGTGCGGCGCGCCGGCGGCGGCGGCGATCTCGGCCGCGACCTGGCGGCGGGTGCAAAAGCAGGGATAGAGCAGGCCGTCCGCCCGCAGCCGGGCCAGCACCGCGCGATAATCGGCCAGATGGTCCGACTGGCGGCGCACCGCCCCGTCCCAATCGATGCCGAGCCAGGCCAGGTCTTCCAGAATCGCCGTCTCGAAGGCGGGGCGGCAGCGGGCGGGGTCGAGATCCTCGATGCGCAGCAGAAAGCGCCCGCCCGCCTCCCGCGCCCGCCGCCAGGCGCGCCAGGCCGAAAAGGCGTGGCCCAGATGCAGCAGCCCGGTGGGGCTGGGCGCGAAGCGGGTGACGACGGCGCCAGAAACGATGGGGGCAGTGGCTGGACAAGGCACCATGGCGGGGCGAGATTCGGCCCCTTCGCCCGCCCCGGCAAGGGGTGGCAGACAGAGGAACGAAACCATGCTGCAAGGCCCGGCCCATCCCCCGCGCAACGCCACGGCGCATCAGCTGGTGGTCTTCCTGCACGGCTGGGGGGCCGACGGCAACGACCTCATCGGCCTTGCCCCCTCGCTGGCCGCCCCCCTGCCCGCCGCCCGCTTCGTCAGCCCCCACGCGCCCGACCCCTGCGACCAGAACCCCATGGGCCGCCAGTGGTACAGCTTTGCCGACGACCGCCCACAGGCGCTCAAGCGCGGCTATCGGCGGGCGGCGGAGGCGATCTGCGCCTTCATCGACGGCGAGCTGGAACGGCTGCGGCTGGGCGATAACCGCCTGGCCCTGGTGGGTTTCAGCCAGGGCGCGATGATGGCGCTTTATGTCGCCCTGCGCCGCCCGCGCCCGCCGGCCGCCGTGGTGGGCTATTCCGGCATGCTGATCGACGAGGACAGCCTGGCGGCCGAGCTCCGCAGCCGCCCGCCGCTGCTGCTCTGCCACGGCGAGGCCGATCCGGTGGTGCCCTGCCAGGCGCTCCACGATGCCATCGCCACGCTGGCCCGCCACGATGTGCCGGCCCAGTGGCATGTCACGCCGGGCGGCGGCCACGGCATCGACCCCGAAGCGTTGGCCATCGGCGCGGCCTTCCTGAAACGCGCCTTCCGGGAGGCGGGCGCCTGACGCAGGCCACCGCCTCGCGCATGCGGGGCGGTTGCGCCGGGCACCGTCGCCCCTCTCCGGCCCTACACCGCGCCTGCCTTGCGCAGGGCGGCGATGTCGTCTGCGCTTTTGCCCAGCATGTCGCGCAGGATTTCGTCGCTATGCTCGCCCAGCAGCGGCGGCGGGCGGCGATAGACCGGGGGCGAGGCCTGCAGGTTCACCGGGCTCCTCACCATGGGCACGCTGCCGGCGGTGGGGTGCGCCATGTCGAAACGCATGGCCCGGGCCTTGACATGGGGGTGGTCGAACATCTGGCCGAAATCGTTGACCACGCCGCAGGGGATGCCCTGGCGCTCCAGATTGTCCACCCACCAGGCGCGGGGATGGCGCTTCATCAGCTCGACGACCTGCCGGATCAGGGCCGCCCGGTTGCGGATGCGCGCCGGATTGGTGGCGAAGCGGGGATCGCTGGCCAGCGCCTCGTCGCCGGCCAGCCGACACCAGCGGCGGAACTGGTCGTCGTTGCCGATGGCGACGATGACGGGATGGTCGGCGGTCTCGAACACCTGATAGGGCAGCAGATTGGGATGGGCGTTGCCCAGCCGGCGGGGCAGCACGCCGCTGGTCAGGAAGTTCATGTTCATGTTGGCCATCAGCGCGATGGCGCTGTCGGCCAGCGCCATGTCGATGGCCTGGCCCTCGCCCGTGCTGCGGCGGTGGTGGAGCGCGGCCAGAACGGCGATGGCGCTGTAGAGGCCGGTGGCGAGGTCGGCGATCGCCACGCCCGCCTTTTGCGGCCCGCCGCCGGGCAGATGGTCGGCCTCGCCGGTCACCGACATGAAGCCGCAGAAGCCCTGGATGACGAAATCGTAGCCGGCGCGCGACGCATAGGGGCCGCTGTGCCCGAAGCCGGTGATGGAACAGTAGATCAGCGCCCGGTTGAGCGCCTTCAGGCTGGCATAGTCGAGGCCGTATCTGGCCAGAGAGCCGGCCTTGTAGTTCTCGATCACCACATCGGCCCGCGCCGCCAGCTCGCGGGCGATGGCGGCGCCCTCGGGCGTCGCCAGATCGAGGGTCAGCGAGAGCTTGCCCCGGTTGGCGGCGAGATAATAGGCGGCCTCGGCGGTCTCGGCCCCCGCCGCGTCCTTCAGAAAAGGCGGCCCCCAGGCGCGGGTATCGTCGCCCCGGCCCGGGCGTTCCACCTTGATCACCGTGGCGCCCAGATCGGCGAGGATCTGGCCGCACCACGGCCCGGCAAGGATGCGCGAGAGATCCAGAACGACGATGCCGTCCAGCGCTGCGGCCATGCTGCCTCCTCCGGGCGATGGCATACGACGATATGGCGGCGCGCGCCAGCGCCCGCCCGGCGCTTGACACAACCCCCGCCAGCGTTCTCTCTGCCTTCCGGGGAGCATCGACCATGTCCAGGGCAGCAGCCAGAATCTTCGTCTTTCCGGGCCAGGGCAGCCAGAGGCCCGGCATGGGCGCCGCCCTGGCCGACGCCTTCCCCACCGCCCGCGAGACCTTGCACGAGGTGGACGAAGCGCTGGGCCAGCACCTCTCGCGGCTGATGCGCGACGGCCCCGAAGACGAGCTGACGCTGACCCGCAACGCCCAGCCGGCGCTGATGGCATGCTCCATCGCCGTACTGCGGGTGCTCCAGGCCGAAGGCGGGCGGGCGCCGGGCGACATGTGCGCCATGGTGGCCGGCCATTCCCTGGGCGAATATTCGGCCCTGGTGGCGGCCGGCGCCCTGCCGCTGGATGCCGCCGCCCGCCTGCTGCGCCTGCGCGGCGACGCCATGCAGGCGGCGGTGCCGGTGGGCGAAGGCGCCATGGCGGCCATTCTGGGGCTGGAGATGCGCCAGGTGGAAGAGATCGCCGCCCAGGCCTCCGGCGACGGCGTGTGCGCCGTCGCCAACGACAACGCCCCCGGCCAGGCGGTGGTCAGCGGCAGCGCCGGCGCGGTGGAAAAGGCGGTGGCCGCCGCCAGGGCCGCCGGGGCCAGGCGGGCCATGACGCTGCAGGTCAGCGCCCCCTTCCACTGCCCGCTGATGCAGCCGGCGGGCGAGCGCATGGCCGAGGCGCTGGCGGAGGTCGCCCTGGCGCCGGTCGCCGTGCCGGCGATCGCCAATGTGACGGCCGCGCCCGAAAGCGCGCCGGAGACGCTGCGCCGCCTGCTGGTGGACCAGATCACCGCCCGCGTGCGCTGGCGCGAAAGCATGCAGGGCCTGGGCACGGCCGGCATCGGCCAGGTGGTGGAGCTCGGCACCGGCAAGGTGCTGGCGGGCCTGGCGCGGCGCTGCGATCGCGATCTCGACACCTGTTCACTGGAGGAACCGCGCCAGGTGGAGGCCTTTCTCGCCAGCCTGTGACGGGCGCAGGGACGAAGACGAAAAGGGAGGACGCGATGTTCGATCTGGCGGGGCGCAAGGCCCTGGTGACCGGCGCCTCGGGCGGCATCGGCGCCGCCGTCTGCCGCGCGCTTCACGCCCAGGGCGCGGAACTGGCCCTGGCCGGGCGGCGCCGGGACGCGCTGACAGGCCTGGCGGAAGAGCTGGCGGAACGCTGCCACGTGCTCACCGCCGATCTCGCCCAGCCCGAGGCCGCCGCCCGCCTGGCCGGGGCGGCGGAAGAGGCCATGGGCGGGGTGGACATCCTGGTCAACAACGCCGGCGTCACCGCCGATGCCCTGGCCCTGCGCATGAAGGACGACGACTGGCAGCGCGTCATCGACCTCAACCTCAGCGCCGGCTTCCGCCTCGCGCGCGCGCTGCTGCGCGGCATGGTGAAGCGCCGCCACGGCAGGATCGTCTCCATCTCCTCGGTGGTCGCGCAGATGGGCAATCCGGGCCAGACGAACTATGCCGCCGCCAAGGCCGGCACCATCGGCATGTCGAAGGCGCTGGCCCAGGAGGTCGCCCAGCGCGGCGTCACCGTGAACTGCGTGGCGCCGGGCTTCATCGCCACCGCCATGACCGCCGGCCTGGCCGACGCGGCCCGCCAGAGCCTGATGGCGCGCATCCCGGCCGGGCGCCTGGGCACGGGCCAGGACGTGGCGGCGGCCGTGGCCTGGCTGGCCAGCGACGAGGCCGCCTATGTCACCGGGCAAACCATCCACGTCAATGGCGGCCTGGCGATGGTCTAGCGGCCTGTTGCACGGCGCGCAAACCGTGCTACATGGGCAGCCCGCCCGGGGCGACGGCGAACCCGGCGAGCGGCGGCCGGGAGGGGGTTCCACGGCCAGGGACATCGCCAAGGAATTCGGAGGCGGCATGAGCGACACAGCTGAGCGCGTCAAGAAGATCGTGGTCGATCATCTGGGCGTCGACGAAGGCAAGGTGACGGAAGGCGCCAGCTTCATCGACGATCTGGGCGCCGACAGCCTGGACACCGTCGAGCTGGTGATGGCGTTCGAGGAGGAGTTCGGGGTCGAGATTCCCGACGATGCGGCGGAGAAGATCGTCACCGTCAAGGACGCCATCGACTATATCGACCGCAACGCGGGCTAGCGCGCCGGCCCGCGCGGCACCGGGATGGCTGTATCCGACCAGCGCAGGGTGGTGGTCACCGGCCTGGGCATGGTGACGCCGCTGGGCGACGGCGTCGCCTGCAACTGGTCGAAGATCGCCGCCGGCGAATCCGGGCTGCGGCGAATCCAGAGCTTCCCGGTGGACGACCTCGCCGCCAAGATCGCCGGCCAGCCACCCGGCGGCGACCAGGAAGGCGCGTTTCGCCCCGAGCGCTATATGGCGGCCAAAGAGCGGCGCAAGATGGACGATTTCATCGTCTATGCCATCGCCGCCGCCCACCAGGCGGTGGAGGATGCGGGCTGGCGGCCCGACGACGAGGCCGCGCTGGAGCGCACCGGGGTGATGATCGGCTCCGGCATCGGCGGCCTGAAAACCATCGAGGAAGCGGCCATCCTGCTGCGCGATCGCGGCCCGCGCCGGGTCAGCCCGTTCTTCATCCCCTCGGCGCTCATCAATCTGGCCTCGGGCCATGTCTCGATCCGCTACGGCTTCAAGGGTCCCAACCATGCGGTGGTCACCGCCTGCGCCACCGGGGCGCACGCCATCGGCGACGCTTCGCGGCTGATCCAGTTCGGCGACGCCGACGTGATGGTGGCCGGCGGTGCCGAGGCGGCCGTCTGCCCCCTGGGCGTGGCCGGCTTTTCCGCCTCGCGCGCCCTTTCCACCGGCTACAACGATTGTCCGCAGCGCGCCTCGCGCCCCTGGGACCAGGGCCGCGACGGCTTCGTGATGGGCGAAGGGGCCGGCGTCCTGGTGCTGGAAGAACGCCGCCATGCCATCCGGCGCGGCGCCCGCATCTATGCCGAGATCGCGGGCTATGGCCTTTCCGGCGACGCCCACCACATCACCGCCCCGGCCGCCGATGGCGACGGTGGCTTTCGCTCCATGCGGGCGGCGCTGGCCAATGCCGGCATGGCGCCCGCCGATATCGATTATGTCAACGCCCACGGCACCTCGACGCCGCTGGGCGACGAGATCGAGTTCGGCGCCGTCAAGCGGCTGTTCGGCGCCGATGCCGGGCGCATCAGCATGTCGTCCACCAAATCGTCCATCGGCCATCTGCTGGGAGCGGCCGGCAGCGTGGAGGCGATCTACGCCATCATGGCCGTTCACGACGACATCGTGCCGCCGACGCTCAACCTCGACCGGCCGTCGCCAGGCTGCGACGGCATCGATCTGGTGCCCCACCGGGCCAGGGAGCGGCAGGTGCGGGCGGCGCTCTCCAACTCCTTCGGCTTCGGCGGCACCAACACCTCGCTGATCGTGGCCAAGGCGAACTGACCCCCCGTGGGCCGGGCCGCCGGACGCCTGCTGACCCTGGCCGCCATCGCGCTGGCGGCGGCCGTCATCGCCGTCCTGTGGCTGGAACGGCGCGCGGGCGAGGCGGGGCCGCTGGCGGCGCCGACCACGGTCGTCATCCCCGCAGGCATGAGCCTCGCCGCCATCGCCCGCATGCTGGAGGAACAGGGGGTGGTGGAGGATGGAACGGTGCTGGTGCTGCGGGCAAGGTGGCGCAGAGAGGCGGACCGCATCGTCGCCGGCGAATATGTGTTCGAGGCCGCCATGTCGATGGACCGGGTGCTGGATCGGGTGGTGGCCGGGCAGACGGCGGTCCACAAGCTGACGGTGCCGGAGGGCCTTTCCAGCCAGCTGGTGGTGGCGCTGTTGCAGGACGACCGGCGCCTGGAGGGCGAGATCGGCGCCGTTCCCGCCGAAGGCGCGCTGCTGCCGGAAACTTACCATATCCTGCGCGGCCAGCGCCGCGACCGGGTGCTGGAGCGCATGCGCCAGGCCATGAGCGAAACCCTGGCCGAGCTGTGGGCCGCCCGCGCGCCGGGCCTGCCCTATGCCTCGCCGCAGGAGGCGCTGATCCTGGCCTCGATCGTGGAAAAGGAGACCGGCCTTGCCGCCGAGCGGGCGCATATCGCCGGCGTGTTCGTCAACCGGCTGCGGCGCGGCATGAGGCTGCAATCGGATCCGACGGTGATCTATGCCATCACCCGCGGGCGGGCGCCGCTGGGCCGGGCGCTGCTGCGTTCCGACTGGGCGCTGGACGATCCCTACAACACCTATGCCCATGCCGGCCTGCCGCCGGGGCCGATCGCCAATCCGGGCCGGGCGGCCATCGCCGCGGTGCTGAACCCGCTGGCGACCGACGATCTCTATTTCGTCAGCGACGGCCAGGGCGGCCATCTCTTCGCCCCCACCCTGGCCGGCCACAACCGCAATGTCGCCGCCTACAAGGCGCGCCGCAGCGCCGATTAGGGACGGGCGCCGCCATGGCCAGCGCGAATCCGGGACCGTGCCGGCCGCAGGATCGGTCACAGGACCGGCCGCAGCCGGGGCGGCGGGGCCTGATGCTGGTGCTGTCGTCGCCATCCGGGGCCGGCAAGACCACCATCGCCCGCCGGCTGCTGGAGGCGGATGGCGGCCTGGAGCTTTCGATCTCCGTCACCACCCGGGCGCAGCGGCGGGGCGAGCGCGACGGGCGCGACTATCGCTTTATCGACCGCGACCGCTTCGCCGCCATGATCGCCGCCGGCCAGCTGATCGAGCATGCCACCGTCTTCGGCCACAGCTATGGCACGCCGCGCGCGCCGGTGGTGGAGGCGCTGGCGGCCGGGCGCGATGTGCTGTTCGACATCGACTGGCAGGGCGCGCGCCAGCTGCGGCGGGCCTTCGCCCGGGATGTGGTCTCGGTGTTCGTGCTGCCGCCATCGGCTGGCGAGCTGGCCCGGCGGCTGGAAACGCGCGCCTCCGATTCGCCCGAGGTGCGCCGCCGCCGCATGGCCGGGGCCGGCGGCGAGATGGCCCATTGGCGGTCGTACGACTACATCGTCGTCAACCGGCAGATCGAGGCCAGCGTCGCCGACGTGCTGGCGGTGCTGCGGGCCGAACGGCTGCGGCGGCGGCGCCTGGACGGCATGAAGGATTTCGTCGCCGCCCTGCGCGCCGATCTCGGGACGCGCTGACGCCGCCCCTCAGGCGTCGCGCCAGGCGGCGCTGTCGGGGCGCACCGTGCCGGCCAGCCCGTCCAGGGCGCCGGGAACCAGGGCCAGCACCTGCAACCGCTCGCGGTCTTCCTGCTGCGGCAGCAGGATGGCGCGCCGCAGCGCCGGCTCGAAGCCATAGCGGGCATAGAGCGCCGGCTCGCCTACCAGCACCGCGACACGGTGGCCGGCGGCCCGCGCGCGGCCCAGAACGCGGCGGATCAGCGCCCCGGCCAGCCCGCGCCCGCGCCGGTCGGGATGCACCGCCACCGGCCCCAGCTGCACGGCGCGGGTATGGCCGCCGATCACGACCGGCCAGCAGCGGGCGGTGGCGACCGGACGGGCGCCTTCCAGCGCCACCATGGAGAGGCCGGCGAGCGGGCGCGTGCCCGCGCGCATGGCGGCGGCCGGGCTGTCGAACAGGCGCTGGCCCAGGGCCAGGCGCGCCAGCGCCACCACGGCCGCGTCGTCGCCGGGACGCTCTGCCACGAATGCGAACGGGGTTTGGGACGGGGCTTGGGCCGAGGCCATCGCCGGCTCAAGGCTCCCAACCGGCATGCTGGCGCGCCAGGGCGGCGAAGCCGGCGAGATCGACCTCCTGGGCGCGGGCCGATGGCGCGATGCCGGCGGCGGCCAGGGCGGCTTCGGGGTGGGCGAAGACCGGCTTCAGGGCGTTGGCCAGGGTTTTGCGCCGCTGGCCGAAGGCAGCGGTCGTGACCGCCCGCAGCGCGGCGCGGGGCGCCGCCGGGGCCGGGCGCGGACGGGGCGTGATGCGGAGCAGGGTGGCATCGACCTTCGGTGCCGGCACGAAGGCGGCGGCCGGGATGTCGCAGCACGCCTCCACCCGGCACGCCCATTGCACCATGACGGAAAGCCGGCCATAGCCGCGGCAGGCGGGGCGGGCGGCGATGCGCCGCGCCACCTCGCGCTGGAACATGAACACCATGCGCACGACGGCCATGCGCGCGACGGCGCAGTCGGCCTCGACCAGGCGCATCAGGATGGCGGTGGCGGCGTTGAAGGGCAGATTGCCGGCGACGATCGTCGGCCCCGGCCCGGCCAGGGCGGCGAGATCGAAGGCCAGGGCGTCGCCCTCGATCACCTGCAGCCTGCCATCGGACGCCGCCGCCAGACCGGCCAGGGCGGCGGCGCAGCGGCGGTCCTTCTCCAGGGCCAGAAGGCGGGGAGCGCCGGCCCGCAGCAGCGCGCGGGTAAGCCCGCCCGGCCCGGGGCCGATTTCCACCACCGTGCTGCCGGCCAGATCGCCGCAGGCGCGGGCGATCTTCGCCAGCAGGTTTTCGTCCAGGAGGAAGTTCTGGCCCAGCGCGCGGCGGGGCCGCAGGCCGCGTGCGGTCTCGCGCAGGCTGGGCAGCCCGCCCGGTGCGATCATCGCCGCTGGCTGGCGGGGGCGGTGCTCACAGGCGCAGCTCTACGAAGGCCTGGCGGCGCAGGTCGCGCAGATAGCCGCGAGCCGCCAGATCGAAGCGCTCGGCTTCCAGCAGGCGCCGCATCTCGTCGCGCGAGGGCAGCTGGGCGGCATCCAGCCGCTGGCAGACGACCGCCACATGCCAGCCCTCCTCGCCGGCGAAGGGCGCGCTGGCCCGGCCGGCCTCCAGGCCCGCCACCGCCTGGCGCAGCGCCGGTTGCAGGTCGCCCAGGCGGGCCTCCAGCGCCGCGCCGGCGACGGCGCCCCCCTCGCCTGCCGCGGTGTCGAGGCCGGCGCAGCCCGCCAGCGCCTCCGCGCGGGCGCGGGCGCGTTCCAGCACGGCCTGGCGCTCGTCCCCATCGTCCCCGTCCGCCACCGGAAACAGCAGCTGGCGCAGGACGATGCGCTCGTCTTCGGGGGTGGCGCCGGGGCGGCGGTCGCGCATCAGCACCAGAACGAAGCCGCCGGCGACGCGCAGCGGCTGCGAAACCTGGCCCGGGGCCAGGGCGGGCACGGCCTGGCGCCATTCTTCGGCCAGGCGGCCGGCCACCATCCAGCCCAGATCGCCGCCATCGCCGGCGCTGGCGCGCTGGGAGAACTGCCGCGCCAGGGCCGGGAAGCTGGCGCCATCGACGATGGCGGCGCGCAGGCGGGCCATGGTGGCGGCGATTTCGGGCTCGTCCTGTGGCCGGTCCACGGCGAGGAAGAGCTCGGCCAGCAGGAAGGCCGGCTCGTCGGCGGCGGCCCGCAGCCTGGCCAGGGCGTCGTCGATATCCTCTTCGCCCACCTGCCCGGCGCGCAGGCGGCTCAGGGCAAGCGTCTCCAGCATGGCCCGGGCCTCGATCTGCCGGTTCAGGGATTCCAGGCTGAGGCCGTGGAAGGCCATGAAATCGCGCAGCCGCCCGGCGGCCAGGCCGAGATTGCCTTCGATGCGGCGATATTCCCGCTCCAGATCGATGGCCAGGGGGGCGAGGCCGATGCGCGCGCCTTCCTGCAGCACCAGCCGTTCCTCGACCAGCGCCTCCAGCACCTGGGGCAGCCAGTGGCGGCGGACCTCGTCATCGTCGTCGATGCCGGCCGTGGCCAGCACCAGATCCAGCCGTTCGACCACATCCAGCAGGGAGACCGCATCGTCGTTCACCACCGCCGCGATGGCCGTGGCCTGCTGGGCCCGCGCGGCGGGGGGGAACCAGGCGGCGGCGAGGGCCAGGCAGAAAAGGGCGCAAAGGCGGAAAGGTGAGGCCATGGGCGGGGACCATGCGAGAGGGTGGCGGTGAAATCAAGGCGGGGCGTGGTTTGGCAGGGTGTTCAGCCGGTGGCGGGGGAGAACGAGAGCGGTTCGCCCAGGGTTTTGAAGTGCAGGGTGAGCAGGAGGACGGTTTCCGGGCTGCGATCCAGGCTGCGGGTGAAGCGACGCTCGCCCGAGAGGCCCAGGGCGAAGCACTCGTTCTGCCAGGCCAGCTGACCGCCATAGGAGATGGTGCCGCCGCCGCCCAGATCTTCGCGCCAGCTGGCGGAGAGCGTCCAGGCCCCGGCCAGGGCGAGGCGGGCGCGGACGGCGACCTGCTCGCGGGCGTCTTCGGTGTCGATGACATCGCCGGTGGCATCCTGGAGGCGAATGTAATCCAGGGCGAGGCGGCTGTGGCCCGGACCCAGGGCCACGCCCAGCTCGGAACGGCGGAAGCCGAGATCGTCGCGCGAAAGGCGGAAGCGGTAGAGCAGATCGAGCCAGGGCGAGGGATGGATCCACAGGCGCCCGACATAATCGGAAAGGCGCCCGGAAAAGCCGCCCTTGGCGTCGAAGGCGGCATCGACGCGGCGGCGCCAGACCTGGCCCAGGACCAGATCGCCATGGCCGCCGGCACCGGCAAGGCCCAGCCGCAGGCCATAGCCGACGCGCAGGCCGCCTTCCACCCGATCCAGGCCGGAAAAGCGGTTTTCGGAGAACAGGTCGGTCTCGTCGAGTTCGAAATTGTGGCTGTCTTCGTTGGGAATACGCTCCGAATTGCCGCCCCGGGGGCTCCAGGCCGCCATCGCGACCGGCTCGACGCTCTGCTGCAGGCCATCGCCTTCGCGCAGCAGCGGAAAGCGCCAGGCGAGCGATGTCTGCGGGCGCAGGCGCCCGGTGGCATAGGGGCGCAGCGCCCGCCCATCGGCGGCGGTGGCGCCATCGACATGATAGGCATCGCCGCGCAGGGCGGCGCGAAAGGCGACCAGATGACCGCCGGGCACCAGCCAGGGCCGCCGCCAGGCGCCTTCGAGCGACAGCCGGCGGCTGCTTTGCCCGTCGCGGCGCGTGAGCGCCAGGGCGTTGGCGTCGAGGGTGAAGAAGGCGCCTTTCCGGTCGGGATCGCTGGCGTAGTCGAGATCGATCAGCGGCGCGACCACCGGAATCAGGCCGCTGTCGTCCCCCGGCCTCAACCCCTGGAAGACATAGCCCTCGGCGCTGGCCCGGCTGCGGGCGCGAAAGCCTTCGGCATAGAGGCGCGAGGTCAGCGTGTCGGCGCCGTCGAAGCCGTAGCGGTCGAGATAGGTGTCGTCGGAGGCGCGGTAGAGGTCGAAGCCGTACTGCGCCTGCCGCCGCCAGCGCCACAGGCCCTCGCCCTCGATATGCCAGCGCAGCTGCCGCCCGGCGGCGCCCCGATCCTTGCGGTCGTCGCCCTGGGCGGCGGTGGCGGAGCCGTCCAGCTGCCAGCCGCCGCTTTGCCCCCGCTGCCGATACTGGCCCGCCAGCACCACGCCCCTCTCCTGGGTGAGGATGGGGGCAAGGGTGGCGTCGCGCTGCGGCGCCAGATCGAGGTAGTAGGGGATCTGCAGGGTCTGGCCCAGCACGGTGGTGGAGCCGTAGCGCGGGGTCAGGAAGCCGCTGCGCCGCTCGACCGAAGGGTCGGGATGGGCGAGCCAGGGCAGCCAGGCCACCGGCAGCCCGAAGAGCTCCATCACGGCGTCGCGATAGACCAGCTCCCTCTCCTGATTGTCGTGGACCACGCGGCGCGCCCTGATCTGCCACAGCGGCGGGCGTTGCGGGCTTTCGGGGCACAGCCGGCAGGGGCTGTAGAGCGCCCGCGTCATCTCTGTGAAGCGCCCTTCGCTTCGCTTTCCGCCGGCCGCCGCCAGGCGGGCGTCGTCGGCCAGCAGGACGTGGAAGGCGGCGACGGTGCCTTCGCGCAGATCGCCGCTGAGCTGGGCGCGTTCCGTGAACAGGACCTCGCCCGAGGGCTCCACCAGCACCACATGGCCCGATGCCACCACGGCATCGTTCGGGCGGTCCCAGACCAGCCGGTCGGCCCGCAGCACCCGTCCGCCCCAGGCGAGCTCCACCGCGCCGCTGGCGGTGACCACATCCGCCGCCCGGTCGTAATGCACCTGTTCGGCCCGCAGCGCCGCCGCCGGGTCGTCCTCCCCCTGCTGGGCGGCGGCCGGCCAGGCGATGGCGAGGCAGGCCAGCAGCGCCGGCAACGACGGCAACGACCGCCGCCATCGGGCCATCAGCCGTCCTCCAGATGGAACAGCAGGGCCGAACCGGCCATGGCGAAGACGGCGGCGGGCGCCCAGGCGGCGAGCACCGGCGGCAACGCCCCCGACATGCCCAGGGCCAGCGAGAGATCGGACAGGAAATAGAGCAGGAAGCCGCAGCCCACCCCGGCCAGCACGAACAGGCCGATATGCCCGCGCCTGGTGAGGCGCAGCGAGAAGGCCGCCGCCACCAGCACCATGGCCGCCAGCAGCAGCGGCAGCGACAGGATGGCATGCCAGTGGATGCGGTGGTGCAGGGCCGAGAAGCCGGCCTCCTCCATGACGGCGATGAAGGCGGGCAGATGCCAGAACGACATCGTTTCCGGCGCGGCGACGCTGTTCTGGATGCGCTGGGCGGTGAGCGCGGTGGGAAGCCGCAGGCTGGCATAGCTTTCGGCGGTGGCGTCGGGCCGCGTCACCAGCACATCCCGCAGCTGCCAGTGGCCCTCGCCGAGCAGGGCGGTGGCGGCGTCGATGCGCTCGACGAAGCGGTCGTCGTCCTGGAAGGCGAAAACGATCACCTCGCCCAGATCGGTGCCGCGTTCCGCCACCTGGCGGGCGTGGATCACCAATTGGCGCCCGGCGGCGCCCTCGCGCAGCCACAGGCCGCCGGGGCTGACCTCCAGCAGGCTGCCCTGGCCGTGTTCGAGGGTGGCCTCGAGGCGCTCGAAGCGGGTCACCATGGCGGAGGCGAGCGGATTGAAGGCGGTCATGGCGACGATGCCGATCGTGACGGCGATGACCAGCGACGGCAGCAGGAACTGCCAGGCGGAGACGCCGGCCGCGCGCGAGACCGCCAGCTCGTGGGTTCGCGTCAGCCAGACATAGGCCAGCATGGTGCCGGCCAGCACGGCGAAAGGCAGCGTTTTCTGGGCCAGGAAGGGCAGGCGCAGCAGCGCCATCTCCAGCACCAGGCCGAAGCTGGCCTGCGCCCGGGGCAGCGTCTCCTGGCCCAGATTGACGATGTCGATCAGCAGGATGACGATGGCGACGACGCCGAAGGCCAGCGCCACCGAGGCGAGGCAGCGGCGCGCGATATAGCGCGAGAGGACCAGCGAGACGGGCATATCAGGCGGCGGAGCGGCGGCGGGCGAAGCTGTGGCGCGACATGACCAGCAGCGCCAGCGCGATGCACCCGGCCGGCAGCAGATAGAGGCCGGCCGCCAGCACCGGGGTCTGGATCGCCATGCCGGCCAGCGTGAAGGCGACGCCCAGATAGACCAGGCCGCCGCCCGTTCCCCAGGCGATGCGGGGCCATTGGCGACGGCGGTCGAACTCGCCGGCGAGCATGGCGGCCAGGCCGATGGCGGCCAGCGCCAGGGCGCTGAAGGGCGCGCTGAGGCGGCGATGGGCCTCGGCCAGCAGCTCGCCGCGCTGGCGGCGCTCGTAGCCCGTCGCCGGTGCGCCCACCAGCTCGTGCCAATAGCGTTCCTTGGCCTCCCGCTCGCGGCTGCCCGGCGCCTGGCCCAGGGTTTCCAGCTCCAGCGCGTAGCTGTCGAAATAGAGCATGCGCAGCGCCCGCTCGCCGCGGCCGACCTCCTGGCGGTTGCCCCGCCCCAGCAGGAAGGTGGAACCCCGGTTGCCGCCCACCAGCGCGCCCCATTCCGCCATCATGGTGACGGTGACGTCGGGGTCGCGGCTGTCATGGGCCAGGATGCCGAGCAGCCGCCCGTCCTCGCCCCGCGCCCGGACATAGACGGTGAGGCCGTCCATGACCCGGTTGAACATGCCCTCGCGCATCAGGACATGGGAAAAATCGGCGCGCAGGAAGGCCTGTTCGTCCTTGAAGTTGCGAAAGCCGGCCGGCATCAGCCACAGCGACAGCACTAGGCCGGCGGCGGTGGCGATGGCGCCCAGCGCCAGGGCCGGCTTCGCCAGGCCCCAGGGGCCGATTCCGGCGGCGCGCAGGACGATGAGCTCGCGGTCGTTGGCCAGCCGGTAATAGGTGTAGAGCACCGCGCACAAGGTGGCGGCCGGCAGCACCACCATCAGAACCTGGGGCAGCAGCAGCAGGGTGAGGCGCAGGAAGGCGAACAGGGAGATGCCCTTATCGACGATGAAGTTCAGGAAGCGCAGCGACTGGCTGAGCCAGACCGCGCCGGCCAGCGCCACGGTGACGGCCCCGGTCGCCACCAGGAGATGTTTCAGGACATAGGCCGTGTGCGCGCGCATCCGGGGAACCTTGCCGCGAAGGGGCTGGACCATAGGCCAAACAGCGGCCTGCGTCAGGGGTGGGGTGCTTTTTGCCGCCGCTCTGGGATAGGCTGGGGGGCCGATGCCAGGGAGATGACGATGCAGATCGCCTTTGCCGCCGCCCTTCCCGACGATGCCGATACCGTGCTGGTCGCCGTCGAGGAAGGCCGCAAGCTGTTTCCCTCTGCCCGCGCCGTGGACGAGGCGGCGGGCGGGGCCATCTCGCGCGCGATCGCCACCGGGCGCTATCGGGGCAAACGCGGCCAGATGCTGGACATCCCGGCACCGGAAGGTGTGGCGGCCGAGCGCATCGTCGCGGTCGGCACCGGCGACTATGCCGCCTTCAAGCCGCTGGACCGCCAGCAGCTGGGCGGCGACAGCTATGCCCATCTCGACCGGGCCGGCGCCCGCCATGTCGCCATTCCGGCGGCAACGCCGCTGGACGTGGTCGATTTCGTCCACGGCATGAGGCTGCGCAGCTACCGCTTCGACCGTTACCGCAGCCGCATCGAGGACGACGACAAGCCGTGGCTGGAAAAGGTGACCGTGGTGGCCGGGGAGACCGAAGCCGCGGCGGAGAAGCTGGCCCGCCTGCAGCATCTGGCCGACGGTGTCTGCCTTGCCCGCGACCTGGTGAGCGAGCCTGCCAACACGCTTTACCCGGCCGAGCTGGCGCGGCGCGCCGGCCGCCTTGACGAGCTGGGCGTCGAGGTGGAGGTGCTGGGCGAAGCGGCGATGGCCGAGCTGGGCATGGGTGCCCTGCTGGGGGTGGGCCAAGGCAGCGAGCGGGAAAGCCAGCTGGTGACCATGCGCTGGCCGGGCGGTGGCGACGGCCCCTGGCTGGCGGTGGTGGGCAAGGGCGTGTGCTTCGATACCGGCGGCATTTCGCTGAAGCCCGGGGCCGGCATGGAGGAGATGAAATTCGACATGGCGGGGGCCGGCTGCGTGGTCGGCCTGATGCATGCGCTGGCGGCCAGGCGCGCCCGGGCCAATGTGGTGGGCGTGATCGGCTGTGTCGAGAACATGCCCTCCCACATGGCGCAGCGCCCGGGCGATGTGGTCACCACCATGTCGGGCCAGACCATCGAGGTGATCAACACCGACGCCGAAGGCCGCCTGGTGCTGGCCGACGCCCTGACCTATGCGGTGCGCACCTTCCGCCCGCGCCAGGTGGTCGATCTGGCGACGCTGACCGGGGCCATTATCGTCGCCCTGGGCAGCCATCGGGCGGGCATGTTCAGCAATGACGACGCCCTGGCCGGAGCCCTGTTCGCGGCCGGCGAGGCAGCGGGCGAGCCGCTGTGGCGGATGCCGCTGGGCAAACCCTACGACAAGGAGATCGAATCCGAGATCGCCGACATGAAGAATGTCGGCAAGGGACGGGAGGCAGGCTCCGCTGCCGGGGCGGTGCTGTTGCAGCGCTTCGTGGAAGGCACGCCCTGGGCCCATCTGGATATCGCCGGCACCGCCTGGGCCAAGAACGCCGAAGGGGCGACGCCCAAGGGCGCCACCGGCTTTGGCGTGCGCCTGCTGGACGGCTTCGTCGCCGACCATTGGGAAAAATGACGCGGTGACCGAGGTCGGCTTCTACCATCTCCAGGCCATGCCCCTGGAGCGGGCCTTGCCGAAACTGCTGGAAAAGGCGCTGGAGCGCGGCATGAGGGCGCTGGTTGTGGCCGGTTCCAGAGAGCGGGCGGCCCAGCTGGACGAGCTGTTGTGGACCTACGATCCGGCCAGCTTTCTCCCCCATGGCGCCGCCGGCCTGGACCCGGAGCGTCAGCCGGTGTGGCTGGCCGAAGACGACGCCAATCTCAACCGCGCCGGTCTGCTGGTGCTGATCGACGGCCAGAGCAGCGAGCGGCTGGCCTCGTTCGAACGGGCGATCGACCTGTTCGACGGGCGCGACCGGGCCGCCGTCGCCGCCGCCCGCGAGCGCTGGCAAGCCTGCAAGCAGGCCGGCCATCGCCTGTCCTACTGGCAGCAGACCCGCCAGGGCGGGTGGGAGAAGAAGGCCGGGGCCTGAGCGTCGGCCTGAGCGTCAAGGGCCGCTGCCGGCCGGCAGCCGTTCCTGCAGCAGGCCGGCCAGCAGCCGGTCCAGCCGGTCCTGTTCGGCCTGGAAGCGGGCCAGTTCTTCGCCGGCCAGAATCTCGCCTGCCGGCAGGCGCAGGCTTTGCGGGTCGATGCGCTCGCCATTCACCAGCACCTCGTAATGCAGATGCGGGCCGGTGGAACGGCCGCTACTGCCCACATAGCCGATGACCTCGCCCTGGCGCACGCGGGCGCCGGCGGCGAGGCCGGAGGCGAAGCGGCTCATATGGGCATAGGCGGTCTTGTAGGTGGAGTTGTGGCGCAGGCGAACATAGTTGCCATAGGCACCGTTGCGCCCGACATAGTCCACCACGCCGTCGCCCGCCGCCAGGATGGGGGTGCCGGTGGGGGCGCCAAAATCCACCCCCTTGTGCATGCGCGTGTAGCCGAACAGGGTCCTCATGCCATAGCTGGAGGTGATGCGCGCACCGTCGATAGGCGTTCTGAGCAGCGCCTTGCGCACGCTTTCGCCGCTACGGTTGAAATAATCGTCGAAGCCGCTTTGCGGCGTGAAGCGGTAGATCGGCAGCACCCGCCCGGAAAGCCGCAGCACGGCGTGGAGCGGCGCGCCATAGCGCAGGGTGCGGCCGGCCTCGTCCACGAAGCGCTCATAGAGCAGCGTGAAGCTGTCGCCGGTCCGGATCTCGCGCTGGAAATCGACGTCGAAGCTGTAGGCGCGGATGGTGGCGGCCAGCACCGGCTGGGGGACGCCGGCGGCGAGCGCGGCCCCATAGAGGCTGCTTTCGATGCGGCCGGCGGCGGCGGCAAGCCGGCGTTGCAGCGCCACCTCCACCAGGCGGGCGCGAAAAGCCTCGCCGTCGCGCGCCACCTCGGCCCGCCGGCCCGGGGCGAAGGCCAGCGTGAAGCCGGTAAGGCGGGCGCCGTCATGGGCCACCTCGACGATCTGGCCGGCGCGGATGCGGCGCGGGTCGAACACATCGCGCAGCGAATCGATGGCCCGGTCGGCCGCGACCGGATCGATGCCCAGGGCCAGCAGCCCTTGCGCCAGGGTGCCGCCGGCGGCGATTTCGATGGCGGTCTGCGCCGCCTCGCCCGGCGGCGTCCAGGCGGCCTCGTCGTCCGCCGGCGCGGCGGGCATGAAATCGGCGAGATCGATGTGGCTGTCGGCCTCGCCCGTGGCGAAGCTGCCGTCGTCCAGGCGCCACGCCACCACCATGCCGCCGCCCTCCCGATCCAGGGAAAGGGCGACGATGCGCAGGCCGGCATCGTCCTCGTCGGTCACCACCACCAGCTGCCGCCCGGCCGCCAGGCTGCCGCCATGGCCGGCCAGGGCCGCCACGATGCGATCGGCCTCGTCCTTGCGGCTCCCCAGCAGCCGCAGCAGGCCGGCCAGGGTGTCGCCCTCTCTGGCCACCAGCCAGGCCTGTTCGGCCCGGGGCGAAAGCGCCACGGCGCCCGCCGGGATCTCTTGTTCCGGTGTCTGCTCCGGCGCCTGGCGGGCGGCGGCGGCCATCTGCCGGTCTTTCTCGCCGGGGCTGGCTTCGGCGGCGGTGGCAGGCGGGGCGGCGCCTATGGGGGTGGCGGTGCGGCTGGCGACGAAGGCGCCTTCCCGCAGCGCGGCCTGGACATGGAGGCCGTCGCCGATAGCGACCGCCACCGCCGCCAGCGTCCGGCTTTCGCCGCGGCTTTCGAAGGCGACGGCGACCTCCTGGCCGATCTGCAAGCGGCGCAGGTCGTAATGCGGGCGCAGGGCGGCGATGGCGCGGCCGGCCTCGGCGCGGCTGGCGCCGGCGGCCAGCAGCAGATTCATCAGCGTGTCGCCGGCCCGCAATGCCAGGCGTTGCACCCGCAGAGCATCGGCGGCGCGCTCGCCCCGTTCTTCGCTCTGTTCTTCGCTCCGTTCTTCGCCCTGGGGCGCGGCGGCGGCAAGGGGGCGGTCGCGGTGGCTGGCCGTGTAGCTGCCGGAAGGCAGCCTTTCGGCGGTGGCGAAACGGCCGTCGCCGAGCTCCAGCGCGATGGCCGCCAGGCGCGGGCCGCTATCGGTTGCGGCAAGGGCGAGCTGGAGCCGCTGGCCGATCTGCAGCGCGGCGGGGTCGATCAGGCGGGAAAGGGCGCGGATGGCGCGGTCGGCATCGCTGCGCGCCGCGCCGGCCTGCAGGGCGAGCTTCATCAGGGTATCGCCGCGGCTGGCCGCCAGCACCCGGACGGTGGCGGCAGCGGGTTTCTCCGCCGCAGGCACCGGCGCGCTATCCGGCAGCTGCGCGCCGATGGCCGCCAGGAAACCTGCCGTCCGCTGGCGGCGGACGACGACATAGCCGCCTTCGTCCAGCGCGACGGCGAACCAGTCCAGCGCCCGCGCGCCCTCCCCGCCCCCGGCCAGGGCGATGTGGACGCGCTGGCCGATCTGGAGGCGGCGGGCATCCCAGATACCGGCCAGGGCGGCGACAGCGTCGGCGGCCGCCACCGCATCGCTGCCGGCGGCCGCGAGCAGGCCGGCCAGGGTGTCTCCGCGCCGCGCCTCCACCGTCACCGTTGCCGTTGCCGTCGCTGTGGACGCCGTCTCCGCCGGTCCGGCGAGGGCCAGGGGGGCCGGGCGCACCCGCGGCGGCGATTCGCCGAGCTCGGGCACCACATCGCCGGGGCCGGTCAGAAGGGTGACGGCCAGCACGGTCAGCGACGCCAGAAAGGCGGCGACCGTCAGGGCCACCACCGCCCCTCGCCGCGTCATGGCAGTCTGCTTGCCGTGTTTCTCGCTCATGCGAAGGGCCGCGTCCCGCCGGGGCGGGAACCCCGTGGACCCCCGTGTTCTTCAGTCCCGCCTGGGCCGGGGCATAGCTTGGTCAGTGCGGCGGCGCTTGTCAACGCGCCGCGCCGGGGCGTGGTCGCAGGCAGCGGCGCGGTGGGTAAGCGGGACCGCGCCGTGTCTTGCTCCTATTCGAACCCACGCGCCTGTATCGCCTATGTCATCGCGCCGCGCTGCCGGCATAGCGGGCGACCTGGATGCGGTCCTCCATGCGGCGCGCCCTGGCGATGGCGTAGCTGTTCTGCATCCGCATCAGTGTCTCCATGCTGACGCCGAACGCCTTCTCGATGCGCAAGGCCATCTCCGGGGAGAGCGCCGCACGCTGGTTCAGAAAGGCCGACAATGCCGGGCGGGTGACGCCGAGCACGGCGGCCGCTTCCGTCACCGACAGCCCCAGCGGCGCGACGATCTCGCTTTTGACGAAGCCGCCGGGATGGGGCGGCCTCTTCAGCCTGTAGCCTTCCCTCATAGTCGCTTCCTTCGCTGGCGCCGCGGCAGGCGCAAGGTGGCATCCCATCCCTACACCGCCCGCGCCAGCACCGCGACATCGACTCGCGCGGCACCGGCCCGTTCGAGCGCCCGCGCGCAGGCCGAAACCGTGGCCCCGGTGGTCATCACATCGTCGATCAGCAGCACATGCCGGCCCGCGATGGCGGCGGCGTGGTGTTTTCGCACGGCGATGGCGCCGCGCAGATTGGCGATTCGCTGGCGCCGGTTCAGCCCGGCCTGGGAGGGCCGGCTCTGGCGGCGGCGGACCAGCAGGTCGGGCATGGCGATAAGGCCGGCGCGGGATGCCAGGGCGTTGGCCAGCAGGGCCGACTGATTGAAGCGCCGCTGCCACAGCCGCCACGGGCGCAGCGGCACCGGGCAGACGATCTCCGCCTCGGCCAGCGCCGCAGCGCCCGCCCGTTCCAGCCAGCGGACGAAGGCGTCGCGCCGGTGCAGACGGTCGCCATGCTTGAAGCCCAGGATCAGGCACCGCGCGATGTCGTTGTAACGCAGCGCGGCGCGGGCGCGCGCGAAGGCCGGTGGCCAGGCGAGGCAACCGGCGCACAGCGCCTCCGGCCCATGGTCCCAGGCAAAGCCCAGGCCGCAGCGCGCGCACATGGGTTCGGTGACGAAGGCCAGCTGCGGCCGGCAGGACGGACACAGCCTGCCCACCTCGCGAACCACGCCATCGCAGACGGGACAGCGCAGCGGCAGCACGACATCGAGCGTGAGCCGGGTGGCGCGCTGCAAGGGAGCGGATGCGGGCATGGCCGTCATCGGGCATCTTGCCGGCGGCGCGTTCAATCGCCGGCGGGCTGTCTGGCTGTGGACATGTCCGCCTGCCGCCCCCCATCCACCGCGGCTTGCCGCCAGCGCCGGCAGGGCGCACAAGACGCGCCATGAACGATACCGCCATGAGCGATGCTGCCCCTTTCGACCGCCGGGCGCTGGCCCTGCATCGAGGTCGCGCGGCGCGGCTGGCCGGTGGCGAGGCTCTGTTTCGCGAGGTTGGCGCCAGGCTGGTGGAGCGGCTGGACGACATCGCCCGCAGCTTCCCCCTGGCGCTGGAGCTGGGGGCGCGGCGCGGCGGGTTGCGGGCGCTGCTGCAAGGGCGGGGTGGCATCCGCACGCTGATCCAGGCCGATGCCTCGCCCGCCTTCGCTCGCCAGTTGACGCCGCCCCGTCTGGCCGCCGACGAAGAACATCTGCCGCTGGCGCCCGGATCCCTCGATCTGGTGGTGAGCAACCTCGCCCTGCACTGGGTCAACGATCTGCCGGGGGCGCTGCTGGCCATCCGCCGCGCCCTGCGCCCCGACGGCCTGTTTCTGGCCTCGCTGCTGGGCGGCGAGACGCTGGCGGAGCTGCGCGCCGTCCTGGCCGAGGCCGAGCTGGCGGCCAGCGGCGGCCTGGCGCCGCGCCTTTCGCCCATGGTCGATATCCGCGCTGCCGGTGCCCTGCTGCAACGGGCCGGCTTCGCGCTGCCGGTGGCCGATATCGACCGCCTGGACATGAGCTATCCCGACCCGCTGGCCCTGATGCGCGAACTGCGGGCCATGGGCGAGACCAACGCGCTGGCCCTGCGCCCCAGGGGCTTTGCCCGCCGCGATGCCCTGCTGGGCGCGGCGGCGCTTTATGCCCGCCGCCACGGCGACGGCGAAGGCCACATCACAGCCCGTTTCGAGGCGATCTATCTCGTCGGCTGGGCGCCTCACCCGTCGCAGCAGCGGCCGCTGGCTCCCGGCAGCGGACGGCGACCCCTGGCCGAGGTGCTGGCCGGCCATGGCTGAACCGCGCCGGAAGCTCCGCCAGCCGCCGCTATGGGTGCTGATTCTGGCGACCTCGCTTTCCCCCTTCGCGCTTCAGGCCCAGGTGCCGGCCATGCCCGGCATGGCGCGCGAGTTCGGTACCGGTTTCGGTACCATGCAGCTTTCCCTGGTGGCCTATCTGCTGGGCATGGCGGTAGGGCAGCTGTTTTATGGGCCGCTTTCCGACCGCTTCGGTCGCCGCCTCATGCTGCTGGCGGGGATGGGGGTGTTCCTGGCCGGCTCGGTCGTCTGCCTTGCCGCCTGGGATGTGGTGCCGCTGGCGGTCGGGCGCGCCTGCCAGGCGCTGGGGGGCTGTTCCGGCGTGGTGCTTTCGCGGGCCATCGTGCGCGACCTGTTCGACCGCGAGCGGGCGGCGCAGACGATCGCCTATATCACCGCCGGCATGATCCTGGCGCCCATGATCGCGCCCCTGGTGGGCGGCTATCTCTACCAATGGTTCGGCTGGCGGTCGGTGTTCTGGCTGGTGCTGGCCTTCGGCGCCATCGCCGTCTGGACCTGCTTTGCCCTGCTGCACGAAACCCATGTCCAGCGCACCCGCACGGCCAGCTTTCGCCAGCTGTGGCACGGCTGCGGCGCGTTGCTGCGCCAGCGCCGCTTTCGCGGCTATGCCTTTCAGGTCGCGTTCACCACCGCCTCGTTCTACAGCTTTCTGGGCAGCGCCTCGGCGGTGGCGATCGACATGTTCGGACGTTCCGCCACCGGTTATGGCTGGTGGTTCGTGCTGGTCTCGGGCTGCTACATGGCGGGCAATTTCACTTCGGCGCGAATCGGCGCCAGGGTCGGCTCCGACCGCATGATCGCCATCGGCACCGCCTTTTCGATGGCGGTGGCCTTCCTGCTGCTGGCGGTGCTGCTGGCCGGCGCCCTCGATGTCGCCGGCTTCTTTCTGCTGACCGGGGCCATGTCGGTGGGCCACGGCTTCAGCATGCCCAACGGCTTTGCCGGCACCGTCAGCGTCGATCCGCGCCGGGCGGGAACGGCGTCCGGCCTGGCCGGCGCCTTGCAGATGGCCATCGGCGCGGCGGCGATGGCGGCGGTGGGCCACAGCCTGGCGGCCTCGCCGCTGCCGGTCGTCCTTGCCATGCTGGCGATGTCGGTGCTGGCCTGGCTGGCCCATTTGCACGGGGTCGGGCGTCGATTAGGGTGACGGTGGGCAGGCACGGCGGGAGGAGCGGGCGATGAAGGCGGTCATGTGCCGGCAGCTGGGCGGGGCGCTCGCCGTCGAAGAGGTGGCGGATCCGGTGCCCTCCGCCGGCGAGATCGTCATCCGCGTCCGGGCCTGTGGCGTCAACTTCGCCGATACGCTGATCGTCCAGGGCCGCTATCAGGTGAAGCCGGAGTTGCCGTTCATCCCCGGCATGGAGGTGGCGGGCGAAGTGGCGGCCGTCGGACCCGGCGTGAAAGGCCATGCCGCAGGCGATGCCGTGATCGGGCTGGTGGGAACCGGCGGTTTCGCCGAGCTGGCGCTGTGCCCGGCTACCCAGGCCATCCCGCGCCCGGCGGGGGTGGCCAGCGCGGTGGCGGCCGCGCTTCCGGTGGCCTATGGCACCGCCCATGTCGCTCTGGAACATCGCGCCGGCTTGCAGGCGGGCGAAAGCCTGCTGGTCCACGGCGCCTCGGGCGGCGTCGGGCTGGCGGCGGTGGAGGTGGGCAAGGCCATGGGCGCCCTTACGATCGCCACCGCCAGCAGCGCCGACAAGCTGGCGCTGGCCCGCGAGCACGGCGCCGACCACGGCATCGACTATGCCCAGGGCCCGTTCCGCGAGCGGGTCAAGCAGCTGACCGGCGGCGGCGCCGATGTCATCTTCGACCCCGTCGGCGGCGACATTTTCGATCAGTCCCTGCGCTGCATCGCCTGGGGCGGACGGCTGCTTACGGTGGGCTTTGCCGCCGGGCGCATCCCCCAGGCGCCGGCCAACATCCTGCTGGTGAAGAACATCTCGGTGGTGGGCATCCACTGGTCCAGCTATCGCGGGCGGGCCGACGGGGTGCTGGCCGCGTCCTTCGCCCGCCTGTTCGCCTGGCTGCAACAGGGCCACATCGCGCCCCTGGTTTCGCGCAGCTATCCCCTGGAGGAGGCGTCTTCCGCCCTGGCGGAGCTGGCGGAACGCCGCGCCCGGGGCAAGGTTGTGGTCGTGCCGTGAGGGAAGCGCCCCCCACAAGGCATACAACGCGCATACTGGCTTAGTAGGTCCAGCCTTTTGAATATTCACCGCCTCGATTTTGTCCAAACGGCGGACGACTGTTGTTGGGGGGCGTCCTACTTTTGCGCTCAAACGCCTGATGAATCCAGCGCCTGATAGATTCTGGATTGTTGGACCAATCATAAATGCGAGCAAAGGGATCCATCCCTCCGCAATTGTCGGCAAGTCTTGGCGGTATCAGATTGGGATTGAATTTGCTCTCCCCATAATACTCGTGATTGTAATTCTTATGATTGGGAAGAAGGATACCCAGCAAACCACAACGCGGGTTCGAGCGAGTATCTCGCAAACTGGACCCGATCTCCCAGTCGACATGCTTTCTCCGCCACGTACATGGACCAATCAAAACTGCCGTCACAACTGCATCACCAATAAATCTTTCCCGGATTTTTTGACGTATCGTTTCCGTGGACGATTGCATATTGTCAATGTCGCCGTCCTTGACCGATTTGTCTATGATATCATCTCCCATCATACCGACGAATTTATCTTTGTAATCTTCGTCTTTATGATGGAAACTGATAAAAACCTTGTGTTTGGGGATCGTGTTCATCGGATTTCTCCTTCCGTGCCTTCGAGGTCGGTTATATCCTCCACGCTGGCAATTTCCGCGAGCATGTGGTTATAGTTGCGCAACTTCCCTTGTAAATACTCCAATTCCTTACGAAATTCCTGCCGCTTCACATCGTTGTCGAAAGCCCCCTGCAGGGACAGACGGTGCCATTTCGCCGTGAAAGGCCGCAGCTGTTGATTCAATACAGGTATGGCGATTTTGCCGAATTCCACAGCTCCCGGACCATATCGACGCAGAATCTCCCGTGTTGTCGGGAAAAGTGAATATACACTCTCCAATGCTGCTTTATCATCCCCGTCTTGGGACGGAAGCTGCTGGGTGACAACTCTAGTCAACATCTCGACATACAGTTCCCAAGCTGCATTGCGACTAACATCGGTGACTTGTATATCCGCTTGCATAAAACCGATATTCAATTTTATGTTCTCAAAGTGATACCGATTAAAGAGCTTCCGTAAATTGATCTTTCTACTTCTTTTAAATGGATTCTTCACCGTTCATGCCTTTCGATTCTCATATAGCGAATCGGCTCCACCGCTCGGCATAACGATGAATACGGCGGATTGCGCAGCATGTCAAGAACATTGTGCATGCTATCGGCTGGTGACGGGATCATCCTATACCCTGCCGGCGGTCCAGAGGACGATCCCCGCCATATGGGCTTCATGGGCGAGGCGGTCATAGGACTCGCAGGTGGGATTGGCGGAAATCGGGCGGAGCCGAGGTGGAGCACGGCCCCAACCCGTTTGACCATGAGTTCGGCCCTCTCCTTGAGGGATCGCTGCCCTTGGGAGGCTGCTCCCTGACACCCTCGCGGCACCGCCAGGACAGCCTTGCGACACCCCCCGGACAGGCGCGGTGGCGCATCCGGGTGGGTCGTTGGACCGGTGGTGGGGGTTATGAGCGGCGGCCGATCTCCAGTCTGACCAGGAAGACCAGCAGCAGCAGGGCGCCCAGGGCGAAGACGATATCGCCCGGCACCCGCAGCCACACCAGGGTTTCCATGAGGGGCGAGTGCATCAGTTCCGGCGCGCGGGCGTGCCAGTAGCTGCGCTCGAACGATACCAGCGCCTGCACGATGCCCTGCGGCAGCAGCGAGCCGAACACCATCAGCGCCAGGCCGCCGTTGAAGAGCCAGAACACCCAGCGCAGCGTGCGGTCGGACCAGGCGCCGGCGGCCTGGGGCAGGTCGCGCCGGCACAGCAGCGCCAGCCCGATCCCCAACATGCCATAGACGCCGAACAGCGCCGCATGGCCGTGGGCGGGCGTCGTCAGCAGGCCCTGCAGATAGTAGAGCGAAAGCGGCGGATTGATGAGGAAGCCCAGCACGCCGGCGCCCACCAGGTTCCAGAAGGCCACCGCCAGGAAGAACATCAGCGGCAGATGGTAGCGGCGCACCCAGGGCGCCTGACGTTCGGCGCGCCAATGGTCGTGGGCCTCGAAGGCGATCAGCGCCAGCGGCACCACCTCCAGCGCCGAGAACACCGCGCCCAGCGCCAGAACCGATTCCTGGGTGCCGGCGAAATAGAGGTGGTGGAAGGTGCCCAGCACGCCACCGCCCAGGAAGATCATGGCCGAGAACATGACGTAGACCGCCGCCGTGGAGGGCCGCAGCAGCCGCATATGCGTGAACACCCACGCCACCCAGGCGGTGGCGAACACCTCGAACACGCCCTCCACCCACAGATGCACCACCCACCAGCGCCAGTATTCGGCGACGGTGAGATGGCTGTCGCGCCCATAGAGGAAGCCGGCGCCGAACAGCAGGCCGATGCCGGCCGACGACAGCAGCAGCAGGATCAGCAGATGCTTGTCGGCGCCCGCCCGGCGGATGGCCGGCAGCAGGCAGCGCGTCATCAGGGCGAGCCAGATCAGCAGGCCGACGAAGATCAGCAGCTGCCAGAAGCGGCCCATATCGAGAAACTCGTAGCCCTGATGGCCGAACCAATAGACCAGGTCGGGGTCGGTCAGCCGTCCGGTCAGGGTCAACCACTCGCCCGCCAGCGAACCCAGCACGGCCACCACCAGGGCAGCCCACAGGGCGTCGGTGCCCAGCCGCTGCCCGGGCGGTTCGAAACCGGCGATCATGGGCGCCAGATAGAGGCCGGCACCCAGCCAGGCGGTGGCGATCCACAGCACGGCAAGCTGTACATGCCAGGTGCGCGTGAGCGCATAGGGGGCGATGTCGGCCAGCGGGATGCCGTAGAAATCGTGGCCCTCCACGGCGTAATGGGCGGTGACCGCCCCCATGGCGATTTGCAGGGCCAGCAGGGCGGCGACGATCCAGATGTATTTCACCACCGCCCGCATCGATGCGGTGGGGGCGGCGGCGGGCGCGGCGATGGGGTTTTCCTTTCCATAGCCGCCCTCGGGCACGCTGTCGCGCTGCCATTCCTCGCGCTCGCGCAGGAAAAACCAGCACAGGGCGCCGGCGGCGGCGATCAGCAGCACGACGGACACGAACGACCAGATGAAGGTGGCAGCGGAGGGCCGGTTGCCCACCAGCGGTTCGTGCGGCCAGTTGTTGGTGTAGGTGACATCGTCGCCGGGCCGCAGCGTGGCCGCCGACCAGGCGGTCCACCACCACCATGCCACCAGCGTGCGGATGTCCTCGTCGGGCGCGGGGCCAAGGGGGTTGTTGGGGATGGCGAAGGCCTCGCGCAGGGCCTCCGCCTCGGGGCCGTCGCCGCTGCCGCCGAACAGCGCCGTGTAGTGGCGAAGCAGGGAGGCGATGGCATCGGCCCGCTGCGGCGAGATGACGATGCGCTCGCTGGCCTCGTCATAGCTGTTGACGCGCAGCGTGGCCGCCAGCGCGGCGATGCGCGCCGCCCGCTCCGGCGCCGCCAGGGCGTCGAGGTCGCCTTCGGCGTCCAGCATCGCCCGCGCCTCGCGGTGGAGCACGTCGGCCGTCCAGTCGGGCGCGAGATAGCTGCCATGGCCCCAGACCGAGCCCAGCTCCATGCCGCCCAGGCGCCGCCATACGTCGCGCCCCGAGTGGATGTCGGCGCCGGTGAACAGCACCTCCACCGTCTCGCCATCCACCACCGCCACCTCTTTGGGCAGGGGCGGGGCCATCTGGAAGGCGCGGGAGCCCACCGCCAGCAGGATGGCGAACATCGCCACCAGCAGCACGGCGAACATGGCCCACAGCCGGGGGAAGGTGAAGGTTTCGCGATAGTTCATGGCCCCCTCCCGGGGGCTTGCGCCCTGCCGGCACGGCGGGGCCAGCCTGGGGCCGGCCCCGGCGCCGCTTCAAGCCGCTGCGATGGGGCGGTTACTGAGGAGGATGTCGCCGCCAGCCGTTCGGCCAGCGGGCGGATATAGGCCAGTTCCGTGTCCCAGGGGAAGTGGATCCAGGTGTCCTGGCTGACCTCGGTGAGATAGTGGTCCACCAGCGGGCAGCCTTCGGGCTTGGCATAGACGGTGGCGAAGAACGCCTTGGGCAGCATCTTGCGCACCACCCGCGCGGTGCGTCCGGTGTCCACCAGGTCGTCCACCATCAGCGTGTCGGTCCCGTCGCCCTCCACGCCTTTCAGCACGGTGACATCGCCCCGGCTCATATGGTCGTAGGAGGCGGTGCAGATGGTCTCGATGGTGCGGATGCCCAGCTCACGGGCGACGATGGTGGCCGGCACCATGCCGCCGCGGGCGATGGCGACCACCCGCTGCCATGAGCCGCACTCCGCCAGCAGCCAGGCCAGCGCCCTGGTGTCGCGGTGCAGTTCGGCCCATGAGACGTTGAAGGTCTTTTCCGCCATCGCTCCCCCTCTCCCTGCCGCCGGCCAGCGAGGCTAGCCGCGCCGCAGGGCGTCATCAAGCCGGGGCGTGGGGGCGGCGGGATGGCGGGGCGGGCTTGCGTGGGGGGCAGCGGGGCCTTAGCCTGGGGCATGGCCGAGGTGGTGGTCTATACAGGCGCGCTGTGCCCGTTCTGCGAGCGGGCCAAGGGACTGCTGCGGGCCAAGGGCGTCGCCTTTCGCGAGATCGACGTCACCATGGACGCCGCCCGCCGCGCCGAGATGGAGGCGCTGTGCGGCGCCCGCACGGTGCCGCAGATCGTGATCGACGGCGCGCCGGTGGGCGGCTGCGACGAGCTCTATGCGCTGGAGGCCGACGGCCAGTTGGACGCCAGGCTGGGGCGGGCGGCATGAGCGCAGCCGACACCCCCCTGAAAATCGCCCCTCTGAAAATCGCCTGTGTGCAGGTCAATGCCGGCCTGGACATGGACGCCAATATCGCCACCGCCTGCCAGCTGGTGAGGGAGGCGGCGGCGGCGGGCGCCCACCTGGTCGGCCTGCCGGAGAATGTCGCCCTGATGGCGGCCAGCGAAGAAGAGCGGCTGGAGAACGCCTGGCGCCCTGGCGACCATCCGGCGCTGAAGGCGTTCGCGGCGGTGGCGGCCGAGACCGGGGTGTGGTTGCAGGCGGGTTCGGTGGCCGCGCTGCGGGTCGATGGCACGCTGGCCAACCACGCCTTCCTGTTCGACCGGCGCGGGCACAGGGTGGCCGATTACGAGAAGATTCACATGTTCGATGTGGATCTGCCGGACGGGTCGCGCTATCGCGAATCGGCGATGTTCCGCCCCGGCGACAAGGCGGTGCTGGCGCCCACCCCGTGGGGCGGGCTGGGCATGACGGTGTGCTACGACCTGCGCTTTCCCCATCTCTATCGCGATCTGGCCAGGGCCGGGGCGGTGCTGCTTAGCGCGCCGGCCGCCTTCACCAAGGTGACGGGCGATGCCCATTGGGAGGTGCTGCTGCGGGCGCGGGCGATCGAATGCGGCGCCTTCGTCTTTGCCGCCTGCCAGACCGGGCGCCATCCCGGCGGGCGGCGCACCTGCGGCCATTCCATGATCGTCGATCCCTGGGGCCGGGTGCTGGCCGATGCCGGCGTGGAGACGGGCTGGTGCATGGCCGAGGTGGATGTGGCCGAGGTGGCGCGGGTGCGGGCGACCATCCCCGCCCTGGCGCATGACCGGCCCTATGCGCCGCCGCTGGCAGAGGCCCTGGCGGCGGAATAGTCCTCGCGGCGGGCGCAAATCCTCTGCACAGCGGCCGGGCGCGGGCGGCGAAGGATGCGGTCCTCATAGGCGATCGTCCGCAGCTGGCCGGCGACCGCGCGCAGCAATTCGCCCGGACGGAGCAGAAAATCGGGGTTGGCGGGGCGGCCGAAGCGCTGGTTGCCCTGGGCGAAGGTCTCGTAGAGCAGCACGCCGCCGGTTGCCACCGCCGCCACCAGCAGCGGCAGCAGCGGGCGGTGGAGATAGTTCGCCACCACCACCGCCGCGAAACGCCGTTGGCCGAAGGGCCAGGGGCTGCCGTCTTCCAGGTCGGCGGCGACGATTTCGGCCCGGGGATGGCGGGCGAGGTCGGAAAGGCCATCGAGGCGGCGGTCCACCGCCACCACGGGGTGGCCGCGGGCCAGGAACAGGCGGGCGTGGCGCCCGGAGCCGGCGGCCACATCCAGCACCGTGCCGCCGGCGGGAACCTGGGGGGCGAAGCGCAGCATCCAGGGGCTGGGCAGCGGGGCGGCGGGCGATGGGGTTGCGGATGCCATGGTGGCGGGGTGTCTTCGCTGCCCGGGCGGGGCGCCGTCATCTTGCCCATCGCCGCCGCAAGGTCCATATATCGGGGGAACGAAGCACAATTCCTGGGCGAGGCCGGGCGCGGGCGATGATCGTATTCGATGTGAAGTGCGGCAAGGACCATGTGTTCGAGGGCTGGTTTCGCAGCAGCGACGATTTTCGCGCCCAGGCGGAAGCGGGCGAGATCGCCTGCCCGGTGTGCGGCGACAACCGGGTGGAAAAGGCGCTGATGGCCCCCCGTGTGGCGACCGGGGCCGGTGGCCGCCGGGAGGAGAAGGCGGCGGACGGCAGCGACAAGGGGGAGGATGCGGCGGCGGACGGCGAGCGGTCGGTGACGCTGGCCAAGCAGAAGGAAAAGACCGGCCGGGCCATGGCCATGATGCGCGCCGTGAAGGCGCATGTGGAGCGGCATTTCGACAATGTTGGCACCGGCTTTGCCGAAGAGGCGCGCAAGATCCATTACGGCGAAAGCGACAAGCGCAACATCTACGGCCAGGCCACCCGCGACCAGGCGCGGCAATTGCGCGACGAAGGGATCGAATTCGGCCAGCTGCCGGATATGCCGAAGCTGGATGGGTAGGCGCGGCTTGCAGGCGGTGCTGCGGGGGTGAGGCCCCCTGCCCTGGCGGGGCGGTGTCGGTTTGCGGCTGCCCTGTTGACGATGCCTCGGCGATGATCTAGGGATGGGGCGCCGGGTGCTCTTGATGAGCCCGATATGGTTCGCCCAGCCTGACATCACTCGCCCTTCGCCAGGAGGAGGTAACCGCTTCACGCTTCCGGCGCAGGCTGTGGCGACGGCTCAAAGTGGGATGGGAATATGTCGAGTCTTTTCCAGTACATTTGCGGGATGTTGACACCGGGCCAAGTTATTTGTACCCCGAGTCGTAAGAGCGATTTTAAGATTACGAAACTTCTCCCAAACGAAATTGAATTGGAGGCAGGAACATCTCAGCAAGTAGTCTGCATAACTTCAAATATGATCGATGAGGCGGGGAAATTTCTGCGAAATAAGAATGACGTATTGATCGGGCAAGTTGCAGGATATCACCCTGATAGCCTTTACGATTTATTTAAGAAAAATGGCCGGAACCAGCGATGTGCGAGCTATGTTTCTGCCATCCTTGCGAAAGCAAAGGTCGCTATCCTCGTGGAGGCGAAGATCGCTAAAAACTTGTCTAACCATCGTGAGGCAATATATATCCGACTCCTCCCCCATGGAAAATACATGGCAGGGGCGGGGGCCGGTTCAGGACAGCCGAAACCATGATGGACCACTGGAGTGCAGGTGAGTGCCTGTGAGCGTCGTCCTGGCCAGTTCGAGCGCCACGATGGGCGCGGTGGTCATGGCGCTTTCCTGCGAGCTCGGTGGCGGCGGGCGAGGTCGAAGATGGTGCGGGAATACCAGGGGGTGGCGGCGTCGTACAGGCGCCAATAGACCTCGGTTCCCTTGAGGGAAGAGTCGTCGTCAATGTAGTCGTAGGGGGTTTCACCACTGCGGGCTTTGATGGAGGCATCGCCGCCAGCGTCCAGCAGCGCCGCCATCACCGACGGGTTTTCGTTCGAGCGGGCGGCGTAGTGCAGGGGGGTCTGGCCGTTTTTGTCGCGGGCTTTCGGGTTGGCGCCGGCCTGGACTAGCAGCTCGACGATCAGGGGCTTGTCGGTGCCCATGGCAGCCAGGTGAAGCGGCGTCGCCTTCAGTTTGTTGTTGCGCTCCATCGGGTTGGCGCCTGCCTCCAGCAACACCGTTATCGACGCCGGAGTCTCGCCTCTGGACGCCGCCATGTGCAGAGGTGTCATTCCATCTTCGGTCCGCGCTTTCAGGTTGGCGCCGGCAGCCAGCAGCACCTTGACAACCGCTGGGTTTTTGTTCGCCGTGGCAGCCGCGAACAAGGGCGTCGTGTTGTGGTCGCTCTGCGACTCCAGGTTGGCGCCGGCCTTCAACAGCGCCCGGGTGACGGCCGGAGCCCCGTTCAGCATCGCTGCCAGGCACAGGGGAGTTTGCCCCAGTTGGTCGCGGGCCTCCAGTTTGGCGCCGGCTTTCAGCAAGGCCCGGATAACCGCCGCCTTCTTACTTTTCCCCGCGGCTATGTGCAGGGGCGTTAATTTTTCCTCGTCGCCTGCCTCCAGCTTGGCGCCGGCTTTCAACAGCTTCCGGACAACTTCCGGTGTCTTGGCGAGCGCCGCGGCAAGGTGCAGGGGCGTCCTGCCCTCCAGGTTGCGATCTTTCACACTGCCGCCGGCCGCCAGCAGCGTCTGGATGACGGCCGGATTCTTGTTCACCACCGCCCAGAACAGGGGAGTTTGCCGGTTATCGTCCCGCGCTTTCAGATCGGCGCCGGCTTGCAGCAAGGCTTCGATCACCGAAACGGCCTCGTTGTTGCCGGCCGCCATATGCAGGGGCGTCTCTTCGCTTTCGGTGCGCGCCTCCAGATGAGCGCCGGCCTGCAACAGGGTCGCGATCACCGCCGGGTTTTCTCCGTGGGCGGCCGCCAGGTGCAAAGGCGTAACAATGTCATCGCAGGTGCGCGCCTCCAGGGCGGCGCCGGCTTGCAGCAAGGCCGCTGTGACCGCCGGGTTCGGATTTCGAACGGCCGCAGAGTGAAGAGGGGTGGCTTCGTCTTCGTCGCGGGCGGCCGGGCTGGCGCCGGCCTTCAACAAGGTTTTCACCAGCGATCCGGTCTTGTCGCAGGCCGCCGCCAGATGCAGGGGCGTCTCTTCGCTTTCGGTGCGGGCCTCCAGACCGGCTCCCGCTGCCAGCAACGCCTCCACCACCGCCGCAGTCCTGCTGTGCTGCGCCGCCAGGTGCAAGGGCGTCGCGCCATCCTCGTCCCGCGCCCCCGGGTCGGCACCAGCCGCCAGATGGCGGGAGACATCCTCCGCGCTGGCGGCCTGGAAGAACGCCTCGGTGTTCCAGTCGGCCATGGTCGCTCTCGCCGTCGTTGCCGCCCCGCGCGCGACGGGGGCGGCGCTGGCGGGCGTTTCTTGTGGCCCGGCGCGGGCGCCGTTTCAACCCCGGTCCGGGGGCGGTGGCGGGGGCGCGTCCAGGAGGTTGCTGGGGGGTTGCCTGGCGGGTGGGGCGGGGTTATGGTCCGCCTCGTTCAGATTGCAAGTCACTCGCAATCGCACAACCAGGCACCTGACCAGGGAGATCGCCATGAAGTTTCGTCTTTCGCTTGCCGCCTGCGCCTTGGCGCTGGCGGGCGCCCTCGCCTCGCCGCTGCCGGCGGCGGCGCAGGGCGAGGTCAATCTTTACACCGCGCGCCATTACGACAGCGACGCGGCGCTTTACGATGCCTTCACCGCGGCCACGGGCATCGCCGTCAATGTGGTCGAGGGCAAGGCCGGGGCGCTGATCGAGCGCATCGCCGCCGAGGGCGCCAACAGCCCGGCCGACGTCTTCATGACCGCCGATGCCGGCAATCTGATGGAGGCGGCCGGGCGCGGCCTGTTGCAGCCGGTCTCCTCGCCCGTGCTGGCCCGGCGCATCCCGGCCCATCTGCGCCATGACGACGGGCTGTGGTTCGCCTTCACCAGGCGGGCGCGGCTGATCGTGTATCGCAACGGGGTCGATGTCGCGGGGCTGGAACGCTATGAGGATCTGGCCGATCCGCGCTTTGCCGACAGCATCTGCATCCGCTCGTCGGGCAATGTCTATAATCAGTCGCTGGTGGCCTCGCTGATCGCGGCCAATGGCGAGCAGGCGACGGCGGCCTGGGTGCGCGGCCTGGTGGCCAACATGGCGCGGGAGCCGGAATCCAACGACACCGGCCAGATCAAGGCGGTGGCCGCCGGCGAATGCGATATCGGCGTCGCCAACAGCTATTATCTGGCCAGGCTGATGCGTTCCGACGATGCTGCCAATGTCGCCATCGCGCAGAGCATCGCCGTGATCCTGCCCAATCAGGGCGACCGCGGCGTCCATGTCAATGTCAGCGGCGCTGGCGTCGCCGCCAACGCGCCCAACAGCGACAATGCGGTGGCGCTGCTGGAGTTCCTGGCCAGCGACGAGGCGCAGCGGGCCTTTGCCGAGGGCAACAACGAATGGCCGGCGGTGGAAGGCATCGCCCATGCCACGGTGCTGGACGACCTCTATGGCAGCTTCGTCGCCGACGATATCGACGCGGCCGTGTTCGGCGGCAAGCGGGCGGCGGCGCTGGAGATCATGGAGGCCAACGGCTGGAAGTAAGCACCCCGCGGCCGGATAGCGGGCCGGCGTCGCCCGGCGTCGGCCCGCGCCGGCCCATGTCAGCCCGAGTCCCCGGGGGGTGGCGTCAGGAAGGGCGCTCGTGAGAGGTGGCGGGGCGTGAGGTGGCGATGGCGCGGGAGAGCAGGACGATGGGCACGATGCCCACGGCGGCGATAGCCAGCGCGGCGGTGGAGGCTTCGGCCAGGCGCTCGTCGGCGGCCAGGCGATAGACCCGCGTGGCCAGGGTGTCGAAGCCGAACGGGCGCAGCAGCAGGGTTGCCGGCAGCTCCTTGGCCACATCCACGAACACCAGCAGGGCGGCCGACAGCAGGCTTCCCTTCAGCAGCGGCGCGTGGACGCGGGCCAGCGTCGATGCCGGGCCGTGGCCCAGGCTGCGGGCGGCGTCGTCCATGGCCGGCGTCACCCTGGCGAGGCCGGCCTCGACGGCGTTGCTGGCCACCGCCAGAAAGCGGACCACATAGGCGAACAGCAGGGCGGCGACCGATCCGGTCAGCAGCAGCCCGGTGGAAAGCCCGAACAGCTCGCGCATCCAGCCGTCCAGGGCGTTGTCGAAGCTGGCCAGCGGCAGCAGCACGCCGACGGCGATGACCGAGCCGGGGATGGCATAGCCCATGGTGGCAAAGCGGGCGGCGAAGCGGGAAAGCGGGCGGCGATCGAGGCGGGCGCCATAGCCCAGCAGCAGCGCCGCCGCCAGGGTCAGCAGCGCCGCCAGGGCGGCCACCGCCGCCGTGTTCGCCGCCAGGGGCAGGAAGGCGGGGCCGAACAGGCGGTCGCCGCCGGCCAGGCTGAGGCGAAGCAGCACGGCGGCCGGCAGCAGAAAGCCCAGCACCACCGGCAGAAAACAGACCAGGGCGGCAAGCCAGGCCTTCCATCCCGCCAGGGGCTGGCGGCGGGCGGGGGCGAAATGGCCGTCGCCGGCATAGCGGGCGCGCCCGCGCGAGGCGGTCTCCAGGGCCAGGATGGCCAGCACGAACAGCATCAGCACGCTGGCCAGCTGACCGGCGGCCTCCGGCGAGCCGCGCAGGAACCAGCTGCGGTAGATGCCGGTGGTGAAGGTGCGGACGCCGAAGAATTCCACGGTGCCGAAATCGGCCAGGGTCTCCATCAGAACCAGGGCCAGGCCGGCGGCCAGGCCGGGCCGGGCCATGGGCAGGGCAACCCGGCAGAAGGCCCGCCAGGGGCCGTGGCCCAGGCTGCGGGCCGCCTCGGCCAGGGCCACCGAACGGGCCAGAAAGGCGGCGCGCACCAGCAGATAGACATAGGCGTAGAATGCCAGCGCCAGCATGGCGACGGCGCCGGCGGTGGAGCGGATGGCGGGGAAGCTGTAATCGTCCCTGGACCAGCCGAAGGCGTCGCGCAGCGCGGTCTGCACCGGCCCGGCATATTCCAGCAGATCGGTATAGACATAGGCCAGCACATAGGCGGGCATGGCGAAGGGCAGCAGCAGCGCCCATTGGGCGATGCGGCGCCCGGGAAAGTCGCAGGCCGTCACCAGCCAGGCGGTGGCGGTGCCGACGATGCCGGCCACCAGGCCGACGCCGGCCAGCAGCACGGCGGTGTTGATCAGATAGATGGGGAGCGCGCGGCGGGCCAGGCGCGGCCACAGCCCGCCGCTGTCGGCGAACAGGCTCAGCCCCACCGCCAGGATCGGCAGGGCCACCAGGGCGGCCACGGCCAGCACGGCCGCCGGCAGCAGCCAGGGGCGGGCGGCAGGCGGCGCCGATGCGGAGGGCGCGGTCACGGTGGCAGACGGGGCGCGGGGGCAGGCGGGGCAGGCGGGGGCGTTCAGCCTGCCGGGCGCACCATGTCGCCCGGGCGCACCCAGGAATCGAACTCTTCGCCCGTGGCCAGGCCCAGGGCCAGCGCCGCCTCCTTCAGGCCGATGCCTTCGTCATGGGCCTTTTTGGCCACCCGGGCGGCGTTGTCATAGCCGATATGGGGGTTCAGCGCCGTCGCCAGCATCAGCGAGCGCCGCATCGACAGCTCGATACGCTCCCGGTCGGCTTCCAGGCCGGCGACGCACAGGTCGGCGAAGCTCACCGCGCCGTCGGCCAGCAGACGCAGCGAGCGCAGCACGTTGAAGATCATCACCGGCTTGAACACGTTGAGCTCGAAATGGCCCTGGGCGCCGGCCACGGTCACCGTCACATGGTTGCCCATGACCTCGGCGCAAACCATGGTCAGCGCCTCGCACTGGGTGGGGTTGACCTTGCCGGGCATGATCGAGCTGCCGGGTTCGTTGGCGGGCAGCACCAGCTCGCCGATGCCGCTGCGCGGCCCCGAACCCAGCAGGCGGATGTCGTTGGCGATCTTGTTGAGGCTGACGGCGACCACATTCAACGCCCCGGAAAGCTCGACCAGGGCGTCATGGGCGGCCAGCGCCTCGAATTTGTTGGCGGCGGCGACGAAGGGAAACCCGGTCAGGCGGGCGATTTCGGCGGCGAAGTCGGTATCGAAGCCGGGCGGGCTGTTCAGGCCGGTGCCGACGGCGGTGCCGCCCATGGCCAGGCGGTAGAGGCGCGCCAGGGCATCCTGAACGCGCTGGCGCCCCAGGTCCACCTGGCTGGCATAGCCGGAAAACTCCTGGCCCAGGGTCATGGGCGTGGCGTCCTGGAGATGGGTGCGCCCGATCTTGACGATGCCGTCGAAGGCCGCCGCCCTGGACTGGAGCGCCTCATGCAGCCGTTCCAGGGCCGGCAGCAGGGCGCGCCGGGCCTGGAGCACGGCGGCGATGTGCATGGCGGTGGGAAAGCTGTCGTTGGACGACTGGCTCATATTGACGTGGTCGTTGGGATGGACCGGCGTCTTGGAGCCCAGCACGCCGCCCAGAAGCTCGATCGCCCGGTTGGCGATCACCTCGTTGACGTTCATGTTGGTCTGGGTGCCGGAGCCGGTCTGCCACACCACCAGGGGGAAATGGTCGTCCAGGGCGCCGGAGATCGCCTCGTCGGCGGCCCGGTCGATGGCGTCGGCCAGGTCGGGATCGAGGCGGCCGAGCGCGCGGTTCACCCGCGCGGCGGCCTTTTTGACATAGCCATAGGCGTGGATCAGGCGGGCGGGCATGCGCTCGCCGCCGATGCGGAAATTGCGCAGGGAACGCTGGGTCTGGGCGCCCCAGTAACGGTCGGCGGCCACCTCCATCGGCCCCAGCGAATCGGTCTCGATGCGGGTCTGGGCCATGGCGGGCATCCTGCGCGGGGGTGGGGGCGCGGACTGCCTAGCACGAAGCGGGGGCGCCCGCCAGCGGCGAGCCTGCCCCAGGGATGCCGGGCGGCTGCCACAGGGCTGCCGGGCGGCTGCCGGGTGGGGGGTGGTGACGCCGGCGGCGGTGCCGGTGTAGGATTCGCGATCATGGCGGGTCCGGGCGAGATCGCGGTCCTCATTCCCTGTTACAATGAGGTCGATACCGTGGCCCGGGTGGTGGCGGAGTTTCGCCATGCCCTGCCGGGGGCGCGCATCGTCGTGTGCGACAACGGTTCCGACGACGGCACCGCCGCGGCCGCGCGGGGCGCCGGGGCCGAGCTGCGCCACGAGGCCTGGCGCGGCAAGGGCCATGCCGTCCGCCGCCTGTTCGCCGATATCGAGGCCGACATCTATGTGCTGGTGGATGGCGACGCCACCTACGACGCCGCCTGCGCCCCCGCCATGGTGGCGATGCTGAACGACGGCGGCCTGGATATGGTGGTGGCAAGGCGCCGCCCCACCGCCGGCGACGCCTGGCGGCGCGGCCATCGCTTCGGCAACCGGATGCTGTCCGCCGCCGTGCGGGGCCTGTTCGGCCCGGCCGTGGGCGATCTGCTGTCGGGCTATCGGGTGTTTTCCCGCCGCTTCGTCAAATCCTTTCCCGGCGAGGCGGGGGAGTTCGAGATCGAGGCCGAGCTTACCGTTCACGCCTTGCAGCTGCGCCTTCCCACGGGCGAGCTGGCAACCCCCTACCGGCCCCGGCCCCAGGGTTCGCGCAGCAAGCTGAACACCTGGCGCGACGGCTTTCTGGTGTCCTTCGCGGTCGCGCAGCTGTTCGCGCTGGAACGCCCGTTTCGCTTTTTCTCAGGTCTGGCTCTGGCGTTCTTCGCCCTGGCCAGCGTTCTGTTCGCCCCCGTGTTCGAAACCTGGCTTCAGACCGGGCTGGTGCCTCGGCTGCCCACCCTGGTGGTTGCCGTCGGCTGCTATGTGCTGGCCCTGGTCTGCCTCGTCTTCGGCGCCGTCCTTCACGCCGTCTCCACCGCGCGGCGCGAGGCGAAGCGGCTGGCCTATCTGGCCCAGAGCCCGCGCCGGGGGATATGACGCCCGCCGGGCGCCGGCCGTGGCCACGCCGTAGTCCTTGCCACCCACCCCCGAACCCGCCATAGTAGCGGCCCCCTCACCCGGGAGCGCATCGCCATGGAACTCACCCCGCGCCACGCCAGAACGCGCCTTTCCGAACTCATCGCCGCCCCCCAGCGCGGCCGCGGCAGCTTCTTCGAGAGGCTGGAGGCCTATCACCAGCGCCGCGGCACCGAAGGCAGCGGCGAACGCTGGCCCGCAGCCTTCAACGATCCGGCGTTCAGCCGCCAGGTGCTGGGCCTGGAAGACGACGCTTAGACGCCGGCCGTGGCCACACCGTAGTCCTTGACACCCACCCCCGAACCCCCCCACAATAGCCCCACCCTCACCCAGGAGCGCACCGCCATGGAACTCGCCCTGCGCCACGCCAAGACGCATCTTTCCGAGCTCGTCACCGCCGCCCAGCGCGGCGAGCGCGTCGTCATCACCAAGCATGGCGCCCCGGCCGTCGAGCTGGTGCGCTGCCGCCAGCGCCGCGGTGGCAGCTTCTTCGAGAGGCTGGAGGCCTGCCACCAGCGCCGCGGCACCGAACAGGCCTCGCCGGAAGAAGCGAAGGCGATGATCGCCGCTTTCCACGATCCGGCGTTCAGCCGCCAGGTGCTGGGCCTGGAAGACGACGCTTAGGCGCCGGCCGTGCGTGTCCTCCTCGACACCTCCTATCTCTACAAGTTGCTGGAGGCGCGCGGGGAGTTCACGCAGGCCGAGCGCCGCTTCCTGGACGAAAACGAGGCGCGGCTTCATGCCAGCGCCGTGTCGATCTGGGAGATGCGGCTGAAATATCATGCCCGCCATCCCTCCGGCGCCCGCAAGAGCCCTCACGATCCCGACGATGCGGTCGCCATGTTGCAGGAGCTGGATGTAACGCTCATCGCCATGACCCCGGGCCACGCCGCCGCCATGCTGACACCTCCCCTCGCCCACCGCGATCCGTTCGACGAACTGCTGCTGGCCCAGGCCCAGGAGGAGGGCCTCCGGCTGCTGACGGTGGACCGCCACCTGGCCGGCCACCCGCAGGCGGTGACGGCCTAGGCGCCCCGCAGGCGTGCTGGAAGGCGCTGCGCGGCGCGCCCCCGGAACACGCTCCTGGTGGCACCCCCCTCTCATATACCCCGCGCCCAGGACCAACCCTTGACACCCTGCCGCCCATGCGCTATATGGCCTATCGGAGGCTCGGCCTCACGAACGGCCCGGCGCATGAACGCGCAGGGTAGTTGGTGTGGCTTTGCCTCTTCTTTTATGCGGGTCTCCTTCTTTCGTACGGGTCGGGGACATGGACAATTCCATAGCTCTCGAAAACACGCCCATCGCGATAGCCCTGGCCGCGAAACTGAACATCGGCCAAGTCTCTTCCGAACATGTTGGCTATTTCTTCGCGGCACCCTGCGTTCATCCCTCGACCGGGAAGGCGAAATCCCCAGTTGACACAGTAGATGCAGAGGTCCGCCGCCTGGACAGCGGGCGTCATGTCGGACGATACGAAGAAAGGGGTTGGCACAATCCACGTCGTTCGATACCGACCATTGTCGGTTTTCGTAAAATATGACTCCATCCTGGCCACGAACCTGCGGTCTTGACGCTTCTCCGTTTCATCCATCACCAAAATCCCATGTTCTCTCTTGCTTTCCAAGAAGTAAAAGAATCTCTCAAGAAGAAAAACAATATCCTTCCTCAGATATTCGCTATGCTGGTAGTTCGATGGCTTGGTGACACCTCGGGGGATAGCCGCAGCCATCAAAACCGCTTCATGGCGTTTCAGAAGTGCGAACGTCTCTCGTGCCATGCGCAAACAGGCTTGGCCGTATGCTGTGAGTTCGTCCCGAATCGGTGGAGCAGATTTGCCCTTCCCAAGCAGAGATCTGCACAATCTTTGCCTGTCTCTATCGAGAAAACGATCACTTTGCTCGGCAAGCCTGAACTTCTGCTTCCCAACCAATTTTGAACCCTTAATCTCTTTTCCGTATTCATGCAGGCGACCGCCGAAACAATCCATTTCCAGCTTCTGCATATCTTGTATGAAAGACCACAACCGACCTGCGGCGATGGCAAAGCCGCCCCGCACTTCATATGGCGTGCTCTTATGATCGTGCCCGCTTTCGTCGATGAAGAACAGCCAAGCCATATCCCATTACCTGTCGAAGCAGCCCCCTGCCCTCCGGATTGGAGTCTGCGCCCAGGCGGCGCGTCAAGATTGTCCTTGGTCCCCCTCGATTCATACGAAACGAGGGCTGCCCGCATAAAAGAAGAGGCAAAGCCGCACCAGCTACCCTGCGCATTCGCGCGCCGAGCCGCTCGTGAGGCCGAGCCTCCGACGGGGCGGGTAGCGCATGGGCGGCGGGATGTCAAGGGTTTTTTGCCCTGCCCCTGTCGTGCTACCACCTGCCGCACACGCGCCACAGCCCCCCCGGCTCGCCCAGCTGGCGGGCCAGCGCGTCATCGCCGCCCCGCCGCCGGGTGCGCAGAAAGACGGCCAGCGCCAGAGCCGCCAGCCCCGCCACCACCGCCAGTTCGAACACGCCCATGCCGCCGCCCCCCTTAACCGCGCCCGTTGCCGCCATTATATTACGGCATCGCTGCCCCCTTCCCCACCCCCGGCGCCGCCATGGCCATCCTGCCCATCGTCCATGCCCCCGATCCGCGCCTGAAGGTGGTATCCGCCCCGGTTGCGGCGGTGGACGACGGCGTCCGCCGGCTGATGGACGACATGCTGGAGACCATGTATGCCGAACCGGGCGTCGGCCTTTCGGCGGTGCAGGTCGGCGTTCCCAGGCGCGTCGTCGTCATCGACACCGACGAAGGCCACGGGCCGCTCTGCCTGGCGAATCCGCAGATCGCGCGCTTTTCGTCCGAAACCGTGCTGCTGGACGAAGGCTGCCTGTCGCTGCCCGACCAGTTCGCCCATATCGAGCGCCCGGCCAGGGTCCAGCTGCGCTATCTCGACCGCAACGGGCGCGAATGTCGCCTTGCCGCCGCCGGCGTGCTGGCCCGCTGCATCCAGCACGAGCTGGACCATCTCGAAGGCGTGCTGTTCGTCGATCGCCTTTCGGCTTTGCGGCGCGGCATCGTCATGCGCCGGCTGGCAAAGCTGAAGAAGGCCCGGCTGCGGGAAAGCGCGTGAGGCCGCTGCGGCTGGCCTTCATGGGTTCGGCCCGCTTCGCCCTGCCGGCCCTGGAGGCGCTGGCCGCCTCGCCGCACCGGATCGTCTGCGTCTATAGCCAGCCGCCCCGCCCCGCCGGACGCGGCCACAAACCGCGCCCCACGCCGCTGGCCCAGCGGGCGGCAGAGCTGGGGCTGGCCCTGCGCGCCCCGCCCGGCCTGGGCGATGGCGCGGAACAGGCGGCCTTCGCGGCCCTGGGCCTGGATGCGGCCGTGGTCGCCGCCTATGGGCTGTTGCTGCCGCCGCCGCTGCTGTCCGCCCCGCGCCTGGGCTGTGTCAATCTGCATCCTTCGCTGCTGCCGCGCTGGCGCGGCGCGGCGCCGGTGGCCCATGCCATCCTGGCCGGCGACCAAGAAACCGGGATCACGCTCATGCGCATGGATGCCGGCCTCGATACCGGCCCCATCCTGGCCCAAAAACGCCTGCCTGTGCCGGCCCGGGCCAGCGCCGCCGCCCTGGAGGAACGGCTGGCGCAGCTGGGCGCGGCCATGCTGCCGGAGCTGCTGGCCGCCCTGGACCAGGGCCGGGCGCGGGCGCGGCCCCAGCCCGGCACGGGCATCGCCCACGCCCCCCGCCTCGCCCGCGCCGACGGGCGCCTGGACTGGCGCCGCCCGGCCATCGCCCTGGATCGGCAGGTGCGGGCGTTTTCCCCCCGCCCCGGCGCCTTCACCCAGGCCGCCGCCACCGTCGTGAAGGTGTTGGAGGCCTGCCCGGCGCCCCGCCACGAGCAGCGCGGGCAGCCGGGCGAGCTGCTGGATCGCCAGCTCACCGTCGCCTGCGGCGCCGGCGCCCTGCGGCTGCTGCGGGTGCAGCGGGCGGGGCGTCCGGCCACAGATGGCGCCGCCTTCCAGCGCGGCCTGCGGCTGGAGCCCGGCTTCCTGTTCGGCTGAAGCCGTGCCCCGCTATCGCCTGCTGCTGGAATACGACGGCGCCGGCTTCGTCGGCTGGCAGCGCCAGAACCACGGCCCCTCCATCCAGCAGGCCCTGGAATCTGCCTGCCACGCCTTCTGCGGCCAGCGGGTGGCCCTGGTGGCCGCCGGGCGCACCGATGCCGGCGTCCACGCCCTGGGCCAGGTGGCCCATGTCGATCTGGCCCGCGCCTGGCCCGCCGCCACGGTGCGCGATGCCCTGAACGCCCGGCTGCGCCCGCTGCCCATCGCCGTGCTGGCCGCCAGCCGCGCCGCCGACGCCTTCCACGCCCGCTTCGATGCCGTGGAACGGCGCTATCTCTACCGCATCGTCGCCCGCCGCGCGCCGCTGGCGCTGGAGCGTGGGCGCGCCTGGCGCCTGCCCCGCCCGCTGGATGTCGCCGCCATGCACGCAGCGGCCCAGCGCCTGGTGGGCCGCCACGATTTCAGCACCTTCCGCGACGCCCAGTGCCAGGCCGCCTCGCCGGTCAAAACCCTGGACGCGCTGGCGGTCACCGGCCAGGGCGAAACCGTCGCCATCGCCGCCCGCGCCCGTTCCTTCCTCCACCGCCAGATGCGCTCCATGGTGGGTTCCCTGCGCCTGGTGGGCGAAGGCAAGTGGAGCGGCGACGACCTGGCCGCCGCCCTGGCCGCCCGCAACCGCCAAGCCTGCGCCCCCATCGCCCCAGCACACGGACTTTACCTGGCGGCAGTGCGCTATGGCGGGGAGGAGTCGGCCGCGGCCGGCGCGCGGCCCCCGCCCGACACCCCCGCGAACGGGTTGTGACAGCGCCGGTAGGGGCAGTTCCCCGGCGGCCCGGAATTCAGGGGTCACCGGGCGGGATGGCGCGCGTCGCCGGCGCCTTCCAGCGCCGCCCCGGCGGGTTCCGGCCGCAGCCGTCGATACGCCTCCGCGGCCATCCAGTCGCTCACGATCTTGCGAAACTGCGGGTCGTTCATATAGCGAACGAAAACGTCCTCGTTCCGGTCCATGCGCTCGACGAAAAATTGCTTGAGCCGGCTGTCGAACACCAGCGCGAACCTGTCGGCCGGATTCACTGCGGCGGCGTGCCGAAGCCCGTCGTCCCCGATCGCCGCTTCGACGATCTGATCGAAAAACAGCTGATCCGCCTGGTTGAAATTGGTCCCGAAGCGCTGGTTCACGATGTCGATCAGCTGTGAAAGCGGAACCTCCCGCTCCCGAACCAGGCCGCTGCCCACCTCGGAAGGGCCGTCGAGGGGGCGCGCCTCGCCATCCTGGAGCGGGATGGAGCCTTCGGCCAGCTTTTGCAGGCGATAATATTGCAGCCGGACCTCGTCGTCGAACAGATAGCTCGGTCCATGGCGCCGCCGCGGCAGCTTGGCCGCAAGATGGCGCAGAAAAACGTACAAACGCTCCAGATCCGAGTCCTGATAGGGAATCACCTGGCTCAGGAAGCCATAAAGGTTGCGGAACGCCTGCATCTTGCCGCGCAAGAGTTCCGCGCCTTCCTCGTCGTCGCCCCGGCGCGCCGCAAAGCGCGTTACCGCCGGATCCAGGGCCGCGTTCATCGCCTTGTGATCCTGCGCGCTCTGGCGCCGTTTCGGCTTGAAGTACACGGCGCAGAAACGCTCGACCTCCTCCGCGAGATAAATCCCCGAGGCGCCGAGCTCCGCCCTGATCGTGTACATGTGGTTGGGATCGACCTCCTCGCCCATCTCCGCGCCTTCGTAATAAGCCTTGAACGCCTCCTGGATCTCCTTGCGGTCGTTCACGAAATCGAGGATGAAGCTATCCTCCTTGAGGGGATGGGTGCGGTTCAGCCGCGAAAGCGCCTGCACCGCCTGGATTCCGGCCAGCCTCTTGTCCACATACATGGTGTGAAGCAGCGGCTGGTCGAACCCGGACTGATACTTCTCCGCCACCAGCAGAACCCGATAGTCCTGGCCCGCGAATCGCTCCGGCAGCTCCTTCTCGCGAATGCCGTCGTTCATCCGCTCCTCGCTGTAGGTCACATCCGGCAGCTTGTCGTCCCGCACCGTCCCGGAGAAGGCGACCAGCGCCCTGATGGCATAGCCCTGCTCCTGGATATAGCGGTCGAAGCTCTGCTTGTAGCGAACCGCCTCCAGGCGGGACGCGGTCAGGACCATGGCTTTGGCTTTGCCGCCGATCCTGTGGCGCGTGACCGCCTGAAAATGCTCCACCATGATCCGGGTCTTCTGGGCGATGTTGTGCGGGTGCAGGCGCAGGAACAGCGCGAGCGCCTGCGCCGCCTGTTTTCGCTCGACAGCGGGATCGTCCGCGCAGGCCTTGAGCAGCTTGAAATAGGTGGCATAGGTCGTGTAGTTCTGGAGCACATCGAGGATGAACCCTTCCTCGATCGCCTGGCGCATGGTGTAGCGATGGGCGGGCTTGCCGTCGCGCCCGAAGATCGCCAGCGTCTTGTGTTTGGGCGTGGCGGTGAAGGCAAAGAAGCTCAGATTCGCCTGGCGCCCGCGCTTGGCCATGCTGCGGAAGAGCTCCTCCATGTCCTGCCGGCCTTCCAGCGCGGCGTATTGCGTCGCCCGCTCGCGCAGATCCTCGCCCCCCAGCACCTCCTTGAGGTCGGTTGCCGTCTCGCCGCCCTGCGAGCTGTGGGCCTCATCGACGATCACCGCGCAACGCCGGGTCGGGAGGATTCCGGTCGCCTCGTCTTCGCGCTCCTCCGCCATCTGGAACAAATGGCGCGAAACGAAGGGAAATTTCTGCAAGGTGGTAACGATCACCGGCACGCCGTTCTCCAGCGCTTCGGCAAGCTGGCGCGCGCTTTTGTCGATCTTCTGGACCACGCCGCTTCTGTGCTCGAACTGGTAGATGGTGTCCTGCAATTGCTGGTCCAGCACCACCCGGTCGGTCACCACGATCACGCTGTCGAAAATTCGCTCGTCGCGCGCGTCGTGCAGGGATGCAAGGCGGTGGGCAAGCCAGCCGATGGTGTTGCTTTTGCCGCTGCCCGCCGAATGTTCGATCAGATAGTTGTGCCCCGCGCCGTCGTGGCGCGCCGCGTCCACCAGCATGCGGACGGCGGCGAGCTGGTGGTAACGCGGAAACACGGTGGTCTCGACCTTCGCCTTGCGCCCCCGGTCGTCGCGCTTTTCTTCGCTTTGCAGATGGATAAAGCGCGCCAGAAGGTCCAGCAGGCTGTCGCGCTGGAGCGTCTCTTCCCAGAGATAGGCGGTGCGATAGTTGCGCCCGTCCGGGTCGGGCGGGTTGCCCGCGCCACCGCTGTCGCCCCTGTCGAAAGGCAGAAAGCGGGTGGCGTCCCCGGCAAGCCGGGTGGTCATCGACACCGCTTCGCTATCGACAGCGAAATGGACCAGGCTGCGCCGCTTGAACGCGAACATCGGCGCCCGCGGATCGCGGTCCCGTCGATACTGGAGGCGCGCGTGCTCGACGCTCTGGCCGCTAAGCGGGTTCTTCAGCTCCACCGTCACGACGGGAACGCCGTTGACGCTCAACACGACATCGATCGACTCCCTGGACTGCGGCGAAAAGCGGAGCTGGCGGGTAAGGCCGAGGAGGTTGGCGGCGTAGCCGGCCTCCAGTTCGGGATTGAGGCCGTGCGCCGCCTTGAAGAAGGCCATCCGCAGCGTCTGGCCATAACATTTGAAGCCGTGACGCAGCGTGGCCAGCGACCCATGGTTGTCCATCCATGTGCACAAATCGGCGAGAATCCGCTCGCCGGTATTCTCGCCCAGCATCGCCTCCAGCCTGGCCCATGTCCCGGCCTGGGTTGCGCGGATGAAGGCCAGCGCGGTCTCGGGAAAGATGGCGCGCCCGGCATCGAAGCCCTGCGGCGGGACGGAGACATAGCCGTTCGCCAGCAAATGCTCTTCGATAACACTCTCGAAGGCCGTCTCATGGGTGGTCTTCATGGCCGGGGCTCCAGCACAAACGCGCCGCTTCGCGTCTCGGCATCGCGAACCGCATGGTATCCGCTACCCCTGCCGCCGCCCATATCGGCCCGTCGATGCGGCCGCGACGCGGGGGCAGCCGTCCGGGTGTCGTCAGGGCGCGGTGGCGTCCTGGCCGCCGATCCAGCCCCCCTCGCGCAGCCGCGCCAGCGGCGCCGCGGCGTCCTGGCCGCCGATCCAGCCTCCCTCGCGCAGCCGCGCTGCCGCCAGCGCGATCTGGTGGCGGGAGAATCGCTTCTTGCGCTCGTGCCAGCCATGGCTGCGGGCGACGATGTCGTCCAGCGTCTCGGCGCCCTCGCGCGCCGCCACCCAGTGAACGGTCGCCAGCAGTTCCAGGCCGAAGGACGATTCGAATCCGTGGACCAGCCCGGCCACCCGTTCGAAGCGCGCCCGGGTTTCCGGCGCCCCGTCCAGCACCGCCTTCGCCTCCCGGGCGGCGCCGGGAACCAGCTCCAGCGGCTTGCCCGGCGCGTCGCCGCCGGCGCCATAGCCGGCGATGAAATGCCCTTCGATCCTGTTCAGGGCGTGGCGCAGGTTCCCGGCATAGGGGCCGCGGGCCGCCTTGGTATAGCGCAACCGCAGCGGCTCGCCCGCCTCCTGCATGAAGTACAGCAGCTTGTGCACCTCCAGCAGCGTCAGGAAGGGGTCCAGCAGGGCGGCGATATAGCGGTCCATCAGCCCCACCAGCACGGCGCGGGCGGGGGTCATCTCCGGCGCCTGCGGCAGGCGCGCCATGTCCTTTGCCGGCAGCGCGCCGTCCGGGTGGAAGAGGATGGCGTCCAGCTCGCCGAATCCGGCCAGCGCCGCCTCGATGCGCGGGCGCACCTCGTCCCAGGCAAGGCCGCCCAGGCCACAGGCCAGCGGCGGGATGGCGATAGAGCGGATGGCGCGCGCCCGAATTTCTCCGCCCAGCGCCTCCAGCCCGGCCTCGATATCCTCCATGCGGCTCCTGGCGCGCCAGTGCCGCTTGGTGGGAAAGTTGACGATCCAGCGCGGCACCAGGGCGCCGGTCTCGAACACGAACATGCGGCCCGGCTGAACCTCCCCGCGCTGGCAGGCGGCGGCATAGGCCCGGAAATTGGCCGGGAACGCCCGCTTGAATTGCAGCGCGACCCCGCGCCCCATGAAGCCGACGCAGTTGACCGTGTTGACCAGGGCTTCCGCGTCCTGGGCCAGGATGTCGCCGGTCTCGAAGCGGATCGTCGCCATGGCTCCTCATCCCCATAATGCCACCCCGAAACAATTCTCACAAGCGGACGATGGCCGCCCTCCGCATGTCCGCATGGGCGCGCCGACGCCTTGCAGCGCGCCACAAGATACGATACCTATGAGGCAGAAGAAACGTTTCGGCTGGCCGGCGCCCGTGCATCGTCCATGAGGCGTTGTTCAAAGCTGTGCCTGGCATGCCGATCCCTCCGAAGCAGATGGTCGCTCGTGGGCACCATCGATTCCTGCTGTGCGGTGTCCTGCCATGACCATACAAGATTTGGGACTGCAACACCTTGAAGCTGTGGACGCCTTGATGAAGCGTAACAGTGGGACATTGGGGTTTTTACCGAAAGAAGCTCTTCGTGATTACCTTGAAAATGGTTGTGTCCTCGGCAAGATAGCAGACAATGGCGAGATTGCCGGATATCTCCTTTATGCCAAATATGACAACAGGTTCCGCATAATACAACTTTGCGTAGCAAGAGCTTTTCGTCGCCAGAACATTGCAAGAGAGTTGATCGATGCTCTGAAGGGTAGAACCACCACTCAAAAATTCATCACGCTTAGATGCCGTCGTGATTTTCTCGCAAATAAGGTGTGGCCTCAATTGGGTTTCTTTCCAGTAACAGAAAAAATTGGACGATCCCTTGCTGGACACATGCTGGTGCAATGGCATTATACTCTGGCTCAAGACGATCAATTAGACTTATTCCAGGAAAAAACGTCTAGCGACGCGCTGGACGTTGTCATCGATGCGCATATCCTGTTCAACTTGCATGAGCCTGGAGATATAATGACTCCGTCCCAATCGCTATACGAAAATTACTCGGAACACTCGTTCTTTCTTCAAATAACAGAAGAAACCTATACTGAAATTAATCGCAGCGAAAATTCAAACACTCGCCAACGCTCCCGCAGTATCGCCGATACTTTTCCAAAGGTGAAATATGATGCAAGGTTGGCTGATGACATTGAAGAATCCTTGAAAAATATACTGCCTAAGCGCACCAAAAGTGAAATATCCGACATACGCCAGCTCGCTATCGCAGCCAGCTCCGAGACCAAAATTTTTGTAACTGAGGACAGCTCCATTCTCAGAAGAGCAAACGATATTTCACACCTGACCGGACTTCAGATACTTAGTCCTGCCCAGCTGATTATCCAATATGAAACAAGGGAGAATCGATCGTATAGTCAAAGTCGAGCTATTGGAGACGGCTTTTCGTGGGAGAGAATTACCGATGAAGCTCTGAGCGCGTTTCCGTATGAGGCGCTTCTCGCACATGGAGAGAGGAAGAGGAAATTGAGAGAAAAACTGGAACATTTTCTTTCTATGCCTCGCAAATTTGAATGTGATCTTCTCCGATCTCATACCGATATATTGGCAATTCGAGTTGTCGAATATAGCTCTACGAATTGCGCTATGCATTTGGCCAGAATCGCGCAAAGGAGCAATCGAGAGTCGCTGGAATCTTTTCTTGTAGCGGATACGATTCGCTGCGCAGTGAAAAAGAATATCGGCATGGTGACAATTGAAACGGATTCCCTTTCTCCAAATTTTGCTGGAGTATGCCAACAAGTTGGATTTCGGAAGTGCAATGGGAAATTGGTCAAGTTCTGTCTCACAGGAAGCATGAGCCGAGATAAAATTCTGCCGATAATACGCGAAAGATGTCATGACGCCGCCAGCTTGTGCAATGCGATGTCAGATTCTCAACTTGAAGGGTTTTGCTCTCCAGTCGATCTTGTAGCGAATAATGAGAACTACTATCTGGTTCCCATCAAAACTGGCTATGCTATGAGCCTTATAGATCGATCGGGAACAGAGGACGATCTGATTGGAGGAAAGTCGAGAACATTGCTGCGGTGGGATAATGTATATTACAGAAGCAGCAGGGGCCAAAACATGCTGAAACCCTCTTCTCGAATTTTATGGTATGCAAGCACGCCTCGCAAAAAGATCATGGCAGTGTCCCGTCTCGACCGCATTGAAGTGGAAACACCCGGTGTGCTCTTCAAGAAATACAGAAAATTCGGCATTCTGGATTGGCTTGAAATATACAGGCTCTGCGGAGAGGATGTATCACGAAAAATCATGGCGCTCCAATTTTCGCATACATTCCCCTTGCGTCATACTATTCCGCTAGATACACTCAGGAAGGTGTATCGTGAGGACGATGTTGGATTGTCTTTGCAATCGATATCGAGAATCCCGGTCGCAACCTTCAGAAAGCTATATCGTATCGGATTCGAGAGCAAGTGATGAATATGACGCCGAAACCCATTCTGCTTTCCGTAAAGCCTCGCTTCGCGAGTCTTATTTTCGATGGCCGGAAGAAGGTGGAATTGCGAAGAAGATTCTTGAAGGATGCAATGGATCGCGATGCGTTCATATATGTTACCAGCCCGGAGAAAGAGCTTCGCGGCGGTTTTCGAGTAGGGCAGATCAGGCACGGAGCGCCCGACGATATATGGAATGACGTCCAACAGATGGCACAGCTTGAGAAAAGCGAGTATGACGCATACTATGCCGAGAGCGCCATGGCTTATGCATTGGTCATTACAGAGATATGGAGATGCGATATTCCTCTGTGCTTTCAAACTCTCAAGCGTCGCTTCCCGGAATTCGTGGTGCCACAATCCTGGAGATATGTTCGGCCAGAGGAATATGAATTCTTTTGCGATGTGAAGCGGGAGGCATCATTGTGCTCTGCGCACACCGCCTAGGCCCTTATTCGCATAACGAGCATTGGCCGCTGACGGCGGCGGAGATAAGGGCGGCGCGGCGTTCCTTCAGCAAAGCGATGCTCTCCCGCGCCTTGCTCGCCAGCGCGTCGAGGCGCGCGGTTTCGCGGTCGAGGTGGTCGGCGATGGCGCGTTGTTGGGGAGGGGGTGGCACAGGTATGAACATGTTCGCAAGAAAATCGCCATCCACATGTGGTATGCCCATGCCAACAGTTTCAGATCTTACAAGCTCTTCCTGGCCCTTGCACATCCAAAACAGAAAACGGTCATCGATTTCTGTCGGTATAACCTTTGCTACTGTGGATGAAACAATTCCCGCTTTCGAGTGTAAAAATTCTCCTGCATTGGCGCCATCCCACAACAATAAGACATCACCATTCTCCGCGTAAAGAGAATCGCGCCCGGCCGTCACAAACTCAGGCTCTTCAATCTCTCCACGGAGATACCCCATGGACAAGTAAGGAGCAGTCTTGGCGTCGGGGAGATTGCCCTCTGACGAAGACGGTATTCGTCCCTTTATCGTACGAACAAGATATTTGAAACGCTTCTTGATCCAACCCGGCGGAATACTCTGACAAGGCTTTACCCCGCTGCCCCCCGCAACGGCCGTGCGATCTCTGCCCTCGGCAGAAGCGCCCCGTCCACACGCAGCGTCTCTTGGGGCGATGCCATGGGTGACAGCGTGGGCGATGAGGGCGTGGCGCTTCTCGGCCAGCAGGTCCAGCAGACGTTGCTTCGCCGCCACCAGCGCGTCCAGCCGCGCCGTCTCCCGACCGAGGTAATCGGCGATGGCGCGTTGTTGGGAGAGGGAAGGAAGGGGAACGCAGAGATTGGCAATACCTTGAGAGGTGAGACCCGGCTGCGCTGCCGATTCGGAATAGCGATTGAGATCCATTGTCTTCAAGAGATTGACAAACCATTCGATATTGTGGGATTCGTGCAGTGTTGCCACAATAGCATGCTCAGAGACCCACAACCGGCCTGAAACCAGATGCACATTTCCGCACAGAGCTCCTTGACGTCCTATCAGAGCGAAAGTGCCATCATGTGTGAAGCTGTCCGTGTAGCCTCTCAACCCGTTACCCCCATAGACAGGATATAAACCTTTTTCTTCTATAGCTCCTGACGTTATCCCCTCCCCGCTCCTCATATGCGAGATTCTCTTCAACTTTACTACTTTCCAGGATTCGGGAATTTCAGGCGCAAAATCGATGTCTGTGCGCTTCATCGGTGCGTTGCAATCCAGATCGCGGCCGCCCTGACACCGTTTTTGATCGGAGTTTGCATGCAAAGATAACGATGGTTTAGTGAAACTCATCTGACCATCCTCCGTTTTGTTGTGTGATTGTTCAAACAAATCATGCTGAATCCTCTTACGCCACTGTGATAAAGGAAGCAGCGTAAGGGACGAATCTACGCCCTCACTCATATGTTCAAAATCCCTCCCATCTATCCTTCCGATGAACTTCCCAAACAATCGAAAATCGGGAATAGATAGCGGATCTACAGTCACAAAGCTTTCATGGCTTCTATGTTTCAGCTCATCCCTTAATTCCATAAGCAATTGCCCCAAGACATTTATGCCGGCAAGCATACCATTTTCTGTCACTTTTGCACCCCAGAAACTGTCTCTGCGAGACCTTTCGACTATGGGGAGATTACCGGTTTCCAGCAGCAATTCGCGGAACTTCGTTAAGCTATGGGCCAATTTCACCCGCAGACACCATCGCATAATATCTATTCGAACGTCTTCCCAGTCCGGGCGAGACTGTTTTCGGAACCGCTTACTACGCATTTTTGCGGCCATCGGGCTTCGTTCGTCGATGATCCGGCGTTGGACGCCTTGGTCATGCGGGAAGCGGCACGCCTGATAGAGCGCTTCCGAGGTTTGGATTCGGGCATCGTTCACTCTCAAGGGGAAACCAGCCGCCATATTAGACAATCCCCCAAACTGCTCTTTCGTCTTGGAAAACACAGCACTCGTAGCAGGATCATACACCTGAGTCTTATCGGCCTTGAACATTGAGACGAATCCCTCTGAATCTCACACCATACACCGATAAGATGCTTCTGCATTAGTCATCCGATGGAACAATGGGTACCAAGGATCGTTTGCCCATAATGCCAGAGGAGCGCTATTTGGGCAATTGCGAAAAGTCACAACCAACGATCCGAAACCTAAAGTCTCAAGCACTGAATTTCCCAATGGGCGGTGAAATGGCTTTAGATTCAAACATTTTTCTCGAATCCATGCACCTTTCATGAGGAATTCTTTCTCAAGAATTTGCCTTCCGTACTCGCTCGAGAATATCTTATTTCTACTGGGTTTGCCCGCGGTGCGAGGTTGAGGTATGTATTGCTTCAGGGTATCAATGTATTTGACAATTAAATGATCATCATAAGTAGAGGTGGGACGAAGTACGTCCGGCGAGTCTGTGTGGCTGATTCGATCTTCGAACTTTATCTTACGCCACCATCTTAGTTTTACCCTTTTACCTGCATCCTTCGCAACTCTCCTTATGTTTTTGCTAGCATAGCAGTATCCCCTAGTATGCAGTGCAATGGTTATGACGTGAATTGTCGCATTGTCGGCCATATGGTCGGTGACCCATGGTTCCAAATCTTGCTTAATTCGGTTGCCAGTAAAGAGCGCATCGTCGAGATAAACGAAGCTATGTGGATTCTTGCCGCAGCTATTCACCGAGAAGCCACATTCCTTGCTCAGTATCTCATTGAACAAGGCAAGCATATCTTTTTGACTGTTGCCTCCCCTTTGAATGTCAAGAAATTTCACATTTTTCCAGAAAGAACACGGCTCATCTCCCACCAGCTTTTCAGCTCGATAAACGGATTCAAGAAATCTCTTCACTCTTCTTTCGGAGAAGTATGTTCGCTTCAAGACATGATCCATTTCGCGCAGGATCGGTAGCTGTGCCTCTTTATCGAATTGGCGAAGCCACTTCTCCACATGCCCGGGCGTCGGTGGACCGCAAGCACCTTTGCGGTAATCGCTTATGGTTTCTACCATCGACTCGATGAGGCGGCTTTTCTCGCTCATGGTTGTTCTCCCATAAGGACGTCGTCCAACAGCCGCGCGATCTCGGCCTCCGTCGCCTTCAAGTCGGCATCGATCTCTTCCAGCGGGCGCGGTGGCGTGTATGTGTAGAAATAGCGGTTGAAGGCGATCTCGTAGCCCACCTTGTCCTTCTCCCGCTCCATCCAGGCGTCGGGAACATGGGGCTGGACCTCGCGTCGGAAATAGGCGTCGACGTCCTGCTTGAGGGGCACGTTCTCTATGTCGCGCAGGGCCGGGTCGGGCTCATATCCGTCCCTTCCCTTCGCGACCGGCGCGGCATCCGCATCCTTCGCGGTGAAGACATCGCGGAACAGCTTCCACTCCTGTTGCGTCCAGCGGGAGCCATGCTGGCGCAGCAGGGCGCGGATGCGGTCGCGGACGGCGTTCCAGTCCGCCAGCGCCTCGCGCCCGAGCGCCCGGTCGATGGCCTGCACATCGTCGAGCAATTGCGGGCAGGCGTCGAGGAAGCGCGCCTTGTCGGCGACGGTCATCCGGTAGCGCAGCCGCAGCGGGCGCTCGACGGTGACGCGGGTATAGCCGAAATCGGCGTTGTCGAACAGCTTGCAGCGCTCGTCGTCCGCGAAGCGCCCATAGCGGCGAACGATCTCTTCGATCTGGCTCTCGGCGATATGGCGGCGCTTGGATCCGAGGTTGCGCCGGCTTTCGGCGCTGCCGCCGGCGCTCCACAGATCGCGCGCGTCCACAAGCTGGATGCGGCCCTGGCGCCGCCGCTGCTTGCGGTTGGTGACGATCCAGACATAGGTGCCGATGCCGGTGTTGTAGAACATCTGCTCTGGCAGCGCGACGATGGCTTCGAGCCAGTCGTTCTCGACGATCCATCTGCGGATCTCGCTTTCGCCCGAGCCGGCGCCGCCGGCGAACAGCGGCGAGCCGCTGAAGACGATGGCGAGGCGCGAGCCATGCTTGTGCTCGTGCGGCGCGACCTCCTGGAACTTCGCGATCATGTGCTGGAGAAACAGCAGCGCGCCATCGCTCACCCGCGGCAGGCCGGCGCCGAAGCGGCCGTCGAAACCCTGCTTTTCGTGCTCGCGCGCGATCTCGCTGCGCTGTCTCTTCCAGTCCACGCCGAAGGGCGGATTGGTGAGAAAGTAATCGAAGGTCTCGCCGCCGAATTTGTCTTCCGTAAGGCTGTCGCCGGGGCGGATGTTGTCGTCGTCGCCGCCACCGTTGTGATCCACCTGTTTCATCAGCATGTCGGAGGCGGCGGTGGCAAAGGCGCGATCGTTGTAATCCTGGCCATAGACGAAGAGTTTCGCCCCGGTGTGGTGCTCGCGCAGATAGTTCTGGGCCTCGGCCAGCATGCCGCCGGTGCCGCAGGCCGGATCCAGCAGCTTGCGCACCGTGCCGGGGGTTGCCAGCAGCGCATCGTCCTCGATGAACAGGAGGCTCACCATCAGCCGGATCACCTCGCGCGGCGTGAAGTGGTCGCCGGCGGTCTCGTTCGCCAGCTCGTTGAAGCGGCGGATCAGGTTCTCGAAAATCAGGCCCATCTGCCGGTTCGGAACCTTGTCCGGATGCAGGTCCACGGCGCGGAAGCGGGCGACCACGAGATAGAGGATGTTCGCCTCGTCCATCCTGTCGATTTCGTTCCCGAACTCGAAATATTCGAAGATGCTGCGCACATTGGCCGAGAAGCCCTGGATATAGCCGGCAAGATGGTCCGCGATCCGGTCCGGATCGCCCTTCAGGCGCTCGAAATCGAGCGGCGAGCGGTTGTGGAAACGCTGACCCGCCACCGCATTCAGCCGCGCCTCCAGCGCCTCGCCCTCGAGCCTGCCCCGCCAGCGCTCGTTCTCCGCGAGAACCTTCGCCTTGGTGGGGGCAAGCACGCAGTCGAAGCGGCGCAGCACGGTCATCGGCAGCATGACGCGCTCATATTGCGGTGGGCGATAGGGACCGCGCAGCAGGTCGGCGATCTGCCAGATCAGGTTCGCAAAATCGCCGCGTTCGCCCATCCGCCACCCCGCTCCCGGACCTGCGGGCAGAAAGCGCCCGCCAGGCAAGGCCCGCTTCGCCCCCCCAACACAAAGATAGCAGCCCCCCACCCCAGTGTCTTCACCCCCCACACCCAGCCCCGGCCCGTCGGGGGGTGGGCTGGAGGTGGAGCGGGCTTCGTTCCCCGGCATGGGGACTACAGGGTCGCGGTGTCAAACGGTGGTTGATAAATGTTCTATATCGGTTCTATATCGGGCGATTTTGTCAACCTGTGGAACGAGGGAGAGGAGCGATGATGGGGCAAAGGCTCAGGGCCTCCCGCTCTGCCGCAGGCCTGTCTCTGCGGGAGGCGGCGGCCAGAATCGGCCAGCGCGTGACGGCGCAGGCCATCGGCAAATATGAGCGCGGCGAGGCCATGCCGTCCTCCGGGGTTCTGATCGCGCTTGCCGACGCGCTCGGCGTGTCCGTGGACTATCTGGCCAGCGATCGGAACATGGCGCTCGAGGCCGTCGAGTTCCGCCGGAAGAGGCTCATGGGCAGGCGCGAGCAAGCCCGGATCGAGGCCAGGGTGTTGCACCTGCTGGAACGCTATCTCACGGTCGAGGAGCTGCTCGCCCTGCCGAGCGTCGCCTGGGACCGGCCGCGAGAGGCCCCCTGGCCGGTGCTGCGCCATCCGGCCGAGGCCGAACACGCCGCGCAGGGGCTTCGCGCTCACTGGGGGCTGGGTTTCGATCCGATCGCGAATCTGGTCGAGCTGTCGGAAGAACGCGGCATCAAGGTGGTCGCGGCGGATATCGCCGGTGTCGATGGCCTGACGGCCAGGGTCCGCCGCGAAGACGGCAGCGCGGCATCCATCATCGTCGTGAACCGGGAGCACTGGGGCGAGCGGCAGCGCTTCACGATAGCGCATGAGCTCGGCCACATGGTCCTGGATGTTGCCGCGAAGATCGACGATGAGAAGGCGGCGCACCGCTTCGCCGGGGCGTTTCTTATGCCGGCGGAGACGCTTCGGGCCGAGATCGGCAGGCGCCGCAGCTGCGTGGGCTGGGACGAACTCTTCGAATTGAAACGAATTTTCGGCGTCAGCGCGCAGGCCCTTACCTATCGCTGCAAGGATCTCGGCATCTTCAGTCTTGCGTTGTTCCGGCAGCTGTTCGACGAATTCTCCCGGCGCGGCTGGCGCAGCCCGCCATATCGGGAACCCCATGTCGTGCCACGCGAGGAGCCCAGGCGCTTCGAGCGCCTGTGCCTGCGCGCTCTCGCGGAAGGCGCGATCTCGGAGGCCAAGGCGGCCGAGCTTCTGGGAAGCTCGGTCCACGAGTTGAATCGCAGGATGGAAGCCCCTCCCGAGCTGGAACCTGCCGCCGACCGAGCCTGCGGCTCCATCGCCCCGGCGCACGGGCTTTATCTGGCGGCGGCGCGCTATGGTGGGGAGGGGTGAAGGGGTGGGGAGGGGTGAAGGGGTGGGGAGGGGTGAAGGGGTGGGGAGGGGTGAAGGGGTGGGGAGGGGTGAAGGGGGCTCGATGCCGGCACGCCCAGGGAGCTTGACAATGGGGGCCGCGTTGCTTCAATAGGGTGTGCTGCCCCAGGGAATCGTGGCAGTCCCCCCTTGGCGGCAACATGGAGAGGTTTCGGACATGGCCCTTTCTGCAACCTTCGATGTGCTGGGCGTGACGCACAAGCTGGAAGCCGCCGGTATCGAGCGAAAGCAAGCCGAGGCTCTCGCGCGGGCGAACGAGGCCGCCGTCACCGTTGCGGTGACCGCCATCGAAGACGACCTTGCCACCAAAAACGACATTCGGGTTGCTGTGGCAGAGCTCGAATCCAGAATCTCGCGGGATATCACCAACGCGGTGGTCAAGGTGGTGCTCGCCGTTTCCCTGGTCAACACCGTCATCGGCGGTGTCATCGTTGCGGCGCTGAAGCTGCTGTGACGGCTTGAGGAGCTTGCAGGCATGATCGTCGAGCATGGGCTGAGTGTGATGAAGGAATCGTAAGCAGCCCTGCTTTCGCCTCCCCCCTCGATTCTGCAACGGTTCGTCGGCCGGTGTTTTCGTTCGCGCGCCTGGCGATGGCGCGGGGCGCGGCGGTTTGCCCGTCTTGGGGGGCCCGAGGCCCAATGCAGGCGGAACGCCGGTGAACCCGGGGGTCAATCCCGCAGCAATTCGTTGATCGACGTCTTGGCGCGGGTCTTCTCGTCCACCTGTTTGATGATGACGGCGCAGGACAGGGCCGGTTCGTTGGGGTTTCTGGGGGGGAGGGTGCCTGGGACTATGACCGAATAGGCGGGGACGCGGCCGCGGTGGATTTTGCCGGTGGCGCGCTCCACGATTTTGGTGGAGGCGCCGATGAAGACGCCCATGGAGAGGACGGCGCCGCGTTCTACCACCACGCCTTCCACCACTTCGCTGCGGGCGCCGATGAAGCAGCCATCTTCCACGATCACCGGGCTGGCCTGCAACGGTTCCAGCACGCCGCCCAGGCCGGCGCCGCCGGAGATGTGGCAGTTCCGCCCCACCTGGGCGCAGCTTCCCACCGTGGCCCAGGTGTCGATCATGGTGCCGGCGCCGACATAGCCGCCGATATTCACGAAACAGGGCATCAGCACCACGCCGGGGGCGATATGGGCGCCGCGCCGGACGATGGCGTGGGGCACGGCGCGAAAGCCGGCGGCGGCGAAGCGGTCCCGGTCCCAGCCCTCGAATTTGTTGTCCACCTTGTCGAACCAGCCCGCCTGCGCCCCCGGCGCGCCGGGGATCACCCTGGTGGGGGTGAGGCGGAAGGAAAGCAGCACCGCCTTTTTCAGCCACGGGTTGAGCTGCCAGCCCTGCGGCGAGGGTTCGGCGACGCGGCGCTGGCCGCTGTCCAGCAGCTCCAGGGCCGCGAAGACGGCCTCACGGGTGGGGCCGGCGGTCTGGGGGCCGAGGCTTTCGCGGGCCTCCCAGGCGGCGTCGATGGCGGTTTGCAGGCGGCGATGGGCGGGATCGTTCATGGGGGGCTAGATGGTGGTGGGGTCGCGGCGGCCGATGCCGGATTTGGCGAAGAAGTGAACCAGCGGAAAGCCCAGATTGTCCTCCGCCTGCCGCCACGCCTTGTCGATGACCTCCGAGCTGATGCGCACCAGGTCGGGGCGGTTCATCTGCTTGTATTTGCCGTCATAGACGATGTGGACATCGACCACGGGATCGTCGGTGTGGTCGAGGCGGGTTCTGACATTGGTGCAGACGATTTCGATGTCGCCGAAGCGGGCTTTGAAGGCCTTCTCGGCGATTTCGCGGATGTCCTGTTCGGTCATGGCGGCATTCCTTCCTGCGAGGGGCGGGGGCCGTCTGCAAGACGATCGAGGTCGCGGCGAAAACCCGAGTTCCCGGCCCGGGTTTCCAGCCAGAAGTGTCGCATCGCCTGCCTGTGTTCGCAAGCGTTTCCCGCCTTCCCGCGCGGACTACCCCGCCCCGGTTCGGGGCGCGCCGCACGCCGGGCGCCAGGGAGCTACCAGCTTAGCTGCAACTCCAGGCCGATGCCGTGCTCGGCGCTGCCGCTGGCGCCTTCGTTGCGGCTGGCCTCGATGGCGAGGCTCAGCGCGCTGCCCAGCCCCAGCCGTTGCCCCAGGCTGTAGCGGCGCTCGTCTTCGGCCAGGGTCATGGCGGCGTAGGGGGTGGTTGTGGCGGCGCCGTCCCAGGCCGCCAGGCCATAGCCCAGCTCGCCCTCCAGGCGGGCGCCCCGACCGGCGCCGCCGCCGCCGCCATTCTCGCCCCCCGCCGCCATGCCGTCCTGCCACAGCCGCGCCAGGCCGCTATCGGCCACGCCCCAGGCGGGGGCAAGCGCCAGGGAGAGGCCGCGCCCGTCGCCGTCCGGGGGCAGCAGCCGCAGGGCGCCGGACGCGCCCCATTCCTCCATGCCGCCGCCATGGGCCAGCAGGGCCCGCCCGCCCAGCTCGGCCCCCATGCCACCGCCGGGGTCGCTCAGCGCGATGCTGCCGCCCAGCTCCACACCCATGCCGGTGGCGCCGTCGCCGCCGTCCCAGCGCAGCCCCGCCTCCAGCGACGGCGTCACCAGGCGCCCACCGTCCAGCGTCCAGCTGCGGCTTCCCGACGCCGCCAGCCGGGCGCGCTGCGTGGCCACGGTCAGGGCGGCGATCACCTCGCCATTGTCGTCCAGGTCATAGCGGGTGGCCTCCACCGACGCCTTCAGGTCCAGCGACGACAGCAGCCCCTGGTAAAGCCGGACGCTCCCGCCCATGGCGGCGGCCAGCATGGAACTGTCGCTCTCCTGCCAGCCATAGCGCTCGCGGATGGCGGTATCGTTCATGCGCAGCTCGCCGCGCCCATAGCCCAGGGCGGTCCACAGCCGGCTGCCATCGGCGCCAGACCAGCCCAGATAGGGATGGACCGCCGACATGGCGGTCTCGTGGTCGCCCCGGATGGCGCCTTCGTCGGCATCGCTGCGGTCGCTATAGGCGATCTCGCTCTCATAGCGCGAGAGCGCCAGCCCGGCGGTGAAGCCGTCGCCCAGGGCCAGATCGGCGCCCAGATGGGCCGAGAACAGGTCGCCCGACCAGTCCAGCGCCGCCTGCTCGCGTTCCAGATCGCGCCACTCGCCGGCGCCCCACAGCACCAGCGAAGAGCCGCCGCCCCCACCGCTCACGCCATCGCCCCCGTCCAGCGCCAGGGCGAAGCCTTCGCCGCCCAGCAGCTCCTTCCACGAGCTGCCGCCGTCCTCCAGCGCCTCGCCCTTGGAGCGCAGGAAGCCCGCCGCCGCGTCCAGGCCCTGCGCCGCCAGCCCACCGCCACCACCGCCCGCCGGGACTTCCAGGCGGGAGGAGATGGCGTCCAGCGCGCTGCCCCACATCGCCCGCGACAGCTCCGGCAGGATGGAGCGGTTGATGGCCTTCAGCCGCGCCCGCGCCATCTCCAGATTGGCCACCACCTCGATGGTGAAGATCTGCGTCACCTGCTGGCTGGCGCCGTCCAGATCGGTGGCGGTCCAGCGGTAGCTCTGCGCCTCGAACGGCTCGCTGGGCAGCCCCGACAGGGTCCGGGTCGCCGGATCGAAGCTCAGCCCCGGGGGCAGGCTCAGGGTTTCCACCGCGCCCGGGCCGGTCAGGGCATAGGTCACGGGCGGGTCGCCGGTGCCTTCCCTCAGCGCCGGCAGCGCCAGCGGGCGGATGGCCTCGTCCACGATATAGCTCTGGCTGTCCAGCGTGGCCGCGAACACCGGGCGCCTGTCCACATAGCCCACCGCAAAGGGCGAGAACGCCACCACCCGGGGCGCGCAGATCATGTCGCCCACAACCTCGGCCCCCTCCACCCGCACCCAGCTGCTGCCGTCGTAATGCAGCAACAGCAGCGGGCGCTCCCTGGCCGCCTGGCGCACATCTTCCGTCACCGGCAGGCAGATGCGCACCCCCGGCACCGTCCCGGAAACCGAGATATCCACCACCGTCCGCCCCGCCGCCGGCCCCAGGCCGAACCCGTCCGCCGCCGTCTTCTCCACCGTCTCCGCCGCCACCTGCGGGTCCAGCGTCACGGTCAGGGGCTGGCCCGCGCCCAGCCCGGCCAGATCCACCTCGATCCCTTCCGGCACCCCGGCTGCTGCCCGCACCGTCACCCGCCGGCCCTCGATGCCGTAATCGTTGCCGGCCCCGGGCGCCACCGCCACCACGGTATCGCCCATCGACGCCACCTGGATGGTCCCCGTCACGCCGCCATAATCGCCGCCCGCCGCGCTGTGGATCAACGCCACCGCCGCGTCGGCATAGCTGTCATCGTCGTCCGGCGCCGCCGTCACCGTCACCGTCTGCGCCGTCTCCCAGTCCGCGCCGGTGAAGGTCAGCGACGACGGCGACGGCGCCACGCCCCCGCCCTGGGGAACCGTCACCGTCACCGGCCCGACGGGCTCGCTGGTCAGCGCCAGCGTGTAGGCGGTCGCTGTGCCCGCCATCACGGCCAGGAACTCCGGCGGGTCGAACGCCAGCCCCTTCTCGTCGTCGTCCTCCAGCGTCAGGGTGGCGGCAGCGACCGCCATGGCGGTGGAATCGGCGCTGGCCCGGTCGTTGGCGGCCGTTCCCGCCACCCTCACCTGCTTGTCGGGCGCGTCGATATCGTTGTTCACCGCCGTCACCGTCACCCGCCCGCTGCTGACGGTCCTGCCGGCGGCCACGGTCAGCGTGGCCCCCGCCTGGGTGAAGTCCGCCGCCAGCGCCGGGGCCACCGCCGTGGCCGCCACCGTCACCGTGGTCGCCGCGCCCGAGGGATGGGAGAGCGTCGCCGTCACCGTCGCCACGCCGCCGTTCTCGCCAACCACGTCCCGCGACAGCGCCAGCGTCACCGCCGGGGCGTCGTCGTCGTCCCGCGTCGTCACCGCCACATGCTCGTTCGCCAGCCCGTTATAGTCGGGATCGCCGCTGGCCGGGTTCAGCCGCGCCTGCCAGACGACATCGCCGTCGTCGCTGGTGTCGTCCACCCCGGTCACCGTCACCCGCTGCGCCCGGTCCCAATTGCCGGGCTGGAAGATCAGGGTGGAGGGCGCCACCCGCCCCTCGCCGGCATCGCGGCTGCTCACCGCCACCGTCACCGCCGCCGCCGGCTGGGTGTTCAGGGCCACGGTGAAGGTCGCGCTTGTGCCCGCCTCGCTCACCGGGCCGGACACATTGCCTATGCTCAGGCCGTATTCGTCGTCGGCGTTGACGGCGTAGATGGTCGCCATCGCCACCCCGTCATAGACGCTGTCGGCCGTGCTGGCCTGGTTCACCGTCAGCGTCGCCTGGTAGTTATGGCTGCCGTCGGCCACATCGGGGTCGTCGTCCACGCCGGTCAGCGTCACGGTCTGCGGTGTGTTCCAGGTCGTGGCGGTGAAGGTCAGCGACGAGGGCTGCACCATGCCCCGGGTGGTGTCCAAACTGGCCACGTCCAGCACCACATTCGCGGTCGGCTCGGTGGCCAGGGTGACGGTCAGGGTGGCGCTGCTGCCGTCCTCGGAGGTGCGCAGCCGCGAGCTTGTGGTGGTCGTGGGCGACATCACGATTCCCGCTATGTCGTCGTCGGTGAACTCCATCGACTGGCTCAGCTGCGTCGCCGACAGGCCCTGGTCGTTCACCAGCTGGGCCCTCATCGCCTCGGTCCGGGTCGCCGCGTCCACCCGGTTGTCCACCGCCGTAATCGTCACCGTGTCGGCCGCATTCGCCGTCTGCCCGGCGGCGATCACGATCCGCCTCGCCGCCCCGGTCGGCACCGTGAAGACCCCGGCCACCGCCTGCACCGTCAGCGTGGTCGCCGCGCTGGAGGGGTGCGTCAGCGTCAATGTCACCGTCGCCGTGCCGCCATTTTCGGAGATCCTGGTCGGCGTCACCGCCATCCACGGCGTCGGCGCGTTGTCGTTATCCTCCAGCGTCAGCGTCACGCCGGTCACGCTGCCCGCGCCCTGGTCGTGGTTGTTGGCAACCGTCGCCGTCACCGTCGCCATCCGGTTGGGTTCGTCGGTGTCGTTATCCACCGCCGTGATCGTCACCGTGTCGCTGGCCGCCGTGGTATCCCCGGCCGCAATCACGATATAGCCCGCCGCCCCCGCCGGCACCGTGAAGGCCCCAGAAACCGCCATCACCGTCACCGTGGTCGCCGCGCTGGAGGGGTGCGAGAGCGTCGCCGAGACCGCCGTGGTAGCGCCGTTCTCCGTGATCGAGGCATCCGACAGCGCCAGCGTCACCCCCGGCGCCGCATCGTCGTCGGTCAGCGTCAGCGTCGCCGAGGGCGGATCGTTGGTCAGGCCCAGGCTGTCGCTGGCCGTGCCGGAGACCGTCACGCTCTTGTCCGGCGCGTCGGTGGTGTTGTTCACGCCCGTGACGGTCACCACGCCAGTGCTGGTGGTGGCATTGGCCGCGAAGGTCAGGGTTCTGGCGCTGGAGAGGGCGAAATCGCCCGCCACCGCGCCCGCGCCGGGCGCTGCCGAGATCGTCACCGTCACCGCCACGGCCGAGACCCGGTCCAGCACCGCCGTCACCGTCGCCACCCCCCCGTTCTCCCCAATCGACGACGACGACAGCGCCAGCGTCGTCTGCGGCGTATCGTCGTCGGTCAGCGTCAGCGTGGCATCGCCCGGCGCCGCCACCCCGTTGCCGCCGGTGGCGGTGGCCGAAACCGTCACCTGCTTGCTGCCCGTGGCCGCCATGTTGTCGTTGGCCCGGATCGTCACCCGCCCGCTGCTGGCCGTGGCCCCGGCGGCGATGGTCAGCATGGTGCCCGCCTGCGAAAAGTCCGCCGCCACCGCCCCGCTCCCCGCCGCCGACGCCACCGTCAGCGTCACCGCCTGACTCGACTTGCCACCCAGAGTCGCCGTCACCGTCGTCACCCCCCCGGCCTCCCCAATCGACGCGGGAGAAAGCCCCAGCGTGGCTACCGGCAGCGTCTCGTCGTCCTCCAGCGTCAACGTCGCCCCGGTCACGCTGCCCGTGCCCCGGTCGTTGGTCAGCGTCGCCCTCACCGTCGCCGTCCGGTTGGGTTCGTCGATATCGTTATCCACCGCCGTGATCGCCGCCGTGTCGCCGGATGCGGCGGTGGCGCCGGCGGGGACGACGATGGTGGCGTCCGAACCCACCGTGTAGAAGCCGGAAACCGCCATCACCGTCACCGTGGTCGCCACCGCCGAGGCCCGCGACAGGGTGGCGCTCACCGCCGACGTGCCACCGTTCTCCCCAATCGACGCGGGAGAAAGCGCCAGCACCGCCCCCGGCGGCGAGTCGTCGTCGTTCAGCCTCAGCGTGGCGCCGGTGACCGCCATGGTGGTGGAATCGGCGCTGGCCCGGTCGTTCGTCACGATGGCCGTCACCGTCTCCTGGCGACCGGGGCTGCCCTGGTGAACGTTGTCGTTCACCGCCGTGATCGTCACCGTCCCCGAGGCGTTCACCGTATCCCCATCCGCAATCACGATCTGCCCCGCCGCCCCCGAAGGCACCGTGAACGCCCCGGTCACGCCCGTCACCGTGATGGTGGTCGCCGCCCCCGACGGGCGCGACAGGGTAGCGCGGACAGTCGCCGCCCCGCCGCTCTCCGAGATCGCCGCCGGCGACAGCGCCAGCGTCACCCCCGGCGCATCGTCGTTGTCGGTGGTGGTCACAGACACATCCACGTCGGCGATGCCGTTGTAGTCGGAGCCGCTGGCGCTGGAAGTATCCAGGCGCACATCCCAGGTGACGGTGCCGTCGTCGATATTGTCGTCCACCCCGGTCACCGTCACCACCTGATTGGTGTTCCAGTTGCCCGAACTCCCGGCCGTGAAGGTCAGGGCGGAAGGCGATACCCGGCCCTCGCCGGCATCCTGGCTGGTCACCGTCACCGTCACCGCCTGCGAAGACATCGTGGCCTGGCCGGGATCCGTCGCCAGCTTCACGGTGAAACTCGCCTGCCCGCGCCCCTCGCTCGCCTGGCCGGTCACCGTGCCCACATCCAGGCCCAGCTCGTCGTCGGCGTTGACGGCATAGATGAACACGTCGGAGAGCGCGTCGTAGAAGCTGTCGGCCGTGTCGGCCGTGTTCACCGCCAGCGTCACCCGGTAGTTCTGGCTGCCGTCGGCCGTGCCGGGCGAGGGATCGTTCACCCCGGTCAGCGTCACCGTCTGCGCCGTCTGCCAGTCGCTGGAGGTGAAGGTCAGCGACGACGGCGACGCCGTGCCCTCGCCCGTGTTCGAGCTGGTGACATCGATCACCACATTCGCGGTCGGCCCGGTGGCCAGGGTGATGTCCACCGTGGCCGTGCTGCCATCCTCCGAGGTTCGCAGCCGCGAACTGGTGCTGGTGGTCTCCGACATGACGATGGCCGCCTGGTCGTCGTCGCTGATGGTCAGGGACGCGCCGGTCACGCTGCCCACGCCGTGGCCGTTGGTCGCCGCCGCCCCCACCGTCACCATGTTGTCTGTCGCATCCACCTGGTTGTTCACGGCCGTGATCGTCACCGTGCCGCTGGCGGTGGTGGCGCTGGCGGCGATCACGATCCGCCCCGCCGCCCCCGCCGGCACCGTGAAGACCCCGCTCTGCGCCGTCACCGTCACCGTGGTCGGCTGGCTGGAAGGCCGCTCCAGAACCGCCGAGACCGCCGCCGCGCCGCCATTCTCGGTGATCGTGGCCGGCTGGACCGAAAGCGTCACCCCCGGCGCCGCATCGTCGTCCTCCAGCGTCAGCGTCGCCCCGGTCACGCTGCCCGCGCCCCGGTCGTTGGTCAGCGTCGCCGTCACCGTCGCCGTCCGGTTGGGTTCGTCGATATCGTTATCCACCGCCGTGATCGCCGCCGTGTCGCTGGCGGCGGCGGTGGCGAAGGCCGCGATCACGATGGTGGCGTCCGAACCCACCCGATAGGCCGCGCCCTGCGCCGCCATCACCGTCACCGTGGTCGCCACCGCCGAGGCCCGCGACAGGGTGGCGCTCACCGCCGACGTGCCACCGTTCTCGGAAATCGAGGCGGGAGAAAGCGCCAGCACCGCCCCCGGCGCCGCGTCGTCGTCGTTCAGCCTCAGCGTGGCGGCGGTGACGGCCATGGTGGTGGAATCGGCGCTGGCCCGGTCGTTCGTCACGATGGCCGTCACATTCGCCTGGCGACCGGGGCTGCCCTGGTGAACGTTGTCGTTCACCGCCGTGATCGTCACCGTCCCCGAGGCGTTCACCGTATCCCCAGCCGCGATCACGATCTGCCCCGCCGCCCCCGACGGCACCGTGAACGCCCCGGTCACGCCCGTCACCGTGATGGTGGTCGCCGCCCCCGACGGGCGCGACAGGGTGGCGCGCACCGTCGCCACCCCAGCGTTCTCCGAGATCGCCGCCGGCGTGAGCGCCAGCGTCACCCCCGGCGCCGCGTCATTGTCGGTGGTGGTTACAGGCACATCCACATTCGCCAGCGCGTTGTAGTTGGTATCGCCGCTGGCGGGGTCCAGCCGCACATTCCAGGTGACGGTGCCGTCGTCGATATTGTCGTCCTCCCCGGTCACCGTCACCGCCTGGGTCGTGCTCCAGTCGCCCGGCTGGAACGTCAGGGTGGAGGGCGAGACCCGGCCCTCGCTGGCATCCTGGCTGCTCACCGTCACCGTCACCGCCTGCGCCGGCTGGGTTCGCAGCCTCACGGTGAAGCTCGCCGTCCCACCCCCCTCGGTGGCCTGGCCGCTCACCGTGCCCGTCACCAGGCCGTATTCGTCGTCGTGGTTGACGGCATAGACGGTCGCGGTCGCAACCATGTCATAGGTGTCGTCGGCCGTGTTGGTCTGATCCACCTCCACCGTCACCTGGTAGTTCTGGCTGCCATCGGCAAGGGTATCGTCCTGGCCGGTCAGGGTCGCGGTCTGGGCCGTCTGCCAGTTGCTGGCCGTGAAGGTCAGCGACCCGGGCGAGACCGCCCCCTCGCTCGTGCCGGAGCCGGCCACGGCCAGGTCCAGCTCCACATCGCCGGTGGGCTGGCTGGTCAGCGCCACGGTGAAACTCGCCGTCCCGCCCCCCTCGTCGGTTTGCAGCCGCGCCGTGGTGGAGGGGGTGGGCGCCAGCGCCAGGCCGGCCGTGTCGTCGTCGGTGATGGTCACCTGCGGGTGGGCGGCGGCGTTCACCCGGTGGTCGTTGGTCTCCCCGATAAGCACGTACGGCGCGTTGGCCCCCGCGTCCACATCGTTGTCCAGCGCCGTGATCGTCACCCTGTCCGCGCTGGTGGTGGCGCCGGCCGCGATCACGATCCTCCCCCCCGCGCCCGTCGGCACCGTGAAGATGTTTTGCAGCCCCTGCACCGTCACCGTGGTCGCCGCGCTCGACTTGCCCGACAGCACCGCCGACGCCGTCGTCATCCCACCATTCTCGGAAATCGACGCAGACGACAGCGTCACCGTCACCGTCGGCGCCGCCTCGTCGTTCTCCAGCGTCAGCGTGACAGCGGTCGGGTTCGCCACATTGTTGCCGCCCGCCGCCGTGCCGGAGACCGTCACCTGCTTGTTGGGCGCATCCACATCGTTGTCGCTGGCCGTCACCGTCACATCCCCGCCGCTGACGGTGACACCGGCGGCGATGGTCAGCGTCCTGGCGGCGGAAAGGGCGAAGTCCGCCGCCACCGCGCCCGTTCCGGGCGCCGCCGCCACCGTCACCGTCACCGCTTCGCTGGAGGCGCCCGAAAGCGTGGCCGTCACCGACGCCACCCCGTTCGTCTCCGAGATCGACGCCGGCGACAGCGCCAGGGCCAGTGTCGGCAGCGCGTCGTCGTCGCTCAGCGTCAGCGTGACAGCGGTCGGGTTCGCCACCCCATTGCCGCCCACCACCGTGCCGGAGACCGTCACCGACTTGTCCGGCGCATCCACCATGTTGTCGTTGGCCGTCACCGTCACCGCGCCGGCGCTGGTGGTGCTGCCGGCGGCGATGGTCAGCGTCTTGGCGGTGGAAAGGTCGAAATCGGCCGCCGCCGCCCCCGTCCCAGGCGCCGCATCCACCGTCACCGTCACCGCTTCGCTGGAGGCGCCCGAAAGCGTGGCCGTCACCGTCGCCACCCCGCCGTTTTCCGAGACCGCGCTGGCCGACAGCGCCAGGGCCACGGTCGGCAGCGCGTCGTCGTCGGTGAGCGTCAGGGCGACATCCGACGGGTTCGAAAGCAGGCCGTGGCCGCCCGCCACACTGGCGGAGATCGTCACCTGCTTGTCCGGCGAGTCCACCATGTTGCCATTGGCCGTCACCGTCACCACGCCGCTGCTGGTGGTGGCGCCGGCGGCGATGGTCAGCGTCTTGGCCATGGAGAGCGTGAAATCGGCCGCCGACGCGCCGGTCCCGGGCGCTGCCGCCACCGTCGCCACCACCGCCTCGTCCGATTTGCCCGAAAGCGTGGCCGTCACCGTCGCCACCCCGCCGCTCTCCGAGATCGCCGCCGGCGCGCGGGCCAGTGTCAGTGTCGGGGTGGGGTCGTCGTCGTTCTTGGTGACATCCACCGTCTCGTCGTCCAGGCCGTTGTACTTGCCGTCGCTACTGGCCGGGTCCAGGGTAATCTCCACCGCCAGACTCGCCGGATCGTCCCGGTCGTCGTCCACCGCCGTCACCCGCAGCGTCTGGGTGGCGTTCCAGTCGCTGGCGCTGAACACCAGCGTCTTCGCGGTCGCGAAGGCTTGCGCATTGGCGTCGCCGGCCGCCCTGGCCAGCCGCACCTCGTCGCCATCGCCGCTGGTCGCCGTCACCGTCACCGCCGCCGTCGGCTTGCTGGTCAGCCTCACCGTGAAGGTCTGCTCCGCTCCGCCCTCCGTCACCGTCAGCGTGCTCTCGGAGACCGTCAGCCCGGCCACATCCACATCGGTGGTGCGCACCGTCTGCGGGCGCACGCTGGCCCCGCCAATCACATGATAGGCATCTGTGGGCTCATCCGGCGTGTCCGGGAACAGGCGCAGTGTGTAGTCGTCGTCGCCATCCACCACCTGGTCGCTCACGCCGTGCAGCGTCACGGTCTGCGCCGTCTCCCAGTTGCTGGCGGTGAAGGTCAGCCGCGTCGATGCCGCCGCCGTCCCGCCCCCCGCAGACACCAGCCCCTCATCCGACTCGTCGCTTTTCACCGCCACCGTGATGTTGGTGGTGGGCTGGCTGTTCAGCTTCACGGTGAAGGTCTCGCTGGCCCCTTCGGCCACGCTCAGCCACACCGGACAGGGCGCCCGGCGGCAGCGCGGAAAGGCCGGGGCCGTCACCAGGGCGGCGCGGTCGTCCTCCCAGATCCGCAGTTCCACATCGGCCGGGGCGGCGATGGTCAGCGTACTGCTGGGGGCGCCCTTCACCACCACCTTCTTGCGGGTCACTGTGTCGTCCACGAGGGAGTCGATACGGTCGTCCACGGCCGTAATCGTCACCACGCCGGTGCTGGCGGTGGCGCCAGCCGCAATGATCAGCTTGGTGTTGGCGGAAAAGCTGAAATCGTCCGCCGCCGCGTTGGTTCCCGCCGTCGCCGAGACGGCGATCGTCACCGCCGCGCTGGCCGGGGTGCTCAGCCGCGCCGTCACCGTGGTCATGCGCTCGGAACCCGGCGCCGTGGCCAGCTCCTTGATGGCGTCCGCCTCGCCCGAGATCGGGTCCGACAGCGCCAGCGTCAGCGTCGCCGTGTCGTCGTCCTCCAGCGTCAGCGTCAGCGACGATGGCGTCCCCACGTTGTTGCCGCCCGTCACCATGCCGGAGACCGTCACCGACTTGTCAGGCGAATGGACGTTGTTGCCATTGGCGGTCACCGTCACCGTGCCGGCGCTGGCGGTGGCGCCGGCGGCGATGGTGAGCTTCGTGTTGCTGGAAAGGTCGAAATCGGCCGCCGCCGCGTTGGCCCCGGGCGCCGCCCCCACCGTCACCGTCACCGCCTCGCTCGACTTGCCCGAAAGCGTCGCCGTCACCGTCGCCACCCCGCTGCTCTCCGAGATCGACGAAGACGACAGCGCCAGCGTCACCGTCGGCAGGCTTTCGTCGTCGGTCAGCGTCAGGGTGAGATTGGACGGCGCCGCTATGTTGTTGCCGCCCACCGCGGTGCCGGAAATCGTCACCGACTTGGGCCCCGAATGGCGGTCGTTGCTATTGGCCGTCACCGTCACCGTGCCGGCGCTGGCGGTGGTGCCGGCGGCGATGGTCAGCGTCTTGGCGCTGGAAAGGTCGAAATCGGCCGCCACCGCCCCGGTTCCGGCCGCCGCCCCCACCGTCACCGTCACCCCTTCGCTCGACTTGCCCGAAAGCGTCGCCGTCACCGTCGCCACCCCGCCGGTCTCCGAGATCGAGGAGGACGACAAGGCCAGCGTCACCGTCGGCAAGGTTTCGTCGTCGCTCAGCGTCAGGGTGACATCCGATGGCGCCACCACCCCGTTGCCGCCCGTCACCGTGCCGGAGACCGTCACCGACTTGTCCCCCGAATGGACGTCGTTGCCGCTGGCCGTCACCGTCACCGTGCCGGCGCTGGTGGTCTGCCCGACGGCGATGGTCAGCGTCTTGGCGGCGGAAAGGCCGAAATCCGCCGCCACCGCCCCGGTCCCAGCCACCGCCCCCACCGTCACCGTCACCGCCTCGCTCGACTTGCCCGAAAGCGTCGCCGTCACCGTCGCCTCGCCGCCCTGCTCCGAGATCGAGCTCTCCGACAGCGCCAGCGTCACGATGGGCAGGGTTTCGTCGTCGGTCAGCGTCAGGGTGAGATTGGAAGGCGCCACCACCCCGTTGCCGCCCGTCACCGTGCCGGAGACCGTCACCGACTTGTCAGGCGAGTCCACATCGTTGCCATTGGCCGTCACCGTCACCACGCCGGCGCTGGCGGTGCTGCCGGCGGCGATGGTCAGCGTGGTTCCCGTCTGGGCGAAGTCCGCCGCCACCGCCCCGGTCCCGGCCGCCGCCCCCACCGTCACCGTCACCGCTTCGCTGGAGGCGCCCGAAAGCGTGGCCGTCACCGACGACACCCCGCCGGTCTCCGAAATCGAGCTTTGCGACAGCGCCAGGGTCACCGTCGGCAGGGTTTCGTCGTCGGTCAGGGTCAGGGTCGCCGTGGTGACGGCCATGGTGGTGGAATCGGCGCTGGCCTGGTCGTTCGCCACCGTCGCCGTCACCGTCGCCTGGCGACCGGAGCTGCCCTGATGCACGCTGTCGTTCACCGCCATGACGGTCACCGTGTCGCTGGCGGCGGTGGTGTCGCCGGCGTCGATCACGATCTGCCCCGCCGCCCCCGACGGCACCGTGAAGGCCCCGGAAACCGCCGTCACCGTCACCGTGGTGGCCGCGCTGGAGGGATGCGAGAGCGTCGCCGAGACCACCGAGCTGCCGCCGTTCTCGGCAATCGAGTCATCCGACAGCGCCAGCGTCACCCCCGGCGCCGCCTCGTCGTCGCTGATGGTCAGCGTGACGTCGTCCGGATCCGACGCGCCATCGCCGCCATCTACGGTGGCGGAGACCGTCACCTCCTTATCCGGCGCGTCGGCGGTGTTGTTCATCGCCGTCAATGTCACCACGCCGGTGCTGGTGGTGGCAGCGGCGGCGATGGTGAGCAGGGTTCCCGCCTGGGTGAAATCGGTCCCCGCCCCGGGCGAAGCCGAAACCGTGACGGTGGTCCCTTCGTTGGCCGCCTTGTCCAGCGTCGCCGTCACCGTCGCCACCCCGCCGTCCTCCGAGATCGAGCTCTCCGACAGCGCCAGCGTCACCGCCGGCTTGTCGTCGTCTATGACCGTCACCGTCACCCCGATGGGGCGCTGCGCATGGGCCACGTTCCGCCCCACATCGCCGAGTCCGTAGTCGGCCACGACGTATCTGAGGCGCAGGGTGTTGTCCTCGTGGCCGGAGTCCGCGAGGGCATTCACGGTCACCGTCTGGGGCGTGTCCCAGGTCGTGGTCGTGAAGGTGTAGTTTTGCCCCCTCATGGGGGATAGTTGATTGTCGCCCCCCAGCGCGAGGCCGATGTCGGGGTAGAGGCCGACGCTGACCCACTGCGCCAGCCCAGGAGGCGGTTCGGTGTCCAGGACAAAGGTGAACGTCTTGCTGGCGCCCTCCTCGGTCAGGGTCATGGTGGTGGGGTTGAAGGTCACGCCTGCCGTGTCGTCGTCGGTCAGCGTCAGGTCCACCGTGGCTGGCGCCGCCACCCCATGGCCGCCCGCCATGGTGGCGGAGATCGTCACCTGCTTGTCGTTCGTATCCACCAAATTGCCATTGGCCGTCACCGTCACCGTGCCGGCGCTGGCGGTCTGCCCGGCCGCGATAGTCAGCGTCTTGGCGCTGGAGAGGGTGAAATCGCCCGCCACCGCCCCGGTCCCGGCCGCCGCCCCCACCGTCGCCACCACCGCCGCGCTCGATTTGCCCGAAAGCGTCGCCGTCACCGTCGCCACCCCGCCAGTCTCCGAGATCGACGAGGACGACAGCGCCAGCGTCACGGTGGGCAGGGTTTCGTCGTCGCTCAGCGTCAGCGTGACATCCGACGGCGCCGCCACCCCGTTGCCGCCCGTCGCCGTGCCGGAGACCGTCACCGATTTGTCCGGCGCATCCACATCGTTGCCATTGGCCATCACCGTCACATCGCCGCTGCTGGCGGTGCTGCCAGCGGCGATGGTCAGCGTCGTGGCGGCGGAGAGGTCAAAGTCGCCCGCCACCGCCCCGGTCCCGGCCGCCGCCCCCACCGTCACCACCACCGCTTCGCTCGACTTGCCCGAAAGCGTCGCCGTCACCGACGAAACCCCGCCGGTCTCCGAAATCGACGCCGGCGACAACGCCAGGGCCACCGTCGGCAGCGTGTCGTCTTCCGTAATGGTCAGGGTGACATTCGCCGGGTTCCCCACGCCGTGGCCGCCCGCCACCGTGCCGGAGACCGTCACCGACTTGTTCGCCGCGTGGACATCGTTGTCTTCGGCCGTCACCGTCACATCGCCGCTGCTGGCGGTGGCATTGGCGGCGATGGTGAGCGTGTTCTCCATGGAGAGCGTGAAGTCGTCCGCCCCCGCCCCGGCCCCGGCCGCCGCCCCCACCGTCACCACCACCTCCGCGCTCGATGCGCCCGAAAGCGTGGCCGTCACCGACGCCACCCCGCCGTTTTCCGCAATCGACGCCGGCGCCAGCGCCAGCGTCACCATGGGCGCCGTCTCGTCGTCGGTGAGCGTCAGCGCCGCGCCGGTCACGGCCATGGTCTCCGAGTTGGCGGCTGCCTGGTCGTTGGCCGCCGTGCCCGTCACCGTGGTGGCGCGCCCGGCGCCGTCAGCGCCGCCCTGATACACGCTGTCGTCCACCGCCGCCACGGTCGCCGTGTCGCCAGCGTTCACGGTATCGCCAGCGGCGATGACGATCACAGCGTCCGAACCCACCGTATAGGCCCCGTCCACCGCCGTCACCGTCACCGTGGTATCCGCGCTGGAGGGATGGGAGAGCGCCGCCGCTACCGTGGTCTCGCCGCCGTTCTCGCCGATCGAGGCTGCCGACAGGCTCAGCGTCACACCCGGGGCATCGTCGTCGTCGGTCAGCGTCAATGCGACCCCGGTCGGGGCCGCCACGCCATTGCCGCCGCTGGCCGTGGCGGCAACCGTCACCTGCTTGTCGGGCGCATCGCCGTCGTTGTCCTCGGCCGTCAGCGTCACGCCGTCGCCGCCGCTGGCGGTGGCCCCGGCGGCGATGGTCAGCGTCCCCCCGCCGGAAAGGGTGAAATCGTCCGCCGCCGTCACCGTCACCACCACCGCCTCGCTGGAGGCGCCCGACAGCTTCGCCGTCACCGTCGTCATCTCGCCATTTTCCGAAATCGAAGCCGACGACAGCGCCAGCGTCACGACCGGCAGCGCGTCGTCGTCGGTGAGCGTCAGCGTCACCGCCGCCGGCGCCCTCACATCGCCGCTCGCCTCCCCCGCAACCAGCATCCGCTTGTCCGGCGAGTCGATGCTGTTGCCCACCGCCGTAATCGTCACCGTGCCGGTGCTGGCGGTGGCCCCGCTGGCGAACACCAGCTCCGTCGTCGCCGACAGCGTGGCATCGCCCACCATGGCCCCCGCCCCGGGCGTCACCGTCACCGTAACGGTGGCCGCCCCGGCGGCCGCCTCGTCCAGCGTCGCCGTCACCGTCGTCACGCCGCCGGTCTCGGAGATGGTGGAGGACGACAGCGCCAGCGCCGCCTTGGGCACGGCGGTGATGGGGAGCCACTCGCCGTAGTAGTAATAAGTTGTTATGCCGTCGGGGAAGAGGCCGCCATGCGTGACGAGGACGACCACGCCGTCATTGTCGATCATCGCCTGGGTAAGACGGATCGTCCTGGACCCGCCGCTGCCGGTGGCCCGGCTGCAAATGGCGCCCTCGGTCGGCGCGGGGCCGCGATTTGAGGCGAGTCGCCTGACCGTCCTGTAAGCGCACGCCCAGACCCATCGATCCCCCAAGCTCCTCCCGGTAACGGTGATCGTTTGCGGGTCGGTCTTGCCCTTCAGCGACGCCGTGGTGACGTCATAGGTACCGAGCCCCGTTACCCAGCGCCTGTCGGTCCCGGTGGGCACGGTGCCGTCATTGTCGGTGACGGTCAGCGTCACGCTGGCCGGGTTCGCCACCCCGCCGCCGGCCGCGCTGCCCGACACCGTCACCTGCTTGGCGGCCCCGCGCATATCGTTGTTGACGCCCGTCACCGTCACCGTGCCGCTGCTGGCGGTCGCCCCGGCGGCGATGGTCAGCGTCCGCGTCAGAGACAATGTGAAGTCCCGCGCCGTCGCCCCGGTGCTGGGCGCCGCCGCCACCGTCACCGTCACCGCCGCGCTGGAGGCGCCCGAAAGCCGCGCCGTCACCGTCGCCACCCCGCCGCCCTCCGAGATCGACGAGGGGGACAGCCCCAGCGTCACCATCGGCGTGCCTTCGTCGTCGATCAGCGTCAGCGTGGTGGCTTCGGGCGCCCGGATGTCGCCAGCAACGCTGCCCGAAATCGTCACCTGCGCGTTGGGCGCGTCGGCGCTGTCGTCCATGGCGGTGATGGTGACTGTGCCGCTGCTGGCGGTGGCGCCGTTCGCGAACACCAGCCTCGTATTGCCAGAGAGCGTGAAATCCGTGCCCGCGCCGGGGCTGGCCGCCACCGTGACGGTCGCCGCCCCGGAGGCCGGCTTGTCCAGCACCGCCGTCACCGTGGCCACCCCGCCATTTTCCCGGATCGACGAAGACGACAGGATCAGCGTCGCCTCCGGCAGCGAGACGATGGGCACCCATTCGGCGTAGAGATAGAAATGTCTGCCCGACGACTCCTCCAACACCACAATGACCACGCCGTCATTGTCGATCATCGCCTGGGTCAGCGTGATCGAGTTGGGCGTGTTGTTGGTGGTAAGCTGGGTGCAGCCCGCGCCCGGTCCGGTGTTGGTGTAACCCTGGGTTGGCTGCGTGGCGTCTCTGGTGGCGCAGGCCCAGAAATCGACGAGGCGCTCCCTACCCCCTCGCGTCCTCACCGCCAGTGGCTGGGCGGTGGTCTTGGCCAGCAGCGGTGACGTGGTGATGTCCCAGTCGTTGGCTGTAGGGGCGCCGTTTCGCCACGTGGTCGCGGTGACCGACGGCTCGTTGTCGGCGATGGTCAGCGTCACGTCGGCCGGGCCGGTCAGGCTGCCGCCGCCGCCCGCGGCGCTGCCCGCCACCCTCACCATCTTGTCGGGCGCGTCGATGTCGTTGTTGACCGCCGTAATCGTCACCGTGCCGGCGCTGGCGGTGGTGTTGGCGGCGATGGTGAGCGTGGTGCCCGTCAGCGTGTAATCCGCCGCCCGGGCGCCGCTGGAGGCGACCGGCGCCACGCTGACCGTCACCGTCACCGCCGCGCTGTTCGGCGTGTTCAGACTGGCCGTCACCGAGGCCACCCCGCCACCCTCCGATATCGAAGCCGGCGACAGGCGCAAGCTCACACTCTGCGCCCAGGCCGGCGCCGCGGCGGCAAGCGCCAGCGCAGCCAGCAGGACGGCGAAACCCACGCGGGAAGCGCGACAACCCCTCACTCGGTCCCCCTCGACAGGCGAGCGCAGCTATCTGGCAAGCCCCCATCAAGAATGTCAACACCTTACAGCCAGAAACTCATATCCCGCTTCACAGGGGCCGAACCGGTGCCCGGACGGCGGCGGAGGCCATCGCATCTGGCAACGAATGCACCAGCGGAAAGCCGGGAGAGGACCTGCGATGGCAGGCAATTGCAAAGGCCCCCGCCAGTTCGGCACAGACCCGGAATTGCCGCGCCAAAGCCACAAGAACGATAGCGCCAGCACAAACCACCCCCCCCCAAGCCCGTGACCATACCTCCAGGCGCGCTGTGCGGCGGACGCCGTTATGCGCCGGATAGCCATGCCGGACGCCAATTCTTGCGGTGCTAAGCCACGACGCTAAGCCACGACAGGGGCGGTCGCTGCCGGAACGGACGGCCCCTCGACAGCGATGCTGCGATCCGCCGCCATCGCAATATGCCGCGCCACGCGCTCGTCCAGGACGCTCTCCTGGGTATCGAGTTCAAGCGCGAAACGAATCAGCAGCCGTCTGTACAGGTCGAAATCGCGCTCTTGCCGCGCTGCGGCCAATTGCCGAATGGCAAGATCGTCGCGCCGCAGCGGCCCGCATACGCGCATGAGGTGAAGGGCGGCGTTGCCCCGCTCCGAGAGGCGGCTTCCCCGCTGGATGGCGTCTTCCAATGCCTCGTCGAACGCCGTTCGCCCCGCCTCGGTCCATCGCGCCTTGAGGGCCGTGTAAAGGGCCGGCGTCGCCACCCCCAGCCAGCACCCGGTGTCATCGAGGGGCGCAAGGGATATGCCCGAATCGCCCAGCGCGCCCCCCACAACCTCGGCAGCCCGCGCAAGTTCCGCCCCCATGGCGACCACCCCTTCGCCGGAGACGATCGGCCGCGCGGATGCCGGCGGCAGCAGGGTGCCAAGCACCGCCGCTTCGTCCGGATCGGCGACCTCCAGCGCCCCGGGGTCGTCGCGCCAGTCGAGGCTGTGCGCAAGATAGAGCGCGGGATCGCCTGCGAATGAAAGCAAGGGTGGGCAAAAATGCATCCAGTCGCCAACATGGGCGGCGGACATGCTAAAAAACCCCCGCAGGGTTGCGGCTGCGCGCGTGTCAACCATGAGCGGCCTCCAGCACCATGGATTCCTCTACCGTCTGCACCACCGACCCGTCTTTCTCCGACACGATGACGTGATCGAAAACCCACCTGTAGATTCGCTGGCTTTCGCTGTCTGCCAACGGGTTGCGCCCGAGCCAATGGATATATTTGCCGCGATTGTCTTCGCTCATGTGGATTGCCCGTAGCTCCAGGCGGCCGGTGATCGCGTCGTGCGGGATGCGGACTTCCCATGTCCAGGCCCGCGCGGTGTTCGGCTGTCCCCTGACGATGGTGAACCCGGTCTCCGGAGGCCGATTCCCGGGCCCGGGGGCGCGGCCCTCAATGTAGTCGCTGAGCGTGTCGTAGTGGGCGAGAATATACCGTTCGAAAGCATCCTTCCAGTCGCGCAACGGCACATCCAGCGTCCGGAAGGCCGCTTGCCGCGCTGTCGTCCCGAGTGGTGGATCGGTGTGGATCTTGCCCGCCCACCAGCCGCCGCTGTCGAACGGCGTGGCCCCCCTCGCATCCGCAGGCCAGGCAACGCCTTCGGCCTCGCTCAAGACAAATACGATCCAGCCATAGCTGTCCTCCGCCCGCAGGACGTAGAAGTAGTAGGGCTTGCCGAGGATGCCAAGCCCATGCTCGGCCGCCAGGGTTTGCGGGCGGGCAGCGGGCGCAGGCCACTTTCCCTGGATGGCTGCGGTCACCAATTCGCGCCAATCCTCGCCACCATGAAGGTGGTAGTTGTGCAGCCCTCGGGTCAGCAAACGGTTCATGGCCCCATCATACACCGGGAGCAGCGGGAATTGTCACCCCCCAATCGGCATGACGGCCTGCCGGGAGGGCGCCGGGCGGGGCGTTCAGGGCTTGGGTTCCGGCCGTAATGGCGGGCAGCTGTCCGCGCCATCCGCCTGGCGTTTCTGGCGCTGGCGATAGTATTCGACCAGTCGGTACGGGTCGTGGCCGACGGAGCGCGAAATCCGGTGGCGAACCTCGCGCACGGCGGCGATGACGGGATCGTCTCTCATGGCGATGCCACCTCTCCGGGAAGCTGCGACTTCACGCGCCATGGCGCCGCCGCGGCGCCAGAGAGTAGCCCGTTTCAGCTTGATCAGGGGGCGGTCGGGCGACTCCGGGCGCGGCCCCAGCGCGCGGGTGGCGCTATCCGCCACCAGGTCCAGCGCCGTCAGCACGATCTGGCCGATCAGCGGCTCGCTCAAGGGCGGGCCGACGATGCACTCGGTGATCATGAAGCGGTTGCCGATGTGAACCGTCACCGGCCCGGCCACCGGGCGGGTTTCCTTGCGTTGGTCCGCATAGGTCACGACGACCTCGCGCTGCTTCCTCAGACCCAGGCGGCTGACCACGTTCTCCGGCAACACGAGCATGACCGCGCCGGTATCCACCACGCCTAGCACCGTCATGCGGCGAAGCTCGGATTCGGGGCGCAAACCCCGGCGGACGATGCAGCGGTCGCCGGTGTTTTCTAATTCCACCGAAGCGACGATCTCACCCATCGGCTTCCTCCTCACCGGCATCCTGTCGCAACCGGAGCACCATGCCACAGGCGCCGCCGGGCGGGTGTCGGGTGGGTGTCACGGGGGTGTCGTGGACATGTTGCAGGGCGGCCGCGGCAGGCGGCGCGGGGCGGCGGGGGCCTGCCCAGGCCGTGTCCGGGCGCCGGTTAGACGGTGGCCGGTTCGGGCAGCGCCCCATCCTCATTGCGGACGATCTCCAGCCACTCGTCCACGATCCGGCACAGCTCGCGATACACCGCCACTTCGTCGTCGCCATGACAGCACGGGCCGATGACCCCGGGACAGGAACCGACAAAACACCGGTCCTCGTCCGACCATGCGACTCGCTTGATGTATTTCGCGCTGTCCTTCATGTCTGCGACTCCTCTATCCTTCGCCGCACCTCTCGTTCCTGGTAGGGCTTGGCATCGCCACCCAGGCTTCCGGAAATCGTCACACGCTGCCCGTTCGGGTGGCGATAATTTCTGTGGCTGCCCTTGCCGCCGCGCGAAACGAACCCCGCCCGCTCCAGGTCTCTCACCAACGCTGCGACTTTACGCGGCATGGTGTCGAGGCCGACATGGCCAACATTCTATCGCAACCGGGGCGCCATGGTCACAGGCGCTGCCGGGAGGGTGTCGGGCAGGTGTCACGGGCGTGTCGTGGGCGTGTTGCAGGGCGGCCGCGGCAGACAGCGCGGGGTGGCGGGGGCCGGGTGGAATTATCCCGAAGCTCGTTGAACTTCAGCCGCCCCGCCATGCCGTGGCCCGCGCTGCCCAACCATCCCGGAGCACGCCAGGCCCGCGGTCGGTTCGGGCAGCGCCCCATCCTCATCGCGGAGGATCTCCAGCCACTCGTCCACGATCCGGCACAACTCCCGATACACCGCCACTTCGTCGTCGCCGTGACAGCACGGGCCGATGACGCCGGGGCAGGAACCGACGAAGCACCGATCCTCGTCCGACCACGCGACTCGCTTGATGTATTTCGCGCTGTCCTTCATGTCCGCGACTCCTCTATCCTCCGCCGCGCCGCTCTCCATCCCTCGCCGCGCCGCTCTCTATCCTTCATCCTTCGCCGCGCCGCTCATTCCTGGCACAGTTGGCACCCTATCGCAACCGGGCCACCACCACAATAGGCGCTATCGGGAGGGTGCCGCAAGGGTGTCGTGAACATGTTGCGCGGCCGCCGCCCGACACCCGCCCGACACCCCTGCGGCACCCACCCGACAGGCGGCGCGGGCGCCTACCAGGCCAGGCGCAGTTCCAGGGCCAGGCCGTGTTCGGGATCGGCGACGCCCTCGTTGCGGCTGGCCTCGATGGCGAGGCTCAGCACGCTGCCCAGCCCCCACCGCTGGCCCAGGCTGTAGCGGCGCTCGCCCCGGCCCAGGGCCATGGCGCCATAGGGGGTCGCGGTGGCGACGCCGCCCCAGGCGGGCAGGCCATAGCCCAGCTCGCTCTCCAGCCGGGCGCCCCGGCCGACGCTGGCGCCGTTCTCGTCGCCGCCCGCCATGCCGTCCTGCCACAGGCGCGTCAGGCCGCTATCGGCCACGCCCCAGGCGGGGGCGAGCTGGAACGACAGGCCGCGCCCGTCGCCGTCGGGGTTCAGGTGGAAGGCGCCAGACGCGCCCCATTCCTCCAGATCGCTGCGATGGGCCAGCAGGGCCCGCCCGCCCAGTTCGGCCCCCAGGCCGCCGCCGGAATCGCTCAGCGCGATGCTGCCGCCCAGCTCCACGCCCATGCCGCTGGCGCCATCGCCACCGTCCCAGCGCAGCCCCGCCTCCAGGGACGGCGCCAGCGACCAGCCGCCATCCAGCGACCAGCTGCGGCTTCCCGCCGCCGCCAGCCGGGCGCGCTGGGTGGCCACGGTCAGGGCGGCGATCACCTCGCCATTGTCGTCCAGGGCATAGCGGGTGGCCTCCACCGACGCCTTCAGGTCCAGCGCCAGCCCGTCGGCGGCCAGCAGCGGCAGCGCCCCGCCCATGGCGGCGGCCAGCATGGAACTGTCGCCCGCCTGCCAGCCATAGCGCTCGCGGATGGCGCTATCGGTCATGCGCAGATCGCCGCGCCCATAGCCCAGGGCCGCCCACAACCGGCTGCCGTCGGCGCCGGCCCAGCCCAGATAGGGATGGACGGCCGACATGGCGCTCTCGTGGTCGCCCCGGATGGCGCCCTCGTCGCCATCGCTGCGGTCGCTATAGGCGATGGCGCTCTCGAAGCGCGAGAGCGCCAGCCCGGCGGTGAAGCCGTCGCCCAGCACCGCATCGGCGCCGAGATGGGCCGCGAACAGCCTGCCCGACCAGTCCAGCGCCGCCTGCTTGCGTTCCAGATCGCGCCAGTCGCCGGCGCCCCACAGCACCAGCGAGGAGGCGCCGCCATCGTCGTCATCGCCGCCACTCAGGGCCAGGGTGAAGCCTTCGCCGCCCAGCAGCTCCTTCCACGAGCTGCCGCCGTCCTCCAGCGCCTCGCCCTTGGAGCGCAGGAAGCCCGCCGCCGCGTCCAGGCCCTGCGCCGCCAGCCCACCGCCGCCACCGGCCGGGCCTTCCAGGCGGGAGGAGATGGCGTCCAGCGCGCTGCCCCACATGGCCCGCGACAGCTCCGGCAGAATGGAGCGGTTGATGGCCTTCAGCCGCGCCCGCGCCAGGTCCAGATTGGCCACCACCTCGACGGTGAAGACCAGCTCCGCCCGCTGGCCGTCGATATCGGTCGCCGTCCAGCTGTAGCTGCGCAGCTCGAACGCCGCGCCCGGCGTCCCCGACAGGCGGCGCCCGGCGCGGGCGATGCCGTCCGGCAGCGTCTCCGGCGCCAACGCATATTGCAGCTGCCCGTCGCCGCCGCTCGCCAGCGGCAGGTCCAGCGGCGCGATGGCCTCGTCCACCGTCCAGGTCAGCGCCTGCGGGAAGTCGGCCTCGGCGAAGGACGGGCGCGTGTCCTCATAGCCGACCGCAAAGGGCGAGAATGTCGTCACCCCGGGCGCGCACACCCGCATCCGCTCCGCCTCCCAGGACGACCCCGCCACCGGTTCCCAGGCGCTGCCGTCATGATGCAGCAGCACGGGTTCGCGCCCCGCCGCCGCCGCCAGCAGAGCCTCGCTTACCGGCAGGCAGATATGCAGCCCCGCCGCCAGCGCCCCCGCGACCTGGATATCCACCGCCGACTGCGCCGCGCCGTCCCGCCCCAGGGCGAAGCCCGACCCATCCACCACCGGCAGCGCCCGGTCCGAAAGCGGCCTGAAGCTCATCTCCACCATGCGTCCGCCGATGCTGAACACCGCCTCCGCCTCCCGCAACGGCGCCAGGATGCGGCTGTCCTCTTCCACCGGAGCGGAGAGCGCCGCCTGCACCCCGTCATAATCGCCGCCGGAGGCGCTGTGGGTCAGCAGCGCCGCGTCGGCATAGTCGTCCTCGTCCCCCCGCGCCGTCACCGTCACCGTCTGCGCCTGGTTCCAGTCCGCCGCCGTGAAGGTCAGGCCGGTGGGCGCGGGCGTCACATCCGGGTTGTCGCTCGCCACCGCCAGCGTCACCGGCCCGGTGGGCTCGCTGGTCAGCGCCACCGTGTAGTCGGCCCCCGGCCCGTCCGCCGTGGTCGCCACCGCCGCCGGCGCGAAGGCCAGCCCCCTGCTGTCGTCGTCGGCGACGGTCAGGGTGGCGGCGGCGACGGCCACGCTTTCGCCGGCGGCGCTGGCCAGGGCGTTGGCGGCCGCGCCCGTCACCCGCACCGATATGTCCGGCGCATCCACGGCGTTGTCGTTGGCCGTCACCGTCACCTGGCCGCTGCTGGCGGTAGCAAAGGCGGCAAAGGTCAGCGTCGTTCCCGCCTGGGTGAAATCGCCCGCCACCGCGCCCGCCACCGGCGCCGCCTGAACCGTCACCGTGGTCGCCGCCGCCGAGGGATGGGACAGCAGCGCCGTCACCCGCGTCACGCCGCCGTTCTCGGAGATGGTGGCCGGGTTCAGCACCAGCGTCACCGCCGGCGCCGCGTCGTCGTCGCTCGTGGTCACATCCACATGCTCGACCAGGCCGTCATAGATGGCATCGCCGCTCGCCGTCCGCAGCCGCACCTGCCATGCGACATCGCCATCGTCGATGGCGTCGTCCACCCCGGTCACCGTCACCCTCTGGGCCCGGTTCCAGTTCCCGGCGCCGAACACCAGCGCGGCCGGCGCCACCCGCCCCTCGCCGGGATCGCGGCTGGTCACCGCCACCGTCACCGCCGCGCCCGGCTGGGTCAGCAGCGCCAGGGTAAAGCTGGCCTGGCCGCCCGCCTCGCTCGCCCGCCCGGTCACCCGGCCCACATCCAGCCCGGCCTCGTCGTCGCGGATGGTCAGCGCCGCGTCGGCCGGGGCCGCCACCCCGCGCCCGCCCGTGACGGTCGCCGAGACCGTCACCGTCATGCGGCCCGAAACCGCGCTGTCGTCCACCGCCGTCACCGTCACCGCCCCGGTGCTGGCGGTCGCGCCCGCCGCCACCGTCAGCCTGTTCGCGGCCGAAAGCGTGAAATCGTCCGCCTGGGCGTTCGCCCCCGGCGCCGCCGCCACCGTCAGCGTGGTCGCCGCGCTGGACGGGTGGGAGAGCGCCGCCGTCACCGTCGCCACGCCGCCGTTCTCCCAGATCCACGTCGGCGTCAGCACCAGCCGCGCCGTCGGCGTGGCCTCGTCGTCGGCGATGGTCAGCGTCACGGCGCCGGGATCGGTCTTGCCGTGGCCGTTGGCGGCGCTGCCGGAGACCGTCACCCGTTTGTCCGGCGCGTCGCTGGCGTTGTCCGCCGCCGCAATCGTCACCCGCCCCGCGCTGACGGTCGCGCCCGCCGCCACGGTCAGCGTCGCCGCCGCGCTCAGGCTGTAATCGCCCGCCACCGCGCCGCTGGCCGCCACCGGGGCCACCGCCACCGTCACCGTGGTGGCCTGGCTGGAAGGCCGGTCCAGCGCCGCCGTCACCGTCGCTACGCCGCCGTTCTCGGAAATCGAGGCCGACGACAGGCGCAGCGTCGTCGCCGGCGCCGGATCGTCGTCGGTCAGCGTCAGTATGGCGCCGCCGATGCTGCCCACGCCCTGGTCGTTGGCCGCCGTCGCCGTCACCATGGGGGTGCGGTCGGGTTCGTCGGTGGCGTTATCGACCGCCGTGACGCTCGCCGTGTCGCCGGTGTTCTCGGTGCTGCCGGCGGCGATGACGACGGTCGCATCCGCGCCCACCGCATAGGCCCCGGCCAGCGCCTGAACCGTCACCGTGGTGGCCGCGCTGGAGGGATGGGAGAGCGTCGCCGAGACCGCCGAGGCGCCGCCGTTCTCGGAGATGGTGGCCGGGTTCAGCGCCAGCGTCACCCCCGGCGCCGCCTCGTCGTCGGCGATGGTCAGCGTCACCGAGGGCGGGTGGTTGACAAGGCCCAGGCTGTCGCTGGCGGTGCCGGAGACCGTCACGCTCTTGTCGGGCGCGTCGGTGCCGTTGTTCGCGGCCGTGATCGTCACCGCGCCGCTGCTGGTGGTGGCGTTGGCCGCGAAGGTCAGGGTGGTTCCCGTCTGCGTGAAGTCCGTCCCCGAACCGGGCGATGCCGAGATCGTCACCGTCACCGCCACGCTGGACACCTTGTCCAGCACCGCCGTCACCGTCGCCACCCCCCCGTTCTCCCCAATCGACGATGACGACAGCGCCAGCGTCGTCTGCGGCGTATCGTCGTCGGTCAGCGTCAGCGTGGCGTCGGACGGGTTCGCCACCCCGTTGCCGCCGGTGGCCGTGGCCGAGACCGTCACCCGCTTGCTGCCCGTGGCCACGGCGTTGTCGTTGGCCCGGATCGTCACCCGCCCGGCGCTGGCGGTGGCCCCGGCGGCGATGGTCAGCGTGGTCCCCGTCTGCGCGAAGTCCGCCGCCGCCGCCCCGCTCCCCGGCGCCGACGCCACCGTCAGCGTCACCGCCTGGGTGGAGGTGCCATCCAGTGTCGCCGTCACCGTCGCCACGCCGCCGGCCTCCGCAATCGAGGCGGGAGAAAGCGCCAGCGTCGCCACCGGCAGCGCCTCGTCCTCTTCCAGCGTCAGCGTCACCGGCGTCACGCTGCCCGCGCCCTGGTCGTTGTCCACCGTCGCCGTCACGCTGGCGGTGCGGTTGCCGGAATGGACGCCGTTGTTCACCGCCGTAATCGTCACCGTGTCGCTGGCGGCCGTGGTGTCCCCGGCGGCGATCACGATCTGCCCCGCCGCCCCCGCCGGCACCGTGAAGGCGCCGGAGACCGCCTGAACCGTCACCGTGGTGGCCGCGCTGGAGGGGTGCGAGAGCGTCGCCGAGACCGCCGAGCTGGCGCCGTTCTCCCCAATCGCGGCATCCGACAACGCCAGCGTCACCCCCGGCGCCGCATCGTCGTCGCTCAGCGTCAGCGTCTGCGACGACGGATCGTTGGTAAGCCCCAGGCTGTCGCTGGCCGTGCCGGAAACCGTCACGCTCTTGTCGGGCGCGTCGGTGTCGTTGTTCACGCCCGTGACGGTCACCACGCCGGCGCTGGTGGTGGCGTTGGCCGCAAAGGTCAGGGTTCTGGCGGTGGAGAGGGCGAAATCGCCCGCCACCGCGCCCGCGCCCGGCGAAGCCGAGATCGTCACCGTCACCGCCACGGCCGAGATGCGGTCCAGTGTCGCCGTCACCGTCGCCACCCCGCCGTTCTCCCCAATCGACGACGACGACAACGCCAGCGTCGTCTGCGGCGTATCGTCGTCGGTCAGCGTCAGCGTCTGCGACGACGGGTTCGCCACCCCGTTGCCGCCGGCAGCCGTCGCCGAAACCGTCACCTGCTTGCTGCCCGTGGCCACCGCGTTGTCGTTGGCCCGGATCGTCACCCGCCCGCTGCTGGCCGTGGCCTCGGCGGCGATGGTCAGCATGGTTCCCGCCTGCGCGAAGTCCGCCGCCGCCGCCCCACTCCCCGGCGCCGAGGCCACCGTCAGCGTCACCGCCTGGCTCGACTTGCCATTCAGGGTCGCCGTCACCGTCGCCACCCCCCCGGCCTCCGCAATCGACGCGGGAGAAAGCCCCAGCGTCGCCACCGGCAGCGTCTCGTCGTCTTCCAGCGTCAGCATCGCGCCGGTCACGCTGCCCGCGCCCCGGTCGTTGGTCAGCATCCCCGTCACCGTCGCCGTCCGGTTGGGTTCGTCGATGTCGTTATCCACCGCCGTGATCGCCGCCGTGTCGCTGGCGGCGGCGGTGGCCCCGGCCGCAATCACGATGGTGGCGTCCGAACCCACCGTGTAGAAGCCGGCCACGTGGGTCACCTTCACCGTGGTCGCCACCGCCGAGGCCCGCGACAGGGTGGCGCTCACCGCCGACGTGCCGCCGTTCTCCGAAATCGAGGCGGGAGAAAGCGCCAGCACCGCCCCCGGCGCCGCGTCGTCGTCGTTCAGCCTCAGCGTCGCCGTGGTGACGGCCATGGTGGTGGAATCGGCGCTGGCCCGGTCGTTCGTCACGATGGCCGTCACCGTCTCCTGGCGACCGGGGCTGCCCTGGTGAACATTGTCGTTCACCGCCGTAATCGTCACCGTCCCGCTGGCGTTCACCGTGTTTCCAGCCGCGATCACGATCTGCCCCGCCGCCCCCGACGGCACCGTGAACGCCCCCGAAACCCCCGTCACCGTCACCGTGGTGTCCGCGCTGGAGGGATGGGAAAGCGTCGCCGAGACCACCGAGGTGCCGCCATCCTCGGCAATCGAGGCTGCCGACAGCGCCAGCGTCACCCCCGGCGCCCCGTCGTTATCGGTGGTGGTCACCGCCACATCCACATCCGCCAGCGCGTTGTAGTTGGTATCGCCGCTGGCCGGGTCCAGGCGCACATTCCAGGTGACGGTGCCGTCGTCGATATCGTCGTCCTCCCCGGTCACCGTCACGACCTGGGTCGTGCTCCAGTCGCCCGGCTGGAACGTCAGGGTGTCGGGCGATACCGCCCCCTCGCTGGCATCCTGGCTGCTCACCGTCACCGTCACCGCCTGCGCGGGCTGGGCCAGCAGCGCCACGGTGAAGCTCGCCTGCCCGCCCCCCTCGCTCGCCTGGCCGCTCACCGTGCCCGTCACCAGGCCGTATTCGTTGTCTTGGTTGACGGCATAGACGGTCGCCGCCGCCAACCCGTCATAAACGCTGTCGGCCGTGTTCGCCTGGTCCACCGTCACCGTCACCTGGTAGTCCTGGTTGCCGTCGGCGGCGGAATCGTCCTGGCCGGTCAGGGTCACGGTCTGGGCCGTCTGCCAGTCGCTGGCCGTGAAGGTCAGCGACCCGGGCGAGACCGCGCCTTCGCTCGCGTCGGTGCTGGTCAGGGTCAGGTCCAGCTCCACGGCCCCGGTGGGTTCGCTGGTCAGCGCCACGGTGAAACTCGCCGTCCCGCCCGCCTCCGTGGTCCGCAGCCGCGATGCGGCCGAGGTGGTGGGCGAGAAGGCGAAGCCGGCCACATCGTCGTCCCGGTTCACGGCATAGACGTTGATCTGGGCCAGGCTGCTATAGCGGCTGTCGGCGGTGTCGGCCGGATCTACTGTCGCCGTCACCCGGTAGTCGCGGTCGCCATCGTCGATAGCGTCGTCCTGGCCGGTCAGGATCACGGTCTGGGCCGTCTGCCAGTTCTGGGCCGTGAAGGTCTGGCTGCTCTGGGCGCCGTCGGTGGCCGGATCGGCGTCCACCGCGCCTTCGCCGGGCGTGACCGAGGCAAAATCGACCGACACATTCGAGGTCGGCTCGCTCGCCAGCTTCACCGTGAAGCTGGCGGTTCCACCGGCCTCCGTGGTCGCCAGCCGCGCCGTGGTCGAAGGCGTCGGCGCCAGCGTCAGCGCCGCCATATCGTCGTCGGTGACGGTCAGCGCCGCCCCGGTCACGACCATGACCTCCGACTCGGCGTCGGCCTGGGCGTTGGCGGCCGTTGCCGTCACCGTCGCCATGGCGTTGGCCGCGTCCACCTGGTTGTCCACCGCCACCACCCTCGCCCGGTCGCCGGCGGCCGCGGTGGCCCCGGCCGCGATCACGATGGTGGCGTCCGAACCCACCCGATAGGCCGCGCCCTGCGCCGCCGTCACCGTGATGGTGGTCGCCGCGCTGGACGGGTGCGAGAGCGTGGCGCTGACGCTGGCTATCCCGCCATTCTCCGCAATCGAGGACGGGGCCAGGGCCAGCGTCACCCCCGGCGCCCCATCGTCGTCGGCGATGGTCAGCGCCGCCCCGGTCACGCTGCCCGCCCCCTGGCTGTTGTCCATGGTGCCCGAAACCGTCACCGCCTTCGCCGGCGCGTCGCTGTCGTTGTCGCTGGCCGTCAGCGTCACCACGCCGGCGCTGGCCGTCCCGCCCGCCGCGATGGTCAGCGTCGCCGGGCTCGAAAGCGTGAAGTCGCTCCCCGCCCCCGGCGCGGCCGCCACCGTCACCGTGGTCGCCGCGCTGGAGGGCCGGTCCAGGGTGGCCGTCACCGTCGCCACCCCGCCGTTCTCCCCAATCTCGCTTGCCGACAGCGCCAGCGTCGCCGTCGGCGCGGCGTCGTCGTCCACAATCGTCACCGTCACGTCGGCGGGCGCCGCCACCCCGTTGCCGCCCGCCACCGCGCCCGAGACCGTCACCGCCAAATCCGCCTCGTCGGTCGTGTCGGCGCGGGCGGTCAGCGTCACCACGCCGGTGCTGGCCGTCGCCTCGGCCGCGATGGTCAGCGTCGCCGAGCTCGAAAGCGTGAACTCCGTCCCCGCCCCGGGGGCGGCCGTCACCGTCACCGTCAGCGCGGCGCCGGGTTTGCCGTCGAGCCCAGCCGTCACCGTGGTCACATTCCCCGCCCCGCCCTCGGCGATGCTCGTGGCCGAAAGCGCCAGCGTCAGGGTGGGCGTCGCCTCGTCGTCGCTGGTGGTCACCGCTATGTTGCGATCCGCCAGGGCGTTGTAGTCGCCATCGCCGCTGGCCGTGTCCAGCAGCACATTCCACTCCACATCGCCGTCGTCGATATCGTCGTCCTCCCCGGTCACCGTCACCGCCTGGGCCGTGTTCCAGTCGCTCGTCTGGAAGATCAGGGTGGAGGGCGATACCCGGCCCTCGCTGGCATCCTGGCTGGAGACCGCCACCGTCACCGCCTGCGCAGGCTGGGACAGCAGCGCCACGGTGAAGCTGGCCTGTCCGCCCGCCTCGCTCGCCTGGCCGCTCACCGCGCTCACATCCAGCCCGAAATCGTCGTCGGCGTTGACGGCATAGACGGTCACGGCCGCAACCATGTCATAGACACTGTCGGCCGTGCTGGTCTGATTCACCGTCAGCGTCACTTCGTAGTCCTCGCTGCCATCGACCATGCCGGCATCGTCCTGGCCGGTCAGCGTCACCGTCTGCGCCGTCTGCCAGTCCGACGCGGTGAAGGTCAGCGACGACGGCGACACCGTGCCCTGGGCCGTGTCCGAACTGGCCACATCCAGCACCACATCCCCGGTCGGCTCGGTCGCCAGGGTGACGGCCACCGTGGCCATGCTGCCATCCTCCGAGGTGCGCAGCCGCGAGCTTGTGCCGGTCGTGGGCGACATCACGATTCCCGCTATGTCATCGTCGGTGAACTCCATCGACTGGCTCAGCTGCGTCTGCGACAGGCCCTGGTCGTTCACCAGCTGGGCCCTCATCGACTCGGTCCGGGTCGCCTCGTCCACCTGGTTGTCCACCGCCGTAATCGTCACCGTGTCGGCGGCATTCGCCGTCTGCCCGGCGGCGATCACGATCTGCCCCGCCGCCCCGGCCGGCACCGTGAAGGCGCCGGCCACCGCCTGCACCGTCAGCGTAGTCGCCGCGCTGGAGGGGTGGGAGAGCGTCAATGTCACCGTCGCCGTGCCGCCATTCTCGGAGATCGTGGACGGCATCACCGTCATCACCGGCAACGGCGCCGCATCGTCGTCCTCCAGCGTCAGCGTCACGCCGCCGATGCTGCCCACGCCCTGGCCGTTGGCCGCCATCGCCGTCACCGTCGCCATGCGGTCGGGCTGGTCGGTGTCGTTATCCACCGCCGTAATCGTCACCGTGTCGCTGGCCGCCGTGGTGGCGCCGGCCGCAATCACGATGTAGCCCGCCGCCCCGGCCGGCACCGTGAAGGCGCCGGAGACCGCCGTCACCGTCACCGTGGTGGCCGCGCTGGAGGGATGGGAGAGCGTCGCCGAAACCACCGAGCTGGCGCCGTTCTCCACAATCGAGTCATCCGACAGCGCCAGCGTCACCCCCGGCGCCGCATCGTCGTCGCTGATCGTCAGCTCCGCATCGCCGGGCGCCACCGCCCCCTGAGAGTTGTCCACACTCGCCGACACCGTCACCCGCTTGTCCGGCGCGTCGGTGTCGTTGCTGACCGCCGTGATCGTCACCAGCCCGGCGCTGGCGGTGGCATTGGCGGCGATGGTCAGCGTTTTGGCCGCAGACAGCGTGAAGTCCGCCGCCAGCGCCGGCGAGACCGGCACCGCCGCCACCGTCACCGTGGTCGCCACGATGGAGGCCCGGTCCAGGGCCGCCGTCACCGTGGTCACGCCGCCGTTCTCGGCGATGGACGCCGCCGACAGCAGCAGCCGCGCCCTGGGGTCGTCGTCGTCGTTCACCGTCGCCGTCACATCCTCGCTCAGCCCGTTATAGGCGGCGACGCTGCTGGACGAGGTCAGCGTGACGGTCACCTGCGCGCCGTCGGCCTCGTCGGCGCTGTCGTCCACCGCCCTCACCTTCAGCTGGCGCGCATGGCTCCAGTTGTCCCCCGTGAACACCAGCGTCTTCGTGGCCGTGGCGGCCCCCGCGCCCACCGCCAGCCGCGCCTGGGTGGCATCGCCGCTGGTCGCCGTCACCGTCACCGCCGCCGCCGGCCTGCTCGCCAGCCGCACCGTAAAGGCCGCGCCGGCCCCGCCCTCGGTCACCGTCACCGCGTCGCTCGAAAGCGTCAGGGCGGCCATATCCGCATTGGTGGTGCGCACCGTCTGCGGGCGCACGCTGGCCCCGCCTATCGTGTGATAGGCGTCTGTGGGCGTGTCCGGCGTGTCCGGGAACAGGCGCAGGGTGTAGTCGCCGTCGCCGTCCACCACATTGTCGCTCACGCCGTGCAGGGTCACGGTCTGCGCCGTCTCCCAGTCGCTGGCGGTGAAGGTCAGCCGCGTCGATGCCGCCGCCGCGCCGCCGCCCGCAGACACCAGCCCCTGGGCCGTATCGCTGCTTTTCACCGCCACCGCGATGTCGGTGGTGGGCTGGCTGTTCAGCTTCACGGTGAAGGTCTCGCTGGCCCCTTCGGCCACGCTCAGCCACACCGGACACGGCGCCCGGCGGCAGCGCGGAAAGGCCGGGGCCGTCACCAGGGCGGCCCGGTCGTCCTCCCAGATCAGCAGCTCCGCCACCACGGTCGGGTTGCCCTGGGAATCGGTCGCCGCCGCCACCTGACTCGCCGTCCCGGTCACGCTGGCCGAAAGCGTCACCTTCTTGCCGGCGACCGTGCTGTCCACGATGGAGTCGATGTCGTCGTCCACGGCCGTAATCGTCACCACGCCGGTGCTGGCGGTGGCCCCGGCCGCGATGGTCAGCTTGGTGTTGGCGGAAAGGGTGAAATCGTCCGCCGCCCCATTGGTTCCCGGCGCCGCCCGGACCGTCACCGTCACCGCCGCCCCCGATGCGGCGCTCAGGCTGGCGGTCACCGTGGCCATGCGCTCGCCCGAGGGCGCCGTCGCCAGCTCCTTGATGGTGTTCGCCTGGCCGGAGATCGGGTCCGACAGCGCCAGCGACAGGGTGGGCGCGGGGTCATCGTCGACGATGGTGAGCGTGGCGGTGGCCCGGTTCGGCGCCAGGGTCGCGCGCCCGCTCAGGTTGTGCAGGGTGACGACGAACGTCTCGTCGTGCTCGTCCTCCTCATCCCCTTCCCACGCGACCGAGAAGCATTGACGCTGGGTGGTGGGCGCACCATCGCCCAGGGTGTCGGTGAAGGGTCCGACACCCTGAGATACGATGGCCGTGTAGTCGGTCCCCGCCGTCGCCGTGCCGTCGCTGGTCGAGACCTGCGCATCGACGCGGCCATAGCCGGTCGGCTGGCTTATCACCGCGCAGGCACTGGCGGGCTGCTGGGAGGACGCATCGCCCTCGGTCTCGCGCAGCGCCGTGTCCTGGAAGCCCAGCGTCGGCGGGTCGTCGTCGTCAGTGATGGTGCCGGTTCCGGTCGCGGTCGCCAGACTCGCGTTCACGGCGCCGGAGAGCGTCAGCTTCACGGTCTCGTCCGGCTCGTTGATCTTGTCGGCGACCACCTCCGCGTTCAGGGGCTTGGCGGTCTCCCCGGCCGCGAAGGTCAGCGTTCCCGTGGTCGCCGCGGTCGCGCCCTGGGCGACGGTCAGCATCAGCGCCCCCGACGACAGGGCGGTATAGTCATAACCCGCCGCCGCCGTGCCGGCCCCGGACCCGACCACATTGGCGAAGTTCACCTTCACCTCCCGTCCGCTGGCCGCCGACAGCGTGACCTGGAACGAAAGCGCCGTCCTGGTGCTCCCGCCCGCGCTCCCCTCCGTCACCGTGGGCGAGGAGATCGACAGGGCCGGCGTCGCATCGTCATCGACGATGGCGAGCGTCACGGCGGCCGGATGGGAGATTTCCCCCACGCTGCTGGCCACCCGGCCCGTCACCGTCACCGCCCCGTCCGCCTCGTCCACGGCATCGCCGACCGCCGCCACCGTCACCACGCCGCTGCTGGCGGTGGCCCCGGCCGCAATCGTCAGCGTGGTTCCCGTCTGCGTGAAGTCCGCCGCCTCGGTCGCATCCCCCGGCGTCGCCGTCACCGTCACCGTCACCGCCGCGCTGGCGCTCTTGTCCAGCCGCGCCGTCACCGTCGCCACCCCGCCGCTCTCGGAGAGCGACGCCGACGACAGCGCCAGCGTCACCACCGGCGTATCGTCGTCCGTGACGGTCAGCGTCGCGTCGCCCGGGTTCGCCACCCCGTTGCCGCCGCTCGCCACGGCGGAGACCGTCACCTCCAGGGCCGGTGCCACCGCCCGGTTGTCCACCGCCGTCACCGTCACCACGCCGGCGCTGGCGGTGGCCCCGGCGGCGATGGTCAGCACCCGGTTGGCGCCGAACGTCACCGCCCCGGCCGGGGCCGCCGCCAGGCGCAGCGTCACCGCCGCGCTCGATGCCCTGTCGAGGGTCGCCGTCACCGTCGCCACCCCGCCCGCCTCGGAAATCTCGCCCGGCGTCAGCGCCAGCGTCGCCACCGGCGTGGCATCGTCGTCGGCGAGCGTCAGGATAGCGGCGCGCGGGTTCGCCACCCCATGGCCGCCGGCGGCCGTGGCCGAGATCGTCACCGGCTTGTCGGGCGAATCCACGTCGTTGCCCACCGCCGTCACCGTCACCACGCCGCTGCTGACGGTGGCGCCGGCCGCGATGGTGAGCGTGGTTCCCGTCTGCGCGAAATCCGCCGCCACCGCCCCGGCGCCGGGCGCGGCCGCCACCGTCAGCGTCACCGCCGCGCTCGATGTCCCGCTCAGCGTCGCCGTCACCGTCGCCACCCCGCCGCTCTCGGAGATCGACGCCGGCGCCAGCGCCAGCAGGGCCGTCGGCGTGGCATCGTCGTCGGCGATCTCCAGCGTCGCGGCCGCCGCCTGGCCGCCACCCGAAAGCGCGCCGGAGACCGTCACCCGCTTCGCCAGCGCGTCCACGTCGTTGTCCACCGCCGTCACCGTCACCACGCCGCTGCTGGCGGTGGCACTGGCGGCGATGGTGAGCGTCGTGGCCCCGGACAACATGAAATCCGCCGCCGCCGCCCCCGATGCCGTCACCGCCATCGCCGCCACCGTCACCGTCACCGCCGCCGCGTCGGGGCGGTTGCGCACCGCCGTCACCGTCGCCACCCCGCCCGCCTCGGAGATCGACGACGACGACAACCGCAGCAGCACCTGCGCCGGGCCGTCGTCCTCATAGACGGTCAGCGTCGCATCGCCCGGCGCCGCCACCCCGTTGCCGCCGGTGACCGCGCCGGAGACCGTCACCGACTTGTTGCTGGCATCCACGATGGCGTCTTCGTTGGCCGTCACCGTCACCGCCCCGCTGCTGGCGGTCTCGCCGGCCGCAATCGTCAGCGTCCTGGCCGCGGACAGGGTGAAATCGCCCAGCGCGGCCCCCGCCCCCGGCGCCGCCGAGACCGTCACCGTCACCGCCTCGCTGCTGGCGCCGGAAAGGGTGGCCGTCACCGTCGCCACCCCGCCATCCTCCGAAATCGCCGTCGGCGCCAGCGCCAGCGTCGCCGTCGGCAGCGCCTCGTCGTCGTTCACCGTCGCCGAAACGGTGGCATCCGCCAGCGCCTGGTAGGCGGCGTTGCCCGCGCTCGCCGTCGCCAGCGTGATGGCGACCACCCGGTCCGGCTCGTCCACGGCATCGTCCACCGCCCTCACCGTCACCGTCTGCGCCGTCGCCCAGTCGCCATCGCCGAAGCTCAGGGTCTGCGCGGCCGCAAAGCCGGACAAGCTCGCACCGGCGCCGCGGGCCAGCTCCACCTGGCCGGCATCCGCGCCCGCCGTCGTCACGCTCACCGTCACATCCGCCAGCGGCCGCTTCGCCAGCGCCACCGTAAAGGCCACCCCGGCCCCGCCCTCGCTCACCGTCACCGCGCTGCGCGACAGCGCCAGCCCGGCCGCATCCACATTGGTGGTGCGCGCCTTGGCCGTGGTCGCCGCCACCAGGCTGTAGGCGTCCGTGGCCGCGCTCGCCGGCTTCAGCGTCAGGTCGTAGTCCCAGTCGCCGTCCACCGCGTCGTCGCTCACGCCGGCCAGGGTCACGGTCTGCGCCGTCGCCCAGTCGCTGGCGGTGAAGGTCAGCTCCAGTGTCGCCGCCGCCGCCGCGCCGCCGGCAGACAGCCTGCCTTCGCTGGCATCGCCGCTCGTCGCCCGCAGCGTCACATCCGCCGTCGGCTGGCTGGCCAGCCTGGCCGTGAAGCTCGCCGTGGCGCCCTCCGCCACCGTCACCCATGGCTGGCTGGCATCCGCCGGCAGCGCCGGGTCCAGCACCAGCCCGGCGGCATCGTCTTCCACGATCCGCAGCGTCAGGGAGCCGGGATGGGCCACCGCATGGGCCGCATCCGCCGCCCTGCCGGACGTCCCCGAAACCCGGACCTGCTTCGTCGTTCCGGTCAGGGTGGAATCGATGGCGTCGTTCACCGCCGTGATCGTCACCGTGCCGGTGCTGACGGTGGCGCCGGGCGCAATCGCCAGCATCTTGTTCACGGAAAGGGCGAAATCGTCCGCCGCCGCCGACGCGCCCGCCGCCGCCGCCACCGTGATCGTCAGCGCGGCATGGGAGGGCCGGTCCAGGCTGGCCGTCACCACCGCCTGGCGCAGCCCGGCCGCCGCCGCTTCGTCTTCCTGGATCTCCGCCTGCGACAAGGTCAACGTCGCCACCGGCGCCGGGTCGTCGTCGGTCAGCGTCAGGGTCTGCGTCAGCCCGGCGCCGGCGGCGATGCCGTGCCCATTGGCCGCCATGCCCGAAATCGTCACGCCCTTCGCCGGTGAATCGGTCTCGTTGTCCACCGCCGTCACCGTCACCCGCCCGCTGCTGGCGCTCCCGCCGGCCGCAATCGTCAGCGTTCTGGCCGCCGACAGCGCGAAATCGCCAGCCGCCGCCCCCGCGCCCGCCGCCGCCGCCACCGTGATCGTGGTGGCCGCGCTGGAGGGCCGGTCCAGCGCCGCCGTCACCGTCGCCACCCCGCCATTCTCGGAGATCGACGCCGGCGACAGCGCCAGCGTCGCCGCCGGGGCCGCATCGTCGTCCAGCAGCGTCAGCGTCACCGCCACCGGCTGGGTGATGGTGCGCCCGCTCGCCGCGCTCCCCGAAACCCGCACGCTCTTCGCCGGCGCATCCACCCGGTTGTCGCTGGCGGTGATCGTCACCGCCCCCGTGCTGACGGTCGCGCCGGCCGCGATCTCCAGCACCGTTCCCGTCAGGGTGAAATCGCCAGCCACCGCCCCCGATGCCGTCACCGCCGTCGCCGCCACCGTCACCGTCACCGTCGCCCGCGACGTCCGGTCCAGCGTCGCCGTCACCGATGCCACCCCGCCATTCTCGGAAATCGCCCCCGGCGTCAGCGCCAGCGTCACCTGCGGCGCGCCGTCGTCGTCGGCGATGGCCAGCGTCACCGCCGCCGGGTCCGCCACCCCGTTGCCGCCGCTCGCCCGCCCGGCAATCCGCACCTGCTTGCCGGCCTCCGGCAGCGTGTCATCCACCGCCACCAGCGTCACCCGCCCGCGGCTCGCCGTCTCGCCAGCGGCGATGGTCAGCGTGGTCGCTGTCGAAAGCTCGTAATCGTCGCCGCTGGCATTGGTTCCCGCCATCGCCGAGACCGCAATCGTCACCGCCAGGTTCGATTTGCCGGTCAGCGTCGCCGTCACCGTGGCGATGCCGCCATTCTCCGTAATCGGGTTGCGCGACAGCGCCAGCGCCGCCACCGGCAGCGTCTCGTCTTCCGTCAGCGTCACCTCCACCGCCGCCGGCGCCGCCAGGCGCCCATGGCCGCCCGTCACCGTCGCCCGCACCGCCACCCTGCGGTCCTCGCCCGGCTCATGCACATCGTTGTCGCTCGCCGTCACCGTCGCCACCCCGCTGCTGACGGTGGCCCCGGGCGCGAAGGTCAGCGTCGCCGCCGCCGACAGGGCGAAATCGCCCGCCACCGCATGGGTTCCCGGCACCGCCGCCGCCGCCAGCGTCAGCGTCGCCGCCGCGCTGGAGGCCCCGGTCAGCGTCGCCGTCACCGTCGCCACGCCGCCATTCTCCGTAATCGCCATCGCCGAGACCGCCAGCGCCAGCGTCGGCGTGGCATCGTCGTCCACCACCGTCGCCGTCACCGTCTCGCTCAGGCCGTGATAGAGCCCGTCCCCGGTGCTGGCCGTCGTCAGCGCGATCTCCACCTGCTCGCTGGCGGCCTCGTCCAGGGCATCGTCCACCGCCCGCAGGCTCAGCGTCTGCGCCGTCTCCCAGTCCGCCGCCGTGAAGGTCAGCGTCTGCGACGCCGCAAAGCCCGCCCCGGCCGCCAGCAGCGCGTCCCCGTCGTCGCCGCTTGTGGCGGTGACGGTCACGTTCGCCTGCGGCCGACTCGCCAGCGCCACCGTAAAGCTGGCATCCGCCCCGCCCTCGCTCACCGTCACCGCCTGGCTGGAGAGCGCCAGCCCCGCCACATCGTCGTCGGTGGTCTTCACATCCGCGCTCACCGTCGCCAGCCGGTCATAGGCATCCACCCCCGCGCCGGCCGCGTCCGCATTCAGGCGCACCTGCCAGTCGCCGGCCCCATCGACGGCAGCGTCGTCCACCCCGGTCACCGTCACCGTCTGCGCCGTCTCCCAATCCGCCGCCGTGAAGGTCAGCGCCGTCGGCAAAACCCTGCCCTGGGCCGCGTCCGAACTCGCCACCGTCACCGTCACCGCCACCGTCGGACGCGAGGTCAGCGCCACCGTGAAGCTGGCATCGTCTCCCTCCTCCACCACCAGCCAGGGCCGGCCCACCGGGATCGCCGGCGCCAGCGCCAGGCCGATGGCATCGTCCTCCAGGATGGTCAGCTCCACGGTCGCCGGGGCGGCCAGCCCGCCCGACGCCAGCCCCGAAACCGTCACCCTCTTGCCGTCCAGCGCGCCATCGACCCGCGAGTCGATGGCGTCGTCCTGCGCCGTCACCGTCACCACCCCCGCGCTCGCCGTGGCCCCGGCGGCGATGGTCAGGGTGGTGGCCTGCGAAAGCGCGAAGTCGTCGGCCGCCGCATTGGTCCCCGGCGCCGCCGAGATCGTCACCGTGGTCGCCGTCCTCGCCACCCCGCTCAGACTCGCCGTCACGACCGCCCGCCGCGCGCCGGCGGCCGCGTCGCCGTCTTCCTCGATGCTGGCGCGCGAAAGCGCCAGCGTCACCGTCGGCGCCGCATCGTCGTCGGCGACGGTCAGCGTCACCGCCGTGGGCGCCGCCACCCCGTTGCCGCCAGCCACCATGGCCGCCACCGTCACGCTTTTGTCCGGCCCATAGTCGCTGTCGTCCTGCGCCGTCACCGTCACCACCCCCGCGCTCGCCGTCTGCCCGGCCGCAATCGTCAGCGTCGCCGCCGTCGAAAGCGCGAAGTCCCCGGCCACCGCTTCCGTTCCCGGCGTCGCCGTCACCGTCGCCGTCACCGCTTCGCTCGACGGCCCCGACAGCGTCGCCGTCACCGTGCTGACATTGCCCGCCCCGCTCTCGCTGATCGTGTCCGGCTGCGCCGCATCCGGCTCCGACAGCGCCAGCGTCACCACGGGCAGGGTTTCGTCGTCCACGATGGTGCCGGTTCCCAGCAGCGTCCCCAGCGCCGCATTGCCGGCCGGCCCCAGGCTCAGCGCCACCGTCTCGTCGCCTTCGTGAACGTCGTCGCCCGTCACCGTCACCGCCACGCTCTTGCCGGTCTCGCCGGCCGCGAAGGTCAGCGTGCCGCCGCTGAACGCCGTGTAATCGCTTCCCGCCGTGGCGCTGCCGGGCGGGTTCCACGCCCCCCAGCCCACCGTCACCCGCTTGCCGCTGACCGCATCCAGCGTCACCGCGAAGGTCAGCGCCGCGCTGTCGCCGACATCGCCTTCGGCCACGCTGGGCGACGAGATCGACACCGCCGGCGGGTTGTCGTCGTCCACCAGCGTCAGCATCGCCGGGGCCGAATTCGCCACCGCAACCGTGCCGCCGGTGGACGCGATGCCCCAGATCCTCACCTTCTGATCCGCCTCGTCGATGGCATCGCCCACCGCCGCCACCGTCACCACGCCCACGCTGGCGCCCGCCGCCGGCGCAAAAACCAGCGTCCTTCCCGAGCTCAGCGCGAAATCGCCCGCCTGCGTGTCCGCGCCCGGGGCCGCCGATACCGTCACCGTCACCGCCTGATGCTCCAGCACCGGGCTCAGCACCGCCGTCACCGTCGCCACCCCGCCGGTCTCCGAGATCGAGCTGGACGACAGCGACAGCGCCACCACCGAGCCACCGTCGTCGTCCACCAGCGTCAGCGTCTCGGCGGCCGGGTTCGCCAGCGCCCCATTGCCCCCGGCCACCGTTCCCGTCACCGTCGCCTGCCGGTTCACCGTGTCCGCCATATTGTCCACCGCCGTCACGGTCACACCCCCCGCGCTGACCGTGGCCCCGGCCGCGACGGTCAGCGTGGTCGCCGCCGACAGCGTGAAGTCGTTCGCCACCGTGTCGGTTCCCGCCGCCGGCGCCGCCGCCACCGTCACCGTCACCGCTTCGCTGGAGGGATGGGACAGCGCCGCCGTCACCGACGCCACTCCCCCGTTCTCCAGAATCGACGATGGCGTCAGCAACAGCGTCACCGTCGGGATCGCCTCGTCCTCCCGGATATTCAGCGTTGCCGACCCCGTGTCGGTCACCGTCTGCCCATCCACCGGCGTCGCCGCCACGGTGGCCGAAATCGTCACCTGCTTGTCCGTCGATCCCCACGCCGGGCCGTGAACGTCGTCATCCACGGCCGTCACCGTCACCACCCCGGCGCTGGCCGTGGCCCCGGCCGCGATGGTGAGGGTGGTTGCGCTGGAAAGGGTGAAATCGCCCGCCGCCGCATGGGTTCCAGGGGCGGCGGCCACCGTCACCGTCACCGCCACGCTCGACGGCCGGTTCAGCACCGCCGTCACCGTCGCCACCCCGCCCGCCTCCGAAATCGATCCCGGAGTCAGGACCAGCGAGGCCTGCGGCGTCGCATCGTCGTCGGCGATGGCGAGCTCCACCCCCGCCGGGTCCGCCACCAGGCCATAGCTGTCGCTTGCCACGCCGGTCACCGTCACCGTCTTCGCTGGCGAATCGCTCTCGTCGTCCACCGCCGTCACCGTCACCACGCCGCCGCTGGCCGTGGCCCCGGCCGCGATGGTCAGCGTCTTCGCCGCCGACAGCGTGAAATCCCCCACCGCCGCGTTCGCCCCCGCCATGGCCGCCACCGTCACCGTGATCGCCTGGCCCGAGACGCCGCCGGCCAGCCCGGCCGTCACCGTCGCCACATTGTTGGCCCCGCTCTCGTCGATGGACGCGCGCGAAAGGGCCAGCGTCAGCGTCGGCGTGGCATCGTCGTCCGTGATGGTCAGCGCCGTCCCGGTCACATCCACCGCCCCCTGGGCGTTGGCCCCGGTGCCGGTCAGCGTCACCGTCCCGTCCGGGGAATCCCAGGCGTTGGCGACCGCCGTCACGCTCACCGTTCCCGCGCTGGCGACCTCCCCCACCGCGATGGTCAGCGTCTTCGCGCCCGACAGCGTGAACGCGCCATCCTCGGTATGCGCCCCCGCCGCCGCCGCCACCGTGACGGTCACCGCCGTCACCGCCGCCCCGTTCAGCGTCGCCGTCACCGTCGCGATACCCCCCGCCTCCGCAATCGGGTTGGCCGACAGCATCAGCGCCGCCACCGGGCGGTCGTCGTCCACGATGGTCAGCGTCGCCGCGCGCGGATGCGCCACCCCGTTGCCGCCCACCGCCGTGGCCACCACCGCCACCGCCGCATCCGCCGCGTCATGGCTGTTGTCGTTGGCCGTCACCGTCACCCGCCCCGTGCTGGCGGTCGCCCCGGCCGCAATCGTCAGCACCGCCCCCGCCTGGCGGAAGGCGCCCGCCCGCGCCGGCGCCACCGGCGTGGTCGCCACCGTCACCGTCACCGCCGCGCTCGACGGACCCGAAAGCGCCGCCGTGATCGTCGCCACCCCGCCCGCCTCCGCAATCGACGCCGGCGACAGCGCCAGCGTCACCGACGGCAGCGCCTCGTCGTCGGCCAGCGTCAGCGCCACCGCCGCCGGCGCCGCCACGCCATGGCCCCCGGTCGCCATGGCCGAAATCCGCGCCCGCTTGTCCGGCGCATCCACATCGTTGCCGTTCGCCGTCACCGTCACCTGCCCGCTGCTGGCGGTATCCCCGGCCGCAATCGTCAGCGTCCTGGCCGCGCTGAGGTCGAAATCGGCCGCCACCGCCCCGCTGGCGGTCAGCGCGGCCGCCGCCACCGTCACCGTCACCGCCGCGCTGGAAGCATGCGACAGCGCCGCCGTCACCGTCGCCACCCCGCCGCTCTCGGAGATCGCCGCCGACGACAGCGCCAGCGTCAGCGTCGGCAGCGCGTCGTCGTCGGCGATGGTGCCCGCCGCCATCGCCGTTCCCAGGCGCGCGTTCACCGGCGCGTCGAGGGCCAGGCGCACCGTCTCGTCCAGCTCGTCGGTGTCGTCGCCGCTCACCGTCACGTCCACGCTTTTGGCGGTCTCGCCAGGCGCGAACGTCAGCACCCCCGATGCCAGCGCCAGGTAATCCACGCCCTGGCTGGCGCTGCCGCCCACATCCTCGGCATATTCCACCTTCACCTGCCTGCCGCTGGCCGCGTCCAGCGTCACCGGCAGGGCCAGGATGGCCGTCTCCCCCGCCGCCCCCTCGGCCACGCTGGCGGCGGCGATGGCCACCACCGGCTGCGGGTCGTCGTCCAGGATCGTCACCGTCACCGCGTTCGCGTCCAGCGCGCCGCCGCCCATGGCCCGCCCGCTCACCGTCGCCCTCTCCTCGCCTTCATCCAGGGCGTCGTCGGCCGCCGCGATCGTCACCACCCCCGTGCTGGCGGTCGCCCCGGGCGCGAACACCAGGTCGGTGGCCGCGCTCAGCGCCAGATCCGCCCCCGTCGCCGGCGGCTGCGCCGTCACCGTCACCCGCACCGTCACCGCCGCCGTCGCCGCCGGGTTCAGCGTCGCCGTCACCGTCGCCGCCCCGCCCGCCTCCGAGAGCGTGGCCGACGACAGCGCCAGCACCGCCTGCGGCGCCCCATCGTCATCTACAATGGTCAGCTCCACCTCCGCCGGGTCCGCCACCCCGTTGCCGCCCGCCGCCTGCCCCCTCACCGTCACCGCCACCGCCACCTTGCCGTCCGCCTCGTCCCTGTTGTTGTCGTTGGCCGTCACCGTCACCCGCCCGGCGCTGGCGGTCGCCCCGGCCGCAATCGTCAGCGTCGCCCCGCTCTGGGTGAAATCGCTGGCGCTGGCCCCCGCGCCCGCCGCCGCCGTCACCGTCACCGTCACCGCCGCGCCCGAGGGATGGGAAAGCCTGGCCGTCACCGTCGCCTCGCCGCCGTTCTCGGCGATGGCGGCCGGCGCCAGCGCCAGCGTCAGCGTCGGCAGGGAATCGTCGTCGCTGAGCGTCAGCCGCGCCCCGGCGACATTCCCGGCCGCCACATCGTTGGCCACCGAGGCCGTCACCGTCACCACCCGCCCGGCGCTGCCCTCATGGGCATGGTTGTCCACCGCCGTCACGATGGCCGTGTCGGAGGCGGCGCTCGTCGCCCCGGAAGCGATCACGATCACCGCGTCCGAACCCACGCCATAGGCCCCCGCCACCGGCGTCAGCGTGACGGTGGTCGCCGCCGGCGAGGGGCCGGAAAGCGTCGCCGTCACCGTCGCCACCTCGCCCGCCTCCGAAATCGTGGCCGGGGCCACCGCCAGCGTCACCTCCGGCGCCCCCTCGTCGTCGGCGATGGTCAGCATGGCGGCCACCGGGCGCTCCGTGCCGGTGGGGAAGCTGTGACGGTTGCTCATGCTGCCCGAAACCGTCACCTGCTTCGCCGCCCCGTGGACGTCGTTGTCGCTGGCGGTCACCGTCACCCGCCCGCCGCTCGCCGTCGCCCCGGCCGCAACCGTCAGCGTCGTCGTCGCCGACAGCGTGAAGTCCCCCGGCGCCGCATTGGTTCCAGCCGCCGCTGCCACCGTCACCGTGGTCGCCGCCGCCGATGGGTGCGACAGCGCCGCCGTCACCGTCGCCACCCCGCCCGCCTCGGAAATCGTGGCCGGCGTCACCGCCAGCCTCGCGGTCGGCGCCGCATCGTCGTCGGCCAGGCTCAGCGTCACCGCCGCCGCATCCGCCATCCCCGCCGGGCCGTCCGCGCTTGCCGTCACCGTCACCTGCTTCGCCGGGCCGTCCGTGTCGTCGTCCACCGCCGTCACCGTCACCCGCCCGCTGCTGGCGCTCTGCCCCGCCGCGACGGTCAGGGTGTTCGGCGCCGACAGCGTGAAGTCCCGCGCCTGCGCGTTCGTCCCGGCCGCCGCCACCACCGTCAGCGTGGTCGCCACCGCCGCCGGGCGCGACAGCGCCGCCGTCACCGTCGCCACCCCGCCCGCCTCCGAAACCGTGGCCGGCGTCAGCGCCAGCACCGCCTGCGGCACCGCATCGTCGTCGTTCAGCGTCAGCATGGCCCCGGTCACCTCGCTGTCCGCCCCCACATCGTTCGCCACCGACGCCGTCACCGTCACGCTGCGCCCGGCGCCGCCCTGGTGGACGTCGTCGTTCACCGCCGTCACCGTCGCCTCGTCGTCCTTGTTGCTGGTCGCGCCGCCCGCGATGACGATGGTGGCATCGCCCACCGCATAGTCCCCCGCCACCGGCGCCACCGTGACGGTGGTCGCCGCCCCCGATGGATGCGACAGGGTCGCCGTCACCGTCGCCACCCCGCCCGCCTCCGAAACCGAAGCCGGCGCTACCGCCAGCGTCACCTCCGGCGTGGCGTCGTCGTCCACGATGGTGAGCGTCACGCCCAGCGGTCTCTCCACCGCGCTGTCGCCGTCGGTCACGCCGGAGACCGACAGAACCAGGTCGGCCGCATCCACGTCGTCGGCCACCCCCGCCACCCACAACTCCTCCGTGCTGGCGGTCGCGCCCGCCGCGATGGTCAGGTCTGAGGCCGAGCTGATCTTGAAACCGTCCTTGTCCTCGGGCGACAGCGAGTTCGCCACGCTCACATAGATCGTCACCGCCGTCTGCACCGTCTTCGACAGGCTGGCCGTCACCGTCGCCCGCCCGCCCGCCTCGGCGATCGACGTCGCAGACAGCATCAGCGTCGCCACCGCCGGGCCGTCGTTGTCGCGGATCGTCACGGTCGGGGCATTCGCATCCTGATGGTTGCTGATGATCGTCACCCCCTGGTCGTTCGTCGCCGTGCCCGTCAGCACCACGAGCTTGCCGTCATCCTCGTCGCTGTTCTCCACCGCCGTCAGCGTCACCACCCCCGTGCTGGCGGTTTGCCCGGCCGCGATGGTCAGCTTCGTGCCGGTCAGCGTGTAGTCGCTGCTATCCGTGTCCTTCCCCCCCGTCGCCGTCACCGTCACCGTGGTCGCCGCGCTCGAGGGATGGGAGAGGCTGGCGGTCACCGTCGCCACCCCGCCCGCCTCGGCGATGGTGGAGGGCGTCGCCGTCAGCACCGCCTGCGGCGCGCCATCGTCGTCGCGGACGGTCAGGGTGGCGCCCGCCACCGTCACCGCCCCGTTGCCGCCCGACGCCTGCCCCGTCACCGTCACGCTGTTGTCGGGCGCATCGGTGGCGTTGTCCTTCGCCGTCGCCGTCACCGCCCCCGTGCTGGCGCTCGCCCCGGCGGCGATGGTCAGCGTCTTTGCCGCGCTCAGCTCGAAATCCGCATCCCCCGCCACCGTAACGGTCACCGCGTCGGTCGAGACCGACGTCATGGTCGCCGTCACGGTCGCCATCCCGACATCCTCCGAGATCGACGCCGGCGAAACCGCCAGCTGCGCCGTGATGGCGTCGTTGTCGGCGATGGTGGCCGTGCCGCTGGCGCCCGCCGCCGCGATACTGGCATCCACCGCCCCGCTCAGGGTGACGACCAGGGTCTCGGCCGCCTCGTTCAGGGCATCGTCGCTCACCGTCACCGGGATCGCCCCGCTGGCGGCCCCGGCGGCCAGGGTCAGGGTGCCGGGCGTCAGCGCCGTGTAATCCGCCCCCGCTGTCGCCGTGCCGGTGCCCGCATCGGCATAGTCCACCGTCACCTGCTTTCCGCTCGCCACGTCCGGCGTCACCGTGAAGGACAGCGTCCCGACATCCTCCGCCACGCTGGGCGACGAGATCGTCAGCTCCGGCGGGTCGTCGTCGTCGGCGATGGTGCCGGTCGCCGTCGCCGCCGTGCTGGAAAGCGTCAGATGGGCCGCCCCGGTCAGCCCCACCACCACCGTCTCGTCCGCCTCGTCCGAGCGGTCGTCGCTCACCGCCACCTCGATCTGTCCCGCGCTCGCGCCGATGGCGAAGGTCAGCGTGCCGGCCGCCAGGGCGGTGTAATCCACCCCCGCCGTCGCCGTGCCGCCGCTCCCCGCGCCGTAATTGACCGTCGTCTCCCGCCCGCTGGCCGCGTCCAGCGTCACCGCGAACGACAGCGCCGCCCCAGCCTCACCCTCGCCCACCCGCGCCCCGGCGATGGCGACCGTTGGGGCCGGGTCGTCGTCGGCGATGGTGCCGGTCGCCGTCGCCGCCGTGCTGGAAAGCGTCAGGCCGGTGGCCCCGGTCAGCCCCACCACCACCGTCTCGTCCGCCTCGTCCAGGGCGTCGTCGCTCACCGCCACCTCGATCCGTCCCGCGGTCACGCCGATGGCGAAGGTCAGCGTGCCGGGTGCCAGCGCCATGTAGTCCACGCCGGAGCTCGCCGTGCCCGTGCCGGCATCGGCGTAATCCACCGTCGTCTCCCGCCCGCTCGCCGTCACCCCCTGCGCGAAGGCCAGCGTCACCGGGAACGACAGCGCCGCCCCGCCCTCGCTCGCCCGCGCCTGGCCGATGGCGACCGACGGCGAGGGGTTGCCGTCGCTCACCGTCACCGTCACGATCACGTCGGCCAGGCGGTCGTAATCGGCGTCGCCGCTGCTGGCCGCATCCAGCGTGAAGGCGATCCGCTCGTCGTCCTCGTCCACCCGGTCCTCCCGCCCCTGCGCCCCCACCGTCTGCGCCGTGCTCCAATTGGCGGGCGTGAAGGTCAGCGTCTGCGTGTCCAGGAAACCGCCCCGGATCTTGCCCACCAGCGCCTCTGCGGAGTCGCCGCTCGTGATCGTCACCGCCACATCCGCCGCCGGCTTGCTCGCCAGCGCCAGCGTGAAGGTCTCCTCTGTTGCCGCGTCCTCCGCCACCGTCACCGCGCTCCGCGACAGCACCAGCCCGGCCGCGTCCACATCCGTCGTCCGCGCCTTCGCCCGCGCCGTCGCCAGCACCGAATAGGCGTCGCTGGCGCCACCGTCCGCATTCAGCGCCAGCTCCCAATCCTGGTCGCCGTCCACCGCCCGGTCCGCCGCGCCGGTCACCGTCACCGTCTGCGCCGTCATCCAATTGCCGGGCGTGAAGGTCAGCGTGGTCGCCGCCGCCGGCGCCGCGCCCCCCGAAGCCAGCAGCCCTTCGCCATCGTCGCCGCTGGTCACCTCCACCGTCGCATTCCCTATCGGCTCGCTGGCCAGCGCCAGGGTGAAGCTCGCGCTGGCGCCCTCCGCCAGCGTGAACCACGGGGCGTTGGCGTCCGCCGGCGGGGCCGGCGCCAGCGCCAGACCGGCCGCATCGTCCTCCGTCACCGTCAGCGTCACGTCGGCCGGGTTGCCGTTGCCGCTGGAAACGCCCGACACCACCACCTGCTTGCCGCCGGCCGCCGCATCGACGATCGAGTCCACCAGATCGTCCACCGCCGTTACGGTCACCGTCCCGGTGCTGTCCACCGCCCCGGCGGCGATGGTCAGCGTGGTTCCCGTCTGGGTGAAATCGTCGGCCGCCGCGTTGGTCCCCGCCCGCGTGGACACGACGACCGTGGTCGCCTCGCTCAGCGCCGCCGCCAGATGGGCCGTCACCGTGGCCATGCGCGCGGCCGCCGCCGCGCCCGCATCCTCCTCGATGCCGGTCCGCGACAGCGCCAGGGACACATCCGTCGCCCGCCCCATCGCCTCTGCCGAGGGCGGCCCGTCCGCCGCCCCGGCGCGGGTCGAAATCACCCGCAGCGTGTAATCCACCCCCGCCGTCAGGCCGGTGATGGTCCGGCTCGTGCTTCCCGCGCCGACGACCGTCGCCTGGCGGGTGGCCACATCGTAGCCTTGCGCCCCCGATTTCCACTGCACCTTGTAGCCGTCCGCCTGCGCCGCCGCCGTCCAGTCCACCTTGAGCGCGTCCACCGCCGGCGTCGTCGTCACCGAACTCACCCGGTCCGGCGCCCGTGGCAGCACGGTCATGGTCAAGGGCAGGCTGCCGCTGTCGCCATCCCGGTCGCTTGCGGTCAGCGACCAGGTGGCCGCCGCTGCCGCCGTGGCCGGCGTGCCGCACAGCGTCCGCGCCGCCCCGCAGGCGCCGCTGCCATCGTCGTCGAATTCCAGCCCCGTCGGCAGCGACAGCGTGGTCGCCAGCCCCGGCCCGCTCAGCGTGTAGCCGAGCGGCAGGTTGCCGGAGACCGCCGCCGGCAGCAGCTGCGAGACCGTCTCGCCCTCGGTCCAGGTCCAGGCGTCCTCGGCATCGTCCGCGAACGATGGCTGGGTGTCCTCCTCCACCGCCAGCGTGAACGTCAGCACCGCCCGGTCGCCATCCACATCGCTGGCGGTCAGCCGGTAGCTGGCGCCCGCGGCGGCGGCCGTGGGCGTGCCCGTGATGCGGCGCGTGGCGGCATCGAAGGCCAGCCCCGCCGGCAGCGCCGGCGTCAGGGCGTAGCTTAGCGCCGAGTTCACGTCGGTCGCCGTCTCCCCCGCCCCCGGCGTCGGGAAGCTCGCCGCCGGCAGCGCCGGATCGTCGGCCCACACCGGGCTTCCCTTCACGAACCTCTTGGCCGCCACCGTCGCCGAGCCGAAGGAAGGCGCCCGGTCGTTGATGCGCGGAGGGCGGTTCGTGAACGAAATCGGCGCCCGCACGTCGATATCCAGGATCGCCGGCGTGTTGTGATAAGGCCCTCCATCGGCCCGGATATAGCCGCTGACGCCTTCGTTGGCGTCGTAGAACAGCCGGAACGGATGGCGCGGAACGGTGATGCCGTCGCCGTCCCAGTCCGACGCCTGCACCTGGTATTCGAAGGTGAGTTCGCCCGGGTTGGTGTCGTAGAACGTGGCCGCCGCCGCCTCGCGGTCGTTGTCGCCGATCTTGAACTTCAGGCCCATGCCGGCGCCGGGCGTGGCGATGGCGGCATCGAAATTGAACGAGAACAGGATGATGCCGCCGGTGCGGAAATTCGCCAGCGTCGCGCCCTGGTGGTCGGTGATGCGCAGGCGCTCGACGCCCGGGTTGGTGGACACGGCGATGGAGACGTTCAGCGTCGCCACATCGCCGTCCCGGTCGGTCGCCGTCAGCCGATAGACCGTCGCCGCTCTGGTTTGCGTCGGCCGCCCCGTGATGCGCCCGCCATGGCTGTCCCGCGCCCCTGGCGCCGTGTAGGCCAGCCCCGCCGGCAAGCTCGCCATGGCATAGGTCAGCCTGCCATTGCCCCCGGTCGCCGCCGGCAGGCTGAAGGTGGGGAACGCCCGGTCGATGCCCAGCGTCCGCGCCACCTGCGAGACCGCGAACGAGGGTTGCAGATCGTCGGAAATCGTCCCGGTTCCGGTCGCCATCGCCAGAGTCGCATGCGCCGGCGCGGACAGCGTCACCACCACCGTCTCGCCGCTCTCGCTGCGGGTGTCGCTCCAGGCGGCGATGCCGATGGTCCTGGCCGTCACGCCGGGCGCGAACGTCAGTGTGCCCGCCGTCAGCGCCGTGTAGTCCACCCCGGCGGTCGCCGTGCCGCCGCTCCCCTCCGCATAGTTCACCGTCACCTGGCGCCCGCTGGCCGCGCTCAGCGTCACCGTGAAGGTCAGCGTCCCGCCCTCGCCCACCTCCGGTGAATCGATCGCCAGCGACGGCGTCGCATCGTCGTCGGCGATGGTGCCGGTGCCTGTGGCCGCGCTCCCCAGCGTCGCGCCCGAGGGGTTGGAAAGGACCACGCGCAGCGTCTCGTCCGCTTCGTCCAGCCTGTCGTCTGCCACCGCCGCGGCGATGGTCTTGCGCGTCTGCCCCGGCGCGAACGTCAGCGTCCCGCCCGCCAGCGCCCCATAGTCGGTCCCGGAGGTGGCCGTGCCCAAGCCCGCATCCGCCCAGTCCACCGTCACCTGACGGCCGCTCACCGCGTCCAGCGTCACCGCGAAGGACAGCGCCGCCTGGCCGCTATCGCCCTCCGCCACGCTGGGCGAGGAGATCGCCAGCGTCGGCGAGGGGTCGTCGTCGGCGATGGTGCCGGTTGCCGTCGCCGTGCCCAGGGCCGCGTTCATGGCGTCGGAGAGCGTCACCGCCACCGTTTCGTCCACCTCGTCCAGCGTGTCGCCTTCCACCGTCACGGCGATGGTCTTGGCCGTCTCGCCCACCGCGAATGTCAGCGTGCCGGGCGCCAGCGCCGTGTAATCCACCCCCGCCGTCGCCGTGCCCGTCCCCGCATCGGCATAGTTCACCGTCACCGTCTGGCCGCTGGCTATGCTGAGCGTCACCGGCAACGACAACACCGCCTGGCCGGTATCGACCTCCACCACCCGCGCCGCCGCGATGGCCAGCGTCGGGCGGGTGTCGTCATCGATGATCGTCCCCGTGCCGCTCGCCCCGCTCAGATTCGCGTTGGTCGCGTTGCTCAAGCTCAGCACCACGGTCTCGTCCGCCTCGTGCCCCGCATCCCCGGCCACCGTCACGACGATGTCCTTGCTGCGCTCTCCCGGCGCGAAGGTCAGCGTGCCGGGGGCCAGGGCCGTGTAATCCACCCCCGAGGTCGCCGTGCCCGTCCCGGCGTCGGCATAGTCCACCGTCACCGTCTGGCCGCTGGCCACGCCCAGCCTGGCGCTGAAGGTCAGCATGGCCGCCATGGCGTCGCCGGCACCGCCCTCGGAAACCGACGCCGCATCGGTCAGCGCCAGGTCCGGCTGGTTGTCGTTGTCAGTCAGCGTCAGCGCCGCCCCCGTCACGCTGCCCGCGCCGGTGGGGGAGCTATGGTCGTTCGCCACCGTCGCCGTCACCGTCTCCTGGCGGGCGGGGTCGTCGCGCAGATTGTCTATCGCCGCCAGCCTCGCCCTGTCCGAGGCGGCGGCCGTGGCCCCGGCCGCGATCACGATGGTGGCGTCCGGACCCACCGTCCAGGCCCCCGCCTTCGGCACCACCGTCACCGTGGTCGCCGCGCTCGAGGCGCCCGACAGCGTCGCCGACACCGACGCCACCCCGCCCGCCTCCGAAATCGAGGTCGGCGCCACCGTCAGCGTCACCTCCGGCGCCGCGTCGTCGTCTTCGATGGTGAGCGTCAGCGGCAGCACCGCCTGGGTGTTCGCGCCGCTGGCCGCGCTCGCCGAGATCGTCACCTGCTTGTCCGGCCCATCCACCTGGTCGTTCACCGCCGCCACCGTCACCACCCCCTCGCTCGCCGTCTCCCCCATCTTGAGGGTCAGCGTCGTCGCCGCGCTCAGCGTGAAATCGCCCGCCACCGCCGGCGCCACCGGGGCCGCCGTCACCGTCACCGTCATCGCCGTGCTCGGCGGCAAGGGCAGCCGCGCCGTCACCGTCGCCGCCCCGGCCTGGCCGCCATCCTCTTCGATGCGCGCCGACGACAGATGCAGCGTCACCCGCGCGCCATCGTCGTCGAGATTGGCCGCCCGCACCTCGCTGCTCGCCAGGGCGCGATAGCCGGCGTCGCCGGGCGGCGTGGCCGTGGCCGCCGCGCTGTCCGCATCCAGCGTGATGGCATAGCTCACATCGCCGTCCACCGGATTGGCAGGCGCGTCGTTCTGGCCGTGAACCGTCACCGTCTGCGCCGTGCTCCAGCTGGTGGCGTCGAATGTCAGCGTCGCCATTGCCGCCGCGCTCGCGCCGCTGGCGACCGAAATCAGCCCCTCGCCCGTATTGCCGCTGCTCACCGTCACCGTCACCGCCGCCGTCGGCGCGCTGGCAAGCGCCACCGTGAAGCTGTCCGTGGTTCCCGTCTCGCTGGTCTGGGTCGAACCCTGGCTCTCCACCACCGTCAGCCCCGCCGCGTCGTCATCGACATTGGTCACGCTCACCGTGACGTTCCCCAGGCCGCGATAGGCGCCGTCGCCCGCGCTGTCCGGGTTGAGCGTGACGGCATAGCTGGCGTCGCCATCGTCCGCGTCGTCGTCCACGCCCCGCACCCGCACCTCCTGGCCCACATTCCAGTCGGACGCGCTGAAGCTCAGCGTCCCCGAACTGCCCCAGTTGCCGCCGCTATCCACCGACAGCTGGCCCTCGCCCGCCGACCCGGACGGGATCGACGCCGCCACCGTCACCGCCGCCACCGGCTGGCTGGAAAGCGCCACCGTGAAGCTGTCCGTGCCTCCCGCCTCGCCGGTCCGGGTCGCCCCCTGGCTCTCCACCACCGTCAGCCCCGCCCGGTCGTCGTCGTCGCGGATGAAATTGCTCGCAGTCGAGTCCCTCACATTGGCGTTGACCTGGTTGGTGAGCCTCAGGCACACCGACTCGTAGAGGTTCTCGTCGATGTCGTCGTCCAGCACCGTCACGTGGAAGCTGAGGGAATTGCTGCCCGGCGGGATGGTCACCACCCGCCCGGTGAGGGAGGTGTAGTCCAGCCCCGCGGTTGCGGGGGGACGCGGCCCAGGCGCCCTGCAGGTTCCCAGATTGAACGTGATCGGCAGCTCGCTCCTGCCATCCAGTTGCAAAACGAAATTCACCTGCCCCGCCTGTCTGTAGGTGAAACTGCTGCCGGGCCTCTGCGCCGCGCCGCTGCGCCCTTCCCAGCCGGCATCGTCCGAACTGAAGAGGGTGACCGTCGGCGTTCTGTCGTCGTCGGTCAGCGTCAGCGCCACGTCGGCCGCATCCGCCACCCCGTTGCCGCCCGTCGCCGTGCCCGAGACCGTCACCTGCTTGCTGGGCGAATCCAACCCGTTGTTGTTCGCCCTCACCGTCACCGCCCCGGTGCTGGCCGTGCTGCCGGCCGCGATGGTCAGCGTTTTGGCCATGCTCAGCGTGAAGTCCCGCGCCGCCGCATAGCTTCCCGGCGCCGCCGCCACCGTCACCGTCACCGCCTCGCTGGAGGCGGCCGAAAGCGCCGCCGTCACCGACGTTACACCGCCCGACTCCGAAATCGACGACGGCGCCAGCGCCAGCGTCAGCGTCGGCAACACATCGTCGTCGCTCAGCGTCAGCGTCGCGTCCGCCGGCGGCGCCACCCCGTTGCCGCCCACCGCCGTGGCCGAGACCGTCACCTGCTTGTCGGGCGAGTCCACATCGTTGCCGTTCGCCGTCACCGTCACCGCCCCGGCGCTGGTGGTGCTGCCGGCGGCGATGGTCAGCGTCCTGGCCGCGCTGAGGTCGAAATCCGCCCCCACCGCCCCGGTTCCCGCCGCCGCCACCACCGTCACCGTCACCGCCTCGCCCGAGGGATGGGACAGCATGGCCGTCACCGTCGCCACCCCGCCGGTCTCCGAAATCGACGCCGGCTCCAGCGCCAGCGTCAGCGTCGGCAGCGCGTCGTCGTCGTTCAGCGTCAGCGCCGCCCCGGTGACAGCGCCCACCCCCGGCCCGCTCGCCGCCCGGCCCGTCACCGTGACGGAACGGCCGCCGCTGCCCTCATGGGCGTCGTTGTCCACCGCCGCCACCGTCGCCACATCGTCGCCGCCGGCGGTCTGCCCGCCCGCGATGACGATGCTGGCATCCGCCCCCGCCGTGTAGCCCCCCTCCACCGGCGTCACCGTCACCGTCACCGCCGCCACCGAGGGATGGGACAGCATGGCCGATACCGTCGCCACCCCGCCCGCCTCCGCAATCGAGGCCGGGTTCACCGCCAGCGTCACCGAGGGCGGGGCGTCGTCGTCGGCCAGCGTCAGCGCCGCCCCGTTGACGGCGTTGCCGCCCAGGGCGCTCGCCGCCCTGCCGGTCACCGTCACGCTCCGCCCCGCCGCCCCTTCGTAAGCGTCGTTGTCCGCCGCCACCACCGTGGCGATGTCGGCGCTGGCGGTCTGCCCGGCCGCGATGGCGATGCTGGCGTCCGCCCCCTGGCCATAGGCGCCGGCCACCGCCTCCACCGTCACCGTCACCGCCTGGCTGGACGGCCCCGACAGCACCGCCGTCACCGTCGCCACCCCGCCCGCTTCCGTCACCGATGCCGGCCGCGCCGCCAGTGTCACCGACGGCGTCTCTTCGTCGTCCGTAATGGTCAGCACCGCCCCGGTCACGCCCCCCGCGCCCTGGGCATTGGTCATGCTGCCCGTCACCGCCACCTGCCGGTCCGCCTCGTCGATGGCGTCGTCCAGCGCCGTCACCAGCGCGGTATCGCCCGCATTCTCGGTTCGCCCCGCCTGGATGACGATATGGCGGGTGGAGTCGTCCACCTCATAGGCGCCCGACAGCGACGCCACCGTCACCGTCGTCACCGCGCTGGACGGATGCGACAGCGCCGCCGATACCGTCGCCACCCCGCCCGCCTCCGAAATCGTGGCCGGCGCCGCCGTCAGCGTCACCCCCGGCGCCGCGTCGTCGTCGTTCAGCGTCAGCGCCACCGCCGCCGGCGCCGCCACCCCGCCACCCGCCGCCAGGCCGGAGATCGTCACCGTCCCGTTGGGCGCGTCCGTGGCGTTCCCCACCGCCGTCACCGTCACCGCCCCGCTGCTGGCGCTCTGCCCGGCCGCCACCGTCAGCGTCCGCGCCGCCGACAGGGTGAAGTCCAGCGCCGACGCCCACGCCCCCGGCTGTGCCTGAACCGTCACCGTCACCGCCGCGCTCGCCCCCGCCGACAGGGTGGCCGTCACCGTCGCCACCCCGCCCGCTTCCGCGATCGCCGCCGGCTCCAGCACCAGCGCCAGCGTCGGCGGCCCGTCGTCGTCCAGCAGCGTCAGCACCGCATCCGCCGGCGCCGCTATCCCGCCGCCGGCGCTGCTGCCGGAGATCGTCACCCGCTTGTCCGCCGTGTCGTCGCCATTCCCCACCGCCGTCACCGTCACCACGCCGCTGCTGGCCGTCGCCCCGGCCGCGATGGTCAGCTTGGTTCCCGTCAGCGTGAAATCGCCCACCGCCGCCCCGGCCCCGGGCGCCGCCGCCACCGTCACCGTCACCGCCTGGCTGGCCGGATAGGAGAGCGTCGCCGTCACCGTCGCCACCCCGCCCGTCTCCGAGATCGACGACGACGACAGCACCAGCGCGGCCGTCGGGCGGGCATCGTCGTCCTCCAGCGTCAGCGCCACCGGGCTGGGCGCCGCCGCCCCGTTGCCGCCGGCAACCGTGCCCTGGACCCGCACCCGCTTGTCCGGCGTCACCGCCGCATTGCCCACCGCCGTCACCGTCACCACGCCGCTGCTGGCGGTCTGCCCGGCCGCGATGGTCAGCGTCCGCGCCGCCGACAGCGCGAAGTCCCGCGCCGCCGCCCCGGCCCCCGGCAGCGCCTGCACCGTCACCGTGGTGTCCTGGCTGGACTCGCCCGAAAGCGTCGCCGTCACCGTCGCCACCCCGCCGCTCTCCGAAATCGACGCCGGCGCCACCGCCAGCGCCACCGCCGGCGTCGCCTCGTCGTCCACCAGGAACAGGAACAGATCCTCGAGGCGATGCGCCGGCACGCCCTGCCCCAACGACACCCGGCCCTCGATGCGCACCTCCCTGTTGGGCGCATCCACATCGTTGTCCAGCCCCGTGATCTCCACCGCCTCCGTGCTGGCCGTCTGCCCCGCCACGATGTTCAGCCCGGTGCCCGTGCCGCCCCGCACCGCCTCGGCCCGGTAGCCCGCCACATTGGCGTTCGGCTGGATCGTGACCAGAACCCGCACATCCGCCGTCGTCGCCGCGCTCAGCGCCACCGTCAGCGTCGCCACGCCGCCGTTCTCCGAGATCGACGACGACGACAGCGCCAGCGAGGCCCGCGGCGCCCCGTCGTCGTCGCGAATCGCCAGCATGGCGTCGCCCGGATCCGCCACCCCCAGCCCGCCCGACGCCGCGCCGGAGATCGCCACCCGCTTGTCCGGCGCATCCACGCCGTTGTCGCTGGCCGTCACCGTCACCGCGCCCGAACTGGCGGTCGCCCCCGCCGCGATGGTCAGCGTGTTGGCCGCGCTCAGCGCAAAGTCCGTCCCCGCGCCCGGCGCGGCCGATATCGTGATGGTCACCGGCGCGCTGGAGGGATGCGACAGCACCGCCGTCACCGTCGCCACCCCGCCCGCCTCCGAAATCGACGCCGGCGTCACGACCAGCGTCGCCGCTGGCGTGGTGTCGTCGTCGGCGATCGCCAGCCTGGCCGGCGCCACCGCCGCCACGCCCTGGCGGTTGGCCGCCGAACCCGACACCTCCACCCGCTTGTCGGGCGAATCCACCGGGTTGGCCACCGCCGTCACCGTCACCCGCCCCGTGCTCTCCCGCCGCCCCGCCGCGATGGTCAGCGTGGTTCCCGCTTGCGTGAAATCCGCCGCCGCCGCATGGGCCGCCGCCGCCGCCGAGACCGTGACGGTGGTCGCCGAACTGGACGGATGGCTCAGCACCGCCGTCACCGTCGCCACCCCGCCCGCCTCCGCAATCGTGGCCGGAGTCACGGCCAGCGCCGGCACCGGCGGGTCGTCCTCGTCGCGCAGCGTCAGCACCGCCGCCGGCGGCGCCCGCACATCGTCGCTGGCCGCCGCCCGCGCCGTCATGCGCCGGTCCGGCGTATCGACCGCGTTGTCCACCCCCGTGATCGTCACCGTCCCGGCGCTCGCCGTCGCCCCCTGCGCGAATGTCAGCACCGGCGCCGCCGACAGCGCCGCATCGCCCGCCCGCGCCGGCGCCTGCGGCGTCAGCGACAGCGTCAGCGTCGCCGCCGAAACCGCCGCCTTGTCCAGCACCGCCGTCACCGTCGCCACCCCGCCATTCTCCCAGATCGCCGCCGGCGTCAGCGCCAGCGTCGCCTTGGGCAGGGCGACGATGGGAACCCACTCGCCGTAGAAGAAATTGGTCTGGTTGCCGCCGCTCCCACCGCGGAGCGTATCCACGACGAAGACGACCACGCCATCGTTGTCGATCATCGCCTGGGTAAGACGGATGGTCCTGGACCAGCCGCCGCCGCTGGCCTGGCGGCAAACGGCGCCCTCGGTCGGCGCGGGGTGGGTGCTTCCAGAGCCTCGACTAACCGTCCTGTACGCGCACGCCCAGATCTGTCGCCGCGACGCGTCCTCCGCAGGCGGCGCGCTAACGGCGATGGTTTGCGGGGCGCTCTTGCCCAGCAGCGACGCCGTGGTGACGTTAAAATTGTGCGCCTGCCCCCAGCGCCTGTCGTTCCCTGTCGGCGTCCCACCCTCGTTGTCGGCGATCTCCACGCTCACGCTCGCCGGGTTCGCCACCCCATGGCCCCCCGCCGCCGCGCCGGTCACCGTCACCCGCTTGTTCGCCGCCGCCACATCGTTGTTCACCGCCGTCACCGTCACCGACCCCGTGCTGGCGGTGCCCTCCGCCGCGATGGTCAGCGCCCGGTTCGCGCTCAGCTGGTAGTCGGTCACCGCCGCCCCCGTCCCCGGCATCGCCGCCACCGTCACCGTCACCGCCGCGCTGGACTTGCCCGACAGCGCCGCCGTCACCGTCGCCACCTCGCCGCCCTCCGAGATCGAGGCCGGCGCCACCGTCAGCGTCACCGACGGCGTCCGCTCGTCGTCCACCACGGTCAGCACCGCCGCCACCGGGTTCGCCACCCCGCGCCCGCCCGTGGCGCCCCCCGTCAGCCGCACCCGCTTGTCCGGCGCATCGACATCGTTGTCCCTGGCCGTCACCGTCACCACGCCGCTGCTGGTCGTCTGCCCGGCCGCGATGGTCAGCTTCGTGGTCGCGCTGAGGTCGAAATCCGCCGCCACCGCCGGGGCCACCGCCGCCGCCGCCACCGTGATCGTCACCGCCGCGCTGGAAGGATGCGACAGCCCCGCCGTCACCATCGCCACATTGTCACTACCGCTTTCCTCTATAGACGCGTGCGAAAGTAACAACCGCGCCGTCGGGGTGGCGTCGTCGTCGGTCAGGGTCAGCGTCACGGCGGAAGGCGCCGCCACCCCATGGCCCCCCACCGCCGGGCCGGAGACCGTCACCTGCTTGTCGGGCGAGTCCACAGCGTTGTCGTTGGCCGTGATCGTCACCGCCCCGGTGCTGGTCGTGGCGCCCGCCGCGATGGTGAGCGTCTTGGCGGCGGAAAGGCCGAAATCGGCCGCCACCGCGCCGGTCCCGGGCGCCGCCGCCACCGTCACCGTCACCGGCGCGCTCGCCCGGCCCGAAAGCGTCGCCGTCACCGTCGCCACCCCGCCGCCTTCCGAGATCGAGGGCGCGGACAGCGTCAGCTCCAGGGTCGGCGCCATCTCGTCGTCGCTGAGCGTCAGCGCCACCCCCGTCACCGGGCCGGTGCCCTGGTCGTTGGCCATGCTGGCCGTCACCGTGGTCTGGCGCCCGCCGCTGCCCTCATAGACGTCGTTGTTGGCCGCCGTCACCAGCACCGTGTCGCCCGCATTCGCTGTCTGGCTGGCCGCGATGACGATGGTGGCGTCGGCTCCCACCGTGTAGAAGCCGGAAACCGCCGCCACCGTCACCGTGGTCGCCGCGCTCGAGGCGTGGTCCAGCGTCGCCGTCACCGTCGCCTCGCCGCCGTTCTCGGAGATCGACGCCGGCGCCACCGCCAGCGTCACCTCCGGCGCCGCGTCGTCGTCCGCGACGGTCAGCGTCAGCGCGGGCGGCGATACCACCCCGCGCCCGCCCGTGGCCACCCCGGACACCGTCGCCTGTTTGTCCGGCGCATCCGCCCCGTTATCGACCGCCGTGATCTCCACCGCCCCCACGCTCGCCGTCGCCCCCGCGGCGATGGTCAGTGTCCGGTTCGCGCTCCAGCTGAAATCCCCCGCCACCGCCGGCGGCACCGCCGTCAGCGAAACCGCAATCTCCACCGCCTCCCCCGACGGATGCGTCAACTTCGCCGTCACCGTCGCCACATTAGAGGCCCCGCTTTCGTCGATGGTGGCGGACGAAAGCATCAGCGTCGCCGTCGGCAGCGCATCGTCGTCGCGCACCGTCAGCGTCGCATCCGCCGGGTTCGCCACCCCGTTGCCGCCCACCGCCTGGCCGGAGACCGCCACCCGCTTGTCGGCCGCATCGGTCGTATCCGGCAGCGCCGTCAGCGTCACCGCGCCCGAACTGGCCGTGTCGCCGGCCGCAATCGTCAGCAGCGTCCCGGTCTGGGTGAAATCCGCCCCCGCCCCCGGCGTCGCCGCCACCGTGATCGTCACCGCCTGGCTGGAGGCGCCCGAAAGCGTCGCCGTCACCGTCGCCACCCCGCCCGCCTCGGCGATGGCGGAAGGTTGCAGCGCCAGCCGCGCCGTGGGCGTGGCCTCGTCGTCGGCCAGCGTCAGCGTCGCATCCGCCGGGTCCGCCACCCCGTTGCCACCGGTCGCCGTGGCGGAGACCGTCACCGCCTTGTCCGGCGCATCCACCGCGTTGTCATTGGCCGTCAGCGTGACCGTCCCGCTGCTGGCGGTGTCGCCCGCCGCGATGGTCAGCATCGTTCCCGTCAGCGTGTAATCGCCCACCACCGCGCCCGTTCCCGGCGCCGCCGCCACCGTCACCGTCACCGCCTCGCTGGACGGGCCCGACAGGGCCGCCGTCACCGTCGCCTGGCCGCCCACCTCCGAAACCGACGACGACGACAGCACCAGCGACAGCGTCGGCGTGCCGTCGTCGTCGCGGATGGTGAGCGTCGCGTCCGGCGGATCCGCCGCCCCGGGGCTGCCCGCAGCGGTCGCCGAAATCGTCACCCCCTTGTCGGCCGAGTCGGTGGGGTTCCCCACCGCCGTCACCGTCACCGGCCCCGAACTGGTCGTGGCGCCGGCCGCAATCGTCAGCGTGGCGGGCGCGCTCAGGGTCCAATCGCCCACCGCCGCGCCCGCACCCGGTGCCGCCGTCACCGTCAGCGTCACCGCCGCCGCCGAGGGGTTGGAAAGCGTCGCCGTCACCGACGCCACCCCGCCAGTCTCCGAGATCGAGGCCGGGGTGAGCGCCAGGGCCGAGCTGGGGCGCGCATCGTCGTCGGCGATGGTCAGCGTCACGTCGGCGGGCGCCGCCACCAGCCCGTGCCCGCCCGCCACCTGCCCGCTCACCGTGGCGGTTTTCGCCGTCGAGTCGATGGCATCGTCCACCGCCGTCACCGTCACCGCGCCGACGCTGGCCGTCGCACCCACCGCGATAGTCAGCGTCCGCGCCGCCGACAGGGCAAAACCGCCGTCGGCGGCCAGCGCCGCATAGACCGGCGTCGCCGCCACCGTCACCGTGATCGCCTCGCCCGAAACGCCGCCGGCAAGGCTGGCCGTCACCGTGGTCGCGTTGCCCGCCCCGCTTTCGGCGATGCTGTGCGGCCGCCCCGCATCCGGGGCCGAAAGCGCCAGCGTCAGCACCGGCGTCGGATCGTCGTCCTCGATGGTGCCGGTTCCGATGGCCGCGCTTCCCAGCCTGGCGCCGGAGGGGTTGGAAAGCTCCAGGCGCACCGTCTCGTCCCGCTCGTCCAGCTCGTCCCCCGTCACCGTCACGGTGACGGCCCTGGCGGTCTGTGTCGCCGAGAAGGTCAGCGTTCCGCCGCTGAACGCCGTGTAGTCGCTGCCCGCAGAGGCGCTGCCCGCATCGCTGGCCGCGGCCCATTCCACCGTCACCTGGCGCCCCGGCTCCCGGTTCAAGGTCACGTCGTAGTCCAGCGTCGCCGTTTCGCCCGTCGCGCCTTCCGTCGCCATGGGCGAGGAGATCGCGAGGATGAGCTCCCGAATCTCGATGGCAAAGGTCAGCTGGCCGCTGTCCCCGTCCCCGTCCCGCGCCACCAGCGTGTAGTCGCTTCGCGCCTGGGCCGCGCTGGGCGTGCCGGAAAGCGTCCGCGTCGCCGCATCGAAGACCAGCCCGGCCGGCAGCCCCTCCCGGATGCTGTAGCGGACGCCGCCATCGCCCTGGGTCGCCGCCGGCAGCTGCTGAGAGACCGCGTTGTCCGCGATCCAGCTATAGGACGGGCTGGCCGTCGCGCCGAAAGTGGGCGTGGTCTGCCGCCCGCGCACCTTGTGGCCGGAATCGTCCGGCAGCGCCCCGAAATCCCGGTTCACCCGGTTGTCGGGGACGCTCCCGAAGGTGTGAAAGCGCAAACGCCCGATCTTGCCGCTACCCATCGGATTCTGCGGAAAGGAGATGCCGTCGCCATCCCAGTCGCCCTCTTGCACCGCATAGCTGAAATAGAGCTTGTCCCAGTGACCGTTCTCGTTGCGCCAAGTCGGGTTGCACGTGCCCCGTGTGTGGCTGCCGATGCGGATATTCAGACACAGGTCAGCGGTCAGCACCGTGCCCAGCCGGTTGGTGAAATCCACCGTCACGGCGATGCGGTCGTTGGTCCCGAAAGCCCCGTCCTTGCCATAGGTCTTGTCCGTGCCCGGATTCGACGTAATCCGGATCGCCTCGATCCCCACATCGTCGGAAACCTCCAGGCTGAAGGTGAGATCGGCCGTCCGCCCGAACCCGTCCGTCGCCCGCAGCGTGTAATTGCCCCGCGCCACCTCGCTGCTATGCGACCCGGTTATGGTCGCCGTGGATGCGTTCAGCGTCAGCCCGGACGGCAGCGCCGGCGTCACCGAATAGCGGACGTTGTAGGCATCGTCCTCATTCGCGATCTTCGGCAGCCGGTAGCTCACCTGCCCGCCCGTGTAGAGCGTGGCCCGCGGCCCCGACACCCCGGAGAAGCTCGGCGCCGGCGTATCCACCTTGTGTCCGGCCTGGTTGCCGAAGCCGTGCAGCAGCTTTTGCAGCTCGAACTGTCGAAAACTGCTGCCGGACGTCCCCCGGATGCCGCTCTCGGCCCGCCCGGGGGAGTTGAGCGCATCCTCGGCCAGGCTGATGCCGTCGCTGTCGCGGTCGCCCTTCCGCACCACATAGTCGAAATAAAGCCGGCGGAAGGGGGTGTTTCCCAGGCCGTAGCGCCGTTCCCGATCCTGCCACCTCCCGGTGAGGGTGCGCGTGGTGCTGCCCACCGAGATGGTGAGCTGGACCGTGCCGACCGAGTTGACGGAGATGCTGGCCTGGTTCGCCCAGCCCCATGGCACCAGCACCGTGACGGTCTCGCCCGGCCAGTAGGTATCGCCGGACGCGGGCCGGGAAACGATACGGGGATTGTCCAGCTGATGACCGCGGCGATATATGCTGAAGCTGTCTGTGTGGGTGGTACCGGCGTGGCTGTTGCCGACATGCGCCGCCGCCTCCGGCACCCCCGCCCCCAGCTGCATGACGAGCGCCACGACCAACGCCAGCGCCCCCGCCCCGCCCGCCAGGGCCGCGGCGCATAGCCGCCGGCAGGCCCCGACGCCGCCAGCGGGTTTTACAATTTTGCACCCCATATCCAGGCCTGAACCGCCACTGATCGAACCGTAATCTATAACAACCCATCGCGCCAACGCCTGCAATCGTTTTCCGACATGGTGCAGTCACCGCCCACCTAATCCATTTTCCTCCCTACCACCTTCCCCTACCTTGGCGCCCCCCACTCATCGCCACCCATGCTCCGGCCATGGCGGCAAGCGGCCCGGAAGGCCGAAGAGGCGCCCGGCCTTCGCCGCAGCCGCCCGCGCAAAGCCTCTTGGCAGCCGCACAGCTATCGAAGGCGGCAACGGCCACAGCGGCGCTCCCCGAGCCGGCCACCGGCACGATAAGCGACGGCAACAACCGCCGCAAGGGGACGATACCGCCCCCGCATGATGTGATCGACCTGCCGGTCAGGCGCGGCCCGGAGCGCCGAAAGGCCCTAAAAGGCCCCCGGCCATGGCGAGCACGAGGGCCGCGATGAAACCCATGGCCCATCGCATGAAGCGAAGCTCAACTCTGAGCTCGTGAATATCGGCCCTGGTGGCCAGTTCGCCCCGGTCGGCAGTGCTGGCCTGGCGAACGACACCGGCGATGGCGGCGCTCAGAGCCGGCCCTTCACCACCGCCACCACCCCGCGCCGGCCTAGGGCAGCAGCTTGATGAGAGCCACCACAGCGGCAACGGCGGCGCACAAACCACCGTAGAACCGAACCGTCATGCGCGTCTCGAGGCGGGCAAGGCCGGTTTCCAGGTCCGCCTTGGTCGCGACGCTCCCCGACATATGAGCGTGCATCGACCTGGCGTGCGCATCCGCATGGGCCTTGGCCTGCTGCTCATCGACCCCGGCCGCCTTCAGCAACTCGATGTAATCGAGCTTGTCGAAAGGCGTGGCACCGTTCGCCATGATCTGCCGCCCAGCCCGTTTACACCCTGGTACACCACGCCCCCGCCGTCAACACCCCCACACCGCCATCGCCCCCAGGCCACCGGCGTCGGGCCAAGGCCCCCCCTCAAGATACCGTTGGTGAGCCCGCAGGGACTCGAACCCTGGACCCTCTGATTAAAAGTCAGATGCTCTACCAGCTGAGCTACAGGCTCCACGGGAACATGCCGCGCTCTTCAAACCCGGCACGGGGGCGTGCTGTTGTTCAGTGACGCCAAGCGCACCCTATAGCCACAAAGGCAGGCGGTCAACCGGCCACCCCGGTTCAGGACGCAGAAATCGCCACGCGGGCGGCGTCCGGCACGCACCACCGGGCCGCGGCATCCCCGAAACGGGCACGGCTGCCTTCCCCGCCGCCAGGGAAGGGAAGGTCCAGGCTGCCGCTCCCGCGCCATCGCCAGCGATATCGGACCGCTCCAGGTTCAGGACGAACCGTCGCCACCCTTCGGAAAGCCGTCGCCGTCATGCCGGTCGCCGGTCAGTTCCGGGGCCTGGAGCGCGCGGGCTTCCAGTTCGATCGGCGTGATTTCGTCAACCATGCTGCCCTTCGGCGCCGCGCCCAGCCTCTCGAATCTCCGCGCAGTCGGCAGAACGCGGCCCTCGAGCGAACCGACGCTCATGTTGTAGCGATCGACCGCTTGACGAAGAGCTTTGCCGAGATTGCCCATGCGCCCACCGAAAAATTTGATCCGTTCGAACAATTCGCGGGCAAGGTCGAACACGGCCTGGGTGTTCTCCGCCAGCTTGTGCTGCTGCCATCCATAAGCGATCGCCTTCACCAGGGCGATGAAGCTCATCGGGGTGGCGATCAGAACGCGGTTCGAGACCGCCTGCTCGAACAACTCCGGATCGCGTTCGACGGCCGCCGAATAAAACGGCTCGCCGGGAATGAACATCACGACAAAGTCGGGCGTGACCGACAGCGCCTGCCAGTATTCCTTCGACGCAAGATCGCGCACATGGTTGCGGACATGATGAACATGGTTCGCCATGTGCTGGGCGCGTTCCTCCTCGTCGCTGGCCTCCACCGCGGCGAGATACCCCTCCAGAGGCGTTTTCGCATCGACGACGATGGATTTATCACCGGGCAGGCGGATGATGGCATCGGGCCGCAGACGGCGCTCCTCGCCGACGGTCGCTTGCGTCACGAAATCCACATGCTCGCTCATGCCCGCCATTTCGAGGACGTTCTTCAGCTGATATTCGCCCCAGCGCCCGCGCGTCTGCGGCTGCCGGAGCGCCTGCACCAGCCGATTCGTCTCCGTCTTCAAACGCAACTGCCCCTCGCTAAGGGTTTTAACCTGCTCCGTGACGGCGCTATAGGCCCCTTCCCGCGCCTTTTCGATCTCGCCGACCTTTTGCTCGAACTTGTCCAGGCTCTCGCCGATCGGCTTGACCAGCGTCTCGATCGCCTGCTGCCTCCTGGCCAGATCCTCGTCGGAACTGGCCTTGTGCTTTTCGAACCGCTCCGTCACCCGATCCAGGAAATTTCTGCTGTTCTTTTCAAGCGCCTCGGCGGCCAGCAGCGCGAATTTTCGCTCGATCTCGGCAGCCATGCCCTTCAGCTCCTCGACGCGAGCCTCATGGTTCTGCCGTTCCGTCTTCAAACTGGTCTCGGCGATAGCCTTCTCCCCCAACAGCCGCTCGCGCTCGGACCGCTCGCGCTCCACAGTCTCCGCCGCACTCGCCTCCGCCGCATTCGCCCGCTCCTCAGCAGCGGCAGTCCTGGAGCGTTCCGGGCGAACGAAGGCCAGCCAAGCGGCGATACCCCCAAGGCCGAACCCGATCACCGCCATCAAAACATCGCCCATCTCGAACGTCATCGCTCCCTCCGTCGCCGTGCCGAAGGCCCGCCCAGTGCAGCGGCGACCAGCCTTCCCGGTCCCGCGCCGCTATATCGCAGAAAGTCTGCTTGAAGACCAGCCCTCTCCCTCAGCGCCGCCTCGCCGAAGCCCGAACTGGCAGCCCAAACCGCCCTCGTTCCCGGTCAGCCAGGGCAGGATGAGCATCGGTTATCTCTTCTACGGCTCCGGGACACCACGCATAGAGCTTTCATATTCAGCGATCCACCGTTCGGCCTCTTCCGTGGTGTAAGAACCAGTGATGACGCCACTATCTTCTGGCGGTTCATGGCTCGGCGGCCGGTCGATATGAGGCTCCAGTTTCTGACGCAATTCCTTCGCTTCTGTGTCGGGCATATCCTCGACGAGAGAGTCTGCGTCTTCTCGGTTCAAACCACCCGAGAAAATCACCTCCGACAGATCGCTCTCCTGATCGATCCTCGTGCGAATGTGCGCTTCGAAAGGCGATCCTGTGGTAAACTCGCAGATAACTCCATGCAGCTGCACACCGAAAAGGTATGCTCCTTGTAGTCTCGCCGAGAAAAGATTTGCCCCTTGTAGTTCAGCCCAAAAAAGATTTGCCCCTTGTAGTTGTGCATTGACAAGAGTGCTACCTTGTAGATGCGCCCCGAAAAGATAGGCCCCTTGCAAATATGTACAGAACAAGCGCGCCCCTTGCAATTTCGCTTCAAAAAGATCCGCCCCTCGCAGTTGCGCGCTAAGGAGTGTTGCCCCCTGCAGCTGTGCATAGTGGAGTGTAACTCCCTGTAATTGCGCCTTGTGGAGCGATGCTATTTGCAGACAAACATTGATAAGATTTGCGCCCTGCATGTGCGCCAAGTCAAGATTTGCTCCGTTCAACCAGCTGCCCTGCAAATTGATGCTACAACCCTTGAATACCTCATACTCTTGCACGAACAGCAGCGTCAACAGGCTCTGAATCTCTTCCGAAGGCTTAGATTCGTGTTCCTCTCGATACCCGGTCTTGCCTGTCGTCTGGCGGATATGGGCACAGAGGATGTCCAGCACCGTCTGTCGCAGATCCTCGGTATCCTTCGCCAGGTGGAAAAGCTCATAGGCCCCACCCAAACGTGCGGAAACCGAGTCATGACCCAAATGCCCAATGGCGTTCTTCAGCCGCTCCTGGCGCCGCCCATCCTCCGCGCCCCGGTTGGCCTCAACCTGCGCCTCTGCGACCTGCACCTGCGCCTTGGCGGTTTCTTCCATCGCCACAGCGCGGCGGTTGGCGACCGCCACTCCGATGGCGATCAGGACGCCGCCCATGACCGTGGCGATGGATGCCAGGACCGTGAACTTGCCTGTGGGTTCGTTCGGAGACTCGGCCGGTATGCCGAGACGAGAGAGCATCCACGGCAGGCCGATGTCGAACAGGGCAGCCATGAGGGCTGCAAGCAGCCCGACCAGCGCAACGACCAGGGCCGCGAGAAGATACCGCCTCCCCCAAGCCCACACCCGCTTCATCGCGGCGGCGCTCCTAGCCTTCATCGCGGCTCGAACGCCCGCATCGTCTCCCGCGCCCACGCCTCGCCAGCCTTGCGGTCGGACTCGGTCATGGCGCCAAGGTCGCGAAACAGGACTCGGGAAACGCGCCTCTTCATACCCACAGCAGGGCGCTCATAGCTGATCGACCAGCGAAAAATGCTCCCTTCCCGCAGCTTCGCGGCCTCGTCGTCCGAGAGAGCGGATATGGGAATCCTCGCCTCTTCCCCCTCGCGCCTCGCGCCGGCCGTCAGATCGACCAGACGCGCCACGAACCCCTCTTCACCGATCTCGACGACATATCCTTCCCACTCCTGCAAGGCATGAAAGGTCACGGACAGCGGGCGGCGCGGTGGCAGCGGCGGCAAGCTCACGGCCCGGAAAAGGCCGTCGGCACCCTGCCGGCCACCAGTGGACAAGCCGTCCGCCGCAGCGTTCGAATCGCGTGAACCGGTTCCAGAGGCAGCACCTGCTTCCACATCGACGCTGACGCGTTCTTCGGAAGCGCTGCCCGGCAAACCCGCCGTGAACCGACCCGGCTGCGACATCGACCGGCCTTCCTTGCCATCCGCCAGAGACATGACCCGCTCGACAATATCGTCCCGGCCTGCGTCATCGAAGGCCGCGCGGCGCGAACCGCATCTCCCCATCCCCAGCCTCACCCACACCCTGCCCGCCGCTGCCAGCCATGTCCACCTCGCCCCGGCTCAACATGCCACCTCCCCCACCCTTGCCCGCCCAACGCCCCCATGCCACCCTGCCCCCGCCCACAGGCAGCGGTGAGGGGCAACGATGCCGAAAGCGAAAACCATCGCCGCCCTGTCATGCGCCCTGTGGCTGGTCTCGCCGGTCGCCGCCCTGGCGGCCTGGCCGTCCTGCGACAACTGGAACACGCAGTCATTCTTCGAGGCCGCCACGGCCGCGGACGTCACCCGCTGCCTGAATGCCGGCGCCGACCCCAATGCGCGGCCCTTGTATAAGGAAACACCCCTGCTCTATGCGGCAGAGTTCAGCGCAACCCCAGCGGTGGTGGAAGCGCTGCTGGACGCCGGTGCCGACCCCAACGCGCGGACTTTCTGGGGATGGACACCTCTGCACAAAGCGGCGGCCAGCAATATCCCAGCGGTGGTGGAAGCGTTGCTGGACGCCGGTGCCGACCCCAACGCGCAGGCCATCCCCTACCCGGAAGGCAATAAACGGACACCCCTGCACGTGGCGGCGGCGTTCAACGAGGTCCCAACGGTGGTGGCGGCGCTACTGGACGCCGGCGCCAACCCGGAAGCACGTGACAAAGACAGAGCGACGCCCCTGCACCATGCAGCGGCGTGGAGCGAAACCCCGGCGGTGGTGGCGACGCTGCTGGACGCCGGCGCCAACCTGGAAGCGCGTGACGAAAATGGAGCGACACCCCTGCACTATGCGGCGGCAGGGAGCAAAACCCCAGCGGTGGTAACAGCGCTGCTGGATACCGGCGCCGCCCTCGAAGCGCGGACCGAAGGCAGAGCGACGCCCCTGCACTATGCGGCACAGTGGAGCGAAACCCCGGCGGTGGTGGTGGCACTGCTGGACGCCGGCGCTGTCCTCGAAGCGCGTGACGAAGATAGAGCGACACCCCTGCACCGGGCGGCGGCAAAGAGCGAAACCCCGGCGGTGGTGGCGGCACTGCTGGACGCCGGTGCCAACCCGATGGCAAAGGATGCGAACGGCCGCGTTCCCTGGGAACTCATGGCGGACGCCTCCTCCCTCCAGGACACGGGGGCCGGTCGGCGTCTGAAAGAGGCGCCTTTCTGCGCCGACTGGAACACGCAGTCATTCTTCGAGGCCGCCACGGCCGCGGATGTCACCCGCTGCCTGAATGCCGGCGCCGACCCCAATGCGCGGCCCTTGTATAAAGAAACACCCCTGCTCTATGCGGCAGAGTTCAGCACAACCCCAGCGGTGGTGGCAGCGCTGCTGGACGCTGGTGCCGACCTCAACGCGCGGACTTTCTGGGGATGGACACCCCTGCACAGGGCGGCGACCGGCAATATTCCAGCAGTGGTGGAAACACTGCTGGATGCCGGTGCCGACCCCAATGCGCGGGACTCGCATGAAAAAACACCCTTGCACTATGCCGCGGCCGGCAATATCCCAGCAGTGGTGGAAGCGTTGCTGGACGCCGGTGCCAACCCCAACGCGCAGGCCGAACCCCTCCCGCTTGGCAAGAAAAAGACACCCCTGCACTATGCGGCGGCACGCAGCAAAGCCCCAGCGGTGGTGGCAGCGCTGCTGAACGCCGGTGCCGACCTGGAAGCGCGGACCGAAGACGGAGCGACACCCCTGCACTATGCAGCGCAGTGGAACGAAACCCCGGCGGTGGTGGCGGCGCTGCTGGATGCCGGTGCCAACCCGATAGCAAGAGATGCCAGGGATCGCATTCCCTGGGAACTCATGGCAGACGACTCCCTCCTCCAGGGCACGAGGGTCGATCAGCGTCTGAAAGAGGCGCTGTTCTGTGTCGATTGGAACACGCGATCATTCTTCAAGACCGCCACGGTGTGGGATGTCGTGCGCTGCCTGAAAGCCGGCGTCGATCCGGGGGCGCGCGACAAAAACGGAGTAACACCCCTGCACTGGGTGGCGGCGTTCAGCGAGGCTCCGGCGGTGGTGGCAGCGCTGCTGGAGGCTGGCGCCGACCTGGAAGCGCAGGGGGGCACATCCGGACGGACACCCCTGCACCAGGCGGCGGCGTGGAGCGAAACCCCGGCGCTGGTAGCGGCGCTGCTGGAGGCCGGCGCCGACCTCGAAGCGCGTGACGATCACGGAGCGACACCCTTGCACTATGCAGCGGCAAAGAGCGAAACCCCGGCGGTGCTGGCGGCACTGCTGGAGGCTGGCGCCAATCTGAAAGCGCGGAACAAAGGCGGATGGACGCCCCTGCATTATGCGGCGGGAAACAAAACCCCGGCCGTCACAACTGCGCTGCTGGAGGCTGGCGCCGACCCGGAAACGCAGGACGAAAACGGAGCGACACCCCTGCACTATGCAGCGGCGTGGAGCGAAACCCCGGCGCTGGTGGCGGCACTGCTGGAGGCCGGCGCCAACCTGGAAGCGCGGACCGAAGACGAAGCGACACCCCTGCACTATGCGACGGCAAAGAGCGAAACCCCGGCAGTGGTGGCAGCGCTGCTGGCTGCCGGCGCCAACCTGGAAGCACAGGATCGCGACAGAGCGACGCCCCTGCACGTGGCGGCGCAGTGGAACGAAACCCCGGCGCTGGTGGCGGCGCTGCTGGAGGCCGGCGCCGACCCGACGGCAGAAGACACCCGCGGTCGCGTTCCCTGGAAGCTCATGCCAGACGACTCCCCCCTCCAGGACACAGAGGCTGGGCAGCATCTGAAAGAGGCGCCATCCTGCAGCGACTGGAACACGCAGACATTCTTCGAGGTCGCCATGGCGGGGGATGTCGTCCGCTGCCTGAAGGCTGGCGCCGGCTCGGAGGCGCGGGACGAAGATGGAGCGACGCCCCTGCACCATGCGGCGGCAAAAAGCGCAACCCCGGCGGTGGTGACAGCATTGCTGGATGCTAGCGCCAACCTGGAAGCGCAGGATCGGGGCGGAGAAACACCCCTGCACTATGCGGCAAGGTGGAGCGCAACCCCGGCGCTGGTGGCAGCGCTGCTGAACGCCGGCGCCGACCCGGCGGCAAAAAACGCCGAAGGCGCCATCCCCTGGCATCTCATACCGGACGACTCCCTTCTCCGGGGCACGGACCCCTATTGGCGGCTGAACGAGGGACGCTTCCCCTGACCCCCGTCTCCCGCGCCAGCGTTTCCGTCGCCGCCCCGCCCCCGAACCTACCCCCCGCCACCGAGCCGCCGCCACACCTCCGTCCCCATCAGCGGCGAGTCCTCCGGGACCAGCTCCCACGCCATATCGCCGCTGCCGGTTTTCGCCCCCACATCCGCTCCGGCGTCCAGCAACACCGTCACCACCTCCGGCGCCGTGCTGAAGGCCGCCCAGTGCAGCGGCGTCCAGTCTTCCTGGTCCCGCGCCTCCAGCTCCGCCCCTGCCGCCAGCAGCGCCGACGCCACCGCCGCATGGGCGCTCCATGCCGCCACCCAGTGCAGCGGCGTTCCCCCGCCCTCGTCCCGCGCCCCCACATCGGCCCCGCCCGCCAGCAGCGCCGAGGCCAGGGCGGGGCTGACGCCCGATTTCGCCGCCACATGCAGCGGCGTCCAGCCGTTCTCGTCCCGCGCCTCCAGGTCGGCGCCGCCCGCCAGCAGCGCCGCCACCACCGCCGGGGCCTCGCTCCACCGGGCCGCAAAGTGCAACGCCGTCCAGCTGCCCCCGGCCCGCGCCTCCACATCGGCGCCTGCTGCCAGCAGCGCCGCCACCACCGCGCCATCCGCGCTCCAGGTGGCCGCCCAGTGCAGCGGCTCCCGCCCGTCTTCGCCCCGCGCCTCCGCATCGGCGCCTGCCGCCAGGCAGCGGGCCACATCCGCCGGCGCGGCCGCCGCGAAGAAGGCTTGCGTGTTCCAGTCGCCGCAGGACAGCCCGGCCGCGGCGGACGGCGCCAGGGCAGAGATCGCCGCCCAGGCCACCGCCCCTGTCGCCGTCCAGATCGTCGCCGTCATCGCTTTCGCTCTCATCGCGCGCTCCTCCCCGCCCTAGCCCACCACGCCGGTCCCGTCCCAACCCCGCCGCTCCGCCCCGGCCGCAAGGGTGTCACAGGGCCGCCCGCCCGCGCCCCTTCGCCGCCCCCCGCTCAGATCTCGAACAGCGGCGCGCTTCCGGGGCGGGCCGTCGCCACCGACGGCGCGGTTTCCACCAGCCGGCCCAGCCGCGGACCGCAGCGGCGGCAATAGCAATCGCGGATGCGGCGGCGCGGGCGGCGCAGAAAGGGGTAGCTTTCGCCGCAGGCGGTGCAGGCCCAGACATAGGCGGCATGGGCGCGGCGCGACAGATAGGGGATGTCGTGGCGCACCGCCGGCGTCTCCCCCAGCGCCACCATCACCGAACGCCACAACGGGCCGTGGCGGCACGACCGGCCATGGTGGCGGTCGGCCAGAACATGGGCGCATTCGTGCAGAAAGGTGGCGTCGCGGTCGCCCTCGCGCCCGGCCTTCAGCAGCTCGCAATGCAGCAGAATGCGCTTCTCGCCGGGCCACGCCCTGCCGGCCTGCAACGCGGCGCGCCCGTCGCTTTCCACCCCGCTGTCCAGGCAATCCCGCCACGCCTGGCCCCAATCCCGGCGCGCCGCCGGCGCATCCAGCAGACGGCGGGCGCGCTCCAGCCGCCCGCCCAGGCCCCAGGCGGCGGCCAGCTCGCCCACCTTGCCCAGATAGCGCCGGGAAGGCCGCCGCCTGCCGCCCGCGCTCATGGCCGCTGGGCGGCCGCCTCGATCAGGTCGCGCTTGGCGTCGCGAAGATTGCGCCGCCCGATAACCACATGGGCGCCGAAACGCCGTTCCAGCGCCGCATCCGCCGCCCATTCCAGCATCCCCTCGCCGGGATGGCGATAGATGGCGCCGCAGGGCTTGCCATTGGCATAGACCGGCACCGACCCGCCACCGCCACCGTCGGGCTGGAACGTGCCGAAGGTGATCCGCGCCATCGCCCTGCCTCCCTGTAGCCGCGCAAGCCTAGAAAGCCGCCACCACCGGCGCAAGCGAGCTTGTCCGCCCCCTCCCGCGGATCCGTCGCTGCCCCCCACCGCCACACCCCCCCAGGTCAGCCCGCCCCCCCGGCGCAGGCCAGCCATTCCGCCTCGTCCATCACCCTGATCCCCAGCGCGGCGGCCTTTTTCAGCTTCGAGCCGGCCGCCGCGCCGGCCACGACGATATCGGTCTTCGCCGAAACCTGCCCCGCCACCCTGGCCCCCAGCGCCTCCGCCCGCGCCTTGGCCTCCTGGCGGGTCATGGCTTCCAGCGTGCCGGTGAACACCAGCGTCTGCCCGGCCAGGGCGCACTCCACCGCCGCCTCTTCCAGCGCCTGAAACACCAGCATATCGGCCAAGCCGGCGACGATCTCCCGGTTGTGCGGCTCCTGGAAGAAATCGCCCAGGGCGCCGGCCACCACCGCCCCCACGCCGTCGATCGCCACCAGCGCCGCCTCCGCCTCCTCGCCGCCCGCCGCCAGCTCGTCCATGGCCTGGCGCAGGGCCGCGAAGCTGCCATAGTGGCGGGCCAGCAGCCGCGCCGTGGTCTCGCCCACATGGCGGATGCCCAGGGCGTTGACGAAGCGATCCAGCCCGATGCGGCGCCGTTCCCGGATCGCCCGGTAAAGGTTCTGCGCCGACAGCTCGCCCCAGCCCTCCAGCTCCGCCAGCCCCTCCCCCAGCCGCTCCTCCAGCGTGAAGATGTCCACCGGGTTGCGCACCAGCTCCCGTTCCCAGAAAAGGGCGATCTGCTTCTCGCCCAGCCCCTCGATGTCGAAGGCGGACCGGGCCACGAAATGGCGCAGCCGCTCCACCGCCTGGGCGGGGCAGATCAGGCCGCCGCTGCACCGCCGCGCCACGTCCTCGCGCCCGGTCTTGGGGTTGGTCTCGCGCGCGGCGCGGCTGCCGCAGGCGGGGCAGGTCTCGGGAAAGACGTAAGGCGCGGCATCGTCCGGGCGCTTGTCCGCCACCGGCCCCAGCACCTGCGGGATCACGTCGCCGGCCCGCTGCACCACCACGGTATCGCCGATGCGCACATCCTTGCGCGCGATCTCGTCTTCGTTGTGCAGGGTGGCGTTCTGCACCACGACGCCGCCCACCGTCACCGGCGTCAGCACCGCCACCGGGGTCAGGCTGCCGGTGCGGCCGACGCGGATGCGGATCTCCCGCAGCAGCGTCTGCGCCTTTTCGGCCGGGAATTTGTGGGCGATGGCCCAGCGCGGCGCCCGGCTGACGAAACCCAGCCGCTCCTGCCAATCCAGCCGATCCACCTTATAGACCACGCCGTCGATATCGTAGGGCAGCTGCGCCCGCATCTCGCCCAGGGCGCGATAGCGCGCCATCAGCCCGTCCAGGCCGCCGGCCAGCGTGGTCTCCGGGTTCACCGGCGCGCCCCAGCGGTGGAAGGCGGCGAGCATTTCGCTGTGGGTGGCGGCTGGCAGGGCGGAGGCCTCCCCCCAGGCATATAGGAACAGGCGTAGCGGGCGTTGCGCGGTGATGGCGGCGTCCAGCTGGCGCAGGGAGCCGGCGGCCGCGTTGCGCGGATTGGCGAAGGGCGCCTCGCCCGCCGCCTCGCGGGCCGCGTTCAGCGCCAGAAAATCGGCGCGCGCCAGATAGATCTCGCCCCGCAATTCCAGCGCCGGCGGCACATCCTCCCCCGCCAGCGTCTTCGGCACACATTCCAGCACCGCCGCATTGGCGGTGATGTCCTCGCCGCTCTGGCCGTCGCCGCGCGTCGCCGCCCGCCGCAGCCGCCCGTGCTCGTAGCGCAGCGAAATCGCGATGCCGTCGATCTTCGGCTCCGCCGTCAGCGCCACCTCCTCGTCCGCGCCCAGCCCCAGAAAGCGCCGGATGCGGGCGATGAACTCGGCCACATCGCCCCGGTGGAAGGCATTGGCCAGCGACAGCATCGGCACCGCATGGCGCACGCTGGCAAAACCCGCGGCCGGGCTGGCCCCCACCCGGCGCGACGGGCTGTCGGCGCGCAGCAGGGCCGGAAAGCGCGCCTCGAGGGCCCGGTTGCGGGCCAGCAGGGCATCGTAGGCGGCATCGTCGATCCGGGGCGCGTCGGCGACGTGATAAAGGGCGTCGTGATGGGCGATCTCGCCCGCCAGCGCTTCCAGCTCGGCCGCCGCTTCGGCCTCGCTCAGCGCTTCCACCGCCCGGCGCCGCAGATCGTCCTTCACGGCCCGCCCACCTCCAGCAGGCTCATGGCGGCGGCGCGGGCGGCGTCGGTGATATCGGCCCCGGCCAGCATCCGCGCCAGCTCTTCGCGCCGGCCCTCGTCCCCCAGCTCTTCGGCCCCGGCCGCCAGCGTGGCGCCGTCGCCGCGCTTCACCAGCAGAACATGGCGGTCGGCGCGGGCCGCCACCTGCGGCGCATGGGTCACGGCCAGCACCTGCGCCCCCCGGCCCAGGCGTTGCAGCCTCTCCCCCACCGCATCCGCCACCGCCCCGCCCACGCCGGCGTCGATCTCGTCGAAGACCACGCTGCCAGCCACGCTGCCCGCCCCGCCACAGGGCGCCGCGCCCCCGCCCCCGCCGCCGCCGCCAGATGCCCGCGCCGCCACCCGCAGCGCCAGCATGAAGCGCGACAGCTCGCCGCCCGAGGCGATGCGGCTCAACGGCCCCGGCGCCGCGCCGGGAATCGTCACCACCCGGAAGACCACCCGTTCCGCCCCTTCGGCGTGGCGCTCGTCCTCCGCCAGCGCCTCCAGGCAGGCCTCGAAGCCGGCCCCGGCCAGCCGCAGCGGCGCCAGCTCCCGCGCCACCGCCCGGTCCAGGCGCCGCGCCGCGCCGGCGCGCAGCTCCGTCAGCGCATCGCAGGCCCCATCGAAGGCGTCCCGCGCCTCCGCCTCCGCCTGCCGCAGGCGCCGCGCCGACTCCTCGCCCCCTTCCAGCTCCGCCAGCTCCCGCGCCATGGCTTCCGCCACGGCCGGCAGCTCGTCGCTGGCGACGCCGTGGCGCCGCGCTTCCGCGCGCAGGGCGAACAGCCTTTCCTCCACCTCGTCCAGGCGCCCGCGGTCGCCATCCAGCTCGCCCCCGGCCCGGGCGATGGCGGAGCTCGCCTCCTCCAGTTCCAGCACCGCCCGCTCCAGCGCCGCCGCCGCCTCGTCCAGGGCGCCGCCCGCCACGCCGCGCACGCGCTCCAGGGCGGCGCCGGCGCGCCGCAGGCCGTCGTCCAGCGCGCCCTCCTCCAGCGTCCGCGCCGCCTCGCCCAGCGCCTCGCCGATCCGCTGCGCCGCGCCCAGGCGCTTGCGCATGGCGGCCAGCTCCTCGTCCTCGCCGCTGGCGGGCGCCAGCCGTTCCAGAACGGCCACATCCCGCGCCAGCGCCTGGCGCCGCTCCTCCCGCGCCGCCGCGCCTTGCGCCGCCCGTTCCAGCCGCTCGCGCGCCTGGCGCCAGGCGGCGTGGCAGCTCCTCACCCGGCGCCGCGCCGCGTCACAGCCGCCGAACCGATCCAGCAGGGCGCGCTGCGTCTCCGCCCTCAGCAGCCCGCGCTGGTCGTGCTGGCCATGCACCTCCACCAGGCTTTCGCCCAGCTCGGCCAGCAGGGCGGCCGTCACCGGCACATCGTTCACGAACGCCTTGCTGCGCCCGTCGGCCTGCAGGCGGCGGCGCAACACCACCCCCTCCTCCCCGTCGCCCCCGTCGATGCCCCGCTGCCTCAGCAGCTCCAGCGCCGGGCTGTCCGCCGCCAGCCGAAAGGCGGCCGCCACGCTGGCGCTGGCGCAGCCGGGCCGCACCAGGGCGGCATCGGCGCGCCGCCCCAGGGCCAGCCCCAGCGCATCCAGCAGGATCGATTTTCCGGCCCCGGTCTCGCCGGTCAGCACGGTCAGGCCGGGGCCGAAGGCGATATCCACCCTTGCGATCGCGGCCAGATGGCGGATGGAAAGAGAGGCCAGCATGGCGGCTGCGCCAGCGCCCCCTAGCTCCCGGAGCCGGCCAGCAGCCCATAGGCGTCGCGATACCAGGCGCTGCCCGGGAAATTATGGCCCAGCACCGCCGCCGTCCGCCGCGCGTCGTCCACCAGCCCCAGGGCCAGATACACCTCCACCTGGCGCAGCAGCGCCTCCGGCACATGCGAGGTGGTCTCGTATTCGGCCACCACGGCGCGGAAGCGGTTCAGCGCCGCCAGATAATAGTGGCGGCCCTGATACCAGCGCCCGATGGCCATCTCCTTGCCGGCCAGATGGTCTTCGGTCAGCTCCAGCTTCAGCACCGCGTCGCGCCCGTAATCCGATTCCGGGAACAGCCGCAGCACCTCGCGAAAGGCGTCGCCGGCCTGCCGGGTCATGCTCTGGTCGCGCTCCACATCCGAGATGCGCTCGTAATAGGACTGGGCGATCAGATAATAGGCATAGGCCGTATCCTCATGGCTGGGATGCAGCTGGGCAAAGCGGTCGGCGGCGGCGATGGCCTGTTCGTAATCGCCATGGGCGTAATGGGCATAGGCGGCCATCAGCTGCGCCCGCGCCACCCAGGACGAATAGGGGTGCTGGCGCTCCACCTCGTCGAATTCCCGCGCCGCCCCCTCGAAATCGCCGATCCGCAGCAGCCCTACCGCCTGCCCGTAGATCTCCTCCACCGGGCGCTCCACATAGGGTTCGGGCTCGGCGGCGCAGCCGGCCAGCGCCAGCCCCACCGCCACGACCAGCAGCCGCGCCCACGCCGCCCTCATCCACAGCCCAGCCCTCATCGCGCCCTCGCTCCAGCCACCGTCGAATCGCCCCCAGAATACCACCGCCCCCACCCCGAGGCACGCAGCGACAGCCCCCGGCAACCCCACGACAGGCTCTCGACAGCCTCCCGACACCCGAAGGTGACGATAGCCCCTACCGCCATGCAAGGGGCAGCGGAGCGCCATGCAGCCGTCAGGCCACCCAAATTGACACCCACCACACCGGTACCCTCCCGGCCGGATCGAAGCACCGAATGTCCAGGCGAATGCTGGACAACATGATGGCGCCAAAGGTCACCGGCAGCTCCTACCGCCGCGAGCGCGCGTCGGAGGCGGTGAAGATCGGCGAGCGGAAGGCGCGGAGGGAACATGGAACCCCCATGCTCCACACCAACCCTGCCCCCGGCAGCGCCCTTCACGAATACACCCATCACCTGCAGGCCGCCATGCCAGGGCTGGATGAGCACTTCCAGACGCTCCACCGTCGCCGCACCAAGGGAGAGAGGCTCGCGCGCCTGCCGAACCATAAGGCAGAAGTGGAGGGGCGCAAAGATCAGTATGTCGATGCTTACTTCGGGCGCGAATACAAATACACGAACTACTGGCGCCATCTGGCTCCGAACGGCGACGCGGTAGAGGTGATGACCCGTGCCGTGGAGATGACATTTCACCGTGAGCTCCTGCCCGATCCGGTCCGCAAAGACCCGGAGATGCTGGACTTGACCCTGGGCCTGCTGTTCCGCTACGACCCGCCGCGATAGGAGGCGCCATGGCCGTTCACACCATCATGCTGCCGGACAGGATGCACGGGCGCGAGCCGCGTTCCGTGATCTGGGACGACGAGGCCGGCACCGTCACCGGCGAGCATTACGATGTGCCTGAGATGCAGTGGACGCTGGCGGCCACACCGCCCATCGAGATGCGCGATGTCATGGGCACCGTCACCCTCAGCGACCCCGGCCACGACCCGGCCGACTTCCTGGTCTTGCTGGGGCGTGCCTACTGGCCGGTGCTGGAGGAGCCGCTGCGCTCCACCCTGCCCCCCGTCTTCGATGGCGTCGAGTTGACGCCCATGGAGCACCCACCGCCCGCCCTCGATGCCGATGGCAACCCCGATATCGTGCTTTATTGAGGCGCCCGCCGGCCCAAGATTCCCGCTCTTCCAGGGGGAATCGAAACGATCTGGAGCACTCACGCCCCAAACCGTTGAAATTCCGCGAGTTTCCGTAGAATTCCGTCCATCGCCCCCTGCTCCGGACCTTTCGGATTTCCTACAGCGAATTCTGCCTGGCCTCCAGCAGGGCTCACAAGGCAAATCCTCTCGTCTTCAGGGTGCAGAGCGGGGCCAGGTGCTCAGTGACCCAACCGCTGAACGAGGCTTACCTCATCGTCATGCCACGCCGCCTGCCAGTCGTAGTGAGCCGCAATGTTTTCGAGAATGCTGCCCACATAGGGATGGTCGATGCTGCATTGTGCAGCCCAGTGCCGGTATCTCGCAACGAGTTCGCGCTCCTGCTTGCCACCCTCTTCTATTCCTCGCACCGTCGCTCCGCGTCTGTTATGGACGCCACCGATAAAGCCTTTAGCGACTCCTTGGGAAGCGACCCTTTCCATCGCTTCCCGAACCGGCAGGCACGGCCAGGAACCGTCCTTTTCCGCGGGAGCTCTGGAGAGAAGCTGACCGATATACTGGTCGCCAATCTCCGCACGGCCATATTCGGCGCAAAGACGTCGCGTCTCGACCATCCAGTCAAACAACGCTTCGACGTCAATTGCCCCATCTTCCGTTGTCCCTGGGATATGGCTGATATTATCGAAAAGACGACAGACGTTGGAAGCTAGTCCAGCGCGGCGCTCCGAGTCTTCAATTCGCCACCCGTGCGGATCTTTTCCGCCGTCGTCACGCCTGAACAAAATGGCCAGCACCTGGACAAAGGTCATCGGGGATTCGGCAATATGGCGCTCCAGATTGGGAGTGCCGTGTTTCCCCCGATCAAGAGCTTTCAGAAACATGAACTCGAGTCGCGCCATTTCGTCTCGAGTGACTCCAGATCGCCCATTGAGTGTGCTTAAAGCCTCCGATATCCTGTAAGGATCGAGTTGGTCATAACTCTTTGGCCCAGAATTGATAGCGCCAATATCGAAAAGAAGGCGCTTCAAACGTGGCGTATCGATCCGATTACAGTCATATTCGACGGTATTGAATGCGGCGCGCGGGCGCCCCGCTTCGAGCAGACGGTCGATGAGCTCTGCCAATTCCTTCTCGCTGTGGGGACGCCTATGTGGCAAAACCTTCTGCCAGTATTGCCTTCGAATTGCTTCGTCAAATCGGTCAAGAAGCCGCCATATGTTCCACCTGAATGGGGCACAACGAAACAGCCGCACGATCCGGTCTGCGTCCAGTCCCTCGACAGCCTCCGACAGAATCTTATCACACTTCTCGTTTTCCAGGGATAAGAGAAACGCTCCCATACACTCATCGATCTTGCGTTCCTGCTCTCCGGCTACGAAGAGGAATTCTCGCAAAATTTCGACTCTCGTTTCGATATCCTGGATGGCAAGACCAAGAGAATATCCGACAACGTGCGCTGCGCCACCATTGGACAAGAGAGTCATCACCCCGTCGAACTTGTATTTCAACCATATCTTCCACATTGCCGAGATGCGAAGATTGTCAATTTTCTTGACACGTTCCTCATGATCCAGATCGTCATCCTCGATCCCTTCGATCGGTCCGTGAATCCATTGACTAGCAAAGAGCCAGGCATGCCTGACAACAGGGTCGTTCGGTTGCAGCTTTTCATACACTGCGCGCGCCCGCTTTCTCGCCGCCTCGCTCGGGCTTTGCCGGCTTCCACGGCGTGTGAACGCAAAGCGACGAATCCGTTCCCGAAATTCAGCCTTTTCCATCTCATCGGTCTCCGTCTTCACCCATACATCGATCAGATTCCAGACTCTGTTCTGATCGTCACCGGGCATGATCGAAAGATGTTCAAGGAGATCGCCTAGGGTCTTTCGATCGTGCTCTGGCCACGCAAGCGCAAGGTCGAGCGCCTTGCGCCGGAAATCATGGGCTTCTTTCCATGTCACCGACTGTCCTGCTCCCGAAGCATCCGTGCGCCAGTGTGGACGATAGCTGGGATGCCCTATTTGGGGGCCGATGTTCAGCTGTGCAATGCAAATCTTCCAGCCTATGTCGGGAAACCGTCTTGACAATGCCTCCAGAGCACGAATCCGCTCCTCAAGAGAAGCAGAAGTTTGCGGCTGACAACAGTGGTAGATCTCCAAAAGACTGTTAATCGGCTTGTTGATCCAAGTGTCGCCTATCTCAGTTCTCGACAATCGCGCGAGTATCATGCTCACACGTCCAAGGTGTTTCCAAGCCAGGCACTCCAGTGACCACAAGAGTCCGGTTCTCAGGCACCCACTGCCGAACAGGCTGCTGTCAGCAGGCCGCAGCAAACCAAGCACAGCCGGTTCCGTTTGTCGAAGATCTGCGGCGATCAGGTTTAGAAATTCCTCCGGAGCGGCTTCCGCATAGTGTGGGAGATCCCTGTCGTGAGACAGCAATTTGTCGAGAGTCAATGGTGTAAGCAGATTGTGGACCAAAGCTGACACACGCGCTTCGACGTCGATGCCAAGTCTGTCTCGAAACAGATGATTACCATGGACGGAAAGCAAGACGAGTGTTTCACAAATTCCATCGCGCAAAGCCGAGGAATGCTTGCGAACCTTGCCATACAGGCTGGCAGCCCATCTTTTGTCTTCCGGCAATTCGAGCGCCGGATCGGTTTCTGAGAGCACACGCTTTGCCTGCGAGAAAAACTTTTCAAGATCCTGGCCGGTCACATATCCGCCGATGGCGAACAGGGCGTCGATCTTGGAAGCGACACCGCGATACTCCCCGACCGCCCAGACAGGGGCATCGTCCAGCTGCAGGAATCGCGCAACGCCCTTTTCGATTCGTTCGTAGCCTTCGTCCCCCCAGGATGAAAGAACTTCCCGGTCCGCATTCTCGCCCATGTGCCATGCCCCGACCAGGACCATTGGAATCAACTCCCTTGCCGTCTCGGTTTCATCGGCCCATTCGGGTGTCCCGATAGCCGGAATCCTCGAAAGCCGCCGCCGCAGGATTGTCGGTGAGCGTCCCGACTCCCTCGCCAGCCGATCGCTCCGGTCGCCCTCGATGCCCATCTCGACAAGCGCCTTCCTGAATGCATCGTGATTCAGCAGCTCGAGGGCGATGTCAGGCTTGGAATCGACGGCATTGCGGGGACGGACGACAATGCAATGCCGTTGACGATAGACGGTAGCGAGTTCGCGCTCGGCCGCCTCGGTGTGGACGACCGGGAGAAATGGCACATTCGATCCCGCCAATTTGCGCAGCGCCTCTACCGAGTCGAAGACTGCCGCGAGATCCCGCCACCGCACGGCAATGCTGTCGTCCTGGAACAGGCGCGAGAGAAACGCCAGCGCCTCGCCTTTGGAGTCCGCCGCAATCACGAACGGGCGGTCGGGCGTCTTGTCGAGCCATTTCTTGAAGTCGCACCGATGCGTGATGAGCGAAGGGCCAAAGATCGCGGGCGTCATTTTCGGATCGCTTGCCTTTGCCCAGCGCTGCCAGAACCGGTCGAGGGTCTCGAATCCATCGACCGGCAGATCGAGTTCCCCGGCAAGCCACATCTGTGCCGGGATCGACTCTTCCAGCCACTGTTCGAGGTCGCTCGCATCGAGCGCCCGGACCACTCTCCAGTCGCCTGCCGCCTGCTTGTCCCTGGCCCACTCGACTTTGCCAGGCCAATTGCGCGGCGTGACGAAGACGAAGGCGTGTCCGGACCGCTCGTCCAGGGGAACGGAGGCGAGGCGGGCCGCATAATCGCTTTCGGCCTTGCGACGCGGATTCTGGCCGGTGCCAAGCTCCCAACACGATATGCCTTCGGGGATCCACGGCGTCGCCTCCCTGGCCGCGACCAGGCCGTCCCACCCCCTGCGCTCTGCGTTGTCGTATCCGGGGAAATCGACACGATGCAGGTCGTGGCCGGTCGAATGGATCAGCTTGCGCATGAGCACCGGCAGCAGATGGCGGGCAGCGCTGTCGTCTGCCCAGCTCTGGATCCGTCGTGCCTCGATGGTCAGGAAGGCTGGCACATAGGCATGGACGGCGACGGACCTTTCCTTATCCCGTCGGGCGTGACGGTCGAACGCCGCCTGGCGGTCGAGGAGCATCTGGCAGTCGGCCCCAAATGCCTTTTCCAGCCTGACGGCCATCTCGTGGGACAGCGCCGAATTGCCGTTCAGCAGGTTCGACAGGGCCGGCCGACCCACGCTCAGCCTCTTCGCGGCATCCGTCACCGACATGCCCTGTGGGATCACACGCTCCCTGATGAAGGCGCCGGGGTGCGGTGGCTCATCCGATCGTTGCAGCACAGGGGCCCCCTCCGATATCGCCCACAGGGGAGCATGGCGTGTAGCGCGACGCAATACAAATTTTTCGCTTATCCACAGGATTCTGCCGGCAAGGTGATATGTTCATTTAATGTTCACATTGGAAGCTAACACGTAACGGCGTCACCGTCACCGCTTACATGCACGGCTTGGGGCGGTCTGCCAAAGGACCTCGCATCGACCTGGCCTTCCGGCGCGCCGCGCCGGCGGTCCTACCCGGTCTTCAGGTCGTCCGAAACGCCGGCGAGGATTTTGTCCAGTGCTGCCCGGGTCTCGGGCGCAGCCCCCTCTCCCACCGTCACCCGCACGTGAAAGCGCAGATCGTTGCCTGCGGCGGCGCTCATCATCTTGCCTACCACCTCGCCCAGGTCCTGGATCTGGCGCCCCTCCAGCACCGCATCCCTGGCAGGGGGCCGGGGCGGTTTCGTCTGCGGCCGTTTCAGGCGCAGCTGGCCGGCCTGCTCATAGCCGCAATCGACCGGGCCGCTGTCCTCGGCCAGCTGAAGCCAGCGGCTCGCCACGCCGGCGCCGATGCTGTCGCGCATCAGCCCCCAGGGCAGGGGCTCGCCTCGCATCTGGGACGCTACCCTCACCAGCGCCGCCCCGTTGCTCCTGCCGTCCTGCCACGCCCCCGGCAGCGCCGCCTCCAGCAGCCCCTGGGGCGGGATCGGCGCGGGCGGCGACCGCAACACCGCCTCCCCCTCGAAGACGCCGGGCGGAACCTGCTCCTTCCACAAGGAGGTGGGGCCGTTCACCAGCCACACCGTTCCCTGCTCCACCCCGCGCCGCGCCGCCTCCAGGATCGCCTCCTCGGAACAGCCTGGAACCACGAGCACGTCGTCATAGCCTTCGTCGTTCGCAACCTTCACCTCCCTGCCGCCGCCGAAATAGTCCTTCAGCGCCTGCAAGCTCAGCGCCGCCGCGCCGTCTTCCCGCAGCGAGGACGCCTCCGCCGCCGCCCACAGCTGCGGCAGGGCGCCGGGGGCCAGCAGGCCCTGCGACAGGCGGCTCAAAACCGCCTTGTCCGGCAACACCGCTTCCAGCTGCCCATCCCTGCGCGAATCCGGGTCCACCTGTTCGTGCCACCAGCTGCGCGCGCTGCCATCGGGCCGTTTCAGCCGCGCCACCAGCAGGCCGCGCTCCACCCCCTGCAACACCGTCTCCAGCAGCACCTTCGCGTTCAAAACCTTGGGCAGGCGCGGATGGCGGGTGAACGCCTCCGCCAGCTCGCTCACAAAGCGGGCCTCCTCGCCTGCGCGCCACACATCGTAGGGGCCGTCGGGCAGCAGCGCGGCGGCGTCCACCGCCGTTTCCCTGATGCGCGCGCGCTCGTCCTTCTTGATCTCGGCGAACAGCGGCCCCGTTCCGCCCCCCAGCCGAAAGGCGTGAACGGCGTCGTTCCTGTCCACGGTGACGACCGTGGACCAGGCCTGCCGGATCACGTCGGGCAGGCGGGCGCGCGCGTCCTGAAGCCGCCGCCGCAGGCGCTCTGCCTGCATGGCATCGATCCGGTGGCTTTGCAGCTGCTCCTGGACATCCTCCCAGCCCAGCAGGGCGCGCGCGCCGGCCCGGGCCGCCTCCAGCCCGTCCAGCGACGGCGCCACCGCCACCACGGCGTTGCGATGCACCCGCGGCCGCTCCGGCCCGGCTTGGTCGAGAAAGCGCCTGGCCACCGCCCCCGGCTTGCCGGAATCGCAGGCCGCCGCCGTCCCCAGCACCAGATAGCGAAAGCTGCCATCGTCCCCCACATCGCGCGGCGCGGGCGGCAGCAGATGGGGCACCGCTCCGGCGGCGCGGGCGCCATCCGTCAGCGCCCTGGTCGCGCGCACCGCCTCCTCCAGCCGCGCCTCCACCGCCTCCGCGCTCACCCGCTGGCGGCAGGATTCGTCGTGCATCTGGCGCAGATTGGGGCGGTGGCCCAGGCGCCAGGATTTCGGCAGCCCCCGGGCCAGCGCCGCCTCGTCCACGCCCAGGTCGTCGTCGTCCAGAAACCAGGAGATCTCGCGCCAGCGCCGCAGCCCCTTTTCCAGCTCGATCGCATCCGGGGCCAGGCTCCCGATCGCCCTCGTCAGCTCCGACGTGTTGGCCTTGCCGCCGCGCTGCGAGTGCAGAAAGACGGCCATCGCCGCCTGTTCGGCCTCGCGCCCGCTCGCCAGCGCCGGCAGCTCGTCCTGAATCTGCCGCGCCTTGGCCAGCTCCGCCTCCAGCAGGGAGGCCCAATCCATGCGCTGCTCTTCGGCGCGTTCCAGCGACGCCACCCTGGCGAGCTCGCGCGCCGCCTCGGAAATGCCCTGCCTGCCGGGCGCCGCCAGCAGCGCCGCCGGGCCGATCAGCGGGTTCGTGTCCCACGCCTCCGCCTCGCGCAGCGCCGTGGCCAGGATGCGCAGGATGCCGCGCGTGCGCTGAAAACCCTCCAGCTGCGTCCAGCGGCTGTAGAGCACATCGGTCAGGTCGGGGTGAAAGGGAAAGCTCTCCAGAAACCGCGCTTCCTCGGCCGGCCTCTCCCTGGCCAGCGCGTCGTCCAGCCGCGCCAGCCCCTGCACCACGGCGATGGCATGGGGCCGGAAGGCCCGCGCATCCCCGGGCACGAAGAAGCGCCGCCGCAGCACCTCCGCCACATCCTCCTTCTGAACCGGCTGCACCCCTTTCTCGCGCTGGCGCCCGACCACGTCGAACAGCCCCGACATCAGCGCGCTGCCCATCTCCCCCTGCTGCTTGCGGGGATCGGTCGCCAGCAGCGACGCCACCATGGCCGCCCTGTCCACCTTCACCACCGCCTGGGTCAGATACTGGAAAAAGTCCTGGATGCGGTCGCCCCACACCGGGTCCATGCCCGCCTTCTCGCGGGCATACATCAGCACCTCGTCCACCAGGATCAGCGTCGCCAGCCCGCGCTCCTGCGGCCCGGCGATCAGCTTCGCCAGCAGGGGTTCGGCCGGCGGCGTTTCCCGCTCCTCGTCCCTGCCGTCGCCATGGATGGCGCGCAACCCTTCCGCGCCCGCCAGCTGAAACGCCAGCACGCTCCACGGATGGCGCAGGCGGCGCGTCTCCCCGTCCGGCGCCCGCACCTCCGCGATCCCCCACTCGGCATCGATCTTGTCGAAACACAACGCCACCGTGAAGGCGCGCGGCAGCTCGCTGCCGACATGGCCCCGGAATTCCCTCACCGCCGCCAGGTCGGGCAGCCCTTCCGGGTCGCGAAACAGGTGATAAAGCGCGATCAGCGTGTGGGTCTTGCCGCCGCCATAGGTCAGCTCCAGCTGCCTCACCGCCTTGTCGCTCCGCCCCCGCAGGCGCAGGGCGACGTCCTTCACCAGCTCCCGCAGCGCATGGGTGGGATAGGTCAGCGCGAAGAACTTGTCCGCATCCTCATAGACCGCGCGCCGCCCCTGCCCCATGGTCACTTCGTGCAGGTCGGCGGCGAACTCCGCCAGCGACAGCGCGTTGCTGCGCAGCTCCTCCTTCAGGCGCACCACCTTGTGCCAGGGCTGGATGCGATGCTTCGCCACCTCGGGCGCGACTCACGCAGGCAGCGGCGGTTCAAGAACCGGCATGATGGACCTCGCCAGGGGAAAGATCGGTGGCGCCCCTGCGCTGCGGCGCCAGCGCATGAGCCTTCGCGGATCATGTTAGCAGGTCTTCCAGCCGTTGTCGCCCCGCCTCACCGTCCGGTCTTTCAGGCTGTGCCCATATAGGCGCTGAGTTCCGGCACCGGCGGGCGGTCGAGCAGCTGGGCGGCCGGGCCTGTCGCCAGGATGCGGCCCCGGTGCACGAAGGCGGCGAGGGCGACGCGGCGGGCGTCGGCGGGGTCGTGGCTGACCATCGCCACCGTCATGCCGGTCTCGCGCCGCAGGCCGTCCACCAGCTCCAGCATGTCGCGGCGCAGGGCCGGCCCCAGGGCGGCGAAGGGTTCGTCCAGCAGCAGCAGCGGGCGGCGCATGACCAGGGCGCGGGCGATGGCGACCCGCTGGCGCTCGCCGCCCGAAAGCTGGCGCGGCAGGCGCTGCTCCTTGCCGGCCAGGCCGACGCGCTCCAGCGCCTTGTGGGCGGCGCGGTTCTGGGCGGGGGAAAGCCGCAGGTCGGGCCGCAGCCCCAGCGCCACGTTGCGGCGGGCGCTGAGATGGGCGAACAGGTTGTGGTCCTGGAACAAGGTGGCGATGGGGCGCCGGGCCGGCGGCAGCGCCGTCACCTCGCGCCCATCCACCAGAACCTGGCCGGCCAGGGGCCGCTCGAAGCCGGCGGCCAGCGCCAGCAGCGTGCTTTTGCCGGCGCCGCTGGCCCCGATCAGGGCCATGAAGGCGCCCTTCGGCACGCAAAGGTCGAAGGCCGCGCGCCAGGGGCCGAAGGCGAAGGCCAGGCCGCGCAGCTCAAGCCCGGGCGCGGCCACCGACCAGGCCCTCCACGGCGACGAAGACGGCGAGGCAGGTCGCCGCCAGCAGCAGCGCCAGCACCGCCGCCTCGTCCATGCGATAGCTGCCCAGGGCGCGGTAAAGCAGCAGGGAAAGGGTCGCCTCCCGCTCGCTGCCGATCAGCGCGATCGCCGTCAGGTCGCCGGTGGCCAGCGCCGCCGCCAGGGCCAGGGCGGTTGCGGCCGGGCGCCGCGCCTCCTGCCATTCCACATGCCGCAGCCGCGCCCAGCCGGCCATGCCCAGGCCGGCGCACAGGCGGTCGTGGTGTTCGGCGCAGCGGCGCATGGCCGGCCCCAACAGGCGAATGGCATAGGGCATGGCGACCATGCCGTTGACCAGCGCCGCCAGCGGCAGCGCCCAGACGAACACCCCCAGCGGCAGCAGCAGGACGAACAGGCCCGCGCCCAGCACCACCGGCGAGACCACCAGGGTGAGGCTGGCCGCCAGTTCCAGCCGGTCGGCGCGGCCGGGCCGGCCCTGGCGCACGGCGATGTCGCGGCTGGTGGCGACCAGCGCCGCGCCGGCCGCCAGGGCGACCAGGCCGGCGCCGGCGCCCACGGCCAGGCTGCGCAGCAGCGCCAGCCACACCTGCGGCCGTTGCAGCACCTCGACGACGGGGCCGGTGACGCCGGCGAGAAGGATCGCGGCCAGGGGCGCGGCGACGAAGACGCCGCCGGCGGCCAGAACGGCCGCATCCGCCGCCCGCCCCAGGGGCGAGAGCGCATCGGGCCTGGCCGCCCAGCGCCCTTCGCTGGGGCGGCTGGCCGGCATGCGGGCGAAGGCGGCGAGGACGGCCGCCACCGCCGCGCACACCGCCACCTGCACGACGGCCAGGGCGACGGCGCGGGCGAGATCGAAATCGAGTCTGAGCGCCTGGTAGATGGCGACCTCCAGCGTCGCCCGCCCCGGCCCGCCGCCCAGGGCCAGCACCACCGTGAAGCTGGTGAAGCACAGCAGGAAGACGAGGCCGGCGATCCCCGGCAGCAGCTGGGCCAGGCGCGGCCATTCGATCAGGCGGAAGATGGCGCCAGAGGCCATGCCCAGCTGGCTGGCCAGGCGCCAGTTTTCCGGCGGGATCGCCTGCCATGCCGGCAGCAGCAGGCGCACGGCCAGCGGCATGTTGAAGAAGACATGGGCCAGCAGAATGCCGGCAAGGCCGTAGAGCGGCGGCGGCCCGCCCAGCTCCAGCGTTCGCAGCATGGCGCCCACGGCGCCGTTCCGCCCCCACACGGCGGCGATGCCGAACACGGCGACGATGGCCGGCAGCACCAGCGGCAGGCCCAGCAGATCGACGAACAGGCGGCGTCCGGGAAAGCGCGCGCGCCGCGCCAGCGCCCGGGCGACGGGAACGGCGAAGGCCAGCGCCAGCAGGGTGGAAAGCCCGGCCTGCATGACGGTGAAGCGCAAGGCCCGCGCCAGATAGGGATCCAGCAGCGCGGCCGGCGCCAGGCGCGGCCCCGCCGCCGCCAGCGCCGCCAGCGCCACGGTGGCCGTTCCCAGCGTGAAGGCCAGCGCCGCCAGGCCCGGCCACAGCAGCGGCCGGTAGCCGACCGTCATGGACCGGCCATCGCCTCCAGCCATTCCTGCGTCCAGGCGCGGCGGTTCTGGGCCACCCGTTCCGCATCCAGCAGCAGCGCCCCGGGCGGGCGCGGCAGCTCCTGGAAGGCCTGGGGCAGGCCCTCCCGCGGGGCCAGGGCGGGATACATCCAGTTGCCGGTGGGGATGACATCCTGGAAGGCCGGGGTGAGCACGAAGGCCAGGAAATCGCGGGCCAGGTCCGGCCGGGCGCTGTGGGCCGCCATCGCCGCCACCTCCACCTGCATATAGTGGCCTTCGGGGAAGATCAGCGCCCGATAGCGGTCTTCGTCTTCCACCATGCGGTGATAGGCGGGCGAGGTGGTGTAGCTCAGCACCATCGGCGCCTCGCCGGCCAGGAACAGGCCATAGGCCTCGCTCCAGCCCCTGGTGACGGTGAGCACGCGGGCGGAAAGCCGTTGCCAGGCGGCGGCGGCATGGTCGCCATAGACCGCCTTCAGCCACAGCATCAGGCCCAGGCCGGGGGTGCTGGAGCGGGGATCCTGCACGATCAGCTGCGGTTGCGCCGCGCCCGAGGTCAGGGCCGCCAGGGTGGCGGGCGGGCTGGCCAGGGTGGCGCTGTCATAGACGATGGCGAAATAGCCCCAATCGAAGGGCACGAAGGCGGGGTCGTCCCACGGGATGGGGAGCGACAGCTCCGGCAGCTCCAGGCCGTGGTCCCGCACCAGGCCTTCCGCCCTGGCCTCGGCCATCAGGTTGTTGTCGAGGCCCAGCACCACATCGGCCGGGCTGTCGTCGCCTTCCAGGCGCAGCCGGGCGAGCAGCAGGGCGGCATCGCCCACCGCCACCCATTCCAGCTCGCAGCCGCAGCGTTGCCGCCAGGCCTCGGCGATGGCGGGGCCCGGCCCCCATTCGGCGACGAAGGAATCGTAGGTATAGACCGTCAGCGTCCCGGCGCGGGCGGGCGCGATGGCGAAGATGGCGGCCGCGCAGGCGGCAAGGGCGAATCGCAACATGTGTCCTCCTCGGGCATGGGGTCATGCCGGGTGAAGGGCTGGCCGGGCGAAGGGCGGGGCGTTGCGTTGGGAGCGCGTCGCCTCAATCCCTACGCCGGCATGACCCGGATCAGGTTCGACGGGTCGGCGCGTCATGCGCGCCTCTCAGCCCGGAAGGGCTCCCCGTGAGTGACGGCGCGAAGGATAGGGCCCGGCGGCGGGGCGCGCAAGGGGCGGGCGGCGGAATTCAGCCCAGCGCCACCATCAGCGCGGAAACGCAGAGCAGGAAGCCCAGGGCGATGCGGCGCCAGAGGCGGGCGCCACCGGCAGCGAAGCCCCTCATGCCGATCCAGGTGCCGGCGAGGACGAAGGGGAGCAGCGCGGCCGAGCGGGCGGCTGCGGCCTTATCGACGGCGCCATGGGCGATCAGCGCGCCCATGGTGGCCACCGAAAGCAGGAAGAAGACGCCCACCAGATTGGCGCGGGCGACGATGGGGGCGTGGCCGCCCTGGCCGGCGCGGGCCAGCTGATAGAGCACCACCGGCGGGCCGCCGATGCCGACGCCGGCGTTGAGAAAGCCGGCCAGCAGACCGACGGTGGCATGGGTGGCGGCGTTGCGCGGGCCGCGATAGTGCCAGCCGGCCAGCAGGGCCAGGGTGCAGACGATCACCATGGCGGCGATGGCCCGGCGCATGACGTCGGGCGGCGCATGAACCAGCACCCAGGCGCCCAGCGGCACGGTGAGGGCGGCGGCGGCGGCCAGGATCGCCACCTCGCGGCGGTCGATCCAGCGCCAGGTGCTGCCCAGCATGCGGATGCCGCCCACCAGCCCCATGGCGGTGACGATGGGCACCGCCTCGACCGGCGCGAACAGCAGCGCCAGCACCGGCGTCATCAGCAGATTGAGGCCGAAGCCGGTGAAACCGCTGACGGTCGCCGCCACCAGCCCGGTGGCGGCGGCGGCGGCCAGCTCGAGGGTCAGCAGGTCGGCCAGGGGCACCGCTTATGCCGCCCGGGCGGCGGCGGGGTAGATGCGCGCGCGCAGCCTTTCGGCCAGGGCGGCGACGACCGGGCCGAAGGCCTGGCGCCTTTCCAGCGCGCCCACCGCCTGGCGCACCTCGCCGGCCAGGGCGGCCAGCGGCGCGGGGGTGGGGCGGGAGGTGACATCCAGGGCGCGCAGGGCGATGGGCGCCAGGCTGGCCAGGGCCATATCGAGACAGCCGCCGGCGGCCTCCTGCTTGCGCCAGGCGAGGAAGACCGGGCTGGCCACGTCGTTCTGGCCGAAGCCGCCGGATTCGCTGCCCGGCAGCAGGGTCGCCTGGGCGTGAAGCCTGGCCTCCTCCTCATAGCCGGTCTGGGCCATGGGCAGGCAGCCCATATAGCCGCGGCGGGGATCGGCGCCTTCTTCGGCCAGCAGCTGGTCGGGCAGCAGGGAGATGCGCCCGTCCAGCAGCTTGGCGCCGTGGCGTTCGGCCAGCACGCACAGATTGGCATAGGCGGCCGTCAGCGCGTCCATGGCCAGCACCGCATGGGGGTTGTGATAGCCGCCGGTGGAGACGAAATATCCGTCCCCTTCGTCTTGCGGGCCGACCCAGACCGGGTTGTCGGTGACCGCTTGCAGCGCCTGGCCCGCCGCCTCTTCCGCCAGCAGCGCCGCGCGCCGCGCCTGGCCCAGCATGCGGGGCAGGATGCGATAGCTGACCGGCGCCTGATAGGGCCGGCGGCGCCCGCCATGGCCGCCGGCGATCAGGGCGCGCAGGGTGGCGAGCGCCCAGGCGTCGTGGGGGTCGTTCCAGTAGGCCTCCAGCGCCGGGTCGAGATGGCCCAGCGGCGCGTCGAAGCCTTCGAAGGAAAGCGCGAACGCCTCGCCCGCCACGGCGAGGCGCCCGGCCGCCGCCAGGGCCGCATCGACGATCAGGCCGGTGGCCGAAGGCGAGCCGTTGATGAGGCACATCACGTCCTTTTCCTCCGGCTCTACCCGTTCCACCAGGCCCGTGAACAGGTGGCTGAGCGCGAGGATTTCGCCCGCCCCGCCCTGGCCCCGGGCCGGCAGGGGCGGCAGGGGGCCATCCAGCATGGCGGCGACCGCCTGGGCGATGGCGGGCGAGACGGCGGCGTGGCCTTCGACGAAATTGGCGAGGCGGGCGAAGACGATGGCCCGCGCCACCCGTTCGGGCAGCGTCTCGCCCCAGGAGGCGGCGGCGCTGGCCGGCGGCATCCTGGCCCATTGCCTGCGTTCCGCCGGCTTCAGCTTGTGGCGGGCGAGCTGGCCGGCGCCGGTGGTGACGCCGTAGATGGTGACGTCGGGGTCGCGTTCCAGGATGCGCCGCAGGCGGCGGCGGCCCTCGGCCATGGCGGCCAGCGCGGCGGGCGCCAACTCTACGCCTTCGCCCTGCCAGGCGACGCGGCGGGCGGCCTCCAGAGTCAGATCCGCCCGCGTTGCGACGACGATGGCCATGGCTGGCTCTCCCGGCTGCCGGAGGGCGCAAGACACCACGGCCGGGCGCGATTCGCAATGAACCATGGGGACCCGCGGGGACCCGCGGCGGCTCATGCCGGCGGCGGCGCGCCAGGCGGCGTGCTACATGGGACTACATGGGCGCGACGGGCAGCGGGAGGGGCGGCCCATGGCCTTTGAGCATCTTGCCGTCCCGCTGGCGGCGGCCTTTCCCTGTCTGCTGGCGCTGGCGGCCGTCTGCGACCTGGCGCGGCGGCGCATCGACAACCGGCTGAGCCTGGCCCTGGCCGCGCTTTATCCACCCGCGGCGCTGGCGGGCGGGGCCGATGTGGGGACCGTCGCCTGGCATGGGGTGGCCGGGGCGGCGGTGCTGGCGGCGGGGTTCGGCGCCTTTGCGCGCGGCCTGATGGCGGGCGGCGACGCCAAGCTGCTGGCGGCGGTCGCCTGCTGGACCGGCTTTGCCGCCCTGCCCGCCTTTCTGCTGCTGGCGGCCCTGGTGGGCGGGTTTTGCGCCCTGGCCCTGCTGGCCTTCGGCAGGGCCGGGCGCGAGCTGCCGCTGGCCCCGGCCATCGCCGCCGCCGGGCTGGCCGTGATGCCGCAGCTGGAGGCGGTGGCGGCGTTGGGGGTGTGAGGAGAGAAAAGCGAGTAAAAGAGTGAAGATGGTGATACCATACTGTCTTATTCGGAGAACATTCTGTCTTGAAGCACCATAACAAGCGAATCTCCAAAAGCACCAAACATGTCAATATCTCTATGTACTTCATGGGGACCTCTAGATCGCACGGCACCCAAGGAATGAGCAACGTTGTTCCGCAATTGAAAAAAGTCCTTAAGGCTTTTCAACAGCTGCTCATGTGATTTCGTTTCCTCTCCTGCACCAAAATTAAAATGTTGGATCATAGGACTCCTTTTCGCAATATCCTCACATATATTGTTTATACCGCCCAACTTGAACAGATCATTTATCTGATCCGGCCGCATATGATTTTCATTGTAGATAAATCTCTCATAAATATCCTGGGACAAGTCACCACCGCAAAATTTATAGGCAACATCAAATATGACTTTCGCATTCAGAGGCACATAATTCCTCGAATCAGAAGTCAAATTTTTATCGATTTTAATGCGAGACAATTTCCTTGTTGCTTGCTGCCAAACATTCTTCACTAGCGGTGTGGGTATATTCCTAATTGTTGAATTAGCGTTTCCAATCACAGATCGAACACATTCCCGTGCCATCTGCCGTGTAAATTCTTCGAATGTTGCTGCTAACAAAAGTGTTGCAGAGTTGATGAATACAACCCGAACCCGTGGATTGCTTGGGCGATGAGTCTTGGTGATATCGACCAAAGATCGAATTATACACAGATCATCACAAAAGTCTTCGGTAATAGAGGAAAAATCCGAGGCCATACCAAGATCTCACTGGCCAAGAAACACCATGCGCATCAACTCGACTCTATTTCGTATCGACTCGGCTGTATTTTTCCTTCCAGTAAGAATTGTCAAGGTATCTTCTTCGCCTAAAGCTTTCTGCATGCGTTCACGAACACCTCCTTTGTCTATGCTTATTTTGTGGCGACTTTCCCAAAGGTTGTTTATGGCAACCATCGACGCATCATATATCGCAGCCGACAATTGTCCACGCCTTCGTCCACGCTTTGGTGGTAAAAGAAAAGGTCGACGATTGAAAAGCTTGTAAAGGAACTTCAATCTCTCTTCATACTCCAACCTCCATTCTTCTTTTTCTTTTGTTGATATTTTTTTCATCATTGCCCGATCAAGCATCGATTTCATCGATCCACGAATGTTAGGTTTGTCCTTGAGAGCGAAATAGCGCAGTGCAAGTTCACAATCTTGCATACTTGAATACAATCTATTCTCTTTCCTATCTGAATTCTCATAGTAGGTTTTGGGATTTTCGTTTTCGTAGGGCGGAATACCGAATACTTTTGTGAAGATAGGAAGCCGAGTTATATCGATCAGCATATCATTGAAACAGCCCGGATTCATAGCATTGCGTATTTCTTGAGAATTCAACTTTGTTCCGCCAGTATTTACGCGATCAAATATAAAACGGTGCATATCAGTTAGCGTTAAGCCCTGTGAGGTATTTACAGGCCTACTCTCAAGGAGGAGCACGATAGCGGAAAGACTGGCACGATCTAATGTTCTTTTGATACGCGAAGAAAGTCTGCTATAATGATAACCGTTCAAGAATTGAAGGACAGTCAGGTTTGTTAAAGCAAATTCACCACTGAGAAATTCTTGTATAGAGTTGAGGCGTTGCTGCCCGTCCATGACTTCATAACGTGCCGCGCGGTTTTCATAAAGAAATATCGGAGGAACAGGTATGTTGAGAAGAAAAGACTCTACAAGTCGTGATTTTTGTAAAGTACTCCAGCGAAGACGCCTTTGATATTCTGGGCGAAGATTAATGACTTCACGATTATTTATCATACCATGAATCTGTGGTAAGAAAAAGTTATTGCTTTGGTACACCATTCGAGGAGCCGTATTTCTGAAGAGAGCATCTGGATCACTCTGCTCGCCAGTGATCTCAATTTCAGCGCTCTCCCCATCTTCACCTGTAATGACTTCAAGAGGCATTTTCATCTCCTTGCAGTTTTTCACCGTTCCGTTTCTCGCGAATCGCGGCGATGGTGGCGATGGTGTCGTCCATGATCTCCTGTTCGGAACGGCCGATGTCTTCGGGCGCGGGTTCGATGTTGGTGAGGATGGCGGCTATGCGGTCGGCGGCGGCGGCGCGGTCCACTACTGCCTTGGGCCGCAGCAGGATGCCGTCATCCACCACGCTCGCTTCCATGAGGTCGCCTTCGCGCAGGTCGATGCGGCGGCGCAGGCGGGCGGGGATGGTGACCTGGAACTTCGGTTGGACGGTGACCAGGGGCATGGCGGGTTTTCCGGAAATTCTGAAATTCGAGAATTCCTACCCGGTTTGGGCGCTGGGGGCAAGCCTGGGGGGCGGTGGGGGTGGCCCTGAGGCGGCGGTGGGATGCGTTGGGGGTGGTGGGGGTGTAGGGTGGGGTTTGGTGGGGGAGGACGGTGTGGGCGATCTCATGCGCGCCATCGCCTATGACGGGGCGGGCGGGGTGGAGGTGGTTCGCCTTGTCAGCCGGCCCGTGCCGCGGCCCGGGCGGGGCGAGGTGGTGGTGAGGGTTCATGCGGCCGGCATCAACCGGCCCGATTGCCTGCAACGCCAGGGGCGCTATCCGCCGCCGCCGGGGGCCAGCGATATTCCCGGGCTGGAGGTGGCGGGCGAGGTGGTGGCCAAGGGGCCGGATTCCGAGCCGCTGGCCATCGGCGACAGGACCATGGCCCTGGTGGCGGGGGGCGGCTATGCGGAGTATTGCGTCGTGCCCGTGCCCCAGGCCCTGCCTGTGCCGGCCGGCCTTAGCATGGTGGAGGCGGCCGGCGTGCCGGAGACCTTCTTCACCGTCTGGACCAATGTTTTCCAGCGTTCGCGGCTGCGGGCGGGGGAGACCTTTCTGGCGCATGGCGGGGCGAGCGGCATCGGCACTACACGGTCATCCAGTTGGGGCCATCCAGCTGGCGCGCCAGCGCGGGGCGCGCGTGTTCGCCACCGCCGGCAGCGACGAGCGGTGCCGCGCCTGCGAGGCGCTGGGGGCCGAACGCGGCATCGACTATCGGCGCGAGGATTTCGCCGCCGTGGTGGCCGAGCTCACCGGCGGGCGGGGCGTGGATGTCATCCTGGACATGGCCGGCGGCGCGGCCATCGCCCGCAATATCCGCGCCCTGGCGGTGGAAGGCCGGCTGTGCTTCATCGCCTTTCTGGAGGGATCGCGGGCCGAGATCGACTTCCTGCCGGTGATGCTGAAGCGGGCCACCATCACCGGCTCGACCCTGCGCGCCCGCCCGGTGGCGGAGAAGGGCGCCATCGCCGCCGAGTTGCGGCGCGAGGTGCTGCCGCTGCTGGAGAGCGGGCGGGTGAAGCCGGTGGTTCATGCCAGCTTTCCCCTGGCCGAAGCCGGGCGCGCCCAGCAGGCCCTGGACGGCCACCATGTCGGCAAGATCGTGCTGGAGGTCGCCCCGTGACGGGGGGCCGCTTTGCCAGCGCGGCGCCGGGGCGGCAGAATGGCCCAGATGGCCCGAATGGCTCGATGGGGAGGCGGGAATGACGGTTTTGGGGACGGCTTTGGGTGAGGATTTTCCGGCCCGGCAGTGGGTGTGCGTGGTGTGCGGCTACAACATGATCGGCACCATGCCGGAGGTGTGCCCGTTCTGCGGTGTCAGCCACGACCATTTCGTGGACTGGGAGGCGTGCGAGCGGGACTGGCGGGTGGAGGCGCAGCCGGTGGCCGATGGCATCGCGCGGCTGCAATCCGTGCCGCGGCTGGGGATCGAGCATGCCGCCTATCGCATCGAGAGCGACGCGGGGGCTCTCTGGATCGATTGCCCCAGCGCCTTCAACCGCGCCCTGGAACCGGTGGAGCATATCTATTTCACCCATCTCGATTTCATGGGCGCCTCGAACCAGTATCGCGCCCTGTGGCGGGCGCAGGTGCATCTCCACGCCGCCGACATGGCGGACCCGCTGGCCGCGTCGTTTCCGGTGGACGACGCCTTCACGGGCGATTTCGCAGCCCATGGCATCGAGGCCTTCCATATCGGCGGCCATACGCCGGGCTGGACCGCCTATCGGCGCGGGGATGTGCTGTTCGCCTGCGACTATGCCTTTTCGACCGACGACGACATGAAGCTGAACCCCTATGGCGAGCGGGAGGCGACCGTGGCCGGTGGCCGGCGGTTGCTGGAGGTCGCCCGCGAACTGCGTCCGCGGCTGGTGGCCGGCTGGAACTATGTCTGCGAGGGCGGCGCCTGGGTCGCTCGGTTCGAGGGCGCGCTGGCGCGGGCGGCGGGGTGAGGCGGGGCCTCACTCACCTTTTTTCATGGAGATTATGGGTCAGACTCGACAAGTCCGTAAGACATAAAGATTGAAAGTCCATCGTGACTGTCAATGTCTGTTAGGCCAAGTGTTCCAAAGACAATAATGGAACTGTTTCTTTCAGCTTCAAAGTCTGTATGATCAACCTGTATAACTTGTCCATTGTAAGTTCCACTTGCACCGCCAGATATACTCCCACCGGCCCAATTTCCGGTCTCTATGCGGACCTGTTCCCTATCGAGGGTGAAAGTTCCCAAGTTGTGATTGGGCCGCTCTCCACTCTGATCCGGCAGCAAGTCGATATTGTCAACAGTTCCATCGACAAACCACTTTACCCCGTCAGAAAGGTCAGCGTTCAGCTCCATAACAACGTCACCCGTAGCCTTTCCGTATTGCAGATTGTTGGTTCGATCCCACACATAACCACCTTGGGTGGGAGCTACGGCAAGAAGCTCGTCATGGAATCTATCGCCTGGATAGCTAAAAGTCATAGATTCATAGCTACCTCCAAGATGCCCGTAGAACTGCGGATAATCGGCGAAATTATAGAAAGCACCATTTCCAAGTATCCCATCGTCTTCAACAAAAACCCCTACATTCCTACGCACAATATCTATCCACCAACCATGCGATACATGGTGGGATTGATAGCCAAACCAGGTGTGATATACTTCCAACAGGTATTTATTGTCGTTGATAAACACCTGACAATTTCTTGTTCCATGGGCTATGTTCTGGCAGCTCTCGTCATAATACGGAACGGGGATAAGTGTCATTTCCCGTTCCGAGCCACCAGGATTATAGTCGATAAGATAGAAACTTAAATTGCCAGAGTCACGATTCCATGTCACTCTAACGTCACCATCATTAGACTGATAAATGGAGCCGAAACGGGCATCAGATAATGCTGCGGATCTTGCAGCCTCGCCAAGGGATCCAGGAGTATGACGGAAAGATGGGGTTTCTACATAGGAGCCAATTTCCTTTGTTGGAGGATCTTGTGGTATAGTGGTCATGGAAACAGGATCGCTGCCGCCACCTCCACAAGCCGTCACAACGAACAACATCGCTACAATCGCCAGAATTCGCATATCAGTCAGCCCCCTTCAGGACCATATTCTGCCAGCTTTTCATTCACTTGCTCCAGTGCTTCATAAGCCAGACAGCCGTCCGGTTGGCTTCCATTCTTGGCATATATGGGAATTTGTGCCAAGTACCTTTTCTCTGTGGCAGGAATTTGACCTTCAGACTTGGCAAGGTAGGGAATCTGCCCATGGTCGGTCAACCGTATTATCTCCTTTCTTATCGCGCCTGTCCGGCGAGGCGGTCGTCCTTCGGTAGGGGGGGAGGGACAGGATTGCGTCTGCGGCGCGTTCGGCGATGGCCAGGACGCTGGCGTGGGGGTTGCTGTTGACCAGGCTGGGCATGATGGAGGCGGCGGCTATGCGCAGGGCTTCCAGGCCTATGACGCGACATTGCGCCTGCTGGAGGTCGCGCGCGAGCTGCGTCCGCGGCTGGTGGCCGGCTGGAACTATGTCTGCGAGGGGGACGCCTGGACCGCTCGGTTCGAGCGCGCCCTGGCCCGGGCGGCGGGGTGAAGGCCGCCGCTTAGCGCGACCTGTGCAGGCGAACGAAACGATCGGCAGCTCATCCCGCCGGAGCGGCCCGTTTTGTCGTCGGGGAGCGCCGGTGGGGCGGCGCCCCTGGCTTAGAAGCGGACCGAGAGGCTCAAGCTGCGGGGTGCGGTCAGCGGGGCGGCCCCGGCGTCATAACGGGCTCATGCCCCGGTCCGGGGACATAGCCCATGAGCCCCCAAGACCCGATGGAAGCTGGCCGCATTCTGGCCGAACCCTGGGCGGGCTGCCTGGGTGGGGGGGGCCGTGCCGGCGGCACGGTCTATTGTGGCGATTGGAGGATGACTGGGCCTAATCCGCCGCTGCCGGCGCGGCAGGGAGAGGCTCGGTTCGTTTAAGCAATTCCACAAGCGCCTTCGATGTCTTTTCACCATTGGCTATCAATTCTTTCAAGGCCGTCATGGATTCCTCGTGGGCTGCCATGGATTCCTTGTGGGCTGCCATGTGGGCTGCCATGGATTCCTTGTGAGCCGCCATGGATTGCTCGTGGGCCGCCATGGATTGCTCGTGAGCCGCCATGGATTCCTCGTGGGCTGCCTTATGGGCTGCCATGGATTGCTTGTGGGCCGCCATCGCTTCTTCGTGTCGATCCGTCGCTTCTTTGTGGCGACGTTCATCGGCATGAAACATCCTTTCATTAAGTTCGTCGAGGGCATCGGACTTTCTGTTGTTGGAACGGTTCATCGTCCAGATGCCGTAGCCGATAAGGCAGAAGGTCATAAAGGATATTGTGGTATAGGCAACCGTAACCCACGTCACGATTTCTTGCAGGTTCAGGGAAGCGATTTGGTATGCGTTCATGGGATTGCCCCTCGTGCCAGCGGTGTCACTGGCCCGCTTCCATCGCATAGCTATCGCGCATTGGAATCGATGTCAAGCGCCAACGAACAACGCGCCACCCCGGTGGGGGTGGCGCGTTGCTCAGGGGGTGTGGGGGCTGCCCTGGGGGTGGCCCCTGCCCCTTGCCTGCTAGAAGCGGATGGAGAGGCTCAGGCCGCCTGCCAGTTCGCTGTTGTTGCCGCCGCCGGTGGTGTAGGCGGCAGAGGCTTGCAGGGTGTGGTTGTTTTCGCCCCAGTTGTGGCCGAGGCCAAGGCCGATGCGGAAGCTGGTGGGTTCGGCCGATGCCTTGAGCTGGGTTCCTTCGAACATGGCCTCGGTTTCCTCCTGGAACTCGCGCATGGCGTCCAGGGAGGCGGCGATGGTGGTGCCGCCTGCGGTCCGGGTCTGGGCGGTCACGCCCAGGCGGCCCTTCAGGCTGCTGGCGTCGTCCACCGATACCCGGCGGTCGGCCAGGGCGTCGGTGAAGTCGTCCAGGGACACCCTCGACCAGGCAAAGCCGGCGCGGGGGGTCACCGTTACGCCGTTTTCACCCATGGCACCCATGGACATGGGGCGTCCGGCTTCCAGGGCCAGGGCATAGCCCGTGCCGCTGGCGTCCTTCTTCAGCACCATGCCGGAGGCCTTGGCGACCTCCACATCGAACCAGGTGGCCGCCGCCTGGGCGTCGATATAGACGGGGCCGGCCATGGCGGTGCCGGTGACGCCCACGCCCATGCCCGCCAGCTCCACCTTGCCGCCGCTCCGGGTCAGGTCGGCAGAGCCTTTCAGGGCGTGCACCGCCATGCCGATGCGGCCGTTTGCGCCGGCTGGCATGTCGACGCCGGCGCGCACGCCGCTGCGGTCGTAGTCGTAGGCCAGGCCGGTCTGGGTGGAGTCTTCCGCCGTCCAGTCGCCGCGGGCGGTTTCCACGCGTGCCCAGCCGCCGCTGCCGCTGCGGGCCGCGGCCATGCGCTCGTCATAGGAGGGCAGGCCGTTCATCGCCAGCAGGACCGAAGGCAGGGCCTCGTAGAGGCGGCAGTCGCCGTTGGCCAGGTCGCAGGCCATGGGCAGCATGGGGGGCTGCTCTGGCTGGCGCTGGACCGGCTGGGTTTCCGGTTGCGGCTGCATGGGCATCTCCGGGGGCGGCGGCGGGGTGACGCATCTGCCGTCCTCGAAGTTCTGCCCGGCGGCACAGCCGTCGGGCAGGCGGCCATACATGGCGTTGCCCTCGCGCACCGGCTCGCCGTCGTCGTCCAGGGCCAGCGGCAGATAGCGACCGGTGGTGATGGCGTATTCGCCCACGGTCTCCACCACCGCATAGGTCACCTGGCCGGTTTCCGCCTCGCCGCCTGCGGGCGGGGTGGTGGTGACGGTGCCGCCGGTGGCGGTGACGATGCCGCCCTGCACCCGCTCGATGGCACGGTTCACGGCGTTTTTGGTGAGGGCGGTGCCGGTGGCAAAGACCGCCACCCGATACGTCCCGCTGCGGGCCATGATCGCCGCGTTGGCGCCATTGTCGTTGGTGTTGATGCGCCCGGTTTCGGTGACGGTGACGCTGCCGCCGCCGCTGAGATCCATGGCGGCATCGGCGCCGGTGGCGCCGCGCACCTGGCCGGCGATCCGGATCACAGAGCGCCCGGGCTCGTTCACCAGCACCGCCGGTCGCCCGGCCCCGGCCACCAGCACGCCGGTTGTGCCCACGGTCAGGCGCCCGCCGCCCGCCAGGCGCACGGCCGCATCGCTGCCGCCGGTCACCATGCCGTGCACGGTCACGCTCTGCTTGCGGATGTCGTCGCTGGGGCCGGCCGCGCCCTCGTCCAGCCCGGCATTGGCCACCCAGATGCCGGCGCGGGCGCCGGTGACGGTGGCGCCGGCGGCGACGGTGATGTCGATGGCGCCGTTGTTGTCGTGGGCGATGGCGTAGTAGGCGCGGATGCCGTCGCCGCGGGAGGCGATGGAACCGCCGTTCATGGCGATGCGGATGTTGCCGGCATGGTAGCGGGGCAGCAGCAGATTCCGAATCGCGGACCTGTAGCCCGGGCCGAACGCGGCATCGTTCAGCGCGTCGTCCAGCCCGGCCCCGCCGCCCATCGCCAGCGCCGCCAGCACCGCCCGCTCCGCCTCCGAGAAGCCCTGCCTCAGCAGGTCGCGCAGCAGGGTTCGGACGGCGGCGTCGTCCGTCTGCAGATAGGTCACGATGTCGGCGTCGGTCAGGTCGCCCATGCCGGTGGCGCCCGACTTGATGTCATCGAAGACCGATGGCGCGATGGCGAGCTCCTGGTTCCCGAACGCGGCCCGGAACGCTGCGACGTAGGCGTTGTCGGCGGCGGTGGCGCCGGTGGGCACGACCGCCCGCTGCGCCGCGTTGTTCGCAAACGCGCTCGGCTGGTCGCCCGTCGCCACCTGCGTCGCCACCTCGCGCCAGGACATGACCTGGGCCTCGATGCCCGCCGCCCCGTCATAGAGGCCGCCGCTGATCGCGCTGGCCGCCAGTGGCTGGGCGAGGCGAGGCACACCGGCGACGTCCGCCGTAGAGAAGCGGCCGTTGTCGTCCGGGGCGGTCTGGGCCGTGGTTCCGGCCGCGAAACTGCCGGTCCAGACGATGGCGATCACGGGCTGGTCCGCCGCCGGGCGGGTCACAACCGGATCGGCGACGCTGTGCTGGTCCACCCGGGCATGGACGCCCTTGCGGCCCAGGATGGCGCCCTCCTGTTCGATGGTCATCTGGGGGTTGCCTGCGTCGTAGCTCTCCAGCAACTGTGCGAGAATGCCGGCATGGTTCCAGGATATGGCCGTGGCGCCGGCGGCGATGGCGACGCTGACATCGCCGGTGCCGCGGTTGTCGGCCTGGATGGCCGCCACGCCCGCGCCCTCGGTTTGCAGCGTGCCGCCCATGATGGAGACCCTGACGGTGCTGGCAGCGCCCGCCGCGTTCTGGGCGAGGATGGCGGGGTCGTTCCGGCTCAGCACGAGGCCGGCGCGGTTGTCGATGGAAACGCCGCCGTCACCCAACCTGGAAACGGAGATGGCCCGGTTCGCCGTGATGCCGGCGGCGTTGTCGATGGTGACGTCGGCGCCATAGCTGGAGGAGTCCTCGACATAGATGCCGAACTGCGTCGCCGTGATCGCGCCGCCGGTGGTGGCGATGAAGACGTCGCCTGCCGTGCTTCCCACCTTGCGGACATGGATGCCGTGAGTCGCCGCCGTGATGGTGGGGCCGCTCTGGGTTTCGGCGTCGGCGGCCGTGCCCCGGATGGTGACAGCGCCCGTGCCCGGGCTTTCCACGCGGATGCCCGCCTCGGCGCTCGTCTCGATCGTGCCGCCGGTGAGGGTGAGGATGGAAACGCCACCGCCGAGGGCCCTCACGCGGATGCCATGCGACCCCGACTCGATGCGGGTGCCGGAGAGGGTGACGGCGATAGTGCCGGTGCCGTCGCTTTGCACGTAGGCGCCTGCCTGCCCGGACGCGATCGTGCCGCCGGTGAGGTGGAGGGTGGCAGCGCCATTGCCGGTGGCCTGCATATCTATGCCTCTTCCGTTCATCGCGTGCATCGCGCTGAGGGCGCCGCCGCTGTTGGTGACGATCATGGCGCCCCCGCCGTTCGTCCGCACCTGGATGGCGGTTCCGTTTGCCGATGTGAGGTTGCCGCTGTTGGCGACGGTTATGGCGCCCGTGCTGTTCGAGCTGTTTCCTATGCGGATGGCGCTCGCGGTCGCGTTCACGGCGCCGGTGTTCGTGAGGATCAGGTCGCCCGTGGCGGGGCCGGCGGTGTTGTTGCTTCGGGTAAGTCGGATGCCTTCCCCGGTCGAGTAGATGGCGGCGGCGGTCGTGAATGTGACCGTGGCGGTGGGGTTGGTCCAGGACCAGATGCCGCTTCCTCTCATTCTGGTGGTCGAGGTTCCGATGGTGACGGTGTCATGGATATTCACCGTGACCGTGCCGCCGTTGGTGTTGCCCTGCCTCCTCACATTGATGCCGTTGTTGTTGCCGCTGGACTCCACTATCGCGACGGCGCCCGCGTTGCCGACCGTGAGGGACATGGTGCCCGCAACCGTGGGGGCGGTACCGGAGTCCAGATTGATGCCATGGTTGCCGCCGGCCGCCGTGACCGTGGTCGCCGCGCCGCCGCCGACGGTAAGCGAGAGGGAGGCGGCGCTGTTGCTCATGGTATGGCGGATGCCGCCCGTCCACGCTTGGTCGGCGCAGGAGATTGTTCCTGAGTCGGCGGGCGTGGTTGCACCAGTCTGGCATTCATAAGACTGCTGCCCCCACGCCCCCCCCCCCGGCGTCAGCAGCAGCGCCGCCCCCAACAGCAGGGAGGCGGCCAGGGCGGAAAGGCGTCCGCCGCCAGAAGCTGAACCGGAAGCCACGATCTCGTCGATGCGTGCCAGCGCCGTCTTCGTCATCTTGTCGTCTCCTCTCCTTGGCCGCCCTGCAACCCTGCTGCGCCCTCCAGCGTCGGGGGCGCGGTCCGCCTAAATCCGGGGGCAGGGGCATATCCGACGCAACCTGAACCGGACGCCATTACAATACCCCGAAGCCGCCGCTATCAAACCCGAATTCCGACATATTTCGCCCGCCCCTCATTACCCCCCCCCCCCCCCGCGGCGCAACCCCCCTCTGGCAGGGGCGCGGGGCGATGGCGGGGGTGTGGGGGCAAGCGGCGCGAGGGCGCGGCAGGTGGCTAGACCAGCAGCGCCACCACGGTGCCAAAGCCGGTGAGCATGAGGGCGGCAAAGACCAGGGCTATATGCAGCATGTCGGCGCGCAACTTGTCATGATCCGCCTGCAACTTGTCCAGGCCGGCCTGCAACCTGTCATAGCCCTCCTTCATCTCGGCGCGCAGCCTGTCCAGGTCCACCTGCAACCTGTCCAGGTCAGCTTGCAACCTGTCCTGGCCTTCCTTGGTGGCGCTGGCGGCGCTGCTTTCGGCCACCGCTTCGCGAATGACGGTCACGGCCGCTTCGGTCTGCTTTTCGTCGAAGCCGGCCGTGCGCAGGGTCTTGGCGGCGACATAAGTATCGAAGGCGGGGATGGCCATGCCGGTGTTCTCCTTGTTCTCCTGCGGCGGGGCAAGGACGCCACTACAACACCCCGAAGCCGCCGCTGTCAAACCCGAATTCCGACATATTTCACCCCCCGCCTCATGCCCCGCGGCGCAACCCCCCTCTGGCAGGGGCGCGGGGGCGACGGCAGGGGTGTGGGGGCAAGCGGCGCGAGGGCGCGGCGGGTGGCTAGACCAGCAGCGCCACCACGGTGCCAAAGCCGGTGAGCATGAGGGCGGCAAAGACCAGGGCTATATGCAGCATGTCGGCCCGCAGCTTGTCCTGGCCCTCCTTCATCTCGGCGCGCAACTTGTCCTGGCCAGCTTGCATGTCGGCACGCAGCTTGTCCTGGCCGGCCTGCAACCTGTCCTGGCCCTCCTTCATCTCGGCGCGCAGCCTGTCCACGTCCGCCTGCAACCTGTCCAGGTCAGCTTGCAACCTGTCCTGGCCTTCCTTGGTGGCGCTGGCGGCGCTGCTTTCGGCCACCGCGTTGCGGATGACGGTCACGGCCGCTTCGGTCTGCTTTTCGTCGAAGCCGGCCGCGCGCAGGGTCTTGGCGGCGACATAGGTGTCGAAAGCGGGGATAGCCATGCAGGTGTTCTCCTGCGGCGGGGCGGAAGGCGGCAGGTCAGGCGCTGGCGGCGCGGGGGCGCGGGCTGGCGGAGCGTCAGGCGCTTTCCCTTTCAGCGGCGGTGCGTTCGATCAAGGTTTCCAGGGCGGCCATGGCCTCGGCATGGCGACGCTTGCCCTCTTCCATGGCCTCGGCATGGCGACGCTCGTCGGCATGGCGCTGCTGTTCCAGATCGGCCATGAATGCGGTGTGGCGTTGCTCGTCGGCCTGGCGCTGCTGTTCCAGGGCGGCCATGATTGCAACATGGCGACGCCTGCCCTCTTCCATGGCCTCGGCATGGCGCTGCTCATCGGCCTGGCGCTGCTGTTCCAGGGTGGCGGCGCGTTCCTTGTTGCTGTCGCTCATCAGCCGCAAGCCCTTCCAGATCAGAAGGCATTGCAGCAGCCCTATGACGATGGTCGCCACCGCCACGACGATGGCGGCCCAGGTGGCCATCTCCTGGAAGCCGAGGCCGGCCTCCTGAAGGGCGAGGCCGCCCTGCTGGACGGCGAGGCTGGCTTGCTGGACGTCGAGGGCGGCTTGCTGGACGTCGAGGGTGGCTTGCCGAACGTCGAGGGTGGCGAGTTCGAATTCGGTCATGCGACGGTTCCCGAAGCGGCGGGGGGTATCCCGGGAAGATAGGACGCCCGCCGGGCCAGGGCAAGCCCATGCCCCGCCGGGGCGGGTATGAGGGGCGGGGCGCGGGGCGGGCTAGGGGAGCCGCTGGAGCAGCAGCGCCACCACGGTGCCGAAGCCGATCAGCGCGATGGCAGCAAGGACCAGAAACCCGCACACCATGTCGGCGCGCAGCCTGTCATAGCCAGCCTCGATCGCCATCTCGGCGCGCAGCCGGTCCTGGGCTGCCTTGGTGGCGCTGCTTTCGGCCACCGCGTTGCGGATGACGGCCACGGCCGCTGCGGCCTGGCTTCGGTCGAAGCCGCCCGCCCGCAGGGTCTTGGCGGCGACATAGGTGTCGAAAGCGGGGATGGCCATGCAGGTGTTCTCCTTAGTTCTCCTGTGGCGGGGCAGGTTGGACAGGCGGCAGGTTAGACGCTGGCGGCGTCGGGGGCTGGCGCGGGCGGCGGCGGGGTGGGAACAGGGTGCGCCGGTGGGGCGGCGCCCCTGGTTTAGAAGCGGACCGAGAGGCTGAGGGCGCCTGCCAGTTCGCTGTTGTCGCCGCCGCCTGCGGTGTAGGCGGCGGAGGCTTGCAGGGTGTGGCGGTTGTCGTTCCAGCCGTGGGCGAGGCCGAGACCGATGCGGAAGCTGGTGGGTTCGGCCGATGCCTTGAGCTGGGTTGCCTCGAACATGGTCTCGGTTTCCTCCTGGAACTCGCGCATGGCGTCCAGGGAGGCGGCGATGGTGGTGCCGCCCGGGGTGCGGGTCTGGGCGGCCAGGCCCAGGCTGCCCGTCAGGCTGGTGGCGTCGTCCAGCGCCACGCGGCGGGCGCCCAGGGCGTCGGTGAAGTCGTCCAGCTGGACCTGGGACCAGGCGAAGCCGGCGCGGGGGGTGAAGGTGACGGTGTTGGCGCCCGTGGCGCCCATGGCGGCTATGGTCAGGGGGCGTCCGGCCTCCAGGGCCAGGGCATAGCCCAGGCCGGCGGCCCCGTCCTTCAGCTCCATGCCGGTGGCCGAGGCGATGTCCACGTCGTACCAGGTCGCCTGTGCCTGGGCGTCGAGATAGACGGGGCCGGCCATGGCGGTGGCGCTGACGCCCCCGCCCAGGCCGGTCAGCTCGATCTTGCCGCCGCCCATGCCACCACCGGGGGCCAGGTCGGCCGAGCCGGTGAGGCCGCGCACCGCCACGCCGATGCGGGCGTTCTCGCCCAGCGCCATCTCGATGCCGGCGCGGACGCCGGCGCGGTCGTAGGCGTAGGCCAGGCCGGGCTGGGTGGAGCTCGCCGCCTCCCAGTCGCCGCGGGCGGTTTCCAGGCGGGCCCAGCCGCCATCGGCGCTGCGGGCCGCCGCCATGCGCTCGTCATAGGAGGGCAGGCGGTTCATCGCCAGCAGGGCCGAAGGCAGGGCCTCGTAGAGGCGGCAATCGCCGTGGGCCAGGTCGCAAGCGATGGGCAGCAGCGGCCTCTCCACCGGCCGCTGCCGCTCGACCGGCTGCATCGGCTGTTGCGGTTGCCCCGGTTGCCCCGGGGTGTCCGTTCCCGGCTGCCCCGGTTGCTGTGGGGTGCCCACTCCCGGCTGCCCCGGCTGCTGTGGGGTGTCGGTTCCCGGCTGCCCTGGCGTGTCCGTTCCCGGCGTTCCCGGCTGTTGTGGGGTGCCCACTCCCGGCTGTCCCGGCTGCTCGCCCGGCGGCGGCGTTCCCGGCTGTTGCGGGGGCTCCGGCCCCGGCTGCATCGGCTGCTCCGGCGATGGAGGCGCCGCCACGCAGGCGCCGCCCTGAAACACCTGCCCGACGGTGGGACAGTCCTGCAGGGCGGCATACAGCGTGTCGCTGGCGAACACCGGAGCGCCATCGGCGTCCAGGGCCAGCGGCAGATAGCGGCCGGTGGTGTAATCGCCCACCGTCTCCACCACCGCATAGCTCACCCGGCCCGTCGTCACCCCGCCGCCATCGTTCGGCCCGGTCAAGGTTCCGCCGCTGCCGGTGCCGATGCCGCCCTGCACCCGGTCGAAGGCCTGGTGCACGGCGTATTTGGTCAGCGGCGCGCTGCCGGGGGCATAGATCGCCAGCCGGTAGGCGCCGCTGCGGGCCAGGATGGCGTTGTCGGCGCCGCCCGCGTTCACGCGCCCGGTGTCGGTGACGGTGACGCTGCCGCCGCCGCTCAGATCCAGCGCCGCATCCGCGCCGGCGCTGCCCGTCACCCGGCCATCGATCCGGAGCACCGAATAGCCGGGGTCGTTGACCAGGACCGCGGGCCGCCCGTCACCGGCCACCAGCACGCCGGTGGCACCCACGGTCAGCCGCCCACCGCCCACCAGATGCACGGCCGCATCCGTCCCGCCGGTGACCATGCCGTTCACGGTCACGGTCTGCTGGCGCATGTCGGCGGCGGTTCCGGCCCCGCCGGCATTGGCAACCCAGATGCCGGCCCGCCCGCCGCTCACGGTGGTCCCGGCGGCGACGGTGACGGAGATCGCGCCGTTGTTCTCATGGGGCGTGGCGTAATAGGCGCGGATGCCGTCGCCGCGCGATGTTATGGTGCCGCCTGTCATGGCGACGCGGATGTTGCCGACGTTATAGCGGTCCAGCAGCGCCCGCACCGCCGTCTTGTAGGCGTTCGAGAACCCCGCATCCGCATCGTTCAGCGCCGTGGTCAGCCCATCGCTGTCGCCGGTGGACAACGCCGCCAGCACCGCCTTCTCCTCGTCCGAGAGGTTCTGCGCCAGCAGGTTGCGCAGCAGGGTTCTGCGCCCGGCGTTGTCCACGCGCAGATAGGTCACGATCTGGGCGTCGGTCAGGTCGGTCGCGCTTGTGGTGGCGGTGGTGCCGATGGCCATGAGAATCGACGGCGCAACCACGAAGGCATCGCTCTCCAGCACCGCCCGGAACTGCTTGACATAGGCGTTGTCGGCGGCGGTGGCGCCGGTCGGCACGGCCGCCTGCTGCGCCGCCGCGTTCGCGAACGCGCCCGGGTCGTCGCCCTCTGCCACCTCCACCGCCAAAGCGGACCAGGACATGACCTGGGCCTCGATGCCCGCCGGCCCGTCCCAGGCGCCGCCGCTGGCCACGCTGGCCTCCGCATCCCGGGCGTAGATAAACGCCACGGCCTCGTTCGGCGCAGTGAGGAGGTCGCTGCCCGCCGGGGCGGTCTGGGCCGTGGTCCCGGCCCCGAAACTGCCGGTCCAGGCGATGTCGATCATGGGCTGGTCCATCGCGGCCCGCGCCACCGGCGTCGCGGCAGTGGCATGCTTGAGGATTGCGACAGCGACCCCCGAACGGCCCAGAATCCTGCCGTTCTGTTCGATCTCCACCTGGCTGTCGTCCGCCGCCGCAGAGCTCAGTATGGCAAAGACGCCAGCGGCGCTGTAGGAGATGGCCGTGGCGCCGGCGGCGATGGTGACGCTGACATCGCCATCGCCGCGCCCGGTGAGGCGGATGGCGGGCGAGCCCGAGTCGGGACCGGCCTGCACCGTCCCACCCGTCACGTCGATGTCGATGTCGCCAGCCAGACTATCGCCGCCGCGCACAAAAATGCCGCTCCGCGTCCTGGACAGCGCGAGGCCGCCGCTGTGTTCGATGGAGATGTTGCCGGCGCCCAGCCTCTCGACACGGATGGCATGATCGCCCGCCGTGATGTCGGCGGCGTTGTCGATGGCGACGGTGCCGGTATAGCCGGAGTTGTCCTGGACATAGATGCCGTGAAATCTCCCCGTCCCGGCGGGCGTGATCGCGCCGCCGGTGGTGGTAATCGAGATGTCGCCGGCCGTGGCCGCGGTCCCCGACTTGGCGATATGGATGCCATGAGACGTCGACGACGTGATGGTGGGGCCGGTGTTCGCGGTCGTGCCCTGGACGGTGACGGCGCCCGCGCCCCGGCTCTCCATGTAGATGCCCTGCCCCGGCGTCGTGATCGTGCCGCCGGTTGCTGTAAGGGTCATGGCAGCGCCATTGTCGCTGGCTTCCATCCGGATACCCTGCTGATTCGCGTTTGTCACCGTGATGTTGCCGCTGCTGGTAACCATCATGGCGCCCGTGCCGTCCGCCCGCACCCACATGCCATGGTTCAACGCGTTGACGGTGCCGCTGTGCGTGACGGTCGTGGTCCCGGGGCCGTCATGTTTGACATCGATGCCCTCATAGGTGGCGTACACGGTGCCGGCGTTCGTGACCGTGACGGTGCTGGCGCTGCCGCTGCTTCGGAGATAGATGCCGTGCTTGCGCATCCGGCTGGACGAGGTGCCGATGGTCACGCCGCTCCTGACGTCCAATGTGGCCGTGCCGCTGCCGTCCTGAAGTATCCGGATGCCGACGCTGTCACTGTTCATGCCGGTGTCGGTATCGTCCACGATGTCGATGGCGCCCGATGTGCCGGCATAGATGGCATAGTTGCCGCTCGTGGAGCCATCGCTGGCGTCTATATCGATGCCCGGCCACCCGAGCTCCCCCGTGATCACGGTCGCCGTCCCACCTGTGCCGGTGCCACCCGGGACGCGAATGGTGAGGCTGGCGGCGCCATCTACCACGCGGCGGATCGAGGTGGGGTACGCCGCGTTGGTGCAGGAGAAATCCTGGTTGGACGATACGGTTCCGCTATTATGGCACCCCCACGCCGCCCCCGGCGCCAGCAACAGCGCCGCCCCCACCAGCGCCAGCGCCAGGAAGGCGGCCAGGGCACAAGCGGCGATTTCGTCGATGCGGGCCAGCGTCATTTCGGCATCTCCCCCCTGCGGCGCGGGCGGCGGCCCGGCGGGCAAGCTTTATCCCCCCCCCCCCCGCGCGTCAACAGGAAATGAGGGAGTCAGGGCGGGTTTTCAGATTGCACCGCCTCCGGTGGGGCGGTGGGGGCGATCATGGCCGCGGCGAGGGGGAAGCTGGGGAGCCGGGGGTGTGGCAAGGGTGTTGCACGTGACAGCCCCACGACAGGCTTGCGACAGCCGCCATGTCGTTCAGGCAACGGGCGTGAGCGAGGCGAGCGAAGGGCAGCGCAGGCGAACGAAACGATGTGCAGCGAATCCCGCCTGCGTCCCGCCTAAGTGTCGATAGATGCTGGCGAATCCCCGCTATGGGCCGAAATGGCCGCCTGCCCGGCGAGGCGTTCGTCCTTTGGCAGGGGGGCGAGGCCCAGGATTGTGTCTGCGGCGCGTTCGGCGATGGCCAGGACGCTGGCGTGGGGGTTGCTGTTGACCAGGCTGGGCATGATGGAGGCGTCGGCTATGCGCAGGGCCTCCATGCCGATGACGCGACATTCGGTATCGACCACCGTGTGGGGGTCGCTGGGGTGGCCCATGCGGCAGGTTCCGACCGGGTGGTAGGCGGTGTCGGCGCCGGCGATCAGCCAGCGGTCGAGGTCGCTATCGCTGTGGATGTGGCGCCCGGGGAAGGCCTCTTCCCGTCGCAGTAGGTCGAAGGCGGGGGCGTGTGCCAGCTCGCGCACCCGGCGCATGGCGGCGCGGATGTGGCGGCGGTCGCGCTCGGTGGCCAGATAGTTGAAGCGGATGCGGGGGGGCGCGGCCGGGTCGTCGGAGGCGAGGCGGACCCAGCCGCGGCTTTCCGGCTTCTGGGTGCCGACGTGGAACTGATAGCCGTGCCAGGGGCGCACATCGAAGCTGCCGGGCTGGAACGCCACCGGAAAGAAGACGATCTGGGTGTCGGGGCGGTCGGCATCGTCCAGGGCGGTCAGGAAGGCGCCGACCTCGAAGCCGTTGCTGGCGCAGACCCCGCGCCGGGCGAGAAACCATTGGGCGCCCACCGCCAGGCGCGGCAGCGGGCGCGCCTTGCCGTTGAGCGTGATGGGGCGGCGGCAGCGATATTGCATGTAGATGTCGATGTGGTTCTGCAAGCCGCGGCCCACGCCCGGCAGGTGGTGGGCGCTGGCGATGGAGAAGGCGCGCAGCGCCTCCCGGTCGCCGATGCCCGAGAGCATCAGCAGCTGGGGGGTATGGATGGCGCCGGCGGCGAGGATCACTTCGCAGCGGGCGTGGAGGCGGCGGCTTTCGCCGCGCCGCAGGAGCTCGACGCCGCAGGCGCGGGAGCCTGCCATCAGGATGCGCCGCACCCGGGCGCCGGTCATGACGGTGAGATTGGGGCGGGAGGCCACCGGTTCGAGATAGGCGCGGACGGCGTTCATGCGGCGCCCGTTGCGGATCGCCAGATCCCAGATGCCGACGCCTTCCTGGCCGGGGCCGTTGAAATCGTCGTTGGGGGCCAGGCCGGCCTGGGCGCCGGCGGCGAGAAAGGCGCGGTTCAGCGCCCCGGCGCCCTGGCCAGGCGCCACGGCGAAGGGGCCGCTGGCGCCGCGAAACGGCGTCAGGCGCCCGCCATAGCTTTCGGAGCGGCGGAAATAGGGCAGCAGATCGGCATAGCCCCAGCCGGGGCAGCCGGCCCGCGCCCAATCGTCGAAATCGCGCCGGTGGCCGCGCACATGGACCATGCCGTTGATCGAGGACGAGCCGCCCAGCACCTTGCCGCGCGGGACGGCCAGGCGGCGGCGGCCGAGATGGGGTTCCGGCTCGGTGCTGTAGTTCCAGTTGAAGCGCTCCCCCTTCAGGGCCTCGATGTTGCCCATCGGCATCCGCACGTGCCAGTGGCGGTCGGAGGGGCCGGCCTCCAGCAGGGCGACTTCAGCACCCCGGGCGGCGCTGAGGCGGCGCGCCAGCACGCAGCCGGCGCTGCCGCCACCGACGACGATGTAGTCGAAGCTGGCGTCGAAGCCGCTCATGCCGGCGCCCGTCCGGGGGGCGAGGGCCGCCAGACCGTCACCTGGCGGGGCGGCAGCGGCGGGCGGGCGCGCATGAGGTCGGCGATCTTCTCGGCCATCGCCATCACCGTCGCGGCCGGATTGGCGTTGACCAGGCGGGGCATGGCGGAGGCATCGACGACGCGCAGCGCCTCCACCCCCCTCACCCGGCCTTCGGCGTCCAGCACGGCATCGGCGCCATCGCCCATGGGGCAGGTGGCCGCCGGGTGCCAGTTGCCGACCGCCGCCTGGCGCAGCCAGCGGAGGATGGCGGCGCGGCCGCGCGCCTGCGGGCCGGGGGCGAGCTCCTGGCCGGCGAGGCGGGCGAAGGCCGGGGCGGCGGCGATGGCCCGCGCGCGCTCGACCGCCTCCACCAGGCGGGCGCTGTCGCCGGGATGGGAGAGATAGGCGGGATCGACGGCCGGGGCGGCTTCGGGATCGGAGGAGGCGAGGCGGACGCGGCCGCGGCTGTGGCAGCGATTGAGGTTCATGCCGAAGCCGAAGCCGTGGCAGCGGGTGTCGGGCAAGGGGCCATCCAGCAGGGCGGGGTAGAAGAAGATCTGCAGGTCGGGGCTGGCGCCGGCCTGGCTGGAGCGCAGCAGGGCGCCCACCTCGAAGCCGGTCTGGGCGCAGATGCCGCCGCCGGTCAGCAGCCAGCGCAGGCCGGCCGCCAGCTTGCGGTCCGGGCGCAGGTAGCGGCTGTGGCTGACGGGCGCGCGGCAGCGCAGCGTCACCTGGGCCTCGATGTGGTCCTGGAGGTTGGCGCCGACGGACGGGAGGTCGGCCACGACGGCGATGCCGAAGGCGCGCAGATGGTCGGGCGGGCCGATGCCGGAGAGCATGAGCAGCTGGGGCGAGCGCAGGGCGCCGGCGCAGAGCGTGACGCCTTGCAGGGCGCGGGCGTGGCGCAGCCGCCCGCGCCAGGCGAAGGCGACGCCGGTGGCGCGCCCGCGCTCCATTAGCACGCGATGGGCCTTGGCGCCGGTCAGCAGGCGCAGATTGGGCCGGCCCAGGGCGGGATATAGCCAGGCCGTGGCGGCGCTGACCCGGCGCCCGCGGGCGATGGCGCGGTCGCAGGTGAAGAAGCCTTCCTGGCGGAAGCCGTTGGCATCTTCGGTGAGGCCGCCATGATCGGCGCCGGCGGCCATGAAGGCCTCTTGCAGCGGCCCGCAGACGGTGGCCTTGGCGGTTGCGAACGGCCCCCGGTAGCCGCGCCAGGCCGGGTCGCCGCCGGAACGGTAGGACTCGCTGGCCATGAAATAGGGCAGCAGGTCGGCAAAGGACCAGCCGGCGGCGCCGGCGGCGGCCCAGCCGTCGTAATCGTCGGCGTGGCCGCGCAGATGGCACATGGCGTTGATCGCCGACGAGCCGCCCAGCGCCTTGCCGGCGGCGAGGGGGAGGCGGCGGCCGCACAGCTCGCGCTGGGGCAGGGTCTCCTGGCCCCAGTTCAGGCCGGGGCGGAAGGCGACCAGGCCGGCGGCGGCCGGCATTTGCTGGAGCAGGCCGCGCGGGCGGTGGCCCGCCTCCAGAAGCAGCACGCGGTTATGCGAATCCTCGCTGAGGCGCGCCGCCAGGACGCAGCCGGCGGCGCCAGCGCCGACGACTACGTGGTCGAAAGCGTCCACCGAACCGTCCATTTCGGCCCCGGCACGGCGCCCGCCCACGTCCACGTCCATGTGGGGTGGGGCGGGCGCCGTCGCGACGCTTCAGCCGGGACTCGGTGGGCGCTCCCTGGGGGCGCTCAATTGGCGAGGTCGATGCCGGCCAGCCATTCGTTGCGGACCAGGTCGTCGTTCGCCGCCACCCAGTCGGCGGCCACGGCGGCGGCATCTTCGCCATCGTAGGAGATGCGCTTGATCCACTCGCTGATGACCGGAACGGTGATGGTGAGCTGGCTCATGAACCTGGCTACGTCGGGCGCGTCGGTTTCGAGATTGGTGGCATAGGCCATGTGCACCGGCACTTCGGGCTGGGCGCAGGTGATCTCGCTGTTCTCGAACCAGTCGGCGTCCTCGCTCTGCTGGATGAAGTTGTGGCAGTCCTCCGAATAGGGGGGTTCCGCCAGGGCGCGCAGGTCGTAGGCGCCGAACAGCCATTCCGGGGTGTAGAAGTAGAACAGGATCGGATCCTGCCTGGTGTAGGCGGCGTCCAGCATGCCTTCCAGGACCGGAACCTCGACCACCACCGCCTCCCAATAGGCGTCGAAGCCCATGGATTTGGCCTTGACCGCGTTGTAGTCCACGCTCTGCCAGCCGGCGGCGCCGGTCCAGTATTCGCCGAGGCCGTCGCCGTCGCTGTCGAACAGGCTGGCGATCTCCGGGTCGTTCATCTGGGCGATGTCGTCGATGCCGTAGCGGTCCTGGACGTAGCCGGGGACGAAGATGCCCTCGGTGCCCTGGTAGGGGACGGCGTTGACGCGCACCGTCTCGGCCGAGCCGGGGGCTACGTATTTGTCCCATTGGGCGGCCAGCTGCACCGTCCACATGTCGGCGAAGATGTCCACCGAGCCGTCGTTTTTGGCCATGCCTTCGAACAGCGCCAGCTCGTCGCCGCCGACGATGGCGGCGTCCTGGCCCAGATAGTCTTCGACCACCACCTTGATGACGTGGGCCGCCCCCGACGACGCGGCCCAGTTGAGCTCGGCGATGTCGATGGTCTCGGCGCCTGCCGTCTGCCCGGCGGCAAGGCCCATGGCACTCGACAGGGCGAGGCCCGATACCCAGCGTTTCATGATCGTCTCCCTCGTGGTTTCGTTTCACGCCCGCGGCTTCCACGCGGGCCGGGCGCCAGTTTAGCCCGGAACCGGTTGCAGGCGGCAACCCCGCTTATACATAGCCGCCATCGACGACGAAGCCGTGGGCGGTGATGGCGGCGGCATCGTCGGAGGCGGCGAACAGGGCCATGCGGGCGACATCGGCGGGCAGCAGGCGGCGGTCCAGGGTCTGGCGCTGGCGCCATTCCCGTTCCGCCTCGGGCGTCAGCCACAGCGCCATCTGGCGCTCGGTCGCGATCCAGCCGGGCAGGATGGCGTTGACGCGGATGTTGTCCGGGGCCATGTCGCGGGCCAGAGAGCGGGTGAGGCCGATCACCCCCGCCTTGGCGGTGGTATAGGCGGCATAGCCGCCCTCGCCGATGGTCCAGCTGGTGGAGCTGAGGTTGAGGATGGCGCCGCCGCCGGCAGCGCGCATGGCCGGGTGGACCGCCTGGGCGGCGAAGAACTGGTGGCGCAGATTGACGGCCATGCGCTGGTCCCAATAGGCGGGGGTGACGGTGGCGAAGTCGTGGCGGTCGTCGTTGCCGGCGTTGTTGACGAGCACGCGGCAGGGGCCGGTCTTTTCCATCAGCGCGGCCAGCGCGGCGCGCAGGGCGGCGATGTCGGTGAGGTCGCAATGGGCGTAAAGCGGCGCGTGGCGGGCGGCGGGGGCGAGACGGGCGGCCAGCGCCTGGGCCTGCTCGTCGGCGATGTCGAGGAAGGCGACGCGCGCGCCCTGGTCGGTGAAGTGTTCGACCATGGCGGCGCCGATGCCGTCGGCGCCGCCGGTGATCAGGACCGCGCGGTCTTGCAGCGAGGGATAGCGGGCGGCGCCGCTCATGCCCGCCGGCCTTTGGGCGGGGGCGGCATCATTCCCGCCCCGCGGCCAGCCTGGCGGCGGAGGCGTCGCTGACCTCGATCTTCACGCCATCGGGATCGGCGAAGAAGATCTGTTCGGCGCCGATCTCCGGCACGATGGCGCGCTCGTAGTCCTGCCCGCGGCGGCGAAGGCGCTGTTTGACCGCCGCCAGGTCGTCCACCGCGAAGGCGATGTGGTCGAGGGGCATGGCATCGTTGGGGGGGGTATCGGCGGCGGCTTCGTCCCGGGGCGGGCCGGCATAGAGATGGAGCAGCGGCTGGCCGCGGTGGTAGAGCCAGGCGCCGGGCGGGCCGTCGAAGGGCGGGCGCCAGCCGTCCTCGAGGCCGAGGATGTCGCTGTAGAAGCGGCGCGAGAGGTCGAGATTGCGGCAGCGGATGGTGATGTGGTCGAGCGCCAGCCGCGCCATGGTCCCTCCCCCTGCCCTGCTCCGGACACACGCCATGCGGGCGGCATAGAAGGGCATGGCGGGGCGGGCGTCAAGCCGCTGGCGCGGCGGGGGCGTTCTGGGGTGATTCTCGCGCCGGGGGCGCTCTGGGGGCGATTCTCGCGGCGGGGTTTTTTCGCTAGCTTGCGCCCGAAGACCCTGGGGGGAGGTGAAGAGGCCATGGTGGGGACGGGCAGGGAGCGGGACGCGCCGCCGGGGCGGATCGATGCCGCCGAGCTGGAGGCGTTCGCCGGCAGCGGCGCCAGCCGCCAGGGGGCGGCGCTGGAGAGGGTGGCGCGGGGCGGCTGGGGGCCGTTCCACTGGACGGCGGCCGCGGTCGGGCCGTTGTGGGCCGCGTGGCGCGGCAGCTGGTTCGTCTTCTGGCCGGCGCTGGGGTTCGAGATCGGGGCCTGCGCGCTGGCCGCCCATGGGCTGGCGCTGGGGGCGCTGCCCGGCGCGGAGGGCGCCACCGGGCAATTGGCGCTGGCGCTGGCGGTGCTGGCGGCCGGGCGGGCGCTGCTGGGGCTGCTGGCCTGGCGCAGCCTGTGGCAGCTTTATCTCCACTGGCGCCAGGGGCGGGTGCGCGACGGCGCGCCTTCGCGGCGCGGCCTGGCGCAGGGCGCCACGGCGCTGGCGGGGTTCGGGACCGTCTCGGTGCTGCATTTCGGCGGCATCGCCGGGGCCGGGGTGCTGGGCGCCTTTCCCACCGAACGCTTTATCCAGCGCGGCGTCGCCGGGGCCATCGACCGCAGCGTGGACTGGATGACGCTGCGCTTCGAGGCGCTGTTCGACGCCATCACCCTTACGGTGCGCGAGATGCTGGAGGTGCTGGAGGCCGTCTTTCTGGGCCTGCCCTGGCCGGTGGTGTGCGGGCTGGTGGTGCTGGCGGCGTGGCGGCTGGGGGGGTGGAAGGTGTGCCTGTTCGCGGCCGCCTCGCTGCTTTATCTGGGGCTGTTCGGCTATTGGGAGAAGAGCATGAGCACGCTCTCCCTGGTCGGCGCCTCGGCCTTTTTCTGCTTTGCGATCGGGATGCCCCTGGGGGTGCTGTGCGGCAAGCGGCCCCGCCTCTACGACGCCTGCAAGCCGGCGCTGGACTTCATGCAGGTGATGCCGACCTTCGTCTATCTGATCCCGGCGGTGGCGTTCTTTTCCATCGGCAAGCCGCCCGGCGTGCTGGCGACGGTGATCTTCGCCATGCCGCCGATGATCCGGCTGACCGCGCTGGGCATCCAGCAGGTGCCCGAAAGCGTGCGCGAGGCCGGCACGGCGTTCGGCGCCAGTTCCTGGCAGCTGCTGGCCAAGGTGGAGCTGCCGCTGGCGGTGCCGTCGATCATGACCGGCATCAACCAGACCATCATGATGTGCCTTTCGATGGTGATCGTGGCGTCGATGATCGGCGCCGGCGGGCTGGGCTACGATGTGCTGGTGGCGCTGCGCCATCTGAAGACCGGCGAGGGCTTTCTGGCCGGCATGGCGATCGTGGTGTGCGCGATGCTGCTGGACCGCATCATCCAGGGTGGCGGCAGAGGGCGGCGCGCGGGCGACGGGGGCTGAGGCGGGGGGCGGCGGCGCCTGTGCGGGCGGCGGCCGGCAGGGTGTCGGGCGGGTGTCGGGCGGGTGTCGGGGCCTGTGGGGTCGGCACTTCGCCGCTATGGTCGGGCGGCCGAAGCCCGGCGTCATGCTCAAGGCCGGGGACAGTTCCAGTTCGCGGCGCGCTGACGCGGCGGGTCGGGGTTGCGCGCAGGGCAAAATCCTGGTAATTGAGAGAGCATGAACTGGGCATCTAGTGAAATCGTCGACGTACTCTCATTTCTCTTGCCGGGGTTCGTGGCGGCGGCGGTTTTCTATTCGCTCACTTCATATTCCAAACCCGGCGCGTTCGATCTCGTCGTTCAGGCCCTGATATTCACGGCGGTGGGACAGGCGATCACGTCAGCGATCATCCTGGTTTTCTGCTCCACGGACGGAAACGCCGCGGGTATCACGGACGGAAACGCCGCGTGGGCTGAAAACTGGGGATCTCTCCTGTCTGTCGTTGTATCGGTCTTACTTGCGGTTTTGGCGGCTTGTGTTCTGAACAGCGATGTCGCGCACCGCGTTCTTCGCCGCATCCGTATCACCAGGGAGACGTCTTATCCATCCGAGTGGTATTCCACTTTCGCAAGGCACGAGTGCTATGTCATATTGCATATGAAAGGACAGCGCCACCTTTATGGCTGGCCGGAAGAATGGCCCAGCCGCCCGGACGAAGGTCATTTCCGAATCACGGAGGCTGAATGGTTGGAGAGCGACAGACGGACACCCGCGGAGGGTGTCGCCGCCATTCTGATACCCGCCGGCGAGGTCGAAATGGTGGAATTCATGGAATATCCCGAGCAACCCGAAAGGAGTTAGGCCATGGCAAAGGAGCCGATCCCACCACCGACGAGGAGGCCAAGGAACATCACACTGTCGAGAGGCGTATCGAAGAAGCCGATAGCGGTCGTCAAACCGAAACCGCCCCCGCTGCCGCCGCCGAAGAAGCAGGGCTAGCGGTCGAGGCGCGAGCCATCGTCGCCCGCTTCACCAGGGTGCCGCTTAAGCACCGGCGCGCCTTCGCGGCGCGGCGCTGGCGGGACGCGGCGCCTGTGCGGCCGGCGGCCGGCAGATTCCCGACAGGGTGTCGGCAGGGTGCCGGGGCCATTCCGATACCCGCCGGCGAGGTTGAAATGGTGGAATATCCCGAGCAACCCGAAAGGACTCAGGCCATGGCAAAGGAGCCGATCCCACCACCGACGAGGAAGCCAAGGAACATAAGACTGGCGAAAGGCGTATCGGAGAGGCCGATAGCGGTCGTCAAACCGAAACCGCCCCCGCTCCCGCCGCCGAAGAAGCAGGACTAGCGGTCGAGGCGCGGGCCATCGTCGCCCGCTTCCCCAGGGTGCCGCCTAAGCAACCGGCGCGCCTTCGCGGCGCGGCGCTGGCGGGCGAAACCGCGCTGCCAGGACGTCATTCTCCGACGAAAGGGCGAAAAGCTGTTCGACGCGGGCGCGTTCGGAGGCGAAGGGGGCGCGGGGCGCCTGTGCGGCCGGCGGCCGGCGGGTGGCCGACAGGGTGTCGGCAGGGTGCCGGGCGGGTGTCGGGGCGGGGGGCGGTGTTCGCCGCCTTTGGGCGTGGCTCGCGCGAGGGGTGGGGGGTTATGAACCGGCGTGGTGGACCTCGCCGGGGGAAAGGCCAGCGGGGAGAGCGGCGCTGCCCGCGCGCTGCGGCGCTGGCGCATGGGCCTTTGCAGAGGACGGTGGCAGATGCTCCAGCCGCTGTTCTTCCAGCCGTTGTCGGTCCGCCTCATCGACGAAGCCCAGATCGGTCAGGTGACGCAGCGCGGAGAGACGGCCGGCGCACAGGCGCTGCGCCACTTGGTCGATGCCCTCATTCGTGGCGAGCGGAACCGGTAGCGCCGCCACGCAACGCCGCACCAGGGGCGCGGGCATCGACAGCATCGCTGCGAAGGCGTTGGCGCGTCGCTCGCTGGCGCGCGGCGCCCAGGGGCCGCTGGCGACCGCCAGGCGCTGGCCCCGCTTCCGGTCGAACAACAGATGGCACAGCCCATGCGCCAGCGTGAAGCGGCGCCCGGCAGGGCCATGGTTGGCGGCATGGCGGCGATTGACGAAGATTCCGGGCCTGTGCCGCGGCCCGGCGATGGCGACTCCCCGCACCCTTGCATCCGACAGTTCCAGCTCACCGATGCGAACCCCCAGCTTTGCGATCAGCCCCTCAACATCGACCCGATCACCCCGCTCGAAGGCGCCGTCGAAATGCTCATGCACCTCCTCGGCCAGATCGTATCCCTGCTCCCATGGGGGCGAATCGGTTTCCTCGCCGAGCGCGGCGCGCCCGAGCTCGCACATGTTCCCGGACTCGCCCCTGGGCGCGTCCAGCCCCACCATGGCCCGCGCCAGTTCCTGCACATCCGCCTCCCTCACCTCCGGGGCGAGGGAAGCGAACATCAGCGCCGCATGGCACGGGCCGGTGACCACCAGCGGTGTCTCCGCAACCTCCAGCAGGGCCTGGCGCGGGCGTTCCTTCAGATTCGCGCGTGACAGCTGCTCCACCGCCCGGCGCCACCCGGCCCGCGCGCCGCGCCCGCTGGTTCCCAGCCCGGCCAGCCAGGCCAGCCGCCGCTCGCGGTTGTCCTCCCGCGCCTTGCCGCCCGCCTTCAGCCTGCGCAGCTTGCGGTCCAAGGCCTGGATGCGGCGCGAATCCGGCATCGCCGCCAGCAGATAGCGCGCGGCCGGCGCCAGCACCTCGTGCAACGCCTCGGCCACCGCCTGGGGCTCCAGCAGGGCAAAGCCCCGTTCCGACCCGGTGAAGCGACCGCGGTTCGGCATCACCGCGCTGAGAATCGAACCCCACGACAGCTCCACCCGGTCCCGCAGGCGCCGGATCACGATGTTCGGGAACAGCCCGCCTTCCTCTGCCGCCGCCTGAAGGGCGTGCCGGAACCACCAATCCTGCCAGGCGCCCTCCCAGGCGAATGCCTTGTCCTCGTCGTCCTCGATGGCCGGCGGCGCAAAGCGGGTCGCCCGCAGCGACTCCCAGGCGCTCTCGCCCGCGTTCTTCGCCGGCAGACGCTCTTCGTGCAGCAGGGCGTCCCAGTTGCCGGCGAACCACTCCAGCAGCGGCAGCAGATACCAATGGACCGAGTCGATGTTCTCGTTCTCTTCCCGGTAGGCGCACAGATTCCTGCCCTGGACCCAGACCTGGAAGCTGCCCCAGGAAAGGCCCGTCTCCCGGTCAACGCCCTGCCCCTCGTCCGGGTCGGGGGCGAACGCCAGCTTCAGCGCGAAGGCGCTGGTGTCGCCGGCAAACCTTTCCCATCGGATCGTCATGGCGAATCCCAGTTGTCCTTCGAATGCCAGTTCCTCTTTATGTCCCGTCTCCGCACACGCCCCTCCCTAAGCCACTTTATGCGCAGGCTTTTGGGCACCTTCTCCCAACCCACCGGAAAGCCGTGCCAGACATCGCTGCCGTGCTCATGCGCACAATAGGCCCTGCCATCGTGGACCGCATAGCGTTTCTTGCCCATCGCCACACTGCCCGCAAGCAACGCCAGGGCCGTCTCCGAGTCGATGGCCTTCGGACACAGCGAATGCCAACCCCCGGGCTGCCTGTGCTTCCGGCTGCTCTCATAGCGCATATGCGATTCCCCACCGCCCTAAACCAGCAAATTCCCCTGCGCCGCCCCGCCACCGCCGCCCCTGCGCAGGTGGTTCTGGATCGATTCCAGCAGCGCCCGTTCCTCCGAACCCGCCCCGGCCAGCTCGATCAGGGCCTGGACCACGCGGGCGAACAGCTCGTGGCGCCACAGGCCGCGCTCTTCCAGATAGGCGTCCACCCGGCCCTGCTCGCCGCCCTTCCACAGCTGCATGGTCTTGTGAACCCGGTCGATCAGCGGCGGCGGCGCGCCATCCGCCCCCGCCTCGCCCAGGCCGCGGGCGCGGCGCCGCTGCCAGGGCTTCAGCCGCGCCCAGCCGCCAGCGCCAGCCGCCCGGCCGGTCCGTGGCCGGTTTGCGGCCTTGGCGACGGGAAGCGACGATGGCTCCTAGCACGGGGGCAGGCGTCCCTCGGTCTCGCGGGCGCGTTTGGCGGGACGCTTCAACACGCCGTCCTTGGGTTCCAGGCTGAAGCCGGCACCCCCCACATTCGGAACCGGACGCAAGCCTTCGACGAATTCCTCATAGCCATAGGATCGGTGGAAGGCGACGAACTCGATGCGGTCTTCCTTGCGGAGCTCATTTTCCTTCTTCGATCATGACAACATCGCGAATAAGAACACCACGAACAGGACGATAGCCACGTATGTTTCCGCGGATGTTTCGTCAGTCCGCCTCACCTGGCCCTCCCCGGCGCTCCCACACTCTTTCCGGTCATCAACCGGGCCAAGCGTGGATTGAAGACCGCCGGGCGGTCAAGGGCATCCTGAAAGGCCTGCCATTGCTCGTCGTTGAGCTGGATCGGCGGGCAGCCGGTCAGGGCGGCTTCGGCGGCATCGAGCACGAACTGGGAGACACTCTTGTGGGACGAGGCCGCCGCTTCCTGCAACAAGGCCTTGGTGGTCGGCGTGGTGCGGATCACGATGCGTTCCGATCTGGGTTCTTCGGCGGTCATGGTGCGCTCCGGCGCGGCTGCGGGGCTTTCCATACCACGCCACACCGACAAGGCAAGCCACCGCCAGGGCGCCACCCACCGAATCGGTCGCCGGCATCCTCCCCGCCCGCCGCGAGACACGCGGCGATGGCCCGTGAACAGTCCCCGGCAGCCTCCCGACACCCGCCCGGCCGGTCCGCGGCCCTAGGGATCGACGATGGCCTTCAGGGCGGCGACAACCCCTTTGGGCTGGCCGACATCGACGGTGGCGATATGGAAGGGGCAGCCGCCGCCCGCAATCTGCCAGCGGCACTCGATCTGCCAGCGGCACTCGATGTCATGCCTGCGCAATCCTTCGCGCCAGGGATAGAGCAGGATCGCCCGCTTTGCCTTCCAGGCCTGGGCATAGGCGATCAGCTGGTAGATGTCGTCTTGCGCCACATTGCGCTTCTCGTCGCGCGGTTTCAGTTCCTTCCACTTGGTGTCGAGAACGATGGTGTTGTTCGGGGCGTCGATCACCGCGTCGGGGCGCAATTGGAACAGTTTGCGGTCGTCCTCGCCGATAATCGCATAGTGAGCTTTGGCCTGGAGCACGACCCGCCCGGCCCCCAGCGCCCGCCTGAGGCTCTTGCCGATGAAGTTCTCGAACAGCTCGTTCATGGGGAAAAGCAGGGCGAAGCCGGATGCGCGCTCGCCGGTTGCGCTCTTTGTGCTCTGCCAGTCGCCTCCCAGGAACAACCGCGCCAAGCGATAGAGGCCGTGAAAGGCGGTGTTGGTGCGGTCCAGCCGCACCTTCTCGTCCAGCGGGTTGCGCGAAGCGGCCACGTCTTCGAAGCGGACGGTGAGTTCGGCCAGAAGCTGCGTGCTGGCAGGCGCGCGCGCCAGGTTCGCCAGCCTCCTCACCACCGCCTTGAACACCCGGTTCAAGGGCGTGTTTTCGGACAGCTCGTCGAAACGGCAGGCGAGGCGGTCGGGGCGGACGGCGAGATGGGTGGTCTGGCGCTTCACGTCGAGGCGCCCGCGCAGCAGCCGCAAATCCTCCTCATGGGCGACATAGCGGCGCGGCAGGCCACGCCGGGCCGCCGTCAGCAAGCGGCGGGCGAACAGGCGGATCAGCAGTTCCAGCAGATCGTAACGCTGGGTCTCCAGGGCCGCCAGATCGCCAGCGGCGACGCGAAGGTCGTAGGCCACGTCCAGCATCCGGATCAGCGCCCGGCGCACGGCACCGTCCTCGCCATCGATCTTGGGCAGGATTTCCAGGCTGCAACCGGGAACGGCCAGCACCCCCACCACCTGCTTGGCCTTCAAGACGCAGGGGGTGCGGACGAGGACATGCTCGGACTCGGGAAGCTTCAGCCGCTTTTTAGCCCGCTGGGCGCATCTGTAAAGCCGGGCAGCCTCGGCTTCTGTCGGACCATCCCCGCCAATCCGTAGTTCATCCCACTCCTGGCAGGTGAAGAGCCTGGGGCGGCGCTTACTCCCCACCGGTCTCGGGGGGCTGGTCTGAGCCAGCGACGAGTCGTCGGTAAGCATCGGCCTCGAACTCCTTGCGCGGCATCCAGCGATAGCGTGGCTCGTCGCTATCGTCTTTCAGGCCGGGCGGTTTGTCGAGCTTATCCCCCACCACGAAATCGTTCCCGCCCCCCAGAACGGCACGAACCTTGCTCCAATCCTCGTAGAAATACTCGGCGATCAGTGGAACGATCCTGTTCCGCATGATGTGGTCCACATCGGCCTTGCTCCTGGCGCCCATGAACCAGGCATGGCCGATCAGCTGGTCGCGGTCGAGGAGATACTCCAGGCGGCGGTTGATGGTCTGGAGCACGGCGGCAAGATCGATGCCGTCCACCGGCTCCAGAAGCTCAGGCTGGGGCGCCATCTCCTCGAAGTCGAAACGGCGGCGCAGAGCGGTGTCCAGCAGGTCGATAGAACGGTCGGCGGTGTTCATCGTGCCCAGAATGTGAAGATTCGCCGGCAGCGTGAAACGCTTGCGGGAATAGGGCAGCGTCACCTCCAACTCATGCTTCGCCCCCTTCCGCTTGTCCTCTTCCAGCAGCGTCACCAACTCCCCCAGAACCTTCGAGATATTGGCGCGGTTGATCTCGTCGATGACCAGGACATAGGGCAGGCGTTCCTCGCACTCGCGGGCGCGTTTGGCAATGCACTTCAACACGCCGTCCTCGGGTTCCAAGCTGAAACCGGCACCTCCCTCATTCGGAACCGGACGCAAGCCTTCGACGAATTCCTCATAGCCATAGGATTGATGGAAGGTGACGAATTCGATTCGGCCTTTCTTGCGGAGCTCTTTGTAACGCGCGGGGACAGCTTCATCCGACCGCTTCACCGGATTGTCACAGATATCGACACAGCGCCGTCTGGTGGCATAGGTCTTCCCGGTTCCAGGCGGGCCGTAGAGGATGACGTTGAGAGGAAACCGCATGTCGCTTTCTCTCTGTTGCGGGGCTTCGTGATCATCGGTGGTAGTGTCGCTATTGGAATTTTCGCGAAGCTTTTCGATAAGATCGAAGGAAACCTTGTATTCATTCGTATTTCGAAATGCAGAATAAGTTCTACTAGCTCTTTCAGCTTTCGCAAAACCACGCCGATAGGTGAAGAGTTGCTGGCCAGTGTGGGACAATAATTTGGCCCACGATTTGTTTATCCATATAACATGAATCACTGCATCCTCACTAAATCCCCCTCTTTCCTGGTACTCGTTGCTCTGCACTATCCCGATGGCTCTTCCTACTGTAATACCAGTTCTTACAAGAATGACGTCACCACGATTAGCTTCGGTTAGAGGGTAGGCTGTTCCTCCCTCCGGGCCTGGGCCACCGGTATAGACATAAGAGTTCTCTTTGAAAGACAATCTGTCGTCGTCATCAACCACTTCCCAATGATCATCTTCCTTATCGCCATCGCCGTATGCGTGTGTGCTCACATGGAAAAACTTGCTATCGGCACCAATTAAACCCAGGCTCCCCTGCTTCTGGGCTTGCGAAAAGAGAAACGAATTGATCTCATACGGTTCACATCCGGGGAAGGTGTTCTTGATCTCGGAGATAATGGACGCATATTCATCATAGCCTTTCTCTTCAATACGCCTCTCAATTGCCGCAGAGGATAAGCCGGGCATAGACCACACTTCCGTGGAGCCGTCTATGGGGAGAAAGTAGTGTGGGTTTATCAGATGAAAAACTTGTGTCAGCTTGTAAAGACCAACATTTTTGATGTCCAGAACTCCCCTGAAAACCTGTGAATCGATTTCTATTTCGCTTGCATCGTCACCGACAGCTTGTCGAAACAACTCCCAAAGCAACTTAGGGCGGAAATCTCCTGTTTCTCCGGCGAAGAAACAGGATAAAGTGTTGGAGGTAGGAGTCGGAAAGGTGTTGGCTTTCTCACTCTTCCGGGAGGGAACCTCTGAAGATAACTCAAAAACTTCGTGAACGCTTCCGTAAACCCGGTCAAGGAAATTCCTGGTGTTTCTTTGAGCTAGTGAATAAAAGAAGGAGAACGGATCTATGTTCTCTCCATTCTCGCCTGCATATTTCAGCAATGCGTGGTCCTCTTTCCCCCAATCGACACGCTGCGCCCTATCGGAAAGATATGCTTCGCCCCCCTCAGCGATGTTCTCCGCCAGTTCCCGGAACCACGGCACCCATGGATAAGCGTGCGCCATCGACCGCTACCCCCTCGTTCCACCACGCCCTTTTCGGCCAGCAACCGGACCAGGCGGGCTACGGGGCTTCCTATACCACACCCCACACCGGCAGGGCAACCCACCGCCAGGGCGCCCCCACCGCCGCCGAATCAGCCGCCGCCTTCCTCCCAGCGCCAGGCGCCGTCATCCTCGAACAGGGCCTGCAACAGGCGGTGGTTCAGGGCGTGGCCGGAGCGGTGGCCTTCGAAGGCGCCCAGGATCGGGGCGCCGGCCAGGGCCATGTCGCCGATGGCGTCCAGCAGCTTGTGGCGCGCGAACTCGTTGGCATAGCGCAGCCCGTCCCGGTTCAGCACCGCGCCGTCGGCCACCACCACGGCGTTGTCCAGCGAGCCGCCCAGGGCCAGGCCCCGCGCCCTCATTCCCGCCACCTCTTCCATCAGGCCGAAGGTCCGCGCCCGGGCGATATGGGCGCGAAAGGCGTCCGCCGCCAGCTTTAGCTGGGCGCTCTGGCTGCCGATCTGCGGGTTGTCGTAGGCGATTTCGCAGCGGAAACGCCGCTCGCCACAGGGCAGCAGGCGGGCGCGGCCGGGGCCATCTTCCACCGCCACCTCGCGCAGCACCCGCAGCTGGCGGCGCGGGGCGTCCAGGCGGACGCTGCCGGCGCGGTCGATCAGGGCGACGAAGGCCGCCGCGCTGCCGTCCATGATCGGCACCTCGCCGCCCCGGACCTCGACCAGAACATTGTCGATGCCGCAGCCGGAAAGGGCCGCCATGATGTGTTCGACAGTGGCAAGCGTGGCGCCGCTGCCATTGCCCAGCACGGTGCATAACGGGCTTTCTGTTACCATGTCGAAACGGGCCGGAAAGCGCCTGGCGCCGTTGCTGAGATCGCTGCGCTCGAAGACGATGCCGGTCCCGGAAGCGGCCGGCTTCAAGGTCATGGCCACGCTTTCGCCGCCATGCAGCCCGATACCGCAACAGGACACCGGCCTGGCAAGGGTGGTCTGGTTCACTCTGGCTCCGGTTCCAGGTTGCGGGCGCATCGGAAAAGCGACCTCGGAAGCGAGGTCTAGCAGACCGCTTCCGAGGCGCTCAAGTCACTCTTTGTTACGGGATGTTGCAGCGGAAAAGCCCCAAAAACTCCCTGAAAAACTCCTGCCCGCCAAGGGCTTGCCTCCGGGGCGGCAGCGACGTCCCACCGCCGCCCCGTTCACACCCGTCAGTTCCTGTGGCGGCGCAGAAAGGCGGGAATATCCAGCACATCGTCGCCGATGGCCGCCGCCCCGCCGCCGGCCGTCGCCGTCACGGCTGCCGGCGCCTGAAGCGCGCTTCGCGCCGGCAACGCCTTCTCCTGGCCGCGCGCCTGCGCCCGGCGCTCCTCACGCGCCGCCGGGGCGCCCTGGCCCCCTTGCTTACCCGCCGCCGGGGCGGGCTGGGCCTGTTCGTTGCGCAGCGCGGGGGCGCGCTGGGCCTCCTCGTTGCCCGGCACCGGGGCGTGCTGGGCTTCTTCGTTGCGCAGCACGGGGGCGTGCTGGCTCTCCTCGTTGCGCAGCACGGGGGCGTGCTGGCTCTCTTCATGGCGCAGCACGGGGGCGTGCTGCTGGGACGCCATCTCCAGCGCCGGTTCCTGGCGCGGGCTGTCTTTGCGCCCCGCGCCCGTCACCCGCTCGAACAGGGAGGGCTTTCTGGCCGCCGGCATATTTGCCGCCCTGGGCGCCCTGGGCGCCGTCCTGGGGCGGGGCGCGGCGGGGGCCTGCTGCCGCTCCTCGCGCGCTGCGGGGGCGGGGCGGGGCTGTTCCCGGTGCGGCGCGGCGGCGGCCGGCCGGGGCGCCTCGTCCCGCGCCACCCGCTCCTGCGGGCGCGCGGTCGCCACCGCCGGGGCCGGGGCGATGAAGGCGTCGCCGCGCTCGGCCGGGCGCGCGCGGCCCAGGAAGGAGAACGCCCGCGCCGGCTGTGGCGCCGGCGTCTCCAGTGTGGCGGGGGGCGCGGCGGCGGCCTGCTGCCGCTCGTCGCGTACCACGGGCGCGGGCTGGGGCTGCTCGCCATGGGCCAGGCGCGCCTGCTCGCCGGGCAGCGCGGCGCCATGGGGCTGCGGCGCGGCATCCACGGCCAGGGCATGTTGCCCCGCCCGGCCCACGATGGGCGCGCCGGCGCCGGGGCCGCGCGCCGATTGCCCGCCCTCGATCGCCGTCAGCGGCGGGCGCCCGGAAGGCGGCATGGCCTCCGCCGCTTCCGCCTCGATGCCGGTGGCCACCAGCGACACCCTCATGCAGCTGCCCAGGCTTTCGTCGAAGGCGGCGCCGAAGATGATGTTGGCGTCGGGATCCACATCGTCGCGGATGCGGTTGGCGGCCTGATCCACCTCCAGCAGGGTCATGTCGCTGCTGCCGGTGACATTGATCAGCACGCCGCGCGCGCCGGCCATCGACACCTCGTCCAGCAGCGGGTTGGCGATGGCGGCTTCGGCCGCATCCAGCGCCCGGCGCTCGCCCTCGGCCTCGCCGGTGCCCATCATGGCCTTGCCCATCTCGCTCATCACCATGCGCACATCGGCGAAATCCAGGTTGATCAGCCCCGGCTGCACCATCAGATCGGTGATGCCGCGCACGCCGGCATGAAGCACATCGTCGGCCATCTTGAAGGCGTCGGCGAAGGTGGTCTTGTCGTTGGCAACCCGGAACAGGTTCTGGTTGGGGATCACGATCAGGGTATCGACATAGTGCTGCAACTCTTCCATGCCCTCGTCGGCCAGGCGCATGCGCTGGCGGCCTTCGAACTGGAACGGCTTGGTGACCACGGCCACGGTCAGCATCCCCTGATCGCGGGCGGCGCGGGCCACCACCGGGGTGGCGCCGGTGCCGGTGCCCCCGCCCATGCCGGCGGTGATGAACACCATATGCGAGCCGGCCAGCTGGGCGACGATCTGCTCCAGCGCCTCTTCCGCCGCCGCCTTGCCGATATCGGGGCGCGAGCCGGCGCCCAGCCCCTCGGTGATCGACTCGCCCAGCTGGATGCGCCGGTCGGCCTGCGACTGGAACAGCGCCTGGGCATCGGTGTTGGCCACCGCGAAATCGACCCCCTGCAAGCCCATGGCGATCATGTTGTTGACGGCATTGCCGCCCGCCCCACCGACGCCGATGACGGTGATGCGCGGCTTCGTGCCTTTGTCGGTCTGGCTGTTTTCCGGCAGCCCGAGTTGGATGGTCATGGAAAAGCCTCCAGAATTGGTGTGACACCCCGAATCCGGCGGCGCGGCTTTGCCGCCCGCCGGCACGCGATGGCCGCCCGTCGGGTTCCCCGGGCAGCCATTACAAATTGTCCCTCAGCCAGTGGCCCAGACGGCCGAAGCGCCCCAGAAGGCCGCCCTCGCCCGCCATGTCGCCCGCCATATCGGCGCCCGCCGCGTAGCGCAGCAGGCCGGCCACGGCCGCGAAGGCCGGACCCGCCATGGCGTCCGGCAGGCCGGCGATGCCGCCGGGCCGGCCGATGCGGGCCTGCATATCGAAGATGCGCCCGGCCGCCTCGGCCATGCCGTCCAGCTGGCAGCCGCCGCCGGTCAGCACCAGGCTGCGCCCGGCAAAGCGGCCCTGGCCCGCCAGCCGGCTTTTCGCCAGCTCCAGGGTCTCTTCCACCCGCGGGCGGACGATCTCGATCAGCTGCGCGCGCGGCAGCCGCCAGGCTTCGCTCTCGTTCTCGCCCTCGCCCGCCAGCGGCACGGCGACGCTCTCCCCGCTCCCCTCTCCGGCGATCTCCACGGCGCTGCCATGGAGCGTCTTGAGCCGCTCGGCCGTCCCGGCCGGGGTGGACAACATGCGGGCGATGTCGTTGGTGATGTGGCGCCCGCCCACCGGCACCAGATCGGCATGAACGCAATCGCCGCCGAAAAACACGGCGATGCCGGTGGTGGACCCGCCCAGATCCACCACGCTGGCGCCCAGCGTCATCTCGTCTTCGCTCAGGACCGCCAGCCCCGCCATATAGGGGGCGAAGGCGCGCCCGGCGACGTCCAGATGGCAGCGCCCGATGCAGGTTTCCAGATTGGCCAGCGCCAGCGGCGCGGCCGCGATCAGATGCAGGTCCGCCCCCAGGCGGCTGGCGACCATGCCCTGGGGATCGCGGATGCCGCAATGGCCGTCCAGGCGATAGCCCCTGGCGACGGCGTGCAGCACCGCCTGCTCGCTGGCGGCGATCTCGTGGCGGCTGGCCTCCCGCACCCGGCGCAGATCGGCCCGGCTCACCTCGCTGCCGGCAACCTCCACCTCCACCGCCACCTGGCGCGAAAACGGCTGGCCGCCGCCGCTGGCGATCCAGATGCTGCCGAGGGTCTCGCCCGCGCCCTCCTCGGCGGCGGCGATGGCGGCCGCCAGGGCGCGTTCGGCCGCCGCCATATCGACCACGGCGCCGGCCTCGATGCCGCGCGAGGCCTGATAGCCCGCCCCCGCCACCGTCAGCGCCCCTGCGCCGTCGGCGCGGGCGATCAGGCAGGCGATGCCGCTGCTGCCGGCGTCCAGCGCCGCCACGGTGCCCCCGCTCATGCCTCTTCGCCCCCCATGCGGGCGCGGGCCTGGGGCGTGGTGCGCACCGCCAGCCGGTCCGCCAGGCGCAGATCGATGGCCAGCAGATCGCGCCCCAGCAGCCCCTGCTCGCGGTCCATGCGCTCCAGCGCCAGCCAGGCGCGCCCGGCCTCCCGTTCGGGCAGCTGGATGTCGATGCCGTCGTCCAGGCGCAGGTTCCAGCGCCGCTCGCCCACCCGCACCGCCGCCACCACGCGCCGCGCCAGGGTGGGGGCGGTCGCCAGCATCTCCAGCAGCGCCGCCGTCTCGCGCGGCGCGCCCCGGCCCACCACCAGCAGCAGGCCGGCGAAGTCCCGCGCGCGGGCGTCCGCCACCTCCCGCCCGTCTTCGTCCACCACCCGGATGCGGCCCTCGTGCTGCCACAGGGCCAGGGGCTGGCGCTCCTGGATCGTCACCACCAGGGTGCCGGGCAGGCGCCGCGCCACGCTGGCCTGCCGCACCCAGGGCAGGGCCAGGATGCGCTGGCGCGCCGCCTCCAGATCCAGCGCCAGGATGGGCGCGCCCAGATCGGCGTCCAGGGCGGCGATCAGCGCCTCGCTGTCGCTGCGCTGGCGGCCGGCCACCAGCACCCGTTCCACCGCCAGGCCGGAGGCGACGCTCCTGGCCATGAAGCCTTCCAGCGCCGCCGCCTGCCAGCGCTGGCCCATGCCGCTGGCCGCCACCAGGGCCAGGGCCGCCAGCGCCACGCCGCCCGCCACCAGGCGCGGATGGCGCAGCGCCCAGCTCAGCGCCGCCCTCAGCGCTGCCGCCAGCCGACCGGGCCAGCCGGTGCGGGCCTGGCGCCGCTTCAGGCGCCGCATCGCGCGTCCTCCACCATCCAGGCCACCAGATCCTGGAAGGACATGCCGGCATGGGCCGCCTGTTCGGGCACCAGCGACAGCGGCGTCATGCCGGGCTGGGTGTTGATCTCCAGCATGAACAGTCCACCTGGGGCGCCTGGGGCGCCCGGGCCGCCCGCTGCGCCGTCGCGGTCGTCGTAGCGGAAATCGGCCCGGGTGACGCCGCGGCAGCCCAGGGCGCGATGGGCGGCCAGGGCCAGACGCCGCGCCTGCTCGGCCACGGCGTCCGGCACCGGCGCCGGCAGCAGATGGCGCGAGCGCCCGGCGGTGTATTTGTTGCGATAGTCGTAAAAGCCGCCATCGGTGCGGATCTCGGTCACGCCCAGCGCCCGCTCGCCCATCACCGCCACCGTCAGCTCGCGCCCCGGCACGAAGGATTCCACCAGCACCTCGTCGCCATAGCGGAAATCGTCCTGGTTCAGGCGGTCGTCGTTGTCGCCCTCCGCCACGATCCGCACCCCGACGCTGGAGCCCTCGTTGTTGGGCTTCACCACGAACGGCCGCTCCAGCGGCGCCCGGCGCCCCGCCTGCTCGCGCCGCACCAGCCGCCCCGGCGGGCAGGGGATGCCGGCGGCGGCATAAAGCCGTTTGGCGGCCGCCTTGTTCATCGCCAGCGCCGAGGCCAGCGGCGGCGAATGGGTGTAGGGCAGGGCCATGATCTCCAGCAGGCCCTGGATGCAACCGTCCTCGCCGAAGCGCCCGTGCAGGGCGTTGAACACCGCGTCGGGCCGCTGCGGCAGGCCGGCCAGCACGCAGGCGATGTCGCGCCCGACATCGATGCGGGTGGCGCGATAGCCCCGCTCCTCCAGCGCCGCCGCGCAGTCGCGCCCGGAGATCAGCGAAACCTCCCGTTCCGCGTTCCAGCCCCCCATCAGCACGGCGATATGCCCGGCGCTCATCGCCCGCCCCCTGGGTTGCCTGGGTTGCCCCCCGGGCTGTCGTGGCGGCCCAGACGGTGAATCTCCCATTCCAGGGCCACGCCTTCCCGCTCCAGCACGCGGCGGCGCACCTCCTCGCCCAGCGCCTCCAGCTCGCCCGCCGTGGCGCCCCCGGTGTTGACCAGAAAGTTGCAATGACATTCCGATACCAGCGCCGCCCCGCGCCGCAGCCCGCGGCAGCCGGCCTTCTCGATCAGCCGCCAGGCCTTGGCCCCCGGCGGGTTCTTGAAGGTGGAGCCGCCGCTGCGCGCCCGCACCGGCTGGGTGCGCTGGCGCCTTTCCCGCACCCCAGCCAGGGCGCGGGCGATGGCGGCCCGGTCGCCCTTGCCGGCGCGCAGCCGGCAGGCGGTGAACACCCAGCCCGCCGCCAGGCCGCAATGGCGATAGCCATGGCCCAGCTGGTCCGGCGTCAGGTCGTGGATGCGCCCGTCGGGGGCCACCGCCCGCGCCGCGATCAGCACATCCGCCAGCTCGCGCCCATAGGCGCCGGCATTCATGCGCAAGGCGCCGCCCATCGCCCCCGGCACCCCGGCCAGGAATTCCAGCCCGGTGAGGCCGGCAGCGGCCGCCGCGGCGGCGACATGGGCGTCCAGGGCCGCCGCCCCGGCCACGACCTCCTCCCCCACCACCGAAATGCCGGCAAAGGCGCGGCCCAGGCGGACGGTCACGCCCGGCAGGCCGCCATCGCGGATCAGCACATTCGACCCCGCCCCCAGCACCGTCACCGCCCCCGCCTCGCCGGACGGGCGCCGCGCCATGAAGGCCGCCAGATCGTCTTCGTCGGCCGGGCGGAACAGCACCCGCGCCCGCCCGCCGGCGCCGAAACGGGTGGTCTTCGCCAGATCGGCGTCGCGGCGATAGCTGCCCCGCACCGGCGGCAGCGGGGCTGGCAGGGCGCGGGCCGTCATGACGCCGCCGCCACGCCGCCCCGCAACGCCGCCAGTTCGGTGGGCAGCGCGTTCGCCCAGCGGGTGATGGAGCCGGCGCCCATGCAGATCGCCGCATCGCCCGGCGCGGTCAGGCTGGCGATGCGCTCCGCCAGGCGGGCGGGATGCTCCAGGGCCTCCACATGGCGATGGCCGGCGGCGGCGATGCCGGCCACCAGGGCATCGCGATGGATGCCGGCGATGGGCGCCTCGCCGGCGCCATAGACATCGGCCACGATCACCGCGTCGGCCGCGCCGAAGCAGCGGCAGAAATCGTCGAACAGCGCCGCCAGGCGGCTGAAGCGATGGGGCTGGACCACGGCGACGATGCGCCCGGAAAAGGCCTCGCGCGACGCCTTCAGCACCGCCGCGATCTCCACCGGATGATGGGCGTAATCGTCGATCACGCTCACCCCGCCGGCCTCGCCGGTGCGGGTAAAGCGGCGCTTGACGCCGGCGAAACTGGCCAGCGCCCGGCGCAGCACATCGTCCGCGATCGCCAGCTCGCGGGCGATGGCGACGCAGGACAGCGCGTTGGCGACGTTGTGGCGCCCCCACATCGGCAGCCGCAGGTCGCGCACCTCGCGCGCCTCGCCGCGCCCGTTCAGCACCGCGTCGAAGCGATAGCCGCCCTTGCACAGGCGCAGCCCGGTGCCGCGCACATCGGCGCCCGCCCCCAGGCCGTAGGTGACGACGCGCCGGTCCGTCACCTTCTCCGCCAGGGCGCGCACCTCCGGATGGTCGATGCACAGGGCGGCAAAGCCGTAGAACGGGATCTTGCCGACGAAGGCGTGATAGGCCTCCCGCATGGCGTCGAACGAGGCGTAGTTCTCCAGATGCTCCGGGTCGATGTTGGTGACGACGGCCGCCGTCGCCGGCAGGCGCAGAAAGCTGCCATCCGACTCGTCGGCCTCCACCACCATCCACGCCCCCGCCCCCAGCCGGGTGGTGGTGCCATAGGCGTTGACGATGCCGCCATTGATCACCGTGGGATCCAGCCCGGCACATTCCAGCAGCCAGCCCGCCAGCGAGGCGGTGGTGGTCTTGCCGTGGGTGCCGCTGACGGCGATGGCGCTCTTCGGGCGCATCAACTCGCCCAGCATCTCGGCCCGCTTCACCACCGGAATCCGCCGCCGCCTGGCGGCGGCAACCTCCGGGTTGCCGGCGGCCACGGCCGAAGAGACCACCACCGCCGCCGCCTTCCCCAGCTGGGCCGGATCGTGGCCGATGGCCACCGGGATGCCCAGCGCCCGCAGACGCTGCACATTCTGGCCTTCCGCCACATCGCTGCCGCGCACCCGATAGCCCTGATTGTGCAGCACCTCGGCGATGCCGCTCATGCCGATGCCGCCGATGCCGACGAAATGGATGGCGCCGGATAACGGTCGTTTCATGCCGCTTTCTCCCGGATGCGAGGGGTGGACGGTCCCGAGGCCGGGCATGGCCCCGGATGCGACCCTGGCGCCGCGCTTCCCGTCCGGCGCCGGGTGGCGGCGCGCAGGCCGCCGGGGGCCGCAAAGGAGTCGATGGCGTCCGCCAGCCTGCGCGCGGCATCGGGGCGCGCCAGGCGCCGGGCGGCATCCGCCGCCGCCGCCAGCCGCGCCGGCGCGGCGAGCGCCGCCTCCAGGCGGCGCGCCAGTCCGGCCCCGGTCAACTCCCCTTGCGGCAGCAGCCAGCCCGCCCCGGCCCGCTCGAAGGCGCGGGCATTGGCGCTTTGATGGTCGTCCGTGGCGTGGGGATAGGGCACCAGGATGGCCGGACGCCGCGCGGCGGCGAGCTCCGCCACGGTCGAGGCGCCGGCCCGGGCCAGCACCAGATGGGCGCGCTCCAGCCGGCGTTCCATATCGTCGAAAAACGCCGCCACGGTGGCGGCGACGCCCAGCCGGTCGAAGGCGGCCCGCACCCGCCCCACATCCTCCACCCGGCATTGCTGCGCGATCTCCAGCCGCCGCCGCAGCCCGGGCGGCAGGGCGGCCACCGCCTGGGGCAGGGCGTCGCTCAGCGCCCGCGCGCCCTGGCTGCCGCCGAACGCCAGCAGATGGAAACAGCCGTCCTGGCGGCACGGGCGATAGCCGCCCTGGCCCACCGCCGCGATGGCCTCGCGCACCGGATTGCCGGTGAAAAACGCCTTGGCGGCGGGCGCGCCTTCGGTGGCGACGAAGGAGGTGGCCACCAGGCGGGAGCGCCAGGCCAGCAGCCGGTTGGCCCGGCCCAGCAGCGCGTTCTGCTCGTGCACCATGGTGGCGATGCCCAGCTGCTGGGCGGCCAGCAGCGGCGCCACCGTGGGATAACCGCCGAAGCCCAGCGCCAGCGCCGGCGCCAGCCGCTTCAGCACGCCCCTGGCGGCGAAGGCGCCCTGCACCAGGCGCAGGCCCCCCACCACGCGCCCGGCCGCGCCCTGGCCGGCCATGGGCGCGGCCGCCAGGCGATGGATCGCCAGCCCTTCCAGCCCGGCCAGCGACGCCGCCAGGGCGCGCCCGCGCCGGTCGGTCAGCAGCGCCACCCGATGCCCGCGCCCCAGCAGCTCGCGGCAGGTCGCCAGCGCCGGGAACATGTGGCCGCCGGTGCCGCCGGCGGCGATGGCCACCGCCGCCGTCACGGCGCGCCTCCGGACGCCCCGGTCGCCCCGGACGCCCCGGACGCCAGGGTCGAGCGGCGCGGGGCCGCTTCATAGCCCAAGGGGCGGTCATAACCGTGCCGCCGCCGCGTCAGCGCCAGCACCATGCCCATGGTGACGGCCATCCCCATCAGCGCCGAGCCGCCATAGGAGACCAGCGGCAAGGTCATGCCGGTGGCCGGCACCAGCTGGAGCGAGACGCCCATATTGACCGCCGCCTGCATGGCGAACTGGATCGCCAGCCCCGCCACCGCCAGCATCGCGAACAGATCGCCGCCGCGCCCGGCCCGCGCCATGCCCCGCAAGGCGATGAAGGCGAAGGCGGCCACCAGCAGCAGGCAGGCGAGCAGGCCGAATTCCTCCCCGGCCACCGCGAAGATGAAGTCGGAATGGGCGTCGGGCAGGTGGTTTTTCACCACCCCGTCGCCCGGCCCGCGCCCCAGCAGCCCGCCGGCCTCGAAGGCGCGCATGGCGGTATCCACCTGATAGCTGTCGCCGGATGCGGGGTCCAGAAAGCGGTCGATCCGGTCCCGCACATGGGGCATCAGGGCATAGCCGGCCCCCAGACCGGCGATGGCCGCCGCCGCCGCCGCGCCCACCAGCAGCAGCGGCAGCCCGGCCAGGAACAGCTGCCCGCCCCAGATCGCCGCCACCGTCGCCGCCATGCCGAAATCCGGCTGCCACACCAGCAGCGCCAGCACCGCCGCCGTCAGGGCGGCCGAAAGCCAGCCGCCGGGAAAGCCCGCCCGCTGGCGGGCGCTGGCCAGCAGCCAGGCGGCGACCACCGCCAGCGCCGGCTTCACGAACTCCGAGGCCTGCAACGAGAAGCTGCCCAGCGAGATCCAGCGCCTGGCCCCCTTGATCTCCGACCCCAGCAGCGGCGTCGCCACCAGCAGCGCCAGGGAGAGCGCCAGCAGCGCCAGGGCGGCGCGGCGCACGCCGGCCGGCTCCAGCAGCGACAGCGCGAACATGGTGGCCAGCGCCGGCAGCAGGAACAGGAAATGGCGCGTGACGAAGTGGAAGCCGGGAACGCCGATGCGCTCGGCCACCGGCGGGCTGGCCGCCATCACCAGCACCACCCCCGCCAGCATCAGCAACACCAGCGCCACCAGGTTCCAGCGGTCCACCGTCCACCACCAGCGGCCCAGCAGGCTGCGATCGGTGCGCGCGAAGGCGGTCATGTCGTTCCCGTCCCGGCAGCGGTCTCGTTCGCCCCCGTCTTCTTCTGTGGGGCCTTTTTCTGGGGGGGCTTCTTCTGTGGGGCCTTCCTGGCCGCAGCCTTCCCGGCGCCCGCCCCCGCCCCCGTACCTGTCCTGGACGCGGCCTTTTTCGGCGGCGTCCGCCGCACCTTCTCTTCCACCACCAGCTCCCGGAAGCGGTCGCCGCGCTGCTCGAAATTCTCGAACTGGTCCAGCGAGGCGCAGGCCGGCGAAAACAGCACCACCGGCTCTGGCCGCCGCTCGGCGAACGCCTTCTCGGTGGCGGCGGCGAAGGCGGTTTCCAGATCGCCGCAGATGGTGCAGGGCACGCGCCCTTCCAGGGTCTGGGCAAAGGCGCCGGCCGCCTCGCCGATCAGAAAGGCATGGGCCATGCGCGGGAACAGGGGGGCCAGGGTGGCGATGCCGCCCGCCTTGGCCCGCCCACCGGCGATCCAGTAGACGTCCCGGAAACAGGCCAGCGCCCGTGCGGCGGCGGGGGCGTTGGTGGCCTTGCTGTCGTTCACGAACGCCACCTTGCCGATGCGGGTGATGGCCTCCTGGCGATGGGCCAGGCCGGAAAAGCGCCGGAAGGCCCGCACCAGATTGTCGCCGGGCAGGCCCAGGGCGCGGATGGCGCCATAGGCGGCGGCGGCGTTCTGCTGGTTGTGAACCCCCAGCAGGGCGCGCAGGCGGGCGAGCTCCACCACCTCCACCGCTTCGCCGCCGGTCTCGTCGGTCAGCACCCCGTCTTCCGTGACATAGACGCCGCCGGCCACCCGCCGCCCGACGGCCACCGGCACGATGCGGCGCTGGCGCCGGCCCGCCAGCTCGGCATGGATGCGGCGGCAGACATCGTCGTCCAGCCCCAGAACCGCGATCTGGGACGAGGCGCGGCGCGAGAAGATGCGCGTCTTCGAGGCGATATAGTTGGCAAAGCCGCCATGGCGCTCCAGATGGTCCGGGGCGATGTTGAGCAGCACCGCCACATCGCTGACCAGGGTGCGCACCAGATCCAGCTGGTACGAGGACAGCTCCAGCACATAGACGCCCTCGGCGGAAAGCGGCCTCAGATCCAGCACCGGCGTGCCGATATTGCCGCCCAGCTGCACCCGCAGCCCCGACGCCCTGACCAGATGGGCGATCAGCGTCGCGGTGGTGGATTTGCCGTTGGTGCCGGTCACGCCCACCACCCGCCCGGGCGGGCGCGAGCGCGCGAACAGCTCCATATCCCCCAGAATCTCCAGGCCGGAGGTCAGCGCCCGGGCCACCAGCGGATGGGGCGCGGGATGGGAAAGCGGCACGCCGGGGCTCAGCACCAGGGCGACGAAATCGTCCCATTCGATGCGGTAGAGATCGGCCAGCGACACCCCCAGCGAGGCGGCATGGCGGCGCCGGGCCGGATCGTCGTCCCAGGCGTGCACCCGGGCGCCGCCGCGCGCCAGGGCCAGCGAGGCGGAGATGCCGGAGCGGCCCAGCCCGAACACGGCCATGGAGGTGCCAGCGTGGCGCGAGAGGTCGATCATCGCCCTATCTCAGCTTCAGCGTGGCGAGGCCCGCCAGCGCCAGCACGATGGCGACGATCCAGAAGCGGATGACGATGGTGGGTTCGGCCCAGCCCTTCTTCTCGAAATGGTGGTGGATCGGTGCCATGCGAAACACGCGCCGCCCGGTCAGCCTGAAGGAGGCGACCTGGACGATCACCGAAACCGTCTCCAGCACGAACAGGCCGCCCACCAGGGCCAGCACCAGCTCGTGCTTGGTCACCACCGCGATGGCGCCCAGCGCCGCGCCCACCGACAGGCTGCCGGTATCGCCCATGAACACCATGGCCGGTGGCGCGTTGAACCACAGAAAGCCCAGCCCGGCCCCCACCAGGGCGCCGCAGAACACCGCCAGCTCGCCGGCGCCGGCCACGGCCGGCAGTTGCAGATAATCGGAATAGAGGGCGTGGCCGCTGAGATAGGCGACGATGCCGAAGGTCATGGCGCAGACGATCACCGGGCCGATGGCCAGCCCGTCCAGCCCGTCGGTCATGTTGACGGCGTTGGAGGCGCCGACCACGACGAAGGCGGCGAACAGCGGGAAGAACCAGCCCAGATCCAGCAGCACATGCTTGAAAAAGGGCAGCGCCAGGGAGGTTCCCAGCCCCGGCCCGGAGAGATGGGCGATGCCCGTGACCGCGGCCAGGGCCAGCGCCGCCTCGGCCAGCAGGCGATAAGGGCCGGGAAGCCCGCGCGAGCTGCGCCGGGCCAGCTTGAGATAATCGTCGGCAAAGCCCAGGGCGCCGAAGCCCAGGGTCACCACCAGCACGATCCAGACGAAGCCGTTGCCCAGATCCGACCACAACAGGGTGGTGGCCGTCACCGCCATCAGGATCAGAACGCCGCCCATGGTCGGGGTTCCCGCCTTGGCGACGATGTGGGATTGGGGCCCGTCGTCGCGGATCGGCTGCCCCGCCCCCTGGAGGGATTTCAGCCACGCCACCACCGGCCCGCCGAACAGCAGGCAGATCGCCAGCGCGGTCAGGATCGCCCCGCCGGTGCGGAAGGTGATGAAGGAAAACAGGCGCAGGGCGCCGAAGCTTTCCTGCAGGGCGGGAAGCAGATGATAGAGCATGGCCTCAGCCCCGCCCGTCCCAATGTCCGGAACGACACTCGGAGTCGGCGCCTACCAGCGCCTCCACCACCGCCTCCAGGCCGATGCGCCGCGACCCCTTCACCAGCACCACATCGCCGGGGCGCAGGGTTGCGCCCAGCAGCTCCGCCACGGCGCCGGCATGGCAGGTGGCGCCGCCGCGCCGTTCGGGCGCCAGCGCGCCGTGGAGCCGGCAGGCCAGCGGCCCGACCGCGAACAGCAGGTCCACCCCTGCGGCCGCCACCTCCGCGGCCAGCTCGATATGGGCCGCCTCCTCCCCGGCCCCCAGCTCCAGCATGTCGCCCAGCACGGCGATGCGACGTTCGCCTGCGGCCGCCGCCAGAACCTTCAGAGCCGCCCGCACCGACACCGGGCTGGCGTTGTAGCTTTCGTCGATCACGGTGGCGTGGCCGCCCCGCGTGGCGATGCGATGGCGCCGCCCGCGCCCGGCCAGCGGTTGTAGCGAGGCCAGATCGCGGGCGGCCGCCGCCACATCGGCGCCCATATGGTGCGCCGCCGCCAGCACGGCGACGCTGTTCAGCGCCAGATGGCGCCCGGCCAGCGCCAGGCGATAGCAAAGGCGGCGTCCGGCGATCTCCGCTTCCACCGCGCTGCCGGCGCCCTGCGGCGTCCATGCCAGCAGCCGGTGCGCGCAGCCGCTGGCGGCGCCGAAGAGTTCCACCCGGTGGCCGCCGCGCCGCGCCAGCCGCGCCAGCAGCGGCCCGTGGCGGTTGTCGCCGTTGATCAGCGCCACGCCGCCCCGGTCCAGGCCGTCGAACAGGGCCGCCTTTTCGCGGGCGATGGCCTCCTCGCCAGCGAAATGGCCGATATGGACCGCCTCCACCGTCGTCACCACCGCCACATGGGGCCGCACCAGCTGTGCCAGCGGCCCGATCTCGCCCGGCGCGTTGGTTCCCACCTCGAACACCCCGAACCGGGCCTCGGGCGCCATACGGGCCAGGCTCAAAGGCGTGCCGACATGGTTGTTGAAGCTCTTTTCGCTGGCATGGGCCAGGCCCTGGCGCGCCAGCACATGATGCAGCGCCTGCTTCACCCCGGTCTTGCCGACGCTGCCGGTGATGGCGGCGATGCGGGCGCCGCTGCGCGCCCGGGCCGCCCGCGCCAGATCGTCCAGGCCGCGCGCGGTATCCAGCACCAGCAGCAGCGGCGCCCGTTCCGGCACGCCGGCCGGGCGGCGGCAGACCATGGCGGCGGCAGCCCCGCGCTGGAAGGCGTGGCCGACATGGCCGTGGCCGTCGGCAAGGCGGCCCTTCAGCGCCACGAACAGATCGCGCTGGCCCACCCGGCGGCTGTCGAAGGCCACGCCGTCGACCTCGAACGGGGCCGAAGCCTGGCCGCCGGTGGCGGCGCTGGCGCTTTCGTCGCTCCACAGCCCGGTCATCTTCCGCCCTCCAGGCAGGCAATGGCCCGCGCCGCCTCGCGGGCATCGTCGAACGGGCGGGTGGCGCCGCCCACGGTCTGGCCGCTCTCATGGCCCTTGCCGGCGATCACCAGCACATCGCCGGCGCCCAGCGAAGCCACCGCCCGGCGGATGGCCAGGCGGCGGTCGCCGATCTCGCAGGCGCCGGGCGCGGCCGCCAGAATCTGGCGGCGGATGGTGGCGGCGTCCTCGCCGCGCGGGTTGTCGTCGGTGACGATGGCAGCGTCGGCCAGGCGCCGGGCGATGGCGCCCATCTGTGCCCGCTTGCCGCGGTCGCGCTCGCCGCCGCAGCCGAACACCACCACCAGCCGCCCCGCCGCCGCGCCGCCACAGGGCGATGGCAGGGGCGCCATGTCGTCCCGCAGCGCGCCCAGCACGTTCTCCAGGGCGTCGGGGGTGTGGGCGTAATCGACGAACACCCGCGCGCCGGCCGGATGCCCCGGCACCGCCTCCAGCCGCCCCGGCACGCCGCGCAGCCCGCCGGCCAGGGCCAGAATCTCGCCCATATCGCAGCCTTCGGCGGCCGCCGTCATGGCGGCGGCGCACAGCATGTTCATGGCCTGGAAACGGCCGGCCAGGGGAAGCTCGACGGCCAGGCTCTGCCCGCCCCAGGCGAGGCGCAGCCGCTGCCCGCCCGCCGCCGGGCGCCGTTCCAGCAGGCGCAGATCGGCGCCCGCCCGGCCATAGGACAGGATGCGCAGCCCCCGCGCCCGGCAGCGCGCGGCCAGGGCTTCGAACGCCTCGGCATCGGCGTTCAGCACGGCGCTGCCGCCCTCCTCCACCAGATCGAACAGGCGCGCCTTGGCCGCCAGATAGGCCGCCGGATCGCGGTGATAATCGCCGTGGTCCCGGGTCAAGTTGGTGAAGCCGGCGGCGGCGAAGGAGACGCCATCCAGGCGATGCTGATGCAGGCCGTGGCTGGAGGCCTCCACCGCCACCCGGCTGGCCCCGGCGCGGGCCAGCGCCTCCAGCTGCCGGTGCAGCGCCACCGGATCCGGGGTGGTATGGGCCAGCGGCACCCTTCCGTCCGGGCCGATGGCGCCCAGGGTGCCGATGCTGGCCGCGGCATGGCCCCGCGCCTGCCAGAACTGGCGGCAGAACTCCACCGCCGAGCTCTTGCCGTTGGTGCCGGTGACGGCGACCGCCAGCTCCGGGCGGCGGCGGTGGAAGCGGGCGCACAGCAGGGCGAAGCTGCGGCGCGGGCGCGAAGCCGCCAGCAGGGTGGCGCCGACCGGGGGCGCCTCAATGCCGTCTTTGGGGCCGTCTTTGAGGCCGTCTTCGCCGGCCAGCACGGCGACGGCGCCGTTGTTCACCGCCGCGGTGGCGAAATCGCGCCCGTCGGCCAGGCTTCCGGGCAGGGCGGCGAACAGGAAACCGCTTTCGCAGCGGCGTGAATCGGCGCACAGCCCGCGGATCTCCGCCTCCGCCTCGCCGGCGACGATGCGCGCTTCGCTGCCTTCAAGGAGCGCGGAAAGACGCAAGGGTCGCCTCCCATTGCTCGTCGGCGTCGCCGTCCACCGGCGGCAGGCCGGGAAAGCCGCCCTGGCGCGGGGCGATGCCCGCCAGCGGCCCGATGCGGGCGACGATCCGCCCCACGGTGGGGGCCGCGGTCCAGCCGCCGGTGGCATAGCCGTAGCTCTCCTCGATGCCCTGGGGCTCGTCGATCGAGACCAGCACCAGATAGCGCGGATCGTCGATGGGAAAGGCGGCGGCGAAGGACGACAGCAGCCGGTCTTCGGCATAGCCGCCGGCCGGGTCCAGCTTTTCGGCCGTGCCGGTCTTCCCGCCCATGGGATAGCCTTCCACCTGCGCCTTGCGCCCGCTGCCGTAGCGCACCACCAGATGGCTCAACATGCGGATGGTGTCGGAGGTCTGCCGCGAGAGCGCGCGCTGGCCCGGCGCCACCCGGCCCGCTTCCTGCTTCAGCAGCGTCGGGCTGCGGAGCACGCCGCCGTTGACCAGGGCGGCCAGGGCCGCCACCGCCTGGATGGGCGTTACCGCCAGCCCGTGGCCGAAGCCGATGGTCATGGTGTTGATGTCGCGCCAGACGGCGGGATAGATGGGCCGCCCGACTTCGGGCAGCTCGATCTCCACCGGGCGCAGCAGGCCGATGCGGTCCAGGAAGGCCCGCTGCGCTTCGCCGCCCACATCCAGAGCCATCAGCGCGGCGCCGATATTCGACGAATAGACCAGGATTTCGGGCAGCGACAGCCAGCGGTTCCTGGGCTTGTAGTCGCGGATGGTGAAACGGGCGACCCGCAGCGGCTGCGAGGCGTCGTAGCCGCCCGCCAGATCGATCACGCCGTTCTCCAGCGCCATGGCGGCCGTGAACAGCTTGAAGATCGACCCCAGCTCATAGACCCCCAGCGTGGCGCGGTTGAAGCGGCTTTCGGGCGCGGAGGCTGCGGGACGATTGGGGTTGAAATCGGGCAGCGAGACCATCGCCAGAACCTCGCCGCTATCGACGTCCAGCACGATCCCGCTGCCGCCGACGGCATGGAAGGTTTCCACCGTGGTCGCCAGTTCCTCGCGCACCGCCTGCTGAAAACGCACATCGAGGGCCAGCGCCAGGGGCTGGCCGCCCGCCGCCGCCCGCGCCCGCAGCTCGTCCTCCAGCGCCCGTTCCACCCCCGCCAGGCCGCGCCGGTCGATGTCGGTAAAGCCGACCACATGGGCGGCCAGCGCGCCCTGCGGATAAATCCGCCGCTGCTCGCGCCGGAAGGAGATGCCCGGCAGGCCCAGGGCGTGGATCGCGGCCTGCTGGCCCGGGGTCAGCCCGCGCTCGATCCAGACGAAGCCGCGCTCGCCGGCCAGCGCCTTGCGCAGCCGCTCGCGGTCCAGCTCCGGCAGGATGCGGACCAGGGCGGCGGCGGTCTCGGCGGCATCCAGAACCCGGCGCGGCTCTGCGTAAAGCGACGCGATCGGCAGATCGGTGGCCAGCAGATTGTCGTTGCGGTCGGTGATATCGACCCGGCCCGCCGGCGCCGGCGCCCCGGCGAACGCCCCGTCCGCCGGCACCGGCGCCGTCATCGCCATCACCAGGCGGGTGGCGATGGTGGCGAAGGCGGCCACGAACGCCAGCGCCACCACGATCATGCGCGCCCGGCACAATGTCACAGCGGGGCTGTATTCGCCCCGGGCGGCGGCGGGGCTGCATCCGCCCCGGGCCGCAGCGGATGTTGTAGATGTGGGGGCGCTCACCATCCCTCCCCCTCCAGCGCGGCGGCGGTCGCGCCCGCCACCGGCTCCCGGTCAGGAGTTAGCGCCGGGCCGGAGGCCGGACTCAGGGGCAGATCCGCCAGCCGCGCCATGCGGGCGGGCGCCACCGGCGCCAGATCCAGATGGCGCCGGGCCAGGCCCGCCAATCGCTCGGGGCGGCGCAGGTAATCCCATTCGGCGCGCAGGATGCGGATCTGCTCGTGGCTCTCGGCGGTTTCGCGCTCGATGCGCGCCAGTTCCTCTTCCCGCCCGTGGCGCTCGTATTTCAGCCAGAAGGCGGAGGTGGCCGCCAGCAGGGCCAGCAGCGCCCATCCCGCCATGGCGCGGACGGTCATGCCGCCTGCCGCCATGGCGGCGCCGCGGTGCGCTGGGCGGCGCGCAGGCGGGCGGAACGGGCGCGGCGATTGGCGGCGATCTCGCCGCCGTCCGGGCGCAGCGGGCGCGGGCGCAGCAGGCGGAAGGTGGCGGCCTTTCCCGGCGGCGGCGGCGGCAGATGGCGGCTGGGCGCGGCCAGGCGGCCGCTGCGCTCGGCCAGGAAACGCTTGACGATCCGGTCTTCCAGGGAATGGAAGGCGATGACGACCAGCCGCCCGCCCTCGCGCAGCACCGCCTCGGCGGCGGCGAGCCCCCGTTCCAGCTCGCCCAGCTCGTCGTTCACCCAGATGCGCAGCGCCTGGAAGGTCCGCGTGGCGGGGTCGATGCCGTCCCGCCCGCGCCCGACCGCGCCGCGCACGATGCGGGCCAGTTGCAAGGTGCCGGCGATGGGCCGGGCGGCCACGATGGCCCGCGCCACCGCGCGAGCGCGACGTTCCTCGCCGAAGCGGGCGACGATCGCCGCCAGCTCCGCCTCGTCCAGGCGGTTGACGGCCTCGTCCGCGCCGGGGCCTGCGCCCTCCATGCGCCCCCCTTCCATGCGCATATCCAGCGGGCCGTCATGGCGGAAGGAAAAGCCGCGCCGCGCCTGGTCCAGCTGCATGGAGGAGACGCCCAGATCGAACACCACCCCGTCCACCGGGGCGCCGATGCGGCAGGCGACCATGGCCTCCAGACGGGAGAAGCGGCCCTGGCACAGCTCCAGCCGCCCGCCCTGGCTGCGCGCCAGCTCCCGCCCGCGGGCGATGGCTTCCGGGTCGCGGTCGATGGCCAGAACACGGCAGTCGGCCGCCTCCAGCAGGGCGGCGCTGATGCCGCCGCCGCCGAAGGTGGCATCGACCAGAATGGCTCCGTCCTGCGGCAGCAGGCAGGCCAGCACGCCTTCGACCAGCACGGAGCGGTGGCCGCTCATCCCTCCCCCCCAGGGGGTGCAGGGGATGCTGTGTCCCCTGCGGCCAGGCGGTGGCGCAGCCTGGCGCCGTTGTCCACCATGCGGCGGAACGATTGCTGGCTATAGGCCAGGCCGGCCTCCGGCTCCCACATCTGGAAGAACGACCCCCGCCCCAGGAAGCAGACCTTGTCGGCGATATGGGCAAAGGCGCGCAGATCGTCGGGCAGCACGATGCGGCCTTCGTTGTCGAGGCCGAGATAGCGCCCGGCGCTGAAGATGGCGCCCGGATAGTCTTCGTCTTCGTCGCCGAACGGGTCGCTGCTCTGGGCCAGGCGCGCGATCGCTTCCGGCAGATAGACGTCCAGCGCCTCGTGCTTTCTCAGCGAGGGCATGGCATAGGCGCTGGAGATCTCGACACCGAAGGCGGCGCGGAATTGCGCCGGCACGGACACCCGTCCCTTGCGGTCGATCCGGTTGACGTGCGCGCCGATGAAAACTCGCACGGTCTCCCCTCCCTTGGCCCCCTCCCCCGGCCCGCCCGCTCCGGAACGACGAGTCCGGTCGCAGAGGTCGGGCTTTGTCCCCGATTTGGGACGCAATGGGCATACATGGGAATCTATGGGCAAGCAAGCCACCAGACCCGCAAAACACGCTCCCGGCGCGCGCAGTTCTGCCCGGATCGCGCCACCGTCTCGTCTTCGCCGTCGCGCGCCACAACATCTTGTGGCGGGATCGCGTCATGCTCGTCACATGCGGTGGACGCGACCCGATCTTGTTTTGTTCTCGCCCTTTTTGCGCCCATTTGCGCCATGACGGCGGCCACCGGGCGCAAAATGTGCGAATCGGGGGCGAATCGGGAGCAGGCGGCCTGTAAGCCGGGTTCTGTGACCGGCCCCGAAGGCGCCGGCCGATGGCCATTCGTCTGGGACGCCCGTCGCCGGACGCCTCGTGCGATCAACCCGGGCAGCTGGGCCGGGAACACACCAGCCGAGCCTTGCGGCCCGGCGCGCCGCCCCTATTCGATCTTGCTCCCGGTGGGGTTTGCCCTGCCACCGCCATCGCTGGCGGCGCGGTGCGCTCTTACCGCACCCTTTCACCCTTGCCCCGCGCCTGTTCCGCCATGCGGGCAGCGGCGGGGCGGTTTGCTTTCTGTGGCACTTTCCCTGGGGTCGCCCCCGCCGGGCATTACCCGGCACCGTTTTCCCGTGGAGCCCGGACTTTCCTCCCGCTATGGCGGGCGGCCATCCGTCCGCCTGATCCCGCCTCCGCTTAGCCCGCCCGCCGCCGCCCGTCAATCTCCCGGGGCCGATGTCCCAGGGTCAACGTCTCCGCCCCCAGCGCCGCATTGCGCCAGCAGGGCGGCCAGCCTGGCGCGGGTTTCGTCATCGGCGCGCCCGTCCACGCGCCAGGGCCGGAAATGGCGCTGAAAGGCCCTGACCACGGCGGCCGTCCCGGCGCCGAAGCGCCCGTCCACCGCCACCCCATAGCCGAAACCTGCCAGCTCGGCCTGCAACGCCGCCACCGCCGCTCCGCATTCGCCCCAGCCGCAGGCCGGGCCTGCCGCCCCCGCTGTCGCCTCTGTCGTGGGAGGCCACAGCCCGATCCCCTCCCGCGCCAGCCATCGCCAGTCGAACAGCTCGCCGGGGTCGCGCTTGCGGGCGGGCGCCACATCGGCATGGGCCAGCACATGGCGGGGCGGGATCGGGTGGCGGGCCAGAATGGCGTGGCAGAGCGCCGCCACTTCCGCCATCTGGCGGGGCGGAAAGGGGCGATAGCCCAGATCGTGGCCGGGATTGACGATCTCGATGCCGATGGAGGCGCTGTTGATGTCCTCCCGCCCGCGCCAGCTGGCCCGCCCGGCATGCCAGGCGCGGCGCCCTTCCGGCACCAGCCGGGCGATGGCGCCGTCTTCCGCCACCAGATAATGGGCGCTGACGCCGGACGCCCCGTCCCGCAGCCTGGCCAGCGCCGCCTGGCCGGTCCTCATGCCGGTATAGTGCAGGATCAGCATGTCCACCGCCTCCACCCCCGACCCTGGCCGGCGCGGGCCGTGATTGGGCGAAGGCGCTTCGACGACGGTCACGGCGGCAAGCTCCCCCGGCAACCGGAACATCATACCCGTCGCCAGCCACCCCGGCGCCACCCTTGCGCCGCCACGGCGCGTCGCACTACCGTCGCCGCCGCAAGAGGGGGCCATGTCCGATATGTCCGATAGCACTGCTGCTGGCGCCGAAAGGCGCAATATCGCCCTGGTGGGGCCGTCGCTGGGCGGCAAGACCACGCTGCTGGAAAGCATGCTGTTCGCCGCCGGGGCCATCCACCGCAAGGGTTCGGTCAAGGAGGGCAGCACGGTGGGCGATCACGCCCCGGAAGCGCGCGAGCGCGCCATGAGCACGGAGGTGAGCGCGGCCCATGCCAGCTTCGAGGGCGTCGGGCTGAACCTGCTGGACTGCCCGGGTTCCATCGAATTGCAGGCCGAGGCGCGGGGCGCGGCGATGGGCGCCGATGCCGCCGTGGTGGTCTATGAGCCGGCCCTGGAACGGACGGCGACCCTGGCCCCCATCTTCCGCTTCCTGGAAGACAACCGCATCCCCCACATGGTCTTCGTCAACAAGATGGACCGCACCGCGGTGGCGATGCGCGATCTGGTCCCCGCCATGCAGGAGGTTTCGGCCACGCCGCTGCTGACGACCCAGGTGCCGGTGCGCGAAGGCGAGGAGGTGACGGGCTATGTCGATCTGCTGACCCGGGACGCCTATGCCTACCGCCCCGGGGCGGCTTCGGAAGCCATCGCCATGCCCGAAGGCGTCAAGGCGCGCGAGGAGGAGGCGCGCACCACGATGCTGGAGGCCCTGGCCGATTTCGACGACGACCTGATGATGCAGCTGCTGGAAGACGAAACCCCTTCGGTGGCCGAGGTCCGGGCCCATCTGCGCCAGGCCTTCGCCGATGGCGCCATCGCGCCGGTGCTGATCGGCGCCGCCGAGCGGGAAAACGGCGTCCGCCGCCTGCTGCAGGAGATCGTGGCCTGGACGCCGCCGCCGCAGAGCGCCGCAGAGCGCCACGGCCTGGAAGGCGCCCCGGCCGCTCAGGTGCTGAAGACCTTCAACACCCAGCACGGCGGCAAGCTTTCGCTGGCGCGCGTCTGGCGCGGCACCGTCAAGGACGGCGAAAGCGTCAATGGCGAGCGCATCGGCGGCATCTACCGCATGATGGGCGGCGCCCAGGAGAAGATCGCCGCCGCCAGCGCCGGCGACATCGTCGCCCTGGCCAGGCTGGACAAGGCGCGCACCGGCGACACCCTGCTGGTCGGCAGCGCCCCTCCCGACGACGACGCCTGCTATCCCCGCGCCGCGCCGCTGCCGCGCCTCTACGGCCGCGCCATTCACGCCGCAAAGCGCAACGACGAGGTCAAGATGGCGACGGCGCTCCAGCGCATCCACGAGGAAGACCCCTCGCTGGAACCGGAACAGGACGCCGGCCTGAACCAGCTGGTGCTGTGGGGCCAGGGCGACATGCACCTCCAGATCGCCTTCGCCAGGCTGGCCCAGCGTTACGGCGTGGAGATCGCCTCCGCCCGCCCGCGCGTGCCCTATCGCGAGGCGATCCGCAAGGCCACCACCCAGCACGGGCGCTTCAAGCGCCAGACCGGGGGCAGCGGCATGTTCGGCGACGTCCAGATCGACATCCGCCCGCTGCCGCGCGGCAGTGGCTTCCAGTTCACCAACGCGGTCACCGGCGGCAACATTCCGCGCCAATACATCCCGGCCGTGGAAGCCGGCGTGAAGGAATATCTGGAACGGGGGCCGCTGGGCTTCCCGGTGGTGGATGTGGCCGTGAAGGTGTTCGACGGCAAGCACCACGACGTGGATTCCAACGAGATGGCCTTCAAGCTGGCCGCCCGCGTCGCCATGACCGAGGGCATGCCGCAATGCGCCCCGGTGCTGCTGGAACCCATCGTCAAGGTGACCGTCCACGCCCCCAGCGCCGCCACCTCGCGGGTGCAGCAGCTGATCACCGGGCGGCGCGGACAGCTGCTGGGCTTCGAGGCGCGCGAGGGCTGGAAGGGCTGGGACAGCGTCACCGCCCACATGCCCCAGGGCGAAACCCAGGATCTGATCGGCGAGCTGCGCTCGCTCACCCAGGGCGCCGGCTCCTTCACCATCGCCTTCGAGCGCCTGCAGGAGCTCACCGGGCGCGAGGCCGACCGCATCGTCCAGGAACGCCGCGAACAGCTGGAAGCCGCCTGAAAGCAGCACGCCCCCGTGCTGCGCATGTAAAGAGTCAGCGCGCCCCGTGCTGCGCATGTAAAAGAGTCAGCACGCCCCCACGCCGCCCATGAACCGGCTGCATCGCCGGCGCTACCCTGACCGACATGCGCCACGGCGCCGGCCCGGAGCGAAGGCCGGGAGACCCCGTCCGCATAGGTTGAAACACGGGCGCCGGCGGGAGGGAAGCCCGCCGGCGCCACATGGCCGAAGGCGAGACGCTGGCAGAGACCCGCTGGCGATGACGCCGGGAGGGTGCCTGCCGCGATTGCGGCGCGCCCCTGCCCGCCGCGCCTGGCAGGAAGCGCAGAGGACATGACGCCCCCCCCCTGTGGAAAAGTAAAACTTTTACATTGCCCCCCTGGCAAAGTTACGCATGATTGCCCCGCACCCGATTCGCGGCGCTAGCAACGGAGACACCCACACAATGGAACAGACACACGTCCTCTATCCCTTCCAGGAGGGGCAGGAGCAAAGCGGCGATGTCACGCTGACGCGGGAGATGGCCGACGAGATCGTGAGCCTGCGAGGCTTCGAAAAGCAGAGGGTGGCGGATGCAGTCCATATCGCCAACCTGAAGACCATGATGGACGATGGGGACTGGTTCGGCCCATCGACTCTGACCTTCGCCAGGAATAGCGACGGCGCCCTGTGGCTGGTGGACGGCCAGCACCGACTCCGCGCTTTCGTGGAACACGCCCGCGCCCGTGACTACGAGGAAGGCGCCGAGCCGACCCGCATGGACTGGCACGTACAAGTCGTGCCGGGCGACCCCGCCGAGGCGTATGCCGCGCTGGACTCCGTGGCGCGCAACCGATCCGGCGCCGTGATTGGCGAGGCGCTGAGACTGCCGGTCCCCCCGCGCCTGTTGCGGGTGGCGCTGGCGGCCGCCGGCAAGGCCCTTGCCTATAGCGGCCTGTCCATCAAAACGACCATCACGGAGAGGAGCGACGCCGGGCGCGAGAAGCAACGCGAAGTTGCCCACAAAATCCCGATTCGGCTTTCCCGCGGTTATGTCGCCAGCCGCGAGGCCGCCTTTGCCACCATGGGCGAACTCATGGCGGGGCGCGCCGCCACCGGCGAACGGGAGATCGGCAAATTCCTTTCGCAAGCGCGGGTGCTGCCCGTCTGCCTGGAAACGCTGCACGCCGCCCCAGAGGAAGCCCGCGCTTTCTGGCAAGCCGTGATCACCGGCAAAGACGACGACAAATGGCAGGTGATTCCCGAACTTCGCCTGGCAATCCGTCAAGGCCACCGGCAACCCGTCCCCGGCGCCGCAAGTTTCCGCGCCCGGATGGCGGCGAGCGGCTGGAACGCCCGCAACGGCGGAGTCTTCAAGGTGGTGCGGAAACTGGAGAAGCCGGACCCCGTGCCAATCGCCAAGGCCGAAATTGACGGGCGCCCGGTCAAGGTTCTGCCGTGAGGCACGCCCGCAAGGAGCGGCGAGACGCCGGCCTCTGCGTTGATTGCGGAGCGCCGGCGGCCCGCAGCATCAAGCGGGTTCGCGCAAGGGCAGAGTTGGACGCCAGAGAAACCGGCCTGCCCGTTGCCCGCTTTCTATACGAGGCCCTGTGCCCAGATTGCGCCGCCAAGCGCCGCGCAAATAGGGCCGCGGCCGAAGCGAAGAAAGCCAAGAAAGCGAAGCAACGCGAAACGGCGCGCACCTGGAGACGCCACAGAGCAGAGGCCCGCGAAGAGGCCGGCCTGTGCATACAATGCGGCAAGCAACCGCCCCTGGAAGGGCGCAAGTCCTGTCCGGCCTGCCTTAAACGGATGCGCATATACGCCACCATCCGCACCCCCGCCCGCCTTGAAGCTGGCCTATGCCCCGCTTGCGGCAAGCGCCCACCCAAGGAAGGCCGCAAAATGTGCGAACCCTGCCTGCAACGAAGTGCCCACAGCAGACGAAATCTCTATCGCCGCCGCAAGGCCCTGGCCGCTGGCAATTTGCCCCCGGCCGCGCCATAGAGATGGGACCGGCGGCGATGGCACGCCCCGGCCCCCCGGAGGACTTGCGCCGTGAACCCGCACGACATGATGGTTGACGTCACGGTGCGCAATCCCGCGCAACGGACGCGAACCTGGACCGGGGCGTTCCTGGTGGACACCGGCGCGATCGACTCCCTGGTGCCGCGACGCAGCCTGGAGGCGATCGGGCTGAAGCCCACGGGCCGGCGGCGATATGTGACCGCCGATGGCCGGGAAGTGGAGCTGGACGTCGCGCTGGGCGAGTTGGAGATCATGGGCGAGCTTTCGGGGGGCGTCATCGTGTTCGGCGACGAGGGCGCGGAACCGTTGCTGGGGGTCACGGCGCTGGAGTCCGCCGGGATAGAGGTCGATCCGCAGAATCAACGGCTCAAACGGCTGCCTGCGATTCGTCTGCGACCCGCGGTTCTTCTACGGGAATTGCGGCGGGCATGAGCCGACCACGGCACGCCCGGCAGGGTTCCGACAGGCGCCCGGCAGGTCGCCGACAGGGTGTCGGCAGGGTGCCGCACGGGTGTCGGGCAGGTGTCGCAGCTTGTGGCGCCAGCCGTCACTCACCCAGGCCGGCCCCGCCTAAATTGGCAAGATCGGCCCGGGGCGGGGGTTCCCGGCCGCGCAGCAGATCGGCCGCCTTTTCGGCGATGGCGACGACGATGGCCGCCGTGTTGCCGGAGACGATGTCGGGCAGGATCGCGGCGTCCGCCACCCGCAGGCCCGCGATGCCCTTCACCTTCAGATCCGCCCCCACCACCGCCATGGCGTCCCTGCCCATGCGGCAGGTGCCCACCGGGTGGTGGCCGGTGGTGGCGGTGGCGCGCACATAGTCCGCCAGCGCGTCGTCGCCCACCGCCTCCGGCCCCGGCGCCAGCTCCCGCCCGCGCAGCCCGTCGAAGGCCGGGTCGGCGGCGATCTGGCGGGCCAGCGCCACCGCCTCCACCAGGGCCAGCAGGTCGTCTTCGGCCGCCAGATAGGCCGGGTCGATGACCGGCGCCGCCAGCGGGTCGGGCGAGGCCAGGGTCAGCCGCCCGCGGCTTTGCGGGCGCAGCAGGTTGACGTCGATCTGAAACCCCGCCACCGCCCGCCGCCCGCGCACCGACGGCAGCGCCCGCTCCCACCACGGCGCCCTTTCGCCCGCGCCCGAATCCCCCGTCAGCACCATGGGCGTCATGAACAGCTGAAAGTCGGGCCGCCCGGCGGCGGCGCCCTCCAGCGCCCGGCCCCCGTCGCCCCGCCGCCGCCCCGCGAACGCCACCGCCCCCCAGAACGGCGCCGCCCCCGGCCCCCTCTTCGCCACCAGCCAGGTCGCCAGCAGCGCCAGCGCCGGCCCCGGGCGTTGGTAGCGCGCCAGGCTGAGTTCGGGGCGCGGGCAGGCATGCTGCACGAACACGTCCGGATGGTCCTGGAGATTGCGCCCGACCCCCGGCAGATCGGCGATAACGGCGATGCCATGGCGGCGCAGATGGGCGGCGGGGCCGATGCCGGACAGCATCAACAGCTGGGGCGAGCCGAAGGCGCCCAGGGCCAGCACGATCTCCCGCCCGGCCGTGGCGGCCTTCTCCACCCCGCCCTGGCGATAGCGCAGCGCCCGCGCCCGCCGCCCCTCCAGCACCAGGCCCAGGACATGGGCGCCCTGCGCCACGGTCAGATTGGGGCGGCGGCGGGCGGCGGCGAGATAGCCCTGGGCCGTGCTCATGCGCCGCCCGCCATGGACGGTGACATCGACCAGGCCGGCGCCGTGCTGGCGCGCGCCGTTGAAATCGTCGTTGGCGGCCAGGCCGCGCGCCTGGCAGGCGGCCAGAAAGGCGCGCTCCATGGCCCCGCACTGGCGGGCGCGGACCGTCTTCAGCGGCCCGTGGCCGCCATGCCAGGGGCCGTCGCCGCGCCACGAGCCTTCGGCGCGGCGGAAATAGGGCAGCAGGTCGGCAAACCCCCAGCCCTCCAGCCCGTCCTGGCGCCAGAGGTCGTAATCGGCAGCATTGCCACGGATATAGATCATGCCGTTCATGGCGGAGCTGCCGCCCAGCCCCTTGCCGCGCGGATAGGAGATGCGCCGCCCGCCCAGCCCGGCCTGGGGCGTGCTGGCATAGCCCCAGTCGAACCGCGCCCGCCCGAGCAGAAAGCCGTTGGCGGCCGGCATGGCGTGGAACAGGGTGGTGCCGGAGAAGCCCGCCTCCAGCAGCAGCACGCGGCAGCTTGGGTCTTCGCTCAGCCGGGCCGCCAGCACGCAACCGGCGCTGCCGCCGCCGGCCACGATATAGTCGAACGCCGCCGCCACCGGTCCGCTAACCGTCCGCTAACCCAGGGGGGCCCGCTCATCCAGGGGCCCGCGCGCATGGGGCGAGGCGCTCCGGCGCCAGGCCTCCAGCGGGTTGGCCTTGGCCCAGCGCCCGGCATAGCCCGCCAGGGTGTCGAAGACGACGCCGGGATGGCTGGCGAAATAATCGATCAGCCGCTCCAGCATGGCCAGGCGATAGCCGCGCCCGATCACCTGGGGGTGCATGGTCAGGTTGTAGATGCCGCCCGGCGCGTGGGCATGGGCATAGGCGAATTCCTGGCGCCAGACCTCCTCCACGGCCGAGGCCGGCTTCAGCCCGCCCCCCGACCCGCCCAGCTCGAAATGGGGGAAATCGTCCAGCAGCCAGGCCACCGGCAGCTCGACCACGCCGGTATGGGGGCCGAACTCATAGGGCGCGTCCGGCGGCGCCTTGTCGTCCCGGCGCATGTAATAGGGCGTGAAATCGTCGCCCATCAGGCTGGAATCGTAGAGAAAGCCGTAATCGGCCAGGATGGCGGCGGTGGCGGCGCTGAACGCCCAGGAGGGCGAGCGATAGCCGACCGGACGGACGCCGCAGGCCTGCGCCAGCGCCTCGAAGCCCCGGTCCAGATTGGCCCGCTCGCCCGCCTCGTCGAAATCGGCCGGGTTCTCGTGTACCCAGCCGTGATGGGCGATCTCGTGGCCGCCGTCGTGGATGGCGGCCACCAGGTCGGGAAAGGCCAGGGCGGTATGGCCGGGGATGCAGAACGTGGCCGGGATGCGGTGGCGGGCCAGCAGGGCCAGGATGCGCGGCACGGCCACGGCGCCGAACTCGCCGCGCGAAATCTGGCTGGGATCCTGCGAGCGGTACGAGCCGATCCACACCGACATGGCGTCGAAATCGAACGTCAGGCAACAGGTCAGCCTGCTTGCGTCCCCGCTTGTGTCCATCGACCGCCTCCCGCAGCGAGCGCGCCATCTGAAAGCGGAACCGCCGCCCCTGCAAGCCCCGCGCCGGTTCCGAACCCGCGGCGGACGGGCTAGGCTGGACACCGATGGCGGGAGGCACGGATCATGCGTCTTCAGGGAAAGCGTTGCATCGTCACCGGCGCCTCGAAGGGAATCGGCCATGCCATCGCCAGCCGCTTCGCGAAGGAAGGCGCCCGGGTGCTCGCCAGCGCCCGTTCCGCCCCGCAACCGCCCCTGCCCGAAGGCGTCGTCTTCCTGGCCGGCGACATCGCCGATCCCGGCCAGGGCGAGCGCCTGGTGGCGGCCTGCCACGACGCCTTCGGCGGCCTCGACGTGCTGGTCAACAACGCCGCCATGCAGCTGGAAAAGACGCTGGTGGAGACCGGCATCGAGGAGTGGGAGCGCATCTTCGCGGTCAATGTGCGCGCCGTCTTCCTCGCCTGCCGGGCCGCGATTCCGGCCATGGCCCGGGCCGGCGGCGGGTCCATCGTCAATATCGGCAGCTACGACGGCTTCGTCGCCGATCCGGGCCTGGCCGCCTATTGCGCCACCAAGGGCGCCGTCCACGCCCTGTCGCGGGCCATCGCCGTAGATCACGGCGGCGAGGGCGTCCGCTGCAACGTCATCTGCCCCGGCTGGATCGCGACTGACATGATGGAGGCCTATCTGGCCTCCGTGCCGGACCCGCAGGCGGCGTCCGAAAGGCTGGCCGCCAACCAGCCCGCCGGGCGCATCGGCCGCCCCGGCGATATCGCCGCCCTGGCCCTGTGGCTGGCCAGCGACGAGTCGGCCTTCGTCACCGGCCAGCTGCTGGTCTGCGACGGCGGCCTGACCGCCCGCGCCCCGCAACCTTGAACCCCGCCCGCCCCATCGCGATCGATGTCTTCTCCGATCCCATCTGCCCGTGGTGCTATATCGGCAAGCGGCGGCTGCAACGGGCGCTGAGCGAAGGCGCCAGCCAGCGGCGGGACGGTATTGCGGCCCGCATCCACTGGCGCGCCTTCATGCTGAATCCCGGCATGGCCTGCGAAGGCATGGCCCGCGACGCCTATCTGGCGCAGAAATTCGGCCATCCGCGCCGGGCCGCAGAGATGCTGGCCGCCCTGGAGCGGGCCGGGCGCGAGGAAGGGATCGCCTTCGACTTCGACGCCATCCGCCGCACGCCCTCCACCCTGGACGCCCAGCGCCTGATCGCCCTGGCGGGGCGGCAGGGCTGCCAGGAGGCCGTGGTGGAAGGCCTGTTCCAGGCCTATTTCCGCCGCGGCATCGATATTGGCGACCGCGACAATCTTCTCGCCCTGGCCCAGGCGGCGGGGATGGAACGGCGCCCGGCCGCCGCCTTTCTGGCCAGCGGCGAGGGGGCGGAGGAGGTGCGGGCCGAACACGCCCGGGCGCGGCGGCTGGGGATCGACGCCGTGCCCTGTTTCCTGCTGGATGGGCGCTATGCCGTCTCCGGCGCCCAGCCGCCCACCCTGCTCGCCCGCATGATCGAGACCGCCCGCCACACCGCCGCCGGCTGAGCGGCGCGCCTTTCACACCACTGCGCCCTTCACCCCGCTTCGGCGATGGCGGCCAGCGTGGCGGCCAGGCGGCGGGCGCCGGCCAGGCGGGCTTCCACGTCCTGCCAGCTTCCGGCGACGATCAGGCGGTGGTCCGGGCGCAGCCTGGCGTCGCCGCCCTGGCCGGCGATCCAGTCCACCAGCCCGGCCGGATTGGCGAAGCTGCCGTCGCGGAAGGTCAGGCTGGCGCCGGCCGGGCCGGCATCCAGCCTGGCGATGCCGGCCCGGCGGCAGGCCGCCTTGATGGCGACGATGTCCAGCAGGTTCGCCACTTCGGGGGGCGGCGCGCCGAAGCGGTCGTCCAGCTCGCGGCGCAGCTCGTCGATCTCGTCCGCCCCTTCCAGGGCGGCGATGCGGCGATAGAGGCCCAGGCGTACATCCAGGTCGCGGACATAATCCTCCGGGATCAGCACCGCGCTGGCGAGCGAGATCTCCGGCGACCAGGCGCGGTCCGAACGCTGCGCCTGGCCCTGGCGCTCGGCCAGCAGCGCCTGCACGGCTTCGTCCAGCATCTGCTGATAGAGCTCGACCCCGACCTCGCGGATATGGCCCGATTGTTCGGCCCCCAGCAGGTTGCCGGCGCCGCGAATGTCCAGATCGTGGCTGGCCAGGCTGAAACCCGCCCCCAGGCTGTCCAGGCGCGACAGCACCTGCAAGCGCCGTTCGGCCGCAGGCGTCAGCTTGCGACCCGGCGGCAGGGTCAGCCAAGCATAGGCGCGCCGCTTCGCCCGCCCCACCCGCCCGCGCAGCTGATAGAGCTGGGCCAGGCCGAACATGTCGGCGCGATAGACGATCATGGTGTTGACATTGGGGATATCGAGGCCCGATTCCACGATGGCGGTGGAGATCAGCACATCCACCTCGCCATCGTAGAAGGCGGCCATGACGCGCTCCAGCTCCACCCCCGCCAGGCGCCCGTGGACGACGGCGAAACGGGCCTCCGGCACCAGCTCTCGCAGCAGGCGCTCCAACCGCGCCAGATCGGAGATGCGCGGGCAGACGACATAGCTTTGCCCGCCGCGCAGCAGCTCGCGCCGCAGCGCCTCGCGCAGGGCAACGGAATCGAACGGCGAGACGAAGGTTCGCACCGCCAGCCGATCCACCGGCGCGGTGGCGATCAGGCTCATATCCTTCACCCCCGCCAGCGCCATTTGCAGGGTGCGGGGGATGGGCGTGGCGGTCATGGTCAGGACGTGGACATCAGCCTTCAGACGCTTCAGCCGCTCCTTGTGGGCGACGCCGAAATGCTGCTCTTCGTCCACGATCAGAAGGCCCAGCCGGTGGGGCGCGATGTCCCTGGCGAGCAGGGCGTGGGTGCCGACCACGACGGCGATCTCGCCGCTTTCCAGGCCCGCCTTCACGCGCCTGGCCTCCTTCGCGCCCACGAAGCGCGACAGCTGCGCCACCTGCGCCCCGAAGCCCGCGAAACGATCCTGGAACGTGGCGTGGTGCTGGCGCGCCAGCAGGGTGGTGGGCGCAACCAGCGCCACCTGGAAGCCGGCCATGACGGCGACGAAGGCGGCGCGCAGCGCCACCTCGGTTTTGCCGAAACCGACATCGCCGCAGATCAGCCGGTCCATGGCCCGCCCGGCGGCCAGATCGCCCAGCACCTCGGCGATGGCCTTGTCCTGGTCGTCGGTCTCGTCGAAGGGAAAGCGGGCGCAGAACTCGGCAAAGGCGCCGTCGGGGGCGGCCATGACCGGGCCCGGACGGGTGCGGCGCTCGGCCGCCACCTTCAGCAACTCGCCCGCCATGGCGGCGATGCGCTCCTTCAGACGGGCGCGGCGCGCCTGCCAGGAGGCGCTGCCCAGCCGGTCCAGCTGCACCTCGGCGTCGTGGGAGCCGTAGCGCGACAGCAGCTCGACATTTTCCACCAGCACGAACAGCCGGTCGCCGCCCTCGTAGATCAGGCGCAGGCAGTCGTGGGGAGCGCCGTCGCGGACCAGGGTTTGCAGGCCGTCGAAACGGCCGATGCCGTGTTCGGCATGAACGACGATATCGCCCGGGGCCAGCTGCGAGGCCTCGGCGATGAAGCGTTCCGCATCGCGCCGGCGCGGGGGGCGGCGGGCGCGGTGGATGCCCTCGCCCAGGATGTCGCGTTCGGTCACCACGGCGAGGTCGTCGGCGACGAAGCCGTGCTCCAGCTCCAGCACCGCCGCCGCCACGCAGGCGGGGGGAAGGCCCGCCATGCCTTCGGCGTTGGCCACCGTCTCCACCCGCTCCACGCCGTGCTCGCGCAACAGCCCGGCCAGGCGGTTGCGGCTGGCGACGCTGGCGGCGGCGACCACCGGGCGCCGCCCACCGCCGGCCAGCGCGGCCAGATGGCCGGCCACGGCGTCGAACAGGCCGCCGCCCTGGCGCCGTTCGGCGGCGAAATCGTGGCCCTGCCTGGCGCCGGCGGACAATGAAACACCGGGCACGCCCCCGCTGCCGGGCGGCGCGGCGAAGGGCGAAAGCTCCACCAGCGTGCGCTCGGCCAGCAGGCCCTCCCAGGCCAACTCGCCCAGATAGAGCCGCTCCGGCGGCAAGGCGCGATAGGGCAGCGCCTCGCCATCCAGGGCCGGGGTCTCCTGGCGGTGGCGGTAATGGTCGCGCACCGTCTCCAGGCGCGCATCGCGCGCCTCGGTCAGGCGGTGGTCCAGCACCATGACCGGATGCTGGAGATAGGCGGTCAGCGGCTCCAGCCGCTCGTGAAACAGCGCCAGCCAGTGTTCCATGCCGGGATGGCGGCGCCCGGCGGCCACCGCCCGATAGAGCGGATCGTCGCCGGCCTGGATGCCGAAATGCTCGCGCCAGCCACTGCGAAAACGGGCCACCGAGGCGGCATCCAGCAGGGCTTCGCTGGCCGGGTCCAGGATGGCGGCGGCGCGCCTGGCGCTGGAACGCTGGCTTAGCGGGTCGAAGGCGCGGATGCTTTCGATCTCGTCGCCGAAGAAATCGATCCGCAGCGGCTCCTGGCCGCTGGCCGGGAAGACATCGACGATATCGCCGCGCCGGGCGACATTGCCGGGTTCCATCACCGTGCCGACGCGCTCATAGCCCATCTCCATCAGGGCGGCGATCAGCGCGTCACCGTCCACCCGCTCGCCCGCCGCCAGGCGGCGCCGCAGCGGGCGCAGCGCGGCCGGGGCGGGCAGGCGCTGCAACAGCGCGCCGGCGCTGGCGAGCACCAGGGCACCGCCGGGGCGGCCTTCCCGGCACAGCTCGCCCAGCACCGCCAGGCGGCGCCCGGCCAGCGACGGATCGGGCGAGGCGCGGTCATAGGGCAGGCAATCCCAGGCGGGAAAGGAAAGCGGGCGCAGTTCGGGGGCGAAAAAGGCCAGGGCGGAGGCCAGGCGCCGGGCGCGCTCGCCATCGCGCAGCACCGCCAGCACATCGCGTTCGGGCCAGCGCCGGGCCAGGGCGGCCAGCAGCACCGCATCGGCGCCCTCGGGCACGCCGGCGACCGGGTTGCGGGCGTTCTCCCGGATGCGGCGGGCGATCTCTTTCACGAGTGGGGGGCTTTCACGGGCAGGGCGGGCGGCGATGGAAGGCGCGCAGCTGGTCCAGAACATCGCTGCGATGGGCCTCGGGCACCGGTTCGTCGCCCATGATCCAGGCGCCGAGCTCGGGGTCGGGCCGCTCCAGCAGGGCCGAGAAGCGCCGCAGGCGGCCCTCGTCCCAGCCCGCCAGGCTGGCGTCGGCGAAGCGGCCCAGCAGCAGGTCCATCTCGCGCGTCCCGCGCCGCCAGGCGCGATAACGCAGGCGCTTGATCGTGGTTGCCAGCCTGGCCGCATCCGCCACCATCGTCCGCCGCGCTCCTCGTTCCATGCACCGGCCACGCCGTGGGGGCGGCGCTCTCTAGCCCGCCTGCCCGTCCATGTCACCTGGGCGATGTCACCCGCCGGCCTTTCCCGTGGCCCTTTCCCGCCGCCCTTTCCCGCCCTGGGGCGCAAGACGCTATGCTTGCCCGCCATGCGGCCGGAGATCCTCTTTCCCCTCTTCGCCCCCACCACCTCGCTGCCCGGCATCGGGACGCGGCTGGCGAAGACACTGGAAAAGCTCGCTGGAGAGCGGGTGGTGGACCTGCTGTGGCATCTGCCCACCGGCGTTCTGGAACGCCGCCGCCTGGCCAGCCTGGCCGAAGCGGTGCCGGGCCAGATCGCGACTGTGACGGTCACCGTCGGGGCGCGCCACAAGCCGTCCGGCCCGCGCCGGCCCTGGCGCGTGGTCTGCCACGACCGGGCCGCCAGCCTGCAGCTGATCTTCTTCCACGCCCGCGAGGACTGGCTGGAAAAGCTGCTGCCGGCGGGCCAGCGGCGCCTGGTGAGCGGCAGGCTGGAACGCTATGGCGACACGCTGCAAATGGCCCATCCCGACCATGTCGGCCCCCCCGGCGAAGACCTGCCGGAGATCGAGCCGGTCTATCCCCTGTCCCAGGGCCTGGCGGCGAAATCCTGGCGCCGCGCGCTGGCCTGCGCCCTGGACATCCTGCCGCAGCTGCCGGAATGGCAGGATGGCGCCTGGCTGCAACGCCAGCGCTGGCCCGCCTGGCGCCAGGCGGTGGCGGCCGCCCATGGGCCGGAAAGCGAGGCCGAGGCGGGGCCGGCCGCGCCCGCCCGCCAGCGGCTGGCCTTCGACGAGCTGCTGGCGGGCCAGCTCGCCCTGGCGATCGCCCGCGACGCCCACAAGCGGGCAAGGGGGCGGCCGGTGGCGCCGCCGGGCGCCTTGCGCCGCGCCGTGACGGCCGCCCTGCCCTTTCGCCTGACGGCTTCGCAATACCGGGCCAGCGAGGAGATCCTGGCCGATATGGCCGGCGGCGAGCGCATGCTGCGCCTGTTGCAGGGCGATGTCGGCAGCGGCAAGACGGTGGTGGCGCTGATGGCGATGCTGGCGGCGGTGGAAGACGGGCGCCAGGCGGCGCTGCTGGCCCCCACCGAGCTGCTGGCGCGCCAGCACCACGCCACCCTGACCGCCCTGGCGGCCGGCGCGGGAGTCGAGATCGCCCTGCTCACCGGGCGCGACAAGGGCCGGGCGCGCGAAGCCAGGCTGGCGGCCCTGGTGGCGGGCGAGACCCACATTGCGGTCGGCACCCATGCCCTGCTGCAAGACGATGTGGCCTTTGCCGATCTCGCCCTGGCGGTGGTGGACGAACAGCATCGCTTCGGCGTCCATCAGCGCCTGGCGCTCTCCGCCAAGGGCGCCGGCGGCGTGCATGTGCTGGCGATGACCGCCACCCCCATCCCCCGCACCCTCCAGATGACCGCCTATGGCGATCTCGACGTCTCGCTGCTGCGGGAAAAGCCGGCCGGGCGCCCACCGGTGACGACCCGCGCCATGCCGCTGGAACGGCTGGACCAAGTGGTCAGCGCCATCGGCCGCGCCATCGCCCAGGGCGGGCGCGCCTATTGGCTGTGCCCCGTGATCGAGGAGGCGGGCGAGGCCGCCGACGGCGCCGCCATCGCCCGCCACCGGGCGTTGCAGGCCGTGTTCGACACCCGGGTGGGCCTGATCCACGGGCGCATGAAGGCGGCGGAGAAGGACGCCGCCATGGCCCGCTTCCAGGCCGGCAGCATCGCCATCCTGGTCGCCACCACGGTGATCGAGGTGGGCGTGGACGTGCCGGAGGCGACCGTGATGGTGATCGAGCACGCCGAAAGGCTGGGCCTCGCTCAGCTGCACCAGCTGCGCGGGCGGGTGGGACGCGGCGCCCGGCCCTCCTCCTGCCTGCTGCTCTATGCCCGCCCCCTGACCGAGACCGCCCGCGCCCGCCTCGCCATGCTGCGCCGCAGCCAGGACGGCTTTGCCATCGCCGAGGAGGATCTGCGCCTGCGCGGCCCGGGCGAGCTGCTGGGCACGCGCCAGAGCGGCCTGCCGCGCCCGCGCCTGGCCGACCTCGTCCACCAGCCCCAGCTGCTGGCGGCCGCCCGCGACGACGCCAGGCTGATCCTGGCCCGCGACCCCACCCTGCAAAGCCCGCGCGGCCAGGCGCTGCGGGTGCTGCTCTACCTGTTCGAACGCGACGCCGCCGTGCGCCTGCTGCGCTCAGGCTGAAGCGCCCCCGCCTGCCGCATCCGGCGGCTTCACCGCTTCCGGCGCCTGCGGCGCAACCACGCCCCCCGAGATCACCAGTTTGATGCCCTGTTCCACCGTCATATCCAGGAAGATCACGTCCTTCTTCGGCAGGAACAGCAGAAAGCCGGAGGTGGGGTTGGGGGTGGTGGGCACGAATACGTTTACCACCTCGTCGGCCAAATCGTCGCCGGCGATCGCCCTCTGCACCTCGCCCTTGGTGGTGCCGGTGGCGAAGCCGATGGCCCAGCTGCCCTGGCGCGGATAGGGGATCAGCACCACATCGCGAAAGGCGCGCGACGACTGCGAGAACACCGCCTCGAAAATCTGCTTGAAGGCCGAATAGATGGAACGGATCACCGGCATGCGATCCAGCAGGCGCTCGCCCAGGCGCACCACGGTGCGCCCCACCAGCCCGGTCGCCACCCAGCCGATCAAGGTGATCGCCACCGCGAAGATGACGACGCCGATGCCCGGCACGGCAAAGGGCAGATAGTTGGCCGGGTGATAGCGTTCGCCCAGCAGGGGCAGCACATTCTCATCGACGAAGCCCACCACCAGCGTCACCAGCCACACGGTGAGGGCGATGGGCGAGACCACCACCACGCCGGCGATGAAGGCGTTGCGCAGCCTGGTCCAGATGCTGCGCCGCCCCTCGCCCGTGTGCGTTCCCTCGCTCATGTCTCCGGTCGTCCCCCCGCCAGCAGCACGAACGGCGCCCACAGATAGCCCTCGCCATCCAGGATAAAGGCTTCGCGGGTGCCGTGGGGCTTGTCGGCGGGCGCTTCCAGGATGCGGCAGCCCAGGCGCGCGGCGGCGGCGCAGGCCAGATCCGGGTCGCGGTCGCGCAGGCGCAGTTCGGCCCCGCGCCCGCGCCCGCCCTCCTCCCTCAACATGGGATAGAGCGGGTGGCGGTCGTAGGTATGGTCGGCGTGAATCATCCAGGCCGCCCCCTGGAAGGCGAAGGCTGCGAAATCCTCGCACACATACTCCGCCCGCGCCCCCAGCACCTGGGTGTGAAAAGGCACGGCCGCCTCCACATCGCGATAGAGCAGGTTGACCGTAAGGCCCTGCATGGTGGCGGCATAGTCGGCCGGCGTCATCCACCAGCCATCCGGGTTGCTGCGAACGCTCACGCCTCGCCCCACCCTTCATCATCATCGCCCCAGCCGGCCCCGCACACCGCCCAGCCACCGTCCACCACGAAGCCCTGGCCCGTGGTCCAGCGTCCGGCGGGCGAGGCCAGATAGACGGCGATGCCGGCCAGATCGACAGGCTCGCCGATGCGGCCCAGCGCGGTGGCCCGGCAGGCCGCCGCCAGGGCCTGCGGATCCTCCCACAGGGCGCGGGCGAAATGGGTTTTCACCAGCCCCGGCAGAACGGCGTTGGCGGTGATGCCCTGGCGCCCATGGGCCACCGCCAGGTTCTTCGCCAGCTGCAAGCCGGCCGCCTTGGTGATGGCATAGGTTCCCAGCCGGTCGCTGCCGTGGAGCGCCGCCACCGACGAGGTGACCACGATGGCCCCGCCGCCCTGGCGCGCCATGATGGGAACCGCCTGGCGGCAGAGCTTCATGACATTGCGCACATTCACCAGCACGGTTTTGTCGAACATGTCGTCGGGGATATCCAGAAAGGGGCCGTAATGGGGGTTGGCGGCGGCGTTGGCGATCACGGTGTCGATGCGCCCCCAGGCGGCCAGCACCCCATCCACCAGGGCGGCCAGCTGGGCTTCGTGGCTGACATTGCAGGCCAGCGCCAGCGCTTCGCCGCCGGCCCGGCGGATGGCGTCGGCGACCTGCTGGCAGGCTTCCAGCTTGCGGCTGGTCACCGCCACTCTGGCGCCATGGGCCGCCAGCGCCCGCGCCATGGCCTCGCCGATGCCGCGGCTGGCGCCGGTGACAAGGGCCACCTGCCCCGAAAGATCGAACAGCCTGCCGTAATCCGCCATCGCCCGCCGCCGCCTTGCCTTCACGCGCATCTTGCCCGAAGCGGGCGGGCGCGCAAGCCGGGCGCTTGCGCCCAGGGCCGCGCGGGGCGATAGGGTGCACCAGGGGGCGGCGATGGCGACCGACGCGAAGCTCATCACGGCGGTGGAGGCGTATTTCGCCGAGTTGCGGAGGATGCGGGCCTCGGGCGGGGCGACCGGGGAGCGGTCGAGCTACGGGCCGCTCGCGAACCTGCTGAACGCGGTGGGCGCGGTGCTGAAGCCGAAGGTGTTCTGCGTTCAGGAACTCGCCGACCAGGGCGTGGGCCATCCCGATTTCGGTCTCTATGCGGCCGGGCAGGTCCAGCGGGGCAAGGCGCGCGAGGGGCAGACGCCGGAACGGGGTGTGGTGGAGGTGAAAGCGGTCGATGACGACGCCTGGCTGACGGCGGCAGGCGATCAGGTGAGCCGTTATTGGGGGCGCTATCGGCTGGTGCTGGCGACGAATACGCGCGACTTCGTGCTGGTGGGCGAGGATGGGACGGGCCGTCCCGCGAGGCTGGAGAGTTTGCGGCTGGCAGAGAGCGGCGAAGATTTCGCCAGGCAGCTGGAGAGGCCGCGCGCCTTCGCCCGGGCGGTGGGCGCGGGGCTGGGCGAGTATCTGACGCGGGCGCTGTCGCACCGGGCGGCGCTGGCGGAGCCGCGGGATCTGGCGTGGCTGCTGGCGTCCCATGCGCGCGACGGGCTGGCGCGGGTGGAGGCGGCGGGGGACGCGCCGGCGCTGGCGACGGTGCGTTCGGCGCTGGAGGAGGCGCTGGGCGCGCGCTTCGAGGGGGAACGGGGGGCGCGGTTCTTCCGTTCGACGCTGGTGCAGACGCTGTTCTACGGCGTGTTCGCCGCCTGGGTGCTGTGGGCGCGGCAGATGCCGCCGCCCAGCGGTGGATTCCGCTGGCGCGAGGCGGTGTGGAATTTGCGGGCGCCGGTGCTGCGGGCGCTGTTCCAGCAGGTGTCGGATCCCGCCCGCCTGCAATCGCTGGGCCTGGTGGAGGTGCTGGATTGGGCGGCGGCGGCGCTGGAGCGGGTGGATCGGGGGGCGTTCTTCTCGCGCTTCGACGAGGGGGCGGCGGTGCCCTATTTCTACGAGCCGTTTCTGGAGGCGTTCGATCCCGCCCTGCGCAAGCAGTTGGGGGTCTGGTACACGCCCTCAGAGGTGGTGCGCTACATGGTGGCCCGGGTGGATCGGGCGCTGAAGGACGATCTGGGAATTGCGGAGGGCCTGGCGGCAGAGAATGTCTATGTGCTGGACCCGTGCTGCGGGACGGGGACATATCTGGCGGAAGTTCTGCGCCGGATCGCGGCCAATCTGAAGGGGCAGGGTCTGGGCGCGCTGGCGGGGGCGCGGGTGAAGCAGGCGGCGTTGAGGCGGGTGTTCGGGTTCGAGATCATGCCGGCGCCGTTCGTGATGGCGCATCTGCAAGTGGGCCTGGCGATGCGGGAGCTGGATGCGCCGCTGGTGGACGACGGAACGGAACGGGCGCAAGTGTTCCTGACCAACGCGCTGACGGGGTGGGAGCCGCGGGTGACGAAGCCGCTGCCGTTCCCGGAACTGGAGGAGGAACGCGACCGGGCAGAGCGGGTGAAGCGGGAGGAGCCGATCCTGGTGATCCTGGGCAACCCGCCCTATAACGGCTTCGCTGGCATGGCGGTGGAGGAGGAACGGGCGCTTTCGAAGGCGTATCATTCGTATAAGCGGGTGCGGCGTCCGGAGGGGCAAGGGCTGAATGACCTCTATGTGCGCTTCTTCCGCATGGCAGAACGGCGGATTGCGGAGAAGACGGGCCGGGGCGTGGTGTGCTTCATCTCGAACTATTCGTGGCTGGACGGGCTGTCGTTCACGGGGATGCGGGAACACTACCTGGAGGCGTTCGACGCGGTTCGCATCGACTGCCTGAACGGCGACAAATACAAAACCGGGAAGGTGGCCCCCGACGGCGCGCCGGACCCCAGCGTGTTCTCTACGGAAGGCGATCCGGTGGGCATCCAGGTGGGAACCGCCATCGCCACCCTGGTGCGCAAGGCCGACCATGCGCCGGCGCGGGCGGTGGGTTTCCGCCATCTATGGGGGCAGACGAAACGGGAAGACCTGCTGGCAACGGCAGAGGCGGCGCCCGCGCAGCTTTACGACCGCATGACGCCGACGCTGCCCCTGGGCCTGCCCTTCGTGCCGACGACGGTCAGCGAGGCATGGTTCGAATGGCCGGCCCTGCCAAAGCTGCTGCCGACGTCGTTTCCGGGGGCCAAGACCAACCGTGATTCGTTTCTCGTCGATATTGACCTCAACCGGCTGAAGGCGCGCATCGACGACTACTTCGATCCAGACTTGAGTCACGAGGAGATCGCAAGATGCTACCCAGTTGCCATGAAAAGCGTGAAGCATTTCGATCCCCGCAAGGTGCGCGAGACATTGCTCAAGCGCGGTGGACCGAAAGAAGAAGGCTTCATCCGTTTCACCTATCGGCCGTTCGATGATCGTTGGCTCTATTGGGAAGGAGAGACAAAGCTGCTCGATGGAAGGCGGCCGGATTACAAACCCCATGTATTCGATGGAAATATGTGGCTATCCGCTGCGCAACATCTGCGAAAGGGCGCTGCGGAACCACAAGCCTGTTTCACGAAGCATATGGCATGCCTGCACTTGATCGAGCGCACCGCCCTCATGTTCCCCGCCTACCTCCGCGACGACAGCGAGCGTGACGGTCGCCGCTCCAATCTCACCGCCACCGCCCGCCGCTACCTCGACCGCCTCGGCCTCGGCGCCGAAGACCTGTTCCACCACATCCTCGCCACCCTCCACGATCCCGCCTATCGGCAGGCCAATGCTGGTGCGCTGAGCATGGAATGGCCGCGCATCCCGCTCCCCGGCTGGCCCGATGGCGGCAGCGACGACGCCGCCGCAACCCTGCGGCGCCAGGCCGCGCGCGGCCGCCGCCTCGCCGCCCTGCTGGACCCTGAAGCCCAGATCCCCGGCCAGGTCCCCGGCGTCACCGGCGGCGCCCTGCGGCCCGAGCTCGCCACCATCGCCGTCCCCACCACCGTCACCGGCCGCAACATGACCGACGACGATTTCGCGCTCACCGCCGGCTGGGGCCACACCGGCGCCGGCGGCGCCATCATGCCCGGCCAGGGCCGCGCGATAGAACGCCCCATGACACCGCAGGAACGCGCCACCGCCCCGCCCGCCCTGATCCACACCACCTTCGACATCCACTTGAACGCCAACGCCTTCTGGCGCAACATCCCGGCCCCCGTGTGGCGCTACCGCCTGGGCGGCTACCAGGTGCTGAAAAAATGGCTCTCTTACCGGGAATACCCCATCCTGGACCGCCCACTGACCCATGACGAGGTTCTGCACTTCACCAATATGGCGCGGCGGATCGCAGCGATCCTGTCGCTGACGGCCGAGACCGCATAATGCGAGGACAAGCGATGAACAGCTCGAACATGGCCAGCGAAAACATCCTGAAATCCATCCGGATCCGCAATTACCGTGTCTTCAAAGACCTCGAGGTCACAGGCCTGAGCCGCATCAACCTGATCATGGGACACAACAATTCGGGAAAAACAAGCCTGCTCGAAGCACTCTTTCTGCTGTCGGGAGCAGGAAGTCCTGCTCTTGTGTTGAATCCATACGTCGTTCGTGGTGGGGTCGTTTCTCCAGCTGCAGGAGCCGTTCCGCCACCTGCAAACATGATCCAGGAGATACTTTGGAAACCCATGTTTCGCAACCTCGATACAAAGAGAAAAATAGAAATCGAGGCGCCTCAATCCATCCATGGACCATTGTCGTTGCGCCTCTCCTTGAGGAGACCCAGTATGATCGAGCAACCATTTAGCGAGTCGCACAAAATCTCTGCCGAAAATTCGGCAGCCGATTCGGAATGTGTTCTTTCATTCAAATGTGGCGAAGAAGCCGAAGTCGAGGGCAAGATTCTTGCAGGAAACACTAAATACAAAAACCCCGATATACTACCTCCGTTTCCTGCTACCATTATGAACACTATAATTACAATCCCTCAGGACGAGGCCAGCCGCTTGTTGGGGCACCTGAGAAAGCAGAAACAAGGACATTTTCTCCTGGACGCGCTTCGGATCGTCGAGCCAAGACTGGAAAGCATCGAAGACAATTCGTCCAGTGGCACTCCCATGATCTGGGGCGATATCGGCCTTCCCGAACTGGTGCCTCTGGCGATGATGGGTGAAGGGATGATGCGGGTTGCCAGGCTGATTCTGGCCATATCTGCGGCTCCCAACGGCGTGGTGCTGATCGATGAGATCGAGACCGGCCTGCATCACTCTGTGCTGACCGATGTCTGGAAGGCGATCGATGCCACGGCGCGGCGGTTCGGCACACAGGTGATCGCGACCACCCACAGCTTTGAATGTATAGAGGCGGCCGGAGAAGCCCTTATCGGCACCGGCGGCCTTGCCCTCCACCGCCTTGAAGTCACCGATTCGGGAAATCGCTGCATCACCTACGGTAAAAAGAACATCGCCTTTGCCATTCGCCACAATTTCGAGGTCAGATAACCATGCCATCCCCTGCAAACCTTGAGAGTCCGAAACAGCCCCTCATCAAAGAAGGAGAGCGAACTAAGTCAAGGATAACAGAACCGAAACAGCTTCTTGTAGAGGGAAAAGATCAGAAGAATTTCTTCGAAAAATTCATCCGCCACTTTCGGCTTCCGAATATACAGGTCCACGACTTCGGAGGCGTCACCGATTTGCAAATCTACTTGCCCGAGTTCGTCGATATATCGGGTTTTCGTGCTTCAGCTGTCAGACCGGGAGTTCGTAGCCTGGGAATCGTCCGCGATGCGGAGCAGAACGCCGCATCGGCGTTCCAGAGCGTGCAATCGGCATTGCAGAAGGCCGGGCTTCCCGTTCCCGACGATCCCGGCAAACGCAACCCCGGCCCTCCGGCAGTCACCGCATACATCCTTCCGGGCGGCGGCCAGTCCGGCATGTTGGAAACCCTGTTGTGTCACACCTTCGACGCCGATCCAGTCAGGAAATGTATCGACGATTTCTTTTCGTGCGTCGATGCCCTGCCAGGATCGCAACCCGCCCCTCGCAGGGACAAAGCCCGCGCTCACGCTTACCTGACCACCATGGCCGAACCCCATGTCTCCGTCGGCGTAGCGGCGCAAAAAGACTACTGGCCCCTTAACCACCAGGCCTTCGCCGACCTTCGCAATTTCCTCAAATCTCTTTAGCCGCAGCCCCCCACCCTGGTGCAATCACGTATCTGATTCCCTACCCCAGAACAGGACTTTACCAACCGCCCCACCCGCTGTTATCCTTCCCCAACCGGTGGCCTGCCACCTCCCACTCCGACTCTCCAAAGGACGACGCCATGAGCAAGAATTTCCAGGATTTCGTCGCCCACCAGAATGACACCGCCGAACGGGCCGTGATCGACGCCGCAACCAGCCACGCCGACATCGCCGAAGGCGCGCGGGCCCTGGGCTACACCTTCACCACCGAAGAGGTGGCAGCCTACACCTCGCGCAACCTCAGCGACGAGGAGATGGCGCAAGTCGCCGGCGCCGGCCAATCCAGGCCATGGCCAATAGCCATCTTCCCATAGCCGCCCCACCCAGCCCACCCCTGGCGCGCCGGCGCTCAGCAGGCGGTCACCAGACGGCAGCAGCGGCGGCGGCGCCGCAACGCTAAGGCGCCAGGCCGCACGCGGCCGCCGCCTCGCCGCCCTGCTGGCCCCCGAAACCCCAGCCCCCGGCGTCGCCACCGGCGCCCCGCAACCCGAACTCGCCGCCAGCACCGCCCCCGCCATCGCCAGCGGCCGCAACATGGCCGGCGCCAATTTCGCGCTTGCCGCCGGTTAGCAAAGACGAGAAAATCCAGGCAGCAGCAGCGTAGAGGGAAAAATAATTCTATCGGAAGATTTCAATCTCTTAACAGCACGAGAGCGCATTTTTCCATCGGAAGACAGAATATTAATTTCTCGCTCACTTGCGAGACGAATAACCACCTCATCAAGATCAGAAAATCTAGCAGCTGTTTCATTCGCGAAAGCGTGCCGCATTGCATCTACCGTAACTGGATTTTCGGAAGCCAAGCTGAATAGCCGACTTGGCATCGAGTCCAATAGCTGTTTTTGTACCTGAATAGCTTCAGCTTCTTCGAAATTAAACAACGATAGTTGACTAGAGTCTCTAAGCGCATCCCAACCCAGCATTCCAAAACCACCAGAACCATAGTGCTCAAAAGTGTTACGGGCTTCCCAATGACGTTGAATCATGACGTCGCGTGCTGTTGGATGTCTTGACAGGTGAAGGAACCACAAAGCACGGCGTGATCGTTCTGGTCGAATGAAGAACGGCGTATCATAAATAGCACCGGTGCAGGCACGGATTTGATTACGCAGCGTTCTTTGAACAAGCGCTCTTCCACCAGTGCCATCTCTATATTGAATCAGATCTTGTATTTGAGATTCGGTCAGCTCGAGTGGTGCAACAGCCTTAACACGCGATGGGGTTTCTGCGAGATAGTTGATGAGTCCGTCAGCGGCAAATGTCAATATAACTTCCGCCGCTGGTAATTCACTCAGAATACGAGCGATGAGCATAAGATCTACCTGCGCGTATCCGGTCTGATCGAGAAGAAAAATCGCGCGACCAGAACGAGGCTGCCGACGGCGAATTTCTGCCAGAATTTTGTCAACCTCCCCATCGAAACTACCATTGCGCACAACAATCCTGTCGTCATTTACTTTGTATCCGCGTCCAGACAACACCTTTCGAAGATGATCTGTATGGGCTGACCTCACATCGACGAAGTAGTACTTACAATCGAAACGTAAGGGTCTGGTGCGATTTCGGTTTAGCCTGTCTTCGGCCGCAGCCGACTCTTCCAGCATGATCAAAGGGGTGCCGGACAAGTCATTGTCACCATCCCGGAATGTGCCACCCCCGGCAAAACCATCGACGAGATCGAGTTTAAATTCTTCGCGTTGAAAATTGATGTTCAACCGATCGAAGTAGGCGCGCAGATAGCTGCGCAAAACATTCAGTTTCGCCTTGCTGTGCGCTTCGATCTGAGGGGGAGGTTCTTCAGGATGCCATTTGAAGGGCACGATCTCTCTCCTCTATCGGGTGAGCGGGCATATCGTTATACTCTACCCCTTCGATTTGGCGTCCACCTGCTTTCGGGGTTCTCCCTCCCCATTGTTTGAAGAAAAAAGGCACGCCCGCCTGGGCGCATTGTTCCCGGATATCGCGAACCCATTCGGGCCGCATAGGTCGGGCCTGAGGTCCACTCTCTCCACCGACTATAACCCATGATATTCCCGCAAGATCGATGTTCCCCACAGGACCAAGAAGCGGCTCTATAGACAGGAAACGAACGGCAGCTGGGGTCATTTGAAGGTGCCGGATTCTGGCACTTGACGCACGATCCTCGATGGACACACCGCACCAAATATGACCGGGTACTGTACCGTTGGCATATCTGCGCCGCAGGTAATTTCTCATGAGCGAACTACGCTTCGTCAGAATCTGATAGACGTGCCGGTCCACCGTTTCCATCGTATAGAATACCTTGTCGATAAAGCGGCGGTCCACACCCTTGTGGAACAGATCGCTCATCGAATTGACGAAGATCCTGCGTGGTTTCCGCCATCGCGACGGCTGATCCAGGCGCGATGGCCACTGGCGGAGATCGAAGCCCTGCTCGTATGGGTGCCCCTTGAGACCGCGCCATCTCTCGGCAAAGCGCTCGGCGTAGCAATGATCGCAGCCGCGCGTGATCTTGGTGCAGCCCGTGACTGGGTTCCAAGTCGCGTCGGTCCATTCGATGGCGGATTTCGCGCCCATGCGAACAACCCGTGTGGTGATCATTTCATGTCGGGGTGGAAACTCATACCATCACAGCATTGCTTTGGCAACAATGCTTCCGGTCTCCACCCCCCTCACCGCGCAGCCTCAACCAACCGTTCGAGATCCGCACGCCCCAGCGCGCCCGGATAAAGGGTGCCGTCTATGATGAAGGCGGGTGTGCCGGCGATGCCCAGCGCTAGCGCCAGTTCGTGGGTGCGGGCCAGATAGGCGTCGATCCCCGGGTCCGCCATATCGGCCCGCAACCGCCCGGTATCCAGGCCCACCCCGGCCGCCACCGCCATGATCTCGTCCTCGCTGAAACCGATCCGGGCGGTCATCAGCGCCTCGTGAAAGGCCTCATAGAGGCCCTGGCCGCGGGCCGCCAGCGCCGCCCGGGCCGCCAGCACCGATTCCTCCCCCAGGATGGGGAATTCCTTGTAGATCACCTTCACCCCCTCGCTTTCGTCGCGCAGGGCGAACAGGCCGGGCGCGCTGCGCCGGCAATGGCCGCAGCGATAATCGAAGAACTCCACGATCACCACCTCGCCCTGCGGATCGCCGCCGGTAGGCGTGGCGGGATCGTCGAACAGCTCGGCGGCCCGCTCGACAATCGCCTGTTGCGCGCGGGCGGCCTGCTGTTCCGCCTGCTGGCGCTCATAGGCGCGCAGCGCCTCCACCACCACTTCGGGATGGGCCAGCAGATAATCGCGCAGGATGGTCTCGATCTCCGCCCGCCCCATCGCCCCCACCTCGTCGGCAGGGGCAATGGCGGGAACGGCAAGGCACAGCAGCAGGGCGGCAAGGGTTCGACGCATGATGTGGCTCCGGTTGCGGCAGGGTGGCAGTCTGGCGCGGCGGCGGGCGGGCGGCTAGACCGGCCCGGCTAGACTGGAATATCGGCGGCGTCGCCAGGCTCGGCGCGGCGGACCTCTTCGATCAACGCCGCCAGGTTGCGGGCGATGGCCTCCACCATCGCCTTGCCCTGCTCGGCCGTCGCCGGGCGCGGATCGCCCACGCTGCCGTCTGGCGCGGTGGCGTGGCGATGGCGTTGCGGCGAGACGAAGCGCAAGGCGGCGTTGCCCGCCCTGGCGGGATCGAGCTCCACCGGCCAGTCGAAGGCGCTGCCGCCGCCCGGCCCGGCGCCCGCGCCCGCCTCCGCCATGGCGACATCGCCCGGCGCCCAGTAAAGCGCAAAGGCGCTTTCGGCCTCGCCGGCATGGTCCAGGCCGTCCCCGCCCAGCCGGCACAGCGCCTTCACCTCGTGGCGGGCGACCAGGCCGGCATCGGCGATCACGACCTGGGCGCCGGTGGCGTTCGTCAGCCTGGCGGCGGCGATCTCCAGGGGCGCCAGATTGGCGATGCGGTTGCCGTTCACCACCACCAGGCGGCGGAACCCGTGATGGACCAGCGAGCGGCCGATATCTTCCACCGCCGCCTGCAAGGTTGCCGCGCCCAGGGTGACGGTGCCCGGATAGCCCATATGGTGCGGCGACCAGCCATAGGGCAGCGCCGGCGCGACCACGGCCCCGGCAAGGCGCGCCGCCCGCTCGCAGGCCGCCACCGCCCAGCCGGTATCCACCAGCAAGGGCAGATGGCGCCCGTGCTGTTCGGTGGCCCCAATCGGGATCAGGGCCACATCGTCATGTTGCAGATGGGCTTCCACCTCCGGCCAGCGCAGGCGGTCCAGCCACACGCTGCGCGGGGCCGTCACGCCCCGAACTCCAGCAGCTCCGCCAGTTCGTCCACCACGGCCGGCGTCCCCAGCAGCACATCGTGGCCGCGCCCGCGCCCGGTGGCCCGCACCAGCACCTTGCCGCCGGCCTCTGCCACGATCGCCCGGGTGGCGGCGAAATCCCACAGCGCCAGGTCGGGATCGAAGACGGCGTCCAGCGCCCCCCTGGCGGCCGCCACATGGGCGAAGGCGTCGCCATAGACGCGCATATCGCCCGCCGCTGCCGCCAGACGGGGGAAGAGATGCCAGATGCCGCTGCGGCGGTATTGATAGGGCGTGCCGGTGGAAACCATGGCCGTGGCGAGGCCCTTGCGCCCGGAGACCCGCAGCGCCCGCCCGTCCAGCCAGGCGCCGCCGCCCCGCCAGGCCCAGAACGTCTCGCCCAAAGCGGGCAGATGCACGGCGCCGGCAAGGATGGCACCGCCCGCCCGCTCTTCCAGCGCCACCAGCGTGCCATAGCCGGGCAGGCCGCGCGAAAAGGGCAGGGTGCCGTCGATGGGATCGACGATCCAGCGCCAGGGCGCGCTGCCCTCCTCCTCGCCCTCCTCCTCGCCGACGATGGCGGCGCCGGGCGGAAAGGCGCCGGCACGCAGGCAGCGGCGGATCGCCCGTTCGGCTTCGAGGTCGACGGCGGTCAGCGCGCTGCCATCCTGCTTCGCCGTCACCGGCAAGCCCCCCGCCCGCGCCGCCCGGCGGATGGCCGCCGCCGGGGCGCGGGCGGCGCGGCGCGCCTGGAACGCGGCCCGCTCCAGGTCCAGCGCCGGGGCCGGGCTCACCCCTGGGCTTCCTTCAGCATGGCGCGGGCGATCGCCAGCTGCTGAATCTGCGAGGTGCCCTCATAGAGGCGATAGATGCGCGCGTCGCGATACAGCCTGGCCACGGCGTAATCCTCGATATAGCCGGCGCCGCCGTGAATCTGCACCGCCCTATCGGCGATGCGCCCCACCGCCTCGCTGGCGAAGTATTTGGCCTCGGCCGCCAGCCTGGCGATGCCCTCGCCCGCCCCGGCGCGGCGCGCCACATCGCGCACCAGCGCCCAGGCGGCGTCGTGCTCGGTGCGGCTTTCGGCCAGCATGGCCTGCACCAGCTGAAACTCGGCGATGGGGCGCCCGAACTGGCGCCGCTGGCGGGCAAAGGCCAGCGCCTCGGCGATCAGCCGGTCGGCCAGCCCGCAGCAGGTGGCAGCGATGTGAAGCCGGCCCCGGTTCAGCGCCTTCATGGCGGTCTTGAAGCCCTGGCCCTCCACGCCGCCGATCAGCGCCTCGCCGGGAATGGCGCAATCTTCGAACACGACATCGCAGATCCAGGCGCCCTTCTGGCCCATCTTGTTTTCGGGCCGGCCCAGGCGGATGCCGGGCGTCGCCGCCTCTACGACGAAGGCCGAGACGCCGGCGGCGCCCTTGCTGCCCGCATCAGTGCGCGCCATCACCGTGAAGACATCGGCCACCGGCGCGTTGGTGATATAGCGTTTGGTGCCGTTCAGGACATAGCCTTCGCCGCGCCGCTCGGCCCGCGTCGCCACCGCGCCGGCGTCGGAACCCGCATCCGGTTCCGTCAGCGCAAAGGACGCCACGATCTCGCCCGAAGCCATGCGCGGCAGATAGCGGCGCTTCTGCGCCTCGGTGCCGTCGCTGGCGAGGCCCTGGGAACCGATGGTGACATTGGTGCCGAACACGGAACGGAAGGCGGGCGCGGCATGGCCGACGGTCCAGGCCACCTCCACCTCTTCCGCCGCCGTCAGCCCCAGCCCGCCATAGCGCTGCGGGATGGTGAGGCCGAACAGCCCCATCGCCTTCATCTCGTCCACCACGGCGGCGGGGATCGCGTCCGAGGCATGGACTTCGGCTTCGAGCGGGATCAGCCGCTCGTCGACGAAGCGGCGCAGGCTGTCCAGCAGCCCCTCCAGGGTTTCGGGGGAAAGCGACATGGGCGGTGTCAGCCGCCGGGCCGGCGCCAGGATCGCCACCGGCCGACCGCCCCCCGGGATGCGCCCGCGCCGCCCCGCCTGCCAGCCATGCGCATCCCCCGCAAAACCGCCGCCCCAACCCTAGGCGGGCGCCCGCGCCGGCGCAACGGCCAGGGCGTGACAGGCCCGCGACAGACGCGTGACAGGGCCACGACAGGGGCACCACAGGCGTGTCACAGGGGTGCCACAGGCGTGTCACAGGGGTGCCACAGGCCGCCTCAGCCCTGGCGGAAATGCTTGGAAAGCGCCAGCCCCTGGCCCTGATAATGGCTGCCGAGACCGGCGCCGTAGAGCAGATCGGGGCGGGCGAGCAGGCGCTCGTAGCGCAGGCGGCCCATGATCTGGCCGTGTTCCAGCAGAAAGGGCACCTCGTGGCTGCGCACCTCCAGCACGGCGCGGGAACCGGCGCTGCCGTCCACGCTCCAGCCGAAGCCGGGGTCGAAAAAGCCGGCGTAATGGGCGCGAAACTCGCCCACCAGGGTGTCGTAGGCGGCCATCTCGGCGGCGTGATCGGGCGGCACCTTCACCTTTTCGCGCGTTGCCAGGATGTAGAAATCGTCGGGGTTCAGGATCAGGCGCCCGTCGGCAGGGGCCGGGATCGCATCCCAGAACGCCCGCCAGTCCAGCGCGCCCTCGCGGTCGATGTCGATCACGTCGGCATGGTGGCGGGCGCGGTAGCCCACCAGCGCCCCCGGCCCCTGGCCCCGCAAATCGAGGGTGACGGCGAGCGAATCGTCGCGGATCGAGGCCTCGCCTTCGGGGGTATCCACCAGGCCGTGGCGTTCGTGCAGCCGCTCCAGCGTCACCTCGCCGAACACCGGGCGCCCGCGCTTGAGGCGCAACTGCGCCAGCCTGGAACCCTGCCGGACCACGGCGCTGAAGGTGCGCGGCGAGACCTCGGCGAACAGGCGCCCGCGATAGCCGCGCGGCACCCGGTCGAATTCGGTGGCATAATCGACGATCACGCGGGTGAAGATATCCAGCCTGCCGGTGGAGCTTTTGGGGTTGGCAAGCCCGCCGGTCTCGCCCACCAGCCGCACCCTTTCCTGCAGCGGCACGATATAGACGCAGCCCTTTTCCAGCACCGCGCCGGCGCCCAGATCGATGCGATGCATGCCCAGCTGGGAGAGCTTGTCTTCCACCGTGGCGCGCGGCCCCGGCAGGAAGGAGGACCGCACCCGCCAGGCCGTCTCGCCCAGCCTGAGATCGATGCTGGCGGGCTGGATCTGGCCGCAATCCAGCGGGGTGTCGGCAAAGATGGCCTTGCCCACCCCCTCGCGCCCGTCGCCCACCAGCTCGCGCAGGCGCTGCGAAGGCAGCACGCCGGTGGTGCAGGCTGCGTCTCCGTTGGCCCCATTAGCTATGAAACCGAAATCGAGCTGCGGTGGCACGCTTGCGCTCCTCCTGCCCGGCGCCGGCGCCGGATCGACGGCCCGAATCGACGGGCCAGACTAGCAGGGCAAGCGGGTGCCTTTCAGATGCGCCGGCCCGGGTTATGCACAACGGGGCGGGCCGTTCCCCACCGGCCCCGCGCCCGGCGCCCGTGGCCGGTTGACGGGCGGGCCGGTTGACAGGGCGGCCGGGCGCGCCCTAACCCGGCGCCATGATTCCACCTGTCCGCGTCATCGGCGGCGGCCTGGCCGGCTCGGAGGCGGCCTGGCAGATCGCCCGCGCCGGCCTGCCGGTGCGGCTGGAAGAGATGCGGCCGGAGCGTTCCACCCCCGCCCACAAGACCGGGCGGCTGGCGGAGCTGGTCTGCTCCAACTCCTTCCGCTCCGACGATGGCGACAACAACGCCGTCGGCCTGCTGCACGAAGAGCTGCGCCGGGCCGGTTCCATCGTCATGGCGGCGGCCGACCGCCACCGGGTGCCGGCCGGCACCGCCCTGGCGGTGGATCGCGAAGGCTTCGCGGCGGCGGTGGAGGCGGCGATCGCCAGCGAGCCGCTGATTGCCGTGGAACGCCGCGAAGCCTGCCGCCTCCCCGCCGCCGCCGACGGCCCCGCCATCGTCGCCACCGGCCCGCTGACCTCCGACGCCCTGGCCGCCGACATCCGACGCGCCACCGGCGCCGAGGCGCTGGCCTTCTATGACGCCATCGCGCCCATCGTCTATCGCGACAGCATCGATTTCGACATCGCCTGGATGCAGTCGCGCTACGACAAGGTATCCGGCACCCCATGCGCGGGCGACGAGGCGGCCTATATCAACTGCCCGCTGTCCATGGCCGACTACGACGCCTTTATCGACGGACTGATCGCCGCCGAGCAGGCCACCCCCAGGGATTGGGAGGAGGGAACGCCCTATTTCGAAGGCTGCCTGCCGATCGAGGTCATGGCCCGGCGCGGGCGCAACACCCTGCGCTTCGGCCCCATGAAGCCGGTGGGCCTCACCGACCCCAACAGCGGCCAGCGGCCCTTCGCCGTGGTTCAGCTGCGCCAGGACAACGCGCAGGGCACGCTCTTCAACATGGTCGGCTTCCAGACCAGGCTGAAGCATGGCGAGCAGACGCGCCTGATCCGCGCTGTCCCCGGCCTTGCCAGCGCCCGCTTCGCGCGCCTGGGCGGTATCCACCGCAACACCTTCATCGACAGCCCCGCCCTGCTGGACGGCGCGCTGCGCCTGCGCCGGCGCCCGCATCTGCGCTTTGCCGGCCAGATCGCCGGCGTGGAAGGCTATGTGGAAAGCGCCGCCATGGGCCTTCTGGCCGGGCGTTTCGCGGCGCTGGAACGCCAGCATCGCGCCATCCACCCGCCGCCGGCCACCACCGCCCTGGGCGCGCTGCTGAACCACATCACGGTCGGCGCCCAGGCCGCCAGCTTCCAGCCCATGAACTGCAATTTCGGCCTGTTCCCACCCCCCGACCCGCGCCTGCGCGGCCAGCAGCGCCGCGCCTCCTTCGCCAGCCGCGCCCGCGCCGATCTCGGCCCCTGGCTGCAACGCCAGCCGGGCCAGCAGGACTAGTCGGCCGCCAGCAGGCGATCCACCGCCTCCAGGGACAGCACGCCATCGCCCGCCAGCACGGCGCCGTAATCGGCCTCGATGGCGTCGAGCTGGCGGTCATAGACCTCGGCCAGGCGGGCCAGCAGGGCGCCGCGGCCCGCGCTTTCCTCCGCCAGCCGGGCCAGATCGTCCACGCTGTGGGCGCGATGGCGCCGGGCGCGGGGGGCGATGGCGGCCACCAGCGGCGCCAGGGCGTCCCGGTCGCCGGCGCGGGCGGCGCGTTGTAGCTGGGGCCGCGTCAGCCCCGCCGCGCGCAACGCGGCCGCCGGCAGGGTGAGGTGTTGCGGCGCCCGCCAGGCATCGCCCCTGAGATCGCGCAGGATGTGGACCAGATAGCTGAACAGCGCCAGATGGCGGACATAATCGGCGCACGGCCGGGCCAGTTGCAGGCCGCCCGTCCGCGTCCGGCAGGCCAGGATGAAGACAAACACCGCCGCCGGGGCAACGGCGGCGCCCTCGGCATAATCCAGAAAATCGCCCCAGCCCGCCAGCTGCCGTTCCTCCACATCGCGCCGCATGGCCCGGGCCAGGGCGGCGAACGGCTCCGCCCCCATGGCGCTTTGCCCGACGGTGGCGTTCATGGCGGTGAAGATGGTGTCGTCGTCGCCCTCGCCGCCGCCGCGGTAGCGCCCGCAGGCGGCGGCGCTGGCGTGGCGGCGCCAGGCATCCAGGCGCGCCGCCATGGCAGGGCGGCAGGCGCGGCGGCGGGCGGCGTCCAGCCTCAGAAAGCCCTCGTCCACCGCATCGTCGATCGCCCGCATGGCGCAATAGGCCGGAAAGAACAACGCCCGGCGCCAGGGCGCCAGCCGGACGGCAAGCCGGGTGACATTGCTGGGCCTGGCCGCGACGAAATCGGCGCACCAGGCCTTCGCCGCCTCGACCTTCGCGCCCTCTCGCGCCATCGTGCCGTCGCCCCGCAAGCCCGCGCCGGGCCAGTCGGTCGCCCAGTCGGTCGCGTTGTAGCCCAATCCCTGCCGCCCTGGCGACAGGCAGTTCCAGGCGGATTCACGCCAGCGGCAAGCAGCCGGTCCACCACCGCAACCACTGGATAACCCTGGGCCACGAGTCTAGAAGCAACGGCAGCTTTGAAAGAATTGATCCGTCGCACCGGCTCCAATCCTGGCTATACCACCGCGCCATCAGGGGCGGATTAGACTATGGTTAGTCAACCGTATAAGCCCCTTACTTTGCCGCTGCGCGCGGCGAGCATCGCCGCCCCCCGGCGAAGGCGGACCCACCATGAACGACGCGCCCCGCAAACCGGCCCGCCCGCGCGATGCCGCCAGCGTCGTGCTGCTGCGCGGCGACCGCGACCGGCCCCAGGTGCTGATGGGCCGCCGCCGGCGCCGCGCCAGCTTTCTGCCGGAGGTTTATGTCTTCCCCGGCGGCGGGGTGGAGCGCAGCGACCGCCATGCCCCGCCCGGCCTTGCCCCTCGCGCCGAGACCGCAAACCTGCTGCGCCGCCACGGCGCCTCGGTTCCGGCCCTGGCCCTGGCGCTGGCCGGCCTGCGCGAAACCCATGAGGAAACCGGCTATCTGATCGCCCGCCACGCCGCCGCCGGCGCGCTCGAAAACGCCCCCGCCACGCCCTTCTGGCAGGCGCTGCGCGCAGCCGGGGCCCTGCCCGACCTGGAGCGGCTGGATTTCATCGCCCGGGCGCTGACCCCCGTCTCCTCGCCCCGCCGTTTCAACACCCGCTTCTTCCTGGCCGCCGGCGACGATCTCCAGGGCGCGCCGCTGGCCGACGGCGAGCTGGAGCATCTGCACTGGCTGCCGCTGGAGCGGGCCTTTCACCTGCCCATCATCGATGTCACCCGCTTCGTCCTGGGCGAGGCCGCCCGGCGCTGGCGCCACCGCCGCGGCGGGCAGCACGGCGCGCCCTTCCTGCGCTATATCAGCGATCGCCTGACCGTCGGGCGCCTGTAAGCGGCCGTGCTCATCGCGTCGCGCCAGCGGGTGCTGTGCCTGATCGCCCTGATCGGCGCCCTGTCGGTGGTGGCGACCACCAGCTCGCTCACCTGGCCCATCCTGGCCGAATCCCTGCGCAACCACGGCTTCGGCGAGGCGGCCATCAGCTTCAACGCCGCCGCCCAGTTCGCCGGCGTCGTGGTGGTGGCCCTGTTCGCCACCACCATCATCCCGCGCCTGGGCTTCCTCTATTCCATCGCGCTGGGGATCGGCGTGGTGGCGGTCATGCTGATCCTGCTGCCGCTGTGGCGCGATTACCATGTCTGGCTGGCGGTGCGTTTTCTGCTGGGGGTGGGCAACTCGCTGCTGTTCACCGCCGGCGATACCTGGATCAACCAGATTCTGGACGACCGGGTGCGCGGGCGCTGGCTGGGCGTCTATACCACCGTCGGCATGGCCGGCTGGGCGGTGGGGCCGATCGTCGGCTCGCAGCTCGATCCGGAGACCTTCTGGCCCTTCCTGTGCGGGCTGGCGGCGGTGGCCATGGGCGCCGTGCTGCTGTGGCCGGCCCGGCGCATCCATGTCGGCTTCGGCGCCGGGGAACGGCGCGGCGTGGGGCCGGGCAAGCTGCTGCCGGTGTTCTTCGCCGCGCCCACCGTGCTGCTGTCGTCGGCCATGTTCGGGATGCTGGAAGGCGGCATGCAGTCCTTCGCCCATCTCTACAGCATGGACGTGCTGGGCCAGGAGTTCCGCCAGACCGGCTATGCCGTCATCTGGGTGGGCGCGCTGGGGGCGATCTTCTTCCAGTATCCGGCCGGCTGGCTGGCCGACAAGGTGGATCGGGGCTGGCTGCTGGTCGCCTGCGTGTTCGTGCTGGCCGGCGCCATCTTCGCCTTTCCGATGGCGCTGCGGGCGGGCGCCACCGGGCCGTGGTGGGCGCCGGCGGGCCTGCTGCTGTGGCTTGTGGTGTCGCTGTGGGGAGGCGCCATGGGGGCGATCTTCACGGTGGGGATCACCTTGCTGGGCGAACGCTTCCGCGCCGTCGAGCTGGTGGCGGCCAACGCCGTGTTCTCGCTGCTGTTCGGCGTCGGCGGCATGGCCGGGCCGATGGCGGTGGGCATGGCGATGGACGGTTTCGGCCCGGCGGGCTTTCCGGTCTCGCTGGTGGCCTTCGCCCTGCTCTACGGCCTGTTCGCCGCCTGGCGCCAGGCGACGCGCCACCGCCGCCAGGCGGGCGCTTGACAGGTCCACACCGGGCGCTACCCTCCGCCTCCCTGCCCGAGGCGGACCGCCATGGCAAAGCCCAACACCATCCTGATCAAGCTGGAGAGCACCGCCGATACCGGCTATTTCTACGTCACCCGGAAGAATCCCCGCACCCAGACCGGCAAGCTCTCCCTGCGCAAATACGACCCGCGCGCCCGCAAGCACGTCCTGTTCAAGGAAACCAAGCTGAAATAGCGCCCCGCTTGACAGCCTGGCGCCGGCAACCTTAGGGAAGGCGCGGGCGGTGGCTATAGCTCAGCCGGTTAGAGCGCCTGGTTGTGGTCCAGGAGGCCGTCGGTTCGAATCCGACTAGCCACCCCACCGGCTGCCCCGCTTCCCCGGTTTCGTTCCCCCGATTTCATTCATCATGCCCCCTGGCGGCGAAGCGGTTGCCTTGCGGGCGCCGGTTTGGTGTCATGGTGCCATGCTGTCTCTCCGCCTCCTCGCTGCCGCCATCCTCGCCGTCCTGCCGCTGGCGGCGGGGCAGGCGGGCTGCACCGATCTGCCGGCGGCAGGCATCGACTGGCGCAGCTGCAACCTTTCCGGGCGGGATTTCCCCGCCGCCGTCATGGCCGGCGGCAATCTGCGCGGCGTCGCCCTCAGCAATGCCGACCTTTCCGGCAGCGACCTTTCCAACATCGACGGCTACCGCGCCCGCTTCGTCGAATCCGACCTTTCCCGCGCCATTCTCGACGGCGCGACCCTGACCGACGCCCGCTTCGACCGCGCCCGGCTGGCCGGCGCCTCGCTGCGCGGCGTCAAGGCGCGGGGCGCCAAATTCATGTTCGCCGACCTTTCGGGGGCGGACCTCACCGGCGCCAATCTGCGCGATGCCGATTTCACCGGCGCCGATCTTTCCGGGGCCAGGTGGACCGACGGCGACAAGCTGTGCGCCGAAGGCTCCCTCGGCCTGTGCCACTGACCTGGACAGCGGCGGGGCGGGCGGGCAGCATCGCCCGGCCGTTGGCAGCGATGGAAGCGAACATGCAAGAGGAAGCGACGACGCTGGCACAGCTTGTGGACGAGCTGCGCGCCCTGGCCGAAGGCCCCTTCGAGGCCGCCCGCGCGGCCCCGGCCGCCATCTACACCTCGCCCCGCATCCTGGAGCTGGAACAGCGCCACATCTTCGCCAGAGAGTGGCTGTGCGCCGGTCGGGCCGAGGCGCTGGCCAGGGCGGGCGACTATCTCACCATGGAGATCGCCGGCCAGCCGATCTTCATCGTGAAGGGGCGCGACGGCGAAATCCGCGCCCTTTCCAATGTCTGCCTGCACCGCATGAGCGTGCTGCTGGAAGGGCGCGGCAACTGCAAAACCGTCTCCTGCCCCTATCACGCCTGGACCTACGACCTGGACGGGCGGCTGCTGGCCGCGCCCTATATGGACAAAAGCCCCGCCTTCCGCCGCCAGGACTACCGCCTGCCCCAGCTGCGCTGCGAGCTGTGGGACGGCTGGATCTACGTTTCGCTGAACCCGGAGATCGCGCCGGTGGCGCAGCGTCTGGCGGCGGTGAAGGAAGAGGTGACCGGGCGCTACCGCTTCGAAGATTACCGCGAGGCCTGGCGCGAAGAGCGCATCTGGAACACCAACTGGAAGATCCTGGCCGAGAATTTCATGGAAAGCTACCACCTGTTCCGGCTTCACCGCGCCACGGTGGGGCCGCAATCGCGGGTGGACGAGATGCGCATGCCGCCGGGCGGGCGGGCCTTCAACCACCACTGGATCACCAAGGAATCGGATTTCGCGCTGGCCAACGCCCACCCCGATTGCACCTATCTGGAGGGCGAATGGCGCCGCACCACGGCGCTCGTCACCATCTATCCCAGCCACATGATCACGCTGACGCCGGGCTATTTCTGGTATCTGTCGTTGCAACCCCACGGCAGCGGCCAGGTGAAAATCCTCTATGGCGGTGGCATGGCGCCGGATTTCGTCGCCGACCCGAAGGGCGCAGAGCATATCGCGGCCGCCAAGGCGCTGCTGGACGCGGTCAACGAAGAGGATCGGACGGGCACCGAGGCGGTCATGCGCGGCATGAGGGCGAACCTCGCCCGCCCCGGCCATCTCAGCTATCTGGAACGGCCCAATTTCGAATTCTGCCAGTATCTCGCCCGCCGCCTGGCCGGCAGCGCGGCCTGCCCCCGGCCGCTGGCCGCCGCCGCGCGCTGAAGCCGGCGGCGGGCCGCCCGCCATGCCAGCGATTCCCGCCCGGGGCGGCCGGGGCCAGCGTGCGGCCAAAGGCGCGGCCAGACCGGCGATCTTCGTCACCCGCCGCCTGCCCGAGGCGGTGGAAGCCAGGCTGCGGCGCGATTACCGCCCCCGCCTGAACGCCAGCGACCGCCTGCTTTCGGTAGAGGAGATCGTGGCCGGCAGCCGCGGCGCCGACGCCATCCTGCCCTGCCCCACCGAACGGCTGGACGGCGCCACCATCGCCCGCCTCGATGCCAGCGTGAAGGTCATCGCCGCCTTTTCGGTGGGCTATGAGCATATCGACATCGCCGCTGCGGCCCGGCGCGGCATCGTCGTCACCAACACCCCCGATGTGCTGACCGACGCCACCGCCGACATCGCCATGCTGCTGATCCTGGGCGCCGCAAGGCGCGCCCATGAGGGCCAGGCGCTGCTGCGCCAGGGGCGCTGGGGCGCCTGGACGCCCACCGCCATGCGCGGCGTTCACGTCACCGGCAGCCGGCTGGGCATTCTGGGCATGGGCAGGATCGGGCGGGCGCTGGCGCGGCGCGGGCGCGGCTTTGCCATGGCGGTGCACTACCACAACCGCCGCCGCCTGGCGCCCGCCGAAGAGCAAGGCGCCCGTTTCCACGCCGAGCTCGACGGCCTGCTCGCCGTCAGCGACATCCTTTCGATCCACTGCCCTTCGACGCCGGAGACGCGCGGCCTGATCGATGCCGCCCGCCTCGCCCGGCTGCCGCCGGGGGCCATCGTGGTCAATACCGCGCGCGGCGATATCGTCGTGGACGAGGCGCTGATCGCGGCGCTGGAATGCGGGCGGCTGTTCGCGGCCGGCCTCGATGTCTATGCCGGCGAACCCACCCTGCATCCCGGCTATCTGCGGCTGGCAAACGCCTTCCTGCTGCCGCATATGGGCAGCGCCACCGTGGCGACCCGCGACGCCATGGGCTTTCGCGCCCTCGACAACCTGGATGCCTTCTTCGCCGGGCGGACGCCGCCCGACCGGGTGGCCTGACCGACGCCGGCCACATTAACTCCGGGCGTCAATTCCGGACGTTAATTCCGGGGACGCCGCACCGGCACCGCCGGGCCATAGCGGGCCATCGCCGCCGCCATCCGCTCCAGCAGCGCATCCCGTTCGAGGCCCGCCACCATAAGATGCGGCCCGGCGCCGCGCCGGATGAGGGTGCGCCCGCGCTGTTCTCCCTCCAGCACCACATCGACGGCGCAGGCCTCCAGCGTGAAGAGCTCCGGCCACAGCAGCAGCGCCGTCACCGCCGCGTCGTGCAGCGCCAGCGGCGCCTTCTGGGGGCGGCATGGGCGCCACATGGCCGCCACCGCCCGGCCCGGCGCGCCGAACCCCGCCATGGCCTGGAACCAGCCCGCAGCGGGCAGCAGGCGGCGGGTGGCGTCGAGGGTGACGAGGGTGACGGGCACCACGGCGGCGAACACGCGGGCGGCGGCCTCGGGATCGACATGGATGTTGAACTCGGCATGGGGCGTCACATTGCCCCGTTCCCGGGCGCCGCCCATAACCGTCAGGCAGGCGATCCTGGCGGCGATGGCGGGGTGTTTCTCCAGCGCCACGGCCAGATTGGTCAGCGGCCCCAGCGCCGCCAGCGCCGGGGGCGCGTCGGCCAGCAGCAGCCGCGCCAGGGCCGCCGTGGTATGGGGCGATTGCGGCCCACGCCGCGGCGGGGGCAGGCCCGAGCCGCCCAGCCCGTCGGCGCCGTGGACGTGTTCGGCCGTGGCGCCAGCGCCCGCCAGCGGCCCGGCGCAGCCGGCATGGACCGGCAGATCGCCGCGCCCGGCCGCCTCGACGATGCGCCGGGCGTTACGGGCGGTCTGGGCCAGGGCCACATTGCCGGCAACGGCGGTGATCGCAAGCGGACGCAGCGCCTCCGGCATGGCCAGCGCCAGAAACAGGGCGAAGGCATCGTCCTTGCCCGGATCGCAATCGATGACAACCGGCAGGGGCGGGGCGCTGCGGGCGGGCGGCATGGCCGTCATCTTGCATGGCAGCGGCCGGCAAGGCAAAGGGAAGCGCCCGCCACGAACACGATGGACGCGCGAGGACCACGCCATGGACGCCGCCTGCCCCGCCGCCGACTGGAGCTATCCCACCGCCATCCGCTTCGGCCCCGGCCGCATCCGCGAGCTGGCCGCCGCCTGCCGGGCGCTGGGGGTGGCGCGCCCGCTGCTGGTGACCGATCCCGGCCTGGCCGGCCTGGACCCGGTGGCGGCGGCGCGCGAGGCGCTGCGGGCGGGCGGCCTGGCCTGCGCCCTGTTCTGCGATGCGCGCCCCAACCCCAGCGCCGCCGATGTGGCGCTGGGGGTCGAGGCGCTGCGTGAAGGCGGCCATGACGGCGTGGTGGCGCTGGGCGGCGGCAGCGCCATGGACGCCGGCAAGGCCATCGCCTTCATGGCCGGCCAGAAGCGGCCGCTGTTCGATTTCGAGGACAGGGGCGAGAATTGGAGGCGGGCGGATGCCGGCGCCATCCTGCCCATCCTGGCCGTGCCCACCACCGCCGGCACCGGCGCCGAAGTGGGCCGGGCGGCGGTGATCGTGGACGAGGCGGGGCCAGCCAAGAAGATCGTCTTCCACCCCGCCATGCTGCCCGGCATCGTGATCGCCGATCCCGAGCTCACCACCGGCCTGCCGCCGGCGCTGACCGCCTGGACCGGCATGGACGCGCTGGCCCACGCCCTGGAGGCCTTCTCTGCCCCCGGTTTCCACCCCATGGCCGACGGCATCGCCCTGGAAGCCATGCGGCTGGTGAAGGAATGGCTGCCGGTGGCGGTTGCCGATGGCGCCAATCTGGCCGGGCGCGGCCATATGCAGGCGGCCGCCGCCATGGGCGCGGTGGCGTTTCAAAAGGGGCTGGGCGCCATCCACGCCCTGGCGCACCCCATCGGCGCCCTGTTCGACAGCCATCACGGGCGCACCAACGCGGTGCTGATGCCTTACGTGATGGCCTTCAACCGCGATGCCGTGGCGCCGCGCTATGCCCGCCTGGCGCGCTATCTGAATCTGGCCGGCGGCGATTTCGACGCCGTCATGGCCTGGGTGCTGGAGCTGCGCGCCACGCTGGCCATCGAGCACGACCTGGCATCGATCGGCGTCGATGCCACCCGCGCCGACGAAATCGCCCGCCAAGCGCTGGCCGATCCCAGCGGCGCCACCAACCCGCGCCCGCTGACTGGCGACGATTTGGCGCGGCTGTTCCAGGACGCCTGCGCCGGCAGGCTGTGACGCCTAGCGCCACACCGCTTCGGCGATGCGCATGAAATTGCCGCCCATCACGCCCGCCACATCGGCTTCGTGCCAGCCGCGCCGGAACAGCTCTGCGGCCAGCGGGGCCAGCTGGGCGGGGTGGGCGCAATCGACCCGGGGCCAGTTGTATTGGCCGGGCGGCCAGTAGGCGGGGTTGCGCTGCGTCACCTCGGCCAGGTCTTCGCCGTCTTCGCCTTCGAAGGCGTAATCCAGGCCGATGCCGACATGGCCAGGCCCGATCAGCCCGGCATAGTACTCGATGTGATCGGCCAGGGTTTGGGTGCGGATGTCGTTGGCGCCCAGGAAGATGCCGATGCCCACCACCCCCACCACGCCGCCGGTGGCGGCGCAGGCCCGGGCCTGGTCGTCGCGGATGTTGCGCTGATGGTCCCACAGCGCGCGCGGATTGGAATGGGAGAAGATGCAGGGCGCGCTGGAAAGCTCCATCGCCTCCATGGTGGTGGTGTAGGCGCTGTGGGAACAATCGACCACCATGCCCAGCCGGTTCATCTCGGCGATGACGGCGCGCCCGAAATCGGTGAGCCCCGTGTCCCGGTCGTGGCAGCCGCCGCCCGCCAGATTGTTGCGATTGTAGGCGAACAGCATCTGGCGCACCCCCAGGGCGTGATAGAGCGCCACCATGTCCAGGGAGCCGTCCAGCGCGTTCATGCCTTCCAGATCGAAGGTGACGGCGAGCTCGCCCGCCGCCTTGGCGCGGCGCACCTCCGCCACGCTGGAGACCAGGCGATAGCCATCGCTGGCGAGGATCCAGCGCCGGAAGGCCGCCAGCGATTTCACGCTGTCGCGCCAATCCATGACGTCGTAGCCGACATCGATGCTGAGATAGTTCACCCCCGCCCGTTTCCAGATGGCAAGCTTGGAGAGATCGACCGCAGGGTCGGGGCCGAAACCGGCGTGGTTGTCCCAGATCACCCGTTCGTCGAACAGCCGCCCGGCGGCGGCGCGCGCCTCCTCCGCCTTCATCGCCACATCTCCCCGCAGCCGGCGGCCAGGATAGCACAGCCGCCGTTCCGGGGCGCGAATCGGGGCGGCGGGCGCCCGGAAGGCGGCACCATCGCGTAACATGCGCTGCCATAGCCGCCATAATGGAACGCCGTAGCCTGGGGGCCGCCTTGGAGAACCCGATCGCCCCACCCGAAGACGCCGACCGCTGGCCGGCCTGGCGGCAGGGCCTGCACCGCTGGCGGGCGCGCATGAACCGGGAGCTGGGCGCAGCGCCCCCCGACCCCGCCCAGAGCTGGACCGAGACCTGTGTCACCGGCCACAAGCTCCTGCTTTGGGACGAGCGCTTCTTCGACCGCGCCCGCCAGCGCTGGCGGGTGGAGGCCTATGTCGATGCCTTCACGGCCCGTTTCGGCCCCATGGATGCCGCCATCCTCTGGCACGCCTATCCCAATCTGGGCTTCGACCGGCGCAATCAGTTCGATTTCTACCGCCGCATGCCGGGCGGCCTGGCTGGCCTGGCCGAGGCGGTGGGCCGCCTGCACGAGTGCGGCGTGCGCGTTTTCCTGGATTTCAACCCCTGGGACCGGGCGACGCGCCCGGAACCGCAGCACGAAGCCATCGCCGAACTGGTGGCGGCGCTGGACGCCGACGGCCTTTATCTCGACACCCTGGCGGAAGGCAGGAGCGACCTCCACGCGGCGCTGGAGAAAGCCAGGGCAGGCTTGGTGCTGCAAGCGCAAGCGCCACCGCCCCTGCGGCGCCTGGACGAGACCGCCATGAGCTGGACCGAGCTGTGGCCGGACACGGAGGCGCCGGGCGTGCTGCCCCAGCTGTGGCTGCGGCGGCGCCACATGACCCATGTCGTCCGCCGCTGGGCCACCGACCGGCGCGCCAGCCTGCAACTGGCCTGGATGAACGGTGCCGGCGCGGTGGTGTGGGAAAATCTGTTCGGATCGTGGAACGGCTGGTGCCAGCGCGACGCCTGCTGGTTGCGGCTGATCGGCGCGGTGCGCCGCCACCATGCGCGCCATTTCACCCATGGCGAATGGCTGCCGCTGGCGGCGCGGCCCGCCGACGGCGTCTTCGCCTCGCGCTGGCTGTGGCAAGGCAGGGCGCTGTGGACGCTGGTGAACCGGCGCGACGCCTGGCGGCGTTCCGTGGCGCTGACGGTCGCGGCGGGCCGCGCCGCCAGCCTGCTGGAAGGGCGGGAGCTGGAGGTCCGGGACGGACGCGCCATGCTCGATCTGGCGCCGCAGGGCATGGCGGCCGTGCTGGAAGGCGAGGCCTGCCCCCGCTTTCTGTCCGGCCAGCGGGAGGCGTGGCAGGCGCTGATGCACGCCGCCGGCCGGACGCCGGCGCGGACCGTGGCCGCCGCCCCGCTGCCCGCCGCCAGGGCCGGATCGGCGCCCCAGGGCATGGCGGCGGTGGCCGGCGGCGCCCCGGCGCGGCGCGTGATCTGGCGGCGGCGGGAATGCGGCCTTTACGCATCGGAACGGGCGCCGGATTGCACGGACAACGCGCTGCCGGGCCTGCACGCCACGGTCCAGGCCAGCGTGACCGAGCGGCTGGCGCCCTTCGCCATCGACCGGCGGGCGGTCTCCAACGGCGATTTCGCCCGCTTTCTGGCGGCCAGCGGCTGGCGCCCGCGCCACGCCACGGCGTTTCTGGAGCACTGGCCGGACGGCCGCCCGCCGCCGGGCGAAGAACGGCAGCCGGCGGTCTGGGTCGATCTCGACGATGCCCGCGCCTATGCCGCCTGGCTGGGCCGGCGTCTGCCGCGGGAGGGCGAATGGCAGCGGGCGGCGGAGCTGGGGCTGCTGGAAGCCTCCCCGGTCTGGAACTGGACCGAACCGGTGCGGAGCGACGGAGCGACCCGCTTCTGCATCCTGAAGGGTGGCTGCGATTTCGTCGCCGCCGGCGCGCCCTGGTATGCGGATGGCGGGCCGAAAGAGCCGGCCTTCGCCGCCCGCTATCTGCTGTTGTGGCCCGGCCTCGACCGCTGCGGCACCATCGGCTTCAGAACCGCGCTCGATCTGGGCTGAGGCCCCGGCCCTGCCGGCTCAGCCGCCATGGGCGGCGGCGTGGTCGGCCACCAGGTCGGCGATCATGGTCCCCAGCTCGCCTTCCAGATCGTGCCCCATGCCGGCGATCTCCACCAGCTCCGCCCCGGGGATGCGCCTGGCGGTGTCGCGGCCATGCTCGATCGGCAGCAGGGGATCGTCGCGCCCGTGGATCACCAGGGTGGGGGCCGAGATCGTCTCCAGCAGCCCGGCGCGCGAGCCGCTGGCCAGGATGGCGGCATATTGCCGCTTTGTGCCCTGCGGCGACCAGCAGCGGTCGAAGGCGCGCCCGATCAGCTCGGCCCGGCGCTTCTCGTCGAAGGGAAAGCCGGGGCTGCCCCAGGCGCGGTCGCATTGCAGCGTGAAGGCGATCGCCTGCGCCCGTCCGCCGCCTGGCGGTTCCGCCAGCAGCAGCTGCCGCAGATGGGGCGCGGCGCGGGGCAGGTCCGGCGCGCCCGACGACGACATGATCGAGGCCAGCGTCAGCGTGCGCCGCGGCCAGCGCGCCGCCACGATCTGCGCCACCATGCCGCCCATGGAGATGCCCAGCACATGGGCCCGCGCGATGCCCAGGGCGTCGAGCACGCCGACATGGTCGCGGGCGATGTCGTCCAGGCGGTAGGGCGCCTCGCCCTCCCCGCCGGCGTCGGCGAATGTCTGTGACAGGCCGGCATCGCGGTTGTCGGGTGTGATCGCGAAAAAGCCGCGTTCCGCCAGCCGCGCCAGCAGCGATGGCGGCCAGTGGACGATCTGGCTGCCCAGGCCGCGCAGCAGCAGCAGCGGGCGGGCCGCGGGATCGCCGTGCGTTTCGACATGGATGGCGACACCGTTGGCATTGACGCGGGGCATGGCAGGCGCGATCCTGGCTGCGACCGGCGCAGCCGCCGGTGCCAACCGGAGACCTGCCGTCATGTATCGCCTCTACGGCAAACCCTACACGATGTCGATGGTGCCGGAAGGCACGCTGGACGAGATCGGCGCCGATTACGACCTGATCGAGCTGCCGGACGGGCGTTCCACCGACCCCGATTATCTGAAGCTGCGCCCCGACGGGCTGGTTCCCACCCTGGTCGATGGCGACCTGGTCGTGATCGAAGGCTCGGCCATCGCCATGCATCTGGCCGACCGCCATCCCCAGGCCGGCCTGGCGCCGCCGCCGGGCAGCCCGGCCCGCGCGGCGTGGTATCAATGGATGCTGTATCTGAACTCCATGGTGCATCCCGCCATCGCCAACGAATATCACGCCGCCTGGTACACCGACGAGGAGAGCGGCGTGGAAGGCGTGCGCCGCCGGGCGGGCCGCAATCTGGAACAGCTGTGGGCCGGCATCGACGGCCTTGTCGCCGGGCGGGCCTGGCTGGCCGGGGAGGCCTTCAGCACGGCCGATATCCTGTTTCTGGCCGAGGCCTATATGCCTGTCGATTATGCCGCCATGCTCGCCCGCCACCCCCATGTGGCGGCCCTGGTGGCGCGCATCCAGGCGCGGCCGAAGATGGCGGCGCTGCTGGAACGCCACGGCATCGAGGCGCTGGACCTTTCCGGCTGACGCCGCCCCGGCCCCGGGACGAGGGCCAACTTTTCGCTTGCCAGCGGGCGCAATTGAGTCACCATGCAGGCGCGTGGGACGCATGGTGCCTGCGCGGCCGATGGAGTTTGCAGCCGAATGTCCGACCAGCACCAACCGGGCTCGCCCGGCCACCCCACCCCCGACGAGCGCACCCACGTGACGGCCACCGTCAAGTGGTTCAACACCACCAAGGGTTTCGGGTTCGTGCAGATCACGCCCGACGAACCCGATGTCTTCGTCCATGTCTCGGCGCTGAACCAGGCCGGCATCCACCAGGGCCTGCCCAACGGGGCCACGGTGGAATGCGACATCGCCAGGGCCGAGCGTGGCTTTCAGGTCTCCCGCATCCACCGCGTCGATATTTCCACCGCCGAACAGCCATCCTTCGGCGGCGGCCATCGCGGCGCGCCACGCCCGCCCCGCGATCAGCCCACCGGCGAGGAGCATGGCAGCGACGGCGAGGTGAAGTTCTTCGACAGCAACAAGGGCTTCGGCTTCATCGTGCCCGACGGTGGCGGACGCGACATTTTCCTGCCCGGGCGCGTGCTCTCGAAGACCTCCATCGTCCGCCTGGAGTCCGGCCAGCGCGTGCGCGTGCGCTGGCGCGAGGGCGACCGGGGGCCGCTGGCGGTGTGGGTGGATCTGGCCTGACGGCGGCCGCGCCGGCGCATTAGGCGGCGGCGGCAAAGGCGGCTATACTGGCTGTGGGCGCTGCCCTCCACCCCACGCTTCGAAGGATGGGGGAAGCCGCCCGAGGCTAGCGACAGGGAGACACGAACCATGCACACCCTCAGATATCCCAATGTGGAGAAGCTGCAGAACCGGCTGATCCACGGCCGCATCGACCGGCGGCAGTTCATGCAGGCCAGCGCGGCTGCCGGCCTGGTGCCGGTGGCCACCGCCATGGCGCCCGCTTCCGCGCGCGCCGCCGCCGAAGACCTCACCTATTTCACCTGGTCGGGCTACGAGGTGACGGACCTCTTCCAGCCCTATGTCGACAAATATGGCGGCGAGCCTTCCTGGTCGGTGTTCGCTTCGGCCGAGGATGGCCTGCAGAAGATCCGCGCCGGCTTCAATCCGGATATCTCCCATCCCTGTGTCGATGGCGTGCCGCGCTGGGTGGAGGCGGGCGTGATCCAGCCGCTGGACACCGGGCGCATCGCCGCCTGGGACGACATGTTCCCCTCGCTCCACACCATGACCGGGGCGGTGGTGGATGGCGACGTCTATATGGCCATCACCGATTTCGGCTTGTCGTCGATCATCTACCGCACCGACATCTACGAGGGCGAGGAAAGCTGGGAGATGCTGTTCGACGAACGCTATGCGGGGCGCATCTGCCCGCGCGGCGGCGACGCCATCCCCATCTATATCGCCCTCAAGATTCTGGGCTACGACCCCATGGGCCCGACCAGCGAGCAGATCGCCGAGGCGGCCGACATGGTGCGCAAACAGCGCCCCCTGGCCCGCTTCTACTGGGAAAGCCAGACCGACATGGAACAGGCCATCGCCTCGGGCGAATGCGTGGTCGGCTATGCCTGGAACGAGGCCCTGGTGAACCTCACCGACCAAGGCGTGCCGGTGGCCTTCGCCGCGCCCAAGGAAGGCGCCTTCGGCTGGGCCTGCGGCCTGGTGCTGGGCGCCAATTCGGCGGCCGATGCCCAGATGGCCTATGATTTCATCGATGCCTGGCTGGCCCCGGAATCGGGCAAGTTCCTGATCGAGGCCTATGGCTATGGCCATGGCAACCAGAAATCGTTCGATCTGGTGGATCCGGCCACGCTCACCGCGCTGGGCTATGACGACCCGGTGGCGCTGATGAACGGCACCAGCTTCTGGGTGCCGCTGACGCCGCAGATCGAAGAAGAGATGATGCGGACCTGGGACGAGGTCCAGATGGGCCTGTAGCTCGGGGACGCGAGGGGGCGCGGGGCCGGCCGGCTTCGCGCCCCTGTCTTCGTTGTCTTTGCCCGCCGCGCGTCCTGTTCCACCGCCAGGCGCTCGATCGGCGTACAGGCTTCGGCGATGCCGAAATATGCCGGCCCGAACACCGGCACCTTTTCGGCCAGTTCGAAGGCAACCGAATCGGGGCCCACCGAAACCGGATCGCCGTCGCGCACCAGGCTGCCGCCGCCCAGCCCGATGGCCAGCACATCGGGCATGCGGAAATTGGTGCGCACGCCGCCCACATTCACGGCCAGAGCCGATTCCCGCAGAAAGCCCCGCGCCAGCACGCCCACATCCGTGGCGATGCCACCGATATCGATCGCCACCGCATCCTGGCACCGGGACAGGAAGGCCGCGCCGCGCATGCTGTTGGTGGGGCCGGAGGCGAAGGTCGGCACGGGATAACGCTCGGCATGGGCGGCGCTCATCGAGGTGCCGTCGTTCTGGCTGAGACAGAAGGGCGCCGCGATGCCCAGCGCGGCCAGCGCCCGGCGGAAGGCGGCGACCACCCCGGTGGCAAGGGCCGCCAGCGCCGCATTCATGATCGCCGCGTTCTCGCGCTCGACCAGGCCGACGCGGGGCTGGAAAGCGTGACGCACGCGCCCGGATGGCAGGCGCGCGGGATCTCGCCCGCCCGCCTCTCCTGGGCGTCGTTCAGCAGGGCGAAGAGCGGGCTAGCCCTTGCCCATGGCCCGCAGCCATTTGCGCTGGAAGTCGTGGACGGCGTGCTCGCTGATCTCGCTGCGGTCGGCATCGACCACGAAGCGGCCCTGGCGATAGCCCAGGCTGTGCAGGCCCTTCTGCACGCTTTCGCACAGCGGGATGTCCTCCAGCCTCACCTCGTGCACGAAATCGATCACCTCGCGTTCCTGCGCGCTCGGCTCCTCCCGGGGGAAATACCACTCGCAGCGCTGCAAGGTGTTCTCCGGCGCGATGGCGTCGTGGTGGAACACCGTCAGATTGCCGCCGGGATAGGCCTCGATCACCCAATTGGGCCACAGCAGCCAGCTGGCGAAACGCTCCGGCTGGCCGGCGCCGGCGGTGGTGGTGGCATAGGCGACATCCTTGCCGCTGCTGTAATGGCTGTGATGGTGTTCGAAGGTGCGGATGCGGTAGCTGGCCCAATCCAGCGCTTCCTCGATCAGGCTGCGGTGGCGGTTGGGGCAGTGGAAGCATTCGTCGTAGTTCTCGACCGAGTTCTTCCAGTTGGCCTTGAGCGCATATTGGCTGCGGTCGGCGCATTTCAGCTCTGCCGCGCGGGGCGAAAAGGCGGCGATCTCTTCCCTCAGCGCCGCGCTCACCCGTTCGAAGGGCGGCGCCCGCCCATCCAGATTGACGAACAGGAAGCCCAGCATCTCGCCCAACCGCACGCTTTCCAGGCCATAGCGGGCGGGGTCGAAATGCGCCATGCGCTCGCTGCCCCTGGCGGTCCGCAGGGCGCCGGAACGCTCATAGGTCCAGTTGTGGTAGGGGCAGGCGATCACCGGCCCCAGCCGGCCTTCGCCCTCCAGCAGACGATGGGCGCGGTGCTGGCAGACATTGAAAAAGGCCCGGAGTTCGCCATCGCTGTCGCGCAGCACCAGCACGCTCTGGTCCAGGATGTCGCGCACGATATAGGAACCGGCCTGCGGCAGCATCGAGACATGGCCGACATACTGCCAGCTGTTGTAGAAGATGGCGGCCTTCTCGCGCTCGAAGATCGCCGGGTCCCAATAGAAGGAGGCGTTCATGGTCTGCGAGCGTTCGGGATCGTCCTGGAAGCCGGCGCGGGGCAAGGTGGCGATGCTGGCCATGGCCATATCCTCGATAGTGGGGTGACATGTGCGCGCAGATTATCCGCAGCACCGCCGCCGGCACAATGTCGATCCCTCTGGGGTCGATCGCTCTGGGGTCGATCGCTCTGGGGCCGATCGCCCCGGGACCGGTTGCCCCAGGGCCGGCCAGACCGGCGCGATGCTGACCCCGGCCACACCGCAACGCTTTTGCGACCCGCTGCCAAAGGCCGTCGATGCGGCGGTGATCGGGGCGGGCATCGCGGGGGTCGCCACCGCCTGGTTTCTGGCCCGGCGCGGCTGGAAGGTGCTGCTGGCCGAAAAGGGCCGGGTGGCGGGCGAGCAATCCAGCCGCAATTGGGGCTGGGTGCGCCAGCAGGGCCGCGATGCGGCCGAGCTGCCGATCGCGATGGAGGCGAACCGCATCTGGCGCCATCTGGCCCGCCAGACCGGCGAGGCGGGGCTGGCCTTCACCCCATCGGCCTGCATCAAGCTCGCCAGTGACCGGAAGGCCCTGGCAGCGATGGAACGCTGGCGCGAGACGGCCGCAGTCCACCGGCTGGACACCCGCATGTTGTCGCCGAACGAGGTGGCAGCGCTGCTGCCGGCGCTGGCCCCGGCGCTGACCTCGGCGCTATCTGGCGGCATCGCCGGCGGCATGATGACCGCCTCCGACGGGCGCGCCGAACCCTGGCAGGCGGCGCCGGCCCTGGCCCGCGCCGCCCAGGCACAGGGCGCCGCCGTGATCGAGGATTGCGCTGTCCGCTGCCTGGACCTGGCCGGTGGCCGCGTCGCCGGCGTGGTGACGGAACACGGGCGGGTGGCCTGCCAGCGCGCGGTGCTGGCGGCGGGCGCCTGGTCGGGCCTGTTCGCTGCCCAGGCCGGCATCCCCCTGCCACAGCTTGCCGTGCGGTCCACTGCGGCGGCCACCGGCCCCGCCCCGCCCGACCTGCCGCACAACCTGTCGCTGCCGGGCCTTGCGATCCGGCGGCGCGACGACGGGCGCTATACCATCGCCACCGGCGATGTCGCCGAACACTATCTGGCGCCCGAATCCTTCCGCCATGCCCGCCGCTTCCTACCGCTGATCCGCAAATCGGCGCGCGATCTGCGGCTGCGGCCGGCGGCGCCCGCCGGCTATCCCGGCAGCTGGCGCCTGGCACGGCGCTGGCACGGCGACGAGGAAAGCCCGTTCGAACGGCAACGCGTCCTCCACCCCCTGCCCTCGCAACCGGTGCTGCGGCGGCTGAGGAAGCGCCTGGCGCAGCGCCTGCCCTTCCTGAAAGGCGTGGGCCTGGACGAAGCCTGGGCGGGCATGATCGATGTCACCCCCGACGCCGTGCCCGTGCTGGGCCCGATCGGGCCGGAGGGCCTGTTCATCGCCACCGGCTTTTCCGGCCACGGCTTCGGCATCGGCCCGGCGGCCGGGCGCATCCTGGCCGATCTGGTGGCCGGCCGCGCCCCCGGCCACGACCTCCACCGCTTCCGCCCGCAGCGCTTCCACGACGGCACACCCATCGTGCCGGGGCCCTATTGACCGCCCGCCATGGCCAGGCACCCCAACATCCTGATCTTCTGCACCGATCAGCAACGGGCCGACAGCCTGGGCTGCTATGGCAACCCCCTGGCGGCGACACCCCATATCGACGCCATCGCGGCGCGCGGCATGCGCTTCGACGACCACCTCACGCCCAACCAGATCTGCAGCCCCAGCCGCGGCAGCGTTATCACCGGCCTCTATCCGCGCCATCACGGCATGACCACCAACGGCCGCACCATGCGGCAGGGCCTGCCCACCCTGCCCGGCTTGCTGGCCGATTCCGGCTATGACACCCATGCCGTGGGCAAGCTCCACCTGCAGCCGCTGATGGCCGATCGGCGCTTTGCCTTCCCCGAATCGGTGCCGTTCTGGCAGGCGGGGCGCGGGGCGGGCTGGAACGGCCCCTATCTCGGCTATCGCAGCGTCGATTTCGTCATCGGCGAGTCGCTGCTGGTGACCGAGGGCGGCCATTACGCCCACTGGCTGCGGCACAACCATCCCGAAGCGGTGGCGCTCTACCGGCCCGAAGCGGCGCTGGAAGGGCCGGCACCCGGCCTGGACGAAGCCTGGACCTGTGCCGTGCCCGAACCGCTGCACTACAACAGCTGGATCGCCGAGAAGGCCATCGCCTTCCTGGAGAGGGCGAGCGAGCCCTTCATGCTGTTCGTCTCCACGCCCGACCCCCACCACCCCTTCAGCCCGCCCCGCCCCTGGGCCGACCTGTTCGACCCCGCCGCCATGCCTGCCCCGGCGGTGCGGGCGGGCGAGCTGGAGGCGATGCCGGATTATGTGCGCGCCCGGCTGGGAACGGGTTGGATCGACAACCATGCGCCCGCCGTCGAACAGGGCGGCATGACCACCACCGAAGCCATTCCGCCCGCCGCCCTGGCCCGCGCCATCGCCCTGACGCGGGGCATGGAGGCGCAGATCGACCACTGTTTCGGGCGCGTGCTGGCCAGGCTGGAGGCGCGCGCCATGGCCGAGCGCACGCTGGTGATCTTCACCTCCGATCATGGCGAGTTCCTGGGCCAGCACGGCCTGCTGCACAAGGGACCGCCGCCCTATCGCGACCTCACCCGCGTGGCCTTGGTCATGGCCGGGCCGGGCGTGCCGTCAGGCCAGACCACCCAGGCCCCCAGCAGCCATCTCGACCTGATGGCGACCCTGCTGGACCTGGCCGGGCTGGAGCGCGATGCCGGCGGGATGGACGGCGAGAGCCTGCGCCCATTGCTGGAAGGCGGTGCCCTGGAACGCCGCGCCCGCTTTCTGGAGTTTCACCCACGCCTGGACCGGCGCCTTTACAACCACTCCATCGTCGCCGGCAGCTGGCGGCTGACCCTTTATCCCGAGGGCGACGAGGGCTGGGGCGAGTTGTTCGACCTCGCCAGCGACCCAGGCGAACACCGCAACCTGTTCCACCGGCCAGACTGCCGGGGGCAGCGCGAGCGGCTGGCCGCCACGCTGCAAGCAGCCTTCCCCGCCCGCCCCGACGCCGGGACACCGCTGATCGCCAAATGGTAGCGGGCGGCGGCGCCCATGACGGCGGTCTGCGCCCGGTCAGTCGATCCCGTCCGGTGTTGTCCGCTTCAGAAAGGCATCGAACATCGGCACGGTGAAAGCCGTGTCGCCATGGGCCGGGCTGTAGATCATGCCTTTGGCGATGAGCTGGTTGCGCACCGGGGCCACCCTGGTGACGTTGCGGCCAAGCGCCGCGGCGACATCGCCCGACCTGTGCGGCCCCGGCCCCAGCCGCGCCATGGCGCGGAGATAGTCCCTTTCCCTGGGCGTGCAGCGATCGTAGCGAACCCGGAAGAAGCCGGCATCCAGCGTTGCCAGGGCGAGTTCGCTCGCCCTTTCCACATCCGCGACGGCGATCGGCGAGGTCTTCGCCGCCTCCCAGGCGTGGGAGCCCCATTCCTGGAGGAAATAGGGATAGCCTTCGGTGCGATCCAGGATGCGCTGGAGCGCTGCACCTTTGAAATGCACACCCTCCCGCTCCGCCGGCACCTGGATGGCGCGCAGGGCGGCGTCCCGGTCCAGCGTCCCGATCTGCGGGAAGTCGAACAGCCGCTCGGCATAGGATTTCGCCCGCCCACTCTTGCCGACCAGCTGCGGCAGCCCCGCCCCGACCAGCGTGATGGGAAGCCGGCGTTGCTGGCAGCCGTGAAGGGCCACGATCAGCGCGGCAAACTCCTCCTTCTCGACATATTGGAGTTCGTCGACGAACAACGCCACCGCCCGGCCCCTCTCCCGCGCCGCTTCGCCGACGGTTCGAAACAGGTCGGTCAGGTCGGACCCGAGATCGCCGCTATCGGCGAGGCCGGGCTCGGGCTCGGCATCGATGCGGAACCCCACATCCTGGTATTGGACCCGAACCGCGCCGATGAAGCTCGCCAGGCCGCGCCACGCTTGCCGCAGCTTGCCGGCCGCCGCTTCGAACCGGTCGAGACGAAGCAGGGCACCGCGCAGCGCCGGCACCAGCAGGGCCGGCAACGACCGCTGTTCGGGCTCCTCGATCCGCAGGCAGACGAGGCCACGCCCCTGGGCATCGTCGGCGACGCGATTGAGAAGCACGGTCTTGCCGACGCCGCGCAGGCCGACGAACAGGATGCTTTTGCCGTGCAGCCCGCTCGCGATGCGGTCGAGATGGATGGCGGCGGACTCCAGCACGCCGTCGCGGCCCGCCAGCTCCGGCGGAGGGCTGCCGGCACCGGGTGCATAGGGGTTCCGCAGCGGGTCCATCTATAACAACCTTACCCTGGTTTACGGATTTTCGATAAACTGGGGTAAACTTACTATAACTGCGCCGACGATGCACCCCCGGCACACCGCACGCCGCCACAGGGCAGCCTCCAGCACGGCATCGCAACCCGCCGGCCCCGGCGGAGAGCCGCCAGCACCGAATGCGCAGGGCTTCCGCCATGGGTCCATTTATAGCAAGTTTACCCTGGTTTACGAATTTTCGATAAACCGGGGTAAACTTGCTATAACCGCGCCGGCACCGCCACATGTCCACGAGGGCCAGACGACAGCGGGCGGCAGGCCAGAGCGGGCGGCGCTGCGAATTCCATTGATTCCGCGCGACGGCGGGCGTCGTGTTTCACCTTCGATTGCGCGGCGGCTCCGCCCGGCCGGGCACCGCACAGGGGGGACGATGACCGCACAGACTCTCGCCGAACGCTTCCAACGCGACGGCTATGCCTTCCCGATCCAGGCCATGGCGGCGGCGGATGCGCTCGCCTGCCGTGCCCATTTCGAGGCCCTGGGCGAGCGTATCGCGGCCCACAGGCTGGGCAACAAGGGCCAGGTCAATCTGGCCCATATCGTCTTTCCCTTCGTCGCCGACATCGCCCGCCTGCCAGCCGTTCTGGATGCCGTCGAGGCCGTGCTCGGCCCCGACATCCTGCTCTGGGATTCCACCTTCTTCACCAAGGAGCCGGGCACGCCCTCCTATGTCAGCTGGCATCAGGATCTGCGCTATTGGGGCCTTTCCGGCGACGCCGAGGTCACCGTCTGGGTGGCGCTGGGGCCGGCGCGCGAGGAGCATGGCTGCATGCGCTTCATCCCCGGCTCTCACAGGCAGGGGCTGCTGGCGCACCGCGACACCTTCGCGGCCGACAACTTCCTCACCCGCGGCCAGGAGGCGGAGGCCGCCATCGACGAGGAAAGCGCGGTGACGGTGGAGCTGGAGCCGGGCCAGGCCTCGCTGCATCACGGCCACCTGCTGCACGCCTCCGGCCCCAACCGTTCGGGCCAGCGCCGGGTTGGCCTGGCCATCAACTACATCGCGCCCGCCATGCGCCAGACGGAGGCCAGCGAGGGCTTTGCCGTGCCGGTCCGGGGCCAGGATCGCTATCGCCATTTCCACCATGTGCCGCTGCCCGAAGGCGACATGAGCGCGGCCGCCATGGCCTGGCACCGGCGCATCCTGGCGGCCCAGAACGAGGCGCTCTACCAGGGCGCCGGCGTCAGGCAAACCTGAACGCCCCGCCCGTCGCTCCTTCAGGGGAAAACAGCCGGCGAGACTGCGCGCGCCTCGCCGGCCGGCTTCAGGCCTGGTCGCCGCTCCAGCGGAAGTGCTGGACCTGCCAGATATAGCCGTTGGGGGTGATCACCGGCTCCAGCCCTTCGCGATAGATGACGCCGTTGGGCGGGAACACCAGCCAGACATAGGCGCCGGTCTCCTCCATGATCTCCTGCATGCGGATATAGATGGCGTGGCGCTTGTCCGGGTCGGTCTCGCCCAGCCCGGCCGCGAACAGATCGTCGAATTCGGGATCGGACCAGCGTTCCCAATTCCACACCCCGACCTGGGCGGAAACATACCACTGGGTCATCTGGCTGGGATCGGGCGAGTCGAGATAGGAGATGATCCACAGTTCCAGATCCTTCCAGTCGTCGCCCTCCGATTCCAGGCCCAGGTTCCAGAACGGGCCGGCATCCATCGGCACCACCTCCACCTCGATCCCGACATCGGCCAGATTGGCCTGGATGATGGTCGCCGCCGCCATGCGGTCGGCCTGATTCTCGGTCTTCAAGGTCAGCTTCAGGCCCTCGGCCCCTGCCTCGGCGATCAGGGCGCGGGCGGCGTCCGGGTCCGGTGTCGCGTAGGCGCCCTTGGTGCGGTGGCCGATCAGCCCCGGCGGCACGATGCCATGGGCGCGGGTGCCAACGCCGGCGAAGGCACCGGCGATCACCGTTTCCACATCCACGGCGTGCTGGATGGCCCGGCGCACCCGGATGTCCTGCAGATTGGGATGGTCGACATTCATGCCCATCCAATACCACTGGGTGCCGGCATATTGCTTCACGATGCCGCCTTCCGGCGGGGTTTCCAGCAGGCGCGGGATCGATTCGGTGGAAAGGTGGGTGATATCCACCTCGCCGGCCTCGAAGGCGATCTCGGCCGTCTTGTGGTCGTCGATCACGATGAACTTCACATCGGCGATGCCGGGCGGCGTGCCCTGCCAATAGGGATTGGGTTCCAGCGTATAGCTCTGCTTCTGCACCCATTCCTTGACGCGGTAATAACCGCAGTAGAAATCGAAGATGCCGTCGTATTTGCCGCCGGCCGCCTCCACCGCCTTTTTGGAAAGGATGGTGCCGGTGCCGTCGCACAGCCAGGTCAGCCAGACCGGCGCGAAGGGCTGGTTCAAACGGATAACGCCGGAATGGCTGCCGGTAACATCGACCCGGTCCAGCGCCACCGCCTTGTCCTTCCACTCGGAGACCTTCATGCGCTCCAGCGAGTATTTCACGTCTTCGGCATCCAGCTCGCCGATCGCCTCGCCGCTGCTGGCGCTATACCACATGATCCCCTTGTTCAGCTCGAAGGAGATGGTCTGGGCATCGTCCTGCTTCAGCGATGTCACGAATTCGCTGGGTTCCCAATCCCAGGAATCGGAGCTGTTGGTGTACTTCGCCAGCCTGGCCAGGCAGGCATATTGCAGCACCATCTCGAAACCGCCGATCATATAGCCGGGATCGGTGGAAATGATGCTGCGGTTGGCGCGCACCCGCAGCTGCCTGCCGGATTGCGCCCAGGCGCTGGACCCATCCAGCAGCCCATCGACAAAGCCGGCCGCAGCCGCCGCAGCGGCGGAAGCCTGCAGCACGGCCCGCCGGGTCAGCTTTGCCCCAGCCGGTTTCGCCTGCGCCGATTTCACCTGTGCCGACGTTGCCCGTGTCGTTTTCCTGTGTGTCATCGCGATGCCCCCCATCGTTTCATGCGACAGAGGCCATCCTTTCAGCCCGGCCACGGCAGGTCAAGGCCCCGCCCCGGTCAATTTCAAGCCTCGCCCGCCCCCGGTCACCGGGCGGGCCGGGGCCGGTCAGCGTCCCTGGCGGGCCTTGAAGCGCGGGTTGCGCTTGTTGATGACATAGACGCGGCCCTTGCGGCGCACGATGCGGCACTGCAAATGGCGCTTGGCAAGCGAGCGCAGAGAATTCGCAACCTTCATCGCCCGCTTCCTCCCGGCGCCTCGCCCGGCCTGCCGCGACCCCGCGCCCTCATGGGCAACGCCGGGGCCACCGCCGGGCGCGAACCCTAGCGCCGCCGCCCCGCGCCGTCAAGCATAGCGGATGGCGACAACCTCCAGTTCCCGGTCGCCGGCCGGGCGGCGCCAGGTCACCGCCTCGCCCACCCTGGCGCCGGTCAGCGCCCGCGCCAGGGGGCTGATCCAGCTTACCATGCCGCGCGCGCTATCGGCTTCGTTCTCGCCCACGATGCGCCAGTGCTGGCGCGCGCCGTCCTCGTCTTCCACCTCCACCGTGGCCCCGAAGGCCACCACATCGCGCGGCTGGCCGGCCGGGTCCACCACCACGGCATGGCCGATGCGGCCTTCCACATAGCGCAGGTCGCGCCGGATATGGGCCAGCTTCGCCGCCTCCACCATGCCCTCGTCATGGGCCTGCAGCGCGTCGCGCTCGCGCCTCAGCCGTTCGCACCGAGCCTGCAGGTCGGCCATGCCCTGGGGCGTGACATAGTTGGGGATGGGCTGCTGCGGCAATTCCGGCAGCGCATCGACGATCTCGTCGCCATCCGGTTCGCGCACGAACGCTCGGCTCATGGCCTCCTCCCGGTCCACGGCAAGGCACGGGCCATGGTGGCACCGCAACGGCACCGCCACAAGCGGCCCCGCGCCCAACCGGCGCAACATCCCTTCGGCACCGCCAGAACTGGCTGCTCTATCCGCCGGAGGAGGGTTAGGTGCCGCCGTGGTGGCCCAGAGCCTGCATCGGGCCAAGTGCGCGGGGTATCACGGAACAGGCCGTGTGCGCTCCCCCACCGCCACACCCGAAGGTGTGCATTTCCGCACCTCGGCGGCATCTGCGCATCTTCTCCCACACCCCGCGCCCGCCGTCAATAGGGCACCCCGCGCCAGCGCTTGGCCGCCGACAAAACGCTCGGCGCGGAAGGGAGCCAGATCCAGCCCCGGGTCGCGCCCGGCCGCCATCGACGTCAATGCAGAGCAACGGAGCTGGCTGCCCTATCCGTCGCCCAAGGAAGAGGAGGGTGAGATGCCGCCGGTGTTGGCCCTGGCGCCTGTATTGAGCCGAGTGCGTGGTGCATTACGGACAGGCCCGCAGTTTCTCGGCCCCACCGCACCCCCGACGACATCTGTCGCGCCTTCTCCCACACCCCGCGCCCGCTGTCAACAGGGGGCCGATGCCGTGAGCGCGCGCCTGGACGACATCGAGCGACAGCCGGTCGCACCGCCGGAGGCGCGGCCTCCGGGTGCCGGTCGCGTTCGCCATCGCGGCCGCCCGCGCGCGGCGCCAACACCTAGCCGCCGGTGAAACGCTCGGCGCGGAAGGGGGCCAGGTCCAGCCCCGGGTCGCGCCCGGCCACCAGATCGGCCACCGCCTGGCCCGAACGGGCGGCCAGGGTCAGGCCCAGATGCTGATGGCCGCAATCGAACCAGGCGTTGCCCACACCCGGCACCGGCCCCAGCAGCGGCAGATAATCGGGCAGGGTCGGGCGCCGCCCCATCCAGCGCGTCACCTTCTCCGCCCGCCCGCCATCGGCCAGCACGGCCAGCCCGCGCTGGCGGATCGAATCGGCCCGGCGCCAGTCGGGCGGCGCCTCGTGGCTCGCCAGTTCCACCGTGCCAGCCAGGCGCAGGCCAGCGGCCATGGCGTTGATGCCGAAATGGCCCTCGCCATGGATCAGCGGGCGGCGAAGGCCGCAATACAGGCCGTGCAGGGTGCTGTGATAGCCGCGCTCGGCGATCAGCGGCAGCTTCAGGCCCATGGTGGCGGCCAGCCGGTGCGACCAGGCGCCGGCGGCGATCACCAGGCGGTCGATGACGCGCCGCCCGGCAGAGGTCTCCAGGGCGGCCACGCGTCCGCCGCCCGTCTCCACGGCGGCGACGGCGGCCTTCGCAATCGTCCCGCCCTCGGCGGCAAAGCGTTCCGCCAGGGCCAGCGTCAGGCGATAGGGATCGCTGGTGCTGTAGCAGCCGGGATAGAACACGCCATGGCGGACGCTGGGCGCCAGGGCCGGTTCCATCTGGCGCAGCTCGTCCGCCCCCAGCGTGGCGACCTCGCAGCCCAGCTCCCGCAGCAGGGCGCGCCCGGGGGCGCCGGCGGCAAAGCCGCGCTCGCTCTCATAAACGGTCAGCAGGCCGCGCTTGCGGATCAAATCCTCGCCGCCGCTGCCCCGAACCAGCGCATCCCAGGCCGCCGGCGCGCCGGCCAGCAGGGCGTGCATGGCGCGGGCATGGGCCAGCCGCGTGGCGGGCCGGGCGCTGCGGGCAAAGGCCAGCAGCCAGGGCAGAAGATGCGGCAGATGGCGCCAGCGCAGGGTCAGGGGGCCGGCGCGATCCAGCAGCATTTTGGGGATGCGGCGCACCACGCCGGGCGAAGGCAGCGGCAGCGCGGCGCTGACATCGCAGATCATGCCGGCATTGCCGAAGGAGCAGTTCTCGCCCGGCCCGTCGCGGTCCAGCAGGGTCACATCGTGGCCGTCGCGCAGCAGGGCCAGCCCAGCGCAGACGCCGACCACGCCAGCCCCGACGACGGTGACATGATAACGCCCGGCCATGGGCGCCAGCCTGCCTTGCGCCGGCGCCCCGGGTCAACGCTCCAGGTCAACGCCCCGAGCCAAACGATGGCGCGCCCGGGGCCGGCTCAAACCCGAGATCAGGCCCCAAGATCAGACCCCAAGATCAGACCCGGTCGGCGCCGAAATAAAGCGCCACCTTGTGGCGGGCTTCGGCGAAGAACAGCCAGCGCGCCACCATGGTGGCGGCGATGCCGCAGCCGGCGGCAATCAGCGCCAGCAGCGCGCCGGGCCAGCCGCCCCAGGCCGCGCCCGCTGCCAGCAGCAGAACGGGAAGTGGGACGCCCAGCGCCAGCGCCAGGCGGCGCAGCTTGCCGGCATGGCGGCGCGCGATGACGAAGACCATCTCGCGCTGAAGCCAGGTGGGCGCGGTGGCCGGCGCCTCCAGCAGCCGCGCGCCCCTGGCCCGGCCGCTCAGGCCCAGCGCGCCGGGGGCATCGCTGGCGCCGGCCCGGCGGCGGCAGCGCCAGGCGCCGATCTCCACCGCCAGCGCCAGCGCCAGGGCGGCCACCGCCAGCGGCGGCGGCAACGGCGGCGGCGCCCAGCCGCTGGCGGCCGAGGCCAGCGCCAGAACGGCCGCCACCACCAGGGCGCCGCCGGCCAGCCCGGTCGCCAGAAAGGACGGCAGCGTCCAGCCATTGTGCCAATGAGGCACGGTCCACAGCGAACGGTAGATCATGGCCGTGCAGGCGACGGTGACGAGCGCCGAGACCGCCGCCGCCAGGCCGAAGGCGGCGACGATGGGCGCAACCTGGCCCTGCCACAGCCAGCAGCCGAGAAAGGCCAGGGCCGGGCCATAGCCGATCAGCGCCGCCACGCCTTCGCGGGAAAGCCACGAGCTGCGCCATTGCGAAAGCGCCCGCCAGGCGCGTTCCGGGCGGCGCAGATGGAAAACGGATGCCAGCAGCCCCACCGTGATCAGCGCCAGGGCGGCGGCGCCGGCGGCGACGCCGGGCAGGGGCGCGTCCGGCAGCGCGCCCAGGGCGGCCAGCAGACCCAGCCAGGCCAGGGCGCCGTAGCCCGCCCCGGAAAGGCTGGTGAAAACGACGATGGAAAGCGCCGGATGCACGGGCCTTCAATCGCCAAGGACGCGGTCGAGCCAGCCCAGGAAACCGGCCACGCGCTGGCCCTCGTCGCCGGCATCTGCGTCAGATGTGGACGCATATCCGTCGCCGGCGCGCCGTTCGCGGGGCGGCAGGTAGCGGTTGACCGGCGCCGCCCCGCTCTCGGCCATCAACGCCACGCCGCCCCGCTCTGCCACCAGCAGCGAGACCTCGGAGGCCGGATCGCCCAGATCGCCGAAATGGCGCGCCGAGGTGGGGCAGGTGCGCACGCAGGCGGGGATGCGGTCGGCCGCGTCCAGGGCTTGGTTGTCGATGCGGTCGGCGCACAGCGTGCATTTCTTCATGACGCCGCTGGCGTCGTCGAGCTCGCGCGCGCCATAGGGGCAGGCCCAGGCGCACAGGCCGCAGCCGATGCACAGGTCTTCGTCCACCAGCACGATGCCGTCCGTCGCCCGTTTGTAGGAGGCGCCGGTGGGGCAGACGGGAACGCAGGGCGCGTCTTCGCAATGCAGGCAGGAACGGGGGAAATGCAGGGTGAAGCCCGCCTGGCCGTCGTCGATCTCGAAGCTGTGGATGCGGTTCAGCCAGGTTCCCGACGCCTGGCTGCCATAGGGCGCGGTATCGGCCAGCGGCGCCACCGCCCCCACCGAATTCCACGATTTGCAGGCGACGGCGCAGGCGTGGCAGCCGACGCAGACATCCAGATCGATGACCAGGCCCAGCTTTTTGTCCGCTGGCGGCGGCAGCGAGGTCATGGCGGCCCCGCGATGGCGGCGCCGGCGGCCAGCGGCGCGAAGGCCGGGCGCGCCTGCCCGCTTTGACACGGGTCGCGAACCAGGCGGACCGTGAGATCGAACCACGCCGCCTGGCCGGTGACCGGATCGGCGCAGGCGCGGCGGGCGCCCGCTTCCGTTGCCGGCGCAAGATGGTCGATCAGATGGTTCAGCAGGAAGCCGGTCTGCGCCTCGGCGGCGTCCGCCGGCAGGGCCCAGGCGCCGGGGCGCTTGCCGATGGCATTCCAGGTCCACACCGTGTCGGGGTTGACGCCATCGACGATGGCGACGCGCACCCGGATGCGCCCGTTGCGGCTTTCCACCAGCGCCCAGTCGCCATCGGCCAGCCCGGCGCAGCGTGCGGCGGCGGCGCCGACATAGAGGCGGTTGTGGCCGTGGATCTGGCGCAGCCAGGCATTGTGCGATCCCCAGGCGTGATACATCGCCATGGGCCGCTGGGTGATGGCGTGGAGCGGGTAGTCGCTGCCGGGACGCTCCAGCGGCGGGTGCCACAGCGGCAGGGGATCGAAGAAGGTCTCGATGCGCTCGCGCTCGCCCGGCGGCGGCTGGTGGGCGCCGTGGCCCCGCGCCGCCAGGCGGAAGCGTTGCAGCTCTTCGCCATAGAGGCGCAGCACCAGCGGGCGGGCGTCGTCGGCCAGCCCCAGCGCCACCGCCCGTTGCAGATAGCCGGCATTGGCAAAGCGCAGGAAACGCTGGTCCGGCGCCAGCTCGCTCCGCCAGTGGCAACCGTTGGCGCCATAGGCTTCGAGCTGGCGCGGATTGGGCGCGCCCCTGCCCTCTGCCTTGCCGTCGGCCCCGCGCCAGCCCGCCAGCAGGCCTATGCCCGGCTTGCGCAGATGGTTGACGATGTAATCGGCATAGCCGCCGGGATAGCGCGCCCGGCCATCCTCGCCCACCATGCCCGGCAGGCGAAGGCGCTGGCCCAGCTCCAGCAGAACGTCCTGGAAGGGGCGGACGTCGCGGTCCGGGGTTGCGACCGGGCGGCGGATGGCGTCGGCCGGCGCGTCGGCATCGCCGATGGGGCGATCGAGCAGCGAGATGCAATCCCACCGTTCCAGATAGGTGGTATCCGGCAGCACCAGATCGGCATAGGCCACCGTTTCCGACTGATAGGCATCGCAATAGATCACATGGGGGATGCGGTAGGCGCCGCTGGCCGGATCGCGATCGGCCAGCATGGCCATGGTGGCGGGCGTGTTCATGGCCGAATTCCAGGCCATGTTGGCCATGAACAGGAACAGGGTATCGATGGGATAGGGATCGCCCCGCCAGGCGTTGGCGATGACGTTCTGCAACAGGCCGTGGATGGCCAGCGGCGCCTGCCAGGAGAAGGCCTTGTCGATCCGCACCGGCTGGCCGTCGGCCTCCACCAGCAGATCGTCCGGCCCGGCGGGAAAGCCCAGCGGCATGCCCGGCAGCGGCTGGCCGGGGACGACCTCGCCCGCCCGCCCGGCGGGGCGGCCCGGGGCGGGGATGGGGCGCGGGCAGGGCGGGCGATAGCGCCAGCCGCCCGGCGCATCGACGCTGCCCAGCAGCAGCTGCAGGATGTGAAGCGCGCGGCAGCTGTGAAAGCCGTTGCTGTGGGCGGAGACGCCGCGCATGGCGTGCATGGCCACCGGGCGGGCGGGAAAGCGGGCATGGCGGCGGCCGTGGCTGTCTGTCCACGGCTCTTCCACCGCCGCGCCGCGTTCGAACGCCGCCTGGGCGATTTCGGCGGCGATGCGGCGGATGGTGGCGGCGGCGATGCCGGTTTCGGTGGCTGCCGCCTCCGGGCTGTAGCGATTCTGGAGGCAGCGGCGGGCGACCAGCTCGAAAGCGGGCCGGGCCAGGCGGCCGTCGTCGAGCACCGCTTCGCCGTGGAGGGCGGGGGCGGCCTGGGGATGGTCGCAGGCGATGGCGGCCTGGCGGTGGCGGTCCAGCACCAGGGGGGTGCCGGCCGGGTTGCGGGCGATCAGGCCGTCGTCGCTGGCGCCGGGGGCGCAGATCACCAGATGGGACGCGTTGGTGTAGCGGGCGAGATAATCCAGATCGATACGCCCGCTGGCCAGCAGCTGGTGGCAGAGCGCCATGGCCAGCAGACCGTCGCTGCCGGGGCGGATGGCGAGCCATTCGTCGGCGATGGCCGAATAGCCGCTGCGAACCGGATTGACCGAGACGATTTTCACGCCGCGCCGTTTCAGCAGGGCGAGGCCGATTTTCAGCGGATTGCTGGCGTGATCCTCGGCGACGCCGAACAGCAGCATGTAGTGGGTGCGCTGCCAGTCGGGCTCGCCGAACTCCCAGAACGAGCCGCCGGTGGTGTAGAGGCCGGCCGCCGCCATGTTGACCGAGCAGAAACCGCCATGGGCGGCGTAATTGGGGGTGCCGAACTGTTTTGCCCACCAGCCGGTGAAGGCCTGGCTTTGGTCGCGCCCGGTGAAGAAGGCGAGCTTTTTGGGATCGCTGGCGCGGATGGGCGCCAGCCAGGAGGCGGCCAGCGTGAGCGCTTCGTCCCAGGAGATGGGGGCGAAGCGGTTTTCGCCCCGCCTGCCGATGCGTTTCAGCGGCGTTGTCAGGCGGGCGGGCGAGCGGTGGTTCAGCAGGCCGGCCGCCCCCTTGGCGCACAGCACGCCGCCATTGACCGGATGGCTGGCCAGGCCGTCGATGTAGATGGGGCGGCCGTCTTTCTTGTGGACGCGGATGCCGCAGCGGCAGGCGCACATATAGCAGGTGGTGGTTGCCACCTGGTCGGCGACGGGCCCGGTGGCGGCGATGCGGCGTTCCAGACGGCGTTTGTGGTCCTGCACTGCTTTGCCCTCCGGACGGCGGTGCCCATGCGGTATGCGGTGCCCGCCCTGCCGCCGGCGCAAGGCATCACACGCGCCCCAGGCTACGCCCGCCGACAGGGTGGGGCCAGGCGCCAGCGGCGGCTATCTGCTGATGCCAGGGGGTGGTGTGGCGATGTTGGGAAGCCTGCCACAGGCGCAGCGGCGCTTGCCCCGCGATGCGGTGGGAGTCTTTGTCGGCGGAAAGCAAGCCTTCGGGGGATGGATAGCACCCGAGCGCCAGGGGCTGGCTGCCGGTAGCGACGGGCAGCCTCAAGGGCGGCCCTTGATTCACTAATATCTTACTGCCGCCATAAGCGATCCATAAATCTATGGGAAAGACTGCACAGATTCCTGCCCGGATAGAAGGTTTCCCACGTATCGTTTGAAATCTTCAATCCTCGTAAAACAACGATAGCCAGCACCATTTGCGAGAGATAGAACATCAGCCGTTTCATTGAGTAACACCGCCACAGGTTGACTCAATTCACGCTGAACACCATCAGGCCATGCAAGATCGAACACGGCCTTTTGTTCTCCTGTATTGGTGTCGGCAAAGTCAAATGATCGAATTCCTCGTGGACAGCCCTGCTGTTCCATCCATTTATTGAGGATTTCGACTTGGTGATCTTCTTCATCTTCGATAACATCAGAGGGTGCCGCCACAGAAATATTGCCGACATTAACATCATCTCTCATCACCATGTATTTTGTCCAATGCTCATCACCATGAAGTAATTCTATGAGTCTAAGATTGGTTTCTTCTGCCAGGAGATTCTTTCTAGCTTCCAGAAAATCCCGATAGTTTTCAATCTTCCACAGAGTCGGATCCATCGGAATCCACTGCGACACCAAGGCGCCGGGATGGTTTGCCTCTACTCTGGGGAAATACGCTTCTGGAAAACGATCTCTTATGGCGAGATTGGTGCCTTTGGACAAAAAGCAGAAGTTGGCTAAGGCATTGACTTGTGGGCGATCATAGCCATGTTTATAGAGTTGAGACTTCGGAAAGATGTGGTGAAGCTCTAATGCGCTCATTTTGCCCAGCATTCCAGCTTTAAGAGGCAATCCTGTGCCCCAATCCCTGGCGGCACCCATGCGGGTTAGCATATAAAGAATCCGATAGAATCTTGCCCCAACATTCCATCCGGAAAAATGTGCCGCTTCGACTCGAAGTCCTCCGTGCCAAAGACGCAGTTTCTCAATCAAGTTGTCCAACGCCCCTTCGGATTCTTCGATGGCCGCTAGATCTTGATTTATCATTGTTTCCGTCGATCCTGAAAAACGCCCCCACATCCCTGCCTGGACATACCAAAACAGGAGCTTATCCCATTCTTTTCCGTCCAAAGATATGTTTCGGTCGAGGTAATGGGCCATTACAGGAATAGCAAAGTCACCGAAAAACACACTATCACGATCAAGACCTAACCGCCCACCAATCATGTCGAGAATCGTGCCGATGGCTTTGGATGCGCGAGCGAGTCCGCATCGTATATCCTCTGCGTTCTTATCATGCAAATGACTGAAGCTTGCTTCGCCTGTGGACACCGTATTGACCGAACGTAGCAACCAATCGAGGCTAAAGCCATAACCAGACGAATTCCAACGTTCTAGACGACTTTTCAGCTCCTCTCTTGCCTCAGGCCACTTGGCACAAATTTTGGCAAGTGCCAAGTCGCCTTTGGATAATCTCGTCCCACTGCTGTTGACCCTGTTGAATATATCGACCACAATATCGATATCTGGCTCTGTTACCTCGTCTATATGCAGTTCCACATCCTTAATTGAAAGCAATTTAGCCAAACGGCCTATGTAATCCCCTATTCTTTGAGTGTGTTCGGGCGAATTCTGCAAAAGCTGAGTTATACCTCCAATCTTTTCATGGCTTTCTTTCATGAACTCCGATACGCTAATCCACAATGTATCACCTGCCATTCTGCTGTGCTGATAGAAAGAGAATACTTCACTTTCCAAATGAAAGTAAAGATCCGTGAATGTCTTAACATTGCCATCGAAGAATGCTGGTGGCTTTCCTCGCAAGACACCATACAGAGACGTTATACGTTGCTGACCATCGAGAAGGAGCTTGATGACCCCAGGAGCCAGTTGACCATCGCCACGATGACTTACATCCCCAGATTCTGCTGCCCAAACCAGGAGCCCACCGACGGGATGACCGCGGTAAAGGGAATTGAACAACGCCCGCACTTGATCCCGATTCCAGACATATCCTCGTTGAAACTCAGGTAACGCCATATGTCCGCTATCGATGTGATCGAGAATCGTCGATATCTTCATCGAGGTGTCCCCTGCGAAATCTTATTCCCAACAATACCGACCGGCATGGCATGTGTCAAGGTGGTAGATGTCTCACAGGCGGCCGGTGCAACCATCCATAAAGAGTGCCTGTCTCCGCCCTGTGTTTCCCGTAGTATCGGCACGGCCTCCCCCCTCCCTCAGTCCACCCCCGTCGCCCCACCCTCGGCCTTGCGGCGGGCGATGAATCCGGTCAGCTCCTCGCGGATGGCGGGGTCCATGGGGGGCTGTTGGTATTCGGCCAGCAGCGCCTGCCACAGCCGGTGGGCGCGCTGGGTGGCGTCGCGGGCGCCGTCTTCCTTCCAGGTTTCCCAATTGCGCCAATCGGCCAGGATGGGGCGGTAGAAGGCGTTTTCGTAACGCTCCAGCGTGTGCTGTGCGCCGAAGAAATGGCCGCCCGGCCCCACCTCGCGCATGGCCTCGATGCCCAGTTCGGGGGTGGAAAAATCTATCGGCTCCAGGGCCACCATCATGGTTTGCACCATTTCGATATCGATGGCGATCTTTTCGAAAGACGCGGTCAGCCCGCCCTCCAGCCAGCCGAAACTGTGCAGAATCATGCCGGTATGGGCCATCACCGCCGCCCATAGCGACATGGCGCTTTCCCAGGTGGCCTGGGCATCGGGGGCGTTGGAGGCGTTGACGGCAGACGAGCGATAGGGCAGGCGATAGCGCCGGGCCAACTGGCCGCCGGCCAGCACCGCCTTGACATATTCCGGCGTGCCGAAGGCGGGCGCGCCAGAGCGCATATCGACATTGCTGGTGAAACCGCCATAGACCACCGGCGCGCCCGGCCGCACCGTTTGAATGATGGCGATGGCGGCCAGCGCCTCGGCGTTCTGCTGCGTCAGGGCGCCGGCCAGAGAAACCGGGGCCATGGCGCCCGCCAGTGTAAAGGGGGTGACCACCACCGGCTGATTGCGCCGCGCCATCTCGATCATGCCGTGAAGCATGGGGATATCGAGTTGCAGCGGCGAGTTGCAGTTCACCACCGTCCACAGGCTGGGTTCGCGCTCCAGCGTCGCCCGGTCGAGGCCGCGGGCGATGCGCGCCATTTCGATGGCGTCCAGAATCTTGCGCCGGCCCAGGGAATAGCCGAAGGCGATCTTGTCGGTGACCAGGAATTGCTCGCCCACAATGTCGAGATAACGCAGGTCCGGCGGGACATCCAGCGGCTCCAGCATCGGCGTGGCACCGTGCACGGCGTTGACAACCTGGGCCAGCCGCAACAGATCGCGATAATCCGCCAGGGTTCCGGACCGGCGCCCGCCTTCAAGATCGGAAACATTGGGGTTGCCCGCCACCGGCAGAAAGTTGATGCGGTTGCCGCCGAAGACGCGGCTTCTGGCCGGGTTGCGCGCATGCAGCGTCCATTGGGCCGGCGCCTTTGCCACCGCCTGTTCGATAAAGCCACGCTCGAAACGCACACGCGCCTCGCCCGATGTCACCGCCACGCCGGCCGCCTTCAACAGCCCCCGCGCCTCGTCCAGCAGAACGTTGACGCCGATCTCTTCCAGCACGGCAAGCGAGGCCTCGTGCACCGCCTCGATCTCGTCGCCCGATGCGATCTCCAGCGGCGGCCAGGGGTTCACCACCTGGCGCCAGGGCAGCTGCGGTGTTTTGCGGCTGGCCGCCCGCTCGCGCCGCCTGCCCGCCTGCCGCCTTTCACGCCCGGGCATGGGCCTAGAACAGCCGCCGCATGGTAAGCTCGGCCCGGTTGCGGCGATAATCGAACACCCGGGCGATGTTCGACTGGCGCTGTTCGTGAACCAGCGAAAGGGCCGGGACGAAGCCGAACAGCTCCAGCCGATCGTTGGACACCGACAAGCGCGAGATGGAGGTGCGATCGCGGCGGGCATCGGCGCTGATCAAGAAATAGCCCGGCTGATCGTAACGGGTGAACAGGACATCGTGATAAAGGTCGAAGCCAAAGCCGCCGATGCCCAGCAGCGGCGGCAGATCCACCAGGGTAAAGGCGCCCAGCCGGCGGGTGCGCGATCTAAGGTCGGCGCGTCTGGCGCGGTCCCTCGCCAGGCCGGCGCGCAGGCCCAGCGCCAGCGCCGGTGTCGCCTCCCAGGTCAGGCTGGCATCCAGGCCGGTGCGCGGGCCGTCGCTGGCCTTGCTGTGGCGGTGGCGCCTTTCCATCCGCTCCGCACCGCCCGCCAGCCACAGGGCGGTGCCGACGCGCACGATGCCTTCCAGGCGCGGGCCGAAGCTCCAGCTAACCGGTTCGCCGCCGAACCAGCGGCGGCTGGCCTGGGCCAGCAGACTGGCGTGGCCGCGCGGGAACAGCAGCTGCGGGCCGGCATAAAACCGCAGCGTCATGTCGTCGAAGCGGCTGCCGCGATATTCGCGCCGATAGAGGCTGCTGCCCAGGCGCAATCTGCTCGCCGCATGGTCGAACAGGCGCAGCTCCAGGGGATGGCGATACTCGCCCGCCGTGGAAACGATGGCGCCGACGCCCGAGGTCTCCCGGGCCCGCCGGTCCAGTTCGAACTCCAGCGGCTCGCCGGTGAAGAAATTGCGCAGGCGCGAGGCGAAGCTGCTGGCCGAGGTGCCGGAGTTGACATTGCTGTCGGGCGCCAGGGCCATGTCGAACGAGCCCGAAACCCGCTTGCGCGCCTGGATGGCGGCCAGAAAACGCTGCACCGCCGCGGCGATGTCCGGCGGCAGGTCGCCCGCCAGGGCGCGGCGGAAATGGTGGGCGGCGGCCTCGCAATCGTCGCCCAGCAGATGTTCGATCAGGTCGTCCGGCTCTTCCAGGCAGCGCCCGCGCTCGAACAAAACCCGGGCCAGTTCCAGCCTGGCTCCGGCCAGGTCGGGCCTTTCTTCCAGAATGTGGCGATAGCTCGCCACCGCCTCGTCGCGCAGCGCCCGGCGGTCCTGCTGCGACAGCGGCGCGGTGGCCAGATTGGCGGCGGCCGAGGCCGCCATGCCGCGGAAGAAATAGACATCGGTGTCGTCGGGATGGCGCTCGGCCAAGGGGCGCAGCAATTCCAGCGCCGCCAGCGGCGCGCCGGCAAAGATCAATGCGCGGGCGCGCTCCACCCGGTCGGCCAGGCTCTCCTCTGCGGCCAGCGCCGGCACGCAGGCCAGCAGGATGGCGCAAACCGCGCACAGCGCCGAACGGATGCTGCGCCGTCCTTCATGGGCCGTCATGGCGCGCCTCCAACGTGCCAGCCGCGCAGGCGTCGCAGGCGGGCGTGGCAGCCATATGCGCACGCTAATCCGCGCCGGTGGCGGGCGCAAGCGCGGGACAGGGCGGCGGCCCGGCATCCATGCCGGGGTTCACGGCAGTTTGCGCGCAGTTTACGTTCGGGCGGCGGCGCGGAGGCGGATCATGGGCATCGTCCTGGCCATCGATCAGGGCACCACCTCCAGCCGCGCCCTGCTGTTCGACTCCACCCGGCGCATTATCGCCACCGCCTCCCGTCGGCTGGCGCAGCACCTGCCCCGCCCGGGCTGGGTGGAACACGATCCCGAAGATATCTGGCAAACGACGCTGGCCTGCTGCCGCCAGGCGCTGGCGGCGGGCGGGGTGGATGCCGCCGACATCGCCACCATCGGCATCGCCAATCAGCGCGAAACCGTGCTGGTGTGGGAACGCGCCAGCGGCCGCCCCATCCACCGCGCCATCGGCTGGCAGGACCGGCGCAGCCACAAGGCCTGCCGCCAGCTGGTGAAAGACGGCCACGCGCCGCTGCTGGCGCGCCGCACCGGGCTGCTGGCCGATCCCTATTTCTCCGCCACCAAGATCGCCTGGCTGCTCGATCGTGTGGAAGGCGCCAGGGCGGCGGCGGAACGGGGCGCGCTGGCCTTCGGCACGGTCGATAGCTTCCTGCTGTGGCGCCTGACCGGCGGGCAGGTGCACGCCACCGACGCCACCAACGCCTCGCGCACCATGCTTTACGACATCCACGCCTGCCGCTGGGACGAAGAGCTGTGCGCGCTGCTGCGCGTGCCCATGGCGATGCTGCCCGAAGTGCTGGAGAGCAGCGCCCGTTTCGGCACCACCGCTGCCGGCGTGCTGGGGGCGCCGGTGGCGATCGGCGGCGTGGCCGGCGACCAGCAGGCCGCCGCCATCGGCCAGGGCTGTTTCCAGCCGGGCATGGCCAAGGCCACCTATGGCACCGGCGCCTTCGTGCTGCTGAACACCGGCCAGACGGCGCCCGCCGCCGACGCCACCCGCCGGGGCCTGATCGCCACTCTGGCCTGGCGGCTGGATGGGCGGGCGGCCTATGCGCTGGAAGGCTCGATGTTCGCGGCCGGGGCCGTGGTGGAATGGCTGTGCGACCGGCTGGCCATCGCCTCCGGGGTGGACGGCATCGAGGCGCTGGCGCAAACGGCCGCCGCCGATCACGGCGTTTATCTGGTGCCGGCCTTCGCCGGGCTGGGCGCGCCCTGGTGGGATGCGGCGGCCAGGGGCCAGATTTCCGGGCTTTCCTACGCCAGCGGCCGGGCGGAGATCGCCCGCGCCGCCCTGGAAAGCGTCGGCCATGGCAGCCGCGACCTGCTGCAGGCGATGGCCGCGGCCTGGGGCGGGGCCATTCCGACGCTCCGTGCCGATGGCGGCATGGCCGCCAGCGACTGGACCATGCAGTTCCTGGCCGATATCGCCGCCATCGCCGTGGAACGGCCGGCCACCGTGGAGGCCACGGCCCTGGGCGCGGCCTGGCTGGCGGGGCGCCAAGCCGGGCTGTGGCCGGAGATGGCGGATTTCGCCGCCACCTGGAAAGCGGAAAAGCGCTTCACGCCGGCCATGGACGCCGGCGAAGCGAACAGGCGCCATGCCGGCTGGCAGGCCGCGCTGCGCCGCGCCCTGACGGCGGGCGGTCCGGAAAAGGAAACATAACGCCGCCCCGGCCGGGCGCGGGCCGTGGCGCTCTGCGAAAGCCGGGCAGATCCGTCCGGCGCTCATTTCGCCGCGACGGGAGCCGTTACCTGCGGAATCCCCCGCCTCAGAACAGGAAGTAGCGCTGCGCCATCGGCAGCACCGTGGCCGGCTCGCAGGTGAGCAACTCGCCATCGGCGCGGACCTCGTAGGTCTCGGGCGAGACCTCGATATGGGGCAGGGCGTCGTTCAGCACCATGTCTTTCTTGGTGACCTTGCGCGTGCCATCCACGGCGACGGTCCGCTTGGCCAGCCCCAGGCGCTGGCCCAGGCCGGCCGCCTGGGCGGCGGGCGAGACGAAGCTTACCGACGAGGCCGCCACCGCGCCCCCGAAGGCGCCGAACATGGGCCGGTAGTGGAACGGCTCCGGCGTGGGGATGGAGGCGTTGGCGTCGCCCATGGGCGCGGCGGCGATGGTGCCGCCGATCAGCACCAGGGCCGGTTTGACGCCGAAGAAGGCCGGCTGCCACAGCACCAGATCGGCCCGCTTGCCCACCTCGACGGTGCCGATATGGCGGGCCAGCCCGTGGGCGATGGCCGGATTGATGGTGTATTTGGCGATGTAGCGGCGCACGCGCAGATTGTCGTTCTCGCCCGTCTCCTCAACCAGCCGCCCCCGCTGACGCTTCATCTTGTCGGCGCTCTGCCAGGTGCGGATCGCTACTTCGCCCACCCGCCCCATGGCCTGGCTGTCGGAGGCAACGATGGAGATGGCGCCCAGGTCGTGGAGGATGTCTTCGGCGGCGATGGTCTGCGGGCGGATGCGGCTTTCGGCAAAGCGCACATCTTCGGGAATGGCCGGGTTGAGGTGGTGGCAGACCATCAGCATGTCGAGATGCTCGGCGATGGTGTTGGCCGTGAACGGGCGGGTGGGGTTGGTGGAAGACGGCAGCACATGCTCGTGGCCGGCGATGGCCAGGATGTCGGGGGCGTGGCCGCCGCCGGCGCCCTCGGCGTGATAGGCGTGGATGGTGCGCCCGGCGATGGCCTCCAGGGTGGTTTCCAGAAAGCCGGCCTCGTTCAGCGTATCGGTGTGGATGGTGGCCTGCACGTCCATGGCGTCGGCAACGGCGAGGCAGGTGTCGATGGCGGCGGGCGTGGTGCCCCAGTCTTCGTGCAGCTTCAGTCCGCAGGCCCCGCCTTCCACCTGTTCCACCAGCCCCGCCCGGCGGCTGCTGTTGCCCTTGCCGGTGAAGCCCAGATTCATGGCGAAGCCGTCGGCGGCCTGGAGCATGCGGCCCAGATGCCAGGGGCCGGGGGTGCAGGTGGTGGCCCGGCTGCCCGCCGCCGGGCCGGTGCCGCCGCCCAGCATGGTGGTGATGCCCGACATCAGCGCCTCTTCCACCAGCTGCGGGCAGATGAAGTGGACGTGGCAATCGACGCCGCCGGCGGTGAGGATCATGCCCTCGCCGGCGATCGCCTCGCTGCCGGGGCCGATCACGACATCGACGCCGTCCTGGATATCCGGGTTGCCGGCCTTGCCGATGGCGGCGATGCGCCCGTCCGCAAGGCCGATATCGGCCTTGAAGATGCCGCTGGCGCAGACCACCAGGGCGTTGGTGATGACGCTGTCCACCGCGCCCTCGGCCCGCGAGGCCTGCGACTGGGCCATGCCGTCGCGCACGGTTTTGCCGCCGCCGAAGGTGGCCTCCTCGCCGGGGTGGGTGAGGTCGCGCTCCACCTCCACGATCAGCTCGGTATCGGCCAGCCGCAGCCGGTCGCCCAGCGTGGGGCCATAGAGGCCGGCATAGGCGCGGTGCGAGAGTTCCGCCACGGCTACGCCCCGCCGTCCAGCGGCCCCATGACCAGGGCGCGAAAGCCCACGGCATGGCGGCGCCCGCCGAAATCCACCAGCGCCACCTCGCGCGCCTCGCCGGGTTCGAAGCGCACCGCCGTGCCGGCCGGGATGTCGAGGCGCCGCCCGCGCGCCGCCGCCCGGTTGAAATCCAGCGCCCGGTTGGCCTCGAAAAAGTGGAAATGGCTGCCGACCTGGACCGGACGGTCGCCCCGATTGACCACATGCAGGGTGCAACCGTCGCGCCCGGCATTGAGCCGGACCCGGCCGGCGGCGGGGAAGAGCTCGCCCGGGATCACGGCGCCTTCTCCGTGGCGGCGGGCGGGCGGATGGGATCGTGCACCGTCACCAGCTTGGTGCCGTCGGGAAAGGTGGCCTCCACCTGCACGCTGGCCACCATCTCGGCCACGCCCTCCATCACCTGGCCGCGATGGAGCACATGAGCGGCGGCGGAGGCCAGGTCGGCGACGCCGCGCCCGTCGCGGGCGCCCTCGACCACGAAATCGGCGATCAGCGCCACCGCCTCCGGATGGTTGAGGCGGACGCCGCGCCGCAGCCGGCGCCGCGCGACATCGGCCGCCATGGCCAGCAGCAGCTTGTCCTTTTCCCGCGGGGTCAGATGCATATCGGATACCTGTCAGATACAGGACCAGCTACAGGGGCGCTCGGCCACCGTCCTGGCACGACCGGCGCCTGGCCGCAGCCACTATCGGCCATCATCGGGCACTGGCGCGCAGGCCGTCGTCGGCCAGCGGATGTTCCAGCCGCGCCACCATTTCCCTGGGGCAGACCTGCCAGATGCGCCCGGCCTCGAGATCCCATTCCCTCAGCAGGCGCGCCGCCAGCACCGATCCGGTTTCGCGGGCATGGGCGGCGACCAGCGCCTTGACCACGCCTTCCCAATGGGCGCTGGCGAGGCGGGTCATCAGCGCCGTCCGGTCGTTGATGCGCCGGGGCAGCAGGTCGTCCGGATCGTAAACGAAGGCCATGCCGCCGGTCATGCCGGCGGCGAAATTCGCCCCCACCGGCCCCAGCACCGCCACCCGGCCGCCGGTCATGTATTCGCAGCCGTTGGAACCGCAGCCTTCCACCACCGCCTCGGCGCCGGAGTTGCGCACGGCAAAGCGCTCGCCCGCCTGGCCGGAGGCGAACAGGCGCCCGGCGGTGGCGCCATAGAGCACGGTGTTGCCGACGATGGCGTTCTGCGCCGCCACCCGTTCGCTGGAGGCCGGCGGACGCACCACCACCGTGCCCCCCGAAAGCCCCTTGCCGACATAATCGTTGGCGTCGCCGAACACCTCCAGCCTCAGCCCCTTGACCGCAAAGGCGCCCAGCGACTGGCCGGCCGAGCCGCGCAGGCGCACGGCGATATGGCCGGCCGCCAGCCCCGTCATGCCGAAGCGGCGGACGATCTCCGACGACAGCCGGGTTCCCACCGCCCGCTGGGTGTTGCGGACATTGTAGGCAAGCTGCATCTTCTCGCGCCCGTCCAGGGCGGCGGCGGCGTCGCGCAGCATCTGCGCATCCAGCGTGTCTTCCACCTCGCCCCGGCCCTCCATGGCGAAATGGCGCGGGAAGCCGCCGGGGTCGGCCTGGACCAGCAGGGGGTTCAGGTCCAGATCGTCGAGGTCGTCGCTGCCGCGGCTGACCTGGCGCAGCAGGTCGCTGCGCCCGACGATCTCGCGCAGCGAGCGCACCCCCAGCGCGGCCAGAATCTCGCGCACCTCCTCGGCGATGAAGGTGAACAGGTTCACCACCTTTTCCGGCGTGCCTTCGAATTTGGCCCGCAGCGCCTCTTTCTGGGTGCAGATGCCCACCGGACAGCTGTCGGCGTGGCACTGGCGCACCAGGATGCAGCCCATCGCCACCAGCGCGGCGGTGCCGACGCCGTATTCCTCTGCCCCCATCGACGCCGCCACCACCACATCGCGCCCGCTGCGGATGCCGCCGTCGGTGCGCAGGGTGACGCGGTGGCGCAGGCGGTTCAGGGTGAGCACCTGATTGGCCTCGGCCAGCCCCATCTCCCACGGCGCGCCGGCATATTTGATGCTGCTCTGCGGGCTGGCCCCGGTGCCGCCGCTGTGGCCGGAGATGGAGATGACATCGGCCCTGGCCTTGGCGACGCCGGCCGCCACCGTGCCGACGCCGGCCTGGCTGACCAGCTTCACGCACACCCTGGCCTTGGGATTGATCTGCTTCAGGTCGTAGATCAGCTGCGCCAGATCCTCGATGGAATAGATGTCGTGATGGGGCGGCGGCGAGATCAGCGTCACCCCGGGGGTGGCGTGGCGCAGCCGGGCGATGGCCGCCGTCACCTTGAAGCCCGGCAGCTGGCCGCCCTCGCCCGGCTTCGCGCCCTGGGCGATCTTGATCTCCAGCTCGCGGCAGCTGGCGAGATAATCGGCCGTGACCCCGAAGCGGCCCGAAGCCACCTGTTTGATGGACGAATTGGGGTTGTCGCCGTCGGGGCGGGGGTGAAAGCGTTCCGGCGCCTCGCCGCCCTCGCCCGAATCGGACAGCGCGCCGATGCGGTTCATGGCGATGGCCAGGGTTTCGTGGGCCTCGGCCGAAAGCGCGCCCAGCGACATGCCCGGCGTGACGAAACGCTTGCGGATTTCGGTGATCGACTCCACCTCGTCGATGGCGACCGGGCGCCGGCGCGGGTTGAAATCCAGCAGATCGCGCAGATCGCAGGGCGCCCGCCGGGTCAGCGCCTGGCTATAGCGGCGATAGAGGCGATAGCTGCCGGCGGCGGTGGCGTTCTGCAGGCCGTGGATATACTCCGCCTCCCAGGCGTGGCGCTCGCCGCCGTGGCGATAGCGGTAGAGGCCGCCGATGGGGAGCACCGCGGCGGTGCCGGCATGGGCCTCGCGGTGGAGCTTCAGCGCCCGGCGCTGGATGCCGACCAGCCCGATGCCCGAGATGCGCGACGGCATGCCGGGGAAAAACTCGGCCACCAGGGTGCGCGACAGGCCGATGGTTTCGAAATTGTAGCCGCCGCGATAGGACGACATCACCGAAATGCCCATCTTCGACATGATCTTCAAAAGCCCGTCATCGGCCGCTTTCTTGTAGCGGGCGACGCATTCGGCCAGCGTCAGGCCGGCGAACAGGCCGCGCCGGTGGCGCTCGGCGATGCTTTCTTCCGCCAGCCAGGCGTTCACCGTGGTGGCGCCGACGCCGATCAGAACGGCGATGTGGTGCACGTCCAGGCATTCTGCCGAACGCACATCCAGCGAGATGAAGGTCCGCAGCGACTGACGCACCAGATGGCTGTGGACCGCGCCCACGGCCAGAATCGACGGGATCGCCGCCCGCTCGCCGCAGGCCTCCTCGTCGGTCAGGATCACATGCTCGCAGCCGCCGCGCACCGCGTCTTCGGCCTCGCGGCGGATGCGGGCGATGGCGCTGGACAACGCCTCCGGCGCGCCGTCCCGGGCCGGAAAGGTGCAGTCCACCACGGTGGCGGCGGCGCCCATATAACGGCGCATGGCGCGGTGCTGGGCGGTGGTCAGCACCGGCGATTCCAGTTGCAGGATACGGGTCTGGCTTTCGTCCTGGGCCAGGATGTTGGAAAGATTGCCAAGCCTGGTGTCCAGGGTCATCACCCGCCGCTCGCGCAGCGAATCGATGGGCGGGTTGGTGACCTGGCTGAAATTCTGGCGGAAGAAATGGTGCAGGCCGCGATGGTGATCCGACAGCACCGCCAGCGGCGTATCGTCGCCCATGGAGCCCACCGGTTCCCTGGCGTCCTCCACCATCGGCTGCAACACCATCTCCAGGTCTTCCAGCGTGTAGCTGGCGGCCCGCTGGGCGGTTTTCAGGCGGGCGCCTTCCAGCCGATAGCTGGCGCCATCCTGCGGTTCCATCAGGCGGTCGAGATGGACGATGTTGCCCACCCAGCGGCGATAGGGCTGCTCGCCGGCCAGCGTCTCCACGATCTCGTCGTGCTCGTAAAGCCGGCCCCTGGCGAGATCGACGGCGATGGTTTCGCCCGGCCCCAGCCGCCCGCAATGGAGCAGGTTCTGCTCGTCGATCGGCACCATGCCACTTTCCGAGCCCACGAACAGCAGGCCGTCGCGGGTTTGCGCGCGGCGCATGGGGCGCAGGCCGTTGCGGTCCATGCCGGCGATGGCCCAGCGCCCGTCGCAGGCGGCCAGGGCGGCCGGGCCGTCCCAGGGCTCCATCACCGCGTTGCAGTAGAGATAGAGGGCGCGCAGCCGGTCGGGCAGCTCGGGGCGCCCGCCCCAGGCCTCGGGCATCAGCATGGTCTTGGCCAGCGGCAGCGAGCGCCCGCCATGAACCAGCAGCTCCATCGCCGCGTCCAGGGCGGCGGAATCCGAGCTTCCCTGCGGGATCACCGGCTTGATGGCGTCGAGATGGCCGGCGAAGGCCTCGTGGTCGATCCGGGCCTCGTGGCTTTTCATCCAGTTCACGTTGCCGCGCAGCGTGTTGATCTCGCCGTTATGCGCCAATATGCGGAAAGGCTGGGCCAGCCTCCAGGTGGGGAAGGTGTTGGTGGAATAGCGCTGGTGAAAGATGGCGAAGCTGGAGACGAAGCGGGCGTCCAGCAGGTCGGGGTAGAAGGCGGTCAGCTGTTGGGCCACGAACATGCCCTTATAGACGATGGCGCGGCATGAGAGTGAGCAGATGTAGAAATCGGCGATCTGCGCCTCGCGCGCCCTGGCTTCGATCTTGCGGCGGATGAGGTAGAGGTCGCGCTCGAAGCGGTCGTCGGGCAGGGCCGCCTCGTTGGCGATCATGATCTGCTCGATCTCGGGGCGGTTGGCGTTGGCCTTCTCGCCGATCACGGCGCTGTCGATGGGCACCTGGCGCCAGCCGAAGATGCGGTAGCCGAAGGTGAGGATCTCGGATTCGACGATGGCCCGGCACAGCTCGGCCGCGCCCAGGTCGGTCCTGGGCAGGAACACCATGCCCACCGCCAGCCGGGCGCTGCCCGGGTCGTGGCCGGTGAACTCGACATGGCGCTTGAAGAAGGCCTGGGGGATCTGCACCTGGATGCCGGCGCCGTCGCCGGTTTTGCCGTCGGCATCCACGGCGCCGCGGTGCCACACCGCCTTCAGCGCCGCGATGGCCGCCTCCACCACGCGCCGGCGCGGCTTTCCGTCCAGGGCGACCACCAGGCCGACGCCGCAGCCATCGTGCTCGAAGGCCGGGTCGTAAAGGCCCAGGGCGTGCAGCCTGGCCCGTTCCGCCAGCTGCCGCCGGCCAGCGTCCATCGCGGCCGCCTCCATCCTGCCCGCCTCCAACGCGGCCGCGTCAGCCATGGCCCGCCTCCGCCCGCGCTTCCAGGTCGCGATGGATCGCCGCCGCCGCCCGGCGCCCGTCGCGGATCGCCCACACCACCAGCGAGGCGCCGCGCACGATGTCGCCGGCGGCATAGACGCCGGGCAGGCTGGTGGCGCCGTCGTCGCCATCGGTCGCCACCGTGCCCCGGTCCGTCAGCGCCAGGTCGGGCACAGCGAAGGCCTCGGCCAGCGGTTCGGGGTCGAAGCCCAGCGCCTTGATCACCAGCCCGGCCGGGAAACGCCGGCCAGAAGCGCCAGGAGCGCCGGGAGCATCGGAATCCGGTATCGGGCGCGGGCGGGCGCGCCCGCTTTCGTCCGCCTCGCCCAGCCTCATGCGGCAGACGCGCACCGCCTCCACCCGCCCGTTGCCCAGCAGGGCGCGGGGGGCGCGCAGAAAGGCGAACTCGACCCCTTCGGCCATGGCGTGCTCCACCTCGCGGCGGCTGCCGGGCATGGAGTCGCGGTCGCGGCGATAGAGGCAGGTGACGGAAAGGGCGCCCTGGCGCACGGCGGTGCGCACGCAATCCATGGCCGTGTCGCCGCCGCCCAGCACCGCCACATGGCGCCCGGCGGCCGACAGGGTGCCGTCGTCCAGGGCCGGCACCCGGTCGCCCAGGCCGTGGCGGTTGCTGGCGATCAGGTAGTCCAGGGCCGGCACCACGCCCGCCAGCCCGGCGCCCGGCAGGGCCAGATCGCGGGCGCGATAGACGCCGGTGGCGATCAGCACCGCATCGTGGCGGGCGCGCAGCTCGGCAAAGGGAAGATCGCGCCCGATCTCGGTGGACACATGAAAGCGGATGCCGGCCTCGGCCAGCAGACGGGCGCGCCGCTCCACCGCGCTCTTTTCCAGCTTGAAGGCTGGGATGCCGTAGATCAGCAGGCCGCCGATGCGGTCGTGGCGGTCATAGACGCTGACCCGGTAGCCCTGGCGGCGCAGCATGTCGGCCGCCGCCAGGCCGGCCGGGCCGCTGCCCACGATCCCCACCGAGGCCTGGCGCTCGCGCTCGGGCAGGGGCGGGCGCACCCAGCCGCGCGCGAAGGCGGTCTCGACGATGTGACGCTCGACGGCGCCGATGGTGACGGCCTGGAAGCCCTTCTCGATCACGCAATGGCCTTCGCACAGGCGGTCCTGCGGGCAGATGCGGCCGCAGATCTCGGGGAAGGTGTTGGTGGCCGAGGCCAGCTCGTAGGCCTCTTCCATGCGGTCTTCGGCGGCCAGCTTCAGCCAGTCGGGGATGTGGTTGTGCAGCGGGCAATGGACCTGGCAGAAGGGGATGCCGCATTGCGAGCAGCGCGCCGCCTGGCGCCGTGCGCCTTCGGGGGCGTATTCGCGGAAGATCTCGTCGAAATCGCCACGCCGCGCCCGGGCGTCCCGCTCCGGCGGGCGCTGGCGGGGGGTATCGACGAAGGCGAGCAGATCGAAGGCCATGCATCCCTCTCCCGAATCGCCCCGACACGCGGGGGTGGCCTTTCTAGGCCATTATGGCCGGCGGTGCGAGGGAAATTCGCCCGGAAGGTCAGAAAGCCTGCCACGAATTGGGCGCTCCGGCACGCCACGGCGCCGCAAGCCGCGATCCTTGCCGTCTTTTCCCGCCAGAAAAGTCTGTAAGGCTGACTCATATCGGCGGCTGCGCCCACCCCCGCCGCGCTGCTAAACTGGCGCCTCCCCGGGGAGGCGCCCGTGACGCTGCTGCAACTCGCCGTCCTGGCCATCGTGCAGGGGGTGACCGAGTTTCTGCCGGTCAGCTCCTCCGGCCATCTGATCGTCACCTCGCGGCTGCTGGGCTGGCCCGATCATGGCCTGGCCATCGACATCGCCGTCCATGCCGGCACCCTGCTCGCCGTCATCGCCTTCCTGTGGCGCGACATCGCGCGCATCCTGGGCGGGCTGACGGTGGCGGGGGCCGGTGGCAGCCGGAGGCTGGCGGCGATGCTGACGCTGGCCAGCCTTCCCGTCGGCGGCGCCGGCTTCGCGCTCTACAGCTTCGGCCAGGAGGGGCTGCGCGATCCGGCCGTGATCGCCTGGGCGACGCTGGGCTTCGGCCTGCTGCTCTATGGCGCCGACCGCTTCGGCATGACGGTGCGGCGCATGGAGCACATGACCTGGGGCGCCGCCCTGGCCATCGGCCTGGCCCAGGTGCTGGCGCTGGTGCCCGGCACCAGCCGTTCGGGCATCACCATGACGGCGGCCCGTTTCATGGGCTTCGAGCGCACCGCCGCCGCCCGTTTCTCGCTGCTGCTGTCCATCCCCGCCATCGCCGCTGCGACGCTGCTGGCCGGCCTCGATCTTCACGGCGGCGGCGATGCGGCGGCGATGCGCCAGGCGCTGTGGGCCGGCGCCATGGCCTTCGCCTCGGCGCTGGCGGCGATCTGGCTGATGATGGCCTGGCTGAAGCGCGCCACCTTCACGCCCTTCGTGGTCTGGCGCCTGGTGCTGGGCGCCGGCCTGCTGGCCTGGGTGTATCTCTAGCCGGCCCCCCTTTAACCGGCCTCTTTGCGGCCGCTCCCTTCCCGGGCGCAGCGCGCCCGGCTGCCGGGGCCGCCGCGCCGGTAGAGCGCCAGATAGCGCGGCACCTCCACCTCCACCGTCCGCGCCTGGATGCCCAGTTCGGCCAGGCCGGGATGGGCGGGCGAGGCCACATTGTCGCTTTCCAGCAGCCGCAGCTGGTCGGGGGTCAGCGGCGGCCTGGGCGCCCATTGCAGAACCGAAGCCAGCATGCGCCCGGCGAAGAACGGCAGCGGCAGCAGCAGCACCCGGCGCCCGGTCTCGCGCCGCACCAGCTCCATCAGGGCGCGGAAGCTATAGACGGTGGGGCCGCCCAGCTCGAAGGTCTTTCCGGCGGCGGATTCGTCCTCCAGCGCCGCCGCGATGGCGGCCGCCACATCGTCCACATGCACGGGCTGAAAGCGGGTGAGGCCGCCGCCGATCAGCGGGATCGCCGGCGCCAGGGCGGCCATGCGCCCGAAGCGGTTGAAAAAATCGTCCTCGGGGCCGAACACCACGCTGGGCCGCAGCACCGCCGCCTGGGGCACATGGCGGCGCAGCGCCGCCTCGGCCTGCGCCTTGCTGCGCCCATAGGCCGAGGGCGAGCGGAGCGCCGCGCCGATGGCCGAGACCTGCACCGCCCGGCGGATGCCGGCGGCAGCGGCGGCGGCGCCGATGTTCTCCGCCGCCTCGATATGGACGCGCCGGAAGCTGCGCCGGCCGCGCTGGTAAAGGATGCCCACCAGATTGACCAGGGCGCCGGCCCCGGCCAGCACCGCCTCCACCTGGCGGCGGCGGGTGACGTCGCAGCGCAGGGGGACGATCTGGCCGACATCGCCCAGGGGCTGGAGAACATGCGCCCGTTCGGGGTCGCGCACGGCCACCGCCACGCGCCAGCCGGCAGCGGCCAGGCGGCGGACGAGATAGCGCCCGATAAAGCCCGACCCGCCGAACACCGCCACATCGCGCCGCTCCATGCCGGCCCTCCGCCCCAGGCGGCGCCATCCTGCACAGGCCCGCCGCGGGTGGCAAGCGCCCGCCGCGCCCGGCGCTGGCAGCGAGCCGTTCCCGCCCGGCGCCGGCGCGTGATAGGTAGGGGCATGGCCGCCGCTCCCAGCCCCCTGCGCGCCTTGCCCGCTGACCGGCTGGCCGGGCGGGCGCGCGTTCCCGGCGACAAATCCATCTCGCACCGGGCGCTGATCCTGGGCGCCCTGGCGGTGGGCGAAACCCGCATCTCCGGCCTGCTGGAGGGCGACGACGTTCTGGCGACGGCCGCCGCCCTGGCCGCCCTGGGCGCCCGGACGGCGCGCGAAGGGCCGGGCCTGTGGCGCGTGCACGGTTGCGGCATCGGCGGCCTGGCGGAGCCTGCGCAGGTGCTGGATGTGGGCAATTCCGGCACCGGCGCGCGCCTGCTGATGGGGGTGGCGGCGGGCCATGGCTTCGTTTCCTTCTTCACCGGCGATGCCTCGCTGTGCCGGCGGCCCATGGCGCGCGTCCTGCGCCCGCTGGAGGCGATGGGCGCGCGTTTCCAGGCCGCCGGCGGGGACCGGCTGCCGCTGGCGATCCGGGGGCGCAGCCTGCCGCTGCCGCTGGTCTATGAGCTGCCGGTGGCGTCGGCGCAGGTGAAATCGGCCGTGCTGCTGGCCGGCCTCCACGCCCAGGGCACCACCACCACCGTGGAAAACCGCCCCAGCCGCGACCACACCGAAAACCTGCTGGCGGCCTTCGGCGCCCGCCCCAGGGTGGAGCGCTGCGGCGCCCGGGTGGCGGTTTCGGTGGAAGGCGGGCGGGAGCTGACCCCGGCCGCGATCCGGGTGCCGGGCGATCCTTCCTCGGCCGCCTTCGCGGCGGTGGCGGCGGCGGCGCTGCCGGGTTCGTCGCTGGTGCTGGAAGGGGTGGGCGTGAACCCGCTGCGCATCGGCCTGTTCGAGACCCTGGGCGAGATGGGCGCCCTGCTGCGCTTCGAGAACCGGCGCCGGCAGGGGGGCGAGCAGGTGGCCGATATCGCCATCGAGGGCGCGCCGCTGCGGGGCGTGGAGGTGCCGCCGCAACGGGCGCCGGCCATGATCGACGAATATCCCGCCCTGGCCGTGGCGGCGGCCTGCGCCCGGGGCACGACCGCCATGCGCGGCCTGGCGGAGCTGCGGGTGAAGGAAAGCGACCGCCTGGCGGCCATGGCGGCGGGGCTGGCCGCCTGTGGCGTGGCGGTGACGGCCGAACGGGACGACCTCATGGTTCACGGCGCCGGTGGCCGGCCCCCCGGCGGCGCCAGGGTGCGAGCGGCGGGCGACCACCGCATCGCCATGGCCTTTCTGACCATGGGCCTGGTGGCGCGCGAAGCCGTGGAGGTGGACGACGGCGCCGCCATCGCCACCAGCTTCCCCGGTTTCGCCGCGTCGCTGGGCAGCCTGGGCGCGAGCGTGGCCCCGCCCGGCGGCGACCGCCCCGCCGGGCCATGACCGCCACCGTGACGACGCCGTGACGCCACCATGACGATCATCGTCGCCATCGACGGCCCCACCGCCTCCGGCAAGGGCACGCTGGCGCGGCGCCTGGCCGGGCATATGGGCCTGCGCCATCTCGACAGCGGCCTGATCTATCGCGCCACCGCCGCCCGGGTGCTGGCGGCCGGGGCATCGCCCCGGGACGAAGCGGCGGCCGCCGCCTGCGCCCGCCGGCTGCGGGAGGCGGACCTGGAACAGGACGGCCTGCGCCGCCAGGAGATCGGGCGCGCCGCCTCCATCCTGGCGGTTCACGGCGCCGTGCGCAGGGCGCTGATCGGCTTCCAGCGCCGCTTCGCCGCCCGTCCGCCGGGGGCGGCGATCGATGGGCGCGATATCGGCACCGTGGTCTGCCCCGGCGCCCAGGCCAAGCTGTTCGTGACCGCCAGCCTGGAGGCGCGCGCCCGGCGCCGCTGGGCCGAGCTGCGGGCGCGGGGCGAGGCGGCCGCGTTGCGCCAGGTGGCGGACGAGCTGGCGGAACGCGACCGCCGCGACAGCGAGCGGGCGCTGGCCCCGCTGTGCCAGGCGGCGGATGCGGTGGTGCTGGATACCACCCATCTCGATGCCGAAGCGGCGTTCGCCCGCGCCCTGGCGGCGGTGGAAGAGCGGTTGAAGGCGCCGCGCCATGGCTCTATACAGGCGGCTGGGGACGATCCGGTTCCCGGGGCCGGATGGGGTGCTGCCTCGCGCCGCCGCGATGGGGACCGCATCCCGGGCGGCCGCCACCGGCGACCGCTTCCCCGCAACCATCGGGAGACGCCATGACCGACACCGCCGCGGCGCAGGAGGCCCCTGCATCCGAAGAAAACTTCGAGGAGCTGTTCAACGAATTCCTGGAACGGGTCGCCATCGTCGAAGGCGCCGTGGTCGAAGGCCGGGTGGTGGCCTTGCAGGGCGAGACCGCCATCGTCGATGTCGGCCTGAAAGCGGAAGGCCGCGTGCCGCTGCGCGAGTTCGCGTCGCCCGGCGCCCCGCCGCAGCTGGAGGTGGGCGACAAGGTGGAGGTGTTCGTCGAGCGGCTGGAAAACCGCAACGGCGAGACCGTGCTTTCGCGCGAGAAGGCCCAGCGCGAAGAGGTGTGGAACCAGCTGGAGGCGGCCTTCGGCACCGGCGATCGGGTGAAGGGCTATATCGTGCAGCGGGTGAAGGGCGGCTTTACGGTCAATCTGGGCGGCGCCTTCGCCTTTCTGCCCGGCAGCCAGGTGGATATCCGCCCCATGCGCGACGTGACGCCGCTGATGGGCGACGAGCACGAGTTCCGCATCCTGAAGATGGATCGCCGGCGCGGCAATATCGTGGTGTCGCGCCGCTCGGTGCTGGAAGACGAGCGCGCCGACCAGCGCGCCGCGCTGATCGCCGGCCTGGCCGAGGGGTTGGTGCTGGACGGCGTGGTCAAGAACATCACCGATTACGGCGCCTTCGTCGATCTGGGCGGGCTGGACGGCCTGCTGCATGTCACCGACATTTCGTGGCGGCGCATCAACCACCCCGGCGAGGCCCTTTCCATCGGCCAGACGGTGCGGGTGCAGGTGGTCCGCTTCAACCCGGAAACCCAGCGCATCAGCCTGGGCATGAAGCAGCTGGAGGCCGACCCCTGGGAGGGCGTGGCCGCCAAATACCCCATCGCCGCCCGTTTCAAGGGCCGCGTCACCAACATCACCGATTACGGCGCCTTCGTAGAGCTGGAGCCCGGCGTCGAGGGGCTGGTGCATGTCTCGGAGATGAGCTGGACGCGCAAGAGCGCCCATCCCGGCAAGATCGTCTCCACCAGCCAGGAGGTGGAGGTCGAGATCCTCGATGTGGATCCGGTCAAGCGCCGCGTCAGCCTCGGCATCAAGCAGACCCGGGACAACCCCTGGCAGACCTTCCTGGCCACCCATCCGGTGGGCAGCGAGGTGGAGGGCGAAGTCAGGAACATCACCGAATTCGGCCTGTTCGTCGCCGTCGGCAACGAGCTGGACGGCATGGTCCACATGTCCGACCTGTCGTGGGAGAAGGCCGGCGAAGAGGCCATCGCCGGCTACAAGAAGGGCGAGCGGGTGAAGGCCAGGGTGCTGGAGATCGATGTCGAGAAGGAGCGCATCGGACTCGGCATCAAGCAGCTGCAAGACGACCCGCTGGCCGCCGTCCTGGCCCGGATTCAGCGCGGCCAGGTGGTCACATGCAGCGTCGCCAGAAGCGTGGAGGCCGGCGTCGATGTGCTGATCGAAGGCGCGCTGCCGGGCTTCATCCGCAAGACGGAACTGGCGCGCGAGCGCGGCGACCAGCGCCCCGAACGCTTTACCCAGGGCGACCGGCTGGACGCCAAGGTGACGGCCATCGACCGCCAGACCAGGCGGGTGACGCTTTCCGTCAAGGCGCTGGAGATCGAGGAGGAAAAGAAGGCCATGGAGACCTTCGGCTCCACCGACAGCGGCGCCACCCTGGGCGACATCCTGGCCCCTGCCCTTTCCGCCAGGGACGCCGCCGCCGCGGGCGAGGCGGCGCAACCGGCGCAGGATGCGGACGAAGGCGGGGCGGTGGACGAGGCGCCGCCGGTGGAGGGCGCGGCCGGGCAGGACGGCGCCCCAGATGGCGAGCAGGACGGCGAAGCGGCGCAGCCGGCAAAGGATGCGGGCGAAGGCGGGGCGGAGGACGAGGCGGCGCCGGTGGAGGGCGCGGCCGGGCAGGCCGGCGCCCCAGATGGCGAGCAGGACGGCGAAGCGGCGCAGCCGGCAAAGGATGCGGACGAAGGCGGCGCGGTGGAGGACGGGGCGGCGCGGCAGGCCGGTCCTGCGGCCGAGGACGCGACCGGGGACGACGCCACGCAGGGCGAGAAGCCGTAACGGCGGCGGCGCGGCCTCGCCATGACCAAATCCGAGCTGATCGCCCGTCTGGCGGAGCGCAACCCCCACCTCTACCGCCGCGACCTGGAGCGGGTGGTCAACACCGTCTTCGCCGAGATCGTCGCTGCCCTGGCCGCAGGCGACCGGGTGGAGCTGCGCGGCTTCGGCTCCTTCTCGGTGCGCCGGCGCGAGGCGCGCATGGGCCGCAATCCGCGCACCGGGGCGACCGTGGCGGTGGCCGGGAAACATCTGCCCTTCTTCAAAACCGGCAAGGAGCTGCGGCGGCGCCTCAACCGGGACAGGGGCTGACGCCATGGGCAGGGCGCTGCGCCTGCCGGTGCGGTTGCTGGCCCTGGCGGCCGCCCTGGCGGCGGTGATCTTCGCCCTGGCCAATCGCCAGCCGGTGGCGGTGTCCCTGGCGCCCCTGCCCTGGACGCTGGAGCTGGGGCTGTGGCTGCTGGCCCTGGTCTGCTTTGCCGCCGGCGCGCTGCTGGGCGGGCTGATCCTGTGGAGCGCCGGCCACGGACGCCGCAGCGTTCGCCTGCGCCGCCGCGTCGGCGAGCTGGCCGAGCGGCTGGCCGAGGCGCGGGGCCGCATCGCGCAGCTGGAAAACGATGCGGCGGGCGCGGCGCTGCCCCCCCCCGCGCTGCCCGAGGAGCGGCGATGAGCGCGCCCGCCGCCAGGGCGCGCCTGCTGTTCGCCATCGACAGCGCCGATCTCGCCACGGCGCGCCGCCTCGCCACCCGCGCCGCCGGCCATGTCGGCGGGCTGAAGCTGGGGCTGGAATTCTTCTGCGCCCATGGCCCGGATGGCGCGCGCCAGGTGGCGCGGGGCCAGCGCCTGTTCCTCGACCTCAAGCTCCACGACATCCCCGCCACCGTCGCCGGCGCCATTCGCGCCATCGCGCCGCTGCGCCCCTTTCTCGCCACCGTCCATGCCGGCGGCGGGGCCGCCATGATGAAGGCGGCCGCCGCCGCCGCGCGCGAGGCCGGCGAAGGGCGGGCGAAGCTGGTCGCCGTCACCGCGCTGACCAGCCTGGATGCGGACGATCTCGCCGCCCTGGCCCCGGGCGCAGGCGCGCTGGGCGAACGGGTGGAGCGGCTGGCCGTCATGGCGCTGGAATGCGGCCTGGACGGCGTGGTGTGTTCCGCCCACGAGGCCGCCCGCCTGCGTCGGCGCCTCGGCCCGGAGGTGGCGATCGTGGTGCCCGGCATCCGCCCGCCCGGCGCCGCCGCCGGCGGCCACAAGCGCCAGGCGACGCCGGCCCAGGCGCTGGCGGCCGGCGCCGATTATCTGGTGGTGGGGCGCCCCATCGCCTGTGCCGGCGATCCGGCGGCGGCGGCGGACGCCATGGTCGCCGCCATGGCCGCCAGGGTCGCCAGGGCTGCCAGGGTCGCCAGGGCTGGATGAGAGATGGCGCTGGCCGTCAAAATCTGCGGCCTTACCGATGCCGCCGCCCTGGATGCCGCCATCCGCCACGGCGCCCGCTATGTCGGCTTTATCTTCTTTGCCGCCAGCCCGCGCCACCTTTCCTTCGAACGGGCGCGGGCGCTGGCGGCACGGGTGCCGGGCGATGTGGAGCGGGTGGGGGTCGTGGTCGATGGCGACGACGACCTGCTGGCCCAGGTGATGGCGGCGGCCGCTCCCGGCGTTCTTCAGCTTCACGGCGGCGAGGGGCCGGGCCGGGTGGCCGCCATCCGCGCCCGCTTCGGCGTGAAGGCGATGAAGGTTGTCCGCGTGGCCGCCGCCGCCGATCTGGATGGCGCCGCCGCCTTCGAAGGGGCGGCCGATATGCTGATGTTCGATGCCCGCCCGCCGCCCGGCGCCAGCCGCCCGGGCGGCAACGCCACCGCCTTCGACTGGCGTCTGCTGGCCGGGCGCCGCTGGCGCTGCCCCTGGCTGCTGTCGGGCGGGCTGGACGCCGACAATCTGGCCCAGGCCGTGGCCGCCTCCGGCGCGAGGGCGGTCGATGTCTCGTCCGGCGTCGAGCGGGCGCCGGGCCGGCCAGGTCGGAAGGATCCCGCGCGTATTCGCGCCTTCCTGGAACGGGCGGCGGCTTTGTAGCGGCGCGGGTGGAAGGGGGGGCGGCAAAGCCTCGCTGCGGGTTTTCCGGGACACGCCCGCGCGAACCCGGTCGGTTATCGCTGCCACGACGAGGAGACGGCTCGGTTGGCCGGTCCGCGGCCCGCGGTGAGCAGCGGGCGGGTTCAGCACCTCGTGGCGCCCGGTGTCATTCCGTCCGGTGGCGCCCCCTGTGACGATAGATCTCGACGCCGGCCGCGGCGGCATCGGCCAGCGCCTCGGGCTTGGCGGCGCGGATGCGGACGGCGGCGACGCGGGGATCGGCCAGGCAGGCTGCGGCCAGGCGTTCGGCGAAGCTTTCCACCAGGGCGATATGGCCGCCCTGGGCCAGGCGGCGGGCATGGCCGGCGGCGCTGCGGTAATCGACCACCGAGGCGGAATCGGCTTCGTCCGGCGGGCCGGTTTCCACCTCCAGTTCGATATCGACCGTCAAGGGCTGGCGGCGGCCGCGCTCGCTGGCGAGGATGCCGATGGCGGCGTCGAGGCGCAGCCCGTGGACGAAGACCGTGGTCCGGCTCATCGCGCCCGCCGCGCTCATTCGGGCGCCCCCCGGTCCGGCCCCCGGTCCGACGCATAGCCGCCTGCGGGATGCAGCCAGCCCAGGCTCTGGCCGCCATCGAGGCAGAGGGTCTGGCCGGTCATCGCCGGGGCGGCGATCAGGAAGCGCAGGGCGTCGCAAAGCTCGCCGGGGGCGGTGCCGCGCCGCAGCGGGTGGCGGGCGGTCCAGCGCCTCATGACGGCCTCGTCGCTGCCGACATTGGGCAGGGCGATCCCCGGCGCGATGGCGTTGACGCGGATGGCGGGCGCCAGTTCCAGCGCCCAGATGCGGGTGAGCGTGGCCAGCGCGCTCTTGGCCGCCTGGTAGGACATGTAGTCGGGCGTCGGGTTCGCCACCCGCTGATCCAGCAGGTTGACGATCTGGCCGCCGGAGCGGGCGCCGAACCCGGCCGCGAAGCCCTGGGCGAGCAGCATCGGCGCCACCAGATTGACCGCGAGATTGGTGGCGATGGTGGCGGCGCTGGCGCTGCGCACGCCGTCGGCGATGAAGGTGCTGGCGTTGTTGACCAGCAGGGACAGCGGCCCCAGGGCGGCGCTGGCGCGTCCCGGCAGCGCGCGGGCCGCCTCGCCGCAGGTCAGGTCGGCCTCCAGGGCCACGGCCTTGCCGCCACCGGCGCGGATGGCCTCGGCCTCGGCGCGGGCGGCGGCGGCCGAATCGCGGGCGTGGAGGGCGACCGCCCAGCCATCCGCCGCCAGGGAGCGGGCCATCGCCAGCCCCAGCCGGCGCCCGGCGCCCGTCACCAGCGCGGCGCGCGCCGTCACGGTCCCCGCCGCTGGCGCCGCTTGCGGCGCGTCCGGCGCCCCGTGGCGGCCCCGGTGGCGGCCCGGGGGGCGATGCCGATATCGAAGGCTTCCAGGCGGCGGATCTCGTCGCGCAGCCGCGCCGCTTCCTCGAACTCCAGCTCGCCCGCCGCTGCGCGCATGCGCTTTTCCAGGCCGGCGATGCGTTCGGCCAGCGTCATGCCCTGCTCGCCGCCAGCCTCGGCTACGCCCTCGGCAACACCCAGACCGACGGTGACATAATCGGCCTCATAGACGCTTTGCAGCACATCGGAAACGCCCTTGCGCACCGATTCCGGCGTCACGCCGTGGTCCTGGTTCCAGGCCTGCTGCCTGGCGCGGCGGCGCTCGGTTTCGGCGATGGCCTTCTCCAGCGATCGCGTGCTGCGGTCGGCATAGAGGATGACGCGCCCGTCGATATTGCGCGCCGCCCGGCCGATGGTCTGCACCAGCGAGGTTTCCGAGCGCAGAAAGCCCTCCTTGTCGGCGTCCAGAATGGCGACCAGGGCGCATTCGGGGATGTCGAGACCCTCCCGCAACAGGTTGATGCCGACCAGCACGTCGAAGGCGCCCAGCCGCAGGTCGCGGACGATCTCGATCCGCTCCAGGGTGTCGATGTCGGAGTGAAGATAACGCACCCGGAGCCCGGCCTCGGTGAGATATTCGGTCAGCGCCTCGGCCATGCGCTTGGTCAGGGTGGTGACCAGCACGCGCTGGCCCCGCGCCGCGACCTGCCCGGCCTCGGCGATCAGATCGTCCACCTGGACGGAGGCGGGGCGGCGGATGCAGGGGGGGTCGATCAGGCCGGTGGGGCGGATCACCTGTTCGACGAACACGCCGCCGGTGCGCGCCAGCTCCCAATCGCCCGGCGTCGCCGAAACGAAGATGGATTGCGGGCGCATGGCGTCCCATTCCTCGAATTTGAGCGGGCGGTTATCGACGGCGGAGGGCAGGCGGAAGCCGAATTCGGCCAGAGTCGATTTGCGCTTGAAGTCGCCGCGGAACATGCCGCCGACCTGGGGCACGGCGACATGGCTTTCGTCGATGAAGATCATGGCGTTGTCCGGCAGATACTCCATCAGGGTCGGCGGCGGCTCGCCCGGGGCGCGTCCGGTGAGAAAGCGGGAATAGTTCTCGATGCCGGCGCAGATGCCGGTCGCCTGCAACATCTCCAGGTCGAAGGTGCAGCGTTGTTCCAGCCGCTCCGCCTCCAGATGGCGCCCCTCCCTGCGGAAGTGGTCCAGCCTTTCCTTCAACTCCAGCCCGATGGCGGCGATGGCCTGGTGCAGCGTCGGCTTGGGCACGATGTAGTGGCTGTTGGGATAGACGGTTGCCTGCCGCATCGCGCCGGCCTTTTCGCCGGTCAGCGGGTCGAACTCGACGATCTCCTCGACCTGGTCGCCGAACAGGGCGATGCGCCAGGCGCCGTCTTCCAGATGGCTGGGAAAGATCTCCACCGTCTCGCCGCGGGCGCGAAAGCAGCCGCGGGCAAAGGCGGTATCGTTGCGGCGGTATTGCAGCTCCACCAGGCGGCGCAGCAGATCGTCGCGCTCCACCGTCATGCCGGTTTCCAGGGCCACCGTCATGGCCGAATAGCTCTCCACATCGCCGATGCCGTAGATGCAGGAGACGCTGGCGACGATGATGGTGTCGTCCCGTTCCAGAATGGCGCGGGTGGCCGCGTGGCGCAGGCGGTCGATCTGCTCGTTGCGGCTGGATTCCTTCTCGATATAGGTGTCGGTGCGCGGCACATAGGCCTCGGGCTGATAGTAATCGTAATAGGAGACGAAATATTCCACCGCGTTCTCCGGGAAAAAGCCCTTGAACTCGCCATAAAGCTGGGCGGCCAGGGTCTTGTTGGGCGCCAGCACCAGCGCCGGGCGGCCCATGCGGGCGATCACCTGGGCCATGGTGTAGGTCTTGCCGGAACCGGTGACGCCCAGCAGCACCTGGTCGCGCTCGCCCTGGATCAGGCCGGCGATCAGGCTGTCGATGGCGGCCGGCTGATCGCCCTGGGGCTGGAATTCGGACACCAGCCGGAACGGCGAGGGCCGCACCGGCTGGAAGCAATCGCTGCTGTGGTGTCGGGCGAGGGCCATGGCGGTTGCGCGGGCGGGTTCAGGATAGCGGCCGGGGGATAGCTGCTGGGGGGGCATGTGAACATGAACTGGCGCGCCCTCCAGGATTCGAACCTGGGACCCACGGCTTAGAAGGCCGTTGCTCTATCCCACTGAGCTAAGGGCGCCCCGGAATCGACTGTCGTCAACTTGTCATCGACCGGTGTCAACTGGCGTCGGCGGACGGGCGCCAGCGGAAATTGTCGCCATAGGATTTGGGCACGATGCGGCGCGGGCGATGCTGCGCGAGGCGATAGGCGATGCCGTGGCGCTCGGCATAGGCCACCGCCTCTTCCCGGCTGGCGAAGGCGAGGCGGATCTGGCTGGCCGCCATGTCGGACGAGCCGGTCCAGCCCGTCAGCGGGTCCACCGTCGCCGCCGCCAGGGCCTCATGCTCCAGCACCCAGTGGCGGCTGCGGGCGTGGCCCGACTGCATGGCGCTTTTGGCGGGGCGGTAGATTCGGGCAGCCATGGCACCTCCCGGCACGGCGCAGCGCCGGCCTGCAATCGTCGGCCCATATCCGGCCTGTCCAGGGACTATCCGGCCTCTACAGGGACTATCCAGCCTGTATAAGGCAGGCCCGCTTGCGGGCGCAAGCGGCCCCGCCCCGCGCGCATTGCCAAGGCGGCGGCGACGGGGCATGGTGGCGCCCGGCCGCGGGCGTGGAGCCATGGACAACCTCAACAGCTATCGCGCCGGCCCCGATGCCGGGGGCCATTTCGGCATCTATGGCGGGCGCTATGTCGCCGAAACCCTGATGCCGTTGATCCTGGAGCTGGAGACAGCGTGGAACCGGGCCCGCGCCGACCCCGCCTTCCAGGCCGAGATCGACCGCTGGGCCAGGCATTATGTCGGGCGCCCCAGCCCGCTCTATTTCGCCGAACGGCTGACCGAGCGTCTGGGCGGCGCCAGGATCTACTTCAAGCGCGACGAGCTCAACCACACCGGCGCCCACAAGATCAACAACACGGTGGGCCAGATCCTGCTCGCCCGCCGCATGGGCAAAACCCGCATCATCGCCGAAACCGGCGCCGGCCAGCACGGCGTCGCCACCGCCACCGTCTGCGCCCGGCTGGGCCTGCCCTGCGTGGTCTATATGGGCGCCAAGGATATCGAGCGCCAGAAGCCCAACGTGTTCCGCATGAAGCTGCTGGGCGCCGAGGTGCGCCCGGTCCATTCCGGCTCGTGCACGCTGAAAGACGCGCTGAACGAGGCCCTGCGCGACTGGGTGACCCATGTCGAGAGCACCTTCTACATCATCGGCACCGCCGCCGGCCCCCACCCCTATCCGGAGCTGGTGCGCGAATTCCAGTCGGTGATCGGGCGCGAGGTGAAGGAGCAGATGCTGGCCGCCGAAGGCCGCCTGCCGGATGCGCTGGTGGCCTGCATCGGCGGCGGCTCCAACGCCATCGGCCTGTTCCACCCGTTCCTGGACGATGCCGGGGTGGAGCTCTACGGCGTCGAGGCGGCGGGCCACGGGCTGGCCAGCGGACGCCATGCCGCGTCGGTGGCCGGCGGCGCGCCGGGGGTGCTGCACGGCAACCGCACCTATCTGCTGCAGGACCGGGACGGCCAGATCGCCGAGGCCCATTCCATCTCGGCCGGCCTGGATTATCCCGGCATCGGCCCGGAGCACGCCTGGCTGGCCGATAGCGGGCGCGTCTCCTATGTCTCGGCCAGCGACGACGAGGCGCTGGAGGCGTTCCAGCTGTGCAGCCGCCTGGAAGGCATCGTCCCGGCCCTGGAACCCGCCCACGCCCTGGCCCATGTGGCGAAGCTGGCGCCCACCCGCCCCCGCGACCACCTGATCTGCATGAACCTGTGCGGACGCGGCGACAAGGATGTCTTCACCGTCGCCGAAGCCCTGGGGGTGGAGATGTGAGCGCGGGCAGAATCGCGCGCCGCTTCGCCGCCCTGGCGGGCGAAGGGCGCGCCGGGCTGGTCGCCTTCGTCACCGCCGGCGATCCGGATGCCGCCCTTTCCCTGGAGATCGCCTGCGGCCTCGCCGGCGGCGGCGCCGACCTGATCGAGCTGGGGATGCCCTTCACCGACCCCATGGCCGACGGCCCGGTCATCCAGGCCGCCTCGCAGCGGGCGCTGAAGGCCGGCATGACCCTGGCCGGCGTGCTGGAGCTGACGCGCGCCCTGCGCCGCCGCCATCGCGACACGCCCATCGTGCTGATGGGCTATTACAACCCCATCTACCGCTATGGCGGCGCGGCCTTCGCCAGGGATGCGGCGGCGGCCGGGGCCGACGGGCTGATCGTGGTCGATCTGCCCGCCGAGGAGGAGGACGAGCTCGCCCTGCCGGCCCTGGCGGCCGGGCTGGACTGGGTGCGCCTGGCGACGCCCACCAGCGACGACCGCCGCCTGCCCGTGCTGCTGAAAAGGGCGTCGGGCTTCGTCTATTACGTCTCCATCGCTGGCATCACCGGCGCCGCCACCGGCGATGCCCGCCAGGTGGCGCGGGCCGTCGCCCGCCTGCGCGCCCACACCCGCCTGCCGGTCGCCGTCGGCTTCGGCATCGCCAGCGGCGAACAGGCCGCCGCCGTGGCCCGCAGCGCCGATGCGGCGGTGGTGGGCTCGGCCTTCTGCCAGGCGGTGGCCGACGGCCTGGAGGACGGCAAGGGCACCCCGGCCTGTGTCGCCAATGTGCTGGCGGTGGCGAACAGGCTGGCCGCCGCCGTCGCAGAGGCGCGGCGATGAGCTGGCTTTCCAACCTGTCGCTGCCCAAAATCCGCGATCTGGTCCGCAAAACCCCCTCCCCGGACAATCTGTGGAGCAAATGCCCCAGCTGCGAGCGCATGATCTTCCGCCGCGATCTGGAGGCGGCCATGAATGTCTGCGCCCATTGCGGCTTCCACATGAAGATCGCGCCGGCGGTGCGGCTGAAGGCGCTGTTCGACCGGGGCGCCTTCACCCCCATGGAGCTGCCGCGCGTGCCCCCCGATCCGCTGCGCTTTCGCGACCGCCGCCGCTATGGCGAGCGCATCAGGGAGGCGCAGGCGAAAACCGGCGCCGGCGAGGCCATCGTCGTGGCCACCGGCAGCGTCGGCGGCCATGGCTGCGTGTGCGCCGTGTTCGATTTCGCCTTCATGGGCGGCTCGATGGGCACCGGCGTCGGCGAGGCCATCGTGGCGGCGGCCCGGCACGCCCAGGCCCAGCGCCGGGCGCTGATCGTGTTTTCCGCCTCCGGCGGCGCGCGCATGCAGGAAGGCATCCTGTCGCTGATGCAGATGGCGCGCACCACCGCCGCCATCGCCGCGCTGAAGGAGGCCGGCCTGCCCTTCCTTTCGGTCATGACCGATCCCACCACCGGCGGCGTCACCGCCTCCTTCGCCATGCTGGGCGACATCCAGCTGGCCGAACCCGGCGCCGTCATCGGCTTTGCCGGGGCGCGGGTGATCGAGGAGACCATCCGCGAAAAGCTGCCCGAAGGCTTCCAGCGGGCCGAATATCTGCTCGCCCACGGGATGCTGGACATGGTGGTCCCCCGCAGCCAGCTGCCGGGCTGCCTGGCACAGCTGCTGGGCCACCTGATGGGGCCGCCGCCCCGGGCGGGCGAGCTGCTGCCGCCCACCGCCATGGCCGACGCTGGGGCCGGGGCCGGGAGGGCGCCGGGGTGACAGGGGCCGCCGCCGCGCTGGAGCGGCTGGCGCGGCTTCACCCCAAGGTCATCGATCTCTCGCTGGGGCGCATGATGCGCCTGCTGCGGGCGCTGGGCCGGCCCCATCTGGCCCTGCCGCCGGTGGTTCATGTCGCTGGCACCAACGGCAAGGGTTCGGTCATCGCCTTCATGCAGGCGGCGCTGGCTCAGGCGGGCTATCGCGTCCACGCCTACACCTCGCCCCATCTGCTGCGCTTTCACGAGCGCATCGTCCTGGACGGCCAGGCCATCGCCGATGACCGCCTGGCCGCCCTGCTGGACGAATGCGAGCGGGCCAATGGCGGCCAGGCGATCACCTTCTTCGAGGCCACCACGGCCGCCGCCCTGCTGGCCTTCGCGCGCCATCCGGGCGATATCCTGCTGCTGGAAACCGGGCTGGGCGGGCGCCTGGACGCCACCAATGTCGTCCCCCGCCCGCTGCTGACGGTGGTGACGCCGGTCTCCCTTGATCACCAGCACTTTCTGGGCGATACCCTGGCCGCCATCGCCGCCGAGAAGGCGGGCATCGTCAAACCCGGCGTGCCGGTGGCGATCGCCCCGCAGGCGGCGCCGGCCCTGGCGGTGCTGGAGGCGCGGGCGCGCAACTGCGGCGCCCCCGTCGCCCTGGCCGGGCGCGATTTCAGCTATGAAGAGGGCGCGGCGGGCTTCACCGTGATCGACGGAGCGGCGCGCCGCGCCCTGCCGCCGCCGGCCCTGGCCGGGCCGCATCAGCTCTGGAACGCCACCCTGGCGGTCGCCGCCCTGGCCCGGCTGCCGGGCTTCCGGCTGCCGGATGCGGCCGTGGCGCGGGGCATCGCCGGGGCGCGCTGGCCGGCGCGGCTGCAACGCCTGGCGGGCGGGCGCCTGGCCGCCCTGGCCGGCGGCGAGGTGGAGCTGTGGCTGGATGGCGGCCACAACCCCGCCGCCGGCGCGGCGCTGGCGGCGGCGGCGGGGCGCTGGCGCGACCGTCCGCTGGACCTGGTGGTGGCCATGATGGCGAACAAGGATGCGCCCGGCTTCGTCGCGCCGCTGGCGCCGCTGGCGCGCCGCGCCGCCGCCATCGCCATTCCTGGCGAAAATGGGGGCGAAAATGGGGGCCTGCCCGCCGCCGCTATGCGCGCCGCCCTGGCGGCGGCCGGCATCGAGGCGTTGCAGGCCGAAGGCGTCGAACATGCCATCCAGGCGCTGGCCCGGCGCGGGCGCGGACCGGCGCGGGTGCTGATCTGCGGCTCGCTCTATCTCGCCGGGCGCGTGCTGGCCGCCGACCGCACGGGCGGGGATTCCCCGGCATAGCCTCGGGGCGGGGGCCGCCGTCCGGGGCGCCCCCGCCCCCGCCCGCTAGAACCGGACCGAGAGGCTCAACCCGCCCGCCAGCTCGTTGTTGTCGCCAGCGCCCGCCGTCCAGCCGGCGGAGGCCTGCAAGCCATAGCGATCCTCGCCCCAGCTATGGGCGGCGCCAAGCCCCAGGCGAACGCTGGTGGCCTCGCCCGTCGCCTTCAGCCGGGTTCCCTCGAACATCACCCCGGTCTCCTGCGAAAGCTTGCGCATGGCGTCCAGAGAGGCGGCCACGGTCATTCCGCCCGGCACCCGCGTGGTCATGCCCACGCCCAGCCGGCCCGTCATGCTGCTGGCGTCCTCCAGCGCCACCCGGCGCGCGGCCCGGCTATCCGTGAAGTCCTCCAGCGCCACCCGCGACCAGGCCAGGCCCGCCCGCGGCGTCAGCGTCACGCCCCCCTTCACCGCCATGGGGCGCCCGGCCTCCAGGGCCAGGGCATAGCCGGTGGCCCGGGCATCCTGCTTCAGCTCCGTGCCGGTGGCCGAGGCGATGTCCACATCGAACCAGGTCGCCGCCGCCTGGGCGTCGATATAGACCGCGCCGGCCATGACGGTGGCGTTCGCGCCCACGCCCAGGCCCGTCATCTCGATCTTGCCGCCGCCCAGGCCGCCGCTCTGGGTTACGTCCGCCGAGCCGCCCAGCCCGTGCACCGCCATGCCGAAACGCCCGCTTTCGCCCAGCGCCATGTCGATGCCGGCCCGCACGCCGTTGCGGTCGTAATCGTAGGCCAGGTTGGGCTGGGTCGAGCTCGCCGCATTCCAGTCGCCGCGCGCATTCTCCACCCGCGCCCAGCCGCCATTGCCGCTGCGCGCCGCCGCCATGCGCTCGCCATAGGAGGGCAGGTCGTTCATCGCCAGCAGGGCCGAGGGCAGGGCCTCGTAAAGGCGGCAATCGCCGTTGGCCCAGGCGCAATTCATGGGCAGCGCCGGCGCGGGGGGCGGCCTCTCCCCGCCCCCTTCGCCACCCTCGCCCGGCATGTCCGGGGGCGGCGGCGGCGTCACGCAGGCGCCGTCGTCCTGAAGCTCCTGCCCGGTGGGACAGGCCCCCAGCGCCTCATACATGGCGTTGCCCACGGTGATCGGCTCGCCGGCTGCGTCCAGTTCCAGCGGCAGATAGCGCCCGCTGCTGTAATCGCCGGCCATCTCCACCACCGCATAGCTCACCTGGCCGGTTTCCACCTCGCCGTCTGCGTCGGGCCTGGTGGTCACGCTGCCGCCGCTGCCGGTGTCGATGCCGCCCTGAACGCGGGCGATGGCCCGGTTCACGCCGTCCTTGGTGAGTTCGGTGCCGGGGGCATAGATCGCCACCTGGTATGCGCCGCCGCTGACCCGGATGGCCGAGTCCGCGCCATTCTCGTTGGTGTTGATGCGCCCGGTGGGGGTCACGGTCACGCTGCCGCCGCCGCTGAGGTCCATGGCCGCCATGGCTCCGGCCCCGCCCCGCACCTCGCCGGCGATCTGGATCGCAGAGCGCCCGGGCTCGTTCACCAGCACCGCCGGCCGCCCGGCCCCGGCCACCAGCACGCCGCTCTCGCCCACGGTCAGGGTGCCGCCGCCCACCAGGTGCACGGCCGCATCCGTCCCGCCGGTCACCATGCCGTTCACGGTCACGCTCTGCTTGCGGATGTCGTCGCCATCCGCATCCTCGCCCAGCCCGGCATTGGTCACCAGGATGCCGGCCTTGGCGCCGCTCACCTCGGCCCCCTCGCCCACGGTGATGTCGATGGCGCCGTTGTTCTCGTTGTAGGTGGCGTAATAGGCGCGGATGCCGTCGCCGCGCGAGACGATGGAACCGTCGCTCATGGCGATGCGGATATCGCCCGCATGGTAGCGGTCCAGCAGCGCCCGCACCGTCGCCTTGTAGGCGTCGGAAAACGCCGCCTCCGCATCCTCCAGCGCGGCGTCCAGCCCGGCCCCGTCACCCATCGCCAGCGCCCGCAGCACCGCCCGCTCCGCATCCGAGAAGGTCTGTGCCAGCACATTGCGCAGCGTGCCTCTTTGGCTGGGCATGCCCAGCCAGGTCACGATCTCGGCGTCGGTCAGGTCGTCCAGGCTCGTGGCGGTGCTCTCGATGGCTGAAAACACCGCCTCCCTCACCTCGATCTCCGCGCTCCCCAGCACCGCCCGCACCTGCGCCAGGATGGCGGCCCTGCGAGAATCGGCGTGGGTTTCCGACAGCAGATTCATCTGCGCCGCCGCGTTCGGATCGTCGCCCTTCGCCACTTCCAGCATCACCTCCCGGCGCCAGCCCAGGACAAAGGCCTCGATGCCGGCCGCCGCGCCATAGACGCCGGTGGCCTTGCCAGCCTCCACCTGCAGGGCCGGGTTCAGCGCCCCGGCGAAAGAGAGCGCGACGAAGCGGTCGTCGTCGTTCGGGGCGGTCTGGGCCGTGGTCCCGGCCCCGAAGCTGCCGGTCCAGGCGATGTCGATCACGGGCGGGGCGGTCGCCGCCCGCGCCGCCACCATCTCGCCGCTGCCTAAGGACGTCTCGCCGGCGGCGTTGTAGAGCACCTGGGCAGAGACGCCCGAACGCCCCAGAATCGCGCCGCCCATCTCGATCTTCACCTGGTTGTCGGCCGCCCCATGCGTCGCCCTTTCGGACAGCGAGGCCCGGACGCCGTCGTCCTTGAGCGAGATGACCGTGGCCCCGGCGGCAATGGTCACGATGGCGTCGCCCCTGCCGCGGTTAAGGGCGGTGATGGCGGGCGTGGCCCAGCCGGCGCTCTGCACCGTCCCGCCCATGGCGGCGACGGTCACGTCGCCAACATCGTTGAATTGCTTGTTGCGGACCCGGATACCGCTCGCCCACCTGGAAAGCACGGTGCCGCCCATCTGGGTGACGGTGACGTCCCCGCCCCTCTCTTGCCTGTCAGCTATGTTGTCCCTGTTCCCGGGGAGATCGACATAAATCCCCTCGCCGAACACCGTGATGTCGGCGGCGTTGACGATGGCGATACTGCCGCTGCGGGTGAAGACGTCCTGCACAAAGATGCCGTGCGCTGACGTCGTCTCCCTCTCCACCGTAATCGCGCCGCCGGTGGTGGTAATGGAAATGTCGCCTTCCGTGCCTGTCTTGGCGACCTGAATGCCGTGGCTCTGCGCCGTGATGTCGGCGCCGCTCGAAACCGTCACAGCGCCCGCGCCAGCGCTCAGGACATAAATGCCCTGCGCATTCGCCGATCGGATCGCGCCCGCGCTGGCCGTCACGTCGACATCGCCATCGCCATCGGCCTGCGCCATGATGCCCCTCATATTGGCCTCCGCCGCCGAAAGGTCGCCGCTGCTGTCGATGTCGATGGCGCCGTTCTGCCTGGCGCGCGCAAAGATGGCGTGGTGGGTCGTCGATGCGATGGCCGCCGTGTTGGTCAGCCCGATGTCGCCGCCGCCATGGTTAACGACACGGATGCCATAGCGGTTCGCCGCGATGGCGCCGCTGTTGGCAATGGTGATATCGCCGCTGCTGGCGGTGTTGCCTGGCGCAAAGACGACATCGATGCCGTTCCCGTCCGGGTCCGTCGCCGTGATGGCGCCGCTGTTGGTCAGCATGAGATCGCCATAGGGATTGAAGGCCGTGGTGGTCGGGCCGACCTGGCTGAGACGGATGCCATAGCCGTCGCCCGTCACCGTGATGGCGCCGCTGTTGGTAACGGTGACGGCGCCGGTCTGCGTGGCGGCGGAGGGCGTGGCATACTCGACCCGGATGCCGTCCCCGCTCGTCATGATGGCGCCGCGGTTCTCTATGGAGGAGGCGACGGGGGTAGTGGTGCCGCTCTCGGCGGGGCGCCACAGGGTCAGGCCGGCAGTCGCGGCATGGATGGTGGCCGCGCTGGTGAGGCTGAACCCGCCCGCGCCCCGCGCATAGCCGCTGACGCCGGTCGTTACCGGATTGCTCGCGCTCCCGATGGTGACCCTATCGCTGACCTCCCCCCTGGCCGTGCCGCTGCCATACTGAGTCAGAGAGATGCCTTGGGCGGGGGTGACGCCGCTCCCAGGCACGATCGCGACCGCGCCGGCGCTGCCGACCGTGAGCGTCTGATCGCCCGTGGCGCCGTTGGGGGCGGCTGTCAATGCGATGCCCACACTGTTGTTGGTGGGCAACGTGATCGTGGTCGCTGCCCCGCCCCCGACCGTGAGCGAGAGGGAGGCGGTGCCAGCGTTGTAGCTGATGCCGCCCGTATATGCCTGGTCGGTGCAGGTGACCATCCTGTTGGCGGGTATCGCCCCACAAGCCTGCCCCCACGCCACGCCCGGCGCCAGCGCCAGCGCGGCCGCCCCCAGCACCAGGGAGGCGGCCAGGGCGGAAAGGCGCCCGGTGGCGGCAGCCAGGCCGGCGGCCACCATCCCATCCATCCGAGTCAGCGTCATCTCAGCACCTCCCCCTCCTGCGGCCGCCCACTGCGACCGGCCAAGCCCTATACCCCCCCCCCCCCACTCGTCAACAAAAAAGAACCCCACCGCAAGCCCCCCACCCCCCCGAAACCACCCCCCAAATTGCACCACCCCCAGCCGCGCCGCCCCCGCCCCCGTGCCATGCGCCGCCACCTGTGCTATCCAGGCAGCGGGCATAGCAGGAGGCCGCCATGACCGAACAACAGGTGCGCCAGATCGCCGAAGCGGCCTTCAAGGCGCATTTCAAAGACATCGATATCGTCACCATCGAAATCGAGCCCGGCCCCGACGACCTCTTCGACGAACCCCTGCTGGACGTGCGCATCGTCTATGACGCCGAGGTCGAGCGGGTGGTCGGCCCGGAGGGCGGGAACGGTCGCAGCATCGTGAAGGTGCTCTCGGAGATCGTCGATAAGCTGTGGAATGAGCCGGAGGAGTCTCCGGGCTGGCCGCAAGTCCACTTCACCTCCAGATCCGACTACGACCGGCGCAGGCAGGAGGCGGCATAGCGGCCCCCCAGCCGCGCCCCACCGCCCCCGTCCAGCGCCCAGACGCAGATTCCAGGCGCCACGCCATCGCCCCCGTGCTATAGGTGCCATCAAGGCAGCGAACCCGACAGGAGGCCGCCATGACCGAACAACAGGTGCGCCAGATCGCAGAGGCAGCGTTCAAGGCCCACTTCAAAGACATCGATATCGTCACCATCGAAGTCAAGCCCGGCCCCGACGACCTCTTTGACGAACCCCTACCCCTGCTGAACGTGTGGATCGTCTATGACGCCGAGGTCGAGCGGGTGATCGGCCCGGAGGCCGGTAACGGCGACAGCATTTTGAAGGCGCGCTCGGAGATTATCGATAAGCTGTGGTACGAGGCGGAGGACTCTCAGGTGTGGCCGCAAGTCCACTTCACCTCCAGATCCGACTACGACCGGCGCGGGCAGGAGGAGGAGGCCTAGCCCCCCAACCCACGACACCACATGACGGGCCGCCCCGCCCCGCCGCACCAACACGCTCCCGCCCCCGATCCCGAGGACACCCCATGACCCCTCACGGCCTGATGGAAACCGCCCGCATCCTGACCGAACCCGGCCCTGGGCGCCCCACTCAGCCGCAACTCCGCCGCGCCGTCAGCACCGTCTATTATGCCATGTTCCACGCCCTGGCCGCGGCCGTGGCCGACCTGATCGTGGGCGAGGCCCGCAACCCGGCATGGCACCGCGCCTGTCGCGCCCTGGAGCACGGCCGGGCCAGGAACGCCTGTCAGCAGGTGCGAGCCATGCGGGAGTTCCCGGCGGACATCCGCGAGTTCGCCAAGACATTCGTCGAATCGCAGGCCGAGCGGCAACAGGCGGACTATGCCCTGGACAGGGAGGCCTATCAGGCATCCGACGTTCTGGGGCACATCGTCTCCGCACAGCGGGCCATCGCCCTCTTCCAGCGCGCGGACCCCCAAGCCAGGCGCAATTTCATCTCTCACGTGCTGTTCAGGCAACGAGCGTGACAGCAGGCGGCGGCCTAGCCGCCCCAACCCCCAGCCCCACCCAACGCCCCGCCCCGCGTCACGACAGCACCGGGCGCGCATCCATTCCAGCGCAAACCGCCCCCCCTGCGGCGCCACCCCGTGCCGGGGAGGTGTCGCAGGGGTGTCGGGGAGGTGTTGCGTGGACACAGGCTGCGACAGGCCCGCGACAGCCCTGCGGCCGCTCCGTGACAGCCGCCCCCCGCCCCGCGCCCCCGCTCAGAACCGGATGGCGAGGCTCAGCCCCCCGGCCAGCGCGTTGTTGTCCACCCCGCCCGCCGTGTAGGCGGCGCTGGCTTGCAGGCTGTAGTGGTCCTCGCCCCAGCTATGGGCGGCGTTCAGGCCGAAGCGGACGCTGGGGGCCTTGGACGACGCCTTCAGACGCGCCCCGCCGAACCTCGCCTCCGTCTCCTCCGAGAACTCCTGCCTCGCGTCCATGGACGCGCCCAGCGCCAGACCGCCCGCCATCCGCGTCGCCACCCCTAAGCCCAGGCTGCCCATCAGGCTGCTGGCATCCTCCAGCGACACCCGCGCCTCGGTCGAGCGCGAGTCGATGAAGGTGTCCAGCGTCACCTCCTGCCAGGCCACCCCGGCGCGCGGCGTCACCGTCATGGCCTCGCCCACCGCCCCCCCGCCTATCTCTATGGGCCGCCCGGCCTCCAGCGCCAGGGCATAGCCCTCGCCTTTGGCCTTGTCCTTCAGCAGCCTGCCCGTGCCCGAGGTGATGCGCACATCGAACCAGGTCGCCTGGGCCTGGGCGTCCAGATAAACACCCCCGGCCATGGCGGTGGCGCTCATGCCCACGCCCATCCCAGAAAACGCGATCTTGCCGCCCTGCCAGGCCAGCTCGGCCGCGCCGTCCAGCCCGTGCATGGAGATGCCGAAGCGCCCGCTCTCGCCCAGCGCCAGGTCGATGCCCGCCCGCACGCCGCTGCGGTTCCAGTCGTAGATCGCATCCGGGCGGGTGGCGCTGTCCGCCTTCCAGTCGCCCCGTGCAGTCTCCAGCCGCGCCCAGCCGCCATGCATATTGCGGGCCGCCGCCATGCGCTCGCCATAGGAGGGCAGGCGGTTCATGGTCAGCAGCACCGAGGGCAGCGCCTCATAGAGGCGGCAGCGTTTGTCCGAAGCCAGGTCGCAGTCCATCTGCATCGGCGTGGCCGGCTGTTGCGGCTGCGTCGGCTGCTGCGGCTGCGTCGGCTGCTGCGGCTGCGTCGGCTGCTGTGGCTGCGTCGGCTGCTGCGGCTGCGTCGGCTGCGTCGGCTGCTGCGGCTGCGTCGGCTGTTGCGGTTGCGTCGGCTGCTGCGGTTGCGTCGGGTCCGGGTCCACCGGCTCCACCACCGGCTCCGGCGCCACCGGTTCCGGCGCCACCGGCCCCGGCTCCGGTTCCGTCCCCGGGCGCCGCTCGAAGCCGGCCGGCACCGCCGGCACGATCAGCCGCCCGTCGCTGCCCAGCAGCGCCAGACGGGTCTCGCCGGTGGTGCCCTCGTCGTCCGTCAGCGCATAGCGGGCCCGGCTGCCGCTGGGGAGGGAGAAGCTGCCCACCCGGTCGCTGGCATCCTGGTAATCCTCCCGGTAGGGCCCCGTCACCCCCGGCGTCGGCCCCACCGGCACCCCAACCAGCAGGGTGATGGTGCCGCCATCGGCCAGGATGGAGCGCCTGGCGCCGCCCGCGTCCACGCGGCCACTAACGCCGATGGTCACGCTGCCGCCCCCGGTGATGTGCAGCGCCGCCGCGGCGCCCTCGCTGCCCGTCACCCGGCCCCTCACGACCACGGCGGTCATGCCGCCATCGGCCCTGATGGCGGTGGCGGCGCCGTTGGCGCTCACACTGCCGCCGGCGCCGATGGTCACGCTGCCGCCCCCGGTCATGCGCAGCGCCGCCGCGGCGCCCGCGCTGCCCGTCACCCGGCCATCGATCGTCATCGACGAGTGCCCGGGGTCGTTCACCAGGATCGCGGGCTGGCCGGTGCCGGCCACCAGCGCGCCGTTCTCGCCCACCGTCAGCGTGCCGCCCCCCACCAGATGCACGGCCGCATCCGTCCCGCCCGTCACCATGCCGTTCACCGTCACGGTCTGCTTGCGCATGTCGGCGGCGGTTCCGGCCCCGCCGCCATGGGCCACCCAGATGCCGGCCCGGGCGCCGGTCACGGTGGTTCCGGCGGCGACGGTGACGGAGATGGCGCCGTTGTTCTCGTTGGCGGTGGCGTAATAGGCCCGGATGCCGTCCCCGCGCGCGGCCGTGAGGGCGCCGCCGGCCACGTTCACGCGGATGTTGCCGACATTGTAGCGGTTCAGCAGCGCATTCACCGCGTTCCGGTAGGAGGTCGAGAACGCCGCATCGGCATCGGCCAGCGCGGTGGCGAGGCCGGTGCTGTCGCCCATCGCCAGCGCCTCCAGCACCGCCTTCTCCTTCTCGGAGAGGCCCTGGGCCAGCACGTTTTGCAGCAGGGCGCGCGTGGCGGCGTTGTTCGTCCGCAGGTAGTTCCTGATCTGGGTGTCGGTCAGCTGGCTGGCCGCCGTGGTGGCGGTGGTGCCGATGGCGGTGAGGATCGAGTCCGCCAGCTCGATCTCGCCGTTCGTCAGCGCCGCCTTGAACTGGGCGATATAGGCGTTGTTGGCAGCAGTGGCGGTGGCGGGCACGGCCGTCCCCTGCGCCGTCGCGTCCGCAATCGCGCCCGGGTCGTCGCCCAGGGCCACCTGTTCCACCACATCGCGCCACGACATGGCAACCGCCTCGATGCCCGCCGCCCCGCCATAAACCCCGCCGCTGCCCCCATTGGCCGCCGCCTCCTGGTCGAAGGTCAGCACCTCTCCCGCACTCGCCGCCTGAAAGCGGCCGTTGTCGTTGGCCGCGGTTCCGGTCCTCCCGCCGCCGTTCACGGAGATGGCGAGCAGCGGCTGGGCCGCGCGCGTCGGCACCGTCGCGGCCGTGGTGCTGGACGCCACCTCGACCACCATGCCCGAACGCCCCGCCGAAAGCGCCCCGCCGGAATGGGCGACGCTGACCTGGCCGGTCGCCGACGACGCGATCACGACCATGCCATCCATCGCCGCCGTCAGCGCCCCGCCGGAATGGCTGACGCTGACCTCGCCGGTCGTCGCCGCCGCGTTGACGAACATGCCATCGGCACCCGCCGTCAACGCCCCGCCGGCATGGGTGACGCTGACGTCGCTGGTCGTCGATGGCGCGATGACGAATATGCCCGTCTCCCCCGCCGTCAGCGCCCCGCCGCTATGGGCGACGGTGACCTCGCCGGTCGCCATCGGCGCGTCGATGGAGATGCCCGTCTCCCCCGCCCTGAGCGCCCCCACAAGGGTGACGCCGATATCGCCGGCCGCCACCGGCGCGGCGATGGAGATGCCCGTGCCCTCGGTCCCCGCCGTCAGCGTGCCGCCGGAATGGCTGACGGTGACGTCGCCGGCCGCCATCGGCGTGTCGATGGAGATGCCCGTGCCCCCCGCCGTCAGCGGCCCGCCGGTATGGGCGACAGCGATGTTGCCGGTCGCCACCGGCGCGTCGATGGAGACGCCCGTGGTCCCCGCCCTCAGCGCCCCCCCAAGGGTGACGGTGATGTCGCCCGCCGCCAGCGGCGTGGCGATGGAGACGCCCATGCCCATGGCCCCCGCCGTCAGCGCCCCGCCGGAATGGGTGACGCCGATGTCGCCGGCCGCCACCGGCGCGTCGATGGAGATGCCCGTGCCTCCCGCCGAAAGCGCCCCGCCGGTATGGGTGACGGTGATGTCGCCGGTCGTCAACGGCGTGGCGATCGGGATGCCCGTGGTCCCCGCCGTCAGCGCCCCCGCAAGGGTGACGGAGACAGCGCCGGTCGCCAGCGGCGCGCCGATGGCGATGCCCGCGCCCCCTGCCGAAAGCGCCCCAAGGGTAAGGGAGATGTCGCCGGTCGCCATCGGCGTGTCGATAAAGATGCCCCTGGCCCCCGCCCCAATCGCCCCATGGGTGACCGTGACCGCAGCGGTGGAAGATGACGCGATGTGGATGCCATCCCCCGTCGCCCCCACCACAGAGCCGCTGCTGGTGAACGCCACCTCCCTGGCCCCGAAATCGGCCAGAATGCCGGTGGTGGCGCCGTTGGCGTCCACACGGCCGCTGGCGCCCATGGTCACGCTGGTGACCTGGATGGCCCGCACCGCCTCATCGGCGCCGGCGGCGCCGGTCACACTGCCGTTGATGGTGAGGACCGAGGTCCGGGGGCCGGGCAGCAGGATGGCGGGCTGGCCGGCCCCGGCCACCACCGCGCCCCCCGCGCCCACCGTCAGCGTGCCGCCCCCCACCAGATGCACGGCCGCGCCCGTCCCGCCCGTCACCCTGCCGTTCACGGTCACGGTCTGCTTCAGGATGTCGTCGGCGGTGCCGGCCATGCGCTCGTTCAGCCCGGCATTGGCGACCCAGATGCCGGACTTGGCCCCGCGCACGCTGGCGCCGCTGGCAACGGTGACTTCGATCTCGCCGTTGCTCGTGTTGCCGGTCGCGAAATAGGCCCGGATGCCGTCGCCGCGCTGGGCATGGATGGAGCCGCTGCGCACATTGACGCGGATGTTGCCGACATTGTAGCGGTTCAGCAGCGCCCGCACTTCGGCCTTGTAGTCGGCGGAGAACGCCGCGGCGGTGTCGTCCAGCGCGGTGGTGAGCGCGGTGCTGTCGCCCGCCACCAGCGCCGCCAAAACCGCCTTCTCCTTATCGGAAAGGCCATAGCCCAGAATATCGCGCAGCAGGGTTCTGCGCCCGGCGTTGTCCACGCGCAGGAAGGCCACGAGCTGGGCGTCGGTCAGCTGGCTGGCCGCGGTGGTGGCGCTGGTGCCGATGGCGGTGAGGAGCGCATCCGCCACCGCGATCTCCGCGTTCTCCAGCGCCGCCCGGAACTGCTTGACATGGGGGTTGGTGTCGGTGGCGCCGGTCGGCACGGCCGTCGTCTGCTGCGCGGTGGTCGTGATCGCGGCCTCGTAGTCGCCCAGGGCCACCTGCGCCACCACGTCGCGCCACGATATGGCATAGGCCTCGATGCCCGCCGCGCCACCATAAACGCCACCGCTGCCCTTGCTGCCCTCCGCCTCCCGGTCGAAGGTCAGCACCTGCCGGGCGCCCGCATTCCCCGCGCCCACCGTCGTAAAGCGGCCGTTATCGTTGGCCGCCGTCCCGGTCCTCCCCACCGCGCTCGCCCCGGACGCGGCGGTGCCGCCCCAGGCGATGTCGATCAGCGGCTGCGGGGCCGTCGCCGCCCGCGGCGCCACCGTCGCGGCGGTGGCGCTGGACACCACCTGGACCACGAGGCCCGAACGCCCCGCCGAAACCGCCCCGGCGGAATGGGTCACCGACACGGTGCCCGTGGTGGCAGGCGTCAGGATCTCGTCGATCCAGATGGCGTTCACCCCCGCCGTGATGGCCCCGCTGTTGTCAACCGTCATAGCGCCCGTCCCATCGGGTCGCTCGATGCGGATGCCGTCCCCTTCCTGCGAGGTAATGGCGCCGGAGTTGGTGAGCTCGAAGTCGTCCCCCGCGTTCGCCGTCGTCACCGTGGGCCTGTAGGCGTAGAGGGCGTGGTTCTTCGAGTTGAGGGCGCCTTCGTTGGTGATCGTGATGTCGCCGCTGTTGGTGGCGTAGGTTCCTCCCGAGCCGAAGGTGACGCCCTCCGTCAGATAGATGGCGTGCCCCATGTGCTGCGCCGCGTCCCCCGTCACCGTGATGGCGCCGCGGTTGGTAAGTTCGATAGCGCCGCCGGAGAGCTTCTTCAGCCGGATGCCGAACTCGGACGCCGTGATGGCGCCGGAGTTCGTAAGCGTGATGGCTTGGGCGCTCTGGTTCTGATAGTATTGGAAGTTGAACTGGATGCCCTGCCTCGCCGTCTGCCCTGCCACCGCGCCGATGGCGCCGCTGTTGTCGAGTGTCATGGCGCCGGCGCCCCAGCTTTCCACCAGGATGCCGGTGTAGGGGCCGCCCAGCGTGATGTCGCCACTGTTGTTGACGATCAGCGAGCCGGTGAGTTGGGTTCCACCGATGAACCCGAGGATGCCGTGCGGCAGGTTGTCGCGGTAGTTATCGTGGTTGTTGGCGGTGGCGCCGGCGTTGCCCACGCCCGAGTGGATGGCGCCAGTGTTGGTGATGGCGGTGTTATCGTTGGTGCCCCCTATCGTCCGGTGAACCCGGATGCCCTGCTGGGCGGCGTAGATGGTCGCCGCGCTGATGAGGGTGCCGCCGGCGGTGCCGCGGCCACCGGAGGGGCGATCGGCGCGCAGATCGAGGAAGATGCCGTGCCGCTTCATCGGCGCGCTCAAGCTGCCGATGGTCACACCGGTTCTCACGTTCAGCGCTGTGCTCGCACCGGTGTTGTTGGCCGACCGCCAAATATAGATGCCGTTGTTCCGTTCGGTGCCGGAGTGCGAGTTCGTCCCCTGGACGAAGTTGACGACGTGGGCGGTCCCGCCCGTCGCGCCGCCGATGTTCAACGTGATGCCTGCCCCTCCGGCGGCCCGCACGCCGAAGGCGACCCCCCGGGCGCCGGCCGTGAGCGTGATCGGCCCGGAACTGTGGCCCAGGAGGTTGAGCGTCTGGGGGACGCCGTGGCTGATCGGGCTGCTGTCGCCCGCGATGCCATAGACGATGCCGTCGGTATGATCCCGATTCGGGCAGTTGAGGGCGACTGAGTTCGCGCTCCCGCATAGAAGGGCTTGCGCCCGCGCCTCCCCCGGCGCCCCCAGCGCCAGCGCGGCCAGCAGCGCGGCAGCGAGGCCGCCCAGGGCCGGACGCCCGCGCGGGGAAGCGGGCAGAGGTTGGGTGTCGATGCTTGCGACCATCTTCAGATCCTCCTTCAAGGCGCCCGTTCACCCCCAGTCCATCCCAACCATTAAAAATCCCCCAAAGCCACCCCCGTCAACCCCACAACCCTATTACCCCCCCCCCCCCGCGACACAACCCCTCCCGGCGCGGCGCCCGCGTCCAGCGCACGGACGCAGATTCCAGGCGCCACGCCATCGCCCCCATGCCATGCCTGCCATCCAGGCAGCGAACCCGACAGGAGGCCGCCATGACCGAACAGCAGGCGCGCCAGATCGCCGAAGCGGCCTTCAAGGCGCATTTCAGCGATGTCGATATCGTCACCATCGGCGTCGAACCCGACTTCGACATTTATGACGAACCCTTGCTGGACGTGCGCATCGTCTATGACGCCGAGGTCGAGCGGGTGGTCGGCCCGGAGGGCGGGAACGGTCGCAGCCTCGTGAAGGTGCTCTCGGAGATCGTCGATAAGCTGTGGTACGAGGCGGAGGACTCCCGGGTGTGGCCGCACGTCCACTTCATCTCCAAATCCGACTATGACCTGCGCGAGCAGGAGGAGGCGGCATAGCCACCCCCCCCCCCAACGCACAACCCCGCCGGCCGCCGCGCCCCCCCCCCCGGCCGTCTATGCCAGATGCAGCAGGCGGCGATACTCCAACTCGCCGATATGATGGTTGAACTCGCGGTATTCCGACCATTTGAGGGCGCTGTAAAGCTGCCACCAGCGGCGCCCGAAATACTCCGGCAGCGCCTCGGCGCCATCGAAGGCGCGCAGGGCATCCAGCCATTCCACCGGCAGCGCCCGGGCGTCGGCACCGGCACCGGCGCCTGTGGCCGCCCCGCCCGGGTCCAGCTCCGCCGTCAGGCCGCGATGAACCCCCGCCAGCACCGCCGCCAGCACCAGATAGGGGTTGGCGTCGGCCCCGGCCACGCGGTGCTCGATGCGCCGGGCGCTGGCGGGGCCGCTGGGCACGCGCAGGGCCACATTGCGGTTGTTGTAGCCCCAGCTGACCCTCTGCGACACCCAGCCCGGCGCCGCCAGGCGGCGAAAGCCGTTGACATTGGGCGCCCAGATCGGCACCGCCTCCGCCATGGTCGCCGCCAGCCCGCCGATGGCGTGGCGCAGCCGCCGGCTACCCCGGGCGCTGCCATCGTCGAACACATTGGCGCCCTGCCGGTCCAGCAGCGACAGATGCACATGGGTGCCGCTGGTGGAAAGCTCGCGAAACGGGCGGGCCATGAAGGTCGCGGTCAGGCCGTGGCGCCCGGCCACCCCCTTCACCGCCCGCTTCAGCAACAGGGCGTGGTCGCAGGCGGCCAGCATATCGCCGCCATGGCGCAGATTGATCTCGAACTGCGCCGGCGCATATTCCACCGTCGCCACATCGGCGGGAATGTTCTGCGCCCGGCAGGCGGCGGCGATATCGTCCAGCACCGGCGCCCAGGCGTCCAGCTCCGCCATCAGATAAACCTGCGTGTCCGCCGGGCGCTCGCCGCTGGCAGGGGCGCGGGCCGGGCGCGGGCGCCCATTCTCCCCGCCCGCCCCGCCCGACTTTTCCACCAGGTAGAATTCCAGCTCGAAGGCCACCGCCGCGCCCAGCCCCAGCTCGTCCAGCCGGGCGGCCATGGCGGCGACGATATGGCGCGGGTCCAGCCACCAGGGCCGCCCGTCGCCGTCGCTCATGGAGAGCAGCAGTTGCGCCCGTTCCGGCCCCGCCCAGGGCACCGGCGCCAGCGTGCCCGGCACCGCATGGCAGGGATAATCCGGGTCGCCATCGGGGCTGCCCAGGCCGGTGCCATCGACATTGTTGCCCAGCATGTCCATGGCATAGGTGGAGCCGGGCAGCGCCATGCCCTCGCCATAGAGCTTGTCCAGGGCCGAGACATGCAGACGCTTGCCGCGCGGCACGCCGCCGATATCCGGCACCATGGCGTCGATCCAGCGCACCTCGGGATGGCGCGCCAGAAACTCCGCCGCCTCGCCGCCGCCGCGCCGGTCACGGGTCATGGGGTCACGCGGTCATGGGTCATGGGGCGCCTGCGGGCGGGCGCTCACCGGGCGCTCATATGGCGCCTTCCACCCACTCCAGCAGCTTGCTCCTGGGCAGGGCGCCCACCTTCACCGCCGCCACCTCGCCTGCCTTGAACATCATGATGGTGGGGATGCCGCGCACGCCATAGCGCGAAGGCGTGGCCGGGTTGTGGTCGATATTCACCTTCACCACCCGCACCCGGTCGCCATATTGCTGGGCCAGATCCTCCAGATGGGGCGCGATCTGCTTGCAGGGCCCGCACCATTCCGCCCAGAAATCCACCACAACCGGCCCCTCGGCTTCGAGGACGTCGCGCTGAAAGGCCTCGTCTGTCGTATGTCGAATGCTCATGGCGGTCTCCTGTCCCCCTGTGTCTGGCCCCTGTGTTCGGCCCGTGTCCAACCCCTGTGTCTGGCCTGTGTCCGGCCCTTGTGTTCGGCCCGTGTCTCCGGCCCGTCCGTCCAGCCCGTGCCCGGCGCCCTGGCGCGGAACCGCGCCGACCGCCATCGTCCCCGCCGCCCCAGCGTCGGAGGCCGCGTCGAGACCGAACCGCACCCCCATTGTGGAAAGCCCCAGGCGCCAGCGTCAAGCGCCCCCGCCCCGGCCCGCGCCATACATCCCCGGCGGAAACCCCCCCGCGCCGCCAGAGGGCGCCACCCCGGAAAACCCCGCCCACCACAACCGAACCCGATAACCCGGCCCCCCACCAGAGCCGCCCGCGCCTCCTCGAGATGGCGCGAGATCGCGCGCTTGTGCTTTGCAGGCGTGCCCCCGTCCAGGCGCTATTCCGCCGGCGCCGAAGGCCCGGATGTGCGCCGGATCAATTCCTTCAAAGCCGCCATGGATTCCTCGTGACGACGCTCATTCTCCGCCACCGCCTCCTCATGCGCTGCCATCGTTTCCTTATGCGCCGCCATCGTTTCCTCATGCGCCGCCATCGTTTCCTTATGCGCTGCCATCGCTTCCTCGTGACGGCGTTCATTCGCCGCCATCGCCTCCTCGTGGCGGCGTTTATTCGTTTCCATCGCCTCCGCGTGGCGCTGATCGTCGGCAAGGCGTTGTTGATCCAGGGCCCTGGCACGGTCTTTGTTGCTACGATTCATGGCCGCAATACCGCACCAGATTCCAATGGCAGCGATAACGGCTGCCAGGGCGGAAATACCCCCAACAATGGAAGAAACCCATGCCAAAGCCAAGCTGGACTCTTGAAAAGCCAAGGTCGCCTCCTGGAAAGCCATGGTGGACTCCAGGCTGGCCTCTTGAAAGGCCACGGTCGCAATTTCAAACTCGCTCACAGAATGTCCCTCCTTTCGCCTACGATTCCGGCGCCGTCTTCAGCAAGACGCTATTCCGCCGGCGCCGAAGGCCCGGATGTGCGCCGGATCAATTCCTTCAAAGCCGCCATGGATTCCTCATGTTCCGCCTTATGCGCCGCCATCGTTTCCCTATGTGCCGTCATCGCCTCCTCGTGACGACGCTCATTCTCCGCCACCGCCTCCTCATGCGCCGCCATCGTTTCCTTATGCGCCGCCATCGCCTCCTCGTGACGGCGTTCATTCGCCGCCATCGCCTCCGCATGGCGCTGATCGTCGGCAAGGCGTTGTTGATCCAGAGCCCTGGCACGGTCTTTGTTGCTACGATTCATGGCCGCAATACCGCACCAGATTCCTATGGCAGCGATAACGGCTGCCAGGGCGGAAATGCCCCCAACAATGGAAGAAACCCATGCCAAAGCCAGGCTGGACTCTTGAAAAGCCAAGGTTGCCTCCTGGAAAGCCACGGTCGCAATTTCAAACTCGCTCACAGAATGTCCCTCCTTTCGCCTACAATTCCGGCGCCGTCTTCAGCAAGACGCTATTCCGCCGGCGCCGAAGGCCCGGATGTGCGCCGGATCAATTCCTTCAGAGCCGCCATGGATTCCTCGTGACGACGCTCATTCTCCGCCACCGCCTCCTCATGCGCCGCCATCGTTTCCTTATGCGCTGCCATCGCCTCTTCATGACGGCGTTTATTCGCCGCCATCGTTTCCCTATGCGCCGTCATCGCCTCCGCATGGCGCTGATCGTCGGCAAGGCGTTGTTGATCCAGGGCCCTGGCACGGTCTTTGTTGCTACGATTCATGGCCGCAATACCGCACCAGATTCCTATGGCAGCGATAACGGCTGCCAGGGCGGAAATGCCCCCACCAATGGAAGAAACCCATGCCAAAGCCAAGGTCGCCTCCTGGAAAGCCACGGTCGCAATTTCAAATTCGCTCACAGAATGCCCCTCCTTTCGCCCACGATCCCTTTCCCCACGATTCCAGCCACGATTCCGGCGCCGTTTCCAGCATGACGCTATTCCGCCGGCGCCGAAGGCCCGGATGTGCGCCGGATCAATTCCTTCAAAGCCGCCATGGATTCCTCATGTTCCGCCTTATGCGCCGCCATCGTTTCCCTATGTGCCGTCATCGCCTCCGCGTGACGACGCTCATTCTCAGCCACCGCCTCCTCATGCGCCGCCATCGTTTCCTTATGCGCCGCCATCGCCTCCTCGTGACGTCGTTTATTCGCCGCCATCGTTTCCCTATGCGCCGCCATCGCCTCCTCGTGGCGCTGATCGTCGGCAAGGCGTTGTTGATCCAGAGCCCTGGCACGGTCTTTGTTGCTACGATTCATGGCCGCAATACCGCACCAGATTCCTATGGCAGCGATAACGGCTGCCAGGGCGGAAATGCCCCCAACAATGGAAGAAACCCATGCCAAAGCCAGGCTAGACTCTTGAAAAGCCAAGGTCGCCTCCTGGAAAGCCATGGTGGACTCCAGACTGGCCTCTTGAAAAGCCACGGTCGCAATTTCAAATTCGCTCACAGAATGTCCCTCCTTTCGCCTACGATTCCGGCGCCGTCTTCAGCAAGACGCTATTCCGCCGGCGCCGAAGGCCCGGATGTGCGCCGGATCAATTCCTTCAAAGCCGCCATGGATTCCTCATGTTCCGCCTTATGCGCCGCCATCGTTTCCTTATGCGCTGCCATCGCCTCCTCGTGACGGCGTTTATTCGTTTCCATCGCTTCCTCGTGACGGCGTTCATTCGCCGCCATCGCCTCCGCGTGGCGCTGATCGTCGGCAAGGCGTTGTTGATCCAGAGCCCTGGCACGGTCTTTGTTGCTGCGATTCATGGCCGCAATACCGCACCAGATTCCTATGGCAGCGATAACGGCTGCCAGGGCGGAAATACCCCCACCAATGGAAGAAACCCATGCCAAAGCCAAGCTCGCCTCTTGAAAGGCCACAGTCGCAATTTCAAATTCGCTCACAGAATGTCCCTCCTTATCGCCCGCGATCTCTCTTGCCTTGTCGTGAACCCCGAACCCCGAACCGGTAAAATCGCCCACTCCCCAGCGGGAAAGATGGCGAATCCTGGCGAAGGAAGGCGCGTCCTGTCAAGCGTTTTCCACCGCCACACCGCCCCCCACCGCCCCACCGCCGCGCGCCCCACAGCCCCACCCCCACCCCCACGCGCCAGCATCTTGACCGCGCCCGCCGCTCTGCCCCATAGCGTCCCCTGCCACAGCGATGGCATCCCGCCACGGAGCGCAGCATGACCGATCCCGCCGCCGGCCGCTGGCACGGCACCACCATCCTCTCCGTGCGCCGGGCCGGCCTGGTGGTCGTGGCCGGCGACGGCCAGGTCTCGCTCGGGGCCACAGTGGTGAAGGGCAACGCCCGCAAGGTCCGCCGCCTGGGCGCCAGCAGCGGCGCGGACGGCAAGGGCGCGGTGCTGGCCGGTTTCGCCGGGGCCACCGCCGACGCCTTCACCCTGTTCGAACGCCTGGAGGCCAAGCTGGAGCGTCACCCAGGCCAGCTGGCCCGCGCCTGCGTCGAACTGGCTCGCGACTGGCGCAGCGACCGCTACCTGCGCCGCCTGGAGGCGCTGATGGCGGTGGCCGACGCCCGCGTCTCGCTGCTGGTCTCCGGCACCGGCGACGTGCTGGAGCCGGAAGACGGCATCGTCGCCATCGGCTCCGGCGGCACCTACGCCCTGGCGGCCGCCCGCGCCCTGGCGGCGGTGGAAGGGCTGGCCGCCGACGACATCGCCCGCCGCAGCCTGGAGATCGCCGCCGACATCTGCGTCTATACCAACCGCAGCATCGCCATGGAAACCCTCGCCTGCGCCCCGGACGCCCCGCCGTGACCGCCTTCTCGCCCCGCGAAATCGTCTCCGAGCTCGACCGCTTCATCGTCGGACAGGCGGAGGCCAAGCGCGCCGTCGCCATCGCCCTGCGCAACCGCTGGCGCCGCCAGCAGCTGCCCGAGGCCCTGCGCGACGAGGTGCTGCCCAAGAACATCCTCATGATCGGCCCCACCGGCGTCGGCAAAACCGAAATCGCCCGCCGCCTGGCCCGCCTCACCGACTCCCCGTTCCTGAAGGTCGAGGCCACCAAGTTCACCGAGGTGGGCTATGTCGGGCGCGACGTAGAGCAGATCGTCCGCGACCTGGTGGCGATCGCCATCGACCGCACCCGCCAGGCGCTGCGCAAGGAGGTGGAGGCCAAGGCCGGCCTCGCCGCCGAGGAACGGGTGCTGGACGCCCTGGTCGGCAGCCAGGCCGGCAGCGACACCCGGCGCAAATTCCGCCACATGCTGCGCAATGGCGAGCTGGACGACAAGGAGGTGGAATTGCAGCTGCGCGATTCCGCCTCCGCCTCGCTCCCCACCTTCGACATTCCCGGCATGCCGGGGGCGCAGATGGGAATGCTCAATCTGGGCGAGCTGTTCGGCAAGGGCAGCCAGACCAGAACCCGCCGCATGAAGGTGGGCGAAAGCCACGAGGCGCTGCTGGCCGAAGAGGCCGACAAGCTGCTGGACGAAGAGTCGGTGATCAAGCGCGCCATCGCCCTGGTCGAACAGAACGGCATCGTGTTCGTGGACGAGATCGACAAGATCGCCGCCCGCGCCGACCGCCACGGCGCCGATGTCAGCCGCGAAGGCGTCCAGCGCGACCTGCTGCCGCTGATCGAAGGCACCACGGTGACCACCAAGCACGGCCCGGTGAAAACCGACCACATCCTGTTCGTCTGCTCCGGCGCCTTCCACCTGGCCAAGCCCTCCGACCTGCTGCCGGAACTGCAAGGCCGCCTGCCCAACCGGGTGGAATTGCAGCCGCTGGACCGGGACGATTTCCGCCGCATCCTCACCGAGCCGGAAAACAGCCTCGTCATCCAGTACACCGCCCTGCTGGGCACCGAAGGCGTCACCCTTTCCTTCTCCGACGACGCCATCGACGCGCTGGCCGACCTGGCGGCGCAGATCAACCAGACGGTGGAAAATATCGGCGCCCGCCGCCTTCACACGGTGATGGAAAAGCTGCTGGAAGAGATCAGCTTCACCGCCCCCGATCACGACGGCGAGCGCATCGCCATCGACGCCGCCTTCGTGCACGAGCGGGTGGGCGCGCTCGCCAGCAACGCCGACCTCTCCCGTTTCATCCTGTGACGGGCGCCCGGGGCGCCGCGGGCTGGCTGGGGGACCTGGATTCGAACCAGGACTATTCGGGTCAGAGCCGAAGGTTCTACCGTTAAACTATCCCCCAACATCCTCAGGCAGCCCCACTTTATGCCGCGCCGCCGCCACGGCTGTCAATCCGCCGCCCCCGCCAGCCCCAGCACATCCGCCATGCCATAGAGGCCGGGCGGGCGCTTCCGAAGCCACAGGGCGGCCGCCAGGGCCCCGCGCGCGAAGATGGCGCGCTCGCCGGCCCGATGGCCGAGCTCGATGCGCTCCCCGGCGCCGGCGAAGATCACCTGGTGCTCGCCCGCCACATCGCCGCCCCGCAGCGCCGCCAGGCCGATGGCGCCCGCCCTGCGCGCCCCGGTCACGCCGTCGCGGCCCCGCTCGGCCGCCTCGGTCACATCCACGCCGCGCCCCGCCGCCGCCGCTTCGGCCAGCGCCAGGGCGGTGCCGGAGGGCGCGTCCACCTTGTGGCGATGGTGCATCTCCACGATCTCGATATCGAATTCCTCGCCGAGGGCCGCCGCCACCTGGCGCGTCACCCCCAGCAGCAGGTTGACGCCCAGGCTCATATTGGCGCCCACGACGATGGGCGCCCGCGCGCCCGCCGCCGCCAGCGCCGCCCTGTGCTCCTCCCCCAGGCCGCTGCTTCCCACCACCAGCGCCCGCCCGCTCTCCCCCGCCAGCCGGGCATGGACAAGGGCGGCCTGCGGCGTCGTGAAATCCACCACCGCGTCGCTGGCCGCGAACAGGGCCTCCGGGTCGGCCACGGCGGCGATGCCCAGGGGGCCGATGGCGGCGATCTCGCCCAGATCGCGCCCCGCCATGGCGCTGCCGGGCCGCACGCTGCCCCCCGCGATCCGGGCGCCCTCCCGCTCATGGGCGGCGCGCAGCAGCAGCCGTCCCATGCGCCCGCCGCAGCCGCAGACACCGATGGCGACCGTCATCGCCCACCCCCCGCGTCCAGCAGCGCGTCGAGGCGGCTGGCGGTGGCGGCCGCCGTCTCCCGCACCGTCCGGTCGAGGGAATCCAGCAGCAAGGCGCCGCAGCTGCGCCCCACCACACGGGCGATGGCCGGCCCCAGATCGCCCTCGATCGAATCGCTCCCCCCCGAATCTCCCCCGTCCGAACCACTCTCCCCCGCATCGCCCACCCCCGAATCTCCCACAAGCGCATCCCCCGCCACCGTCAGCCGCAACATGCCGCGCAGATTGCGCCACAGCGCCGCCGCCTCGGCCAGCTCGTCCGCCGCCGCCTGCCCGATCAGCCCGGCCTCCCCCGCCGCCCGCATCACCGAACCGGTCGCGCCGTCCAGCGTCTCCGGCGCCGGGTGCAGCAGATGCAGAAAACCGGCCCCCAGGGCCAGATCCGCCAGCCCGCCCGGCATCTCGGTCACCGAACGTGCGCCCCGCGCCCGCAGCTGGCGCCGCTCCTCGCCGCTGGCGGCCGCCAGTTCAGCCCGCCCCCCCGGCCAGGTCAGGGCGTCGCGGCGGATGGCGGCGAAGCGCTCCCCCAGATCGCCCTCGCCACAAACCACCCGCGCCCCGGCCAGGGCGCGCCGCTCCCACAGGGCCGCGTCCCGCTGGCGGTCGGCGAAGGCGGCCAGCGACGCCACCACCGGGCCGGCATGGCCGCTGGGCCGCGGCCGCATGTCGATGCCATAAAGCCGCCCCTCGCCGGTGGGCGCGCTGATCGCCGCCACCAGCCGCGAGGCCAGGCGCCGGTAATAATCCGGCGCGGCCAGCGGGCGCTGCCCGTCGGAGCTCGCGGCATCCGAGTCATGGCCCGAGTCATGGTCATAGATCAGCATCAGGTCCAGTTCGGAACCCGAGTCCAGCTCGCGCCGCCCCAGATCGCCGAACGCCACCAGCGCCACCCGCCCACCGGCGATGCGCCCGTGGCGCTCGGCCATGGCGTCGGCGATGGCGGGCAGCAGCCGCCCCAGACAGGCATCGGCGATATCGGCCAGCGGCCGGCCCGCCTCCACCGGCGTCACCAGCCCGCGCAGCAGATGAACGCCGATGCGAAAGCCGCGCTCCGCCGCCCAGCGCCGCTGCGCGTCCAGCAGCTCCTGCCCCGCCGCGGCCTCCGCCCCAGAATCCCCCACAGCCGCCGCCAGTTCCTGGCGCAGCTGCTCCAGGTCGAATTCGCGGGCATAGAACAGGCGCACCAGGCCGCGCCGGGCGTTATCGGCCAGGGTGGCCTCCAGCCCCAGATCCTCCGGCAGTTCCAGGTCGGTGAAATCGCGGCTCAGCACGCTGTCCAGCAGGGTGGGATGGCGCCCCACCGCCTCCGCCAGACGCGGGGCGGCCGCCATGATCTCGGCCACCAGCCCGATCAGTTCGGGATGGGCCGCCAGCAGCGACAGGGTGCGCCGCGCGGCCGGCAGCCCGGCCAGAAAGGCGTCGAAGCGCCCCAGCGCCGCATCGGGGCGCGGCCAGGCGGCGAAGGCCTGCAACAGCCCCGGCGCCAGCTTCCCCAGCAGCTCCCGCGCGCGCGGGTCGCGGCTGGCGCGGTGCTCCCCGCCCTGCCAGGCGGCCAGAATCTCCAGCGCCCGCGCCCCGTCCCGATAGCCGGCCGCCGCCAGCGCCGCGCCCCCCTTCTCCGTCGCCAGGGCGGCGACATCCAGCGCCCCTTCGCTGGCCCGGCCCGGGCGTTCCTCGAACAGGGTGGCATAATGGCGCTCCACGGCCCGCATATGGGCGCGCAGGTCGTCGCCGAACCCCGCCACGCCGTCATAGCCCAGAAAGCGGGCGGTCCGCGCCAGCCCCTCCTCGTCCTCCGGCAGCGTCTGGGTCTGGCGGTCGTCGGTCATCTGCAAGCGGTGTTCCACCCGGCGGTGAAAGCGATAGGCCGCCTTCAGTTCGGCGGCGGCCCCGGAGGCCAGGCGCCGGGCGGCCACCAGGGCGTCCAGCGTGTCCTCGGTGCGGCGCCCGCGCAGGGCGGCGTCGCGCCCGCCCCACACCAGCTGCTGGGTCTGGGCGAAAAACTCGATCTCGCGGATGCCGCCCCGCCCCAGCTTCACATTGTGGCCGGCGAGGGCGGCCTCGCCGCCGCCCCGCTGGGCGTCGATCTGGCGCTTCAGCGCCCCCACATCCTGGATGGTGGCGAAATCCAGATAGCGCCGCCACACGAACGGGCGCAGCGCCTCCAGAAACGCCTCCCCCGCCTCCCGGTCACCGGCCACCGGCCGGGCCTTGATCATCGCCGCCCGCTCCCAGGTGCGGCCCTGGCTGGCGTAATAGCGCAGCGCCGCCGCCACCGAGACCGCCGGCGGCGTCGAGCCCGGATCGGGCCGCAGCCGCAGATCGGTGCGAAAGACATAGCCATCCACCGTCCGCTGCTCCATGATCTGCACCAGATCCCGGGCCAGCTTCGCGAACAGCCGCCCCGCCCGCGCCCGCGCCGCCTCGCTCAGCCGCTCCTCGTCGTAGAGCAGGATCACGTCCACATCGCTGGAATAGTTCAGTTCCCCGCCCCCCAGCTTGCCCATGCCCAGCACGATCAGGGCACAGCCTTCCTCCGGCCGATCCGGGCGCGGCAGCGCCAGCCTGCCACCGTCGTGCAGGGCGCGCAGCAGATGGCGGCACACCGCGCCCAGGGAGGCGGCGGCGAACTCGGAAAGCGCGCCGGTCAGCTTCTCCAGCGGCCAGACCGAGGCGATATCGGCCAGGGCAATGGTCAGGGCGGCGCGCCGCTTGGCGACCCGCAGCCGCTTCATGGCCTCCGCCTGTGTCTCCTCCCCCAGCCGGGCGCGGTCACGGGCGGCGTCCAGGGCCAGGGCGAAACCGGCGTCGGGGCCCTGCTCGATCAGCAACCGGGCGAACCCCGGATCGGCGATCGCCCCCTTGGAAAGAAACGGGCTGTGGCCGAACACCCCATCCAGCAGGGCGGCGATGGCGGGGTCGTCACGGGCGGCGCGGGCAAAGCCGCCCAGCTCCTCCCCCTCGCCCGCCGCCGCCTCCAGCCATTGCTGCCACCGCAGCGCCCGCGCCCCCTCGTCGCCCGCCGCCGGAAGCGCCGCCCCGCCCCCAGTCCCCGTGGTCCATATGCTGGCGAGTGTGGCCAAGGCGCGGCTCCGCAACGCCGGGCAGGCGCCGCGCCCGTCGCCACCCCAACCCGGCCCGATCCCCCCGCCAACCTAACCCCACCCCCACCCACGGTCAACCGCGCCCGCCCCAGCCGCCGCAGGCGGGGCGGCGGGCGCAGGTCGCAACGGACGCCGGCCTGTCGCCTCACATCGCTTCGCCCCCACGCCGCGGAGGCGCTAACGCTCTCCCTCCTCGTCGGTCAGGACATCCACAATACGCGGGTTGCGCATGCGCCAGCGGCGGCCGAAGCGCTCGAGATCGCCCTTCATGACGACCGGAACGTTGTCCCTGTGGGCCTGGATAGCGCGGTCGTAGTCCGATTGACTCAAGACAGCCGTGACCGACAGGACGCGCCCGTCGATATAGGTTTGCAGGGTTGTGGTTCCGTCCGTTTCCCCGTCGTCGCGTTCCAGCGCATCGAGGCAGCGGGTGAGAAAGGCGGTGTCGATGCTCATGCCGGCAGCATAACACCCGCCGCCCGGGCGATGGCAGGGCGACGGCGTGGCCTGGCGGGACACCGGCGCGTTTCAGCCGCCCGCGCGCCCTTCTTCCACCAGCACCACATGTTCCGCCGCGATCCGGTGGCGAAACCGCTCCGGCAGGGAGTCCCAGACCAGCACATCCACCCGGAACGGCAGGTTGCTTTCCTCGAACGCCTCCCGCAGCTCGGCCACCCGGCGCCTGTGCTCCGGCGGCGCGAACATCACCAGATCCAGGTCCGAGGCCGGGCGGGAAGCCCTTTTGGCGCGCGAGCCGTGGACCCAGGCGCCCGCGCCGGGCAGGTGCCGGCTCAGCAGCGCCTGGACGGTCTGCCGTTCCTCCGCGCTCAGGTCGATGGGGTGGTTCGCTTCCATGTCTCCCCGCTCATGGTTTCATAAAGGGCGCCAGAGTCGGCAATGAAGTCGGCGATGAAACCGGCCACGCTCGCCAGGGATTCCCGGGCCTTCTCCCTGTCATAATCATGCGCCGTGCCCGTGCGCAGGTCGGCATAATCCAGCCAGCGCTCCAACGGCGAGGCGAGCAGGCCGTTCTCGTTGGCCAGTCTGAAGATCGGCTTGGGGCTGTTGGGCGCATCCACCACCCCCAGCGCCTCGACCAGATGGCGTTTCAACACCTTCCACAAGCAATCGTAGCAGGCCTTGAAGCGCCGGATGACCGACTCGTCGATGGCCTCCCGCACCAGGACCGGCAAGCTCCCATGGGACTCACGACGATTCTCGAACTGCGCGCGCAGCCGCTCGAGCGACAGCCGGAACGTGCCATAATCGATTCCGTTCGCCATCGCCCCCGCTCCAGCACTCCCCAAGACCTCATGCCGGCAGCATAACACCCGCCGCCCAGCCGACGGCAATTGGAGGGCCGGGCCGGCGGCGGGCCTCAGCGCGGCGGGGGCTTGCGGCGTTCGCCGAAGGTGTGTTCGGGGCCGGGAAAGCGGCGCGCGCGCACATCGGCGGCATAGCTGGCCACTGCCTCCTCCATGGCCCGCCCCAGTTCGGCATAGCGTTTGACGAATTTGGGCGTGAACAGGTCGAACATGCCGGTCATGTCCTCGGTGACCAGGATCTGCCCGTCGCAGGCCGCCGAAGCGCCGATGCCGATCACCGGCACCGGCGCCGCCGCCGCGATCTCGCGCGCCAGGGTTTCCACCACCCCTTCCACCACGATGGCGAACGCCCCGGCCGCCGCGATCTCCAGCGCGTCCTTGACGATCCGTCGCCGGGCGGAGGCGGAATGGCCCTTGCTTTTGAACTGGGCCGCGCTCCTCACCCGCTGCGGCATCAGGCCGACATGGCCCATCACCGGGATCGAACGCTCCACCGCCGCCGCCACCGTGGCCGCCAGGGCGGCGCCGCCCTCCATCTTCACGGCGTCGGCGCCGGTCTCGTCCAGCACCCGGCGGGCGTTGTCCAGCGCCCGGTCGCGGTTGTGCTCGTAGCTGCCGAACGGCATGTCCACCACCACCACCGCCGCCGTAGCAGCCTGGGCCACGGCCCGCCCATGGCGGATCATGGTGTCCAGATCGACGCCGCGGGTGGTGGCCATGCCATAGAGCACCATGGCCAGCGAATCCCCCACCAGCATGAAATCGACATGGCGATCCAGGCGCCGGGCGGTGGGGGCGGTATAGGCGGTCAGCCCCACGATCGGCGCCCCGCCCTTCGGCCCCAGCAGCTCGCGCGGCGAGGCCCTGGGCCGCCCCCGCTTCGTGGCGGACCTCGCAGCCGCCCGCCCGCGCCCCGCGCTCCGTTTCGCAGCTGGCCGTTCCGGCCCCGCGCCCACCCGCTCCCGCCTCATGGCTGCCCCCCGCCCGGCCCCCCGTCCGGCCCAATGGGGGCGCTGGCGGCAACATTGTCCAGCAGCCGCACCTTCCCCAGCCGCACCGCCGCCAGCAGCCGCCCTTCCCGCCCGGGCGGCGGCGGCGCGGCCAGGGTGGCGGCATCGCGCCATTCCAGATAATCCACCCGGTCGAAAGCCGCCCGCAGCATGGTCCGGCCCTCGGCCAGCACCACCGCCACCGGCGCGCCGGCGGCCAGCCGGGCGGCGGTCGCCCGCAGCGTCCGGTAGAGCGCCGGCGCCCGGCGGCGCCCTTCCTCATCCAGCCAGGCGTTGCGCGACGCCATCGCCAGCCCGTCCGCCTCGCGCGCCGTGGGGGCGGCGGCGATGGCGACCGCCAGGTCCAGATCGGCCACCAGGCGCCGCGCCACCGCCAACTGCTGATAATCCTTCTCGCCGAACACCGCCACATCGGGCCGGGCCTGCAACAGCAGCTTCGTCACCACGGTGGCAACGCCGGTGAAGAAGCCGGGGCGATGCTCCGCCTCCAGGCCGCAGCCGGGGCCGCCCACCGTGACCGCGGTCGCAAAGCCGGGCGGATAAACCGCCTCCTCGCCCGGCGCATAAAGCACATCCACCCCCGCCCGGCGCAGCAGCCGGGCATCGCCGGCCTCGTCGCGGGGATAGCGCGCCAGCCCGTCGCCGGGGCCGAACTGGCGCGGATTGACGAACAGCGAGGCGACAACCCGATCCGCCCGCCGCCGCGCCAGCGCCATCAACGCCAGATGGCCGCCATGCAGCGCCCCCATGGTGGGAACCAGCGCCACCCGCTGCCCTGCCCCCCGCCAGCCGTCCACATGGCGCCGCAGCCCGGCCACGCTGCGGACGATGGGCATGGAGCGTGCGGGACCGGTAGAGCGCATGAGAGGGCCGCCCGTGAAGCGTCGCGTGAGACAACGATTGTGCAGCGCAGCATAAGCGCGGCGGCGCGGCAAGGCGAGGGGGCGGGCAGCCCCGCTTCAGTGGCGGGCGAAGGGTTGGTCGATGGCCCGGATCAGCGGGATCAGGGGCGTGCCTTTGATGTGGGGCGTGCCTTTGATGTCCAGCCTCTCGCCCCAGCAGGTATCGTCCACGATACCCTCGCAGTGCTTCTTGAGAACCTTCTCCCACTCCACCTCGGTCGAGAAGGGCGGACCCCTGTCGGCCATCTCCTCGGCGTTCAGAAATCCGAGATAAACGAGCGCGACGGGGATCTCGAGCATGGCCAGCTTCCAGGCCCAGGCGAAGCGGTTGGATAGCTGATAATGATGATCTATCGACAGATCCCAAGGGCCAGTTGTCACCTGCTTGAGGTTTTTGTTGGCTTCGATAATGGCTTCCCTTATGCGTGCGTGATTTTTTCGGCTATTGGCATTTCTTTGTTGGTTTTGCGATAACGTCTTTCCACTTTCGTCTAACTCATTCCTATGCGCCTTTGCCTCAACGAGGAGAAGGCCCTGCTCACCCTGGATCGTGCATGTGCTGGCGATGTCCCAGGTCGGCGTTTTCGTTTCGTCGTTATATGTCGCCAGCCACCATTCCTTAAGCTGTTCGCTAATACATTCCACAAGGCATGATTTGTCGAGTTGCGCTTCTTTAGAGGGCTCTTTATCCCATTTTCCATAACTCTTCCATACAGGTTTCCCATAAGGCATCCACTTATCGTTGCAAGAAACGACGACGCCCGGATAATCCACCAAATCGGTCAGACGTTTGGCAACATCTTTCCGGGTGCCATCCATAAGCAATATGCAACGGGGCCGGCTTCCCCGGTTGTCCTTGCCAAGCCCGTCCCACCAATTCATCGCTCTTCCCCCACAACGCCACCCTAAACCACGAAAACCCCCGGCGCAACCGACAGCCACAGTTGACGGCGGCTGGCAGCGGGCCTATGGCGCGGCGGCTTTGGGGAGGGTTCCGCCATGCCAGCGCCGTTTTCCTTCCGCGCCCCGGTCGCCATCGCCTTCGGCCCCGGCCGCCTGGCCGGGCTGGGACGCGATGCGGCGCGGCTGGCCGGTGGCGCCACGCGGGTGCTGCTGGTGGCCGATCCCTTCCTGGTCGAAAACGGCCTGGCGGGCGAGGCCACGGCCGCCCTGGACGCGGCCGGCCACACAACCGCGCTCTGGGGCGAGATGCGGGGTGAGGCGCCCGCCGCCGCCATCGACGCCCTCGCCTCCCGCGCCCGCGAACACGAGGCCGGCTGCGTGGTGGCCCTGGGCGGCGGTTCCACCATGGACGCCGCCAAGCTGGCGGCCGCCATCGCCAACACCGATGAAGGCGCCGAAGCCTATGCCCTGGGCGCGACCGAACTGCCGCCCCGCGGCCTGCCCAAGATCGCCGTGCCCACCACGTCCGGCACCGGTTCCGAAGTCACCCGCACGGCGGTGTTCGCCGTCGGCGAGCGCAAGCTGTGGGCCTGGGGCGAGGCGCTGCGCTTCGACCTGGCCGTGCTCGACCCCGCCCTCACCCGCGCCATGGGGCCGACCCTGACCGCCGCCACCGGCATCGACGCCGCGGTTCACGCCATCGAAGCGGCCACCTGCCGCCGCCGCAACCCGATCTCGTCGGCCCTGGCCCTGGACGCCCTGGCCCAGCTGTGCCGCTGGCTGACCGCGGCGCTGGCCCGGCCCGACGACCTGGAGGCCCGGGGCCGGGTGCAGCTGGCCGCCTGCGTGGCCGGCATCGCCTTCGACGCCACCGGCGTCGGCGCCGCCCATGCCATCGGCCACGCCCTGGGCGCCCTGGCCGGGGTGCATCACGGGCGCGCCGTGGGGCTGGCGCTGGCCGCCACCATGGCCGACAGCGCGGAGGCGGCGCCCGAAGCCTATGGCGCGGTGGCCCAGGCCCTGGGCGCCAGCGAGGCCGCCGCCGCCCCCGCCGCCTTTACCGCCTGGCTGGACCGGCTCGGCCTCGAGCGCGCGCTGGCGGGCGACGGGCTGGGGGCCGACGATGCCGGGCGCATCGCCGCCCTGTGCCTGGCGGCGGAAAACCGGCCCATGCTGGAAAACGACAGCTTCGCCTACGACGCCGCCAGCCTGGAGGCGGCGCTGGCGCGCATGTTCGCCGTCGCTTAGCCTCCCGCCGCCCCTGCGGCTGCGCCGCTTAGCCTCCCGCTGCGTAGCGCACCACGGCGCAATCCATGTCGCGGCGATAGAGCGCCTGGCAACTTTCCCGGGCCTGGTCCTCGGTCAGGTTGACGAGGCGGGCGCGAAACAGGGTCTGGCCGCCGCTCTCGACCGCGATCACCGTCGGGCGGGCGCGCTGGCCCACCAGCCCGGCCAGATGGGCATGGGCGTCCTCCAGGGCGCGCTGGGCGCTGTCGGGCTGGGAAAACGCCCCCACCTGCACCGCCCAGGGCGGCTCTCCGGCGCTGCCCTGAGCGCCCGCGCCGCTGCTGTCGCCGCCGCTGGCGCCAGCGTTGCCGCCACCATCTTCCCGCACCAGCGCCGCCACCAGGGCGGCAAGGCTCTCGTCCGCGCCCGCGCCGGTGGAGGTCAGCGTCACAGCCCCCGTCGTGGTCCCCTCGTCCAGCGCCGCCAGGGCGATGGCGCCCTGGTCATGGCGCGGATAATGGCCCGGCAGCGGCACATCGCGGTCGTGGCGGGCGGCGAGGACGAAGCCCTGGGAGAGCAGCTCCTTCATGCGCCGGTCGCGCCACACCCGGCTGTCGCCGCCCATCACCACGGCGACGATGCGGCGCCCGTCGCGCCGCGACGAAGCGGCCAGGTTCCAGCCGGCGGGCCGGGTATAGCCGGTCTTCAGCCCATCGACGCCCGCCACCCGGCCCAGCAGCTTGTTGTGGTTGCCATAGGCGGTGCCGCGCCAGGTGAAGCGGGTGGTGGAGAACAGCGGATAATAGCGCGGATGGTCGTTGATCAGCCGCAGCGACAGGATCGCCATGTCGCGGGCGGTGGAAACCATGTTGCGGTCGTGCCAGCCGGAGGCGTTGGCGAAGGTGGTCCTCCTCATGCCCAGCTCGCGCGCCTTGTCGGTCATCATGCGGGCGAAGCGCCGCTCGCTGCCGCCGCCCAGCCCCTCGGCCACCGCCGACGCCACATCGTTGGCCGATTTGGTCATCAGCGCCAGGATCGAATCCTCCACCGAGATGCTCTCGCCCCGCTTCAGCCCCAGCTCCGACGGGCGCTGGGACTCGGCATGGGCCGAGACGGAAAAGCGGCTGTCCATGGCGATCTCGCCCGCCTCCAGGGCATCGAAGATCAGATAGAGGGTCATCATCTTCGCCAGCGAGGCGGGGTAGCGGGTCTTGTCGGCATGGCGGCGATAGAGGACGCTGCCGGTGCTGGCATCGATGACGATGGCGCTGTAGGCATGGGCGCCCGGCGCGCCCGCCAGCGACCCCGCCGCGACCACGGCAGCCAGAGCGACTCCCGCCAGGCGTGGCAGCAACCGCCCGCCCAGCCAGGATAACGCGATGCCCCGATTCGTCATGGCAACCCCCCGCATGTCATAGCGACTGCCCCTGTGTCGCCACATTGTGAAGGGGGTTGCGGGGGGTTGTCAACACATTCGTTCAAGGAATCGCCCCATCGCCTTGAATCGCAAACCGAATCTTCACTCGCCCCCTGCCTGGCCCCTACCGGATTCCCCCGCCTCATGCCCGCCCCACGCCCGGCCCATGACTAGCCCGCCCCCTGGCCGCGTCCCGCCTGGGGCCAGCGCTCCAGGGTGGGGCAGGCATGCTGGCAGGCGGCGCCCGCCTTCAGCACCAGGGCATCGGCCAGGTACGGCCCGGCCAGCTGCAAGCCCACCGGCAGACCGGCGGCGGTGAAGCCGCAGGGCACGGAGATCGCCGGCTGGCGGGTCAGGTTGAAGGGATAGGTGAAGGGGGTCCAGCTGAACCAGCGCTCATAGGGCCAGTCGGGCGGCACCTCCATGCCGGCCTCGAAGGCGGCGATGGGCAGGGTGGGCGTCGCCAGCAGGTCGCAGCCCTCGAACAGCGCCGCCATGCCGGCCCCATAGCGGTTGCGCTCCCGCTCCGCTTCGGCCAGGTCCATGGCCGAAAGGCGCTCGCCCTCGCCCGCCATCTGCACCAGGCCATAATCGAGAAACCGGCGCCGGGCGCGGCTTTCGCTGCGCAGCGCCAGCGCCGCCGACGCCGCCCACAGCGCCCGGAATGCCTCCTCCGGCTTGGGCAGGTCGAGCTCCACCGTTTCGATCCGGGCGCCCAGCGCCTCCAGGGCGCCCAGGGCGGCCTCGACCGGGGCGGCCACCTCCGGCGCGACCCGGACATAGCCCAGATCCGGGCTGTAGGCGATCTTCAGCCCGGCGATGGCCCCGCTCGCCCCGGCCTGCGCCGCCTCCAGATAGCCGCTCTCGGCGGCCGGCAGCGACCAGGGATCGCGGCTGTCGGGCCGGGCGATGGCGTCCAGCAGCGCCGCCGCATCGGTGACGCTGCGCGCCATCGGCCCGACATGGGACAGGGTGCCGTAGATGCCCGGCGGCCAGGCCGCCACCCGCCCGAAGCTGGGCTTGAACCCCACCACGCCGGTGAAGGCGGCCGGGATGCGCACCGAGCCGCCACCATCGCTGCCCAGGGCCAGGGGGCCGCAGCCGCAGGCCAGGGCCGCCGCCGCCCCACCGCTGGAGCCGCCGGGGGTCAGGCGCAGATTCCAGGGATTGCGGGTGGTGCCGTAGAGCGGGCTGTCGGTGACGCCCTTCCAGCCCAGTTCCGGCGTGGTCGTCATGCCCAGAAACACGCAGCCCGCCGCCCGCAGACGGGCGACCGCGGGCGCATCCTCCTCCCAGGGCTGGCGGACATCCACGCTTTTCGAACCCAGGCGGGTGGGCCAGCCGCGGATGCGCAGCACATCCTTGACGCTGACCGGCACCCCGTCCAGCGGCCCCAGCGGCTGGCCCCGCCGCCAGCGTTGGCACGAGGCGTCGGCCTGGGCGCGCACAGCGTCGTCGTCGCGATGACAGAAGGCATTGAGATTGCCATCCACCTCGTCGATGCGGGCCAGCGCATCCGCCGCCGCCTCCACCGGCGAGAAGGTGCCGGCGCGATAGCCCGCCACCAGCTCCAGCGCCGTCAGGCGGGCGAGGCCGGCGGGGGCGCTCATCCTAAATCCAACTCGGCCGTCATGGCGGCGCCGCCGTCGTCGCCGGCCGCCCACAGCAGGGCGCCGCCCGGGCGCGGGCAGCCGGCCAGGGCCAGGGTGGCGGGGGCGAACAGCGGCGCCGCGGCCCGATAGCGAAAGCGGGCGAAGGGACGCTCCGGCAGCTCCCCCGCCTCCTGGACGCGCCGCGCCAGATCCAGCAGCAGCAGGGCCAGCAGCGGGCCATGGACCACCAGGCCGGGATAGCCCTCGCGCTGGCGGCAATAATCGACGTCGTAATGGATGCGGTGGGCGTTGAAGGTGAGCGCCGAGAAGCGGAACAGCAGCACCGCATCCGCCTCCACCCGCCGCCGCCAGACCGCCTCGCCGGGCGGCGCCGGGCGCGGCGGCGGCGCGGCGTCAGGCTGCGGCGACTCATTCGATGGCGCCGACCAGCTTCGGGGCGGCGCTTCGCGAAACACCAGTTCGCGGGTTTCCACCACCGCGGCGCGCCCACCCTGGGCGATGCGGTGCTCGGTGGTGAGGAAGGCCAGGGCGCCGGAACGCCCGCGCTTGCGGACCGCCCCGGTGAGGGCGATGCGGGCCGAAGCCTGCCTGCCCAGCAGCAGCGGCGCCCGGAAGGCGAAGCTGCCCCCCGCCCACATGCGGCGCGCCAGGCCGGTCTCTGGCAGGAAGCCGCCGGGAACGCTGCGCCCGTCCTCGCCGATGGCGGCGCTGGGCGGCGCCTCCAGGAAATAGAGCCAGTGCCAGCCCCAGGGCAGCATGGCGCCCCGCTCCAGACCGGCGCCGTCCCGGTCCAGCGTGGCGGCCAGATGGCGGGCCGGAGCCAGCGCCAGCACGTCCCGCTGCCGCCGTTGGCGCCCCACCGCCTGAGCGAGCGCGTCCGGCGTCCCCGGCGTCATGAACGTCCCCCCGCCAATGGCGCGCCGCCAGAGGGAGAACGCCAGGGCGGCAGCACGCCGCTGGGGGCGAGGCAGGCCGCCAGATCCGCCTTCACCTCCTCCAGCGCGCCCGCGTCCGGCGCCTCGCAGCGGGCCACCAGCGCCGGCTGGGTGTTGGAGGCCCGCAGCAGCCACCAGCCGCCCCCCGAGGCCACCCGTACCCCATCCACCGCCACCGGGTCGCGCCCGGCCAGGCGGGCGCGCAGCTCGTCCACCACCTGGAATTTGCGCCGGTCGTCGCAGGCGAAGCGCAGCTCCGGCGTGTTGACCGGGCGCGGCAGCGCCGCCGCCAGCCGGGCCAGGCTGTGGGGCGACGCCGCCAGCAGGTTCAGCAGCCGGATGGCGGCATAGAGGGCGTCGTCGAAGCCGAACCAGCGGTCGGCGAAGAACACATGGCCGCTCACCTCCCCCGCCAGGGGCGCGCCGGTCTGGCGCATCTTGTCGCGAATCGGCGCGTGGCCGGTGCGCCACATCAGCGGCTTGCCCCCCAGGCGGGCGATCTCGTCGAACAGCGCCTGGCTGGCCTTGACATCGGCGATCACGGTGGCGCCGGGCTGGCGCTCCAGCACCTCCGCCGCCAGCAGCGCTAGCAGCATGTCGCCCGCCAGCGCCCGCCCGTCGCCGTCGATAACGCCGATGCGGTCGCCGTCGCCGTCCAGGGCGATGCCGAGATCGGCACCCTCGCCCGCCACCGCCGCCCTCAGATCGGCCAGATTTTCCTCCACCGTAGGGTCGGGATGGTGGTTGGGAAAGCGCCCATCGACCTCGCCGAACAGCACGCTGTGGCGCCCCGGCAGCGCGGCGGTCAGGCGTTGCAGCAGCGGCCCGGCGGCGCCGTTGCCGGCATCCCACACCACGCGCGGCCCGGCGCCCCCGGACCTGCCGAAATCGACCTGGGCCAGCAGGGCGTCAAGATAGGCCGGGGCGGGATCGCACTCCCGCACCCTGGCTCGCGCCCGCTCCGGCCGGGCGGGCCCGGGCCGGGCGACGCGCCGGGCCAGATCCTGGATGCGGGCGCCGTGAAAGGGGGCGTGGCCCAGGGTCAGCTTCAGGCCGTTGTCGCCGGGGGGGTTGTGGGAACCCGTCACCATGACGCCGGCGGCGGTGGCGAGATGGCGGGTGGCGAAGGAGAGCAGCGGCGTCGGCCCCAGCCCGATGCGCGTCACCTCGGCCCCCGCCTCCACCAGCCCTTCCACCAGCGCCACCTCCAGCCGCGGCGAGCTCAGGCGCCCGTCGCGGCCCACGGCGATGGACGGCGCCGGCGCCTCCTCGCCCACCATGGCCGCGAACGCCGCGCCGATGGCCCGCGCCGCGCTGGCGCCGAGGCTGCCCCCGGCATCGCCGCGGATGTCGTAGGCGCGAAACAGGGTGGCATCCACTTCCGTCATAGTCGTCATGGCATCACGGCGCCGCCTGCCTGTCCGCCTGTTCCGGCCCGCCCGCGCCGCCCGTCTGCCCGACACCCCCCAGACCTATCCCATGATATTCGAAACCGGCGGCGGCCATCTCGTCGGCCCGGTAGATGTTGCGCAGATCGACCACCAGCGGGCGCGCCATCGCCGCCTTGACGCGGGCCACATCCAGCGCCCGGAATTCGTTCCATTCGGTCACGATAACCAGGGCATGGGCGCCCTGGATCGCCTGATAGGCGTCGTCGCACAGGGTGAGTCCGGCGCCGCGCCAGGCGGGTTTATCCATGGCGGCCGGATCGTAGGCCCGCACCTCGGCCCCGGCGGCGATCAGCTGCGGCACGATGGCGAGGCTGGCCGCCTCGCGCACATCGTCGGTGTCGGGCTTGAAGGCCAGCCCCAGCACCGCCACGACGCGCCCGCGCGCCCCGCCCATCGCCCCCACGATGCGCGCGGCCATGGCCCGCTTGCGGGCATGGTTGGCGGCCATCGCCGCCTCCAGCACGGTGAGCGGCGCCCCCGCCTCCCGGGCCGTGCGCGCGAAGGCGGCCGCATCCTTGGGCAGGCAGCTGCCGCCATAGCCCGGCCCGGGCTGAAGGAATCTGGCGCCGATGCGCCCGTCCAGCCCCAGCCCCCGCGCCACCTCGCGCACATCGCCGCCGGTGGCCTCGCACAGATCGGCGATCTGGTCGATGAAGGCGATTTTGGCCGCCAGAAAGCCGTTGGTGGCATATTTGACCGTCTCGGCCGTCTCCAGGCCGGTATGCAGGATCGGCGTGCCGTTGAGCGACAACGGGCGGTAGAGCGCCTCCATGACGGCGCGCGCGCGCGGGCTTTCGCTGCCCACCACCACCCGGTCCGGGCGCATGAAGTCCTCGATGGCCGAGCCTTCGCGCAGGAATTCGGGGTTGGAGACCACATCGCAGGCCCCCTCCCCCGCCTCCTGGAGCAGAAAGGCGGTAAGGCGCCGGGCGGTTCCCACCGGCACGGTGGACTTCACCACCGCCACCGTCCAGCCGCCACCGCCCGCGCGCAGGGCGCGGGCAATGTCGGCGGCGGCGGCGAACACATGGCTGAGATCGGCATGGCCGTCGCCGCGCCGCGAGGGCGTGCCCACGGCGATGAACACCGCATCGGCCCCGGCGACCGCCCGGCCCAGATCGGCCTGAAAGCCGAGCCTGCCGGCCGCCGCATTGCGCGCCACCAGCGCCTCCAGGCCGGGTTCGTAGATCGGCATCTCGCCCGCCACCAGGCGGCGCAGCCTCTCGCCGTCGCGGTCGGTGCACACCACCTCGCTGCCGAACTCGGAAAAGCAGGCGCCCGAGACCAGGCCGACATAGCCCGCGCCCACCATGGCGATGCGCATGGCGCCCGGCCCCGCCGCTCGGCCTCCCCTCCTAGCGGGCCGCCACGCACATGATCTCCACCAGCAGCTCCGGGCGGGCCAGCGCCGCCTCCACGGTAGCCCGGCACGGCTTGGCGTTCAGGTCCACCCAGGAGAGCCAGACCCGGTTCATGTCGGCCCAGCTGGCGATATCGGCCAGCCAGATCTGCACCGAAAGCAGCTTCGATTTGTCGCTGCCGCAGGCGGCCAGGGCCTGATCGATCTGCTCCAGAATGTCGCGGGTCTGGCCCTTGACGTCCAGGCTGGCGTCGCGGGCCACCTTGCCGGCGAGATAGACGGTATCGCCATGGACGATGGCGCCGCTATAGAGTTCTCCCGGTTGCAGGCGTCGTATCTCCGGCATGACGGCTCTCCTTATCGGCAGGGGTTGGCAGCAGGGTCTGGGCGCCCATGCTAGCATCGCGCAAGGCGGGGATAAACGAGATGCCAGAGGCCGGGCGGGCGCCCCAGGGCGCGATGTTGACATTCTGGGGCGTGCGCCGCGGCATCGCCGCGCCGGGGGCGGCCACGGCCGTCTTCGGCGGCAACTCGCTCTGCGCGGCGATTGAATTTCCGGGGGAATTTCCGGGCGGGCGGGGGGCGCGGCGTCCTGTGCGCCATGTGGCGATCCTCGATGGCGGCACCGGGCTGCGGCCCCTGGGCGCCCATCTGGCCGCCGGCGGCCCGGTGGCCTGCGATCTGCTGTTCTCCCGCCCCGGCTTCGACCGCATCTGCGGCCTGCCCTTCTTCGCCGCCGCCTTCGATGCCGCCAACCGCATCGCCTTCCACGGCGCCCGCCAGAGCGGGGCGGGGGGCGCGGGCGGCATCCGAACCGTGCTGACCCGCCTGATGGCCGATCCGGTCTTCCCCGTCCCCATCGCCATGTTCCAGGCCAGCGCCCGCTTTCACGACCTGGCGCCGGGCGCGAAGGCGGCGCTGTTCGCCGCCAGAACCGCGGCAGCCCTGCCCCTGGCCGGCGCCAGCACCGCCTGGCGGCTGGAGGTGGCGGGCCAAACGCTGGTCTATGCCGCCGCGCCCGCCCCGCAGGACAGCGCCCGCCTGGCCGCCTTCGCCCGCGGCTGCGACCTCCTGGTGCTGGGCGCGGCAGGCGAGCGGGGCGACGCCTTCGCCGCCAGCGTCGCCCGCCGCGCCGGGGCGGCCATGACCGTCGTCACCGGCCACGCCCCGGAGGAGGACGACGCCCAACTGCGCCGCCGCGACCGAACCCTGCAAAGGCGCCCACCCCCCACCCGCCTCGCCCGCGAAGGCATGACGATTCCGCTGACGGCCCGTTGACGGGCGCCGGCGGGGCGCCGCCGGGCTGTCACGCGCCGGCCCCAGGGATGTCACGTGGGTGTCGTGGGGGTGTCGCAGCCTGTGTCGGCCCGCCTCCATGGCCCCAGGGCGGCGGACGGGAAGCCACGACAGGCTGCAACACCCCTGTGACACCCGCGTGACACCCACGTGACCGGTCACAGGCCGGCGAGGGCCAGGATCTCGTCGATGCGGCGCGGCCACAGGGCGCGGGCGCCGGCGGTCCGGGCCCGTTCGCCCATGGCGGCCGCCAGGGCGGTATCGTCCAGCAGCCGCGCCAGGGCGGCGGCGATCTCTGCCGGGCGCTCGCCATCCACGATCAGCCCGGTTTCGCCATCGACCACCTTTTCCACCACCCCGCCCTTGTTGCCGCAGATCGCCGGCAGCCCGGCCAGGGCCGCCTCCGAATAGACCATGCCCGAGCCTTCGCGCTGGCCGCCGACCTCGCGCCCCGGCACCAGGAACAGGTCGGCGCTGTGCAGCAGGGCGCTTTTGCGCCCACCTTCCACCCGCCCGGCGAACAGCACCCGCTCCGCCACCCCGGCCTTGCGCGCGATCCCCTGCAGGCGCGCCAGATCGTGGCCGGCGCCCGCCACCACATAGCGCAGGGCGGGAAAGCGCGCCTTCAGCGCCGCCACGGCGGCGATGGCGGCATCGATGCCCTTGAACTCGGTCAGGCGCGCCAGGGCCACCAGGCGCGGCGAGGCCCCCGCCCACAGGCCCTCCGCCCAGCGCCGGTCGGCCTCCGCAGGCGCGGCCGGCGGCGCGATGGGCGGCGGGACGATGGCGACCCGAAGCCCCGGCGGCAGCATGGCGGCGAGGCGGCCATGGGTGTCGCGCGAGATGCAGATCAGCGCCCCGGCCCGGCCCAGGGCGCGGCGGATGCGCCCGGCCTTGGCCGCATCGGCATATTCGTTGCCATGGGCCCAGGCGACGATGGGGAGGTCCAGCCCCGCGCCCGGCAGCGCCTCCAGACTCTTCCAGCTGTCGGCATAAAGCGCCCGCACCCCGCCCGCCGCCACCAGGCGCCGGATGCGGAACGCCTTGGCGCGCCGCCGCAGCGGGCGCGGCCCCCAGAACCGGTCCACCCCATAGGCCGGCGGCGCCGCCCGGTCGGCGGCCCGGGCCCGCAGGCCGCCATCGGCCAGCACCCGCACCCGGTGGCCGGCCCCGGTAGCGTGAGCGGCAAAGCCCGCCATCAGGTTTTCGATCCCGCCCAGGCGGGGCGGGAAGGCCTGGGCCGAGACCAGGATCACGGCACAGCGCCCCAGGATGGCGCGTCCCCTGCCGGGCGCGCGCAGCTCATGTCCGCTCCAGCAGGGCGCGGGCGGCCGCTTCGGCGGCATCCACCGTCAGCCTCGCCATCGCCGCGCTCCCGGCGGACAGGTCGCCACCGGCCCCCCCGGCGGCGGCGATATGGGCGCTGCGCGGCCCCCAGGGGGCGTAATGTTCCGGGCGGCTGGGGCCGAACAGGCCCAGAGTCGGCGCCCCGGCGGCGGCGGCCAGATGCATCGCCCCGCTGTCGTTGGCGATCGCCAGGCGGCAGCGGCGCAGCATTTCGGCCACGGTCAGCAGATGGCCCCGCCCCACCAGATCGACGGTCCGTTCGGGGGGCAGGGCGGCCAGCACCGGCGCCGCCCGCGCCCGTTCGCCGGGGGCGGCGAACACGGCGATGCGCCCGCCCGCCAGCGGCCCGCCCTCCCCGGTCAGGCGCCGCGCCAGGACGGCGAAGCGCTCCGCCGGCCAGGTCTTGCCCTGCCAGCCGGCGATGGGCGCCAGCCCCAGCACCGGCCCCCCCGGCGGCAGCAGGCGGCGCGCCTCGGCCGCGTGGCGCCGGTCGCTCCAGATGCGGGGCGCCGGTGGGGGCTGGCAGCCGAACCAGGCCGCCAGGCTTTCCACCCGATGGCCGGGGCCGGCCTTGAACATGGTCCGGCGCTGGCGGCTGGCGAGCAGGAAGGAGACCGGCGAGGCGCGCAGATCGACGATCCGGTCCCAGCGCCTGGCCATGGTGCGGCGCCACAGCCGCCACCAATGGCCGCCCCAGGGCCGCTTTTCCAGGCGGATCACCCGCTCCAGCCCCGGCAGGCAGGCGAACAGCTCCGCCGCCACCGGGCCGCAGGCCACGGTGGTGGCAACGCCGCCGCCGGCCACCAGATGGCCCAGCAAGCCGGTGGAAAGCACGGCATCGCCCAGGCGGGTGTTGGTGATGAACAGCAGGCGGCGGGTCATGTCGGGCGGGCGGCGCTCTCAGCCGGCCAGGGCTTCGAAATCGGCCGCCGCGTCGTCCCAGCTGCGCCCGCGCTGCATATCGCGGGCGTCCTTGGCGCGCCCGCGATAGACGATGTCCTCCTTCAGGCACAGCACGGCGCAATTGGCGAGGGCCTCGTCGTCGCCGGCCAGAAAGCCGCTGCGGCTGTCCACCACCCGCTCGGCCGCGGCGCCGCCGCGCCGGGTGACGCCGGGGCAGCCGGCGGCCTGGGATTCGGCCAGGGTCATGGCATAGCTTTCGCGCGCCGCGCCGGGGTGGAGATGGACGCGGGCGCGGCGCCAGGCTTCGGCCATATCGGCATCGGGCAGCGGGCGGCGGATGACCACCCCCCGGTCGGCGGCGGCCTCGGCGCGGCGAAACACCGGCATGGCCGCGCCATCGATAACCCGGCCCGCCGCCGCCGCCGCCAGCAGACCGGAAAACAGGTGCAGCTCGGCCCCGGCCACCAGCGGCGCGATGCGCTCGCACCACAGGGCGATCAGCCGCTCCAGCCCGGCGCGGGGATGGAGGGTGACGCCTGCGCGCGGCGGCCAGTAGCCGCAGGGCGGCTGGCAGGCCAGATAGGGCGGCGCCACCCCGGGTTCGATGACGACGGCACGCCGGTCGTCCTGGGGCCAGGTGGCGCGATGGGCCGCGCCCATGAACACCAGGCGCGCGTCTTCGCCCCCGGCCAGGGCATCGCCGGCCAGGGAATCGCCAGGAGCGGCGAGCCACAGCGCCCGGGCCGCGCCGGCCGGCGCCGCATCCAGCAGGCGGGGATGGCGCAGGGCGATGGCGAGATCGACCCGGCCCGGAGGGGCGCCGTCGTCCAGGGGCTGCCAGGCGACGCCGCGGATGTGGCGCCGCCCCAGGCAGCGGTTCATCGCCCGCACCTCGTGGCCGCGCCGGGCCAGGGCCTCGGCCAGATAGACCAGCCCCTTTTCCGGCCCGCTCATGGCGTCGTGGCGCGGCGTGTAGCCGTCATAGGCGAAGGAATCGTCGAGCAGCAGCACCTGCATGGCGGCGTTATAGGGCGGCGGCGCCCAATGGCCAAGACGGGCAAGGGACGAGCACGATGGACGAGAAGGACGGGGCCTTGCCGGCGGGCGGGCGAGGCGTCATGGTGGGGCTATGGGCTGGGGCGCGGGAGAATCATGGACGTGACGGGGGGCGTGGCGGGCAAGGCGGGGCTGAAGCGCATCGCGCTCAGCGACCGGGGGGTGCTGACCGTCGCCGGCCCCGACAGCCGCGCCTTCATGCAGGGCCTGGTCACCAACGACATCGACAAGGTGGACCGGGCGCGGGCGGTCTATGCCGCCATGCTGACCCCCCAGGGCAAGTTCCTGTTCGACTTCATCGCCATGGACGACGGCCAGGGCGGCCTGCTGCTGGACGTGGCTGCCGCCAGGCTGGAGGCGCTGGCGCAGCGCCTGACCTTCTACCGGCTGCGGGCGCGGGTGGAGATCGCCGATGCCAGCGCCGCGCTGGCGGTGACGGCGCTGGTGGGAGATGGCGCCGGGCGGGCCGCCAGGCTGCACGAAGCCCCCGGCAATGCCCGCCGCCATGGCGAGAGCGCCTGGACCGTGGATCCGCGCCTGGCGGCGCTGGGCGCCCGCTGCCTGCACCCCCGCGCCCGGCCACCGACGGCGGCCGTCGCCGAGGGCAGCCTGGACGACTACCACGCCCACCGCATGGCGCTGGCCGTGCCGGAAGGCGGCGTGGATGTGCTGGTGGAGAAATCCTTCATCCTGGAGAGCAATTTCGAGGAGCTGAACGCGGTCGATTTCGAAAAGGGCTGCTATGTCGGCCAGGAGCTGACCGCGCGCACCAAGTTCCGCGGCACCGTCCGCCGCCGCCTGTTCGCCGTCGCCGCCCAAACCCCCCTGCCCCCCCCACCGGCGCCCATCACGGCCGGCGGCGCCACCCTGGGCGAGCTGCGCAGCGCCCGCGGCACCCGCGGCATCGCCCTGATTCGTACCGACCGCCTGCGCGAAGTGGAAGGTGCAACAGTCCACGCCGGCGAGGTGCCGGTGGTGCCGGTCAAACCCTCCTGGGCAGCGTTTTAGGGGCGCGGGCGATATCGCCTGTCGCGGGGAGCCTGGACGGTTGACTAACCAGGGCCCCGATCCGCCCCTGCCGGCGCTGTAGGGCTGGGGTCGGTGTCTGTTCGACGAAGCAATTCCATGAGAGCTTTCGATGTATTGTCAAGTGCTTTTGTTGTCTTTTCACCATTCTTCATGATCTCTTTCAAAGCTGTCATCATTTCTCTGTGGGTCGCCATTGCTTCCTCGTGACGGCGCTCGTCGGCACGGGAAATCTCTTCAGTTCGTCGATTCATAGCATCCGCCCTTCGGTTATTGGAATTGCTCATTGTACGGATTCCATAGAAAATAAGGCCCGCAGTTAACGTGGCCACTCCCACATAAACAACTGTAGCCCATGCTGTTATTGCCTGATAGCTTAGAGAAGCGATTTCAAACTCGCTCATCTTTTCCTCACAAATTGTAGATGGTTGCCGGTCATCGCCTTACAGCACGAAATCAGGGGGTTGACCAACCATGGCCCTAATCCGCCCCCGTCGGCGCTGTAGGTCCGGAGTCGGTGCGACCGATCAATGCTTTCAAAGCCGTCATGGATTCTTCATGTGTTGCTTTGAGTGCTTCCATCGTTTCTCTGTGAGCCGCCATCGCTTCCTCGTGACGGCGCTCGTCGGCACATCGTTGCTCTTTGGTTTGCTCAACAATAGTCTCCGATCTTTTATCGCCTGCTCGCACCATGTCCTTGATGCCCGACCGAAGGATACAGACGATAGCGCCAGCTATGATTGCCGAAACGATCGTAGCTCCAGCAATGTATTTTTGAACGGTCAAGCTATCTTGTTGCAAAGCCAAAGTGGCAATTTCATATTCGCTCATGGGATTCACCCCTCGTGAGGCCGCCGGGGCGAAGGCGGGGCCGCAGCGGCCCCGTCCTCTATGAACATCCTCGCATGCCCATGGAACGCGAGGGGAAGATGAATATCCCCAACATGTGTCCGGGAGGAACCGGCGTCAAGGGTTTTCCACCACCCGCCCACACCCCCGGTCGCCCAGGGAATCATGCCCCAGGAGAATCATGTCCCAGGAAATTATGCCGGATCGATCCTTGCCAGCAGAGCGACCGCTTCGGCCCCCACCTCGGCCCCCGTTTCGACCATGGAGGCGACAGTCCAGGTGGCGCGGGCGTCGGAGGGAACCGCCGGGGCGGGCCTGCAACGCGCGCTGGGCAACGCAGAACCGGCGCCGCTGCTCCACCGGCAGCGGCGCGAATCGGGACGAACCAGGTCAGCGGGCGATGGCGGCTATCGTGGCGGCGTCGATCGTCACCCGCTCATCGACGATCCGGTGGAGTTCCCGGCTGGGTGACGAACGGCCTCGCAACGGGCCGTGGAGAAGCGTCACGACCACGCCCTCCGGCTTGACCGCCTCGACGGCGGGAATGGTATCGCTGTCGCCGGTCACGAGCACGATCCGGTCCACACGCTGCTTGACCGCCATGAGGGCCATATCGACTCCCAGCATCATATCGACGCGCTTCTGGACGAAGATCGGCCTGCCGTCCGCGGTTCTGCCTTCCAGCTTGAGCTTCCCGAGCCGCACCTGGAAACGCGGGATATAGTTGAGCGCGTCGATGAAGCGGCGTTTGGCCCCGAAGCGCGCCTGTTCGTCCTGGGTCGGCGGATCCGACTGATAGGGCATGCAATGATAGTAATAGGCTCGCAGCAGTTGGTCCGAACCGGCGGCCTTCTGGACCAGCTTCGCCATGTCGATACGGGCGCCGCCATGGTCCCGTTGCAGGACTTTGTCGAGATAGCCCCCGTCGATATAGATCGCGCATGTTGCCACGGCAGCCCCCGCCCCCCTCCCGAACGAAGGCGGGGCCGCAGCGACTGCGGCCCCGTCCTCTATGAAGATCCTCGCATGCCAATGGAACGCGAGGGGAGGATGAATGTCCACGACGTATATCGGGAAACCACCCCCGTCAAGCCCCTTTTCAACATTTTTTCGCCACCGCCCGCTTCGGCCCCCACTTCGGTCATGGAGGCGGCGGTCCAGGCGGCGCGGGCGGCGGAAGGGAACCGGAGGCCCCCCGAACGAAGGCGGGGCCGCAGCGGCTGCGGCCCCGTCCTCTATGAAGATCCTCGCATGCCGAAGGAACGCGAGGGGAAGATGAATATCTCCCATATGCGACCCGCAGAAACCGCCGTCAAGGGCTTTTTCAACACTTTCCCCACCACCCGCCCACACCCCCGGTCGCCCCCAGCGGTCCGCCCCAGGGAATCAGACCGGATCGATCTCCCCCAGCAGAGCGACCGCTTCGGCCATGGAGGCGACGGTCCAGGTGGCGCGGGCGTCGGAGGGAAGCTGGAGGCCGCCGGGACGGGCGCGGCGGGCGATGCGCATGGTGGCCCAGCCCAGGCGGCTGGCGGGGGCGATATCGTGAAAGGCGCTTTGGGCGACATGCAGGATGGCGTCCTCTCCCACCCCGCGCCCGGCGAGGCGGCGGCGCAGTTCGTGAAAATGGCCCGGCGCCGGCTTGTAGCTGGCGACCGCTTGGGCGGCGACGACCACGGCGAAGGGCCTCCCCAGCAGCCGCTCGCTGCCGGCGAACAGGTCGTCGTCGATGTTGGAGGCGACGGCCCTGGCGCCGCAGCGCGGCCAGCGCCGCCACCGTATCGGCGAAGGGCGGCCAGGACGGCGCCGTGGCGGCGAAGCCATCCGCCTCGCCCCGCCCAGGCGGCAAGCTGGGCGCCGATCCCCGCCTCCCAGTCGATCGGCGTGCCGTAGCAGTCGAAGCTGAGCGCCGAAAAGCGCATACCCGCCCCGCTGCCGGCGCCGCTACGACCCCTGCCCCGTCCCGCCACCGGCCCGGATCGCGGCCTGGGCGGCGGCCAGGCGGGCGACCGGCACGCGATAGGGCGAGCAGGAGACATAATCCAGCCCGGCCTCCTGGCAGAAGGCGATGGAGTCGGGATCGCCGCCATGCTCGCCGCAGATGCCCAGGGTGAGGCCGGGCCGCGCCGCCCGCCCGCGCCGGGCCGCCAGCCGGATCAGCTCGCCCACGCCTTCCCGGTCGATGGTGACGAAGGGGTCGGTCGGGAAGATGCCCTCGCTGCGATAGCGTTCCAGAAAACTGCCGCCATCGTCGCGGCTGATGCCGAAGGCGGTCTGGGTGAGGTCGTTGGTGCCGAAGCTGAAGAACTCGGCCTGCCGCGCGATCTCGCCGGCGGCCAGGGCGGCCCGGGGCAGCTCGATCATGGTGCCGATGCGATAGCGCGGGCGCCGCCCGGCCGCGGCCGCAACCTGGTCGGCAACCGCCTGGATGCGGGAGGCCACCAGCTCGAGCTCGCGCCCGGTGGCGACCAGCGGCACCATGATCTCCAGATGCGCCGGGCGGCCCTCCGCCCGTTCCGCCTCCAGCGCCGCCTCCAGCACGGCGCGGGCCTGCATGTCGTAGATTTCGGGATGGGAGATGCCCAGCCGGCAGCCGCGATGGCCCAGCATGGGGTTGAGCTCGCGCAGCGCGCCGGCGCGCAGCCGCAGCCGTTCGGCGCCGACGCCCAGCCGTTCGGCCAGGGCGGTCAGCTCGCCCTCGCCGGTGGGCAGAAATTCGTGCAGCGGCGGATCGAGCAGCCGCACGGTGACCGGCAGCCCGGCCATGATGCGGAACAGTTCCACGAAATCGGCCCGCTGCACCGGCAGGATGCGGGCCAGCGGGGCGCGCCGGCCCTCGGCATCCTCCGCCAGGATCACCTCGCGCATGGCGGCGATGCGCTCGTCCTCGAAAAACATGTGCTCGCTGCGGCACAGCCCGATGCCCTCGGCGCCGAACTCGCGCGCCTTGGCGGCGTCGGCCGGGGTTTCGGCATTGGCGCGCACCCGCAGCCGGCGGCGCCGGTCGGCCCAGGCCATCAGGGTGGCGAATGCGTCCGAAAGCTGCGGCTCGACGGTGGCGACCTCGCCCAGGATGACCTCGCCGCTGGAACCGTCGATGGTGATGGTCTCACCCTGGCGGACGGTGACGCCGCCGGCCTCGAAGAATCCGGCCTCGCATTCCACCCGGATGGCGCCGGCGCCGGTGACACAGGGCCGGCCCATGCCGCGCGCCACCAGGGCGGCATGGCTGGTCTGGCCGCCATGGCGGGTGAGGATACCCGCCGCCGAGTGCATGCCGTGGATGTCTTCGGGGCTGGTTTCCGGCCGCACCAGGATCGCCGCCCGCCCCTCGGCCGCCAGCGCCTGAGCGGCGGCGGCGGTGAAGACGGCCGCCCCGGAAGCGGCCCCGGGCGAGCCCGGCAGGCCGCGCGCGATAATATGGCGCGGCGCGGCCGGATCCGGCACCGGGTGGAGCAGGCGGTCGAGATCGCCGGCCTGGATGCGGCACAGCGCGTCGTCGCGCCCGATCAGCCCCTCTTCGGCCATATCGACGGCGATCTTCAGCGCCGCCTGGACACTGCGCTTGCCGGGCCGGGTCTGAAGCATGAACAGGCGGCCCTTTTCCACCGTGAACTCCACATCCTGCATGTCGCGCCAGTGACGCTCCAGGATGGCGCCCACCTCCCGCAGCCGGGCGAAGGCCGCCGGCATGAGCTCCTCCATGGAGCCGCCGCCGTCGCGCTCCCCCGCCGCCCCGGACGTTCTGGCGATCGGGAGCGGCGTCCGCAGCCCCGCCACCACGTCTTCGCCCTGGGCGTTCACCAGAAACTCGCCGAACAGCGCCCGCCCGCCATCGTCGGGATGGCGGGTGAAGGCCACGCCGGTGGCGCAATCGCCGCCCATATTGCCGAACACCATGGCCTGCACGGTCACGGCGGTCCCCAGGCTGTCGGGAATGGCGTGGATGGCGCGATAATCCACCGCGCGCCGGTTGTGCCAGGACGCGAACACGGCGCGGATAGCGCCCCACAGCTGCTGCTGGGGATCGTCGGGAAAGGGCCGCTCGCTCGCCGCTTCCACATGGGCGCGAAAACGCTCCGCCGCGCGCCCCAGGGCGGCGGCCGCAAGGGCGCTGTCCTGTGCGACCTCTTCCTCGTCCTTGATCGCGTCCAGAATGTCCTCGAAGGCGCTGTGGTCCAGCCCCAGCACGACATTGGAATACATCTGGACGAAGCGGCGATAGCTGTCGCGGGCAAAGCGTTCGCCACCCCGGCCCACAGCCGCCGCCAGCCCGGCCACGGTGGCATCGTTCAGGCCCAGATTGAGCACCGTGTCCATCATGCCCGGCATGGAGACCGGCGCCCCGGAACGCACCGAAACCAGCAGCGGGGCGGTGGCATCGCCGAAGCGGCGCCCCGCCTCCCGCTCCACCTCGGCCAGGGCCGCCGCCACCTGCTCTTCCAGCCCGGCGGGCAGGGCGTCGTCGCCGGGCGCAGCCTGCCAGATGGCGTGGCAGGCGGCGGTGGCGATGGTGAAGCCGGGCGGCACCGGCAGGCCCAGGCGCGCCATTTCGGCCAGCCCCGCGCCCTTGCCCCCCAGCTGCGCCGTCATGGAGGCGTCGCCTTCGGCATGGCCGTCGCCGAAGCGATAGACATATTTCGGCTGCCCAGCCGCTGCTGCGCCTGTTGCGGGCGTCATCCCTGCCTCCTCTCCCCCCATCGTCTCATATCACAGCGACGACCACGCCGGCGGGAGTCGACTCGTTCATGGCGCCGCCGGCTCGTCGCGCGGCGTCTCGATGGCGGAGAAATCCGCCACCTCGTCCATGGCGCCGGCCACTCCCGCCAGCAGACGCAGCCGGTTGACGCGCAGATCGGCGGCGGCCACGGCGCCGGTCTTGGCCATGTTGGCCCCGGTGGCATTCACGGTGACATGCGCGAAAAAGGCATCCAGGGGCGCGCGCAGCCCCGCCAGCGCCGCCATGGCGTCGCCGAAGCGCTCCCCGGCCAGGGCCTCGCGGCTGCGCGCCCTGGCCACCGCCAGGGCGGCCGCCAGCGCCCGTTCCTGCTCTTCCACCAGCAGGGCACGGTCCCAGGCGCCAGCGAAGCCGCGCCCGTCCCTGGCCCGCTCGATGCGCACGATGTTGGCGGCGCGGCGCCGGGCGGCCAGCAGACCGGGGCCGTCGCCGCCGGCCAGGAAGGCGGCCAGCGCCTCCAGCCGCGCCAGCGCGCGCGCAAGGTCGTCCTCCGGCGCCCCCCGCAGCACGGCGCGCACCGGCCCGCGCTGCCAGCCCGCCTCGACCAGATGAACCTCCAGGCGATCGACCATGAAGGCGATCAGGGCGGCCACCGTCGCGTCCTCGTCCCGCGCCCCTGCCAGACCCCGCCAGCCCTGGCAGGCGGCGGCGAAGGCGGCGCCCAGCGGCAGGCGCAGGCGGTTTTCCAGCACCAGCCGCGCCACCCCCAGCGCCGCCCGGCGCAGAGCGAAGGGATCGCGCGAGCCGCTGGGCTGGCGCCCGATGGCGAAGAAGCCGGCCAGGGCATCGATCTTGTCGGCCAGGGCCAGAGCCACGGAAAGCGGGCGCTCAGGACAGGCCTGGGCGGGGCCGCGCGGGGCATAATGTTCGGCGATGGCCCGGGCAACCGCCTCGTCCTCGCCATCGTGGCGGGCGTAATGGCCGCCCATGACGCCCTGCAACTCCGGAAACTCGCCCACCGTGAGGCTGGCGAGGTCGGCCTTGGCGAGGCGCCCGGCCCGCGCCGCCAGGGCGCGGTCGCAACTGGGTACATGGCGGGCGAGGATGGGGGCGAGACGCTCCAGCCGGGCGGCCTGGTCGGCCACGCTGCCCAGCTCGGCATGGAACAACATGCCCGCCAGGGCCGGCAGGCGGCTCTCCAGGCTTTGCGCCCGGTCGCGGTCCCAGAAATGGCGGGCATCGGCCAGCCGGGCGGCGAGCACGCGCCGATGGCCGGCAGCGATGGTGTCGGCGATGGCGGCGGCCTCGCCCTGCTGCGGCGCGCGGTCGGCGACGAAGACGAAGCGCGGCGCCAGGGCGCCGCTGGCATCGCGCAGCGGGAAATAGCGCTGATGGCGCCGCATGGCCGTCGCCAGCACCTCGCCCGGCAGCGCCAGGAAGGCGGGATCGAAATCGGCGATCATCGCCAGCGGCCATTCCACCAGCCCGGCCACCTCGTCCAGCAGCCCGTCCTCGCCGCCGGGGGCGAGGTCGGCAACGGTCAGCCCTTCGGCGGCCGCCAGGCGGGCGGCGTCGCGGGCGATGCGCCGCCGCCGCTCGCCCGCATCGATCAGAACGAAGGCCGCCTCCAGGCGTTGCCGGTAATCCTCGAAGCCGTTGACGGCGAAGACGCCGGGCAAATGCACGCGATGGCCGCAGGTGGTGTCGCAGGCGGCGATGGGGCCGAAGCGAAACGGCACCACGGCGTCGTCGAACAGGGCCAGGATGGAGCGCACCGGGCGCACCCAGCGCGCCTCGTGGCTGCCCCAGCGCATGGCACGCGGCCAGGGCATGGCGGCCATGGCCTCCGGCACCGCCTCGGCCAGCAGGTCGGCCACCGCAACGCCGGGGCGGCGCAGGACGGCGAACCAGGCCCGCCCCGGCCGCCGGGCGCCACCGGTCTGGCGCAGTTCCAGCGCGGCGCGGTCCACCCCCGCCCGGCGCGCGAAGCCGGCGATGGCCGTCTCCGGCGCCCCTTCGCGCGGCCCCTTGCGCTCTTCGTCCCGGTCGATCTCCGCCGGCAGCCCGTCCAGGGCCACGATCAGGCGGCGGGGCGTGGCATGGCTTTGCGGCGCGCGATGGGGCACGCCCAGCGCCTGGAGCCGGCGGCAGATCGCCGCCGCCAGGGTGGCCGCCCCCCAGCCCTGGCGGCGGGCGGGGATCTCCTCCGAAAGCACCTCCAGCAGAAACGCGCTCATAAGCGGCTCACGGGCGCTCGCCGGGCCGCCCCGAATCCGCTGCGGCTCGCCAGCCAGGCGGCGCAGCAGGTCCGGGCCAGGGCGCGGACGCGGGCGATATAGCTGGCCCGTTCGGCCACGCCGATGACCCCGGCCGCATCCAGCAGATTGAACAGGTGGCTGGCCTTGATGCACTGGTCGTAGGCCGGCAGCGCCAGGCAGGCCCCGGCCAGCCGGGCGCAATCCGCCTCCGCGTCCTCGAAATGGCGCATCAGGGTGGCGGGCGCGGCCTGGGCGAACACCGCCTGGCCGTGCTCGTGCTCGCCCTGGGCGTGGATATCGCCATAGCTGACGCCGGCGCCGTTCCAGGCGATATCCCGGAAATGATCCACCCCCTGGACATACATCGCCAGCCGCTCCAGCCCATAGGTGATCTCGCCCGAGACCGGGTGGCAGTCGAAGCCGCCCACCTGCTGGAAATAGGTGAACTGGGCGATCTCCATGCCGTCGCACCACACCTCCCAGCCCAGGCCCCAGGCGCCCAGGGTGGGGCTTTCCCAATCGTCCTCGACGAAGCGGATATCGTGGCGCTCGGGCGCGATGGCGATCGCCGCCAGGCTGCCCAGGAACAGGTCCTGGAAGTCGTCCGGCGACGGCTTCATCAGCACCTGGAACTGGTAGTAATGCTGCAAGCGGTTGGGGTTTTCGCCAAAGCGCCCGTCGCCCGGGCGGCGCGAGGGCTGGACATAGGCGGCGTTCCACGGCTCCGGCCCCAGGGCGCGCAGCGCGGTGGCCCAATGGAAGGTGCCGGCGCCCACCTCCATGTCGTAGGGCTGCAACAGCACGCAGCCCTGGCGCCCCCAATAGGCCTGCAACGCGAACACCAGCTCCTGGAACGACATGTGGGAATTGTCCGGGGGGGGATTATCTGGCGCGCTCATCCGGGTCGCATCCCTATCGCTGACCGGGCATCGCTGACCGGACATCGCTGGCCGGGGACCGGCTTCTTCATCTGTGCCAGCGGCCGCCCGCAAGCGCCGGAAGGCGCGCAAGCTAGGGGGCCGCCGCCCACCGGTCAAGCGCCCTCAGGCGGCAGGGGCAAGCGGGCAATCCGGGCGCGGGCAGGAGGCGCCCTCCGGAACCACATAGACGCCACAGCGCGGGCAGGCGACCGTCTCCACATCGCCGCCATCCTCCGGCGCAACCCTGCGCCCCCGCCACAGGCGAAAGCGCCGCCGCCGCCGTCCCAACCGTTCCCGGCGCTCCTCCCCGCGCCGCCGCCTTTCCAGATGGCCGACGAAGCGGAAGGCGAGCCACAGCGCCGCGACGATCAGCGCGAACACGGCGAGCTTCTGCAAGGAGAACATGGCGCGGTTTAGCGGGCGCCGCGCCCAGCGGCAAGACGGGGTGGCAAGCCGGCAGGCATGCGCGGGCGGTTGCGGACGGGCGCGGATGGGGGATAATGGCCCCAGGCAGGCGCTGGGGCCTGCGCCTTTGGCCCGTGCAGGCGCTGGGGCCTGCACCTTTGGGAGAAGCGCCATGAACACCGAGGTTATCGTCACCTGCGCCGTCACCGGCGCCGGCGACACGACAAGCCGCAGCGACAAGGTGCCGGTGACGCCCGCCCAGATCGCCGATGCGGCCATCGAGGCCGCCCATGCTGGCGCGGCCGTGGTTCATATCCATGTGCGCGACCCGGAGACCGGCAAGGGCGCCCGCGACCCCGACCTGTTCGAACAGGTGGTGAACCGCATCCGCCGCGACGGCACCGATATGGTGCTGAACCTGACCGCCGGCATGGGCGGCGACTTCAACGTGGACGACGCCAACCCCGCCGTCCCCGGCGCCGGCAGCGACCTGGTGGGACCGGCGGAGCGCCTGCGCCATGTCGAGCGCCTGCGCCCGGAGATCTGCACCCTGGATTGCGGCAGCATGAATTTCGGCAACGGCTACGAGACCTACATCAACCCCGCCGCCTGGTGCCGCGCCATGGCCGAGCGCATCAAGCAGCTGGGGGTGAAGCCGGAGATCGAGGTGTTCGACCTGGGCCAGGTGCGCCTCGCCTCGGCCATGCACGACGAGGGCCTGCTGGAAGCGCCGGCCCTGTTCCAGGTCTGCCTCGGCATCCCCTGGGGCGCGGGCGCCAACACCCGCTCCATGATGGCCATGGCCGACAGCCTGCCCCAGGGCGCCAACTGGGCCGGTTTCGGCATCTCGCGCATGCAGATGCCGATGGTGGCCCAGGCCGTGCTGCTGGGCGGCAATGTTCGTGTCGGCCTGGAAGACAACCTCTATCTGAAGCGCGGCGTGCTGGCCTCCAATGGCGATCTGGTGGAACGGGCCGTGGAGATCGTCGAACGCCTGGGCGCGCGCGTGGTGGGGCCTGGCGAGGCGCGCGAGAAACTGGGTTTGGCGCGCCATTGACGGCGCGCATGGGGGCCTGACGGCGCCACCGACGACGCACACGGGGGAGGGCAAAGCGATGAAATTCAGCCTGGCGATCGATCTCTCGCGCGACGATCCCGCCATCGACATGCGCGAGGTGGCCCGCCACACCATGGAGATGGTGCAGATGGCCGATGCCGGCGGCTTCGAGATCGTATGGGCGGCTGAACACCACGCCATCGAGATGACCATCGCCCCCAGCCCGTTCCAGCTGCTGGCCTGGTTCGGCGCCAACAGCGACAACATTCGCCTCGGGATCGCCGTGGTGCAGGCCCCCTACTGGCACCCGATCAAGGTGGCGGGCGAGGTCGGCCTGCTGGACCTGATGTCCGGCGGCCGGGTGGAGTTCGGCATCGGGCGCGGCGCCTATCAGCGCGAATTCGACCGCATGATGGGCGGCATGGACCAGCACAAGGGCGTCGCCTACATGCAGGAGATGCTGCCGGTGCTGAAGGCACTGTGGGCGGGCGATCACGCCCATAACGGCGAGTTCTGGTCGTTCCCGTCCGCCACCGCCTGCCCCAAGCCGCTCCAGAAACCCCACCCGCCGCTCTGGGTGGCGGCGCGCCATCCCTCCACCTACGACTGGGCGCTGAGCCAGGGCTGCAACATCATGTCCTGGGCGCTCACCCGCCCCTTCGCCGAGGTCGAGAAATACAAGCAGCAATTCGAGGACGCGCTCTCCCGCGCCCCCGGCGTCGCCCGCCCGCGCTTTCTCACCATGCGCCACACCGCCGTCTATGAGGACGCGGAGGAAGGCTGGAAGCCGTTCGTGGCGGCGGTGCAGCGTTCCGGCGTGCAGTTCGAGAATCTGTTCAAGCAGCTGGGCGAGGTCCGCAACGGCTTCGTCCAGCAGGTGGACCTCGCCTCCCTCGACAATGTCGGCGAATACGACCCGGCCACCGTCAAGGACAATCTGGTGTTCGGCACGCCGGAGGAGGTGATCGACAAGCTGCGCCGCTACGAGGCGCTGGGCGTCGATAACTTCCTCTACCGGGCCAGCTTCGGCCAGCCCCTGGCGCTGCAAAAATCCTCGCTGCGCCTGTTCATCGACGAGGTCATGCCAGCCTTCCGCCATTCGCGCCACCTGCCCCAGGCGGCGGAGTAGCAGGAGGCAGCAATGGGGGCCTGGCGCTGGCCGGTCGGCCACTCCCACCACCTGGCGGCGAGCGCGGGGCCGCTCACCTTCGTCGGCGGGGCGGGAGATTTCGACACCAAAGGCGCCCTGCGCCAAAACGACATCGCCGGCCAGATCGAAGGGGCCATGGCCAATATCGCCGCGGCGCTGGAGGCGGAAAGCTGCGCCCTGGCCGACATAGTGAGGATCAAGGCCTTCCACAGCAGCGAGCTGGACGATTGGGAGCTGATAGCGAACATCGCCGCCCACATTCCCGACGATCCCATGCCGGCGATCAGCGTCGTCCCCGAACCGTTGCAGCCCTTCGCCGGCCAGGCGGTCCAGCTGCAAGCCATCGCCCAGCGGCGCTGGCGCCAGGGGGCCGACATCCGCGTGGCCGAACGCCCGGTGCCACCGGCCAGGCGGGCGTTGTTCGCCGGCCGGGCCGTCACCGGCGGCCTGCGGGCGGGGGAGTTCATCGCCGTCGCCAACCGCAGCGCCGAAGACCCGACCGGCGCCCTCGCCCACCCCGGCGACGCCATCGCCCAGAGCCACGCCGTGATGGCCACCCATGAAGCGACCCTGGCCGCCCTGGGCGCCGGCCTCCAGGACAGCGTCAAGATGGAGGGCTACTACTTCGGCACCACCATGGAGGATTGGGCGCCCCTGGCCAGGGCGCGGGCCAGCCATTTCGCCGAACCCGGGCCGGTGGCCACCGTGGTGCCCTGCCAGCGCCTCAACCCCCAGGGCGCGCTCACCAAGATCGAAGTGATGGCGATGCGGGAGGAATGGAACGGCTTCGACAAATACATCCCGCGCGCCGATTCCTGGCCGCGCCGGGTGTGGGACTGGTCGATCCCGCTCCCCTACCGCCAGGGGCTGAAGCTGCGCGATACGGTCTGGGTAGGCGGCCAGGTGCCCTCGGAGCCGTTCTCCAACACCCGCAAGCGCATGATGCCGGGCGATCTGGCCGGCCAGACCCGCCTCACCATGTCCTATATCGAAGACATCCTGCGCGGCTTCGGCCGCCACACGGGCGATCTGAAGCTGATGGTGTGCTACTTCACCTGCCCCCAGGGCGAGGCCGACACCCGCGCCTTCCTGGACGTGCTGGCATCCTGCATCCCCGCCCCCCTCCCCCCCACCACCCTGGTCGCCAAACCGGCCATGCACGAGCCGGAAAACCAGGTGGAAATCTGGGGCATAGCCCAGGGCTGACCTCCTCCCTACCGGGCGCCGGGCGCCAACTTATCCACAGGTTTGTCCACACATTCACCCAGGGGTATCACGCCGTTTTCGACGGCCCCTGCCTGCGCAGGCGGGTGGCGAAGCCGCGCCCTTTGACCAGCGCCTCCGGGCCGAACTTCGCCCGCACCGCGTCCAGCGCCTTTTCGGCCCGCCCCGCGCCATCGTCGAACAGCTCCCCCTGGCCCTCCTCGCCGGCCGCCTCCAGTTCATGGGCGGCGATGCCGATCAGGCGGAAAGGCCGGCCCGTGGCCTCGCGTTCCAGCAACGGCCAGGCGGCGCGGAACATGTCCTCGGCCGAACCGGTGGCGCGTTCCAGGCGGCGGCTGCGGGTCACCAGACGGAAATCGGCCCCCTTCAGCTTCAGCGTCACCCCGCGCCCGGCCAGCCCCCGGGCCTTCAGACGCTGGGCGACGGTCTCCGCCAGCTGCCACAGGATGGGGCGCAGGCGGGCGGCCTCGGCGATGTCCCGGGCCAGGGTGAGCTCCGACGACAGGCTTCTGGCCTCGCCCTCGGTCTCCACCCGCCGTTCGTCCAGGCCGCGGCTGGCCTGCGCCAGGCGATGCCCTACCCGGCCATAGCGGGCCACCGCCTCGTCCGGGTCCAGGCGGGCGAGGTCGCCGATCAGGCGGATGCCGTCCCGGGCCAGGCGCCGCTGCATGGCCGCGCCCACGCCCCACAGCAGCGAGACCGGCTTGTCGGCCAGAAAGGCGGCCGCCTCGCCGCGCCCGATCACGGCGAAGCCGCGCGGCTTGTCCAGGTCCGACGCGATCTTGGCCAGGAATTTGTTGTAGCTGAGGCCGATGGAGGCGGTGATATGCAGTTCGCGCTCGATGCGCCGCGCCAGTTCGGCCAGGGTGGCCGCCGGGCTGGCGCCGTGCAGCGCCTGGGTGCCGTCCAGGTCGAGAAAGGCCTCGTCGATGGAAAGCGGCTCCACCAGGGGCGTCAGCGCCTCCATCATGGCCCGGACCTGGCGCCCCACGGCGGCGTATTTCGCCATGTCGGGGGGAATCACCACCGCGTCGGGGCAGGCCCGCAGCGCCTGGAACATGGGCATGGCGGAACGGACGCCATAGCTGCGGGCGAGATAGCAGCAGGCGGCCACCACCCCCCGATGGCGCCCGCCCACGATCACCGGCTTCTCCGCCAGCTGCGGGCGGTCGCGCTTTTCGATGGCGGCATAGAAGGCGTCGCAATCGAGATGGCCGATGGCGAGCTCGTGCAGCTCGCCATGGCGAACGACGCGCAGCGAGCCGCAGGCGCCGCAGGCAGGGGCGCCGGCCGGCGGTTCGCAACCGCAATCGCGGCACAGACTTCTCACGCCCCGGATGCTAGCCCGGTGGCGCCGCCATGGGAATCGCCGCGCGCTAGCCCGCCGCGGCGCCCACCGGCGGCACCGGGCGCCAGCTGCCATCCGGGGCCAGCTGCTCCCTGCCGCCGTCCCGATAGAAACCGCCGGCCGCGGCGGCATGGCGCAGCAGGGCGGGCACCGGGCGGCCTTCCGCCTCCCAGGCGGCGGCGATCCTGGCCGGCCCCAGGGCGTCCAGCAGCTCGAACGGCCCCCGCCGCCAGGCGAAGCCCCAGCGCATGGCCCGGTCGATATTGACGATGTCGTCGGAAATCTCCGGTACCAGGCTGGCGGCATAGGCCAGGGTGCCGCCCATCAGGTCGCGGGCGAAGGCGCCCTCGCCATCCTGCGCCGCCAGCAGGGCCGCCGCCGTGGCGTGGCCCTCGGCCAGCACCGGCTTCGCCGCCTGGCGCCAGGCGCCGCTGTCCAGGTCGAAGGCTTCCTTGACGCGGCTGCCGTCTTCGCCCTTCGTCACCCGGTAAAAGCCACCCCCCGCCTTGCGGCCCAGCTGGCCGCGCTCCAGCATCGCCTGTTCCTCGGGCGGAAAGGCCGTGAAGGCGTGGCCGGCATCGCCGGCCGGCAGGTTGGCGGCCAGATTGCGGGCGACGAAGGCCATCACATCCAGGCCGATCAGGTCGATCAGCCCATAGAGGCCGGTGGCGGGCAGGCCCATCGGCGCCGCCATCAGCGCGTCGATCCGCTCCATGGCCAGGCCGTCCCGCCGCGCCCGCCGCGCCTTGTGCAGGCCGGAAAGCATCCAGAAACAGCCGATGCGGTTGGCGATGAAGTTCACGGTATCCTTGGCGTGCACCACCCCCTTGCCCAGCTTCTCCGAGGCGAAGGCCGCCATCGCCGCCACCGCTTCGGGCCGGGTGCGCTCGCCCGCCACCAGCTCCATCAGCTTCATCGCCTTCACCGGGTTGAAGAAATGGGTCACCACCACATCGCCGGCCAGGCGCGGGCCCAGGCCGGCGACGATGGCCCGCAACGGGATGCCGGAGGTGTTGGTGGAGACGATCGAGCCGTCGCTGCGGGCCGCCTCCAGCCGGGCGAACAGCTCGCGCTTGGTCTCCAGATGCTCGATCACCGCCTCGCACACCCAGTCGTAGCCGGCGATGCGGTCGAGCTCGTCGAAGCTGCCGGTCGCAATGGCGCCGCCCTCGCCCCCCTCATCACGACGTTCACGTTCGGCCGCCACCCGCGCCATGGCCCGGTCCACGGCGGCGCGGTCGCGATCCAGCACCAGCACGCGGCAGCCGGCATCGGCCGCCAGCGCCGCGATGCCTGCCCCCATGGTGCCGCCGCCTATCACGGCAACCGAAGCGATCTCCATGGCTTCCCCCCTCCAGAGCGACGAAAAGATGGACCGCCGCCGCGCCGGAGTCTAGGCTGCCCGCCCATGGCGCAAGGCTCCCGCCCTCCCGCGTTCGACACCCTGGCCCTTCACGGCGGCCAGCAGGCGGACACGGCCACCGGCGCCCGCGCGGTGCCGATCTATCAGACCACCAGCTACGTCTTCCCCGACACCGACCGGGCGGCGGCGCTGTTCAATCTGGAACGCCCGGGCCACATCTATTCGCGCATCTCCAACCCCACCGTGGCGGTGCTGGAGGAGCGCATCGCCGGCCTGGAAGGCGGCGCCGGCGCGGTGGCGACCGCCTCCGGCCAGGCCGCCCTGCATCTGGCCATCGCCACCCTGATGGGCCAGGGCGCCCACATCGTCGCCTCCGGTTCCATCTATGGCGGCAGCCACAACATGCTGAACTACACCCTGCCGCGCTTCGGCATCTCCACCAGCTTCGTCGATCCGCGCCGCCCGCAGGACTTCCAGCGCGCGATCCGCCCCGAAACCCGCCTGCTGTTCGGCGAAACCCTGGGCAATCCCGGCCTGGAAGTGCTGGACATCCCGGAGGTGGCCCAGGTGGCGCACCGGGCGGGGCTGCCGCTGATGATCGACAACACCTTCGCCACCCCCTGGCTGATGCGCCCGTTCGAACACGGCGCCGATATCGTCATGCACTCGGCCACCAAATTCCTGGGCGGCCACGGCGTCGCCATCGGCGGCGTGCTGGTAGATAGCGGCGCCTTCGACTGGGAGGCCTCGGGCAAGTTCCCCACCCTGACCGAACCCTATGCCGGCTATCACGGCCTGGACTTCGCCGAAGAGTTCGGGCCGGCCGCCCTGGTCATGCGGGCGCGGGCCGAAGGGCTGCGCGATTTCGGCGCCGCCATGAGCCCGGCCAACGCCTTCTACCTGCTGCAAGGGGTGGAGACGCTGCCGCTGCGCATGGCCCGCCATGTCGAGAACGCGCGCCACATCGCCGGCTTCCTGGCCGGCCACGAGGCGGTGGCGGCCGTGCTCTACCCCGACCTGCCCGACCACCCCGACCACGCCCTGGCCAAACGCCTGCTGCCGCGCGGGGCCGGGGCCATCTTCGGCTTCGAGCTGAAGGGCGGCAGGCAGGCCGGCGCCCGCTTCATCGAGGCGCTGCAATTGTTCTCCCATCTCGCCAATGTCGGCGACGCCAAATCGCTGGTGATCCACCCCGCCTCCACCACCCATCAGCAGATGGACGCGCCCGCCCTGGCCAAGGCCGGCATTTCCGAAGGGCTGGTGCGGCTTTCGGTGGGGCTGGAGGATGCGGACGACCTGATCGACGACCTGAAACGCGGCCTGCGCGCCGCCGCCAGGGAGCGATGACCCCGCCCCAAGGGAAAGGCTGAGCGATGGCGCTCGAACTCAGCGTCGATGGACGCCGCGTGTTCGCCGCCACCGGCGGCAAGCCGTTCGATGCGACGCTGCCGGCGGTGGTCTTCGTCCACGGCGCCGGCATGAACCGCACCGTATGGGCGGCCCAGGCGCGCTATTTCGCCCATCACGGCCGCTGCGTGCTGGCCTGCGACCTGCCGGGCCACGGCCACTCCCAAGGGCCGCCGTTGGCCGGCATCGCCGCCATCGCCGACTGGCTGGCGCGCCTGATGGACGCCGCCGGCCTGGAGCGCGCCGCCCTGGTGGGCCATTCCATGGGCGCCCTGCCGGTGCTGGAGGCGGCCGCCCGCCACGCCCGGCGGGTAGAGCGCGCCGTGCTGATCGCCGTCGCCCTGCCCATGGCGGTGGCCGGCCCGCTGCTGGACAACGCCCGCGCCGACTCGCCCGCCGCCTGGGACATGGTGACCCTGTGGGGCCACGGGCGCCAGGCGCAGATCGGCGGCAACCCGGCCCCCGGCATCTGGATGACCGGCACCGCCCGCCGCCTGCTGCAACGCGGCGCCAAAGGCGTGCTCTACAACGACATGAAGGCCTGCGACGCCTATCGCGCCGGCCTGGACGCGGCCGCCGCCACCGCCTGCCCGGTCACCCTGGTGCTGGGCGACGCCGACGCCATGACCCCGCCCAAAGGTGCCCGCGCCCTGCTGCAAGCCCTGCCGGACGGGCGCCTGACCATGCTGAAGGGCTGCGGCCACATGGCGATGGCCGAAAAACCCAACGAAACCCTGGACGCCCTGATCGCCGCCCTGGCCCTGCCCAAGGACAGCGCCAACGCCGGCGAAGCAAAGCCGCCCCACCCACCGGCAACGGCGTGAGGGGCGATGGGCGAGGCGGCCGCCGTCTTTCTCACCCTGGGCATCATGCTGGTGGGCTTCGGCCTGATGTCGCTAGGCAACGTGCTCAATCTCGGCATCACCCGCCAGCAACGCCACCACGGCGACCTGACCTCCCCCCACTTCCAACTCGCCATGGTCCGCTTCATGGCCCTGGGCGCAGCCCTGATAGCCATAGGCGCCCTGCTCGCCGCCTTCGCTTGAAGGGGAAGGCCGGGGGTTGGCTTAGAGGTGGAGCGTCGCCAAGTTGCCCTGTTAAAGTGAGCGATTGCGGCCATCACTAGGAGGAAGTAAGATGAATGACAAACAAAAACCTGAAGTAACGATATGTGGAAGTAGTAAGTTTAAGGGATTCGTGGAATCATCGTTCCCATTGGATGACAGCAGATTTTCATTTCGAGAACAGGAGCCATCTCCTTATCAAAGCGCTGGAGATATTGGTATGGCTTTATTTGGTGCTGTCATTGTTATATTTTTGAAACCTCTTGTAAATACACTAGGAGAGGAGTTTAAGGATATAGTAGTTCGGTCTGTTATTTCTTTACGTGAGAAGATTATGTCAGACAAAGAAAATGTAGCAGTTAAAATGTCATCTACAGAGGCATGGTTTCCACCTCCAATTTCTTTGATAAAATCAATAGATCATGTCATTGTTCTTTCTAGGAGCATGTCTAAATCGGATGTAAAAGCAGTTGTAGAGGCATTTATAGATGATAAAGAATGTGACATTCTTATCTCTTTCGATGAAGAAAATAAAAGGTATTCCCATGAAGAGATGCGGAAACTAATCGATAGTATGAAGAAAGGTAAGTAATGGCAAAGCCAAATTGGCGCAACAGGACTCCCCACCCGACCAAAACAGAGACCGGGGGCGGCGACAAGGCCTTGACCCACCGCCCCGCGCCAGAAGGCGGCAGGCGAGCGGAGGCGGTTATGGCCGAAGAGCGGACCGAAGAGCGGCGGGTCGCCGTCGTCACCGGGGCGGGCAGCGGCATCGGCCGCGCCGTCGCCCTGGGGCTGGCGGACGAAGGTTTCCAGGTGGTGCTGGCCGGGCGCCGCGCCGGGTGCCTGCAAGCGGTGGCCGACGAGCGGCCCGACGCCCGGCTGCTGCCGCTGGCCTGCGATGTCCGCCGCCCCGACCGGGTAGTGGCCCTGTTCGCGGCCGTGGAACAGCGCTTCGGCCGCCTCGACCTGCTGTTCAACAACGCCGGCATCGCCGCCCGCGCCGTGCCCATGGAACAGCTGGCCGCCGACGAATGGCAGGCGGTGGTGGACACCAACCTCACCGGCGCCTTCCTGTGCACCCAGCAGGCCATGCGCATCATGAAGGCGCAGCGGCCCCAGGGCGGGCGGATCGTCAACAACGGCTCGCTCTCGGCCCATGTGCCCCGCCCCCATTCGGCGCCCTATACCGCCACCAAGCACGCCATGACCGGGCTGACCCGGGCCACCGCCCTGGACGGCCGCGCCCACAACATCTGCTGCGGCCAGATCGACATCGGCAACGCGCTGACCGAGATGACCCAAGGCGCCAGCGCCGGCCTGGAGCAGGCCGACGGGCGCGTGCTGCCGGAGGCGACCATGGACGTAGCCCATGCGGTCGCCGCCGTGCTGCTGCTGGCCTCCCTGCCGCTGGACACCAACGTGCCGTTCATGACGGTGATGGCCAACGCCATGCCCTATATCGGACGCGGCTGAGCCACACCCGGCTTGCGCCCCGCCGCGCCCGGCGGCTAGGATGGGGCCAGAATGAATCTGCGACAGGCAGATCCCGCACATCCCGGATTGGGGGGAGGGGCGCATGGAATTGTCCGAAATCGGCCTGGCGATCTGGCTGATATGCGGCTTCACGCTGGCGGCCGTGATCGCCATGCTGTGCCGGGGAATCGGCAAATCCACCGAGATGAACCCGGAATTTCTGGCCAATATGGGCTTCTTCTGGGCGGTGGGGCCGACCGCAGCCCTGGCCGCCAGCCGCTTTTTCCCGTGGTTCGACATCAGCGCCCTGGCGCCCTTCGGCTTCCTGCTGGGTCTGGTGCCCCTGGCCGTGATCGCCTCCGCCCGCGGCAGCCCGGAACACCCGCCGCCCCTGTTCGGACGCGACAGCCAGGGCCGCCTGTCCCTGTTCGCCTGCAACCCCCAAGAGGTGATCACCACCCTGCTCTACGCCCTGCTGGCCTGCGAAATCTGCATGATCTTCCTATGGGACGAGCTCTACCGCTAAAGCCGCCAGACCCACACACCATGGCGAAGCGGGGGAGCGACCCCATGGGCCCCATGGACCGGATGGGCCGGACCGGGGGGCAGCAGCTTCCCGCCATGCGCCTGTTGCACGGAGCGCAATTGAGCGATAAGAAGGCCCTCGTGAAATAGGAGACCCTCGCCAATGGGGGCCGTGAACCCGCTCGCCTGCCAGCAACTGTCGCCGACCGCACAGGATGCGGCCACAGCGCGTAGCTCCAGCCGCGCCCTCTCCCGCTATGCCCGGGCCGGCAAGCCCTTGATCCTTTGCGCCGGGGACGAGAAGCCGGTCGAGCTTCCGGCCGCCACCGCCGCCCTGCTGGTGGAGATCCTGGAGGCCCTGGCGGCCGGGCAGGCGGTGACACTGCTTCCAGAGGACGCGGAGCTGACCGCCGCCCAGGCGGCCGACATCCTGAACGTCTCGCGCCCCTATCTGATGAAACTCCTCGACGACCAGCCCATCCCCCACCGCAAGGTCGGCAGAGATCGCCGCGTCCGGCTGCAAGACATCATGGCCTACAAGGCCGCGCGCTCCCGTGAACGCAAAGATATTCTCACCCAATTGACGCGCGAGGCTCAAGAGCAGGGTATGGGCTACACAACATGATTTATAGACATCCGTTTTCGACAACTGGAGATAAGGCAACATGCAGACAGAGGCGCATGCTCTACAGCCTTTTTTGATACGTCATTCCCTTCTTCTCGATGCCAACGTCCTGTATCGAGCGCCTGTGCGCGATATTTTCGTGCAGTTGGTAGAGAACGACATCGTTCGAGCACGGTGGACGCGAGACATTCACCGGGAATGGATCGCAGCGTTGCTGCGCAACGCCCCGCACCGTGATCGGAAAGCTCTCGAGCGCACGCGCGACCTCATGGATCGGGCGTTTCCCGACTGCCTGGTCACGGGATACGAGGATCTGGCTTCAACCCTGACGCTGCCCGATCCGAACGACCGGCACGTTCTCGCTGCCGCCATCGTTGGCCGATGCAATACGATCGTCACCTCGAACCTGCGCGATTTTCCAGAGACGGTCCTTGAACCGTACGGTATCGACGCCCGGCAGCCCGACGATGTCCTGTGCGACCTCCTCGATACGACACCCGAAGCGCTCTGCAAAACGTTTCGGGAAATACGCACCTGTTTGGAGAAACCGGCCTTCACGGCACGGAAGTACCTCGACAATCTCGCCCGGCAGGGGCTCATCGCAACGGCCGCCAGATTGGAACAATTCGCGGCGGACATCTGAAAGCCATCGCGCCCCCTCACCGCTTCACAGCCCCGCGGCCCGGCGCGCCTTCAGCACCCCCACCAGGCCATCGTTCATGCGCCGGGTCAGGGCGCGGAAATCCTGCCCGGCGGCGGCCTTATCGGTGCCCTCGACCAGCCTTGCCGCCAGCTCCGGCGTCAGTTCGGGCGCGTCCAGCCGGCTCCAGGGCAGCTTCAGCGCCGGGCCGAACTGTTCCAGGCAATAGGCCATGCCGCCCTCGCCACCGCCCACATGATAAACCATGCACGGCCCCATCAGCGCCCAGCGCGGGCCGGGGCCGTTGACGATGGCGGTGTCGATCTGTTCCACCGTCGCCTCGCCGGCGGCGATCATGTGCAGCGCCTCGCGCCACACCGCCTCCTGCAAGCGGGTGGCGACAAAGCCCGGCACCTCCTTTTCCAGCACCAGCGGCGCCTTGCCGGCATGGCGGAAAAACGCCTCCGCCCAGGCCACCGCCCGGGGGCAGGTTCTGGCGCCGCCGACGATCTCCACCAGCGGCATCAGATAGGGCGGATTGAAGGGATGGGCCGTCACCGTCCGCTCCGGCGTCGGACAGCGGCGCTGAATGTCGCTCATGGCGAGGCCGGAGGTGGAAGAGCAGATCACCACATCCTCGCCCACCAACGCCCCCAGCCGGGCATAAACCTCCTGCTTCAGCGCCAGATCTTCCGGCACGCTTTCCTGCACGAACTCCGCCTCCGCGACCGCCTCCGCCAGATCGTCGCTCACCCGCAGCCGCGCGCGCGAGGCGCCCTCGGCCAGCCCCAGCTGGGAGAGCGCAACCCAGGCGGCATCGATCAGCCCGCGCAGCTTGTCCTCTTCGCCGCCATCGTAGAGCCAGGAGGTGACATGGTAGCCGCGGGCGAGGAAAAACGCCGCCCAGCCGGCGCCGATAGGGCCGGCGCCCAGACAGGCGATGCGGCGAATGTCCTCGGGCGGCTTGCGCGCCATGGCGTCCCCTCCTCGTCCCCCAGACTCGTCCCCAGCCCGGCGGCGCGAGTCTAGCCGCCCTTGGCGGCCCGCCGCAAAGGGCGGCGCAGGCGCCGCGGGGGCCGGGCTGCCCCGTCCGGGCCGCTGTGCTATGAAGGAGCCATGAAAATCTACCCCACCATCGAGATCATGGCCGGCCGGGCGGTGGACCGCATCGACGGCCGCCACGAAACCCCGGCCGCCTTCGACCTGGCGCCCTTCGAGGCCGCCTGCGCCTTCGCCCGGGCCGGCGCCGAATGTCTCCACATCGTCGATGTGGACGGCACCCTGCAAGGCGGGCGCCACAACGCAGACCTGATCCGCCGCATCGTCGATGGCGCCGCCGTGCCGGTGCAGGTCTCCGGCGGCATCAGAACCACGGCCCAGGTCCACTGGTGGTTCGAACACGGCGCCGCCCGCGTCGTGCTGGGCACCGCCGCGGTCAAGGACCGCCACCTGGTGCGCGAGGCCTGCGCCGCCTATCCCGACCGCGTGCTGGCCACCGTGGCGGCCAGGGGCGAGTGGGTGGTGATCGAGGGCTGGCGCGAGGAAACCAGCTTCCCGCCCATCGATCTGGCCCGCGATATGGAGCAGGCGGGCATCGGCGAGATCGTGTTCGTCGATCTCGACCGCGACAAGAACCCCAGGGAATACAGCCTGGTGCGCACCATGCGCATGGGCGAGGCGCTCTCCATCCCGGTGATCTCCAGCGGCACGGCGGCAACCCTGGACGACGTGGCGATGCTGAAATACCTGCCCAACATCGCCGGCTGCATCGTCGGCCGCGCCCTGTTCCGCGGCACCTTCTCCCTGGCCGACGCGCTGGCAACAGCCGCCGCCGCCTACACCCCCGCGCGCCTGGTCTAGCCGTGGCCGGAGAGGCGCGCGCGGACAGGACCAGGCAGCACGAACGCGATGCCGCCCCTGGCGGCGAGGAGGCGGGCGCGGCCTTGCAGGCCATGCGCGAGCGTGGCGTGCGCATCGTCCATGTCGCCATCCCCGATCTCGACGCCTGCCTGCGTGAGCGGCGCCTGGCGGTGGACGATGTGGACGCGGCCTTCGGGGCGGGCGGCAGCTTTCCGGGGGTACTCCACAAATGGGACAGCGGCGAGCATGTCACCGGCCCGCCGCCCTTTGTCGGCGAGGCGGTGGCGGTGGACTGGCAGAGCGCGCGCGACTGGCCGTTCGAACCGCAGGCGGCGCTGCTGTTCGCCGACTATGCCGGCCCATCGCGGCAGTTCAGCCCGCGCGAGCTGCTGAAAGCGCAGCTGGCGCGGGCGGCGGCGCTGGGAATCACGGCCAGGGCGGGACTGGAATTCGAGTTCCAGCTGCTGGATGAGGACGCCCGCGCCCTGCGCGACAAGGGCTTCGAAGGCTTCGCCATGCACGCCCCCGACAACCGCTGCTGGGGCAGCCATTCGGCCGCCGTCCACAGCGACTATCTGGCCGGGCTGGAGGCCGTGCTGCGCCGCGCCGGCGTGGACCCGTTCGCCCTGGGGCCGGAGTTGGGGCCGGGCTGCTTCGAGGCGACGCTGCGGGCCGGCGAGCCGCTGCGCGCGGGCGACGATGCGGTGCTGTTCAAAACCTGCGCCAAGGCCTTTTCCAGGCGCCGGGGCCTGACGGCGAGCTTCATGGCCAGGCTGGCCGCCGACCTGCCCGGCCAGTCGGGCCATGTCCATCTCTCCCTCGCCTGCGCGAACAGCGGGCGGGCGCTGTTCGGCCCGGGCGAGGGCGCCGGCGGCGTGAACGAAACCATGGGCCGGGCCATCGCCGGGCTGGTGGAACTGGCACCCGAAGCGCTGGCGCTGGCGGCGCATACGGTCAACTCCTGGCGGCGGCTGGCGCCCGGCCATTGGGCGCCGAAGACCGCCGGCTGGGCGGTGCAGAACTATGCCGCCGCGGTGCGCGCGGTGCCCCAGCCCCAGGACCGGGCGCGGCTGGAATTCCGCCTGCCGGGCGCCGACACCAACCCCTATCTCGCCATCGCCCTGGCCCTGGCAGGCGCGCTCCACGGCATCGAGAGCGGCGCCGTCCTGCCCCCTCCCATCGCGGGCGGCGGCCCCGACGACGAGGCCCCGGAAGGGACCGCCCTGCCCCGCAACCTGCTGGAAGCGGCCGAGCGGCTCGATGCCAGCCCCCTGGCGCGGCGCCTGTTCGGCGACCGTTTCATCGATCGCTTCGTCGCCACGCGCCGTCACGAGGACGCCGTGCTGCGCCACCATGTCGGCGCCTTCGAACGGGCGCGCTATCTCGAGATCGTGTGAATGCGCTATCCTGAGGCGGCGTGAAGGGGGAAACGGGCAAGCATGGACATTGAGGTCTATGGCAGCGCGCCGGGGCGTGACGATCTGATCCGCCAGGCGCGGGAGAAGATCGATCGCCTGGGGATCGCCTTCGTCTATTGCCAATACATCTCCATCACCGGGCGCATCATGGGCAAGGCGGTGCCGGCCCCCCACTGGGAGCAGGTGGCGGCGCAGGGCATCCAGACCTGGTATGGCGGCCTCGCCAATGTGCTGCCCGACCGCGCCGGCAACCTGCTGGGCTTTCCCGCCAACGCCCATGAGCTGGTCGCCCTGCCCGACCCGGAGACCTTCTGCCAGCTGCCCTGGAACAAGCGCATAGCGCGGGTGTTCTGCACCGTGTTTCACGGACGCGAGGAGGACGAGAGACCGGGCGCCTTCATGGAGGAAGACTGCCGCGGCAATCTGCGCCGCGTCCATCGCCGCTTCACGGCCGACCATGACGGCCTCCACCTGCGCCATGGCTGCGAGCCGGAGATGGCGTGGCTGAACAAGGGCGCCGACGGCATGCCGGCCGGCGGCCCCACCAAACCGCTGGCCTATCACATCGACCAGTTCGAGGCCCTGGCCGGGGTCTATGCCAAGGTCAACGATTACGGCCACGCCATGGGCCTCGACATGATCCAGGGCGACCACGAGGACGCCCCCGGCCAGCTGGAGCTGAATTTCAGCTATGACGAGGCGCTGCGGACCTGCGACCGGCTCACCACCTACCGCCAGATCTGCGCCCAGGTGGCGCGCGAAGAGGGGCTGGTCGCCTGCTTCATGGCGAAACCCTTCATGGGCGTGTCGGGCAATGGCTGCCACCACAACATGTCGCTGTGGCGGGGCGGGGCCGACGCCCTGGTCTGCCATGTCGCCGGCCCCCGCCCCGGCATGGACGGCGTCTTTCACCACCGCCAGGGCGGCGCCAATCTGTTCCTGGCCGAGGATGGCGGCTGGATGCCGGGGCCGGTGGGGCTGGCCGCCATCGGCGGTGTCATGGCCCATCTGCCGGCGCTGACCGCCATCGGCTCATCGAGCGTGAACTCCTACCGCCGCATGCTGGATCTGGGCCTGTGGGCGCCGGTCTATGCCGATTGGGGCTATCAGAACCGCACCACGGCCTTGCGCGTCTCGGCCCCCGGGCGCTTCGAATACCGCGCCGTCGATGCCATGGTGAACCCCTATCTGATGGCCGCCGCCCTGCTGAAGGCGATGGACGACGGCATAAGGCGCGGCCTGGATCCCGGCCCGCCCGAACAGCGCGACATCTACCGGGCGATGGAGGCGGGCAAGCAGGTCCGCCGCCTGCCGCGCTATTTCGGCGAGGCGCTGGACGCCCTGGCGGCGGACGAGGTGGTGAAATCCGCCCTGCCGGGCCGGCTTTACGCCATCTACGACCAATACAAGCGCGACGAGTGGGACCGTTTCAACGCCGAGGTCAGCGACTGGGATCTGAAGCGCTACCTCGATTGCCTGCCGTAAGCGGAGGAGGCGCCATGCTCGAACTCGACAGAGACCACATCGAGGCCTTTCGCCGCGATGGCTTCGTCGTGGTGGAAGACCTGATCGACGAGGCGACGGCGGAGGCGCTGAAGGCCAGCTTCGCGCGCATGTTCCGCGGCCACTTCGAGACCGGCATCCGCCCCGACGAGGTGAACTGGCAGGAGGGCGAGAGCGACCCCAGCCTGACGCGCCAGATCTGCAATGGCTGGAAGGGCGACCGCACCGTCGCCGCCACCGTGCTGCGCGAGGATATCGGCCGCGCCTGCGCCCTGCTGGCCGGCTGGCCCGGCGCCCGCGTCAAGGTGGACAACCTGCTGTGGAAGCCCGCCGGCGCCCGCTCCCTGGGCATGCACCAGGATTGCGCCTATCTCGACTGGATCCACCCCAACGAGATGACCAGCTGCTGGATCGCCCTGGACGACACCACGCCCGAGGGCGGCACCATGGAGCTGGTGAAAGGCTCCCACCGCTGGGCCCCCGCCCCCCCCATCGCCAATTTCCACGGCCCCGAAGATTACCGCAAAGAAATGCGCCAGGCCGCGGTCACCGAAGGAATGTCGTGCCCCGCTATCGCCTATATGCACGTCCGAAAGTGCTCAGGCTCTTTCCACCACGGCCGCATCTGGCACGGCTCCGGCCCCAATGCCAGCGCCATGGCGCGCCGTTCGCTGGTGGTCCACTGCCTGTCGTCCCGGGCGCGCTATGTGCCGGAGAAGATCGCCACCGGCACCGGCCCCATCTATGGCCGCTATATGCCCCGCGACGGCAGCACGGCCATGGACGACAACGATTTCCCCATCCTGTGGTCTGCCGCCGGCGAGCGCTCGGCCTGGATCGATGGCTATCTGGCAGGTATCTGACCCCTCGACGCCGCGCGCGGACGGCGCTACAAGACACGCTTGTGCCGGGGCTGCCCGCGATGATGTCCGCAGCGCTGGGGGAAGGCATGGCGACGCCCGCTAACGACAATCCGATGAGGAGGACACAGCAATGACCACGACGAGGAAGGCAACGGCGCTGGCCGCCGTTCTGGCCCTGGCCGGCTTTGCCGCCCCGGCCCTGGCCCAGGGCGAACTCAATGTGCTGACCTGGGAGGGCTACACCGATCCCGGCTTCGTCGCGCCCTTCGAGGAGGCCACCGGCTGCAAGCTGACTCCCACCTATGTCGGCTCCAACGACGAGTATCCCGCCAAGCTCGCCGGCGGCGGCGGTGTCTACGACCTGGTCTCGCCTTCGGTCGATACCACCACCATCCTGATGAAGGCCGGCCTGGTGGACGAGATCGACACCGCCAGGCTGGAACGCTGGGGCGAGCTTTATGAGAAGTTCCGCAACCACGGCGGTGTCAACTATCAGGGCGGCGTCTATGGCGTGCCCTTTACCTGGGGTTCCATCCCCTTCATGTATCGCACCGACATGTTCGAGACCGCCCCCGACAGCATCGCCATGTTGTGGCAGGACGAAACGCTGGCCGGCAAGATCAGCCTGTGGGACGACAAAACCAACATCTACATCGTCGCTCGCATGTTGTTCGGCACCGATATCGATGTCTATGACCTCAGCGACGAGCAGCTGGCGGCCGTGCGCGACAAGCTGATCGAGCTCAAGCCCGCCATCCGCAAATACTGGTCCACGGCCGGCGAACTGGTGAACCTTTACGCCAATGGCGAGGTGGCCATCTCCAACACCTGGGGCGGCTATCAGTCGGCGCTGCTGGCCGATGAAGGCATCGATATGATGGAGTTCATCCCTGTGGAGAAGGCCGACGGCTGGGCCGATGCCTGGCAGATCGTCAAGGGCACACCCAACGAGGATTGCGCCTATGCCTGGCTGAACTATGCCATCGGCCCCGGCGGCCAGTGCGGCGTGGTGGGCGTTACCGGCTATTCCGGCTCCAACCCGGCGGTGCTGAGGGAATGCCTGGACGAGGAGACCTTCATGGCCCTGAACCAGGCCGATTTCGAATATCTGGACAACTTGGTGCTGTGGGAGGAACCGGCCCGCGTCGATGCCTATATCGGCACCTGGAACGCGGTGAAGGCAGCGCAGTAGCGGCGGCGCGGGCGGGCGATGCCCGTCCGCTCCTTCGCCCATGGGGTGCGGGGCGATGGCGACCATCCTGGAGCTGCGCGGCGTCACCAAGACCTTCCGCACCGCGCGGGCGGCGGCGGTGGATAACATCTCGCTGGCAATTGAGGAGGGCGAATATCTCACCGTCCTGGGGCCGTCGGGCTGCGGCAAAACCACCACGTTGCGCATGATCGGCGGCTTCGAATATCCCGACAGCGGCCAGATCGTGCTGGACGGGCGCGACATTGCCGACGATCCGCCCTTTCGCCGCCCGGTCAACATGATGTTCCAGGATTTCGCGCTTTTCCCCCATATGACGGCGGCGGACAACATCGGCTACGGCCTGAAGATCGCCGGGCGCGGCCGCGCCGAGATCGCAGAGCGGGTCGCCGCCATGCTGGCCCTGATCGAGCTGCCGGATATGGGCCAGCGCCTGCCGGCCCAGCTTTCCATCGGCCAGCGCCAGCGCATCGCGCTGGCCCGCGCCCTGATCAACAATCCGCGCATCCTGCTGCTGGACGAACCCATGTCGGCCCTGGATGCCCGTCTGAAGGAAAGCATGCAGATCGAACTGCGCCACATCCACGACCGGGTCGGCATCACCTTCGTCATGGTCACCCACGACCAGACCGAGGCCATGGTGATGTCCGACCGCATCATGGTCATGCGCGCCGGTCGGATCGAGCAGATGGGCACGCCCACCCAGCTCTACGACCGCCCGGCCAGCGCCTATGTGGCGGAGTTTCTGGGCGCCTCCAACATGATCCCGGCCACTGTGACGCGCCACGGGCAGGGTGCCATCGCCACCGCCGGTGCCCTGGCGGTCAGGGTGGCCGATGCCGGCGGTGCCAGCGATGGCGCCATTCGCTCTCTGTTCATGCGGCCCGAGAAGATCCGCCTGCTTGCCGCTGGGGCCGAAGACGATAACGGGGCCAGCGTTTTCGCCGGGCGGGTGAAGGAGATATTCTTCAGCGGCAACGCCGTGCGTCTGGATGTCGAGATCGGCGCCAGCCGCCCGGTCACGGTCCACCGCCAGCTGGATACCGGCCTGGAAGCGGCCGGCCTGCCTTCGGTGGGCGAAGAGGTCCGCCTTGCCGTCCATCCCGATACGGTCCGCCTGTTCGACCCGGCCGAGGTCGAGGCCGTGGAAACGGAGGGGAGATGAATCATCGCCGCCGGCGCATGGTGGGCTTTATGGCCCTGTTTTCGGGGCCGGCGCTGTGGTGGGGCTGCGTGCTGCTGGTGCCTTACCTCATCATGCTGGCGATCAGCTTCTACACCCGCCAGTTTCCCTTTCACGTGCCCGATTTCCAGCTTGGCAACTATCTCGCCCTGATCCAGGATTCCCAGTATTACGCCGTGCTCATGCGCAGCCTGAAGATCGCGTTGGCGGTCTCTGCCGTGGCCTTTCTGCTCAGCTATCCGCTGGCCTACTTCCTGGCCTTCAAGGTTCGCTCGGAACGGCTGCGCCTGTTCCTCTATATCGCCACCATCGTACCGCTGTGGGTCAGCTATCTGCTGCGCGCCTACACCTGGAAAACCATCCTGGGCTCCGAAGGCATCCTCAATTCCTTCCTGATGTGGGTGGGCATCATCGACCAGCCTTCCACCATCCTGCTCTACAACCAGGGTGCCATGGTGGTCACCATGGCCTATATCTTCACGCCCTTCATGGTGATGCCCATTTACGCCTCGCTGGAGAAAATACCGGTCAGCCTGATCGAGGCTTCGAAGGATCTGGGCGCAGGAAGGGTCGCCACCTTTTTGCGAGTCACGCTGCCGCTCTCCATGCCCGGTGTACTAGCAGGATTCACCTTCACCTTCGGCCTTTCTATCGGCGATTTTATCTCGCCAATTCTGGTGGGCGGCCCTTATTCCAATATGATCGCCAATGTGGTGGCAACCCAGTTCGGTATGGCCATGAACTGGCCGCTGGGTTCGGCCCTGGGCGTCGTGCTGCTGTTCATCGTTCTGGGCATCGTCACCGCCTCCGACAGGCTGGAGCGTGTCGGCAGGCTCAATCTGGGCTAGAGCGATGGCCGTTGCCGCTATCGAAGGTGGGGGACCACGGCAGCGGCCGCTGGATGCCGCCCGCGCCGGGCTGGGGGCCGCAACGCTGGCCGTGCTGGCCTTTCTCTATGCGCCCATCGCCACGCTGATCGTCTTCAGTTTCAACTCCAACAACATCACCCGCCTGCCGCTGGAAGATTTTACCTTCGACTGGTATGCGCGTGCGCTGTCCAATCCCGATCTGATGACGGCGCTGTGGAACTCGGTCATCGTCGGCCTGGCGGCGGTCGTCATCTGCCTCGCCATCGGCATCCCCACGGCCCTGGCGCTGGATCGCTACGATTTCCCAGGCAAAACCGCCTTTCGCCGCCTGGTGATCCTGCCCATCACCCTGCCCGGCCTTATCACCGGCATCTCGATGCTGATCTTCTTCCGCTCGCTGGGAGTCGATCTCAGCATCTGGACGGTGATCGTGGGCCATGGCACGGCGCTCACCGCCATCGTCGTCACCAATGTCTTCGCCCGCCTGCAACGCTTCGACCGCCGCATCGAGGAAGCCTCGGCCGATCTCGGCGCCACCCCGTGGCAAACCTTTCGTTATGTCACCCTGCCCAATATCCGTTCGGCCACCATCGGTTCGTCGCTGATCGCCTTCACGCTCTCCTTCGATGAAATCCCGGTCACCTTCTTCCTCACCGGGCGCGACAACACCCTGCCGATGTATATCTGGTCGGTGGTACGGCGCGGCATCACGCCAGAGATCAATGCCATCGGCACCATCATCGTCGTCGTCTCCATCGCGCTTATCCTGGCCGCCGTCTTCATGATATATGGTGACGATCGCAAAGCCGACCCGCTGCGGCGTTGACAAGAAAGGTGCCTTCATCCCTGCGCGATGACCTTGCGCAGCTTTTCCAGCCGTTCCCGACAGGCGCTTACAGAGCGGCCGCCCAGATTGAACGGGGGATCGCGCCTCTCAAGACTCTTTCGAACAGAGCCTGTGCCGTGCCATCGGCCCACCAGGAATAGAGTCTCGACCTGTCGGCGGCGGCTCGATCCGTCGGAAACACGCGTGAATCTTCTGCGCGAGCGGGATCGGATAGAAGGGCGGCGATACGTCGAGCTTCGGGCCGGATGTCGCTTGTCATGTTCCTGTCTCTTCTCTGGCGCCTTTGCTTGTTGCGACGTCAGCCCGGCTTCGCCGCCGCGATCAGGAACTCGCGGTTGCCGGCTGCTCCGGCGATGGGGCTTGCCGTCGTGCCCAGGTGGCGCCAGCCAGCGTCGTCTTGCAGCCAGCGGGCGATCTCGCGGCAGACGGCGGCATGGACCACCCGGTCGCGCACCACGCCGCCTTTGCCCACCTGCCTGCGCGAGGCCTCGAATTGTGGCTTTATCAGCGCCACCAGAAAGGCGCCCGGCGCCGCCAGGGCCAGGGCCGGCGGCAACGCCACCTTCAGCGAGATAAAGGAAAGGTCGGCGGTGACGATCCCCGGCGCCTCGGGGACAAGCGCCCGATCGAGCCGGCGGGCATTGGTCTTCTCCAGCACGATAACGCGGCGATCGCAGCGCAGCCGCCCGGCCAGCTGGCCATAGCCGACATCCACCGCATAAACGCGCCGGGCGCCGGCGGCCAGCAGCACATCGGTGAAACCGCCGGTAGAGGCGCCCACATCCAGGGCGACGGCATCGGCGACCGGGATGGCGAAATGGCGCAGCCCGTGGTCCAGCTTGCAACCGCCGCGCGAGGCCCAGGGCGAAGCGCGCCCGCGCAACTCCAGGGCCGTATCCGGCGCCAACAACTGGCCCGGCCTGTCGATCCGGCGGCGGCCTGCGAACACCAGCCCCGCCGTCACCAGCGCCTGGGCGCGGGTGCGGCTTTCCGCCAGGCCGCGTTCCAGCAGCAGACGGTCGATCCGCCGCCGCGCCCCGGCGGTCTGCGCGCGGGGCGGTGGTTTGGCCACGGCCGCCCTGCCGGTTCAGGCGCGGGCCGGCGCCTCGGCCAGGCCGCGGCCCAGGGCGGCCAGAACGGTCTCCACGATCCGGGGCGCGTTCAGCCCCGCTTCCTCATACATGTCGTGGGGGCGTGCCTGGTCGATGAAGCGGGCGGGCAGGAACATCGACCTGACTTTGGCCCCGCTCTCCAGCAGGCCGGCGCGGGCGAGACGGTCCAGCACATGGGCCGCGAAACCGCCGACCGAGCCTTCCTCGATCGTTACCAGCACCTCGTGCTCGCGGGCCAGAGCCTCTACCAGGGCGCCGTCCAGCGGCGTGCAGAAGCGGGCATCGGCCACGGTGGTGGAAAGCCCGCGCACCGCCAGGGCATCGGCGGCGGCCAGACATTCCTGCAAGCGGGCGCCGAAGGAAAGCAGGGCGATGGCCGTGCCTTCGCGCAGCACCCGCCCCCGCCCGATGGCCAGCGGCGTGCCCCGCTCGGGCAAGGCCACGCCCGTGCCCTCTCCGCGCGGATAGCGCAGGGAGGAAGGCCGGTCGTCGATGGCGGCGGCGGTGGCGACCATATCCATCAGCTCCCGCTCGTCGGCCGCCGCCATGGTGACGAAGCCGGGCAGGGTGGCCAGAAAGGCGATATCGAAGGCGCCGGCATGGGTGGGGCCATCGGCGCCCACCAGGCCGGCCCGATCGATGGCAAAGCGCACCGGCAGGCGCTGGATGGCCACATCGTGCACGATCTGGTCGTAGGCCCGCTGCAGAAAGGTGGAGTAGATGGCCACGAACGGCTTCAGCCCCTCGCAGGCCAGCCCGGCGGCGAAGGTAACGCCGTGTTGTTCGGCAATGCCGACATCGAAGGCGCGGTCGGGAAAGGCGGCGGCGAAACGGTCGATGCCGGTGCCCTGGGGCATGGCGGCAGTCAGCGCGCAGATGCGCTCATCGGCCCTGGCCTCGGCGATCAGCGCCCTGGCAAACACCGAGGTATAGCTGGGCGCCCTGGGTGCCGGCCTGGCCTGGGTGCCGGTGACGACATCGAAGCTGGCAACGCCGTGATAGCGGTCCTGCGCCTGTTCGGCCGGCTGATAGCCCTTGCCCTTGCGGGTGATGCAGTGGATCAGCACCGGCCCGTCCTGCTCGCAATCGCGCAGGTTTTTCAGGATGGGGATCAGGTGGTCCAGGTCGTGGCCGTCGATGGGGCCGATGTAATAGAAGCCCAGCTCTTCGAACAACGTGCCGCCGGTGACGATGCCGCGGGCATATTCTTCGAATCTCCGGGCGGCCGTTTCCACCGTTTTGGGGAAACGGGCGGCGATATCGCGGGCGATCTGGCGGGCAGAGCGGTAGGTGCGCGACGACAGCACCCGGGCCAGATAGGCGCTCATGGCCCCCACCGGCGGGGCGATCGACATCTCGTTGTCGTTCAGGATCACGATCAGCCGCCCGGGCCTGGCGCCAGCGTTGTTCATAGCCTCATAGGCCATACCGGCCGACATGGCGCCATCGCCGATAACACAGACCACCTCGCGCTTTTCGCCCTTCAGGTCGCGCGCCACCGCCATCCCCAGCCCGGCCGAGATAGAGGTGGAACTGTGGGCGGCCCCGAAGGGGTCATAAACGCTCTCGGCGCGCCTGGTGAAGCCGGAAAGCCCGCCCTTCTGGCGCAGGGTGCGGATGCGGTCGCGCCTGCCAGTGAGAATCTTGTGGGGATAGCACTGATGGCCGACATCCCAGATCAGCCGGTCGTGAGGGGTATCGAACACGTGGTGGATGGCGACGGTGAGCTCCACCACCCCCAGGCCAGCGCCCAGATGGCCGCCGGTGGTGGAAACGGCGGCGATGGTCTCGCGGCGCAACTCGTCGGCCAACTGGCGCAGCTCGCCCGACGAGAGGACACGCAGATCGGCCGGCAGGCGGATGCGGTCCAGCAGTGGCGTGTCGTTTTCTTCCCGGTTCATCTTCTGCGCTCGACCACGAAGCACGCCAGGGCGCGCAACCTGGATGCAGATTCGCCGAACGGGGCCAGCGATGCAATGGCTTGCGCCGCCAGCCGGTCGGCACGGGCGCGGGCGCCCTTGCATCCCAGCACCGCCACCAGGGTGGCCTTGCCGGCGGCCGCATCCTTGCCCACCGCCTTGCCCGTGGCACCGGGGCTGCCTTCCACATCCAGCAGATCGTCCACGATCTGAAAGGCAAGCCCCAGATCGCGCCCGAAGGCCGCCATGGCCCGGCGCGCTTCCGCCCCGGCCTGGCCCAGGATGGCGCCCGCCTCGGCCGAGAACGCGATCAGGGCGCCGGTTTTCAGCGCCTGCAGCCGCTCCACCTCGGCGGCGGTGGCGGGGCGGCCTTCCAGCGCCAGATCGATCGCCTGGCCCGCCACCATGCCGCGCGCCCCGGCGGCCGCCGCCAGCCCGCGCAACAACGCGATTCGGACCTCGGCGCTCTCATGGGTGGCGGCATCGGCCAGCAGGTTGAAGGTTTGGGTTTGCAGGGCGTCGCCGGCCAGGATGGCTGTGGCCTCGCCATAGGCTATGTGGCAGGTGGGGAGATTGCGGCGCAAGTCGTCGTTGTCCATGGCGGGGAGGTCGTCGTGGATGAGCGAATAGCAGTGGAGCATTTCTATCGCCGTCGCTACCGCCAGGGCCTGTTCCAGTTCAACGCCGAACACATTGGACGATTCCAGCGCGAGGGCCGGGCGCAACCGCTTGCCGCCGTTCAGGCAGGCATAGCGCATCGCCTCGAACAGCTGGCTTTCAGGACCGGCGCCAGCGGTGGGCAGAAGCCGGTGCAGCCTGGCCTCTACACGCCCGGCGGCGGCGGCCAGCAGCGCCTCGGCCTCCGTCATGCCCTCCGTCATGCGATATCGGTCGGCTCGGTGGTGACGGTGCCCTCGGCGTCCAGGCGGATACGCTCGACCTTGTCCTGGGCCTCGCGCAGGCGCGCCTCGCAGTGACGCTTCAGCGCCGCGCCGCGCTCATAGTCGGCGATGGCTTTGTCGAGGTTTTCCTCGCCGGATTCCAGGCGGGCGACGATGGTTTCGAGTTCGGCCATGGCCTGTTCGAAGCTGAGGCTGGCTATGGCTGGAATGTCGTTCGCGGAGTCGGTCATGGCGTCCCTGGAGGTGGTGGTGGAAATTTCGTCGCGGGGGTGGCCGCCATCAGGGCGGCGATGTGGGCGCCGGCAGAGGCCGCCAGCGCGTCCAATCGATAGCCGCCCTCCAGCACCGAGACGATGCGCGAACCGGCGTGGAGGGCAGCCAGCTGGACCAGGTGGCGGGTGGCCCAGGCGTAGTCTTCGACCTCCAGGCAAAGCTGGGCCAGGGGATCGAGGCGGTGGGCGTCGAAGCCGGCGGAAACGAAGATAAGTTCGGGGCGGTGGGCGTCCAGGGCGTCGGCCAGGCGGAGGAAGGCGGGGCGAAAGGCGGCGCTGCCGCTGCCGGGAGGGAGGGGGGCGTTGAGGATGTTGGCATGGCGGCCGCGTTCGTCGGCGCGGCCGGTGCCGGGGTAGAGGGGGTATTGGTGGGTGGAGGCGTAGAAGAAGCCCTCGCGATCCCAGAACATGGCCTGGGTGCCGTTGCCGTGATGGACGTCGAGATCGATGACGGCGAGGCGGGAAAGGGCGTGGGCGGCGCGGGCGTGGAGAGCGGCGAGGGCCACGGCGTTGAAGAGGCAGAAGCCCATGGCGCGGGCAGGCTCGGCGTGGTGGCCGGGAGGGCGGACAGCGCAGAAGGCGTTGGTGGCCTCGCCGGCGACCAAGGCATCGACGGCAGCCACCGGGGCGCCCGCCGCCCGTAGCGCCGCTGCGCCGGAGGCGGGCGAGACCACGGTGTCGGCATCCAGACGGCGCTGTCCGCTGGAGGGAACGGACGCCAGCACGGCATCGATATGGGCGGCGGGATGGGCCCGTTCCAGCGCCTGGCGGGAAACCGGCGGCGCCTGGCGGCGGCAAAGCGGCGCGAAACGCTCCGCCTCCAGGGCAGCCAGCACGGCGCGCAGCCGCGAGGGCGCCTCCGGATGGCCGGGGCCGGTATCGTGGGCCAGGCAGGCTTCGTGGCTGTAGAGCAAGGTGGTCATGGCGGCGTGGCGAATCCGGGGGCCGAGGGCAGAATCTACAGCACGGGCGGAGCGAATCCAGGGGGGCGGATCGACAGCGCCCACCCGCTTTGCCATGGTGGGCGGCGGGCATGACGGCGCGGGCCAGCGCGGAGGGCGGCGTGAGGGAGTTCGATGTCGTCGTGGTGGGCGCCGGGGCGGTGGGCGCGGCGCTGGCCTTCCGGCTGGCGCCGCGCTGCCATGTGCTGGTGCTGGAACGCGAGGCGCAGCCCGGCTATCACAGCACCGGGCGCTCGGCCGCCCATTATACCGACACCATCGGCGGGGCAGCCGTGCGCGCGCTTTCCAGGGAGACGCGCCGCTTCATCGACGACCCGCCTTCCGGCTTTGCCGCCGCGCCGCTGCTGACCCCGCGCCCGGTGCTGCTGCTGCAAGGCCGCGACGACGACCATGACGGCGGCGGGCATCTGAAGGGCCTCATCGGCAGCGTGTTGCAGCCGCTGGATGCCGCCGCCTGCCTGCGGCGCTGCCCGGTGCTGCGACCCGAAGCGATCTCCGGCGGCCTGTGGGAGGCGGCTGGCGGCGATCTCGATGTCCACGCCATCCATGGCGGCTATCTCGCCGCCGCCAGGCGGGCCGGGGCCGAGCTGCTGTGCGACGCGGAGGTGCGCGCCCTGGAGCGGCGCCACGGCGTCTGGCGGCTGGAGACGGCGGCGGGCCGCTTTGCCGCCCCCATCCTCGCCAATTGCGCCGGGGCGTGGGGCGACGAGCTGGCCGCCATGGCGGGCGCGCGCCCAGTCGGCCTGCAGCCGCTGCGGCGCACCGCCTTCACCTTCCGGGGACCGCAAGGCGTGGATTGTGCCGCCTGGCCGCTGGTGGCCGATATAGGCGAAAGCTTCTATTTCAAGCCCGAGGCCGGGCTGTTGCTGGGTTCGCTGGCCGACGAAACGCCCTCGCCGCCCTGCGACGCCCAGGCCGAGGAGCTGGACCTGGCGCAAGCGGCGGCCAACATCATGGCCTGGACAACGCTGAAGGTCGCCCGCATCGAACGCCGCTGGGCCGGCCTGCGCAGCTTCGTGGCCGACCGGGCGCCGGTGGTCGGCTTCGACCCGGCGGTGGCGGGCTTGTTCTGGAATGTCGGCCAGGGCGGGGCCGGCATCCAGACCTCGGCCGCGCTTTCCGCCTATGCGGCGGCGCTGCTGCTGGGCGACGAGTTGCCGCCGGCCCTGGCCGGGCACGGGCTGACGAAGACCACCTTTTCGCCTGCCCGTCTGGGCGCCGTCGCCGTTGCGCGTCCAGACGGGGCGACGAAGGCCACCCCTTCACCCGCCCGCCGCGGCGTCTGACGAGCAGCCGCGGCCAGGGTCATTCGGCGGCCAGCAGCTTTTCCTGCCGGACATGCTCCAGCGTGTCGTCCAGGGCCAGCTGCAGGCGATCGAACATCTGGTGGATCTGGTCGGCCTCGATGATGAGCGGTGGGGACAGGGCCACCGAGGTGCCGTCGGCCGGGCGCAGCAGCAGGCCGTGGTGGATGCAGCGGTCGCCGCAATAATTGGCGATGGCGGGGGCGAAATTCTCGCGCGTCTCCTTGTTCCTGACCAGCTCCACGGCGCCGATCAGCCCGGTGCCGCGCGTCTCGCCCACCAGGGGGTGGCTGGCCAGGGCGTGCAGGCGTTCCTGCATGACCGGGGCCACCCTGGCGACATGGCTGGCGATGTCGATCTCGTCGTAGATGTTCAGCGTCTCGATGGCGACGGCGGCCGGCACCGGATGGCCGGAATAGGTGAAGCCGGTGGCCAGCATGCCCTGGCGGCCCGAAAAATCGCGGATGGCGCTGTAGATGTCCTCGTTCACGATCACGGCGCTGATCGGCAGATAGGCCGACGACAGCTGCTTGGCCACCACCATGATGTCCGGTTCGATGCCGAAGGTGTTGCAGCCGAACAGGTTGCCGGTGCGGTGGAAGCCGCAGATCACCTCGTCGGCCACCATCAGCACGTCGTATTTTTTCAGCACCGCCTGAATCTTCTGGAAATAGCCCTGCGGCGGCACGATGACACCGCCGGCAGCCATGATCGGCTCGGCGACGAAGGCCGCCACCGTCTCCGGCCCTTCGGCCAGGATGGTCTGCTCCAGCTCGTCGGCGCGGCGCTGGGCGAACGCCTCCTCGCTCTCGCCCTCCTCGCCGAAGTGGTAGTGGTGGGGCGAGCCGGTGTGCATGATGTTGGCGATGGGGAGATCGAAGCCCTGGTGCATCAGCGGCATGCCGGTGAGGCTGCCCGACGAGACGCAGATGCCGTGATAGCCGCCCCGGCGGGCGATGATCTTCTTCTTTTCCGGGCGCCCGAGGGCGTTGTTGTAATACCAGACGAACTTGACCATGTGGTCGTTCGCCTCGGAGCCCGAATTGGCGAACCACACCTTCGACATCGGCACCGGCATCATGTCCAGCAGCCGCTCGGCCAGCTCGATCGACGGCAGCGAGGAGCGGTGGAAAAAGGCGTGGTAGTAGGGCAGCTTGCGCATCTGGCGGGCGGCCGCCTCCACCAGGCGCTCGTTGGCAAAGCCCAGCGAGGTGCACCACAGCCCCGCCAGACCCTCGATATAGCGCTTGCCTTCGGTGTCCTCGACATGGATGCCGCTGCCCTTTTCGATGATGAGCGGCCCCTTCTTCTCGTGTTCGACCAGATTGCTGAAGGGATGGATGACGCTGGCCACATCGCGCGCATGGGGAGAGTTGGGGGTGAGGGTCATGGCATTGTCCGTGCTGGGGGTTGCGGGGCGCCGCCGGCGGGGCGCGCCCATCTGGGGGCCATGTTAGGGTCGGGCGGGGCGGTTTGGCAAATGCGCTCAGTCCAGGTCGTCCAGCAGCGCGGCGATGGTGCCGGAATCGGTCTGCTCCATGATCGTCCCCGCCCGGCGCCTGGCCTCGCCGGCGTCCAGGCCGCGCACCCTCTGCTTGACCCGGGGCACGGCCGCCGAGGCCATCGACAGCTCGCGGATGCCCAGCCCCAGCAGCAGCGCCGTCATGCGCTCGTCGCCCGCCATCTCGCCGCAGACATTGACCGGGATGCCGGCGCGCTCTGCCGCCGCGGTGGCGAATTGCACCAGCCGCAAAACCGCCGGGTGGAGCGGGTCGTAGAGATGGGCCACCCGCTCGTCGCCGCGATCGATCGCCAGCGCATACATGATGAGGTCGTTGGTGCCGATGGAGAAAAACTCGCATTCGGGCGCCAGGGCGTCGGCGGCCAGCGCGGCGCCCGGAATTTCGATCATCGCGCCCAGCGGCGGCAGCGGCTGGGCGATGGCGATGCGGCGCCGGGCCAGGCGGGCGGCAACAGCCTTCAGGATGCGGCGCACCTGGCGCAGCTCTGCCGGGGTGGAGATCATCGGCAGCAGGATTCGCACCGGCCCGTGGGCGCCGGCGCGCAGGATAGCGGCCAGCTGGTCCGCCAGCACGTCTTCCAGCTTCAGCAGCAGGCGGGTGGCGCGCAGCCCCATGGCCGGATTGGCGCCCGGGGCCGGACGCTCGCCCGGCAGGCGGGGCAGCTTGTCGTTGCCGATGTCCAGCGTGCGCACCGTCACCGTCCGCCCGGCCATGCCTTCCACCACCGAGCGCAGATGGGCGTATTGCTCGTCCTGGCCGGGCAGGTCGTCGCGGTTCAGGAACAGGTATTCCGTGCGGTAGAGGCCGATGCCTTCGGCGCCGTGTTCCAGCGCCGGGGCAACCTCGCCCGCCAGGTCGATATTGGCCTGCAAGCCCACCTCGACCCCATCGCGGGTGCGGGCCGGCAGGTGGCGCAGCCGCTCCAGCTTGCGCGCCTGGCGTTGCAGCTCGCTGCGCCGCCCCTCGAAGCGGGCGCGGGAGGCGGCATCCGGGTTCACCACCACCTGGCCGCTGCCGCCATCCACCACCACCAGATCGCCGGGGCGCACATGGCGCAGCAGCCCCTGGGTGCCGACCACGGCCGGCAGGCCCAGGGAGCGGGCCAGGATGCCGGTATGGTCCTGGGCACCGCCCAGCGCGGTGGCGAAGCCCGCCACCCGGCGGGGATCCAGCAGGGCGGTATCGGCCGGCGTCAGCTCGTCGGCGATCACCACGGTGCCGGCCGGCAGCTCCGCCAGCGCCCGATAGGGCCTGGCCATCAGGTTGCGCAGCAGGCGCTGGCCAACATCGCGCACATCCTTGCTGCGCTCGGCCAGATAGCTGTCTTCCATCTCGGCGAAGGCCCTGGCGATCTCGCCCACCTCCCGGGCCACGGCCGCCTCGGCGTTGAGGCGGCGGTCGCAAATGCGCCGTTCCACCCCCCGCAGCAGGCGCGAGCCCTTCAACATGCGGTCGTGGGCGTCCAGCAGATAGCCCAGTTCTTCGGCGGCGCTGCCGGGCAGGCGGGCGGCCTTGCCGGCCAGGGCGGAAAGCTGCGCCCGGGCGGCCTGGACGGCGGCGCGAAAGCGCGCCACCTCGTCCGCCAGCGCCGTCTGCGCCAGGGTCCAGACCGGCACCTCCAGCGTGCCGCTTTCGGTGACGAAGGCGGGGCCGATGGCGATGCCGCGCGCCACGCCGAGGCCGGTCAGCGCGACCGTCGGCGAGGGGGCTTCGCTGCCGGTGTCACTCATCGAAACGGTTGTTCACCAGCGCCGCCAGGGCGTCCAGGGCGGCGGCGGCGTCCGGCCCCCGGGCGTGGATCTCGATGGCGGTGCCGGCGGCCGCCGCCAGCATCATCAGCCCCATGATGGAGCGCCCGGAAACGCGGGTGCCGTCCTTTTCCACCTCCACCTCGGCGGCGAACCGGTCCGCCAGGGCTGCGAAGCGGGCGGCGGCGCGGGCGTGGAGGCCGCGCCGGTTGACGATCGCCAGCCGCAGGGAGCGCGCGGTGCCGGCCGCGGCCGCCTGGCGCCGCTTCACGGCTGCCGCTCTCCATCGCTTTCGTCCGGGGCGCTTGCGGCGCCCTCATCCGGGGCCGCCGGCTTCAGCAGGCTGCTGGCGACATTGATGTATTTGCGGCCCGCCTCCCTGGCCGCCGCCACCGCCGCGTCCAGGCTGCCGGCCTCGCGCACCGAGGCGAGCTTGATCAGCATCGGCAGGTTGACGCCGGCGATCACCTCGACATGGCCCGCCTCCATGACCGAGATGGCGAGATTGGAGGGCGTGCCGCCGAACATGTCGGTCAGCACCACCACGCCATCGCCTCGATCGACCTGTTCCACCGCCTCCAGGATGTCGTTGCGGCGCCGTTCCATGTCGTCGTCGGAGCCGATGCAGACGGCGCGCACGGCGGCCTGTTCGCCCACCACATGCTCCATGGCGGCGACGAACTCGTCGGCCAGGCGGCCGTGGGTGACGAGCACCAAACCGATCATCGGGGGCCGATCATCTTGGGCCGATCATCGCGGGTCAGCCGTCGTGGACCCATCGTCACGGGCCGATCGTCGCTTCTCTTTCATGGCGCGGCCCCCTGCCCCGGACAGCCCCAGCTCGCGATGCTGCAGGGCGACATCGTGGCCGTGCTCGCTTAGCAGGGCGGCCAGCCTTTCGGCAACAAAAACCGAGCGGTGGCGCCCGCCGGTGCAGCCGATGGCGACGGTGAGATAGCGCTTGCCCTCCTCGGCATAGGCGGGGATGAGCTCCAGCAGCAGGCCGCCCAGGCGCTGGAAGAAGGGGGCGAAGCGCGGGTCGCTGGCGATGAAGCCGGCAACCTGCGCGTCCCGCCCCGTGCCGTCCCGCAGGTCGGGGCGGTAATGGGGATTGGCCAGAAAGCGGACATCGAACACCAGATCGGCGTTGCGCGGCAGCCCCAGCCGGTAGGAAAAGGAGAGCGCGAACACCGCCAGCCCCGCCCCGGCGCCCATGCCCAGATGGCCTTGCAGATGGCGTCTCAGCTCCTGGCCGGACATGGTCGTGGTGTCCACCACCAGATCGGCATGCGTCAGAATCGGACGCATAAGCCGGCGTTCCGCCTCGATGCCGTCCCGCGGCGTGCCCTCGCCGGCCAGCGGATGGGGGCGGCGCGTTTCGGTGAAGCGGCGTTGCAGCGCCTCGGAATCGCAATCCAGGAAGGCCAGGGTCAAATCCAGCCCCGGCCTTTGCCGCAGCGTTCGGGCGAGTGCCAGAAAGCCTGCGGCATCGAAGCTGCGCTGGCGCACATCCACGGCGATGGCCAGCCAGCCCGGCGCCGCCCCGTCCTCCAGCACGGCTGCGACCAGATGCAGCGGCAGGTTGTCGATGGCCTCGTAGCCGCCATCTTCCAGCGCCTTCAGCGCCGTGCTGCGCCCGGCACCGGAAAGCCCGGTGACCAGCACCAGCCGCCGCGCCGGCGCCGCTCCGCCGCCTTCAGCCATGGCGGGCATGGCGGGCATGGTGGATAGTGGGTGGGGGCGGGGGCGGCTCTGCCCGGCGCCCCACCGCCGACCGGGCTGCCAACCGGGCCGCCAGCCGGACCGCCAGCCGCAGCCGGGCCGGGGCGGAGGCGTCGTGGGGGCAGAGCTTTGCCAGCGGCAGGGCGATGCCGGCCAGCGCCAGCCGTTGCGGCGGCGGCAGGCGTTCCACCTCTTCGCGGCGGACCAGATCCACCGCCAGCCGCAGCCGGCTGGAGGCCAGATGGGGCAAGGCGACGACATCCAGGCCGCGCACCTCCAGCAGCCCCGCCAGGGCCGGCGGCGGGCTGGCCAGCAGGGCGCCTTCGCGTTGTGTCACCACCACCTGGTCGTCGGCCACCAGGCGGGCGCCGCCGTCGATCAGGCGCAGGGCGAGGTCGCTTTTGCCGCTGCCGGGCGGCCCGCGCAACAGCACGCCGGCACCGGCGATCTCGACGCAGCTGGCGTGGACCAGCACCGCCGCCTCAGGCCGCGCCCTTCACGGCGGGGGCGGCGCCTTGTCGGGGGCTGCCGTTCATGGCGATTGCCACGCCTTGCGGGAGTCGACTCTTCATGGCGACTGCCACGCCTTGCGGGAGTCGACTCTTCATGGCGACTGCCACGCTTTGCGGGAGTCGACTCTTCATGGCGACTGCCACGCCTTGCGGGAGTCGCTTGGCCCGGTCTCGGGCGCCGTCAGCAGGGCATAGATGGCGTCGGCGTCGGCGGCGGCGCGCAGCCGCTCGCAGGCTTCGCGGTTGCGCAGCAGGCGCGAGATGCGGGCCAGCGCCTTCAGATGGTCGGCGCCGGCGCCTTCCGGGGCCAGCAGCAGAAAGACCAGGTCCACCGGCTGGCCGTCCACCGCCTCGAAATCGATCGGCGCGGCGGCGCGGGCGAACAGCCCGAAGATGGCGGCCAGCCCCGGCAGCCGGGCGTGGGGGATGGCGATGCCCTGGCCCATGCCGGTGGTGCCCAGGCGCTCGCGCTCCAGCAGGGCGTCGAAGACGATGCGCCGGTCGATGCCGGTAGGTTCGGCGGCGCGCCGGGCGAGATCCTGCAGCGCATGCTTCTTGCTGGCCGCGCGCAGGCAGGGGACGACATGGCCGGGCGTCACCAGATCGGCGATCTCCATGGCTTCCCCCCTTCACGCGCCGGGACGCGCCCCGGCGCGCCCGGACCCGCCACCGGCGGGATCGCCGCGGCGATGCTCGCGCAGCCTGCGCTTGCTGCGCCGCAGCTGTTTGGCGATGTGCTCGGCCGCCAGGGCAAAACCGGCCAGCGGGTCGTCGCCGGCGCCGCGGCCTTCGGCGTGGATGTCGTGGCCGACATGGACCGAGACATGGGCCTGAACCTGGGCGCCCTCGCGCGAGAAGGTGACGTGGGCCTCCAGGGAATCGGCGAAATACTTGCCGATGGCCTTGGCCAGCGCCTGTTCCACATGCTCTTTCAGAGCGGGGGCCAGCGCGATGCGGTGCCCGGTGATGACGATTCTCATGGTCACCTCATGGTCGTCTCGATGGGCCTGTCTCGTGCCGGTGCGGCCGCAGACAATATGGGCGGGGGCGGGCAGCTTTAGCCCCGCCGCGGCGGCGAATCAAGCGGCCGTCCCGGCCCGATGCCCGTGAGACGGCATCCGCCTCGGCCCCCGAAGCTATCGGCTATGCCCCGTGGGATCGCCTGTGGGATCGGCTTTGGGGTCGGCGCTGAAATGGGCCGCCGCTACGCGCTTCCCCTGGCGGCAGCGGCCATCGCGCGGCGAGCTTCCGGGCCGAGGCGCTGGCCAGCGGCGCCGCGATGGGCTATGAGGGCGGCGGTTCTTCATTCTCAGGGGGGCAGCCATGAAGGCTCGAGACATCGTTTCCAGGTATCGCGACGGGACCATCTCGCGGCGCCAGTTCGCCAGGGCGGCGGGCGCCCTGGGGCTTGCCGTCACCGCCCTGCCGGTGGTGGCGCCGGGCGCGCGGGCGGCCGGCAAGCCGATGTATTTCGGCTGGGCCGGATACGACGATGAGGCCTTCATCGGCCCCTATCTCGAGAAATATGGCGAGGCGCCCGATTACAGCTTCTGGGGATCGGAGGACGAGGCCTTTCAGAAGATGCGGGTGGGCGGCTTTCAGCCCGATGTGATGGCGCCCTGCACCTATGAGCTGTTCAAATGGCGCGACGCCGGCCTGCTGAAGGCCCTGGACCCGGCCCGGCTGGAGCATCTGGGCGACATGTTCCCCAGCCTGGGGACCATCGAGGGCTCGGTGATCGACGGCCAGCGCTATTTCATGCCGATGGACTGGGGCAATTCCACCATCGTCTATCGCCGCGACCTGGTGGGCGAGGAGTGGAGCGACGAGAACGTCTCCTGGAAGATCTTCTACACCGACGAGTTCAAGAACCGCCTGGGCTTCTACGATTCGGCCGGGGCCATCGTGCAGATCTCGGCGCTGGTCATGGGCTATGACAACATCTTCTCGCTGACCCCCGAGCAGCTGGTGGAGGTGCGCAGGATGGTGGCCACCCAGCGCGACAATGTGCGCATGTATTGGGGCGACCAGACCGAGGCCATCCAGGCCCTGGCGTCGGGCGAGCTGGTGGCCAGCTATGCCTGGAACGACGCCTATGTGCAGCTGAAGCGGGACGGCCACGATGTCGGCCTGGGCGTGCCCAAGGAAGGCATCTTCACCTGGTGCTGCGGCCTGGTGATGCACGCCCAGACCGAACTCGAAGACGAGGCCTACGAGCTCATCAACGCCTTCACCAGCCCGGAATCGGGCGCCTGGGAGATCGAGAACTGGGGCTTTGGCCACGCCAACATGAAGGCCTTCGACCTGCTGGCCGACGAGGAGCTGGAGGAACGCGGGCTTTCCACCCCGGAAGCGCTGCTGAACAACGGCATCTTCTTCCAGGCTATGGCCCCGGAGGTGGAGGAAACTTACATCCGCCTGTGGGACGAGGTCCGCGCCGGCTATTGAGCCACCGGGCGCGGCGCGCCCGGGCGAACGGCGCGCCGCGGGCAGCTGGTGCCCATCCGCCCCTTCCGGTGCGGGTGAGGGAACGGCGGCCCGGCCATGAGGCTTGCCATCGGCCTGATGAGCGGCACCTCGCTGGATGGGGTGGATGCGGCGTTGCTGCAAAGCGACGGTGTGGCGGTCAGGCGTGCCGGCCCGGCCCTGACCCGGCCCTATGACGACGGGACCCGCGCCGCCATCGCCGCCTGTCTGGGGGGCAAGGGCGATGTGCTGGGCGCGGAACGGCTGCTGACGCTCGCCCATGGCGAGGCGGTGGCGGCGTTGCTGGCGCGGGCCGCCCTGGCGCCGTGCGATGTCCGCGTGATCGGCTTCCACGGCCACACCCTCGTCCACCGCCCCGGCGAGGGGCTGAGCTGGCAGATCGGCGACGGCGCCCTGCTGGCCCGGCTGACCGGCATCGATGTGGTGACGGATTTCCGCCGCGCCGATCTGGCGGCGGGCGGCGAAGGGGCGCCGCTGGCCCCGCTTTATCACGCCGCCCTGGCGCGCGCCCTGCCCGCCGGCCTGAGGGGGCCGGGGCCGCTGGCGGTGCTGAATGTCGGCGGCGTCGCCAATGTCACCTGGATCGACGGCGACGACCTGCTGGCCTTCGACACCGGGCCGGGCGGGGCGCTGCTGGACGACTGGATGCGCGCGCGGAGTAGCCAGCCCTTCGACCGCGACGGCGAGACCGCCGCCGCCGGACGGGCGGACCGTGGCCGCGTGGAGGCGCTGGTCGCGCGCCACCCCTATTTCGCCCGCCCGCCGCCCAAATCGCTGGACCGCAACGCCTTCGCGCCGGACCTGGCCGGCCTTTCCACCGCCGACGGCGCCGCCACCCTGGTGGCGCTGACCGCAGCCGCCGTGGCCCGGGCGGTGGAGCATATGCCAGCCCCGCCCGGGCGCTGGATCGTCACCGGCGGCGGGCGGCGCAACGGCGCGCTGATCGCCGCCCTGGCGGACCGGCTGGCGGGCGAGGCGGTGGTGGCCGAACGGGCGGGCTGGGACGGCGACGCGCTGGAGGCGGAGGCCTTCGCCTATCTCGCCCTGCGGTCGCTGGCCGGGCTGGCGCTGTCGCTGCCGCAGACCACCGGCTGCCACCGGGCCGTCACCGGCGGCGCCCTCTACCGCAGCCCGGCGCCGCGCCGGGGCTGAAGGCGGGGCGTCATGCGACGCCGGTGGCCGCGCCCAGCAGCGGGCCGATCTCGCCATGGACCACCAGATCGGCCCAGCGGTCGAGCTCGGTCGCCTCGCGGTTGACGATGGCCAGGGTGGCGCCGTGGCGTTTGGCCAGCAGCGGGAAGGCCGCCGCCGGATAGACCTGAAGCGACGAACCCATGGCCAGGAACAGGTCGCAGGCCAGGGCCGCCCGTTCCGCCCGCGCCATGGCTTCGGCCGGCATGGCCTGGCCGAAGCTGACGGTGGCCGATTTCACGATGCCGCCGCAGCCATGGCACAGCGGCAGCTCGCCCCGTGCCAGAAAGGCGCGCCGGATCGGGGCCAGCTCGTGGTGGCGCCCGCAATCCAGGCAGCGGGCGAAGGTGGCGTTGCCGTGGAGCTCCACCACCCGTTCGGGCGCGATGCCGCTTTTGCCGTGCAGGCCGTCGATGTTCTGGGTGACGACCGCCTCCAGCCGCCCCTGCCTGGCGAGCTTTGCGATGGCGCGATGGCCGCGATTGGGCCGGGCCGCCTCGATCGGGTCCAGGACGGCGAAGCGGCGGCGCCAGTATTCCCGCCGCGCCTCCTCGCTGGCCATGAAGGCATCGAAGGCGATGGGCTGAAAACGGGTCCACAGCCCGCCGGGGCTGCGGAAATCGGGGATGCCCGATTCCGTGCTGATGCCGGCGCCGGTGAAGGCCACGATGCGCCGCGCGGGCGCGATCAGGCGGCGCAGATCGTCGCCCGCCGCCGCGCCGGCGTCGTCCGGGACGCGCTCTGCCATCGCCACCCTCCCCCGGCTGCCGGCGCGTTCCGCATCGTGCCCCGTGCCAGGGCGCCGGGCCGGATGTCGTCGCCCTGGCGCGCCGCCTTGCCGCCCGGTTCGCGCCCGCTTTGCGCCTGGTTTGCGCCCGGTTTGCGCCCGGTCCGCGATGTTCTCATGCTAGCATCGCGCCCGCTTTGCGAAAGGCCGCCCGGAATGTCTCTGCTGGAACAGGCCCTGGTGTTCCTGGTGGCGGCGGTGATCGCCGTGGTGGTGGCCAACCGCGCCGGGCTGGCCTCGGTGCTGGGCTATCTGGTGATGGGCATCGTCCTGGGGCCGTGGGTGTTCGACCTGGTGGAGGGCGAGCACGACATCCTGCATTTCTCGGAGTTCGCCATCGTCCTGGTGCTGTTCGTCATCGGCCTGGAGCTGCAACCGCGCCGCCTGTGGGCGATGCGCAAGCCGCTGCTGGGGCTGGGCGGCGCCCAGGTGGCGCTGACCTGCGCCGTGCTGGCGGCGCTGGCCCATCTCGTCGGCCTGCCGCTGGAGGCGGCCATCGTCACCGGCTTTGCCCTCTCGCTGTCGTCCACCGCCTTCGCCCTGCAGCTTCTGGCCGAGCGCAAGGAGCTGGTGACCCGCCATGGGCGCCTGTCGCTTTCCGTGCTGCTGTTCCAGGATATCGCCGTCATCCCCATGCTGGCGGTGCTGTCGCTGCTGGCGGTCTCGGAGGCCGGCAGCGGCGTCCGCCCGGTGTGGATCGACCTGGTGCAGGCGGTGGCGACCATCGCCCTGGTGACGGTGGGCGGCCATTACGGCCTGCGCTATGCCCTGCGCGCCGTGGCCCGTTTCGGCAACCGCGAGGCCTTCACCGCCATGGCGCTGGTGACCGTGATCGGCGCCGGCGTGCTGATGGACGCGGTGGGGGTGTCGATGGCCCTGGGCGCCTTTCTGGCCGGGGTGCTGCTGGCCGAATCCGAATACCGCCACGAACTGGAGGCCGATATCGAGCCCTTCAAGGGGCTGCTGCTGGGCCTGTTCTTCATGGCCATCGGCATGACGCTGAATGTCGGCCTGCTGCTGGAGGCGCCGCTGACGATCGTCGCCATCACGCTGGGGCTGATCGCCATCAAGGCGGCCTGCCTGGCGGCGGTGTGCCTGGCGGCCGGGCAGAGCCTGCGGGCGGCGCTGGGCACGGCGGCGACGCTGTGCCAGGGCGGCGAGTTCGCCTTCGTCATCCTCAATGTCGGCGTCACCTCGGCGCTGATGCCGGAGCGAACGGCGGAATATCTGACCGTGGCGGTGATCTTTTCCATGGCCGCCACGCCGCTGCTGCTGGCCGCCAGCGACCGCCTGGCCCGGCGCGCCGGCGGCGACGAGCCGGAGATCGAGCACGAGCGGGGGCAGGGAAACCAGGTGATCGTCGCCGGCTTCGGGCGCGTCGGCCAGATGGTGGGCCGCATCCTGCAAGCGCGGCGCATCGGCTTCACGGCCCTGGAGAGCAGCGCCGAACAGGTCGATTTCGTGCGCCGCTTCGGCAACAAGATCTACTATGGCGACGCCTCCAGGCCGGATCTGCTGCGCGCCGCCGGGGCGGACAGCGCGGTGCTGTTCGTGCTGGCGATCGACGATGTGGAACGCTCGCTCGCCACCGCCCGCACGGTGGCCCGGCATTTCCCCCATCTGGTGGTTCATGCCCGCGCCCGCAACCGCCAGCACGCCTATCGCCTGATGGATCTGGGCATCGCCCATATCGTGCGCGATACCTTCTATTCCAGCCTGGAGATGTCTTACGGCATCCTGGTGGGGCTGGGGCTGAGCGAATCCGAGAGCCTGCACACGGTAGACACCTTTCGCGATGCCGACGAGCGCCGCCTGATCGCCCAGCACGAGATCGCCGACGATCCGGAGCGCATGGCGAAAGAGGCCGAGCATTGGAGCCGGGAGCTGGAAGACCTGTTTGCCCAGGACGAGCGTGACTCCCTTTGAGCCGGCGGCGGGGCGCCCGCAGGCCCCGCCACGGTTGCAGGCGGAAAAATACGAACTGCTGCGCCGGGCCTTCGGCTTCGACGGGTTTCGTCCCGGCCAGGAGCAGGTGGTGGATTGCCTGGCCGCCGGGCGCGACGCGCTGGCGGTGATGCCGACCGGGGCCGGCAAATCGCTGTGCTTCCAGCTGCCGGCGCTGATGCGCGGCGGGCTGACCGTGGTGGTCTCGCCGCTGCTGGCGCTGATGCAGAACCAGGTGGCGGCGCTGCGCATGGCCGGAATCGCGGCTGGCAGCGTCAATTCCTCCCAGAGCCGGGAGGAGAACGTGGCGGCCTGGCGCGATGCCGCCAGGGGCCGGGCCAAGCTGCTTTACCTTTCGCCCGAACGACTGATGAACGCACGCATGCTGGCGGCGCTGGCGAAACTGCCGCTGGCCATGGTGGCGATCGACGAAGCCCATTGCATCTCGCAATGGGGCCCCAGCTTTCGCCCCGAATACGAGGCGCTGACCGAACTGCGCGCCCGGTTTCCCCACGCCACACTGGCGGCGTTCACGGCCAGCGCCGACCCTTCCACCCGCGACGACATCGCGCAGCGCCTGTTCGGTGGCAAGGTCGCCTCCTTCGTCACCGGCTTCGACCGCCCCAACATCGCCCTGGCGGTGGCGACCAAGGCCGATGGCTTTCGCCAGTTGGCGGCCTTCGTGGAGGCCCGGCGCGGCCAGTGCGGCATCGTCTATGCCCTGTCGCGCCGCCGCAGCGAAGAGGCGGCCGCCATGCTGGCCGCCCGCAACCACAAGGCGCTGGCCTATCACGCCGGCATGGAGGCGGACGAGCGCAAGGCGCTGTTGGACCGATTCCTGACCGAGCCCGGCATCGTGATGGTGGCCACCATCGCCTTCGGCATGGGCATCGACAAGCCGGATGTGCGCTATGTCGCCCATATCGACCTGCCGGCGACCATGGAGGCCTATTATCAGGAGCTGGGCCGGGCCGGGCGCGACGGCCAGCCGGCCGATGCCGCCATGTTCTACGGCCTGGGCGACATCCTCATGCGGCGGCGTTTCATCGACGAAAGCCAGGCCAGCGACGAGCGCAAGCACATCGACCGCCGGCGCCTGGACGCCCTGGTGGGCTATTGCGAGGCCAGCACCTGCCGCCGCCGCATCCTGCTGGCCTATTTCGGCGAGCGGGCGGAGGAGGATTGCGGCCGTTGCGACAACTGCCTGACGCCGCCGCAGGTGGTGGATGGCAGCGACCTGGCGCGGCGCGTGCTGGAAGCGGTGCTGGCGACCGGCCAGCGCTTCGGCACCGGCCATATCGTCGATGTGCTGACCGGCAGCGAGAGCGAGCGGATCGTGCGCCGGCATCACCAGCAGCTGCCGGTTCATGGCAGCGGGCGGGATCTGAAGCCTGCCGCCTGGCGCTCGGCGATCCGCCAGCTGGTGGCGGCAGGCGTGCTGGATCTCGATATCGGCGGCTATGGCGCCCTGCGCGCCACCGGGCGCGGACGCCGCCTGCTTGGTGGCGAGGGCGAGGTGCGGCTGCGGCTGGAGACGCTGCGCACAGGGCGGCGCGCCAGAGGGCACCCCACCGGGCAGCAGCCGGCGGCGGGGAGGCCATCGACGCCGGACGAGATGGCGCTGCTGCAGGCGCTGAAGGAGCTGCGCCTGGCGCTGGCCCGCAAGAACGGCGTGCCGGCCTATGTCGTTTTTCACGACACCACGCTGGCAGCCCTGGCGGCGGACAGGCCCGCCACCAGGGAGGCCTTCGCCCGCATCCACGGCATCGGGGCCGCCAAGACCGAACGCTTTGCCGAAGCCTTTCTGGCATGCATCGCCCGCTTTCGCGGGGGCGGTTCATGATCGCGCCCGGCGGGGCAGGCCGGGGTCGCCCAGGCCGTTGATTTTCCACGCCACGGGGCGCAGCCTGCGCGGGTGCCGGGACGGGCGCTTGTCCGGGAACGGCGCGGGAGGGGAAGGCGATGCGCCATGTTGCGCTGGCGGTGCTGGTGGCCGGTCTTTCGGCCTGTGGCTCGGTGGTGGACGTCTATGAGCCTTCGGCCCGGGACATCGCGCGGGTGAACGTCGAATCCCGGACTTACGAACTCAAACCGTCGCGGGACATGAGCAGGGACGAACTCCAGGCCACCCTGAGCCGGGTGACCGGGAGGATCAGGCCCGTCGCGGCGGCGATGTGCGACGAGGTGGTGGCAGCGGCGAGCTTCGATCTGTTTGTGAGCGCGTCGTCGTGCCGGGACATCCGCAACACATGGCCCGCAATAGAATACAGCGACCGGATCAACGCCTATGTGGACGAGAACAACCGGATGACCTTCTATTCGGGTTTGATGGAGGCGGCCGGTTCGGACGACGAGATCGCGGCGGTGATGGCCCATGAATACGCCCACATCATCATGGGCCATGTCGATAAAAGCATGACCAACCGGACGGTCGGCACTATCGCCGGTGCCGTGGGGGGCGCCCTGCTGGGAACGGCGCTATCTGGCGTGACCGGAAACGAGAGCGATGTGGGCACATTCGCCGCCGCCGGGGCCACCATCGGGGCGGTGGCGGCGCTGGAGTTTTCGCCTGAAATGGAGATGGAATCCGACCGTATCGCGGTCTATATCGTGAAACGGGCCGGATACGACATGGAACAGGGCCGGGCGTTTTTTATTCGCATGCTGAAGATGGAAAAGGAGCTGGGACCGGCCAGATCGGGGCAGCTGCTGGGCTTTGTGAGAACTCATCCTACCGACGAAGAACGCATCGCCCATTGGGGCGAGACGATGAAGAAGGCGGCGTTTCAGGATGCCCCAGATTTTGTCGTGGAGTCCCCGCCCGAAGAGCGCGGGGAGGGAGGGTTTCTCGACGGCCTGTGGGATATCGTCGGGGACGACTGAGCGGGGCGTGGTGAAGCGGCCCCGGCAGCGGGCCTTTGCCAGCGCCCGCCGCCGCCCTAGGATGGCGCCCGGGATGACGGCGACCGGCGGAGGGGGGCGCGGGGCGTGCTGAAACTGATCGCCAAGCGGCTGCTGCTGGGGCTTTTGACCCTGTGGGCCATCTCCGTGCTGGTGTTTCTGGGCACCGAGATCCTGCCCGGCGATGTGGCCGAGGCCATCCTGGGGCAGACGGCAACGCCGGAGACGGTGGCCGCCCTGCGCGAGAAGCTGGGCCTGGATGCCCCCGCCCACATTCGCTATGGCAGCTGGATGGCCGGCATCCTGGCGGGCGATATGGGCACCTCGCTCACCAACGGCATCGCCGTCGATCGCGTCATCGGCCTGCGGCTCTGGAACACCGTCAATCTGGCGCTTTATGCCACCGCCGTCGCGCTGCCGCTGGCGCTGCTGCTGGGGGTGCTGTGCGCCGCCTGGCCGGAGCGTGGCTTCGACCGCGCCACCAATTCCACCACCGTGTTCTTCATCTCGATCCCGGATTTCGTGATCGCGCTGGTGTTCATCATCGTCTTCGCCATGGAGCTGGACTGGTTCCCCTTCGTCATCCACCGCCCGCGCTGGTCCGACCCCTTCGCCACCATGGGCCAGACCTTTCTGCCCATGATGACCCTGGTGCTGACCATCCTGGCCCATATCGTCCGCATGACCCGGGCCGCCATCCTGGATGTGATGAAGCAGGCCTATGTCGAGATGGCGCTGCTGAAGGGGGCGCCGAAAGCGCGCATCGTGCTGCGCCACGCCATCCCCAACGCGCTGGGCCCCATCGTCAACGTCATCGCCCTGAATCTGGGCTATCTGGTCAGCGGCGTGGTGATCGTGGAGGTGATCTTCACCTATCCCGGGCTGGGCCGGCTGATGGTGGATTCGGTGGCCTTTCGCGATCTGCCCCTGTTGCAGGCGGTGGCGCTGATCTTCTGCGGCGTCTATATCGCCCTCAATATCGGCGCCGATATCTGCGCCATCATGGCCAATCCGCGCCTGAGATACGCGACATGAACGCGGCGGCGACAGGGCGCAGACGCAGCCGCCGGGCGCGTCCAAAGCCCGACCGCTGGGCCTGGGCCGGCATCGCCATCGTTGCCGCCGGCATCCTGCTGGCCCTGATCGGGCCGCTGCTGGCGCCCTTCGGCGTCGGCGAGATCGTCTCCGCCTCCAATTTCGAACCGCCCGGCGAAACCACCCTGCTGGGCACCGACACCCTGGGCCGCGACATCGTCTCGCGCCTGCTCCATGGCGCCCGCCTGACCGTGGGCGTGGCGCTGGCCACCACGCTGCTGGGCTTCCTGCTGGGCATGGCGCTGGGCTTTTCGGCCGCCGAGATCGGCGGGGCCTGCGATGCCTTCATCGTGTGGCTGGCGGATACCATGCTGTCCTTCCCGCCGCTGATGCTGGCGCTGATCGTGGTCGGCGCCGTCTCCTCCAGCCTGACCGTGCTGGTATGCGTGATCGCGGTGATCCACGCCCCGCGCGTGGTGCGCGTCTCCCGCGCCGTGGCCATGAACATCGCGGCGCTGGAATTCGTAGAGGTGGCGCGCGCCCGCGGCGAATCCCTGGCCTCCATCCTGGTGCGCGAGATCTTCCCTTCCACCGTCCGCCCCCTGGCGGTGGAGTTCGGGCTGCGCATGACCTATTCCATCCTCTTCCTCTCCAGCCTTTCCTTCCTGGGCTTCGGCATCCAGCCGCCGGACGCCGATTGGGGCTCCATGGTGCGGGAGAATCTGAACGGCCTGCAGAACGGCGCCTATCTTTCGGTGCTGGCGCCGGCCTTCGCCATCGCCATCCTGACCGTGGGCGTCAACCTGATCGTCGATTGGCTGGGCGCCCATTCGGGGCGCGCCATCTCCGAGGAGCTGACCGGGTGACGGCGCTGCTGGCGATCGAGCGTCTCAGCGTCGAAGGCCGCCCGCCCTCCGGCATCTGGGTGGAAACGGTGCGCCGGTGCAGCGTCCGGGTCGAGGCCGGCGAGGTGGTGGCGCTGATCGGCGAATCCGGCGCCGGCAAAACCACGCTGGCCCTGGCGGCGCTGGGCTATGCCCGGCCTGGCACCCGCTTCACCGGCGGGCGGGTGCTGCTGCAAGGCAGCGATGTGCTGGCCATGCCGGTGCGGCAACGCCGCCAGCTGCGGGGCAAGGAGGTCGCCTATGTCGCCCAAAGCGCGCAGGCGGCGCTGAACCCCGCCATCCCGGTGGGCGAGCAGATCGCCGAAAGCCTGACGCTTCATGGCATGGCCCGGGGCATGGCTCGGGGCATGGCCCGGGGCAGCGACGGCGAACGGCGCATCCTGGAGCTGCTGGACCTGCTGGATCTGCCCCATCCCGAAACCATCGCCCGGCGCTATCCCCATCAGATCTCGGGCGGCCAGCAGCAGCGCATCATGATGGCCATGGCGCTGGCCTGCCGCCCGCGGCTGCTGGTGCTGGACGAACCCACCACGGCCCTGGACGTCACCACCCAGATCGAGGTGCTGAAGGCCATCAAGCACGTCATCCGCGAGCGCAACACGGCGGCGCTTTATGTCAGCCACGATCTTTCGGTGGTGGCGCAGCTGGCCGACCGCATCCTGGTGATGAACCAGGGCCATGTGGTGGAAGAAGGGGCGACGGGCGCCATCCTGGCCACCCCCCGCCAGCATTACACCCGCACCCTGCTGGCGGCGGTGAAGCCGAAACCGACGGCGGCGGCCGTCGCCTCCCGTTCCGCCCCGGTCGCAGCCACGGGCGGGCCGCAGCCGGTGCTGGCGGTGCAGGCGGTGGACGCCAGCTACGAGCGGGCGCGCCCGTTCCAGGCCCTGACGCGAGAGCGCCATGTGCTGCACGGCGTCGATCTGGAGGTCTATCCGCGCGAGGTGCTGGCGGTGGTGGGCGAATCGGGCAGCGGCAAATCCACCCTGGCGCGGGTGGTCGCCGGCCTGCATCCGCCCCTGGCGGGCGCCGTGACGCTGGGCGGGCAGACGCTGGCGGGGCAGGCGCGGCGGCGCAGGCGGGAGGAGCTGCGCCGCATCCAGATCGTCTTCCAGAGCCCGGAACAGTCGCTCAACCCGGAACGGCGCGTCGGCGATGCGCTGGCCCGCCCGCTGGAGCTGTATTTCGGCATGTCGGGGTCCGAGAAGGCCGACCGCATCGCCGAGCTGCTGGAGATGGTGGGGCTGGAGGCCGACTTTGCCGGGCGCTTTCCGGCCGAGCTTTCCGGCGGCCAGCGCCAGCGGGTTTCCATCGCCCGGGCCTTCGCCGCCCGCCCGGACGTGATCTTGTGCGACGAGGTGCTCTCGGCCCTGGATACGGTGGTCGCCTCGCGCATTCTGGAGCTGATGAAGGCGCTGCGCGAGGACCACCGGGTCGCCTATGTCTTCATCAGCCACGACCTTGCCACCGTCGCCTCCATCGCCGACCGGGTGGCGGTGATGTATGCCGGGCGCATCGTCGATGCCGGCCCCATCGACGCGGTGTTCGCGCCGCCCCACCATCCCTATACCCAGCTGCTGATCGGCTCGGTGCCGGCGCTGCGCCAGGGCTGGCTGGAGGAGGTGGTCGCCAGCCGCGAGGCGGAGGCCGGCATGAGAAGCAACGCCATGCTGCACGATCTGCCCTGCCCCTTCCGCCGCCGCTGCCCGCTGACCGTCCCCGGGCGCTGCGATGTGGAGCCGACGCCCCGCCGCCAGCTGGACCGGGGCCATGTGGTGTTCTGCCAGCACGGCAAACAGGCGCTGCTGGCGGCGCAGGCCCAGCCCTGACCGGGGCCATGGCACCCGCGACGATGGCGCACATGTCGTGAAACCGTCGCATGGCGGCGCCAGGATGGCCCCCTTTCACCGGGAGCGTAGGCGATGGCCGATATGAGCCGCAGGCTGGCGGCGGAATTCGTGGGCACGGCCTTTCTGCTGGCAACCGTGATCGGCTCCGGCGTCATGGCAGAGACGCTCTCGCCCGCCAATCACGGCGTGGCGCTGCTGGGCAACACCGTCGCCACCGGCGCCATCCTGGCGGTGCTGATCCTGATCTACGGCCCCGTCTCCGGCGCCCATTTCAACCCGGCCGTCACCCTGGCCTTCGCGCTCCGGCGCGAGATTGCGCCCGCAGATGGGGCCGCCTATGTGGCGGCGCAGGTGGCCGGCGCGCTCACCGGCGCCATCCTGGCCCACCTCATGTTCGATCTGCCGGCGCTGTTCGCCTCCGGCCAGGCCAGAACCGGCCCCGGCCAGTGGCTGGGCGAAGCGGTGGCAACCTTCAGCCTGTTGGCGGCGATCTTCGGCTGCCTGCGCTGGCGCCCCGATGCCGTGCCCTGGGCGGTGGGCCTCGTGATCGCCGCCGGCTATTGGTACACATCGTCCACCTCCTTCGCCAATCCGGCCGTGACCGTGGCGCGCAGCTTCACGGATACCTTCTCCGGCATCGCGCCCGCCCACGCGCCGGCCTTCATCGCCGCCCAGCTGGCCGGCGCGGCGGCGGCCGTGCTGTTCTTCCGCTGGCTGCTGGCACCGGCGGACGGGGATTGACTGTGCCGCCGCAGGGCGCCCCAATGGTGGCCATGGCTCGCCTTGCCGCCCTTGCCTTCGCCCTGGCGCTGGCCGCCTGTTCCGGAACGGGCGGCGTCAGCGTGACCCATATCGCCCAGGATTCGCTCTATGCGCCGCAGCTGCTGCGATCGCCCGCCGGCCGCCCGCTGCCCATCGTCGCCACCGGCCCCGGCAGCCAGGACCGGCGCTGGGCCGAAGCGGCGGCCGAGGCGCTGGCCGCCATCGCCTGGCTGCCCTTCCGCAACGCCCAGGCGGCGCCCCGGGGCGCCGAGGGCGGTTTTCACATCGCCGTGGCGGTGGCAGCGCCGCTGCGGGCCGCCGCCGGCGATGCCTGCGCCGGCGCCATCGACCGGGCGGGGCCGGGCGCCAGCGACGGCCGCAGCCATGTCATCGTCGCGCTGTGCCATCGGGAAAGGCCCATCGCCTCGGCCCGGGCGGCGGTGGCGGCCTTCTCCGGGCCGGCCTCGCCGCTGCTGGCCCTGGCGGTGCAGGCGGCGGCGGTGCAGGCCTTTCCGCGCCGTTCGCCCGACATTCCCGACGGCCACGACATCCAGCTGCCCGTGCCCTGATCCGCGCCGGCATCGATGCCACCTGGCAGGATGCCCGAAGGGCGCGGCTCTACGGCACCGGCAGCGCCACCATCGCTGCCAGCAGGGCGCCGAAGCCAAGCACCATCAGGGCGGCCAGCGCCAACGCAACGCGCAACAGGTCTGCCTTGGTCGCCATAGCGCCCTTCACTTCGGCCAGGTCTGCTGCGCTTGCCTTGGTCGCCAGTTCGGCCTTCATGTCGCCAAGGTCTGTCCGAGCATCACCGAGATCTGCCCGAACCTCGCCAAGGCCGGTTTGCAGGTCTGTCGTGCTTGCTTTGGTCGCCAGTTCGGTCTTCACCTCGCCAAGGCCGGCTTGCAGATCTGCCTTGCTTGGCGTCGCATCCGCCACGGCATCGCGCACCGCATCGGCGTGCGCCCGGTTCACGCCGGCGGCTTCCAGGCGTCGCGCAAAGGTCAGCGTAGCAAGGGACATGGCCACCGCTCCCCGCTTCATGCGCGTTAGATTGGCACCGCACCGGGCTAGGCGCAACCGGCCCGCCCTATGCCTACGCCATGGCCGCATAACTTGGCGAAGCGGCAACTGCCCCTGGAAAGGCTGGCGGCGGCGCCGTCACCAGCGCCGCCGCCCCTTGCCTGGCCGCACCCGCTTCCCCGTTCAGGATGCTCAGTTTGTGGCAGACAGGCGGTTGACATCCGCCCGCCGGTGCTTTCATCTTTCTTGCATCGCCAAACACGCCAACGCGGCGGCCTGTGTCGGGCCGCCCGCGTAATAAAAGACCGTCTTACGGAAACACGCGGGAATCCCACGCGTTGGCGATTGTTTGGCGACCGGCCCGGCAATCCTGCCGGGCGGAGCGCGGGAGCGACACATGAAACGCAAAACGCACACTGTCGATGCTGGCGGCGATGGCCAGCTTGTTCTTTCTGCCAGCCAGCCTTGAGGCCGACGGGACCGTCTGGCAGCGACTGGACCCGTCGGAGGCACGTGTCAGCTTGCATATGCTGGGGCCGGCCGAGGGAGTCGAGGTGGGGGTGTCCCGGGACACTGGCAGCCCGTTCTACCAGGAGTATTCATGGTGGGGATTCGAAGGTGGACACCCACGATACCAAGTGGAGATCGGATTCTTCTATGCCACCCATCGGGGCGGATGGGACACAACATATGTGGGGCGCGATGCTTTCTTCGAGGAGTTCGCGGCCCTGGAGGAGAGCTGGATCGAGCGCGATGCCACCGATGGGCCGACGATTTCGACCGATATCGGCGATATCGAGACCTTCGGCTTCGATATCGACACGGGCGCCAACACCTTCGGCTAGCAACACCGGCAGTGCCTCGGTTTTACACGGGGGTTCGACCGACGGAACACCGGCGGCTGGAGTCACTTCCCCAAGGTTCTCCACTTTTACGTCTGCGCCTTGCGCGGCCGGTCCATGTCGGAAGACGTGCTTGTGGAGATGCTCGCCGGCCTCGGCATCGAAGACGAGTTCGAGGTGCTGGTGGAGAACTAGTTGCCACCGTCCGGCGCCAGGGCAAAGCGCAGGGCCTCACCCGGCGGCCACCAACGGGCGCGCGCCATCGCCGCCGCCCGCGCCCCGTCACCCGCACCCTGGCACGCCGAGATGGTGTCTGCTAAGGGATGGGGCCGCGCCTGCTGCCCGGCCGCGCCCGCGCTGACGGACATCTCCCACCAAGCGCGGCCAGCGCCCTATCCCCGAGGAGTCCGCCGCCATGACCGCCCCCGTGCTCCGCGAAAACTACGCCATGTCGCACGATATCGTGCGCATGAGCGCCAAGCGCTTCGCCAAATCGCCCTGGATGCCCGCCTATCTCACCGACGATGCCCTGCTGGGCGTCTATAGCGGGCGTTTCTACGCCCTGGGCGTCACCGGCGATCCGGAGGCCGATTACTGGCGGCTGCGGCGCGGGGTGGGGCTGTTCGATGTGCCGGAAAGGCCCATCGAGATCGTGGGCCGCGATGCCTTTCGCCTGCTGGACCGGCTGTTCTGCCGCGACCTTTCGCGCCTGAAGATCGGGCGGGCAACCTATGCCATCGCCTGCGATCAGGCCGGCGGCGTGCTGATGGACGGGGTGGCGATGCGGCTGGGCGAAGACCGGTTCTGGTATGTGCTGGCCGATGGCGATTTCCTGCCCTGGATGAAGGCGCACGCCCTGGGGATGGAGGCGACGGTGCGCGATCCCGGCTCGTGGGTGATCCAGATTCAGGGGCCGAAGGCGCTGGAGCTGCTGCCCGACCTGCTGGATGGCGCGGCGCCGGCGCCGTTCAACTATTTCTCCGTCCACGAGGTGGAGGTGGGCGGCCAGCCCTTCCTGCTTTCGCGCACCGGCTGGACCGGCGAGCTGGGCTTCGAACTCTATACGCTGGCCGCGGGCTTCGACGGGCCGGCGCTGTTCCGGCTGATGCTGGAGCGGGGGCGGCGCCACGGCCTGGCCTTTTCCAGCCTGGAATCCATGGGCATCCGCCGCATCGAGGCCGGCATCCGCGACAACGGCACCGATATGGATTCCTCCATGACCCCGTTCGAGGCCGGCCTGGGCGCGTTCGTGGACGTGGAAAGGGAGGCCGATTTCATCGGCAAGGCGGCGCTGGCGGCGGCGCCGCAGGGCTCGCGCTTTTTCGGCCTGCTGTGCCGCGCTGCCGCGCCCAAGGCCGGCAGCAAGGTGGTGGTGGACGGGCGCCAGGCGGGCGTGACCACCACGGGCGCGTTTTCGCCCTATCTGGAAAGCGGCATCGCCTTCGTCCGCTTCGACCAGGCCGGCGACTGGGCCGGACACCAGGCGCTGGCGGTGCTGGCCGATGGCAGCCGCCACCGGGCAGAGATCGTCGATCTGCCCTTCTACGACCGCGACAAGCTGATCCCGCGCGGGCTGGCCAACGAAATTCCTTAGGGGCCGCTACCGCTCCAGAGCGGCGCCGTGGCGCAACACGGCCTCGGCGGCGGCCGTCCAGGCGCCGTTGGCCCGGTGCAGCACCAGCCCCGGCAGCAGACTTGGCGGCGCCTTCGATCCCTTGACGGCGGCGAGCAGAATGCGCCCGGCCGGGCGGGCGGCGCTGGCGTGGAGGGGGCGCAGAGCGACGGCGCCGGCGCGGCCTTCCAGCGCCGCCAGGATCTCCGCCAGCCGTTGCGGCCGGTGTAGCAGATGCAGGCCGCCGCCCGGGCGCAACAGCCGCAGACAGGCCCCGATCCAGCGCGCCAGCGGCATGGTTTCCAGCCGGGCGGCGGCGCGCTGCGGGTCGGGCGGGGCGGTGCCTTGCGCGGCATCCAGCCAGGGCGGATTGGTCGCCACGGCGTCGAAGGGCGGCCCCGGCGGGTGCCAGCGTTCGAGATCGCCCCGGTGGATGGCGATCCTTTCCTGCCAGCCCTGGGCAACCGCATTGGCGCGGGCAAGCTGGGCGGACTCTGCATCCTTTTCCAGGCCGGCGATGCGCCAGTCCGCCCGGCGGGCGGCGAGGCAGAGCGCCACCGTGCCGGCCCCGCAGCCGGCATCGAGCACATGGGCGCCCGCCGGGGCCTGGACGGAGGCGGCCAGCAGCACGGCATCGCTGGTGGCCTTGAGACCGCCGCCGCCGGCCAGGCGCAGCCGCCCGCCCAGCAGCGCCTGCGCCGTCACAGCTCCACCCCGCCCAGGCCGGCATCCGCCAGCAGACGGCGGGCTTGGTCGGCGTCTTCGTCGGCCACCGCCAGCCGCTGGCGGATCGCCAGCACGCTGCCTTCCAGCACGCTGGTATGATGGTCGAACAGCGCGTGGGGGATGCCGGCATCGTCCAGCAGCGCCTGGGCGAAGGAGAGCGCGACCGGATCGTTGCTGCGCAGCACCTCCTTCATGGGTGAGGGACGACGAACGGGATCACGTCAGCGATCACCTCACAGCGCCATTAGTCGACGGAGAACCATGGGGATTCCAAGCCTAAACGACGATCAAACCGAGCAATAGTCGTCGGAACAAGGTAGTCTGATTGTTGTGTTCCAGCTTCAATGACCCAATGCTCCCCATCGGGCGATACAATCTTCGTTACACCATTGACACCGATGATGCCAGATTGAATGGTACATCCTTGCTTCTTCGCCCATTGTATGTATTGAGCGAAGGTGGGGTGCCCTCCGAAAGGCTTTGCCATGGTTTTTCAAGCGCAAAGAGCAAAAGTGCGGTTGGAATCCGCTGAGGTGCCATCTTCTGGCAAGAAACGACCGGCACGTTTCTCGTAAAGCTTGCGAAACCTTTCTGGCGCTTCCGGAACACCGACAAACTCTTGGCCATGACGGTTAAGGCTTTCCGCACGCTCGGCCTCAATGACATCGGAGAGGCGTTCATACAATTTCTCGAGAGACTCGGCTTGTGCTCCGATGTCGTACTCGAGGCATTGTGCTACCCATATATCGCCATCCTGAAAGACGACGATGCTGATTTGATTTGTGCTCACGTATCGATCCTCCTTGTGTTTGCTGTTTGTCAACCGTCTGCGTGTTCGTGTGTTCACCATTACTAAGTCACCTTGTCGCGCATGGTCGAATCGCCATTCGCCGGGCGGCGAAGACCGCAGATCCAGACCACGAACTCCTGGTGCCTGTCATTGTGCGCCGACACCGTCGGCTGCATGCAGGGAGCCTGGCACCTCGTCCCTCTTCAAGCGGGTGGGGAAGGTCGTTCCAGGTGGTGGTGCGGCGCTTCTCCAGGAACCGTCGACGATGCCCATACGCAGTTCTCCCCATGCCGTCCGGCGGCGGGACGAAAGGTATGATAGCACTGGGCGGTACTGCTACCAACGAGATACCTTGCCATTCGCTTCCCCACCCCGACGAACGGCTCAGGCGCGCAGGCGCTGGTTTTCGGGGTCGAACGGGGATTCTTCGATCACCGTGGCGCGGTGGCTTTCGCCCAGGATGTCGATGGCGAGCTCGGTGCCGGCCGCCGCCGCCTCCGGGGCCACCATGGCGAGGGCCAGCGAGCGACCAAGGCGGAAGCCGAAGCCGCCGGAGGTGGCCCGGCCCACCAGCTTTCCGGCGCGGCGGATGGGGTTGTTGCCCAGGGCGTCGGCGTCGCCGACATCGTGCACCTCCAGGGTGACGAAGCGGTTGGCGAAGCCGCGCGCGCGCCAGGCGGTCAGCCCGGCGCGGCCCTGGAACTCGCCCTTGTTGAGATGGACGAAGCGGTCGAGGCCGCTTTCCAGGGCGGCGTATTCGATCGAGAGCTCCTGGCCCACCATGCGGTAGGACTTTTCGATCCGCATCGCCTCCATGGCGCGGATGCCGAAGGGCGCCAGCCCCAGATCGGCGCCGGCCTCCATCAGGGCATCGAAGATGTGGTTCTGGTATTCGATGGGATGGTGCAATTCCCACCCCAGCTCGCCCACGAAGTTCACCCGCAGCGCCAGCGCCGGCGCCAGGCCGACCTCGATCCAGCGCCCGGAAAGCCAGGGGAAGGCGGAGTTGGAAAGGTCATCCGCCGTCAGGCGCTGCAACAGCTGGCGCGATTTCGGCCCGGCCACCACCAGCACGCCCATGCGGTTGGTGGCATCTTCGAAGGCGACCGAGCCGTCCTGCGGCATGTGTTTGCGCAGCCAGTCGTGGTCGAGGCGCTGCAGGGCGCCGGCGGAGACGACATAGAAGCCGCCGCCTGTGCCGGTTTCGCGCCAGAGCGTGAACTCGGAATGGACGCCGCCCCTCCGGTCCAGGGCGTGGACCAGGCCGATGCGGCCCGGCTTGCGGGGCAGGCGGTTGGCCACCAGGGCGTCGAGAAAGGCCTCGGCCCCCGGCCCGGAGATGCGGCATTTGGCGAAGGCGGTCATATCCAGCAGGCCGACATTGCTGTGCACATTCATGACCTCGCGCCCGACATGCTTGAACCAGGCCGAGCGGCGGAACGACCAGTCGTCTTCGGCGGCAACCCCTTCCGGGGCGAACCAATTGGCCCGTTCCCAGCCGAATTTCTGCCCGAAGACGGCGCCTTTGGCCTTCAGCCGGTCGTAGCAGGGCGCGGTGCGCAGCGGGCGCGCGGCCGGGCGCTCTTCGTCCGGATAGTGGATGGTGAAGACATTGGCGTAGGCTTCCTCGTTCTTGGCGACCAGATAGGCGCGGCTGGCATAATCGCCGAAGCGGCGCGGATCCACCCCCAGCATATCGATGGAAGGCGCGCCTTCGACCATCCATTCGGCCAGCTGCCAGCCGGCACCGCCCGCCGCCGTGATGCCGAAGCTGTGGCCTTCGTTCAGCCAGACATTGCGCAGCCCCCAGGCCGGGCCGACGATGGGCGAACCGTCCGGCGTGTAGCAGATGGCGCCGTTATAGACCCGTTTGACCCCGACCTCGCCGAAGGCGGGCACGCGGGCCATGGCGGATTCGATATGGGGGGTGAGCCGTTCCAGATCTTCCTGGAAGAGCTCGTATTCCATGTCGTCTGCGGGGCCGTCGACATAGCAGGCGGGGGCGCCTTTTTCGTAAGGCCCCAGGATCAGCCCGCCCCGTTCCTCGCGCATATACCAGGAGCCGTCGGATTCGCGCAGCACCCCCAGCTCTGGCAGGCCCTCGGCACGGCGGCGCTGGATCTCCGGATGGGGTTCGGTGACGATATACTGGTGTTCGACCGGGATCACCGGCACATCGAGGCCCATCATGGCGCCGGTGCGGCGCGCGAAGCTGCCGCTGGCAGCCACCACATGCTCGCAGACGATGGCGCCCTTGTCGGTTTCCACCCGCCATTCGCCGCTGGCGGTGGGCGCGATGGCGGTGACGCATGTGTGGCGGTAGATCTCGGCGCCATGGCGCCGCGCGGCGGTGGCCAGGGCCTGGGCGAGGTCGGCGGGCTGAATGTAGCCATCCTGGGGATGCTGGATGGCGCCCACCAGGCCATGGGTGGTGGCCAGGGGCCAGATGTCCTTGACCTGGGCCGGGGTGAGGAAGCGCAGCTCGACGCCGATGGTCTCAGCCACGCCGGCATATTGGCGGTATTCGTCCATGCGGTCGCGCCCGGTCGCCAGGCGGATGTTGGAGACCGGGCGCAGGCCGGTGTCCATGCCGGTCTCGGCCTCCAGCTCGCGGTAGAAGCGCAGCGAGTATTTGTGCAGCTGGCCGACCGAATAGCTCATGTTGAAAAGCGGCAGCAGGCCGGCGGCATGCCAGGTGGAACCGCAGGTGAGCTCGCGCCGTTCCACCAGCACCGCATCGCGCCAGCCCTTGCGGGCGAGATGGTAGAGCGTGGCGATGCCGACGACGCCGCCCCCGATCACGACCGCGCGCGCATGGCTTTTCATCGCATCCTCCCCCTTATGCGCCCGACTCCTACCAAAGCGCCGGGCGCGGGGCAAAGCGCGGGGCGCGGTGCCAGCGAGGCCTTCAGCCTTCGGGGGCCATGCCCTTGGCGGCGAGCTCGGCCAGGGCGCCCTGGCTTTTGTTCAGATGCCCCAGGCCCATGCCGCGCAGCACATGGCCGGCCTTGGTGAACTGGATGTCGGTGTAGGTGGTGAGCTCGATGCGGTTGCCCCAGGGGTCCAGGATGTCGGTGAAGGGGCCGTCCAGCAGCTCCACCCCCATCTCTTTCAGGCGCTGGATCGCCAGCGGCTTGTCGTCCACGGCGATGCCGATATGGCGGCCCTGGTCCGGACCCTGGCGGCGGGGCGCCATGAAATTGATGAACTGGTCGCCGAAATAGACGAAGGCGGCCTTGTCGCTTTGCGAAGCCACCTCCAGCTCCAGAAAGCCGCCATAGAAGGCCAGCGCCCGGTCGATGTCGCCCACCTCCAGCGCCACATGGTTGATGCCGACCGGCCGGGCCCTTCTCGCCATGGCTTGCCTCCTTCGGGGTTTTCCTTGCCCCGCCTGCGAACGCCTTCCAGTATGGCGCAACCGCTGTCGCCGACAAGCCGCCAAGCAGGGAGGCCGGGCCATGCTTCACCCCTCGCTCGCCGATGTGTTCCCCGAACAGCCGCCGGGCTATCGCTGGATCGAGGGCGAACCCGCCTTCGACCCCGCCCGCCATTTGCAGCTGGAGCAGCCCCGGCGCAGCTGGACGCTGGCCGATCTGGGCTATGGCGCCGATTTCGTCGCCGCCCAGGCCTCACCGCTGGCGATGTTCTCGCCCGCCCGCCTGCTTTCCGACCGGGGCATCGCCGCGCTGCAGGAGGTTGTCCGCCTGCTTGCCCCCCATGTCCGCCATACGCCCGACGGCCACCGTTCCACCGGCTATCTGCGCGGCACGGTGTTCATGTCCAGGTTCATGCGCGATCTGGCCCGCAGCCCCGAGGTGGCGGCCTTTGCCAGCGAGCTGTTCGGCACGCCGCTGCTGCCCCACACCATGGTTTATCAGCAGGGCCACCTGAACTTTCCGCCCAGGGACCTGGCGCGCAACATCGACGAATGGCACCACGATTTCGTGGGCTTCGACTATGTGCTGATGTGCCACGACCCGGCCGCCTGCAAGGGCGGCGAGTTTCGCTATTTCCTGGGCACGCGCGAGGAGGGCCACGCCATCGTTGCGGCGGGCGAGGCCATCCCGGACGAGCGCATCGTCACGCCCCGCTTTCCCGGCCCCGGCTATGCCTGTTTCATGCAGGGCAGCGCCGTCTATCACTGCGCCTCGCCGCTGCGCGAGCCGGCCTGGCGGGTCAGCCTGGTGAACGCCTATGTTTCGCTGGATGTGGAAAAGCCCGACCCCACCCGCACCTTTTTCGTGGCGGCCGAGGGCCTTTACGACTGGCTGAAGGACGAGCGCGAAGCCGGCCATTGGTGGGGCGAATATGCCCGCCACACCGCCTGGCTGGGGCGCGAGAAGCTGAGCCGCCTGCTGAAGCGGCTGCCCATCGGCGCCAGCCGCGCACAGGCGCTGGCGGCCCTGCGCCACGCCGCCAGCGATCTGGAACGGGCCATCGCCACCATCGAGGCCGGCCCGCTGCCCCATGAAGAGATGGAGGCGCTGCGGCGGCGCCAGGATGCCGAGGCGCTGGACCGAAGGGGCGGCGCGGTTCCGCATGCCCGCGCCATGCCGGGGAAGAGCGGATGAACCAGCGGGTAAGGCGGGGCCGCCGCGAGCGGGGCGGCAGCGGCGCCAGGCGGGCGCAGCGGTCCAGGCGGTTCGATACCGCGCCGCTGCCCTATATCCAGCGCGCCATCCCGGTTTTCGATGTGCTGTCCGAAGAGGGCCTCGAGATCGTGGAGGCCAATGCCGAGATCGTGATGGAACAGGTGGGCATCCGCATCGCCGGCGATGCCGAGGTGGTCGCCCTGTGGCGGGAAGCCGGCGCGGATGTCGCCGCCGACGGCGAAACCCTGCACCTGCCGCGCGGGCTGGCGCGCAGCTTGCTGGCCAGCGCGCCTTCCTCCTTCGTGCAGCATGCCCGCAACCCGGCCCGCAATGTGAAGATCGGCGATGGCTCCGTGGTGTTCGCGCCGGTCTATGGGCCGCCCTTCGTGCACGACCTGGACCAGGGGCGCCGCTATGCCACCATCGAGGATTTCCGCAATTTCGTGAAGCTGGCTTGCATGACGCCGGCCATGCACCATTCCGGCGGCACCTTGTGCGAGCCGGTGGACGTGCCGGTCAACAAGCGCCACCTGGATATGGTGCATGCCCATCTGCGCTATTCCGACAAGCCCTTCATGGGTTCGGTGACGGCGCCGGAGCGGGCCGAAGACAGCGTCGCCCTGGCGAAGATCGCCATGGGCGAGGCCATGGCGGCCGGCCAGTGCTGCCTGGTCAATCTCATCAACGCCAACTCGCCCATGGTGTTCGACGGCACCATGCTGGGGGCGCTGAAGGTTTATGCCGCCGCCGGCCAGGCCTGCATCGTTTCGCCCTTCATCCTGGCCGGCGCCATGAGCCCGGTGACGGTGGCGGGCACGGTGGCGCAGCTGCTGGCCGAGGCGCTGGTGGGCATGGCGACCACCCAGCTGGTCCGGAAAGGGGCGCCGGTGATCTTCGGCACCTTCGGCAGCTCCATCTCCATGCAATCGGGCGCGCCCACCTTCGGCACGCCGGAGCCGGCCCTGGTGCTGCTGGCATCGGCCCAGCTGGCCAGGCGGCTGGGGGTGCCGTTCCGTTCCGGCGGCTCGCTAACCGCCGCGAAGCTGCCGGATGCGCAGGCGGCCTATGAAAGCGCACAGACGCTGCTGCCGACGCTGATGGGCGGCGTCAATTTCGTGCTGCACGCGGCCGGCTGGCTGGAGGGCGGGCTGGCCTCGGGCTATGAGAAGTTCGTGATGGATGCCGACCAGATCGGCATGATGCAGGTGCTGGCCAAAGGTGTGGATCTGTCGCCCAACGGCCAGGCCATGGACGCCATCCGCGAGGTGGGCCCGGGCGCCCATTTCCTGGGCTGCGCCCACACTCAGGCCAATTTCGAAACCGCCTTCTACCGTTCCAGCATCGCCGACAACAACAGCTTCGAACAATGGGAATCCGAAGGCCGCCAGGACGCGGCCCAGCGCGCCAACAAGCTGTGGAAGGCGATGCTGGCCGACTACGAAGCGCCCCCCATCGACCCCGGCATCGCCGAGGCCCTGGACGAATTCGTGGCCAGGCGGAAGGACTCCATGCCGGATGCGTTTGCGTGAGGGTACAAGTGCGAATTAGGGTAAAGTGAAGAAACTCTATTGATCAGGTATTGTATCTAACATTGTAAGAATTTCGTCCAATCTATTATTGGCCATTGCCACTCTATTAGCTGCATGATATTCTGTCAAGTCGCTTGACCTTCTCCGTGCAATATCTCGCAGAGCCCGGGTTGTAATTTTTATGGCCTCGTGCTGTTCCACGGGAAAATCATGCGGGAACCTCTTTTTTACAAATTCACAGTAAAGGGACAGTGTATCGTAGATGTGAAATGTTACCTCTTCCATCCTAAAGATATCACGGGTAATACGTGAAACCTCGTTGAGCACAGGAAAATAATCCGAAAATATATCGGATTTTGTTCGACTCTTCAATAGAAATTTTGCTCTTTGATCGTCGAGTTGCTTAAATCTTCCCCTATTGCCGCGCCTTTGGTGTTCGTCTTCGATACCATATGCGTTGTCCAAATATATCCTCGCTTTTTCATATTCGCCAAAATCCGTCTTAGCCATACTGAATTGCAACCAAAAATGAGTCTGCCGATTAACCCAAGGATGTAAAGACAATTGATCGAAGAAGCGATCTATTTCAGACTTTTCTACCACCACACCCTGAAGAATGGGGTAGCGCATGAACTGATTAAAAATGTGAACGTAGGTTTGTCCGTCATATCGATTTTCAGACAGTGCGTGAATTACTCCTACCACTACATCGACAATTTCTTTATCCTCAACAATCCGTTTCAGTATTTCCCTAGCCCCAATGCTCTGAAGTGTGCGAACATAAGAGCTGTCGCGCCGAATAATTTCAAATTCTGGTGGGCTTCCAACCTTATTAAGCAACTTACCTACGTCCATCTTCAGAAGTGTTGAGATGACTTCTAACTGTACTGGCAAACCAATATGCTGCAAATATAAAGAAACGATTAGTGGGCGCTTCAATTTTGGTCTCACAGAAATGCATCTATGGTATTCATCTTCTACTTTCTGCTTCACAACCTTCGATTGCAGGAGATGCAGCAAAAATTCAGCCATATTCGAATGACACGTTTGCTCAATATAACGTTTTTTCCACGCTGAAGACCTTCCCGATAATGCTCCCCAACCTGCTATACGTTCACTGAGAGCAATGAAACCGTTTACCTCTGTATCGACCAGTTTAGATAGTTGAAAGCGTTTTACACGATCAGGCCGGCTGGAGGCGGAAACAATAAGTCTGTCGGATGCAGAATCATATGCAACATCTCTGGATGTGAGAAGCAAATTTGCCTGGCTCCTATCTACTGTTTCTGCAATTGATAGAAGCTCGTCTCCAAGCATAAAACATTCGTCAATGCAGAGTACGCAAGTGGGATATGCCGAGATAATTTTCTCTGCTTCTCTTGCCACATCACTATACGCGACTCGTAAATGGAAAACTCTTCTGTTACGACAAATTCGTTGCATAATCTCAAACAAAAGGGAAGTCTTTCCAGTACATATGGAACCTGTAACAAGGCCTATATTTCCCGGATGAGATACATGCTCAATGAGATCTTCAATCAGGTGCCTTTTAACTCTATACTCCGATGAAGTCCTATCCATGTCTCTAACGAGAAAAGCTGGCTCCAATTTTCCATAAATAAGATGATCGGTGACCTTATCTATACCTGGGGGGAATTCTTCGGCATTGTAATGCTGTATTTCTTCAAAGCTTGCTAAGCGAGGTGCGCTTGGCGGTTCTTTAGAGCGTACTCTCTTTACCATAGAAGAAAACCCATCTCGACCGATCGGAAGTGATGTTCCGAATTCTCTTTGACCGGCAATCAATTGGCGGTTACTGTGCGAGCCAACCTGGTTTATGAAAAAGACTTTGTCACGGGAAGCGGTCGCATTATAGAAAATTCTATTCAAATGATAGTCCTTAGCAGAGAAACCCACAAATACAAAACATTTTGAACGGTTGTAATCATTCCCTAGACACGACTTCCATTCTGATGAAGAGCGATTTTCTGTGGTATCGTGCCGAAGGTAACTTTGTGCTCCCAGAATACAGCTCTCTTCAAAGTTACCAACATTCCAGGATATCGCCGCTCCGTGTAAATGGATCACCTGAGTGGCGGTTGAGTCATGATGTGAGAGTGACCTGGAGTCGTCGAGGTTATTTATCCGTATGTGTTTTCGTCCCAAATTCTGGAGAGCTAATGCAATGCTATCATCATAATTAGTGGTGTAAATACGGTCCCATGGATACGCTAACAAATCAATAATAGATTGCGGGATATTCCTCACCTCGTATCTGTTTTTCAACAAATTCATGAGAGCATTATGACCACGTTCAGAAATGAAATCGTCTGCAGCAGTTTGAATGTCTTCAAAGTCGTATTCCAGCTCATGATTTAGGATTTCCAAAAGAGGGTGGCTACATCCAATCTCAACGCCCTCAAAATTCAAACAGTCAGCGCTAAAGCCGGCGCCACAGAATAAGATTGCCCCACCATTTAGGCAAGCCTCAAGGTTATCTTCAATAGTCATTACAGCTCGCTGCTCACTTTCTTTGTGTGTATTGGGTACGGTCATTTATACAGCCTTTTGAGTGGAAAAGTCACAATTTTGCCGCCGTCGTCCATTTCACACAGTATGCGTCCTGCTTCTCCGCGCAGCCAAATTGTGCCAGCAACTCTCTCCCGAAAATGTCATTCGAAACCGTGAAGCCGATTCCCTGACGACTTCAATGAAGGCACAAACAAAGGGCAGTGTCAAGCGGTCTGAGCCAGCCAGACGCTCACCCCCGCCGCTTCGCCGGGCGGTGCCAGGTCGTCGGGGTTTCCGGCTCCGGCGCCACGGCCCAACCATAGGGGGCGGCGGCGGTTTCCAGCCAGGTCCAGAGATAATCGGCCTGGCTGCGTTCCACATAAAGGTCGAAGACGCCGTCGCTCACCTGGTGCAAAATCACCGTGCTGCGGGCCAGGAAGCTCTGGGCGCAGCGCCCGGTGGCGAAGACGCTGGGGTGCAGGTCCAGCGGGCAGCCCATGGCCAGCACATCGCGGGCCATGGGGCCGGCAAGGCGGATGGTGGTGCGCCCTTCGGTGACATCGACCGCCGCCCCGCCGCCTGCCAGCGCCTCGCCAAGGCAGGCCCCGATCGCCGCCTCGGCGCCGGGCGGACCCACGATCAGCCATTCGTCCGGCCCCAGCCACAGCGCCAGCAGCCCGTTGCCGCTTTCGCTGCCGTTCGGTTCCTGCGGCAGACCCGTGCCCAGGGCGGCGGCAGCCGACTCGCTGGCGATGCGCCCGCGCAGGTTCACCTTGGCCAGAAAGCGCCGTTCGGCCAGCAGCAGCGCCCGGCCCTCCGCGCCCGCCCCCGCCGCCGCAGCCAGGCCGCGATGGGCCAGCGGGCTTTGCCTGGGATAGCCCTCAGCCACGCAGCCTCTCCCCCGCTTCGTCGAAGAAGATCGGCCTGACCACCTTCGCCCGCACCACCTTGTCTTCCAGCGGGATGGCGACCGTCTCGCCCATACGCTCGCGCCCGCGCCGGAGCAGGGCCAGGGCGATGGAGCGCCCGCAATTGGGGCTGAAATAGCTGGACGACACCCAGCCCTCCATCGCCAGCGGCGGCGGCGCCTCCGGCTGGGGCGAGATGTGGCTTCCCTCCGGGATGACCTCGGCGGGATCGTCGCTCAGCAGACCCACCAGCTGCTTGCGGTCGGCGCGCAGGGTGTCGGGGCGGCAAAGCCCGCGCTTGCCCAGGAAATCGCCCTTGGTTTTCGAGACGATCCAGTCCATGCCCAGATCGCCGGGCGTGGTGGTGCCGTCGGTGTCCTGGCCGACGATGATGAAGCCCTTTTCGGCCCGCAGCACATGCATCGCCTCGGTGCCATAGGGCGCGATGCCATAGCTTTCGCCGGCCGCCATCAGCGTCTGCCACAGCGCCAGGGCATAGCTGGCGGCGACATGAACCTCGAAGCCCAGCTCGCCCGAAAAGCTGATGCGGAAGATGCGTACCGGCAGGCCGGCCAGGCGCCCGTCGCGCCAGGCCATGAAGGGAAAGGCCGCGCCGGAAAGGTCGATATCGGCCAGCTCTGCCAGCAGACGGCGGCTGTTGGGACCGGCCAGGGCCAGCGACGCCCATTGGGTCGTCACCGAGGTGCAATAGACCTCCAGCTCGGGCCATTCGGTTTGCAGCCATTCCTCCAGCCAGTTCAGCACGGTGGCCGCGCCGCCGGTGGTGGTGCTCATCAGGAAGCGGTTTTCGCCCAGCCGGGCGGTGACGCCATCGTCGAAGATCATGCCGTCGTCCCTCAGCATCAGCCCATAGCGGCAGGCGCCCACCTTCAGCGTCGAGAAGCGGTTGGTGTAGATGCGGTCTAGAAAGCGGGCGGCATCGGCGCCCTGGATGTCGATCTTGCCCAGGGTGGAGGCGTCCAGCATGCCCAGCGAGGCGCGCACCGCCGCCACCTCGCGCTGCACCGCCGCCGCCGCCGTTTCGCCCTCGCGCGGATAGCAATAGGGCCGCTTCCACTGGCCCACATCCTCGAACCGGGCACCCCGGTGCTCGTGCCAGGCGTGCAGCGGCGTCTTGCGCACCGGGTCCAGCAGCTCGGGGCCGGTGTCGATGCCGGCCAGCGCGCCGATGGCCACCGGCGTATAGAAGGGGCGAAAGGTGGTGTGCCCCACATCCGCCACCGCCTCGTCCCGCAGCCCGGCCAGGATGGCCAGCGCGTTGGCGTTGGCGGTTTTGCCCTGGTCGGTGCCCATGCCGGCGGTGGTGTAGCGTTTGGCGTGTTCCGCCAGGGCGTAGTTTTCGCGCCAAGCCAGCGCCAGATCGTCGGCCGTGACGTCGTTCTGAAAATCCACGAAGCATTTGGCGCCGGGCCGCGCCGTGGGCATCTGCCACAGCGGCTCCAGATCCAGATCGCCATCGCCCGGCCCGGCCACCGCCTCCGGCAGCGCCGGAGAGGCGGCAAAACCGGCAGCGCCGGCCGCCGCCGCGCCCGCCTCGGCGCCTTCGGCCAGGCAGGCGGCCAGCGCCAGGGTGCCGGCGGCCGCCCCGGCGTTGCGCTGCGCCTGTTTGGGCGCCCCCGGCACGAAGGCGGCCAGCGTCTCGTCCCAGTCCAGCGCCGCGCCCGATTGGGAGGCGAGGGCGACATTGGGTGTCCAGCCCCCGGACATCGCCACCAGATCGCAATCCAGGCGCCGCTCGCCGCCGCCGGCCAGCCGCGCCACCTCCACGCCTTCCACGCGCCGGCGCCCGCGCACCCGGACGATGGCGCTGCCGGCGATGGTCTCGATCCCCCGCGCCCTGGCGGCGGCCACCGCCTCGCCCTGCGGATCGTCCCTGACATCGATCACCGCCGCCACGCGGATGCCGGCCTCGGCCGCCGCCAGGGCGGCGCCATAGGCGCTGTCGTTGTTGGTGAAGGCCACGGCGACATCGCCGGCGCGCACGCCATAGCGCCCGCCATAACTGGCAACCGCCCCGGCCAGCATGACGCCGGGGCAATCGTTGCCGGCGAACACCAGCGGGCGTTCCAGCGCGCCGGTCGCCAGCACCGTCTGGCGGGCGCGGATCTTCCACAACCGCTGGCGCGGGCCGCGCCGCTCGCCATAGGGCAGATGGTCCGTCAGCCGCTCTACGGCGACGAGGAAGTTGTGGTCGTAATAGCCGGCGACGGTGGTGCGCGGCAGCAGGCGCAGCTCTGCCATGGCTGCCAGCCGTTCGGTGGCGCTGCCGGCCCATTCGGCGCCCGGGACGCCGTCGATCTCTGCCCCGCCGGCCAGCAGGGTGGCACCGAAGGCCGCCTGCTCGTCGGCCAGGATGACGCGCGCGCCGCTGGCGCCTGCCGTCAGCGCCGCCATCAGGCCCGCCGGCCCGCCGCCCACCACCAGCACATCGCAATGGGCCCAGCGCTTCTCGTAGCTATCGCTGTCCGGCTCTTCCGGCGCCCGGCCCAGGCCGGCGGCGCGGCGGATGAAACGCTCGTAGAAGGTCCACGCCCTGGGCGGCCACATGAAGGTTTTGTAGTAGAAGCCCGCCGGCAGGATTCTGGAGGCGAGGTCGCCCGCCTGGCCCAGGTCGAAGGCCAGGCTGGGCCAGCGGTTCTGGCTTTCCGCCACCAGGCCGTCGAACAGCTCGGTGGCGGTGGCGCGCCGGTTGGGTTCGGCCATGGCGCCTTCGCCCAGGCGCAGCAGGGCGTTGGGCTCCTCCACGCCGGCCGCCACGATGCCGCGCGGGCGGTGATATTTGAAGCTGCGCCCCACCAGGCGCACGCCATTGGCAAGCAGCGCCGAGGCCAAGCTGTCGCCGGGATGGCCGCGATAGTGGCGCCCGTCGAAGGTGAAGGCCAGCGTGCGGCTGCGGTCGATCTGCCCGCCCTGGCCGCGGCGGAAGGGCTGGGTCATCGCCCCCCCTCGCCATCGCCGGGCGGCGCCTCGTCGATGCCATAGACCGCCAGAACGGCGTGGCTTACCGTGTCGCGCATCAGGTGGAACCAGCGTCGGCAGCCATGGGCGTGGAACCAGCGCTCGCAATGCGGGCCTTTGGGGTTCTTGCGCATGAACAGATAGGCGGCCCAGTCCTCGTCGCTGGCGCTCTCCGGGTCCGGGCGGCGGATATGGCCTTCGCCGCCGCAGGTGAATTCGGAATGCACGCGCTCGCCGCACCAGGGGCAGGGGATCAGCAGCATCGTCGCGCCCGGGCTCAATGGGCCACGGCGGCGGCGCCGTGCTCGTCGATCAGCGCCCCGGTCTCGAAGCGGGCGAGGTCGAAGGCCGCGTTCAGGCGGTGGGGGCGGTCCTGGGCGACGGTGTGGGCGAACACCCAGCCCGAGCCCGGCGTGGCCTTGAAGCCGCCGGTGCCCCAGCCGCAATTGATATAGAAGCCTTCGATGGGCGTTCTGGAAACGATGGGGCTGGCGTCGGGGCAGATATCCACGATGCCGCCCCAGCTTCGCATCAGCCGCAGGCGCCGCAGCACCGGATAAAGCTCCACCAGGCCCTCCAGCTGGTGTTCCACGATGTCGATGCCGCCCCGCTGGCTGTAGCTGTTGAAGCCGTCGATGCCCGCCCCCAGCACCAGCTCGCCCTTGTCGGACTGGCTGATATAGACATGGACGGTGTTCGACATGATGACGGTATCCAGCACCGGCTTGATCGGCTCGCTCACCATGGCCTGCAGGGCGTGGCTTTCCACCGGCAGGCGCAGCCCCGCCATGGCGGCAACGACAGAGGCATGGCCGGCCGGCACGGCGGCCACCTTCTCGGCGGCGATCGGCCCCTTTGTGGTCTGCACGCCGGTGACGCGCCCATCGCGGATGTCGATCCCCGTCACCTCGCAGTTCTGCACGATATCGACGCCATAGCGGTCGGCCGCCCGGGCAAAGCCCCAGGCCAGGGCATCGTGGCGGGCGGTGCCGGCCCGGCGCTGCATGGCCCCGCCCAGCACCGGATAGCGGTTGGCCGGCGAGATGTCGATAATGGGCGCGATCCGCTTGATGCGCTGCGGCGTCACCAGCTCATAGTCGATGCCGTTCAGCCGGCAGGCATGGCCGCGCCGGGCCAGCTCCTTCAGGTCGTGCTCGTTGTGGGCCAGGTTGATAACCCCGCGCGGCGAGAACATCACATTGAAGTTCAGGTCGCGCGACAGGCCCTCGAACAGCTTCAGCGCATGGTCATAGAGAAAGGCGCTTTCGTCCCACAGGTAGTTCGAGCGCACGATGGTGGTGTTGCGCCCGGTGTTGCCGCCGCCGATCCAGCCCTTCTCCAGCACCGCCACATCGGCGATGCCGTGCTCTTTGGCCAGGTAATAGGCGGTTGCCAGGCCGTGGCCGCCGCCGCCGATCACCACCACCCGATAGGCTGCCTTGGGCTGCGGGTTGCGCCAGGCCTGGGGCCAGTCCCGGTGGCCGTGGCGGGCCTGGCGCAGCAGGTTGAAAAGCGAATAGCGCATGTTCGGGGCACCGGGCTGGCCCGCCCTTTCCACCACAGCCCGCCGCCTGGCGCAAGCGGCAGATTGCGCCGCCGCCGCCCTGCGCCTATGTTTCGCTGTTGCCTGTGTTCCGCCATCGCCGCAAAGGCGCATGCCGCCGGGGGCCGCCCATGGACAATCTGGATTTCAGCCTTCCGCAGCGCTTCTACAAGGGCAATCTCCACACCCACAGCACCCGTTCCGACGGGCGCCTGCCCCCGGACGAGGTCTGCCGGGCCTATCGCCGGGCCGGCTACGATTTCCTGGCCATCAGCGATCACTTCATGGAGGCCTACGGCTTCCAGGTCACCGACACTCGCCCCTGGCGCCAGGCCGGCTTCACCACCCTGATCGCTGCCGAGCTGCACGCGCCGCAAACCGCCATAGGCGAGCTCTGGCACATCAAGTCCATCGGCCTGCCGCTGGATTTCGCGCCCCTGGCCCCGGGCGAAACCGGGCCGCAGATCGCGCGCCGCGCCCACGCTGCCGGCGCCTTCATCGGCATCGTGCACCCTTCCTGGTATGGCCTGGGCCGCGACGACGCCCACCGCCTGCCCTTCGCCCACGGCGTGGAAATCTACAATCACGGCAGCGCCGTAGAGGTGGACCGCGGCCACGACTGGCCCTTCCTGGAAACGCTGCTGAACGAAGGCTGGCGGCTTTCCGGCTATGCCGCCGACGATGCCCACGAGCTCGGCCACGATTGGCGGGGCGGCTGGGTGATGGTGCAGGCCCCGGCCAACGCCCCCGGCCCGCTGCTGGCGGCGCTGAAGGCCGGGCGCTATTATTCCAGCCAGGGGCCGCAGTTGCGCGACATCGCCCTCGGTGGCGGCAAAATCCGTGTGCGCTGTTCGCCCGCCGCCACCATCGCCGTGCAGGGGCGCGGTTCCCGCTCGTGGAGCGCGCGGGGCGAGGCCCTGGAGGCCGCCGAGTTCGACCTGCGCCCGTTCGAAGGCAGCTGGCTGCGCGTCACCGTCATCGATGACGCCGGGCGCCGCGCCTGGTCGAACCCCTACTGGCTGGATTGACGGCCCAGCACGCCACTATTCTCCGCCCCGGGCCGCGCCCATTCGGCGCCCAGCTCGGCCTTCAGCCGCTCCATGCTGCGGGTCAGCCGGGGCGCCATGGCTCGCTTGCCCATCGCCCCATCCTGGCCGCGGGCGCGGCGGCGGGCAGGCGGGGGACGTTCAGGCGGAAAGTTTCTCGTGGGCCGCGTCCCAGATCTGTTTCAGGTCTTCGGCGATGGCGGTGGCGAGGGCTTTTCTGCGGCCCTCGTCGCGCAGAAACTCGACATGCTCCCAACTGTGATGGGCGAGATGATCTCTGTTGAAGTTCTCTGGAAGCAGGTGTGAATCCACCATTTTCGAACAGGGCCACGAGTCCCACCTGTCTTCCATGCCCACGTTTCTTCCGATTTCTTCGAGTTCGACATACTCGGTCGGACATTTGCTTTTCACAAGCCGTATGCCCAACAGAATTCCATCTTTTAACATGGTCACCCCCAAGCTGGTGCCGGCAGGATACCCTTGGACTGGCCAATACAAACCAAAGTTGTTGTAACCTCCTCTAACATAACCGGTGATATCCCGGCCGATATCCACCCACGTCTCCCTAGATTGATGCCCTATTCTCTCCTCCAAGGCGCACTCTATGTCTTCCCAAAATTGGATCAACAGGCTGATCTTCTCATTTACCAAGGCCTCACCCAGATCATGGATAAGGCGGGGATTGCTGCCTTCGACGCTGAAATCTTTCAGTTCCGTCATGTACTCCTCCGTTCAGTTCGTGCCCGTCAGCTTGAGAACAAGGCTCATAAATCGATCAATTCACTCAGGCTGGGCTCGGCATAGTCATGGCCTCGGTTGCTAGAGAGGCAGCAAGCGAGGAGGGCTTCAGGCGGGCGCGTTGTCGCGAACCCTGTCCCAGATCGGCTTCAGGTCTCTGGCGATGCTGGCGGCAAGAGCTTTCCTGCGGCCCTCGTCGCGCAGAAATTCGACATGCTCCCATTCGAGAGAGGTGAGCTTATTTCGTTTGAAGTCCGCTGGAACGACTTTCGGATCTGCATATCCATACCATGGCCACCACTCACCGTTATGGCCTGGCAATCCTTTGAGAACACGCTTAAGCTGCTCATAAACATCTGGGTGCTCGCTTTTGTTGTGGCAAGCGATACCAAAACCGACTCCCTCGTCATCAATTGTAACAGCCAAAGACGCGCCAGTGTGTCCTTTTCCGAGTGGATAAAAAAGGCCGAGTTGAGAGCAACCGTGCCGTCTTTCAACATAACCAGTGATTCCGTCTCGGTTGGAGTGTTCCAATCTAACCCTGGGGAGGATACGGAGACCCGGGATCGATTCCTTGAGAGCACCCTCTATATCGTTCAGGAGCTGCTCCAAGAGATCGACCTTCTTACTCATAAAAGCCTTGACCAGATCGTGGATAAGACGAGGATTTTTGCCCTTGACGCTAAGAGCCTTCAGTCCTTCCATGTATTCCTCCGTCCAGTCTGTGCCCGTCATCTTGCGGACAAGGTTCAGATATTGCGCGATCGATTCGCGCAGGCCGGGTTCGGCATAGGCACGCTCCTGGCAGCGCTCCAGCCAGGGGGGAAGCGTGTCCCTATATGAAATCAAACATAATCTATCTTCGGGAACACAGTCCTTTTCATCTTTGCCATAGATGCTGTGTTTTTCAGGTTCATGGCCATCCAATGTCAGGTACAGCATGATTCTGTTGTCGTATCTTTCCAATGCATCATAATACCTCCATAACTGCTGAGGCTGATCACCGGCCCAGATCTTGTTTTCAATTGCGACTGCCCATTTCGGTTCTGCGTCGTTGACGATCAAAATATCGATGTTGTCACGTTCCCGTTGGACCCGGATGCTGTCGCTCTTGAAGTCACTGTTTTCAGCGGCAGCCTCCAAGGCTTCATGTCCGGTATTGTCGTCTTCACCCTTCCAATGCTGGACAACAGTCTCCAGAAAATTCTTCAGATTCGCCCGCAGTTTGTCGGGCGGCTTGCGATGGTCCAGTAGGGCCGCCAGAAAACGGGAGTGCAGATTCACCTCGTCGCTTTCGCTGCGCAGCACGGAGAAGACGTTGAATTGGGGAGCGCGCCCGGCCTGGTGCCGCTCGTAGAGAACCCCCGCATCCGCCAGCAACCGCTGGCAATCCTGCTTGTCCTGCTCATAGAGCCGCGCCGCCTCTCCCAGCAGCGCCTCGGCGGCCTGCACCTGCCCTGCGTCTTCCAACATGACGGCCCCCCAAGCCGCCACAGCCTGGACCGCCGCCCGCCCGCGCGTCAAGCTCGCCAGGGCCACGGGCTTGACCGCCGCGCCCGCCCGCCCCCACCCTGCGCCAGAGGGAGGACGCCATGAGCGAACCGGTGAGCGCGGCGGCCATAGACGCTTTTCGCCGCCACGGCGTCGTCCATATCCCGGGCATCTTCGCCCCCTGGGTGGAACGGCTGGCCGCAGGGGTGGCGGAAAACCTGGCCAGCCCCGGCCCCGACGGCAAGCTTTACCGCGACGGCGCCGGGCGCCTGTTCCTGAGCGATTATTGCAACTGGCAGCGCATCGCCGCCTATCGCGATTTCCTTACCCATTCCCGCTGTGCCGAACTGGCGGCGGCGCTGATGGCCTCTGCCCATGCCCGCCTGTTCCACGAACATGTGCTGGTGAAACAGGCCGGCGCCGAGCTGCCCACCCCCTGGCACCACGACCAGCCCTATTATTGCGTCGATGGCCGCCAGAATGTCTCGGTCTGGATCGCGCTGGACGCGGTGGAACGCGACAGCAGCCCGGAATTCGTGGCCGGTTCCCACCTGTGGGGGCGCCGTTTCGCGCCCGCGCGCTTCAACACCCAGCCGCTTTATGGCGCAAACGGCGGGGACGCCGGCTTCGAGCCGCTGCCCGACATCGCGGCCAACCGCGCGGCCTACGACATCCGCGGCTTCACGCTGGCGCCCGGCGATGCCGTCTGCTTTCACTTTCTCACCCTGCACGGCGCGCCGGCCAATCGCTCGCCCATACGGGCCAGGCGCGCCTTTTCCGCCCGCTGGCTGGGCGAAGATGCCCGTTTCGCGCGCCGCCCCGGCCCCACCTCGCCGCCCTTCCGGGGCCTGGCGCTAAGGCCCGGCGACGCCATGGAGGCACCCGAATTCCCGCTGCTGTGGCCGCGCCAGGGCGCGCAAGGCGCTAGCGCCGCCGTGTCAGCAGATAGCCGGCGCAGGCGATCACCGCCATCCCCACCCACACCGAAACCGAAGGCACATCGCCAAAGGCGGCGAAACCCAGCAGCGCGGCAGCCGGCAGCGCCACATATTCGAACGGCGCCACCAGGCTGACCTCGCCCTTGCCATAGCCATAAACGATCAAAAAATGGGCGGTGCCGGCCACCAGCCCCACCAGCGCCATGAAAAACAAATGGCGCGGCGCCGGCGCCAGCCATTGGCCAGGATCGACAATCAGGCCCGCCGCGCCCAGAGCCAGCATCGCCAGCGCGGTATAAAAGGCGGTCACCGGCGCCGGCTCGGTCTCGCCCAGGCTGCGCGCCAGCAGCGCCGCCAGCGCCAGCGACACCGCGCCCGCCAGCGCCCACAGCCCTTCCGGGCGAAAGCTTTCGCCGCCGGGCTGCACGATGGCCATGGCGCCGGCAAAGCCCAACGCAATGGCCACCCAGCGATGCCACGGCACCGCCTCGCCCAGCACCAGCCGCGAAAGGCCGGCGGTGACGAAGGGCGCAGAGAACATCAGCGCCGTGGCATCGGCCATGGGCATGGAACGCAACGACATCAGATAAAGGCCATAGGCCCCGGCCATGGCCGCCCCGCGCCCCAGCTGCGCCGCCGGGCGCCGGGTGGCCAGCCTGCGCCAGCTGCCGGCAATGGAAAGGGCGATGGCCGGTGGAATCAGCACGAAGGGGCTTCGCAGCAGGATCAGCTCGAAGGGCGAATACAGCGCCAGCAGATCCTTGGTGACGACATCGCCGGCGGCCAGCATCAGGATGCCGGCCGTCACCGCGCCGATGGCGGCCAGCGGGCGGTCGCCACGCCGGCCAGCCGTCACCGCCGCCCCGGCTCGTGGCGGCGGCGGGCGGTCATGGCCCCACCTCCAGCCCGCCCAGGCGCTTGCGCCGCGCCGCCGCCCAGGCGCCCAGCAGCCGATCGGCCGCCAGGCCCATGAAGGCGACGCAAAGCCCGATGGTGAGGCCCTTGCCGGCATCCTGGAAGGTGAGCGCGCGGAAAATCTCCTGGCCCAGGTCGCGGGTGCCGATGAAGGCGGCGATGATCACCATGAACAGCGCGAACATGATGGTCTGGTTGATGCCCAGCACGATCTCGCTGAAGGCCAGCGGCAGCCGCACCTTCCACAGCAGCTGCAGCCGGGTGCAGCCGGCGGTGCGCCCCGCCTCCACGATCTCCGACGGCACGCCGGCCAGCCCCAGCATGGTGTAGCGCACCGCCGGAATGGTGGCATAGATGACGATGGCGGCGATGGCCGCCACATCGCCCACCCGGAACAACATGATGACCGGAATCAGGTAGATGAAGGAGGGAAAGGTCTGCAAGGTGTCGCAGACGAAGGCCACGGCCCGCCGGCGCCCCGGCGTGGCGGCCGCCCAGATGCCCAGCGGGATGCCAGCGGCCACGCACAGGCAGGTGGCGAACGCCACCATATAGGCGGTGACCAGCGCCCGTTCCCAGAATCCGGCAAAGGCCACGAACAGCACGAAGGCCGCCACCGGCCACGCCAGCCGCCAGCCGCCCATCGCCCACCCCGCCGCCGCCGCCAGCACCACCGCCGCCATCCAGGGCAGCTGCTGAAAGGCATCGCGCAGCGGGATCAGCACATGCAGCAGCAGGCCGTCGCGCAGCACCCCCAGCGCATCGAACAGGTGCACCTGGATGTAATCGACGATGCCGTCCCACAGCGGCGCCGTGGTGACCGCCGCCCCGCGCGGCCAGCTGACCGCCCATTCGCTGGCAAGGGCGGCCAGCGCCGATGCGACGGCGACGCCAGCGGCGGCGACGAGATAAGGATGGCGTCGCCACCACGGCCCCGCCGGGGCGTGCGCCGGCTGACGCCTGGCCAGCCCCTGGCTTAGCCTGTCCAGCGCCACCGCCATCAGCACGATGGCGACGCCGATCTCCAGCGCCTGGCCGATGCGCAGCGCCTGCAAGCGGAACAGCAGATCGTTGCCCAGCCCCTTGGCGCCGATAAAGGACGCGATCACCACCATCGCCAGGCACTGCATGATCACCTGGTTCACCCCGGCCATCAGCGCCGGGGCGGCGGCGGGCAGCTCGACCTTCAGCAGCATCTGGCGCCTGGTGCAGCCGGCCATGCGGCCCGCCTCGCGCACCTCTGGCGCCACGCCGGCCAGCCCCAGCATGGTCAGCCGCGCCATCGGTGGCATGGCGAACAGCACGGTGGCGATGGCCCCCGCCTTGTGGCTGACGCCGATGAAGACCGCCACCGGGATCAGATAGGAAAAATGCGGCATCGACTGCATCACGTTCAGCAGCGGCGTCAGCAGCCGTTCGAAACGGGGCAGCTTCCAGGCGGCGATGCCCAGCCCCAGCCCCGCCAGCGCCGCGATGGGCGCCGCCACCATGACCAGCGAAAAGGTCAGCATGGCCGGCTTCCATTTGCCGAACAGGGCGAAATAGACGAAACAGCCGCCGGCCAGCAGGGCCAGCCGCCAGCCGCCGATCCACCAGCCCAGCACCGCCGCCAGCCCGGCAATGGCCACCCAGGGCAGCGGCGGCAGCCGCCACGGCCGCTTGAAGCCGGAGATCAGCACGCCTTCGGCGAAATCCAGCGGCATCTCCACGATGCCGGCAGCGAAGCGGGTGGCGTCTTTGAAGGTGAAGGCGCCGAATATCTGCCCCTCGCTTGCCACGGCGACCAGGGCGTTGATCCAGGCGACGAAGGGCACGGTCCAGCCTTCCGGCACCGTTACCGCCCAATCCGGCAGCAACGGGCGCAGGGCCAGCAGCAGCAGGAACGGCCCCAGCACCAGGGCGGCGCGCGCCTTCATCGCATCCTCGGCGCGGCGGGCGGCATCAGGAACGGGCGGGCGGGGCGAACAGGGCGTCGATCACGTTTCTGCGCCCCACCGAACCTACCACCTGGCCATTGCCGTCGATCACCGGCACGGGCGCCTCCTGTTCCAGCACCAGGGCGGCCACATCGGCGATGCGGTCGTCGGCGCGCACGCTGGGGCTGCCCGCCGCCACCGGCGCCGCCATGATGGAATGGATGCGCAGGATCTTTTCGCGCGGCACATTGCCGGTGAACTCGGCCACATAATCCGTTGCCGGGTGGGTCACGATCTCTTCGGGCGTCGCCAGCTGCTGAATCTGGCCTTCGAACATGATCGCCACCCGGTCGGCCAGCCGGATCGCCTCGTCGAAATCGTGGGTGATGAAGACGATGGTTTTGTTCAGCATCGATTGCAGGCGCAGAAATTCGTCCTGCATCTCGTGGCGGATCAGCGGGTCCAGCGCCGAGAACGGCTCGTCCAGGAACCAGATCTCCGGTTCCACCGCCAGGCTGCGGGCGATGCCCACGCGCTGCTGCTGGCCGCCGGAAAGCTCGCGCGGGTAGTAGTTCTCGCGCCCTGCCAGGCCCACCAGCTCCACGACCTCCATGGCGCGCTGGCGGCGGCGCTGGCGCTCTATCCCCTGGACCTCCAGCGGAAAGGCCACATTTTCCAGCACGGTGCGATGGGGCAGCAGGGCGAAATGCTGAAACACCATGCCCATCTTGTGGCGGCGCAGCTGGATCATCTCGCGCTCGCTGGCCCGCGCCAGATCCTGGCCGTCGATGAACACTTCGCCTGCGGTCGGCTCTACCAGCCGCGACAGGCAGCGCACCAGGGTCGATTTGCCCGAGCCGGAAAGCCCCATCACCACCAGGATTTCGCCTTCCGCCACATCGAAAGAGGCATCGCGCACGGCCTGGATATGGCCGCTGGCCACCACCCGCTCTGCCGGCGGCTTGCCGCCATGCTCGCGCATCAGGCCGGCCGGGCGCGGGCCGTAGAGCTTCCAGACGCCCCGGCACGAGATTTTTGCTTCGGCCATGGCTTCCTCCCTCGGGCTACGATGCCTTGTGACGGCCACGGCGTCAAAGCGGCATCGGGGTGGCATCGGGGCGGTGACTTGCGCCGGGCGCCACTTCGTGCTTCATGGTGGGCGCATCCATAACGGCAAGCGTGTCTGCCCGGCGGGCGGGCCGCGCCGAAACCGAGGGAGGACGAATATGCGTATCGTGAAGGGGGTGGCGGCCGTCGCCGTGGCATCGCTGCTGGCGGCAGGCCAAGCGGGCGCCGATAGCGACGATCCCATCAAGATCCCGATCCACAACTGGTCCAGCCAGATCGTCGGCGCCTACATTCTGGGGGCGATGCTGGAAGAGGGCGGCTATTCGGTGGAATACATCCCGGCCGACAGCCAGGTGGTCTATACCTCGATGTGCGAGGGCGATATCGACATCGTGCACGAGGTCTGGCAGGGCGCCTTCGGCGTCGCCTTCGAGAAGGTGGTGGGCGAGGGCTGCGTCATCGACGCCGCCACCCACGACGCCAAAACCCGCGAGGAATGGTGGTATCCGGCCTATGTCGAAGAGGTTTGCCCGGGCCTGCCCGACTGGCAGGCGCTGAACGCCTGCGCCGAAATGTTCGCCACGCCGGAAACGGCGCCCAAGGGCCGTTTTCTCGCCGGCCCGGTGGACTGGCTGAAGCACGACCAGGAGCGGGTGGACGGCCTGGGCATGGATTTCGCCGTGGTGAACGCCGGCTCGGCCGCCACGCTGTGGGCCGAGCTCGATGCGGCTTCGTCCCGGGGCGAACCCATCGTGCTGTTCAACTGGACGCCCAACTTCATCGAGGCGGTCTATGACGGCAAGTTCATCGAGTTTCCCGAGTATGGCGAAGGCTGCATGGACGATCCCTCCTGGGGCATGAATCCGGATGCCACCTACGATTGCGGCAATCCCAAGGGCGGCTATCTGAAGATCGGCGTCTGGGAAGGCTTTCCCGATACCTGGCCCGGCGCCTGGGACATCGTCCGCCGCATCAACTTCTCCAATCTCGACATCGCGGTGATGTCCAAGCTGGCCGATATCGACGGGATGGAGCCCGAAGACGCGGCCCAGCAATGGCTGGACGACAACGAAGAGAAATGGCGCGGCTGGCTGGGGGCCTCATCCTGACCCCGCCGCCGGCACGAAACGCCAGCGCATGACGAAAGGGCCGCGCCAGCGGCCCTTTCCCCCTCCTCACCTCGCCTCATAGGCGATGTCGGCGATGCTGGCGTCGATCGCCTGGCCGCTGTCGTCGCTGTCGGAAACGATGCCGATATGGGTGGGGTCTGGTGCCTCCCAGCCAAAGGCGGCGTGGAAATCCGCTGCCACATCCACCCTTTCCTCCAGCCACACGCCCACCGGGTCGCCGGGCGTGCGCAGGATGGCGATGGCGTCCACCGCGCCCGTGTCTTCCCGCCGCAGCAAGGTGCCGCGCGGGCGGTCGCCGCCCCAGACATAGGTCAGAAGCCGCCCCGGCGCGTCTTCGCCCTGCACGGCCACCATCGCCAGCCGCTTCAGCTGTTCCCAGAAACCGGCCCGCTCCGGCTGATAGGGGAAGCCGACATAAAGGGCCAGCGCCCGGTCTTCACCTTCGCTCTGGGTCAGGTCGGCCGGCAGCGGCGCCATCTCGCTGCGCCAGCGCCAGCGCAGCACGGGGGTCGCCGCCAGTTCGGCTGCCAACGGGCGAAAGACGATCGAAACGCTCCCCTCCGACAGCACTCGGACGCCGCCGGGGATGGCAAGCCAGCGGTTGGGGGTGTAATCCTCGAAAATGATCTCTTCCCAGCCGCGCTCGGCCAGCGCCGCCGCCACCTCCGCCTCCGCCGGGGCGGCGGGCAGCAGGGCCAGCAAGGCGGCGACCAGCGGATATGCGCGCATTCTCACAGGCCCGGTATTCACGACCCGACCCGCCCTGTCAAGGCTGGCCGCACTTCCGATAGCTGCGCTCAGCGAGGCGAGACGGAAGACACTGAAGACCGACCTCATATATCCAGCACTAACTCCGGCAGGTCCGCTTGCAGATACTCGGCCAGCCGACGATACCCTGCCGCTGAACTATAGCTGCCGACGGCACCGGCCCTCCCCGTCCTCCAGAACTCGGCGCCCTGGACTGTGCCTCCTTCACTGTTCAAGCCTTGAAGATTTTTCAACGGCTCATCCATGATCGACTCATAGGACGCCGGGTCGAAAAGCGAATCACCGCGGGAACGAGCCAGATCGAGAACGATGGGGAAAACTTTGTGAAGCACGTCAACCCCCACGCCCTTCTGAATGCTGTAGGTCGAAGGATTTTCAAACGCTTCCGGCAGCACACGGCGAACGGCACGCCAATAGGCATCGATGACTTGCGCTTGCCTCTCCAGGGGTTTGATGCTCTGGAAAAGAGCGGTCTGCGTCAACAATGGCTTGAGAGACTTCACGAACGACGCAGACGGCACGGTCGTATCCCCCTTCGCCATGTTGGGCAATCGGATATAGCCCTTCCAGGTGCTTGACGACCCTGCCAGGCGCTTGGTGAGATTCTGGGCATCGACTTCCCACTTCTTCCCTCTCTGCTCGAGGCGTCTGGCGAAATCCGAATCGCTTTCGGCCCGCGCTTTCAGCAGATCGAAAGCCAAATCGGTCGGCACCGACTTCGCATTCGAATTGACAACATGAAACTGCTCCATTTCATGCATTTCGTCGGCCCCGATCATGCACACGAATGGAATCTTGATGTTGGAAACATCGACCCCGTCCTCTATCGCCCTTTGAAGGGCGCGAATGCGATGCTGCCCATCGACCACGAACAGACGGTGGTCGTCCGACGATTTCTCCGGATCCAGGCACAGAAGGTAGTTGTCCGGGCCATTCTTCGTGAGAACCTGTTCATCTTGAACATTCCTCAAATTCAGCAGGACCGACGTCGGCAGATCGACGTGCCTGTTCCTGATTTCGCGGGCGAGCTGCGCAATCCTCGCCCCGGCCGGTCTGCGCTGATACCCGGTCTCCCGAATAGGATCTCGATGGGGAACGTGGTGATGCAGCACCAGCACCTTGGCCAGCACCACTCCGACAACAGTCGTGATCTTACCTCGAAGTGTCGGCCCCCGGACCGCGCGTATCTCGGAAACGTTCATGTTGACCTCCAAGCATAGGGTGAGGATCATGGTGTTATGATCATATAGGTGATCCTATATTCAGATTCAAGAGCTCGGATCAGAAAATTTCGACCCCTTCACCCCTCCCCCCACTGTCAGCCCGGCACTGCAGGCGCCTCCCCAACGGTCGGTGTCATGGCCAAGGGCGAGACCACAGCCAGCATCGCCGCTATCCTGGTCAGCACCCTCAACCCCCGCCTCCAGCGCATGATCGCCGCCCACACCTGAAGGCGCCTCACCCATCGCCCATCAGCGCCGCCACCAGGCTGGCCGTGGCGGCGCGGGCGCGCTGGCGCCGCTCGTCGGCAAAGCCCAGGGCAAGGCCGGTCAGATAATCGTTGTGGATGGCCACGATGCCGTGGGCGGCGATGGCGAGGCGCTCTGCCCCGGCCGTGGGCGCGATCTTCGCCACCATGGCGGCCAGCGCCCGTTCCTCTTCCCGCAGCCAGTCTGCCAACCACCACGCCAGCCTTGCATCGTGCCTGGCCGCTTCGGCCAGCGCCTCGGCCAGCGGCAGGTCGTCGCGCTCACCGCGCTCCTGCCAATAAAGACCATCCACCAGACGTTCCAGCGTCGGCGCCGCCGCCACATAGGCTGCCAGCTCGTCCATGTCCTGGCGCCAGCGGTCCAGCAGACGGTCCAGCAGCGCCGTCACCAGCGCGGCGCGGTTGCCGATGTAATGGCGCAGAATCGAACGCTTCATGCCGGCCTCGCTGGCCACCTCCTCCAGCGCGGTGGCGGCCAGCCCCCGCCTGGCGACGCAGCGCGCGAAGGCATCGACGATCTGCTCCCTGCGCTTATGGGTGAGGTCGGGCCGTGCCATGGTCCTTGCTCCGGAGTTGATTGTCACCCTTGACAATCTATCGCGTCAGGGCCTATCCTGGCAAGCCTTGCCCGCGAATCGAAGAGGAAACGCCATGGCCACCATCTCCCGCGCCTTGCTGCCGGTCGCTTTTTTCGCCGCCTTCACCGCCTTCGGCGTGCCGGCGGCCCAGGAAGCACACGACACAGCCGCGCCCGCCGTCCCGCAGGGCGAGGAATGGGCGGGGCAGCAGGTGCGCCTGCACGGTTTGCGCGTCGCCGATCTCGCCGGGCGCATCCACCGCCTGGGCGAGGTGGAGGGCGAGCCGGGGCCGCTGGCGCTGGTGTTCATGAACCCCGGCTGCCCCATTTCCAATCGCTATGCGCCAGAGCTGAACGCGCTCCACGACCGCGCCCGCGCGGCCGGGGTCGCCTTCTATGGCGTTATCTCCGATCCGCTGCTGACGGCGGCCCAGGCGCGGGCCTTCGTCGCCGATTACGGCCTTGCCTTTCCGGTGCTGTTCGACAGCGGCGGCGACCTGGCCCTGCGCCTGGGCCCGCGCATCACGCCGGAGGCCTTCGTGGTCACGGCCGACGATCGGGCGGTCTATCGCGGACGCATCGACGACCGCTTCGCCGCCATCGGCGTATTGCGCAACCGCTTCTCACAGCACGACCTGCAAGCGGTGCTGGACGCGCTGGGCCAGGGCGCAGCGCCCGCGCCGCGCCGCACCCAGGCGGTGGGCTGCGTGTTCGAAGCCTGGGGCGCGGCGCTGCCGGACGAGGTGACCTACAACCGCCATATCCAGCCTCTGCTGGCCGCCCAATGCGTGGAATGCCACCGGTCGGGCGCGGTGGCGCCGTTTGCGCTGGATGGCTATGCCCAGGCGGCGCGCCGCGCGCGGGCCATGGCCCATGTCACCGCCGAGGGCATCATGCCGCCCTGGCGCGCGGCGGAAGGTTTCGGCGCCTTTCGCGGCCAGCGCCATCTGTCGGCGCGCCAGGTGGCGCTGCTGGCCGCCTGGGCCGAGGCCGGCGCGCCGCAGGGCCGTCCCGAAGATGCCCTGCCCGAAACCGTGTGGCCCGATCCGGGGTGGCAGGCCGGCACCCCCGATCTGGTGCTGGAGATGGACCGGGCCTTCACGGTGCCGGCCGGCGGCCCCGACATCTACCGCTATTTCGTCATCCCCTTCGAACTGGCGCGGGGGAAGGCGCTGACGGCGGTGGAATTCCAGCCGGGGGCCGAAAGCGTGGTGCATCACGCCAACATTTTCGTGGATTATTCCGGCCGCGCCCGGCACCGCGACAACGAGGATGAGGAACCCGGCTTTTCCGTCTTCGGCACCGGCAGTTTCTTCGATTACAGCGGCGAGGGCGAGGCCTGGGGCATCGGTGGCTGGACGCCGGGAACCGATCCCTATGTGCTGCCCGAAGGCTATGGCATGTGGCTGCCGCAAGGGGCGGGCGATATCGTCTTCGAGGTCCACTATCACCCCACCGGCAAGGAGGCGCTCGACCGCAGCCGCATCGGCCTTCATTTCGGCCAGGGGCCGGTGAAGCACTGGGTGGACGGCATGGTGATCGGCACCCAGAACCTCGCCATCCCGCCCGAGGCCGACGATTACTGGCGCCATATCCAGATGGAGATTCCCGCCGATATCGTGCTGATCGACATCCTGCCGCACATGCACTATCTGGGCGCCGAGGCGAAGGCGATAGCGACCCTGCCCGATGGCAGCCAGCTGCCGCTGATCTATATCCCCGAATGGGATCTGCGCTGGCAGAACATCTATGTCTTCCGCCGCCCGCTGCATCTGCCGGCGGGCAGCCGCATCGACGGCTGGGTGCGCTTCGACAACACCACCGCCAACCCCTCCAACCCGACCCTGCCGCCCAAAACCGTGACCTGGGGCTGGGGTTCCGACGAGGAGATGGCGGAGTTCTGGATCAGCTTCGTTCTGGCCGACCCCGCCCAGCGCGAAGCGGTGATCGCCGCCTCGTGGGAAAGCTGGCTGCGCGATGCCAGCCTGAAAGGCCCGGTGCCGGACCTGGACGATCTGCAGGCGCCCTGACCCCGCTGGCCTCCGCCCCGGCCATGGGCTATCTCATGGCATCCGGCGATGGGGTGCCAGGGGCATGGTGGCGATGACAACGGCTCCAGGGGGACGGGCGCTGCCGGGCGGAGGGCGCGATGGTTGACGCCGAGTTGGGCCGGCGCATCCGGCTGGGCGAAGATTCGCGCCTGGAGTTGAAGGCCATCTCCCTCTCTGCCGGCCGCGTCCGGGCGCCGCATCGCGCCGGCCTTGCCGACGAGCTGGCCGCCATGGCTAACAGCCGCGGCGGCACCGTGGTGCTGGGCGTGAACGACAGCCCCCGCGAAATCCAGGGCATCGCGCTGGATGCGCTGGATGTCGTCGAAGGCTGGGTGCGCGACATCTGCAACGATTCCGTGAAGCCGGCGCTGCAGGCCGACATCCGCAAGGTGGAGGTCGAAGCCGCCGACGGCGCCCCGGTCGCGGTGCTGCGCATCGATATCGAACGCAGCCTGTTCGTGCATCGCAGCCCCGGCGGCTATTTCTACCGCATCGGCAGTTCCAGGCGCGACCTGCCGCCCGACGTTCTGGCGCAGCTGTTCCAGGAGCGCAGCCAGAGCCGGCTGATCCGTTTCGACGAATCCGTCGTACCCGCCACGGCGCCGGACGATCTGGACTATGCCCTGACCCAGCGTTTCCTGGCCGGCGACGACCTCCACGAGGCGGCGCCGGCACCCGAGGAGACCGGGAACATGTTGCGCAAGCTTCGCATCGTCGCCGACGACGCGGACGGCAAGGCCCGGCTGACGCTGGCCGGCGCGCTGCTGTGCACGCGGGAGCCGCAGCGCTGGCTGCCCCACGCCTATGTCCAGGCCGTCAGCTATGCCGGGCGGCGGACCGATGCCGACTATCAGACCGACGCCCGCGATATCGGCGGGCCGCTGGACGAACAGGTGGCGCAGGCCCTGCATTTCGTGCGGCGCAACATGCTGGTGCGGGCGGAAAAGCAGACCGCGCGCCGCGATCGCCCCCAGTTCAGCCAGCGGGCCGTCTTCGAGGCCATCGTCAACGCGGTGGCCCACCGCGATTATTCGCTGGCGGGCGCGCGCGTGCGCCTGCATCTGTTCGGCGACCGCCTCGAACTCTACGTTCCCGGCGCCCTGGCCAATTCGCTGACCACGGACAGCCTGCATCTGCGGCAATCGAGCCGCAACGAACTGATCGTGTCGCTGCTGGCGCGTTGCCCGGCGCCCTCTGGCATCGGACGCACGCGCCTGATGGACAGGCGCGGCGACGGGGTGCCGATCATCCGCAAGGAATGCCGGGAGCTGTCGGGCAGGCTGCCGGAATACGAGCTGATCGACCGGCGCGAACTGCGGCTGACGATCCGCGCCGCGGCCTAGGGGCGGGCCATCGCCAGCAAGCGCATCGTCTGCCTTGCCAACTCCCGCAAGCTGGCGGGCCGCTGCCTGGCGGGCCGGGAATGGAACGGGCACGACGCCGGCCCCTGGCTGCGGCCGGTGAGCGACCGTCCCGGCCAGGAGGTGTCCGAATACGAACGCCAATACCGGGACGGCAGCGATCCGCAGGTGCTCGACATCGTCCGCATCCCGGTGCTGGGACCAAAGCCGCAGGGCTGGCAGAGCGAGAACTGGCTGCTGGATGCGGAATGCTATTGGGAGAAAGAGGGCGTCTATTCCTGGTTCGATCTTCCCGCCCTGGTCGATCCGGTGGCGCCGTTGTGGCGCGACGGGCATCACGGCTATCACGGCGCCAACGATCGCATCCCCGGCGAGGCGATGGCATCGCTCTCCGATTCGCTACGCTTCCTCCATATCGAGCGGCTCACGCTCCATGTCTTCAGCCCCGGCGAGGCGTTCGGCACCACGAAGCGCCGCGTTCAGGGGCAATTCCGCCATGCGGGCAGGGATTATGCGCTGTGGGTGACGGACCCGGTCTATGAACGCCGCTATCTGGCCCGGCTGGACGGCCGCTACCGGCTGCGCGATTGCTACGCCACCGTCAGCCTGGGCGAGCCCTTTCACGGCACCTGCTACAAGCTGATCGCCGCCATCCTCGAACTGCCGCGCTGACGGGCGGCCACGACGAACCGGGATGCAGAACGCCATCTTCACCATCGGCCATTCCAGCCACCCGCTGGCGGATTTTCTGGCGCTGCTGGCACGCCACCGCATCGTCTGGCTGGCCGATGTGCGCTCGCTGCCACGAAGCCGCCGCTTCCCCCAGTTCGACCGCCAGGCGCTGGCCGCCGCCCTGGCCGAGCGCGGCATCGCCTATGGCTGGCGCGGGCGGGCGCTGGGCGGGCGCCCGGCCGATCCCGCCTGCTATGCCGAAGGGCGGCTGGATTACCGGCTGCGGGCGGGGCAGGCGGATTTCCGCGCCGCCATCGCCGACCTGGCCCACCATGCCGCCCGGCGGACCACCGCCATCATGTGCGCCGAGAAGGAGCCGCTGGATTGCCACCGCGCCCTGCTGGTCGCCCGCGCCCTCGACGAAGACGGCGTTGCCGTCCACCATATCCACGCCGACGGGCGCCTGGAGAGCCAGGCCCAGGCGATGGAGCGGCTGATGGCACGCCACGGCATCGTCGCCGGCGACCTGTTCCGCTCCCGCACCGAAGCCCTGGCCCAGGCGGTGGCGCTGCAGGCCGCGCGGGTGGCCCCCGGCGCGCCAGAGCGGGAGGGGCCATGAAGCTCGCCACCATCGGCTTTGCCGGCAAGCCGGCCAGCCGTTTCTTCGAACTGCTGCGGCAATCGGGGGCGCGGCGCGTGGTCGATGTCAGGCTGAACAACCGCTCGCAGCTTTCCGGTTTCGCCAAGCGGGACGATCTCGCCTGGTTTCTGGAGGCGCTCTGCGGCATGGATTATGTCCATCTGCCGGCGCTGGCGCCCACCGCCGAGCTGCTGAGCGCCTATCGCAAGAAGCGGATCGCCTGGCGCGCCTATCAGGATCGCTTCCTGGCGCTGATGCATGAGCGGCGCATCGCGGAGACGGTGCCGCGCCACCTGCTGGACCGGGGCTGCCTGCTGTGCAGCGAAGACCAGCCCCATTTCTGCCATCGCCGCCTGGTGGCCGAATATCTGGATCGACGCTGGGGCGGGGTGGCCATCCACCATCTGGGCCAGGCACCGGCCTCGTAAGGCGCGCTCTGTGGGCGGGCGCTATCTGGCGGCGGCGCGCTTCATGAACACATCCGGGTCGGCCAGCCATTCGCCATAGCCGATGCGGCGGCCATCGGTCAGCCAGTCGATATGGCGCGAGATGCATCCGGCCAGCCGGGCCCGTTCGGCCGCCAGGGTAAAGCCGCCCCATTCCACCGCCTCATCCAGCACCGGCAGCGCGAAATCGCCGCCATGGGCGGCGGTGCGGTTGCCGATCTCGCCCCGGGCCAGGGCATCGATGGCGCCCGTGGCCAGCGCCTCCAGCAGCTCTGCCTCGCCCTTTTCGTCGCCCAGATAGACCAGCTGCGGCGCCCCGGGCGCGGCCGGGTAGAGATGGCGCCGCCCGTCCAACGCCGGCGAAGACCGGGCGGCGGTGATGACATAATCGCCGCTGCCGTCGGCCACCAGCTCGCCCGCCGCCGTCACCACCCGCGTGCCCGCCGCCAGCACGCCATCGCCATCGGCGATGCCCACGATCTGCAACAGGCGCGCCTCGCCGGTGGTGCCGGCCAGCGCCCCCACCCGCACCGTGTCGTCCAGCGCCCGATAGCTGGCGAAGCGCCCCGCATCCTCCCCCCTCACCAGCAGCGATTGGCGAAAGGCGACATGGCCGTCGGTGAAGCGCACCCGTTCCACGCCGTCGCTGTCGCGGGTGCGGTCGGCCAGGATGGTGATGCCGCCGCCCACCACGTCGAATTCGCTGGCGGATTTCAGCCAGATATCGTCCCATTCGGCGATCGGGTGGCGGGAAAAGGAAAGGCCCGCCCCCGCGATCGCCTCCAGCGCCGTCACCAGATCCGCCTCATAGCCCAGATGGGTGTGAAAGCCCGGCGCCTCCGGGTCGGGATCGGCGCTGGAGCTCATGGGCGCGAAATAGGCATAAAAGCCCAGCGTCAGCACCTCTCCTTCCTCCGTGCAGGCCGCCGCCGCCGCCCCGCGCCCGGCCGGGATGGAGACCAGCAGCGCCGCCAGCAGCGCCGGGCAGAGGCCGCGCAAGGCCGGGAAGCGAATCATGGCGCCTCTCCCGTTGGCCGAACCTGTGGGGCGCTGGAGCGGGCGATGAGATTCGAACTCACGACCCCAACCTTGGCAAGGTTGTGCTCTACCCCTGAGCTACGCCCGCTCCGCAGGCGGCAGCCCTACACCAGAGCAGGGCGGCAGCGCAAGCGCCTTGCCGGCCCGCCCCGGCCCGGGCGATGATGCGCCGTTGCGGAGGGGGACGGGGAAGGGCAATGGCGGTGAAAGGGAACGCCGGGCGGGGAAGAAGGCGCAGCTTCATCTTCATGCCCGGCCTGAAGCCGGAGATGTTCGCCAAGGCCGCCGCCTCGGGGGCCGATCTGGTGTGCATCGATCTGGAAGACGCCATCCACCCCGCCGACAAGGAGGCGGCGCGGGCGAAAACCATGGCGCTGATGGCCAGCCTGGCGCCGGCCCCGGAGGTGGAGGTGGCGGTGCGCGTCAACGCCCTTTCCACCCCCGAAGGCCTGCTGGATGTGGCCGCCGTGGCGGCGGCGGGCGGGCAGGGGCCGCCGGCGCTGATGCTGCCCAAGGTGGCCTCGCCCGGGGAGGTGGCGCTGGTCTCGAAGCTGCTGGACGAAGCCGGCCTGGCGACGGCGCTGCACGTCATCGTGGAATCGGCGGCCGGGCTGGAAGATTGCTGGCGCATCGCCCGGGCCAGCCCGCGGCTGGAGGCGCTGTTCTTCGGCGCGGTCGATTTTTCCGCCGATATCGGCGCCGCCAATGCCTGGGAGCCGCTGCTCTACGCCCGCTCGCGGGTGGTGGCGGCTGCCGCCGGGGCGGGGCTGGACGCCATCGATGTGCCCTGGCTGGACCTTGCCGACATGGCGGGCATGGTGGCCGAGGCGCAGGCGGCCAGGCGGCTGGGCTTCGTCGGCAAGGGCGCCATCCACCCCAGCCAGATCCCGGCCATCAACCGGGCCTTCACGCCCAGCGCCGAAGAGGTGGCCCACGCCAGGCGCATCGTCGCCGCCTTCCGGCAGGCCGCCACCGGCCTGGTGGTGATCGACGGCAAGCTGATCGAACGCCCGGTGCTGCGCGCCATGGAACGGCTGCTGGCCCGCGCCCAGGCTTCGGGAGGGCCTTGACTCCGCCGCCAGGCGCGCCATCTTTCCCCTGGCCCCTCCCCCGGTGGGGTGGGTGCGGAAGGAAAGGCCATGACCGCCGCCCGTGAACGCTGCCTGCATCTGGATGCCGCCGCCCGCCGCGACGCCGGAAGGCGTCTGGCCTCGCTGCGCGGCCATGTCGAAGGCATCCTGCGCATGCTGGACGACGAAGGCGTCTATTGCGTGGACGTGCTGAAGCAGATCAAGGCCGTCCAGGGCGCGCTGGACAAGGTGGGCGCCCTGGTGCTGGCCGCCCATCTGCGCGACCACGTCGCCACCGCCGCCTCCCGCGGCGACGCCGAGGCCATCGTTGCCGAGCTGATGGAGGTGCTGAAATACCGCTGACACTGGCCATCGAAGGCATGACCTGCGCCGCCTGCGTCGCCCGGGTGGAACGGGCGCTGGCGGGCGTGGAAGGGGTGGAGCGGGCCCAGGTCAGCCTGGCCAGCGGACGCGCCACGCTGCAAGCCGCCGCCGATGGCAACGCAGCCGGCCCCGGCCTGGCCCAGGCGGCGGCCGCGGCCCTGGCCGCCATCGGCTATCGCGCCCGCCCGCTGCCGCCGGGCGTGGCCGCCGGCACGGCGCCGGGCCAGGGGGCCATGGCGCGGCGCGCGCTCTTTGCCGCCTGTTTCACCCTGCCGCTTGTGGGTCTCGCCATGGCCCAGCATGTCGGCCTGTCATGGGGCGCCCTGCTCTCCCCGCGCGGCTGGATGGCGGTGGAGCTGGCGCTGGCCCTGCCGGTGCAGTTCGTCGCCGGCGGCTTCATCTATCGTCTGGCCTGGCACGAGCTGCGGCGGCTGGCCCCGGCCATGAACGGCCTGGTGGCCATCGGCAGCACGGCCGCCTTCGGCTATTCGCTGCTGGCGCTGCTGGCGCCCGGCCTGTTTCCCGCCGGCGCCGCCCATTCCTATTTCGAGGCGTCCGCCGCCATCGTCACCCTGGTGCTGGCCGGGCGCGCCCTGGAACAACGCGCCCGGGCGAAGACCGGCGCCGCCGTCCGCCATCTGCTGGCCCTGGCGCCCGCCACCGCCAGGGTGCGGCGCCCCGCCGGCGATGTGGAGCTGCCGCTGGCGGCCGTGCAAAGGGACGATATCGTCATCGTCGCCCCGGGCCAGCGGGTGCCGGTGGACGGCGAGGTGATCGCAGGCGAAAGCCAGCTGGACGAAGCGGCGATGACCGGCGAGCCGCTGCCCGTGGCCAAGGCCGCCGGCGCGCGGGTGATGGGCGGCACCCTGAACGGCCCCGGCGCGCTGATCGTCCGCGCCACGCAGGTTGGCGCCGATAGCGTGCTGGCGCAGATCGTCGCCATGGTAGAGCGCGCCCAGGCCGCCCGCCCACCGATCCAGCTGCTGGCCGATCGCGTCGCCGCCATCTTCGTGCCCGCCACCATGGCCATCGCGCTCCTGGCCTTCGCCGCCTGGCTGCTGCTGGCCCCGCCTCCGGCGCTGCCCCAGGCGCTGGTGGCCGCGGTTTCGGTGCTGCTGGTCGCCTGCCCGTGCGCCGTCGGGCTGGCGGTGCCGGCGGCGGTCACGGTGGCCGCCGGGCGCGGCGCCGCCCTGGGCGTGCTGCTGGCAGACGGCGCCGCGCTGGAACGCCTGGCCCGCATCGATACCGTGCTGTTCGACAAAACCGGCACGCTCACCGAAGGCCGGCCCGAACTGGCCGCCATAGCGACGGCGCCGCCCTGGCAAAACGACGAGGCGCTGGCCGCCGCCGCCGCGCTGGAGCGTCTGGGCAGCCACCCGGCCGGGCGCGCCATCGCCGCCGCCGCCAGGGCCAAAGGCCTCGCCCTGGCTGAAGCATCCGCCGCCAGCGCCCGCCCCGGCATGGGCATCGCCGGGCGGGTGGCAGGGCGGCAGCTGGCGCTGGGGGGTCAGCGTTTCATGGCCGCCCAAGGGATCGAGACCGCGCCGCTGGCCGCGCCCGCCCGCCACCACGCCCAGGCGGGCCGGGCGGTGGTGTTCATGGCGGCCGATGGCAAGGTGGCGGCCCTGTTCGCCCTGGCCGATCGCCCCCGCCCCGGTGGGCGCGCCGCCGTCGCCCGGCTGGCCGCCATGGGCCTGGATGTGGCGATGGCCAGCGGCGACGGCCCGGCCGCCGCCCACGCCACCGCGCGGCGCCTGGGCATCGCCGAGGTGGCGGCCGGCCTCATGCCCGCCGACAAGGCCCACGACATCGCCCGGCGCCAGCGCCAGGGCCGGCGGGTGGCCTTCGTGGGCGACGGCATCAACGACGCGCCGGCCCTGGCGGCGGCCGATGTCGCCATCGCCATCGGCGGCGGTTCCGATCTGGCCGTCCAGGGCGCCGATATCGTGCTGATGTCGGGCGATCCCATGGGCGCTCCCCGGGCCGTGGCGCTGGCCCGGCGCGCGCTGGCTATCATTCGCCAGAATCTGCTGTGGGCCTTCCTCTACAATGTGCTGCTGATCCCGGTGGCGGCCGGCGCGCTTCGGCCCATCGCCGGCATCGCCATGCACCCGGCCCTGGCCGCCGCCGCCATGACCCTTTCCAGCCTGCTGGTCATCGCCAACGCCCTGCGCCTGAACCGCTTCGACCCCGCCTGAGCCAACAATGTTGACGCTCCCTCCTTCGGCGGCGCTGGCAGCATCGGCGCGGCCGTACTTATAGTGGTGCGTCGTGGGCAGCGTCGGCCGGCCGCCGCCGTAAGGGTGGGCAGGGATCCCGCCGCCCACGCCACCCCGCTATCGATAAGGCCAATTATCGCTACTGCCAGATCCCGCCATGAACGCCACCGCCCGCGCCGCCGCCCCCGCGCGCTGCCCTGCCACCGGAGCCCGCCGATGCTGAACGCTGCCCTGATCGCCGCCCTGGCCGACGCGCACCGCGCCACCGCCGCGCTAGATTGGCACCGCGCCCGCCCCGCCCTGGTGACGGCCGCCGCGCTGGCCGACGACGTCCACGACGCCGCCATGCTGGCCACCTATCGCGCCGACGGCGAAGGCCCCGCCGGCGCGGCCAATGCCGCACGTGTGGCCCTGGCCGCCGCCGCCGCCGCCCTGGCCTGGCCGCACCCGTCCTGGGCGGCCGCGGCCGAGGCCGCCCGTAGCGCCGCCGCCATGCTGGCCGACGCCGCGCTGGCCTGGCCGCCCGTTCGGCTGGCCGCCCCGCCGCCCGCCCTGGTGGCCGCCGCTGCCAGCGCCGCTGCCCTGGCCGCCGCCATGGCCGACGCCCCCGGTGAGCCTGGTACCGCCACCACCACCCGCGCCACCGCCGCCCTGCTGGCCGCCGGCGCTGATCTCGCCACCCTCTAGGAGCACTGCCCATGATCCGCCCCTCGCGAAGCCGCCGCTGGAACGCAGCGCCGCCGGCGGTGACCGGGCGCGGCCGTGCGACCCCCACCTTGGCAGCCCGCGCCCCCCGAACGATTGCGCGGGGCGGTCCGATCGGGTCTATAGGCCGCCATGGACGCCTCGTCGCCGCCGCTGCCGCCCCTGCCCGTCTTCCGCCCGGGCTGGGTGTGGCTGGCAGGCGCCGGGCCGGGCGAGCCGGGGCTGCTGACTCTGCTGGCCTTTCACGCCCTGAAGGCCGCCGATGCGGTGGTCTATGACGCGCTGGTGGACGAAGACGTGCTGGCCCTGGCCCGCCCGGGGGCAGAGCTGGTGTTCGCCGGCAAGCGCGGCGGGCGGCCTTCGCCCAGCCAGGGCGACATTTCCGGGCGGCTGGTGGCGCTGGCCGGGGCCGGGCGGCGCGTGCTGCGGCTGAAAGGCGGCGATCCCTTCGTGTTCGGGCGCGGCGGCGAAGAGGCGCTGGCCCTGGCGGCGGCCGGCGTGCCCTTTCGCGTGGTGCCGGGCATCACCGCCGGCATCGGCGGCCTGGCCTATGCCGGCATCCCGGCCACCCATCGCGGCGCCGGCCACGCCATCGCCCTGGTCACCGCCCATATGGCGGGCGGCAGCCTGCCTGGGGAAGGCGATTGGCGGGCGCTGGCGGCCATGGCGGCCGCCGGCATGGCGCTGGCGATCTATATGCCGCTGCGCCATCTGGACGCCATCGCCGCCAGGCTGATGGCGGCGGGGCTGGATGGCGCCACCCCGGCGGCCGCCATCGCCCGCGCCGCCACCCGCCATCAGCAGGTGGTGGAAACGCGCCTGGACCGGATGGCCCGCCAGGTGACGGCCGCCGGCCTGGCGGCGCCCGTCATCCTGGCGGTGGGCCGCATCGTGGCGCTGCGCTCGCGCCTCGATTGGCTCTCTGCTGCGGCCGCGAGCGAACGCGACGGCACGCCATGACCTCTCCCCGCGGCCCGCGCGGCCCGCGCGGACTCATCGTCGCCGCCCCGGCCAGCGGCAGCGGCAAAACGGTGCTCACCGCGGCCCTGCTGCGGGCGCTGGCCGGGCGCGGCCATGCCGTTTCCGCCTTCAAGGTGGGGCCGGATTACATCGATCCCGCCTTTCACGCCGCCGCCAGCGGCCGCGCCTGCCACAATCTGGACCTGTGGGCCATGCGCCCGGCCACCCTGACCGCCACCCTGGCCGCCGTCTGCCAGGATGCCAGCCTGGTGGTGGGCGAAGGGGCGATGGGCCTGTTCGACGGCGCCGGCCATGGCGGCGGCTCCAGCGCCGATCTCGCCCAGGCGCTGGGCCTGCCGGTGGTGCTGGCGGTGGATGCCAGCGGCCAGGGCGCCTCGGTGGCGGCGCTGGTGGCAGGCTTTCGCGACCATCGCCAGGGGCTGCGACTGGCGGGCGTGATCTTCAACCGGGTGGCCAGCCGCCGCCATTTCGACCTGCTGGCCCAGGCAACCCGGCCGCTGGCGCCGGTGCTGGGCAGCCTGCCCCGCGATAGCCGCCTAGCCCTGCCGCGCCGCCATCTGGGGCTGGTGCAGGCGGCGGAACAAGGCGGGCTGGACGCCGCCCTGGACGCGGCCGCCGCCCTGGCGGCCCGCTATGTGGACCTGGATGCGCTGCTGGCGGCCGCCGCGCCGCTGGCGCCCCATCCCGCCGCCGCGCCCGCGCCGCTGCCGCCGCCCGGCCAGCGCATCGCCCTTGCCTGCGACCGGGCCTTTGCCTTCGCCTATCCGGCCATGATGGCGGGCTGGCGCGCCCAGGGGGCGGAAGTTGTGCCCTTTTCGCCGCTGGCCGACGAGGCGCCGGACGCGGCGGCCGATGCGGTGTGGCTGCCGGGCGGCTATCCCGAGCTGCACGCCGCCACCCTGGCGGCCCATCGGCGCTTCATGGCCGGGCTGCGGCGGGCGGCGGCGACCGGTGCGGCGGTGATCGGCGAGTGCGGCGGCTTCATGGTGCTGGGCGAAGGGCTGATCGCGGCGGATGGCCGCCGCCACGCCATGGCCGGCCTGCTGCCGCTATCGACCGCCATGGCCGCGCTGGACGCGATGCCCCGCCCGCGCCCCGTGCTGGGCTATCGCCGCATGACGCTGGCGCGGGCGGGGCCGCTGGGACCGGCCGGGCGGCGCTTTCGCGGCCATGAGTTCCACTATGCGCGCCTGGTAGAGGCGCCCGCCGCGCCGCCGCTGTTCCACGCCACCGATGTCGCCGGGCAGGCGCTGGGCGCGGCCGGCGCCGCGCTGGGGCGGGTGGCGGGATCCTTCCTCCACATCGTCGATGGCGAGGACGAATGTAAGGAATCGGAAAGGTTGGCAGCAGACCGCCATTCTGGCGGATAGTGGCGATTTGCCAGCATATACCGACACTTAGGCGGGCCGCAGGTGGCCAGGTGCTTGTAGGGAATCAGAAAGGTCCGGAGCAGGGGCCGATATACGGAATTCTACGGAAACTCGCGGAATTTCCACGGTTTGGGGCCAGGGCGCTCCGGATCATTTTGATTCCCCTAGAAGAACGGGAATCTTGGGCCGGCGGGAGCCTCAATAGAGCGCGGGGAGGGGGTTGCCGTCGGCATCGACGTGAGTCGGATACGGCGGCGCGGGCGTCATCTCGACGCCATCGAAGACGGACGGCAGGGTGGAGCGCAGCGGCTCCTCCATCACCGGCCAATAGGCACGCCACAGCAAGCGGAGGAAGTCGGCTGGGTCGTGGCCGGGGTTATGCAGGGTGACAAGACGCATACCATCCTCCACCTCGATGGGTGGCGTGGCCGCCAGTGCCTCCTGCATCCAGGGCACATCGTAATGCTCGCCGGTGACGGTGCCGGCCTCGTCGTCCCAGATCACGGAACGGGGTTCGCGGCCGTGCATCATATCCGGCAGCATGATGGTGTGAACGGTCATGGCACCTCCCATCACGGCGGGTCATAGCGGAACAGCAGGCCCAGGGTCAAGTCCAGCATCTCCGGGTCGTCGCGGACCAGCGCGGGGCCGTTCGGGGCCAATCGCGTTGCCCCGTTCTCTTGCGACGCCGATGAAGCGCCTGCGCCCGCTGACGGCAGCGATGCGCCGGCACCCTGCCGGCCGCACACCCGCCGAGGCCCACGCCGGCCGCCGCGCCCTTTCGGGTGTCGCAATGCTCAACGGTCGCGGTCCCAGCCCGCCTCGTCGCCCAGCTCGCCCAACAGCTCGTCCAGCAGGTCGTCCGTCGGGGCGGCGTGGCCGTCCTCGCCGTCGGCCTCCGGTGGCGTGGCGGCGGTCAGCGGCAGCGCCGGCAGGCCGCGATGGGCGGCGGCCATGTAGTCGGCCCAGACCGCCGCCGGCAGGCCGCCGCCGGTGAGCTCTGCCACCGGCGCGCCGTCGTCGCGCCCGATCCACACCCCACTCGCCAACTGGCGGGTGAAGCCTACGAACCAGCCGTCGCGATGGTCCTGGCTGGTGCCGGTTTTGCCCGCCGCCTGGCGTCCGGGCAGTTGGGCGGCGCGCCCGCTGCCATCGGCGACGGCTGCCGCCAGCATGGCGACCAGATCGGCCCCCACCCGCGCCGCCACGATGCGCCGTGCCGGCGGCGCCTGGCGGCGATAAAGCAGCCGCCCTTCGCCGTCGTGGATGGCGGTCAGGATGTGGGGATGGACCGCCAGACCGCCATGGGCGAGGACGGCATAGGCGGCGGTCAGCTCCAGCGGCGTGGTCCCGGCCGTTCCCAGCGCCAGGCTGGGCACGGCCGGCAGCGCCCCGCCGATGCCAAGCCGCCTGGCCGCCTCCACCACCCGCGCCATGCCCAGCTGCCAGGCGATGCGGGCGGCGACGGTGTTCACCGATGCCGCCAGGGCGCGCGTCAGCGTCATCTCGCCTTCGAAGCGGCCGTTGAAATTGCCCGGGCGCCAGCCGTCGATGGCGACCGGCGCGTCCTCGACCCGGTCGTCCGGCGTCATGCCCGCCTCCAGCGCCGCCAGATAGACGAACAGCTTGAAGGCCGAACCCGGCTGGCGCCGCGCCTCCAGCGCCCGATTGAAGGGCGTGCGGGCGTAATCGGAACCGCCCACCAGGGCAAGAACGGCGCCATCGGGCGCCATGGAAACCAGCGCCCCTTCCGCGCCCTGCGCCTGCGCCAGGCCGGCCGCCAGGGCCTGGGCCGCCTGGCGCTGCAAGCCGGCAGCGATGGTGGTGGCGACGACGAGATCGCCGGCGGCGGCGCCCACGGTGGCGATGGCCCGCGCCAGCGCCCAATCGGCCGCATAGCGCCCGCTGCCCCCGGCCGGGCGGCCAGCGGCCGTGGCGGGGCGGGCCTTGGCGGCATCGGCCTCGGCCTCGTCGATGTAGCCGGCCGCCACCATGGCATCGATCACCACCGCCGCCCGGGCCTGGGCGGCCGGGGCATCGGCGGCCGGGTTGTAGCGCGAGGGCGCCTTGGGCAGGCCGGCGATCATGGCCGCCTCGGGCAGGGTGAGCGCGGAGGCCGGCTTGTTGAAATAGCGCCTGGCGGCCGCCTCCACGCCCCAGACGCCGGCGCCCAGATAGACCCGATTGAGATAGATCGCCATCAGCTCGCGCTTCGAGAAGCGCCGTTCCAGCCACAGGGCCAGCAGCGCCTCCTGCACCTTGCGCTTCAGCGTGCGCTGCGGGGTCAGGAACAGGTTTTTGGCGATCTGCTGGGTGATGGTGCTGCCGCCCTGGACCACGGCGCCGGCCCGCAGATTGGCGATGGCCGCCCGGGCGATGCCGAGCAGATCGATGCCGCCATGATCGAAAAAGCGCCGATCCTCGGCCGCCATCACGGCGGCGATCAGGGCGGGCGGCAGGGTGTCGAAATGGACGCTGGGGCCGTGCAGGGCGCCATAGCTGGCGAGCACGCTGCCATCGGCGGCCAGCACCGTGACCGCCGGCGGACGGCGGGTGGCGGCCGCGGTGGGATCGGGCAGATGCAGCGCCCACCAGCCCACCAGGGCGGCGGCGGCCAGCAGCGCCCAGACCAGGCCCGCCGCCCCCCAGCGCAGCAGGCGGCGGAGCGCGGTGCGCCGGGCGGGCGGGCGCGAACGGCGGCGGCCTCGACGCGAACGGGGGCGCGGCGTTTTCGCCGGCCTGGCGGGCCTGGGTTTCCGGGGCGTTTTCGCCAAGGGCGGCTAGATATCCAGATTGGTGACGCTGAGCGCGTTGCTCTGGATGAAGCGGCGGCGCGGCTCGACCACATCGCCCATCAGGGTTTCGAACAGGTCGTTGGCCTCGTTGGCGTCCTTGACCGTGACCCGCAGCAGGGTGCGGGCCTCCGGATCCAGCGTGGTTTCCCACAGCTGGCCCGGATTCATCTCGCCCAGCCCCTTGTAGCGCTGGATCTGGGCGCCGCGCCGCCCGTACTCCATCACCGCCGCCACCAGGGCGGTGGGGCCGCGGATCTCCCGTTCCTTGTCTTTGCGCAGCAGGATGCCGGGATGGGCATAGGTGGCCTGCAGCGCATCGACCATGGCGTTCAGCCCCATGGCCTCGCCCGAGGCCACCAGGGCGCCGTCGATGCGGTGGGTTTCGGTGACGCCGCGCACGGTGCGCTGGAACACCAGGCCGCCGGCGCCGTCGGCCTCGCCCTGCCAGCCGCGCTCGGTCTCGCCCGAGAGGCGGTCGAGGCGCCGCGCGATGTAGCCGGCCGCCGCCGGGCCGGCGCTGGCGTCGTTCAGCAGCCGGGGCGAGAGGGCGCCGGCGATCGCCGTCTGCTCGGCCACCAGCAGCGGCAGGCGCCGTGTCAGCGCGCGCATGAGATGGGCGGCACGGCGCGCCGCCTCCAGCGTTTCCAGCAGCTCGGCGCCGGCGATCTCGCGCCCGTCCCGGTGGCGGAAGACGCAGCCTTCCAGGCCGGTTTCGATCAGGTGGTCTTCGAAGCCGCGCTCGTCCTTCAGATAGACCTCGCTGGACCCGCGCTTGACCTTGAACAGCGGCGGCTGGGCGATATAGAGGCAGCCATCGCCGATCACCGCCTCCATGTGGCGGAAGAAGAAGGTGAGCAGCAGGGTGCGGATATGGGCGCCGTCGACATCGGCGTCGGTCATGATGACGATCTTGCGATAGCGCAGTTTGGCCAGATCGAAATCTTCGGCGATGCCGGCGCCCAGGGCGGTGATCAGCATCCCCACCTGGTCCGACGACAGCATCTTGTCGATGCGCGCCCGCTCGACATTGAGGATCTTGCCGCGCAGCGGCAGCACCGCCTGATTGGCCCGGTCGCGCGCCTGTTTGGCGGAACCGCCGGCCGAATCGCCCTCGACGATGAACAGCTCCGACTTTGCCGGGTCTTTCTCCTGGCAGTCGGCCAGCTTGCCCGGCAGATTGGCGATCTCCAGGGCGCCCTTGCGGCGGGTGAGGTCGCGGGCCTTGCGCGCCGCTTCCCGGGCGGCGGCCGCCTCGACGCATTTGGAGACGATCTGGCGTGCCTCGGCCGGATGCTCCTCGAACCACTGGCCCAGCCGGTCGGCGACGATCTGTTCCACCACCGGGCGCACCTCCGACGAGACCAGCTTGTCTTTGGTTTGGGCGGCGAATTTGGGGTCGGGCACCTTGCAGGAGAGGATCGCCGTCAGCCCTTCGCGCATGTCCTCGCCGGTCAGCGCCAGCTTTTCGCGGCGGATGAGGCCGCCGGCCTGGGCATAGGCCTGGACGGTGCGGGTGAGCGCGCCGCGAAAGCCGGCCAGATGGGTGCCGCCGTCGCGCTGCGGGATGTTGTTGGTGAAGCAGAGCGTGTTCTCGTGATAGGCGTCGCTCCACTGCATGGCGACCTCGACCCCCAGCCCGTCGCGCTCGCCGCTGAAATGGATGCTCTCGCCGATGAGCGCGGTTTTGTTGCGATCGAGATAGGCGACGAAGGCCTTGACCCCGCCCTGGTAGAAGAATTCCTGCTCGCGCGTCTCCAGGGTGCGGCGGTCGGCCAGGCGGATGCGCACGCCGCTGTTCAGGAAGGCGAGCTCGCGCAGGCGGCTTTCCAGCACGCCGAAATCGAAGGCGATGCGGGTGAAGGTCTGCGGCGAGGGGGTGAAGGTGACCCGGGTGCCGGTGCGGCTGGCGGGGCCGGTGGCCTCGAGCGGCGCCTCGGCGTCGCCATGGCGGAAACGCATGCGGTGCTCGCTGCCATCGCGCCAGACGGTGAGCTCCAGCAGGGAGGAGAGCGCGTTCACCACCGAGACGCCGACGCCGTGGAGGCCGCCGGAGACCTTGTAGCTGTTGTGATCGAATTTGCCGCCGGCATGGAGGCGGGTCATGATGACCTCGGCGGCCGAGATGCCCTCTTCGGGGTGCAGATCGGTGGGGATGCCGCGCCCGTTGTCTTCCACCGTGGCCGAGCCGTCGCCGTTCAGCACCACGCTGACGGTGTCGCAATGGCCGGCCAGGGCCTCGTCGATGGCGTTGTCCACCACCTCGAACACCATGTGGTGAAGGCCGGTGCCGTCGTCGGTATCGCCGATATACATGCCCGGGCGCTTGCGCACCGCGTCCAGGCCCTTCAGCACCTTGATGGCGTCGGCGCCGTAATCCTGCCCGCCCTCGCTGTGGGCTGCCGCCTGGGCGCTCATGGCGCGGGCGGGCCGCACGGGGCGGGCTGGCGCCCGGCGGCGATGGCGAAGCGCTGGCAGCGCCCGCCCAGGGAGGCGAAGGGCGCGGGATCGCTGCCGGTCATCCAGGCTTGCAGGCCCAGCTCCAGCAGCAGGGCGAACAGCGCCTGGCGGTGGGCGGCATCGAGATGGGCGACGACATCGTCCAGCAGCAGCAGTGGCGGGCGGCGCTGCGCCTCCAGCCGGGCGGCCGCCAGCAGCAGCGCGATCACCAGCGCCTTTTGCTGGCCGGTGGAACACAGCGTCGCCGCCATGCCGGTCGCCAGGTGGGTGACGGCGAGATCGCTGCGATGGGGGCCGCAGGCGGTGGCGCCGGCCTCGGCATCGCCGGCGCGGCCCCGCTCCAGATGCTGGCGAAAGCGCTGTTCGGCCTCCAGCGCCGGCACGCCGGCGAGCCAGCCTTCCAGGCTGCCCGCCAGCGCCAGGGCGGCGCCGGGGAAGGGGGCCGTGCCTTCGGCCAGCACCGGGGCCAGCCGGCAGGCCAGGTCGCGCCTGGCGGCCGCCACCGCCACCCCGGTCTCGGCCATGGTCTCCTCCAGCGCCGCCAGCCAGGCAGCGTCCCGGCAGCCTTCCCGCAGCAGGCGGATGCGCTCGCGCATGGCGCGCTCATAGGCGCCGTAGCGGCGGATATGGAGCGGGTCGTGGGCGGCCACCAGGCGATCGAACAAGCGCCGCCGGCCCTGGGGCGCCTCGCGAAACAGGCCGTCCATGGCGGGGGTAAGCCAGACCATGGAGACCACCTCGGCCAGCGCCGCCGGGGAGCGCGCCGCCCGTCCGTCGATCCTGACCAGGCGCCGTTCGCCCTCGCCGCCGGGCGCGGCCCCGGTGGCGATCTTCACCGCACCCTGCGGCGCGGCGATCTCGGCGGCCACCGCCCAGGGGGCATCCGCCCCGCGCTGGGCCAGATCGGCCAGCCTGGCCCCGCGCAGGCCGCGCCCGGGGCCCAGCCAGGAGAGCGCCTCCAGCAGATTGGTCTTGCCGGCGCCGTTGGGGCCGGTCAGCACCACCGGCTGCGGGCCGACCTCGATCCGGGCCCGGGGCCAGCTGCGAAAGGCGGTCACCTGCAGGCGGCGCACCGCCACGCTGCCCGCGGCGCGCGGGGCCACCCCAGCCAGGGCCGCGGCGCTGCCCATGGGCGGCGTCAGACCCGCATCGGCATCAGGACATAGAGCGCGCGCTCGTCGCTGGGATCGTAGGCGATGACGGGCTTGACCGCATCGGCCATCTGGAAACGGATGCGCTCGCCCTCGAAATTCTGGGCCATCTCCAGCACATAGCGGGCATTGAAGCCGATCTCCAGCGCCGGGCTGTCGTACTCGACCGCCAGCTCCTCCTCGCCGGAGGCGCTGTCGGGGCCGCCCGACGACAGCACCAGGCGCGTCTGGTTCAGCGCCAGCTTGATGGCGTTGGTCTTGTCGCTGGAGATCGCCATCATGCGATCGACCGCCCGCACAAAGCCGGCGGCGTCCACATCCAGCGCCTTGTCGTTGCTGGCAGGGATCACCCGCTCGTAATCGGGGAAGGTGCCGTCGATCAGCTTCGAGGTCAGCACCACCTTGTCGAAGGCGAAGCGGATCTTGGTCTCGGAGAGTGCGACGTCGATCTCGCCATCGGCCTCGTCCGCCAGCTTGCGCAGCTCGCCCACGGTCTTGCGCGGGACGATGACGCCCGGCATGCCGCCGGCACCCTGGGGCCGTTCGGCATCGACCCGGGCCAGGCGGTGGCCGTCGGTGGCGACGGCGCGCAGCAGCGGGGCATCGCCGCTCTGGGTGGCGTGCAGATAGATGCCGTTCAGGTAATAGCGGATCTCCTCGGTGGAGACGGCGAACCTGGCCTTGTCGATCAGACGCCGCAGCTCGCCAGCCGCCAGCGTAAAGCTGTGGCTGAAATCGTCGTCGGACATGACCGGGAAATCGTCCACCGGCAGGCAGGGCAGCTGGAAACGGATGCGCCCACAGGCGATCGCCAGCCTTTCCGTGGCCTCGGCGGCGGTCTGGAGCGCCACCTCCGCGCCTTCCGGCAGCTTGCGGCAGATGTCGTAGAGCATATGGGCCGGCGCCGTAGTGGCGCCGGGCTCCTGGACGCCGGCGGCGACCGTCTCCACCGCTTCCAGGTCCATATCGGTGGCGGTCAGGCGCAGGCCGTCGGCGACCGTCTCCAGCCGCATGTTGGAGAGGATGGGGATGGTGTTGCGCCGTTCCACAACGCTTTGCAGATGGGTCAGCGCCTTCAGCAGGACGGCGCGGTCGATGGCCAGTTTCATGAAGCGGTATCCGTCGCGATGGTGAAGCGACCGCTGCCGGCGGCGTGCGAAGCGTGCGCACGGGCGATCGATCGCCTCGGGAACGGCGATGCTAGCAGAAGGCCTGCCCTGGCGCCAGCCTCGGGCCGGGCCGGGCGGCGTCTGCATGCTTGCGGAAAACTCAGCCTTCCAGCATGCGCTCCAACAGCTCCACATCGCCGGCCAGGCCGGCATCCTCGCCCATCAGCTGCTCGATCCTGCGCACGCCATGCATCACCGTGGTGTGGTCGCGGCCACCGAATTGGCGCCCGATCTCCGGCAGGCTGCGGCTGGTCAGGCGTTTGGCCAGATACATGGCGACCTGGCGCGGGCGGGCGATGGCGCGCTGCTTGCGGCTGGAGAGCATATCGGCCGGGCGGATGCCGTAATGGCGGGCAACCTTGTTCTGGATATCCTCGATCGTCAGCCGCCGGTCCTGGGCGCGCAGCAGGTCGCGCATCAGCTCTTGGGTCGTCTCCAGCGTCACCGGGCGCCCCACCAGCTGGGCATGGGCCAGCACCCGGTTCAGCGCGCCCTCCAGCTCGCGCACATTGGAGCAGATCTTGTGGGCCAGGAACTCCATCACCCGCTGCGGCACATCGACATCCTCGAACTGGCCGGCCCGGGCCTGGGCCGCCTTGACCCGCACGATGCCCAGGCGCAGCTCGTAATCGGCGGGGTGAATGTCGGCGACCAGGCCCCGGTAGAGGCGCGAGCGCAGCCGCTCCCCAAGGCCCTCGATCTCGCCTGGCGCCCGGTCGCCGGAGACCACCACCTGGCGGTTGCCATCGACCAGCGCGTTGAAGGTGTGGAAGAACTCCTCCTGGGTGGAGGCCTTGCCGGCGATGAACTGGATATCGTCGATCATCAGCACATCGACGGCGCGGAAGCGGTCCTTGAAGGCCATGGTGTCCTGGCCGCGCAGGGCGTGAACGAACTTGTACATGAACGTCTCGGCCGACATGTAAAGCACGCGGCGGTCGGGGTCCCGGGCGCGGATATGCCAGGCGACGGCCTGCATCAGATGGGTCTTGCCCAGCCCGACGCCGCCATAGAGGTAGAGCGGGTTGAAGGCCACCCGGTCGGCCTCGGCGACGCGCAGGGCGGCGGCGCGCGCGAACTCGTTGCTGCGGCCCACCACGAACTGCTCGAAGGTGAAACGCCGGTCGAGCTGGACCGCCCCCCGGTCGGCTTCGCCCTCTCCTCCTGCCCTGGCCCCCACTCTGGCCCCTACCCTGGCATCGTGGGGAACCATGTCGAGGTCGTGCCCGATGGCGGGCATCGCGCGCCGCTCCGAACGGCGCGGCGCCTTGCCGACCCGGATGGCGATGCCCGTGAACTGCCGGTTTTCGCTGCACCACAGATCGCGCAGGCGCGCGCCGCAACGCGACATGACCCAATCCTTCATATTGCCGTTGGGAACGCGCATCACGACTTCGCCGCCCTGCACCCCGTCGAGGGACAGGGGACGCAACCATGTCTTGAATGCCGCCTCTCCCAGCTCGGCCCGCAGCCGCCCCCGCACACGCTTCCACTGATCCGCAACCCTGCCATCCATCCTGACCGCTTTCGACGCCATCTCTCAGCTCTCCTCGCCAGCAATAGGTATCCTGGGTGGTCTCCTGGGGCCGGGTGCGACAAGGGCCCCGGCCATGACGGCGCGCGGGTTTATGCCGCGTCCACAGTGGACATCCCAGGCGGTGGCGAGGTGGCGGCGGCGCGGCCGTCGCCCGTGCCGTGCAAACGCGGCCATCCCGTGCCCGGCCGCATCCTGGAGGTGGCGCCCCTGGCAGGATTGTCCAGCAATTTCCGTATCTTGTTCATATCCCCCCTCATTTCGCAGGCCGCGCCCGACCGGTGGCCGGCCACGGCAGGAACCCCCTTGCGAAGCCGGGCGCAAGCCGCGCACGAACCGGGCACGAACTACCGCTCTGCGGCGACGCCATCCGTCGCCACAGGCAGGAGCTTACGCAGGCGCTCCGCCGGAAGGTCACATCGTCAGGGTCGCCCGGCGACCCGGCGGCCACCATAGCCGCACCGGGCGCCGCGCGGCAACGAGCTGCCACCGGAACGGTGCCGACCAGCACACGCAATGCGTGTATACGTCAGTTCGATAGCCGGGAAGCAGGCCACATCAGGGCGGCCTCTCCGGCGCCGTTCGTCACATCATAAGGGGGCAGCTTTGCGCCCGGCGAACTACATCTTGGCGATGTGCCGTGCCAGTCGCGAGATTTTCCGCGCCGCGCTGTTGCGGTGCAGGACGCCCAGCCTGGCGCCGCGTGCGATCTCCGGCTGGGCCGCGCGCAGGGCGCTGGCGGCGGCCGCCTTGTCGCCGCCGGCGATCGCCTCCTCCACCTTGCGGACATAGCTGCGGATGCGGCTCGTCCGGCGGCGGTTTATCGCCGTTCTCCGCGCGCTCTGGCGCACCCGTTTCCTGGCTTGCATGGAGTTGGCCATGGCCTCTCCCGGCGTTGGCGTCGCTGTCGGGGGGCGGGTATAGCGACGCTCTGCCGGGCCGTCAATGGCGCGGATTTCCGCGCCCGGGCGGCCATCGCCGGCCATCGGCGCGGAATTGAGCAAGCGCCAGCTTCGCGAATCGCCCGCCACCTAACGCTGACAGCCCAGGCAGTGGAAGGTCGATCTCGCCCCCTGGCGGGCGCGGCGGATCGTGCCCTTGCAGCCCGGCGTGGCGCAGGGCGCGCCCTCGCGGTCATAGACCCGGAAGCTGTGCTGGAAGGTGCCGAGCGCGCCGCTGGCCTGGCGGTGGTCGCGCAGCGAGGCGCCGCCGGCGGCGATGGCCAGGGCCAGCACCTGGGCCAGCGCCTCCGCCAGGCGCCGCGCGCGCGCCCCGGCCACGCTGCCGGCCGGGCGGAAAGGCGAGACGCGGGCCAGATGCAGCGCCTCCGAGGCGTAGATGTTGCCGACCCCGCCCACCAGCCGCTGATCCAGCAGCGCCGCCTTGATGGAGGCCCGCCGCCCGGCCAGGACGCCCGCGAAGCGCTCGGACGTAAAGCCCGCATCCAGCGGGTCGGGCGCCAGCTTCGCCAGCAAGGGATGGTCCGCCTCCCCCGCCGCTGTCGTCAGCGTCATCAGGCCAAAGCGGCGGTGGTCGCTGAAGGTCACCCTGTGGCCGCCCTCCAGCGCAAACAGCACATGATCGTGGCGCCCCGGCGGGCGGTTGTCGCCGCGCGGGGCGATCGTCATGCGCCCCGACATGCCGAGATGGCAGATCAGCACCTGGCCATCGTCGAGGTCGAACAGGAGGTATTTGGCGCGCCGCCGCAGCGCCGTCACCCGGCGCCCGCCCAGCCTGGCCGCGAAATCGGCGGGGAAGGGGATGCGCAGGTCCGCCCGGCGCTGCTCCACGGCCGCGATGCGCCGCCCCAGCAGCACCGGCTCCAGGCCACGGCGAACGGTCTCGACTTCCGGCAACTCCGGCATGGCCCACCATGCCACCCTCCGGCGGCGGTTGCACCGTGATGCAACGGGCGCGGGCGCCTGGGCAGGGCGCCATGGCGGGGCGCGGCGGCGGGGGGTAAGGTCCGCCGCCATGACCCCCGCCCAACGAACAGGCGAACGAACGGACGAGCGGGCAGACGAGCGGGCAGACCATGCCACCCGCTTCGGCGACCGCCGCGTCGCCGCCGCCGACAAGGCGCGCCTGGTGCGCCGGGTGTTCGACAGCGTCGCGCCCCGCTACGACCTGATGAACGACCTCATGTCCGCCGGCCTCCACCGCCTGTGGAAGCGCGAGCTGGCGGCGCTGGTGGCACGCGATATCGCCGGCGGGCGGGCGGTGGATGTGGCGGGCGGCACCGGCGATGTCGCCTTTCTGCTGGCCCGGCGCGGCGTGCGGGTGGACGCGATCGACGTCAATGCCGCCATGCTGGCGCGCGGGCGCGACCGCGCGCTGGATCGCGCCCAGGATCGTGACCAGACCGGCGCCATCGGCTGGCTGTGTGGCGACGCCGAGGCGCTGCCGCTGGCCGATGCCAGCGTGGCCGCCTACACCATCGCCTTCGGCATCCGCAACGTCACCCATCTCGACCGCGCCCTGGCCGAGGCCCACCGCGTGCTGCGCCCGGGCGGGCGCTTCGCCTGCCTGGAGTTCGGGCATCTCGCCCTGCCGGCGCTGGACCGCCTCTATGGCCGCGCCCTGGAGGCGGCGCTGCCGCGCCTGGGCGCAGCCGTGGCCGGCGACGGCGACGCCTATCGCTATCTCGCCCAGAGCATCCGCCGCTTCCCGTCCCGGCAGCGCTTCGCCGCCATGGTGGCCGCGGCCGGCTTCGCCCGCATCGCCACGCGCAGCCTGGCCGGCGGCATCGCCGCCATCACCGCCGCCTGGCGGCTGTAAGGCGCCCCGGCCGCCCATGACCGGCCCCGTCCAGGCCGTCCGCAATCTCGCCAGGCTGTTCGCCATCGCCCGCATCCTGGCCCGCCACGATGCCCTCTTCCCCCTGCGGCTGGCCGGCGTGGCGCGGCCGCTGCTATGGGCCGCCGCCCTGGCTGCGTTTGTGCCGCCCTGGTTCCGCCGCCCCGCCGGCGGCCGTCCAGGCGAGAGGCTGCGGCGCGCCTTGCAGGCGCTGGGGCCGGGCTTCGTCAAGGCGGGCCAGCTGTTCTCCGTGCGCGGCGACATGATCGGCGAGGAGATGGCCCGCGCCCTTTCCGGGCTGCAGGACCGGCTGGCGCCCTTCCCGGCCCGGCAGGCGCGCGCCACCGTCGAGCGCGAGCTGGGGGCGCCGCTGGCCCGCCTGTTCCAACGCTTCGACGATCGTCCGGTCGCCGCCGCCTCCATCGCCCAGGTCCACCGCGCCCGCACCGCCGACGGGCGCGAGGTTGCGGTCAAGGTGCTGCGCCCCGGCGTCGCCGCCGCCATCGCCCGCGATCTCGCGCTGGCCCGCTGGCTCGCCCGGCTGGTGGAACGCGCCCGCCCCGGCCTTCACCGGCTGCGCCCGGTCGAGGTGGTGCGCATGCTGGGCACATGGTTCGAGATCGAGCTCGATCTGCGTCTGGAGGCGGCAGCGGCCGCCGAGCTGGGCGAGAACATGGCGGGCGATCCCGGCTTTCGCGTGCCGGCGGTGGACTGGCAGCTGACATCGCAAAGCGTGCTGACGCTGGAATGGGTGGAAGGCATCCCGGTGGACGAAGGCGAGACGCTGGCGGCGGCGGGCCACGATGGCGAAAAGCTGGTTGCCCAGGCGGCGCGGGCGTTCTTCAACCAGGCCTTCCGCGACGGCTTCTTTCACGCCGACATGCACCCCGGCAACCTGTTCGTGGACGCTTCGGGGGCCATCGTGGCGGTCGATTTCGGCATCATGGGCCGCCTCGATCGCCCCACCCGCCTGGCGCTGGCCGGCATGCTGCTGGCCCTTCTGGCGCGCGACTGGCGCCGTGTCGCCGACCTCCACTTTCAGGCGGGCTGGGTGCCGGCGGACCGTTCCCGCGACCTGTTCGCCCAGGCCTGCCGCGCCATCGGCGAGCCGATCCTGGACCGCCCCCAGGGGGAGATTTCGATGGCGCGGCTGCTGGCCCAGCTGTTCCAGGTCACCGAACGCTTCGGCATGGCGACCCAGCCCCGGCTGCTGCTGCTGCAAAAGACCATGCTGGTGACCGAAGGCATCGCGCGCCGCCTGGCGCCCGGGGTCGATATGTGGGCGCTGATGCGCCCGCCGATCGAAGACTGGGCGGCGGCCCATCTCTCGCCCCCGGCCCAGGCCGCCGAGGCCGCCAGGCAGGGCGCGCGCATGCTGGCCCGCCTGCCGGAACTGGCCGGCAAGGTGGAGATCATAATCGACCGGGGGATCGACCGGGGGATCGACCGGGCGGCGGAGAGGGAACTTCACCGCGCCATGGCGCCCTCCCCGCCGCCGGGCGCCGGCAATGGGGGGCGAACGGCCTGGCTGTGGCCTCTCTCCCTTCTGGCGCTGCTGATGGCGGCGCTGGCGCTGGCGACCTGAGCCTGCCGGAAGGGCGGCCTTCCCGACGCCTCGAAGGGGGTGGCCTTCCTGGCCGCGGGGGGCGATACTGCGGCTTCCGATTGTGGGGAGGGCATCATGCTGAGGAATGTGAGATACGACGCCGACGAGCTCTGGCAGAAGGATCACGACCACGTCATCCATCCCTGGACCGACTTCGCCCACTGGGACGAGAAGGGTTCCGAGATCATGGCCGAGGCCGACGGCATCCATGTCTATGACAGCCGCGGCAACAAGTTCATCGACGGCATCGGCGGTCTGTGGTGCGTCAATATCGGCTATGGGCGCGAAGAGATGGCCGACGCGATCGCCGAACAGGTGCGCGCCATCCCCTATTACTCGCCCTTCCACCACCTGGGCACGCCGCCGGCGGGCCTGCTGGGGGCCAAGCTGGCGGAGCTGACGCCCGGCGACCTCAACCACACCTTCTTCGGCACCGGCGGTTCCATGGCCAACGACACCGCCATCCGCTTCGTCCATTTCTACTGGAACAACCGTTCCCGCCCGGCCAAGAAGAAGATTATCAGCCGCGTGGACGCCTATCACGGCATGACCTACATGGCGGCCGCGCTCACCGGCATCGCCTACGACAAGATCGGCTTCGACCAGGCCGACGACCTGGTGGTCCATGTCGCCTGCCCCTACCCCTATCGCCGCCCCGAGGGCATGAGCGAGGCCGCCTTCTGCGACTGGCTGATCCAGGATCTGGAAGGGCGCATCGAGGAGGTCGGCGCGGAGAACATCGGCGCCTTCATCGCCGAGCCGATCATGGGCGCCGGCGGCGTCATCGTGCCGCCGGAAGGCTATCACCGCCGCACGCTGGAGGTGTGCAAGGCCAACGACATCCTCTACATCTCCGACGAGGTGGTCACGGGCTTCGGCCGGCTGGGGCATTTCTTCGCCTCCGAGCCGGTGTTCGACATCGTCCCCGACATCGTCACCTCGGCCAAGGGCATCAGCTCCGGCTATCAGCCGCTTTCGGCCACCATCGTCTCGCAGGAGATCTACGATGTGCTCTCCACGCCGCAGGTGGAAGGCGGGCTGTTCACCACCGGCTTCACCTATTCGGGCCATCCGGTGTGCTGTGCCGCCGGCCTGAAGAACATCGAGATCATGGAGCGCGAGGACATCCCCGGCCATGTGCGCAAGGTCGGCCCCTATTTCGAGCGTCGGCTGCGGGAGGAGCTGGCCGATCTGCCGCTGGTGGGCGAGGTGCGCGGCAAATGCTTCATGATGTGCGTCGAGAACGTCGCCGACAAAGCCACCAGGGCGCTGTTGCCGCCGGAGGTGGATGTCGGCGGGCGCATCGCCGCCCACGCCCAGAGCAACGGGCTGATCGTCCGCCCGCTGGGCCATCTCAACGTGATGTCGCCGCCGCTGATCCTCACCGAAGCCCAGATCGACGATTTCGTCGCCATCCTGAAGGGCGCCATCGAAACCACGCAGGACGATCTGGTGCGCGAAGGCATCTGGAAGGGCTGAGCACCGCCGGCGCCTCCGGGGAACATATGGGCACAGGGCGCCGGGATCGGTGTATCCAGGGCCGGGCGGGGCGATGACGGCACCGGGCAGGGCGGCATAATCTCCGCCGCCCCCCGCTCGGAGGAACCCGGAGGAGCCATGCCCGTCGCCCGCGCCCGGATCGCCGCCGCCCGAATCGCCATCGGAGCCGTCGCTGCCGCCCTGGCGCTCGCCCTCTCCACGCTGCCGGGCGCGGCGGCGCCGGTGGTCACCCAGCTCGCCGCCGACGTCTATACGGTCAGCGAGGGCGGCTATGTCAGCCTGGCGGTGGTGGGCGAAGACGGGGTGCTGATCACCGATCCCGCCTCCGCCAGCCGCGCCCGGGCGCTGAAGCAGGCCGTCGCCGGGATCGCCGCCAAGCCGATCACCCATATCGTGCTCTCCCACGAGCATTACGACCATGTCGGCGGCACCGAGCTCTTCCCCGCGGCGCAGGTGATCTGCCACGCCGCCTGTCTGCCGGTGTTCGCCCTCGACATCACCGGCCAGGCCCCGGACCGGGTGGACACCACCTTCAACGACGCCATGCGGGTGGATTTCGCCGGCACGCCGGTGGATCTCTACCATTACGGCCCGGCCGACGGGGCCGGTTCCATCGTCCTGCACCTGCCCGAACGGCGCATCGCCTTCACGGCCGACCTCTATATCGACCGGGAGCTGACCCACGGGCTGTTCATGGACGACGACAACTATCTCGCCATCGGGCGGGTGCTGCGGGAGCTGCTGGCGATGGACCTGGAACACGCGGTCAACGCCCATTCCGACGACACCTCGCCCGGCATCGTCGAGGAGAACCTGGCCTTCGTGGAGGATCTGTTCCAGCTGGTCTCCGTCGAGGTCGCCAAGGCCATGGCGGCAGGCGGGCCGGCCCAGGTGCTGGCCGGGATGGAGCGCTGGCAGAGCGAGCTGAAGCTGCCCGCCTATGCCGACTGGCAGGGCTATGACGAGCACCTGCCGGCCCACATCCGGCGCATGGCGCTCTCCATCTTCCACGGCGGCTGAGGCGCCTGCGCGGGCGGCTCCGCGTCAGGGGTCGCCCGGCACGCCGTAGCTGGGCGCCCTGGTGGGGTCCAGCGCGCGGATGGTGTAGTCGTCCATCTGCGGGCCATAGACCTGCCAGACGCGGCGCAACTCGGCGATGGGCTCCGGATGCCAGTCCACGCGCAGGTCGCAGATCGGCCAGTCGTGCCGGTGGCAGACCACGATGCCGGCCGATTTCACGCTGCCTTCCTCGCCGCCCGCGTCCAGCCCCGCTTCCAGGGCCCTCAGCAGCCGTTCCGGCAGCCTCTCGGGCAGGCGCTCGCCCCCGCCGCCGGCCGCGAAGGCCGCCACCATGGCCGCCGGCACGCCGGGATCGGCCAGCAGATTGCCGGCGGCCACGCAGCCTTCGCCGCAGGCCACTGCGTGGGTGCCCAGCGTGCCGCTGCCGGAATGATGGGCGGTGTGGCCCAGCCCATCCACCATCGCCAGCTGACGCCAGGCGGCGAAGGGCCGCGCCTCCACCAGCAGCGCCATCGCCCGGGCGGCGCCATAGCCCTGGCCCAGCAGGTTCAGCCCCATCGTGCCCAGGCCCGGATCGGTGACATTCTGGCTGGCGACGGCGCCGATGCCGCCCCGCACCCAGGCGCAGCGGGCGGCGACGGCCGGGCTGGAGGAGGTGACCGCCACCCCGAACATGCCGCTGGCGGCACAGCGGGCGGTGAGCGAGAAGGTCATCGGCCTTCGTCCTCCGGCACCACGGCGTCCACATCGATCTCCATCAGCATCTCCGGCCGCGCCAGCGCCTGGACCACCAGGCCGGTGGAGCAGGGATGGACGCCCTTCAGCCAGCGCCCGATGACGTTATAGACCGGCTCGCGAAAGCGCGGGTCGGTGAGATAGACGGTGATCTTGCAGATATGCTCCAGCCTTCCCCCGGCCTCCTCCAGCAGCCGCTCGACGCAGGACATCGCCATCTCCGCCTGGGCCGCCGGGTCGCCCACGCCGTGGAAGCTGCCGTCCAGGTCGAAGCCGGTCTGGCCGCGCATGAAGATGTGGTTGCCGGCCCGCACCGCCATGGCGAGGTCGTTGTCCAGCGTCTGTTCGGGATACATCTCCCGCGTGTTGAAACGGCGCAGGCGCAGATGGGCCATGATGTTTCCTCCCGTCGGTTCGCCGCCCCTATGCCATCGTCTTCTCGGAGAGGCCGGCGGCTTTTTGCACGAAACGCAGCGGCGAGTCGAAGTCGAAATTGCGATAGACGGCGCCCAGATGGGCGAAGGGCGGCGACTGGGCGAACAGCTGGAAGGTCACCTTGTGGCCGGCATAGTCGGAGTTCACCAGGTCGCGGGCAAAGGCCAGCAGCTTGCGCCGGTCCTCCGCCTGCCAGCTGGCGTTGACGTTGTAGAACTTCGCCATCCATGGCGCCGTCTCGCCGGCCAGGAAGGCGGGGTTGTCGGGGGTGACGCAGATCTGCCCGCCCATCAGCTCGCGGGTCAGATGCATCGCCTCCGGCAGCTGGCTGCAGGCCAGCACGCGCCCGGTATAGAGCAGCGACTGGTCCGGCATCAGAAAGCCGCCGGGGCTGCGCCGCGCCGCGGCGATGGCGGCGGTGAGATGGGCGTTGATGCCCTCGCGATAGCAGGCCAGCCGGGCCAGCTTTTCCTGCACCGCCTGTTGCCGGTCCAGCCCGGTCTGGCGCACGTTGAAAAGCGCGGCGCCGATCATCAGATCGGCCATCAGCATGATGCGCAGCACGAACATATAGGCGCTGTAGCGGTGCAGCGTGCCGCGAATGAAGGTGGCCGCCGCGGTGTGGCGATAGAACAGGATGTTCTCCCAGGGAACCAGCACATCGTCGAACACCAGCAGGGTATCGACCTCGTCGAAGCCGTTGGAAAGGGGATAGTCGGTGGCGGGCCTCACGCCGGCAAAGCCGTTGCGGCAGATATGCTTCAGCCCCGGCGCGTTCATCGGGCAGATGAAGCCCAGCGCATAGTCGGAAAGCTTGCTGTCGCCCCAATTGGCGATGGTGGGCTTGACGAAGGCCTGATGGGCATAGGCGGCGGCGGTCTCGTATTTGGCCCCGCGCACGACGATGCCGGAATCGGTCTCCTTCACCACATGCAGCAGCATGTCCGGGTCCTGGTCCTGCGGCGCCTTGGAACGGTCGCCCTTGGGGTCGGTGTTGGCCGAGACGTGGAACAGGTCGTTCGCCAGCACGCGCTGGATATGGCGGTCGATATTGGCGGACCAGCTTTCGTCCACCTGGTTCAGCACATCCTTGCCGTCGGCCAGCGACCACAGCTCGCCCACGGTCTCGTCGCCTACCCGCGTCACCACGCCGCCGATCTCCCACATCACCGTCTCCACCCAGCGGCGCTTGGTCTGCCAGTCTTCGGGCGCCAGCGGCGGCTGCCAGGCGCTGGCGCAGAGCTCGCCGTCCCGCTGGCAGGCCATGATGTCCTTGAACCGGTCCTCATGGGCCATGTCGTAGATGCGCGCGCGCACATCCACGATGGGCCGGAAAGCCTTGTGGCCGGGCACATCCGTTACCCGCTCGCCCGCGATGAACACCTCGCGCCCGTCGCGCAGCGACTCCCGGTATTGCTCGCCCGTCATCAGCATGGCCGTCCCTCCCTGGCTCCGCCGGGCGCAGGTTGACGGCGGCGCCGGCAAAGGTAAAACATTATCTAGTGGGCTTTTGAATAGGAAAAAGCTATGCAATACACGCTGAGGCAGCTGGCCTATGTCGCCGCCGCCGCCGAGGCGGGCAGCGTGGCCGGGGCGGCCCGGCGCTGTCATGTCTCGCAGCCTTCGGTCTCGGCGGCCATCGCCCATCTGGAACAGGCGTTCGGCGTCGCCCTGTTCGTCCGCCATCACGCCAGGGGCATTTCGCCCACCCCGGCCGGGCGGCGGCTGGCGGCCGAGGCGCGCGCTCTGCTGGCCCATGCCGAGGAGTTCGCCCACAACGCGGCCGGCCTGGCCCAGGGGCTGGCCGGCGCCCTGGATGTGGGTTGTTTCGTCACCTTCGCGCCGCTGGTGCTGCCGGGGCTGCTGCGGGCGCTGGCGGGGGAGCATCCGGCGATCCGGGTCGCGCCCCACGAGGAAGATCTGCGGGCGCTGGGCCACGGCCTGCGCCACGGCCATTTCGAGCTGGCGCTGACCTACGACCTGGACCGCGGCGACGACATCGCCTTCGAGGCGCTGGCGACGGTGCCGATCTACGCCATGCTGCCCGCCTCCCATCGGCTGGCGCGCCAGGGCGCCATCCGGCTGGCCGAGCTGGCGGGCGAGCCTTTCGTGCTGCTGGCCCTGCCGGGCAGCCGGGGGCATTTCCTTTCCGTCTTCGCCGAGGCCGGGATCGAGCCGGCCATCGCCTGCGAGACCCATTCCATCGAAATGGCGCGCGGCCTGGTTGCCAACGGCTATGGCTACAGCCTGCTGCACAGCCGCCCCGCCCACGACCGCGCCCTGGACGGACGCAGGCTGGCCACGGTGCCGCTGTCCTGGCCGCGCCGCGACATGCGCCTGGGGCTGGCCCGGCTGGCGGCGCAGCGCCCCACCCGCATGGGCGAGGCCTTCGCCTCCGTCTGCCGCCGCCATCTGGCGGGCCTGGTCGAGGCCGCGCGCCCGGACCTTCAGCTTCCGGGGTTGCGATCCCGCGGGTCTTGATCTCGCCCGGGCGAGGGCGGAGGCTGGGGGCCGCAATGCGGGAGGCCGCCATGGACGAGGAGCGTTTCGAACTGGGCCTGGCCCGGCGCAAGGCCACCCTGGGCGCCGACTATGTCGAGGCCAATCTGGCCGCGGCCGACGATTTCACCCGCCCCTTCCAGGAGGCCATGACCGAATGGTGCTGGGGCTTTGGCTGGGGCGACGATGCCATCGACGCCAAGACCCGCTCGCTGATGAACCTGGCGATGATCGGCGCCCTGGGCCGCATGCACGAATGGGAGCTGCACTGCCGCGGGGCGCTGGCCAACGGTTGCAGCGTGGAGCAGATTCGCGCCGCCATCCATGCGGTTGGCATCTATTGCGGCGTGCCCCAGGCGCTGGAATGCTTCCGCGCCGCCCGCAAGGTGCTGGCCGAACACGGGCGCGAAGCGGGCTGAGCGCGAGGGAAAGGCGATGGGGAAAGCGACGGGCGCCGGCGACGGCATCTACGAACAGGGGCTTCACCGGCGCCGGGCCAATCATGTGCCGCTTTCGCCCATCGCCTTTCTTGAGCGCACGGGCGCGGTCTATCCCGACCGTCCGGCGGTGGTTTATGGCGGGGTGCACCGCAGCTGGGGCGAGACCCGGCGTCGCTGTCGCCAACTGGCCTCGGCGCTGGTCTCGCGCGGCTTTGCCAGGGGCGACACGGTGGCGATCCTGGCCCCCAACCTGCCGGAATTCGTAGAGGCCAGCTTTGCCGTGCCCATGGCGGGCTGCGTGCTGAACGCCATCAACATCCGCCTCGATGCCGAGGCCATCGCCTTCATGCTGGACCATGGCGAGGCCGCCGCGCTGATCGCCGACCTGGCCTTTGCCGCCACCGTCGAGGCGACGCTGGCACGGCTTGGCCGCCGCCCCCTGGTGATCTGGATCGACGATCCGCAGGCCCCGCCAGCGCCCGCCGCCGCCTGCCCACCGGGCGATATCGGCTATGAGGCGCTGCTTCGCCAGGGCGATGGCGACGCCAGCTTTACCGAGCCCGGCGACGAATGGCAGGCCATCGCGCTGAACTACACCTCCGGCACCACCGGCGATCCCAAGGGCGTGGTTTATCGCCACCGCGGCGCCTATCTGAACGCGCTGGGCAACGCGCTGACCTGGGCCATGCCCCATTTCCCGGTTTATCTGTGGACGCTGCCGATGTTCCACTGCAACGGCTGGTGCTTTCCCTGGACGGTGACGGCCATGGCCGGCACCCATATCTGCCTGCGCGCCCTTTCGCCCGAGACGATCCTGGGCGCCATCGCCGAACACCGGGTGACCCATCTTTGCGGCGCGCCCATCGTTATGACCACCATGCTGGCGGGCGCGGAAGAGCTGTGGCAACGCATCCGCCACCCCGTGAAGATGATGACGGCCGGGGCCGCCCCGCCCGCCGCCGTGCTGGAGCGGATGGAGGCCAGGGGTGTGGAAGTGACCCATGTTTATGGCCTGACCGAAACCTACGGCCCGGCCACGGTGTGCGCCTGGCATCCGCCCTGGGACGACCTGCCGGCGCCCGAAAAGGCGGCGGCGAAGGCGCGCCAGGGGGTGCGCTATCTGGTGCAGGACGAGCTGACGGTGGCCGATCCCGCCACCCTGGCGCCGGTGCCCGCCGACGGCCGCACCATGGGCGAGATCATGATGCGCGGCAACATCGCCATGGCCGGATACCTCAAGAACCCGCAGGCGACCGAGAGGGCCTTCGCCGGCGGCTGGTTTCACACCGGCGATCTGGCCGTGATGCACGCAGACGGCTATGTCGAGATCAGAGACCGGGCCAAGGATATCGTTATCTCCGGCGGCGAGAACATCTCCACCATCGAGGTGGAAGGCGTGCTTTACCGCCACCCGGCCGTGGCCGAAGCGGCGGTGGTGGCCAAGCCGGACCGGCGCTGGGGCGAGACGCCCTGCGCCTTCGTGACCCTGAAGCCGGGCGCGCAAGCCAGCGCCGAGGAGATCGTGGCCTTTTGCCGCCAGCGGCTGGCCCATTTCAAATGCCCGCGCCACGTGGTGTTTGCCGAACTGCCCAAAACCTCCACCGGCAAGGTGCGCAAATACGAGCTGCGGGAACGCGCCCGCGCTCTTTAGGCCTGCTCCTCGGTGGCGGGGTGGGGGCGCGTGGCGGCGGGCAGCATTCTGGGCGGATCTGCGGGCTTCGGAACCTGTCGGCAAGGGAGGCGGTCTTGACCCGTCCACGAGCAGCATGGCAGGATAGCCATTGGCGCTTCGTTCGCAAGAGCAACGACCTGGAGGATTCACATATGCCGTCCGCAGACGAATTCCGGGCAGAACTTCACGCACAATTCCGCCGCGCAGAAGAAAGAGGGGCGACTTGTATCGACATAAACGCGGGCAAGCTGCACCGAAAGGTTGGAGATTATCCCGGCCCTGATCATCGTATGCCGACCTGTTGTGGAGTTATGTGCAGTGAAGTGACCAGTGGCGATGAAGTCAGGGATTCTCCTCCCAAGGGCAAAGGCGCATGCCTCACAATTCGCTATAGGTTGCCGCGGGGCTAGGATTATGATTGCCGCCACTAGGGTTGCTGTTGTGCTCGCCTCCTAGATGCTGGCGCCGGAAAGCTCACAGACACCGGCGGGCGAGATGCAGGCTGGTGCGGCGGTGAAGCTCCACAGGAAGCCAGCGGATGCCTTCAAGAATTTCCCCTGATCGAGGGTGCAGAGAGCTTGGTTGCCGCGCTTGTGGCTTCCCTGTGTGCCGGAAAGCCTATCAGCAAGGGAAATTCGGTCTCGACCTTCTACAGCCAGGGTGCTAGATTCGCTATCGGCAATTCACTTCTTCGGGTGAAAGCTACAAGGAGAAAATTATGTCAATTGGTGGTGTTTATTGGTCAGGAAAGAAACCATGCCCAACTTGTGGGGAAACTCAAGGTCGCATTCTCAAATGTGACGTTTGCGACAAATTGTCTTGTGGTGAATGTAATGGAAAGAATAAGTCAACGTGTAAGTCATGCAGAGCAGGAAAAAACAGAAAACATGAGATACCTTCAATTGTGACATGTAAGAATTGTGGCACTTCTGTTGAAGTAAGCAGCGATGACAAATTTTTTCCCCCTTGCCCTAATTGTGGCAAATTATTAATACCACCTGCAAGCATATTTGCCGTAATTTTTTTATCCGCATTAGTTATAGGCATGTGCTTTCTTCTTTACGAATGTGTTCGTGAACCAACAATAGAAGACAAATACCACGAGAATTGCGAAGATAACGGCATAAGTGCTCATGTTTTTGCACAAATGTTCGTGAAGGGCGAGCTTATTTCACCATCAAGTGCCGAATTTGCGAACATTCTTAATAGTTCTGCTCGCAGAATTAGCAATAGTCCTCCTTGGTCATGTGTATGGAGAGTAATTTCTTACGTTGACGCAGAGAATGCGTATGGTGTGACATTGCGAGTTAAGCATGCTGCGAAAGTAAAATACGAAAGCAGCAGCGATACGTGGCATTTGGTTGATCTTCAAATAGATGAATAGAGCACTCCAGAAGTAATGCCGAATAATCGCCAACCTTTTCGCACGCAGCGAATATCCTGGGTTGCGGTTGGCCAGGAAAGCCCCCAGGTTCACTGAGTGCCAGGCGATCGTTCCTGCCCACTTCACCTCCGCCTGCTTCCCACCGTCTTGCCAGTAGCGCACAGGGAACACCGGCCGGGCACTCGCCGCCACGGCCTTGCCGGTGGACGCGCCTCGCCGCCCGGCCTACTCCTCGCCGGTGGGGCAGGGGCAGGAGACGCGGGTTTGCCGCATGCGGCGGCGATATCGGTCGGCATCCCAGCCGCGCCCGCGATGCAGCAGGCAGCGATTGTCCCAGATCAGCACATCGCCCACCCGCCAGCGATGGCTGTAGATATCCCGGGCGCGGGTGGCCCGCGCCAGCAGATCGTCCAGCAAGGCCCGGCCTTCCGCCCTGCCCCAGCCCACCACCTCTCTGGCGTGGGAGCCGACATAATAATTCCTGGCCCCTGTGGCCGGATTGGCCCGCACCAAGCGCTGCACCACCGGCGGCAGGGAACGAGCATGGGAGGGATGCACCGGCGCCACCTTGGAGCGCGAGAAGACATAATCATGCACCACCTTCAGCGGCGCGATACGCTTCTGCATGGCAGCGGGCAGGCGCGCCCAGGCGGCCCGGCAGCTGGCGAACTCGGTCTCGCCGCCTTCGTCCGGCACCTCGCGGGCATGGGTGATGGAGACCAAGGCCGGGATGGGGCGGAAGGAGGAATCGGAATGCCACATGCGGTTGCCGGCGGCAAAGCGGACATCGGCATGATCGCTGCCCTGCCGGGCGCCGTCCGCGCCGATATTGCCCACCGTGCCGAAGTAATCGACGCGGCCGCTGCGCCCGAATTTGACATGTTCCACCTCTGGCGGGCCCAGCAGGCGTGTCAGCGCCAGCTGGCTGGCATCGTCCAGCCCTTGTTCGGGAAAATGGAGCAGCGAATAGCGGTCGATCGCCGCCCGCAGCGCCGCCAGCTTCCCCGCCCGGTCGCCCGCTTGATCGCCCACCTGATCGATGGTGGCCAGATCGACGCCGACGACGCGCCCGCCGAAATCCGGATGCAGCGGCTGAATGTCGAAAGCCGTCACGGCGGCGCCCTCCAGCGGCCCGCGCCCCTATAGCACGCCGCCGCCCTTGCGCCCGCCCGCGCCGGCGGCCTATGAGACGAGGCATCGGAGGGACCATGCGCTGCGAGGTGGTGGCCATCGGCAGCGAACTGCTGCTGGGCCAGATCGTCGATACCAACTCTGCCTGGATCGGCCAGCAACTGGCCCTGGCCGGGATCGATTGCCACCACCAGGTCAAAGTGGGCGACAATGCAGAGCGCATGGCCGCCGCCATCCGCCAGGCGCTGGCCCGCAGCCAGGCGGCGATCTGCTGCGGCGGCCTGGGCCCCACCCCGGACGACATCACCCGCGAGGTGCTGGCCCGGATCATGGGCGCGCCCTTGCGCCGCGACGAGGCGGTGGCGGCGAACATCCGCGCCATGTTCCAGACGCGCGGACGGCCCATGCCGGAAAACAATCTGCGCCAGGCCATGATCCCCGAAGGCGCGCGCATCGTGCCGAAAATGCCGGGCACGGCGCCGGGCATGATCTGCCCCGTGGGCGGCAAGATCGTCTATGCCCTGCCGGGCGTGCCCGACGAAATGCAGGAGATGATGCTGACCTGCGTGCTGCCCGATCTGCGCCGCCGCGCCGGTGGCGCCACCATCCAGAGCCGGGTGCTGAAAACCTGGGGGATGAGCGAATCGGGCCTGGCCGAGGCCCTGGACGGCAGGCTGCGGGCGCTGGACGCCGGCGGCAACCCCACCCTGGCCTTCCAGGCCAGCGGCATCGAGGGCATCAAGCTGCGCATCACCGCCAAGGGCGAAGACGAGGCCACCGCCCGCGCCCTGCTGGACGGGGAAGAGGCGCTGCTGCGCCCCATTCTGGGCCGCCACCTGTTCGCCGTGGACGACGCCACCATGGAAAGCGCGGTGCTGGACCTGCTGGCCCAACGCGGCGCCACCCTGGCGGCCCATGAAAGCCTGACCGGCGGTCTGCTGGCAGCCAGGATGGCCGCTGCCGATCCGCAACATGCCCGCTTTCTGGGTGCCATCGTCGCCCCCGCCGGCCCCGGCGCGGCGCTGGCGGCGGCCGGGGAAGCGCGGCGCCATTTCGGCGCCGACATCGCCATCGCCGCCATCCATGCCGGCGACCGGACGGGCACCGTTCAACTGGCGATGGCCGGGGCAGCGGGCGAGAGAAGCGCCAATGTCGCCCTTCCCGGCGACCTCCCCCGCCTGCGCCGCTATGCCGTTATCGCCCTGCTGGATTTTCTGCGCCTCGCTCTGGCGGCGGGCCAGGCCCAGGACCGATAGCCGGAAGATGGCGGCGGCGGCGATGCGAATGGCATGTGAAGACACCGCATCGCCCCCAGAACACAAAGCGGCTAAAGCCGGGCCTGCCTAGGGTTGCGCACCGCTCAGCCACCGCGCCAGCGCCTTTTCAGGATGGGCGATCTCGTCGATGGACCGGTAGCAATAATTTTCCCAACCTGTTTCCGGCAGCCCGGCGAACAGCATCAGATTCAGCGGATAGACATCGTTGTCTGTGCAGCTGCGGAAATCGTCGCGAAACAGGAACAGCGGCTTCTCCAAGGCGATGGCCACCCCCAGCTCCACCATGACTCCCTCGTCGGGCGGGCAACCGTTGACGACTGCGAACAGGCCGTCCGCGCAGCGCACAGCGCGCATGTTGTCCTGCCCGATCTTCCACGCCCAGCCCGGCGCCTTCTTGTCGATCTGGCCGGTGCGCGCAAACGGCTCCCACACATCCGCGCCTGCCGCTTTCAGAGCCGCGACGAGCGCCGCCAGCGGCCCTTGACGCTGCTGTGTCGAAAAGCCGTAGGAATTGGCCAGATAAAGCGTCTTGCGCGCCGCCGCGTTCCGAGCCGCTCCCACACGCCTTTCTGCCTTGGCGTCTTCGGCGGCGGTCATGGCAAGGTTCCCCAAAGTGGCAAGGGCGTTCGCCATGCCAACAAGGTAAGTGGCCCGGCACTTTGGCGCAAGCGCGCGGCCCCGTCTGCAGCACCAAGAACCGCGGAGCATCGCCGGCCGCGAGGGCGCGCAGGCGCCCGCTAGCAGCGAAGGCTCAGCGCCGCCGCGTCCGTGCTGTCACCGCCACGGCGCCGTCGCGCAGCAGGGCGTGGTCGGCGGCGGCGATCACCAGGTCGTAGCCGCGCGCGAACATGGCGGCGGCATCGTCGCCCGGGGCCGGGATGCCGCCCAGCCAGCGCCCGCTTTGCTTGATGCGCCGTTCGGCTTCCTCGCGCAGCGCCACCGCCTCCGGCGCCGCCTGGTCGTGGAGCTTGCCGATGCTGCTGGCGAGGTCGTTGCGGCCGATGAACAGCATGTCGATGCCGGCCACGGCGCCGATCTCGTCCAGCCGGGCGACGGTGGCCTCGGTTTCCACCTGGATGGCAACGAACACATCGCCCCCGCCAGCGGCGACGAAGCGGTCCTTGTCATAGCCATAGCCGGCGGCGCGGACATTGCCGGGGGCGACGCCGCGCCGCCCAGCCGGCGGCATCAGGCAGGCGGCCACCACATCGGCGGCGGCCTGGGCGTCTTCCACCAGCGGCACCATCAGGCCGTCGATGCCGGTATCCAGCGCCCGCTTGATCAGCTGCGGCTGGTTGTCGTGGACGCGCAGGCAGGCGGCAACCGGGCGCCCGCGGGCGCCGGCGCGGATCGCCTGCAACTGGCCGATGGCCGCCAGCGCGTCGCCGGGGCCGTGTTCCTGATCGATCGTCAGCAGGTCGAAGCCGGCCCCGGCCATGATCTCGGTGGCGATGGGGCTGGCCATGTTGACCCAGCTGCCCAGCAGCCTTTCGCCCGCCCGCAGCGCCTGGCGCAGCCTTTCGCCTTCAGCCATCCTGGCCCGCCTCGTCTTCGGGGCGCGCCGCCACCGGGCGCAGCAGAAAGGCCGGCACATGAGCGCCGAAGGGGGCGGCGGAGGGGCTGGCGTCGGGCGCGGGCTGCGCGCCGCGCGGCCTGCGGGGCCGCCCGGCCGCCTCGCCTGCCCGCGCCTTGCCGTTGCGCCCCTTGCCGTTTCCTGCCTCGCCGTTGCGCGCGCCGTTCGCCCGCCTTGCGCCGCCCGCCCTGGCCGGCACCGCTTCGGGTTGTGCCTCCGCCTGCCGCCCCTCCCCGGCCATGGGCTGGACCTTCGGCAGCGCCCGCCCGATCAGCCGGGTGACGGCCTGGAGCGACCTGGCGTCGTCGGGGGTGGCGAAGATATAGGCGCGCCCGCGATGGCCCGCCCGCCCGGTGCGCCCGATGCGGTGGACATAATCTTCGGCATGGGCCGGCACATCGAAGCAGAAGACATGGCTGACGCCGAAAATGTCGATGCCGCGCCCGGCCACATCGGTGCAGACCAACACCCTGGCGGCGCCGCTTTTGAACGCCGCCAGCGCCTCCTCGCGCTCGGGCTGGGCCATGTCGCCCTGCATGCGCACGGCGGCAAAGCCGGCCGCCTTCAGCGTGCGGTAAAGGCTGTCCACATCCCGCTTGCGGTTGGAAAAAACCATGGCGCTGGTCACCGCCTCCCAGGCCAGCATACGGGTCAGCGCCCGGGCCTTGCCGCGCTCGTCCGCCACCTCCACCAGCCATTGCTCCACGGTCTCGGCCGGCGAGGCGGGGGGCGCCGCCTGCACCTCCTGCGGCTGGCGCAGAAAGCGTTCCGCCAGCTTGCGGATCTCGGGCGGCATGGTGGCGGAGAACATCAGAGTCTGGCGGCGCGGCGGCAGCAGGGCGCAGATGCGCTCGACATCGGGGATGAAGCCCATGTCCAGCATGCGGTCGGCCTCGTCGATCACCAGATGGCGCACCCCGGCCATCAGCAGGCGCCCGCGTTCCACCATGTCCAGCATGCGCCCGGGGGTGGCGATCAGCACATCGATATCGCCCGCCAGCGCCTGTTCCTGCTGCTTCATCTTGCCGCCGCCGATCAGCAGGCAGGCGGCCAGGTCGCTGGCGCCGGCATAGATGCGAAAGTTGTCCAGCGTCTGCTGGGCCAGTTCGCGGGTGGGCGAGAGGATCAGCGCCCGCGGCATCCTGGCCCGGCGCGGCCCGCCCGCCAGAATATCGACCAGAGGCAGCACGAAGGCGGCGGTTTTGCCGGTGCCAGTCTGGGCCGAACCCAGCAGGTCGCGGCCCTGCAGCGCCACCGGTATGGCCTGGCGCTGGATGGGGGTGGGCTCGCGGTAGCCGGCGGCCGCCACCGCCGCCAGCACACCGGCGCTAAGCCCGAGCCCGTCGAATGTCGAAGCTGGGATGTCGAACCTCGTCTTGCGTTCTTCTACAGGCGCCTGCCGCGCCGTGCTGGCTGCATACAGCCCGCGCCCGGCGCTGTCAATAGCAAGTTCCGGTTCAACGATCGGCCACCGCGCGGGCGGCCCGGCACAGGCCGCCGCATTGGAGGTTCGTCTTCGCCGATGTCGTTCGGCGGCGGGCGCTCTAGGGCAACAGCCTGTCGGCGGCGATGATGGCGAAAACGACGCCGATCAGCGCCAGATAGATGCGCGCTTCCAGGCGGGCCAGCCCGGCGGCGAAATCTGGCTTGGTCACCAGCTCGCCATGGCCGGCACCGGCCGCCTGTGCTGCGGCCTCGGCAACGGCTTCCGCCTGGCGCCGTTCCATACCCGCCGCTTCCAGGGCGCGGGTGGTGGCCAGCGCATCGAAGGTGGTGGTCGTCGCCATGACAGCAAGGTTGTCACAGCCACACCCCCTCGTCAACGCGCCCGCCACCGTTGCGCGCGCCCTGGGGCAACAACGCCGGGGCGCAGGCGGCGCGCGATTGCCAAGCCGCCCCCGGCGCGCTAGGGCTTGGCCGGGGGGCTGCGGAGCGGCTGGCGATGGAGTTCGACGCATACCGGCTTGACGATGCCGTCTATGACGAGATGTTCCTGGCCGACGGCACGCCCCGCCCGCAGGCCCGCAGGCTTCACGACGCGCTGCTGGCCTTCGATGCCGAACGGCTGGCCGCCATCCAGGAACGGGTGGCGCGTTCCTTCTCCAACGAAGGCATCGCCTTCACCCTCTACGATGGCGACGACGAGGCGCAGGAGCGGATCATCCCGGTAGATTGCCTGCCGCGGGTGCTCTCCGGGGCCGAATGGCAAAAGCTGGAGGCGGGCCTGATCCAGCGCCTGGCCGCGCTGAACCGCTTTCTGGGCGATATCTACGGCCCCGGGCGCATCGTTGCCGACGGCGTCATCCCGGCCGATATGGTGCTGGGCTGCCCCCAATACCGCACCGCCATGCGCGGCGCGGATGTGCCCCATGGCACCTGGGTGGCGGTTTGCGGCACCGATCTGGTGCGCACCCATGACGGTTTCCACGTGCTGGAAGACAATCTGCGCGTGCCTTCGGGCGTCTCCTACATGATCGCCAACCGCAAGGCGGTGAAGGCCGCCATGCGCCGCCTCTACCGCAGCTGCCGGGTGCGCGAGGTGGAAGATTACGGCCAGGCGCTGGCCGCCACCCTGCGCGAGCTGGCCCCGGACGGGCGCAGTGACCCCTGCATCGTGCTGCTGACGCCGGGCGTCTATAACTCCGCCTTCTACGAGCATGTCTTCCTGGCTCAGGAGCTGGGGGCGGCGCTGGTGGAAGGCCGCGATCTGCTGGTGGATGGGGGCTTCGTCTATATGCGCACCACCGCCGGCCTCAGGCGGGTGGATGTGATCTACCGCCGCCTGGACGACGATTTTCTGGACCCGCTGGTGTTCCGCCCCGATTCGCTGCTGGGCGTGCCGGGGCTGATGCACGCCTTCCGGCTGGGCCATGTCACCCTGGCCAACGCGCCGGGCACCGGCGTGGCCGACGACAAAAGCGTCTATGCCTATGTCCCCGACATGATCCGCTATTATCTGGGCGAAGAACCGCTGCTGGCCAATGTCGAGACCTATCTCTGCCGCCGGGCGCAGGATCTGGAATACACCCTGGACAATCTGGCCCGGCTGGTGGTGAAGCGGGTGGGCGAGTCCGGCGGCTATGGCATGTTGATCGGCCCCGCCTCGACCCAGGCCGAGCGCGACGATTTCGCCCGCCAGCTGCGGGCCGATCCGGCCGGCTTCGTCGCCCAGCCGGTGCTGGCGCTCTCCCGCGCGCCCTGCCTGATCGAGGGCCGCTTCGCACCGCGCCATGTCGATCTGCGCCCGTTCGTGCTGCACGGGCACACCACCCGCCTGGTCCCCGGCGCCTTCTGCCGGGTGGCGCTGCGGCAAGGCAGCCTGGTGGTGAATTCCAGCCAGGGCGGCGGCGGCAAAGACCTCTGGGTGTTGGAAGACTGAATGCTTTCGCGCAGCGCCCACGGGCTCTACTGGATGGGCCGCTATCTGGAGCGGGCCGGGCACCTCGCCCGCCTGCTGCGGGTGCAGACCGAGGTGCTGGTGGACCGCCCGACGCGCGAGATCCGCTTCGGCTGGCATCGCCTTTACGGCGCCCTGGGCCGGCCCGCGCCCACCGGCGGCGCCTTCGCGCCCGATGCCAGCGAGGCCTTCGCCCTGGCGGATTCCTACACGCTTGCCGACGACCTCACCTTCGAGCGCAGCAATCCCCAGGCGCTGCGCTCCTGCCTGGCGATGGGGCGCGAAAACGCCCGCCAGATGCGCCACTGCATCAGCGCCGAGATGTGGAGCTGCCTGAACCTGGCCTGGCTGCGGGTGCGCCCGCTGACCGTGGCGGATATCTGGAGATCGCACCCGGAGGATTTCTACACCGCCACGTGGCGCGAGATCGCCACCTTCATGGGCGTGGCCGAGGCCACCATGTATCGGGGCGAGGGCTGGCGCTTCATGCGCGCCGGGCGCTTCATCGAACGCGCCCAGCTCACCGTCGCCCTGCTGCTGGCCCAGCTGGCCGCCGCGCGGCGCCATGGCGGCGAGGATTCCGACTGGACCGGGCTGCTGCGCGCCTGCGAGGCCGGCGATGCCTATGGCCGCCGCCACGGCGTCGCCATCCATCCCGAACGGGTGCTGGATGTCGTGGCCACGGATCCGCTGCTGCCCGGCTCGCTCTGCCATTCGCTGGCTGGCGCGGCGGGCGAGCTGGCGGCCCTGGGCCCCGCCCCCGACGCCGAGGCCGGCGCGGCGGCAAAGCGCCTGGCGGCCGGGCTGGCGCTGCCGCCGGGTGCGGACTGGCCGGGCGCAGCGGGGCGCCGGGCGGCGCTGGTCGCCACCGGCAAGGGCACCCGCCGCCTGCACGATCTGCTGTTCGCCGCCTATATCGATTATGCCATCGACGATTCGCCCGCCGCCTGACGCCATGGCCCGCTATCGCATCCGCCACAGCTCCCGCTATCGCTACGGCACGCCCGCCAGCGACAGCGCCATGCTGTTATGCCTGGAGCCCGGCACGGATGGCGGCCAGCGCCTGCTGGATTTCGCGCTGACGACCCGCCCCGCCGCCCGGCTGAGCCGGGCAAGGGACGCCTTCGGCAACGCCCGCCACCTGCTCACCCTTCACCGCAGCCACCGGGCGCTGGCCATCACGGCCAGGGCCAGCGTTGCCATCGACCCGCCCGCCGCCTTGCCCCAGGCGCTGGCCGGCGACGCCTGGGACGCGCTGCGCGCCGCCACCTGTTCCTTCGCCGACCGGGACTTCATCCGCCCCAGCGCGCTGATCGCCCCGCCCGCCCCTCTGCTGGCCGCCTTTGCCGCCAGGCACGCCATCGCGCCAGGGGCCTGCCCGCTGACCGGGCTGCGGCAGCTGAACGACGCCCTCTATCGGGGCCTTCGCTATGCACCGGGCAGCACATCGGCGGCTTCGCCGGTGGACCGGGTGCTGGAGGCCGGCAGCGGCGTGTGCCAGGATTACGCCCACGCCATGATCGCCATCGCCCGTTCCTGGGGCATTCCCGCCCGCTATGTTTCCGGCTATCTGCATCTGGCCGGCCTGGCGCGGGAGCAGGCGGCCGCCAATGCCAGCCATGCCTGGGTGGAATGCCGGCTGCCGACGCTGGGCTGGGTGGGCTTCGACCCCACCAATGGCAGCCTGGCCGACGAACGCCATATCCGCATCGCCCATGGGCGCGATTATGGCGACGTCTCGCCCACCCGCGGCGTGCGCCAGGGCGGCGGCGAGGAGCGCTTGCAAGTGGACGTGGACGTGCGGCCCGCCTGAGGCGGCGCGATCAGCCCTGCCGGCCTCGCTTTGGCCCCCGCTTTGGCGCGGCCTTGCGCGGCGTCTTGCCGGCGCGGCGCGTCTTCGCCCCGCCGCCGGCGGCTTCGGTGCCAGCTTTGGGCGCGGGCCTGGCAGCAGCGCCGGCCTTGGCCGCAGACCCGGTGCCGGGCGCGCTGCCGGATTTTGCCCCAGCTCCGGCCTTGGCCGCAGGCTTGGCGCCGGGCTTGTCACCGGCTTTGGCCGCAGTTCCGGGCCTGGGCGCGGATTTGGCGCCGGCTTTGCCACCGGGGGCGGCCTTGGGCGCGGGCCTGGCGGCAACGCCGGCTTTGGCCGCAGACCCGGTGCCGGGCTCGGTGCCAGATTTTGCCCCAACTCCGGCCTTGGCCGCAGGCTTGGCGCCGGGCCTGGGCGCGGGTTTGGCGGCGGCCGGGGCGGTTGTGGTGTCGGCCTTGGCGGCGGCGAAGGCGAAGGTCAGTTCGCCGTCTTCGCCTACCTCCACGCGCACCTGGCCGCCGCCGGCGAGGCGCCCGAACAGCAGCTCGTCGGCCAGCGGCTTTTTGACCTTCTCCTGGATCAGCCGGGCCAGCGGGCGGGCGCCGAAGCGCTGGTCGTAGCCGCGCCGGGCCAGCCAGGCGCGGGCTTTGTCGCTGAGCGCGATGGCGACGGCGCGCTCGGCCAGCTGGGCCTGGAGCTCGCGCATGAATTTGTCCACCACGCGGCCTACCGTTTCGGGTTGTAGCGGGGCGAAATCGACGATGGCGTCCAGGCGGTTGCGGAACTCGGGCGCGAACAGGCGCTCGATCTCGTCCCGGTCCTCCCCTTCCCGCCTGGCGCGGGCGAAGCCGATGGGCGGGCGGGCGAGATCGGCCGCGCCGGCATTGGTGGTCATGACCAGGACGGCGTTGCGGAAATCGACCTTCTTGCCGTTGTGGTCGGTAAGCTTGCCGTAATCCATCACCTGCAGCAGGACGTGGAACAGGTCGGGATGGGCCTTTTCGATCTCGTCCAGCAGCAGCACGATGTGGGGGTTCTGATCGACGGCGTCGGTCAGCAGCCCGCCCTGGTCGAAGCCGACATAGCCGGGGGGCGCGCCGATCAGCCGCGAGACCGTGTGGCGCTCCATATATTCCGACATGTCGAACCTCACCAGCTCCACGCCCAGGGCCAGGGCGAGGCTGCGGGCCACCTCGGTTTTGCCGACGCCGGTGGGGCCGGAGAAGAGATAGCTGCCGATGGGCTTTTCCGGCTCGCGCAGGCCGGCCCGGGCCAGCTTGACGGCATCGGCCAGGGCATCGATGGCCGCATCCTGGCCGAACACCCGCGCCTTGATCCCGGCCGCCAGCTGGGCCAGCCGGGCCTTGTCGTGGCGCGAGACACTCCTGGGCGGGATGCGGGCCATGCGCGCCACCACCGTTTCCACATCGCGCACGGTGACGGTTTTCCTGCGCTGTGCCGCCGGCAGCAACATGCGGGCGGCGCCGACCTCGTCCATGACGTCGATCGCCTTGTCGGGCAGCTTGCGGTCGTGGAGATAGCGGGCGGAAAGCTCCACCGCGCTGGCCAGGGCGGGGCGGGTGTAGCGGACGCCGTGATAGCTCTCATAGGCCGGCTTCAGCCCCTTCAGGATCTTCACCGCGTCGCCTGGCGACGGCTCGGCCACGTCGATCTTCTGGAAGCGGCGCGCCAGGGCCCTGTCCTTTTCGAAATGGTTGCGAAACTCCTTGTAGGTGGTGGAGCCCATGCAGCGCAGCGCGCCGGATTGCAGCGCCGGCTTCAGCAGATTGGAGGCATCCATGGAACCGCCGGAGGTGGCGCCGGCGCCGATCACCGTGTGGATTTCATCGATGAACATGATGGCGCCGTCCTTGGCCTCGATCTCTTCGACCACCGCCTTCAGCCGTTCCTCGAAATCGCCCCGGTAGCGGGTGCCGGCCAGCAGCGCCCCCATATCCAGCGTGTAGATGGTGCACCCGGCCAGCACCTCCGGCACCGCGCCCTCCACGATGCGCCGCGCCAGGCCTTCGACGATGGCGGTTTTGCCGACGCCGGGATCGCCGACATAGAGCGGATTGTTCTTGGTGCGCCGGCACAGCACCTGGATGGTGCGCTCGACCTCCCGCTCGCGCCCGATCAGCGGGTCGATGGCGCCCCGGCGCGCCTTGTCGTTCAGATCGGTGCAATAGGCCTGGAGCGCCTCGGCCCCCTGCTTGACCGGCGCCTCCTCTTCCTCGGCGCCCTGGGCGGTGCGGGGGCCGGATTCGCCCGCCGCCCTGGCGCTGCCGTGGCTGATATAGCTGACCGCGTCCAGGCGCGTCATGCTCTGCTGTTGCAGGAAAAAGACCGCGTGGCTTTCGCGTTCCGAGAACAGGGCGACCAGGACATTGGCCCCGGTGACCTCGCCGCGCCCGCTGGATTGCACATGGGCGGCCGCGCGGTGCAGGGTGCGCTGGAAGCCGGCCGTGGGCCGGGCCTCGACCTCGCCTTCGACCGTGAGGCTGGCGAGCTCGCGATCGACGAACGCCTCCACCTGCTCCTGGACCCGCTCTACATCCACATCGCAGGCGCGCATGACGGCGACCGCATCGTCGTCGCCGGTCAGCGCCAGCAGCAGATGCTCCAGCGTGGCGTATTCGTGGTGGCGCTCGCTGGCGAGGGTGAGCGCATGGCGCAGCGTCCGTTCCAGGGTGGCCGAGAGCATTCAGTCCCTCTCCAGGGTGGCCTGCAGAGGATGCTCGTTGCGGCGGGCATAGTCGATCACCTGGGTGACCTTGGTTTCGGCGACATCGAAGGGATAGACGCCGCACAGGCCGACGCCGCGCCGATGCACATGCAGCATGATGCGGGTGGCGTCTTCGACGCTCTTGTGGAAGAATTTCTGTAGCACATGGACGACGAACACCATCGGCGTGTAGTCGTCGTTCAGCAGCAGCACCTTATACATGGACGGCCTGGCGAGTTTGGGCCTGCTCGCCACCGCCACGCCCGGGGCCGATGGATCGTGGCGCCGCCTCTCGCCGGCCATGGCGATGGGGAGGGTGCGTTGGTCGCTGGCAGCGGACATCGGCAGGCGCACCTCGCCGGCGGGGACAGATCGCTGGCGACGATAGCGGATCGGCGCTACCGGATGAAGGGGGAGCGAAAGAGCCCGGCGCGCCGGCGCCGGGCTCTCCGCTGTCTGGGGACGGGCCGCCGTCTTGCGACGTAGGGGGCTGCGGCCCGCCCCGGCAGCTCTCAGGCGCGCGGCGTCAGCGCCTGGCGCCCGGCCCTGGCGGCGAGCTCGATCCAGGCCCCGGCGAGCTCCGCCCCGTCTCGCACGGCGCTTTCGAACGCCTTGCCGGCATAGCCCTGCTGGATGTCGAGGGCTTCCTCGAAGGATTTGGCGCCCAGCAGCGCCTTGCGGGCATCGGCGCCCTCGGCGAGGCGGCGGCGGGCGATCGCGAAGGCGCGGTCGTTGATGCCGCCGACGCCCTTGGCGAACACGCTGCCGGCCTCGGCCATGGCCTCGAAACCGGCCTGGGGCAGGCGGACGGCCTCCCCGGCCTCGGCCTTGCGGGCGCTGGCGATGGCCTCGCGCCCGGCGCCGGCCACGGTTTCGAAGCCCTTGCAGGCCGCCTCGGTGCCGGCCTTCACCACCGTTTCGGCGGTGCGGATGGAGATGTCGATGGCGTCGTCGATCTGGGGGGCGGCCTTTTCGGCCCCGGTTTTGGCGGTGGGCATGGCGATCGGCTCCCGTGGTGCTCTGCGCTGGTTCATGTTGCGGTGCAGCATGGGCTGCACGGGTCGATATCGACCATGCGCCAGGGCATTTCAAGAGGGGCCGCGAAAAAATTGTGCAGCGCACAATGGCGCTGCCAGGCCGCCCCGGCGCGCCTCAGCCGGTGGGAACGGCGGCCGCCAGGCGGGCGGCCTGGGCGATCACCTCGTCCTGATGGGGATAGAGGCGATGGCCGCCGGCCTGGTCGACGAACTCGGCGAAGGGGTCGCGGATGTCGGTTGCGATCCCCGCCAGCTCTTCCATCACCGCCAGCCCGCAATAGGGCACATAGGCCGGCGAATAGCCGCCTTCGTGGCTCAGCACCAGCTTGCCGCCGGTGAGCTCGTCCGCCAGTTCCAGCATGATCCGGGTCAGCCGGCGATAGGCGGTGCTGGTCACCATCATGCGGCCCAGCGGATCGTAGACGGAGCCATCGAAGCCCGAGGCGACGACGATCAGCTGCGGGCGGAAACGGCGCAGGGCCGGGGCCACCACCCGCTCGAAGGTTGCCACATAGGCGTCCCGGCCGGAGCCGGGCGGCAGCGGCACATTGATGTTGGCGCCCTGGCCGGGGCCGCCGCCGGTGGCATCGATGGCGCCGGAATCGATCGGATACCAGTTGTCCTGGTGGATGGAGACGGTGAGCACCTGCGGATCTTCCCAGAAGATTTTCTCGGTGCCGTTGCCGTGGTGCACATCCCAATCCACCACCGCCGCGCGGGCGATGCCGTGGCGGTGGCGGGCATGGTGAACGGCCACCGCCACGTTGCCGAACAGGCAGAAGCCACGCCCCCGGTCCGGCTCGGCGTGGTGGCCGGGGGGGCGCACCAGGGCATAGCCGTTGTCGAGGCCGCCTGCCAGCACCGCATCGACCATGGCCATGGTGCCGCCCGCCGCCAGGCAGGCGATCTCGTAGCTGCCATGGCCGAAGGGGGTGGCCTCGCCGGCATCGCCGCCACGCTCTGCCGAAAGCGCCGCGATCCGTTCTACATAATCCCGGCTGTGGGCGCGGAGCAGGTCGTCCCTGGTGGCCGGGGCCGGCGTCACCGTCTCCAGCCGGTCCAGCAGGCCGGCGACGTCCATCAGATTGCGCAGGCGCCGCTTGGTCTCCGGGTTTTCGGCGTGCTCGCCGGGCTGCACCTTCAGCCCGGCCGGATACCACAGCGCCGCCTGGCCGGTGTCGTGCCACATATAGAGCTCGTGGAACAGAAAGCCGGTTCTGCGTGCCATGGCCTCCCCCCTGCCGTTGCCGCCCGGATGGTGGGCGATCGCATCGCCTGGCGCAAGCGGGGCTTTGTTTCGCCGCCGCATCTCCTGTAGGCTGGCGGCGGCGCGCCAGTATGGGCGCGTATTCTGAGGAGGCTTTGGGAACCATGAGCGATGCGACGAAGGGAGGCGCCTCCAGACGGGCGCTGCTGCAGGGGGCGACCGCCGCCGGGCTGGGCGTGGCTGCGGCCGGGACCGGGCTGCTGGCGGGAATCAACCGGGGCCGGGCCGCCGATGGCGAGCCGATTCCGGTGGGCCAGGGCACCATGCTGTCCGGCTGGGGGGCGGCCGACGGGCTGGAATTCAAGAACGGCCTGGAGATGGCGGCCGACGAGATCAACGCCATGGGCGGCATTCTGGGCCGGCCCATCGAACCCAGCTTCGTGGACACCAAGGAGGGCGGGGCCGACCTGGTGATCCAGGCCTTTCAGCGCCTGATCGACCGCGAAAACGCCCATGCCGTGATCTGCGGCTACAACCTGGCGACGCTGGAGGCGGAATACGACACCATCGCCGATGCCGGCATCGTCTATACCCACACCAACACCTCGCTGATCCACCACGACCGCTACAACGGCGACCCGGAGCGTTATTTCGGCTGCTTCCAGTCCGACCCTTCGGAATACTGGTATGGCGAGGGCCTGCTGAAATTCCTGGCCGGGCTGCGCGACAGCGGCCAGTGGACGCCCGCGAACAACAAGATCGCCATCGTTGCCGGGGCCCAGAACTATTCCATCGTCATCGGCAATTCGGTGCGCGACAACGCCCAGAGATACGGCTTCGAGATCAGCTTTTACGACACCGTCCAGATCCCGATCTCGGAATGGGGGCCGACGCTGGCCAAGATTCGCCAGGAACCGCCGGGCGTGATCTGCATCACCCACTACGCGCCGGCGGATCTGGCCAACTTCATGCTGCAATTCGTCCCCAACCCCACCCCCAGCCTGGTCTATATGCAATACGGGCCGTCGCTGGCGCAGTTTCGCGAAATCGGCGGCCAGGCGGTCGATGGCACCCTTTATGCCACCGTGATCGCCAATCTGCAGGACGAGATCGGGCAGGATTTCATGCGCCGCTATACGGAGCGGTTCGGTGCCAGCTCCAGCCCGGCGTCCGGCGTGCAGACCTACGATGCCTGCCATCTCTGGGCCGTGGCGGCGGCGGTGGCGGGCGGCGTCGGTGCCCCCTATGACGGCGAGGAGCAGAACCGGCGCGTAGCCGACCAGATGCGGCGCCTGATCTATCGCGGCGTGTGCGGTGCCTACCGCTTCCTCGAGAACGGCGCCGCGACCTATCCGGCCCAGACCGCCGATCCCTCGCTGGGGATGCCGCACCAGTTTCTGCAGGTGCAGGATTACAGGCAGACGCCGGTGATGATCGGCCCCGATCCTTATGCGGTGGCGCCCTTCAAGCTGCCGCCCTGGCTCGGCTGACCGCGTCGCCCGCCCGTCCCGCCGCCGGGGCGGGCGGGCGCCGGCGGTGGCAAGGCGCGATGAAGGACGGCGGCCGGCCCCTGCTTTCCTGCCGTGGCGTGTCGAAATATTTCGGCGCCCTGGCGGCGGTGAAGGATTTAAGCTTCGAAGTGGCGCCGGGCGAGGTGCTGGGCATCGGCGGCCCCAACGGTGCCGGCAAGACCACGCTTTTCGACGTCATCTCCGGCCTCGACCCGGCCGATGACGGCGACATCGTCTTCGACGGCAGCGCCATCCAGCGCGCCGCGCCGCAATCCCTGTGCCATCGCGGCATCGCCCGCACTTTCCAGCTGGACGCCGGTTTCGACACCCTGACCGTGGCCGAAAACGTCCTGGTCTCGGCCCATTTCGGGCGCCGCAACCGGGGCTGGCCGGGCCTTGCCCTGGACCGCGAGGCCCGGCGGCGGGCGGGGGAGGCTTTGGAGGCGGTGGGGCTGGCCGGGCGCGCCGGCGAGACGGTCAAGAATCTGCCGGTGTTCCACCGCAAGCTGCTGATGATGGCAAGCGCGCTGGCCACCGACGCCCGCCTGCTGCTGCTGGACGAGCCGGTGGGCGGCCTCAACCCGGCCGAGATCGACCGCATGACGGCGATCGTCGAAGGGGTGCGCGCCGGGGGCGTCACCATCGTGGTGATCGAGCATGTCATGCGCTTTCTGGTGCGCCTTTCCGACCGCGTGCTGATCATGCACCACGGCGAGAAGATCTACGAAGGCTTGCCCCAGGGCCTGGCCGGCGATCGCCGCGTGATCGAGGTTTACCTGGGCGAAAGCGCGGCCGCGCGGCTGGCCCGGCAGGTGGCGGCGCCGGGCGAGGCGGGGGCGCAGGATGGCTGATGCCCTGCTTTCGGTGGAAGGCATCAGCGCCGGCTATCACGGCCAGCCGGTGCTGAAACAGGTATCGCTGGCGATCCCGGCGGGTTCGGTCACCATGGTGGTCGGCCCCAACGGCCACGGCAAAACCACCCTGCTGCGCTGCATCTCGGGCCTGGTGCCGCTGGCCGGCGGCGCCATTCGCCTGGCGGGCGCCCGGATCGACGGCATGAGGGCCGATCGCATCGTGGCGGCCGGCGTGGTGCACATTCCCCAGGGCGACCTGCCCTTTCCCGAAATGTCGGTGGCCGACAATCTGCTGATGGGCGCCTGGCTGCCGCCCGCCCGCGCCACCGCCGCCCGCCGCCTGGAGGAGATCTATGCGCTGTTGCCGCGCCTTGCCGAACGGCACCGCCAGATGGCCAGCACCCTTTCGGGGGGCGAGCGGCGGATGCTGGCCATCGGGCGCGGCCTGATGGCCGGCGGGCGCATCCTGCTGGTGGACGAGCCTTCCCTGGGCCTTGCCCCCATCGTCATCGAGCACATCTACGGCATCCTCCAGGGCCTCAAGGCCGAAGGCCGCACCCTGTTGCTGGTGGAAGAGAACCTGTCGCGGGCCGCCGAGATCGCCGATGGCGTCCATCTGCTGGACGACGGGCGCATGGTCTGGCAGGGCGATGCGGGCGCGCTGCTGGAGCGGCCCGAGATTTTCGCGACCTATCTGGGCGCCTGACATGGACACCTTCATCCAGATCCTGGCCAGCGGCATCACGCTTGGCGCCATGTATGCGGTTGGCACCATCGGCCTGTCGCTGGTCTGGGGCGCGCTCAGGATGCTGAACATGGCCCATGGCGTGCTGATCGCGGCCGGCGGCTATATGGCCTGGCAGGCCATCGCCGGCTGGGGCTTGCCGGCGCCACTGGGCCTGGTGGCGGCCATGGCGGCGGGCGCGCTGCTGGGCGCTGCCATCTACTGGCTGGCGGCGCGCTTCATGTTTCGCAACGAGGCGTTCGAAAACAACATCATCATCGTCACCTTCGGCCTGGCGATCGCGCTGGAGAACGGCATCCTGAAGGTGTTTGGCGGCTATCCCCTGGCGCAGCCCTTCGGCCTGGAGGAAGGCTTTCGCCTGGGCGCCGTGCATGTGCCCTGGAAGAATGTGCTGGTGGTGGCGGTTTCGGTGGCAACGATGGCGGCGATGGCGTGGTTTCTGGCCAGAACGCGCATGGGCCGGGCCATCCGCGCCACCGCCCAGAATCGCGACGCCGCCCAGCTGATGGGTGTGGCCATCGGCGGTGTCTTCGCCCAGGTGCTGGCCATCGCCGGCGCGCTGGCCGCGCTTTCCGGCGTGCTGTTGTCGTCGATCACGACGCTGTCGCCGCAGGTCGGCTTCGATCCCATGCTGAAGGCGTTCATCATCTGCGTCATCGCCGGGCTGGGCAATGTCATGGGCGCGCTTTATGCCGCCTTCGCCATGGGGCTGTTCGAGGCGGCGGTGCAGTTCTTCCTGGGCGTGCGTTTCGCGCTGCCGCTGATGCTGCTGCTGGTGATCCTGGCTCTGATCTGGCGGCCCTATGGCGTTTTCGGGCGGCGCGAGGTCAGGCGGCTGTGAACGGCTGGCGGCGCGATCTGGCCATCGGCGTGGCGGTGCTGGCCGCCTTTGCAGCGGTGCCGGCCTTCGGTCTGCCGCGCTTCTGGATCACCACGCTCACGGTGTTCTTCATCTGGGCCACCGTGGTCACCCAGTGGAATCTGGTGTTCGGCACTGCCGGCATCTTCTCGCTCGCCCAGATGGCGATCTTCGCCGTCGGTGGCTATGGCACCGCCATGATGGGCCTCTATCTGGGGTGGAGCCTGTGGCTGGCGCTGCCGCTGGCGGGCTTGGTCGCGGTTCTGTTCGGCACCGTGGTGGGGCTGGCCTGCCTGCGGCTGACCGGGGCCTATGTGGCGCTGCTGACGCTGGCCGTGGCCCATATCCTGTTTCTGCTGATCGTCACCGACACCGATTGCATCCGCTATGAAGGCACCGTCTGCCGCAGCCTTACGGAAGGCTGGAAGGGGCTGGGCCGCTATGGCGATTACGGCTTTCGCGATCTGTTCGGGCGCAACTTCCACCTCGGCAATTACGGCCTGGGTCTGGCCCTGCTGGCTTTGGCGACGGCGTTTTCCTTCGTCATCGTCCGCAGCCCCATGGGGCTGGCCTTCCGCGCGCTGCGCGACAATCCGCGCTATGCCGTCTCGCGGGGGCTCAGCCGCTTCAAATATCAGCTGCTGGTGTTCGCCTGTTCGGCCTTCTTCACCGGGCTGGCCGGCAGCGTCTATGCCGGCATCTACGGCGTGATCGGCCCCAATGTGCTGCAGCTGGGGGTGGTGCTGTTCCTGCTGTCGATGATGGTGGTGGGCGGCGTTGGGCGGCCGTGGGGGCCGCTGGTGGGCGCCGCGCTGCTGATGCTGGTGGACGAGGCGCTGAAGGAACAGGCCTTCGCCGATTACCGCAATATCGGCCTGGGCCTGATCCTGGCGGCGATGGTGATCCTGCTGCCCCAAGGCATCGCCGGCGGCCTGGAAGGTCTGGTCCGCCGCCTTACCGGTGGGCGGCGGCGGGGTGGCGAGGGAACGCGAACGCACATGGGGACCGGGAGAGATGCTTGAGAAAGAAGCTGTGTCGCTTGCATAGCATCATCGATGGCGAGATGACGAGTGCTCCTACAGGCGCCATTCGGCTTCTAATCTTGTGCGCAAATTCCGTTGGCGGCGCTCTAACACCTCCGGCGTCCATTCTTTTTCATCCAACACACTAACCGTCAATGCGGCAATCGTGACGTTGCCTTTCCGGAAATATGTATTTTTCTTTTTTTCAAAATCACGATTGCTTGCTGAACTGTTCTTTCGATGCGACAATAGGACAAGATTTGCCAGCCGGTGCACCCAAAATTGTCGATCCTTTTCCTCAGGAAACCATTCCAACCACTGAGAATTCTCATTTGGGTTTTGGGGAAGAACGTGTTCAACAGTTGGGTAGTAGTGAGTGTATATGGCAACATCCTCTGTTATCAAGGTGTTCAAGCGCCGCAATAAGAGTGAGAGCGTTCGAACGGGCATTTGTGCATAAATTTCTCCATCAAGGCGTCGTTTAATGTCCGCCTTCTCTTCTTCTTGAAGTTGAAGGGGAGATTCGATTGCGAATAAATTATCGTCATCGCCTTTCCCGATACACGTTAGAACGTTAGCGTATCTTTTGATTCGTTTATTTACATTAGCTTGTTGAATAAGCAGTCCATATGCCAAACGCTCCAAGTCACGCATAAATTGGATCAACTTTTCTTCATCTTCATGTTTGCGAAAAAACTCAATTGCTGGTGGCATCCAGTCCTCGTTTTCAAGAGAATTAAGGTACCACAAATACTTTTTAACACCTTCGGCGTTTTCAGTACTCGAGTAATCGGCTTTGGAAACGATTCTGTATGCTTTAGCGTATGGCGAGAGCACATCGTAAATAAACTCCGACGCCGTCCCTGTGAATTTGTCGAAGACATGCTTTCTGAATTCCTGATTCAATGTCCCATCCTGCTTTTTCTTCATATGTATCATGCGAACGTGAGCGAAGAGCTTTCGGAAATTATCGCGCCCCAAACGATCTTCAATCTCTTCCCATTCGGTATTACAACGATCTTCGCAATCACTATCCTTTATGAGGCCTATAATATCGGCTTTGAGTATATCAGTAGGCAATAAAGGAAGCCCCCGGTCGTTCATAACCGAGAAAACGCGATGAGCAGAATCCGGGTCTGACACACACACAACAACGAGATAGCATTGATTCAAAAGAAACTCCATCAATAAATTACGTCGATCTGACGGATACTCGCGAAGTTTATTCCATAAGCACCTTGCATTATCACAAATGTTTCTCCAGCTATCTGAAAACTTGGCGCTGTCTCTACCAAGCAACTTTTCAATGCCGCCTTCTTTCTGAATATAATCCTTAAAGAAATCACGATCCTGTTTGCGAAGAGTCAAACGAAAACCATCTTTCTTTCTGGCATATTTATCAGCCACTGTGAGTATATATTTGCTGATCAAGCCCCTCTCGCCCTCATCGGCGAGAGATCGAAGAACAGAGAAAAGTATTGTCAGTGTTGTGAGTCTCTGCTGTCCATCAACAACATTCGCACGGGTATTTGCAGACGTATTTACTTCGGAATCTATTATGAGAACAACACTGCCAAGAAAATATGGAGGTCTACCCTCCACATTGTTCTGATCGTGGCCAATGGCGGTATCGAGATCGTCAAGAAGCGCGTCAGTTTGGTCTATTGTCCAGGAGTAGGGTCTTTGGTATGACGGGATCTCGAATGAGTAGCCATCACCAAAGAATACATCATAAAGTGTCTTTTGTGTTGCAGTTATTGTTTGGCGCATTTGAGGTTCAACTCCTGCGTTCGATTTTTGAAGGCTAGCACATATGCCGCCGCATGTCAACCCAATAATTTCCCGTGACCATAAGGCAACCCACCACCCTCACCCCACCACGATCAGCCCATAGGGGATGGCAGCTGTCGCCAGGTGGGCGGCGTCGTCTTCGAACAGCAGTGTTTCGATCATGAAGAACTGGCCGCTGTGGCGCGGCAGGAAGATCTGGATTTCGTGGTTGACGGCCGTGCCGGCATCGAAGATGCGCTCGGCATTCTTCTCCGCCAGCGGGTCATAGACGAGATTGCCCACCCAATCGGAATAGAAGGCTATCCCCATCTCATAGCCGCCGATCCAGCCGCGGCTTTGCCACAGGCCCTCGCTTTCGTAATGGGCCTTCACCTTGCGATTCAGCTCGGCCACCGGCAGGCCGGGGCGCAGGCATGCGCGCACCACCTCCATGGCGGCGGCCGCCCGGCGGGCCACATCGGCCACGTCGGCGGCCGGCTCGCCCAGGCTGAAGGTGCGGGCGGCATTGACGTGATAGCGTTTGTGAACGCCGGCCAGATCGACGGTGACGGTCTCGCCCGCCTTCATGCGCCGGCGCGTGGCGACGGCATGGGCGGCGTTGGATTTGGCGCCCGAAAGCACCGGCATCATCATCGCCTGCGGCTCGCCTCCCGCCCGGGCCAGGGCGCAGGCGATCTCGCCCTGGGCTTCCAGCTCGCTCACCCCGGGGCGCAGCACCTCGCCGGCCCGGGTCAGCCCGGCGCGGGCGATCGCCGCCCCTTCCCGCAGGCAGGCCATCTCCGCCGGCGATTTCTTCCAGCGCAGCTCTCGCAAAATGGCGCTGCCGTCCACCACCTGGGCGCCCTTGGCCTCGAAGGCCGCCTGGAAACGCTGGCTTACCGCCCGGTTGGGGCGCATGGCGTGCATTTCCAGCCCCAGCTTGCCACCGAGCCAGCCTTCGGCCGCCAGCTCGGCGGCAACGAAGGCCACGCCGTCGCGATAGCTGGCCTTGGGGAAATAGCGCACATCCTTCGAAACCGAGAAGGTGCGGGTCAGCACCGCCTCGCGCTCGCTCTCGAAATGGATAAAGCGGTCGTGGTCGCGGTGGATGGCGATACCGTTGGTGGCGGCCCATTCCAGCGGGCTTTCGGTGTGATACCACATGCAGAGATAGCCGCTAAGCCAGTAGAGGCTTTCCGGCGAGGTCAGGAACAGGCAGGCGATTCCCGCCTCGTCCATGGCCTGGCGGGCGCGCGCCAGCCGCTGCGCGAACTCTTCGTCGGAAAAGGGCTGCTCGCGTTCCGGCTGGGCCTGGAAATACACCTGGTCGCGATAATCCACGGCCCCCTCCCCCGGCGCTGGCGGTCCCGACAGGATTCGAACCTGTGACCTCTGCCTTCGGAGGGCAGCGCTCTATCCGGCTGAGCTACGGGACCGGGCCCGCGACCATAGGGCGCGGCGGCGGCGGCGGCAAGAAACCTAGCGGCAGGCGACGGAGCCGCCATCGATGGCAAGCAGGGCGCCGGTCATGGAGCCTTGCGCCGGATCGGCCAGGAAACGGATGGCCGCGCCGATCTCTTCGGCCGTGGCGATGCGCTTCATCGGCGGATGGGCGGCGATCCGCGCGATCTCGGCGTCGTCGCTCCCCAGCATGTCGGTCATCACCGCGCCGGGGCAGACGGCGTTGACCCGGATGTCGGGGGCCAGATCGTGGGCGAAGGCGCGGGTCATGTTCACCACCGCGCCCTTGGAGGCGCAATAAAGCGCGGAGTCGCCGTTGCCCACCAGCCCCGATTCGGAGGCAGTGATAACGATGGCGCCCCGGTTGCGGCGCAGCTCGGGAATGGCCGCCTGGCTGCAAAAGAAGACGCCCTTGACGTTCACCGCCATCAGCCGCTCATAGGCCTGTTCCGAAACCCCCTCGACGGGGCCGCCGTCATAGACGCCGGCGTTGTTCACCAGCACATCCAGGCCGCCCAGGGCGGCGATGGCGGCCTCGACCACCCGGCGGCAGGCGGCGGCGCTGCCAAGATCGCCGGCGGCCGCCACCGTGCCGGCCCCGCCCAGCGCGGCCATGGCGCGTTCCACATCCCCGGCCCGGCGCCCGTTGATGGCCACCAGCGCGCCGGCATCCAGAAAGGCGCGGGCGGCCGCCTTGCCGATGCCGCGGGTGGAACCGGTGACCAGAACGCGCAACCCCTCGAAGCTCATGTCCCTTCCTCCAGCTCTCGTCGATAGCTTTCCGCCCTTCGCACATACCACAGCGCGTTGTCCTTGATGGCGCCGGCTTCCTCGCCGGAAAGGTCGCGCAGCTTCCTGGCCGGCACCCCGCCCCACAGCTCGCCCGCGCGCACCACCTTGCCCGGGGCCACCAGAGCGCCCGCCGCCACCTGGGCGCGGCGTTCCACCACCGCGCCATCCAGCACCAGGGCGCCAGAGCCGATCAGCGTCTCGTCTTCCAGGCGGCAGGCGTGGAGATGCACGCCATGGCCCAGCGTCACCCAATCGCCGACCACGGTCGGCAGTTCGGTGCCGACATGCAGGATGCAGCCATCCTGGACGTTCGAGCCGCGCCCGATGGAGATCGGCCCATCGTCGCCCCGCAGCACGGCGTTGAACCAGACGCTGGCCTGCGGCGCCAGCGTCACGTCGCCGATCACGGCCGCCCCCGGCAGCACCAGGGCCTGCGGATCGATCCGGGGCCGGATGCCCTTGAAAGGCATGGCCCCGGCGGGCAGCGGCCATGGTTTCATCCCGCGCTCCGGCCCCCCTGTGTCGATCGTCGGCGGCGGGGCGGGCGCCCCGTCCGCAAGACGGTCATGCTAGGCTTGTCGCCGGGCCGGCGGCAATGGCCCTGCCGGCGATTGACCCGGTGATTGACAGGGCGAACGGCGCTTCCCATAGTCCAAAGCTGCCCCGGGCATCCGGCGGCGACAGTTCCGATGGCTCATTTCGATCCCACAAGGGGGTGACATGTCAGATCGCGTTCTCCAGGCCGCCATCGCCAGCCATGGGCCGATGGAACGCGCGCTTCCCGCCGCCATGCTGGTTCTGCTGGGCGCGCTGCTGCTGTTCGGGGCGGCCTTCGCCCAGCCCGACCTGCTGCACAACGCCGCCCATGACGGGCGCCACGCCTTCGCCTTCCCCTGCCATTAGGGAGGCGAAGCGGTGCTTCCCCGTCTGCTGGCGGCGGCGCTGCTTGCCGGGGCGCTGGCGGGCATCCTGATCTCTTTCCTGCAAGCCTTCACCACCACGCCGCTGGTCCTGGCCGCAGAGGCCTATGAGAATGCGGCCACGCCGGCCCTGTGGCAGGCGGGCGGCGCGCTTCACCTCGCCCATGGCGCTGGCGGTGGCGAGCTGCCCTGGAGCTCGGCAGAGGCCATCCAGCGCAGCCTCCTTACCGCCCTTGCCAATGTGGCCATCGGGGTGGCCTTCGCCATGCTGCTGGTGGCGGCGTTTCTGGTTCGCCACCGCCCGGTCGATGGCCGCAGCGGGCTGATGTGGGGTATCGGCGGCTTCGCGGCCTTTGCCCTGGCGCCGGCGCTGGGCCTGCCGCCGGAGCTGCCGGGCGCCGCCACGGCCGAGCTCGGCGCCCGCCAGGCCTGGTGGCTGCTGGCCGCCGCCGCCACGGCGGGCGGGCTGTGGCTGCTGCTGCTGGCGCAACGGGCGGTGCTGAATGCCGCCGGCGCCGCGCTGATCCTGCTGCCGCATCTGGCCGGCGCGCCGCAGCCGCTGGCGCCCGCCAGCGCGCTGCCGGCGGAACTGGCCAGCCATTTCGTCGCCGCGTCGCTGGCCACCGGCTTCGTCTTCTGGGCGCTGCTGGGCTGGCTGGCGGGGCGCTTCAGCGGCCCCGTCCTGCGGCGCCGAATGGAGGGCTAGCTCCCCCTGGCGGCCATGAAACGGGCCATCGTCTCCGCCGGCCAGGCTTCCCTGGGGTCGTAATAGCCGGGATAGGACGGCACGCCTTCGGGCAGGGGCAGCCAGGGCTGTTTGGTCGAGATGAAGATATGGGCGTCGGGGGCCAGCGAGGTGGGCCGGTCCAGCGTGCCGCAGCGCAGAAAGGCAACGCTTTCCCCGGCCGCGCCATAATGGCTCCACAGCGCGATCCAGCAGCGCGGGCAGCGCAGGATGGTCTGGCCTCGTCCGCTGGCGCTGGGCACCGCCACCGCCTCCGGCGTGCCCGCCAGCAGGGTGACACAGCTGCGCTCGACCATGGCGTTGGTGGCGAAGGCGGTGCCGGTCTGGCGCTGGCAGCAGCTGCAATGGCAGCCATTGACGAACATGGGCCGTCGTTCGATGCGATAGCGAATGGCGCCGCAGGCGCAGCCGCCCTCGGCGGGAAAGGTAGCGGTCATTGGCGGATGGCTCCCGGTTGCCGCGCCCATGTTAGCACGCCCGCGCCGCTCTGGACGGCGGCGGCCCATGGTGCCTATAAGGCGCCTGCCACCTGCCACCTGCCACCGGGGCGCCCATGGCCGAACGCACGCTTTCCATCGTCAAGCCCGACGCCACCCGCCGCAATCTCAGCGGCCGCATCTGCGCCATGCTGGAGGAGGCGGGGCTGCGCATCGTGGCCCAGAAGCGTATCCGCCTCAGCCGCGCCCAGGCCGAGGCCTTCTATGCCGTCCATCGCCAGCGCCCCTTTTTCGCCTCGCTGGTGGCCTTCATGACCTCCGGTCCGGTGGTGGTGCAGGTGCTGGAGGGCGAGGATGCCGTGGCCAGAAACCGCGAGATCATGGGCGCCACCGATCCGGCCCGGGCCGCGCCCGGCACCATCCGCCACAGCCTGGCCGAATCGATCGAGGCGAACTCGGTCCACGGCTCGGACTCGGTCGAAAACGCCGCCACCGAGATCGCCTTCTTCTTCGCCGGCTGCGAGATCGTCGGCTAGGGCGCCATGCGCGTCCTCATCCACCACGACCGCCCCGAACCGCTGCGGGAGAGGCTGCAAAGCCTGGTCCCCGGCCTGGAGGTGGCCTGCTGCGCCAGCTATCCGGCGCTGCCGGCGGCGCTGGAGGCGTTCCGGCCCCAGGCCCTGTTCCACATCCGCTTTGCCGATGGCCCCTATCCGGCCGCGGCCGTCTTCGCCTGTCCCAGCCTGGCCTGGGTGGCGACGGGCGGCGTCGGGGTCGATCACCTGGGGCGCTGGGATGGCGGGCGCGTCACCGTCACCAACGGCGCTGGCGTGGCCAGCGAGGCCATCGCCTGGCATGTGCTGGGGGCGATGATCGCGCTTACCCTGCGCTATCCCCTGTTCGCCCGCCAGCAGATGCGCCAGCTGTGGCGCTGGCAGCAGGTGGGGCGGGTGCGGGGCAGCATCGCCATCGTCGGCCTGGGCCATATCGGGCGCGAGATCGCCAGGCTGTGCAAGGCGCTGGGGCTGGAAACGGCCGGCACCCGCGCCCATCCGCAAAAAACCGCCCATGTCGATCGCGTCTTCCCCGCCGAACAGCTGCACCAAGCCCTGGCCGGGGCCGATTATGTCGCCATCGCCACCCCCAAAACCGGGGCGACGCTGGGCCTGATCGATGCGGCCGCCTTCGCCGCCATGAAGAAGGGCGCCTTCCTGATCGATGTCTCCAGGGGCGGCGTCACCGTCGCGGACGACCTGGTGGCGGCCCTGGAAAGCGGCCGGCTGGCCGGGGCGGCGCTGGACGTCTTCGACCCCGAACCCATGCCGGCAAACCACCCGCTGTGGCAGATGGAAAACGTCATCGTCACCCCCCACAGCTGCGCCGTGTTCGCTGGCTGGGAAGAGGCCGCGCTGGATCTGTTCGCCGAGAACGCGCGCCGCCGCCTGGCCGGCCAACCGCTCCGCAATGTGGTCGATCCGGCGCGGGGGTATTGAGGGCGGTGGGGCTTGTGCCGTCGCATTGCGGGGGGTAGGCTGGCTTCAGAGACGGCCAGAGATGGAATGTGAAGGGGGATTCCCATGAGCGACGACAAGGTTGTATCTCTCGAGAAGCTTTTCCCCAACCGGTTGTTCCAGGTTCCCGACTACCAGCGCGGTTACTCCTGGGAAAAGCAGCAAATTGAGGAATTTCTGGAAGACCTGGAGCTGCTCAAGCCCGGCCGCCACCACTACACCGGCACGGTCGTGCTCCAGGAGTCGCATTCCGAGCGGATGGACGAAGAAGGTGGCAGCTATGTCCTTGCTGAAGTCATCGACGGGCAGCAGCGGTTGACAACCATCGTCCTGCTGCTGGACGGAATCCGTAGATCCCTCGCCCAATTTTCCAAGACATCCAACAAGACACTGTCGGACGGAATCAAGAAAACATACATTGCTGCGCAAGAGAGGAACGGACAACCGCTATACAAGATTTCTCTCAATCGCGATACTGACGACTTCTTCAAGGGAGTCATACTTTCAGATCACCCAAGATCTGAAGGCCCGAAAATTACATCGCAACAGAGATTGGCCGGGGCAAAGAAGCAAATCAAGACCTATCTCGACCACAAAACCAGCATGACGCCGGACGAAAGGGAAGAGTGGTTGGTAAATCTATTCAGCAAACTCCGTAGTCAGCTTCGTTTTACTCTCTATTTGGTAGGGAGTGACGCCGAAGCCGGAGTTATCTTCGAAACCATGAATGACCGTGGCAGGCCTCTAAGTGAATTAGAGAAAGTGAAAAACTACCTTCTACATGCTTCCTTCACTCTCCACACTCCCCCCGAGACCAATGAGCTTGCCCAATCGATTAATATGGCATGGTCTAAAATCCTCCATCAACTGATGGCGGCTGGTCTTGTATCGAGCGCAAATGAAAACCAGCTTCTGCAGAACGATTGGTTGACTCGCTATAACCCCACTTCAGGACATTGGAATGGTAGCAAGAGTGTCAAAGGCGAGTTTTCATTGAAAGGTTACGAGGAGAAACGCAAAGATCTCCTCGAAGACCTGCGTCGCTATACGGAAGGACTCCGAGAGTCTTGTATAGGATTCTGCGATGCGCATCGACCGAATAGGCTAGATGCCTTTGGGTCGTTCGAGGCCAACTCAGAAATTCGAAATCAGGTGATCGAATGGAGTTTAAAACTTGTTCGAATTGATCTTGTTGCTATCTTCTTACCGCTGTTGCTGGCTGTGAGAAAGCGCTGGCCGGATGATCCCGCCAAGTATCTTGAAATCCTCAAATTGTGCGAGGCTTATGCTTTCCGTGTCTATCGGCTTGCAGGATACAAATATGGTACTGGAGGGGCTCAGTTGTTCCGTCTTGGGTATGAATTGGCGACGGAAAAGGTGAAATTTCCCGAAACAGTGCTTGGTGTCAAGCATGTGCTTGCGTCTTGGTGTGGAAAAGATGGATTCAAAAGGCTCACAACCCCTAAACCCGAGGATCCTTACGATTGGTATGCCTGGCGTGGACTGCTGCGCTACTTCCTTTACGAATATGAAATCTACCTCACATCGGAGAAGGGTGGTTCTCCAAAATTGGGTTGGGAAGAATTTGCGCACAATAAACCTGAGACTATCGAGCATATCCTCCCACAGACGATCGATGGCCAGCCCTACTGGCAAGGAAATTTCACTCCAGAGCAACACGAGCAATACGTGCACGATCTGGGAAATCTCACACTGACGAAGCATAATTCATTCTATCAGAACAAGTCATTCCCCGATAAGAAAGGAGAAGCTGGGGCTAAGAAACCTTGTTATGCGGAATCGCTATTGGAGGTTGAAAAGGATCTGATACACTGGGAGCACTGGGACAAGGACGCCATAATCGAGCGCCGGACCCAATTGCTCAATTGGGCCCGGAAAAGATGGGCAGTGCCCGGGATAGATGAGCAGCAGCACTGAGTGATCTCGGCTGACGGGAAAATGCCCGATGCAGCACCGCCCCCGCCACCCACCCCTACACCGCGGCCGGGTTCGCCAGCGCGCCGCTGGCCCAGCTGGCGCCGCGGATGCGCACCCGTTCGCCCACCACCCGCACCCGGCCCTGGGCGATCAGCGCCAGCGCCATGGGATAGATGCGGTGTTCGGCGGCCAGGATGCGCCGGGCCAGCGCCGCCGCGTCGTCGTCCGGCAGAACCGGCACCGCCGCCTGCAGCACGATGGGGCCGGCATCCACCTCCGGGCGCACGAAATGCACCGTGCAGCCCGAAACGGTGACCCCGGCCGCAATGGCCCGGGCGTGGCAATCCAGGCCCGGAAAGGCCGGCAGCAGCGAGGGATGGATATTCAGCACCCGCCCGCGCCAGGCGCGCATGAAATCCCCGCCCAGGATGCGCATGAAACCCGCCAGGCAGATCAGCTCGCAGCCGGCCTGGCGCACGGCCGCATCCAGCGCCCGGTCGAAATCGGCGCGGCTGCTGTGGGCGCGGTGGTCGATGGCCACGGCCGGGATGCCCGCCGCCCGGGCCCGGCACAGCGCCGGCGCCTGGGGGCGATTGGAAAGCACCAGCGCGATCCGGGCCGGCACGCCGCCGCTGGCGCAGGCATCGATCAGCGCCTGCATGTTGCTGCCACGCCCAGAGACGAACACCGCCACCTTCATCCCGCCAGCCAGCCCTCCAGGCCATCGACGATCACCTGCGGCGCGCCTTCGCCAGCCTCCAGCGCGCCGATCGCCGCCACCGTTTCGCCGCGCTCGGTCAGCAGCGCGGCGATGGCCTGGGCCCGTTCCGCCGCCACCACCGCCACCATGCCGATGCCGCAGTTGAAAACCCGCGCCATCTCCGCCGGGGCCAGCGGCGGGCGGCCCCGCGCCAGCCAGGGGAAGATCGGCGGCAACCGCCAGCTGCCGGCCCGGATTCTGGCCAGCACGCCGGCCGGCAGCACGCGGCGCAGATTGCCGGCCAGCCCGCCGCCGGTGATATGGGCAAAGCCCTTGACGCCACCCGCCGCCGCCGCTGCCAGGCAGCTTCCGGCGTAGATGCGGGCAGGCTCCAGCAGCGCGTGGCCCAGGGCGGTGCCGGGCAGAAAGGGCGCCTCGTCGCTGGGCGAAAGGCCGCGCTCGGCCAGCAGCCGCCGGATCAGCGAAAAGCCGTTGGCATGGAGGCCGCTGGAGGCCATGCCCAGCAGCACATCGCCCGGCGCCATGGTGGGCGCGGGCAGCATGCGGCCACGCTCGACCGCGCCGACGCAGAAACCGGCCAGATCGAAATCGCCGGCGGCATAAAGGCCGGGCATCTCGGCCGATTCGCCGCCGATCAGGGCGCAGCCGGCCAGCCGACAGCCGGCGGCGATGCCGGCGACGATCTCCTCTGCGCGCCCGGCATCCAGCGGCGCCATGGCGAGATAATCCAGAAAAAACAGGGGCTCGGCGCCGTGGACGGCCACATCGTTGGCGCACATGGCGACACAATCGATCCCCACCGTCCCCAGGATGCCGGCCTCGATGGCCAGCTTCAGCTTGGTGCCAACGCCATCGGCGCCGGAAACCAGCACCGGATCGCGAAAGCCCGCCGCCCGCAGATCGAAGGCGCCGCCAAAGCCGCCCACCGGCCCGGCCCCGGGGCGCGCCGTGGCCCGGGCCAGCGGCGCGATGGCCCGGGCCAGCGCCTCGCCGGCGGCGATATCGACCCCGGCCTCCCGATAGCCCAGGCCGCCCTCATGCCGGCCCGGTGGGCGCGCCTGGCCTTGGCGCTCGCCCCCGCGCTCGCCCCCGAACTCACCCCCGAACTCACTATTGAGGTTCCGCCTCTGGGAGGGCATGGTGTCCGCCATATCCAAGGGGCGCCGCCCCGCAACGCGCTGAACCATAGGCCATGACGCCGGCTTTGCAACGCAGGGAAAAGCGCGCCGCCGCCTGGCTGCTGGCCGCCCTGCTGTGGGCGGCGGGGGTGGCGGGCGAGGCAGGCGCGGACGATGCGCCAGAGGTGTTCACGGTCCGCGATGTGGTCGTGGACGAGGTGGCGCAGGATGCCCGCCGGGCGCAGCAGGCCGCCATCGCCAGCGCCCAGCGCCGGGCCTGGCGGCGCCTGGCGGCCCGCATGGTCACGGCCGGCGCGGCGCCGCCCGCCCCGCCCGGCGACGAGGCGCTGGCCGCCCTGGTCCAGGGCCTGGAGTTCGCCGACGAGCGGATCGCCGCCACCCGCTACCGCGCCGCCATCACCGTGCGCTTTCGCGCCGACGCCGTGCGCGCCCGGCTCAAGGGCGCCGGCATCCCCCATCTGCCGCTGCCGCGCCCGCTGCTGGTGGTGCTTCCGGTGCTGCGCGGCCAGGATGGCGACCGGCTGTGGGGCGAGGACAATCCCTGGCTCGCCGCCTGGCAGCGGCATTCCGGCGCCGAGTGGGCGGTGGAGATGGTGGCGCCGCTGGCCGATCTGGACGATCTGGCGGCCATCGATGCCGCCGGCGCCCTGGCCGGCGACTGGGAGGCCATGCGGCTTCTGCTGCGCCGCTACCGGGCCGATGGCGCCCTGGTGGCGGCCGCCCGCATCGAAGGCGCCCGCCTGCAACAGACGCTGACCTGGCACGAAGGGCCGCAAGGCCGCCCCGTGCCGCTGAAAGGCGCCAGCGCCGCCGGCGACTGGCGGGGCGCCGTGGCGGCCGCCCGGCGCAGCGTCAGCGGCCACTGGTCCACCGCCGCGCTGGCCCCGGACGGGCCGGTGGCCAGCGTCATCGTCGATATTCCGCTGGCCGGGCTGGCCCAATGGGTGGACATCCGGCGGCGGCTGGAAAGCCCGGCAGCGGTGGCCAGCGTGCTGCCGCTGGTGTTCTCGCCGGCCGGGGCGCGGGTGCGCATCGCCTATAGAGGCGGGGCGGCGGAGCTGCGGGCGGCGCTGCGGCAGACCGGACTCGGCCTTGCCGCCGGCGGCGAAGACAGCTGGGCCGTGCTGCCGCCGTGACCGGCCGGGGCGCCCGTCAGCTGGCCTTCGGCTTCGATCACCGCCCGGCGCTGGGGGCGGAAAGCTTCCTGGTGGACGACAGCAACCGCGACGCCGTGGCCTGGATCGACCGCTGGCCCGCCTGGCCGGGCCGCGCGCTGGCGCTTACCGGCCCCGGCGGTGCCGGCAAAAGCCATCTGGCCAGCGTCTGGCAGCGGCGCAGCGGCGCCCGCCTGCTGCCGGCCCGGCGCCTCGATGCCGCCTTTCTGGAAGCCTGGCCGGCAGCAGGCGGCGCCGTGGCGCTGGAGGGCGGCGACGAGGGCGTGCGCGAGGACGCCCTCTTCCATCTGCTCAACCTGGTGCGCGAGGATGGCGGCCATCTGCTGCTGACCTCCCGCCTGGCGCCAGCGCGCTGGCCGGTGGCGCTGCCCGATCTGGCCTCGCGCCTGGCCGCCCTGCCGCTGGCGACCGTCCAGGCCCCGGGCGACGGCCTGATCGCGGCGGTGCTGGCCAAGCAGTTCCAGGACCGGCAGCTGGCGGTGGCCGACGAGGTGATCGCCTATCTGGTGGCCCGTATGGAGCGCTCCTTCACCGCCATCGCCGCCATCGTCGCCGCCCTGGACGGATTGTCCCTGGCCGAACATCGGGCTATCACGGTGCCGCTGGCCCGGCGCGTGCTGGCGGCGGCCGGGGTGGATGCAGCGGAGGGCTGAGCGATGGAGCTGGGACTGGCCGGGCGCAAGGCCATCGTCTGCGCCTCCAGCAAGGGGCTGGGGCGGGCCTGCGCCCGGGCGCTGGCGGCGGAAGGCTGCCATGTGACGGTGAACGGGCGCCATCCGGAAACGGTGGCGGAGACCGCGGCCGCCATCCGCGCCGATTTTCCCCAGGTGGAGGCGATCGAGGTTCCAGGCGACGTGACCACGGGCGAAGGGCGGGCGCGGCTGCTGGCGGCCGTTCCCGAACCCGACATCCTGATCAACAACGCCGGCGGGCCGCCGCCGGGCGATTTTCGCGACTGGGACCGGGACGACTGGCTGCGGGCGCTGGACGCCAACATGCTGGCCGCCATCTGGCTGATCAAGGCAAGCGTGGACGGCATGATGGCGCGCCGCTTCGGGCGCATCGTCAACATCACCTCGGCGGCGGTGAAATCGCCCATCCCCATCCTGGGCCTTTCCAACGGCGCCCGCGCCGGGCTGACCGGATTTTGCGCCGGCCTGGCCCGCGAGACGGTGGCCCACAACGTCACCGTCAACGGCCTTCTGCCCGGCCCCTTCGACACCGACCGGCTGAAGCAGACCATGGTGGGGCGCCAGGACGAGGGCGAGAGCCTGGACGAGGCCATGGCCCGCGAGGCGCGGGAGAACCCGGCCCGGCGCTTCGGCGCGCCGGCCGAGTTCGGCGCCGCCTGCGCCTTTCTGTGCAGCGTCCATGCCGGCTATATCACCGGCCAGAACCTGGTGCTGGATGGCGGCGCCTTTCCTGGCACGCTCTAGGCCCCCGCCGGGGCGCAAGCATGTCCGCGCGCCGCCTGGCCCAGCGCATCCGCGCCGTGCCCGATTTTCCCGAGGCCGGCGTCGTCTTTCGCGACATCACGCCGCTGCTGGCCGATGGCGCGGCGTTGCGGCTGGCGGCACGGCAGCTGGTGGCGCCCTTTGCCGGCGAGGCCATCGCCGCCGTGGCGGGGGCGGAGGCGCGGGGCTTCATCTTCGCCAGCCTGGCGGCGAGCCAGCTGCAGGCCGGCTTCGTGCCGCTGCGCAAGGCGGGCAAGCTGCCCCGGCAGACGCTGGCCGTCCGCTATGACCTGGAATATGGCCAGGCCGAGCTGGAGGCCCATGCCGACGCCATCGCCCGAGGCGAGCGCGTGCTGGTGGTGGACGATGTGCTGGCCACCGGCGGCACCGCCGCCGCCAGCTGCGAGCTGATCGAACGGCTGGGCGGCCAGGTGGTGGCCTGCGCCTTCGTGATCGAGCTTCCCGCCCTGGCGGGACGCGCGCGCCTTGCCGGGCGCCGGGTGCATACGCTGCTGAGCTATTGAGCGCGCCGGCCGGCGCCTGGCGCCGGCGCGGTGTCATTCCAGGGCGATCGGCTTCAGCCTGTCGCCGTCGCAGGCCAGCGCCAGGCGGCCCTGTTTCAGGCGCAGGGCGTCGCGCCCGAAGAGCTCGTGGCGCCAGCCGCTGGCGAGCGGGCCGCTGCCATCGGCGGCGAAGCGTTCGAGCTCGCCCGCGCTGGCCACCAGGCGCGGCGTCACGCCTTCGCGCTCGCACCGCGCCCGCAGCAGCACCTTCAGCAGCTCCACCAGCACCGCCGGGGCGCCGCTGGCAGATGGCTTCGCCTCGCGCCGGGGCAGCTCCTCCTCCGGCAGCGCCATGGCGCGCTGAACCGCCGCCAGCATGGCCTTGCCGTCGCGGCTTTTGGCCAGGCCCCGGGGCACCAGGCGGATGGCCTCCAGCTCGGCGCCGTTGCCGGGGCGCTGGATGGCGATGCGTTCCAGCAGCTCGTCCCTGGCGACGCGGTTGCGGGGCAGGTCGCGGCTGCGCGCCGTTTCCTCGCGCCAGGCCGCCAGCGCGCGCAGCGCCGCCAGCTGACGCGGCTTGCGGATTTTGGTTTTGATTCGCCGCCAGGCTTCGCCGGGATCCATGCGGTAGGTGTCCAGGCTGGTCAGGGCGGCCATCTCGCCCTCGATCCAGCCCGCGCGCCCGTTTCGGGCCAGCATGGCGGCGAGGCGTTCGTGGACCGTGCGCAGATGGATGACATCGGCCAGGGCATAGGCGATCTGCCGGGCGCTGAGCGGGCGGCGGTGCCAATCGGTGAAGCGCGAATCCTTGTCGATGGCGACACCGGCCAGCTTGTGCACGATGGCGTCGTAGCCGATCTGGTCGCCCAGCCCGCAGGCCATGGCCGCCACCTGGGTATCGAACGCCGGGCGCGGCACCTGCCCGCTGAGCTGGACGAAGATCTCCAGATCCTGGCGGGCGGCGTGGAACACCTTCAGCACCGCCCGGTCGGCCATCAGCGCGAACAACGGCGCCAGCTCCATGCCTTCGGCCAGCGGATCGATCGCCGCCGCCTCGTCTTCGCCGGCCAGCTGCACCAGGCACAGCCGCGGCCAGTAGCTGCTTTCGCGCATGAACTCGGTATCGACGGCGACGAAGGCGCTTTTGCGCAGGCGGCGGCAGAAGGCGGCGGCCCGGGCGGCATCGGCGATGACGGTCATGGCCTGCTTCCATACAGGGTTTTGCCGGCCTTTTCACCCGGCGGCGCCTTGACAAGCGTCCGGTGGCGGTTGTCTTTGCCGGCAGCGAATACGGGCGGCCCCATCGTGCATCGCTACCGCACCCATCGCTGCGGCGCGCTCAGCCGCGACCAGGTTGGCACCGTGGTGCGCCTTTCCGGCTGGGTGCATCGCAAGCGCGACCACGGCAACCTGCTGTTTCTGGACCTGCGCGACCGGGACGGCATCGCCCAATGCGTGGTGGAACGCGGCGGCGCCAGCTTTGCCGCGGCCGAGGCGATCAGGCTGGAAAGCGTGGTGACGGTGGAAGGGCCGGTGGTGGCCCGCCAGGCGGACACCGTCAACCCCGACCTGGCCACCGGCGAGGTGGAGGTGATCATCCGCGCCTTCCGGGCGCTTTCGGTGGCCGAGCCGCTGCCGCTGCCGGTGGTGGGCGGCGGCGATTACCCGGAAGACCTGCGCTTGCGCTACCGCTTTCTGGACCTGCGGCGCCAGGAGATGCAGCGCAACATATTGTTGCGGGCCGCGGTGGTGCAATCGCTGCGCCGACGCATGAACGAGGCCGGCTTTACCGAATTTCAGACGCCGATCCTCACCGCTTCCAGCCCCGAAGGCGCGCGCGACTTCCTGGTGCCTTCCCGCCTGCATCCGGGCCGTTTCTATGCCCTGCCCCAGGCGCCGCAGCAGTTCAAGCAGCTGGTGATGGCGGCGGGTTTCGATCGCTATTTCCAGATCGCGCCCTGCTTTCGCGACGAGGATGCCCGCGCCGACCGCTCGCCGGGCGAGTTCTATCAGCTGGATGTGGAGATGAGCTTCGTCACCCAGGAGGATGTGTTCGCCGCCATCGAGCCGGTGCTCTACGGCCTGTTCCGGGAGTTTGGCGACCGACCGGTGACGCCGCCGCCCTTTCCGCGCATCGCCCATGGCGACGCCATGCTGAAATATGGCAGCGACAAGCCCGATCTGCGCAACCCGCTGACCAACGCCTGCGCCAGCGCCGTTTTCGCCCGCTCCGGCTTTCGCATCTTCCGCGAACAGGTGGCCCGGGGAGCGGTGGTGCGCGCCATCCCCGCGCCCGGCGCCGCGGCGCGCCCGCGCAGCTTTTTCGACAAGACGGTGGCCTTCGCGCGCGAGAACGGGGCCGGTGGGCTGGCCTATGTCGTCTTCGAGGCGGGCGGCACCAAAGGCCCGGTGGCGAAGCTGCTGACGGCGGACGAACAGGACGCCATCCGCACCCTGGCCAGCGTGGGCGATGGCGACGCGGTGTTCTTTTCCTGCGACCGGCAGGGCGAGGCCGACCGCATCGCCGGCCTGGTGCGGGAAAGGCTGGGGCGCGAGCTGGGCCTTACCGAAGAGAACGCCTTTCGCTTTTGCTGGATCGTCGATTACCCGATGTTCGAATACGACCGGGAGGCGGGCCGCATCGTTTTCAGCCATAACCCCTTTTCCATGCCCCAGGGCGGGCTGCAGGCGCTGGAGAGCGAGCAGCCGCTGGACATTCTGGCCCAGCAATACGACATCGTGTGCAACGGTGTGGAGCTTTCCAGCGGCGCCATCCGCAACCACGAACCCGCCACCATGGCCCGGGCCTTTGCCATCGCCGGCTATGGCCAGGACGAGGTGGAGGCGCGTTTCGGCGCGCTGTGGAACGCCTTCCGCTATGGCTGCCCGCCCCATGGCGGCATCGCGCCCGGCATCGACCGCATCGTCATGCTGCTGGCGGACGAGGCCAACATCCGGCAGGTGACCCTGTTTCCCATGAACCAGCGCGCGCAAGACCCGATGATGGGCGCGCCGGGCCCGGTTTCGCCCCGCCAGCTGAAGGAGCTGGGGCTGGCCGCCATCGCGCGCCCCGGCGAGGGCTGAGCGGCGGCGCGCCTCAATACGGCCGTTTGGCCAGATCGAGCGGCACCGCGTCCCTCGGGGCGGCGACCGGGCGGCCCGGTTCCGGCGACACCAGGAAGGTGATGCTGTCGTAGAAGTCGTCCAGGGCGATGAAGGTGCCGTGCTCTTCGGTCCATTCCCGCATGCGGCGATTGCAGCTGTGGCGCCACGACAGCACCTCGATGCGCCACCCCTTGCGGTGCATACGCTCCAGGTCGGCATGGAAGCCGACGCCATCGACGAAACCGCTGCCGTCGCCCGTCAGCATGACCGCTATTCCCGGATCGCCGTTGTAGTCCACCGTGTCGCGAAGCATGAAGGTCTGCAATAGCTGGTCCACGCCCTGTTCGCGGCCGTGCATCGCGCCGCGTTCCAGAAGGTGGATGTCCACGCCCTCGTTTTCCAGGCGGTTCCAGACCTGGCGAAGCTCCGGCGGAACGGAACCGACGGCGACGGCCCGCTGCACCGGGCGCGCCCCATGGGCCAGCCCCAGAAGGTTGCGGAAATGGATGCGCACCCGCCCTCGCGCTGCCTCGCCCTCGCGCTCGACGGCCGCCTCCTGGGCGCTGATGAAGATGTTGGAATTATCCCAATAGATGAAAATCTTGTCCATCGCGTTCCATGCCTGTGACATCCGCGTCCATCGTAACCTTTGCGAAAGCCACCCGCCAGAGGATCGCGGGCGCATGAGAGGGCCGCATCCTCTCATGCGGTGGAGCGGCAACACGGGCCTTGTGCGAGGCGTGCATGTATTCTATCGGCAAGCGGCGCGGCTTCGGCGAGATTCGCGTCGGTCGCCCCGCGCCGGGTTGCGGCAGGCACGCCAGGGGAGGACGCCATGGCTTTGAAGACGACCGTTCGCGAGATGGTGGCTGCGGCCGCAGCCGAGGTGGAGGCCATCGAGGCCAAGGCCGCCGCCGGGCTGCTGGGCCATGACGGCACGCTGTTCGTCGATATCCGCGATGTGCGCGAGCTGGAGCGCGACGGCGCCATCCCCGGCGCCCTGCACGCCCCGCGCGGGATGCTGGAATTCTGGGTCGATCCCGAAAGCCCCTATCACCGCCGCACCTTCGCCAGCGGCGGCCGCTTCATCCTCTATTGCGCCTCGGGCTGGCGTTCGGCGCTGGCCGCCAAAACCTTGCAGGACATGGGCCTGGCGGGCGTCGCCCATCTGGCGGGCGGCTTTTCCGCCTGGCAGGCGGCGGGCGGCGCCGTAGAGGCCCGGCCCCGCAAGGGATAGCTCTCCCCCACGGGGCCGGCCCTGTCAGGCGCGGTCAGGCGTGCAGATCCTGCGCCATGCGGGTGCCGTCGGGCGCCCGTTCGCCCGGGGCCGGGGCGGCCACGGCGGTGGAATCTTCGTGCAGCGATTTCACGATGCCCCAGGCCATCAGCAGCATGATGACGCTGACCGGCAGGGCGGCGGCGATGGAGGCGGTTTGCAACGCCACCAGGCCACCGGCCATCAGCAGGATCGCCGCCACAAAGCCTTCGCCCAGGCCCCATACCACGCGGAAACGCTGCGGCGGGTGGTCGTCGCCCATGCTGAGCATGGTGGTGATGACCAGCGTGCCCGAATCCGACGAGGTGATGAACCAGGTGGCAAGCAGGAAGGTCGCCAACGCCGCCATGATCCAGTTGAGCCAGCCCAGATTCGTCACCTGATCGATGGTGCCGTAAAGCGCGGCCGGCAGATCCCAATTCCTCACCAGATCGGCGATGCCGGCCGTGCCGACGCCATCCGGCGCGTTGATCTCGAAGAACATCGCCGTGCCGCCGAAGATGCACAGCCAGAAAAAGGCGATGGTGGTGGGAACGAACATCACCCCCACCATGAATTCGCGAATGGTGCGCCCGCGGCTGATCCGCGCGATGAACATGCCGACGAAGGGCGCCCAGGAAATCCACCAGCCCCAGTAAAAGATGGTCCAGCCGCCCTGCCAGGCGGAATAACCTTCGCTGTTGAAGGTCTGGAAGCCCATGGGGATGACGTGCCACAGGTAATCGCCCACGGTGGTGACGAAAAAGCCCATCAGCCAGTTGAACGGCCCGCCGAACAGGAAGAAGGCCAGCAGCACGACGCTAAGCCAGATGTTCCATTCCGAAATGATGCGGATGCCCTTGCCGACGCCGGAAACCGCCGAAAAGGTCGCCACCACGCTGATGCCGGCGATCAGCAGCACCTTGGTGAGAATATCGGGCGAGACGCCGAACAGATGGTTCAGCCCCACCGCCATCTGGCTCACCCCCAGCCCCAGCGAGGTGGCAACGCCGAACACGGTGCCGAACACCGCCAGCAGATCCACCGCATGGCCGACGGGGCCGTAGATCTTCTCGCCGATGATGGGGTAAAGCGACGAGCGCAAGGTCAGCGGCAGCTTCTTGCGAAAGCCGAAATAGGCCAGGCACAGGCCGATCATGACATAAACCGCCCAGCCATGGAAACCCCAGTGGAAATAGGTCGCGCGCATGGCCAGAACGGCGCGGTGGTCGTTCATCTCGGCCACGCCGGCCTGGTCGGCAAAGGGATTGTTGGGATAGCCCCAGGGCTGGGTGTTGTCGAAATAGAACATCGGCTCGGCGATGCTGAAAAACAGCAGGCCGATGCCGACACCGGCCGAAAACAGCATGGCGAACCAGGAGAAATTGCTGAACTCCGGCCGGCTGTCGTCGTCGCCCAGCCGGATGCTGCCGAAACGGCTGCACATCAGATAAAGGCAAACGAACAGCATGATGGCGACGGTGGTGATGTAATACCAGTTCAGCGCCGATTCGATCCAGCCGCGCACCGCCGAATAGATGCCGCCGGCAAAATCCACATTCAGCGCCGTGAACACCACGAAGGCCACCACCATGCCCTTGGCGGCGATGCCCATGCCGCTGTGCAGGCCCTTGAAGATGCCGCTTTCGGCAACCAGGCGATCGCGAATCATGTCAGCCCCCCATGCGCCCTGTGGGCGTCGTTGTCGCGGCCATTGTGCGCCCCCGCGCCCCCTCTGTCCAGGGGGTATCAGGCGCCACCGCCCTCCCGCGCCCAGAACATGACGGCGATCCCGCCCAGGATCATGGCCGCCCCGGCCAGCTGCGCCGCCGACAGCCGCTCGCCGAAGACGACCACGGAGGCCAGCAGGGCAAGAACGACGGTGCCGGCGACAACGGCGGGCACAACCAGGCCGGCCGGCAGCGCCCGCATGCCGCCGATGCCGCCGAACAGATAGAAATAGCCCACCTCGGCCGCGCCGATGCACAGGCCCGCCGCCAGGGCATAGCCATAGGCCGGCGCCGTCAGGCGAAAGCTGTGGCCACCCTGGGCGCCAAGAAAGGCGAAGAACACCAGGGCCGAGGTCACGGCGCCCGCTTGCAGGCACAGGGTGGCCAGGATGGTGGTGGTCGCCTCGCCGGGGGCATGGCTGCCCGAGGCCTTCACGAACAGGTTATAGCCGGCATAGGCCAGCGTCACGAAGGCAAGCAGCGCGAAGGCCATGGCGTTCTCCCGCAGGCAGGGCGGGCCATGGTGGCAAGGATCGCCGCCGCAACCAAGCGCCGCCCTCGCCCGCCCGGCGGCGGCGGGCTAAAGTGGCGCGAACCGCCGGGGGCGCTTCGGCCCATGCTCGCCCTGATCGGACACGGAGCGCTGGTGCTGGCCTTCGCCGCCGCCCTGGTCCAGGGCACGGTGCCCCTGGCAGGCGCTGCCAGGGGCCATGGCGGGGCGATGGCGCTTTCCCGCCTGGCCGCCTGCGTGCTGGCGCTGGCGACCACGGCCGCCTTCGCGGCGCTGCTGGTGGGCTATGTCGTCTCCGATTTCTCGCTGGCCAACGTCTTCCAGAATTCCCATTCGCTCAAACCCATGCTCTACAAGGTGGCGGGCGTATGGGGCAATCACGAAGGCTCGCTGCTGCTGTGGGTGCTGGTGCTGGCGCTGTTCGGCGCCGCCCTGGCCCTGGCCGGCGGCGGCATGGCGCCCGGTTTGCGGGCGCGGGTGCTGGCGGTGCAGGGCCTGGTGGCGGCCGGCTTCCTGGCCTTTGCGCTGTTCGCCTCCAATCCCTTCGTCGTGCTGGCGCCCGCGCCCCAGGAGGGGCTGGGCCTCAATCCACTGCTGCAGGATCCCGGCCTCGCCTTCCATCCGCCCTTTCTCTATCTGGGCTATGTCGGGCTTTCCATCGCCTTTTCCTTCGCCGTGGCGGCGCTGATCGAAGGCCGGGCCGATGCCGCCTGGGCGCGCTGGCTGCGGCCCTGGACGCTGGCCGCCTGGACCTGCCTCACCATCGGCATCGCGCTGGGCAGCCGCTGGGCCTATTACGAGCTGGGCTGGGGCGGCTGGTGGTTCTGGGATCCGGTGGAAAACGCCTCCTTCATGCCCTGGCTGGCGGCCACGGCGCTGCTTCATTCGGCCAGCGTCACCGAAAAGCGCGGCGCCCTGGCGGGCTGGACGGTGCTGCTCGCCATCCTGGCCTTCTCGCTCAGCCTGGGGGGAACCTTCATCGTCCGCTCGGGCGTGCTGACCTCGGTTCACGCCTTCGCCGTAGATCCGGCCCGGGGCGTGGTCGTGCTGGTGCTGCTGGTGGCGGCCAGCGGCGGCGCGCTGGCGCTCTATGCCTGGCGGGTATCGACGCTGAAGGCCGGCGCCGCCTTCGCCCCGGTCAGCCGCGAAGGCGCCCTGGTGCTGAACAATCTGCTGCTCGCCGTGGCCTGCTTCACGGTGCTGGTCGGCACCCTCTATCCGCTGCTGCTGGAGGCGGTGGGCGGGCGGGCGGTGTCCGTCGGCCCGCCCTATTACGAGCGCACCTTCGTCCCGCTGGCGGTGCCGCTGCTGCTGGCCCTGGCGGCGGGGCCGCTGCTGGCATGGCGCCGCGCCGGCCTGGCGGCGGTGGCCCTGCGCCTGCGGCTGGCCGCGGTGGCGGCGCTGGCGGTGTGGGCGGCGGCGGCCTGGTGGCGGGGGCCGCCGCTGGCGCTGTGGGGGCCGGCGCTGGGCCTGGGGCTGGCGGCCTGGATCGCCGCCGCCATCGCCATCGAATGCGTCCACAGCAGCGGCCTTTTCCGCCTGCCCGCCGCCGCCGTGCTGGCCCGCGCTCGCGCCATGGGCATGGCCGCCTGGGGCATGAGGCTGGCCCATCTGGGCGTCGCCGTGCTGGTGGCCGGCGCGGTCGCCTCCTCCGCCTGGCAAAGCGCCGTCCACCGCGTCATGGCCCCTGGCGAGCGCCAGCAGCTGGCGGGCTACGACATCGTGTTCGAAGGCACCCATCCGGCCACCGGTCCCAACTGGCTGGCGCTGGCCGGGCGCTTCACGGTGCGCGACGCCGCCAGCGGCCGCCTGCTCGCCACCATGGCCCCGGAAAAGCGCGTCTATGCCGGCGGCGGCGAGGCCACCACCGAGGCGGCGATCCGCACCACCTGGCTGGCGGATCTCTACATCGCCCTGGGCGAGGCGGTGGCCGAGCCGCCGGGCAGCTGGACCGTGCGCCTCTATCACAACCCGCTGGTTCCCTGGATCTGGGCGGGCAGCTTCGCCATCGCCCTGGGCGGGCTGGTGGCCCTGGTGGCCCGCGCCCGCCGCCCCCGGCGCCTGGGCGTCGCGGGCGGCGCCGCCCTGGCGGCCGCCCTGGCGCTGACCGCCCCGGCCGCCGCCAGCGATGCCCAGGCGCCGGGGGCCATATCGTCGCCATCGTCGCCGGTGGAAACCGCCGCCCTTCCCACCGCCCTGGAGGCCCGCGCCCTGGCGCTGTTCCATCAGCTGCGCTGCCCGGCCTGCCCCCATCAATCGCTGGAGCAATCGCCGGCGCCGCTGGCGGCGGACCTGCGCCGCCTGGTGGTGGAACGCCTGCTCGCCGGCGACAGCGACGCCCAGGCGCTGGCCTTTATCGCCGCCCGCTATGGCGATTTCGTGCTGCTGAAGCCGCCGCTGAAGGCCGCCACCTGGCCGCTATGGGCCGCCCCCTTCGCCGCCCTGGCGCTGGGCGCCCTGGCGCTGGCCCTGCGCATCCGTCGTGGGCGGCGCGGTGCCCGCGCTGGTCCGCAGGCCCTCGGAGATGCTGGACTTGACCCTGCCCCTCCGCTATGACCCGCCGTGACGGGAGGTGCCATGACCGTTCACACCATCATGCTGCCGGACATGGTCCATTACGACGCGCCGCGTTCCGTGATCTGGGACGACGAGGCCGGCACCGTCGCTGGCGAGCATTACGATGTGCCCTGGATGCAGGGGATGCTGGCGGCCACACCGCCCGTCGTGATGGGCGATGTCATGGGCACCGTCACCCTCAACGACCCCAGCCACGATCCGGCCGACTTCCTGGTTCTGCTGGGGCGTGCCTACTGGCCGGTGCTGGAGGAGCCCCTGCGCTCCACCCTGCCGTCCGTCTTCGATGGCGTCGTGATGACATCCATGAAGCTTCCCCCCAACATTGCCGGCACCGTCGCCCTCGACGGCACCCCTCTGCCGCCGCCGCTCTATTGACGGATGCGGCAGACCGCCTGCCCCAAGCCATTGAAATTCCGCGAGTTTCCGTAGAATTCCGTCCATCGCCCCTGCTCCGGACCTTTCCGATTCCTTACACTCACCGCCGCTCCGGCGCGCGCACCACCAGGCGCGAGGCGGGGGTAAGGCGGGCCAGGATTTCCAGCAGGTCGGCGCGGGCGAAGGCGACGCAGCCGGCGGTGGGCGCCAGGCCGCCGCCCGCGATATGGACGAAGATGGCGCTGCCGGCCCCCGGCACGGGCGGGTCGTCGTTGTGGCCCGTCACCAGCAGCAGGTCGTAGAGGCCATCGTCGCGCCACAGCCGCTCGTGGCCGGCCGCGAAGGGCAGCGCCACGGGGCGGTTATAGGCCGGATGGCGAGGATCGTCGCACCAGCCGTCGCCGGGCGCGATGGCCGCCAGCGGCAGGGCGCAGGCGGGCGCGGCTTCGCGGTCGGGGCGGTAGAGCAGGCGGCGCAGGGGAAAGCTGCCGGCCGGGGTGGCGCCATCGCCCTCGCGCTTGTCGCGCCGGATGCCGGCCCGGCCCAGAGCGCAGCGCCAGACCTGCCCGGCGAAGTGGCAGCGCCCGCCGCCGGCGGCGGCATGGACCACCAGGTCGCTCACCGATGCGGCCCGCCCGCCGCCTCCAGCCCCGCCCGGGCGCGGGCGAAGATGGCCTCTGCGCCGCCCGCGCCCGCCGCCGGGGCGGCCAGAAGCTCCAGCGCCTCGGCGACCGTCGTCACCGCCCACAGGTGAAAACGCCCGCCCGCCATGGCGTCGGTCACGTCCGGCTGCAACACCAGCCGGTGTTCGCTGGCCGCCGGCACGATCGCGCCCTGGCTGCCGGAAAGCCCCCTGGCCTGGCACAGGCGGAAGAAGCCTTCCACCCGGTGGCCGATGCCTTCCACCGCCCGGGCCTGGCCGCTTCGATCGAGGGTGCCGGCGATGGCGATATCCTGGCGCAGCGCCACGCCGGAAAGGGCGGAGAGAATGGCGCAGGCTTCGGCCAGCCCGGCATCGTCGTCCACCGCCGCGCCGCAGGGCAGCGCCAGGGCCGCCCGGCGCGAGAAGGCCAGCGCCAGGCGGCGGGCGAACAGGCCGCGCAGCCAGCCCTTCAGCGCCGCCCCGCCATGGCGGCGGGCGGGGCCGGCCAGGGCGGCGCAGCGTTCCACCGCCACCCGCCCGCCACAGCGCCGGGCGGCGATGGCCAGCGGCAGGCCGAAGGCGTGATCGCGCGCCCGCACATGGGCCAGCCCGTTCGCCCGGCCCAGCTCACACCCGCTGCTGGCGATATCGAGCGCGCCTTCCAGCACCGCTTGCAGCGCCGCTCGTTCGGCGCCGCCATCGCGGCGCTGGCGCCCGGCGATGGCGCGGGCAACCTCGTCCGCCCCCACCGGGGCGCCGCCGGCCAGCGCGCCGGCCTCGGCCAGCAGATCGGCGCCATGTTCGAAGCGCGCGCTAAGCCGGTCGCCCCGCCCCGCCCAGCGGCTGGCCTGGCCCAGGATCGAATCGATGCCATCGGGGCGGAGCGTCAGCCCCAGGGCGCGGGCATGGCCGCCGAGCAGGCGGGCGAAGCAGGCCACATTGGCCGCGTCTGCCGCCATATCGGGCGCGATCTCCGCCTTCACCTTGATATGGGCGCGGAGCTCGGGATCGCCCGCCAGCATGGCGCGATAGCAGGCCGGCGTGCCCACCAGCACCAGCTTTGCGCCCAGCGGGATGGGATCGGGCGCGACCGGCGCCGCCGACGCGATGGGGATGGCGCCGGCGCGAAGGGCGCCTTTCAGGCGTTGCCAGACCATGGGGCGCTGCCACAGATCGTGGGCGCAGAGCACCAGCACGCCGCCCTGGGCGCGATGGAGGGCGCCAGCGTGCAGAATGGCGCGCCCGTCGTGGCAGCGGGCGGTTCCGAACAGATTTTCGATGTCGGGGTTCCCCTCCAGCACCGCATGGGGGTGGTGGGCGGCGCCGTTATCGACCAGCAGATGGGGGTGGTAGCGGCGCATGAGCGCCTGCCGATCGCCCGCCTGGCCGCCGGGGGGCGCGAACAGGTCCAGACGGTCCAGGATGTCGTCTTGCAGCTCTGCCAGCCAGCGGGCCAGGCCGTCATGGCCGCCGAACTCGTCCGCCAGCTCGCCCAGCAGATCGGAGACGGTTTCCTCGCCCAGCTGGCGCCGGATGGCGGCGATGCGCCGCGCGAGGTCGCGCTCGGCGTGGCGGGCGGTGGCGCGCATGGTGGCCAGCGCCGGGGCCAGCTGGGCCAGCGCCTCCTCCACCGCCTGGCGCCTTGCCGCCGGCAGCGCCGCCAGCTCGTCCTGGCTCAGCGGCTTGCCGTCGCTGCCATTCACCACCAGCGACAGCCCCTGCGGCCCCTGCCAGACATCCAGGCCGTGGCCCTCGGCCTGGCGCCGCAGCGCGCCATGGGCCGCCGCCAGCGCCGCTTTGCTGTCATGGCGGGCGGCGCGCACCCGCTCGCCACAGGCATCGGAGGCGAAGGCCCTGGCCAGGGCGGCGGCCAGATGCGGCAGCAGCTCGCCAAGGCGCGCGCAAAAGACGCGCCCGCGCCCCGCCGGCAGCGCCAGCGGACGCAGCCGGTGGGGATGGCGGAAATCGTTGAGATAGAGCCAGTCGTCGCCGGGCGGGCGGCCCTCCATCTGGCGGGCGAGAAAGACCAGGGTGGCCTCCAGGCGCCCGCAGCCGTCTTCGCCCAGCACGAAGGCGTGGTAGCCCCGGGGCGCCATCGCCAGGGCGAAGGCCAGCGCATCGCGGGCCGGGGCGTGGGAGGCCAGATCGAACGCGAGATCGCAGGGCGGGCGGGCCGTATCCGCCGCCGCGCCGCCTTCGTCCAGAAGGGCGGCGAAGCTGGGCCTCGCCACCGCCTGTGCTTTCAACGCCCTGGCCGCCATCGCCACCTCGCCGCCCCGGCGCCAGGGTAGCGGGCGCAGGCGGGGACGGCCACCCCGGCGCCCTACTCGGCGGCCTGGGGCGGGGCGGCCAGGGCCGAGGTGGCGGCCGCCACGGCTCTGGCGGCCCGTTCCAGGGCGCGGCGGGTGGCGGCCATGCCGGGGCCGCGCGCGATCTTCGCTTCGTCCATGTAGAGGGCGCGGTTGAGCTCGATCTGCAGGGCATGGACGCCCTCGCCCGGGCGCCCGTAATGGGCGGTGATGAAGCCGCCCGGATAGGGGCGGTTGCGAACCACGGCAAGGCCGCAGGCGGCGAGCGCGTCGCAGGCGGCGGCGGCGATGGCGGGATGGCAGGAGGTGCCGAAACGATCGCCCACCACCGCATCGGCCACCTGGCGGGTGCCATCGCCCTGGCGCGAGGGCATGGAATGGCAATCGAGCAGGCAGGCGCGGCCGAAGGCCTGGCGCGTTTCCGCCACCAGGCCGGAAAGGGCGGCGTGATAGGGCCGCCAGCAGCGGGCGATACGCTCCTGCGCCTCGGCCGGGGAGAGGCGGCGGCGGTAGATCTCCGCCCCGCCCGCCACCACCCGGGCCAGCGTGCCCAGCCCGGCCGCCACCCGCGGGCTGCGGCTGTCGATCCAGGCGGGCAGCGGCGCATCGAACATGGCCGGGTCCAGCTCGTAGGGGGCGCGGTTTGCGTCCAGCCAGGCGCGCGGGAACAGCGCCGCCAGCGCGGGCGCCCCCAGGGGAGCGGCGAAGGCGATCAGCTCGTCCACGAAGGCGTCTTCGGAACGGCGCAGCTCCAGGGCATCGAGGCGGCTGGCGGCGAGAAAGGCGGCGGGATAGGCGCGCCCGCTATGGGGCGAGGACAGCACCAGGGCCACGCGCTGGCGGGGCGGGCGCCGCAGGCTGAGCACGGAGGCAGGTTGGGCGGTGGCGTTTGCGCGCTCCACGCCCGCAGCATAGACTGGGGCCATGATGAGGTCATCCCCTCTTCCCCGCTGCCCCTGGCCAAGGGGCGGTGGGGCCAGAGACGGGCGCGATGGCGCGCATCCTGCTGGCCGCTGAGGACGCTCTCCTGCGGCGCTATCTGGCGCGCGTGCTGCTGCGCCGTGGCCATGGCATCTCGCCGGTGGCCGCCCCCCGCCGGGCGCTGGCGCTGCTGTGGCCCGGCGCCTTCGACCTGCTGATCGCCCAGCAGCCCATGGCCGATATCGACGGGCCGGAACTGGCGCGCCGCGCCGCCGCCGCCGTGCCCGGCCTGCGGGTGCTGTTCCTGCGCGGTTTTCGCGTGCTGCCGCTGAAGCAGGGCGCCCTGCCAGCCATGGACGAGGCGGTGCTGGAACCGGCCTTTCACCTGGGCCGCCTGGCCAGCGAGATCGACCGCATGCTGGCGGGAAGGGCGCGGCAGGGAAAGGGGCCGTGAGCGCGCCCTTTGCCGCCATCGAGGAGGCGCTGGCCGCCATCGCCGCCGGACGGGCGGTGGTGGTGGTGGACGACGAATCGCGCGAGAACGAGGGCGACCTGGTGATGGCCGCCGACCGGGCGACACAGCAGGCCATCGCCTTTTTCGTCCGCCACACCTCCGGCGTGATCTGCGCGCCGATGGAAGGGGCCAGGCTGGACGAGCTGGAACTGCCGCAGATGGTGCAGCACAACACCGAACAGCATCGCACCGCCTTCACCGTTTCGGTCGATTACCGCTATGGCACCACCACCGGCATCTCGGCCGCCGACCGCGCCCGCACCATCCGCGCCCTGGCCGGCAAGGACGGCAACCGGGAGGTGCAGGCCGCCGATTTCGCCAGGCCGGGCCACATCTTCCCCCTGCGCGCCCGCGAAGGCGGGGTGCTGACCCGGGCCGGCCACACCGAAGCGGCGGTGGATCTGGCCCGTCTGGCGGGCTGCCATCCGGCCGGGGCCATCTGCGAGATCGTCGATGACGAGGGCGGCATGATGCGTCTGCCGGCCCTGATCGATTTCGCGCGCCGCCACGGCCTGCTTATCATCTCCATCGCCGACCTGATCGCCTGGCGCCTGCGCACCGACAAGGTGGTGGCCTGCATCGAAACCGCGCCCTTCGAAACCCGCCACGGCCTGTTCCAGGCCCATATCTACCGCTCGCTGATCGACGGCAGCGAACATCTGGCCCTGACCCGGGGCGACCCCAGGGCGGCGGCAGGCAGCGTGCTGGTGCGGGTTCATGCCGCCAGCGCCATCGAGGATGTGTTCGGGCGCCTGCGCGGCCCCGGCCACAGCCTGGTGGACCTTGCCATCCGCCGGTTGGCGATGGAGGACGCTGGCGTCTTCCTCTATCTGCGCGGCGAGCAGGGCTGGGGGCTGGGGCTGGGGCGGCGCCGCGTTTATGACCGGGAGGACATGCTGGCCGCCGCCGACGGGCGCCAATACGGCACCGGGGCGCAGATTCTGCGCGACCTGGGGCTGGACGATATCCGCCTGCTGACCGACAACCCGACCCGCTATCGCGCCATCGAGGGCCACGGCCTGACCATCCACGCCCGCGAACCCTTCGCCACCGACGGCGCGGACGAAGACGCGGACGCCGAAGACGGGTGAGAGGCGGGGCCCAGGCCGTGACACGATTGTCGAAGACCGCCAAAAGATTGCCAAACACCGGCGGGCTGGCTATCTGTGGCCTCCGGCCCGGCGGGCGCGTAGCTCAGCGGAAGAGCACTACGTTGACATCGTAGGGGTCGCTGGTTCGATCCCAGCCGCGCCCACCGCCGCCTTCCTGCCTGCGTCAGGCGGCCAGGTCGCGGGCGATGGCGACGATATGCGAGACGGTGAGGCCACAGCAGCCGCCCAGGATCTGCACGCCGGCTTTGCGCCATTCCCGGCTGTAGGCCACCAGCTCCCGCTCGCCGAGGGCGTCTGGAAACTTCCTCTCATACTGGGATTGCTCGCCCTTGGGCATGGAGTCGGGATAGGCCATGAGCGGGCCGGACCAGTGTTGCTTCAGCAGCGCCAGGGCGGGGGCGATCCGCTCTGCCTTGGTGTGCATGATGCCCATGACATCGGCCCCGCCTTCGGCCACGGCCGGAGCCAGCGCCTCGGCGAAGGGTTTGGCGGCATCGGTATAGGTGCCCAGCGTGCCGTCGTCTCTGGGCATGGCCGAGAAGCCGACCCACAGTGGCAGGCCGACCGCCTTGACGGCGCGCATGACGGCCGGGGTGAAATCGGGATCGCCCATCATTTCGGCCAGGATCAGATCGACGCCGGCCGCCTTGTGGATGGCCGCCATCTCGGCGCAATCGTCTTCGAAGCGGGCGGCATCCCTGTTCTGCGGCGACCAGGCGCGGGTTTTGGAGGCCGGGCGGGTGTGCGAGATCGAACCCGCCACCAGCACCGGATGCGGCGCCGGCGTTGCCGCGCGGGCTTCCAGCGCCAGCTCCACCGCCTTGCGGTTCAGCTCTTCGAAGCGGGCGCCGTGGCCGGTGCCTTCCAGAACCTCGCGGGTGGTGGCGAAGGTGTTGGCGGTGACGATGCGCGCCCCGGCGCGGATGTAATCGGCGTGGATGGCGCGCAGCATGTCGGGGTGTTCCGCCGTTGCCAGCGCGCACCAGGCCACGCCATACATGCGGGCGCCGCGCCGCTGCAGCTCGGTGCCGGTGGCGCCGTCGATGGCAATGGTGGCGCCGGCCGCGATCTCTGCCATCAATCCGCGATAGGACATCGTTATCTCCCCCCAGAGCGCTGGCTTCAGTATGGCGCCGCCCCGGGTGACGGCACAACATGTTCAACCGCCGGGTTCAACCGCCGGCGGCGAAGCGGCGGATGCGGGTGTGGAAGCGCCAGGCCAGCAGCAACGCTATTCCGGCCATGGCGACGGTCATGCCGGCCCAGATGCCGCGCGGGCCCCATTCCAGCACGAAGACCAGCAGCAGCGCGATCGGCGGCCCCAGCGCCCAGCCGGTGACCAGAGCGAGCGCCATCGGCACGGCCGTATCCTTCAGCCCCTGCAGCACGCCGCGCGCGGCGATCTGCACCGCATCCACCACGATGAAGAAGGCGGCGACGGTGAGCAGGTCCACCGCCAGGTCCAGAGCGGCGGTGTTTTCCGGCCGCGACGGGTCCAAGATCAGGCTGGCGATCCAGTCCCCGGCCAGCCAGAAGGCCAGGGCCGCCAGCAGCGTCGTGCCGCCGGCCAGGGCGATGGCCGTCCAGCCCGCCCGGGCCGCATCGCCAGGCGATCCGGCTCCGACCGCGCGCCCGGTGCGCACCGCGCCCGCCTGGGCCAGCCCCACCGGAATCATGAACACGATGGCATAGCACTGGGCCGTGATGCCATGGGCGGCCAGGGTTTCGACCCCGATCCAGCCCATCATCAGCGAGATGACGAAGAACATGCCCATCTCTGCCGCCTCGGTGACGGCGATGGGCGCTCCCACGCGCAGGATCTCCGCCAGCACCGCCCGCTCGGCCCGCCACCAGCGGCCCAGCAGGCGATAGCGGCGCAGGCGGCGGTCGGTGAGCACGAAGGTCAGCAGGGCCAGGAACATGGCGGTGTTGACCACCGAGCTGGCGATGCCCGCCCCGTCCAGGCCCATGGCCGGGGCGCCGAAATGGCCGAACATCAGCGTGTAATCCAGCAGGGCGTTGAGCGCGATGGCGCAGGCGGTGACCGCCAGCACGGCGCGCGGGCGTTCGTGGGCGGCCAGGAATTCGGCCAGCACCCAGAACCACAGCGCCGGCACCAGGCCCCAGACCAGCCAGCGCAGATAGGACTGGCCGTCGGCGGCGACCGCCGGCTCCTGCCCCAGCAGCAGCATGATCGGCTGCGAAAACCAGGCCGTGGCCGTGATCGGCACCGCCAGCAGCAGGCCCAGCCAGCAGGCATTGCGGACCACCGGACGCACGCGGCGGAAACGGCGCGCGCCCAGATGCTGGGCCACCACCGGGGTGGCGCCGAACAGCACGCCGAAGGCGGCGAGCTCGACCAGCCAGAAGAAATCCCGCGCCAGCGTGCCGGCGGCCAGCGTTTCGGTGCCGATCCAGCCCATCATCACCACATCGGTGGTGAGAATCGCCATCTGCCCCAGATGGGTGAGCGCCAGCGGCACGGCGAGGCGGGCCGTGGCACCGGCCTCGCGCCACCACGGGGCGAGGGCGGAGGAGGTGGAAAGGCTCATGGAAAGCGATCGCAGGCAGGGCGGCGCCTGTCCATAGGCCAGCGGCAGGCGGGGCGCAAGCGGCGGTGGCTATGGCTGTGGGCGGCGCAGCACGCCGGAGCGGTAATCCGGGCGCGCCACGCCGAGGCGGCCGCGGCCATCCTCGATCGGCAGGGCGAGGAAGGTGCCGTCATTGGCGCGCGTCACCTCGCGCATGAGGGTGGCATAGCGTTCGGTGCTGTGTTCGGAGACGAAGCCGATGGCGTGGACGCGGACCCGATTGCGTTGGGCGATGGGGTCGTAGTTGAGGCGTTGCAAGGTCTCCAGCACGCTGTCGTAGGACGAACCGGTGAAATCGTCGCCGAAGACATAGATGGCGACCTTTTCCCGCCGTTTGGCATAGCCGCGCAGCGCCGTCTCCAGGCCTTCGACCGGGCTGCTGTTCGAGAACGCGCTCCAATGCCGCAGCACGCCCAGGACGCTGTTGCGGCGGCCCGGGGTGTCGGGGATCCACTTCTTCGCATAGGCCCCGATCAGATAGCCGCCCTGATCGTCCATGACCTGGAAGCCGCGCATCCTGGGGTGGATGTCGAGCACCCCGGTCATGGTGTCCATCACCCGCTCCCAGATGGCCTGCATGCTGCCGGAGGTATCGACGATGAAGATGACATATTCGCTGTCGACGGGGATGCCGCCTACCTCCGGGTCGCGCCGTTCGACCGGGGTCTGCGCCTGTATGGCGGCGCGCTGCAGCGACTCCCTGGCCTGCTCCAGGCCGCGATTGTCGCGTTTCAGCTCTTCCAGCCGCCCCTCGGCGGCCTGAAGCGCCGCCCCGGCATCCGCCTCCGGCTCCGACGCGCCGGCAGCGACGGCGGCGGCCAGTTGGGCCTGCCAGCGCTGCACCGTCTCCCGCGCCTGTTCCAGCTCCACCGGGGCTGCCGGCGCGTCGGGGCCGCCGGTCTCGACCGGCAGCGGCCTGGTGACGAGCAGCAGCACGATCATGGCGCCGAAGCCACAGGCGATGACATCGAGGAACGCCATGCCGGAATCCTCACGGTCGGAATTCTTGTGGGAGGCGCGGCGCCTTCTCATGGCCAACCCTGGGCGGGCGTCATGAGCAGGCCGCCGGCCTGGGCGGTCCAGTTCCAATAGGCCGGCGCCGCCTCCGGGTCGCCCTCGAGCGGGAGCAGGATGACGCTGACCTTCCTGCCCGGCGGGGGGGCGGAGCTCTGGAGGCTGGCATAGAACAGCGCCTTGCGGCAGGCGCCGCTGACCTTGCCCTGCGCGCTGCCGGAACAGGGCGACAGCAGCCCGGGCGACGAGAGGCTGCGGGTTGGCAGCCCGTCGGTGACGACATAGATGTCGCTGGCGGGGGGCGAGAGCTTCGCCAGCTCTCTGAGGCCGGCTTCGAGGTTGGTCGCCCCGGTCGGGACCAGCCGTTCCAGTTCGGCGAACATGGCCCGGAGCGCCGCCTCGTCGTCGCCCCTGGCCCAGCTGCCGCCGCGAAGGGTCTCTGCCTTGTCGCCGAACGCGACCACCGCGACCTGCGCGCCCTCGCCGGCCCGCAGCAGCAGCCAGCGGACGGTGCGGAGCGCGCGCTGCCATTTCGGCCCCCGCCGCCTTTCGGCATCCGAGCGGACCTTGCGGGTGACGATGTCGATCAGCCGTTCGTCGCTCATGGAGGCGCTGCGGTCGAGCAGGATGGCGATGCGCGGCCCTTCCACCTTGAGGCCGAGCAGGTAGTTTTCTTCGTTGACCGGTTCGGTTGCGACGACATCGCGGGCCTGGAGCGGCGCCATGACCTCCAGCTCGGTGCGCAGGGCAGCGTTTTTCGCGCGCTCCCGTTCGATCGCGTCTTCCAGGCTGGCCAGGCGCGCCGCGTCGGCCGCGCGCGCTTCCCGCTGCTGCTGTGCGCGCTCCCTGTTGCGGCCTTCCACCTCTTCGACCTGCCGCGCCAGCGTGTCCGCTTCCTCGCGCAGGGCGGCCAGGGTCTGGATATCGGCGGCAATGTCGTCTTCCGGCGCGATGGCGGCGCCGCTGTTGTGCTTGACGACCAGAAACAGCAGGATGGCCGCGCCCAGGCCGCAGGCCATGACATCCAGGAAAGCCAGCCCAGTGCCCGGTTGACGCCGCCTTATCCGCATCGGCGGCGGCGATCAGCTGCTGATGCGCCTTAGCAGGCGCTGTTCGCAATAATCCTGGATGCGCAGCAGGCGCCTGTCCTGTGCCCGCCGCAGAGCGTGAAGAATCAGCATGAGCAACAGGCTGGCGATCAAGGCCACCAGGGTGGAATTGAAGGCCGTGCCCAGATGCGCGGTCATGCCGGCGATGTCGCCGGCAAGGGCCTCGTCGGCCTGGGAGAGCGCCTGGCCGATGCCGCGTACGGTGCCGACGAAGCCGATCGAGGGAATAGCCCAGATGATGTAGCGGATCATCGCGTTGTCGGCTTCCAGCCGCATGTCCAGAGCTTCGATGCTGGTCTGGATGGCATCGGAGGTGTTCTGGACATCCTCGGTGATGCGATAGCGGCGCAGGCTGGCCTTCAACGTTTCCATCAGCTGCGTGTTTCTCATCTTGTCGGGGAGCGCGTCGATCTCGCGCAGCGTCTTTTCCACCGCCGCCTTCTTGTCCGGGCCGCCGTCGCCGTTCGGCCTGGCCTCGACATCGTCGAAGACGTCCACGTCGAAAAGATATTGTTCCGACAGCAGCGCCCACATTTTCATGAGGATTTGAATCGCGCAGAAGATCGCCAGGACCAGGCAGATTTCCTGCTCCCAATCCTTCATGATGACCACCAGCTCGCGGGGCGCGGACTGGCCCGCCGAACGGGCCTCCTGGATGGCCAGCTCCGCGGCCGGGCGGATGAAGCGGTCGTAACAGAGATGGACCGCGCCGGCGATGACGGCGAGCAAGGCGGCGCCGTGGAGAAGATGCCTCACGATCAGATGTCCACGGGAAAGCTGACCGGCGCATCCAGCCCGATCTCCGGCATGTTCTGGGCGCTGCTTTCGCCCTGCAAGCCGATGGCGACGGCAGCGAGGACCAGCACCGCCAGGACGGCGGCGGCGAGCAGGAGGCGGCGCGGCAGGCGGCTTGTCTTCATGTCACGGCTCTTCCGCCACATAGCGGGCGATGCGGAAACCGATGTCATCCTGCGGCTGCGATCTGCCGTCGCGCCAGGCAGCCCGCAATTCGCCCACCGTTCCCGACCGCCAACTGGACCCTTTGACAACATGCCATCCGGCGGGGCCGGTGTCCATCGGATCGATGGCGACAGGCGCGGTGGCGGGCGGGGGCTGGGGGTCGTAGGCGTCGTGGGTCCATTCCCTGGCATTGCCGGCGAGATCGTGCAGCCCGGAGGCGTTGGGCGAGAACAGGCCCACCTCGGCGACGCCGGCATGGTTGTCCTGGTATTGGGGGATATAGACGGGCACCTTTCCTGCGGCCGATTCGTCGGCAAGGTTGCCGCTGCCGGCGGGTATGGTGGTGTCGTCCCCCCACGGAAAGCGGGTCTGCCGCTGCCGCCCGGACTTTCGGGCCAGCCATTCCCATTCGGCCTCGGTCGGCAGCCGATAGCCATCCGCCTTGCGGCTACTGCCGGCGTAACGGCCGTTCACGAAGCGATAGACGGGTGTGAAGCCCTCGCGGTCGCTCAGCCAGTTGCAGTAGCGGGCGGCCTCCTCCCAGCCGATCCCGGTCACCGGCTGGCGGGCGCCGGCGGTGGCGGGCGCGGTCCCGGCAAAGGGCTGGAACTGGGCGACGGTGACCTCGTGGACGCCGACATAGAACGGCCTTGCCAGCCGGACCTGCCGAACGAACTCATTGGCCCGCCGGTGCGGTTCGCCGCGCGGGGTGCCCAGCGTGACCGCCCCGGGCTGCCGGAACAGCTTCATCTCGATGCCGGTGCTGGTGGTATAGCGCGGCCTGGCTTCTGCAAGCCGGGCCTGCGCCTCGGATATGAGCGCGACCGCGATCCTGCTGCTTCTGCCCTCTTCGGGCGTGACCGTTCGCGTTTCGCCACGGTAGCCCTGGCGCGTCAGACGGATGGTGTGGGGAATGGCCTGGAGCTCCACATCCATCGGCGTCCGCCCCACCTTGCGCCCGTCGATCTCAACCTCCGCTTCGGGTTCGGACCGCAGCTCCACCAGACCGAAGACCGGGGCGAGCGTGAACCCGACGATGCGATCCTCTCCCGGCGCCAGCGTGAACGCCGTCTCCTGGGGGGCGTGGCCCGGGCCGGTGTAGCGCGCCACATATGCGATGTCGGGAGCAAGCTCGAGCGCCGCCGGCATGGGCACCACCCGCCCGTCGATGGAGAGCGTTCCACCCGCCGGCGAAAGCACGAACGACACCCGCCCCCTGGCCGCAGCCAGGCGATAATGGCGTTCCGCCTGCGGTGCGGCATGGGTGATCTCGACCCGGTCGGTGCGGGGGGCGTGGTTTTCCAGGGTGAGCGTCAGCTCATGGACGCCACCGGCGACCGCGAGGGTGAGCGGGGTGCGGCCGGCGTCCTCCCCGCTCCACGACACCCGCGCGCCGCCGGGCTCCGACGTGACTGCGATGCTGCCTGCGACGGGCAGCAGGGGCAGCACAACGTCCAGCGCCTCCCCCCGCCCGGCGGCGATGACCCGGGAAGCGGGGAGATAGTGGGGATGCCGGGCTTCGACGATGCGCTCGCCCGCCGGAAATTCGATCTCGACGCGCTCTCCCTGGGCAACCAGGACGCCGCCCAGAAACCAGCGCGTGGCGGCGTGCGCAGGTGTGGTCGTCGCTGCGAGCGTGGCGGCACGTTCGCGCAGAACGATGTCGATGCGTCCGCGCCGTTTCGCCGCCGGGGCGATGGCGACGGTCGCGGCGGCATAGCCTTCGGCCTCCGCCCGCAGCGTCAGCGGCTCCGACAGCAGCCACAGGTCGCGGCCCCAGACGATGCCACTTCCCTGCACGATGTCGATGGTTGCGCTCTCCCCGGCCTCGTCCGGCGCGATGACGACCTCGATCCTGTCGAGGGTTGCGGCCAGCAACAGCGAAGCGGCGGCAAGCGCGGCCGCCAGTGCAACCGCCATGCCCGCCGCGACACGCCTTTTCCGGCGCCGCTTGGCCCGTTGAAATTCGGCCTCAAACCCGCTCATCGCAGACGATGGTGACCTCGGCGGGCGAGATGCCGTCGCTGGCGACGGTCACCTCGACCAGCTTGGAACGATAGCCTTTGCGTTTCCCCTCGAAAACATAGGTTCCGGGAAGCAGTTCGATCGTCCGTTGCTCGACGCGCCCGATCGTGCCGACACCGCGGATCCCTATCTCCGTGTTGTTGTCCGACACGATCAGGATCTGGACCGGCGCCTGCATGGCATCGATGGCGCGGTCGAGCTCTCTGCCGCTCGCCTCCAGCCGGGGGCTCAGCGCCGCCAGAACGACAGTCTCGACGAGCGTCTGGCGGGCGGTGGCGGCAATGGCGGGATCGGAGAGCCGGTCGGGGCGGGCGAGGAAAGCGTCCATGGCCCGCTGCGCGGCGACGATGCGCCCGGCGATGTCCTTTCCCTGGACCGCGCTGCCATCGTCAGGATCGAGGGCGGCGGCCCGCTCGAACGCCTGAAGCGCGCCCTTCCAATCGTCCTGGACGGCGGCCTGTTCCGCATCCGCAAGGTGGCGGTCGCGCTCGTCGGCGCGCTCGAGCGCCGCCACTCCGGCCTGGAGCCGGAGGGTGTCTTCGTGCCGGGGCCTCTGGCGAGCGGCAGCGGCGGCGGCCTGTCTGGCCGCTGCGAGATTCTTCTCGTCGAGCGCCCGCCGGCCCTGGCCGATGGCGGCGGCAAAGGCCCGTTCGCGCCCCTCCTCTTCGACGGCCAGAGCGCGCTGCCTTGCGCCGGCGTCGTCGGGGTCGAGGGCGACGATGCGTTTCAGCGCCGCCTCCTCGCCGTGAAGGTCGCCGGCAGCCCTGGCCGCGTCCGCTTTGCGGTATTCGGCCAGAATCTCCGGCAATTTCGCGATACGGGCCTGCCAGGCTTGCGCTTCGGGCGCGCCCGGCCACTGTGCCAGGGCCTGCTCGATATAGGTTCGGGCGCTAGACGCATCTCCGGCAGCATAGGCGTCCTTTGCCGCCTGAAAAGCCAGCCGGTAGCGCCCCTCCGCTTCCCCGGCCATGGCGGCAGCCTCCCGCCCGGCCTCGGAGAGCAGCCGCAACGCAGAGTGGAGATCGCCGCCCTCGCGGGCGGCCCGGGCCTTTTCGAGATAGGGCCCGATCCGCTCGCGAATCGCCTCGCTTCCAGGCATGCCCGGCGATCCGGGAGGCGCGGGCGCCAGCACGCTGTCGAGCTTCTGTAGAGCCTGCCGGTATCGGTCTTCCCGTTCCCGGGCCGCCTCCTGTTCCTGTGCCGTGTCGTGTCTGTCGTGTTCGGCGCTGTCCGGTGCCGTCGCCGCAACGGTTTCGGCCGGCGGTGCTTCCGGTTGCGGCGCCTCCGGTGGCGGTGCCGCCGTGTGGGAAGCCTCGGGCGCGATGTGGGGGGAGCGCCGCAGCAGCTCCTCAAGATGCCCATATCCATACCAGGCGCCGGCGGCCATCGTGGCCAGGATGGCGATCGCGGCCAGATATTTCAGAAGCCTGCGCAGGCCCGATGTCTGGCGTTCATGCGCATGGGCAAGGCGTTCCCGAATCGCGCTGTTCTCATCGTGTGCGTTCATCGCAGATCAAGCAGATCAAAGGGAGGTATCCGGAACCGCTTCCTCCGCATGGATTCGTTTGAGGAACGCCCTCCACTGCCGGAACTGCTCCCGCGCATCGCCGGTCAGCTCGACCGTCTCGTTCTCCAGTTCGATGACCTGCGGCGCCACTTCGATGTCGAGCGATTGACCGAGCTCGGTAAGGGCCTCGGCGTGGACCTTGCTTTCGGCCCGGCTCTGAAAGCTGTCTCCCAGGAACGAGGCGCCGACGCCGACAGCGGCCGCGCCGGCGACAAGGGTGCCGGTATCGTAGTTGTCATAGCCCTGGGTCGCGGCGACGGCGCCGCCCACCGCCAGCAACGCGCCGAGAATGCCCTTCACGACGGCCTCGTTCTCCGCTTCCCGCTTCGCCTTGGCTTCGGGCAGGCTATGCTCCTGCCAGACGGTGTAACTTTCACCGGTCTTCTGAACGAATGCGTCGTAGTGAGTCTGCATCCGGTCCATGAAGAGTCCGTCCCGCACCCGAAGGGCGCGGATGCGCGCAAGCATCGGATCGTCTTCGGCCGGCAATCCGGCCAGGGTGACGCGCCCGCCCTGCTCCTCGACATAATCTGCGAAAACATCGTCGGCATAGGCGTTGGCGAAGCGGAGTTCGGCGATATGGCGCAATGTCGCGAGCTCCTCGTTCGAGCGGCCCTTCACCAGTTCCGCGATGTCTGCGGCCGCCTCGTCGAACACGGGCCGATACGGATCCTTGCCCTCGTTGCGAACACTGGTCCAGAAATAGGTTTTCACACGATGATCGTAGTTGCGATCCATCCAGGTGTTGCCGCCGATATCGACCACCTTGACGTCGATCTCGACATCCTCGCCATTCGATTCCTCGATCCTGCCCATGACATAGAGATCCCCGGTCACCTGGGCATCGGGGGCGACACGAACATCGCCGAAGACGCCGGTGGCCTGGAGAGACTGCTTGAGCGCCACGGCGAAGCGATTGCCTTCGGTCCGGCGCAGTTCCGGCCATACCCCTTCTTCTTCGTAATCGTCCGGATCTTCGGGGATTCCAGGGTCGAACACCAGAACCACGACATCGGGCCGCACGCCCAGATGGGGGCCGGCAGCCAGGCTGTCGGGAGGATCGATCGAAGGGCCGACCAGGGGGCCGACTCCCTTTCCCAAATCCGCACAACCGCTCAGCCCCGCCAGGGCGAGCACCAGCAGGAGACTATTCAGAGATCTGGGCATCGTCGCCTCCTTCATCGACAGGCTGGACAGGCAGCCCTTTGTATTTGCGATATTGGTTCCACAGGCGGGCCCGGATGACCGGATCGGTTTCCTTCATCGCCGCCAGGCGGATCTGGGCCTCGAGCACGCTGTCATTGTCCCCATCCGGGATGTCCTCGGGCACCTTGCCATGGCTGGCCGCGTCCTGGCCCTCGGGCGCGACGGCGGCGGCTTCGATGTCGTCGGCGGGCGGGCGCTCCTGCGCTCCGGCTTCCGGTGTGTCGGCGCCCCCCTCCGCCTCGGTGCCGCGCACACCCGCCGCCGCGCTGGCTCCGCCGGCACCGCCACCCGCGCCACCCTGCGCGGCGGCCTGGCACTCGTCGAAGCGGGCCAGGGAATCGTAGAATGCGGCCTCCATCAGGGCCACCCTTTCCGCGCGGGTGAGCAGCTTGCCTTCAGCGTCGAAATCGACGGCTTCCGGCTCGCAATCGGGGGGCTCTGGATCCTCGCCATGAACCGCGCCGGACAGAAAAACACATGCCAGCACGGCACAAAGAACCGCATCCCGCATGAAGCGCATGGCGTGTCCCCGGCCGGTGCCCTGACTATCTCTCCACCACATCCTCAGACCGAACCCACACCCTCGCTCCAGCGCGAGACGGCGGGCGGTGCCGGTTGCGAGAGGGTGAGGATATCGCCCAGCCGGGTTGCCGGCAAGGATTCGGGCCATGAATCGAAGAGAAGGAGCGCCGCCACCGCCGCCCCGAACGGCGCGGATAAAGTGGATGAAAAGGCCCGCCCGCCTCTTCACGCGCCCCCGCGCAGGGCGGCGATGCTGGCGGCATAGGTCTGTGGGCCGCCGCGAAAGACGGAGGTGCCGGCAACCAGCACATCGGCCCCGGCCGCCACCGCCAGCCCGGCCGTCTCCGGCTCGATGCCGCCATCCACTTCCAGATCGATGGTCCGTCCGTTCCGGTCGATCATGGCGCGCAGGGCGGCGATCCTGGCCGGGGCCGCCCGGTCGAAAGACTGGCCGCCAAAGCCCGGTTCCACGCTCATCGCCAGCACCAGATCGGCGATATCCAGCAGGCCGGCGACGGCAGCGGCCGGCGTCGCCGGCTTCAGCGCCACGCCGGCCTTCGCGCCCGCTGCCTTGATCCGCCGCAGGATGGGGCGGATGTCGTCGCCCGCCTCCACATGCACGGTCACGATATCGGCGCCCGCCGCCAGGAAAGCATCCAGCAACGGTTCCACCGGGCGGATCATCAGATGCACATCGAAAGGCTTAGCGCTGGCCGGGCGCAGGGCAGCGACGACGGGCGGCCCCAGGGTGAGATTGGGCACGAAATGGCCGTCCATGACGTCGATGTGAATCCAGTCGCAGCCGGCCTCGTCGATGGCGCGAAGCTCCGCGCCCAGGCACGCGAAATCGGCCGCCAGGATGGAGGGAGCGATGCGGACGGGCTGTTGCACGCGCGCCATGCTGGCAGGTCAGCCCATCCGCCGCAAGCGCATGGCGAAGAAGCCATCCATGCCGCCTTCCGCCGCCATATGGCAGGGCAGCGTGCGCAGACAGCCGCGCCCGTCGATGGCGAAGGCGGCTTCGCCCAGTTCGTCCGCCGCCACCGGATCGTGGCGCCAGCCGCCGCCCGGGGCGCGCTCTGCCTGCGCCTCGCCCTCTTCCGGCTGCAACGAGCAGACCGCATAGACCAGCATGCCGCCGGGCTTCAGGCAGGCGGCCGCGTTGGCGATCATGGCCGCCTGCAGCCGGGCCAGCCGGGCCGGGTCGTCCGGGCGCTTGGTCCAGGCGATGTCGGGGTGGCGGCGGATGGCGCCGGTGCCGCTGCAGGGCGCGTCCAGCAGGCAGGCATCGAAGGGCGTGGCCGGGCGCCAGCCGGTGGCGTCGGCCTCCACCACCTCGACATCCAGGCCCAGGCGGTCCATGTTGGCGGCCAACCGCGCCAGCCGCTGCGGCGAGCGGTCGAGCGCCGTCACCACAGCACCGGCTGCCGCCAGTTGCGCTGTCTTGCCGCCCGGCGCCGCGCACATATCCAGCACCCGCTTGCCCGCCACCTGGCCCAGAAGCCGTGCCGGCAGCGCGGCGGCCGCGTCCTGCACCCACCAGGCGCCAGCGGCGAAACCCGGCAGTTCCGCCACCGCGCGCGGGGGCGCAAGGCGCAGGCCGCCGGTCGGGAGCGGCCTGGCATCCAGGCGCCGCGCCCAGCCGGCCGCCGCGCCCTTTATCGTGATGTCCAGCCCCGGGCGATGGCCATGGGCTTCGGCGATGGCGCGCGCCTTTCCAGCGCCGAAGGCGGCGTGCCAGGAACGATAGAGCCAATCGGGCGCGTTGAGACGCGGCCCGTCCTGTCCGGCCATCATGGCGGCACCCTGGCGGGCCAGGCGCCGCAGCACGGCGTTGACCAGCGACGCATGGCCGGGCGCTCGGCGCTGCGCCAGGGTGACGGCGGCCGAGACGGCGGCATGGGGCGCGGTGCCCAGAAACAGCAACTCCGCCACGCCGGCGCGCAGGATGGCCCGCGCCCTCCGCGCCCGCCCCGGCAGCGGACGATCGAGGCAGGCGGCGACCAGTGCGTCGATCTGCCCCAGGCGGCGGCAGGTCTCGGCCGTCACCGCCCGCACCCGCGCCCGGTCGCGGTCCGGGAGAGTGGCAAAGCGGCTTTCGTCCTCCAGCGCGCGTTCCAGCGGCCGGCGCTCTTCCAGGCAGGCGACAAGCGCGTCCAGCGCCACCATGCGGGCCTCATGGCCGCCCGCCTTCTCTCCGGCCCGCGCGCGGGGTGAGGGCATGTTCGTTTGCGACCCTGGCAAAAGTTGCAATCGTGCAGCAGTGTGGTGGAATCTGTGTCGATGTCGCGTCTGCCCGGCCCGCACGGGATAAACTTGACCCAGGAGGGCGTGCATGAGCACCCGCCACCATCGCAGATTCGATCTTTCGGGCAAGGTCGCCGTCGTCACCGGCGCCGGGCGCGGACTGGGCAAGGCGATGGCCGCCGGGCTGGCCGAGGCTGGAGCGCGTGTCGTGGTGGCCGGGCGCACCGAGGTGGATGTGGAGGCCAGCGCGGCGGAGATCCGCGCGGGCGGCGGCCAGGCGCTGGCCTTTGCCTTCGATGCCACCTGCCGCGCCCAGTGCCGCCGCCTGTTCGAGGTCGCCATCGCAGGCTTCGGCGGCCTCGACATCGCCGTCGTCAACCACGGCATCGGGCGCGCCCGCCCGGCCGTGGAGGTGACGGACGAAGCCCTGGCCGAGATGCTGGACATCAACCTGAAATCGGCCTTCGTCGCCGGCCAGGAAGCGGCAAGGCGCATGGTGGAGCGCGGGCGGGGCGGAGCCATCGTCTTCACCTCGTCCACCGGCTCTCTGGTGGCCTTCGACGGCCTTGCCACCTATGGCGCCGCCAAGGGCGGGGTCGATCAGATGACGCGCCACTTCGCGCAGGAGCTGGCGCCCCACGGCATCCGCGTCAACGCCGTCAATCCGGGCTATATGGAACACCATATGCGCGGGGCCAGCGGACGCCACGAAAGCGCGCAGATGGCCGAAGAGGTGCGCCTTGCCACGCCCATGGCGCGACGCGGACGGGCCGAGGAGATGGTGGGGCCGGTGGTTTTTCTGGCCTCGGAGGCCGCCAGTTTCGTCACCGGCCATGTCATGCCGGTGGATGGCGGCTATGTGGCGGTCTGACGGGCTTGGTGCCGTGGCCGGCTCGCCCTTCGATCTCTCCGGGCGCTGCGCCGTCGTCACCGGCGCCGGGCGCGGGCTGGGGGCTGCCATGGCCGCGGCGCTGGCGGCGGCCGGTGCCCATGTCGTGCTGGCGGCCAGGACGCAGGCCGAGATCGACGCCGTTGCCGGGCGGATCGCGGCCGCTGGCGGCAATGCCCATGCGCTGGCCTGCGACGCCACCTGCCGGGACCAGGTGGCGCGGACGCTCGACGCTGCGGTCGCACACTGCGGCGGCCTCGACATCATGATTATCAACCATGGCGTGGGGCCGGCCATGCCCTTGCTGGAGGTAACCGACGGTGACCTTGACCGGGTGATCGGCGTCAATCTTGCCAGCGCCTTCCTGTGCGCCCAGGAAGCCGGGCGGCGGATGATCGCCCAGGGCCGTGGCGGAGCCATCGTGGCGGTGTCGTCTTCGGCCAGCCGCGTGGCCTGCCCCGGCTATGGCGCCTATGGCGCAGCGAAGGGCGGTATGGACCAGATGGTGCGCCAACTGGCGAAGGAATGGGCGCCCCACAACATTCGCGTCAACGCCGTCAACCCCGGCTATACCGACAACGAGATGGCCGGCACCGCCGATGTGCACGACACGCCGGAGGTGGCCCGCTTCGTTCGCCGCTTCGTCCCCTTCGCCAGGCGCGCCAGGGCGGACGAGATCGCCGGTCCCGTCGTTTTCCTGGCGTCGGACGCCGCCAGCTATATCACCGGTCACAGCCTGTTCGTGGACGGCGGCCTGGCCGCGGTGTGACGGGCGGGGCAAAGCGCGACGCAGCCCGGCCGCGCCCAGGGAGATCCGCGATGGCGTTTCGCAACCCGCTGCTGGCCGACTGGTCGGGGGTTCTGAAGGACGGCTGGCGAAGCCCGCAGATCATGCTGCTGGTGCTTGCCGGCGCCTTCCCTCTCGCCTTCGAGCCGTGGATGGCGCTGATCAACAATTTCGCCGTGGACGAGGTCGGCTTCGACGGGCTGGAGCGCGGCATCCTGGAATCGGTGCGCGAGATTCCGGGCTTCCTCGCCTTCACCGTCGGCTATCTGCTGCTGCTGTGGCGCCAGCAGACCTTCGCCATCCTGACCCTGGCGACGATGGGCGTCGGCGTAGCGCTGACCGGGCTGCTGCCCACCGTGTGGGGGCTTTATTTCACCACTCTGGCGATGTCGGCCGGCTTCCACTTCCTTGCCACCATGGAGCAGTCGCTCTCCATGCAATGGACCTCGAAGGAGGAGCTGCCGCTGGTGCTGGGGCGCATGGCGGCGATGGCGTCGGCGGGTTCGCTGGTGGCCTATGCCCTGGTTTATGTCGCCTTCGAGTTCATGGCCGCGCCCTACTGGATCGTCTATCTGATCGCTGGCGGCGGCGTGGTGGCACTGGCGCTGTTCTGCCGCCTGTTCTTCCCCGCCTTCCCCGACGACCGCTTCCAGGCCCAGACGCTGGTGCTGAAGCGGCGCTACTGGCTCTATTACGCGCTGGAGTTCATGTCGGGGGGCCGGCGCCAGATCTTCGTCGCCTTCGCCGCCTTCCTGATGGTGGCCGAGTTCGGCTACCGCCCCGAAGCGGTGGTGGCGCTGTTCGCCGTCAACCACATGGTCGCCATGGCCATCGCGCCGCGCATCGGGCGGCTGATCGTGCGCTGGGGGGAACGCCCGGCGCTGGTGCTGGAATATCTGGGGCTGATCGGCATTTTCGTCGCCTATGCGCTGGTGGAGACCGCCTGGCTCGCCGCCCTGCTCTACGTGCTCGATCACCTCTTCTTCGCGCTTGCCATCGCCATCAAGAGCTATTTCCGCAAGATCGCCGATCCCGCCGACATCTCCTCGACCGCCGGTGTCTCCTTCACCATCAACCACATCGCGGCCGTCACCATGCCGTGGATGCTGGGCCTGATCTGGATTGCCGACGAAGACGGCCGCATGATCGTCTTCCTGGTGGGCGCCGCCATGGCCGCATTCTCGCTGGCGCTGGCGCTGATGATACCCTCGCACCCGGCACCGGGCCGCGAGACCGTGCTGTGGCGCCGCACCGTTCCGCAGCCAGCCGGGTGAGCGCGGGGGCAAGAGAGCGAGGAGGGACGATGGCCGATATGCCCATGACGGCGCGGGTGGCGATCATAGGCGGCGGTGCCGTCGGCGCCTCCTGCCTCTACCACTTGGCGAAGGCGGGCTGGCACGACTGTCTGCTGCTGGAGAAGAACGAGCTCACCTCCGGCTCTACCTGGCATGCGGCCGGCAATGTGCCGACCTTTTCGGCCAGCTGGTCGGTGATGAACATGCAGCGCTATTCGGCCGAGCTCTATCGCGGCCTGGCCCAGGCGGTGGACTATCCGATGAACTACCATGTCACCGGCTCCATTCGCCTCGCCCATTCCGAAAACCGCATGCTGGAGTTCGAGCGGGTGGTGGGCATGGGGCAATATCAGGGCATGACCGTGAAGACCTGCACCGCCGACGAGCTGCGCGAACTCTATCCCTTCCTGGAAGTCCACGATCTGGAAGGGGGGTTGTGGGATCCCCATGACGGCGACATCGACCCGGCCCAGCTGACCCAGGCGCTGGCCAAAGGCGCGCGCGATCTGGGCGCCAGAGTGGTGCGTTTCTGCCCGGTGACGGCGGTGGCGCGCCAGGGCGGAGAATGGGTGCTGACCACGCCTGCGGGCCGTGTTCGCTGCCAGTATGTCGTCAATGCGGCCGGCTACCGCGCCGGCGAGCTGGGGGCCATGTTCGGGCGCGAGATACCGATGGTGTCCATGTCGCACCAATACATGCTGACCGAACCGATCGCCGCCCTGGAACGATGGGGCCGCGAGCACGGGCGCAAGCTGCCGCTGCTGCGCGATGTCGACAGCAGCTATTATCTGCGCCAGGAGAAGACTGGCCTCAATCTCGGCCCCTATGAGCGCAACTGCCGCGCCCACTGGATCGACGCCGACGACCCCATGCCGGAGGATTTCTCCTTTCAGCTGTTCCCCGACGATCTGGAACGGCTGGAATGGTATATCGAAGACGCCATGGCGCGGGTGCCGCTGCTGGCCACGGCCGGAATCGAACGGGTCATCAACGGCCCCATCCCTTACACGCCGGACGGCAACCCGCTGATCGGGCCGATGCCCGGCGTGCCGGACGCCTTCGAAGCCTGCGTTTTCACCTTCGGCATCGCCCAGGCCGGCGGGGCGGGCAAGGTGCTGGCGGAATGGGTGATGGAAGGGGCCACCGAATGGGACATGTGGTCCTGCGACCCGCGCCGCTTCACCGACTATGCCGACCGCGACCACGCCATCGCCAAGGCGATCGAGGTCTATGGCCACGAATATGCCATGCACTTCCCCCATCACGCCTGGCCCGCCGGGCGCGACAAGCGCGTCTCGCCGGTGCATGAGGAGGTGAAGGCGCTGGGCGGCCAGATGGGCGTCTATGGCGGCTGGGAGCGGGCCAACTGGTTCGCCCGCGCAGGCGACGATACCTCCGAACGGGCGAGCCAGACCTGGCGGCGCGACGGCCCCTGGTTCCCGCGCGTGGCCGAAGAATGCCTGGCCGTGCGCGATGCCGTAGGCGTGCTCGATCTGGCGGGCTTTTCCTGGTTCCATCTCGCGGGCAAGGGTGCGGCCGCCTGGCTCGGCGCAACGATCGCCGGGCGGCTGCCGGCGGTGGGGCGCATCGGGCTGGGCTATTTCGCCGACGACGCCGGGCGCATCGTCACCGAGCTTTCGATCCTGCGCCTGGACGCAGACGAGATGTATCTGATCGGCCCCGCCGCCGCTCGCTGGCACGACCGCGACTGGCTGCGGCGCCACCTGCCGGACGGCATCGCGCTTTCCGACCTGACGGGCGAGCGCGGCTGCCAGATCGTCACCGGCCCGGCCTCGCGGGCGCTGCTGGCCGCGATCTCGTCGGCCGATCTCTCCCTGCCCTGGCTCAGCTGGCAGGAGGCGGAGGTCGCCGGGGTGCCGGTGCTGCTGCTGCGCGTCTCCTATGCCGGCGCGCTGGGCTGGGAGGTCCACAGCCCGGCGGCGCAAACGGCGCAGGTCTATGCCGCACTGATGGAGGCAGGCCGGCGCCACGGCGTGCGGCCCTTCGGCATGTTCGCCCTGGACAGCCTGCGTCTGGAAAAGGGCTATCGCGCCTGGAAAGGCGACCTTTCCACCGATTACACCCTGCTCGAAGGCGGGCTGGAACGCTTCGTCGCCTGGGACAAGGCCGATTTCAAGGGCAAGGCGGCCCTGGAGAACCAGCGCCAGCAGGGTGTGAAGAAGCGCTTCGCCACCCTGACCGTGGAGGCCGGAGATTACGACGCGCCCTACATGTCCACCCTGTGGCAGGGCAGCGACATGGTGGGCGAAGTGACCTCCGGCGGCTGGGGCCACCGCATCGGTCGCTCCATCGCCCTGGCCATGCTGCGGGCCGACCTGGCGGTGGCGGGGACGAGGCTGGAGGTGGAAATCTACGGCCGCCGCCATACCGCCGAAGTGCAGCCGGACCGGCCGCTGTTCGACCCCGAAAACCGCAGCCTGCGCGACGACGGGGCGGGAGCGGGCCGATGAGCGCCCACCCCCCCGAACGGGCGCGGGCGGTGATCGTGGGCGGCGGCGTCTCGGGCTGTTCCGTCGCCTATCACCTCGCCCGGGCGGGTTGGAGCGAGGTGGTGCTGCTGGAGCGTCGCCAGCTGACCTGCGGCACCACCTGGCATGCGGCCGGCCTGGTGGGGCAGCTGCGCACCAGCCGCAACATGACCCGGCTGGCCCGCTATTCGGCCGAACTCTACACGCGGCTGGAGGAGGAGACCGGCATCGCCACCGGCATGAAGCGGGTGGGTTCGATCACCGTGGCCCTGACCCGCGAGCGGCGCGAAGAGCTCTATCGCACCGCCTCGCTGGCCCGCGCCTTCGGCGTCGAGGTGAACGAGGCGACGGCAGCCGAGGTGAAGGCGATGTATCCCCATCTCGAGGTCGGCGACATCACCGGCGCCGTCCATCTGCCGGGCGACGGCCAGTGCGATCCCGCCAACATCGCCCTGGCCCTGGCCAAAGGCGCGCGGGCGGCGGGCGCCACCCTGATCGAAGGCATCGAGGCGACGGCGGTCCGGGTGGAAAGCCGCGGCGGGCGGCGCCGGGTCGCCGGCATCGCCTGGAAGGGCGGCGGCGAGGAAGGCAGCATGGCCTGCGACGCGGTGGTCAACTGCGCCGGCATGTGGGCGCGGGAGTTCGGCGGCAGGGCCGGCGTCGACATTCCGCTGCACGCCTGCGAGCATTTCTACATCGTCACCGAGCCCATCGCCGGGCTGGAATCGCTGCCGGTGCTGCGCGTGCCCGACGAATGGGCCTATTACAAGGAAGACGCCGGCAAGATGATGCTGGGCGCCTTCGAGCCGCAGGCCAAGCCCTGGGGCATGGACGGCATCCCGGAGGATTTCTGTTTCGACCAGCTGCCAGAGGATATCGACCACTTCGCCCCGGTGCTGGAAAAGGCCACGCTGCGCATGCCCATGCTGGCCCGGGCCGGCATCCGCACCTTCTTCAACGGCCCCGAAAGCTTCACGCCCGACGACGCCTATTATCTGGGCGAGGCGCCGGACCTCGACGGCTATTTCATGGCCTGCGGCTACAACTCCATCGGCATCGTGTCCTCGGGCGGGGCCGGCATGGCGCTGGCGCGCTGGATCGTCGACGGCGAACCCCCGTTCGACCTGTGGGAGGTGGACATCCGCCGCGTGCAGCCCTTCCAGACCAACCGCTGCTATCTGCGGACGCGGGTCGCCGAATCCCTGGGCCTGCTCTATGCCGACCATTTCCCCTACCGCCAGCCGGAAACGGCGCGCGGCGTCCGCCGTTCGCCCATCCACGAGCAGCTGAAGGCCGCAGGCGCCTGCTTCGGCGTGGTGGCGGGGTGGGAACGGGCCAATTGGTTCGCCCGCGACGGCGAAGAGCCGCGCTATCGCTATTCCTGGCAGCGGCAGAACTGGTTCGCCTCGTCCCGCGACGAACATCTGGCGGCCAGGCAGGGCGCCGCCCTGTTCGATCTCACCTCCTTCGGCAAGATCCGCGTCGAAGGCCCCGACGCCGCCGCCTGCCTGGACCGCATCTGCGCCAACCGCATCGATGTAACGCCGGGCCGGCTGGTCTATACCCAGTTCCTGAACCGCAGGGGCGGCATCGAATGCGACTGCACCGTCGCCCGCCTGGCGGAAACGGTCTTTCTGGTGGTCACGCCGGGCGCGACGCTGCGGCGCGATCTGGCCTGGCTGCGCCGCCACACGCCCGAAGACGCGCGCGTGGTCTTCACCGATGTCAGCGCCGGCGAGGCGGTTCTCGCCGTGATGGGGCCGAAGGCGCGCGACGTGCTGGCCGCCTGCTCGCCCGCCGATCTCTCCAACCCAGCGCACCCCTTCGGCCATGTGCGCGAGATCGAGATCGGCTATGGATTGGCCCGCGCCCACCGCGTCAGCTATGTCGGCGAGCTGGGCTGGGAGCTCTATGTCGGCAGCGACATGGCGGCCCATGTCTTCGAAACCCTGTGCGAGGCGGGCCGGCCCCACGGGCTCAGGCTGGCCGGCCTGCACGCGCTGGACAGCTGCCGCATCGAAAAGGCCTTTCGCCATTTCGGCCACGACATCACCGACGAGGACCATGTGCTGGAGGCCGGGCTGGGCTTTGCCGTGGCCCTGGACAAGGGCGATTTCATCGGCCGCAGCGCGGTGCTGCGCAAGCGGGACGCGGGACTTGACCGCCGCCTGCTGCAATTCCGCCTCGACGATCCGGAACCGCTGCTCTACCACAACGAGCCGATCCTGCGCGACGGGCGCATCGCGGGCCATCTCACCTCCGGCAATTACGGCCACTTTCTGGGGGCCGCCATCGGCCTGGGCTATGTTGCGGTGGAAGCGGGCGAGGGCGCGGACGAACTTGCCGCCTGCGCCTGGGAGATCGAGGTGGCCGGGCGGCGCGTCGCCGCCACCGCCTCGCTGCAAGCGATGCACGATCCCCGCGCAAAGCGCACGCGCATGTAGGCAGCAAGAAGGAGGACATCATGGCGGACAGCGGCCTTCCCGGCAATATGCCGCCGCGCGGACGCAGGGCGGGGGGACGGGCGGCCAGGCGCGCGGCCCGGGCGGCGCCGCTGCCGGAGAACATCCGCCCGATCCGCCCCGGCATGGAGGGCGGCAGCTACCGCCCGCTCTCCGACAGCGATATCGAGCGCATCCACCGGACCGCCCTGCGGGCGCTGGCAGAGATCGGCCTCGCCGATGCCCCCGCCAGCGGTGCCGCCATCCTCACCGAGGCCGGCGCGGTGGCGGGCGAGGACGGCCGCATCCGTTTCCCGCCGGCGCTGGTGGAAGACATGCTGGCCCGCGCCGGGCGCGACATCACGCTCTGCGGCCAGGATCCACGCCACGATCTCAGCCCCGGCGGGCGCCGCGTCCATTACGGCACCGCCGGGGCGGCGGTCTTCCTCTACGACCCCGGAACGCGGGAAAACCGCGAGCCGCGGGTGTGCGACCTCTACGATTCCGCCCGCATCGTCGATCGGCTGGACAACATCCACTTCTTCCAGCGCACCCTGGTGCCGCGCGACACGCCCGACCCGGAGGAGATGGACCTCAACACCCTCTATGCCTGCATCGCCGGCACCACCAAGCATGTCGGCACCTCCTTCACGGCCGCCGCCCACGCCGCCAAAGGGCTGGAGATGCTGCATCTGGTGGCGGGTTCGGAGGCGGCCTGGCGGCAGCGGCCCTTCGTCTCCAACTCCAACTGCTTCGTCGTGCCGCCGCTGAAATTCGCCACCGAAAGCTGCCTGGCGATGGAAACGCTGATCCGGGGCGGCATGCCCATCCTGCTGCTCTCGGCCGGCCAGGCGGGGGCGACGGCGCCGGCGCCGCTGGCGGGGGCGGTGGTGCAGGCGGTGGCCGAATGTCTGGCGGGGCTGGTCTATGTCAACGCCATCAGGCCCGGCCACCCGGCCATCTTCGGCACCTGGCCCTTCGTCTCCGATCTGCGCACCGGCGCCATGTCGGGCGGCTCGCCCGAACAGGGCCTGCTCACCGCCGCCTGCGGCCAGATGGCGCGCTATTACGACCTGCCCGGCGGTTCGGCCTGCGCCATGTCCGATTCCAAGGAGATGGACATGCAGGCCGGCTACGAGCGCGGCATGGCCAATGTCATGGCCGGGCTGGCGGGCCTCAATCTGGTCTATGAAAGCGTCGGCATGCACGCCTCGCTGCTCTCCCACTGCCTGGAAGCGCTGATCGTCGACAACGACGTCATCGGCGCCTGCATGCGCTGCGTGCGCGGCATCGAGGTCAACGACGACACCATGGCGCTGGAGACCATGAAGCAGGTCTGCCTGGGCGGGCCGGGCCACTATCTGGGCGCCGACCAGACCCTGGCGCTGATGCAGAGCGAATATGTCTATCCGGCCCTGGGCGATCGTTCCAGCCCGAAGGAATGGCTGGAAAACGGCCGCCCCGATCTGATCGCCAGGGCCACGGCCCGCAAGCGCGAAGCGCTGGCCAGCCATTTCCCGCGCCACATCTCGGCGGTGACCGACGCCGCCATCAGGGCGGCCTTCCCCATCGCGCTGCCCCCGGAAGCCATGCGGGAGGCCTGACCGCGCCGCCTGTGGGCGCGCCGGCGTCCTGCCGGCATCGGGCCAGAGCCCGGCCCGCCGCCTCCACGCCCCACGCCAGGGCGGCGGCTGGACGCCGCCCGCCGCCTTTGCTAAGCGGAGCGCGGTGGCCGGCTGGCCCGGCGCCCTTCCCCAGCCAGCAGCGATGGATGCCGACATGACCGCCGACACGACCCTCGACACGATCCCCGACACGATTCGATGCGCCGACCACCGGATCGCCGATATCGGCCTCGCCGACTGGGGCCGCAAGGAGATCGAGATCGCCCAGGTCGAGATGCCCGGCCTGATGGCCCTGCGCGAAGAGCACGAGGGCACGCAGCCGCTGGCCGGGGCGCGCATCGCCGGCTGCCTGCACATGACCATCCAGACCGCGGTGCTGATCGAAACCCTGGTGCGGCTGGGGGCCGAAATCCGCTGGTCGTCCTGCAATGTCTTCTCCACCCAGGATCACGCCGCCGCCGCCATCGCCGCCGCCGGTCATCCGGTCTTCGCCTGGAAGGGCGAGACGGAGGAGGAATACTGGCGCTGCATCGATCGCACCGTGCGGGGCCCCGGCGGCTGGCGGCCCAATCTGCTGCTGGACGATGGCGGCGACCTCACCCGCGTCATGCACGAACGCCACGCCGATCTGCTGGCGGGCGTCCATGGCGTCAGCGAAGAGACCACCACCGGCGTCGCCCGGCTGGAGCGTATGGCCAGGGAGGGCACGCTCAAGGTGCCGGCCTTCAACGTCAACGATTCGGTCACCAAGTCGAAATTCGACAACATCTACGGTTGCCGCGAAAGCCTCACCGACGGCATCCGCCGCGCCACCGATACCATGATGGCGGGCAAGCTGGCCGTGGTGGCGGGCTATGGCGGCGTCGGCAAGGGTTCGGCCCAGTCCCTGCGCGGGGCCGGCGCCCGGGTGGCCGTGACCGAGATCGACCCCATCTGCGCTCTGCAGGCGGCGATGGACGGCTATGAGGTCGTCACCATGGACGAGGCCGCCCCCCGGGCCGACATCTTCGTCACCGCCACCGGCAACACGGATGTCATCACGCTGGACCACATGCGGGCGATGAAGGATAGGGCCATCGTCTGCAACATCGGCCATTTCGACAACGAGATCCAGGTCGAGGCGCTGCGCAACCTGCCCTGGCACAATGTCAAGCCGCAGGTGGACGAAATCGCCTTTCCCGACGGCAAGAGGATCGTCCTGCTGGCCGAGGGCCGGCTGGTGAATCTGGGCTGCGCCACCGGCCATCCCAGCTTCGTCATGAGCGCCAGCTTCACCAACCAGGTGCTGGCCCAGATGGAGCTGTGGCGCCATCGCCAGCGTGGCACCTATGGCATCGACCGGGTGCATGTGCTGCCCAAACATCTCGACGAGCATGTGGCCAGGCTGCATCTGGCCAAGGTGGGCGCCCGCCTCACCCGCCTTAGCGAACGCCAGGCGGATTATCTCGGCATCGCCCGGGAGGGGCCGTTCAAGCCGGAGGGCTACCGCTATTGAGCCGGCGCTCCCGGCACGCCCCGCGTGGTCGAATATTCGAAATGGAGCGGCTTGTCGGGATGAACCAGGCGGTAGATGTCGTGCGCCGCCAGCGCCGTCTCGGAAAAGCCGCACAGGATCAGCTTCAGCTTGCCCGGATAGGTGGCGATGTCGCCCACCGCATAGATGCCCGCCGCGCTGGTGCGGCAGGTGGCGGGATCGACGGCGATCAGCTTTTTCTCCAGCTGCAACCCCCAGTCGGCGATGGGGCCCAGCTCCATCCTGAGGCCGTAGAGCGGCAGCAGCAGGTCGGCCTCCAGCCGGCGCTGCCTGCCGTCCAGATCGGCCACCACCACGGCGGTCAGCGCGCCGCCATCGCCTTCCAGGCCGTGCAGCTGCCAGGGCGCCACCAGCTCCACCTCGCCGGCGGCCACCAGGGCCTCGATTCGCTTCACGCTGGCCGGCGCGCCCCGGAAACGGCGGCGGCGATGCACCAGGGCGATGCTGGCGGCGATGCCGTGAAGCGCCAGCACCCAGTCCAGCGCCGCGTCGCCGCCGCCCGCCACCACCACCCGCTTGCCGCGGCAATCCTCCTTGCGGGCGACCAGATAGGCCACCGTGCCCGCCCGCTCATAGGCCGCGATGCCGGCCAGAGGCGGGCGGTTGGGGCCGAAGGCGCCGCCGCCGGCCGCCACCACCACCGCCTTGCAGGCGATCTCCAGCCCCCGCGAGGTCACGACGGTGAAGGCGCCCGCCTCCCCCCGCAGCGCCACCGCCTGCTGGCCCAGATGGAAAACCGGCGCGAACGGGGCGGCCTGCCGTTCCAGCTGGCGCACCAGCCCCTGGGCCTCGATCCGGGGCCAGCCGGGGATGTCGTAGATCGGCTTGTCCGGGTAAAGCGCCTGGCACTGGCCGCCGACGGCATCCAGGGCATCGACCAGATGGCAACGCATATCCAGCATCCCGGCCTCGAACACCTGGAACAGGCCAACCGGACCGGCGCCCACCACGACGATATCGGTTTCGTGCCTTCGCGTTTCGTGCCCTTGGGCCATCGCCGCCTCCCCGGCACCTGCCACGCCAGCGGGACTTAGCCGATGGCCGGTGCCGCCGACAAGCCGCAGGCGCGCCAGGAGGCGGCGGCCACCTTCCTGGCGGCCCGGGGCTGGCACGATGCCCACCGGCGGCCGCTGGCGGGCGATGCCTCCTTTCGCCGCTATTGGCGCCTGGCCGGGCGGCAGGGCCGGGCCGTGCTGATGGACGCGCCGCCGCCCTGGGAAGATGTGCGCCCCTTCGCCGCCATCGCCCGCCATCTGGCCGCCCTGGGCCTGTCGCCGCCGCGTCTGCTGGCTTGCGACGAGGCGGCCGGCTTCCTGCTGCTGGAAGACCTGGGCGACGACATCTTCACCCGCGTGCTGGCCGCCGGCCGGGCCTGCGAGCGGGCGCTCTATCTCGCCGCCATCGACGCGCTGGTGGAGGTGCAGCGGGCGCCGCCGCCCGCCACCGCCGCGCCCTATGACGACGCCCTGTTCCTGGCCGAGCTGGCGCTGGCGCCCGATTGGTTCATGCCGCTGGCGGGGCTGGCCCTGCCCGCCGCCGGGCGTGCCGATTTCTTCGCCCTGTGGCGCCGCCTGCTGCCGCTGGCCCGGCGGGCGGGCACATCACTGGTGCTGCGCGATTATCACGCCGACAACCTGCTGTGGCTGCCGCAGCGCCAGGGCGCGGCCCGGGTGGGCCTGCTGGATTTTCAGGATGCCGTGACAGGCCCGGCGCCCTACGATCTGGTCTCGCTGCTGGAAGACGCCAGGCGCAATGTCGCCGCCGCCACCGCCGCCGCCGCCCGGGCGCGCTATCTCGCCGCCTTTGCGGGGCGGGACGCGGACGCCTTCGCCACCGCCTGCGCGGTGCTGGGCGCCCAGCGCAACCTGAAGATCGTCGGCATTTTCTGCCGCCTGGCGGTGCGCGACGGCAAGCCCGCCTATCTGGCCCTGCTGCCGCGGGTGTGGGGCCATCTGGCGCGGAATCTGGAGCATCCGGCGCTGGCGCCGCTGGCGGCCTGGCTGGCACGCTGGGTGCCGACCGCCGCCCGGGGCGCCCTCGCCGCGCCCGCCCGCCGGCAAGGGAAGCCATGATCCTGCCGCGCCGGGCCATGGTGCTGGCGGCCGGGCGCGGGCGGCGCATGCGCCCGCTTTCCGACACCCTGCCCAAGCCGCTGATCGCGATCGCCGGGCGCTCGCCGCTGGAGCGGATGCTGGACCGGTTCGCGGCGCTGGAACTGGTGGTGGTGAACGCCTGGCACCTGGCCTGGCGAATCGAACGGGCGCTGGCCGAACGCCACCGCCCGCCCGTGCTGCTGTTGCGCGAAGGGGCGCTGCTGGATACCGGCGGCGGCGTCCGCCAGGCGCTGCCCCATCTGGCCGGAGAGGGCGGCGAGGTCTTTGCCGTCGCCAATGGCGATGTGCTGCTGAAGGAGGCGGGAGTGCCGGCCCTGGAACGGCTGGCGGCGGCCTGGGACGGGGCGGCCATGGACGCGCTGCTGCTGCTGGTCCCGCGCCGGCGGGCGGGGGGCTTTCGCGGCAGCGGCGATTTCTTCCTGGGCGGCGACGGGCGCCTGGCCCGGCGCGCCCTGGCGCCCAAAGCGCCCTTCGTCTATGCCGGCATGCAGCTGGTTCATCCGCGCCTGTTCGCCGCCGCGCCCAGCGGCGCCTTTTCGTTCAATCTGCTGTGGGATCGGGCGCTGGATCGCGGGCGCCTGATGGGCGCGGTCCATGACGGCGGCTGGTTCACCGTCGATCGCCCGGCCGCCATCGCCGCCGCCGAACGCTGGCTGGAGGAGCCATGAGGGGCATCTATAGCGTGGCGGCGGGAACGGGCTTTGCCGATGCCATCGCCGCCACCGTGCTGGACCGCCACGGCCAGGCGCCGGAAGCGCTGGGCGAGGTGACGATCCTGGTTCCCACCCGCCGCGCGGTGCGGGCGCTGGAGGAAGGCTTTCAACGCCAGGCGGGCGGGCGGGCGCTGTTGCTGCCCGCCATCCGGCCGATAGGCGATGCCGACGAGGACGAGCTGACGGTGGCCCTGGCCGGCGAAAACGCGGCCGGGGCAGAGCTGCCGCCCGCCATCGCCCCGTTGCGCCGCCAGCTGCTGCTGACCCGGGACATCCGCGAGCGGGACAAGCGTTTGGGCGACGCCGAGGCGGTGCGGCTGGCGGCGGCGCTGGCCGCCTTCATCGACGAGGCCGACACCGCCGAGGCGGATATGGCGCGGCTGGCGACGCTGGTGGAAGGCGAGCTTACCGCCCATTGGCAGCGCACGCTGGATCTGTTGGCCGCGCTCGCCGCCGCATGGCGCCAGCGCCTGGCCAGCGAGGGCCGCAGCGACCCGGCCTGGCGGCGCAGCCGGCTGCTGGACCGGCTGGACCGGCTGTGGCGCCGCCAGCCACCGCAAGGGCCGGTGATCGCGGCCGGGACCACCGGCACCATCCCCGCCACGGCCCGGCTGCTGGCCACGATTCTGGGCCTGCCCCAGGGCCAGGTGGTGCTGCCCGGGCTGGACCTGGAGATGAGCGACGCAGCCTGGGAGGCCATCGGCCCCAGCCATCCCCAGCATGCCCTGAAATCCCTGCTGGAACGGTTGCAGCTGGCGCGCGGCGATGTCACCCCGTGGCCGCTGCCGCCCGCCGCCCGCCTGCCGCGCGGCAGACGGGCGCGGCGCCGGCTGCTGTCTCAGGCGCTGCTGCCGCCCCAGGCGGAGGCGGACGAGGCGATCTGCGCCGATGCCAGCGACGGGCTGGAGCTGATCCGCTGCGCCCATCCGCGCCAGGAGGCGCAGGTGGCGGCGCTGCGCATGAGGCTGGAGCTGGAGACGCCGGGCCGCAGCGTCGCCCTGATCGCCCGCGATCGCGCCCTGGCCCGGCGGGTGGCGGCGGCGCTGCGGCGCTGGTCGATCCAGGTGGACGATTCGGCCGGCACGGCCCTGGCCAGCACGCCGCCCGGCGCCCTGTTCCGGCTGGCGGGCGAGGCCTGCGCCCAGAACTGGGCGCCGGTGCCGCTGCTGGCGGTGCTGAAACACCCGCTGTGCCAGCTTCGCCACCCCCGGGGCGAGCTGCGCCGCCTGGCGCGGCGGCTGGAACGCGCCTGCCTGCGCGGCCCGCGCCCGGCGCCCGGCATCGCCGGCGTGAAGGCGGCCCTGGCCGAATCCGAACGGCGCCGCGCCCGCAACGACGGCGGCGCCGGCAGCGCCGGCAGCGGCAGCGACGGCAACAGCAACGATGACAACGCCACGTTGCGGGCGCTGCTGGACCGGCTGGAGGCCGCCAGCGGCGCGCTCTGCCGCCTGCTGCAACGCCCGCGCGCGCCGCTGGGCGAGCTGGTCCGCGCCCATATCGCCTGCCTGGAAGCCCTGACCGCGACGCCGGACGGCGAGGCGGCGTGCTGGCAGGGCGAGGATGGCGAGGCGCTCTATGGCTTCGTCTGCGAGCTGCTGGACGATGCCGCCGCCCTGGGCCGCGTCCAGGGCAGCGCCTGGCCGGCGCTGCTGGAAAGCCTGCTGGCCGGGCGGGCGGTGCGCCCGCGCTTCGGACGCCATCCCCGCGCCTTCGTCTGGGGGCCGCTGGAGGCGCGCCTGCAACAGGCCGATGTGGTGATCCTGGCCGGGCTGGTGGAAGGCAGCTGGCCGCCGGAGGCCGCCGCCGACCCCTGGCTTGGCCGCCCCATGCGAGAGCGGTTCGGGCTGGGGCCGCCGGAGGCGCGCATTGGCCAGGCGGCCCATGATTTCGTCCAGCTGGCGGCGGGCGAAAAGGTGGTGCTGCTCTACAGCCGGCGGGCCGGCGGCGCGCCCACGGCCCCGGCCCGCTGGCTGTTGCGCCTGGAGGCGCTGCTGGCCCGCCACGGCCAGGCCCGCCAGCCGCTGCAGGCCGGCGCCGCCTGCGCGGCCTGGCAGGCGCGGCTGGAGCGCCCGCAGGCGATAACGCCCGCCCCCGCGCCCCGCCCGCGCCCGCCGCGCCAGGCGCGCCCCGACAAGCTTTCCGTCACCCAGGTGCAGATCTGGCAGCGCGATCCCTATGCCATCTATGCCCGCCACATTCTGGGGCTGAAGCCGCTGGACGAGATCGACCGGGACGCCGACGCCGCCCAGCGCGGCAGCCTGATCCACCAGGCCCTGGCCGATTTCACCGCCGAACATCCGGCGGCGCTGCCGGCGGACGCCCTGGAGCGCCTGATCGCGGCCGGGCGCAAGGTGTTCGCCCCGGCCATGGACCGCCCGGCGGTGGCGACCTTCTGGTGGCGCCGTTTCCAGCGCATCGCCGCCTGGCTGATCGACGAGGAAAGGGGCCGACGCCCCGCGCTGGCCACCGTGGCGGCCGAGGTGGAAGGCGCCTTGACGCTCACCGCCGCCGACGGGCGCGCCTTCCAGCTGATAGCGCGCGCCGACCGGCTGGAGCGCGGGCACGACGGCAGCGTCGCCGTGATCGACTACAAAACCGGCACCGTACCGCCCAAAAAGGATGTGGCCTCGGGCCGGGCGCCGCAGCTGCCGCTGGAGGCGGCCATGGCGCGCTATGGCGCCTTCGCAGACATGGCGCCGGCGCCGGTGGCGGCGCTGGAACACTGGCGGCTTAGCGGCGGCGAGCCGCCCGGCAAGGTGGAGGCGGTGGCCGGGCCGGAACAGACGATCAGCGATGCCCTGGCCGGCCTCAGACGGCTGATCGCCGCCTTCGCCGATCCCGAAACACCCTATCTCGATCATCCGGCGGGCGCGGCCGTGGGCCCCTTCGACGATTACGTCGACATCGCCCGCAGCGACGAATGGCGCCAGGGCCCCGGCCGGTCCCTGGGCGACGATGCGGATGGCGCCCCGGATATCGCGGCCCCCGCCAGCCCCGGCGCGCTCGTCGGCCATGACGTCCAGCAGGCCTGCTCCGACCCCGCCCGCAGCGTGTGGGTGACGGCCTCGGCCGGGACCGGCAAGACCAAGGTGCTGACCGACCGGGTGCTGCGGCTGTTGCTGGCGGGCTGCGCACCCGGGCGCATCCTCTGCCTCACCTTCACCCGCGCGGCGGCGGCCGAGATGGGCAGCCGCATCCGCCGCGAACTGGCGGATTGGGCCGGATATGGCGAGGAGCAGCTGGCCTGCCGCCTGCAGGCGCTGACCGGCAAGGCGCCCACGGCGGCGGCCATGCGGCTGGCGCGCCAGCTGTTCGCCCTGGTGCTGGACGCCCCGGATGGCCTGCGCATCGCCACCATCCACAGCTTTTGCCAGTCGCTGCTGGGGCGCTTTCCGCTGGAGGCGGGCATCGCCCCCGGCTTCACGGCGGTCGAGGAGCGTGAAAGCGCCGAACTGCGGCGCGCCGCCCGCGACCGGGTGCTGGGCGAGATCGCCGCCGGCGCCCGGCCCGAACTGGACCAAGCCCTCGACCGCCTGGTCGTCGCCGCCAGCGAGAGGCGGGCAGACATGCTCACCGGCGAGCTCGACGCCAACGGCGCCCGCATCGAACTCATGCTGGCACAGCATGGCGGCCTCCAGGGCGCGCTGGCGGCGCTGGCGGCGGGGCTGGGGATTGCTGGCGACACCACGCCGGAAGCGCTCGATGCCGCCACCTGCCGCGATGGCGCCTTCGCCGCCGACGCCCTGCGCGAAGCCGCCCAGGCCCTGGAGGCCGGCAGCGCCACGGATCGCGCCAGGGCGCGAGAGATCACGGCCTTTCTGGACGCACCGCAGGACGCGCGCGCCGCTCTGCTCGAAGGCTATGTCAGGTGCTTTCTCACGGCGGCGGGCGAGGTTCGCAAGGCCCTTTGCACGAAGGCGGTTCGCGAGGCCCGCCCGGGCGCAGCCGCTGCCCTGGAGCGGGAGGGCGAGCGCCTGGCGCTCCATGCCGAACGCCGCCACGGGCTGGCGGCCTTCGCCCGCACCCGGGCGCTGCTGGTGGTGGGCGATGCCATCCTGGCCGCCTTCCGCGCCCTGAAGCGGGAACGGGCGGTGCTGGACTACGACGACCTGATCGCCCATGCCCGGCGCCTGCTGACCCAGGACGGCATGGCCTCCTGGGTGCTCTACAAGCTGGATGGCGGCATCGATCACATCCTGGTGGACGAAGCCCAGGACACCAACCCCTTTCAATGGCAGGCGATCCTGGCCCTGGCCGACGAGTTCTTCGCCGGCGCGGGCGCCAGCGACCGCCAGCGCACCCTGTTCGTGGTGGGCGACGAGAAGCAATCCATCTTCAGCTTCCAGGGCGCCGACATCGATCGCCTGCACGAGGTGCGCGGCGAGCTGGAACGGCGCGTGCCGGCACCGCACTGGCTGGAGGGCGAGCTCGAGCTCTCCTACCGTTCCGTCCCCGCCGTGCTGGCCTTCGTCGATGCCGTGTTCGCGCTGCCGGAGGCGCGGGATGGCGTCGTCTCCGCCGGCAAGAAGCTCCGCCACCAACCCCAGCGCCGCGGCGATGGCGGGCTGGTGGAGGTGTGGCCGCTGCTGCCCAAAGAGAACAAGCCGGACGAGGCGGACCCGTGGACCGCCTGCCTGGACCAAGAGGCGCCCAGAACCGGCAGCGACCGGCTGGCGGACGCCATCGCCCGGCGCATCGCCGCCATGACCGGGGCCGGTGGCGCCCGCGCCGAAATGCTGGAGGCGGAGCGGCGCCCGCTGCGTCCGGGCGATGTGCTGGTGCTGCTGCGCCGCCGCGCCGGCCTGCTGCCCGCCCTGATGCGGGCGCTGCGGCGCCATGGCGTGGCGGTGGCCGGGGCCGACCGCATGGACCTGGCCCGCGAGACCGCGGTGCGCGATCTGCTGGCCCTGGCCCGTTTCTGCCTGCTGCCCGCCGACGATCTCGCCCTGGCATCGGTGCTGAAGGGGCCGCTGATCGGCTTCGACGACGACCAGCTGTTCGCCCTGGCCTGGCCGCGCCCGGAACGGCCAGCGTCGCTGTGGCGCCGGCTGCAAGGGCGCCGCGACCGGGACCAGGCCTGCGCCCGGGCGGCGGACTGGCTGCAAGCCTGCCTGCGGCGCACCGACTGGGCGCCACCCTTCGCCTTTTTCGAAGCCGTGCTGACCGGCCCCGCCGCCACGCCCCAGGCAGAGGGCGACGACCGGCCCGCGAGCGGGCGCAAGGCGCTGGCCGCCCGCCTGGGGCTGGAGGCGCTGGAGGCGCTGGACGAGTTCCTCGACCTGACGCTGAGCTATGAGCGGGACCACCCGCCCTCGCTGCAAGGCTTCGTCCACTGGTTCGCCAGCGGCAGCGCCGAGGCGAAGCGCGAGGCGGCCACGGGCGGCGACGCCGTGCGCATCATGACCGTGCATGGCGCCAAGGGATTGCAGGCGCCGGTGGTGTTCGTGGCCGACGACATGGCCAGAAAGCCCAACCTGCCCGCCATCCTGTGGGACCGCAAAGCCCAGCTGCCGCTGTGGACCGGCGGCGACGCCTGGAGCGCGCGGCTGAAGGGGGAGGAGACGGCGCGGCGCGAGCAGGAGGAACGGCGCCTGCTCTATGTCGCGCTGACCCGCGCCCGCGACCGCCTCTATGTGGTCGCCGCCCAAGGCGCCGCCCCCTACCCGAACAGCTGGCACGACCTGGCGCGCCGGGGGATTGCAGCGTGCAAGGGCGGGGCGGAGTTCGATTTCGAGGAATTCGATTTCACCGCCACCGAGGAGGGCCGCGCCGCCTGCGAGGGCATGGAGCCGCCCGACGACCCCGAGGGCGGCTGGCCCGGCGCGCTGCGGCTGACCTGCCGGCAGTCCGCCACCGCGCCGCCAGCGCCCGCCCGCCACGCGCCGCCGCCCATCCCGCCGCTGCCGGCCGCCGCCTGGCGCCCGCTGCCGCCCGAGGCGCCGCCGCGCCCGCAGCGCCCGTCCGGCCCGCCCTCGCCGCTGGCGGCCGGCGGCGGCGAGGGGCGGCGGCGCGGGCAGCTGGTCCATCGTTTGCTGGAGCTGCTGCCCGACCTGCCTGCGGGCGAACGGCAGGGCAGCGGCGAGGCGCTGGCCGCCCGTCACGCGCCCGCCATGGCGGCGACGGAACGCCGCGCCCTGGTGGCGGACGTGCTGGCGATCGTCGCAGACCGGGCCTTTGCGCCGCTGTTCGCCCCCGGCAGCCGGGCCGAAGTGGCCCTGGCCGGGCGCTGCGGCGGGCGGATTGTCGCCGGGCGGGTGGACCGGCTGGCGGTGACGCCAGAGGCGGTCGCCGTGGTGGAATACAAAACCGGGCATGCCGCCCCCGCCAGGGTAGAGGCGACCCCCGCCCCCCATCTCGCCCAGCTGGCGGCCTATCGCGAGTTGCTGGCCCAGATCTACCCCGAACGCCGCATCGCCTGCCACCTGCTGTGGACCGACCGGCCGCAGCTGGTGGAGATCCCCGCCCCGCTGCTGGACGCCCACCGCCCCGGCGGATAAGCTAGGTCGCTTCCCGAAGAGCCCATCGCCGAACCTGTTATGCTGCCGAACGCCCACCGCCCCGGCGGACAGGCCAGCGGGAAGCATGGACAGGCCGGCCAGCTTGGCTATGGTGGCGCCCGCCGGGCGGGGAGGCCGGGCGCCGACAAGGGGGGACGAGGCCATGGCGGCACAGGGTGAGCTGGCGCAGAGCGCGGCCGAGAAGGGCATGCGCTATATTCTGGTAAGCTTTTCGGACCTGGCGGGGGTGGCCCGGTCCAAGCTGGTGCCGGTTTCCGCCATCGACGACATGGCCAGGGACGGGGCCGGTTTCGCCGGTTTCGCCACCTATCTCGACATGACGCCGGCCCATCCGGACATGTTCGCCCTGCCCGATCCCGCCTCGCTGCTGCAACTGCCCTGGAAGCCGGAGGTAGGCTGGATGGCCGCCGATCTGGCGATGGCCGGCGGCGAGGTGGAACACGCCCCGCGCAACGTGCTGCGCCGCATGGTGGCGGCGGCGGGCGAGCGGGGCTGGCGGCTGAAAACCGGGGTGGAATGCGAATACCACCTGATCTCCGCCGACGGCCAGGCGATCTCCGATCCCCGCGATACCATGGCCAAGCCGTGCTACGACCAGCAGGCGCTGATGCGCCGTTTCGATGTGGTGGCCGAGATCTGCGACGCCATGCAGACGCTGGGCTGGGAGCCCTATCAGAACGACCACGAGGACGCCAACGGCCAGTTCGAGATGAACTGGGGCTATGCCGATGTGCTGGTGACGGCCGACCGCCACAGCTTCTTCAAATTCATGGTGAAATCCATCGCCGAGAAGCACGGCCTGCGCGCCACCTTCATGCCCAAGCCGTTCTCCCATCTCACCGGCAACGGCTGCCACACCCATGCCAGCCTGTGGGACGAGGCGGGGCGCGTGAACCTGTTCCACGACCAGGAGGGCGAGCTCGGCATCTCGGCCCTGGGCTACCATTTCCTGGGCGGCGTGCTGGCCCATGCCGGGGCGCTGACCGCGATCTTCAACCCCAGCGTCAACAGCTATAAGCGCATCAACGCCCAGGCGACGCTTTCGGGCGCCACCTGGTCGCCCAACACCGTCAGCTATACGGGCAACAACCGCACCCACATGGTGCGCATCCCCGACCAGGGGCGGTTCGAGTTCCGGCTGATGGACGGGGCCACCAACCCCTATCTGGCCCAGGCGGCGCTGCTGGCGGCCGGCATGGACGGCATCGCCAGGGGCACCGATCCCGGGCGGCGGCTGGATATCGACATGTATCGGGCCGACGAGGCGCAGCTGAAAAAGCTGAAGGTGAAGCGCCTGCCGCTCAATCTGCTGGATGCCACCCGCCTGATGCAGAAGAACGCCATGCTGCGGGCCGCTCTGGGCGACGAGACGGTGGATGCCTTCACCGCCATGGCGATGCGCGAATGGGAGGATTACGCCCGCCACCTGACCCAGTGGGAGCGCGACCGCACCCTGGATTGTTAACGGTGGGGATTGTTGACGGTGGGGACTGTTGACGGTGGGGATTGCCGACGATGGGAATCGCCGGCGGCAGGGCGCCGATGGCGGGCGCGGGCGGGGCGCGGGCATGATCGTCGTGTTCGGATCCCTCAATATGGACCTGGTGGTGCCGGTGGCGGCGCTGCCGCGCCCGGGCGAGACGGTGCTGGCGCCGGGCTACAGCAAGGCGCCGGGCGGCAAGGGCGCCAACCAGGCGGTGGCGGCCGCCCGCGCCGGGGCCAGCGTGGCCATGGCGGGCTGTGTCGGGCGCGACGAGGACGGCGACCGGCTGCTGGAACGGCTGGCGGCAGCCGATGTGGACGGCAGGGCCATCGCCGCCGTGGCCGCGCCCACCGGGCTGGCGCTGGTGGCGGTGGCCGAAGGCGGCGCCAATCCCGGGGAAAATATGCCAGGGGAGAATATGATTATCGCCGCCAGCGGCGCCAATCTGGCCGCCCGCCACAGCATGGTGACGGACGCGCTGCTGGCCGCCTGTTCCACCCTGCTGCTGCAACTGGAACTGCCGCCGGACGAGAGCTTCGCCCTGGCCCGGCGGGCGCGGGCGGCGGGCTGCCGCGTGGTGCTGAACGCCGCCCCGGCCGGAGCGATCGAAACCGACGCGCTGGACGTGCTGGTGATGAACCGGGGCGAGGCGCTGGACGTCGCCGCCGCCCTGGGCCTGGGCGCGGACGGGGCAGAGGAGATCGCATGCCGCCTGGCCGAACGCCACCGGCTGACGGCGGTGGTGACTTTGGGGGCCGACGGTGCGCTGGCCGCTTCGCCGCAGGGGCGCTGGCGGATCGCCACCCTGCCGGTGGCGGCGGCCGACAGCACCGGTGCCGGCGACGCCTTCACCGGCACCCTGGCGGCGGCCATCGACGCCGGCATGGCCTTTGCCGACGCCCTGGCCCGCGCCTCGGTGGCGGGCGCGCTGACCTGCCTGACGCCGGGCGCCATGCCGGCCCTGCCCACGGCGGCGGCCATCGACGCCCGCCTGGGCGAGCTGGCGGCGGCGCAGCCGTTCTAGCCGCGCCCCTGGCCGGGCGGGGCCGGGGCGCGGGGTTCAGTCGAGATCGGCGGCCAGCGCCTGGCGCTGCTGGCCGGCGATGCGGGCGGCGTGGCCGTAATGGCTGTGGCCGATCTCCAGGACGACGGGGACGCTGGCGTCGCGAAAGGCCGCCGCCAGGCGCCGGTCGAGGCGAAAGCGCAGGAAATGGACGCTGCTGGTTTTGCCGTCTTGCGTGTTGCGGCAGGCATCCTGCAGCGGCGCGGCGGCCACGCTGTCGGCGCCGATCTTCAGCGCCACCTTCTCGTCGATCCAGCCCAGCCGGCGCAGGGCGGCGTCGCGCCGTTCGGGATCGTCGATCTCGATCATCATGGTGCAGCACAGCTCGCAGCCGCCGGGGATCAGCGGGTTGTAGGCCGCCAGTTCGTCGGCGATCTGGTCTTCGCCGCCCTGTTCGATGTGCAGCATTTCGTGGATCTGGTGCCACATGGTGGCGCGATTCTCGAAGTAGAACGAAACGAAGGGGCCGACATCCACCCGCCGGTGGCGCTTGATGGCGCGCGCTTCGCGGCGATGCTCTGCCCGTCTGGCGGCATAGCTGGCGAGATCTGCGATATCGGCGCGGGTGAGCGGCTTCATGGCCTGGCCTCCTGGCGGGCGTCTTCCGCAAACCCGTAGGCGCGGGCGACGATCTGGATGGGATGCAGGGCCGGCGGCGGCTGGCAGCCCGGCGTCTCGGCGATGCCCTGGCGGATATGGGCGGCCGCCAGCGGACATTCGGAGGCGACGCAGCCGCTGCCGTCGCCATGGCGCCTGGCGGCCCGGCGCACGACGGGGGCGCCCACCTTCATGGCCAGATCGAAGCTGGCCTTTTTCATGCCCCAGATGCCGCCATGGCCGGAGCAGCGCTCCACCACATCGACCTGGGCGGAGGGCAGCAGCCGCAGCATCTCGGCCGCCTTGGCGCCCATGTTCTGGGCGCGGGCGTGGCAGGCGATGTGCAGGGCGATGGCGCCTTCCGGCGGCGCCATACCCGCCATCAGCCCCTCTTTGGCGGCGATCTCGACCACATATTCGCTGGCGTCGCGGGTGGCCTGGGCCAGGCGGCGGATGGCGGCGTCTTCGGGCAGCAGCAGCGGCCATTCGAATTTCAGCATCAGCGCGCAGGAGGGCACCGGGGCCACGATGTCGCAGCCGGCCTCGACATGGGGCAGCAGCGCCGCCGCCACCCGCCGCGCGCGCGCGGCCACGGCGGCGAGATCGCCCTGTTCCAGCTTTGGCATGCCGCAGCAGGCCGGGTGCAGCACCTGAATATCGACGCCGTTATGCGCCAGCACGCGGCGGGCGGCCTCGCCGATGGCGGCGTCGTTCCAGTTGCAAAAGCAGGTGGCATAGAGCACCGCCCGGCGCCCATAGGCCGGCGCCTTCGCATTGGCGGGGCGCGGCTGCCTCTGCGCCCGGGCCACCAGGCTGCCGGCGTTGAAGGCGGGCAGATCGGCGCGCCGGTCGATGCCGGCGACCTTTTCCATCGCGCCGCGGGCAAGGCGGTTGTCCTTGCGGCAGGCCCAGTTGGCCAGCCCCGGCAGAGCGGTGGCCATGCGCCCATTGGCGTCGGTTTCCGAAAGCCGGCGCTCGATCGGCCCCACCTCGCCCCGGGCGAAGCGGGTGGCGCGGGCGCGCAGCATCAGATGGGGGAAATCCAGATCGAAGGCATGGGGCGGCACATAGGGGCATTTGGTCATGAAGCACATGTCGCACAGGGTGCAGGCCTCGATGGCCGGGGCGAAATCCTCGCTGGCGACGGTGTCGAGCTCGCCCGAAGGCGCCTCGTCGATCAGGTCGAACAGGCGCGGGAAGGTGCCGCACAGATTGAAACAGCGGCGGCAGCCGTGGCAGATGTCGAACACGCGGCGCAGTTCGGCATCCAGCTTGTCGGCATCGGTGTAATCCGCCTCCTGCCAGGGGATGGGGTGGCGGGTGGGGGCGTCCAGGCCGCCTTCGCGCGCGGTCATGGCTGCGGCTCCTGTCGTGGCGGCGGCCCTTGCCGGGCGTCGGTGGGGAAGGGCGCCCCGGCAGGGGGCCCCGCGAGGGCGGCTGCCGGGGCGGTGGTGCCGGAGGTTCAGGCGTCGAGGGTGTTCAGCGCCTTCTGGAAGCGCCCGGCATGGCTTTTTTCGGCCTTGGCCAGGGTTTCGAACCAGTCGGCGATCTCGTCGAAGCCTTCGTCGCGGGCGGTGCGCGCCATGCCGGGATACATATCGGTGTATTCGTGGGTTTCGCCGGCGATGGCGGCCTTCAGATTGCTGGAGGTGGGGCCGATGGGCTCGCCCGTGGCCGGATCCCCGGTCTCTTCGAGATATTCGAGATGGCCGTGGGCATGGCCGGTCTCGCCCTCGGCGGTGGAGCGGAAGACGGCGGCGACATCGTTGTAGCCTTCGATATCGGCCTTCTGCGCGAAATAGAGATAGCGGCGGTTGGCCTGGCTTTCGCCGGCGAAGGCGGCCTTCAGGTTGTCTTCGGTGCGGGTGCCTGCAAGCGGCATGGTTCTCTCCCCTGTGCGATGTTGGCGCCCCGCCCCCTGGCGGGGGCCGCGTTGCGGTGACGATGGCACGGCCTGTGCCCTGCCGATCTCTATTTAGAACGATTCCAAGCTGCCGTCAAGGCCGGGCGGCGAAAAATCCTTACGCCTCGTCGGGCGCCAGCTGGATCACCAGCTCCACCCCCTGGATGCGGGTGCCGGTCGGCGGGCGCGGCAGCGTGCCCACGGCGACGGTGGGGATATCGGTCAGCCGCTGGCGGGCGGTGTCGAAGAAATGGTGATGGGGCTGGGTGTTGGTGTCGAACCAGGCCCTTTCCGAAGCCACCGCCACCCTTCTCAGCAGGCCGGCGGCGGTGAACTGATGCAAGGTGTTATAGACGGTGGCCAGCGAGACCTCGATGCCGGCCAGGGCCGCCTCGCGGGCCAGCGCCTCGGCAGTGACATGACGATGGCCGCGCTGGCCGCGATGGTCCTGGCCCAGCAGCAACTCCGCCAGGGCCAGGCGCTGGCGGGTGGGGCGCAGGCCGGCTTGGCGCAGGCGCTGGCGCAGGTTCGCCGGGGGGGCGGGAGGTTCGGGCGGGGCGGCGGTCATGGCCGGGAGGTTAGCTGGAATGCCTACAATGTGCAAGTACACCTAGGCCGCGCCGGCCAGCGCCCGGTGGCGGGCGGTTTCGCGGGCCTCGCGGCGGATGCGCCAGCTGCGATAGAGATCGCCATAGAGGCGGCCGATGGGGCCGCCGGTCCAATCCAGGCCGAAGGGGCGCAGCAGCGCCAGCGCCTCGTCGTCGCCTTCGGCGATGGCGCCCGCCAGGGCCTCGCCGGCCACCGTGGTCTGGGCCATGCCCTGGCCGCCGAAGCCCTGGGCATACCACAGCCCGCGCCGCAGCCGCCCCGCCTGGATCATGCCGTGGCGGGCGAAGCTCATCAGCCCGCCCCAGGCGGTTTCGATGCCGATGCCGGCCAGGGCGGGATAGACCTTCGCCATATCGCCCGCCAGCAGCTGCCCCAGATCGGCGGGCTCGGCGGGCATGGCGGTGCGGGTGGAGCCGCGCCCGCCCCACAGGATGCGCCCATCCTCCAGCCGGCGGTAGTAATCCAGGCTGAAGCGGTCGTCCCAGATGGGGTGGAGGCATTTCAGCGTCGCCGCCAGCCGTGTTTCGGCCACGGGCTCGGTGACGACGATATAGGTGGCCACCGGCTGCATGGCGCCGGCCAGCTCTGGCACCAGGGCGCGGTCGTAGGCCCCGGCCGTCATCACGATATGGTCTGCCTTGACGATGCCGCCGGCCGTGGCCGCCATGGCGGGGCCGCCATCGGCCACCACCCGTTCCACCCGCGTGCCCTCGAAGATCGCCACCCCGGCCGCCTCGGCCGCGCGCGCCATCCCCAAGCAGAAGTTCAGGGGGTGGAACCAGAAGGCGTCGCGGTTGAAGACGGCATCGAAATACATCGGCGAGGCGGCGAACTCCGCCCGCAGCCGCTGGCGGGGAACGAATTCCAGCGCGGCGCCCAGCTGCTCGCAAGCGAAGGCGATGCGCCGTTTCAGCCCGTCGCCATCGTCCCACCAGGAGACGCCGAGATGGCCTTCCACATGGGGGCCGCAGGCGATGGCATAGCGGGCGATGCGCGCCCTTACCAGGGCCAGGGCGCGGCGGGCCAGGGCCAGCAGCTGGCGGGTGCGGTCCAGCCCCACCGTGGCGATCAGCTGGCGGGCGCCGGCATCGTATTCGGCGCTGACGAAACCGCCATTGCGCCCCGACGCGCCCCAGCCGACCCGTTCCGCCTCCAGCAGCACGATGTCTTTCACGCCGCGCTCGGCCAGGCCCAGGGCGGTCGCGAGGCCCGCCAGCCCGCCGCCGACGATGCAGACCCGGGCCTCGATGTCGCCCTGCAGGGGCGGGCGGGGCCCTGCCGCCACCCGCGTTCTGGCGTAGTGGCTGTCGGGGTAGCCGCTGGAATCGTCGCCGGAATTGCCACCGGAATCGCAGCTGGGCGCGGTCATGGGCAGGGATAGGTATAGCGGGCGTGGATGTCTTCGATGGCGGCCAGGATGTCGTCGCCCAGGGCGATCTCCGTGCTGGCCAGATCCTCTTCCAGCTGGGCCATGTCGGTGGCGCCGACGATGGCAGAGGTCATGAAGGGCTGGCGGTGGCACCAGGCCAGGGCCAGGGCGCCCGGCGCCAGCCCGTGGGCGCGGGCCAGGTCGGCATAGGCCCTGGTGGCCGCCTCGGCATTGGGCGGGGACAGATAGCGGCTGTTGTCCGGATTCAGCGTCATGCGCGCGCCGGGTGGGCGGGCACCGCCCAGATATTTGCCGGAAAGCGCGCCGGCCGCCATGGGCGCATAGGCCAGCAGCCCGACCTGTTCGCGCATGGCGATCTCGGCACAGCCGGCCTCGAAGCTGCGGTTCAGCAGGCTGTAGGGGTTCTGGTTGGAGACGATGCGCGGCCAGCCCCTGCTTTCGGCCAGATGCAGCAGACGCATGGTGCCCCAGGGGGTTTCGTTGGATATGCCGATCTGGCGCAGCCGCCCGGCCGCCACCTCGTTCGCCAGGGCCTCCAATGTTTCCTCCAGCGGCACCGAATCGTCGCTTTCGGGGTGGCGATAGCCCAGTTCGCCGAAGAAATTGGTCTGCCGTTCCGGCCAGTGCAGCTGGTAGAGGTCGATATAGTCGGTCTGCAGGCGCTTCAGGCTGGCGGCCACGGCCCGCTGGATATGCCATGCGTTCAGCCGCGGGCCGTTGCGGATATGGGTCAGGCGCCGGTCGGGGCCAGCCACTTTGGTCGCCACCACCACCCGCTGGCGGTTGCCCCGCACCTTCATCCAGGCGCCCAGGACCTCCTCGCTGCGGCCATAGGTTTCGGGGCGGGGCGGAACGGCATACATCTCGGCGCTGTCGATCAGGTTGACGCCGCGCGCGAAGGCCAGGTCCATCTGGGCGAAGCCTTCGGCCTCGCTGTTGCGGCTGCCCCAGTTCATGCTGCCCAGGCCGATGGCGCTGACCCGGATATCGGAGCGCCCGAGCGGGCGATACTCCATGCTCTGTCTCCCCCGCGCCAACGGCGCGTTACGATAAAAGGTGCCAACGGCGCATTACGAGAAAAGGCGCCTGCGGCGCATGACGATAAAAGGCGCCGCCCTGTCGCAGCCGGCGCCTGCCGATGAAAGCGGCGGCCAATCTGGCCCATGGCCGCGCCGGCGTCCAGCCCGGGGCCGGTTGTTGCCCCGCCCCGCTGCCGTTAGGCTCGCCGCCATGGCCCTGCCCGATATCCGCTGGCATCCGAACCGGCGCTGCCGCCGCGCCCTTCCCTATGGCGACCGCCAGCGAACGGCGCTGTGCCGCCAGAGCAGGCAGACGGCCCTGGAGACCGTTCGCGCCTGGCCCGGCTATCGCCCCACGCCGCTGATCGAACTGCCGGGGCTGGCGGCGCGGCTTGGCATCGCCCGGCTGCGCGTCAAGCATGAGGGCAGGCGTTTCGCCTTGCAGAGCTTCAAGGCGCTGGGCGGGGGCTATGGCGTCATGCGCGCCCTGGAACGGGAGACCGGGGCGCCGCTGGCCGACATCGTGGCCGGCAGGGCGAAGGAGCGCACCCGCAACATCACCCTGGCCTGTGCCAGCGACGGCAATCACGGGCGGGCCGTGGCCTGGGGCGCGCAGCTGGCGGGCGCGGGGGCGGCGATCTATCTCCATCGGGGGGTCAGCCGGGGGCGGGCAGAGGCCATCGCCGCCTTCGGGGCGCGAATCGTGCGGACCGAAGGCAGCTATGACGATTCCGTGCGCCAGGTGGCGGCCGATGCCCGCGCCGGCGGCTGGATCGCGATCGCCGATACCTCCTGGCCCGGCTATGAGGAGATACCGGCCTGGGTGATGCAGGGCTACAGCGTGGCGATGGCCGAGGCCATGGCAGAACTGGACCGGGACCGGCCCAGCCATCTGTTCGTCCAGGCCGGCGTCGGCGGGCTGGCGGCGGCCGCCATCGCGCCGCTGTGGGAGGAATGGGGCGAGGAACGGCCATTCTGCATCGTGGTGGAGCCGCATGAGGCGGAATGCGTCTGGCAGAGCGGGCTGCATGGCCGCCCCAGCCCGGCCCGGGGCTCGCTGCAAACGGTGATGGCCTGTCTGTCGGCGGGCGAGATTTCGCCGCTGGCCTGGACGGTGCTGGACCGGGGCGCGGACGCCTTCGTCACCGTTGCCGACCGCTTCGCGCCTCAGGCCATGCGCGCCCTGGCGGTGGGCGAGGGCGGCGATCCGCCCCTGGTGGCGGGCGAGTCCGGCGCCGCCGGCATCGCCGGCCTGATGGCGGCGGCGGGCGACGACGTGGCGCGGCAGGCATTGCGGCTGGACGAGGCCGCCGATGTGCTGGCGATCTTGAGCGAAGGCGCCACCGACCCGGCGATCTATGAGCGGATCGTGGGCAGCTCACCTGCGGCGGTGGAGGCGGCGGCATGAGCGGGCGCCCGACGCGGCGAGGCCGGGGCGTGCTGTGCCGTTCATGGCAGCACGGGGGCGTGCTGCTGGTGGCGCTGCTGCTGGCGCTGGCGCTGCCGGCCGGGGCCGACGAGCGGGCGACGGTGACAGCGATTCAGCAGGCGCTGGCGGCCATGGGCTATGACCCGGGCACGGCCGATGGCATCGCCGGGCGTGGCACCGAACGGGCCATTGCCGCCTTCCGGCGCGAGTTCGGCTATGAGGGCAGCGGCGAGGCCGATGAGGCGCTGCTGGCCCGCATCGCCGCCGCCGCGGCCGGCGACGACCCCTCGCCCGAACGGCGGCTGGCCCGCCAGGGCCTGTTGCGCAGCTATGTCCGTGCCGTGCAGGAGGGCCTGGCCGCTCTGGGCTACGACCCCGGTCCGGTGGACGGCATCGTCGGCCCCCTGACACGGGCCGCCATCCGCGCCTTCCAGACCGACCGGAGCCAGGCGGCGACCGGCGCCATCGCCGAGGCGCTGCTGGCCGCCATCAACCGCGCCCGGGGATTGTGATGGCGGGGGCTGTGGCGACGACCGCCAGCCGCCGCCTGCACGCGCCGGCGGCGGAGCGCAACGGCGCCGCCATTCTGGAGGTGCTGCGCCGCTTCCACCGCCCCGGGCTGACGGTGCTGGAGCTCGCCAGCGGCCCCGGCCAGCACGCGGCCCAATTCGCCGCCGCCCTGCCCGACATCGACTGGCAGCCCAGCGACCCCGACCCGCTGATGAGGGAAAGCGAAAGCGCCTGGGCGCAAGGCCTCGCCAACATCGCCCCACCGCTCGACCTGGACGTGGAGGCTGAAAACTGGTGGCAGGCCGCGCCGGCGCCGGTGGATGTGGCGCTTGCCATCAATCTGCTGCATTGCGCCCCGCGCCGGGCGCTGGAGGGGCTGGCGGCAGGCGCGGGGCGGCTGCTGGCACCGGGCGGAGTGCTGCTGCTTTACGGCCCCTTCACCTTCAACGGCGTCTATGGCACGGCGGGCAACCGCAGCTTCGACCGCATGATGCGCCGCCAGGATCCGCGCTGGGGCCTGCGCGACCTGAACGACATCGCCGCCGCCGGCCACCGCCACGGCCTGGCCTTCGAGCGCGCCGTCGATATGCCGGCCGGCAACCACATCCTGGTGCTGCGCCGACGCCAGGCGGGCGGTGGCGGGCCGCGCCATGGCTGAGGGCATCGACAAGGTGCTGGCCTTCTGGTTCGGCCGCCCCGGCGACCACGATTGGGGCGCCATGAGAAAGGCATGGTTCGCCAAGGACGAAGCCTTCGACCGCCGCTGCCGCGAGCTGGGCCTGGCGCTCTACCGTGAGGCGGCGGCAGGCGGGCTGGACGGCTGGGCCGAAACGGCCGCCGGCGCGCTGGCCCTGGTGGTGCTGCTGGACCAGCTGCCCCGCAACATGTTTCGCGGCACAGCGGCCATGTATGCCACCGACGCCAGGGCGCGCCAGATCGCCCGCCTGATCGACGAACGGGGCTACAAAAGCGCCTATAGCGAGGTGCAGGCGCTGTTCGCCGACCTGCCCTTCGAACATTCCGAAGATGTGGCCGACCAGCGCCGCCACACCGCCTTCGTGGAACACCACTACCGCGGCCCCGAACGGGAGCAGTGCCTGATCGCGGCCAGGCGCCATCTGGAGATCGTGGAACGCTTCGGCCGCTTCCCCCACCGCAACGCCATCCTGGGCCGCGAGACGACGGCCGAAGAGCGGGAATTTCTGAAGGAGCCGATGTCGTCGTTCTGACGGTGCCGAGCTATGGCAACGGCGCCTCCCGGGCGCGCGCGGCCACGGCGGCGATGCGGTCCAGCTTCTCGCCGATCTCCGGGTCGATCTCGCCTTGCGGCACATGGTCGGCCAGTTCGTGGAAGTTCCCCTTGGCCATGAGGCTCTTCAGGCCGAGCTTCTTGAAACAGGTCGCGAAGATGGACGTGAGAACGTCGTCGCTCGCCTTCGCGTCCGCGCTCCATGGCGAGCCTTTGCCCAAGGTCTCCATGGCATGGCCGACCTCTTCGATGGCGCTGCGCATGGTTTCCAGCCTCTTTTCGGATTCTGCCGGCGCGAACAGCGGCCCGGTCTCGCCGTCGGGCGCTTCGGCATAGGCTTCCAGGGTGGCCCGGGTGCAGAGGTAGTTCTCGATCTCCCGCCTTTTCCAGGCGAGGCAGGGTAAGACGGGGTTGTCTGGAAGATTCGTTTCAAGGCGATCGAACAGGGCGATGCCCTTGAGTTGCGGCGATGCCTCCCTGAGGCCGAAGAAGTGCCGTTCGGCCTGCGACGGCTGGTTGCCGACATAGCGGACGAACGGTCGCTCCAGACACTGGATCGCCTCTTCGTGCCTCAGGCGTCGGGCGAAGGCCTGCAGGATGGCCAGATCCGTCGCGCCCTCGAGATACAGAACCCAACCCTTCTGTTCCGCCTGGAGATAGTGTTCGAAGCCGATCTCGATCAGCGCCTTGCGCAGCTGGCTGCCGCGGTCGTCGATGCGGTGCGCCCGGCCGACGAAGGCGATGACCACATCCTTGCCGGCCGCCTCGTTCAGCACCATCTCGGAATGGCTGGCGGCGACGATCTGGCTGCCGCTGGCGGCGGCCGTGTCGGTCAACAGCTTGTAGATCTGCCGCTGGCGCAGGATTTCGAGATGGGCATCGGGCTCGTCCAGCAGGAGGGCCGCGCCGGGATTGGCGGACATATAGGCCAGGATCAGCAAGGTTTGCTGCAACCCCCTGCCGCTCGAAGAGAGATCGAGCGTGACCCCACTCTCCTGGTAGCTCATGACGATCTCGCCTCGCTCCGCCACATAGCGCGGAGCGTCGAGGCTGGCGCCGAACAGGGCGCGGATACGGTCCACCAACTCCTGCCACCGTTGCGGGCGTTCTTCGCGGACGCGGAAACAGAGATTGCGCAGCACCTCGGCCGTGCGCCCCTCGCCGACGCGCACATTGACGGCACCGGGATCGAGGCGCGTCTCCGCCGCCGCCAGCCCCGACATCGGCGGCAGGAAGGCGATCTGAACGGAAGCGGCCTCCAGCGGGACCGGCATCCGGTCCGGATTCGCACCGCCGTCGATGCGCAGGGGCCGGCAATAGAAGGACTCCTCGTTGGCGTAGTCGAATTCCAGCCCGCATCGCCATGGCACGCCGGCGGCGATGCCTTCCACCGTGATGTCGATTCTGATGTTGCTGGTCTTCGGGCTGCCATCCACCCTCTGCACATCGCGGGTATGCAGCTGGCGCCACAGCAAGGCCGCCCTGGGGACGGGGATGGCGACGATGTCGCGGCGGTTGACGGTGACGCCGGGGCGCCGGCCCGGCGTTTCCCTTCCTGCGCGCTTCTCGTTCCAGCGCTTCAGGCCGGCATTCCAGAGCGCCAGGGCCTGCATGGCCGAGGTCTTGCCGGAATTGTTGGGGCCGATGAAAACCACCGGATTTCCAAGCTCGATCTCCACGTTTTCGAAGCGCTTGAAGTTGCGCACGGTCAATTTGGTGAGCATGGCGTCGCTCGCCGCAGAGGCCGCCCGTCAGCGTTTGTCGTATTGCCGGGCGCCGAAGAGGATGTCGCGTTCCTCCTCGCTCATCTCGCCCTGCCGGCCGGCGTCTTCCAGCACCGCGCAGCCGCGCACGACCGCTTCGCGCCCCTCCAGCGCCGCCTGCCAGCGCCGCACCTGGGGAAAGTCGGCGGGATCGACCCCTTGCCTGGCCATGGGACGGGTCCAGGGGTAGGCGGCCATATCGGCGATGGAATAATCCCCAGCCAGGTAATCGGCCTCGCCCAGGCGCCGTTCCATCACGCCATAGAGGCGCCGAGCCTCGTTGGTGTAGCGTTCTATCGCATAGGGCACCGGTTCCGGCGCATAGTGGCGGAAATGATGGCACTGGCCCAGCATCGGCCCCAGCCCGCCCATCTGGAACATCAGCCATTGCACCGCCTGCCAGCGCCCGCGCGCATCCTGCGGCATGAAGCGCCCGGTCTTTTCGGCCAGATAGAGCAGGATGGCTCCGGATTCGAACATGGCGATGGGCGCGCCGCCGGGGCCGTCATGATCGACGATGGCGGGCATCTTGTTGTTGGGGCTGATCTTCAGGAAATCGGGCGCGAACTGGTCGCCCTTGCCGATATCGACCGGGATGACGTTATAGGCCAGCCCGGTTTCCTCCAGCATGATGTGGACCTTGTGCCCGTTGGGCGTGGGCCAGGTGTAGAGATCGATCATCGCCTTTGTCTCCTGCGGGTGGTTGTGTCTGTGGTCGTTGTTCGTGGTCAGGGTGGCGTGCGGCGGCCGTCCAGCAGGTCGCGCACCAGGACGGCCAGCGCCGGCGCGGCGGTCAGCCCCGGCGATTCGATGCCGAACAGGTCGATCAGCCCGGCCATACCGTGGACTTCCGCCCCCTGCACGACGAAATCTCCGTCCGCCCCCGCCAGCTTGGGACGGATGCCGCTATAATCCGGCCGCAGCGTGCCGTCGGCCAGTCCCGGCCAATAGCGGCGCACCGCCCGGTAGAAGGCGTCGGCGCGCTCGGGCTCGACACTATAGTCGATCTCGTCCACCCATTCGACATCGGGGCCGAAGCGGCAGCGCCCCGCCAGATCCAGCGTGGCGTGGATGCCCAGCCCGCCCGCCACCGGCAGCGGATAGATCAGGCGTGAGAAGGGCCGGCGCCCGGCCAGCGCGAAATAGCTGCCCTTGGCCAGGAAACGGGGCGGCACATGGGCCGCCGCCGGCCCGCGCGCCGCCCGCGCCAGAGGCCAGGCGCCCAGCCCCGCCGCGTTCACCGCCTCGCGGGCCAGCAGCGTCATGGCATGAGGCCCGCCGACCCGGAGCGCCAGGGCGCCAGGGCGCGTCGCGATCGCTTCCACAGGCGCGTGGAGTGCCAGCACCGCCCCCGCCGCCTCGGCGTCGGCCAGAAAGGCCAGCATCAGGGCGTGGCTATCGACGATGCCGCTGGACGGCGAAAGCAGCGCACCGGCCACCCGCAGCTCCGGCTCCAGGTTGGCCGCCTGGCGGCCATCCAGGCGCGCCAAGTCGCCGACGCCGTTGGCGGCTGCCTTCGCCTGCAGAGCGTCCAGGGCCGCGCATTCGCCCTCATCGCTGGCGACGATCAGCTTGCCGCAGCGGGCATGGCCCACACCACGGGCGGCGCAATAGCGGTAGAGCATCCGCCGCCCAGCCAGGCAGAGCCGCGCCTTCAGACTGCCGGTGGGATAATAGATGCCGGCATGGACCACCTCGCTGTTGCGCGACGACAGGCCGGTGCCAAAGGCCTCGGCCGCTTCCAGCACCACCACCTCGCGCCCTGAAAGCGCCAGCGCGCGGGCGACCGCCAAGCCGACCACACCGGCGCCCACCACCACCGTTTCGACCTTCTCCACGGCCGCCGCCTTATCCGGCGGCGCCGGGGCCAGCGCCCGGCTGGCGTCCCCAGGGGGACTCGAACCCCCGTTTTCGGCGTGAGAGGCCGATGTCCTGGGCCACTAGACGATGGGGACGCGGCCTGGAATGGGCATGGGCCGGCATAGAGGATCGGGCCGGTTCGGTCAACCGGTCGTGCCGGCAGACGCCTTGCTGATACGGACCACAATTCGGCGCCGGGTGCCGCAACGACGCTATGGTGGCTAGAAAGCGGTTGGCGTCGATGACATGCTCGATCACCTTGGAACAGCAAATGCCGATGCGGAGCGGCGGTGCTGGCGACAGCGGCGCGTCGTAGCGAGGGCGCTGGCGGCATGGGCAAAGGCCGGCGTCATGGCGTGTCATCTTCGGCGCCAGCCAGGGCGGTGGCGGTGTGACTGGCGCGAATTTTGCAGTCCACCAGGGCACCGGAGATGCCAGGGCCGCGGTTTGCGGAGATGGCGACAGCCAGCAGGCCGCAGGTATCGGCCAGATAGTCGGCAGCCATGGCGGCGGTGAGGGCGGTGGCGGCCAAGCGCGTAATGGCGACGGCGGCCGGGCTCGTAATGGCGTCGCCGGCGATATCGTCGTGGGTGGAAGGCTGCAGGGCAGAGACGACATATAATCCGACAAGGCCACGCATGGTGTCGGTCTGGGCGCGGGCGGCCTCGTAGGCGTCATAGCCTAGGGCGGTCGGCGCTGGTGCGGGCAGGCTGGCAAGGCCGCACCGGATGGCGGTGCTGGCACGGGCCAGGGCGGCGGCCAAGGTGGCGGTGGCGGGTTGGTCGATGTTGGCGATGTGGGCGCTGGCGCGGGCCAGGGCGGCGGTGATGTCGGCGCTGGCGCGGGCGGCGTCGGCGGTGCGGATGCCGGAATCGGCGGCCGGCACGGCGGCGGCCACTTCGGCGGCGGCGCGGGCCAGGGCGGCGGCGGGCACGGCCCAATCGACCTCATGTCTGGGGCCCGCCAGGGCCAGCGAGCGGATGGCGGCGGCCAGGGCGTCGGCAGCGCAGGCCGCTATGTCGGCGTCGGTGCCCGGCCGGGTGACGGCGTCATGATCCAGGGCGCCGGCGGCGACGGCGAGTGAGCGGGCCAGCACAGCGGCGCCGGTCATGGCGTCGTCCAGGGCGGCGGGCAGGGTGCCATGGCCGTGCGTGATGGCGACGCGAGCGCGGCCCAGGGCGGCGCCGGTGTCGGCGGCGGCGCAGGCGGAACGGGCCAAGCTGCAGCAGGTGAGGTCAGCGTCGAGGCATAACAGGGGCGGAATAGCGAGGCCGGCCAGGGTGATGCCGGCGAGTGCGGATTCGGCGCGGGCCAGGGCGCCGGTGATGTCGGCGCCGGCATCGTCGGCCAGCACGGCAGTACACACTTCAGCGGCGGCTCGGGCGCAGGCAGCACCTGCGCCAGTGATGCGGGCGCCGATGTCGGCCAGGGTCTCCGGCCGCTCGGAGGCAGCGCTGGCAGCAGTCATGCGGCGGTGGTGCAGGCTGGCGGTAGTGCGGTCGGCACTTCCAGGCAGGCGTGCGGGAAGTCGGCGGCGCTGGCAGCGGCCAGATGGACGGTGAGCATCATGCTGCGGTCTCCATGGTGTGGGCGATGGCGGAGGTGGGCTTCAGCGGTCGAAGCGCAGGAAGTCGCGGGCCTCGGCCTCGTGCCAGTTGCCATGGCCGCGGTAGTAGCGCTTCGAGGCGTCGTCATGGGGCTGGAAGTCCAGCGGCGTCACCTCGCCCGTCATCAGCGCCTTGAAGACCAGCGCGTTGCGCCGCTGCTTCAGCAGGATGCGTTCGGTCAGCGTCTCCAGCGGCCAGCGGCGGCGCACTTCCGCCTCGAAGGCGGCGACTTCGCCGGCACAGGCGGTCTCGGCGACCAGGTTGTCGCGCTCCAGCGGATCGCTGGCCAGGTCGAACAGGCTGCACGGCCCGCCCTCCCAATGGACATATTTGCGCGCGCCGCGCCGGATCATGATGCCGGGCGCCCGCGCGCCTTCGAAGCAGATTTCGGCTGCCGTCTCGTCGGCCCAGCCCGCGCCGTCGCCGGCGATCAGCGGCAGCAGGCTGCGGCCCGCCGCCGGCTCTACCAGCCGCCCGGCGCCGTCGTCGAACGCCATCTCCAGCAGCGTCGGCATCAGGTCGATCAGCGATGTGCACAGGCCGACCCGCCCGCCGCCGCCTTCGCCCGGCAGGGCGACGATGAGCGGCACGCGGCAGGAATGTTCATAGAAACTCATCTTGTACCAGCAGCCACGCTCGCCCAGCATGTCGCCGTGATCGGCGGTGAAGACGATGGCGGTGCGCCGGTCCAGCCGGGTGGCCTTCAGCGCCGCCACCACCCGGCCCACCAGATCGTCCACCAGGGCGATGGAGCCGTAATAGCCGTGGCGGGCGCGGCGGATGTCGCCCTCCGTCACCTCGATCTCGCCGCGGTCGTAATGCTGCCACAGCCAGCGCCCGTGGGGGTCGCGCTCTTCGGGCGGCAGGAAGGGCGTGGCCGGCAGGTCGATATCGTCGTGGCGATAGCGCTGCCAGAAGGCCGGCGGCGTGACATAGGGATCGTGGGGATGGGTGAAGGAGACCTTCAGCAGAAAGGGCCGCTCCTGCTCCGAGCGGGCGTAATCGTAAAGCCAGCGGCAGGCAGCGTGGGCGGCATCGTCGTCGTGATCCTGCTGGGCAGAGCGTTCGGCGATGCCGGCCGTCACCACGTTCTTCAGGTTGTGGAACCAGTCCAGCTGCCGGTCCGGCTGGTCCCAGATGGCGTGCCAGCAATTGTCCGCCGGGCAGATATCGGTGGTCAGCCGCTTTTCCAGCCCGTGCAGCTGGTCGGGGCCGATGAAATGGGCCTTGCCGCTCAACGCCGTCGCATAGCCGCCGGAGCGCAGGTAATGGGCGAAGGTGGGGGTGGAGAAGGCATAGTCGCAGCCGCTGTCGAAGACATCCACCGCCGACGGCAGCTGGCCGGTCATCAGCCCGGCCCGGGCCGGCACGCACAGCGGCGCATTGCTGTAATGGGCGTCGAAAACGGTGCCGTTGGCGGCGAGGTCGTCGAGATGGGGTGTCTTCACCACCTTATGGCCATAGGCCGGCAGAAAATGCGGCGCCAACTGGTCCGCCATCAGGAACAGAATGTTCATCGCCTGCCCTCCTGCCCTGCCGGCAACCTAAACCGCGCTCGCGCGCCGCGCCAGCCAGCGGCAGCGCTCAGGACAGCTTGCGCGCCGCCTTGATGCGGTCCCAGGCGGCGTTGATGCGCGCCATCTTGCGGTTGGCGACCTCGATGAACTCCTGCGGCAGGCCCTGGGCGATCAGCTTGTCGGGGTGGTAGTCCCGCAGCAGCCTGCGATGGGCGGCCTTCACGGCGTCGTCCGGGGCGTCGGCGGCAACGCCCAGCACCTCATAGGGGTCGTCCTCGTCCGGGGGGCGGGAGGCGAGGAAGGTGCTTTCGATGCGCCGCAGCTCCGGCTCGGAAAAACCGAAGATCTGGGCCACCTGGGCGATATAGGCGCGCTCGGCCGGGTGATAGACGCCGTCGGCATGGGCGATCATCAGCAGGGCACCCAGCAGCTCCTCCAGCACCTGCTTGTTGCCCTGCAGCAGTTCGGCGACCTGGCGGGCATAGGGTTCGAAGCCCTCGGCATCGGTGCGCACCCGGTTGAAGATGCGCGCCACCTCCGGGGCCGCCTCGTCGGGCAGCTGGAAGACGCGCTTCAGCGTCGCCACCTCGTCGCGGGTCACCTGGCCGTCGGCCTTGGCCAGCTTGGCCGCCAGCGCCACCACCGCGGCGGTGAAGGCGACCTGCCTGTCTTCACGCCCCAAGGGCGGCGGCCCGCCTTCGCCCATGGCGCGGCGCGCCTTCAGCGACTGGTCCAGCAGATGGCCGGCCGCCAGCCCCAGAATGGCGCCCAGTGGCCCGCCCATGGCGAAGCCGGCCGCACCGCCGGCGATCTTGCCCCAGATGCTCATCGCGTCCCTCCCGGCCCGTCGGGCAGCGGCGATGCTAGCATGTCCGGGCAAGCGCGGCCCGCCATTCATAGCCATTCACAAGGCTGCGGCGATACCGGCAGGCACCGGGTGCCTTGCTATCGCCAGCCCTGAAGGCAAGGCTCCCTGGGCCTGTCACCTGCCGGCACCGGCCCTGCCCCGCAGGCGCAGAGGAGCGCCGTGGGTGCCTTCAACCCCGGTGACTGAGAATCCCGGTGAGGCTACCCGCATGTTTCGCACAAACCCGCGCCAGGGTGCTTGCCGGCAAGGGCTTGACCGTCACGGGCAACGGTGCCAGGGTTCCCGTCCGTCGATTCGCCTCTTCGGGCTTTCGTGCTGGCACAGTCCCGCCTGACAACTTGGTGGGAAACCATCAAGGAAAGAAGAAGCCTAAAATGCCTGCTATGACACGCAAAGAGCCAATCATCCTATGGTGCGGGCGCTTCGCGAGGATTTGTGGTTATAGGACGGTGACAATCAACCATGTAAAGGGGTTGATGGAACTAGGCTTGCGCGTTGCAATGTTCGACACCCAACTCATGAAGTTTATAAATTTCGATGTTGGCAGATTTCTACAAGTGACCTACGGCGAAGATCACGTGAGGATCAAGGCCAATAATCCCGATGACCGAATCGTCGTTGTAATACATGAAAACCCAGATTTATTCAAATTCGATAGAGTTAGAGTTGACGGGCTGGCTCGTGTCATAGGGCATCTTGTATTTGAAACGGAAGGGCTACCAACAAACTGGCCTAAATTTATGGTGTCCTTAGATGAATTTTGGGCAGCTTCTGAATTCAACCGTCGAACCTTTGAAGGCGCTGGCATACCCTCATTTATGATAGCCAAAATACCGCATTCCTTAGACACCGGGCTTTACGGAAAGGATATTGGACACATTCGATTCGTGAACGATAGCATGATAGAATTTCTTACCGTTTGCACCAATATGCAAAGACGTGATCTAAGTCTTGCGATCAGAAGTTTCTATCGTGCATTCTCGAACGACGATTCGGCTCGCTTCGTTATCAAGCTAGCTGGAGAGGCAGCTAAACCGAATTCCGTAAGCCTAATTCGGTCCATGATAGAAGAGACTGCGTTGCCGTATGCGAGTATAGACTCTTGCTTGGCGAATAGGGTCATGCTTATTACGCAAAACTATAGCGACGAAGACATGATTCGCCTGTATCAAGGATGCGATGTGTATTTGTCGATTGAACGCGCCAACGGGTGGGATTTGCCATCCATGGAGGCCATGGCTTGTGGAAAACCCTGCATAGGTTACTATGTGGGCGGTTCAACGGAGTATCGGGACACAAGCGTTAGCCTTTGCTTGCCTGTTATGGACGAAACAATACCAATTCCCACTATAGACTATCACCCGCTTTATACAGGGCAAGTGTGGCCCGTAGTCAATGAAGCCGAGCTTGTCGATGCCATGGTGAAGGTAAAGGATGCTGAATTGCGCGCTACATTGGGCAAGGCTGCCAAGGCTCACATTGCCAGATGGTTCGATATAAGGGTTGTCGCTGAAAATATAAGAAGCCTTGTTTCGACATACGACGCTACAGATTATCGCTCAAATCACCCTGCGCAAATAACCATCGGCGAAAACTCGACATGGCGAACGTCTTCGGTCAATCCGCAAGCTATCGATGATTTGTTTGCCAGCTTGTTGTGCCACCCGTCAAAAGGATTATCGGCAACCCGCAATTTCATTAGAAGCTTGCCTCGAGAAGATTTAGCAGGCCTCAATCGGGGGGGGGGGGTAAATCCGGATTCAGTAACCCGTGCACTATCCAAAATGTTGAGCATATCATGGAGGCGTCCTCTCAAGAAAATCAAGGCGATATACGCCGCCAAAAGACTATCCAGGCGCAGATTGCAAACTCTTGAAAATGAAGTTTCCCAGGGCCTGATCGGTATATATGCAACCGATTACAGTGCCGCTCGTAGGATAACGGATAACGACATCGAAGCCAGGAAACGAATTTCTGTTTTGTATCCCACTATCCAGACGTTCGTTTCCGATAGGAAGGCGCTTCGTTCACGGCATAACCGCTATCAAGGCGAACGATGCTTTATCATAGGGAATGGGCCTAGTCTCAACGACTTGGATTTATCCAAGCTCGCAAAAGAATACACCTTCGGCATGAACAAAATATATTTGCTGTATGATCGTATCGACTGGCGGCCTTCATTCTATACTTTGCTCGATTGGAGAGTTGGCCCCTCTGTGATTCCTCATATAACGGAATTGGCGGACTCCGTAAAGTTCTTGCCTTACAGATTCCGTGGACTGTTCCCTAAAGATAACTCTACATACTGGTTCACAACTCGCCCCGTCTTCGATGACATTGACGACCAAATTTTCCCCCGACATAGCAAAAGGCACCCCTAGCAAGGGAACCATATTGATGACCGCAATTCAGATAGCGTTCTTTTTAGGTTTTCGTGACATGTATTTGATAGGAGCTGATACGAACTACACGATACCGGATAATGTCCTGCAAAGCGGTCCAGATAGATTCAAGACCGGCACCAAGCTTTACTTGGAAAGCACAGAAAATAACGATCCTAACCACTTTGACCCATCGTATTTCGGCAAGGGTGCCAAATGGCATGATCCTAACGTTGACGAAATGATACGGCAATACAGAAACATGAGAAAAGGCGTTGAATACCACGGCGGACGAATCCGCAACGCAACCCGCGGTGGCAAGTTGGAAGTGTTTGAACGGATTGACTACGACTCGTTGTTTCCTTCATAAGGCACGGGCCAAATTCTCTCAACAGATGCCGGCGCGCTCACAGATTCGCCGAACAAGCTCCTGGCGCATGGACGGCCGGAGGGGTGGGGGCGGCGCAGCTGGGGGGGTCAGGGAGAGTCCAGGGAAAGGCGGGGGGTGGCGACCAGCGCTGGCAGATGGCCCTGGCGGAGATAGTCGAAGGCGGCCAGCGCGATCATGGCGGCGTTGTCGGTGGACCATTTTAGCGGCGGCAGGCAGAGTTCAACCTCGGCCTCGGCGGCCAGCGCGGCGGCCCTCTGGCGCAGCTGGGGGCTGGCAGCGACGCCGCCCACCACCACCAGGGCGCGGGCCGGGGCGGCCTCGAGCGCGCGGCGGCATTTGGCGATCAGCACATCCAGGCAGGCGGCCGCGAAAGAGGCGGCCATGTCGGTCGGGGCCGGCAGCGGTGGTCGTTCCAGCCGCCTGGCCACAGCCGATTTCAGCCCCGAGAAGGAGAAATCCAGGCCGTCGCGGAGCATGGGGCGCGGCAGGGCGATGGTGTCGCGGCCCTGTTTAGCCAGGCGATCGATGGCCGGGCCGCCGGGGAAGCCCAGGCCCATGAGGCGGGCCACCTTGTCGTAGGCCTCGCCCACGGAATCGTCGCGCGTGGTGCCCAGGATGCGCAGCGTGGCGGCATCGGCCATGTGGGCAAGCAGGGTGTGGCCGCCGGAAACCAGCAGCACCAGGGCCGGAAAGGCGACGCGGCGTTCTTCCAGATCGGCGCTGCGCAGATGGCCGCGCAGATGGTTGACGCCCAGAGTCGGCAGCTGCCACGCCGCGCCCAGACCGGCGGCGCAGTTCAGCCCCACCAGCAAGCTGCCCACCAGCCCCGGCCCGCGGGTGGCGGCAATGGCACGAAGCGCCGAAGGGCGGATGGCGGCGGCGGTCAGCGCGCGTTCTACCGCCGGCACGATGGCGCGGACGTGGGCGCGGGAGGCGAGTTCGGGGTAAATACCGCCCCATGGACGATGAATGGGCCCTTGATCCACCGTTTCGGAGGCGAGCACGCTGCCGTTTTCCGCTACCACCGCCACGGCGGTATCGTCGCAGGAGGATTCTATTCCCAGGATCGGGCCGGTGGAATTCATGCCAGCAGTGCCGCGATCCGGGCCGCCGGCAGCGCGCCTTCGCGTTCCACCGCCGGCGGCTGGCGGGCGCAGTTCACCAGAGTGGAAGGCACGCTGTGCCGGGAGCCGCCATCCACCGCCAAATCGGGGGGGAAGGCGAGTTCGGCCAGGATCTCCGCCAATCGCGGCGGCGTGGGGCGGGCGTGGCGGTTGGCACTGGTGACAAACAACGGCCCGGTGGCCGCCAGCACCTCCAGCATCAGGGCCTCGGCCGGCAGCCGCACCGCCACCTCGGCCCGGCCCGCCAGCCAGGGCGGGCAGGCGTCGGCGGCCAGGGCCAGGGCCAGGGTGAGCGGGCCGGGCATGAAGGGCGAAGCCAGCAACCTTTCGGCGGCCGGTGGCAGCAGCGCGCCCAGAGCGGTGATCTGCGCCCGGCCGGTCACCATCACCGGCAGGGCGCGTTGCTTCGGCCGGCCCTTGATGGCGAACAGACGCTCGACGGCGGCAGGGCAGGCGGGAAGGGCCGCCAGGCCATAGACGGTATCGGTGGGCAGCAGCGCCACCCCGCCCGCCAGCAGACAGGCGGCGGCTGTGGCGGGCGCCGCCGGCGCGGTGGCGGCGATGGGCGCGGCGGGGGCGGCGTTGTTCATAGCGCGGTGGGCGCGGTAGGGGTGGGCGCTGCCGGGGCCAGCGGCGGCAGGGCGACCGGTTCGACCGGCGCGTAGGCAGCAGGGGCGCCAGGGACGGCGGCGAGCTGGCGGGCGGCGCGGGCCAGCAGCGTGGCGGCGGCAGGGACGGCCACGCCGGGCCGGCAGCAGGGGGCGAGGAGGGCCTTGGCGCGCGCGCCGCAGACGCCGGCCAGGGCGAGGGCTGGGAAGCGTTCGAGCAGCGGCAGGCAGCGTTCCTGCAGATCGCCGAAGCCGAAGCCGGTGAGGGCGTCGTTCTGGAACAGGGCAGTGAAGCCCGCCCCGCCCGCGGTCTCGCGCAGGCACAGCACCGGCAGGCCGTAGAGCGCCTGGCTTTCGGCGCCGACGAGGTCGAAATAATCCAGGGCGAGCAGCGGGCGGCCCAGGCCGTAGGCGAAGGCGTTGGCGAAGGCGACGCCGCTTCTGGTGGCCATCAGCCCGCCCGGCCCCCGGTCCACCGCCACATGGGCGATGTCTTCGCGGGCGATGCCGGCGGCATGGCAGGCCCTGGCGACCGTGGCGGCGAGATAGACCGGCGCTTCGACGCGGCCCTGGGCGCGGTGTTCGAACAGCACGCGGGCACCGTCGCCCAATGCCACCACCGGCGCCGGCGCGGCCGTTTCGATCGCCAGCAGCGGATTCATGGCAGCGGCTTCATGCCAGGGGCTCCGGCAGCGCGGCCATGTCGGGGCGCGGCGCCGCGCCGGGCCGCCCGGCCGCCACCAGGGAGGCCCAGCGCCGGCCCGAGGGGCGCAGATGGAGTTCGCGGGCGGCATCGTTGCCGGCGACGAAGGCGAGCGTGACGAGGAGATGGTCGGGATGGAGGGCGGCCACCTTCTCGCCCCATTCCACCGCCACCACCGCGTCGGCGGCCAGCTCTTCGACGCCCAGATCGCGGTATTCGTCGGCACCGGAGAGGCGGTAGGCGTCGAGGTGGAGCAGGCGCCCGCGCTTGGTTTCATGGATGTGCATCAGCGTGTAGGTGGGGCTGGCGACGATGTCGTCGCAACCCATGGCGGCGGCCAGGGCCTGCACGAAGCGGGTTTTGCCGGCCCCCAGCGGGCCGGCCAGCAGCAGCGCATCGCCGGGGCGCAGCAGCTCTGCCAGGCGGGCGGCGGCTGCGGCGAGGGCGGTTTCGTCGGCGAGCGTCTGGCTGGCGGGCAGGGTCATGGCGGGGTGTTCGGCGCACGCTGGGGGCCGGTGGGCCCGGCAGGACTCGAACCTGCAACCAGACCGTTATGAGCGGCCGGCTCTGACCAGTTGAGCTACGGGCCCGGTGGCGCGGGTGTGTTTAGGGGCAACGGGCGCGGGGGGCAAGCGGGGGTCAGCCGTCGAGGAAGCTTCTCAGTTTGCGGCTGCGGCTGGGGTGCTTGAGCTTGCGGATGGCCTTGGCCTCGATCTGGCGGATGCGCTCGCGGGTGACGGAGAATTGCTGGCCGACCTCTTCCAGGGTGTGGTCGGTGTTCATGCCGATGCCGAAGCGCATGCGCAGCACGCGCTCCTCGCGCGAGGTGAGGGTCGCCAGCACCTTGCCGGTGGATTCGCGCAGGCTGGCATGGATCGCCGCCTCGACCGGCAACACCGCGTTCTTGTCTTCGATGAAATCGCCCAGATGGCTGTCCTCGTCGTCGCCTACCGGCGTCTCCAGGCTGACCGGCTCTTTGGCGATCTTCATCACCTTGCGCACCTTGTCCAACGGCATGGCGAGCTTTTCGGCCAGCTCTTCCGGGGTGGGTTCGCGCCCGATCTCGTGCAGCATCTGGCGCCCGGTGCGAACCAGCTTGTTGATGGTCTCGATCATGTGGACCGGGATGCGGATGGTGCGGGCCTGATCGGCGATGGAACGGGTGATGGCCTGGCGGATCCACCAAGTGGCGTAGGTGGAGAATTTGTAGCCGCGCCGGTATTCGAATTTGTCCACCGCCTTCATCAGGCCGATATTGCCCTCCTGGATCAGATCCAGGAATTGCAGGCCGCGATTGGTGTATTTCTTGGCGATGGAGATCACCAGGCGCAGATTGGCCTCGACCATCTCCTTCTTGGCCTGGCCGGCCTCCTTTTCGCTTTTCTGAACCACGCGCACGATGCGCTTGAAGGCGTCGATGTCGAGGCCGGCGGTCAGCGCCAGCCGGGCGATCTCGCCCCGCGTCTCGCGGATGCGCTCGCCATCGCGGCGCGCGAAGGTTTTCCAGCCGCGCCCGGGCAGGCTGGAGACCCGCTCCAGCCAGTCGGGCGCGAGCTCGGCCCCGACATGGCGGTCGAGGAACTCGTGGCGCTTGACGCCGCGCCGGGCGGCCATCTTGAGCAGGCCGCTTTCCAGGGAGATGAGGCGGGCGTTGTAGCCGTAGAGCTCGTCCACCATCTCTTCGATGCGGTTGTTGTGCAGGCGGACATCGGCCAGCAGGCGGCGGCCGTCGCGGCTGGCCCGCTCGTAACGGCGCCGCACCGACAGCGCCGGCGCCTCGCCCCGTAGCCTGGCGCCGAGATAGTCGTCCTGGGCCCGCTTCAGCCGCTTGCTGACCCGGGCGATCTTGTCGAAGGTGTCCATGACGGTGGGCAGCAGCGCCTGTTCCATGGCCGAGAGCGAAAGGCTGACCTCGTTGTCCTCGGCCTCGGCGGCCCCGTCCGCGCCCTCCGCGCCTTCGGCGCCATTGGCCTTCTTCGCCGCCTCGGTTTTGGCGGGGGCGGCCTCGGCGCCGGTGCTGCTGCCATAGGTGGTTTCGAGATCGACCACATCGCGCAGCAGGATGTCCCTTTCGTGCAGCTTGTCGCGCCAGCCGACGATGGCGTGCAGGGTGAGCGGGCTTTCGCCGATGGCGCGGATCATCCGCTCGCGCCCGACCTCGATGCGCTTGGCGATGGCGATCTCGCCCTCGCGGGAGAGCAGCTCGACCCGGCCCATTTCGCGCAGATACATGCGCACCGGATCGTCGGTGAAGCCGGGATCGGCGCTGGCGGCGGAAGGCGGCGGCGGGGCGGCAGGGGCGGCCTTTTCCGGCGGGCGGGGTTTTTCGGCCGGCTCTTCGGACTCCTCGCTTTCGACGATGTTGATGCCCATCTCGGAGAGCATCGCCATGGTGTCTTCGAGCTGCTCGGAGGTCACCTCGTCGGGGGGCATGGCCTCGCCGATCTCGTCGGGGGTGACATAGCCGCGCTCCTTGGCGCGGGCCAGCATCTTCTTGATGGCGACGCTGACGGTATCCAGCAGGGGATCGTCGGTGCCTTCGTCGACTCTGGCTTCGGCAGCTTTCGCGGTCATGCTCACCCTTCTCCCGTCTCTCCCAGAGCGGCCTCTCTGCCCCTGGCCTGGGAATCCTGGCGCAGGGTGAGCATGGCGCGCAAGCGCCGCCAGTCCGCCTCCTGGTCGGCTTCGGGCGGCCAGGCGGCGGTCCCGGCCGCGATCTCGTCCTCCAGCGCATAAAGGCCATGGAGATCGCAGGCGTGCTGCCACAGGCGTTCCGCCTGCTCGCAGGTGGACGTCGCGTCCGCCCGGCGGCGGGCGAACCACGGCGGCAGCGTGGTCGGCTCGCCCGCTTCCAGGTGGCGTTGCAGGGCGGCGCTGTCAAGGTTTTCCTGCTCGGCCAGGGCGTCGAGCATGAGATCGCGCAGGCGGGCGGCGCCGGGGGTGGCGAGATCGAGCTCGGCCAGCCGGTCCGCCACCCGCTGCAACAGGCCGTCATGGGCGAGGGGAAGGGCCAGCAGCAGGCGTTCCGCCTCCTCGCGCGCCGCGGCGCCCCGGGGAGGCGAAGGGCGCTGCTCGGCCAGGGGCTGGCGCCTCGGGCCGCGCCCGGCGGGGGCGAAGGCGTTCCAGAGGCGGTCCTTCAGGGCGGCGCGATAGCGGCGCTGCACCGTGGCCTCGGCAATACGCGCGGCCTGGGCCATCAGGTCGCGCTCCAGCCCGGCGCGGCGTTCCGGGGTGTCGAAGGGGCCGTTCTCGATGGCGCTGCGCCAGAGCATGTCGATAAGGGCGATGGGCTGGCCCAACGCCTCGGCCAGCGCCGCCTTGCCGCGCGTGCGGATGAGATCGTCGGGGTCGAGGCCGTCAGGCAGGCGGACGAAGTTCAGCGAGCGGGCCGGCGCCAGCGCGGGCAGGGCGCGGGCGATGGCGCGGCCCGCAGCCCGGCGCCCGGCGGCATCGCCGTCGAAGCACAGCACCGGCTCGTCGGCCAGCCGCCACAGCAGGGCCAGCTGGTCTTGCGTGAGCGCCGTTCCCAGCGGAGCCACGACATGGCGCCAGCCGGCCTGGGAGAGGGCGATGGCGTCCATATAGCCTTCGACCGCGATCACGGTGCCGGCCTGGCGGGCGGGGCGGCGCGCCTGGGCATAGCCGTAGAGCAGGCGTCCCTTGTGGAACAGCGGGCCTTCGGGCGAGTTCAGATATTTGGCCGGGTGGTCGCCCATGGCGCGCCCGCCGAAGGCGACGATGCGCCCGCCGGCATCGCCGATGGGGAAGATCAGCCGGTGGCGGAAGCGGTCGGCGGCCTCGCCTTCCCCATCCTTGCCGCCGACCGAGAGGCCGGCCTCGGCGATGGCGGCGGCGCTGGCGCCACCCGCCGTCAGATGGCGGATGAGGCCGCGCCGGCCCGAAGGGGCATAGCCGAGGCGGAAGCGCCGGGCCGTTTCCCCGGCCACGCCGCGCTGGCGCAGCCAGGCGCGGGCGGCGGCGCCGTCGGGGGCGGCGAGCTGGCGCTGGAACCATTGGCAGGCCTCTTCCAGTACGTCGTAGATGGTGGCCAGGTGGCGGGCGCGGGCCTGCTCGCGCGGATCGGTGCGGGGCATGGGCAGGCCGGCGGCCTTGGCCAGCTGCTCCACCGCTTCGGGGAAGGAGAGGTTTTCCGTGCGCATCAGGAAATCGAAGGCGGTGCCGTGGGCGCCGCAGCCGAAGCAGTGGAAGAAGCCCTTGTCTTCGACCACGGTGAAGGACGGGGTCTTTTCGCGGTGGAAGGGGCACAGCCCGGTGAACTCGCGCCCGCGCCGCTGGAGCTTCACGCGGGAGGCGACGATCTCGGCCAGCGGCACGCGGGCGCGGATGTCGTCCAGGAAGGCGGGGGGGAAGGCCATGGCGCCTCAGGCCAGGCGGCGTTTGACCAGGGCGCTGGCCCGGGCGGTGTCGATGCGGCCGGGATGGTCGCGCTTCAACGCCGCCATGACGCGGGCCATGTCCTTCAGCCCGCCGGCTTCGACCTGGGCGATGGCCCGCTCGATGGCCGCTTCGGTCTCGGCCGGCGACATGGCGCGGGGCAAGAAGCGGGCGATGACCTCGATTTCCGCCTCCTCCCCGGCGGCCAGTTCGGGGCGGTTGCCGGCGCGGAACTGGCGCGCCGCCTCCTCGCGCTGGCGCACCATCCTGGCCAGCAGCTGCAACAGCTCGCCCTCGCCCACCGCCTCGCCCTGGCCGCGGGCGGCGATGTCGCGATCCTTCAGCGCCGCCAGCACCAGGCGCAAGGTGGCCGTGGTGCGACGGTCTTGAGCCTTCTGCGCCTGCCTCAGCGCATCGGCGAGCTGCTGGCGGATCGACATGGCTGCATCCCGGGACCGGCGGGGCATCTTAGCGGGGCAGTGGCGGGGTGTCGAAACGAGGGCGGGGCGGGATGTGGACAGGCGGGGGATGGCCTCGCAGGGTTGAACCTGGCGGGCAGGGCGGCTATATCGCCGGTCGCTTCCCGCCTTCGGCTGAATCCTCATGGCTGCATCCGTTTCCGCGCCGGCGCCCTGGGCCACGGCTTGTCTCGCCCTGGCGGATGGAACGGTGTTCTGGGGCCGCGGGCTGGGCGGGCGGGGCCGGGCCATCGGCGAGCTGTGTTTCAACACCGCCATGACCGGCTATCAGGAGATTCTCTCCGATCCCTCCTATGCCGGGCAGATCGTCGCCTTCACCTTTCCCCATATCGGCAATGTCGGGGCCAATGGCGAGGACAGCGAGGCGCAGCGGGCGGCCGCGCGCGCCGTGGTGCTGCGGGCCGATGCCAGCCAGCCTTCCAACTTTCGCGCCCTGGGGCATCTGGCGCCATGGCTGGAGGCGCAGGGCCTGGTGGGGATCGCCGGCATCGACACCCGCCGGCTGACCCGGCTGATCCGCGAGGGCGGCTTTCAGACCGCCGGCGTCGATCATGGCGCCATCGACCTGGACGGGCTGCGGCGCGAGGTGGCGGCCTGGCCGGGGCTGGAAGGCATGGACCTGGCCCGCGAGGTGAGCTGCCGCCAGCCCTATGACTGGGACGGCACCGGCTGGCGGCCGGGGCGGGGCTATGGCCGGCTGGAAGCGCCGCGCCACCGGGTGGTGGCCGTGGATTACGGCGTCAAGCGCAGCATTCTGCGCTGCCTGGCCGATCTGGGCTGCCGGGTGACGGTGGTGCCGGCCGAGACCGGCTTCGACGATATCGCGGCGCTGGCACCCGACGGCGTGTTCCTTTCCAACGGCCCCGGCGATCCCGCCGCCACCGGGCGCTATGCCGTGCCGGCGATCCGCAAGCTGGTGGCGAGCGGCCTACCCGTGTTCGGCATCTGCCTGGGCCATCAGCTGCTGGCCCTGGCCCTGGGGGCGAAGACCGCCAAGATGGCCCATGGCCACCACGGCGCCAACCATCCGGTGAAGAACCTGGAGACCGGCAAGGTCGAGATCACCAGCCAGAACCACGGCTTCGTGGTGGATGCGGCAACGCTGCCTTCCGGCGTCATCGCCACCCATGTCAGCCTGTTCGACGGCACCCTGGCCGGGCTGCGGCTTTCGGGCAAGCCGGTGTTTTCGGTGCAATATCATCCCGAAGCCAGCCCCGGCCCCCAGGACAGCCGCTATCTGTTTCACGATTTCATCGCCGCCATGGCGGGCCATGCCTAAGCGCACCGATATCGAATCGATCCTGATCGTGGGCGCCGGCCCGATCGTGATCGGCCAAGCCTGCGAGTTCGACTATTCCGGCACCCAGGCGGTGAAGGCGCTGAAGGAGGAAGGCTATCGCGTGGTTCTGGTGAACTCCAACCCGGCCACGGTGATGACCGATCCCGGCCTGGCCGATGCCACCTATATCGAGCCGGTGACGCCCGACATGGTGGCGAAGATCGTGGCCAGAGAGCGGCCCGACGCGCTGCTGGCCACCATGGGCGGGCAGACGGCGCTGAACACCGCCCTGGCGCTGGCCGATAACGGCGTGCTGGAAGCCTGCGGCACGGAGCTGATCGGCGCCAGCCGCGAGGCCATCGCCAAGGCGGAGAACCGGGCGCTGTTTCGCGACGCCATGACCCGGATCGGCCTGGAAAGCGCCCGCAGCGTGCTGGCCAGGAGCGGCGAGGAAGCCCGCGCCGCCCTGGAGCGGATCGGCCTGCCGGCCATCCTGCGCCCCAGCTTCACTCTGGGCGGAACCGGCGGCGGCATCGCCTATAACCGCGAGGCGTTCGACGACATCGTGCGGCGCGGCCTGGAAGCCAGCCCGGCCGGCGAGGTGCTGATCGAGGAATCGGTGCTGGGCTGGAAGGAGTTCGAGCTGGAGGTGGTGCGCGACCGGGCCGACAACTGCATCGTGGTCTGTTCGATCGAGAACATCGACCCGATGGGGGTGCATACCGGCGATTCCGTTACCGTGGCGCCCGCCCTGACGCTGACCGACAAGGAATACCAGGCCATGCGCAACGCTGCCCTGGCGGTGCTGCGCGAGATCGGGGTCGATACCGGCGGCTCCAACGTGCAGTTCGCGGTGGATCCGGCCAGCGGGCGCACCATCGTGATCGAGATGAACCCGCGGGTTTCGCGCTCCTCGGCGCTGGCCTCCAAGGCGACCGGCTTTCCCATCGCCAAGGTCGCCGCCCGGCTGGCCGTGGGCTACACGCTGGACGAGATCCAGAACGACATCACCCGGGTGACGCCGGCCAGCTTCGAGCCGGCCATCGATTATGTCGTGACCAAGGTGCCGCGCTTTACCTTCGAGAAGTTTCCGGGCAGCGAGCCGATGCTGACCACCTCCATGACCTCGGTGGGCGAGGCGATGGCCATCGGGCGCAGCTTTGCCGAATCGCTGCAAAAGGCGCTGCGTTCGATGGAGACCGGGCTTTCCGGCCTGGACGAGCTGGCCTTCGACGACCTGTCGCCAGACGGCATCACCGCAAGGCTGGCCCATCCCGGGCCGGACCGCATCCTGGTGATCGCCCAGGCCATGCGCCACGGCATCGGCGACGAGGCCATCGCCCGCATCACCAGGGTGGACCCGTGGTTTCTGGAGCAGATCCGCCACATCGTGGAGGCGGAGGAGCGGGTGCGCGCCGCTGGCCTGCCCGGCGATGGCCACGGCCTGCTGACCCTGAAGGCGATGGGCTTTTCCGACCGCCGCCTGGCGAGCCTGGCGGGCCTGGACGAAGAGCGGGTGCGCGGGAGGCGCGAAGGGGCCGGGGTGGTGCCGGTGTTCAAGCGCATCGATACCTGCGCGGCCGAGTTCCCGTCCGCCACCTCCTATATGTATTCCTGCTACGAGGGCGACGGCATCGCGCCGCCGGAGGACGAGGCCAGGGTATCGGAACGGCGCAAGGTGGCGATCCTGGGCGGCGGCCCCAACCGCATCGGCCAGGGCATCGAGTTCGACTATTGCTGCGTTCACGCCTGCCAGGGCTTCGCGGAGGCGGGCATCGAGACGGTGATGGTGAACTGCAACCCGGAGACGGTCTCGACCGATTACGACACCTCGGAGCGGCTGTATTTCGAGCCGCTGACGGCCGAGAACGCCATCGCCGTCGCCAGGGCGGAGATGGCGAAGGGCAGTCTGCTCGGCATCGCCGTGCAGTTCGGCGGCCAGACGCCGCTGAAGCTGGCCCGGGCGCTGGAAGCCGAAGGGCTGCCGATTCTGGGCACGCCGCCCGACGCCATCGACCGGGCCGAGGATCGGCGCCGTTTCCAGCAGCTGCTGCACAAGCTGGGCCTGCGCCAGCCGCAGAACGGCACCTGCCACAATCTGGACGAAGCCCGCGCCATCGCCCGGCGCATCGGCTATCCGCTGGTGGTGCGCCCCAGCTATGTGCTGGGCGGGCGGGCGATGCAGATCGTGCATGGCGACGAGGCGCTGGAGGGCTATCTGGAGACCTCGGTGGCAGCGGCCGAGGGCGCGCCGATCCTGATCGACCGCTTTCTGCAGGACGCGGTGGAGGTGGATGTCGATGCCCTGGCCGACGGGCGCGATGTGTTCGTGGCCGGGGTGATGGAGCATATCGAGGAAGCGGGCATCCATTCGGGCGATTCGGCCTGTTCGCTGCCGCCGCGCTCGCTTTCGCCCGCCATCGTCGCCGAGCTGGGGCGCCAGACCGAAGCCATGGCCCGCGAGCTGGGGGTGGTGGGGCTGATGAATGTGCAGTTCGCCGTGAAGGACGGCGAGGTGTTCGTGCTGGAAGTGAACCCGCGCGCCAGCCGCACGGTGCCCTTCGTCGCCAAGGCCATCGGCATCCCCATCGCCAGGATCGCGGCCCGGATCATGGCCGGCGAGGCGCTGGCGAGCTTCCATCTGGCGGCGGCGGCACCGGGCCATATCGCGGTGAAGGAGGCGGTGTTTCCCTTCGCCCGCTTTCCCCATGCCGACATCATTCTGGGGCCGGAGATGAAGTCCACCGGCGAAGCGATGGGGCTGGATCGGGATTTCGGCCACGCCTTCGCCAAGGCCCAGCTGGCGGCCGGCGAATCCCTGCCGCTGGCGGGCTGCGTGTTCGTTTCGGTGCGCGACCGCGACAAGCCGCAAGCGGTGGCGCTGGGGCGGCGTCTGGCGGCGCTGGGCTTTTCGCTGGTGGCCACCCGCGGCACGGCCGGCGACATGCGGCGGGCGGGCCTGGAGGTGGCGACGGTGAACAAAGTGCTGGAAGGGCCGCCCCATATCGTGGACGCGCTGAAGGACGGGCGTATCGACCTGGTGATCAACACCACCGAAGGCGTCAAATCGATCGCCGACAGCTTCAGCCTGCGGCGAACGGCGCTGCTGAAGAAGGTGCCCTATGCCACCACCGTCGCCGGGGCCAGCGCCATGATCGAGGCCATCGCCGCCCTGCGCGCGGGCGGCCTGGAGGTGGCGCCGCTGCAATCCTACACGGGCGGGGCCTGGACGAGTGGGGCCTGTGCGGGCGGGGACGGCCCGGGAGCGGCGTGACGGCGGCGGCCCAGGGGTGGCAATGACCGGGCGCGCGCCGGGCGCCGCCCTGGCGGCCTGGGTGGTGACCGACGGGGCGGCCGGGGCCGAGAATCAGTGCCTGGGGCTGGCCCGGCATCTGGACATCGCGCCGGCGGTGAAGCGCATCGCCATCCGGCGGCCCTGGCGCTGGCTGCCGCCGGCGCTGTGGCCGGCGCCGCTGGCGGCGATCTCGGCGGCCGGCGATGCCCTGGTGCCGCCCTGGCCGCAGCTGGTGATCGCCAGCGGGCGCAAATCGGCGGCGCCGGCGGCCGCCATCGCGCGGGCGGCGCGGGGCGGGACGGTAGCGGTGCAGATCCAGAAGCCGGGGCTGGCGGCGGCGCGCTTCGACCTGGTGGTGGCCCCGCGCCACGACCGCCTGCGGGGCGCCAATGTCGTCGCCACCACCGGCGCGGTGCACGGGCTGACGCGGGCGCTGCTGGACGAGGAGGCGCGGCGTGCGGCGGCGGCGGTGGCCCATCTGCCGCGCCCGCTGATCTTTGCCGCCATCGGCGGGGCCAACCGCGCCTATCGTTTCGACGCAGCGGATGCCCGGGTGCTGGGGCGGCGCCTTTCCGCCCTGCCCGGCGGGCTGCTGGCGACGGTCTCGCGGCGCACCGGGCGGCGCGTGGCCGACGCCCTGGGCGCGGCGCTGGACCCGCGGCGCAGCCTGTTCTGGACCGGCAGCGGCCCTAACCCCTATCGCGGCTGGCTGGGGCTGGCCGATGCGGTGGTGGTAACCGCCGATTCGGTCGCCATGGCAAGCGAGGCCTGCGCCAGCGGCCGCCCCGTGTTCATCGCCGATCTGCCGGGGGGATCGGCCAAGTTCCGCGCCTTTCACGAGCGGCTGTTTCGCCACGGCCATGCCCGCCCGCTGGCAGAAGGCTCGACGCAGGGGGGGCTGGCGCTGGACTGGACGCCGGTGGCGCTGGACGACAGCGCGGCGGTGGCCGGGCGGGTGCGGCGCCTGCTGGCTGAGAGGTTCAGTTGGTGAGGTTGCCGGCCGGCACGTAGCGCCCGTTCTGAAGCCCGGTGAACAGCATGCGCACTTGCGGGTGGGAGACCGGAGCGCCGCTCTCGTCGCGCAGCAGGTTCTGCTCGGAGACGTAGGCGATATAGGTGCTTTGCGCGTTCTCGGCCAGCAGGTGGTAATAGGGCTGGTCCTTGGAGGGGCGCATCTCTTCGGGGATCGCCAGCCACCATTCCTCGCTGTTGGAGAACACCGGATCGACGTCGAAGACGACGCCGCGGAACGGGTGGTGGCGGTGGTGGACGATATCGCCAAGGCCGAATTTGGCGGTGCGGATGGCGGCCGGCGTCCGGGCGGGGCTGGGGGAGCTGGTCATCGGCGGTGGTTTAGCAGACCGGACGGGCGGGACCAAGGGGCCAGTTCTGCGGGCCGATGGCGGCGGGGCGGCGCGGCCGGGGGGTGTCACAGGGGTGTCACAGGGGTGTCGTGGGGGTGTTGCGAGGGTGGGGCTTCGATGGCGGGTGGGGGCGGGGTTCGGAGGGCTTGACCTTACGGGTCTTGTGGCGTCCGATGCCGTATCTCTGGCCATGTGTACCTGGAGGCGGTGGATGTCGCGCAAGCCTAGCAAGCCTCAACGTCAGCGCGATAACCCCAAGGCGCACAAGGTCGTGGCGCCGCCGCCCGGCGCTGACCTGGCGCAGGTGGCGGCGGCGTGCCATTATGTTGGTAGCCCGTATCATAAGGATCGTCCCAGCTTCGCCGGGATGCCCTGCCACCGTCCCGATGCAAACAAGTGTCCGGGCAATCTGGCAAAGCGGCGGGGTCGTGTCGAGGGCTGGCTTCGCGAAGCTGTGAAGGCGGGCCGCACCGGGGTGTGGGATGGGAGTTTCCCGCGCTATGTCTGGCACCGCGAGGACGATATCGTGTTCGAGGCCCGACACGGGGGTTCGGGTGAATACCACGGCTATCCTCTGGAGCCGTGGCAGCATGTGAGGGGGCTGAAATGAGCGTCCGTTTCGGGTTCGACTGGGTAGAGGCTCCGCCTTCGCAGGACGAGCGCTCACGCGTGACCATGGCCGCGTTTTCCGTCGAAGTGGGCGGAGTCCACGTCACCTCGGTGCTGGACCGCTCGAGCCGGGCCTATCGGGACCATGTCGTGGTGCCTCTGTTCACGGTGGCGGAATGGCTGGTCCTGCATTGGTGGCACATCTTCAACGAAGTTGACGATACGCGGGAACAGAGACCCGATTTCGAGGCCCGGCACAATCTGGCCTTTGCTGGCGACGGCTTCGTTCTTCCCAGCCTCACCATGGCGCCGACGCCGAAGCGCATGCGCCTCTGTTGGAGTCCCTACCGACCGCGTCACGCCCGGATCGAGTTCGTCAAGGAGGGCGAGGCGACCGTCGCGCATGCAAGGCTGGAAGCGCAATGCCGCGATCTGGTCGAGGCCGTGCTGGAAAGATTGCGGGTCCATGACATCGACCCAGGCACGCTGGACGACGAATGGGCGGCGATCAACGCGCTCGACAAGGGTGAGCAGGAATTCTGCCGCGCCGCCGCTCTGCTCGGCGCCGATCCCTTCGATGTTCCCGACCGTCTGGCCGACGCGATCATGAAACTCTGGCAAAGCACCGCTCCATCGCTACGCGACGATGCCCTGGCGGCCGCCCGTGCCAGCGCCGTGCCGCAGATGAGCGCGTGGCTGGAGGCCTCCCTGGAGGCTCTCCAGGATGCGAAAGGTGGCAGCGACTGGCCGCAGGTGCGCGCGGCTCTGCCGCCGCCCCGCGCTGCCCCGCCCTGGAGGCGGGGCCACGATCTGGCGGGCGCGGTTCGCCAGACACTGGGCAGCGGCGACGGCCGGTTCGATTTTGCAGCGACGGGTTCCCTGTCGCTTCACTGGAGCGAGACACAGCCGCCTTCGGCGCGCGTCCAGGGGCTGGTGGCGGCAGCGGACGCGCCGGCATATGTGGCAGCCTCGCGAGGCGAGACGGGCCAGCGCTTTCTGGCGGCGCGCGCCCTGGGCGATTATCTGGACCGGTCCCGGCCGGGGCCGGCGATCCTGAGTTCGCTGGCAACGAACCGCCAGGCGCAATCGCGCGCCTTTGCGGCGGAGTTTCTGGCACCGGCCGAATCCTTGCGCCAGCGCCTGAACGGCGGGCCGGTGGAACCGGAGCGGGTGGACGAACTCGGCGCCGAGTTCGGTGTCTCCAGCCAAGTGATCCGCCATCAGATCGAGAACAACCGGCTGGCGACCATCGCCGCCTGGTGACAGGTGGCCGCGCGCGCCAGCTGACGCGCGGCCGGGGCGGTGGGTCTAGTGGTGCTTTAGCAAAAGCCAAGTGAAGAAAAATGCTGCGACTGCCGTGATGGGGCCGAGCCAACCGTCGTGGTCGTTCAGGAATGCGACCATGGGTTCGGAGTTGAAGATCGGGAACCCCGCACACACCAGTCCGATCGATGTGCTCACAGTGGCTGCCAGCCAACGGCGTTGCTCGTCCCGGATGACCTTGTGTATCCGGTCCGTCACCGCGCCTTGAGCCAACTCCTCCCGGATCATCTGGCAAACCCGGTCGTTCATGCTGCCCTGGGCGGTGCGGATAGCGGCCGGCGTCCGGGCGGGGCTGGGGAAGCTGGTCATCGGCGGTGGGTTAGCAGACCGGACGGGTGGGACCAAGGGGCGCGGCGCGGCCGGGGGGTGTCACAGGGGTGTCGGGAGGGTGCCGCAAGGGTGTCGCAGGGGTGGCGGTGGGGGGTGGCGGTGATAGATTGGGGTGGGTTCCGGAGGCGGTAGGCGATGGCGATGGCGGGTCATTCCCGGGTTTTGATTCTGGGGTCGGGGCCGGCGGGGCTTACGGCGGCGGTTTATGCCGCCCGGGCCGGGCTGGCGCCGGTGTTGCTGCATGGCATCCAGCCCGGCGGCCAGATGACCATCACCACCGATGTCGAGAATTATCCGGGCTTTGCCGATGTGGTGCAGGGGCCGTGGCTGATGGAGCAGATGACCGAACAGGCGCGCAAGGTGGGAACCGTGTTCGTGGACGATCTGGCGGTCGCCATCGATGCGGCGCGGCGCCCGTTTCGCGTGACGGGGGATTCGGGCGCCCGTTACGAGGGCGATGCGCTGATCGTGGCGACCGGGGCGCAGGCCAAATGGCTGGGGCTGGAGAGCGAGCGGCGCTTTCAGGGGTTCGGCGTTTCGGCCTGCGCCACCTGCGACGGCTTTTTCTTCCGCGGCAAGCGGGTGTGCGTGGTGGGCGGCGGCAACACGGCGGTGGAAGAGGCGCTCTATCTCACCCATCACGCGCGGAGCGTGACGCTGATCCACCGGCGCGGCGCGCTGCGGGCCGAGAACATCCTGCAACGCCGCCTGCTGGCCCATCCCGCCATCGAGGTGCTGTGGCACCATGTGCTGGAGGAGGTGCTGGGGCGCGACGAGCCGCCGCATGTGACCGGCATCCGGGTGCGGAATGTGGAGACCGGGGCCACGGCCGAGATGGAGATGGACGGCGTTTTCATCGCCATCGGCCACCGCCCCAACACCGATATGGCCAGGGGGGTTCTGGCCATGGACGACGAAGGCTATATCGCCACCGCGGCCGATGGCACCGCCACCTCGGTGGCCGGCATTTTCGCGGCCGGCGACGTCCAGGACAAGGTGTTCCGCCAGGCGGTGACGGCCGCCGGCAGCGGCTGCATGGCGGCGCTGGAGGCCGAGAAATTTCTGGCGGCGGCCGATGACGGGGGGCGCCTGGCGGCCGAATAGACGCACTGGGCGCGACGAGGCGGGCGATGGACTGGGACAGGCTGCGCATCTTCTACCATGTCGCCGAAGCCGGCAGCTTTACCCGGGCCGGCGAGCAGCTGCAGCTGCATCAATCGGCAATCAGCCGCCAGATCGGCGCCCTGGAGAGAAGCCTGGGGGTGATCCTGTTTCACCGCCATGCCCGCGGCCTGCTGGTGACCGAACAGGGCGATACGCTCTATCGGGCGGCGCGCGAGATCTATGGCAAGATCGCCATGGTCGAAGCCTCGCTGACCGACAGCAAGCGGCGCCCGTCCGGGCCGCTGACCGTAACCGCCACCACCGGCTTTTCGTTCGTCTGGTTGATGCCGAAGATCGTGGACTTCATGGAGGATTACCCGGAGATCTCCATCGCCCTGCGCATGGAGGACAGGGAGCTGGACCTTTCCATGCGCGAGGCGGATATCGGCATAAGGCTGGGGCGGCCCACCCAGCCGGACCTGATCCAGCTGCCGCTGATGACCATGCACTTTCACGTCTTCGCCTCGCCCCATTACCTGAAGGTGTGGGGCACGCCGAAGACGCTGGACGACCTGAGCAATCACCGCATGATCGTCTATGACAACGGGCCGCTGAAGGAGGTGGTCAGCCCGCCCTGGCTGTTGCACGCCTTCGACGGCGACGCCCCGCCGCGCCGCCCGGCCATGACGGTGAACTCCATGCTGGGGATGCGCCGGGCGATGGAAAGCGGCCTGGGGGTCGCCATCCTGCCGGAATATGTGCTGGAAAGCCCCGATCTCTATCAGCGCCTGGAGATCGACGCGCCGCTGCCCAAGGTAAGGGTCTATTTCGTCTATCCGGAAGAACAGCGCCATTCCGCCCGCATCGGCGCCTTTCGCGATTTTCTGCTGGAAAAGGTGGCAGAAGGGCGCCGGTGACGAGATTGCACCTGGCGGCGAGATCAATGCACCACCCATGCAATGGCTGCATGGCAGGGTTGCCATAATAGATATGGCGCCGCCGCCCGCCCTGTCCTATCTATCGTCCGGACACGCAAGGCGGACTCCCCCCGTCCGCAAGCGTGTCTCCCAGGCTCTGCCTGGAACGGGGCCGCAAGGCTCCGACGTCTCCCAGACGTGAAGCCTCCCTCATCGACTGGGGCCGGGTTGCAAAACCCGGCCCCTCTTTTCGCTGGCGCCGCCCGGCTATGCTATGGGCCGGTCACATGGACTGGTTACATAAATAGGCGCTCGCCCGTCATGCCGTCGTAGAGATGGGCGACCTCGGGGCCATAGCCGTTGTAGATCACGGTGGGAACGCGCTCGCCGCTGCCCAGCACCCGTTCGCTGGCCTGGCTCCAGCGGGGATGGGGCACGTCGGGATTGACATTGGCCCAGAAGCCGTATTCCGACGGCACCAGCTGTTCCCAGAAGCTCACTGGGCGTTCCTCGGCCAGGGTGACGCGAACGATCGATTTCACCGATTTGAAGCCGTATTTCCAGGGCAGGTGCAGGCGCAGCGGGGCGCCGAACTGGTTGGCCATGGGCTGGCCATAGGCACCGGTAACGACGAAGGCAAGGTCGTTCTCGGCCTCGGCCAGCGTGACTCCCTCGGTATAGGGCCAGGGATACCAGAACTGCTTCTGGCCGGGCGCCATGTCTTCGTCCTGGAAGGTCTGCATGACGACATATCTGGCCGCAGCCAGGGGGCGGGCGAAGGCAACCAGGGCGGCGAGGGGAAAGCCGGTCCAGGGCACCACCATGGACCAGGCCTCGACGCAGCGATGGCGATAGATGCGCTCTTCCAGGGCCATGGCGCGGATCAGGCTGTCGATATCGACCGTCCTTTCCTCCTCCACCAAGCCGTCGAAGGTCACGGCCCAGGGGCGGCGGCGCAGGTCGCGGGCGCGTTGCCAGATGGTCTTGTGGCTGCCGAATTCGTAGAAGTTGTTATAGGTCAGGTTGTCTTCGGCGGCGGTAACGGCCCGCCCGGCATCGCCATAGGCCGGATTGGCCGCCGCCGGGTAAAGATCGGCGCTGGGGTCGGCGGCCGCCTGTTCTGCGGCGGCGGCAACCGCTTCGGGATCGGCGCGCCCCGGCAGGGCGGTGGCGGCCAGGATCGGGCCGGCGGCCAGGGTGGCGGCAAAGCGGCGCCGGCTCTGCCACACCGCCTCCGGCGTCGCCAGGCGTTCCGGCAGCTGCCAGCGCGGCTTGGATCGTGTCAGCATGGCGGCCTTCCTTCGGTTTGCTGTGGCCAGGATGGCGTCTGGGAGGCGTTCTGCCAAGCCTGCCAGTCAAAGAGGGCGCGAAGGACACCATTTTCGCCTGGGGGTCGATGCTTGCCGCTTTCGCGGGGCGGCGGAAGGCAGGCTTGCGCCTGGCGGCGCCATGGCCTAGTGTGTGATCGTTCGGAAGCCACATTGTCGAAATTCCGGAGTGCTAGCGCCATGACCGTTGCCGTCCTCGATACTCTCACGGTCGTCCGTGACCTTGAGGCCGCCGGTGTCGAACGCCGCCAGGCCGAAGCGCATGCCGAAGCGTTGCGCCAGGCCATCGCCACCGACCGTGACAACCTGGCCACCAAGGCCGACCTGGCGAAGATCGACGGCACGCTTTCCGCCCTGAAAGCCGAACTTGGCGCCATGAGGTGGCTTTTGGGCTTTCTCATGGTGCTGGTGGCCGCCATGGCCGCGCGCCTTTTCGGTGCCATCTAGCCCCCCTGAGCGCGCCGGCATCCCGTCGGCAGCGGGCCGCAAGGCCCACCGTTCCTTTGTGTCCCGGGTTCTTTGTGTCCCGGGCCAAAACGCAGGTTTGCGCCCGGCCGCCGCGCCCTCAGCGGCGGCGGCGGGGTCTGAATGGGGTGGGCATGGCGGTTTTCCTCGGGCTTCGGGGCGGCCAGGGTTGGCGGATAGTTGACGCGGGGCGCGAATTGCAGCAGCTTTGTGGCGAATCGGGTGCAGAGCCGAAGGGGGGCGCGAATCATGGACCGGGTGGCGAGACGGAATTTCCCTTGTAAATCAATAGCTTACCCCCCCCCCCCCCCGCCGCCTGAGTGAGGGTGGGCCGCCCGGGCGCCGGATTCGCACCGCCGCCGCAACCTTCCTCCTGACAACCGCTTTCGCGTTATCCCTCCCGGCCGCTGCCGGGGCAGAGGGCGATTCGCTCGTCCCGTCCCCGGCCTGGGAGTCGGCCGCCCTGGCCGGCGGGCTGGGGCTGGAAAGCTGCGCCCAGGCGCTGGCCGGGGCCGAGCGGCTGGCGGCGGCCGATTGCGCGGCCGATCGGGCCTTTCAGCTGGCCCTGGGCCTGGCGCAAAGCCAGGGCCGGGCGCTGTTCGGCCACGGCTTCAGCCTCACCCATCGCATGTCGTTCTCGCCCTTCGGCGAAGGCCTGGCGGGCGATCTGGACCTGGTGGTGCCGCTGGCCTCCCCGGCCCTGGGCTTTGCCGCCGGCGCGGCCGACGCCCCCAGCGCCCCCAGCGCCATCTTCCTGCAGCAGGGCGTCACCCGCTGGACCGACGGCCACGGCTTTCGCCGCAACGATGCCCGCTATGGCGCCGCCTGGCGCTTTGCGCTTTCGGATAGCGATGTGCTGGGCGTCTCGGCGCTGATGCAGGAGAACCTGGAGCGCGGCCATCGCCGCCTGGTGGCGGGCATCGATTACGACGGGCGCTGGGGCCATGGCTGGCTGCAACAGCTGACCCCCACCACCGGCTGGCTGGCGGGCCGCATCGGCTATCAGGAACGGGCGGTGGGCGGCACCCGGCTGGGGCTGGGCCTGGACGTCACCGATACCGTCTCGCTGGAGGCCTCGCTTTCCCGCTGGCAGGACGATGGCGACGGCAAGCCGTTCATGGACGGTCGCCTGGGCGCATCCTGGCGCCCGCATCCCTGGCTGGGCCTGCGGGCGGGCTGGGGCGGCATCGGCCCGGCCGAGGATACCGGCGCGCTGCAAGTGACGCTGAATGTGCCGTTCGGCGGCCAGGCGCAGCGTCTGCCGCCCTGGCAGGGGCTGGGGGTGGCCGGCGGCGCGGCGCAGAACGCGCCCGATCTGTGGCGCCCGGTGGCGAATGTGGATCGCATCCAGACCGTGGAGCGCATCCGCCCGGTGGCGGACCTGGTGGCATCCGGGCAGGTGGCGGTGCGATTCCTGCAAGAGACCGCCACCACCGGTGAGCGCATCGTGCTGGAGGTGACCTTCCCAGAGCCGGTGGTGGGCGATGTGCGGCTGGTGGCGCGTCTGGCGCCCGGCAGCGGCGACAACCCGGCCGTGGCGGGGGTGGATTATGTGGACCAGCCCTACGAGATCACGGTGCCGGACGGCAGCGCCAGCGGACGGGTGGAGGTGCAGCTGCTGTTCAACCCCGATGTGGAAGCGGGCGGGCGCACGCTGGCCGTGAAGGCATCGCTGGCCGCGTGACCGCCAGATAACGCCCAGATCACGCCGACAACCCAGGTTTGGGAACGCGCAACAGAACATCCCCCCGCAAGGCGGGGGCAGTGGAGACAGAAGCCATGACCGACCGCATCGCCAGGACATTTTCGCTCGCCGCCCTTTGTATCGCCATCGGCCTGGGGCTGACGGCCTGTGGCGGCGGCGGTGGCGGTGGCACAACGCCTGCCGCCAAGCCCACGCCCACGCCCACTCCTAGCATCCCTGGCGGCGAGACGAGGGTGATGCCGGCGCCGGATCATCCCAATACCCTGGGCGAGGCGCTGGCGATCAGGGCCGGGCAGGCGATCGACGGCAGCATCGCTTCGGCAGACGACAGGGATTTCTTCCGGCTGCCGCTTAGCGAGCCCAGCAGGGTGACGTTCTGGGCGACCGGAGAGGCGGATACCGTGATCGCGCTGCTGGACGGGGACGGCAACGAGCTTGCCACGACGGGCGCAGCACCGGCATCGATCAGCGCGGCCGGCGGCGGCGGCAGCGTGGCCGCCAGCGAGGGCAGGGTGAGCGTGAAGACGGGGGCGGAACAGGTGATCGCCCGGGTGAGCGGCAAGCAGGGCGGCAGCACCGGTGGCTACAGGCTGCATAACCAGTCGGCGAAGAATCGGGCGCCCAGGGTCAGCGGGACTATCGCGCCGCTGGACGTGCCAGCCGGCCGGACGGTGACTGTCTCGCTTGCGAACGCCTTCACAGACCCGGACGGCGACAAGCTTACATACACCGCAAGCGCGCCAAGGGGAATTCTGACCGTTCGTGTGGAAGGATCGATCCTGAATGTCGCGCGCAACGACAATGCGGAGCCTGGCCCGGTGAAGATCGTGATTACCGCCACAGATCCTTTCGGCCTGAACTTGTCTCGGGACTTCACCGCCACGATCCCCGGAACCCAGACGGTTACCGTCGACGCGTGCATTAATGCCGCTCGTGGCCGCTCTTCTAAATGTCCAAGACCAGGTTATTATGATCATCGTGTTGCCTTCACAAACTCCTGCACTCAGAGAGTGGATGTCGTGTGGGGTTGGTATTACGACATAGGCAGCGGAACCCGATGGTCCGACAGTGACAGAGAGATTGGGCCTGGGAGTACATCTACTGTCACTTCGGCCTGTTCCACCACTTCGCAACCACGTTTCAGATACTGTGCTTATGTCCCCGGTTCCAGTTCCCGTTGCTACGGCGATGACCCACAGTGGAAAAATCTGTGAATGGGAGTGAGCAACCATGAACCGCGACGAACAGGGCAGACCGGCAAGCAACCGCAAAGAGGATTCGGGAACGAGGTGGCCGTGGTGGGGGCAGTGCCTGCTTGCCGTGATCGCGCTGGTGGCTGCCAGCGGGCTGCTGAACTGCCTGGAGAAAAACTCGAATGATGGAGAACTCTGGCAGGCGGTGTAGTGAGCAGAAAGCGCCGCTGGAGAGCAGAACACGCTGGTCGCGGCCTTGGCCGTTGGCGGGCGTCCAAACCGAAACCCGACGAACCCGACACGTCGACAGGAGAAAATCATGAGCGACGAGACAACGAAAGTTTGTTTCCTGAGTCTGCGTGCGACTCTATTGTGGGGTGCTGTGGGTGGGCTATTTTATGTAGCCAGCCACTACGGCTTTATGGACTATGAGAGAGTCCACCAGGTTGTTGTGAGCAGTGAGGAGGCTATAACAAGCACAAAACAGTTAACGCCGCCTATAACGATGGGCGTTATTGTTTTGATTTCGGTGCTTGTTGGTGCTGCCTGGGCACGTGTCCATGCGCCTATTCGATCCATATCTCTGGCATTCCAGCTGGGATTCATCGCGCCCATTGTCTTGGGAGCGGCGGTTACGACGGCCGCGCAGGAAACGAAGGCGGGAGATGAGACATTGTCTGGCGCCTTTCCCGACCTGGCAATCTCATCCGCATATGCCGGCGATGCGTCGGATTCCCTGATCGTGTATCAAAACTCAGGGGACGAACAGGAGAGCGATGGGGATAGCGTTCTCGATTGTGTTATCAGCACGCTAGCCTTGGAACCTTGCTAGGCACATAACGGGCCGGGAGCCGCCGCTCGCCACCACCCTGCCGGGAAAGGGCGCCAGCGCTTCGCGACGCCCACCGCCCGGCAGCCGAAGATCAGGGAATAAGCTCGGCCGCCGCCACCGCATCGCGCACCGCCTGCGCGCGCGCCCCGGCCCCCTGTCACGCCCGCCGGGCGTGACTTTCGCCCCGTCATCGGGCATGGTCCGCCCGTTTTCCCACCCGCCCGGCGAGGATACAGGTGACCGCCCCGCACGATTCACGCCCTTCCCCCGGCGGCCCCAGGCGCAGGGCGCGCCCCGCCGCCAGGGGCCGCCAGGCGGATGCCGCCGCCCTGGACGAGATCGCCGCCCTGCTGGGCCCGCGCCCACGCCGGCGCGACCTGCTGATCGAGCATCTGCACCTGATCCAGGATCGCTATCGCCACATTTCGGCCCGCCATCTCTGCGCCCTGGCCGAACTGATGCGCCTGCCCATGGCCGAAGCCTATGAGGTGGCCACCTTCTACCACCATTTCGACGTGGTGGGGGAAGGCGAAACACCGCCCGCCGCCATCGCGCTGCGGGTGTGCGAAAGCCTGCCCTGCCGCCTGGCCGGCTGCGAGGCGCTGATCGCTGCCCTGGCAGGCCGGCTGGGGCCAGAGGTGCGCATCGTGAGGGCGCCCTGCATGGGCCGCTGCGAACAGGCGCCGGCGGCCAAGGCGGGCATGAACGACATCGGCCACGCCAGCGCCGAAGGCGTGGCGGCCGCCATCGCCGCCGGCGAGCTGGAGGCCAGGGCGCCGGATTACCGCGATTTCAACGCCTATAGCGCCGCCGGCGGCTATCGCCAGCTGCGCCGGGTGCTGGCCGGCGAGCTGAGCCGCGAACGGCTGATCCAGACCATGGAGGATTCCAGCCTGCGCGGCCTGGGCGGGGCCGGCTTTCCCGCCGGGCGCAAATGGCGCTTTGTGCTGATGGAGCCGGCGCCGCGGCTGATGGCGGTGAACGCCGACGAAGGCGAGGTGGGCACCTTCAAAGACCGCCACTATCTGGAGCGCGACCCCCATCGTTTCCTGGAAGGCATGCTGATCGCCGCCTGGGCGGTGGAGGCGCGCGAAGTCTATATCTATCTGCGCGACGAATACCCGGCCCTGCGCGCCGTGCTGGAGGCGGAAATTGCCCACCTGGCCCACCTGGCCCCCCTGGGCGCGCCCGCCGCCATCCATCTGCGGCGCGGGGCCGGCGCCTATATCTGCGGCGAGGAATCGGCGATGATCGAATCCATCGAGGGCAAGCGCGGCCTGCCCCGCCACCGCCCGCCCTTCGTTGCCAAAGTGGGCCTGTTCGGGCGCCCCACCCTGGTCCACAACGTGGAAACCCTCTATTGGGTGCCGGAGATCCTGGAACGCGGCGCCGCCTGGTTCACCGGCCATGGCCGCCACGGGCGCCAGGGCTTGCGCAGCTTTTCGGTTTCGGGGCGGGTGAAGCGCCCGGGGGTGAAGCTGGCCCCGGCCGGCATCACCGCGCGCGAGCTGATCGACGAACATTGCGGCGGCATGCAGGATGGCCACCGTTTCAAGGCCTATCTGCCGGGCGGGGCCTCCGGCGGCATCCTGCCGGCGTCGCTGGGCGATGTGCCGCTGGATTTCGACACCATCCAGCCCCATGGCGGCTTCATCGGCTCGGCGGCGGTGATCGTGCTCTCGCACCAAGACAGCGCCGCCGATGCCGCGCTCAGCCTGATGAAGTTCTTCGAAGACGAAAGCTGCGGCCAATGCACGCCCTGCCGGGCCGGGTGCGAAAAGGCGGCCCGGCTGATGGCCGGCCCCTGGAACGGCCCGCTGCTGGAGGAGCTCTCCCGCACCATGGTCGATGCCTCGATCTGCGGCCTGGGCCAGGCGGCGCCCAATCCGGTGCTGACCGCGCTGAAATACTTCCCGGAGGACGTATCGTGAGCGAAAGCGTCGATTTCACGCTGGACGGCAAGGCCATCCGCGCCCGCCAGGGCGAAACCATCTGGCAGGCCGCCAGGCGCCATGGCTGCCACATCCCCCATCTCTGCCACACCGAAATGCAGGATTACCGCCCGGACGGCAATTGCCGCCTGTGCATGGTGGAGATCGAGGGCGAGCGCACCCTGGCCGCCTCCTGCATCCGCCAGCCCGCCCCGGGCATGGCGGTTGCCACCGCGTCCGGGCGCGCCCGCGAAGCCCGCGCCATGGTGATGGAGCTGCTGCTGGCCGACCAGCCGCCCCGGCACAAGGCCCATGACAGCGCGTCGGAGCTGTGGTCCTGGGCCCGGGCCATGGGCGTGGCCGCCTCGCGCTTTCCCGCCCGCCCGGCGCCGGAGGCCGACCGCAGCCACCCGGCCATGGCCGTGCAGCTGGACGCCTGCATCCACTGCAACCGCTGTGTGCGCGCCTGCCGCGAGGTTCAGGTCAACGATGTCATCGGCATGGCCCATCGCGGCGCCCATGCCAAAATCGTGTTCGATTTCGACGATCCCATGGGCCAGTCCACCTGCGTGGCGTGCGGCGAATGCGTGCAATCCTGCCCCACCGGCGCCCTGATGGAGGCCTCGCTGGTGGGCGAAGACGGCGTCGGCGCCCCCCAGCCGGCCCGGGAGGTGGACAGCGTCTGCCCCTATTGCGGCGTCGGCTGCCAGCTGACCTACCAGGTCGAAGATGACCGCATCGTCGCCGTCAAGGGCAGGGAGGGGCCGGCCAATCGCGGGCGCCTGTGCGTGAAGGGCCGCTTCGGCTTCGATTACATCGCCCATCCCCAGCGCCTCACCCGGCCGCTGATCCGCCGCGCCGACGCGCCCAAGGGCGCCGATATCCGGGTGGATGCCGCCGATCCCTCCAGCCATTTCCGCCAGGCCAGCTGGGACGAGGCGCTGGCCGCTGCCGCCGCCGGCCTGGTCGCCATCCGCGATCGCCATGGCAGCGACGCGCTGGCCGGCTTCGGCTCTGCCAAGGGGTCGAACGAGGAGGCCTATCTGTTTCAGAAGCTGGTGCGCACCGGTTTCGGCACCAACAATGTCGATCACTGCACCAGGCTGTGCCACGCCAGTTCGGTGGCGGCGCTGATGGAGACCATCGGTTCGGGCGCCGTCACCGCCCCCTTCACCGAGGCGCTGAAGGCCGATTGCTTCATCGTCATCGGCGCCAATCCGGTGGAAAACCACCCGGTGGCGGCCACCTTCTTCAAAAACGCGGTCAAGCGCGGCGCCAGGCTGATCGTGATGGACCCGCGCGGCCAGGCGCTGGCCCGCCACGCCACCCACATGCTGCAATTCAAGCCCGGCAGCGATGTCGCCATGCTGAACGCGCTGATGCATGTCATCGTCGAGGAAGGGCTCTACGACCGCCAGTATGTCCAGGCCATGACCGAGGGCTTCGAGGCGCTGAAGGCCCATCTCGCCGCCTTCTCGCCCGACGCCATGGCCGAGGTCTGCGGCATCCCGGCCGCCACCCTGCGCCAGGTGGCCAGACTTTATGCCGGGGCCGAGCGGGCCATGGTGTTCTGGGGCATGGGCATCAGCCAGCACATCCACGGCACCGACAACGCCCGCTGCCTGATCGCCCTGGCGCTGATGACCGGGCAGACCGGGCGCGAGGGCACCGGGCTGCACCCGCTGCGCGGCCAGAACAACGTCCAGGGCGCCTCCGATGCCGGCCTCATCCCCATGGTGTTCCCCGATTACAAGCCGGTGGACGGCCCCGGCAACGCGGACCGCTTCTCCCGGCTGTGGGGCCATGAGCTGGACGACAGGCCGGGCCTGACCGTGGTGGAGATCATGGACGCCATCCATGCCGGCCGGGTGCGCGGCATGTACATCATGGGCGAGAACCCGGCCATGTCGGACCCCAACCTGCACCATGCCCGCCAGGCGCTGGCCGGGCTGGATCACCTGGTGGTGCAAGACCTGTTCCTGACCGAGACCGCCATGCACGCCGATGTGGTGCTGCCCGCCAGCGCCTGGCCGGAAAAGGACGGCACCGTCACCAACACCAACCGCCAGGTCCAGCGCGGACGCCAGGCGGTGCTGCCGCCGGGCGAGGCGCGCCAGGATTGGCAGATCGTCCAGCAGCTCGCCCGCGCCATGGGGCTGGATTGGAACTATGGCTCCGTCGCCGAGGTGTTCGAGGAAATGCGGGGCACCATGGCGTCGATCGCCGGCATCTCCTGGCAGCGGGTCAGCCGCGAAGGGGCGGTGATCTATCCCTGCCGTTCCGAGGACGACCCCGGCCAGGCCATCGTCTTCAGCGAGGAGTTCCCCACCCCTTCGGGGCGCGGGCGCCTGGTGCCGGCCGCCATCGTCCCGCCCGACGAAATGCCCGATGGCGATTTTCCCATGGTGCTCACCACCGGGCGCCTGCTGGAACATTGGCACACCGGGGCCATGACGCGCCGGGCCACCCTGCTGGATTCGCTGGAGCCGGAGGCCATCGCCACCCTGGCGCCGGTGGATCTGGAACGGCTGGGCATCGCGCCGGGCGACGGCATCGTGATCGAAAGCCGGCGCGGAACCATCCAGGCCCGGGCCCGGATCGATTCCGGCATCCAGCCCGGCATGGTGTTCGTGCCGTTCTGCTTCGTGGAGGCGGCCGCCAACCTGCTCACCAACCCGGCCCTGGACCCGGACGGCAAAATCCCGGAGTTCAAGTTCTGCGCCGTGCGCTGTCGCCCCGCCCACGCGCCCGCCCATGGCCCAGGCGCAGCCTGAACCGCGCCAGGCCGGCCCCGGCCATATCTGGCACCGGCGCTGGCCCGATCCCGGCGCCATCTTCGACGGCCTGGCCGAAGGCTATCATCGCTACCGCCCCCGCTATGCGGCGGCGGCGCTGGCGCGGATCGCCGCCTGTGCCGGCCCCGTCCGCCGCTTCGCCGATATCGCCAGCGGCACCGGCATCCTCACCCGCGCTCTGGCGCAAGCCTTCCCCCAGGCGCTGGCGATCGGTGTCGAGCCCGGGCGCGATATGCTGGCATCTGCGTCCAGATATGACGCATATCGCGGTGGCGTGCTGTGGCTGGGCGGGCGCGCCGAGGCGCTGCCGCTGGCCGATGACAGCCTCGATCTTCTCGCCGCAGGCCAGGCGCTGCACTGGTTCAACCGCCCCGCCTTCTACCGGGAATGCCGCCGCGTGCTGCGCCCTTCGGGCGTGCTGGCGGTGCTTTACAACAACCGCATCCCCGGCTCGCCCATGGCCCAGGCCCATGAGGCGACGCTGGAGCGTCTCGCGCCCGGCTATTGGCGCGGCTATCGCGATTTCGACGCCAGGGCCGAGCTGGAAGCCTGCGCCGGCAACGCGGAACGCCACCGCGACCGCTGGTGCTGGCGGCTCGCCAGCGCCGATTTCATCGGCTATGTCCGCTCCACCTCCCACTACAAGGCCGCGCTGGCCAGCCGCCCGGAAGGCCAGCTGCTGCAGGCGCTGGACGACGCCATCGCGCCCCTGGCCGACGAACACGGCATGGTGGCCGTGCCCTATGAAACGGTGCTGACCCTGGCGCGCTTCGCCTGAACGCGGGCGCCTTCGGACCGAGTCCCAAACCAGGCTCCTGAGCGCCAGCCAGGCGCCCACCGGCACGAAAGCGGCAAAGGGCAGGCGGCGAAAGCCGGCGCCGGCCAGCCAGCCGCCAGCGCCAGCGCGCGCCCGGCCACAGAAACGCCGCAGGATGGCCGCCAGGGCGGCGGCGGCCAGCGATTCGAAAGCCATGGCCGCAGCCTGGCACGGCGGGCGGTGGGCGGTTTTCGGAAACCGATTCTGGCGCTCTAAGATTTCTTACAGATATCTAGAGATTTTACTTGACAAGGTTTAGGGAATGTGTTCGAATGCGGAATGTCGATTCGCAGAGTCGATTTTTCGAAACCGAAGCAAGGAAGCTGAACATGCAGAGCAAACCGACGGTTGGGAAGCTGGAGAGCAGGTTGCGGGGGCTGGGCCGCTACGAGGGCTTTGCCGATGAGGTGCAGGCCTTCGACAGGAAGTGCCGCGGCTGGCTGCGGCAGGACAACAACCGGGATGGGCGGGGTGTTTCCGCGCGGGCCACCGGCAAGGCGTTCAAGGGCTGTCGCCAGTTCGAGAAGGCCATGCGCGCCCAGGGCCACGCCGACCCGACCATCCGCCGCGAGGCCCACAAAGCGGTGCGCGGCGTACTGCACCGGGGCTTTCCCGAGATTCTGGGGCGGCTGAGCACGCTGTGGGGCCAGGTGAGCAAGGCGGACAGGCGCCTGGCCGAAAGCCGCCGCCAGGCCGGCGCGCGCATTCGGGCGCTGGGCAGCCGCTTTGAGCTGCGGGAGCTGCGCTCGCTGGCCAGCCTGCAGGAGGTGGGCCGGGCGATGGGCAATTGCGTGGAGAACCGGAGGTGGGCGCGATCCTATCTGCGGGACGAGGATGCGGAGATGTGGGCGGTGTTCTGCCAGCAGACGCAAAGGCCGCTGTATCTGGTGAAGGTGGACGGCTCTGCCGGGCGGGAGGTGATCGAATTCGAGGGCCGCGGTGGCGAGACCCCGGAGCTGGAGCGGCCCTTTGCCCGCAAGCTGCTGCGCGCCCTGGACGCCCAGGGCGACGACCTTGAGGCCTTCGCCGGTGTCGGCGCCTTTTCCTCGTGCCTGGACGCCTTGCCCGAGGTGGAGGCCATCGCGGCCGATGGCGGACTGCATCGGGTCTGGATCGTGGGCGATGCCGGCGATGACAGGGAGATCGTGATGGCCAGCCGGTGGCCGGACGAGGCGCGGTGGGGCTGGTCGCGCTTCACGCGCAGACGGGGCAGGCGGCGGCGCATCGGTGGCGATGGCGGTGTGCTGGACGCCGACGGCTGCAACCGGCTTTCGGAGGGCGCGTTGCTGGCCATGGTGTTGCGCCATCCGGAGCTGGCCGAAAAACTGCGGGGGGCGTGAGCGCGGGGGGCGGGTTTTCCGCCCCGGCGCCACCGAGGAGGGGCCATGGCGAGGCGAAGCAGGGACGACATCGTGGACGAGCTGGAAGAGCATCTGCGCCTGGCCGGCAAGCCCTGCATGACCTTGCCATGGCCCGATTTCTACCGGCTGTGCGGGCGGGTGAGGATGAAGCAGCCCTTTCTGGACGAGCTGCGCGAGCTGGCGTCGGCCCGTTTTCAGTTGGTCGTGGCCTATGGCCGCAATGCGGTGGTGGTGTGCCACGACCGCAACTTTGCCGACATCGCCCGCGAGCCGTGGTGGAGGCACGGCGGCGGCGGGTGAACGGTGGGCGGCCGTGGGGGCGCGGATGAGCGTAGGAGGGGGTGGGCCTTGGGCCGTGCCTGGGCTACATTGTGGCCCGGACGTGGGGAGAGCGGATATGAGCGTCGTGGTTCGCGCGCGCGTCGACGAGAGGGTGAAGGACGAGGCCGCCGCCGAAAAGCGCCTGCCCTTCGAACCGCTGGTGCCCAATAGCGAGACCATCGCGGCCATGGAGGCCGCCCGGCGCGGCGAAGTGGTGACCGTCGGCGGTGTGGACGGGCTGATGGCCGACCTGAATGCGGGTGGTTAGGCGGATTCCAGGTATCAGAAAGAGACAATGCGCCAGAAGTATCGACGTGAAATCAGAAGCGATCCAGACCGATCTAAAAAAGAGCAGGATGATGAAGATCAACGGCCAAGCGGTTTCTCTACAGGTCTCCCAAAATGGAGCAAAACAGATAATGAAGTACCATGCCTCCGGGGTTGAAGATAAAGATTTCCAGAAAGGATTAGAGAATTGGTGGCCCAAAGAAGAAGAAGATATTAGGGAAGAGCACTTCTATTGGTTGTGTGCGTGGGCTGTTCGTCCAGGAAGAAGAAAGGCACCTGCTGCTGCAAGGCGAGTACTCCGTGAAATATTCGGCATAGATTCCGAGAAGTTGCCGCAGGATTTCATAAACGAAGCACGCAAAAAAGAAAAGAGATATACAAAGAGATATACAGGTAATAGCAGCCCTATCATCCCCTAAAAGAGTAGTGGTGGGTGAAGGAAATTATCGCGAGCAATATAACTTATCGCTATTCTATCTCTTCTACAGAAAAGACGATCAACTCCTGGCGGTTGATCTTGATGTCCTTTTCGCTTGGCTTTCGGAGACCGGCATGGATCGAATCGATGTCGATCCTGTGGATCGCACCGTCTTCCGAATCGGAGAACAGCAGCTTTCCTCTGAGGGCGGGCTCGACGACGACCCAGTGTGGCCAGGGTGCTTCCATGCCGACGATGAAACATGAGACACCGTCGCCCTGCAAGATGTCGCCGAATCTTTCCCAATACTCATTGTTGGTTCGCGGCGTTCTCTTGTGGAAGGGATAGGATACCTGGACGGAGAAGCCGTAGATGTCTTGCCACCATGCCGTTTCCCTCTGGCAGCGGGCGACCATTCTCATCATGTCGCCGAATGTCACCCCTCTCCAGAGAACGTCGGGCCATCTGCTTTTTGCCAACGTGCCACAGGCGATCTGAAAAATCTCCTGGAGCTCTTCGTCTTCATGTTCGGGCTGGTCGTAGCCACAAATGGCATAGGCATTGGCGATGGCATACATGCCGCACAGGCCATCGTGGCTGCCTTGTTGGCTGGGCACGAGTCGTTCTCCTTTTATGCTTTCTTCCCGTACCTCCTGGATAACTCAATAATATGAGATCCGTACTCCCATTCTTTTCCACCATGCCGCTCATGGCGTTTAACGAAACTATCTTTGGTACATAATTTCTTATGAAAATCGACTTTCACATTAGAAAGTTTCAGGCTGCAGATGTATTCTTTCGCATTTTTCATCCTTTTTTCTAAGGTATTGTGAGGTTTTCTCGGCCCTGAATAATATATGACGAGAAATCCACTTTTTAGAGATCCTCCATGCCGAGAACTAAGACTGGCAACAAGGCTATGCAGTTTATCTATGTCCTTGGTGCACTCTTTTCTCTCCCACCTACGCTTCACTTCTATAGCATGAATGGGAGCTTCTTGTTTGTTAAGCAATACTACATCTGTGCGCCTTCGTGATCTCATTGCCTTGAAAGGTCGGCCTTGTCGTTTTCTAGCGCCAGACCATATTGCGATGTCTTTGAATGGAAGCTCCAAACAGATATATTCTCCATCTTTCTGATATTCGCGAATTTTAGAAGAAATTTCCGATACGAGAAAGCCTTCCACACCGAAATCCCCGATCCAATCTCCACCTGACCACTCTTCATACTTATTGTGTGCGCTGAATACTCCTTCATGTATGGCCTTAACGATTTCATCCTTCCTGATCATCGTCATTCTCCCAGCGAACGGTTGCCAGCCTTCCCCCACCGCCACCGCTTGTCAATCCCCCCGCCATTGCGCCCCACCGCCCCCACCCCCACACTCCCGCCCGGCAACCGCGCGAGGGCCGGGCCATGGCGGGCGATCTCGACAATCATCGGCTGGCGCCGTTGCTGGCGCCGTCCTCGGTGGCGCTGGTGGGCGCTTCGCGGCGCGAGGGGTCGGTGGGCCACGCCATGGTGGAAACGCTGCGGCGGGGTGGCTTTGGCGGCCGGGTTCATTGCGTCAATCCGCGCTATGACGAGGTGGGCGGCTGGCCCTGTCTGCCCACGCTGGCCGATTTGCCCGCCCCGCCCGATGTGGCCGTGCTTTCGGTGGCCGCCCACCGCATGGAGGCCACCTTCGACCAGGCGCTGGCGGCGGGCGCGCGGGCGCTGGTGATTTTCGACCCCTGTTTCTTTGCCGAAGATGGCGACCCGCCGCTGCTGCAAAGGCTGAAGGCGCGCGCCGCCGAGGCCGATATTCCGGTGTGCGGCGGCAATGGCATGGGCTTCGTCAATCTGGATGGCGGCGCCTGGCTCAGCTTTCAGGGGCCGGCGCGGGCATTGCCGGGCGGTATTGCCGCCATCTGCCATTCCGGCTCGGTCTATAGCCTGCTGATCGACAGCAATGCGCGCCATCGTTTCAATCTGCTGGTCTCGCCCGGCCAGGAGATCGGCGCCACGGCCGCCGATTATCTCGATTACGCGCTGGAGATGCCCTCGACCCGCGTGGTGGCGATGTTCCTGGAGGCGGTGCGCGACCCGGACGCCTTTCTGGCCGCCCTGGCCAAGGCCCGGCGGCGGCGGATACCCGTGGTGGCCGTGAAGGTGGGGCGGTGCCAGGCCAGCGCGGCGCTGGCAGCCAGCCATTCCGGCGCCATGGTGGGCGACGATGGCGCCTTCGATGCGGTGTGCGAAAGCCAGGGCGCGATCCGGGCCGGCGACCTGGACCGGGCGCTGGCCACCGCGCAGCTGCTGGCCAGCCGTCCGTTGCCGGGGGCCGGCGGGCTGGGGGTGGTGACCGATTCCGGCGGCCTGCGCGGACAGCTGATCGACCTGGCCTGGGAGATGGGCGTGCCCTTTGCGCCGCTGACCCCGGCCACCGTGGCCGCCCTGCGCCAGGCGCTGGCCTTCGGGCTGGAGCCGGTGAACCCGCTGGACGCCGCCGGGCCGCTGGACGGCGATTTCACCGCCCGCTTCGAGGCCGCCGCGCTGGCGCTGGCCCGCGACCCCAATGTTGCCATCGTGGCCCATGAGCTGTTCGCCGACGACCACGCCTGTTTCTACCCCGATCTGGCCCGCGCGCTGGAGACCATGCCGGCGCGCAGCGGCAAGCCGCATCTGTTGTTTTGCAGCCTGGCGGCGGCGGAAAACGACACCGTGGCGCTGCGATTTCAGAATGCCGGCATGGCGGCGATCGACGGCGCGGCCACCATGCTGGCGGCGGTGGCCCATGCGCTGGCCTGGCGCGACCGCAACGCCGAAGAGGACGACCCACCGCAAGCGGCGCCCAAAGCCGCCCAGCGCTGGCGCCAGGCGCTGGCGCGGGGAGAGGGGGGCGACGGCCGCGCCTTGCTGGCCGATTTCGCCATCGCCGCGCCGGGCGAGGTGCCGGGGCCGGCGCTGGCCTTCACCGCCCGGCGCGATCCCCAATTCGGGCCGATGGTCACGGTGGCCCCCGGCGGAGTGCCGGCGGGGCCGGGCCATGAGCGCGCCTGCGCCCTGGCGCCTTTCGGCCGCGCCCAGGCGGGGCGGCTGATCGCAAGGCTGAAGGCGGCCCGCCAGCTGACCGGCGGCCGGGAGGGCGCGGCGTGCCTGGCGGCGGCGCTGGCACGTTTCTCGCTGCTGGCGGCGCTGCTGGCGGAGGCGCCCGCCGGCCTGGAGATCGCCATCGCCCGCATCGCCGCCGGCCCCGAAGGCGCGCTGGCCGACGGGGTGCGGGCCGGCTGAGCCTGCGCCCCCGCCGTGGCGCCGCCTTGGCGCGGGGCCGGGGCGCCGCCATACTGGCGCCATGGACGACTATCTGGTGAAGCCCGACCCGGCGGATGCGCGGCTGACGCGCCGCATCGCCGGGCGGGACCACGAAGGGCGGCGCATCGAGGCGCAGGTGACGGTGGAACGGCCGCTGACCCTGTTCCTGAACGGCCAGGAAATCGTCACCATGATGACCATCGGCGACCGCCCCGATTGCCTGGCCGTGGGCTATCTGATGAACCAGGGCATGTTGCAGGGCGACGACGACATCCTGGCCATCGACCACGACGACGAGACCGGCACGGTGGTGGTGCGCACCCGGCGGCGCACCGATTACGAGGACAGGCTGAAGAAAAAGACGCTGACCTCCGGCTGTGCCCAGGGCACCGTATTCGGCGATCTGATGGACCGGTTCGAGGCCATCCGCCTGCCGCCGGGGGCCGAAATGCGCACCTCCTGGCTCTATGCCCTGGCCAGAACCATCGCCACCACCCCCAGCCTGTATCTGGCGGCGGGCGCCATCCATGGCTGCGTGCTGTGCCAGCGCGACCGCCCATTGCTGTATATGGAGGATGTGGGCCGCCACAACGCGGTGGACAAAATCGCCGGCTATATGGCGCTGCACGGCATCTCCGCGGCGGGCAAAAGCTTCTACACCACCGGGCGGCTGACCAGCGAGATGGTGATCAAGGCGGCCAGGATGGGCCTGCCCATCCTCATGTCGCGTTCCGGCTTCACCGCCTGGGGGGTGGAGCTGGCCCGCCAGGTGGGAATGACGCTGATCGGGCGGCTGCGGGGCCGGCGCTTTCTGGTGCTGGCGGGGGAGGAACGGCTGCGCTACGACGCCGCGCCCGCGGCCATCCGGGCGGCGGGGCCGGGCCACGAAAAGCTGGCGGCGCGGGGGGCGAACGATGGCTGAAGGCGCGCTTTCCGGCGTGGTGGGGGTGGTGCTGGCCGGCGGTCTGGCGCGGCGCTTCGGCGGCGGGGACAAGGGCCTGTTGCCGCTGGCCGGGCGCCCGCTGCTGGATCACGTCATCCGCCGCCTGCGCCCCCAGGTGCGGCTGCTGGCGCTGAACGCCAATGGCGACAGAGGCCGCTTCGCCCGCTGGAAGCTGCCGGTGGCCCCCGATGTGCTGCCGGGCAATCCGGGGCCGCTGGTGGGCGTGCTGACCGGCCTGGACTGGGCCTTCGCCAATGTGCCCGGGCTGGCCTGGGTGGCGACCGCGCCCACCGACGCGCCCTTTCTGCCCAAAGACCTGGTGGCCCGCTTTCTGGCCGCGGTGGAGGACAAGGGCGCCGACATGGCCTGTGCCGCCTCGGGCGGAAGGCGCCATCCGGTGGCGGGGCTGTGGCCGGTGGGGCTGCGCAACGCGCTGCGCCGGGCGCTGGTGGTCGAGGGCCTGCGCAAGGTGGAAGACTGGACCGGCCGCTACAAGGTCGCCTGTGTCGAGTTCGCCGCCGAGCCGCTGGACCCCTTCTTCAACGCCAACGACGGCACCGACCTGGCGATGGCCGAGCGTCTGGCCGCCACCGACCGCCCGTGACGGCGGCGGAAGGCGGGCCGGCGATCGCCATCGGCCAGGCCCTGCCGCGCACCGAAGACGCGCGCCTGCTGCGGGGCCTGGGCCGCTATACCGACGATATCGACCTGCCGGGCCAGGCCTATGGCGCCGTGCTGCGTTCGCCCCACGCCCATGCCGATATCGGCGCCATCGATGCCGGCCCGGCCCGGCGCGCGCCGGGCGTCTTGTGCGTGCTGACGGCCGCAGACGACGACATCGCCAGCCTGGGCGCCATCCCGTTCAACCCCATCGACAACCGCGACGGCACCCCCATGGCCCGGATTCCGCGCCCGGTGCTGGCCGGCGCCCGGGTGCGCCATGTCGGCGAGCCGGTGGCCTTCGTGGTCGCCGAAAGCGCCGCCGCCGCCCGCGACGCCTGCGAGCTGGTGGCGGTGGACTGGCAGCCGCTGGCCGCCGTGGTGGGCGCGGCGCGGGCCATCGCCCCCGGCGCGGTCCAGCTGTGGCCGCAGGCGCCGGGCAACCTGGTGCTGGACTGGGAGATCGGCGACGCGGCGGCGGTGCGGGCCGCCTTTGCCGGCGCCGCCCATATCGTAGAGCTGACGGTGGCCAACAACCGCGTGGCCGCCGCGCCGCTGGAGCCGCGCGCCGCCGTCGCCGCCTGGGATGCCGGCGCCGCGCGCTTCACCCTCCACGTCTCCTCCCAGGGGCCGCTGAAGCTGGCCCGGCCCCTGGCCGATGGGGTGCTGAAGCTGCCGCAGGGCGCGCTGCGGGTGCTCACCGGCGATGTCGGCGGCGCCTTCGGCATGAAAAACTTCCTGTTCCACGAATATGTCCTGGCGCTGGTGGCGGCCAGGCGCCTGCACCGCCCCGTGAAATGGACGGCCGAGCGCGGGGAGAGCTTCGTCAGCGACCTCCAGGGCCGCGACCGCGCCATGACCGGGCGCATGGCCTTCGCCAACGACGGCCGCATCCTGGCCCTGGATGTGGATGTGCTGGCCGATTTCGGCGCCTATGTCTCCCAGTTCATGCCCTTCGTCGCCACCCGGGCGGCCACCGCCATCCAATCGATGTGCTACGACATCCCGGCGCTCTACACCCGGGTGCGGGGCGTCGTCACCAACACCTTGCCCATCGATGCCTATCGCGGCGCCGGGCGCCCGGAAACCGCCTTTCTGGTGGAGAGGCTGCTGGACGAGGCGGCGCAGCGCCTCGCCCTGGCCCCGGCCCGGCTGCGGCGGCGCAACCATATCCGCAGCTTCCCCCACCGCACCGGCACCGGCTTCGTCATCGATGGCGGCGATTTCGGGCGCCATCTCGCGCTGGCGCTCCAGGCCGCCGATGCCGCCGGCTTCGAGCGCCGCCGGGCCGCCGCCCGCGCGCGCGGGATGCTGGCGGGCCTCGGCCTGGCCGGCGTGTTCGACCGCTGCGGCGGCGGCGGCCCCGACATGGTGGAGCTGCGCATCGACCCTTCGGGCGGCGCCCTGCTGGCGGTCGGCACCCAGAGCAACGGCCAGGGCCACGAGACCGCCTATGCCCAGATCGTGGCGGCCAGGCTGGCCATCGATCCGGCCCAGGTCAGGGTGCGCCAGGGCGACAGCGATCTGGTGCCCTACGGTTCCGGCAATGGCGGCTCCAATTTCATCGCCGTGGGCGGGGCGGCCTGCCATGTGGCCACCCAGCTGGTCATCACCAAGGCAAGGCGCATCGCCGCCCATCTCCTGGAGGTGCGCGAGGACGCCATCCGCTTCGACCACGGCGTCTTTTTCAGCCCCGGCAGCAACCGCAGCCTGGCGCTGGCCGAGATCGCCAGGCTGGCCTTGGATAGCGCCAATCTGCCGCCGGGGGAAAAGCCGGGCCTGCAGGTCACGGGCAGCTTCAAGCCGCCCGACGGTCCCACCTTTCCCAATGGCAGCCATGTCTGCGAGCTGGAGGTCGATCCGGAAACCGGCGCCGTGGCGCTGCTGCGCTATATCGCCATCGACGATGTCGGGCAGGTGGTGAACCCGCTGCTGGCGGAAGGCCAGGCGCATGGCGGCATCGCCCAGGGCATCGGCCAGGCGCTGGGCGAACATGCCGCCTATGACTCGGACAGCGGCCAGCTGCTGGCCGGCAGCTTCATGGATTACGCCCTGCCGCGCGCCGCCGATCTGCCGCCCTTCGAGACCGGGCGCATCGCCGTCCCCACCCGCCGCAATCCGCTGGGCGCCAAGGGCAATGGCGAGATCGGGGCCATCGGCGCGCCGCCGGCGGTGATCAACGCCCTGATCGATGCCTTGCGGCCGCTGGGCATCCGCCATATCGACATGCCGGCGACGCCGTTGAAGATCTGGCGCGCCATCCGCGAGGCCACGTCATGATCGCCATCCCCGCCGCCGAGTTCCAGCAGCGCCGCGAACGGGCGCGCCAGGCCGCCGGGCGTGCCGGCCTGGCGGGGCTGCTGGTGTGCTCGCGCGGCGGCGGCAGCGCCGATCGCTACGCCAATGTGAAATATCTCGCCGATTTCTACAGCCGCTTTCCCTTCATCCCCGATGTGGCGGGGGAATGGTCGGCCAGGGGCCATGCCTTCGTGGTGCTGCCGGTGGCGGGCAGCCCGGTGCTGGTGGCCGACGACCGCCCGCCGGCCGGCAGCGGCGCCATCGCCGAGGTGGAGATCACGGGCGATGTCATCGCCACCACCGCCGCCTGCCTGGAACGCTGCGGCCTGGCCTCCGGGCGCCTGGGCGTGGCCGGCGCCGACACCCTGCCCTGGAGCGTCCATGCCGAGCTGGCGCGGCGCCTGCCAGCGGTGGAATGGCTGCCGGCCGACGGGCTGCTGGGCCGCCTGCGCATGGTGAAATCGCCGGGCGAGATCGAACGGCTGCACCGGGCCTCCCGCCTCGGCTGCCGGGCGACGGAGGCGATGCTGGAGAAGGCGCGCCCGGGGGTAAGCCACGGCGAGGTGGCCGCGGCCGGGCTGGAGGTGCTGGCCCGCCATGGCGGCATTCTCTACAACGCCTTCATGTCGTCCGGGCGCGGCGGCAACGACCCGCGCCTGGTGGAGGCCAGCTTTCCCACCTGGGCCGCTGGCGAGCTGCTGGAGGAGGGCGACTGGTTCCATGTCGGCATCTCCGGCGCCCTGGATGGCTATTATTTCGATCATGCCCGCTCCCGCCCCATCGGCCCCGCCACGGCCGAGCAGGTGCGCGTGTTCGAGGCGCCGCTGCTGGCGGTGCAGGCGGCCATCGCCGCAGTGCGCCCCGGGGTGACGGCGGGCGAGGTCGCCCGCACCGGGCGGGAAAAGCTGGAAAGCCTGGGCTTCGCACTGGAAGGCGGCTTCAAGGGCTTCGGCCACGGCATCGGGCTGGGCTGGGATTCGCCCTGGCTGGTGGAAAGCGACACCACGCCCCTGGAGGAAAACATGGTGCTGTGCGTCGAGCGCAGCCTGCGCCATATGGGCTATGTCGGCGATTTCGAGGAAACGGTGGCGGTCACGGCCGACGGCTGCCGGCTTCTGACCGACGCCCGCATCCGCTGGTGGTAGCGGCGTCCAGCGCCTCGCCGGCCTCCAGCCAGCGCGCCTCGGCGCGGCCCAGCGCCGCTTCGATTCGCGCCCGGCGGCGCATCAGGCGGCCGCTTGTCTCGCCCTCGCCCGCCCCGGGTTCGAACAGGGCGCGGTCGATGGCGTCGCGCTCGCCGGCCAGCCGCTCCAGCTCCCGTTCCGCCGCCGCCAGCGCCTGGCGCAGGTCGCGCTGGCGCGCCCGGGCGCTGGCGGCCTGGCGCCGCGCCTGCTTGCGGCTTCCCCCCGCCCCGCCGCCGCGCGGCCCGCCGGGCGAACGGCCCAGCACCAGGTCGCGATAATCGTCGAGGCTGCCGTCGAATTCGCCCGCCCGCCCGCCAGCCAGCAGGATCAGCCGGTCGGCCGTCAGCTGCAACAGATGGCGATCGTGGCTGACCACGATCGCGGCGCCGCCATAGCCGGCCAGCGCCTCCACCAGCGCCTGGCGCGCATCCACATCGAGATGGTTGGTGGGTTCGTCCAGGATCAGCAGATGGGGCGCGTCGCGGGTCACCAGCGCCAGGGCCAGGCGCGCCCGCTCGCCGCCGGACAGGCTGGCGACCGGCAGCAGCGCCTTGTCGCCGGAAAAGCCGAAGCGGCCCAGCTGGCGGCGCAGGGCGCCGGGCGCGGCCGCAGGCAGGGCGCGGGCCATGTGCTGCATGGGCGTTTCGGCGGGGCGCAGCTCTTCGATCTGATGCTGGGCGAAATAGCCCACCTTCAGCTTGCCGTCGGCCACCACCCGGCCCGCCATGGCCGGCAGACGCGAGGCCAGCAGACGCGCCAGGGTGGTTTTGCCGTTGCCGTTGCGGCCCAGCAGGGCGATGCGGTCGTCGGGGTCGAGGCGCAGGTCGAGCTCTTGCAGCACCGGCGGGCCGTCGCCATAGCCGACGGCCGCGCCTTCCAGCACCAGCAGCGGCGGCTTCAGCACCGCCGGCTCGGGAAAATCGAACGCCAGGGCGCCGGCGCGGGCCGCCTCCGGCAAGGGTTCCAGCCGCGCCAGCGCCTTCAGCCGGCTTTGGGCCTGGCGGGCGGTGTGGGCCTTGTAGCGCCAGCGATCGACATAGGCTTGCAGCTGGGCGCGGCGGCGTTCCTGGCCGGCGCGCCGGGCCTCCAGATGCCTGGCCCTTTCCTGGCGCTGGCGCTGGAAGGCGTCCCAGCCGCCGTGATAGAGGGTGAGGCGGCCGCCTTCCAGATGCAGAATGGCATCGGCGACATTGTTCAGCAGGTCGCGCTCGTGGCTGACCAGCAGCAGCGTGCCGCGCCAGGCCTTCAGGAAGGATTCCAGCCACATGGCCGCTTCCAGATCCAGATGGTTGCCGGGCTCGTCCAGCAGCAGCAGATCGGGGCCGGCGAACAGCAGGGCGGCCAGCGCCACGCGCATGCGCCAGCCACCCGAAAGGCCTTCCAGCGGGCTCTGCTGGCCGTCCTGGTCGAAGCCCAGCCCGGCCAGGATGCGCGCCGCCCGCGCCGGGGCGCCATGGGCGCCGATGGCGGCGAGACGCTCGTGAATGGCGGCCAGGCGGGCGGCGTCGCGGCAGGCCGCCTCCTCTGCCAGCAGAGCGGCGCGTTCCCTGTCGGCCGCCAGCACATGTTGCAGCGGGCTGGCCGCACCGCCCGGCGCCTCCTGGGCCAGATAGCCGATGGCCGCCCCGCGCGGCAGCTCCACGCTGCCCTGGTCGGCCTCCTGCAGGCCGGCGATCACCTTCAGCAGGGTCGATTTGCCGGCGCCGTTGCGCCCCACCAGGCCGATGCGGCCCCTGGGCGGCAGGGTGGCCGAAGCGCCCTCCAGCACCGCATGGCCGCCCAGGCGCACCGTGATGTCGGACAGCGTCAGCATGGCGCGGCAGATAGCACGGCGGCCGGGTGGCGGGCCACGGGGCGCCAGGCCACGGGGCGCCGGGCCACGGGACGCCAGGCCACGGGACGACGAGTATGAGCGCAACCTTCGTCAGCCACCTGGAATGCGCCATGACCGGGCGGCGCTATCGGGCCGGGCGGGTGCAGACGCTGTCCGACGCGGGCTGGCCGCTGCTGGTGCGCTATCGACTGGAACAACTGGCCCGCCACCTTTCCAGGGACGATTTCGCGCCCGGGGCGGGCGGCCTGTGGCGCTGGGCGCCCTTTCTGCCGGTGGCCCGCGCGGGCGACCGCATCTCGCTGGGCGAGGCAGAGACGCCGCTGATCCCTCTGCAAGGGGGCTGGCTGGGCGCGGCGGCGGGCGAGGTGACGGTGAAGGACGAAGGGCGCCTTCCCACCGGTTCCTTCAAGGCGCGCGGCCTGGCCCTGGCGGTGGCCATGGCGCGCGGCTTCGGCCTTTCCCGCCTGGCCATCGCCACCAATGGCAATGCCGGGGCGGCGCTGGCCGCCTATGCCCGCCGGGCGGGGCTTTCCGCCTTCGTGCTGTGCCCGGACGACACGCCGGAGGTTGCCCTGCGCGAGATCGGCCAGCTGGGCGCCCGGGTGTGGAAGGTGAACGGGCTGATCGACGATTGCGCCCGCCTGGTGGCGGCCGGCAAGGAGGCGGCCGGCTGGTTCGACGTCTCGACGCTGAAGGAGCCCTATCGCATCGAGGGCAAGAAAACCATGGGGCTGGAGCTGGCCTGCCAGCTGAACTGGCGCCTGCCCGACGCCATCTTCTATCCCACCGGCGGCGGCACCGGCCTGATCGGCATGTGGAAGGCCTTTGCCGAGCTCAGCCGCATCGGCTGGCTGCAAGGCCCGCTGCCGCGCATGGTGGCGGTGCAGGCGGCCGGCTGCGCGCCGCTGGTGGAAGCCTGGCGCCAGGGGCGGGAGCGGGCGGCGCCCTGGCCCGGCGCCCACACCGTGGCGGCCGGCATCCGCGTGCCCGCCGCCCTGGGTGATTTTCTGGTTCTGCGTGCGCTCCGCGAATCGGGCGGCTTTGCCATCGCCGTGACAGACGAGGAGATCGTGGCGGCCCGCGACGCCGTGGCCCGCGACAGCGGCCTGCTGCTGTGCCCCGAAGGCGCGGCGACACTGGCCGCCTGGCGCCGGGCGCGGCGGCGGGGACTGGTGAAGGCGGGCTGGCGCACGGTGCTGTTCAACTGCGCCAGCGGCCTGAAATATCCCATGGCGGCGGTGGCGGGCAGCCTGGACAAAGACGGCGCGGTGGATTTCTCGCGCCTGACGTGAAGGCCCTAGCCGCCCTTCGCCCGCGCCTGGCGTTCGGCGCGGCGGCCGTGATAGGCGAGCATGGCAAGCCAGGCCAGCACCACAAGGCCGATGCCCATGACGCGGGCGGCGGGATCGGCAGCCAGCGCCGCCATCAGCAGGCCCAGCAGGCCCGTGAGGCATAGCAGCGCGGAAGCGGCGATCACGCCCGTCACCGTCTCCCCTCCCGCCAGGCGAGCGCCGTTATACCCCGGCCGGCGCGGGACGCAAGCGGTGGGCAGCGGTTCGGGGCGATGGCGCGTGGGGGGTGGGGCGGCTAGGATGGCGGCTGGCGAGCCGGTGGGAGGGGACATCGTGAAGGTGGCATTTCTGGGCCTGGGCGTCATGGGCTATCCCATGGCGGGCCATCTGGCGGCGGCGGGCCATGAGGTCACCGTCTTCAACCGCAGCGCCGCCAAGGCCGAACGCTGGGTGGGCGAACATGGCGGGCGAGTGGCCGCCACGCCTTGCGAAGCGGCGGCGGGCCAGGAGGTGGTCTGCGCCTGCCTGGGCGACGATTCCAGCCTGCGCGAGGTGGTGCTGGGCGAGGCGGGGGCGCTTTCCGGCATGGCCCGGGGCGCGCTTTTCATCGACCACACCACCGCTTCGGCCGAGATCGCCCGCATCCTGGCGGCGGCGCTGGCCGGGGTGGGGGCGGATTTTCTCGATGCCCCGGTCTCCGGCGGCCAGGCCGGGGCCGAAAACGGGCGCCTGACGATCATGGCCGGCGGCAGCGAGGCGGCCTTCGCGCGCGGGCGCCCCGCCATGGCCTGCTATGGCCTTTCGGTGACGCTGATGGGGCCGGTGGGCGCCGGCCAGCTGTGCAAGATGGCGAACCAGATCTGCATCGCCGGCCTGGTTCAGGGGCTGGCGGAAGGGCTGAACTTTGCCCAGCGCGCCGGGCTGGACGGCGCCCGGACCATCGAGACCATCGCCAAGGGCGCGGCCGGTTCCTGGCAGATGGAAAACCGCGGCGCCACCATGTGCGAAGACCGCTACGATTTCGGCTTTGCCGTGGACTGGATGCGCAAGGATTTGAAGATCGCCATGGCCGAGGCGGCGAAGAACGGCGCCCTGCTGCCGGTGACCGCCCTGGTGGACCAGTTCTATGCCGAGATTCAGCGCCTGGGCGGCGCGCGCTGGGACACCTCCAGCCTGATGCACCGGCTGAAACGGGCGCCCTGACGCCGCGGGCGGAGGAAGCGAAAGGGCCGCGGGTTCCCCCGCGGCCCTTGGCCATTGCAACGGCTGCTCTGGGGGCTAGAAGCCCATGCCGCCGCCCATGCCGCCCATGTCGGGGCCGCCGGGCGGGGCCGGCGGCGGGTCCTTCTTGGGCTTCTCGGCCACCATGGCCTCGGTGGTGATCAGAAGACCCGCCACCGACGCCGCATCCTGCAACGCCGTCCGCACCACCTTGGTGGGATCCACGATGCCGGCCTTCACCAGATCCTTGTAGACCTCTTCCTGGGCGTCGAAGCCCCGGTTGGTGTCCTTCTGCTCCAGCAGCTTGCCCACCACCACGGCGCCGTCCACACCGGCATTCTCGGCGATCTGGCGGGCCGGGCTCTGGATCGCGCGGCGGACGATGTCCACGCCCATCTGGCGGTCGGCATCGTCCATCTTCAGCCGGTCCAGGGCGCGGGCGGCATAGAGCAGGGCGGCGCCGCCACCGGGCACGATGCCTTCCTCCACCGCCGCGCGGGTGGCGTTCATGGCGTCTTCCACCAGGTCCTTGCGCTCCTTCACCGCCACCTCGGTGGCGCCGCCCGCCTTGATGACGGCAACACCGCCGGCCAGCTTGGCCAACCTCTCCTGCAGCTTCTCGCGGTCGTAGTCGGAGCTGGTCTCGTCGATCTGCTGGCGGATCTGGTTGCAGCGGCCCTTGATGTCGGCCTTCTTGCCGGCACCGCCGACGATGGTGGTGTCCTCCTTGTTCATCTCCACCCGCTTGGCCTTGCCCAGCATGGCCATGGTGACGTTTTCGAGCTTGATGCCCACGTCTTCGCTGATGACCTGGCCACCGGTGAGGATGGCGATGTCTTCCAGCATGGCCTTGCGCCGGTCGCCAAAGCCCGGCGCCTTGCAGGCCGCAACCTTCAGTCCGCCGCGCAGGCGGTTCACCACCAGGGTGGCCAGCGCCTCGCCTTCCACATCTTCGGCGACGATCACCAGCGGGCGGTTGGCCTGCACCACCTGCTCCAGAACCGGCAGCATGGCCTGCATGTTCGAGAGCTTCTTCTCATGGAGCATGATGAAGGGGTCTTCCAGCTCGGCGACCATCTTCTCGGGGTTGGTGACGAAATAGGGCGAGATGTAGCCGCGATCGAACTGCATGCCCTCCACCGTCTCCAGCTCGGTGTCGATGCCCTTGTTCTCCTCGACGGTGATGACGCCTTCCTTGCCGACGGCCTGCATGGCCCTGGCGATCATGGCGCCGACGGTGGCATCGCCATTGGCCGAAACGGTGCCCACCTGGGCGATTTCGTCGTCGCCCCTGACCTTGCGCGAACGCTTCCCCAACTCGGCGACCACGGCCTGGACCGCCGCATCCACGCCGCGCCGCAGATCCATCGGGTTCATCCCCGCAGCCACGGCGCGCGCGCCCTCCTTCACAATCGATTGCGCCAGAATGGTCGCCGTGGTGGTGCCGTCACCGGCCTCGTCGTTGGTCTTCGACGCCACCTCGCGCACCATCTGCGCGCCCATGTTCTCGAACTTGTCCTCCAGCTCGATCTCCTTGGCAACCGTCACGCCGTCCTTGGTCACGCGCGGCGCGCCGAACGACTTGTCCAACACAACCGTCCGGCCCTTCGGACCCAACGTCACCTTCACCGCATCGGCCAGCGTGTTGACGCCACGCAGCAGACGCGTGCGGGCATCGGCGCTGAACTTCACGTCTTTGGCAGCCATGATGCTTCGTCCTCCTTGGCAATTGCTGAAACGGGGCGCCGGCTCAGCCGATGACGCCCATGATGTCGGACTCCTTCATGATCAGGAGTTCCTCGCCATCGAGCTTGACCTCGGTGCCGGACCACTTGCCGAAGAGAATGCGATCCCCGGCCTTCACGTCCAGCGGCTGAAGCTTGCCGCCATCGTCGCGGGCACCGGGCCCGATGGCGACAACCTCGCCCTCCATCGGCTTCTCCTTGGCGGTGTCGGGAATGATGATGCCGCCCGCTGTCGTCTCCTCGCCCTCGACACGGCGAACGAGAACCCGGTCGTGCAACGGTCTGAAACCCATGGGCTTAACCTCCCCTGCTGGTTGCTGGCCCTTGCCGGTGGCCGCCGCTTGCTAGCACTCTCCGGCGGCGAGTGCCAGGGATATGGTTCGCAGACACAAGCCTGTCAAGCCATCCGGGGGCGTTTTTGTCGCCAGGGCGGGGCGCGTCACAGATCGGCCCCAATCTTTCCCTATATGTCCTGGCGAGAGACGGGCCGCAAGGGCTGCCACGGTATCCCCCTCCCCTGTGCAGCCCCGGGGCCCCATCTCCCCACCGGCCGGGCGGCATTCCCCCCGGCGTCCGGCCTGGACCGCGCGGCCCGCACCGGCACCTCCTCCGGCAGCAGGGCCGCGCGGCGCCGCCGCCTCAGGCGGCGCGGCGGGGCGCGCGCCTGGCGAAGGCGCGGGAGGCCGGCCTCTCTTCGTCGAACAGCGCCGCCAGCTCGCCCAGCACGGCACCGCCCAGCTGTTCGGCATCCACCAGGGTGACGGCGCGGCGGTAATAGCGGGTGACGTCGTGGCCGATGCCGATGGCCACCAGCTCCACCGGCGAGGCGGCTTCGATCCAGCCGATGGCTTCGCGCAGATGGCGTTCCAGATAGTTGCCGGAATTGACCGACAGGGTGGAATCGTCCACCGGGGCGCCGTCGGAGATCACCATCAGGATGCGGCGCTGTTCGGGCCTCCCCAGCAGGCGGCGATGGGCCCAGATCAGCGCCTCGCCGTCGATGTTTTCCTTCAGCAGGCCCTCGCGCAGCATCAGCCCCAGGCTCTGGCGGGCGCGGCGCCAGGGGGCGTCGGCCGCCTTATAGACGATGTGGCGCAGATCGTTGAGGCGCCCGGGCGCGGCGGGCTTGTTGCAGGCCAGCCATTTCTCGCGGCTGCGCCCGCCCTTCCAGGTGCGGGTGGTAAAGCCCAGAATCTCCACCTTCACGCCGCAACGCTCCAGCGTCTGGGCCAGGATGTCGGCGCTCATGGCGGCGATGCCGATGGGCCGCCCGCGCATGGAGCCGGAATTGTCGATCAGCAGCGAGACGACGGTGTCGCGGAACTCGGTTTCGTGCTCGATCTTGAAAGACAGCGGCAGCAGCGGGTCCACCACCACCCGCGACAGCCGGGCCGAATCCAGCAGCCCCTCTTCCAGGTCGAACTCCCAGGCGCGGTTCTGCTGGGCCATCAGCTTGCGCTGCAGGCGGTTGGCAAGCCGGGCGGTGACGCCTTTCAGATGCGCGATCTGCTGGTCCAGCTGGCCCCGCAGCCGCGCCAGCTCTTCCGGGTCGCACAGCTCTCTGGCAGCCACCACCTCGTCGAACTCGGCGGTATAGATGCGATAGGCGTCGTCCTGCCGGGCGGCGGCGGCGTCGCCCTGGCGCGCCGGGCCGGCGGGGTCGGCTTCGTCGGCCCCCGGTGCCATGCGCTCGTCTTCGCCCGCCTCGGCGGCGTCGCCCTCGGCGTCGTCGTCGCCCTCGGCCCCTTCGTCGTCGCCCCCGCCCTCGCTCGCCTCGCTCTCGGCCTGGCCTTCGGCGTCTTCGGCCGCGTCGTCGCCGGCCTCGGGGTCGGGGTTGTCGGCCTCGCTGGCCGCGTCCTGGTCGGCAAGGTCGAGATGGGCGATCAGGCGGCGCAGGTGGCGCGCGAAGGCGTCCTGGTCGGCGATGGCATCCGCCAGGCCCGCCAGATCGGCGCCGATCTTCTCCTCCAGCCAGGGCCGGGAGAGCTCCAGCGCGCGGGCGGCCGAGGGCGGCGGCGCCCGTCCGGTCAGCTTTTCGCGCACCACCAGCCCCACCACCTCGGCCAGCGGCGCGCCCTCGCGCTCTACCACCCGGTGCAGGCCCTTGTTGCGGCAGCGTTGTTCCAGAATCGCGGCCAGATTTTCCGCCACCCCCTCCATGCGCCTGGCGCCCAGGCTTTCGCAGCGCGCTTCTTCGGCCGCATCGTAGATGGCGCGGGAAGCATCGCTGGCCGGGCGGCGCCGGGCATGGGTGCCGGCATCGTGGTGGCGCAGCCTGAGCGCCAGGGCGTCCGCCTCGCCGCGCCCCTGGGCGACGGCCTGGCGGTCGAGTTCGCGCGGCGGCTGGGTGAGCTGGACGCTGCCGCCTGTCGCCGCCGCTTCCTGGACGCCGAAGGTCACCTCCAGCTCGCCAGAGCGCGCCATGGCGCGCAGCGTGCCGGCCACGACGCGCTTGAACGGCTCCACCGGGCCGGGATCGCGTTTCAAGGCCGGGGGGCGGCAGCCTGGGCGGCCACCGATTCGGGCAGTTCCGAAGCGAAGCAGCGCTGATAGAACTCGGCGATCTGGGGGCGTTCCGTCTCGTCGCACTTGTTGAGGAAGGTGACACGGAAGGCGAAGGCCGGATCGCCGAAGATCTCGGCGTTCTCGGCCCAGGTGATGACGGTTCGGGGCGACATGACGGTGGAGATGTCGCCGCTCATGAAGGCGCCGCGGGTCAGCTCCGCCACGGCGACCATCCGACGCACCATGGCGCGGCCGCAGGCATGGCCATAGTACGGCACCTTCGAAAGCACGATCTTCTCCTCCTCCTCGTGTTCCAGGTAGTTGAGGGTGGAGACGATCGACCAGCGATCCATCTGGCCCTGATTGATCTGCTGGGTGCCGTGATAGAGGCCGGTGGTATCGCCCAGCCCCACCGTGTTGGCGGTGGAAAACAGGCGGAAGCCCGGATGCGTGCGGATCACCCGGTTCTGATCCAGCAGCGTCATCCGGCCCTGGGCCTCCAGCACCCGCTGGATCACGAACATCACATCCGGGCGCCCGGCGTCGTATTCGTCGAACACCAGCGCGATGGGGTTCTGGATGGCCCAGGGCAGGATGCCTTCGCGGTATTCGGTGATCTGCTTGCCGTCGCGCAGCACGATGGCGTCCTTGCCGATCAGATCGATGCGGCCGATATGGCTGTCCAGGTTGACGCGGATGCAGGGCCAGTTCAGCCGCGCCGCCACCTGTTCGATATGGGTGGATTTGCCGGTGCCGTGATAGCCCTGGATCATCACCCGCCGGTTGTGGGCAAAGCCTGCCAGGATGGCCAGCGTGGTCTGCGGGTCGAAGACATAGGCGTCGTCCTTTTCGGGCACATGGGCGCTGGGCCGGGAATAGGCCGGCACCTCCATGGCGCTGTCGAGGCCGAACAGGCGGGAGGCGCTGGCCGTGGCATCCGGCCCGCCTTCGGGCAACAAGGCGATGTCGCCGGTATCTTTCGCCATCGTTCCGATGTCGCGCTGGTTTGTCATCGCCGTTCCCGCTGGCCCCGCATCGCGGGCCGGCGACGGCCGGGGCAGATTGGCACGGCGCGGCGGGGCGGCACAAGCTGCAAGGCGCTCAGGCCGGCGCGGTTCCCATCAGGCGGCGATAGGCCCGGATCACCTCGCGCAGGCGCGCCTCGCCCGCCTCGTCGGCGCCGTGAACATCGGGATGGCAGGCCTTCACCTCGTCCTTGAAGCGGCGTTTGATCTCGCCCGCCCCCGCCCCGGGGCGAAGGCCCAGCACGGCCAGCGCGCGGCGTTCTTCGGTCGGCACCCGGCGCCTGGCCTCGCCGCGCCCCGCGCCCGGCGCCGGGCCGGGGCCGCGCCGGGGCGCCTGGCCGGCCATGAAGGCGAAGGGATCGTGACAGCCGCCCCCAGGCAGCGTCCGGCGAAAGGCGCCGGGGCGGCGGTCCGAACGCCAGGTGGGGCGATGCCAGGAGAGGTCGGCATGGCGATAGGCGTCGATCTCGCCCTGCTTCCAGCCAGCGAAGAAATTCCACGAACGGTTGAACTCGCGGACATGTTCGAGGCACAGATACTGGAACTCGTGCAAACGCTGGCGCGAGAGCGGCGCCCGATGTTCCCCCGCCCGCTCGCAGCCCGGATGGTTGCAGAGCCTGGTGGGCGCCTCGCCGGTGGCGGCGGGGCCGTTCGCAAAGCCGTTGGTGGCATGTCGGCGAGCCATGGCGGCAGTATGAAAAGCGCCGCCGGGCCTGGCAAGGCGGTGGGCGAGCAGCGGATGAGGAGCGGGCGATGAGCGTGACCCCGGCGAGAGTATCCAGGGCGATGGCGGCAAAGCTGGAGGCGGCGCTGGCGCCTCAGGCGCTGGAGATCGTCGATCGATCCCATCTCCATGCCGGCCATGCCGGCGCCAGGCCCGGCGGCGAAAGCCATTTCCACGTCCGGATCGTCGCCGCCGCCTTCGAGGGGCTGGGGCGGCTGGCCAGGCAGAGGCTGGTCTATCGCGCCCTGGCCGAAGAGCTGGCCAGCGACATTCACGCCCTGGCGATCGAGGCCAGGGCGCCTTCGGAGCTGTGAGGCGCGCCCGGGCGCCCCAGCGCGCCCAGCCGGCCCGGCACCCGGTCGGGCAGGCGAAGCCGGGCGATGGCGGCGTGCATCATCGCCTGGTTGCTGGTTACCGCCGGCTTGCCGGTTTCGTCTTCCAGGGCGGCGATCGCCTCCACGGCGCGCATGTCGGTGCAGGAAAGCACGATGGCCTCGGCCCGGGCGTGATTGGCGCGCCGGGCCAGCGCCAGCACCTCTTCGGGGCTGAGCGCGCCCTGGCCGTCATTGCCCAGATCGGCGCCGACATGGGCGATGCGCACCACGCGCCGCCCCGCCGCCTCCAGAAAGGCGGCTGCCTGGCGGGCCAGCGCCTCGGTGTAGGGCGAGCAGAAGCCCACCGTCTCCGCGCCCAGCGCGTCCAGGGCCTCGATCAGGGCGCCGGCGGCGGTGACGGCCGGCACGCCGGCGGCAGCCTCGATGCGGGCGCGGAAGGCGCGGTCATAATCCGGCCCCATGGCCATGGTTGCCGAAGTGCAGCCATAGAGCACGACATCGGGCCGCGCCGCCATCAGAAGCTCCAGCACGCCATCCAGGGAGGACTGGGCGAAGCGGCGCATCTGCGCGCCATCCGGCACCGCGTCGAGGTCGTAGCCGCCCGCCCGCACGATGTGGCAGGAGACGCCCCAGGGCCGCAGCAGCGCCAGGTCGGCCTCCAGATTGGTGTTGGAAAACGGCGTCACGATGCCGATACGCGCCCGCCCGCGCGAGGGCGAAGGCCGGGCGCCGGTCATCGCCCACCCTCCGGCCCCGTGTCCGCCGGGCCGCGATACCATTCGGGAAACTCCGCCTTCACCACCGGCCCGTCGGCCGCCCAGGCGTGGCAGCCGTCGATCACCCAGGGCCTGCGCCGGGCCTTTGCGTCCTCCTTGCCCTGGGCGCGGCGGCGCCCGTAGAGGGCCTGGAAGGCGACGGTGGCCATGCGGCCCAGCATCTCGCGCAGATGGGTGCAGCCGCCGGTGCCGCCCAGCAGGGCGCGGACCTGCCGGCTCCAGCCCGGGCCGATGCTGGCGCCGATCAGCTGGCGATGGGCGGGTTCGATCGCCCGGCAGATGGCATAGGGCGTGTGCTCCATGCTGACCTCGACATCGCGGACCACGAAATCGTCGTCGATCACCAGCCGCAGCCACATGCCGTGCACCGGCTCGCCTGCCTGAATGCAGCCGCGGTCGCGGTTGGCGATGGCGTAGGTTTTGGTGTCGTGGAGGCTGGCTTCCAGATCCCACAGCCCGTCCGCGCGCTCGAAGGCGTGGCAGACGATCTCGCGGCTGTGGACCGGCTTGCGCGGGGCGGGCGGGGAGAGGGCCATGGCGGCGGCCTGCTTGGGAGGCGGCGCAGCATAGGCCCGCCTGCCCGCAAGCTCAACCGGCCAGCCACCAGGCCAGGGGCACCAGGGCCGGCAGCAGCAACAGCACCGCCAGCGACGACAGCACGATATAGCCCGCCACCTCGTCCGGCGCGCGGCCATAGCGCAGCGCCGCCAGATAGTTGAACACCGCCCCGGGCATGCAGCAGGCGATGGCGACGGTGCCGCGCGCCACGCCTTCCAGGTCCAGCAGCTCGCACAGGCCCAGCGCCACCGCCAGGCCCAGCGCCAGGCGCGCCAGGGCCACGGCCAGCGGGCGGGCGACCTCGACCACCTTCATGCGCGACAGCGACACCCCCAGCAGGATCAGCAGCAGCGGGATGGTGAGGCCGCCGATAAGGTCGGTGGTGTTGGTAAGCCAGCGGGGCGGTTCGGTGCCGGTCAGCGTGAAGGCCAGCGCCGCCGCGATGGCATAGAGATGGGGCGTCTTCAGCATGGCGGCGGGCGAGGCCGAATCCGACATCAGCCAGAAATGAACCGTGAAGAACAGCATCGACTGGGTGGCGAACATGATCAGCGCCAGTTCCAGGCCGGCATCGCCAAAGGCGAACAGGTTCAGCGGCAGGCCCAGATTGCCCAGATTGCCGAACACCAGCGGCGGCAGATAGACATCGCGGCGCAGCCCGGCCAGGCGCAGCAGCAGCCCGCCCGCGCCCAGAAAGGCCAGCAGCATCAGCACCGTCGCCGCCGCCATCGTCGCCAGGGCGGCCGGCGGCACGGTGAGGGTGGAAAGGGTCGAAAACACCAGGCAGGGCGTGCCCACATTCAGGATCACCTGGGTCAGGCTGGCCGGGTCGGCGGGCCTGCCCCAGCGCGCCCAGGCGATGCCGACGGCGATGGCGGCGGCGATCGGCGCCAGCACCGGCGCCAGGGCGGCGGCGGCATCCATGGCGGCCGTCAGCCGGGCGCGGTGTCGTTCTGCCGCAAAGGCGTCACCCGCAGCTGGGTGATCTGGTTGCGCTGGCGCCCGGTGATCTCGAAGCGGAAGCCGTGGAAGACGAAGATCTGCCCCCTTTCCGGGATCTGCTGCGCCTCGTGGATCACCAGGCCGGCGACGGTGGCGGCCTCGTCGTCGGGCAGGTTCCAGTCGAACTCGCGGTTCAGGTCGCGCAGCGTGGCCGCGCCTTCCACCACCACGGTGCCGTCTTCGGCCACCGCCGTTTCGCTGGCCGCCACGTCGTGTTCGTCCTCGATCTCGCCGACGATCTCTTCCAGGATGTCCTCCAGCGTGACCACGCCCATCAGCGTGCCGTATTCGTCCACCACCAGGGCGAAATGGGCGTGGCGCTCGCGGAAGGCGGTCAGCTGTTCCGACAGCGCCGTGGTGTCGGGCACGAACCAGGGCTCGCCGGCCACCGCCGCGATGTCCAGGTCTGCGCTGCGCCCGCCCGCACGGTGCAGCGCCCGCAGCAGATCCTTGACATGCAGCACGCCCACCACATTGTCCGGATCGCCCCGCCACAGCGGCAGCCGGGTATGCGGGCTTTTCAGCGCCGCCTCGACGATGGCGGCGGGCGCCTCGTCGATGTTCAGCGTCGCCATCTGGCGGCGATGGGTCATGACCTCGCCCACCTGCACCTGCGACAGGTCCAGCACCCCGTCCAGCATGGCGTGGCGGTCTTTCACCAGCCCGCCTTCCAGCTTGAAGAGGGCGAGGGTGCCGCGGATCTCCTCGTCGGACGGCTTCAGATCGTCCCGCCCGCCGGCCCCGAGCAGGCGCAGCACCAGCGCCACCAGCCCCTGCAGCGCGAAGGTGAGAGGGCGCGCGAACCACACCACGCCCTTCATGGCCGGGGCGACGGCCAGCGCCATGCGCTCGGCGTGGCGGATGGCATAGGTCTTGGGCAGCACCTCGGCGAAGATGACGATCAGCACCGTCATGGCGGTGGTGGCATAGACGACGCCGGCCTCGCCCACCAGTTCGATGAAGACATAGGTGGCCATGGAGGCGGCGGCGATGTTGAACAGGTTGTTGCCGACCAGGATGGCCCCGATCAGGCGCTCGCGATCCGCCAGCAGCTGCCTGGCCTGCACGGCGCGGCGGTCGCCGGACCGCTCCAGGGCGTGGAGGCGGGAGCGGTTGGCAGCCGTCAGCGCCGTCTCCGACCCGGAAAAGAGGGCGGAAAGCACGATGAAGGCGAAAATCAGCACGACGAAGAGTTCCAGCACAGCGACCATGGCAGTCCTTGTCCGTGATGTTGCAGGGGAGCGGCGCCGTCACGCCGCGGCGGGGGGATGGGTCAGCATATGCGCCAGCCAGGCCCGCAGCCTGTCGGGCGCCACCTGGCGCGTCAGAAAGGCATCGCCGATGGCCCGTGGCAGCACCAGGGCGATGCGCCCATCCACCACCTTCTTGTCCCTGGCCATATGGGCCAGCAGCAGGTCGGCATCGGGGGTGGGCAGGGCGAGGCCGGCCGGGTGGATGGGGAGCCCCATGGCGGCCAGATGGGCCGTGGCCCGCCTGGCGTCGCCTGCGGGGCACAGCCCCAGATGGGCCGCCAGCGCAAAGGCCATGGCCATGCCGGTCGCCACCGCCTCGCCGTGCAGCAGGCCGGGGCCGAAGCCAGCGGCGGCCTCCAGCGCATGGCCGAAGGTGTGCCCCAGATTCAGCAGGGCGCGGCGGCCCGCCTCGCGCTCGTCGGCCGCCACGATCGCCGCCTTGGCGGCGCAGCTTTTCAGCACCGCCCGGCGCCGTTCCGGCCCGGCGGCGGCCACCACCTGCGGCCCGTGGGCCTCCAGCCAGGCGAAGAAGGCGGCATCGCCCAGCAGGGCGTATTTGACGATTTCGGCATAGCCCGCCAGCAGCTGGCGGCGCGGCAGGGTGGCCAGCACGGCGGTATCGGCCAGCACCAGGCGCGGCTGGTGAAAGACGCCCACCAGGTTCTTGCCGTGGCGCGTGTCGATGCCCGTCTTGCCGCCGACGGAGCTGTCCACCTGGGCCAGCAGGGTGGTGGGCAGCTGGACGAAGCCGGTGCCGCGATGCAGCACGCCGGCGGCAAAACCGGCCAGATCGCCCACCACGCCACCCCCCAGCGCCGCGATGGTATCGCCGCGCTCCAGCCCCAGATCGAGCAGGCGCAGGGCCAGCGCCTCGAAACGGCGGAAGCGTTTGGAGCGCTCGCCAGGGGGCAGGATCACGGCGTCGCAGGCGATATCGGCGGCGGCCAGGGCACCCTTCAGCGTGTCCAGATGGAGGCGGGCGACGCTGCGGTCGCTGACGACGAACAGGCGCCGCCGCGCCAGCAGCGGCGCCAGCAGCGCCCCGGCCTGGGCCAGCAGCCCGGCGCCCACCACGATGTCATAGCCGCGCGCCCCCAGGGCGACGCTGAGCCTTGCCGGCGCGCTCACGATGCGCTCATGGCGCCAGATGCCGGCGCAGGGCGGCAACGATGCGGCAGGCCACCGCATCCTGCGGCCCGGCGCCGCTATCGACCGAAATGTCGGCGGTGGCATAAACCGGATGGCGTTCGGCCATCAGCCGCGTCATGGTTTCGTGCGGCGCGCCCTGGGCCAGCAGCGGCCTGTCGTTGCACCGCGCCAGGCGGGCCAGCAGCAGCTCCGGCGCGGCGCGCAGCCAGACGGAAATGGCGCTGGCGGCGATGCGGGCGCGGGTGTGCGGGTCCATGAAGGCGCCGCCGCCGGTTGCCAACACCTTGGGGCCGCCCCGCAGCAGGCGGGCGATGACGCGGCCTTCGCCCTTGCGAAAGGCGGCCTCGCCGTGGCGGGCGAAAATCTCCGTAATCGGGCACCCGGCGGCCTTCTCGATCTCGGCGTCGGCATCCACGAAGGGCATGGCGAGGCGCGCCGCCAGCCGCCTGCCGACGCTGGATTTGCCCGCGCCCATCAGCCCCACCAGGGCGACGCTGCGGTCCAGGCTGGAGATGACATCGTCGTTCACGGGAATCCTGTGCCGGCAGCCGCGCGCGCAGCCATTGCCGCATCCGCGCCACAATGCCACGATAGCACATCCCGCACCCGCCACCGCGTCCACCGAATGGCACGGCCCCATGCGCTTCCTGTTTCGCCTCGTCCTGTTCCTGGCCGTCGCTTCGGTCATCGGCGGCGCCGTCTTCCTCGCCAGTTGGGACATCCCGCCTCCGACCCGGCTGGTGGAGATCGTCATCCCCGATGAACGCTTCGCTCCGTAGCGCGCTGGCGGCCCTGGCGCTGGCCAGCCTTCCGGCGGCGGCGCAGACCGAAGATCAGCCCCTGGTCATCGCGCCGCTGGACCGGGATACGCAGGATGCCCGGGACGAGGACCGCCCGCCGATCGGCGCGCCGCTGGATCGGGACGCACAGGGGACGGCGGATGCGGCCGCGCCGGCCACGGCCGAGCTCGAGATCGAGACCCTGGATGCCGTCGATATCGCCGCCGTTGGCACGCTGGATGTGCGCTCGGGCGGGCTGGGTTCCGACATGTGGCAGGGCAGCCAGGCGGCGGTGCTGGCCCGGCTGTTGCCGCGGCTGGCGGGCGATAGCGGCTCGCGGGCGGCCACCCAGCTGGCCCGGCGCCTGCTGCTGACCGCCGCACTGCCGCCACAGGACGAGCTGGACGAGACCGGCGCGCCGCGCGATCTGCTGGCCATGCGCATCGATCGCCTGGTGGCGCTGGGCCTTTACGACCAGGTGCCGGCCCTGGTCGAGATCGCCGGCGCGCGCGCGCTGTCGCCCTTCGCGCACCGCCGCAGGGTGGATGCCCTGCTGCTGGCCGGCGCTCCGGACGCCGCCTGCCAGGCGGTGGCCGCCGCGCTGCGGGAGGGCGACGACGACGCCCTGGCCCCGGCGCTGATCTTCTGCCAGCGCTTCGCCGGCCAGCATGCGGCGGCCGATCTGGGGCTGGCCGTGCTGCGGGATGCGGGCCTGGCGGTCGATCCCCGCTTTCTGGCGCTGGACCGGACGCTGGCCGGAGGCGATATCGGCCCGCCTCAGCCGCTCGCCTCGCTGGAAGAGGTGCCGGCGCTGCTGTTCGCCATGGCGGCCCTGGCGGGCGCGCTGCCGTCCGAGGCGCTGGCGGACGCGCCGGCGCCGCTGCTGAAGGCGGCGGCGGGGTGGGGCGCGCTGCCGCTGGCCATCCGCCTGGCGGCGGCGGAACGGGCGGTGGCGGCGGGCGTGATGGACGGCAGGGCGCTGGGCGACCTCTACCGCCGGGTGAAAGCGGGCGGCGGCGATGGGGACGGGCCGGCGGGCCGCGCCCTGCTGTTCCAGGCCGCCCTGCTGGAACGCCAGGCGCAAGCGAAGGCGAAGGCGCTGGCCGCCCTGCTGCACCACGGCGCGGCGGCGGGCGGGGCCGGCTTTCTGGCGGCGGCGGCGGCGGCGGCGGACGAGATCGCAAGCCTTGTCGCCACGCCCGAGGCGGCCTCCGAATTGCCGCCCGAATTATCCTGGTTCGCCGGCGATGCCTTGCTGGCGCTGCTGGCCGCCGGCCAGTCCGAAGCGGCCCGGCCCTGGTGGCCGCTGCAACAGCGCCGCCAGGCGGGCGAGGCCACCGCCACCCTGTGGCCGCTCTGCCGCCTGGCCTGGGGAGATGCGCCCGGCGACGATGGCGAGGCCATGCGCCGCTGGTGGGCTTCCGGCCAGCGCAGCCCCCGCCAGACGGCGCTCTATCTGGCGCTGCTGGCGGCGTTCGACGATGGCGCCGGCGCGCCGCTGATAACCGATCTGCTGGCGCTGCCCGATGCCTTCGAGACCGATGCCTTCGACATGGCGGCCCCGGCGGCCGATGTCGCTGTGCTGCTGGCCCTGGAGCTGGCGGCCAGGGCGGGGCGGAGGGGGGAGACGGTGCTGCTGGCGCTGCTGGCCCTGGGCGATGGCGGGCCGGGCCGGGCGCCGCCGGCCACGCTGCGTGCCGTTGCCACCGCGCTGGCCGCCACCGGGCTGGAGCGCGAGGCGCGGGCCATCGCCACCGAGGCCGCCTTCGCCGCCGGGCCATGACCGGGGTGGAAGGCTTCTTCGAGATGCTGGCGGCCGAGCGCGGCGTGGCCGCCAACACGCTGGCCGCCTATCGCCGCGACCTGGCCCATCTGGCGGCCTTCCTGGCAGGCCGCCCCCTGGCGGCCGCCGACAGCGACGATCTGCGCGCCTATCTGGCAGCGCTGCAGCAGGCGGGAGCCGGCAGGGCCACCACCGCCAGGCGGCTTTCCACCATGCGCCAGTTCTTCCGCTTTCTCGCCGCCGAAGGCCAGCGCGGCGACGATCCCAGCGCGGTGCTGGAATCGCCCCGCGCCGCCCGCCGCCTGCCCAAGGTGCTCTCCGAAGGCGAGGTGCAGGCGCTGCTGGCCTGCGCCCGGGCCGGACGCGGGGCGGAAGGCCTGCGGCGGGCGGCGCTGGTGGAGCTGCTCTATGCCAGCGGCCTGCGCGTCTCCGAACTGGTGGGCCTGCCGCGCCGCGCCTTCGATTACGAAAAACCCTTTCTGGTGGTGCGCGGCAAGGGCGGGCGCGAACGGCTGGTGCCGGTGGGCGAGGCGGCGGCCAGCGCCCTGAAGGCCTGGCTGGCGGCTCTGGAGCGGCCTTCGCCCTGGCTGTTTCCCTCGCGCTCCGCTGGCGGCCATCTCACCCGCCAGGCGGTGGCGAAGATGCTGAAACAGCTGGCGGGCGAGGCCGGCATTTCGCCCCGCCGGGTCTCGCCCCATGTGCTGCGCCACGCCTTCGCCAGCCATCTGCTGGCCCATGGCGCCGATCTGCGCTCGGTCCAGAAGATGCTGGGCCATGCCGACATCTCCACCACCCAGATCTACACCCATGTGCTGGAGGAGCGGCTGAAGGCGGCCGTCTTCACCCATCACCCGCTCGCTTGACAGCCGCGGCGCGGACATGGACGGTGGCGCCCCCCGGACGCCAGCCCTGCCCGCCAGGGACGGCCACAGGAGCAGACCATGAGCTTCACCCCATGAGCTTCACAATCGTCGAACCCGCGCCCGCCAGGCTGAACCGCAGCGAGCTCGCCGTCCCCGGCAGCCGCCCGGAGCTGTTCGAGAAGGCGGCCAGGGGCGCTGCCGATGTGGTTTTCCTGGATCTGGAAGATGCGGTCGCGCCCGACGACAAGCCCCAGGCGCGGCGCAACGTCATCGCCGCCATCGACGACATCGACTGGGGGGGAAAGACGCTCTCCGTGCGCATCAACAGCCTCGATACCCACTACATGTATCGGGATGTGGTCGATGTGATCGAGCGCACGCACGGGCGGCTGGACCTGATCATGATCCCCAAGGTGGGAACGGCGGCCGATGTCTATGCCGTCGATATGCTGGTCACCCAGGTCGAAGACGCCATCGGGCGCAAAAAGCGGCTGGGCTTCGAGCTGATCGTGGAAACGGCCCTGGGCATGGCCCATGTCGAGGCCCTGGCAAGCGCCAGCCGCCGCAACGAAAGCCTGCATTTCGGCGTCGCCGACTATGCCGCCTCGACCCGGGCGCGCACCACGAAGATCGGCGGCCCCAATCCGCTCTACGGGGTTTTGACCGATGACGAAGACGGCGCCGGGCGGGCCTATCACTGGGGCGACATGTGGCATTTCGCCATCTCGCGCATGGTGGTGGCGGCCCGGGCCGCCGGCCTGCGCCCGGTGGACGGCCCGTTCGGCGATTTCCGCGATGGCGACGGCTACCGCGCCCAGGCCAACCGCGCCGCCGCCCTGGGCTGCGAGGGCAAATGGGCCATCCACCCCAGCCAGATCGCCCTGGCCAACCAGGTGATGAGCCCCTCCGACAAGGAGGTGGACCAGGCCCGGCGCATCCTGGAGGCCATGGCCCAGGCGCAGCAGGAGGGCCAGGGCGCGGTATCGCTGGACGGGCGGCTGATCGACATCGCCTCGATCAAGCAGGCCCAGGCGATGGTGGAGAAGGCCGACCGCATCGCCGCCGTGGGCTGACACGCCCCGGGGCAGCGCGGGGCGCTCTGCCATGCACTACCTGGATTTCGAACGCCCGATCGCCGAACTCGAAAGCAAGATCGCAGAGCTGCGACGGCTTTCCGACGGCGACGGCATCAACATCGTCGAAGAGGTGGCCCGGCTGGAGCACAAGCTGGGCCGGCTGATGGCGCAGACCTACGGCAAGCTCACGCCCTGGCAGAAAACCCAGCTCGCCCGCCATCCCGGCAGGCCCCACAGCAGCCACTATATCGCGCGCCTGGTGGACGATTTCGTGCCCCTGGCGGGCGATCGCCTCTATGGCGAAGACCGGGCGCTGCTGGCCGGCCTGGGCAGCTTCCGGGGCCGGTCGGTGCTGATCATGGGCCACGAGAAGGGCAGCGACACCGACGACCGCCTCGCCCATAATTTCGGCATGGCGCGGCCGGAAGGCTACCGCAAGGCCGCCCGCCTGATGCGCCTGGCGGGCCGTTTCGGCCTGCCGGTGGTCTCGCTGGTGGACACGCCGGGCGCCTGGCCCGGCATCGGCGCCGAAGAGCGCGGCCAGGCCGAGGCCATCGCGCGGGCCATCGAAACCTGCCTGGGCCTGGAAGTGCCCATGATTTCGGTGGTGATCGGCGAGGGCGGCTCCGGCGGGGCCATCGCCATCGCCGTGGCCAACCGCGTGCTGATGCTGGAGCACGCGGTCTATTCGGTCATCTCGCCGGAAGGCTGCGCCTCGATCCTGTGGCGCAGCGGCGACGAGGCCGAGGCGGCGGCCGACGCCATGAAGCTGACCGCAGGCGACCTCGCCGCCCAGGGCGTCATCGACCGGGTGGTGGCCGAACCGCTGGGCGGTGCCCATCGCGATCCGGCCAAGGCCATCGCCACGGTCGGCACCGCCATCGCCGAAGCCCTGGGCGAGCTCGAAGGGCGCCCGGGCGCCGCCCTGGCCGCCGCCCGGCGCGAAAAGTTCATGGCCATAGGCCGCCCCCGTTCCTGAAGCAGCCTCAGCCGGCGCGGCGCGTGGGGGCGGGGTGGGCCAGGCGTCCGTGGCATTGCTTGTATTTTCTGCCGGAACCGCAGGGGCAGGGTTCGTTGCGGCCCACCTTGCCCCAGGTGGAAGGATCGTCGGCCCGGCGCCTGGCCGGGTCGATGCGGCCCGGCGGACGGACGCTTCCCCCGCGCGGCGGCGGGGCGGCCAGCGCCGGATCGCTGCGGCCCTCGCGCAGGGCAGACGGCGGGCGGGCGGCGGGCGGCGGCGCATCGAGGCGGATTTCGACATGCATCAGCGTGCGGGTGACGGTCTCGCGCACGCTTTCCAGAAGGCCGTCGAACAGGTCGAAGGCCTCGCGCTGATATTCCCGCAGCGGGTCCTTCTGGGCATAGGCGCGCAGCCCCACCGACTGGCGCAGGTGATCCAGCGAAAGCAGGTGGTCGCGCCATTTCTGGTCCAGCACCTGCAGCAGCAGGCTTTTTTCGGCCAGCCGCATCACCGCCGGCGTATAGCGTTGCTCCTTCTCGCGCGCCTTGTCGGCGGCGGCCTGCTGGATGCGCTCCAGCACCTCTTCGTCGGCGATGCCTTCCTCGCCGGCCCAGGCCACCACCGGCAGCTCCAGGCCCAGGACGCGGCGGACCTCTTCGGCCAGCGCCGCGGTCTGCCATTGTTCGGGATAGGCGTCTTCGGGGATGGCGCGCCCCACCATGGCCTCCACGGTCTCGCGGCGCATGGCGGCGACGGTCTCGGAAAGGTCGGATGCCGACATCAGATCGCGGCGCTGTTCGTAGATCACCTTGCGCTGGTCGTTCATCACATTGTCGAAGCGCAGCAGGGTCTTGCGGATGTCGAAATTGCGCGCCTCCACCTTGCCCTGGGCCCGTTCGATCGCCTTGTTGACCCAGGGATGGACGATGGCCTCGTCCTCTTCCAGGCCCAGCTTGCGCAGCATGCCGTCCAGGCGTTCCGAGCCGAAGATGCGCATCAGATCGTCTTCCAGCGAAAGCAGGAAGGCGGAGGCGCCGGGGTCGCCCTGGCGGCCCGAACGGCCGCGCAGCTGGTTGTCGATGCGCCGGCTTTCGTGGCGCTCCGTGCCCAGGATGAAAAGGCCGCCGGCGGCCAGCACCTGTTCGCGCTCTGCCGCCACCTCGGCCGCGATGCGCTCGCTCGCGGCGGCCAGCCGGGCTGGGTCGGCCTCGTCGGGAAGCTCGCTTTGGAGCCGCATCCCGGCATGGCCGCCCAGCTGGATATCGGTGCCGCGCCCGGCCATGTTGGTGGCGATGGTCACCGCCCCCAGCCGCCCTGCCTGGGCGACGATGGCCGCCTCCTGTTCGTGATAGCGGGCGTTCAGCACATTGTGGGGGATGGCGCGTTTCTTCAGCAGCGCCGCGATGCGCTCGGATTTTTCGATGGAAACGGTGCCCACCAGCACCGGCTGGCCGCGCCGGTGGCAATCTTCGATGGCGGCGGCGATGGCGCGGTGCTTTTCCCCGCCGGTGCGATAGACCTCGTCGTCGCGATCGTCGCGGATCATGGGGCGGTTGGTAGGGATTTCGACCACGCTGAGCCCGTAGATCTCGGCGAACTCGCCCGCTTCGGTCATGGCCGTGCCGGTCATGCCGGCCAGCTTGTCGTAAAGGCGGAAATAGTTCTGGAACGTGATGGAGGCGAAGGTCTGGTTTTCGGTCTGCACCGCCACCCTTTCCTTGGCTTCCAGCGCCTGGTGCAGGCCGTCGGCATAGCGGCGGCCTTCCATCATGCGTCCGGTGAACTCGTCGATGATGACGACGCGGCCGTCCTTGACGATATAGTCCACATCGCGCGCAAACAGCTTATGGGCGCGCAGCGCCTGATTGACGTGGTGGACCAGGCTGACATTTTCGATGTCGTAAAGGCCGCCTTCGCTCATCAGCCCCGCCTCGGTCAGCAGCGCCTCCATCGCCAGGGCGCCGCCATCGGTCAGCGAGACGGTGCGCTGCTTTTCGTCCTTTTCCACGTCGTCTGCGCCCAGCTTCGGGATCAGCCGATCGACCTGGCGGTAGAGTTCGGACGAAACCTCGGCGGGACCGGAGATCACCAGCGGCGTGCGCGCCTCGTCGATCAGGATGCTGTCCACCTCATCGACGATGGCAAAGCTGCGGGCGCGCTGCACCATGCTGTCCAGCGAGAACTTCATGTTGTCGCGCAGATAGTCGAAGCCGAGCTCGTTGTTGGTGCCATAGGTGACGTCGCAGGCGTATTGCGCCTTGCGCGCCGCATCGTCCAGGCCGGGAACGATGCAGCCCACGGAGAGCCCCAGAAAGCGATAGATGCGGCCCATCCATTCGGCATCGCGCCTGGCCAGGTAATCGTTGACGGTGACGATGTGGACGCCTTCCCCGGCCAGGGCGTTGAGATAGGCGGGCAGGGTGGCGACCAGGGTTTTGCCCTCGCCGGTTTTGATCTCGGCGATGCTGCCGTCGTTCAGCACCAGCCCGCCCAGCATCTGCACGTCGAAATGGCGCTGGCCCAGGGTGCGCCTTGCGGCCTCGCGCACGGTGGCGAAGGCCTCCACCAGCAGATCGCTCAGGGCCGCGCCCTCGGCCAGGCGGCGGCGAAAGGTCTCGGTTCTGGCGGCCAGCGCGTCGTCCGCCAGCCCCTGCAGCTCGGGCTCAAGGGCGCCTATGCGCGCGACGGTTCTGCCCAGCTTGCCGATATGGCGTTGATTGGCCGACCCGAAGATGCGGCCGGCGAAGGCGCCCAGCATCGCAGAACCATCCGTGCAGAACCCGCGCCCATGGGGGCGGCGCTTATCCGGCAGAGATAGGGGCCGGATGCGGGGCTGTCAACGACGCGCCCCCTGGCCGCTCAGCCGCCGGGGGCGGGGCCGAGATGGGCGCGCACCGCCGCCACCGCCTGGGCAAGGCCCATCCTTTCCGCCTTCACGCCTTCGGGAAAGGCGGAAAGCAGGCGCGAAGGCAGGCCCGCATCCAGCAGCACGAACACGCCGCGATCGTCGGCCCGGCGCACCAGGCGCCCGAAGGCCTGGGCCAGCCGCAGGCGGACGATCGGGTCGTCCCAGGCGGGGCCGCCGAAGGCCCGGCGGCGCGCCTTGTGCAGCAGGTCCGGGCGCGGCCAGGGCACCCGTTCGAACACGATCAGCCGCAGCGAGCGGCCCGGCACATCCACACCGTCGCGCACCGCATCGGTGCCCAGCAGGCAGGCATCTTCCTCGGCGCGAAAGATATCCACCAGGGTGGCGGTGGCCATGGCATCGACATGCTGGGCATAAAGCGCCAGCCCGGCATGTTCCAGCGCCAGGGCGATGCGCCGATGGGTGTCGCGCAGGCGGCGGATGGAGGTGAACAGGCCCAGCGCGCCGCCGCCCGCCGCCAGGAACAGCGCCCGGAAGGCGGCGGCGATGCGGGCCGGGCGATTGCGCGCCACATCGGTGACGATCAGCAGGCGCGTCAGCCTGGCGTGGTCGAAGGGCGAGGCCAGGGCGGCCTCGTGCGGGGCGCGGGCGAGATGGCGCAGGCCGCTGCGCAGCCGGGCCGCCGCCCAGCCGGCGTCTGCCGCCTCTGGCGTGGGCGTGGGCGCGGGCGGCGTGCGGTCGCCCCGCAGCGTCGCCGAGGTGACGACCAGGCCATGGGCAGAGGCCGCCATGGCTTCGGCGAACGGGCGGCCGGGGTCCAGGGCGTGGCGATGCATGCCGACATCGCGCTCGCGGCCTTCCTCCCTCTCCAGCGCGAAACGATCTATGAAGCCTTCCTCTTCGCCTTCGCGCAGGCGCGCCAGCATCGCCCGCCATGCCCGCAGGGTGTCCAGGGCGCGGCGGTCGAGGCCGCGCAGCATGGCTTCGATGCGCAGCCCGGCGGGCGAGTCGGCCTCGTCGGCCCGTTCGTCCAGCAGGGCGGCCAGCTGCCGCTTCAGCTGCAACAGCGGACGCTCCAGCGCCGTCAGCGCCGCTGCCAGCCGGGCGCTGGCCTCGAGCAGGTCGTCCGCTGGCGGCCAGGGCGAACATTCGAGGCCATAGCCGGCATCGGCGCCTTCGGAGCGGGCCAGAACCTGGCGGCGCACCAGCGCCAGGAAGGCCTCTGCCGGGCCGTGCGGCGCCTCCTGCGCCAGCCGCTGGCGCCAGCCCGGGGCCGGCAGGGCGCGGGAGGCGCGGTGGACATCGTCCAGCAGCGCCCGCTCGTCCCGGTCCAGCAGGTCGCCCAGGCGCAGGGCCAGCCCCCGCGCCCGCCGGGCAGAGCTTTCGCCCCCCAGCAGCCAGCGGCGCAGATCTTCGCCCTCGCGCCCGGTCATGCGGTGGCAGAAGACGGCGTCGGCGACATCGAACAGGCGGTGGCCTTCGTCGAAGACATAGCGGGTGGGAAGCCTGCCCTCGCCGTCGCCGGCCGCCTGGGTCAGCGTCAGGGCATGGTTGGCCACCACCAGATCGGCGCGCCGGGCGCGGGCCAGCGAGGATTCCACGAAACAGCGCCGGTAATGGGGGCAGGCGGAATAGACGCATTCGCCGCGCCGGTCGGCCAGGGCCAGGCTGCGCCGCTCGCCCGCCAGCTCCACCAGCCAGCCGCAGAAATCGCCGCCGCTCATGTCGCCATCGCCGCTGGCCTGCACCCAGCGCGCCATCAGGCCCAGCGCCACGGCATCGCCCGGCACGGTGGCCGCCCTGGCGGCCGCCTCTGCGAAATTCAGCAGGCAGAGATAGTTTTCCCGCCCCTTGCGCAGCACCACGCGGCGGCGCCTGGCGCGCCTCTCCGGCACCAGCTTTTCCAGCTCGCGCTCGACCTGGTGCTGAAGATTGCGGGTGTAGGTGCTGATCCAGACCGCGGCGCGGTTTTTTTCCGCCCACAGGCTGGCGGGCGCGATATAGCCCAGCGTTTTGCCGATGCCGGTGCCGGCCTCGGCCAGCACCGCCTGCGGCTGGCCCTGGCGGCGGCGCGGCGCGAAGGCCGGGGCCAGGGCGGCGGCATAATCGCCCTGCTGCGGGCGCCGTTCCGCACCCTGGCGGGTGAGCTCGGCCAGACGCCGGCGGATCTCCGCCTCGTCCACGCCATGCGAACCGGGCGGGGCGGCGGGCGGGGCATCCGCCCATTCGCCCAGCGCCGACCAGACATCCAGCGAGGCAGGCTGGGCCTCGTCCATGGCCAGGGCGCGGGCGACATCCCCGGCCCAGGGCCAGCCGGCAGCGGCCATGGCGGCGGCGATGGGCGCGGCCCGGGCCATTTCTGCCGGGGCCAGGGCGGCGAGCTCGGCCAGCAGCGCCCGGGCGACGGTTCGCAAGGCGTGGAGCTGGCCTTCCAGGCCGGCGCCGCAGGCGATGCCCAGCGCCTGGGCCAGGCCGCGCGGCGTGGGCACGCAGAAGCGGGCCGGGCGCACGAAGGCGAAGAGCTCCAGCACATCGAAGGCCGGCAGGGCGGGGCGGGCGTCCAGCCGCCTGGCCACGGCCACGGCATGGCAGAGCAGCGGGCAGGCGCCGGCCTCCAGGCGGAGGCGCGCCTCGCCCCGGTCCAGCCCCTCCAGCCGCCCGTCGGGGGCGCGCCAGATGGCACCGGCCGCGCCCGCGACCAGCACCGGCGCGCCATCGGCGCCGCCTTCCGCACCCACAACCATGTCGGCGCGCCTCCCGCACCAGGTGACGGGCGCCATCCTAGCCCAGGCCCGGCGCGGTTTGCGGGGCCGGGCGGAGGGCCTATCGGGGCTGGCGCTTCGCGCGGCGCTGCCGCCTTGCCGGGCGCGCCCTGCCACCGGCCTTGCGCGCCGGCAGGGTCATCTTTTCGGCCAGGCGGGGATAGGGATCGCTGCCATGCGGGATGGCCATGGCGGCGACGAAATGTTTCTGGAAATCGGCCTCCACCGCCGTTTCGACCTTCTCGATGCGGCGCACCTCGCGCTCGATCTCGGCCCGCATGGCCTTGTTCAGCAGGGCGATGGTGGCCCCGGTTCCGGCGGCGTTGCCGGCCGCGCCGGTCTTCTCCAGGCTGCAATCGGGGATCATGCCCAGCACCATGGCATAGGCGGGATCGATATGGCTGCCGAAGGCGCCGGCCAGGGTGATCCGCTCGACCGTGGCGACGCCCAGCCTGTCCATCAGCAGGCGGGCGGTGGCGGCCAGCGCGCCTTTGGCCAGCTGGATCTGGCGCACATCGTTCTGGCTGACGACCATCCTGGTGGCACCTTCGTGGAGCACGTAGGCGAAGGTGCGCCCGTCTGCGACGATGCGCGGCGTTCTGGCCGCCAGGGCGCCGTCGATGACGCCGTCGGCGGTGAGGATGCCGGCCAGATACATCTCGGCCAGCGCCTCGACGATGCCGGAACCGCAGATGCCGGTGGCCACGGCATCGAAGCCCGGCGCATCGGACCAGCGATCGTCGCCGATCACCTTGAAGCGCGGCTCCAGGGTGGCGCGGTCGATGCGCACCCGCTCGATGGCCCCTGGCGCCGCCCGCTGACCGCAGCCGATCTGGGCGCCTTCGAAGGCCGGGCCGGTGGGCGAGGAGGCGGCCAGCAGCCGTTGGCGATGGCCCAGCACGATTTCGGCATTGGTGCCGACATCGACGATCAGCGTCGTCTCCCGGTTGCGATAGGGCGTCTCGGAGAGCACCACGGCGGCGGCATCGGCCCCGACATGGCCGGCGATGCAGGGCAGCGCATAGAGGCGCGCGCCGGGGTTGAGCCGCAGGCCGATGTCGCTGGCCAGCATGATCGTCGCCCGGTCGGTGGCGAGCGCGAAGGGCGCGAAGCCCAGCGGCGTGGGATCCAGGCCCAGCAGCAGATGATGCATGACCGGATTGCCGGCCACCACGATCTCCATCACCTGGTCGCCATCGGCCCCGGCCGCCGCGATGGCGGCCTGGGCCAGCTTGTCCAGCGCCTTCCGCACCGCCGCCGTCATCGCCTCGGCCCCGCCCTGGTTCATCATGGCGTAGGAGACGCGGCTCATCAGATCTTCGCCGAAGCGGATCTGCGGGTTCATGCAGCCTTCGGAGGCCAGGATGTCGCCGCTGGCGAGGTCGCACAGATGCACGGCCAGGGTGGTGGAGCCGATATCGGCCGCCAGGCCCAGCACGCGATCGCGAAAGCCGGGGCGCAGATCGACCAGGCGCTTGTTGCGCCGCACCAGGGCGGTGGCCTTGTAATCGCCTTCCTCCAGCGTGCGGTGGAGTTTGCGCAGCACGTGCGGATCGACGCCGGCCAGCTGGATGCCCCAGGCCTCGTCCAGGGCGCGTTCCAGCCGGCGCAGATGGGAGGCCGGCTCGTGCATGTCGGGGCGGGCGATTTCGACATAGAACGGGCGCACCACCGGATCGACGACCATGGCGCGCTGTTCGGCGCGCTTGCGCACCACCTGGCGGTGCATCTGGCTTTCCGGCGGCACGTCCACCACCAGATCGCCGCCGATGCGCGCCTGGCAGGAAAGCCTGGCATCGCCCTTCAGCTGACCCGCCCGGCGCTGGCGCCGTTCGGCTTCGCTGGCGGGCGTCAGGTGGTCCGGCGACGAGGAGATGGCGTGTTTGGCGAACACGCCCTCCCCGATCCGCACCTGGCAGCGGGTGCACAGGCCGCGCCCGCCGCAGACCGAATCCAGATCCACCCCCAGCTCGCGCGCCGCCTGCAGCAGCTGGGTGCCGCGCGGGAAGCGCCCGCGCAGGCCCGAGGGCAGGAAGACGACCAGGGGTTCGGCCGCAGCGGGGCGCGCGGGCTCTTTCCCGGCCGCAGCACGGGGGCGCGCCGACTCTTCTTCAGCCGCAGCGGCGGAGCGGGCCGGTTCCTTTTCAGACGCCACGGCGCCGCCGTCCCTGGCGCCGCCTTGCCCGCGCCTCGGCCACGCTGTCGCTGGCCCCGGAATGGAGCGCGATCCAGTGGCGGCAGTGGCGGTCCGTGCCCATCATCACGTCGGCCGCCCGGATCGCGGTCATGATCTCCGCCTCCAGCGGGTTGGTGATGGCCGATGTCATGCCGTTGGCCGCCGCCATGGCCAGGAAGGCGGCGTTGAGCGCCGGGCGGGCGGGCAGGCCGAAGGAGATGTTGGAGGCGCCGCAGGTGGTGTTCACCTTCAGCTCTTCGCGCAGGCGGCGCAGGATGGAAAAGCAGGTGCGCCCCGCCTGGCCGATGGCGCCGATGGGCATGACCAGCGGGTCCACCACCACATCCTGGGGCGGGATGCCGTGATCCTGCGCCCGTTCCACGATCTTTCTGGCGACGGCGAAGCGCACATCCGGATCTTCGGAGATGCCGGTCTCGTCGTTGGAGATGGCCACCACCGCCGCGCCGTATTTCGCCACCAGCGGCAGCACCGTTTCCAGCCGTTCTTCCTCGCCGGTCACCGAGTTCACCAGCGGCTTGCCGACATAGGCCTCCAGCCCCTTTTCCAGGGCGGCCACGATCGAGCTGTCGATGGAGAGCGGCGCGTCGGTAAGCGACTGCACCAGCTTGATGCAGTCGTAGAGCATGCCCGGCTCGTCGGCCAGCGGCACGCCGGCATTGACATCCAGCATATGGGCACCGGCTGCCACCTGGGCCAGCGCATCGGCTTCCACCCGGCTGTAATCGCCTTCGGCCATCTCGGCCGCCAGCCGTTTGCGTCCGGTGGGGTTGATGCGCTCGCCGATGACGGTGAAGGGGCGCTCGAAGCCGACGATGACGGTCCTGGTCGCCGATGAGATGACGGTCTCGCTCATCCCTGCCTTCCCCGGCGCTCAGCCGCCAAGGCCGTAATCGGCCAGGGTGCGGGCGATTTCGCGCTCGCCGCGCGGCGCCATCAGATGGGCGCCGGCGATGCCTTCGATGTCCTTGAATTGCTGCACCAGCTCGGCGCAGATGCGGCGCCCTTCGGCGGCCTGATCGCTGGCCCCTTCCAGGCGGCGGATGACATGTTCGGGGACGTGCACGCCGAACAGATTGGCCGTCATCCAGCGGGCCGAGCGGGCTGAGCGCAGCGGCCCGACGCCGACGATGAAGCGGGCCTTGCGGGTGACGCCGCGATCGGCCAGCGCCGCCATGTAGCGCTTCAGCACGTCGATGTCGTAGGCGAACTGGGTCTGGAAGAAATCCGCCCCGGCCGCGATCTTGGCCCGCTGGGAGGCGGCGTCGAAGCCGGCTTCGGGATCGCGCGGCGTGTCGGCGGCGCCGATCAGCAGCCCCGGCGGCGGCGCGATCGCCCGCCCGGAGGGAAAGGCGCCGTCGCGCAGGCCGCGGGCCATAGCCAGCAGGCCGCGGCTGTCGACATCGTCCACCTGTTTGGCGTCCGGCTGGTCGCCCGCCGCCATGCCATCGCCGTGCAGACACAGGATGTTGGGGATGCCCAGGGCCGCCGCCCCCAGCATATCGCCCTGAAGCGCCAGGCGGTTGCGGTCGCGCACGGTGAATTGCAACACCGGCTCGATGCCGTTCCTGGCCATGATGGCGGCACAGGCCAGCGCCGACATGTGAACCCGGGCACCGGCGCCGTCGGTGACGTTGACCGCATCCACCAGCCCTTTCAGGCAGCCCACCTTGTCCATCACCGCGGCCTCGTCGGCCGCGTCGGGCGGCGTGGTCTCGGCGGTGATGACGAAGGCGCCGGCCGCCAGCCTGGCCTCCAGCCCTCCTTGCGACTTCATCCCTTCCCTCCCTCTTGCGGCGCCACGCCACCGTTGCGGACATGGGCGGCCAGCACCTCGTCGCTGAAGCTGGCTTCCAGCCGGGCCGCCAGCGCCGCCACCGCCTCTTCCGGATCGCCCTCGAAGCCGCCTGCGGCCTGGCGGCGCCAATGGCCCAGATAGGCGTCGCTGTCGCGCAGACCCGCCAGCATCGCCGCCTGGTCGATGGCCCGTTCGAAGCGCGGCGCCAGCACGCGCCTGGCGCTGCGGCGCCCGCTGCGGGCGATGGCCTGGGCCGGGATGTCGCGCCAATAGACCACGGTCAGCGTCGCCATCACGGCGCCGCCTGCGGCCGCGAATCCTGCCCGGATGGCTCTGCCGCCGCCCGGGCCAGGAAGGGCTCCAGGGCGCCATAGCCGGTCGCGCGCACCTCAAAGGCCAGGCCCAGGCGGCAGGCAGCCGCACGCGCGCGCGCCTCCAGCGCCGGGTCGCCGGTCTGGGAGAGATAGACCAGCCGCCGGTAATTGCCGAAATAGAGCGGCTGAAGCTCGGGATGGCGATCGATGCCCAGGCCCTTGATCACCAGGGTTTCGAAATGGCGGGCGAGATAGTCGGTCAGATAAAAGGTGCCGGGTTCGTCGTCGTGCAGGGCGGCAAAGGTCGCGCTGCCGGCGAAAAACTCATAGCAATGGGCGCCGGGCAGACGTTCCGCCCCTTCCTCTGCCAGCACCGCGTCCAGCAGGCCGCCGGTGCCGCAATCGCCATAGGCCACGAAAACATGGGCAAAGCGGCCCCGCGCCGCCCGCAGCTTTTCGCGCACCCCTTCGGGAATGCGCGCAGGCGTGTTGTGCCAGAAGGCGGGCAGGCATTCGACCTGGATCGACGACCAGCCATGGCGGCCGATCACGGCCAGAATGTCCCGCGCCAGGGCACCGCAGGCGATAACCAGGGTTCCCTCCGCCATGGCGGTCAGGCGGCGTGGCCGGCCTGGCGCCGTTCGGCAACCATGGCCTTGGCGGTTTCCACGGCGACCGCCGCATCGCGGCAATAGGCATCGGCGCCGACGCTGTGCGCAAAGGCCTCGTTCAGGGGCGCGCCGCCCACCAGCACCATGTAGTCGTCGCGCAGCCCGCGTTCCTTCAAGGTGTCGATCACCACCTTCATATAGGGCATGGTGGTGGTCAGCAGCGCCGACATGCCCAGGAAATCGGGCCGGTGTTCGTCCAGGGCCGAAAGATAGGAATCGGCATCGTTGTTGATGCCGATATCGAAGACATCGAAGCCGGCGCCTTCCAGCATCATCCCCACCAGGTTCTTGCCGATATCGTGGATGTCGCCCTTCACCGTCCCGATCACCATCGATCCCAGCTTGGGCGCGCCGGTCTCCGCCAGCAGCGGGCGCAGAATCTTCATGCCCGATTTCATGGCATTGGCCGCCAGCAGCACCTCCGGCACGAACAGGATGCCATCGCGGAAATCGATGCCCACGATCCGCATCCCCTCCACCAGGGCTTCGGTCAGCGTCTTGTAGGGCGCCCAGCCCCGAGCCAGCAGCAACTCCACACCTTCGGTGACCTCTTCGGCCAGGCCGTCATAGAGGTCTTCGTGCATTTGCTGGACCAGTTCGTCGTCGTCCAGCGTGCTCAGATCCAGATCGTCTTCGGACATCGCTCATGCCCCCACCCTGCACCGCGTGCACTTTAACGGCCCCGAAACGGGCCGGCGCTAGAATGGGGCCGACACAATCCGTCGTAATTTGAACATAAATCCACCGCAATGGACAATCCAGGCGCGCCCGGGGCGACATGATTGCGGGCGGAAAGCGCGGCGGCAAGGGGCCGGCATGACGGAATTTCTGGCGATGGGCGGGGCGGCGGCTTATGTCTGGCCGGCCTATGGCGCGGCGGCGGCCATTCTGGGCGGCGTGCTGGCGGCAAGCCTGCGCCAGGTGGCCAGGCGCCGCGCCCGGCTGAAGCGCCTGCTGCGGGCCGAAACCGGCGCGTGACCCGCAAGCGGCAGCGCATGGCGTTTCTGGCCGCCGCCCTGGCCGCCTTCGCCCTGGCGACGGCGCTGGTGCTGTTCGCCCTGCGGGAAAAGGTCGCCTTCTTCTATGCGCCTTCCGAACTGGTGGCCGGAAAGGCGCCGGATGCCCGCATCCGGGTGGGCGGGCTGGTGGTGGAAGGCAGCGTCACCAGGCAGGGTGCGGAGGTTGGCTTTGCGCTGGGCGACGGCGCCGCCACCGTTGCGGTCGCCTATGGCGGCGCCCTGCCCGATCTGTTCCGCGAGGGCCAGGGCATCGTCGCCGCCGGGCGCTGGCGGGCGGAGGAAGGCATCTTCGCGGCCGACGAGGTGCTGGCCAAGCACGACGAGAATTACATGCCGCCGGAGGTCGCCCGGGCGCTGAAGGAGGCCGGGCACTGGCAGCAGAGCGAGCCATGATGCCCGCCATGCCCCCGGGCGACCGCCGCGCCGTGGCGCTGTGGCTGTTCGCCGTCGCCGCCCTGGTGTTCTGCCTCGCCGTGCTGGGCGGTGTCGTGCGGCTGACCGGCTCTGGCCTCGCCATCGCCGACTGGCGCCCGCTGAGCGGCTGGCTGCCGCCGCTGGACGCCGCCGACTGGCAGGAGCGTTTCGCGCTCTACCGCGCCTCGCCGGAATACCGGCAGGTCAACGCCGGCATGGAACTGGGGGCGTTCAAGACCATCTTCTGGCTGGAATACGCCCATCGTCTGCTGGCGCGCATGGTGGGGCTGGCCTATGCCTTGCCCTTCGCCTTTTTTCTGCTGCGCCGCCGCCTGCCCCGCCGCCTGGCGCTGCGGCTGGCCGCGCTGCTGGTTCTGGGCGCGCTGCAAGGTCTGGTCGGCTGGCTCACGGTGGCGAGCGGGCTGGCGGAGGATGCGGCGGTCAGCCCCTATCGTCTGGCGCTGCATCTGGCGCTGGCGCTGGCGATCTATGGCGCTCTGCTGTGGACCGGGTTCGAACTGTTGCAGACCGGCACCATGGCGCCCGCCGCCCGCCAGGCCCGCTGGCTGCTGGCGCTGGTGGCGATAACGGCGCTTTCGGGCGCCTTCGTCGCCGCCCTGGACGCCGGCCTTTACTACAACACCTTTCCGCTGATGGCCGGGCGCGCGGTGCCCGCCGATTGGGCCGGCGGCCTGCCCTGGTGGCGGGCGCCGTTCGAAAGCGTGGCGGCCGCCCAGTTCCACCACCGCCTTCTGGCCGTCGCCACGGTGGTAGCAGCTCTGGCCTGGCGGCTGGCGGCCCGGCGCGCCCACCCGGCCCTGCCGCCGCGCCTGGCACGGCTGGCGACAGCGCTTGCCGCCATGGCCCTGTTGCAGGCGGGGTTGGGCATCGCCGCGCTGCTGGCCTATGTGCCGGCGTGGCTGGGGGCGCTGCACCAGGCCGGCGCGCTGGCGCTTTTCACGCTGACCGTCGCGCTTGCCGCCGCCTTCCGCCGCCCCGCCGGGCCCTAGCGCGCCGCTTCACCCCGCCAGCGCGCGCCCTACGGCCAGGAAGCAGCGGGCGGCGTCGGCGTCGGTTGCGTCGTCGGTGGGAAGCGGCTGCGAGGCGAAGCGGGCGATGACCAGCGAGGCGGCCGGGTCGATCCACAGATACTGGCCATAGACGCCGATACCGCTATAGCAGCCGTGTTCGTCGCCCATGATCCACCAGGCGTTGCGATAGCTTCCCGCCGGGTTGGCCTCCGCCTCCTTGCCGGCCGCCCAGGCCGCCTTGTCGCCGTTGTGGCGGCTGTCGGCCACCCAGGCCTGCGGCACCAGCTGACGGCCATGGGCCTGGCCTTCCTGCAGCATCGCCTGGCCCAGCCTGGCGAGATCGCGCAGGGCGAGGCAGACGCCGCCGGCCGCGCGCGGCGCGCCCAGGCGATCGACGGTGACATAGCCGTCGAACTCGGCGCCCAGGGGCTGCCACAGCAGTTCGCTGGCCAGCTGGGCGTAGGGCATGGTGGCGGCCCGCTCCAGCGCCCAGCCCAGCAGATCGGTGCAGGGCGAGACATAATGGAAGGCGCGCCCGTGGCGGCCCTGGCCGGTCAGGCCGGCCAGCCAGGAGCGCAGATCGCCGGGCCGGGCCGGGTCCGATGGCGGCTTCCAGCCCGAAACCTCGCGATAGGCGACGATGGCGCCCGCCGGGGCCAGATAGTCTTCGTCGAAATCGACATCGGCCGTCATGTCCAGCAGATGCTGGAGGCTGGCGTCTGCGAAGGCGGAGTTCGCCACCTCCGGCACCAGGCGGGCGACGGGCCAGGCAGGGTCCAGCAGGCCGCGTTCGGCCAGGATGCCGGCCAGCAGCGCGGTGAACGATTTCGACACCGACATCAGAATATGGGGCCGATGCGCCTGAAAGCCGTTGCGGTAGTGCTCCATGACGATGCGGCCGCGGTGAAGCACGCAGACGCCATCGCTGCAATGGCGATCGAGAAAGGCGCCGAAGCTGGATTGTGCCCCGTTATGGTCGCGAAAGGGGATGGCGGCCAGGTTCTGGGTCGCGCGCGGCAGGGGCAGGGTGGGGCCGGCCCCGCGCCAGATGGGCGCCGAAGGCACCAGCTCGCTGACATGCTGAAAGGCCCAGCGGTTGAAGGGCGGCTGACGCCAGTTCTCCAGCGTCACCGTCTTTTCCGGCGGTGGCGGGAAGTCCCGCATGATCCCGTCCCGGTCCATGCCCCCCTCGCTCATGGCGCCCCATCGCCGCCCAGAGCCTGGGCGATGGCCTGGCAGGCGCGGTGCATATCGTCGAAAGCGGCCTCGTCCACCGGGCGCGGATGGCTGCAATGAAGGGCGCAGACCACACAGGCCGCCGGGTCCACGAACAGCATCTGGCCGTGGATGCCGAGCCCCATGAAGGGGCGGCGACGGTCGCGAAGGTCGCTATACCAGGCCGAACGGTAGTGGTGGCCGGGCATGTGCTCGGCGAAGTTGCCGCGATCCCAGGCCGCCCGATCGCCGTTCTCGCGCAGATCGTGCAGCCAGGATTGCGGCACGATGCGCCGCCCGTTCGCCACCCCGCCCGCCGCCATCAGCTGGCCGAAACGGGCCAGATCGCGGGTGGCGACGCACAGCCCGCCATCGGTCTGAGGCGCGCCCAGCCGGTCCAGGGCGATATAGGCGTCGAACTCGGCCCCCATGGGCTGCCAGATCTCCCGCGACAGCAGGGTGGCGAAATCGCAGCCGGCGGCCCGCTCCAGCATCCAGCCCAGAAGGTCGGTGTTGGTGGAGACGTAATGGAAGATTTCGCCATGGCGGCGCCCGTCGCGGGCGGGCCGCATGGTGGCGATATAGGCGCGCAGACCGTCCGGCGCGCCCTGGCGGGGCGGGCGCCAACCGGCGGCCACATCCAGCATGGCCACATCGCTTTCGGGGTTGTCGTAATCCTCGTCGTAATCCATGGCCACGGTCATATCCAGGACATGGCGCAGCGCCGCCCCGTCATAGGCCGAACCGGCAACCTCCGGGACGATCTCCGTGACCGGATCGCCGGGCGCGAGCAGGCCTCGTTCTACCAGGATGCCCGCCAGCGTGGCGGCGAAGGATTTGGTGACCGACATCAGCAGATGGGGTTCGTGCGGTTCCACCCCGTCGCCATAGCGTTCGGCGACGATCTCGCCCCGGTGCAGCACCACGAAGCCGTCGTTGAAGCCTCGGTCCAGCACCTGCTTCACGGTCGCGCGCGCGCCGGCATGGTCGTCGAAGGCGATCCCGTCCAGGGCGGCAGGGCGCGAAGGCAGCGCCAGCGCCGGCCCCCCGCCGCGCCAGACATTGGCGGTGGGCAGCAGGCGGCGCAGATTGCGAAAGGCCCAGCGATTGAAGGGCGCCTGCTGCATATTGGCCAGGGTGACCTGCCCTTCCGGTGCGGGCGGAAAGCCCCGCATCGGCCCCGCTGTCTCGTTCATGGCAACCTCCCTGCGGCGCCCAGGCTAGCACGGTCCGCGTGTCCGCCGCCATCCTGGCGCGGCGGCGGCGGGGCGGCTAGGATGGCCGCTCTGGCCCCTGGGAGCGGCGCCATGCACGGCCTTCACCCGCCCGAGCGCGAAGGCGCGCTTGCCGAGCTTGCCGCTCTGCTGGGCGCGCGTTGTTCCACCGCCGAGGCGGCGAGGCAGCAGCATTCCCACGACGAAAGCTGGCACCGGCCCTGCCCGCCCGATGCGGTGGTTTTCCCCCATTCGACCGCCGAGGTGGCGGAGATCGTCGCCATCTGCGCCCGCCACCGCATGCCGGCGATTCCCTTCGGCGCCGGCAGTTCGCTGGAAGGCCAGGTGGTGGCGGTGGCGGGCGGCGTCGCCATCGACATGATGGGCATGAACCGGGTGATTGCGGTCAACGACGCCGATCTCGACGCTACCGTGGAGGCGGGCGTCACCCGCAAGCAGCTCAACCGATATCTGCGCGATCGTGGCCTGTTTTTCGCGGTCGATCCCGGCGCCGACGCCTCCATCGGCGGCATGGCGGCCACCCGCGCCTCCGGCACCAACGCCGTGCGCTATGGCACCATGCGCGAGACGGTGCTGGCGCTGACCGTGGTGACGGCCGCAGGCGAGGTGGTGAAAACCGCCAGCCGGGCGCGCAAATCGGCGGCGGGCTACGATCTCACCCGCCTGTTCGTCGGCTCGGAGGGAACGCTGGGGGTGATCGCCGAGGTCACCCTTCGCCTTCACGGCATCCCGGAGGCGGTCTCGGTGGCCACCTGCGCCTTCGCCACCATCGAAGGCGCGGTCGATACCGTGATCGAAACCGTGCAATCGGGCATCCCCATCGCCCGCATCGAACTTCTGGACGACATCCAGATCGAGGCCATCAACGCCTGGGCGGGCCTGGACCAGCCCCCCGCCCCCACCCTGTTTCTGGAATTCCACGGCAGCCCGGCCGCCGTGGCCGAACAGGCGGGCGCAGTGGGCGCGCTGGCCAGCGAGCATGGCGGCAGCGATTTCCGCTGGTCCAGCGAACCCGAACGGCGCCGGCGGCTGTGGCAGGCGCGCCACGACGCCGCGCTGGCCGCCAAGGCCATGCGCCCGGGCTGCGCCATCTGGCCCAGCGATGTCTGCGTTCCCATCTCGCGGCTGGCCGAATGCATCGCCCAGACCCGCCGCGACCTGGAACGCGAAGGCGTGAAGGCGCCGCTGGCCGGCCATGTCGGCGACGGCAATTTCCACCTCGTCTTCCTGGTCGATCCGGCAAGGCCCGGGGAGCTGGCACAGGTCGAGCGGCTGAACGAACGCCTGGTGCATCGCGCCCTGGCCATGGACGGCACCTGCACCGGCGAGCACGGCATCGGCCTGGGCAAGATGAAATATCTGCAGGCCGAACATGGCGAGGCCATCGCCCTGATGAGCCGCCTCAAACGCGCCTTCGACCCCATGAACATCATGAATCCGGGCAAGATCCTGCCCGCCACCGCCCTGCAACAGGCCTGAAGGAGACGCGCCATGGGCCGCCTCGCCATCCACCAGATCCCGGTGCTGCACGACAACTATGTCTATCTTGCCCACTGCCCCGACAGCGGCGCCACGGCGGTGGTGGACCCGGCCGTCGCCGGCCCGGTGCTGGATGCCGCCGGGCGGCTGGGCTGGCGCATCGGCCACATTCTGAACACCCACCACCACGACGACCACACCGGCGGCAATCTGGAGATCAAGGCCGCCACCGGCTGCACAATCGTGGGGCCGGCCGCCGACCGTGACCGCATCCCCGGCATCGATGTGGCGCTGGACGAAGGCGAAAGCTATCGCCTGGGCCACCAGAGCGCCCGGGTTTTCTTCGTGCCGGGCCACACCCGCGGCCATATCGCCTATTGGTTTGCCACCTCACAGGCGCTGTTTTGCGGCGATACGCTGTTCGCCATGGGCTGTGGGCGGCTGTTCGAAGGCAGCCCGGCCCAGATGTGGGATTCGCTCTCAAAGCTCAAGGCACTGCCGGGCGAGACGCGAATCTATTGCGCCCACGAATACACCCAGGCCAACGGCCGCTTTGCGCTCAGCGTCGAACCTGGCAATGCCGCCCTGGCCCGGCGCATGGCGGCGGTGGACGAGGCGCGCCGCCAGGGCCTTCCCACCGTGCCATCGACCCTGGCCGAAGAGCGCGCTACCAACCCCTTCCTGCGCCCGGACAGCGCCGAGTTGCAGCAGACGCTGGGGCTGGCCGGTGCGCCACCCGTTGCCGTCTTCACCGAAACCCGCGCCCGCAAAGACGCCTTCTGAAGGGGGCGGCCAGCATCGCGCAAACTGTCTGCACTGCCCGTGTGCTGTCAGTGCGTGGGCAAAGTTTCAGGCCCGCGCCATACCCCATCGCCCTGCTGCCAGCACCCGGTTGCTTTCGTAAAGTCGTGCATTGTCCGACAGAAATTCAGACTTATCGAATTTTCTCGACCACTTGTCATTCCGGCTTCCTCAACATAACGATACGGTTGCTATTCGTCCCACCGGTGTTGTTTTTTACACCCCAGCAGTTCGATGTTTTCGTAAAACGCTGCCGATTTATCATGACGCAAAGCACGTCCAGATCCGTGCACTCGGCAGCCATGATGACATGCTTGTCTAATTCCACCTTCCCTCTGCGAACCTCCCCTACCTCATAGGCAATATATCCTCCCCTGCGCGTGATACGGGACAATTCCCGCAATGTGTTGACCGTGAACTCCTGCCAATCGTGAACATGACGGCAACCGGATATATCTACGGATTTCGGGTCGATGCCTGCAAACCAACACCTCAACCAGTTGTCCGCTTCATAATTCACAACGTCCAGGAATGGCGGCGATGTGACCGTCAACGCCACCGTTTCGTCCTTAATATGCGTCGTCTTATCGGATTTTTCCGCCGAAAACAGCCATCGATCGACCTGCGGCCTGCCTTGCGACAGCAGGATGCGGGATTTCTTCTCGATGATGCCTGGAACGTCCCGCCGTGGCGGAATTCTTCCGTGTCGCTCGTTGATCTTCTGTTGCTGCTCGATCTCGACCGCCTGGTTGGGTGGCATGGTGCGAACAGAGAAAAAACCGGAAGAATGTCCGGTCAATCGGTTGATGGCCACCATCCATATCCATTTATCGATGCTATCCAAGGCACCGTATGCGTGCCGCCGCAGCATCCAGGAGCGTAAGCCTTCGATTCTGGCCAGGGTTTCGGGATGATAGAAGGTAAGCAGATCTTCAAACTCTATGTCCCTGAAATCGTCCCAGGGAATGTCGCGCAAACGAATACGAATATCGTTTATGCACGGCGCATCGATACGCGGCTCTGTCAAGAATTTGCACAGAGGGTTGATATCGTTGCCATAGGGAATTCTGCCTCGGATCGCCGCTTCGATAGGAGTCGTACCGCGACCCATGAAGGGATCGTACACGATATCGCTCTTGTCTGTAAGGCGCTCGATGAAAAAGGCGGGAAGCTGCGGCTTGAAACAGGCACGATAGCTGATTTCATGGATGCGATGCGCCTGCCTTTGGCGGGACGTCCAGAATTCGCCGATATAACAGGGAACACCATCGACATCCATTTTGGCCGTGCCGCGGCCCAGGCGATGAAGCTCTTCCAGGTCACAAACGAAATTCCTGCCACCGTGAACGCCTGCCGGTGAAGCATCGAACAGACCGCTTTGGGGAGCCAACCTCATCGTCCTCCGCGCTCCGCTCCCATCGCATCCTGCCCCTTCGATCCTGCATCGCCTCGCGACAAGCCGTCAAACCTCACCGGCCCCGCCAGCAGCGGCCAGCGCCTCGGCGCGCCAGGGATGGGCCGGATAGGTGCCCAGGATGCGCAGCTCCTGGGCGTAGAAGGCGAGCTCCTCCAGCGCCAGGCGCAGCGGCCGCTCCTCCGGATGGCCTTCGGCATCGACATAAAAGCGGGCAGCGCTGAAGGTGCCGCCGATCATGTAGCTTTCCAGCTTGGTCAGGTTGACGCCATTGGTGGCAAAGCCACCCAGCGCCTTGTAAAGGGCGGCCGGGACAGAGCGCACGCGGAAGATCATGCTGGTGATCAGCGGGCCGGAATCCGGCGCCGGCGTGGCGGGATCGCGCGACAGCACCAGAAAACGGGTGCGGTTGGCGGCATCGTCTTCCAGGCCGGCGACCAGGCTTTCCAGCCCGTAGATCTCGCCCGCCAGCGCCGAGGCGACCGCCCCCAGCGCCTTGTCGCCGTGCTGGGCGATGGCGCGGGCGGCCCCGGCCGTATCCTCATGGGTCACCGAACGCAGGCCCAGGGCGCGCAGGCGGGCGCGGCACTGGTCCAGCGCCTGGACATGGGAGTGGACCGTCTTCACCGTCTCCAGCGTGGCGCCCGGCACCGCCAGCAGATGGTGCCTGACGCGCTGGAAATGCTCGCCGACGATATGCAGCGAGGAATGAGGCATCAGCTGATGCACCCCCGCCACCCGCCCGGCCAGCGAGTTTTCGATCGGCAGCATGGCCAGTGCCGCGCGGCCCTCCGCCACCGCCTGGAAGACATCCTCGAAGGAATCGCGGGGCAAAGTCGCCATGCCGGGAAAGGCCTCCTGGCAGGCGAGATGGGAATAGGCGCCCGCCTTGCCCTGGAAGGTCACGGTCACGATGGGCGCTCCGCTGCGGCCAGGGCGGTGCGGGCGCGGGCCAGGTCGGCGGGGGTATCCACCGCCAGCGGCGCGGCGGCGATGGGGGCGACGGCGATGGTCATGCCGGCCTCCAGGGCGCGCAGCTGCTCCAGGCTTTCGCGCCGTTCCAGCGGGCTGGGGGCAAGGGTGACGAAGCGTTCCAGCGCCTCGCGCCGCCAGGCATAAAGGCCGACATGGTGCCACAGCGGCCCTTCGCCCGCCGGCGCCGCGGCGCGGGTGAAATAGAGGGCGCGGCCCAAGGTGCCGGCGCCGTTCCAGGCCACCACCGCCTTCACCACGGCGGGATTGTGGCGGCAGGCCCGGTCGCGGCTTTCCGCCGCCAGAGTCGCCAGGTCGCAGCCGCTCGCGTCCAGGGCGGCCAGGACGGCGGTAAGCGAGGCGGGATCCAGGCCCGGCAGGTCGCCCTGAAGATTGACCGCCATTCGGTAACGTCGCGCGGGGTCGATGGCGGCCAGCGCGGCCGCGATGCGGTCTGTGCCGGAAGGCAGGGCGGGCGCGGTCGCCACCGCCTGGCCGCCGGCCCGGCGCACCGCCTGCGCGATGGCCTCGTCGCCAGCCGCCACCGCCACCGGCCCTATGGCAGCAGCCACGGCACGGCGCCAGACATGGACGATCATGGCTTCGCCAGCGATGGTGGCCAGCGGCTTGCCGGGCAGGCGCCGCGAGGCCATGCGGGCCGGTATCAGGACGATGGCGGACATCGTCTTTTCCTAGCACGGATCGCGCGCCGTGGCAGGGCGGCCGCCAGGGACAAGGGCCTTTACAGACGCCCGGCAATGGCAATAGTGCGCGCCGCCCGCCGGCCGGCGGGCAGCCCGGGCACCGGCGGCCTGCGCGGCTGCCGCCCTTTCTGGAAACTGTCGAAGCGTTGGGGGATGTCCATGCCGAAGGCCGAATGGGGCGCCAAGCATCTCTGTAGCTGCGGCGCCAAGTTCTACGATATGGGAAATTCTGTGGTGGTCTGCCCGAAATGCGGCACCGTGCCAGACGATGGCAGGCGCGGGGCCAGACATGCCACCGAGGCCACTGGGGCGGAGAAGAACCACCTGGTGGCCGATACCGAAGCCGATGACGGGATCGAGGACGGCTTCACAGATGAAGACGACGATGGCGATGACACCGATGACAGCGCCCATGCCGTCGCCAGCGGCTGACGCCCATGGCGGCGGCAGCTGGCCGGCAGAGCTTGCGTCCGGCCCGCGCCGCGCCTAGCTTTGGCACTTGCGCCCATCGCCGGGCGCAGGCAGTGGCGATTGCCGCGCTTCGCGGGAGCAGTTCGTTCGTGGCGACTGCCACGCTTCGTGGGAGTCGCTGGCGATCCGGGGCCGTAGCTCAGTTGGGAGAGCGCTTGAATGGCATTCAAGAGGTCAGGGGTTCGACTCCCCTCGGCTCCACCACCTCGCCCGCCGGGTTGCCTGGCGGCGCGTTGACCTCGCCGGTCCGCAGAGGCCGCCTCCATCGCCACCTGTGGCTGCGCCCGGCAGGATGTGAACCGCCGCGCCCGTGAGGCGGCGGGCCCGGTGGCAGGGCAGGATGGCATCGTCTGCCCCCAGACAGCTTGCACCGGACATGGCGGCCCTGCGGCGGCGAGGTGGGGAACGGGGTTATCGGCGCAGGTCGTTGCGGGCGATCTCGCCCCCCTTCATGACGAAGCGCACATCGCGGCAGGCGGCGATATCGGCCAGGGGATCTGCGCCCAGGGCAACGATATCGGCCAGCTTGCCGGCCTCCAGCGACCCCAGTTCGGCCTCGCGGCCCAGCAGACGGGCCCCGCCCATGGTGGCGGCGGCGATGGCCGCCTGCGGTGTCAGGCCGGCGCCTGTCACCATGCGCACGATCTCCTGGGTGTTGTCGCCGTGGTGGTTGCCGGGGGTGCCGGCATCGGTTCCCATGGCCAGGGGCACGCCCAGGCGGGCGGCCAGGGCGACGTTTTTCAGGCGGGTTTTTTCGATGGCGAAATAGCGTTCGCGGATATGGGGCAGCAGGCCGGCCAAGGCGCGCCGATCGGCCCTCAGGGCCGAATGCACGCACAGCGTCGGCACCAGGAAGGTGCCTTTTTCCACCATCAGGGCGTAGGCTTCCTCGTCGCCATAGCTGCCATGCTCGATGCTGCGGCAGCCGGCCAGGGTGGCGTTGCGAATGCCCTGGCAGGCATGGGCGTGGGCGGCGCAATGCTTGAAGTTTTCCCGGGCGATGGCGACGGCGGCCGCCAGTTCGTCGGGCTGATACTGGATGGCGCGGGCATCTTCGTATTCGGTGGAGGTGACGGCCCCGGTCGCCATCACCTTGATGAGGTCGGCGCCCATGGCGAGCTGCTTGCGGGCCTTGGCGCGCACCTGGTCCGGCCCGTCGGCGGTGTCGTACATGCCGGAATAATAGACGGTGGTGGAGGTGGTGATGGAAAGCAGCCGCCCGGCACAGAACAGGCGCGGCCCTTGCAGCTGGCCGCGCTGGATGAGGTTGCGGACCGCGATCTCGTGATAATCCCAGCCGCCCACATCGCGGGCCGTGGTGATGCCGCCCATCAGCGTGCGCCTGGCCGCCTGGGCGGCATAGATGGCGATTTCGCCGGGCAGGCGCCCGCGCCAGGGCGCATCGGGATTACCATCCTCGGTGGGCATGCAGAGATGGACATGACAATCGATGAAGCCCGGCAGCAGGAAAGCGCCCGCCATATCGATGGCGCTGTCGCCCGCCGCCGGACGCCCGCCAGCGGCTATGGCGGCGATACGCCCGCCTTCGATGCGGATATCGCCGGCGGCAAAGCGGCCCGCCGCCACATCGTAGAGCCTGCCGCCCCGCAGCCAGACCGCCATCGCCACCTCCCCCTGCCTGGGCGCCATGCTAGCGCGTAGCGGCGCGCAGGGCGAGTGCTGCGACGACATTCATGGCCCACAGAACGAAGCGAAGCCGGACCCTGCCAGCAGGCTTGCCATGGGCCGCCTTCGACTATCTCCGCCAGGGCCATCTGCCAGCGCCGGTTGCCACCCCCGCCTTTCCCTGGATTCTCCCTGACTCCCCGGCTGCGCCGCTCCCCCCTTCCGCCGGCGGCGCGGGGTGCGGATCGTGTCAGCTCTGCGCTCCGGCCCAATCCGCCAGCACCGCCACCGTGGCACCATGCCCGGTTGCCGCCAGCGCCTGCGCAAAGCGGATATCCGCCGTTACCAACTGGGCGCCGATACGGTGTGCCAGCGCCAGATAGACACAATCATATACCGGCCGGTCGAGCGCCAGCGCGAGACGAACCGCGTCCGCCCCCACCTCTTCGTCCGCGCTCCAGCGAACCGGCATTTCCGACACTACGGCCATCGATGCGCCGACCTGGCTGCGTTCGATCTCGCCCGATCGGGCCTTGCGCCAGAGCGCGTTGGCGACCTCGGAGACCATCAGGTGTGGCGCGTGCAGATCGTCATCGCCGGCCAGTAAGCGTGCCGCCGCATCCGAACCCTCTTCCTCTACCAGCCATTTGACCGCCACGCTGGCGTCGATCACCAGCCTCATCGCAGGGCGCGATACCAGCGGTCTTCCCGGATCAGAACCTCCGCAGGCGTCTGCGCACGGCCTTTGTTCTGGCGCCGCAGGCGCGCGGCCAGCACCTGGAAGGCGGCGCGCTTCGCTGCCGAGCAGTCTTCCGCCGCGCTTTCGAGAATGTGCCGCGCTTCCCCTTCCAGGGAGCGGTTGTTGGTTCCCGCGCGCCGCTTCAGACGACGAACCACACCGTCGTCCAGCCGCCGTACATTGATCGTTGCCATCCTGTCGCCTCCTGCCATCTGCTATCGATTCGCTATCATAGCACACAGCGCCGCGCAACGGGCAGGCGGGCTGGGGTTAAAGGAAAGGGGCGGCCCTGTTGGGCCGCCCCTGGTGTTGGCAAGGCTGGGTTCGGTCAGAAGTTGACGATCAGCGATGTGCCGACGAAGGTGGTCTCGTCGTTGTCCGCCTCCGGCTGGTCGATGCCGATGGCGCTGTTCACCGAGACGCCTGCGCCCAGATCGTAGGCGAGCTGCAGGCGGTAGAGGTCGGCGTTCATGTCCTGGGAGATCCAGCTCACGCCCAGGGTCATGGGGCCGTCGGAGTAGGTGGCGCCGATATCGTAGGTCGGCTCCGGATCGACCCCCATGTCCTTGTCCATGTCGTAATAGGAGCCGCCGACGCCGAAGCTGCCCATGCTGAGCGACAGGCCGACATTCATGCCGTCGGTGTCGTCGTCGTGCTGGGTCCAGCCCGCAGCGGCCGCGATGCCCATGTCCATGCCCATGCTGCCGTCGTAGCGGATGCCGACGGAAAGCTCGTTGCTTTCGCCGTCGATCGCCCGCTGGTAGGCGGTGTTGCCGTTGCCGGTACCGGCACCGGCCTGGCCGCCGTCGTCGCCTTCCGGCGAGTAGGAGACGGCCATGCTGAGGCCCCCCAGCGCCGGCGTGAAGTAGATCAGCTTGGCGTTGTCGGCATCGGCCGGGAAGGTGGTCAGATAGGCGCCCGACGGCGAGAAGTAGGGCGAGTTGCCGTTGAAGATGTAATCGGGATAGGGCGCGGCGGTGGCAAGCTGGATGGCCGCCGGATCGTCGTTGCCCACCCGCAGGGTGCCGAACGAACCCGAGACATAGGCCCAGGACTCGTCGATCTGGTCGCCCGTGTGCTGCTCGCCTTCCAGCTCGATACGCACGCCCACTTCCAGGCCGTTGTCGAGCACGGTGGAACCCTTGAAGTGGACCTCGCTCTCGTGGCGGATGGCGACATCGCCAGCGGCATCGGCATCGTAGTCGGCGAAGAAGCCCGCCCAATAGGAATAGCCGCCGATGCCCAGCGAGACCGGGTCGGCCGCTTTGGCGTCGCTGACGGCAAAGCCCGCCGCCACCAGCGCCGTGGTTCCGAGAAGAACCTTCTTGTTCATGGGTCTTTACCCCTCTGTATTCGTCATGACGATCGGCTCCGGCTGGGGCCGATGCGCACCCATACCTGCCGCAGGGCGGCTGTGCAAAGGGGGCAGGCCAAGATTCCGCCACACTGTTGCACAACTGCAACAGTGGGCGCCGCCGGGCCGGGGCCAGCGCCGCAGCCGGGAGCGAGCGCGGGAGCGGAAGGCAGGCTTGCGCCTGGCCCCCGCCGCGCCCTGGCCCAGCTTTTCGCGGGCTGGGCCGGGTTGCGGACGGTGACGTGGATGGCGCCCATGCTCCCTTATCCTTCCAGTGGCCGGGGTGCTTGCCCGTTCCTCCCTGGCACATTATCGAAGCGGCGCGCTATCGTAAGCACAGGCGGGCGGCGGGAGACCCCATGGGCAACATCCTCTGGCTGGCCAGCTATCCTAAATCCGGCAACACCTGGATGCGCGCCTTCCTGGCCCATCTGCTGCCAGACGCCCCCCACCCGCTGAACCCCAACAAGCTGGATGCCGCCTTTTCCCAGGGTTTTCGAGGGAGAGAACTGGCGCGCCCGGCAGGATTCGAACCTGCGACCCCAGGATTAGGAATCCTGTGCTCTATCCGACTGAGCTACGGGCGCGCGTGCCCTGAGACTAGAGCATATCCGCCGCCCGGCCGCCATGGCGACGGCTAGGCCTGCGCCTGCCCTTCCTGCCTGATGTTGAAGATGGGTTCGACCTGGCGCAGCTGGTCCAGCGGGATGTGGCATTTGATGACATGGCCCGTGCCCGCATCGCGGTCGGGCGGTTCTTCATCGTCGCACAGCTTGCCCAGATAGCGCGGGCAGCGGGTGGAAAAGCGGCAGCCCCGGGGCGGGTCCAGCACCGAGGGCATTTCGCCTTCCAGGCGGATGCGCTTCTGTTCGATATCCGGATCGGGGATCGGCACCGCCGAAAGCAGGGCCTCGGTATAGGGATGGTAGGGGGGGCTGAAGATGCGGTCGGTCGCGCCGGCCTCCATGATCTGGCCCAGATACATGACCACGATTTCGTCGGAGATGAAGCGCACCACCGCCAGATCGTGGCTGATGAACAACAGCGTGGTATCGTAGCGTTTCTGCACATCGTTCAGCAGATTGATCACCGCCGCCTGCACCGATACGTCCAGGGCCGAGACCGGCTCGTCGGCGATCACCGTCGAAGGGTTGCCGACGAAGGAACGGGCGACGGCGATGCGCTGCTTCTGGCCTCCGGACAGCTGGCGCGGCTTGCGGGTGGCGAAGGCCTTGGGCAGGCGGACGATATCCAGCATGTCGCCTACCCGCTGGCGCACCTTGGCGGAATCCTTCTCCAGACCGAATTTGCGCACCACACGCCCGATGCAATGGCCCACGGAATGGCTGGGGTTCAGGGTGCCATCCGGGTTCTGAAACACCATCTGCAAGGCGCGGATGAGCTTTGTGTCGCGCTTTTCCACCGGGATGGAGGCGATGTTGCGGCCTTCGAAGACGATCTCGCCTTCGGTGGCCGTCTCCAGGCCGGTCAACACCTTGGCGAAGGTGGATTTGCCGCAGCCGGACTCGCCCACGATGGCGACGGTGCGCCCGCGGCTGGCCCTGAAATCCAGCCCTTCATTGGCCTTGACATAGTGCCGGGCGCCGCCCTGGAACAGGGCTTTCAGCGACATGTCGGAGATTTCGTAGAACTTGCTCATGCCGGCGATGGCCAGCACCGTTTCGCCTTCGGAGGCATCGCTGCGGCTGTTGGCCGCCGACGGCACGTGGCGTAGTTCGGCGCTGCGCAAGCAGCGGCTGCGATGGGTGGCGCTTTCGCCCACCGGCGTTATGGCGATGTCGCCGGCATCGCAGCGCCCGGGCACGAAATATTTGCAGCGCGGCCCGAAGGCGCAGCCAGAAGGCCGTTCATGCGGCAGCGAAACCTGACCGGGAATGGGTTCCAGCCGGCGGGCGCGCTTGTCGGCCGAAAGGGTGGGGATGCAATCGAACAGGCCGAAGGTGTAGGGGTGTTTGCTGTCCTTGAAGACCTCGCCGATGGTGCCCTCTTCCACCATCATGCCCGAATACATGACGCCCACCCGGTCGCAGACCTTCACGATCAAACCCAGATTGTGGCTGATATAGAGCAAGGTGGTGTTGAACTTTTCGCGCAGGGCGGCGATGAGGTCGATCACCGTCGCTTCCACCGTTACGTCCAGGGCGGTGGTAGGTTCGTCCAGCAACAGCAGCGATGGGTTGGAAAGCATCGCCATGGCGATCACCACCCGCTGTTGCTGGCCGCCGGAGACCTGGTGCGGATAGCGGCCCATGACCTTGTCGGGATCGGGCATGTTGACGTCGCGCAGCATCTGGATGCATCGCTCTGCCGCGTCCTTCTCGCCGATGCCTTCGTGGACGGTGAGCACCTCCTTCAGCTGGGTGCCGACGGTGAGGCTGGGGTTCAGCGCACTCATCGGTTCCTGATAGACCATGGCGATGCGCGAGCCGCGCACATCCCGCAACTCGTCGGGCGACATGGCGGCCATGTCGCGGCCTTCGAAGCGGATGCTGCCCCTGACGATGCCGCCATTGCGGCCCAGATAGTTCATGATCGCCATGGCGACCGTGGTCTTGCCGCAGCCGGACTCGCCCACCAGCCCGTAGCTTTCGCCGCGCTTCAGCTTCAGCGAGAAATCGGGCACGGCCGGAATCTCGCCGATGCGGGTGAAATAGGAGATGCCGAGATCGGCGATCTCAAGGACGATATCGTCGCCCGCCGGTGCAGGGTTCATGGCCTCTCAGTCCCGTGTCGAGATGTCGCGCAGGCCGTCGGCCAGCAGATTGAAGCCCACCACCAGGCTGGAGACGGCGATGGAAGGGATGAGGGCCAGATAGGCGAAGCCCTCCACCGTGACCATGGTGCGCGCCGCCGATACCATGCCGCCCCAGTCCGGATCGGGCGGCGGCAGTCCCAGGCCCAGAAAGCCCAGGATGCCGATAGCGATGACGGTATAGCCCATGCGCAGGCAGGCATCGACGATCAGCGGTCCGCGCGCATTGGGCAAAAGTTCCACCACCATGATGTAGAAGCCCTTTTCGCCGCGGATCTGGGCGGCGGAGACATATTCCAGATTGCGCAGATCCAGCGTCAGCCCGCGCACGATGCGCCCGATACCGGGCGAGGCCGACAGGGTGACGGCGACGACGATGTTCAGCGCCGAGGCCCCGAACACGGTGATGATGACAACATAAAGCACGATCAGCGGGAAGGAGAGGATGAGATCGCTGATGCGGCTGATGACGCTGTCCACCGGGCCACCGTAATAGCCCGCCAGCAGCCCCATGGAGATGCCCACCAGATAGGCGCAGAGCATGGCGATGGCGGCCACGACCAGGGTCGATCTGGCGCCATAGGCCAGCCGGGACCAGACATCGCGGCCCGACTGATCGGTGCCAAGCCAGTGGCCATCGCCGGAGAAGGGCTGGCGCAGCAGGGCGCCATAATCGTTCGCGTTGGGATCGTAAACGGTGATGAGGTCGGCGAAGATGGCGACGAACGCCCACAGCGCGATCAGCCCCACGCCGATCATGGCGGCCGGCGATTCCCGCAGCAGGCCGATGGCGTAGAAAAGCCTGGCCCAGCCGGTGCGGTCGGGCTGTTCGGCGCTCTGGGAGGTGGCGAGGTCGGTCACGGCCGCGCCCTCAGGTGAAGCGGATGCGCGGGTTGATATACATATAGCCGACATCGCCGATCAGCTGAGTCGAGACGGCGATGAACACCGCCACCAGGGTCGCCGCCTCCAGCAGAGCGACATCGCCGAAGGTGCCGGCCTCCAGCAGCATCTTGCCGAAGCCGGGATAGCCGAAGGCGATCTCGGTCACCACCACGCCGGTGATGAGGAAGGGAATCTGCAGCAGGATGACGGTAAAGGGCGCGATCAGCGCGTTGCGCAGGGCATGCTTCAGCACCACCTGGCGATAGGGCAGCCCCTTCAGGATGGCGGTGCGGATGTAGGCCTGGCCCATCACCTCCACCATGGAACCGCGCACCATGCGTGCGACATAGCCGAAATCGTAAAGCACCAGAACCGCCACCGGCAGCACCATCTGCGAGGCCCAGGACCATTGATCGAAAAACTGCATATTGGCCGTGCCCGGCAGCCAGCCCAGGCCCAGCACGAAGATCGCCACCAGGAACACGGCCGAGGCGAATTCCGGGATCGAGGTCAGCGTGATGCCGGTATAGGAAAGGGTTCTGTCCATCAGGCTGCCCTCCGCCATCCCCGACAGCACGCCGAAAACCAGCGAAAGCGGCACGATGATGATAAAGGCAATGCCCGCCAGCGCGGCCGTGTTGGCCAGCCGGCGCCACATGACATCGTTCACCGGCAGGCGGTATTTGGTGGAATAGCCGAAATTGCCGAAATAGCGATCGCCCCTGGGGTCGTCGAAGCCCAGCTTCAGCTCCGGATTCTGCACCGGGTCGGCGATCGCGCCCGTCAGCACGCCCACCCAGCGCACATAGCGCACCAGCAGCGGATCGCCCAGCTGCAGCTTGTCGTAGAGGATCTGCTTTTGCGCCTCGGTGGCGTAGGGGCCCAGGGTTTTGCTGGCCACATTGCCGGGCGTGAACTCCAGCAGCGCGAAGATCAGGAAGGATGCCACCACCATGGTCACCAGCATCATGAACAGGCGCTTGGCGATGAAGATGGCCATGCCACCCTTCCCTCCACGACGATCCCCCAGGCACCGCCCGGTCGCTGCGGCGACTCTTCCAGCGGCTTCGCCCGGCGGCCAGCCTGCACCAGGCGTCGCCCGAAGTCCACAGGGGGAAGCGACCGGGGCCGCCGCCCGCAACGCCTGGGGTCTAGAAGGCGACGATCTGGCCCGCGCCCGTCGCCGCCAGGAAGGTAACGAGGCCGGTTTCCTCGATGGCGAGGTCGGCGCGCAGGGTGCCAGCCTGGATGGCGCGGGCCTTCAGCCCCGCCTCGCAGGCCATGAAGGCGACGCCGGTGGCGGCGCAGGCCTCCACCAGCTCCTCCATGCCGGCAACGCCGCGGGCGCGCACAAGCTCATCGCCGCCGGCACCCTGAAGCGTCCGCCAGCCCTCGCCCGCCTGCAGCAGGGGCAGGGCGTCCATGGTGACGAAGCACACGACGCGGCGGTCCAGCGCGGCGGCGGCGGCGGCCATCGCCAGGGCGGTGTGCACCCTGGCATAATCGCCCGCCAGCACCACCAGGCCCAGCGGCGGCGCGGCGGCGGTCATGCCGGCGCGGCGGCAAGCGCGGGCCGCTCGCCGCCGCCGGGGGCCGGGGCGTGGCCGGAAAGGTCCGCGATCGACGGCGCTCTGCCGCACAGGGCGCAATCTTCGTCCCGGCCATAAGCGACGCGGTGGAAGCCGCCCGCCAGCGCATCGTAGACCAGCAGCGTGCCCGCCAGGCTTTCGCCCAGGCCCAGCAGCTCTTTCAGCGTCTCGGCCGCCTGCAATGTGCCCATCACGCCGGCGATGGCCCCGAAGATGCCGGCTTCGGAACAGGACGGCAGCAGCCCTTCCGGCGGCGCCTCCGGGAACAGACAGCGATAGCAGGGCCGGCCCGGCTCGAAGGCGCGGAAGGTGGTGAGCTGGCCGTCGAAGCGGGTGACGGCGGCGCTGACCAGCGGCTTGCCGGCCAGGAAACAGGCATCGTTGATCAGATAGCGGGCGCGGAAATTATCGGTGCCGTCGCACACCAGATCGTAGCCCGAAACGATGGCCAGCGCGTTGTCGTGGGCCAGGTGCCGGTCGTGGCGGACAACGGCGACATCCGGGTTCAACGCCCCCACGGCCGCAGCCGCGCTTTCGGTCTTGGCCATGCCTATGGTGCGGTCGCTGTGGACCACCTGGCGCTGCAGGTTGGAAAGCTCCACCCGGTCGCCATCGACCACGCCCAGGGTGCCGATGCCGGCCGCCGCCAGATAGAGCAGCAGCGGCGAACCCAGGCCGCCGGCGCCGACGATCAGCACCTTTGCCGCCAGCAGCCGCGCCTGGCCGGCACCGCCCACCTCAGGCAGCACGATGTGGCGGGCATAGCGGTGGAGCTGCCGCTCGCTGAAATCGGCCCCGGCCATCGCCCTGCCTCACGCCGCCAGATGGCGGGCGATGCGCTGGGCCAGCCGCTCTGCCACCCGTTGCTTGGTCATGGGTGGCCAGCTGTCGACGCCGGCGGCGCTGACCAGATGCACGCTGTTGTCGTCGCCGCCGAAGACGCCCGTCGCCTCGGAGACGTCGTTGGCGACGATCCAGTCGCAGCCCTTGGCGGCCAGCTTGGCCCGGGCACCGGCGACGGCATCCCCGGTTTCGGCGGCAAAGCCTACCAGCAATTGCGGGCGGGCATTCCCGGCCGCCGCCAGTTCGGCCAGAATGTCGGGGTTTTCCGTCCATTGCAGCACCGGCGGGCCGCCTTCCTTCTTCAGCTTGGCAGGCGCCGGGTTGGCCAGGCACCAGTCGGCGACGGCGGCCACGCACACCGCCACATCGGCCGGCAGCGCCCGATGGCAGGCGGCGGCCATGTCGCGCCCACTGGCGACGCGCACCGTCTCCACCCCCGGTGGATCGGCCAGCGCCACCGGGCCGGAGACCAGGGTAACGCGCGCGCCCAGGCGGGCGCAGGCGGCGGCGATGGCATGGCCCTGCTTGCCAGAGCTGCGGTTGGCGATATAGCGCACCGGATCGATGGCCTCATGGGTGGGGCCGGACGTCACCAGCGCATGGCGCCCGGCCAGCGGGCGGGCATCCGCCCCATCGCCGCCTTCGGCCAGCAGCGCCTCGGCGGCGGCGGCGATCTCTTCGGGTTCGCTCATGCGCCCGGGGCCAACCTCGCCGCAGGCGAGATCGCCCGCCCCGGGGCCCACCGTGGCGATGCCATCCGCCGCCAGGCGGGCGAGGTTGCGCTGCGTCGCCGGGTGGCGCCACATGGCGGTGTTCATGGCCGGGGCGGCCAGCACCGGCGCCGTGGTGGCAAGCAGGATGGCCGTCGCCAGGTCGTCGGCCAGGCCCGCCGCCATCTTCGCCAGCAGATCGGCGCTGGCGGGGGCGCAGATCGCCAGGTCGGCCTCGCGCGCCAGCCGGATATGGCCCATCTCGGCCTCGTCGGTCAGCGAGAAGAGTTCGTTGAACACCTTCTCGCCCGACAGCGCCGCCAGCGCCAGCGGCGCCACAAAATGTTCGGCACCGCGCGTCGTCACGCAGCGCACCGCTGCCCCGCGCCGGCGCAGCAGGCGAACCAGTTCGGGCGCCTTGCAGGCAGCGATGCCGCCCGAGACGATGAGCAGAATGCGCTTTTCCTCGAGCATCGTTCGCTCCCACAAGCGCCGCCCCGAAGCTGGCCGCCGCCTCGCAGCTGGCCGGCGCCATTCGGCCATTCCGGCCACTATAGCACGCCGCCGTGGCGCCGGGCGGCGCGCCGGGGCATGATGGGCCGCGGCCAGGGAGGATGCCATGGGCGAATGGTGGCGCAGGACGGCGGACGAGATCCGGGCAGCGGTCGCCGCCGGGGAGGTCTCGGCCGAGCAGGTGATGGCGGACCATCTGGCACGAACGGACGCGGTCAACGGCGCGCTGAACGCCATCACGGTGCGCCTGGACGATGAAGCCATGGCCGCCGCCCGCGCCGCCGATGCGGCCAGGGCCGCGGGCCGCCCGCTGGGGCCGCTGCACGGCGTGCCGGTGACGATCAAGGAAAATGTCGATCAGAAGGGCTGCGCCACCACCAACGGCGTGGCGGCCTTCGCCGATGTGGTGGCGGGCGAAGACGCGCCGGTGGTCGCCAATCTGCGCCAGGCGGGCGCCATCCCCTTCGGGCGCACCAACACGCCCGAATTCTCGCTGCGCTATATCACCGACAACCCCTTGCGCGGCCTTACGCTCAACCCCTGGAAGCGGGACATCACACCGGGCGGCTCTTCGGGCGGGGCCGCCGCCGCCTGCGCCACCGGCCTGGGCGCCATCGCCCATGGCAACGATCTGGGCGGTTCCATCCGCTATCCGGCCTGGTGCTGCGGCCTGGTGGGCATCCGCCCCACCCTGGGCCGGGTGCCGGCCTACAACCCCACCCAGGCGGAAGAGCGCCCGCCGACGCTGCAGCTGATGAGCGTGCAGGGGCCGCTGACGCGCAATGTGGCCGACGGCCGCCTGGCGCTGGCGGCGATGGCCGGGCACGACCCGCGCGATCCCTGGTGGGTGCCGGCGCCGCTCCAGGCCCCGCCGCCCCACCACCCGCCCCGCGCCGCCCTGGCCCGCGACCCGGGCGGGCTGGGGGTGGCGCCCGAAGTGGCCGACGCCATGGCCAGGGCGGGCGACGCGCTGGCCGATGCCGGCTATCGCATAGCCGAGATCGACCTGGACGACCTGATGACGACGGCCAGGCTGTGGATGGCGCTGCTGATGGCCGAGGTGGAAGAGATGATGGAGGCGGCGATCCGTGAGCATGGCAGCCCCCGCATCAACCGCGTCATCGACAACTACCAGGCCGCCGCCGAACTCGTCTATGACGGCGACAGGCCGGGCGGTGCCGGCCCCGGCGCCCATATGAGGAACCTGGCCCAGCGGGCCGGCGAGCTGCGCCGCTGGTCGCTGCTGCTGGAAGAGCACGGCGTGGTGGTGGGCCCGGTTTCCTGCGCGCCGCCGCTGCGTCAGCGCGAGGACGAGCAGGGGCCGCAGCGGGCGGCCGAGATCTTCATCGCCAACCGGCTGACCTGCGCGGTCAACCTGCTGGGCCTGCCGTCCGTCGCCGTGCCCACCGGCGCGCCAGGCGGCATTCCGGCAGGAGTCCAGATCGTCGCCCCGCGCTATCGCGAGGACATGGCGCTGGACGCCGCCGCCGCGGTGGAGGCCCGCTCTGCCCTGCCCCTGCCCATCGACCCGCAATGGTAAGAGGGGCTTGCGAGCCCGGGCCCCACCGCCTTCAGCCGATCCGGCCCGCGTCCCCCGCCTGCCCCGCCGCCAGGCTGTGGGCCAGATAGCGGTAGAACTCCACCAGCGTGGCCTCGAAATGGGAGAGCGGGCCGCGCGGGGCCTTGCGGCTTCTCATGGCGCGGGCGAGCTCGGTGGTGGCCCGCGAATCCTCGTCGTTGACCTCTTCGATCAGCCGGGCGCGGGCTTCGGTGCTCTGCGGGTCGTCGCCGGCCAGCTCGTTCCACACCAGATAGCCGCCCAGCACCTTGGTCCGCCCCGGCCCTTCGGGGCGGAAGGAAAGCCAGTTGTTGGTGCCGGGCCGCATCGCCATGGTGAAGGCGGGGAAGACATAGACCATATAGCCGGTGGCGAGCTCCTCTTCGCTCAGGCCGGCAAGATCGCCGCGCGGGTTGAAGGGGTGGTCGCTGCCCGCCAGATAGGCCTCGCCCATGCGGCAGCGCTCATGGGTGAAGGTTGCGTCGCTGGCCGGCATCTCGGGGACATAGGTGCCCTTGGCCGGCATCTGCACGCCCACCGTGCCGGCGTGAAGGCCGATATGGTGGTAGTATTCCATCGCGTTCTCGGCCGAGAGCTTCCAGTTGCCTTCCCATTCGGCCTCGTAGTGGAAAACCTCGGTCTGCTGGCCGATGCGGTAGTTGCCGGTGGCCGCGTCCATCGTTGCCATGGTGGCCGCCAGCGGGGCGGCATCGTCGTCCAGATTGACGAACAGGAAGCCTCGCCATTCTTCCAGCCGATAGCGTGGCAGGCGGCAGGCGGCCTTGTCGAAGGCCAGGCTTTTTTCCATATGCGGGGCAGCGATCAGGCGCCCGTCGCTGCCATAGGTCCAGGCGTGATAGGGGCAGACGAAGCGCCGGGCGTTGCCCCGGCCCGTTATCACCGGCATGGCGCGGTGGCGGCAGGCGGTGTTCAGCGCCCGCAGTTTTCCGTCGGCCCCGCGCACGATCGCCAGCGGCTCGCCCATGACGTCGATGGTGTAATAATCGCCCGGCGCGGGCACATATTCGCTGCGCCCGACGCACAGCCAGGAACGCTCGAAGATGCGGCTGACCTCCAGCGCATGGAGTTCGGGCGAAAGATAGGCCTGGGGCGGCAGCGACAGGCAGGCTTCGTCCGGCGTGTCGAGATAGGCGGCCAGCGCGCCCAGCAGGTTGGGAAGGCCCGTCATGGCGCAGGGCGCCTATTGGCACATGGTGGGGGCACGCGGCGGGCGGGCGGGGCCGCCCATGCGGGCGATATACCAGGCGACGAAGTTGCGGGTGCCGTATTCGCGCTCCGAGTAGCGCCCGGGGGCATAGCGGCTGGAGTTCACGCCCAGCTGGTTGTCGTTGATGATCTTGGTGTCTTCGACCGTGGTCACGTCCCACATCCAGATCAGCCTGTCCAGATTGTAGTCGCGACCCTGTTCGGCGTCGGCGCGCACCAGCCAGGTCACCACCACCTCGGTGTGCTTCTCGCTCATCGGCGTAAATCGGAACAAGGTGGCGTGGTCGTTCGCCAGATAGACATAGGAGAGCGGGCCGAACAGCATCAGCGTCTCGCCGCCGTCCCAGTGTTTCAGGTCGCCCATCAGCGGCGCCACCGGCTTGCCGTCCTGCGACAGGGTGAGAAAGCCGTCGCGGATCGGCTGGCGAAAGACGCCGTGGGGCTGGACCACATCCAGCACCCCGCCCCACATATGCACGGTGGCGGCGGCCACGCCCTTCGCCTCCCATCTCTCCACCCAGCTCTCGACGGTGCGGGCGCGTTCGTCGGGCTTGCGGTTGCCGTCGTTCACATAGGCGTTGACGGTGGTGTATTCGGGATGGGCGCCGGCGCAGTGATAGCATTCGCGGAAGTTCTCCACCGCCAGCTTCCAGTTGGCGTCGGTGGGATAGGTCGCCTTGTGGACGATCTTGGCGTCCGCCAGCCGGTGGGGCCCGGCATAGCGGGCGAAGGTGTGCGCGATGGCGTCGAAATCGCCGATATCGTCGTCGCCCCGGGCCAGATTGACGAATATCAGGCCCTCCCAGATGCGCACGCGGCAGCGGTGCAGCGGCCACGCCTTGCGGTCGAAATCGTCCGCCATCAGCGGCGCGTGCACCAGCTCGCCCGCCAGATCGTAAACCCAGGCGTGATAGGGGCAGGTCAGCGTGCGAACATGGCCCTTCGGGGCCAGGCAGATGCGGCTGCCGCGGTGGCGGCAGACATTGAAGAAGGCGCGCACGCTGCCGTCGCGCCCGCGCACCAGAACGATCGATTCGCCGGCTATGTCGTAGAGCAGATAGTCGCCGGGGCCGGGCAGGGCCGAGACGTGGTCCACCAGCAGCCATTGGCGGGTGACGATCCGTTCCAGCTCGCGCTCATAGATGGCGCGGTCGGTGTAGAACGCCCGCTCCAGGGTCATGTCCGGCTGCTGGCGCCGCAGCAGGTCGGCGAAGGCGGCGTCCGCCGGGGGCACCGGGCGGGGCATGACGGTCCGGTTCATGGCTTCGCTCCTGTCATGGGCGCACTCTCCCGGCCTCCGGCGCGGCCGTCAACCGCAGTGGGCAACCGCGGTGGGCAACCGCAGCGGGTGTCAGCTGGCCAGCCGCTCCAGATACCAGCGCGTGAAGTCGGCCGAATAGTCCTCCAGCGGCGCATAGGGGCCGGGGCGATAGCGGGCGGAGTTCACACCCTTCTGGTTGTCGATGATGATCTTGGTGTCTTCCACCGTGGTCACGTCCCACATCCAGATCAGCCGTTTCAGGTCGTAATCGGCGCCTTCCCTGGCGTCGGCGCGGACATGCCAGGTCACCTCCACCTGTGTGAGCTCCGGGCTGGCGGGCGTGAAGCGGAACATGGTCAGATGGTCGGCGCACAGATAGGCATAGGAAAGCGGGCCGAAGGTGAAGGCCGTCTCGCCGCCGTCCCAGTGTTCCAGGCCGCCCAGCAGCGGCGCCAGCGCCCGCCCGTCTTCGGACAGCGTGACGAAGCCTGCGCGGATCGGCTGGCGCCAGGTGCTCAGGGGCTGGCGCCGGTCGCCGCCCTCGCCCTGGCCCACCGGATGGCCCAGCGCGGCCGTCTTTTCCTCCCAGGCCCTGGTCGGCTCAAGGTAGCCCGCCACCGGGTCGCGGTCGTGGGCGGCCACATAGGCGTTCACCATGGTGTATTCGGGATGGGCCGGCGAGCAGTGGTAGCATTCGCGGAAATTGTCCACCACCAGCTTCCAATTGGCATGGGTGGGATAGAGCTCGCGGTGGACGATTTTCGTCTCTGCCAGGCGGTGGCGGCTGGCGAGGCGGTCGAGATCGGCTTCGATGGCGGCGAAATCGGCCACCTGCGGGTCGCCGGGGGCGGCGAGGCAGACGAAGATCAGCCCGTGGGCGACCTCCACCCGGCAGGGATGCAGGCCGAAGGCGGATTTGTCGAACCCCTTGGGCATGCCGCGCGCGCCGATCAGGCGCCCTTGCAGGTCATAGACCCAGGCGTGATAGGGGCAGGTCAGGGTGCGGACATGGCCCTGCGGTTCCAGGCAGATATGGCTGCCGCGGTGGCGGCAGACATTGAAGAAGGCGCGCACGATGCCGTCGCGCCCGCGCAGGACGACGATCGACTCCGCGCCGATCTCGTAGAGCAGATAGTCGCCCGGACGCGGCAGCTCGCAGACATGGGCGACATAAAGCCAGGCCCTGGCGACCACCTTCGCCATGTCGCGGCGGAAGATCGCCGGATCGCGGTAGAATGGCTGCTCCAGGGTGAAGCCGGGCCTCTGGCGGGCGATCAGCCGGTCCAGGTCGCCCACATCGTTCGGGCCGTTCGGTTCGTTCAGACCGTCCATGCGGGTCGCGGCGCCCTGGCCATCCATCGCGGGCCTCCCTGGTGGCGGCCCAGGATACCACCGCGTGGCGGCGAGGCAATGCGGCTTGATGGCGGCGCGCGGGGCGGCCATGCTGGCGATGGCCGTTCGAGGGGGGACCATGACCCGCGATCCACGCTACGACATCCTGTTCGAACCGGTCGCCATCGGGCCGGTGACGGCGCCCAATCGCTTCTACCAGGTGCCGCATTGCTCCGGCATGGGCTTCGCCATGCCGCGCACGCTGAACGCCATGCGCGAGGTCAAGGCCGAGGGCGGCTGGGGCGTGGTGTGCACCGAATACTGCTCCACCGACCCTTCCTCCGACGACCACCCCTATCCCTATTGCACCTTGTGGGACGAGGGCGATGTCAGGAACCAGGCGGCCATGGTGGAGGCGGTGCATCGCCACGGGGCGCTGGCCGGCGTCGAGCTGTGGCACGGCGGCTATGCCGCGGAAAACTGGCTTTCGCGCGCCGTCTCCATGGCACCCATGTCCATGCCGGTCTGGCATGGCAGCGGCCAGACCCGGGCCATGGACAAGGCCGATATCCGCGAATTCCGCCGCAACCATCGCGCCTCGGCGCTGCGGGCGAAGCAGGCCGGCTTCGACATCGTCTATGTCTATGCTGCCCATGGCTATCTGCCGGCGCAGTTCCTCTCGCCGGTGCAGAACCGGCGCACGGACGAATATGGCGGCAGCTTCGAGAACCGCGCCCGCCTGATCAAGGAGTTGCTGGAGGAGACCGGCGAGGCGGTGGGGGCCGAATGCGGCGTCGCCATCCGCTTTGCCGTCGACAACCTGGATACCGACATGGGCATCGACAGCGACGGCGACGGGCGGGCGCTGGTGGAATATCTGGCCGAACTTCCGGATTTGTGGGACGTCAACATCGCCAACTTCCCGGCCGATGCCCGCACCGCCCGTTTCGCCGAAGAGGGCGCCCAGGAGGCCCATATCGCCTTCGTCAAACAGGTGACGTCGAAGCCGGTGGTGATCGTGGGCCGCTATACCGGCCCCGACCGCATGGCCAGCATCGTCGCCGCCGGCCTGACCGATCTGATCGGCGCCGCCCGCCCGTCCATCGCCGATCCCTTCCTGCCGAAGAAGATCGAGCAGGGCCGCAGCGAAGACATCCGCGAATGCATCGGCTGCAATGTCTGCATCATGGGCGACGGCAACGGCGTTCCCATCCGCTGCACCCAGAACCCGACCATGGGCGAGGAATGGCGCCGCGGCTGGCATCCGGAGCGGATCGCCCCCAAAGGCGGCGACGGCAAGGTGCTGATCGTCGGCGCCGGCCCGGCCGGGCTGGAGGCGGCGCGGGCCGCCGGCCAGCGGGGCTATCGCGTCACCCTGGCGGAGGCCCGCCCCGAGGTGGGCGGCCGGGCGGCCCGCGAGGCGCGTCTGCCGGGGCTTGCCACCTTCGCGCGGGTGAGAGACTGGCGAACGGGCCAGATCGCCGCCATGCCGGGGGTGGAGCTGTTTCGGGAAAGCCGGCTGCAGGCGGCCCAGGTGCTGGAGTTCGGCTTCGACCATGTCTGCATCGCCACCGGCGCCACCTGGCGCCCCGATGGCACCGGGCGATCCAGCTTCCGCCCCTTCGAAGGCTGGCGCCACCGGCGCGTGGGCACGCCCGACGACGTCATGGCCGGGCGCGCCTTCGAAGGCCGCGTGCTGGTCTATGACGACGACCATTTCTACATGGGCGGCGTCGTTGCCGAGGCGCTGGCCGGGGCCGGCAACCGGGTGGTGTTCGTCACCAGCGCCGACAGCGTTTCGCCGGATTGCGAGCGCACCCTGGACCAGGCGCGCATCCAGGCGCGGCTGATCCAGCTGGGCATCGAGATCGTCACCGCCCACACGCTGCAGGCCTTCGACGGCAGCCACGCCCTGCTGGCCTGCGGCTATGGCGGCGGCGAGCGCAAGGTGGCCTGCGACAGCCTGGTGGCGGTGACCTCACGCGAACCCTGCGACGCGCTCTACCGCGAGCTCGCCGCCCGTCCCGAACGGCTGGCGGCGGCCGGCATCGCCAGCCTGAAGCGCATCGGCGATTGCGAGGCGCCCGACATCGTCGCCGCCGCCGTCCATGCCGGCCACCTCTACGCCCGCACCCTGGACGCCAAAGACGAGGTCAGGCGCGACCGCGTCGTGCTGTAGGCCGGGGCTAGCGAGCTGCCACAGGCCATGCTATGACGATGCTCGCTCGCAGAAGGTAGCGCCGCCATGCCCGAAGAGCCGAACGGCCGCTTGCACCTCCCAAGCCTCTCCATCAAGGGCTTTCGGGGCATCGACGAGCTCGACATCCCACATTTAGGCCGTGTGACCTTGCTAACCGGTAGAAACGGCGTTGGCAAAACGACGGTTCTGGAAGCTGTTCGGATCTATGCTTCGCGAGGTAGTGAGCATGTGCTATCCAGTCTTCTGTGGGAGCATGAAGAGTACGCAGTTGCTGTTGACGAAGATGAAGACAGGACGTTTGCCCCGGATCTTGCGACCTTGTTTCATGGTCGCAAAGTATCACTGGATTCTCGTATCGAGATCGGACAATCAGGCAAAAGGAATCTCATAATTAAGGCAACTACCCCGAGTCATCCTCAAGCAGATCTCTTGGAGAAAGAAGGACTGTATTATGACGCGCAATCGGATACCTCCTTGTTGGCAATAGCGGTTACACTTTCTGATCGTGAACGAATATTACCTTTGTTTTTTTCACGATACTATCCTTCCATGATGAAAAGGCGCAGACTCTCTCGACGATTTGTTGAAGAGCATGGGGAATGGCCGCCAGCATTGAAGTGTCAACCTCTTGGTCCTGGTTTGCTTGACAACAACGCTGTGGCAGGATTTTGGGACGCCGTGGCACTGACAGAAGATGGAGATCGCGCGGTCGAGGCTTTGAATCTCGTGCTTCATGACAACAAAGCGGCTCAAGTAGCTATGATCGGTGACGATCCACGACGCTACCCCCCACGCTATCTCCCATATGCTCGGGCGCTTTACGAGCGGAGGGCTGTCGTAAAACTGCAAGGCCACGACGGACCTGTGCCATTGAAAAGTCTCGGTGATGGGGCGATACGGCTTTTCGGAGTCGCTCTCGCTCTGGCCGGTAGCCGCGGCGGGTTTCTGGTTATCGATGAGGCCGAGAATGGCATCCACTACTCCGCTCACACCGACCTCTGGCGTATGATTTTGCAGACGGCGCGCAAGAATGATGTGCAAGTCTTCGCGACAACTCACAGCTTTGATTGTGTGAATGGGTTTGCAAAAGCAGCTTTGGAGGATCCAATGAGTGAAGGCAGGCTTGTGCGATTGGAAAAGAAAGGCGGGCAGATTCGCGCTGTCGCCTATTCGGAGGACGAGCTCAAAATCGCCTCTGAACAAGGCATAGAGGTTCGCTAGGTGTGCTTCCGATGGGTGTTCCTGCGAAGAGGCTTTTGATTGTCGAAGGACCGGATGACAAACACGTCATTCGCCATCTCCTTAAGAAGCTAGGCTATGAGACTAAAATTGTTAAAGAGAATGGCCGCGTTCACTTTGTTTGTCGGCACTCGGATCGTATGGCATACTTCCGCATCGTCGACAAAGGAGGTATCAATCAACTTCTCGACGCTATCGCCCAAGAAGCCAAGGTGTCAGGGCGGCTTGCTCTTGGTATCGTTGCTGACGCAAATGAAACCCCATGTTCTCGTTGGAAGGCCATTTCGGACCGGATTCGGAAAATAGAAGTTGAACCGCTTTCATTGCCTGACGAGCGTGAGCCAGAAGGCACAGTTATCGGGAATATGCTGCGCGTTGGTGTTTGGTTGATGCCGGATAATCGGCGGTGTGGAGAAATTGAAGACTTTGTGCAGGAAATGATCCCGGATGATGATCCTGTTTGGCCTTTATCCAAGCAATACATCGGTGATATTCCTTCTCATGACAGGAAGTTTACTCGCAAAAAGAGGACTCGGGCCGAGCTTTATGCTTGGATGGCAACAAGAAAAGAACCTAGCCGTATGGGAACGGCCATCGGTAGCGGCGATCTGAAGACTGACGGTGAGCTTTGCGCATCGTTCTCGCGGTGGATCCAGCGTCTGTTCACATAACACCTGCGCACTCAGCCTCTCATAGACCAGCGGTCGAGGAGCTTCATCCAGCCCACCACCAGCGGCAGGAACCAGGGGTCGCCGCGGTAGAAGGGCACGGTCGGGAAGGGCCGGTCGTCCAGCGGTGTGGCCGCATCGGCGTCGCCCAGAATGCGCAGCGCCGTCTTGTGGCCCAGCCAGGTTCCCATCGGCACGCCGGCGGCGCACCAGCCCATGGCGTAATGCAGGCCGTCATGGCGGCCGCCATGGGGCAGCATGTCGAAGCTGAAGGCGACCTTGCCGGTCCAGCAATGGCTCAGCCTGGCGCCCGCCAGCGCCGGCACCAGGCGCACCATGGCGGCGTGGAGGCGGCCGGCCTTGGCATCCAGCGCCTGCGGCCCCTCGCCGGTAAGGCCGCCGAACAGCACCCGGGTGCCGTCTTCGCTGGGCCGCATCCAGCAGGGCGTGTTGCGGTTTTCGATCATCGGCCGCCCGCCGGGCATCGCCTCGGCCATCAGCGCCGCCGGCAGCGGCTCGGTGGCGATCATGAAGGCCGGCACGGGCACGACGCGCCGCCGCTGCCAGGGCAGCGCCCGGGGCGTGTAGCCATTGGTGGCCACCACCACCTCGCGGGCGGCGATGGCGCCCTTGGCCGTCGTCACCGTGAAGCCGGCCTTTTCGCGCACCACGCCCGTCGCCGGGCAGAAGCCCACGATGTCGGCGCCCTGCGAGCGGGCGCGCCGCAGCAGCCCGTTGTGATAGAGGCCGGTATGCACCAGGCCGTTGCCGCGCAGCAGCTGGCCGCCGCGATACAGATCGCTGGCGATGTAGTCGCGCTGGCGCTCCGGCCCCACCATCTCGGCATCGACCGGCACGCCGTCCGCCACCATCATCTCCAGGTCGCGTTCCAGCTTGTCGAAGGCCGCCCTGGAAGGGGCGGCGATGAAACGGCCGCTGTTGCGGTAGAAACAGGCGATCTGCTCGTCGCGGATCAGGCCGGCGGCATAATCGTGGGCGGCGATGGCGGCGCGGGCCAGCTCGGCCGCCCTGGCCCGCCCCACGGCCCTGGCCATATCGCCATATTTGAACCACAGGCTGCGGCCCAGATAGCCGGCATTGCGCGTGCTGGCGCCGTGGCCCGCCGCCTCGGCATCCAGCACCACCACCCGGCGCCCGCCCCTGGCCAGGGTCAGCGCGCAGGAAAGGCCGACATTGCCCGCCCCGATCACCGCCACATCGGCTCGGCGGGGCGGCATGGCGCCATCGTCTTCAGGGCGCGGGGCCAGATCCCACCAATAAGGGGTTTGCCTGAAGCCGGGGGCGAGAACGCCCGCCTCACGGGAAGCAGCCATGGTCCCTCCTCGCGTCGGCCTGCGGCGAGGCCACCGTCCTGCCCAGCCGCACCGCCGTCTGGCCCCGGGCCGGCAGGCGGGCGGGCATGACCATGATGCAATCGCGGTAGGGCGTGACGATTTCGCGCCCGCCGTCGTGGGCGATGGGGGTTTGCGCCTCGGCCACCGTCTCGAAGCCCTGGAAGCGGCGGGCGAAGCGGAAATCGTCGCTGACCGCCGTCACCGCATGGGTGACCTCGATGAAAAGCTGGCCCGCCGCCGCGCCCCCGTCCACGAGCTGGGCGTCCATGTGTCGGGCCAGATAGTCGCCGCTTGCCGCCCGGTGGCAGACCAGGAAGGCCAGCGCGGTCTGGATCGCCACCGCCACCGCCTCTGGCCGGAAGTGATAGCCGCACTCCACCAGGCAGGCGCTGTGGGGAAGGGCCGGATCGTCGAAGCGGGCATAGTCGCGCAGGCGCCGTCCGGCGGCGTGGCCGGCATCGATCACCACATGGCGCGGGCGGGCGATGGCCGCCGCCAGGGCCTGCCCTTTCTCCCTGCTGCCGGCCAGCAGCATGGCGGGCTGCGGCAGGTCCACCGAATGGATGTCCAGCAGGCTGTCGATGTCGTCCACCAGCGGCCTCATGGCGCGGGCGCGGGCCAGCTCCACGCTCTGGCGCGGGCCATCCAGGGTGGCGCTATCCCACAGGCGGTTGAAATCCTCGTCCACGAAGCGCGAATCGTAGGGCCGTGCGGCGTCGAAGGCGCCATAGGCGGCCACATTGGCGAAGGACAATGTCAGCCGCCCCCGGCTGGGGCGGCAGCCGCTTTCGAACAGAAAGGCCAGGGCGTGGGCGCCGCACAGCTCGTTGCCGTGGGTCAGCGCGTTGATCATCAGATGCGGCCCCGGCCTCCCGCTGTCGAAGGTGGTGGCGTAATCGATGCCGGCGTTGCCCTTGCGGTAGGGCGCGATGTCACAGGGCAGCAGGCGGATATCGCCGCCATCGGGTCGCTCGTTCATGCCTTCCTCAGTTCAGGTCGCGAACTGCTCCTTCAGGATGCGTTCCTCGAGATTGTGCTCGGGGTCGAACAGCAGGGTGACGGTGCGGCTGTCGTCGCTGGCGATCTCCACCCGCACCACGTCGCGCACTTCGGTGGCGTCGGCGACGGCGCTCACCGGGCGCTTGGCGTGGTCCAGCACCTCGAAGACGACCCTGCTCGCCTCCGGCAGGATGGCGCCGCGCCAGCGGCGGGGGCGGAAGGCGCTGATGGGGGTGAGCGCCAGCGAGCGCGAGCCGATGGGCAGGATGGGGCCGTGGGCCGAAAGGTTGTAGGCGGTGCTGCCGGCGGCGGTGGCCAGCAGCACGCCGTCGCAGGCCAGCGCCTTCATGCGCACCACGCCGTCGATGGCGATGGCCACCCTGGCGGTCTGGCGGGTCTGGCGCAGCAGCGCCACCTCGTTGATGGCCAGCGCGTCGTGGCGGCTGCCGGCGGCGTCCAGGGCGGCCATCCGCAGCGGTTTCAGCACCGTGGGCTGGGCGGCGCGGATACGCTCCAGCAGGCCTGCGCCCTCCTTCCAGGCGTTCATCAGGAACCCGACCGAGCCGCGGTTCACGCCATAGACCGCCACCTTCGTGCCCAGACAGGCGCGCAGCGTCTCCAGCATGAAGCCATCGCCGCCCAGGGCCACGATCACCTCCGCCCCGGCGGGCTGGCGGGCGCCGTGTATCGCCTCCAGCCTGGCCCGGGCGCGGCGCGCCTTGGCAGCGGGCGAGGAGACGAAGGCGATGGTCGGCGTGGGGGTCGGCGCGGGCGCGGGCATGGCGGCCTCTGCGGGGGCGGGCGGGGCCATTATACGCCGCCGGGGCGGTTTTCGCGCAGGCCGGGCGAATGCGCTAGCATGGCGCCATGCCACGCTTTGCCGCCAACCTCTCCACCATGTTCACGGAGCTGCCCTTCCGGAGCGTTTCGCAGCAGGTGGCGGCGGCGCGGCGGGCGGCGCGTGGTGGGGGCGGTAGGGCGCGACAATGTGCCGATCCAGTTCGATGCCTATCGCTGCCAGGTGGCCGAGGGCGACCCGGCGCGCCGCTTTGCAGAGCTGCCGCCGGCGATCGGTCATATGATCGGCCATATCCAGATCTCCGACCGTCCCGGGCGCCACGAGCCCGGCAGCGGCGAAATCGCCTGGCTGTTCGACGCCATCGACCGGGCGGGCTACAGAGGCTGGGTGGGAGCCGAATACCACCCGGCCGGCACCACATGGGAGGGGCTGGGCCGGTTCCAGCCCTATAAGGCAAGCCAGGGGAGGCAGGCATGATCCAGCAACATCTTCGCGACGCCATCGATTGGGAACAGCCCTTCACGCCCCAGGAATATGCCGGCCGCCGCCAGCGCGTGCGCCAGGCGCTGGCGGCGGCGGGGCTGGACGCGATCTATGTCACCAACCCGGCCGATCTCACCTGGCTCACCGGCTACGACATGATCTGGTATCACCTGGAAAACCTCACCGGTCTGCTGGTGACGGCCGCCAGCGACGAAACCCTGTTCTTCGACGGCACCGCCCACACCACTATCGTCTCCACCACGCCGGAGATCGGCGCTGTCTGCTGGCTGCAGGCGGGCGCGGTGGAGGCGCAATGCCGCCAGATCGCCGCCCGCCTGGCCGCCTGCCTGCCCGCCCGACCCCGCCTGGCGCTGCAACCCTGGGCCTATGCCCCCCACGGCCGCGTCCACGCCACCCTGGCGGCGGCCGTGGAGGCCACCGGCGCGGCCACCGACGACGGCAGCTTCCTGGTGGAAGAGCTGCGGCTGGTGAAATCGCCGGCCGAGATCGCCGTGGTGCGCCGGGCGGCCGAGATCGCCGATACCGCCATGGCGGCGGCGCGCGATGCCATCGCCGATGGCGTGATGGAAACCGAGATCGAAGGCGTGCTGATGGCCGCCATGATGAAGGCCGGCGGCGGCTATCCCGGCATCCGCACCATGGTGGCGTCCGGCCCCCGCAGCGGCACCCATCACAGCCCGGCCCAGCACCGCCGCATCCGCCAGGGCGAGCTGGTGTTCATCGATTTCTGCGGCTGCCTGCACCGCTATCACGTCAACCTGAACCGCACCTTCTCGCTGGGCGCGCCGGACCGGCGCTGGAGCGAGCTGATGACCGCCTCCGCCGGCTGCGCCGATGCCGTGATGGCGGAAATCCGCCCCGGCGATCCCTTCTCCAAGGTGCAGCAGGTGGCCGATGCCCATATCGACCGGGCCGGGCTGCGGCCCCTGGTGTGGTTCGTCGGCGGCTACACCCTGGGCATCGCCGTGCCCCCCGACTGGTGCGGCAGCCACTGGTTCGAGCCGCGCTTCAACCTGGGCGAGCGCACCGTCACCCCCGGCCAGGTCTTCAATCTGGAAAACCAGTTCGATGTCTGGGAAGGCTGGCCGGGCGGGTCCGGCGCCGCCTGGATCGAAAGCTTCCTGGTCACCGAAAACGGGCTGGAGGTGCTGTCCGCCCTGCCGCGCCATCTGGTGACGGTCTGAACCGCTGCGCCCGGCCATGGACTCGGGCGCGACGGACTGGGGCGCGATGGACTGGGGCGCGATCCGGGCCGTGCTGTTCGACAAGGACGGCACGCTGATCGATTTCGCCTCCTGGCTTCCCGTCTGCGACGCCCTGGCCAGCGCTCTGGCCCGCGCGGCCGGGCGCCCCGAAGCCGCCCGGGAGATGCTGCTGGCCACGGGCTACGACCGCCGCCTGCGCCGGCTGACACCCGACGCCATCCTGCTTCAGGGCACCAACCGCGAGATCGCCCGCCGGTGGCGCGCCGTGCTGGGCCGGGCCGCACCGCCCGATCTGGAGGCCAGGGTGCTGTCCGCCTTCGCCCGCCATGGCGATGGCGAGATGACGGCGACGGCCGATCTGCCCGCCCTGTTCGCCACCCTCTACGGGCGCGGCTATGCGCTGGGCATCGCCACCAACGACGATACCCGCGCGGCCAGGCACAGCGCGGGGCGGCTGGGCATCGCGCCCTATCTCGCCTTCGTCTGCGGTGCCGATGGCGGCCATGGCGGCAAGCCGGCCCCGGGCATGGCGCTGGCCTTTTGCGCCGCGGCCGGGGTGGCGCCCGGCCAGGCGGCCATGGTGGGCGATGCGCCGGCCGATGCGGCCATGGCGCGCGCGGCCGGCTTCGGCGCGGCCATCGGCATCGCCAGCGGCAGCGGGGCCGCTGCGCTGCGCCCCCATGTCGATGTCGTGCTGGAAAGCGTCGCCGCCCTGCCCGCCCTGCTGCGCCCTGGATAGGCGGTGCCTTGCATTCGCCCGCCCGCCTCGCCACCATGGGCATCTGGCCATTCTGTGCCGTTCCATGCCGTTCCATCCTGCCGGGGGAGACAAGCGATGAAAACCCGTGCCGCCGTGGCGCACAAGGCGGGCGCGCCGCTCGCCATCGAAGAGGTCGATCTGGAAGGCCCCCGCGAAGGCGAGGTGCTGGTGGAGATCAAGGCCACCGGCATCTGCCACACCGATGCCTTCACGCTTTCCGGCGACGATCCGGAAGGCCTGTTCCCCGCCATTCTGGGCCATGAGGGTGCTGGCGTGGTGGTGGAGACCGGGCCGGGCGTCGCCAGCCTGGCGGTGGGCGATCATGTCATCCCGCTCTACACCCCGGAATGCCGCCAGTGCGAATACTGCACCTCCGGCAAAACCAATCTTTGCCAGGCGATCCGCGTCACCCAGGGCCAGGGGGTGATGCCGGACGGCTCCAGCCGCTTTTCCCTCGCCGGCGAGAGGCTGTTCCACTATATGGGCACCTCGACCTTCGCCAACCACACGGTGGTGCCGGAGATCGCGCTGGCCAAGGTGCGCAAGGACGCGCCCTTCGACAAGATCTGCTATATCGGCTGCGGTGTCACCACCGGGCTGGGGGCGGTCATCAACACCGCCAGGGTGGAACCGGGCAGCAATTGCGTCGTTTTCGGGCTGGGCGGCATCGGGCTGAATGTCATCCAGGGCCTGCGCCTGGTGGGCGCCAACATGATCGTGGGCGTCGATCTCAACCCCGCCCGCGAGGCCATGGGACGGCGTTTCGGCATGACCCATTTCGTGAACCCGCGCGAGGCCGGGGGCGAGCTGGTGCCCCATCTGGTGGATGTCACCGGCGGCGGGGCCGATTACAGCTTCGAATGCATCGGCAATGTCGATACCATGCGCCAGGCGCTGGAATGCGCGCACAAGGGCTGGGGCGAATCGGTCATCATCGGCGTCGCGCCGGCCGGGGCGGAGATCTCCACCCGCCCCTTCCAGCTGGTCACCGGGCGCGTCTGGCGCGGCACCGCCTTCGGTGGCGCCAAAGGCCGCACCGACGTGCCGAAGATCGTGGATTGGTACATGGACGGCAAGATCGAGATCGACGCCATGATCACCCACAGCATGGGCCTGGACGCCATCAACGACGCCTTCCAGCTGATGCATGCGGGCCAATCGATCCGCAGCGTCGTGGTCTATTGACGGTGGCGGCCGTCGAGACCGTCTCCCAGCATCGCTGCCATGGCGGCGTGCAGGGCTTCTACCGCCATGAATCGGCCGCCATCGGCCTGCCCATGCGCTTTGCCGTCTATCGCCCGCCGGCGGCCGGGCGGGGCCGGGTGCCGGTGCTGCTCTACCTTTCGGGGCTGACCTGCACGGAAGAGAACTTCACCGTCAAGGCCGGGGCGCAGCGGCTGGCGGCCGAACACGGCCTCATGGTGGTGGTGCCCGATACCAGCCCGCGCGCCAGCGGCATCGCAGGCGAAGACGACGACTGGGCCTTCGGCACCGGGGCCGGCTTTTATCTCGACGCCACCCAGGCGCCGTGGTCGCGCCATTACCGCATGGAAAGCTATGTGGTGGAGGAGCTGCCAGGCCTGATCCGCGCCGCCTTCCCCGCCGCCGGGCGCATGGGCGTCTGCGGCCATTCCATGGGCGGCCACGGCGCCATCTCGCTGGCGTTGAAGAATCCGGGCCTGTTCCGCTCCGTCTCCGCCCTGGCGCCGATGAGCTCGCTGATGGGCTGCTCCCTGGGCCAAGCGGCGCTCGCCCGCTATCTGGGGGAGGATCGCGAGGCCTGGCGCCGCTACGATGTGGCCGACCTCATCCGCAGCGGCCAGCGCTGCCCGCCGCTGCTGGTGGACCAGGGCAGCGAGGACGAATTCCTGCCCGAATTGCTGCCACAGGCGCTGCAACAGGCCTGCCAGGCGGCGGGCCAGCCGCTCACCCTCAACATGCGCCAGGGCTACGACCACAGCTACTGGTTCGTGCAGAGCTTCATGGCCGACCACTTCGCCCACCACGCCGCCGCGCTGGCCGTCTGAGGGGCCGGGCCGATCTGGCGCGTGGGCCGCAGGGCGATGGTCTTCGATCTGGGGTTTCGAGGGGCAGGGCGGTAGCGGGGGAGGGACTCGAACCCACGACCTTGGGATTATGATTCCCCTGCTCTACCAACTGAGCTACCCCGCCCGGCGCGCCCTGGCCACCGCAGGCCGGGCGCATATAGGAAGGCGCCCTGCGGCGTGTCAAGCCGGGCCGGAGGTGCGCTCGATCCCGGGGCGTTCGATCCAGCCACCGCCCAGAAGGCGGTCTCCGTCATAGATGACGCAGGCCTGGCCGGGGGCGATGGCCTCTGCCGGGGCCGCCAGGCGGACGCGGGCGCGGCCTTGCCCGGCGGGCGTGACGCGGGCGTCCGAGGGCGGCTGGGACGAGCGCAGGCGCACCTGGCAGGCGATGCCGCCTTCCGGCATGGCGCCCGCGCCCAGCCAGTTGAGCTCGCGGATGGCGAAGGCGCTTCCCATCAGCGCCTCGCGCGGGCCCACCACGATGCGGCGCCGTTCCGGTTCGATGGCGGTGACGAACAGCGGATGCTGGCCGGCGATGCCCAGCCCGCGCCGCTGGCCCACCGTGAAACGGGCGATGCCGCCATGGCGGCCCAGCACCCGCCCCGTGCCATCGACGATCTCGCCCGGCCGGTCGGCTTCGGGGCGCAGCTTTGCCAGCATCTCCCCGTAGCGGCCCTGGGGCACGAAGCAGATATCCTGGCTGGCCGGCTTCGCCTCCACGGCCAGGTTCAGGCGCCGGGCATGGCCGCGCACCTGGGCCTTGGTCATGGCGCCCAGCGGAAAGCAAAGCCACGCCAGCTGCGCCGCCGTGGTGGCGAACAGGAAATAGCTCTGGTCGCGGGCCGTCTCGCTGGCGCGGTGAAGCTGCGGCCCGTCTTCGCCTTCCACCCGGCGCACATAATGGCCGGTGGCCAGCGCGTCGGCGCCCAGGGCGCGGGCGGTGGCGAGCAGATCGGCGAATTTGATGCGCTGATTGCAGCGCACGCAGGGGATGGGCGTTTCGCCGGCGAGATAGCTGGCGGCGAAATCGTCGATCACGGCGGCCCGGAACCGCTGCTCGTAATCCAGCACGTAATGGGGGATGGCCAGGGCGGCGGCGGTGCGGCGCGCATCGTGGATATCGGCCCCGGCACAGCAGGCGCCGCGCCGCCCCGTGGCCCGGCCGTGATGGTAGAGCTGTAGCGTGATGCCAACGATCTCATGGCCCTGTTCCCGGAGCAGGGCGGCCGCGACGGCGCTGTCGACGCCGCCCGACATGGCGACGACGATGCGCTTTGCTGGCGGCGGGGCGGCGGTGGGCGCGTCCATGGCGGCCTATCCCATCAACATGTTGCGGGTTTCGCGGGGCAGGGTGACGGTGAGCCCGTCCAGCTCTTCGGTCAGCACGATTTGGCAGCCCAGCCGCGAGGTGCGGGTGAGGCCGAAGGCGAGGTCCAGCATGTCTTCCTCGTCCTCCGAGGGCTCTTCCAGGCGCTCGAAATCGTCGTCGTCGACGATGACATGGCAGGTGGAACAGGCCAGCGAGCCTTCGCAGGCGCCCTCGATGTCGATGTTGTGCTGGCGCGCGATCTCCAGCAGCGTCAGGCCCTCCGGGGCGGCGATCTCGACGCGGCTGCCGTCATGGACGACGAAGGTCACCTTCGGCATGGCTTCCCCGTGGCGCGCTTCCCGGCGCCTGCGGCGGCGCCGTTCAAGGGCGCGGTTCTATGCCGTCACCGCCGCCGCGTCCACCGCCGCGGGGACGTCCGGCGCCTTCCGGCGGCAGCGGGCGATGGCCGCCGCCAGGCGGCGGGCGGCGAAATCGACCTCGGCGGCGCTGGTAAAGCGGCCCAGGCCGATGCGGATGGTGGAGGCGGCCTCGGCCGCGCTCAAACCGATGGCGGTGAGCACCCAGGAGGGCTGGATTTCGGCCGAAGTGCAGGCCGAACCGGTGGAAAAGGCGAGCTCCGGCACCTGGGCCATCAGCGCCGTCGCCTCCACCCCGGCGACGGTGAGGCTGATATTGCCGGCCAGCCGGTCGCCGGCATCGCCGTTCAGCGTCAGCCCGGCGGCGCGCTGGCCCAGGCCCTGCAGGAAGCGTCGGCGCAGGCCGGAAAGCCGGGCCGCCTCTTCCGCCAGCACCTCGCCGGCCAGGGCGCAGGCCGCGCCCAGCCCCACCGCCAGCGGCGCCGGCAGGGTGCCGGAGCGCAAACCCCTCTCCTGGCCGCCGCCGGAAAACAGCGGCTCCAGCCGGGCGCGGGGGCGGTGGCGGACATAGAGGGCGCCGATCCCCTTCGGCCCGTAGAGCTTGTGGCCCGAAAGGCTCATGAGGTCGATGCCGTCGGCCTCCACGTCCAGCGGGATGCGCCCGGCCGCCTGGGCCGCGTCGCTGTGAAAGAGGGCGCCTTTGGCCCGGGCCAGGGCGGCGATGGCGGCCAGGGGTTGCAGCACGCCGATCTCGTTGTTGGCCGCCATCGCCGAGACCAGCAGGGTTGTGTCGTCGATGGCGCGCTCCAGCGCCGCCATATCGGCCTTGCCGCTTTTCAGCACCGGCAGCACGACGGCGCGAAAGCCTTCCCGCTCCAGGTCGCGCACGCTTTCCAGCACGCATTTGTGCTCGCTGGCCAGGGTGACGATCTTGTCGCGCCGCCGGCGGTGGCGCCGTTCGAAGCGGGCCGCGCCCTTGATGGCGAGATTGTTGGATTCGGTGGCGCCGGAGGTGAAGACGATCTCGCGCGCCGTGGCGCCGATCAGCGCCGCCGTCTGCGCCCTGGCCTTGTCCGCCGCCGCCGCCGCCCGGCGCCCGAAGGCGTGCTCGCCGGAATGGGGATTGCCGAACCCCTCCTCCAGCCAGGGCCGCATGGCGGCCAGCACGCGCCCATCCAGCGGCGTGGTGGCGTGGCAATCGAGATAGACCGGGGTGGCGATGGCGGCCATGGCGTCAGGCGGCGTGGCGGGCGGAGATCTCGCGCCAGCACGCGGCGGCGGCGGCGCCATCGCCCGCCTGGCTGGACCAGCCGAAGCTGAAGCGCAGGGCGCGCCGGGCCAGATCGCCCCGGCCCATGGCGGTGGCGACATGGGAGGGCGCCATCTTGCCGGAGGAACAGGCGGCGCCGGCGCTGATGGAGATGCCGGCGAGGTCGAAGGCGATCACCATGGTTTCGGCATCCAGGGCGGGATGGGCGGCGCACAGCGTGTTGGCGAGGCGCGGCGCGGCGCCCGCCAGCACCGCGGTTTCCGGCACCGCGGCCAGTATGGCGTCTTGCAGGCTGTCGCGCCAGCGCCCCAGGGCGGCCAGATCGTCGCCGGCGGCGGCGGTAGCGGCGGCGGCGAAGGCGGCGATGGCCGGCAGCGGCTCGGTGCCGGCGCGCCGGCCCAGCTCCTGCCCGCCGCCGCGCTGGCAGGCATCCAGCGCCACCCCGTCGCGGACGATCAGGGCGCCAGCACCTTGCAGCCCGCCCAGCTTGTGGCCGGAAAGCGAGATCAGATCGGCCTCGCGCCAGGGGCCGTCGCCGCGCCCGGCCGCCTGGACGGCGTCGCAGTGGACCAGGGCGCCATGGCGCCGCGCCAGGGCGATGACCTCGCCCAGGGGCTGGATGGCGCCGGTTTCGTTGTTGGCCGCCATCGCAGAGACCAGGGCGGGGGCATCGTCTTCGCCCAGCAGCCTTTCCAGGGCGGCCAGATCGATCAGCCCTTCGCCATCCACCGGAACGGGGACGATGCCGGCGGTGGCCAGCACGGAGGGATGTTCCACGGCAGAGGCCAGCAGACGGCGGCCGCAGCCGGCCAGCGCCAGATGGTTGGCCTCGGTGGCGCCGGAGGTGAAGACGACCTCGCGCGGGAGGGCGCCGGCCAGGGCCGCCACCCGGTCGCGGGCGTCTTCCAGCAGCGCCCGCGCCCGGCGCCCGTCGCCATGGACCGAAGAGGCGTTGCCGGCCACCGCCATCGCCTCTGCCGCCGCCGCCCGCGCCTCGGGGCGCACCGGCGCGCTGGCGTTGTGGTCGAGATAGACCCTGGCCACGGCGCCCGCCGGCGATCTCAGCAATCTGGCGTGCAGCCTGGGACGCGGTCTGGCACGCGGTCGGCGGCCGGTCTCGGGGCGCCGCGAAGGTCGTGGCCGTCCTCGCCGCGCTCCAGGGCGGCGATGCGCCCTTCCAGGGTGGCGATATGGGCCAGCAGCCCGTCGATGGTTTTGCTCACCGGGTCGGGCAGGTCGGGCCGGGCGGCGCCATAGGCGGCGAAGGCCTCGTCCCGTTCCTGGCGGCCGGCGCGGGCCCGGTCCACCACCCGGGCCGGAATGCCCACCACGGTGGCCCCGGGCGGCACATCCTTCAGCACCACCGCGTTGGACCCCACCAGGGCGCCGGCGCCGATGTTGACCGGCCCCAGAATCTTGGCCCCGGCGCCCACCACCACATCGTCGCCCAGGGTGGGGTGGCGCTTGCCCTTGTTCCAGCTGGTCCCGCCCAGGGTGACGCCGTGATAGAGGGTGACGTTATCGCCGATCTCGGCCGTCTCGCCGATCACCACCCCCATGCCGTGATCGATGAACAGGCGCTGGCCGATGCGGGCGGCGGGGTGGATTTCGATGCCGGTGAAAAAGCGCCCGAGATGGGAGACGAAGCGCCCGGCCAGCTTCAGCCGCCGCCGCCACAGCCCGTGGGCCAGGCGGTAGAACAGCAGGGCGTGAAAGCCCGGATAGCACAGCACCACCTCCAGGCGCGAGCGCACCGCCGGATCGCGCCCGAACACGGCGCCGATTTCGTTGCCGATGGAAGCGAACATCGACCCCCCCTGGCGCCGCGCCGAAGCCGCCCTGTGCGACGCCCACATGCGACACCCGCACAGGACGCCGTGGGTGGATCGGGTGGCGGCGCGGCACCGCCCCGCTTCACAGATAGAAAACCCAGCCGCCGCAATCAAGGGGCGCCGCAGGGGGCCAGGCCGCCGGCGCGCCGTTCCTCGCGCGGGCTGTGGCCGAAATATTCGCGATAGCGGCGGCTGAAATGGGAGGCCGAAACGAAGCCCGCCGCCAGCGCCACCGACAGGATCGAGGCCCGATCCTGCATCAGCATCAGCCGCGCCCGGTGCAGCCGCAGCTCGCGGTAATAGCGGGAAGGCGTGCGCCCCAGATGCTTCTTGAACAGGCGTTCCAGCTGACGCGGGGAAAGGTCCACGGCGGCGGCGATGCCCGGCAGCGGCAGGGTTTCTTCCAGATGGGCCTCCATGGCGCCGATGGCGGCCAGCAGCTTGGGCTCGCTGACGCCCAGGCGCGATTGCAGCGCCATGCGCTGATGGTCGTGGGCCTCGCGGATGCGTTCGTGGATGAATTGTTCGGAAACCTTGCCCGCCAGCTCTGCCCCGTGGCGCAGGGCGATCAGGTGCAGCATCAGGTCCAGCGCCGCCGTGCCGCCCGAACAGGTGATGCGGTTGCGGTCGATCTCGAACAGATCGTAGCTGACGTCCAGCTGCGGCCAGGCTTCGGTGAAGGCTTCCAGCTCCTCCCAGTGGATGGTGCAGCGATAGCCGGAAAGCAGGCCCGCCCGCGCCAGCAGATAGCTGCCGGTGCACAGCGCCCCCATGGTGCCGCCATGGCGCGCCATGCGGCGCAGCCAGGCCATGGTGGGGCGGTCGTCGAAGCGGTGGGCGTCCAGGCCGCCGCACACGAACAGGGTTTCGCAGGCCGCCACCCGATCGATCGCGGCCTGGGCCATCACATCGAGGCCGTTGCTGGCCCGGACCGGGCCGCCATCGCGGGAGACCAGATGCCAGCGGTAAAGCTGGGTCCCGCTCATGCGGTTGGCCGAGCGCAGCGGCTCGATGGCGGCCGTGAAGGCCATCATCGAGAAACGGGGCAGCAGCAGGAAGGTGAAGGTCTCCACCACCGTGGCCTCCCCCGGCCGGGCATGGGCGAGCATGGCGCGGCGGGCGGGGCTGTCAATCGGTGGGCGCCGGGATGCCGCTTACGAGCTTTGGGGCGGCGCCAGGCTGCCGGTCTCCAGGCGCAGGATGGCGGGGGCCGTGGCGCCGCCGCGCAACTCGCCGAAATAGACCGTGACATGCGGGAACGGGATTTCGATTCCCACGGCGTCGAAATGGAGCTTGACCAGGCGCAGATAATCGCGCCGCACGCCCCATTGATAGCCCGCCAGGGTGGGAACCCGCACCCGCACGGTGACCGACGAATCGCCCAGCTCGTTGACGCCCAGCACCTCCAGCTCGCCGGCCAGCCGCTGGGCCAGCTCCGGGTCCTGCCGGGCCTGGCGGTCCACCTCGCGCAGCGCCGCGATCACCCGGTCGGTGTTTTCCTGATAGGCGACGCCGACATCGATCACGGCATAGCCATGATCGCGCATCATGTTGGTAAGCGTGCCGATCTGGCCGAAGGGCACGGTGTGGAGATAGCCGTCGAGATCGCGCAGGGTGACGGCGCGAATCGAGATGCTTTCCACACCCCCCATCTTGCCGCCGGCGTCGATCCAGTCGCCCACGGAAAGCTGATCTTCGAACAGGATGAAGGCGCCGGCGATGACATCCTTCACCAGCGCCTGGGCGCCGAAGCCGATGGCCAGCCCGGCGACGCCGGCACCGGCCAGCAGCGGGCCGATATCCAGCCCCAGCTCTGCCAGCACGGTCAGCGTGGCGACGGCGGCGATCGCCACCAGCAGCGCGTTGCGGGCCAGCGGCAACAGCGTTTTCAGGCGCGGCCCGGCCGCCTGGCCGCGGGCGAGATAGCCGGTGATGGCGCCGTCGCCCAGCTCCCAGGCCAGCACGGCGGCAAGCGCCACCGCCAGGATTTCCAGCCCCCGCCCGGCCGCATCCAGCGCCGGGGGCGATAGCAGCAGGGCGGCGGAATCGACCCCCCAGCCTTCCAGTGCCGCCGCCGCCGCCAGCAGCCAGACGGCGCCGTTCAGCAGCCAGCCCACCGCCCACAGATAGCGGTCGGTGCGCTTTTCCAGCCCCGGGAAGCGACGCGCCAGATCGGCGCCGATGCGAAACAGGCGCCCCAGCGCGCCGTGAACCGCGGTGGAGGCCAGCAGCGCCGCGAACAGGGCCAGCGCCGTGGCGGCGAAGCCCCGCAGCAGAAAGGCGAAATCCAGCCCCAGCAGCCAGGCCGCGAACAGCGCCGCCACCGCCAGCATGGCCAGCACATGCCAGATATCGGCCAGGCGGCGGCGCAGCGCCGCGCCGCTGCCACCCCTGGGATGCTGGCGAATCCATTCGGCGACCGTCTGCCGGCTTTGGGCGACGACGCTGACGGCCATGGCCGCCAGCGCCAGCACCAGGGGCAGGCGCAGCAGCGCCACCGCCACATCCGGCAGGCCCAGATCGGCCAGCAATTGCAGCATGAAGGCGCCATAGATGCCCACACCCAGGAAGCGCGCCGCCCACACCATGAGATAGGCCGCCTGGCCGTCGTCGATGGGCAACAGGCGCGATGCCGGCGCCAGCGGTGCCAGCACGGCGCGCAGGGCGGCGATGGCGCCATGGGCCAGGGTGGCGGCGGCCACGGCGGCGATGCAGATGGCGCGGGCGGGATCGTCTGGCACCACCGCCAGCACGACGGCGCAGACGATGGCGGCGAAGGCGGCCAGCGGCGCGAGATGGAGGCCGAAACGCGCCAGGGCCAGCGGCGGGCGTTCGAACCAGGGGCCGACGGCGCGCCCGCGCAGGCGCAGCAGAGAGGGGCGGCAGGCGCGGGACGCCGCCGCCGCGCCCAGCGCCGCCAGAGCCAGGGCCAGAACGCTTTGCCAGGCGGCGGCGAGCCAGGCGGCGCGGCGCTCGGGGCCGCTTTGGAGGGCGAGCCAGGCGGCGATGCGGCTGTCGGGGCCGAGCTCGGCGGCCAACTGGCGCAGGCGCTGGCCCAGCCCGCCAAGGCCGGCCTGCAACCCCGCTTCCAGGGCGACGATGCCGCCAGCGCCCCCGGCACCCTGGCCGGGAAGGGCGTCATCCTGGCGCGCCGCCCGCAGCTCTGCGATCAGCGCGGCGCGGGCGGCGTCGTCTTCCAGGGTGGCGATCAGCGCATCCAGCCGCCCGTCGCCGGCAGCCGTGTCGGCCGCCGCCGGCCCATCGGCCAGCGCCAGCAGCGCCACCGCCCCCAGGACGGCAAAGCAGCGCCCGACAACCCCCATCGCGAACCTCCGCCCGCCAACCGCAAGGGCGGCGATGTCACCACAGGTCGGGCGGCGGGACAATGCGGCGCCAGGAGGGTTAGGTGCCGCCGTGGTGGCCCAGAGCCTGCATCGGGCCAAGTGCGCGGGGTGTCACGGAACAGGCCGTGTGCGCTCTCCCATCCGACACACCCGAAGGTGTGCTTTTCCGCACCTCGGCGGCACCTGGCACGCTTTCTTCCATAGCCCGTGCCCGCTGTCAACTGGGCAACCCCGCGCGGCCTCTTCACAGCGGCGGGCGCCTTCGCCTATAACCCGCCTCGGCGCCGGGGGCGGCGCGTGAGGGAGGCAGGCATGGCCGAGACGATCGCCGACTGGCAACGGGCGGACAGCGCCCATCTCGACACCTATCGGGGCGTGATGCGCCTGACCCTGTGGTCCTGTGTGACGGCCGCGGCGGTGCTGGCGGGGATGGCGCTGCTGCTGCTTTAGCCGGGCGGGCGCAGTTCGGCCCGCAGCCCTGCCAGGATCGCCGCCACATCGAGCGGGGCCGGGCGTTCCCCGGCGGCGTGGCGGCACGCGATTTCGGCCAGCAGACGGGCGTGGAGGAACTGGCGCAGCTCTACCGGCAGGCCTTCGCTGGCGGCGACGATGGCGTCTTCCAGCGCCTCGGTCCACAGCGCCGAATGGGCTGTGCGGGCGGCGCCGAAGCCGTGCAGCGGCGGCTTTGCCCAGCCGCGCGCGGCGCGAATGGCCTGGCGCCTGGCCGCGCTGGCCTCTTCGTCCACCGTGCCGTCGTCTGCCAGCACCACGCCGTAATGCCGGGCTGCGCTGGCGCGGGCGACATAGCCATCGGCGACATCGGCCGCCACCTTGTGCGCCTCCCGTTCCAGGGGATCGCCGAAACCGCCGCCGCCCTGGGTGCCGATGCGCAGCCTGTCGCCCGGTTCCATCTCCAGCAGGTCGATCTTGCCCAGGTCGCGCTCACGCGCGCTGCCGGGGTTCAGCAGCGTGTAGCCGACCGCGCCCATCTCGCCCCCCAGCCGGCCCGGCGGACCGAACAGATAGCGTTCCATGCAGCGCGAGGTGACCTGGGTGTAGGGCGCGGAGGTTTCGAATTCGATCTCGATGCCGGTGCCGCCGCGGAAGGCGCCGGGCCCGCCGGAATCGGGGCGCAGGCCGTAATGGCGGATGGCGATCTCCGGCATCTCGTTTTCGAAGATTTCGGTGGGGATGTTCTTCAGGAAGTTCAGGATCACCATGGTGCCGTCGACGCCGTCGTCGGCCGGGCGCCCACCGGCGCCGCCGACGATGGGCTGGACCACCGACACCTTGCGCCCGCCCGCCTGAAAATCGGGCACCGAGACCAGCAGGATCGAGCCCTGGCCGGAATCGGTTGCCGGCAGTTCCATCGGCACCGCCTGGGCCAGCGCGCCCAGGGTGACGTCGCAGACCTTGTGAGAGGTGGCATAGCGGGCGCCGCAGGCCGCGCCCGGCTCGGGATTGAGGATGGTGCCGCGGGGGATCTTCACCTTCAGCGGCCGCACCAGGCCGGCATTGTAGGCGATGGCGGGCTCGCAGGTGCAAAGCCAGTTCACCAGGCCGGTGATCAGCATCCAATGGCCGTGATGGCCCCAGGTGGGGATGTTGAGCGCGGCGCGGACCTGGGGCGCGCTGCCGGTGAAATCCAGCAGCATCTCGCCGCCTGCGACCGTCAGCGCGACATGGATGCGCACCAGGCCCTGGCCCACCATGTCGGCCTCGAGGTAATCGCTGTAGCGCCAGGTGCCGTCCGGCACATGGGCGATGACGCGCCGGGCCTGGGCCTCGGCATAGTCCAGCGCCTCGCCGGCGGTGCTCTCCACGACCTCGAAGCCATAGCGGGAGGCCAGCGCCCGGACGCGGCGCCAAGCGGTATCCAGGCCGGCCAGGCAGGCCTTCATGTCGCCCCAGTTCTGCGCCGGGGTGCGGCAATTGGCCAGGACGGTCTCCAGCAGCCCCCGGTCCAGCTGGCCGGCCCGGATCAGCTTTTGCGGCGGGATGCGCAGGCCCTCCTGGTAGATTTCGTGGCTGGAAGGGGCGATGGAGCCCGGCACCCGCCCGCCGATATCGGAGACGTGGATGAAGCTCCACGCCCAGCACAGAAGCCGCCCCTCCACGAATATGGGCCGCCACAGATAGACATCGGAGAGGTGGGTTGCCATGCCGCGGGTGGCGTCGGGATCGTTGGAGACGAAGACATCGCCATCGGCGATATCGTCGCCACAGGCGGCCAGCGCCGCCGCCATGGGCATGCCGATCATCATCAGCACGCCATAGCGGCGCGGGGCGGCGATGACCTCGCCCGTTCGCGAGACCAGGGCGGCGCCGTAATCCTGGGTTTCCTTCACGAACACGGTGTGCGCCGTGCGCTGGATCGCCTGGGCCATCTCATCGACGATGGCCTGAAAGCGGTTGCAGAGGATTTCCAGGCGGATGCGCCGGTTCATCGGCTCAGCTCGCCCACCAGATTGCCCTGGGCGTCCACGCTGAGCGTGAAGCCCGCCGGCACATAGGCGGTGCTGTCGTATTGCTCTACGATCAGCGGCCCGCGATAGGCCTCGCCTGGGCGCAGATGCTGGCGGGGCCACACATCGGCCCAGGCGGCCTTGCCATTTTCGCACACTTGGCGCCTGCCGCCGGGGCCGGCGGCGGGGCCGGGCCGGGCCGGCGCGGCGGGGCGGGGGCTGGCGGTGGCGCCCACGATCTGCAGCCTGGCCTCCAGCATCCGCACCGGCGCCTCGGCGTCGGCATAGCCGTAAAGCGTTCGGTAGCGCCGGTGGAACCAGCCCACCATGGCGGCGGCGGTCAGCTCTCCGGCGTCCTCCGGGAAGGGCACGTTCACCTCGAAGGACTGGCCGGCATAGCAGAGATCGGCCGAGCGCAGCAGATAGACCCGCTCCAGCGCCACCTTCTGTTCGGCCAGCCAGGCGCGCGCCTCGCCTTCCAGCCGGGCGAAGATGGCCCGCAGCTCGTCCGCCGCCAGCGTGGCCGTGTCGCGCCAGACGCTGGCCACGAAATCGGCGCGCAGATCGCCCAGCAGGCCGCCCAGCGCGCACAGCAGGCCGGGGGCGGGCGGCACGATCACGCGGGCGATCTCCGCCTCGCGCGCCAGCATGAAGGCGGCGGTGGGGCCGGCGGCGCCATAGGCGAACAGGGCGAAGCCGGCCGCATCGACGCCGCGCCGGGCTAGCTGTGGCAGCAGCTCGGCATAGATGCCGGCGATGGCGACCTGCAGCACGGCATCGGCGGCCTGGCGCCTGGAAGCGCCCAGCGGCGCCGCCAGGCGATCGATGGCGCGGAAGGCCGCCGCCTTGTCCAGCGCCATCTCGCCCCCCAGCAGACCGGCGGGCGAAAGAATACCGGCCGCCAGCCAGGCATCGGTGACGGTGGCCTCCTTTCCGCCCCGGCCATAGCAGGCGGGGCCGGGGCGGGCGCCGGCCGAGCGCGGCCCCACCTTCAGCACGCCTTCGGCATCGACCCGGGCGATGGAGCCGCCGCCCGCCCCCAGGGCGCAGATATCGACCGCCGGCACCACGATGGGAACATCGCCCACCGCCGTTTCGCCGCCGGTGCGAACCGCGCCTTCCACCACCGACATATCGGCGCTGGTGCCGCCCATATCGAAGGTGACGATATCGTCGCAACCGGCGGCGGCGGCCAGGATGTGGGCGGCAACGACGCCGCAGGCCGGCCCCGAAAGCAGGGTTTCCACCGGGCGGGCGGCGGCCGATGCCAGGCTCATGACGCCGCCGTTGGATTTGGTGGCGAAGGGGCGGCAGGGCATGGCGAGGTGCTGGCACAGCGTCTCCAGCCGCCGGAAATAGGCCGCCATGCGGGGGGCGACATAGGCGTTGGCCACCGCCACCGCCGCCCGTTCGTATTCCCTTTGCTGCGGCCAGATGTGCGACGACGCGCATACGGGAAGGCCGGGGAAGGCCTGCTCGACCCAGGCCTGGGCCTGGCGTTCATGGGCCGGGTTGCGATGGGCGTGAAGGAAGCATATCGCCAGGATATCGATGCCTTCGGCCAGCAGGGCGCGGACCTGTTCTTCCACATCGTCGCGGCGGGGCGCGGTTTCCACCCGCCCGTCGGCCCGCATGCGCTCGGCGATGGGCCTGACGCGGCGGCGCGGCACCGGCGAAACCGGCTTGGGCACGAAGAAATCGTTGGCCTTGGAAAGCCGCAGGCGGCGCAGCTCCAGCGTGTCGGTAAAGCCGCGCGTCATCAGCACGCCCACCCTGGCGCCGGTGCGCTCCAGCAAGGTGTTCAGCGCCAGCGTGGTGCCGTGGGCAAAATAGCGGATGGCACCGGCGGCGATGCCGTGGCGGTCGCGCAGCGCCTGGATGCCGGCGGCCACGGCGCGGGCGGGGTCGTCGGGGGTGGAAGGCGTCTTCAGCGCGATCACGGCGCCCGATGCCTCGTCCATCAGCTGCAGGTCGGTGAAGGTGCCGCCGGTGTCGATCCCCAGCCGATAGCCTGCCATGGCCGCCGCTCAGCCGTTTTCGTCGCCGGGGGCGGGGGCGTCTTTGGCGCGGCGGCCCAGCAGCTGGTAAAGCGCATGTTCGCGCCGCACCATGTCGTGGGCGTTGTTGGCGCGCCAGGCCTCGTCCACCTGGGTGCGGTTTTTCGCCTTGTCGGCCTTCAGCGCGCGGATGAAGCTGCCGTCCTTGATGGCGGCCAGCATGGCGCGCATGCCTTGCAGCGTCTCGTCCTGGTCGAAATAGCGCTGCGACCACACCAGATGGCCGAACTGGGCGGTGGCGCTGGCCCGCTTCATACGCTCGAAGGCGCCCAGATCGCGCCCATATTCGGCGAATTTCACGCTTTCGCCCGAGGCGTAGAGGTCGAGCATGACCGCCTCCGGCGAACAGCCCGCCTCCACCAGGGCGGTGTACATGGCGCGCAGGGCATAGAGGCCGGGCTGGTGTTCCTCGAACAGGTCGATGGTGACCTCTTCCTCGAAGCTCGATTCCAGCACCCCCATGCGGGTCGAGCCGATGGCCCTGGAAAGCGCCAGGCAGGTGGCCATGGCCCCGCCGCTGGCATCCTGGGCCACGGCGATCAGGCTGGGAAAGCCCCGCCCTTCCAGAAAGGTGGCGCGCACGCCCTCGCCCAGCATGCGCGGGGCCACCATCACCACGTCCAGCGACGGGTGGGGCTGGATTTCGCCGTAATGGATGTTGAAGCCATGGGCAAAGCACAGGGTATCGCCCGGCTTGCGGTGGGGGGCGATCCAGTCGCGATAGACCTGGGGCTGGCAATCGTCGGAGGTCAGCATCATCACCACATCGGCGCCGCGGGCGGCATCTTCGATGGACGAAAGCGGCCAGCCATCGGCGCGGGCACAGGCGGCGTGGGCGTCTTCGATGTTGCCCACCGCGACATCCAGGCCGGCATCCTTCATGTTGAGCGCCTGGCTGCGCCCCTGATTGCCATAGCCGATCACGGCGACGCGCTTGCCGGCAAGGCGCGCAAGGTCGGCATCGTCGTCGAAATAGAATCTGGCCATGGCTGCTCCTGGGCTAAGGGGGCCTTCTCATAGCCCGGCCGGGCCGGTGCCTGCAATGCGGGCACTTGCCGGGCGGGCGTCCTTCCACTATCTGTTGCGGGCGAAAGCGAGGGGAAGGCCATGACCGCTGCATCCGACACCGCCCTGGGGCGCCTGGAAGCTGTCGATCTGCGCCAGGTGTGGCCGAGGGAAGACGACGGCTTCACGCCCTGGCTCGCCGACGAGGGCAACATCCAGTTGCTGGGCGATGCCATCGGGGTTGAGCTCGAAGTAGAGGGGATCGAGCAGGGCGTAGGGCCGTTCCGCGCCGACATCCTGTGCCGGGATAGGAACACCGGGCAGCAGGTGCTGATCGAAAACCAGTTGGAGCGCACCGACCACACCCATCTCGGGCAGTTGCTGACCTATGCCGCTGGCCGCGATGCCGTCACCGTGGTCTGGATCGCCCGGCGCTTCACCGATGAGCATCGTGCGGCGCTGGACTGGTTGAACGAAATCACCGGCAACAAGATCGGCTTCTTCGGCATCGAGATCGAGCTTTGGAGAATCGGCGCCTCGGCCCCCGCCCCGAAGTTCAACATCGTTTCGCAACCCAACAACTGGACGAAGTCTTCGGGAGGACCGTCTGGGCGCCCCCCGACAGATAGGGAGAAATTTCTGATTGAATACTGGCATGCGCTCTGGGAGGCGTCCGGTGAAATCCTGGAACGGTGTGGTTATCAACAACCGTCATCCCATTATTTCACAGGCCGCGAAGTCGGTCGCGTCGGATTCCGGTTATATCTGTTGGCCTCCACTTCGGACAAGTCGATATCCGTTCAATTGGAGATCGACACACAGGACACCAAAGCCGATTACGCCGCCCTCCATAACGATAAGGAGGCAATCGAGCACGCGATCGGCGATACGCTCTTGTGGGAAGAACGGCCGGACAAGAAGAGAAGCCGCATCACCCTCCTGCGACGGGATTGCGACCCAAAAGACCGGGGACTCTGGCAGAAACAGCACGCATGGCTCGTCGACAAACAGGAACTCCTCCACAGCGTCTTCGTGAAACAAATCGAAGGGCCCTGACGCTTCGCCCCTCTCCGAAACCCCGCCATGCTGCAACCCACCGCCGTCCTGCTCACCACCGACGGTCCGCCCTTCGCGCCCCGGACCAACCGGCTGAAGGACGGGTTGAAGCGCACCGCCTTCTGGCCGGCGATCTCCCGCCTCACCTGCGCCTTCAAGGTCCACAACACCTATCTCAAGCCCGACGTCTTCACCGACCCGGTGGAGGAATACTGGGCCATGCGCCGCCATGCCGGGCTGTGGGACGTGACCGGCGAGGAGGTGGTGGAGATCGCCGGGCCGGACGCCATGGCGCTGGCCGCCCGTTGCGTGCCGCGCCGCCTGGAAAGGCTGGCCGACGGCATGGGCATGTTCGCCTTCCTCACCTGGCCCCATGGCGGCGTGGTCGAAGACGGCGTGCTGACCCGTTTCCACGACCGCAAGCTGTGGTGGGTGGGCGGCCCCGGCCCGGCAGAGGTGTGGCTTTCCGCCCAGGCGACGGGGCTGGATGTGGAGGTCCGCTCCTTCCTGGACGATATCCATCTCTGCGCCGTGCAGGGGCCGCAGGCGCGCGCCATCCTGCAACAGGTGGCCGCGTGCGATCTTTCCGCCCTGCCCCGCTTCGGCATGGTGGAAACCGAAATTTGCGGCGTCGATACGGTCGTCACCCGCACCGGCTTCACGGCCGAACTCGGCTACGACATCCACATCGCGGTGGAGCGGGCGCTGGAGGTCTTCGAGGGCCTGCGCGAGGCCGGGCGCCCCTTCGGCCTCGCCCTGGCCGGCAGCCAGGCCATGAATCTGCGCCGGGTCGAGGCGGGCATCCTCAATATCGGCGCCGAAATCGACCACACCACCACACCGCTGGAGCTGGGGTGGGAGCGCATGATCGACTGGCAGCGCGACTTCACCGGGCGCGAGGCCCTGGCCGCCCAGCGCCGCCGGGGCGTCTGCCGGCGCATCGCCGGCCTGCGCCTGGAAGGGGGCGGCTGCCGGGCGGGCGACAGCGTCTATCGCCAGGGCCGCGCGGCCGGCCGGATCACCAGCGCCGTCACCGGCCCGTCCGTGGGCGGCGAGATCGCCCTGGCCATGCTGGCTACGCCGGCCTGGCGGGAGGGCGAGGCGTTGCAGGTGGGCGAAAACCGGGTGGCGGCACAGGTGGTGCCGCTGCCCTTCTTCGATCCCGAACGACGGCTGGCGCGGGCCTAGGCGCCGGGGGAGGAAAGCCATGACCACGGCAAAGCGTTTCGCGGGCCGCGTCGCGCTGGTCACCGGCGCCGCCAACGGCATCGGCCGCGCCTGCATGGAACGCCTGGCCAGCGAGGGCGCCACAGTGATCGCCCTCGACCGCAAAGCCGGCGAGCTGGAGGCGGCCGCCGCCGCGCTGGTGGGCACAGGCGCGCGGGTGGTGCCGGCGGTGGCCGATGTCATGGACGAAGACGCCATCCAGACCGCCTTCGCCCGGGCCGACGCCGTGGCCGGCGGACGCCTGGACATCGCGCTCCACATCGCCGGCAATTCCGCCTTCGGCCCGGTGGAAAGCCTGGCCAGCGCCGAGTGGGAACGGCTGTGGCGGCTCAACGTGCTCTCCACCGTCATCTGCTGCCGCCTGGCGGTGGCGCGCATGAAGGCGGCCGGCGGGGCCATCGTCAACATGTCGTCCATCTCCGGCCTGGCGGGCGATCCCGGCTGGGGGGCCTACAATTCGGCCAAGGCGGCCATCGCCAATCTCACCCGCTGCCTCGCCTGGGAGGTGGGGCGCTACAACATCCGCGCCAATGCCGTCTGCCCCGGCCCCATCGCCACCCGCCGCATGCTGGCATCGCTGGATAGCGCCCCGGACCAGGCGGCGGCCTATCGCCGCTGCAACCCCCTGGGCCGGCTGGGCACGCCGGCCGAATGCGCCGCCGCCATCTGCTTTCTGGCCAGCGACGAAGCCAGCTTCGTCAACGCCACCACGCTGACGGTGGATGGCGGGCTGACCGGGGCCACCGGCCAGCCGCGCTTCGATCTCGACGCCTACGCCTTCGACGGCGGCGGCTGACCGGCCCGGCGACGGCAAGGCGGCGGGGAGCGCAGATGGCCAAGGGCTACCATCGCGAGGCGGAGTTCGTCGTCGTCGGCGCCGGCTCGGCCGGTTGCGTGCTGGCGGCCAGGCTTTCGGCCGACGCCAGCTGCCGGGTGGCGGTGCTGGAGGCGGGGCCGCCCGACCGGGGCCTCAAAAGCTGGCAGCTGCACATGCCCACCGCCCTGGCCCATCCGCTTCGGGACGATACCTGGAACTGGTTCTACCACACCCAGCCCGAACCCCATTTGAACAACCGGGTTATCCACTGCCCGCGCGGGCGGGTGGTGGGCGGGTCCAGCTCCATCAACGGCATGGCCTATATTCGCGGCCATGCCTTCGATTACGACCGCTGGGCCCAGGCCGGCTGCCGCGGCTGGTCTTACCGCGAAGTGCTGCCCTATTTCCGCCGCGCCGAGACCTTCGAACACGGCGCCGATGCCTATCACGGCGGCGACGGCCCGCTCTTCGTCACCGCCGGCGATACCGGGCGCAATCCGCTCTACCGCGCCTTTATCGCCGCTGGCGTGCAGGCGGGCTATGGCGAAAGCATGGACCTCAACGGCCAGCGCCAGGAAGGCCTGGGACGGATGGACCGCACCACCCGCAACGGGCGCCGGTGCAGCGCCGCCGTCGCCTATCTGAAGCCGGCGCTGGGCCGGCCCAATCTCACCCTGGAGACCCGCGCCCAGGCCGCGCACATCCTGTTCGAAGGCCGCCGGGCGGTGGGCATCGCCTTCCAGCGCGGCGGGCGACGGCACACCATCCGCGCCACCCGCGAGGTGATCCTGGCCTCCGGGGCCATCAACTCGCCCCAACTGCTGCTGCTCTCGGGCATCGGCCCGGCGGACGAGCTGGCCCGGCTGGGCATCGCAGCGCGCCACAACCTGCCCGGCGTCGGGCGCAATCTGCAAGATCATATCGAGGTGTTCGTCCAGCAACGCTGCACCCAGCCCATCAGCCTGCTGAAACATCTCACGCCCATCGGGCGGCTCAAAGTGGGGCTGCGCTGGTTTCTGACCCATGACGGGCCGGGGGCCACCAATCACATGGAGGCGGGCGGCTTCATCCGCAGCCGGGCGGGGATCGAACACCCCGATATCCAGTATCACTTCATGCCCATGGCGATGACCTACGACGCCTTCAGCATCAACCGCATCCACGGCTATCAGGCGATGGTGGACATCATGCGCCCGCGCTCGCGCGGCCATGTCAGGCTGAAAAGCGCCGATCCCCGCCACCACCCGGAGATCCTGTTCAACTATCTGGCCGAAGAGGAAGACATGCGCACGATGAGGGCCGCCACCAGGCTTACCCGCGAAATCATGGCCCAGCCGGCGCTGGCCCCCTTCCGCGGCGCCGAGATCTGGCCGGGCGAGGACAGGCAGAGCGACGAGGAGATCGACGACTGGATCCGCGCAACCGCCGAATCCAGCTACCACCCCTCCTGCACCTGCCGCATGGGCCCCGCCCACGACCCGGCGGCGGTGGTGGACCCGGAGCTGAAGGTCCACGGCATCGCCGGCCTGCGCGTGGTGGACGCCTCGGTCATGCCCGATATCGTCTCCGGCAACCTCAACGCGCCCACCATCATGATCGCCGAAAAGGCGGCCGATGCCATCCTGGGCAAGCCCCCCCTTCCCGCCTGCGACGCCCCGGTCTGGGCGCACCCCGAATGGGAGACGCGCCAGCGTTAGGCGGCCGTCACCCCGTCCCCAGGGCCTCGAACAGCCAGTCTTGCAGCGCGGCGATGGGGTGTTCGCTCATGACGCCGCCGGCGGGGTCGATCACCAGCGGGCCGGGCCGGTAAAGGCCGCTTTCCAGGCCGCGCTGCACCGATTCCACAATGGCCACATCTTCGGCGACGGTGGTCTCCAGGTCGCGCCGGGCACAGGCGCGGGCGGCCTCCCGCGCCGCCTCGCCCGCGCCCGCATACCAGCCGCGCCTGACGGTGACGCGGGCGGGCGAGCTGGCCTGCCAGCGATAGCTGTTCAGGATGCCGCCGGGATAGACCTGGAAGGAAACCGTCGGCCACAGGAACCATGAGCCGTAGGCGCCGCCCTCGGCCTCTTCCTGCGCTCCGCCCGCCTCCGCCCGGCGCGCCGGCGGGGCGCTGTGGCGCAGGCAGTGGCCTTCCACCGCCACGTCGTAGCGGTCGGCGTCGATGACGCCGCCGGTCAGCGCCGGGTGGCGCAGCTTGCAGTGGTAGCATTCGTTGTAATTTTCCACCGAAACCTTCCAGTTGCAGGCCTCTTCGACCACCGTTTCGGTGACGGGCTTCAGCGTGGCGATGCCGGGCAGGAAGGCGGCCAGCCCCGCTTCGGCGCCCGGAAACCATTCCGCCATGGGCCGGGCCTCCGGGTCCAGATTGACGAAGACGAAGCCGCAGAACAGCTCGGTCCTGGCCTCGCCCAGGCGAATGTCGCCGCCCGCAAAGCCGCAGGCGCGCCCGGCCCCCGGCGCGGCCACCAGGCGCCCGTCCAGGTCGTAGCGCCAGCCGTGATAGGGGCAGACGATAAAGGGCCGCCGCTCGTCGCCTTCCACCAGCGCATGGCCGCGATGGCGGCAGACATTGTGGAAGCAGCGCAGCCGCCCTTCCCGGTCGCGCAGCAGGAACAGGCGCGCCCTGCCGACGCTGAAGGCGTGGGCATCGCCCGGGCGGGCGAGCTGGCTTTCGTGGCAGGCGAACTGCCAGCTGCGGGCGAAGATCGCCTCCTGCTCGCGGCGGAAGATGTCGTCGTCGATATACCAATGGGCCGCCAGCGCCCGGCGCGCCGTGCCGTTCTCAGCCATCTTTCCCTTCCTCCCTTTCCCGCCGCGCCTTCGGGGCCGCCCCGCGCGCGATCGGCGGTGGCTGGCGCCAGCCGGTCGCCGGCGCGGCGCCCTGCCAGCGTTCCACCTCCACCAGGCAGGTCTGGGCGCTGGGGCCCTGGGCCAGGCGCGAGGTGCCGATATCCAGGGTGAGAACATTGGCGTTGCCGTGGCGGCAGAGCGCGCCGGTTTCGCCGGGCGTGGCCGGATCCCACCAGGCGCCGGTGGCCATGCGAACCACGCCCGGCCGCATGTGGGCGCCGATGCGGGCGCCGGCCAGGCACGCCCCGCGCCGATTGAACAGGCGGACCACGCAGCCATCTTCGATGCCGCGGGCGGCGGCATCGCCGGGCGCGATCCACACCGGCTCGCGGTCCGCCACCTTGGCATCCAGGCTGACCCGCCCGTGATCGTACTGGCTGTGCAGGCGCCGGGCCGGCTGGCACGAGATCAGGTGGAGCGGAAAGCGCCCGGCCGCCGCCGCGCCCAGCCATTCGGCCGGCTCCAGCCAGCGCGGATGGCCGGGGCAATCGTCATAGCCGAAGGCGGCCACGGTTTCCGAATAGATCTCGATCCGCCCCGAAGGCGTGGCGAGCGGCGCGCGCTGCGGGTCGGCGCGGAAGGCGGCCAGGAAGACCCGCTCTTCATCATGTGCAGCACGGGGGCGCGCTGCTGGATCATGTGCGGCGCGGGGGCGTGCCGCTGGCTCCGGCAAGGGCAGGTCGAAGCGCCCGGCGGCCCAGAAATCGTCGAAGGCGGGCATGGCGATGCCGCGCTCCGCCGCCCGCTGCCGGCCCTGCCGGTATAAGAAGCGCAGCCAGGCCATTTCGTCCCGGCCCTGGCCGAAGGCCTCGGCAAAGCCCAGCCGCCCCGCCAGGGCCAGAAGGATGGCGTGATCGGAGCGCGCCTGGCCCACCGGCGCCACCGCCCGATGCATGGCCAGCAGCGTGCCCTCGCGCGACGAGCCGGTGAAATCGTTGCGCTCCAGCGTGGTGGTGGCCGGCAGCACGATGTCGCAATGGCGGGCCAGCGGGTTCCACCAGCTTTCGTGGCACATGGTGGTTTCGGGCCGCCGCCAGGCCGCAAGCAGGCGGTTCAGATCCTGATGGTGGTGAAAGGGGTTGCCGCCCGCCCAATAGACCAGGCGAATGTCGGGCAGAACCACACGGCGCCCGTCGTAATCGATGGCGCGCCCGGGGTGGAGCAGCATGTCGGCGATGCGGGCGACCGGGATGGCCGGGCCTGCCGGATTGGCGCCCTGATCCAGGGCGGGCCAGGAGAAGCTGGCGGTGGCAGCGCCGATGGCATTGACCGAACCGTAGCCGAAGCCGATGCCGCCGCCGGGCAGGCCGATCTGGCCCAGCATGGCGGCCAGCACCGTGCCCATCCAATAGGGCTGTTCGCCGTGCTGGCCGCGCGTCAGCGACCAGGCCAGCGCCAGGGTGGTGCGCCGCGCCGCCATCCGCCGCGCCAGCCTGCGCAGCTGGCAGGCGGGCACGTCGCAGATGGCGCCCGCCCAGTCGGCATCCTTTGCCTGGCCGTCGCCGCTGCCGGTGAGATAGGGCAGAAAGCGTTCGAAACCGGTGCAATAGCGGGCCAGAAAGGCGGCATCGTGCAGGCCCTCGGCATAAAGGGTGTGGGCCAGCCCCAGCATGGCCGCCACATCGGTGCCCGGGCGGATGGCGAGCCAGTCGGCGCCGAGCTCGTCCGCCATATCGTCGCGCGAGGGGCCGATATTGACGAATTCCACCCCGGCCGCGCGGCACCCGGCCAGGCCTTCGCGCTGGCCATGGCGGCCGGTGCCGCCGGCGCTCACCTGGCCGTTGCGCGCCGGCAGGCCGCCGAAGGCCACCACCAGCTGGCCGTGGCGGGCCACGGTGCGCCAGGCGGTGTGGGCCAGCAGCAGCTCCTGAAACGGCCCCAGCACATGGGGCAGCACCACCTCGCCGGCGGCATAGCTGTAGCTGTCGCGGGACGCGGTATAGCCGCCGAACAGATTCATGAAGCGGTGCAGCTGGCTCTGGGCGTGGTGGAAGCGCCCGGCCGAGGCCCAGCCATAGCTGCCGGCATAGATGGCGCGGTTGCCGTGGGCCCGGCGCACCCGCGCCAGTTCGCCCGCCACCAGGTCCAGCGCCTCGTCCCAGGGCAGCTCGACGAAGGGCTGGCACCCGCGCCCGCGGCTGTCGCCGCCCGGCCCGTGTTCCAGCCAGCCGGCCCGCACCGCCGGGCGGCGGATGCGCAGCGGGCCATCCTGCGCGCCGGGCATGGAATCGGCCAGGGGCGAAGGGTCGGGGTCGCCGGCGGCGGGGTGCATGGCAACCACCCGCCCGGCGCGGACCTCGGCCGCATAGGCACCCCAATGGCTGGCCGTGGGGACCAGGCGGGTGCTGGAGGCGTCGCTCATGGCCACCTTCTCCCGCAATGTGCGGACGCCCGTGCGGGGCGCGCTGCCGGTGTCTCACAGCCGGCGCGGCGGCGCAATGGTGGCGGCGGGCGGGCGTCCTGCTAAAGTCGGGCGGCGCACAGCGCGGGAGGCGGGGCGATGGCCTACGATTATGTCGTCGTCGGCTCGGGTTCGGCCGGTTCGGTGGTGGCGGCCCGGCTGGGCGAGGATGCCGGCGTCCGGGTGCTGGTGCTGGAGGCCGGCGGGCCGGATTCCAGCATCATGCGCCGGATTCCGGCGGCGCTGGACTATGCGCTGCGCGACGACCGCTACAACTGGCGCTATCTGACCGATCCGGAACCCGGCATGGACGGACGGCGCCTGGATTGCCCGCGCGGGCGGGTGATCGGCGGCTCTTCCAGCATCAACGGCATGATGTATATCCGCGGCCATCCGCTGGATTTCGACGGCTGGGCGGGCAACGCGCTGCCGCAATGGTCCTTTGCCCATTGCCTGCCCTATTTCCGCAAGATGGAAAGCCATGAGCGCGGCGGCGACGGCTGGCGCGGGCGAGACGGCCCCCTGCGCGTCGCCACCGCCAGCCTGAACAACCCGCTGGACCGCGCCTTTCTGCAGGCGGCGCTGCAGGCCGGCCACCCCTATAGCGAGGACAACAACGGCTTTCAGCACGAAGGCTTCGGACGGGCCGACGGCAACATTCACCGCGCCCGGCGCTGGAGCGTGGCCGACGCCTGGCTGCGCCCGGCGATAAGGCGCGGCCAGGTCGAAGCGATCGCGCGGGCGCTGGCGCTGAAGGTGGTTTTCGACGGGCGCCGCGCCGTGGCGGTGGAATACCGGCACCGGGGCGAGGTCCATCGGGCGGAAGCGGCGCGGGAGGTGATCCTGGCCGGCGGCGCCATCAATTCGCCCCAGCTGCTGCTGCTTTCCGGGGTGGGCTGCCCCCGCCAGCTGTCCGGGCACGGCATCGCCACCGTGGCCGAAGTGCCGGGGGTGGGATGCAATCTGCAAGACCATCTGGACCTGAAGGTGCAGGTCCGCTGCACGCGGCCGGTCAGCCTGTGGCCCGCCAGCCGCGGGCTGGGGCGGCTGGCGGCGGGCGCCATGTGGCTGCTGGCCCGGCGCGGCCCGGCGGCCAGCAATCTGTTTCATGTCGCCGGCTATCTGCGCTCCAGACCGGACGTGGCCTGGCCCAACCTGCAGCTGACCTTCATGGCCCTGGCGACCAGCTACGACGGCAGCGATATCTGGCCGGGCCATGGCTATCAGGTTCATCTCGATCCCATGCGCCCCACCAGCCGCGGGCGCGTCTGCCTGAAATCGGCCGATCCGGCCCAGCCGCCCTCGATCCTTTTCAACTATCTGCAAACCGAAAACGACCGCCGCGAGGTGATCGACGGCCTGCGGCTGACCCGGGAGATCCTGGCCCAGGAGGCGCTGCGGCCCTATGACGGCGGCGAACTGGCCCCCGGCAAGGACGCACAAAGCGACGCCGACATCCTGGCCTGGGCACGGGCCAGGGGCGAAACGGAATATCACCCGGTGGGCAGCTGCCGCATGGGCACCGGCGACGATGCGGTGGTGGATGGCGAGCTGAAGGTCCACGGCACGGAAGGGCTGCGGGTGGTGGATGCCTCGATCATGCCGGCCATCGTGGCCGCCAACACCCAATGCGCCACCGTCATGATCGCCGAGAAGGCGGCCGACGCCATCCGCGCCCGCCCGCCGCTGGCCCCGGACCACAGGCCGTTCTATCGCGGCCCGGCAACCTAGCCGGAAGCGGCGGCGGCTGCCGGGCGGGCGCCATGCCTTGGCAGGCGCTGGCGCTCATTGGTCGCCGGTGACCTCGGTGACGAAGAGGATCGCTTCCGGACGCTCGCCGGCCCGGTGCGCGCCGACCCAGACGCTGTAGAAGCCTTCGCCCGCATGCTCGACCATCACGGTCGGGCGGCCATCGGCTTGGCCATCGTCGTGCAGCCAGCGGCCGTCGGGGGTCGAGACCAGCAGGGTCGTGGCGGCGGAGGATTGCACGAAGAGCCTGAGATCGCTCCAGCCACTGGTCCGGTAATGGATGTCGAGGGCGGGCGCGGCGGCGACATAGCCGGCCTGGCCTTCCCCGTGGCAACGGGCGAGATCGGCCCCGCCGCCGGCCGCGACATGGCTGTGCCAGGGATCGGGCGAAAACCCCTCGTCCAGCCAGGCGCCGCCATGGGAGGCCGGCAGCATCCTGTCGGGGCACGCGGCTTCCGCGTCGGGCGCCATCCCGGCGGGCTGACATGCCGCCAGGGCGAGAAGCCCTGCGATGGCTGCGGCAAGGGCCGTGCAGGCCGTTTTCATCTTCTCTCCTTTGGGGTAATCGCCGCCGCGTCGAAGTCGGCCAGCACCCATCAACCCTTATAGTGCGTCGGCAGTCTTCTGGGGCCTTCGTCAGTTGGTTTACCAAATTCTCCATATTGACTAAGCTGTTCGGGTAGTTCCTCCGCTGCACCGCCTATCGCGACAGCAAGCTGAGGGTACTCTGTCTTTAAATCCGGATATCGTTCGGTAAGCCACGAGGGCACGTCCGGTGCGAGTATACAGCGCAAACGACGACCATGAACCCTAACAGATTTATTTCCCAGCTCACGAACCATTGGCAATCTCGAGCTCCCACCAGTGAGTATGATAGTAAGCCCTTGGTCAGACAGTCCTTCAACCCAAGAATGGTGCGCACTTTCCAGCGACTCCTGGAACGTTTTCTTGAGGTTACTCGCGAACTTGACAACTCGCTCGTCTCCCAGGAAATCGTCTTTCCTGATCGATCCGACGTCATCGTTGGAAAGGCTGTAGCTAGCTGATCCTTCCCGAAACATGTTCTCTTTCAGGATTCGATCACGCAAGCGGAGATCGGAATTAACATGATCGTATTCAGCATCTCCAGGCCTGATATTTTCCTGTTCGAGAATACACCTTACCAGTATGTTGTCGATCATATCCCCGCCTTGCCGCAATACTTTAGCTGTATTAAGTATCTCAGCGATCCTTGGTTGGTCGTCTCCACTTCGAGGTGGCGCGACGATAAATAAACCATAATCTGTCGTCCCAGCACCAGCATCCACCACCATATACAAACGGCGCTCCTTGAATCCTCGCAGACTACTCGACGCGGCCGCGACTGCCTCATGTACACCTTGATCGATGAGGTATTCCGGGAGCTTTGTAAGCTCTCCAACTTCATCGAGTTTCTCTCGAACAAGGGCAACACCAAGTCCTCCAGTCCACTTTCCGCTGAATGAATCAGCAAGAATCTGCGCTCTCGCTAGCATCTCTTTTATTCGCAATTCTGCCCATTGAGCACGTTCTTTCGACCAGAAAGGCATAGCAAAACGCCTTAATACATAACGGGATATGTTCTGGGACGCGAGCTCAGAGCATGCCAAGTCCGTTAAGAACGCAAGATATAGGGTGATCAATTCTTTCCTCATAAAATCAATCGATGGGTGCGGATTAATCTCTTTCCCAATTGGTCTGTCGATAAAGTCGAAAGAATCGTCGAAATAGCCTTGACTTAGGTCTTGTTTCAAAGAATCATACCGCAACTGTCCGGGATTCTGTTCACTCAGGCTTTTACCAATTGCTTCATGACCAAAATAAATCTTGGCATCACGACCAATGTACAGGGTCGAAGATACCGGAAATTTCATGTGTGGTTCTTTGGCTCGTTGCCCTATAGGAAGAAGGAGAAGCCCATCACCCCAATCTCTTGTCGCAGATGCCTTCGACATGGCCGTTCCAAAGTCGAGGCACAACTTCACGGATTCATCATCGGGTTTGTCACGCTCCAAACTGGCAAGATTCAAGCTTGCCCCTTTCGGTTTCACCACCACCTCTTCAGATCCTGCTATACTTCGCTCCGTCAGCGGCACGTGGTTCGTTGGCATGATCGAAGTGGCGCCGTCATCCATTGTAGCCAATGCGTACGCGATGGCCTCGAATTCCCGATCCGAAATCGCACCACCGATATAGCGTTTCCCGGTTTTCGGATTTCTCTCAATCCTGTCCACCAGATTCTCCAGCATCAACCTAGCAATCTTAGCGTCCATTGCATTCACTCCAGTTTGTTTTCGGCTCGCCTACTCGGGCTCAACTCTGGCCATTAAGACGACTTCAGTAGTATCGTCGCCTCGCACTCGCTCTACCAAGGGGCGAACGATTCTCACGCGCCGCGCACCTACTATAGAGCTATCGACTCTCTCATGCTCGATTGGCGAGTAATCCACCACTTCACCCCTTTCCCCCCGCAAATATAGAGACCGTTTGCTGGCAAGAGCAAGTACTTCTTCTGCCATGAATTTCGCTCTTTTTAGAAGCATCTCGATACTCGCCTTGCGATCAGGTTCGAAGATATGCATTTCGTCCAGAAAATCACGCCCTGGCCCATCGATCATCTGGACAAGCCGGCGGCTATCGATTAACAGCAAGGCAAGTGCTTGATCGGAATCCATCCGTGCACTCTCGGCAATGAGTTCTGCTCCATGCACTCTTCCCGTCACCCGTCCTCGCCGAAGCCACTGGACAACATTCTTGCTAAGACCTGTGGTTTGATCCGCGATCCTGGATGTGGTTTTCAAAGCCTCTTCGCGCGATCCCTTCATTAGAGCAAGAGACTCCAGCAGTTTATCCTCTGGAATGCCCTGTTTGGCCAGAAGGATAATGGCTTCTTCAATGTCAAACGCTAAAATTGTGAGTGACTTGCGGGCATTCTTTGGCCATATCCTCCCCACAAACCATCGGGAGGGAACACGCATCGCCATGTACACTTCCTCCTCTGTCACCAGCGAAAGTCGTGTTCTTACGAGATCGTGTAGAAACAACGCAAACTCCACTACAACATCGGTGGCCTTGTCTAGCGACTTTGGTTGACCAACATTCCGAAAGGTGTCGGCAAAAAGTCCCTCTACAACTTTTCCTATGTCATTACCCACTGGCTTCTCTATATGCGGAAGTTCTTGGCGAATAGCTGCGAGAATGCGTTTCAATCTCTTTGCCGTACTGTCGCTTGGCACGTCCGTCCCCGGATGCCATTCGGTAAGCGGTTTACGAAGAGCACCGAACGCGCTCGCAAGGTCGGGAGCTTTCTCCAGTAAGGTCTGAACAAGCTCACTTCTTGCCTTTTCCCCTGCTCCCTCTTCCACAATTGATTTCCCGAGATACGGGACCACCCACTCGCCTTCTGCCCATCGTAGTGTTTGGGTGGCATATGCTCGGTCTTCTGCATCACTAAGTTCAGAAAGCTTGGGTAGCGGTGTTCGCAGCGCCGCAGCTATGGATTGCATTAAACCATCGCGCTTGGTTTTGAGCCGGCTCGCTATGCGCGCAACTACGGTGAGGGCGAGCAACTTTTGCCTTGGATCGCCACTTGACTGAACTTCTTTAATTGCATCTTCAACACCCTGAATGAACCTCGGGTCATCATGCACGAAGTGAATTGTTCCCCTCTTCATCAATTCCTTCAAACTATGTATCTTTCGCTCCATTTTGCTATCATTGGCAAACGTGTGCAATGCAGCTTCGACGGAAGGCCGATTATCGATTGACTTCCTCTCATTCATCGTGCACCGCTACCTCGTATTGTACGTGCAAATTTGAATCCTCATAAAGGGTACACCACGTAACCATGATGTGTCTTCGATCTCTCTGTGGAGTTCATGTATAACGGCCATCGCATGCTTAGTCAAGGCTCCATATCGCTGTAGCCCAGAAAAGCGATCATCTAATCCGCCAGCGCCACCGTCATGCCGCCATCCACCGTCAGCACATGGCCGTTGACATAGGCGGCGGCGTCCGATGCCAGGTAAAGGGCCGCCATGGCCACCTCCTCCGGCAGCCCCCAGCGCCCGACCGGCGTGCGGCGGCAGACGAAGGCGTTGAAGACCTTGTCGTCGTAGAGGGGGCGGGTGAGCTCGGTGGCGATGTAGCCGGGCGCGATGGCGTTGACGGTGATGCCGGCCGGGGCCAGCTCTGCCGCCATGGAGCGCAGCAGCGCGTTCATGCCGCCCTTGGCCGCGCTGTAGGCGGGCACGGTGGCACGCCCTACCGAGGCCAGGATGGACGAGGTGAAGACGATGCGCCCGCGCCCCGCCGCCGCCATGGCGCGCGCCGCCGCCTGGCCCAGGCGGAAGGCGGGCGTGAGATGCACATCCAGCACCGCCTGCCAATCGGCCAGAGCGTGGCTCAGAAAGGGCGCGCGCATGGGCTGGCCGGCGTTGTGGACCAGGATGTCGAGGCGCCCGTGGCGGCGGTGAAAGGCGGCGATGGCGGCGGCGCCCGCCTCCCCGTCCGCCACGTCGAAGGGCAGCGGCTGGGCCGCGATGCCCTGGGCGGCCAGCGTTCGGCAGGCCCCCTGCAGCGTCTTGCGGCAGCGGCCGTTGAGGGCGACGCTGGCCCCGGCCGCGCCCAGGGCGCGGGCGATGGCAAGGCCCAGGCCGCGCGACGCGCCGGTGACGATGGCGGCGCGCCCGGCCAGCGAGAAGGCCTGCGCCAGGCCTGCCGCCGGCCCCGCCTCAGGCATCGCCGCGGCCCGGCTCTGGCCAGCCGTCTTCGCCCGGCGGATACCAGTGCCGTTCCAGCACCTCCAGAATGCCGGCCAGGCAGGCGTCGCGGCGCCGTTCCAGCTCGCGGATATCGCGCTTGCCGGCCTCGGCCTCGCTGCCCGCGATCACGGCTTCGCGCAGCCTCTCGGTGAGCTTGGGCGGGGCGAGCTTGGTCCAGGGCAGATCGAGGGCGGGGCCGAATTGTTCCATGGTGTGGCGCATGCCCCCCGGCCCGCCGGCGCAGTGCCAGGCCAGGCACATGCCCATCACCGCCCAGCGCAGGCCGGGGCCGCCGACGATGGCGGCGTCGATTTCCGCCACCGTGGCCACACCTTCGTCGATCAGGTGCAGCGCCTCGTGCCACATCGCGCATTGCAGCCGGTCGGAGAGATAGGCGTCGATCTCCTTGCGAACATGGAGCGGGCGCATGCCGACGCGCCGGTAGAAGGCGGCGGCCGCCTGCACCGTTTCCGGCGCGGTCCTCTCACCCGCGACGATCTCGACCAGGGGCAGGAGATAGACCGGCGAGAAGGGATGGCCGATCGCCAGCCGTTGCGGCCGCCGGCAGCGGGACTGGATGCGGCTGGGCAGCAGGCCCGAAGAGCTGGACGCGATCACGGCTTCGGGGCGGCAGTGGCGATCGATGTCGCGGCAGACGGCGATCTTCAGCTCTTCGCGCTCGGGCACGCTTTCCTGGATGAAGTCGGCATCGCGCACCGCCTGTTCCAGGTCGGCGGTAAAGGCGAGGCGGGCGCGGTCGGCCCCTTGCGCCAGGCCGCGCCTTTCCAGCACCGGCCAGGCGCGCTCCAGATTGTCGCGCAGCTGGGCCTCGGCGCCCGGTGCCGGGTCGGTCGCCACCACGTCCAGCCCGGCGGCGAGGCAGCGCGCCGCCCAGCCGCTGCCGATCACGCCCGCGCCCACCAGGGCGATTCGCCGGACGTCTTCGGCCGCCACCGGCGTCACGGCGCCGCTCCCGCCTGCGCCTTATCGCCGCTGCCGGGGCCGAAGGTGGCGGCGAACAGCCGCAGCCAATTGCCGCCGGCCAGCCTGGCGATGTCGTCTTCGCCGAAGCCGCGCTGGCGCAGGCCCTCCAGCACGGCGGGAAAGGCGGCGGGCGAGTGGAACCAATCTGGCCAGCTAGCCAGCACGGAGGGCGCCGCCAGCGGGCTTTCCCGCGCCCAGCGCCCGGCCCGCCACCAGGTGACGACGTCCGGTGGATGGCCGGCGTGAAAGTCGGAGCCGAAGGCCACCGCCTCGATGCCGAAGCGTTCCGCCGCCCATTCCACCATGCGGCAGAAATCGGCCAGCGCGGTGCCGGCCGGCAGCAGCTTTGGATACATGCTGAGGCCGATGACGCCGCCCGCCCGGGCCACCGCTTCGATCAGCGCCGTGGGCTTGTTGCGGCGCGCCAGCTCGACCCCGGTGCCGACGAACTCGCAGGGGTTGGCATGGGTGATGGCGATGGGCGCTTCGGAAAGCTCCAGGGCATCGAAGCCGGTCTTCGGGTTGCAGTGGGAGATGTCGATCAGCATGCCGCAGCGGTTCATCTCGCGCACCAGATTTCGCCCGAAGAAGGGGGCGAGCCCCAGCGAATCGTCCTCCCAGCAGCCGGCGCCGGCGCTGTTCTGCAGGTTGTAGGTCAGCTGGGCGACGCGCACGCCCAGGCGGTGGAAGATCTCCACCAGATCGATGTCGTCTTCGAAGGCGGCGCTGTTCTGGAAGCCGAACACCACCGCGGTGCGCCCCGAGGCGGCGATGGCCCGGATGCCGGCCGCATCGCTGGCGGGCGCGATCAGATCGCCATGGGCGGCGAACATCCGGTTCCAGCGCCCGATGGCGGCGATGGTCTCGCGCGCGTTCTCCCAGATGGAAAGGGTGACGTGGACGCAGCCCAGCCCGCCCTGGCGCCATTCCAGAAAGCGCGCCCGTTCCGGGCGGCTGAGCTGCAGGGCATCGACCAGGAGCGGGGCGGGCGCCGTCACTGGGCCGCCTCTTCCTGCGGCATGGCGGCGAATTGGGGCATGACGCGCTCTGCGAACAGCTCGATGCCGCGCAGCACCTTGCGGAAGGGCACGAAGCCCGGATTGGGCCACAGGGTGACGTGGCGGCAGTTCAGCCGTTCGCGGAATTTGTGGATGCGTTCGGCCACGAAATCGGGCGAACCCACCAGCAGCACCTCGTATTTCTGCAGGAAATCGAACCAGTCGAGATTACGGTCGTCGTCGCTCATGGTCTCGTCTTTGGCCAGCAGCCCCTGGCGGGCCCAATTGGGATTCAGCCCGGTGGCGGCCTGGAAAAAGGCGTTGATGCCGGGCCGGGCCTCGCGTTCCGCCTGTTCCTGGGTGGCGGCGATGTGGAAGGTGCGCATGGCGTTCAGCGTCTGGCCGTTGGCGCACAGGCCCAGCGGCAGGCGGCGCCCGCACAGCTGGGAGGCCACATCGCGATAGCGGCCCCAGGCCTCGCGCGTGCCCGCGAAGGAACGGGCGATGCCGATGATGGCATGGCCGCGCCTGGCGGCGAATTCGTAGGAAGCGGTGGAATCGGCCGCCTGCCAGATGGGCGGATGCGGCTTCTGATAGGGCTTCGGCATCACGCCCAGCGCCTTCAGCCGCCCGTCGGGCCAGAAATGCTCCGGATCGTCGGCCACCGCCTGGGCATCCTTTTCCGACCAGCCGGGAACCGGAAAGGTGTAGAAGGCGCCTTCGTGGCGCATGGCCTCTTCGGTCCAGCATTTCATCACGATGTCCAGCACCTCTTCGAACAGGCGATAGTTGGTCTTGGGGTCGCGGCGGTCGGCGGCGCGGTGGAACTGGATGCCGGCGGTGCTGTCGGTGCCCCGGGCGATGCCGACATCCAGCCGGCCCTTCACCAGATGGTCGGCAGTGGCGAGGTCTTCGGCCAGGCGAATCGGGTGGTAATCGGTCAGGATGCAGGCGCTCTGGCCCATGCGCAGCCTGTCGGTGACGCTGGCCAGATGCAGGCCCACCAGAACCGGATTGGGGCAGGCGACCGGGTAGCCCCTGTGCCAGAAATGGTGTTCGCCCAGCCAGCAGGTGGTGAAGCCGGCCTGGTCCAGCAGCACGGCCGTCTGGCGCCATTCGTCGAACAGCGCCTGCGGCGGATAGACCTCCAGCTCGTGGTAATAGACGTTGCCGTCGAAGCGCATCGCCTCGCCCCCTTGCCGTCCACGCTAGGCCGCGCCCGGCGGGCGGTCAAATCCGGGCGGGGCAGCCTTCCGGCGCGGCACGATCAGGGCGTCGGCGGCGACCACGCCCTGGCCCTGCGGCAGCACCAGCAGCGGGTTGATGTCGATGCCGTCCAGCCACGGCTCATGGGCAAGGGCAAAATCGGCCAGGGTGGCCAGCGCCCGTTGCAGCGCCGGGATGTCGGCGCGGCGCCCGCGAAAGCCCGCCAGCAGCCGGGCCAGGCGGCCGCTGCCCGTCAGCCGTTCCAGCTCCCCCGCGCGCAGCGGCAGGCAGGCCATGGCCACCTCGTCCACCAGCTCTGCCAGCACGCCGCCCGGCCCCAGGGCCAGCACCAGCCCGAAATCGTCGTCGCGGGCGATGCCGGCGATGGCCTCCACGCCGGGGGGTGCCATTTCCTGGGCAACGATCGCCGCCGCCTCCCGGCCCTGCCCGGCAAGGCGGGCGCGAAGGCGTTGCCAGGCCGCGGCAGCGGCATCGCCATCGCCCAGCCCCAGCTCCACCAGCCCCAGCTCGCTGCGATGGGGGATGGCGTCGTCCACCGCCTTCATCGCCAGCGGCCAGCCCAGCCGCTGCCCCGCCTGCCGCGCCTCCTCCGCGCTCGCCACCGGGTGGCCCGCCGTCACGCCGAGGCCGGCGGCGGCCAGCAGGGCTTTGGCGTCGTGCTCGTGCACCGTCTCCCGCCCCGCCCAGGGCGGCGGCGCTGGCGCGCTGGGCGGGGAGGCCGGCGGCGCGCCCGGGCGGCGCTGCCAGCGGGCGAGGCGGGCCACGGCCCCCAGCCCCTGGGCCATGCCGGTCAGCGTCGCCACGCCGGCCCGGCGCAGGGTGGCGGCCTGGCCGGTCTTCATGGTGCCGTGGCGGGCCGAAAGCAGATAAAGGGGCAGGCGGTGGCGGTTCTGGGCCTGGGTCAACAGCGCCGTCACGGCGGCGTCCTGGCCTTCGTAATCGACCGCCTGGCCGTCCTGGGCGTCCAGCGACAGCACGGCCGCATCGCAGGCGCCGCTGGCCGCGATCTCGTTCAGGGCGAGGGCGAAATTGGCCGCGAAATCGCCCTGGCCCCAGGCGTCGGCCGGGTTGCCGTCGCCGGTCAGCGGGCCGATGGCGGCCTCGATGGCCCGCCGGGTAGCGCCGGGCAGCGGCGGCAGGTCCAGCCCCGCCTTCTCCGCCAGGTCCAGCAGCAGCTCGGCATGGCCGCCGGAGCCGGTGACCACCGCCAGCCGCTCGCCCGCCGGCAGATGGGCGCCCTGGAGCGCCGCCAGCACCTCGGTCATCTCTTCCAGGTCGTCCACCTCGATGGCGCCATGGGCGCGCAGCACGGCCGAAAACACCCGCGCCGAACCCGCCATGCCGCCGGTATGGGTGCGGATGGCGGCGGCGGCGCGCGCCGTGCGCCCGGCCTTCAGCGCCACCACCGGCTTGCCGGCCGCCGCCGCCCGGTCCAGGGCAGCGACGAAGCGCTGCGGCTCGCCTATGGTCTCGGAGAAAAGCGCGATGGCCCGCGTCGCCGGGTCGTCCACCAGATGGTCGAGATAGCGGGCGGTGCCGACCAGGGCCTCGTTGCCGGTGGAGATCGCCTGGCTGAAGCCGAAACGGCGGCAATCCGAAAGCAGGCCGATGGAGACCGAGCCGCTCTGGGAGATCAGGCCGACATCGCCGCGCAGCGCGTCCGCATCCAGCACATCCAGCATGTAGGCGTGGCTGCCGTGGTGCAGGTTCAGCACGCCCATGCAGTTGGGTCCGCACAGCGCGATGCCGGCCTCGCGGCAAAGCGCCGCCATGCGTTCCTGCTGGCGGCGGCCTTCCGCGCCGGCCTCGGCAAAGCCGCCGCTGAAGACCACCAGCGCGCCCACGCCGCGCCGGGCGGCCCGTTCCACCTCCGCCAGCGCCCGCTCGCGCCCCAGGGCCAGGGCGGCGAGATCGATCCGCCCCGGCACCTCGTCCAGCGAGGCATAGCAGCGCCGGCCCAGCACGCTGGCGTGGCGCGGATGCACCGGATAGACGGCGCCGCCATAGCCCAGCACATCCAGCGAGCGCAGCACGGTGCGCCCCAGCGACGGGCGCTCCGAGGCGCCGACCACGGCGATGGAGGCGGGGGCAAGGAGGCGCGTCAGGTCCATGGTTCACGCTCTGCGGGCGCCACTGTGGTTGACGGCGGCGCAAGGTGCAACATAGTTTGGCCGCTCTGGGAGGACACCGGCCTTGGATAACGGCAACCGCGACGATCTGGAACGCTTTCGCGCCGAGGTGCGGGATTTCGTCCGCGCCCGGCTGCCGGAGGATGTGCGCCGCAAGGTGGCGCGCGCCCGCGATGGGCTGACGCCGGACGATACCAGGCGCTGGACCCGCATCCTGCACGAGCACGGCGGCTGGAGCTGCCCCGGCTGGCCGGCGGAACATGGCGGGCCGGGCTGGAGCTGGCAGCAGCAATATCTGTTCGAGCGCGAACTGGCGCTGAACGACGCGCCGCCGCCGGATGTTTTTGCGGCCGGCATGGTGGGCCCGGCGCTGATCGCATTCGGCAGCGACGAACAAAAGCGGCGCTTTCTGCCCGGCCTGGCCAATGGCGACATCCTGCTCTGCCAGGGCTATTCGGAGCCGGAGGCGGGGTCCGACCTGGCGGCGCTGCAATGCCGGGCGGTGAAGGACGGCAGCGAGTACGTCATCGACGGCACCAAGATCTGGACCAGCGACGCGCCCTGGGCCGATTACATGTTCGGCCTGTTTCGCACCGATTCCTCCGGGCGCAAGCAGCACGGCATCACCCTGCTGCTGGTGGACATGGCCTCCCCCGGCCTTACCGTTCGCCCGATCGAAACCTTCGAGGGCGGCCACGAGCTCAATCAGGTGTGGTTCGATGGCGTCAGGGTGCCGGTGGCCAACCGCCTGGGCGGCGAGCACGAGGGCTGGGGCATCGCCAAATACATCCTGGGTCTGGAGCGTTTCGGCTCGGCCGAGATCGGGCGCAGCATCGCCATGCTGCGGCGGCTGAAGGCCATCGCCCGCCAGGAACCGGCGGGCGATGGGCGCCTGATCGACGATCCCGGCTTCGCCCAGGAGCTGGCCTGGGCCGAGATTGCGCTTTCCCGGGTCGAGCTGACCGAACGGCGTTTCCTGTTCGGCCCCGGCGGGCCGGACGCCATGGGCTTCGAAGCCTCGCTGCTGAAGCTGGCCGGCACCGAGGTGCAGCAGCATATCACCGGCCTGACGGTGGAGGCGCTGGGCGCCTTCGGGGTGCTGACCGCCGCACCGCCCGCCGACCCCCACAGCAACGAAGCGCCCGCACCGGAGGCGGCCGCCTGGGCGGCGCGGTCCTTCTTCAATCTGCGCAAAACCACCATCTGGGGCGGTTCCAGCGAGATTCAGAAGAACATCGTCGCCAAGGCGGTGCTGGGCCTTACGTCATGAACCCCGCATCATGAATCCTGGCGCCATGAATCTGACCCTGAGCGAAGACCAGCGCATCTTCCAGGACGGCATCGGGCGCGCCCTGGCGGATGCCTTCCCCTTCGCCCGGCACCGGGAAGCGGCGGCGACGGCAGATGGCTTCTTCGCCGAAGACTGGCAACGCTTTGCCGAGCTGGGGCTGCTGGCGGCGCCCTTTCCCGAAGATTGCGGCGGCCTGGGCGGCGGGCCGGTGGAAACGATGCTGATCGCCGAGCAATTCGGGCGCCGGCTTGTCAACAGCCCCTATCTGGCCAGCGTGGTGCTGGGCGGCCACGCCGTGCTGTTCGCCGGCAGCCGCCAGCAGCGCCAGCGCCTGCTGACGCCGCTGGCCGAAGGGCGCCTGAAGCTGGCCCTGGCCCATGGCGAGCGTCAGGCCCGTTTCGACCTGTTCGACATCGCCACCGCCGCCCGGGCCGAAGGCGGCGGCTATGTCATCTCCGGGCGCAAGGATGTGGTCCTGTGGGGCGCCGCTGCCGATCTGCTGGTGGTGGCGGCGCGAACCTCCGGTGCCAGACGCGATGCCGGCGGCATCGGCCTGTTCCTGGTGGCGGGCGATGCCGCCGGCCTCACCCGCACCCCCTGCGCCATGCAGGATGGCGCCAGGGCGGCCACGCTGGTGTTCGACCGGGTGCGGGTGGATGGCGCCGCCGTGCTGGGCGATGCGGGCGCCGCCTTGCCGGTGCTGGAGCGGGTGGCGGAACGCGCCATCGCCTTCCTGTGCGCCGACGCCATGGGTTCCATGGAAGAGGTCCACGCCACCACGCTGGCCTATCTGAAAACGCGGCGCCAGTTCGGCCGCCCCCTGGGCGCCTTCCAGGCGTTGCAGCACCGCATGGTCGATCTCTATATGGAATGCGCCTTCGCCCGCTCGCTGGTCCACGACCTGACGCTGAAGCTGGATGGCGCGGGAAGCCGCCTGGCCGCCATGGCGGCGAAGGTGGCGGTGGGCCGGGCCGCGCGCAAGGTGGCCGAGGAGGGCGTGCAGCTCCATGGCGGCATCGGCATGACGGCGGAGCTGCCGGTAGGCCACCATCTCAAGCGGGCGATGGCGATGAACGCCGCCTTCGGCGATGCCCGCCACCACCTGGCCGCCTATGGTCGCCACATCCGCGACAACCCGTGAGAACGCCCGGACAGGAACGCCCAGGAACGCCTGAATAAGGAGAATATGCCATGGCCGAAGCCGTCACCTGCCAGCGCCGCGGCAAGGTGCTGGAGATCACGCTGGACCGGCCGCCGGTCAACGCCATCGACGCCGCCACCTCGCTGGCGCTCTACCGCGCCTTCCGCCGGCTGCAGGACGATGACGGCCTCATGGTCGCCATCGTCACCGGCGCCGGCCAGCGCTGCTTTTCCGCCGGCTGGGATCTGAAGGCGGTGGCGGCGGCCGAAAGGCTGGGCGAGGTCGATGTGGAGGAATCGCCGGGCGGCTTCGCCGGCATCGTCGAGTTCTGGGATCTGCACAAGCCGGTGATCGCCGCCGTCAACGGCGTCGCCATCGGCGGCGGCTTCGAACTGGCCCTGGCCGCCGACATTCTGCTGGCGGCGGATCACGCCGAATTCTGGCTGCCGGAGATGCAGCGCGGCTTCCTGGCCAGCGCCGGCGCCATCCAGCGCCTGCCCCGCCGCATCCCCTACAATGTCGCCATGGACCTTTTCCTCACCGGCCGCCACATGGACGCCGAAGAGGCGAAGGGCTGGGGCCTGGTGCGCGAGGTGGTGGCGCCCGACCGGCTGATGGAACGCGCCCGCGAACTGGCCGACAACCTGGCCGAAAGCGCGCCGCTGGCCTTGCAGGCCATGAAGGCGATCATGCCCGCCATCATGACCCTGCCGCTGCCGCAGGCGATGCAGAAGACCAAACCCGGCAACAGCGGCGTTGCCGTCTATGAGCGGATGATGGCCTCCGAAGACGCCATCGAAGGCCCGCGCGCCTTCACGGAAAAGCGCAAGCCGGTCTGGAAAGGGCGCTAGCGCCGCGCCAGAAGGCAGGCGTCGCCGTAGCTGTAGAAGCGGTAGCGGCACCGGATGGCCTCGGCATAGGCCGCCTTCATGGTGTCGATGCCGGCGAAGGCGCAGACCAGCATGAACAGGGTCGAGCGCGGCAGGTGGAAATTGGTCACCATCAGGTCCACGGCGGCGAAGCGGTGGCCGGGGGCGATGAAGAGCGAGGTGCGGCCTTCGAAGGGGCGCACCCGCCCGGCGGCGCAGGCGGCGCTTTCCAGCAGCCGCACACAGGTGGTGCCGACGGCGACGATGCGCCCGCCGGCGGCGCGGCAGGCGGCGATCTTCTCCGCCGTGGTGGCTGTCAGGCGGCCCCATTCGGCGTGCATGACATGATCGTCGCTGTCTGCCACCCGCAGCGGCAGGAAGGTGCCCGGCCCGACATGAAGCGTGACCTTCTCGATATCGACGCCCCTGGCCGCCAGGCGGGAAAGCAGCCCGGCGGTGAAGTGCAGCCCGGCGGTGGGCGCGGCGACGGCACCGGGATGGGCGGCGAAGACGGTCTGGTAATCGCTGCGGTCGCGCTCGTCGCCGCCGCGCCGGAGGTAGGGCGGCAGCGGCATGGTGCCGTGGCGCTCCAGCAGCGCGCCCAACGGCTGCCCGCCGGTCTCGAAGGCCAGCGTGACCTCGCCGCGCTGGCCCCTGGCCGCGACCGTGGCGGCGAAACCGGCGGCGATGGCGATGCGCGCGCCCGGCGCCAGCTTGCGGGCGGGCCTGGCCAGCGCCCTCCAGAGGCCGCCGTCCATGGGCGCGATCAAGGTCGCCTCCACCCGCCCGCGCGCCGTCTCGCCGATAAGCCGGGCCGGCAGCACGCGGGTGTCGTTGACCACCAGCAGATCGCCCCTGGCCAGCAATTCGGGAAGGTCGTGGAAGGTGCGATGGGCGAGGGCGCCGTCCTGCGCCACCGTCAGCAGGCGGCTGGCGTCGCGCGGCTGGGCCGGGCGGCTGGCGATCAGGGTGCGCGGCAGGTCGAAATCGAACCGCTCGAGGCGCATCGGGTCAGCCGTCGGGCCGCCGGGCGGCCTTGCCTGCGCGCCGCCTGGCCACCGCCGCCGCCAGCCGGTGGCCCACCCGTTGCGGCACGAAGCTGCTGAAATCGCCGCCCAGCAGCGCCACTTCCTTGACCAGCCGGGAGGCGATGAAGGTGTGGCGTTCCGACGCCATCAGGAACACGGTTTCGATGGCGGGCTTCATGCGCGCGTTCATGCCCGCCATCTGGAACTCATAGTCGAAATCGCTCACCGCGCGCAGGCCGCGCACGATGGTGCAGGCACCGCAGGCATCGGCGAACTCCACCAGCAGGCCTTCGATGGGCCGCACCTCCAGCTGGGCCAGGCCGGGGCCGGCGGGCAGGCCGGCGAGCTCCTCGCGCAGCATGGCGAGGCGCTCTTCCAGCGCGAACAGCGGGTTTTTGCCGGTGTTGACCGCCACGGCGACGATCAGCCGGTCCATCAGGCGGCGCGCCCGGGCGACGATGTCGAGATGGCCGGTCGTCACCGGATCGAAGGAGCCCGGATAGATGCCGATTCTGGCCCCGGTCATGGCGCCTCCTCGTCGTCGTCGGCGATGCGGGCGACCGAGACCACCCGTTCCTTCCCGGCCAGGCGGAAGACGGTGACGCCGCGCGAGCGCCGGCCGGTGATGCGGATCTCGTCCACGGAGCTGCGGATAAGCTGGCCGCCATCGGAGACCAGCACCACCTGGTCGCGCGCGCCGACCGGGAAGGCGGCCACCACCTCGGCGCGCGGCTGGCCTGCGCCCCTCTCCAGGCTCATGTTGTCGATGCCCTTGCCGCCGCGCCGGGTGAGCCGGTAGTCGTAGGCCGAGCTGCGCTTGCCGAAGCCGTCGCTGGCGACGGTGAGCAGCAATTGCTCGCGCTGGCGCAGCGCCTCCCAGCTGGCGTCGTCGAGGACGATCGCCTCGCCCCCGCCCCCGCCCTCGTCCAGGTCGTCGGGGCGGCGCTCGCGGCTCTGGCGGCGGAAGAAGGCGCGGCGGGTGGGGCCATCGATGCCGTCATTGTCCAGGATGGTCATGCCCAGCACCTCGTCGCCCCGCTCCAGCCTGATGCCGCGCACGCCCGCCGAGGTGCGCCCGGCGAACAGGCGGACATCGGCGACGGGAAAGCGGATGCAGCGGCCCTGGCGGGTGAAGAGCAGCACATCCTGGCCTTCGCGGCAGGCCTCCACGCCGATCAGACGCTCGCCCTCTTCCAGCTTCATGGCGATCAGGCCGTTGGCGCGGATGCTGGCGAAATCGGACAGGCGGTTGCGGCGCACCGAGCCGTGGGCGGTGGCGAGCATGACGTGCAGATCGCCCCAATCGTTCTCGTCTGGCGGCATGGGCAGGACCACGGAGACGGCCTCGTCCTTTGCCAGCGGCAGCAGATTGACGAAGGCCTTGCCGCGCGCCTGCGGCGTCGCCATCGGCAGCCGGTAGGTCTTGAGCCGGTAGGCGAGGCCGGAGGTGGAGAAGAACAGCACCCAGGCATGGGTGTTGACGACGAAGACGCGGGCGACGAAATCCTGGGCGCGGGTGGCCATGCCGCTGCGCCCCTTGCCGCCGCGCCGCTGCGCCCGATAGGTGGCGAGCGGCACGCGTTTGACATAGCCGCCATGGCTGACGGTGACGACCATGTCTTCGGGCTGGATCAGGTCTTCGTCGTCCTGTTCGCCCGCGTCTTCGCCGAAACCGGTGCGCCGTTGGTCGCCGAAGGCCTCGCGCACGGCCGCAAGCTCGCCTTTGACCACCTCCATCAGCCGCTCGCGCGAGCGCAGGATGGCGAGGCGCTCGGCGATGGTGGCCACCAGCCGGTCGAGCTCGTCTGCGATCTTGTCGCGTTCCAGCCCGGTCAGGCGATGCAGCCGCAGATCCAGGATGCTGCGCGCCTGTTCCTCCGTCAGCCGGTAATGGCCGGCCGCCCTGGCGCGGGCCACCGCCTCCTCGCCCTCGACCAGCTCCAGCAGCGGCAGGATGCCCTCCAGAGGCCAGGTTCGCGCCAGCAGCGCCTCGCGCGCCTGCTGAGGATCGGCGGCGTTGCGGATCAGCGCGATGGCCTCGTCGACATGGGCCACCGCCACCGCCAGGCCCAGCAGCAGATGCGCCCGCTCGCGCGCCTTGCCCAGCAGATGGCGCGTGCGGCGGGTGACCGTTTGCTCGCGGAAGGCGACGAACTGGGCGATGACATCGCGCAGGGTCATCAGCCGCGGGCGCCCGGTTTCGTCCAGGGCCAGCATGTTGACGGCGAAGGAGGTTTGCAGCGGCGTGAAGCGGTAGAGCTGGTTCAGCACCACCTCGGCCATGGCGTCGCGCTTCAGCTCGATCACCACCCGCACGCCGTGGCGGTCGCTTTCGTCGCGCAGCTCGCCGATGCCCTCGATGCGCTTTTCGCGCACCAACTCCGAGATGCGCTCGATCAGCCGCGCCTTGTTGACCTGATAGGGGATTTCGGTGGCGACGATGGCCTCGCGATCCTTGCGCAACTGCTCGATGCGCACCTTGGCGCGCATGGCGATGGAGCCGCGCCCGGTGGTGTAGGCCCGGTGGACGCCGGCCCGGCCCAGGATGAGGCCGCCGGTGGGAAAATCCGGCCCCTGGACATGGCGCATCAGGTCTTCCGAGGAGACGCCGGGATTGTCGGCGAAGGCGCAGCAGGCGTCGATCACCTCGCCCAGATTGTGGGTGGGGATGTTGGTGGCCATGCCCACGGCGATGCCGCCGCCGCCATTGACCAGCAGATTGGGAAACCGGGCCGGCAGCACCGCCGGCTCGCGCTCGCTGCCGTCGTAGTTGTCGCGGAAATCGACGGTGTCGTTCTCGATGTCGTCCAGCAGGGTTTCGGCGAGGCGGGAGAGGCGAGCCTCGGTATAGCGCATGGCGGCCGGCGGGTCGGCGTCCATGGAGCCGAAATTGCCCTGGCCGTCGATCAGCGGCGCGCGCATGGAGAAATCCTGCGCCATGCGGACCATGGCGTCGTAGATGGCGCTGTCGCCATGGGGGTGATATTTGCCCATGACATCGCCGACGATGCGGGCGGATTTGCGATAGGGCTTGTCGGAGGCGTAGCCTTCTTCGTCCATGGCGTAGAGGATGCGCCGCTGCACCGGCTTCAGCCCGTCGCGCGCATCCGGCAGGGCGCGGGCGACGATCACGCTCATGGCGTAATCCAGATAGCTCCGCCGCATCTCCTCTTCGATGGCGACGAGGGCGATGTCCGGGGAGTCGGGCTGCGGGGGGTCGATCACGCGCTCAGCCGGAAATGTTGGCGGACATGTTGGAATGTGGCGGCAGCGGCAAGGCGGCGTGCCAGAGGCGCAGGGCCGCCGGCTTCATAGCACCCGCCGCCGCCGACGGCAAACCGCGCGGGCGCTGCCATGCGGGGGGCAGGCCCCCCCCCCCCCCCCCCCGCCCGACCGCGACCGGGCAGGCACGGGCCTAGAACGGGATGTCGTCGTCCATGTCGGCGCCGGCATCGAAATCGCCGCCACGAGGGCCGGCGCGGGGATCGCCGGGGGGGGCGCCGGCCCCCTGCGCCGGATCCTGGCCACCGTTGCGCATGGCGGCGCCGTTGCCGCGCCCGTCCAGCATCGACATATGGCCATTGAAGCCGCGCAGCACGACCTCGGTGCTGTAGCGGTCCTGCCCGCTTTGGTCCTGCCATTTGCGCGTCTGCAGCTGGCCTTCCAGGTAAACCTTGCTGCCCTTGTGCAGGTAGTTCTCGGCGATCTCGGCCAGCTTGCCGAAGATCACCACCCGGTGCCATTCGGTGCGCTCGCGCCGCTCTCCGGTCTGGCGGTCGTTCCACTGTTCCGAGGTGGCGACCGACAGATTGGCGACCGCGTCGCCGCTCGGCATCCGCCGCATTTCGGGATCGCGGCCCAGATTGCCGACCAGGATGACCTTGTTGACGCTGCCTGACATGTTCGCTCTCCGTTCGCGGTTGCCGGTGCACACTAGCCCGCCGCGGGGGTCTTGTCACGGGCTTCGCACCGCTTCTCCGGTAAACATACAATGGCTGCCCGGGCCGCGGGCGGGCGCTATCCACAGGAGACCTTGCCAGGGCGCCGCAGGGGCCATAAGCAGACTGGCGGAGCAGGGCCGATGCACAAGACGATCCGCATCCGCGGCGCGCGGGAGCACAACCTCAAGGACATCGACGTCGACATCCCGCGCGACCGGCTGGTGGTGATCACCGGCCTCAGCGGTTCCGGCAAGTCGTCGCTGGCCTTCGACACCGTCTATGCCGAGGGCCAGAGGCGCTATGTGGAAAGCCTGAGCGCCTATGCCCGCCAGTTCCTGGAGCTGATGGAAAAGCCGGATGTGGAGCATATCGAGGGGCTTTCGCCGGCGATCTCCATCGAGCAGAAGACCACCTCCCGCAATCCCCGCTCCACCGTCGGCACCGTCACCGAGATCCACGACCACATGCGGCTGTTGTGGGCCAGGGTGGGGGTGCCCTATTCGCCGGCCACCGGCCTTCCCATCGAAAGCCAGACCGTATCGCAGATGGTGGACCGGCTGGCGGCGCTGCCGCAGGGCACGCGCACCATGCTGCTGGCCCCCGTGGTGCGCGGGCGCAAGGGCGAATATCGCAAGGAGCTGGCGGAGCTGCTGCGACGCGGTTTTCAGCGCGTGAAGATCGACGGGCGCGTGCACACCATCGAAGAGGCGCCGCTGCTGGACAAGAAGCGCAAGCACAGCATCGAGGCGGTGGTGGACCGGCTGGTGATGCGCCCGGGGCTGGAGCGGCGCCTGGCGGATTCCATCGAAACGGCGCTGGCCCTGGGCGACGGGCTGGTGGTGGCGGAAGACGCCGACAGCGGCGAGCGGACCCTGTTCTCCTCCCGCTTCGCCTGCCCGGTCTCCGGCTTCGCCATCGAGGAGATCGAGCCGCGGCTGTTTTCCTTCAACAACCCCTTCGGCGCCTGCCCTTCCTGCGACGGCCTGGGCAGCCGCCTCTATGTGGATCCGCAGCTGGTGGTGCCCGACGAAGAGCTGAGCCTGCGCGGCGGGGCCATCGCGCCCTGGGCGAACTCCACCTCGCTCTATTACGCCCAGACCCTGGAATCCCTCGCCCGCCATTTCGGCGAGAAGGCGACCACCCCCTGGCGCGCCCTGGGCGAGGAGACGCGCCGGGCGGTGCTCTACGGCTCCGGCACCGCGCCCGTCACCATGACCTTCAACGATGGTCTGCGCACCTACCGCACCAACAGGCCCTTCGAAGGCGTCATCCCCAATATGGACCGGCGCTGGCGCGAGACCGAAAGCGACTGGGTGCGTGAGGAGCTCGCCCGCTATCACAACAGCGCCCCCTGCGAGGCCTGCGGCGGCTATCGCCTGAAGCCGGAGGCCCTGGCCGTGAAGATCGCCAACCGCCATATCGGCGAGGTGGCGGCGCTTTCCATCGGCGCCGCGCGGCGCTGGTTCGACGGCATCGAATCCGCCCTCGGCGAACAGCAGCGGACCATCGCCCAGCGCATCCTGAAGGAGATCCGCCAGCGCTTGAGCTTCCTGGACAAGGTGGGGCTGGATTATCTCACCCTGTCGCGCGCCTCCGGCAGCCTGTCGGGGGGCGAAAGCCAGCGCATCCGCCTGGCCTCGCAGATCGGCTCCGGCCTCACCGGCGTGCTCTATGTCCTGGACGAGCCTTCGGTGGGCCTGCATCAGCGCGACAACCAGCGCCTGCTGGATACCCTGGTCAATCTGCGCGATCTGGGCAACACGGTGATCGTGGTCGAACACGACGAGGAGGCGATCCGCAGCGCCGATCACGTGATCGACATGGGCCCCGCCGCCGGCGAGGATGGCGGCCAGGTGATCGCGGCCGGCACACCGGCGGAGATCATGGGCTGCCACGCCAGCCTGACCGGGCTCTATCTCACCGGGCGGCGCCGCATCGAGGTGCCGAAGGCCCGCCGCCGGGGGCGGGCGGGACAGGCGCTGAAGATCGTCGGCGCCCGCGCCAACAATCTGCAGAATGTCACCGCCACCCTGCCGCTGGGCGTCTTCGCCTGCGTCACCGGCGTCTCCGGCGGCGGCAAATCGACCCTGGTGGTCGAAACCCTCTACCGGGCGCTGGCCAGGCAGCTGAACGGCGCCCGTGTCCAGGCCGGCGCCCATGAGTGCATCGAGGGCGTGCAGTTCCTGGACAAGGTGGTCGATATCGATCAGTCGCCCATCGGGCGCACGCCACGCTCCAACCCGGCCACCTACACCGGCGCCTTCACGCCCATCCGCGACTGGTTCTCCGGCCTGCCCGAAGCCAGGGCGCGGGGTTACCGGCCCGGCCGCTTCAGCTTCAACGTCAAGGGCGGGCGGTGCGAGGCCTGCAAGGGCGACGGCCTGATCAAGATCGAGATGCACTTCCTGCCGGATATCTATGTCCAGTGCGATGTCTGCAAGGGCCGGCGCTACAACCGCGAGACGCTGGAGGTCGCCTTCAAGGGCCGCTCGATCGCCGATGTGCTGGACATGACGGTGGCGGAGGGGCTGGACTTCTTCAAAGCCGTGCCGTCGATCCGGGTCAAGCTGGAGATGCTGTGCCGCGTCGGCCTGGGCTATATCAAGGTCGGCCAACAGGCCACCACCCTTTCGGGCGGCGAGGCGCAGCGGGTGAAGCTCGCCAAGGAGCTTTCGAAACGCGCCACCGGCCGCACCCTCTACATCCTCGACGAACCCACCACGGGGCTGCATTTCGAAGATGTGCGCAAGCTGCTGGAGGTGCTCCACGCCCTGGTCGAAAGCGGCAACACGGTGCTGGTGATCGAGCACAATCTGGAAGTCGTCAAAACCGCCGACTGGATCGTCGATCTGGGGCCGGAGGGCGGCGATGGCGGCGGCAGGGTGGTGGCCCAGGGGCCGCCCGAAGCGGTGGCGGCAGAGGCGGCCAGCTACACCGGGCGCTATCTCGCCACCCTGCTGAAGCCGGGCTGCACGGCCGCCGCCGCCGAATGAGGCCAGGCGGCGGTTGCGCGCCGCCGCCGCCCGGTGTTCCATGACGCCAGAGAGGCCGCCATGAGCTATGAAGAGATCACCCAGGGCATCCGCGTAACGGTCGAAGCCGCCTATCTGGACCGCCAGTCGGAGCCGGAAAACAACCGCTTCGTCTGGGCCTACCGGGTCACCATCGCCAACGAAGGCCGGGAAACGGTGCAGCTCCTCACCCGCCACTGGCAGATCACCGACGGCCTGGGCCAGCGCCACGAGGTCCAGGGGCCGGGGGTGGTCGGCGAACAGCCGGTGCTGAAGCCGGGCGAGGCGTTCGAATACACCTCGGGCACGCCGCTGGCGACGCCATCGGGCATCATGGCCGGCAGCTACCGGATGAAAACCGTCTCCGGTGCCGCGTCGGGGGAGACCTTCGATGCCGTCGTGCCGGCCTTTTCCCTCGACAGCCCCTACGAAGCGCGCCGGGTCAATTGATATGGCGAGATGGCGGAACGGATGCGGCCATCCCGTGGCCCACCGTGCGGGAACGATGCCCCTGCGCGCCGCAGGCAGCGAAGCATATGCGTCAAATTCGGACGCATATCCGAGATGGCGCGGGCCGAATCGCTCGCCCGCACCGCCGCCCGCCGCCGCCTGCGGCGCGCTGACGCCCGGTTCGCGATGAGCGGCGCGGGGCCAGCGCCGCCAAAGCCCGGGCGCAAGGAGGCCGAAGAAGCGGTTCGCACCCTGATCCGCTGGGCCGGCGACGACCCGGGCCGCCCCGGCCTGCTGGATACGCCGCGCCGGGTCGTCGATGCCTATGCGGAATGGTTCGCCGGCTATGGCAGCGACGGGGCCGGCATTCTGGGCCGCACCTTCGACGAGACCGACGGCTATGACGAGATGGTGGCGCTGCGCAATGTCCGCTTCGAATCCCATTGCGAGCACCATCTGGCGCCGGTGGTCGGGCGCTGCCACATCGCCTATCTGCCGCGCCAGCGGGTGGTCGGCATCTCCAAGCTGGCGCGTATGGTGGAGGTGTTCGCGCGGCGCCTGCAGATCCAGGAACGCCTGACCGCCCAGATCGCCGACACCATCAACCAGGCGCTGGAACCGCGCGGCGTCGGCGTGGTGGTGGAGGCCACCCATCACTGCATGACGACCCGCGGCGTCCACAAATCCGGCGTCGTCATGATCACCAGCCGCATGCTGGGCGATTTCCGCACCAAATCGGCCACCCGCCGCGAATTCCTCGCCCATATCGGCAAGCCGACGGGCCTGGACATGGCCTGACCCGCGGCCTCCCGAAGACCAGACGAGCAACCGGGGGCAAGCGACCAGGTGATCGACTTTCGACCCGTGCTGCAGGCCACCGGCGTGCTGCTCGCCACCCTGGCGCTGGCGATGTTCCTGCCCGCCATCGCCGACCTGCTCGCCGGCAGCGACAATTGGCAGGTGTTCCTGGGCGCCGGGTTCCTGACCCTGTTCGTCGGCATGGCGCTGTTCCTCACCAACCGCACCGCCATCGCCGGGCTGAGCGTGCGCCAGGCCTTTCTGCTCACCACGCTGGCCTGGGTGGCGCTGTGCTGTTTCGCGGCCCTGCCCTTCGCCTTCGCCGATCTGGGGCTGGATTACGGCGCCGCCCTGTTCGAGGCCACGGCGGGCTTCACCACCACCGGCGCCACCACCATCGTCGAGCTGCAATCGCGCTCGCCCGGCATCCTGCTCTGGCGCGCCCTGCTGCAATGGATGGGCGGCATCGGCATCATCGTCACCGCCGTCGCCGTGCTGCCCATGCTGCGCATCGCCGGCATGCAGCTGTTCAGCACCGAATCCTCCGATCAGGAAAAGATGCTGCCCCGCACCGGGCGCATCGCGGCCACCATCGCCATCGTCTATGCCCTGTTCTCGCTGCTGTGTTTTCTGGCCTATTGGGCGGCCGGCATGTCGGGCTTCGATGCCCTGGCGCACGCCCTCACCACCGTTTCCACCGCCGGCTTTTCCACCCACGACCAATCCATCGCCTTCTTCCAGAGCCCGGCCATCGAGGCGGTGGCCATGGTGTTCATGGTGCTGGGCGCCCTGCCCTTCGTCATCTACATGCAGGCGATGCGCGGGCGCCTGGGGCCGCTGTGGCGCGATGCCCAGCTGCGCCTGTTCGCCGCCATCGTGGCGGTGGCGGTCGCGCTGCTCACCGTCTGGCGGCTGCTGGCGGCCCCCGAAGGCGCGCCGTTCTGGGCCACCTTGCGCCAGGTGGCCTTCAACGTCACCGCCATCGCCACCAGCACCGGCTACAGCAGCGCCGATTTCGCCGCCTGGGGGCCGTTCGCCACGGCGCTGTTCTTCGTGCTGCTGTTCCTGGGCGGCTGCACCGGCTCCACCGCCGGCGGCATCAAGATGTTCCGCATCCACGTGCTGGCGGCAACGCTGCATGTGCAGCTGCGCCGGCTGACCCAACCCCACGGCGTTTTCACGGCCCACCACAACGACCGCCCGGTGACCGACCATGTGGCGCAATCGGTCACCACCTTTCTGGCGGTGTTCGTGGCCGGTTTCTTCGTGCTGACGGCGGGCCTGGCCGCCTGCGGGCTGGATTTCGTCACCAGCGCCTCGGGCGCGGCGGCGGCGCTGGGCAATATCGGGCCGGGGCTGGGGCCGGAGATCGGCCCGGCGGGCAATTATGCCGGCCTGCCCACGGCTGCCAAGCTGCTGCTGGCCGCCGGCATGGTGCTGGGGCGGCTGGAGTTCTTCACCGTGCTGGTGCTGCTGACGCCCGGCTTCTGGCGCCAGTGACGACGGCGGACGACAACGGACGAGGGAACGGGCGATGACGGGAAGAACCATGACCGTGAAGGAGGCGCTGGCCGAGCTGGTGGCCTTCGATACCACCAGCCGCCATTCCAACCTGCAGCTGATCGGCTGGATCGCCGATTATCTGGCGGGCTGGGGCGTGGAAAGCGCGCTGACCCACGACGACCAAGGGCGCAAGGCCAATCTGTTCGCCACCCTGGGCGAAGGCAGCGCCGGCGGCGTCGTGCTCTCCGGCCACACCGATGTGGTGCCGGTGGACGGCCAGCCCTGGAGCAGCGATCCCTTCACGCTGAGCGAGCGGGACGGCAAGCTGTTCGGGCGCGGCACCTGCGACATGAAGGGCTTTATCGCCGTCTGCCTGGCGCTGGTGCCGGAGTTTCTGCGCCGCGGCCCGGCCCGGCCGCTGCATCTGGCCTTTTCCTACGACGAAGAGGTGGGCTGCCTGGGCGTGGGGCGTCTGATCGCCGACGTGAAGGCGCGCGGCCTGGCACCGGAAGCCGTGATCGTCGGCGAGCCCACCGCCATGGCGCCGGTGGACGCGCATAAGGGCATCGCCGGCTTTCGCACCTGCTTTCGCGGCGTTCCCGCCCATTCCAGCGCCACCCATCTGGGCGTCAGCGCCACCCATGCGGCCGGGCACTTCATCGCCTTTCTCGACGACCTGTTCGAGGACCACCGCCGCCAGGCCCGGCCAGAGCTGGGCTTCGTCCCGCCCTACACCACCCTTCAGGTGGGCATCGTGAAAGGCGGCACCGCCAGCAACATCGTCGCCCGCGACTGCATGGTGGATTGGCATTTTCGCGCCCTGCCTACAGACGACGATGGCGCCATCGAGGCGCGGGCCGAGGCCTTTCTGGAACAGCTGCGGCAGCGGATGCAGGCCCGCCACCCGGCCTGCGGCATCGCCACCCGGCTGCTGGCCCGCGTGCCGCCGCTGAAGCCCGACCCGGCCTCGCCCGCCACCGGCCTCGCCCTGGCGCTGACCGGGGCCAACGGCACCGCCCGCGCCTCCTTCGCCACCGAGGCCGGCATCTTTCAGCAGGGCGGCTTTGCGGCCGTGGTCTGCGGCCCGGGCGACATCGCCCAGGCGCACCAGCCCGACGAGTTCATCGCGCCGCAGCAGCTGGAGGCCTGCGCCGCCTTTCTGCGCCGCCTGATGGACCGCACCCGCGCCGCCTGACACAGGAGAGTGCCATGGATGCCACCGATCTGTGCTATCTGCCCGCGCTGGAACAAAGGGCGCTGCTGGAGGCGGGCGAGGTTTCCTGCGCCGAGCTGGTGGCGGCGCAGGTCGCGCGCATCGAGCGCCACAACCCGCGCCTCAACGCCTTCGTCACCCTGTGCCTGGAACGGGCGCTGGACGAGGCCGGCATCCGGGACGACGAGCGCCGGCGCGGACGGCTGCGCGGCCCGCTCCACGGCCTCACCGTGGGCGTCAAGGATTGCTTCGCCACCGCCGGCCTGCGCACCACCTTCGCCTCGCAGGCGTTCGCGCACCACATCCCGGATGCCGACCATCTGGTGGTGGAACGGGAGAAGGCGGCCGGGGCCATCCTGCTGGGCAAGCTCAACACGCCCGAATACACCATGGCCAGCGCGCTGTGCGCCAACGCCCTGTTCGGCGCCACCCGCAATCCCTATGACGACGGCCTCTGCCCCGGCGCCAGCAGCGGCGGCAGCGGCGCGGCGCTGGCGGCCGGGCTGTGCTCGCTGGCCGACGGTTCCGATATCGGCGGCTCGCTGCGCAACCCGGCCGCCTGGTGCAACGTGGTTGGCCACCGCCCCAGCGCCTGGACGGTCCCGGATGTGCCCACGCCCATGCCCTGGCACAACATGAACACGCCCGGCCCGATGGCGCGCAGCGTCGCCGATGCGGCGCTGTTCCTTTCGGTGCTGGCGGGGCCGGATGCGCGCGCGGCGGTGGCCGTTCCCGCCCCCTTTCCGCCCGGCCTGCCGCCGCTGCGGCAAGATCTCCGGGGCCTCAGGATCGGCTGGTCGCCCGACCTGGGGTCGCTGGAGATCGACCCCGATATCCGCGCCAATTTCCAGGCCCAGCGGGCCGTGTTCGAAGAGCTGGGCGCCAGCGTGGAGGAATGCGACATCGATGTCGCCGGCGTCGGGGCCGCCTATGAGCTGCTGGCGGACCAGCGCATGGCGGCGGAGGTGGAGCCGGCCCGGGGCCGCGGCCTGGACCGGCGCCTGGAAGCGCGCTGCCAGGCGCTAAGCCGGGCCAGCGGCGCGGATTTCATGGCGGCCGAAGCCAGGCGCCACCGGCTGTGGCAGGAGGTCGCGGCCGCCTTCGCCCGTTTCGATGCGCTGCTGTGGCCGAACGATCCCTGCGATCCCGTCGCCTTCGACGACGAGGCGGCGGCCGAGGGCGCGGACTGGACTTTGGTGGCGGTTTCGCCGCTGCTGGGCCTGCCCACCACCACCGTGCCCTGCGGCTTTTCCGCCGCTGGCGCCCCGCGCGGGCTGCAGGTGCTGGCCCGCCCCGGCTGCGACCTGGCAACGCTCTCCATCGCCCATGCCTACGAACAGGCGACCGGTTTCGCCCGCCGCCGCCCGCCGCTGGAGGGCTGAAGGCGCCGGGATCTCTGCCCGCCCCATGCAGGCCGCCATGCCCGGCCTGGACGCCCAATTCCAGGCGCTGCACCGGCGTCACAAGAGGGCGAGGCACCTCTCTACAAGCACAAAGAGCTCCTGCCCAGGCTAGTTCGCGATGACCCGGAGATGCTGGACTTGCCCCTGGGCCTGCTGTTCCGCTATGACCCGCCGTGACGGGAGGCACCATGACCGTTCACACCATCATGCTGCCGGATATGGTGCATTACGACGCCCCGCGTTCCGTGATCTGGGACGACGAGGCTGGCACCGTTACCGGCGAGCATTACGATGTGCCCTGGATGCAGGAGGGTCTCGCTTTCACGCCACCCATCGAGATGCCCGATGTCATGGGCACCATCACCCTCAACGACCCCGGCCACGACCCGGCCGACTTCCTGGTCTTGCTGTGGCAGGCCTACTGGCCGGTGCTGGATGAGCCGCTGCGCTCCACCCTGCCGCCCGTCTTCGATGGCGTCGAGATGACGCCCATGGTGTCTCCTCCTTCCACCACCGTCGCCCTCGACGGCACCCTCCTACCGGTGATCAATTGACGGATGAGGCAGCCCGCCTGCTCCAATTTCCCGCTCTTCTAGGGGAATCATAATGAATGGCAGCGGATCCCACCTGCGTCTCACCTAAGTGTCGATATATCCTAGCGAATCCCCGCTATGTGCCGGCATGGCGTCCTGCTGCCATCTATTCTGATTCCTTACAGCCCCCGTTGTGCGTTGGGGGGCGGCTACGCCACCGTCTGCCTGCGCCGCTCGAAGCCCGCCTCCGCCATCTCGCGCGCCTGCCCTCCGTTCAACTCGTTCACGAATCTTCGCTGTGATCGTTGTCGAACAGCACGGGAACGACGAAATTGCGCTTGGTTTGCGAGTCCGCGCGCTCGAAGCGGGCGATGGCCTGCTCTGCGGAGGCGATCTGTTCCAGAACGTCGGACACCTCATAGTCCTCCATGTCCGGCATATAGTCCGCCCGCTGCTGCTCGGTCTGCAAGGCGACGAACGCCCCGGCGAACGCGCGCACATCCGCTGGGAACTCCCCCATGAGCCGCCACTGCCGATAGGCGCTCCTGGCCCGGACGTGCTCCAGGGCGCGATGGACCAGGTGCCATTCCGGGCTGCGCGCCGGACCCATGATCAGGTCGGCCGCCGTCGCCGCCAGGGCGTGGAACATGGCGTAATACGCGGTGCTGACGGCGCGGCGGAGCAGCGTCTGGGTGAGGCGCCCGTCGTCGGATTCGACCAGGTCGCGGGCGGTCTGTATCAGGTCGTGGGGGAGCATGGGGCGATGTCCTCGGGGTCGGGGGCAGGGGCGCGGGGGCGGCGGCATGGACGCCGGCAACATAGCACATGAGCGACCGCATGGCGCCTGGCTTGCGAGCTGGAAGCAGGCGCTGGCCTGCCGCGCGGAGGCGCCGGAACGCCAGCGCCGCCATGCCGGGCCGCGCCCGCGCCGGGCCAGCACCTGGATGGCATCTTCGACGCCTTCGGCCTGAAACACCTCGACCCCCGCCGCCGCCTTCGATGGCATCCCCCGCCACCGGTGGTCTATTGACGGATGAGGCAGACTTCCTGCCCCAAATTCCCGCTTTTTCAGGGGGAATCGGAACGATTGGCGGCACATCCCACCGCCATCCCGCCTAAGTCTCGGTATATCCTGGCAAATCCCCGTTATGTGCCGGAATGGCGGTCAGTGGCCGACCTTTCCGATTCTCTACGCCGGAGCGGGCGCGCCTGGGGCCAGCGCATTCCTCTGCGCCAGGCTTCCGGGCGAATGAAGAGCCCGGCCCACATGCCTCTGCGAGCGTCTCTGGCCTCCTTCTCGGCTTCCAGATAGCGCAGGGTATAACGGTGATAGGCCAGGGCGTGGCCGGCTTTGACCAGCTCTTCCCCGATGTCGCGCCTGTCCGGCAGGTGGCAGATGGCGAGCAGGCGGCCGTAGCGGTCGCTCCCTTCGCCTGCGCAGGCGAGCGGGCGGCCCCGGACCAATTCTTGCAGAAAGCGGCGGCTGGCTTCGCCGCACGGGGATTCCACGCCGGCTTCGAAGCAGGTCTGGTCTATTTCGGGGGCGTCGATCCCCTGCAGCCGAACCGCCCGGCCCTGGAAGCTCAGCGTGTCTCCGTCCGGGACGAAGTCTGCCATGAGCCCGGCAGTTTCGGCCTGTTCGGCCTGCGCCGGTGTTCCGAGCAGCAGCGCCAGGGCCGCGAGCGCCGGTTTCATCGGCCTCATCCTCCTTCGCCACAGCATCTCTGGCGTCTCAGCCCGGCGCGATCCAGGGGGCGAGATGGGCGTGAATTTCCCTTTCCAGGCGCCGGGCCAGCCGCTGGGCGACGCTTTGCAGCAGTTCGAACAGGATGGTGTCGCGCTGGGCCAGCGAGTCGTCTTCCAGCGCGCTGCGCTCGGCCCGGGCGGCGGCCTGGGCGAAGCCCGCGCCGGCGGGATCGTCCACGATGTCGATGCGCAGCGCCAGCGCGCCCTGGTAACGCTCGCCGGCCTCGACGGTGAAGAGGCCTTCCAGGCCGGATGCGGTCTCCAGCGGCGTGGCGACGAAGCGGTTTTCCGTCAGCACCACCCGCGCCCTGCCCGCCCCGCCGGCCGGGCGCAGCCGTTCCGCCGCCCAGCGCCGCATGGTGGCCGCGGGCGATACCGGCATGGCGAAGCGCAGATCGCGCCCTTCCTCGACCGTTTCCGGCGCGGCCTCTTCGAAAGCGATGGCGGAGACGGCGAGCGGGAGCGGCGGCCCTGGATCGAAGGCGATCTCTGGCCAGGCGGTCCTTGGCGCGCCTCTGGCGCAGCCGGCCAGCGCCAGGCCGGCGGCCAGCGCCAGCAGCCGGCGCCGTTCCAGGCCCGCGGCGCCTGGCGCGGCGGCGGTCAGCCCGGTTGGCGGGCCAGACACCATGCCAGAATCGCCTTTTGCGCATGCAGGCGGTTTTCCGCCTGGTCGAAGATCGCCGATTGGGGGCCGTCGGCGACCTCGGCGGCGACCTCCTGTCCGCGATAGAGCGGCATGCAGTGCAGGAAAATCGCCTCCGGCCGGGCCAGCGCCATGGCGGCGGCGTCGATGCGGAAGGACTCCAGGGCCGAGACATCCACCTTGCTGCGCTCGCCCTCGTCGCTCATCGATGTCCAGGTGTCGGTGGTGACACAATCGGCCCCGGCCACCGCCTCTGCCACCGTTTCCACCATGGCGATGCGCCCGCCTTCGCCCACCGCCCGGGCCAGAACCTCGGCCGGCGGGCGGTGGCGCGGCGGGCAGGCCAGCCGGAGCGTGAAGCCGAAGCGCAGGGCGGCGTGAATCCAGGAACAGGCCATGTTGTTGCCGTCGCCGGCCCAGGCCACCTGGCGGTTGGCGACCGGGCCCAGCCGTTCTTCCAGCGTCATCACATCGGCCAGCACCTGGCAGGGATGGCTGCGATCGGTGAGGCCGTTGACGACCGGCACGCCGCTGTGGCGGGCGAGCTCCAGCATGGCCCGGTGACGGGCGGTGCGGATGACGATGGCATCGACATAGCGCGAAAGCACCCGCGCGGTGTCGGCGATGGTCTCGCCGCGCCCCAGCTGCATGTCGCCCGGGGCCAGCACCATGGTTTCGCCGCCCAGCTGCCGCATGGCGAGATCGAAGGAAACGCGGGTGCGGGTCGAAGGTTTTTCGAAGATGGCCGCCAGCACGAGATCGGCGCAGGGGCGGGGGCGCCGGCCCGCCTTCCAGGCGGCCTTCATGGCGTGGGCATGGTCCAGCATGGTGCGCAGCGTCGCCGTGTCCAGCGCGTCGATATCCAGGAAATGTCTGGGGGCGTTCACGGCGCCAGCTCCCGCCCCACGGCGTCCAGGGCGGCGGTGGCTTCCCCGATGTGGTGGTCTTCGACGATCAGCGCCGGCAACAGACGCACCACGTTGTCGGCGGCGGGGACGGTCAGGATGCGGTGGCGGTAGAGGGCGGAGACCACTTTGCCGGCGTCGATGTGGCAGCGCAGGCCCTGCATCATGCCCAGGCCGCGGACACCGTTGAACACGGCCGGGTGCCGGGCGGCGACATGCTCCAGACCCTGGCGCAATTGTTCTCCCATCGTGACGACGCTATCGAGGAAGCCCGGGGCCAGCACGATGTCCAGCACGGCGTTGGCGGCGGCGCAGGCCAGCGGATTGCCGCCGAAGGTGGAGCCGTGGCTGCCTGCCGTCATGGCCTGGGCCGCCTTTTCGCTGGCGAGGCAGGCGCCGATGGGCATGCCGTTGCCCAGCGCCTTGGCGATGGCCATGAGGTCTGGCGCCACGCCCGACCATTCATGTGCAAAAAGCTTTCCCGTCCGCCCCATGCCGCATTGCACCTCGTCGTAGATCAGCAGCAGGCCGAACTCGTCGGCGGCCTGGCGGCAGGTTTCCAGGAAGCGGTGGGAGACGGGGACGATGCCGCCTTCGCCCTGGACGGGTTCGATCAGGATGGCCGCGGTTTCGGGGCCGATGGCGGCGCGCAGCGCATTGTCGTCGTGCAGCGGGATGTGATCGAAGCCGGGGGCGGGGGGGCCGAAGCCTTCGAGATGGCGGGGCTGGCCGGCGGCCGCCAGGGTGGCCAGGGTGCGGCCGTGGAAGGCGCCGTGGAAGGCGATGGTGCGGTGGCGCTGGGGCTGGCCGCGTGCCCAGTGATAGCGGCGCGCGGTTTTGAGGGCGCATTCGATGGCTTCGGCGCCGGAATTGGCGAAGAAGACGGTGGCGGCGAAGGTGGCGGCGACGAGGCGCCTGGCGAGGCGTTCCTGTGCGGGGATGCGGTAGAGATTGGAGGTGTGCCAGAGGCGTGCGGCCTGCTGGGCGAGGGCGGCGGCGAGATGGGGGTGGGCGTGGCCGAGGGCGGCGACGGCGATGCCGCCGCCGAAATCGAGATAGCGCTCGCCCGCCTCCGTGAAGAGGCAGGGCCCTTCGCCCCGCACGAAAGCCAGGTCGGCGCGGGCGTAGGTCGGCATGACCGCTGCGATCACCGCGCACCTCCCGCGACGCTGTTGCAGCAAGGGGCACCGCATGGGCGCCCGGCAACGGCAAAGCCCGGCGACCTTCCGCCCGCCGGGCGGCGGCCACTATCGGCGCGGCGGCGGTGGCTGTCAATGCGGTGGGGGCGCCGATGTGTCGGGCAGTGCTTGTTTCCGGCGCCGGCTTGCTGGACCTTCGCTTTCGAGCGGGTGGTCGCGGTGGAGGGGATATGAGCGGGGCGGTTGGCTTTGCCTGGCCTTTGCGCTGCATCGTTCTTGTTCTCGCCTGGCTTTCGAGCGCCGGCTGCGCGCCGGGGGTGCCGCCCGCCGGGCCGTCCCCGGGCGCTCCCGCCTGGGGCGAGGATGCGCTGGTGGCAGGCGATGGGGCCAGGCTTGCGCTGCGTTTCTGGCCCGCCAGCGGCGAGACCCGGGCGGTGATTCTGGCCCTGCATGGCTTCAACGATTACGGCAACGCCTTCGCGCTGCCGGCGGCGGTGTGGGCCGAGCGCGGGATCGCCACCTATGCCTACGATCAGCGCGGCTTCGGCGCCAGCGGCACTGCCGGGCTGTGGCCGGGCAGCGAGAAGCTGGCAGGCGATGCCCGCATGGCGGCGGCCCTGGTGGCAGAGCGCCATTCCGGCCTGCCGCTGGTGCTGCTGGGGGACAGCATGGGCGGGGCGGTGGCGGTGCTGGCGGTGAGCGGCGACGAGATGGGGCCGCCGCTGGCCGGGCTGGTGCTGGTGGCGCCGGCGGTGTGGGGCCAGGACAGCATGCCCTGGAGCTATCGGGCGGCGCTGTGGCTGGTGGCCCAGATCGCGCCCTGGGCCAGATTTTCGGGCAGCGGCCTGGATATCCGCCCCTCCGACAACCAGGCCATGTTGCAGGCGCTGGCGGAGGATCCGCTGGCGATCAAGCAGAGCAGGGCCGATACCCTGCTGGGCCTGGTGCGGCTGATGGACAGGGCCTTTGCCGCCGCGCCGCGGGTTGGGCTTCCCACCCTGATCGCCTATGGCGGGCGCGATGCCATCGTGCCGGCGGAGCCGGTGGCGCGCTTTGCCATGCGGCTGGCGGGGCCGGTGGCACTGGCATTCTATCCGCATGGCTACCATATGCTGCTGCGCGACCTGGCGGGCGCGGTGCCGGCGGGCGAGATCGCCGCCTTTGTGCTGGACCCAACGGCGCCGCTGCCGACTGGGCGTGCCATTGCTCCCGACGCGCTGCCGGGGCTGGCCAGCGGCGGTGGATGACGGGCGGTGGCGGTGGACGCGGCGGCTGGCGTCATGCTACCACAGGCGCGTTTCCGGCTGTGTGGCAGCACCCTGCGCAAGGAGAGGTTTGAGGATGGGAATCGGTCGCAACACGGTCGCCGGCGGCGCGGGCCGCTTTGCCATCTGGATGCTGCTGGCAGCGGTGCTGGCGGGCTGTGCCTCGGCGCCGGACGAGCCGCTGGAGCGGGCGGCCTGGATCGAGGCCAACGACCCGGCCGAGCCTTTGAACCGCCACATCTTCGCCTTCGACATGGCGCTGCTCGACATCGTGGTGAAGCCGATGGCCGAGCTTTACGACGCCATTCCGGCGATCTACCGCCAGGGGATGCGCAATGTGCTGGACAACCTGCAGATGCCGACCACAGCGCTGAACAGCAGCCTGCAAGGCGATTGGGACAACGCCTTTGCCGCCGGCAGCTCGTTTTTCATCAACAGCACGGCCGGCCTGGGCGGTGTTTTCGACATCCCCGGCAGCTTCGGCGACAAGCCGCGCCATGAGGATTTCGGGCAGACCCTGGCGGTCTGGGGCCTGGGCGAAGGGCCTTATGTGGTGCTGCCGCTGGCCGGACCCTCCACCCTGCGCGACACCGTGGGCCTGGGGGTGGATATGATGACCGCGCCGCTTTCCTATCTGCTGCCGCCGGGCTGGGGCTATGTCGGCGACGGTGTGGAGGCGGTGCAGAGTTATAGCGACAGCGGTGAGGAGATCGAGGAGCTGCGCCGCAGCTCGCTGGATTTTTATGCCGCCACCCGCAGCTTTTACCGCCAGAGTCGCGAGCGCGAGATCGCCAATGGTGAAAACGATATCCTTGCCTTCGAGCTGATGGACGGCGATCCGCTGCTGTTCGACACGCTGGGGGCGGACACTTTGGGCATTAAGATGCCCGGCGGCGAAGGCGGCTGAGCGACGATGGCGCGCACCCTGCCGGCGGTGCGGTGGCCGGGCCGGTGGCGCGGGCATTGGTGGCGCCTGGCGGGTCTGACGGGGGGTGGCCTTTCATGGCGCCTGCCACGCCTCGCTGGAGTCGCGGGGCTGGCGGTCTTGCTGGCGGCGGCACCGGGGCGAGCCGGTATCGAGGAGGATGCTTCGGCCTTTGTCGAGGAGCGCGGCCTGGCGCTGCTGGACATCGTGAGCCAGCCTCGCGGCGAGGAGCGCCGGGCCGCCTTCGATGCCTGGCTGACGGAAACGCTGGCTCTCGATATCGTCGCCCTGCTGGCGTTGGGGCCTTACCGCGCCAGCGCCTCGCCGGAGGAACTGGCGGCCTATCTGCCCGCTGTGCGGCGCTATGTGGTGGCGGTTTATGACCACCGCTTCGACGCTTTTTCCGGCTATGGGTTCCGCGTCTTGCGGGCGCGGGGGCTGGGTGAGGCCGATGCCCAGGTGCGGGCACGGGCGACGGGGCCGGAGGGTGGGGCGCATATCGTCGATTTCCGCCTGCGCCGGGGCGAGGGCGGCTTTCGCGTGCTGGATGTTGCCATCGACGGCCTGTCGATGCTGAAGACGCAGCGCGACGAGTTCGCCGCCGTGATCCGCCAGAACGGCATCGCCGGCCTGACCTCCAGCCTGGATGAGATGGCGCGCCGGGCGGTGGACGAAGACACAGGCGAGGATGCGGACGAGGCTGGCGGGGATTAGCCGCGGCGGGCGGCAGTGCGCGAAAGGGGGGACGGCATGGAACGGGTGGTGGAAGCGGGCGGTGTGACGCTGCGTTGCCGCAGCGAGGGCGTCGGCCCCGATCTGCTGCTGGTCCACGGCGTCGGCGGTGACCTGGAGGCCTGGGACGGCGTGGTGGCGGCGCTGAAGGGCGCCTTTCGCACCATTCGCTTCGACCTGCGCGGCCATGGGCGTTCGGCCAAGCCGGCCGGGCCTTACCGGCTGGACGATTTCGTCGCCGACACCCTGGCGGTGATGGATGCCTTCGGCGTCGCCCGCTGCCATCTTGCCGGCCATTCGCTGGGCGGGCTGATCGCCCAGGGGATGGCGCTTTCCCATCCCGGCCGGATCGACCGCCTGGTGCTGCTTTCCACCGTGGCCGGGCGCAACCGGGAGGAGCGCCAGGCGGTGGCAAAGCGGCTGGCGACGGTGGCCGACGGCGCGCCTGGCGACCATTTCGAGCGTTCCCTGCCGCGCTGGTTCAGCGAGGACTTTCTGGCCGCCAACCCGGAGCGAATCGCCGAACTGGCAGCGCGCAACCGGGCCAACGACAGCGCCGCCTATGCCGCCGCCTATCGGGTGCTGGCCACCACCGACCTCGCCCCGCGCCTTGGCGCCATCCGCGCGCCGACTCTGATTGCCACCGGCGACGGCGATATCGGTTCCAACCCGCGCATGGCAAGGCTGATGCACGAGGCCATCGCCGGCTCTTCGCTGCACATTTTCGGGCGGCTGCGCCATGCCGTGCTGGAGGAGGCGCCGGGGCGGGTGGCGGCGCTGCTGGCGGCGTTTTTGCGGGAGGGGTAGGCGCGCGTGGGGCGGTGCGTGTTGCTGTGAGTGAGTGACGAGAAAAACCGTTTTCATTCATACGGATCTGTGAATCTTTTTCCAAACTTCTATCAAGCGTTGTGCGAGCTCATCTGCAAGGCACTTTCTTCGACGTTCACACCATAATGCCTTAAATGTCTTAATCTGCTCTCCCTTCATTGGTCCGCGAGGATTGAATTCCTGTTCAATATGCCAACGCCAAGGCCAGTGTCTTTCGCCTTTATCACCTATGTTTTCGAGATTGCTTATCGCGTCAATATTTTCTGGGTTTTTTCCGTCCTGGCGCCAAATACCGACGAGTGGACTCCGAGAGTGTTCCCTATTGAAACCAACGAACAACATAAGCCCTTCTGCGAGAACAAAAAAGAATCCAAGATCATATAACTTCGTTCCATAAATGAATTGTTTGATGTTCTCTCGACTAACATTTGAACGCTGAAGTTTGGGAAGATTAAATTCTTCGTGGCGATCTTCTATAGCTTTCTCAATATCCTTCAATAGTTCACACATGAGATCGAGCTTAACTTCGTTCAAGGCTTCGCTCAGATCGTGAACGAGGACGGGGTTGTTTATCTCTTTCAGAAGAAGTTTCTTCAGCTCGTTCATGTATTTTCTCCCTTGGTCTGTGCCCGTCAACTTGCGGACAAGGTGCAGATATTGTGCAATTGACTCGCGCAGCGCCGGTTCTTCATAAGCTTGCTTCTGGCAATTCTCCAGCCATTTGACAAAAACATGGTCGCCATATGATACCTTAGTGACTTTGTTTTTGCAAAGACTTCCTCTGCTTGTTTCTGTATCCCGATCATGTAACGTCAGATAAACACACAATATATCGTTGTAGCCATTGTCTTTCATTGTTCGATAGTAGCCTTCAAGTTGCCGATCTTGATCCGCGGCGTCAATCTTGTTTTCAACGATAATTGCTTGCTTTTCATTGCTGGTTATTAGGATGTCTATGTTGTAGCGTTCCCGCTCAACCTTCATGCCCTTGCACTGAAACTCATGGCTTGTGGCCTTGTTAAAATTTTCTCCAATGACAGTCTTCAGGAAATCCTCCAAATTCGGCATTTCGTCCTGCTTACGGCGATTGAGAAGCTCAACTATAAAGCGTGAATGTCTAAGCTCTTCCCTTTCCACATTAAGGGCAAGGAAGGTGTTGAAAGGCTCCTCCCGGTCCTCCTCGTGGCGGACATAGGACAGATTTGCCTGCGACAGCAGCCTCTCATAGCCTTGCAGATGCTCACGATCCATGGCTTGGCTTTCCGTCACGGCTTCGCTCCCTGTGGATAAGGGGATGTTCCGCTTTGGAGATAGAGCAAGTTTCGCCTGTTGTCCGCAATCTTGCCAAGCAATTGAGTCACAAACGCATAACGTATAGCGACGCTGCTCGAGTTCGTGAAGCGGTCTATCTCGGGATCGAGCTCGTGAGACTGTCGTTCGAGAACCTTCTCCCACTCCCCGTCTAGCCATGCCCGGGCTTCGGTATGGTTCATGGCAGCGGGCATGTCAGAAATTCAGCCACAGCGACTCCTGGCGAGGTTTCCGCACCGAATGGCACAGGCGTTCCGGAGCGTCGATGCGGCGCCAGTCCCTGAACAGGCGGTCGTAAAGGGGCGTTCGATAGCCGGAGAGGATGGCGCGGCCCCTGATGCCCCGCAGTAACGCTGCCAGCGCCTCATGTTCGCCATCCGACATCTCGTAGCCATAGGCGGCGCTGTCGCCGCGGGCGGTGTGGAGATAGGGTGGGTCGAGATAGAACACGGTCTTGCCAGTGTCATAGCGGCGGATGGCATCGAGGGCCGGTGCATTCTCGATCTGCACCCTCTGGAGGCGTTGCGCGATCTCCGGTAAGGCTTCCACCGAGCCCAGCCAGCGGGACACCGCTCCTGCCATGCCAGCCCGCGAAGTGAGGACGCAATGGGCCCAGCGCCCTTCGCTGCTTTTTTGAGCCAACCCGGTGCGGGTTTGACGGGCGCGGACATAGAAACGCCGGGCCCGTTCCAGCGGCGGCAGATCCCGCGCCGACTGGCAGGCCCGGATCAGTTCTTCGCGAGAAAACGGCGTTAGGCCGATGGCCTTCACCAGCGCCTCTCCCTGGTCGCGCAGCATGCGGAAGAAGTTCACCAACTCGCCGTCGATGTCGTTATAGGTTTCGACTGGATAGGGGCGAAGGTTTATGAGCACGGCGGCGGAACCGCCATAAACATCGCAGAAATGGGTCGCGTCGCTGGGAATATGGGGGAGGATGAAGTCCAGATGGCTGAATTTGCCGCCATACCAACCGAAGGCGATCAGACGGGACGAACTGCGGGATGCGACCCTGCGCCCCGTTCCTGTCTTGTTGGCGGCGGGTGTGTTGGCGGTCATCACTGGGGCGGGGGCGATGGGCGCTTCCACCTGTTGTCGGCGTCTATGGCAGCAACTCGATCATGGCGACATCCATAGCGAGTCTCCCCAGAGGCTGCGAGAGAGTCAAGCACGATTCGGCCGTGTGCAGCAAGGATGTGTTCCGCTTCGGGACATATGAGACGATGGGAGGGCAGTGCCACGCTCGGTCAGGACGATGCCGGCGACTCGGGTGTTTTCTTCGGCATGGCGGGCGAGACCACCTTTGGCGCAGCGATGTGGCTGGTCGGCTTCTGACCGAACCCGGTCTTGCCAACATCAGGGGCCGCCCCTTTTCTTGGCCGCCCGGATCCGTTCAGTGTTTGCCGGCCAGCAGCAGGCCTGTGGCCTGGGCGGTGGCCAGCGTCAGGGCGCGCAGGTCTTCCGGCTCCAGATTGTGGAGATTGGTTTTGCCGGTGCAGCGCGCCATCATCGAGGCCTCTCCGGACGCCGATTTCAGGATGTTGGCGACTGCGCGGGCGCGTTCGTCTTCGCCAAGGTCTGGCGCGAAGGCAAGGTGGCCGTCGTCCTGGATTTCGCCGCCGGCCGCGAACGCCACCGGCATGGCGACGATGACCGATTTGGCGCCCATGGCGATCAGCTTGGCGGCGTCGGTGCCAGAGCGGATGCCGCCGAACCACAGCAGGTCGATTTCCTCTTCACGGTTCTCGCGCCGCAGGATACGGATGGCGTCGCGCATGATGGCAAGGTTGGGCGCGCCCTTCAGCTCTGGCCAGGGACCGGGGCCGTTGCCGTTCAACAGCAGCAGGTCGAAGCCGTGCTGGAGGCCGAACAGGATCGCTTGCTCCAGGGCGGCGGGGTCGGCGACGGAAAGGCCCAGCAGCTGATCGTCGCGTTGGCGGCGCAGGGCGGCGGACGGTGGCTGGCCGGGGCCGACGGTGGCGATAAGCGCTGCCGCATCGCTGCTGCCCTTCGCATCGCCCGCTGCCAGGAGTTGCAGCCAGGGCACGCCACCGGCCGCCGCGCCCAGCGGGCGGGTGCCGATATAGCCGGCGGCGACGCCTTTCAGACCGGCGGCGACACCGGCCCGCACGGCGGCCGGCGCATCGTCGAAGCCGGTGGCAAAGAAGGGCTGGGCGATGTTCATGCGCCCACCGCCCAGTTCGGTTGCCACCTTGCAGGCCTCGCGATAGGGGTCGATCACCAGGCGCGACAGATTGGCGGGCAGGAACACCAGGTCGTCCACCGTTGGCGGGCGGGAGGCCGGGAAGGGGTTGTCGCGCGGGGCCAGGCGTTTGGCCAGCATGCCGGCCTGGCGGGCGGTGTCGTCTTTTTTCATGCGCGCCATCAGGAAGATGTCTTCGCGGTGGCGCACCGAATAATCGGCCGAGCCGGTTTCGGCATCGCAGCGATAGCAGCGCGCCGCCTCGTTGCGGGCCTGCTGCCAGCCATAGGTGGATTCGATCTCTGGGAAGGCCACCGGATTGGCGCCCACGCCGTGGAATTCGGGATGGTGCAGCGGAAACTTTTCCCAGCCCAGATCCTGCGCCACCGGCACCCGCCGCGTGCGCCAGGGCGTGCGATAGGGGGCCGGGTGGTCGTCGCCATCCAGGAAGGCCTTGATGTAGTAGGCAAGGCGCTGGCCGTGGCCCATGGCCATGACAATGGTGGAGCCGCCGAAGGCGCCATCACCGGCGGCGAAGACCTTGGGATCGCCGGTGCGCATGGTCTGCCACGAGGTTTTCACCCGGTCGGCACCCATCAGGGGCCGCGCCGCAGCGTCGTCCAGAGCGCCGAACTGGCCCACGGCGGCGATCACCATGCCGCAGGGGATGTCGTGCTCGCTGCCGGCCAGGGGCAGCGGGCGGCGGCGGCCGTCCGCATCCGGTTCGCCGGCGGTGGTGTTCACGCAGGTGAGCTTCAGCTGGTTGCCGGCCGGGGCGATGGCGACCTGCTGGGTGTTGTAGATGAACTCGATGCCTTCTGCGATGGCGCCTTCCAGCTCGATGCGCCGCGCGGGGATGTCGTCGGGACCGCGGCGGTAGATCACCTTGACATGCTGGCAGCCCGGCAGGCGTAGCGCGACGCGGCAGGCGTCCATGGCGACATCGCCGCCGCCGATCACAACCACGGTGGCGGGCAGGGTGGGCCTGGCGCCGGCATTGACGCGGCGCAGGAATTCCACGCCGTCGATCACCCGCTCGTCGTTTTCGCCCGGGATGCCCATGCGCTTGCCCCACCAGGAACCGATGGTGAGTGCCACCGCATCGTGGCGCGCCTTCAGTCGGTCCAGCCCGATGTCGCGGCCCAGCGCGACGCCGGTGTGGATGGCGAGGCCGGGGCAGCGGGCGGCAAGGCGGTCCATGTCTTCGTCGATGATGCCGGGCGGCAGGCGAAAGGCCGGGATGCCCCAGACCATCATGCCGCCGGCCCGGTCGGTCATCTCATAGACATCGACCTTGAAGCCCGCCACGGCGAGATCGTGGGCCGCCACCAGGCCGGCGGGACCGGCGCCGACGATGCCCACGCTTTCCTCCCGGGTGGTGGGGGCCGGGGTGGGGCGCCAGCTGCGGCCCAGCTTGTCCATGACGAAGCGTTTGAGATTGCGGATCTGGAGGGGGCCGTCGCTGGCGGCACGGCGGCAGGCAGGCTCGCAAGGGGCGTCGCAGACCCGGCCGCAGATGGAGCTGAAGGGGTTGGTGGCGGTGATGGCCTCGAAGGCTTCATCGAACTTTCCCTCCCAGATATGGGCGATATAGGAGGGGGCGTCGGTGCCCACCGGGCAGGCGATCTGGCAGGGGGCGGGAACGAAATGTTTGTCGTTGCGGTCGTCGGCCAGCTCTGGCGGCAGCAGGTTGGAATCGGGGGTCATGGCGCGGCGGAGAGCAACTGGGGCTGGTGGCGCAGTTCGGGCATGAGGGGAAGGCCGGTGATCTCGGCCGCTTCGGGGGTCAGGGCCACCAGGTCGGCGCAGCTGAGCGCGCGGGTGTCGTCATGGCCCAGGCCCAGGGTGAGGGCCGCGATCTGCCAGCGGACGCTTTCCAGGAAGGCGTGGATGTGTTTGGCCTCGATTTCGGCCTTATAGCGGTTCTCATGGGCCGGATCCTGGGTTGCGATGCCGGTGACGCACTGGCCGATATGGCATTGCATACAGGCGATGCAACCGCCGGCCACGATGGCGGCCGTGCCCAACGCCGCCGCATCGGCGCCCAGGCAAAGCGCCTTGACAACATCGACGCCGTCCCTCAGGCCGCCCATCAGCACCAGTTCGATATCGTCGCGGCGGCCGATGGCGGCCAGCGCGCGTTCCGCCTCGCAGATGGCGGCGACGGTGGGGATGCCGACATATTCCATCACCTCCGCCCCGCCGGCACCGGTGGAACCCTGCATGCCGTCCAGCTCGACGAAATCGAAACCGTCTTTGACGGCGATTTTGATGTCGTCATGGATGCGACCGGCGCCCAGTTTGACGCCGACGGGGAGGCGATAACCGGTGGCTTCGCGCAGCTCCTCGACCTTGACCACCAGATCGTCGGCGCCCAGGATGTCGGGGTGGCGCGACGGGCTGCGCAGGTCTATGCCGGCGGGGATGCCGCGGATTTCGGCCAGTTCCTTGGTGACCTTCTTGGCCATTAACTGGCCGCCGAAGCCGGGTTTCGCCCCCTGGGAGATATAGATTTCCAGGGCGTCGGCCCGGTTCATATCGTGGATGTTCCAGCCCAGGCGCCCTCCCAGCATTTGAAAGATCAGCTGGCCGGCGGCGTCGCGCTGGGCGTCCGACATGCCGCCTTCGCCGGTGTTCTCGGCAATTCCGGCCAGGCCAGAGGCGATGGCGACGGCCTGTTTGGCGGAACGGGAAAGGGCGCCGTAGCTCATGGGCGCGATCATGAGCGGCATGGAGAGCGAGAGGGGTTTGGCGCCGTTTTTGCCACCGATAGTTGTCTTCATGTGGACGCGAGAGACCGGATCGGTGCCGGCGGCGGGCAGCGCGACGGGTTTGCGGAAGGCGAGGTCGGAAAGATGGGGAAGTTCGCGGGCACCGCCATAACCGCGCACCCGATAGCGGCCGATATGGGATTTGATGTGGATGTCTTCCTGAACCTTGCGGTTCCAATAGGGGCTGTCGCCGGAAAAGGTGAAATAAGGGATGGAGCGCATTTGACGTTCCGTCGTGCCATAGCGCAGCTTTTTGCCGGCGTTGACGATTTTCTGGAAGCTGCCGGAAAACGGGATGGCGTGGCGATCGAGAAAGGCGCGGATATCGTCGATCTCGGCGGCGGCGGTGTCGGTAAGGCAGGCGTCGGAGCCTAGAGACTGCAGGGGGCCGGCGAGGAAGATTTCGCCGCCGGTCATATCCTCGCCCAGCCTTTCGCCAGAGGCACCGAGGATGATAATGCGCCCACCATACATCATATAGCCGGCCATGAAGCTGGCATTGCCACAGCAGAGCAGGGTGCCCTTTTTCATCACCTGGCCGGCGCGGCTGCCCATATTGCCGCGGATGACAACCTCGGCGCCGCGGATGGCAACGGCAGCGATGGCCCCGGCATTGCCGCCAACCACAACCTGGCCGCGATACATGTTATCGGCCAGGCCCCAGCCGACATTGCGGTCGATGTGAAGGCGGGGGGTATCGGTGAGGCCGGCGCAGAAATAGCCGGCGGAACCGCGCACGCGGATCGTCACCGGATGGATCACGCCAACGCCGATATGATGGCGGGCGTCGGGGTTTTGAACCTCGATATCCTCGCCCCCGGCAGCGGCTTCCCGCATACGTCGGTTGGCCTGGCGGACGGGGATCCGGCTCAGGTCGATGGTGAGCATGTCGTCTGCTTCGCCGGGCTCTTGGTCTCGGTTCGGGCGGTCGCGGTTTGGGCCGTTCCGGGCAGAGTCACGACGCCGGCTGAGGCAGCCGCCAGGTGCCGCAGCTTCCGGGCGCGGGTTCGCGCGTCGCCAGCGAGTGGCCCGGGAACAGCCGGTTCAGCGAGACTTCCTCGGAGGCGATGGCGACCAGCTCGTCGTTTTCGAACATGATCATCGGCTTGGCCGCCAGCCGGTCCTTGGCATAGCCGATTTCGTCTCCGGTGGAAACCAGGAAGGAAAAGGTGCCGTCCAGGTCGTCGATGGAATCCTCCAGCGCCCGGCTCAAGGCGATGCCCTGGCTCATTTTGTCGGCCAGATAAACGGCGATCAGCTCGCTATCGTTGTCGGTGGCGAATTCGAAGCCACGCCGCTCCAACCGCCGGCGCATTTTCCAGTAATTGGTGATCTGGCCGTTGTGGACGATGGCAACATCGGAAAAACCGGTGGCCCAGAACGGGTGCGATGCCTCCGGCTTCACGTCCGATTCGGTGGCGAGGCGAACATGGCCCAGGCCGTGAGAGCCTTTGAAAACGCGCACGCCATAGGTGCCGTCCACATCGTGGGCGGTGCCGACATCCTTCACGATCTCCAGGCGCTCGCCGATGGAGAGCACGGTGGCCGCCCGTTCCACGGCGTAGGAAAACGCCTGCAAATCGCCCGCGAAGCGCACCACGGCGCGATAGCTGCCACCGGTGCGGCCTTCTTCGACCACGCTGGCGCCGTGGTCCTGGAACACCTGCTTCAGGCGGGCGATGGCGGCAGGGGCCTCGTTGTCGCCACCGACATGGAAGCGAAGCTTGAGATGGCCGTCGCTGGCGCCGCCATAAAGGGCAAAGCCGGTGGAATCCGGCCCGCGATGCTGGCAGCCGTCCAGCATGTCCACCAGGGCGCGCCCGGTGTCAATGCCGATGCCGCCCTGCTTCAACAGGATGCCCGCTATGCCGCACATGCTCGCTTTCCCTGCTTCGTTCGTAAGGGTGGCAGTATGGCCCGGATGGCTGGGGGCTGCAAGGGCGGCGGCAGCGGCACGAACGCCGTCAACATCGCCGGCCCATCTCCACGACGGGGCCTGGGCAGCCGCGGCGGTCGCAGCGGTGGGGATCGAACTGGACGGCGGCGGAGGCAGCGACAACGGGGGCGAACGCCCACGGCGTGCGTGGCCAGACCTGGCACACCTGGAACCGGTAGACACTCACCATCGGCCTGACGGGCGGGAGCGTTACGGCAGAAGACCGGAGCTCCATCGCGCTGACGGGCGCGGGAAGGAAGATCCAGGCGCCGTTTTCCATCGCCATGGAAGGCCGGTTGATCGACGACGGCAATGCGGCCGGGCGCAGCGTCGTCGCCCCCGTGGTGACACAATGGGGCACGACACGGTGCGGGCGCATGACGTGGGTGTTCTGGCCCGGTCGGCGCGCCGCGGGACGGCATACCTTCGGCGACGAGGCAGAGACGGCGGACGACGCGGCCAGAACCGGGGCCATGATCCACGTCGCCTCCAGCGGCGACATCGCGGTGGGAGAAAGGCGGTTTTCGACGCCATCCAGGCAGGGGATTCGGACGCGCTGACGCGGCGCTGCCCGCCGACTATGACGGCGCCTGGAAGGCGGGGGCACAGGCGCTGGCTGACAACCGCGGCTATCGAACGACGGATGACACCAGGCTGGCGAACCGAGCGGCAGAAGAGATTCTGGGCCTGACCAGAGCAGGGGCGCTGGCGCTTTCGCATGAAGCCATCGCCGGCCATATGCGACCACGTGCGGAACGGCGACGGCGACGGTGGCGGGCGACATTCTCGCCCAGGGCAGCAGCGCCCACCGCGTCACGGTGGCCGTGGGCGGCGCTGTCGCCCGCGTGCAGCTGGATGAAGGCAGCATGGTAACGGTGGGCGCGTCGGACCGGGTCACCGGGGTCGAGGTCGATGGCGCCTGCGAGGCCATCCGCAGCGAGGCTGGCGCACTATCGCCGAGGGTGCCGGTGGCTGCCGCCTGCGAAAGGCCGCTTGCGGGGGCGCGCTGTCTGTGAAAAGAGGGCGCCGGGGTGGCGGATGAAGCGGGCCAAACGCATCCTGATGCGCATCGTGCTGATGGTGGGCCTTCCCGCCATCGCCGTCGTGGTTCTGCTGGAGGCCTGGCTTGCCGGCGGGCGCTATGTCACCGCCGAAAACGCCTATGTGAAGGCCGATATCGTCACCATAGGCCCGGAGGTGGACGGGCGGGTGGCGCGGGTGTTCGTGGGCGATTATCAGCGGGTCGAGGCCGGCCAGCCGCTGTTCGAGATCGACCCGGAGCCGTTCGGCATCGCCATCGCCGCCGCCGAGGCCGAGATGGCGGCGGTGGCCCGCGAGGTGGCCGCCCTGCGGGCGCTCTACCGCCAGGGCGAGGCGGAGATGCACGCCGTTCGCGAGGATATCCGCTATCTCGCCGCCCTGTTCGAGCGCCAGAAGCAGCTGGTGGCCCAGGGCGCCGGCACGCGGGCAAAGCTGGACGAGGCCGAACACGCGTTGGCGACGGCCGAACGGCGCCTGGCGGTGCTGGAGGAGAAGAACGCGGTGGTGCTGGCCGAGTTGGGCGGCGCCCTGGCTTCGCCAGTGGAAGACCATCCCGGCTATCTGGCCGCCGCCGCCATGCGTCGCGAGGCGGCGCTGGCGCTGGACCACACCCTGGTGGCCGCGCCGGTGGCGGGCGTGCTTTCGCAGGTGCTGGTGGAGGTGGGCGAATATATCGAGGCGGGCGATCCCGCCTTTGCGCTGGTTGCCACGGCCAGCCCCTGGATCGAGGTCAACCTGAAAGAGGTCGATCTCACCCATGTCCGCGTAGGCCAGGCGGCCACCGTGGTGGTGGATGCCTATCCCGACATCGTCTGGCCGGCGCGGGTGGCCTCTATCAGCCCGGCGACCGGGGCCGAATTCGCCCTGCTGCCGCCGCAGAACGCCACCGGCAACTGGGTGAAGGTGGTGCAGCGCGTGCCGGTGCGCCTGGAGCTGGAGGACGACAGCGCCCTGCGGGCCGGGGCGCCGCTGCGTTCCGGCATGACCGTGACCGCCGCCATCGACACCGGGCGCCAGCGCAGCTTCGACGGCGTGGTGGAGGCGGTGCTGGCGGATGTGCTGGCGGGGCGTTAGGGGGGCCGTTCGGCTTCGGCGGGTTCCGCAGATTCGTCTGCCCGGCGGCGACTGCGCGGGTTGGCGGGTGGGGTGTTTCAGGGGGCGAGGAAGCCCATGATCTCTTCGGCCTGGCGCTGGATGGGTTCGGCGATGGCCTGGGCGCGTCTGGCGCCGTCGCGCAGCACGGCGTCCACATGGTCCGGCGCGGCGGCCAGGCGTTTCATCTCGTCGCCCAGCGGCCCCAGCGTTTCCACCGCCAGCTCTGCCAGGGCGGCCTTGAAGGCGCTGAAACGGGCGCCGGCATAGCTGTCCAGCACCGTCTGGCGGTCGCTGCCGGCCAGGGCCGCGTAGATGGAGATCAGGTTGGCCGCCTCGGGCCGGTTGTCCTCGTCCCAGGCGAGGCCGGGTTCGCTGTCGGTGCGCGCCTTGCGGAATTTCAGGGCGATGGTGTCGCGGTCGTCGCTGAGGTTGATGCGCGACCAGTCGCTGGCGTCCGATTTCGACATTTTGCGCCGCCCGTCGCGCAGCGACATCACCCGCGTGGCCGCCCCGGCGATCACCGGCTCGGGCAGGGGGAAGAAATCCACGCCGAAGCGGCGGTTGAAGGCGCCGGCGATGTCGCGGGCCAGCTCCAGATGCTGCTTTTGATCCTCGCCCACCGGCACATGGGTGGCCCGGTAGCCTATGATGTCGGCGGCCTGGAGCACCGGATAGCCATAGAGCCCCAGGCTGGCGGCGGCGCGCTGGCGGCCCGCCTTTTCCTTGAACTGGGTCATGCGGTCGAGCCAGCCCAGCGGCGTCAGGCAGGCCAGCATCCAGGCCAGGCGGGTGTGCATGGGGCATTGGCTTTGGTTGAAAACGATGCAGCGGGCGGGGTCGAGGCCGGCCGCCAGGAAGCCCGCCGCTACCTCGCGGGTGGAGGCGCGCAGCTCTGCCGGGTCGCAGGGCATGGTGACGGCATGGAGATCGACGATGCAGTAGATGCAATCGTAATGGTCCTGCATCTCTACGAAACGCTTCAGCGCGCCCAGATAGTTGCCCAGATGCAGGCTGCCGCTGGGCTGGATGCCGGAGAACACCCGCTTCGTGGCGTCCTTCATGGCGCCGCTCCGGCGGTGGGGCGGGGGCCGAAGATGGCCTGGCCGACGCGCACATGGGTGGCGCCGAAGGCGATGGCGGTGGCGTAATCGCCCGACATGCCCATGGAAAGGCAGGCCAGCCGGTTGCGCCTTGCGATATCGGCCAGCAGCGCGAAGTGCAGCGCCGCTTCCTCGCAGGCGGGCGGGATCGCCATCAGCCCCACCAGCGGCAGGCCGGCCCGGCGCGCCGTTTCCACCAGCGCATCGGCCTCGCCCGGCGGGCAGCCCGCCTTCTGGGCCTCTTCGCCGGTGTTGACCTGGACAAAGCAGGCGGGGCGCCGGCCCTGGGCCGCCATCTGCTTTGCCAGGGCCGCCACCAGGCGGGGGCGATCGACGCTTTCGATGGCATCGAACAGCGCCACGGCGGCACCGGCCTTGTTGGTTTGCAGCGGCCCCACCAGATGCAGCCGGACGCCGGCAAAGGCCTGTTTCAGCGGCGGCCATTTGGCCTGCGCCTCCTGCACCCGGTTTTCGCCGAAAACCCGCTGGCCTGCCGCCAGGGCGGCGGTGGCGGCGGGCGCGCCATGGCCCTTCGAGACGGCGACCAGCGTCACCTCGCCGGCGCGGCGCCCCGCCTGCAAGGCGGCCGCGGCGATCTTTCGCCGGACCGCCACCAGCCCCGCCGCGCTCGTCGCGCTCATACCGCCCCGTCTTCCAGATAGCCGAAGCGGCGCATGACGGTGCCATGGCGCCCGGCGATGGCCTGGATGTGCGCGCGCGACAGCACGCCGCGCCAGCCGCCGGCGCGGCCGGCGCGGAAAAAGCGCGCCTGGCCCGGCGGCCTTTCAACGAAGCCCTGGCGCGCCTCTTGCCGGGCCAGGGCGGCGAAGGAACAGGCGGTCACGGCGCGGCGCAGGCGCTGGCGGGAGGGTTTCAGGCGCAGGAAACGGGCCAGGGCGGTGAAGGCGGCGTGGGGATCGACCAGCATGTCTTCATAGCGCATGATGTGCAGCGGCCCTTTCCCGCCGGTCCAGCTTGCCACGTTCTGGGACCAGCTGCCCATGACCTCGCCAGCGTGGCGGGCGGTGGTGGGCGTGGTGTGGCCTTCCAGGTTCATCAGCGCGATGGCGGCATCCAGCGCGATGCCTTGATGGTCTGCGTAGGATACCGCCACGTCAAGCGGGTTGCGCAGCAGATAGATGGCCCCGGCCGTGACGGCGGCGGCGATGGTGTCGTGGCCGAAGGCGCGGGTGCGGGCCAGATGGGTTTTGCAGAATACGTGGTAGGGGTGGCGCGCGGCCAGCGCGGCCTGGGCGGCGGGCCGCATCCTGGCCACATCCTCGGCCGTCCAGGCCTGCCAGGGGCGCGCGTCCAGGCCCTGGAAATGGACCATGGCGGCCTCGTTGCCGGTCAGGCGGTTCATGCGGTTGATGTCCAGCGGCGCGGGGGCCATCAGGGCGTGCAGGAAGGCCCGCACCCAGGTGTTGCCCGATTTGGGATAGCCGGCGATCCAGACGATGCCGCCCACGCTACAGGCCGGCGGGCAGATAGCCGAAGCGGGCCATCTGCTGGCGGTGGTCGGCGCAGATGCGGGATACCTGCTCGTCTGTCAGCTCCTGGCGCCACTGGCCGGCCGTGCCCTTGCGGAAGAAGCGCTGCTGGTGGGGCGGGCGTTCCGAAAATCCGTGGGCGGCCTCCTGGCGGGCCAGGGTTTTGAACGATGCGTGGCGGATGGCGCGCTCTATGCGCCCGCGCGACATATCCAGGCCCAGAAAGCGGGTCACAGCACGAAAATGCTTCAGCGGCGACGCCAGCAGATCCTCATAGCGGACGATGTGGACGCGCCGGTTTTTCGCCGCCGTCCAGCTGGCGACATGCTGGCTCCAGCTGCCCATCACCTCGGGCGCGTTCCTTGGGGTGGGGGGGAAGGTGTAGTATTCCGTCGCCATCATGGCGGCGATCTCGTCCACCGGGCGGGCCAGGAAATCGGCATAGGAAAGGGCGATGTCCAGCGGGTTTCTCACGATATAGACCGCCCCGGTGGAAACCGCCATGTTGACGGCGGGGTGGCCGTGCACCGCCATCAGGGCGCAATGGGTTTTGCAAAAGGTGGTGGTTTTGCGGCTGGCGGCGATGGCTTCGTGAACGCGCGGGCGGGCGCGGGCGAAATCTTCCGGCCGCCATTGCTCCAGCGGGCGCGGGTCCAGGGTTCGATACCAGCCGATGGAGGATTCGGCCTGGGAAAAGGCGGCATCCAGCTTGTTGGGGTTCAGCGGGTGGGGGGCGTCTGGCAGCAGATGGGCCAGGAAGGCGCGCATCCAGGTGTTGCCGGATTTAGGATAGCTGGCCAGCCAGAGGATGTTGCCCATGGGGTCTCCCGCCGCCCGCCTGTGCTTACGATAGCGCGCCGCTTCGATAATGTGCCAGGGAGGAACGGGCAAGCACCCCGGCCACTGGAAGGATAAGGGAGCATGGGCGCCATCCACGTCACCGTCCGCAACCCGGCCCAGCCCGCGAAAAGCTGGGCCAGGGCGCGGCGGGGGCCAGGCGCAAGCCTGCCTTCCGCTCCCGCGCTCGCTCCCGGCTGCGGCGCTGGCCCCGGCCCGGCGGCGCCCACTGTTGCAGTTGTGCAACAGTGTGGCGGAATCTTGGCCTGCCCCCTTTGCACAGCCGCCCTGCGGCAGGTATGGGTGCGCATCGGCCCCAGCCGGAGCCGATCGTCATGACGAATACAGAGGGGTAAAGACCCATGAACAAGAAGGTTCTTCTCGGAACCACGGCGCTGGTGGCGGCGGGCTTTGCCGTCAGCGACGCCAAAGCGGCCGACCCGGTCTCGCTGGGCATCGGCGGCTATTCCTATTGGGCGGGCTTCTTCGCCGACTACGATGCCGATGCCGCTGGCGATGTCGCCATCCGCCACGAGAGCGAGGTCCACTTCAAGGGTTCCACCGTGCTCGACAACGGCCTGGAAGTGGGCGTGCGTATCGAGCTGGAAGGCGAGCAGCACACGGGCGACCAGATCGACGAGTCCTGGGCCTATGTCTCGGGTTCGTTCGGCACCCTGCGGGTGGGCAACGACGATCCGGCGGCCATCCAGCTTGCCACCGCCGCGCCCTATCCCGATTACATCTTCAACGGCAACTCGCCCTACTTCTCGCCGTCGGGCGCCTATCTGACCACCTTCCCGGCCGATGCCGACAACGCCAAGCTGATCTACTTCACGCCGGCGCTGGGGGGCCTCAGCATGGCCGTCTCCTACTCGCCGGAAGGCGACGACGGCGGCCAGGCCGGTGCCGGTACCGGCAACGGCAACACCGCCTACCAGCGGGCGATCGACGGCGAAAGCAACGAGCTTTCCGTCGGCATCCGCTACGACGGCAGCATGGGCATGGACATGGGCATCGCGGCCGCTGCGGGCTGGACCCAGCACGACGACGACACCGACGGCATGAATGTCGGCCTGTCGCTCAGCATGGGCAGCTTCGGCGTCGGCGGCTCCTATTACGACATGGACAAGGACATGGGGGTCGATCCGGAGCCGACCTACGATATCGGCGCCACCTACTCCGACGGCCCCATGACCCTGGGCGTGAGCTGGATCTCCCAGGACATGAACGCCGACCTCTACCGCCTGCAGCTCGCCTACGATCTGGGCGCAGGCGTCTCGGTGAACAGCGCCATCGGCATCGACCAGCCGGAGGCGGACAACGACGAGACCACCTTCGTCGGCACATCGCTGATCGTCAACTTCTGACCGAACCCAGCCTTGCCAACACCAGGGGCGGCCCAACAGGGCCGCCCCTTTCCTTTGGCTCACAGATTCGCCGGGCAAGCTCCTGGCGCATGGACAGCTGGTAAGTTCTCCAAGCTCGCCGCCGAGGCTCTCCGTGCGCTTGTGGATTATGCCCGCCGTGCATCCTGTGCGTGCCCACTTTTCGCGTTTGTTTAGAGAGGCCACTGCCGACGGCAGGCCCGCGCGACCCGGTCACGTCTCCTGCCTTGCGCCGACCAGAGCAGCCAGCAGCCGTTTGGCCGCCCCTTCCACGGTCAGTTTGCCGCTCTGCATGTCGGCAGCCAGTTCGGCCAGTTCGGCGCAGTCGGCGCCGTCGCGTTCCACGTGGGCGGCGGCGGCAGCGACGATGCGGTGACGCAACCGCCTTTCCGTCCCCCGACTTGCCCCCTCCCGGCGGCGGTCGCTGGTGCCACAGGCGGCGATGGCGTCGGCCAGGGCGGCGATGCCCTCGCCGCTGCTCGCCACCGTCGTCAGCACGGCGGGCGGCGGAGAGGCATGGGAGGCGGCCGCGCGCAGAAAGGCCTCGGTGGCGGCCGCCTGGGGCAGGTCCGCCTTGTTGACGACGATGACATCGGCGATCTCCAGGATGCCCGCCTTGGCGGCCTGGATGGCGTCGCCGGCGCCGGGCGCCCATATCACCACCCGGACATCGGCCAGACCGGCGACGGCCAGTTCCGACTGACCGACGCCCACCGTTTCCACCACCACCACATCGCGTCCGGCAGCATCCATCACCTCCACCGCCGCCGGCACCGCGCCGGCCAGCCCCCCCAGCTGGCCGCGCGCCGCCAGGCTGCGCACGAACACCCCTGGATCGCCGTCATGGCCCGCCATGCGGATGCGGTCGCCCAGCAGGGCGCCGCCGCTGGCCTGGCTGGAGGGGTCCACCGCCAGCACGCCCACCGTCCGGCCGCGCCGGCGCAGCTCGCCGGCATAGGCCGCCACCAGGGTGGATTTTCCGGCACCCGGCGCGCCGGTTACGCCCACCACCAGCGCTCGCCCGGCCAGGCCCGCCGCCGCCCGCAACACGGCCTCCGCTTCCGGCCCGGCGTTTTCCACCGCGGTCAGCGCCCGGGCCAGGTCGCCGCGCCTTCCCGCCGCCAGCGCGTCCCGCCAGGCGCGGCAGGATGATCCTGGATCGCTCATGATGGCGGCGGAGCATAGCCGCGCCGGGCGGAGCGGCAAGCGCGGTTCGGCGCGGAACCTGCCCGCGCTTGATTGCCAGGGCGGAAATGCGCACCATCCCCGCCAGCGACCACAACCTTGCGGAGCCGGAGCTCCGCACAGTCGGGAGCGTGCCCATGAGCGACGGCAAAACCATCGTCTTTTTTCCCGAAGCGGCCTTCGGCCCGGCCCTCAACTCGGTCGCCATCGCCCAGGTCTGCCGCGAGATGGGGCACCGGCCCGTGTTCGTCGCCGATGCCGGCTTCACCGGAGTGTTCCAGGGCTACGGCTTCGAGGAAAGGCCGATCGCCATGTCGGAACCCATGGAGCCGGAAGCCATGGCCCGCTACTGGACCGATTTCATCGACAGCCACATTCCCAATTTCCGCACCCCGCCCATCGAACAGGTCTCCACCTATATCAAGGCCTGCTGGGAGGCCATCGTGGAGACCGCCATCTGGGCCGAAAAGGATCTGCCCGCTGCGCTGGCCGAGATCCGGCCCGACCTGGTCTGCATCGACAATGTGGTGCTGTTCCCGGCCGCCAAGCGTTACGGCGTGCCCTGGGTGCGCATCGTGTCCTGCAGCGAGAACGAGATCGAGGATCCAGACATCCCGCCCCACCTTTCCGGTTGCCGCGAGGACGATCCGGCCGGCTTTGCCGCCTATCTGGCCGCCTTCGAGCGCGAAATCGCCCCGGTTCACGCCCGCTTCAACGAGTTTCTTGTATCCTGCGGCGAAAGGCCCTACCCGCTGGGCCAGTTCTTCGAGCCCTCGCCCTGGCTCAACCTGCTGCACTATCCCAAGCCGCTGGCCTTCAGGCGCCGCCAGCCGCTGGACGAGGATAAATTCGTCTATCTGGAAGGCTGCGTGCGCGCCGAAGAGGCCTATGAGATCCCCCGTTTCCAACTCCACGACGACAAGCCCCTGCTCTATGTCAGCTTCGGCAGCCTGGGCGCCGGCGATACCGGGCTGATGAAGCGGTTGCTGGCGGCGCTGGGCAAGATGCCATGCCGCGCCCTGGTCAATGTCGGCGACTATCGCGACGCCTATGACGATGTGCCCGCCAATTGCCACCTGGAAAGCTGGTATCCGCAGCCTTCCGTGATCGCCCAGGTGGATGCGGCGATCCACCATGGCGGCAACAACAGCTTCAACGAATGTCTCTATTTCGGCAAACCGGCGCTCATCATGCCCTATTGCTGGGACGGCCACGACAACGCCACCCATATCGACGAGCGCGGCTACGGCATCGCCATGGAACGCTACAGCTGGTCCGACGACGACCTGGCGGCGGCCATCGCCCGTTTGCTGAACGACGGTGCCATGCAGGCCAAGCTGAACGATCTCGCCCGCCACATGCAGGCCGCCGACGGCAGGCGCAAAGGAGCCGAGGCGCTCGACGCACTGCTGAAAAAAGCGGAGGCCGCATGACGGCAGCTCCCCTCGCCGCCGTGCTGAGGCAGGCGGCAGCCCTTGGCGAGAACGAACTGAACGATTGGGGCGCCGTGGCAGAGCCGCTGGGCAGCCCCGTTGCCAGAACTAGCGGGCGCTTGCTGACCGGTGGAGGCGGACGCTTCCCGGAGGCCGGCGTCTGGCGTTGCAGCGCAGGCCGCTGGTGCCTGGCCCTCGACCGAGCGGAGTTCTGCCACTTCCTGCAAGGCGCCTGCACCTATGTCAGCGATGGCGGCGAGACCATCGAGGTCGCCGGCGGCGACAGCGTCTGGTTCCCGGCCGGCTGGCGCGGGCGCTGCGAAGTGATCGCAACGGTGACCAAGGTCTATGTCGTGCTGTAACGTCGTGGCGCGCCAGGGAACGGCCACCGGCGCCGCCCCGTGCCTTGCGCACGCTAGCAGCTCTCGGATGCACACCATGCCACGCCCTGCCTTCGCCGTCGTTCTGTTCGCCCTCCTGTTCATTGCGTCCGCCCTGCCGGCCTGGGCCGAGGCGGACAAGGGATCGGAAGCTGCAGCGCGCCTGCACCGGATGTTGTCGGCATGGATGCTCGATCTTGGCGATGTCGTCGGCCATGACGGACTCAGCTATGTCGTCGATGTCACGGAAGATGGCGATGGCACCATCACAGCCGCCATCCGCCAGCTGTCGTTCGACATGGCGGGAGGATTGGGAAGCTGGCCCGATCTCCGCTGGAATGTGGGCGACGTCGTCGCGAAGCTCGTTCCCATCGATCGGGAACGCTATGGCTTGTCGTGGGCCCTGCCGGCCAGAACGGCGGTGTTCGACCGTAAGGGCAACCCCATCGGCGGCACCGTCATCGACAGCCAGAATGTCTCCGGCGTCTATGCGCCACATGTCGGCTTTTCCACCCAATTCGACGGCGCCTGGTCTGGCGTGACGGCCTGGCTCGATCTCCCCAGGCGCGAATCCCTGCGGTTGCAGGTAGCGAACATCGGCCTTGACCGCATCTATCGCGAGCTGGACGGCGGCAAGTGGGACGGCCAGGATTCGCTTGTGCTGCAGGATGTTTCCGTCACGCTCGCCGGCCAGGAGGTGCTGCGTCTCGACGGTCTGGCCTTCGATGCCTCATTCGGCGCCCTGGACCTGGCGTTCTTCAACGAGACCAACGAGCTGTTCGAACATGAGCGGCTTCAGCGGGCTGCCGGCCATGACGATGAGGATGCGCTGGCGGCGTCGATGGCAGAGGCGCTGGCGCTGACGCGCAAGCACGCCCCCTTGGCAGAGAGTCTCGGCTTCGCCATCGCCGTGAACGGCCTGTCGGCACAGAATCCCGACGATGTCTCCAGTTCGCTGTCCCTGGCCGAGGCGCGCTTCGCCCTGGTCATGCAGGGACTCGACGGCAACCGCGGATCGCTTGCCATCGAATACGAAGCGAACGCCCTGGAAGCCGCGCCCGTGCCGGAACCGCAAGCCCATGTCGTTCCCCACGACCTTACCCTGCACCTGGTGTTCGACAACCTGCCCATCATGGATGCAGCGACGATGGCCCTGAACATGGCGGAAAGTGCCACCCTGGAGCCCGAAGCCTTCGAGGATGCGCCTGAAGCCATCTTCCACTTCATGGCGTTGAGCCTGCAGCGCCGCATGGCGCAGCAGGAGGGCTCCTTCCAGCTGCGGCAGTTCGCCTATGACAGCCCCATGCTGGACGCCACCATGGCCGGCGAACTGGTGGCCTCCGACACATCGCCAGCGATGGCGGTGGGTGCCCTGCGCCTGGAGGTGACCGGGCTGGAACGGCTTATGCGCCGCTTGCAGGCGGCGGCAACGGACGGTGACGAGGAATCGCTGGAGATGGCCCAGAGTCTGGCGCTGATCCAGGCACTGGGCGTGCGCAGCGAGGGCGGAGCGCGCCATCTCTACGATCTCACGCTGACACAAGACGGGCGCATCCTGCTCAACGGCAACGATGTCGCCATGCTGGCGCCCGCCCTCGGTGTCGAACCCTGATCCGACCCCGGATGTATGTCCCTGGCGTCCTCCGCCCTGCGCCACCGGGGCTGGACTCGCCCGCCGGTCGATGCTAAGAAGCAAAATTGTACCGGGCCGTTGAGGCTCGCTAGCGTAGAGATCACCATAGTTGCACCAAAGCCACCACAGGGAGGGGGTTCCATGAGATCGACGACTTTTCTTGGCGCGGCGGCGGCCATCGTGCTGACCGCTGGCCAGGCTTTTGCGGGCGCGACGCTGGATGCGGTGATGGACCGCGGCGCGGTCCGTTGCGGCGTCAGCGGCGCTTTGGCCGGTTTCTCGCTGCCCGATAGCCAGGGCGTGATGCAGGGCCTGGATGCGGATGTGTGCCGCGCCGTGGCCGCCGCTGTCCTGGGCGATGGCGACGCCGTCGAGTTCGTGCCGCTGTCGGCACAGCAGCGCTTCACCGCCCTGCAGTCGGGCGAGGTCGACATGCTGTCGCGCAACACCACCTGGACCCTTACCCGCGATACCGCGCTGGGTCTGAACTTCGCCGCCGTCACCTTCTACGACGGCCAGGGCTTCATGGTGCCAACGGCGCTGGGCGTCGGTTCGTCCATGGAGCTCGGTGGCGCTGCCGTCTGCGTGCAGGCCGGCACCACGACGGAGAAGAATCTCACCGACTATTTCCGTGCCACCGGTATGGACTTCACCCCGGTCGTCTTCGAAGCGAAGGAAGAGTCGGTTACCGCCTTCGTCAACGGCCGCTGCGACGTCTATACCACAGACGCTTCGGGCTTGGCTTCGATTCGCGTCTCGGATGTGGGCAACCCGGACGACTATGTCATCCTGCCCGAGATCATCTCCAAGGAGCCGCTGGGTCCGGTCACCCGCAACGACGACGACGAGTGGTTCGATGTCGTGAAGTGGACCGTCTTCGCCTTGCTGACCGCTGAGGAGTTCGGCATTACCTCTGGCAATGTCGATGACTTCATGTCGAGCGAGGATCCTGGCATTCAGCGTCTTCTGGGCGTCGCTCCAGGCATGGGCGAAGCCATGAAGATCAACGAGCAGTGGGCCTACAATGCCATCAAGCAGGTGGGCAACTACTCCGAGATCTTCGAGCGCCATGTCGGTGCCAACACGCCGCTGGGCTTCCAGCGGGGCGTCAACGCGCTGTGGACCGATGGCGGCCTGATGTACGCGCCGCCGATTCGCTAACCGTTCACGTGTGAATGTCGAGCCGCCGCCCGTGATCACCCACGGGCGGCGGTTTCATGCCGGGCAGGCCATGGCAATCCACAACGACGAAGCCGAAGGCCAGAAACCGGCCCGGGCCGTATTCTGGAACGATCCCGCCGTCCGCTCCGTTTTCTGGCAGGTGGCGGCGGCGGCTGCCGTCGTTACCCTTTTCGGCTATCTGATCCACAACACGCTGACCAATCTGGAACGCCAGAACATCGCGTCGGGTTTCGGCTTCTTCGATATCGAGGCCGGCTTCGCTATCGGCGAGGGCTTGGTCGATTACACCCCCACCGATACCTATCTGCGCGCCATCGTCGTCGGCCTGCTGAACACCATCAAGGTCGCCGTCGTCGGCATCGTCTTCACCACCCTGCTGGGCACCCTGGTCGGCGTCATGCGCTTGTCGCCCAACTGGCTGGTCGCGCGGCTAGCGACGATCTATGTCGAGGTGCTGCGCAATATACCGCTGCTGCTGCAGCTGTTTTTCTGGTATGCCATTATCGTCTCGGTGTTGCCTGCGGCGCGCGACGCTTACGGCCCCTTCCTCGGCATTTATCTTTCCAACCGCGGTTTCAATCTGCCGCTGCCAGACGATTGGGGCTATCTGGGCCTGGCGGCCGGCTTTGCCGTGGCCATGGTGGCGGCCTTCTGGCTCTACCGGCGCAACCACAACATCCACGACAAAACCGGCGAGGTGCGGCCCACTCTGGTGCCGACACTGGCCATCGTCGCCGCTCTCACGGCGGCCGGCTGGCTGGCTGGCGGTGCCCCCACCGGCTTCGACACTCCGCAGTTCAAGGGCTTTTCCTTCACGGGCGGCGGCCAAGTCAGCGCCGAATTCCTTGCCCTGTGGCTGGGCCTCACCCTTTATACGGCAAGCTTCATCGCCGAAATCGTGCGCAGCGGCATCCTGGCCGTCTCTAAGGGCCAATGGGAGGCTGCCGGCTCGCTGGGACTCAGGCGCGGCGAAATCCTACACTTCGTGGTGCTGCCGCAGGCGCTGCGCGTTATCATCCCACCCACCACCAGCCAGTATCTGAACCTCACCAAGAACAGTTCGCTGGCGGTCGCCATCGGCTATCCGGAAATCGTGTCGGTTGCCAACACCACCATCAATCAAACCGGCCAGGCCATCGAAGGCATCGCCATCATTATGGCTGTCTATCTCACCCTCTCGCTTTCGATCTCTTTGTTTATGAATTGGTATAATCACAAGATCGCCCTGGTGGAACGCTGACATGGCCCAGCCCGCCACCGCCTCCCGCCAGGATTGGGACCGTCCGCCCACAAGCGAAGCCGGCTTTATCGGCTGGCTGCGCAAGAATCTGTTCGGCACCTGGTTCAACACTCTGCTAACGCTGCTGGCGATCTACTTCATCGCCACCACCCTTCCCGGCTTGGTGGAATGGTTGTTCCTCGAGGCGGTCTGGGGCACTAATCCGCCCGAGGTCTGCCGCCAGGTCGAAGGCGCCTGTTGGTCGTTCATCGACGAAAAACTTCGCCTCATCCTGTTCGGCGTCTATCCCCAGGACGAGCACTGGCGCCCGCTGGCTGCCACCATCGTCTTCCTGGTACTGATCTTCGCCAGTTGCCTGAAGCCGGTATGGCGGCTGGGTCGGTGGATCGTCACCGGCTGGATGGCGGGGCTGGCGGTGGTCGGCGTGTTGATGTGGGGGGATATGTTTGGACTTGCTTATGTCGATCACAGCATGTGGGGCGGCCTGCCCCTTACCATCTTTCTGGCCACCTTCGGCATCGTCTTCTCCTTCCCCATCGGAATTCTGTTGGCCCTGGGGCGGCGCTCCGACATGCCGGCCATCCGCGCCCTATGCGTCACCTATATTGAGTTGATCCGCGGTGTGCCCCTGATCTCGGTGCTGTTCATGGCCTCGGTGATGTTCCCGCTGTTCCTGCCAGAAGGCGTGTCCATCGACAAACTGCTGCGCGCCCAGGTCGGCATTGTCATGTTCTCGGCCGCCTATGCCGCCGAAATCGTGCGCGCCGGCTTGCAAGCCATCCCGCGCGGCCAATACGAGGCTGCCGACGCGCTGGGCCTGAGCTACTGGCAGAAGATGGGCCGGATCGTGCTGCCGCAGGCACTCCGCATCACCATCCCGCCCATGATCAACGGCTTCATCGGCGGCTTCAAGGATACCTCGCTGGTGGTTATCATCGGCCTGTTCGATCTGTTGATGACCAGCCGCGTGGCCTTCCAGGATCTGCTGTGGCGCCCGTTCTTCGTGGAAGGTTATCTGTTCTGTGCCGTCATCTATTTCTGCTTCTGCTTTTTCATGTCGCGCTATTCGATGTGGTTGGAGAAGGACTTGGCTCGTGACCAGAACCACTAGGGAGGGGGCATGACCGAAGTACGCAAGGACGATGCGCTCGATAAGAGTATCGCCGTGGAACTGCGCCATCTGCACAAATGGTTCGGAGATTTCCATGTCCTGAAGGACATTAACCTCACCGTTCGCCGCGGCGAAAAAGTGGTGATCTGTGGGCCTTCCGGTTCGGGCAAATCCACCGTCATCCGCTGCATCAACCGGCTGGAAGAACACCAGCGCGGCCACCTGTTCGTCGAAGGACAAGAGCTCACCAGCGACGTTAAGCAGATCGAGGCCATCCGCAAAGAGGTCGGCATGGTGTTCCAGCATTTCAACTTGTTCCCGCATATGACCGTGCTGGAAAATCTCACCCTGGGACCGTCCTGGGTGCGCCGCATACCGCGCAAACAGGCAATCGAAACCGCCATGATGTATCTGGAACGGGTGCAGATCCCCGAGCAGGCCCACAAATATCCGGGTCAGCTGTCGGGCGGCCAGCAACAGCGGGTGGCCATCGCCCGCGCCCTGTGCATGAGGCCCAAGATCATGCTGTTCGATGAACCCACTAGTGCCCTGGATCCGGAGATGATTAAGGAGGTGCTGGATGTCATGGTCGAGCTCGCCCGGGAGGGCATGACTATGATCTGCGTCACCCACGAAATGGGCTTCGCCCGCACCGTAGGCGACGCCATGGTGTTCATGGATGAAGGCGAGATCGTCGAGATGGAGGCACCGGAAGAATTCTTCTCCAACCCCAAAAACGAACGCACCCGGCTCTTCTTATCCCAGATCCTTTCGCATTAACACGCTTAACCTGTGGAGGACGATGACGTTGATAAGGGAACTCCAAAGTGAAATTCAACAAGAAAAGGAGCAACGCGCACCACAAAAGAAGATCTGGAAGATCCAAAAGGGCATGGTAAAGGAAATTCTTGCTTACCTCAACGCTGTCCGCATTCGCTGCGTCTACGGAGTAATCGGAGAAGCTCCCGAATTCCCTGTTAGATCTTTAAGGCATTATCTTGGGAAACTTCACCCGGAAGCCTCATGGATGGTTAGAAAAGCGATAAAGAACCGTCCGGACAAGGTTACAAATGCAGCCGGAAAAGACATCTAGACTCGAAGAAAAAGACAAGCTATGACAACGATCACGCGAACAGCTCGGTTCATGGCGCTAATAGCAATAGTCGCGCTCTGACGTTGATAGGCGTGTCCCGCCAGCACCCCAGCCCTTCGACGGAGTTTACGGGTAAGCATTGGGTGCCTACCTAAGCGGCGACTATGACGTGTCCTATCCCGAATTTCTGAGGCTCGCAGAACAGGGCGACACTCACGATCAGCCCGAACTCGAGGTCATATATTACCTCGGTAAGAGCGTGCCGTAAGATTATGTTCGGGCGCATATAATCCAATATCGACCCCCCCGAATCTCAGCAACACAGAGAACTTGCGAAAGAGGACGAGGGCGATGCGGGACTTGGTGGAGACGTTGCTTTCATCAAAAGTGCTCGCCCGCGCCCAACGTATGACGAGCGAATAGCAGCCGGTTAGCGAGTGGATCCAGTAGGTTATGGGTGGCGCAGAATGAAGTCTCGCAAGCCCTGGTGGTTATCATTGTCGATGAAGCATCGTAACAAGGAAGTTGGCATGATCTTCCGGACATCACAATCTATACATTTTGAACAATCTTCCTGCCGAGGAATACTGATAGAATATCTGTTTGTGGACGAACTTCTCCGCACTCTCTGGTCTCGCCGTGTGAGGTGATGAAACCCCAAGTGGACGATGCTGGATACGATCTTGTCGTAGAATTTTAAGGCATCGCTCGCCACATGCAAATCAGGAGCTCGAAGGAAAATGCGACAGCGCAACGTCTGGTGTTGGGCCGACCACAGGCGAGCAGCGTGTTCCCGGCCCCGGCGCGATCTGTGCTCGCCGCCAGCGACTACGACGACGCTAGGCGGCGCAACCTGAAAGCGACAGGCAGCAAGATCACCAAACAAGCCTCCGTCATCCTGCCCCGGATTCGCGAGGTTGATGTTTTGATGCGCCATAGCGCCAAGGCGCTGCGTCTCGTCCGCGAGATCCACCCGCAAGCCTGTTTCTGGGCCTTGAATGGCCGCCAGCCCATGCAGCATCGTAAGAAAGGCGAGACCGGCTTCCGCGAGCGCCTGAACGTGCTGAAATGCGTCCGCCCCACCGCCGACTGGGAGATCACCGCCATCCTGGGCCACTCCAGACCCAAGGGCATCGCCCGCGACGATGCTCTCGACGACATGGCCGCTGCATTGACGGCAGAACAGGAGGCGTCGGCGCCGCGAATGCTACCCCCGTGCCCGCCACGGGATTCAGCCGGGCTGCCGATGGAGATGGTCTATGCCGAATACGCGCCTGCGTGAACGGACAGGCTGCGATCCGCTCTCCCGGCATCTACACTTGGCCTGGGGCACCGAGTGAATTACCGCATTTTTTAGCATAACAATTTCTACCTGCATGGGGGTGTTCGGATGCCTTGCCTGCGGCGGTACACCCAGATCCCTGGCCGAGATGGAGGCGTGGGTAATGGCGAAAGCGAAGCGGCGCCATGAGAGCGGTTGATATCAACATCGTCTCCGATACCTGACTGGTGGCGATCCGAGCCAGGCCGCCAGAGCGAAGGCCGTGATCGATGCGGAAAGCATCTTCGTGAGCACGACAGTCCTGCTGGAAAGTGCGTGGGTGTTGCGCAGTGCCTGTGGTTTTCCAGAGGGGAAATGGCAGCGACCCCGCGTGCCTTCGCAGGCCTGCTGGGCGCCTCGCTGGAGAGCCCTAGCCTGATCGCCAAAGCCCTCGATCGCATGGAGAATGGTATGGGCTTTGCCGATGCGCTGCATCTCGGCACCGCCGCGCGATGCGAGCTGCCGCCGACCTTCGACCGCAGTTTCATCGAGTTCGCCAGGGACGCACCCGTGAACATGGCGGAGTCTTAAGCGCGTAGGCCTTTGTCGAGACGAAATCTCGCCTACCGGTTCTGGCGGTTGTCTACCAGGTCCTCCACCACGGCGGGTTCGGCCAGGGTGGAGATGTCACCCAGATTGCCGAAATCGTTCTCGGCGATCTTCCTCAGAATCCGGCGCATGATCTTGCCAGAACGGGTCTTAGGCAGGCCCGGTGCCCATTGCAGCCAGTCGGGGCTGGCGATGGGGCCGATGTCCTTTCTCACCCAGGCCACCAACTCCTTCGCCAGAGCTTGAGATGGTTCCTCGCCAGCATTCAGTGTCACATAGGCGTAGATGCCCTGGCCCTTGATGTCGTGGGGGGCGCCCACCACCGCTGCCTCGGCCACCTTGGGGTGGGCCACCAGCGCGCTTTCCACCTCGGCCGTGCCCATGCGGTGGCCGGAGACATTCAACACGTCGTCCACTCGCCCGGTGATCCAGTAATAGCCGTCCTCGTCGCGCCGGGCGCCGTCGCCCGTGAAGTATTTGCCCTCATAGGCGGAGAAATAGGTGGCGACGAAACGCTCATGGTCGCCATAGACCGTCCGCATCTGGCCGGGCCAGGAATCCAGCAGGCAGAGATTGCCCTCGCCTGCCCCTTCCAACACCTCGCCCTCATTCGACACCAGTGCCGGACGCACGCCGAAAAAGGGCCGGGTGGCCGAGCCCGCCTTCAGCCGCGTGGCACCGGGCAGCGGTGCGATGAGGATGCCGCCGGTCTCGGTCTGCCACCAGGTGTCCACGATGGGGCAGCGCCCCTCTCCCACCACCCGGTGATACCATTCCCAGGCCTCCGGGTTGATGGGTTCGCCGACACTGCCCAGCAGGCGCAGACTGGCGCGCCCGGTCGCCTGCACCGGCCCGTCGCCTTCGCGCATCAGGGCGCGGATGGCCGTGGGCGCCGTGTAGTAGATGTTGACCTTGTGGCGGTCCACCACCTGCCAGTGGCGGCTGGCGTCCGGCCAGTTGGGCACGCCTTCGAACATCAGCGTGGTGGCGCCGTTGGCCAGCGGCCCATAGACGATATAGCTGTGGCCCGTCACCCAGCCGACATCGGCGGTGCACCAGTAGATATCGCCATCGTGATAGTCGAACACATATTTGTGGGTCATGGAGGCATAGACCAGATAGCCGCCGGTGGTGTGCAGCACGCCCTTGGGCTTGCCGGTGGAACCGGAGGTGTAGAGGATGAAGAGCGGGTCTTCGGCGCCCATGGCTTCGGGCGGGCAGTCGGCGTCCACTTCGTTCCGCAGCGCGTGCCACCACACATCGCGCCCTTCCGTCATGGCGATGGCGGCGCCGGTGCGGCGCACCACCAGCACCTTGGCCACGCCGGGGCATGTTTCCAGGGCGGCATCGACATTGGCCTTCAGCGGCACCTTGCGCCCGCCACGCAGCCCCTCGTCGGCGGTGACGACCACGCGGGAATCGCAATCGTGGATGCGGTTGGCCAGCGAATCGGGGGAAAAGCCGCCGAACACCACCGAATGGATGGCGCCGATGCGCGCGCAGGCCAGCATGGCCCAGGCCGCCTCCGGGATCATCGGCATGTAGAGCGTCACCCGGTCGCCCTTCTCCACCCCCAGCGCCTTCAGCCCGTTGGCCATGCGGCAGACCTCTTCATGGGCCTGGCGATAGCTGATGGTCCTGGCCGGGCTGGCGGGATCGTCCGGCTCCCATATCACGGCGGCCCGGTCGCCACGCGTCGCCAGATGGCGGTCCAGGCAGTTGGCGGCGGCGTTCAGCCTGCCATCCTCGAACCAGCGGATGGAGACGCTGTCCTGAAAGCTGGCGTTCTTGACCCGGCTGTAGGGCACCATCCAGTCCAGGCAGCGCCCATGCTCGCCCCAGAAGGCGTCGGGGTCCGCCAGCGAGGCCGCATACATCTCCCGATAGGTGGCATCGTCCACCCAGGCCCGCCCGGCCCAGGCGGCGGGAACATCGTGGACATAGGCAGCATCGGACATGGCGTGGCCTCCCGGTCATGCGTCCCGGCCGCGGGCCGGGCATTCGAGTTTTGCCGCAGGCACCGCCCGGGTTCAAGCGCCGCCGCAGCTTGCCAGCGCCACCGCCGGCGGCTAAGCGGGGAGCATGAACGGCTGGGTCGAAACCCATCGCTGCATGGTCACGGCCTGGGATTGCGACCACCAGGGCCACATGCACGCCGTGCGCTATTACGCCATGTTCGATCAGGCGGGCTGGCACATGATCCAGCGCGCCGGGGCCAGCCGCGCCCGCATCGACGCCGATGGCATCGGCTTTGTCGATGTCCGCGTAGAGCTGGATTTCATCGCCGAGACGGTGGTGAACGATCCGGTGCTGATCGAAAGCGGCGTCGAGAAGATCGGGCAGAGCTCGCTCACCTACCGCTCGCGCATGAGCAATCCCACCAGCGGCCAGATCACGGCCCGCGCCCGCTGCACCACGGTGTGCTTCGACCTTGCCGCCAGACGCAAACGGCCCATCCCCGCCGACATCCGCGCCGGCCTGGAAAAGCTGCTGCCGGGCGAAGACTGAGGCCTACCCCGGCCGGCGCGGGGGATGCCCCCAGGTGCAGCCTCTTCCCTCACCGCCCGTCGTCTGCTAGAATGCGCCATCTCCCCGGACAGCCGGGAGGCCCGCCACGGGCCGGCCCCGGCGCCTCTGCTCCCGCGCGGGGCTGCCGCGCGGGATGGCGGCATGTGCAACATGGACAACATGCGCGGCCGGCGCACCGGGGATGACGCCGCTGGCCGGGCAGAAAGGAACGGTCGCATCTTTCATGGCAAGCCAGAACATCAAGCTCAAAGCCGGCGATTACGTCGTCTATCCCACCCATGGCGTCGGGCTGGTCACAGCCATCCAGAAACAGACCGTGGGCGAGGCGACCCTGAAGATGGTCGTGGTCCATTTCGAACAGGACAAGATGGTCCTGCGCGTGCCGGTGCACAAGGTCACCTCATCGGGCATGCGCAAGCTGTCGTCGAAGGACATCATGAAAAGCGCGCTGACCACCCTGAAGGGCCGCGCCCGTGTGAAGCGGACCATGTGGTCCCGCCGCGCCCAGGAATACGAAGCCAAGATCAACTCCGGCGATCCCGTCTCCATCGCCGAAGTGGTGCGCGACCTGCACGCCCGCGTCGGTCATTCCGATCAGTCCTACAGCGAGCGCCAGCTCTACGAAGCGGCCCTGGATCGCCTGTCGCGGGAGTTGGCGGCGGTCGAAGGCGTCGAACAGGCCCAGGCCACCACCAAGATCGAGAAGACCTTGCAGGCCGCCTGATCCGGCTTTGCCGCCCGTCGCTGCCGGTCTAGTCTGCCGCCCCCGGCAGCCACCGGGCGGAGCGGTGCCAGGCCATGCTCGATACGGATATCTTCGCCACGCTGACCGGCTGGCACCGCGCCTGGGCCGTGGGCGCCATCCACGGCCCAGGCGCGGCCATCCACGGCGATGCGCGCCGTCTCGCCGCCCTGCATCGTCTGCTGGCCGAACGCTTTCGCCCCCGCGACCGCGTCGTCTATCTGGGCAATTATCTGGGCTTCGGCGCCGATGTGGTGGCCACGGTGGACAAGCTGGTGGCCTTTCGCCGCGCGCTGCTGGCCCATCCTGGCATGATGCCGCAGGATGTGGTGTTCCTGCGCGGCCGCCAGGAAGAGATGTGGCAGAAGCTGCTGCAATTGCAGCTGGCCATGAATCCGCGCGATGTGCTCTGCTGGATGCTGGAGCACGGCGTGGACGCCACCATCGCCGCCTATGGCGGTTGCGCCACCCAGGGCCTGGCGGCCGCCAGCGACGGCACCCTGGCGCTGACCCGCTGGACCGTCGCCCTGCGCAACGCCATGTATGCCCATCCCGGCCATCGCGAGCTGATGGGCCATCTCAAGCGCGCCTGCGTCAGCGACGATGGCGCCCTGCTGTTCGTCCATGCCGGCCTGGATCCGGAACGGCCGCTGGAGACCCAGCGCGACGCCTTCTGGTGGGATCAGGGTGGCTTCGCGGCCATGGCGCAACCCTATGGCAGCTTTCGCATGGTGGTGCGCGGCTTCGATCCCAACCGCGCTGGCGTGCAGATCGGCCCCTTCCAGGCCACGGTGGACGGCGGCGCCGACGGCCCCCTGGTCGCCTGCTGTTTCAACCGCCAGGGTGACGTGGTCGATCGCATCGAGGCCCGTTGAGACGGGCTTGCATCGTGGCCGGCGGCGGCGATGATGGCCGGTGCCGCAATGGATGGGGGGCGCCATGGCCCAGGGATTGCAGATCGACGCCGACCGGCTGTGGGGTTCCATCATGGAGATGGCGAAGATCGCCGCCACCCGCAAGGGCGGCAATTGCCGTCTGGCGCTCACCGACGACGACCGGGAAGGCCGCGACCTGTTCGTATCCTGGTGCCGCCAGGCCGGCATGGCCTGCAGCGTGGACGCCATGGGCAACATCTTCGCCAGGCGTCCGGGGCGCGATCCCGCCGCGCTGCCCGTCTCCACCGGCAGCCATCTCGACACCCAGCCCACCGGCGGCAAGTTCGACGGCGTCTATGGCGTGCTGGCCGGGCTGGAGGTGGTGCGCTGCCTCAACGACGCCGCCATCGAAACCGAAGCCCCCATCGAGGTGGTGTGCTGGACCAACGAGGAAGGCGCGCGCTTCGCCCCCGCCATGATCGGCTCGGGCGTTTTCGCCGGCGCCTTCGATCTCGCCTATGCCCACGGGCAGCGGGATGCCGAAGGCCGCAGCATGGGCGAAGAGCTGGCCCGCATCGGCTATTTGGGCGAGGAGGCGCCGGGCGGCCATGCCCTCGGCTTTCATTTCGAGGCCCATATCGAACAGGGGCCGATCCTGGAGGCCGAAGGCAAGCCGGTGGGCGTGGTGACGGGCGTTCAGGGCATCCGCTGGTTCGATGTCCGCATCCAGGGCATGGAGGCCCATGCCGGGCCGACGCCGATGGCGATGCGCCGCGACGCCATGGTGGCCGCCGCCGACCTGGTGCGGCGCATCGACGATGCCGCCCTGGCCGAGGCGCCGTTCGGGCGCGCCACCGTCAAGATGGACCGTTGCCACCCCGCCAACACCCGCAACACCATCGCCGGCGAGGTGGCGCTCACCGTCGATATCCGCCATCCCGATCACGCCGGCTTCGACCGCCTCGCCGCCGCCCTGCGCGCCGCCGCCGACGACGTGGCACAGCGGCGCCGGGTGGAGATCGCCGTGGACGAGATCTGGGTCTCGCCGCCGGTCGCCTTCGATCGGGGCTGCATCCAGGCGGTGCGCAAGGCGGCGCAGCTGCTGGGCTACGACCATATCGACATGGTCTCCGGGGCCGGCCACGACGCGGTCTATGTCAGCCGCGTGGCGCCCACGGCGATGATCTTCGTGCCCTGCGAAGGCGGCATCAGCCACAACGAGATCGAAAATGCCAGCCGCGAGGATCTGGAGGCGGGGTGCAATGTGCTGCTGCACGCCATGCTGGATCGGGCCATGCCATCCCAACCGGCCGGCGGATAGCGGCAGCCCGTTCCTTGTTGGCGCGGACCATGGCAGCGATGCCGTGCCAGATGCCGAAGGCGGCGACGGCGGCAGCGGAAACCATGGCCGCCCAGACAGCGCGTTCCTGGAAGGCGAGGCTGGCGAACTCGAAATCGGTCATGGCGAGATTGCCAAAATCGGCCAGCGCAAGGGGCGCCGGCGTTCGCCACGGCCCCCGAAGCTATCGGCTATTCCCCTTTGGGATGGGCGCTGAAGTCGATGCCCTTGCAGCGACCCGCCAGCATCGGCTCAAAACCGCGAAAGCCCGCCGCAGCCCGTTCCACCGGGTTTCGGGAGGGTGTTTCGGACCTGCCGATGGGCCAGCCCTTCCCCCATGAACAACAGCGGCGGCGCATCCAGGCGGGCACGGCCCCGGGACGAAAGCCGCAGCATCAGGATGGCGTCGCGCGCCAGCGCCAGCGGCGGCGGCGTCAGGAAGTCCCAGCCGGTGGCCAGCCCCAGCGCGGCGCGCTGGACGCCGCGATGGGTCACGGCCACGCAATCGCGCCCGTCGCCGGCCAGCGCCGCCATCAGCCCCGTCAGCCGGCGCTGCACATCGCGCGGGCTCTCGCCGCCGGGCGGGCGAAAATCCACCCCGCGCCCTTCGTTGACGGCCATGGCCCGGCCCTCCCGCGCCCGCAGCGCCGCCAGGCTCTCCCCGCTCCAGCGGCCCCAATCCATCTCGGCCAGGCGCGGCTCGCTTTCGGCATCCGCCCGGCCCAGCAATGCGGCCGTGCGCCGCGCCCGGGCGAGCGGGCTGGCAAGCCAGCGCCAGCCCGCCAGCGGTGCCGGCAAGCGCCATCCGGCGGCCATGGCCTCGCCGGATGGCGAAAGCGCCGTGTCGGCGCGGCCCTGGATGCGCCCGGCCTCATTCCAGGCGGTCGGCGCGTGGCGGATCAGGGCCAGCCGCATCGTGACACCCGCTCCTCCCGCACGGCGACAGCCAGAGCGACGGCGCGCTCCAGCCTGGCGGCGGCGGCGGCGATGTCGTGGCGGCGGCGGCAGCGTTCGCTCGCCGCCCGACCCATGGCGGCCAGCCGTTGCGGATCGGCGATCAGCGCGGCGACGGCGGCCGCGAACGCCTCCCCATCGCCCTCCGGCACCAACAGACCGGTTTCGCCATCGGCGACGATCTCCGGCACCCCCCGCGCCCGCCCGGCAACGGCCGCCAGCCCGGCCGCCTGGGCGGCCAGCAGCGCCATGCCATAGGCCTCGTTGACGGCGGGCCAGACGAACAGGTCGCAGCCGGCCAGCAGAGCGGGCAGGGCGGCGGGCGAAAGCCGCCCCGCGAAGGCGGCGCGGCCGGCGAACAGGCCCTCCACCGCGCCGCGGCACGGGCCGTCGCCCACCAGCAGCAGCTGCAAGCGGCCCGAGGCGACCGGCCCCTCCAGGGCGCGGGCGAGCAGCCGATAGGAAGCGAACTTGTCGCCCGGGCGCATCATCGCCACCGCCACCGCCAGCGGCCGGGCCGCATCCAGGCCGAAGCGCCGCGCCAGACGCGCCCGCGCCCGCCCCCTTGGCTGGCGGCGAAAGGGCGCGGTGGCGATAAAGGGCCGCAAGGGCAGGATGCGCGCGCTGTCCAGGCCGCCAGCCGCCAGCCCCTCGGCATCCTCGCGAGTCATGGGCAACAGCGCATCGGCGCGTCGCAGCGCCGCCAGCGCCAGGGCATAGCCGCAGGCCCACGCCCCCAGCCGGCGGCGCGGCGCCAGCGAAGGCTCTACCACCATATAGGGCAGCGCCAGGGCCGAGGCGACGGCCGGCCCGATATGGTCCGGCGCCTTGTGATAAAGATGGTAGGTGCACCACAGGTCGGGCGGCGATCTCTGCCAGGCCGCGATCAGCCGCGCCGCCTCGGCGGCCCCGCGCCGGGCGATGCGGCCCTGGCGGGCGCCATCGCCCCCGTCCCAGGCGCGCAGGGTGGAGGCCAGCACCAGGTCGTGGCCCAGCGAGGCCAGCGCCTGCCACACCAGCCGCGCCACGGCGCGGTCGCCGGAAGGCACCCGGTGGCCGGGCGCCTTCATGGGCGCATAGAAGGCGATCTTCACGCCGCCCGCGCGGCCAGGCCGAAACGCCGCGCCAGGTGGGCGATGCCGGTCTCCATGGCGAAGGCCGCGCGCACGCGCTGGGCGCCGGCCGCGCCCAGGCGCTGGCGCAGCGTGCCGTCGCGGATGGCGCGGTCCAGAAGGGCGGCCAGCGAGGCGGGCGAGCCGGGTTCGGCCAGCAGACCGCTGGTTCCGTCCTCGATCAGCTCCGGCACGGCATCGATGCGGGTCGTGACCACGGCCAGCTCCTGGCTCAACGCTTCCATCAGCACATTGGGCAGGCCGTCGCGGTCGCCGTCGGCGGCGACCATGGGGGCCAGCACGAACAGATCGGCCGCCCGGCAGGCCGCCAGCACCTGCTGCTGTGTCCCGGCCCCGCGCCAGGCGATGCGCCCCGCCAGCCCGGCCGCCGCCGCCTGCTCTGCCAGCCGTTCCGCCAGCGGCCCGGCGCCGATATGTTCGAAGCTCCAGCCCAGCTCCGCCGGCAGCCGGGCCAGGGCCTCGATCAGGATGCGATAGCCCTTCTTCTCCACCAGCCGGCCCACCGACAGCAGCCGCACCGGCGCGCCCGCCGGGCGCGGCGCTCTGGCCGGCGGCGGCGGCCAGCGGGCAAGATCGATGCCGTGATAGACGAGGCCGACCCGCCCGGCCGGCGCCAGCCGTTGCAGATAACGGCGGTTGGCCTCGGTGCAGGTGACCAGCCAGCGGCAATCGGCCAGCTTTTCGGCCAGCTCCCAGGTCGGCGTGGTGTAGATGTCTTTGGCATGGGCCGAAGCCGACCAGGGCAGCCCGGTCATCAGCGCCGCATAGCGCGCCACCGAGGCCGGGGTGTGCAGAAAATGGGCGTGCAGATGGCCGGCACGCGCCGCCGTTTCCACCGCCAGCACACAGGCCTGGCCGAAGCGGCGCACCCGGTTGGCGCTGCGGTCGCGCTTCAGATCGGCCAGCCATTGCCGCCTTGCGCGGCCCCAGCCGGGAAGGCGCCGCGCCCGCCACCAGGCGGCCAGCACGCGCCGCGGCGCCCGGTGGAGATATTCCGGCAGATAGGCCACCGGGGCGGCGATCTCGCGGTGGATCGGGTGGATGTGCCCGTCGGTCGGGCGGCGCAGCGAGACGATCTCGATGGCAAGGCCGCGCCTCTCCAGGGCCAGGATCTCCTGGGCGATGAAGGTTTCGCTCAGGCGCGGATAACCCTTCACCACGAAAGCGACCGGGCGGGTGGACGGGCGCTGCCGCGCCGCGCCATCGTCCGGCCCGGGGCGCGCGCTCACGGCAGGGCGAGGCGCCCGCGCCCGGCGACGGTCAGCCGGTCCTGGCGCCCGCCATGGGGGGTGCCGTCCCGCCCTTCCGCCAGATGCATGGCGACCAGCCGGTTGACGTTTTCCAGACCGTCCAGCAGCCCCGGCACCACCACCTGGCTGGGGCGGCGCTGCTGCGCCAGCTGGCGGATGGCGGTGGCCATGGCGGCGGGGTTTTCCGCCTTGTCTTCGGCCAGCATCGCCACCAGCCCCAGCTCCTGCGCCCGGCTGGCGCGGATCAGCTGTTCGCGGCGCGGCAGCTGGCGCGGGACGATCAGCGCCGGTTTGTCGAAGCTCAAAATCTCGCAAAAGGTGTTGTAGCCGCCCATCGCCACCACGCCGGAGGCGCGCGCCATCAGCGCCTCCAGATGGGCATCGAAGGTGATCGCCGTCACCGCCGCCAGCCGATCCACCCGCTCTTGAAAGCGGGCGCGGGCGTCGGGTTCCATGAAGGGGCCGAACACCACCAGCGCCGGCAGCGGCGGCGGCGCAGGCGATTCATAGGCCGCCAGCACCCAGTCCACCAGCAGATCGCCGTCGCCGCCGCCGCCGGTGGTCACCAGCACGAAGGGTTCGCCCACGCCGTCGGGCAGGCCGCTTTCGGGCAGGCCCTGGGGCAGGGTCCGCTCCAGATAGCCGGTATAGACCATCTTGCGCCGCACCGATGGGGGCACGGCGATCTCCTCCAGCGGGTCGTGTATCTGGGGCAGGCCATAGACCCAGATGTCGTCATAGAGGTCGCGCAGGGCCGGCATGGCGTTCTTGCGCCGCCATTCGGCCCGCAGCAGGGCGGGGTCGTCCATCACGTCGCGCAGGCCCAGAACGATGCGGGTGCCGCGCGCCTTCAGCATCTCGATGGTCTCGCGCGCCTCGCCCTTCAGCCCCAGCGGCTCCTTGTCCACCAGGAAGATGTCGGGGTCGAAGATGTCGGCGGTATGGCGCATGATCGAGGCGCGCATGGCCATGGTCTGCTCGGTGTCCAGCAGCAGGTTCAGCGGCGTGTATTCGCCGTTGCGCAGCTTGATCACCCCCGGCACCCGCACGAAATCCACCCGGGCGCGAAAATCGAAGCTGCCGATGATGGGCGAGCCGGTCAGGATCAGCACGGTCAGGGTCGCGGTTTCGCCCACCAGGGCATGGGCGATGGCCCGGCAGCGGCGCAGATGACCCAGCCCGAAGCTGTCATGGCTGTAGATCAGCACCCGCGGATGCGTCGCCTGCGCCTTCATGCCAACCCCGCCGGACCCCGGCAATCGTCCCGAACGGCCGTTATCCCACAGCCGGCGAGGCGGCGAAAGCCACCGCCGCACCGGGACGCTGGCGCGGCGCCAGCGAAAGGCTAGACTGCGCCAGCGCCGGTCGGGGCCATGGAACCCAGCATCTACCGCTTCATCTTTCGCTATTCGAAGCGCCAGCAAGCGGCCATCCTGGCGCTGACGCTGCTGTCGCTGCCGTTCTACTACGCCTCCCTCGACATCCCCAAGCTGATCGTCAACAACGTCCTCGACCAGGCGACGGCGGCAGCCGGCAGCCATGCCTTCGTGCTGCTGGGCGTGCATCTGGCCGATATGGAGCGCATCGCTCTGCTGGCGCTCTATTGCGGGCTGTTCCTCGCCCTCGTGCTGGCCAATGGCGGCTTCAAATACCTCATCAATGTCTATAAGGGCCTGCTGGGGGAACGCCTGCTGCGGCGGCTGCGCTATCGCCTGTTCGCCCGCGTCACCCGCTTTCCGCTGCCCCATTTCCGCAAGACCGGCCCCGGCGAGCTGATCCCCATGATCACCCAGGAGGTGGAGCCGCTGGGCGGCTTCATCGGCGATGCCCTGGCGCTGCCCCTCTATCAGGGCGGGCTGCTGGCGACGGCGCTGATCTTCATCTTCATGCAGGATGTCTGGATGGGGCTGGCGGCGATCTCGCTCTATCCCGTGCAGGGCTGGATCGTGCCGCGCCTGCAACGCAAGGTGAACCGGCTGGGCAAGGCGCGGGTGCGCGCGGTGCGCAAGGTCTCGGAACGCATCGCCGAGACGGTCCAGGGCGCCGAGGAGATGCACGCCAACGGCGCGGTGCGCTGGGAACGGGCGGATTTCACCTCCCACATGGCGCGCATCTTCGCCATCCGCTTCGACATCTACCGCAAGAAGTTCTTCATCAAGTTCCTCAACAACTTCCTGGCCCAGCTCACCCCCTTCTTCTTCTATGCCGCCGGCGGCTGGTTCGTGATCGAAGGCGAGCTGTCGCTGGGCGCCCTGGTGGCGGTGCTGGCCGCCTACAAGGATCTGCCGCCGCCCTGGAAGGAGCTCCTGAACCACTACCAGATGCGCGAGGATGCCAGGATCAAATACGAACAGGTCGTCACCCGCTTCGCCCCGGCCGGGATGCGCGCGGAAGCCATCGTCGTCGGCGATGGCGCCGCGCCGCCCTTCGAGGGCGCGCTCACCGCCGCCAATCTGCGCTACCAGGAAGACGGCGAGAGCGAGATCGACGGCCTCAACCTGGAGATCGACCTCGCCAGCCATGTCGCCCTGGTGGGCGAGGCCGGCAGCGGCAAGGAACGCGCCGCCATGCTGCTGGCGCGCCTGCTGGATCCCTCCGGCGGCCATATCGCCTATGGCGGCCAGCGCGGCGAGGCGCTGCCGGAGGCCGTCACCGGGCGCCGCATCGGCTATGTCGGCCAGACCACCGCCCTGTTTTCGGCCTCGCTGCTGGAAAATCTGCTCTACGGCCTGCGCCAGGCGCCCCAGGCAGCCCATCGGGGCGACAGCGACGGGGAAGAACGCCGCCGGGCGCGCGAAGAGGCGCTGGGCACCGGCAACAGCGGCGACGATGTGGAGGCCGACTGGGTCGATCTCGCCCCCGCCGGGGTGGAATTTCTGGCGGCCGTGCGCCACGCCCTGGCCACGGCCGACATGGAGGACGATGTCTATCGCTTTGGCCTGCGCGGGCGGCTGGACGCCGACGCCCACCCCGAAACCGCGCGCCGCGTGCTGGAGGCGCGCGCCGTGCTGGAGAGGCGCCTGGGCGAAGACGACCTCAAAGGCCTGGTGGAGACCTTCGACCGCGACGCCTACAACACCAACGCCACCGTGGCCGAAAACCTGCTGTTCGGCACGCCGGTGGGCGATGCCTTCGATCCCGAACGGCTGCCGGAGAACGCCTATGTGATGCGGGTGCTGACGAGGTTCGATCTGGCCGCGGCCTTTCTGCGCATCGGCCACGAGGTCGCCCGCACCATGGTGGAGCTGTTTGCCGACCTGCCGCCGGACCACGCCTATTTCGCCCAGTTTTCCTTCATTTCCCTGGACGACCTGCCGGATTACCGGGCGATCCTGCAGCGGGCGCAGCGGCTGGGCCTCAACGGCCTCGACGAGGGCGACCGCATGCGTCTGCTGGCGCTGCCCTTCAAGCTGGCGCCGGCCAGGCACCGCCTGGGCCTGATCGACGACGCCATGCAGGCGCGGCTGCTGGAAGCCCGCCACGCCTTCGCGGCAAACCTCCCCCGCCCGCTGTCCGGCAGCGTCGCGTTCTACCGCCGCGATCGCTACAACGCCGCCGCGCCGCTGCAAGACAACATCCTGTTCGGCAAAATCGTTCACGGCCGCGCTGGCGCCAGGGAGCGGGTGGGGGCGCTGATCGAGGAGACCATCGAACGGCTGGACCTGAAGGCGGCGGTGATCGAGGCGGGGCTGGATGTCCAGGTCGGCATCGGCGGCGGGCGGCTGCAACCCGCCCAGCGTCAGAAGGCCGCCATCGCCCGCGCGGTGCTGAAACGCCCGCAGCTGCTGGTGCTGGCAGAGGCCACCGCCGCCCTGGACGCTGCCAGCCAGGCGCGGGTGCTGGCCAATCTGCGGCGCGAATTCGCCGGCCGCTGCCTGATCTGCGCCCTGCAACGGGCGGGCGACGCCAGGGATTTCGACCGCATCGTCGTCATGAAGGAGGGCCGGGCGGTGGAACAGGGCGGCTTCGAGCAGCTGATGGCGGCAGGCGGCCTGCTGCCGGCGCTGGTGGACGCCGGATAGGCGCCGAACAGGGGCGCAGCGCGGGGAGGAAAAGCATGAGCCTGCAACAGGAAGTCGAATTGCTGCGCAACATCCCGCTGTTCGCCAAAATCGAGCCCAGCCGGCTGAAGCTGCTGGCCTTCGCCGCCGAACGGCTCGCCTTTCACGCCGGCGACACCATCTGCCGCCAGGGCGAGGAGGGCGATTGCGCCTGGATCGTGGTCGCCGGCGAGGCCGAGGTCACGGTCGCCGGCCCGGAAGGCGAGGTGACGGTGGCGACGCTGGGGCGCAACGACTTCGTGGGCGAGACGGCGATCCTGTGCGACGTGCCGCGCACCGCCACGGTGCGGGCCAGGACCGAGCTGGAGGCGCTCGCCATCTCCAAGGATCTGTTCTTCCAGCTGGTCGGCCAATTCCCCGAGATGGCGATCGAGATCATGCGCGAGCTGGCATCGCGGGTGGAGCGCACCACCCGCCAGCTGCGCCAGGCGCTGGCGGATGGGCGCGGATGAGCCGCCTGGAAAGCGCCATCCGCCGCCTGCAAGCCCAGAAGGCCTGCCTGGAGCTGGCGGCCACGCTCATCGCCGCCAGGCCCGGCTGCGTGCTGGAGCTGGGCCTCGGCAACGGGCGCAGCTTCGACCATCTGCGCGCCCTGCTGCCGGAACGCGCCATCTACTGCTTCGACCGCCGTTGCGCCGCCCATCCCGACTGCATCCCCAGCGAGGAACGCCTGTTCCTGGGCGAGCTCGCCGCCACCCTGCCGGCGGCAGCCCTCCAGCTGGCCGGCGCGGCCGTCCTGGTCCACAGCGATATCGGCTCGGGCGACAAGGCCGCCAGCCTGGCGCAGGCGGCCTGGCTGGCCGGCGCGCTCCCCCCGCTGCTGGCGCCGGGCGCCGCGATAGCCAGCGACCAGCCCCTGCCGAACCCGGCCTGGCAGCCCATCCCCCCGCCCCCCGGCATCGCCCCGGGCCGCTACCACATCTACCGGGCGTAAGCCCCCCGGCGCGCCAGCGTCTCGCCGAAAACCCGAACCGGGAAGAGCCGGTCGCGTATCGGTTCGGCACCATGCCTCTCCCATAGATCGGTTGGGAGATGACATACTTGACTAGCCAAGCTCGATGTCGTCGCGGCGGCGTTCGTATTCTTTATCGGTGAGCCGCCATCCCCCGCGCCCACCTTGCTGGGGTGCCCGCTCAACCTTTCCCTGTTCGTGAAGCTGGTTCAGCAGTCCGTGAACGATGGCGTCGTTCATGTTCATGACGCCAGGGTCACGATAGATGCCAGCCCTGCGGCCGATGTCTGCCGCGCCAACCCCATAGCCTTCCGGATGCGCATTGCAGAGCACGTCCAGAACGGCCTCTTGTAAGTGGAACTCGCCGATGCGGGAAAGCTGCTTTGGGCGGATGCTCATGTTGCCGCTCCTTCCAGGCGCTTGCGCGCGATCTCGATATAGTCCCGGTTGACGTCGATGCCGATGCTATGGCGACCGCAGCGTCGGGCCGCCAGACACGTGGTTCCGGAACCGACGAAGGGATCGAGCACCGTCTGGCCCTTGACGGAGAACACACGGATCAGGTGTTCCATCAGCTTGACCGGTTTTGCCGTCAGGTGGCCGTTGAAATGGTCCTTGGGCTGCTTTTCCACCGTCATCACAGTTTCCGGCACATGGGTGTCGAGCGTCTGGCCGGCGTCGATCAGGCCGGTCTCATGGGCCAGCCAGTTATCGACAAAGGTGCCATCGCGCGGCTTCTGGGCCAGGATCACCGCCTCGAACTGGGGCCGCAACTGGGGTGTACGCCGGCCACCCAGGCGGCGGACTGCAGCGGCCTTCTCGGCTTTCGTCATGTCGTCGCGGCGTTTCACGAAGTGGTCCATGGTGAACGCTTTGAACTGTGCCTTGGCCGTGAAGCGCCATGCCAGCACGTCGCGCACCTCGAAGCCGGCGTCCTCGATGGCTACCGCTGCACGATGGGACAAGCGCGGGGCCGCGAACATCAGCATGAAGGCGCCCGGCTTCAGCACGCGCAGCACTTCCGTCGCGATGGGCGTCAGGAACTTTTGCAGGCGTCGGCCCTGGTCGGGATCGAACTTCATGCCGATGGGCAGACCACCCACGGCGTCGGCGCGCCGACGGGAATGCTCGATGCCCTCATGGTTCCAGCCGTCGTCGAGCCGGTCCAGGAAATAGGGCGGGTCGGTGACGGCCAGATGCACGCTGGCAGACTCCATATCGGCCAGCACCGCCTGGCAATCGCCGACGTAGAGCTTCACTTCAGGTTGTGCGCCGTCGCGCATCACCGCCCGTGCCAGAGCTTCAGGCGTCATGTTCACCGGCCCAACGACGATGGGAGCGAGTGTGCTCATGCTGCACCTTGTGTCGTGAATCCGGCCCAGGTCGAGCGGCGGCCGATCATGTGGGTCATCAGGATGCCCCGGCCGCGGTGCTCGTGTTCCAGTTCGTCTCGCATCTTCTTATAGGCGGCGATATTTTTCCGAAACTCATGCATGGGGATCGGCCGCCGCAAGGAACCCAACGATTATGTCACATACTGCCCGGCTTGGCCATAACGGCGTCGGGCCGAAGTGGCGACATCGCCCGCCCCGTCACCCCAGCCGCCGTTCCACCGCGTCCCAGAAGCGGGCCTCCAGCTTCACGCCGTCGAAACGGTCGATCTCCTGCAAGCCGGTGGGCGAGGTGACGTTGATCTCGGTCAGCCATTCGCCGATCACGTCGATCCCCACCAGAATCATCCCGCGTCGGGCCAGTTCCGGCCCGATCGCGCGGCAGATCTCCCGGTCGCGGCGGGTCAGCGTCGCCGCCACCGGGCGCCCGCCGACATGCATGTTGGAGCGCGCCTCGCCCGGCGCCGGGATGCGGTTGACGGCACCCACCGGCGCGCCGTCGATCAACACGATGCGCTTGTCGCCCTCCCGCACCTCCGGCAGATAGCGTTGCACCATGAGCGGCTCGCGCGAGTTCTGGCGAAACATCTCCACCAGGGCGGCCAGGTTTTCGTCCTCCGGCGTCAGATGGAACACCCCGGCACCGCCATTGCCGTAGAGCGGCTTGACGACGATATCCTCGTGGCGGGCGCGGAAGTCGCGAATCGCCTCCGGCGTCCAGGCGATCAGGGTGGGCGGCATCAGATGCTGGAAATCGGTCGCAAACAGCTTCTCCGGCGCATTTCTGACCCCGGCCGGGTCGTTCACCACCAGGGTTCCGGGGTGGACCTTCTCCAGCAGATGGGTGGTGGTGATATAGGCCATGTCGAAGGGCGGATCCTGGCGCAGCAGCACCACATCCATCTCCGCCAGGTCCATGGTGGCGGGATTGCCCAGGGTGACATGGTCGCCCCGGCGCCGCCGCAGATGCATCGGCCGCGCCCTGGCCAGCACCCGCCCCTCGCTGAAGGCGAGCTCCTGCGGCCCGTGAACATAGACCGCATGGCCGCGCTCCTGCGCTTCCAGCGCCAGCACGAAGGTGGTGTCGGCGTCGATGTCGATCGCCTCCACCGGGTCCATCTGCACGGCGACGGAAAGGGTCATGGCCGCGCCGGCCCGCCGGTCCGCTCAGCCGGATGCGACCCGCACATGGCTTACCACCTCCTTCACACCGGCGATGCGGCGGGCATGGTCGAGCACAAGGTCCAGCTCCGCCCGCCCGCTGGCGATGCCGGTGATATAGACGACGCCAGCGACGGTATCGACATTGAAGTTGATGGCGGTGATCTCCCGGTCGAAGAACAGGCGCACCCGGAGCTCGTTGGTGATGCGGGCATCGTCGAGATAGTCGATCAGGTCGCCGGATTCGGCCACCTGCAGCTCGTTGATCACCTCGGCCACCCCCTCGGCCTGCCACGCGATCCTGACCGCATCGACCCGGTCGGCCGGTGTCGGCACCTTGCCGGTCAGCAGCACGCGGCCTTCGGTGACATCGATGGAAACGTCGCGGAACAGGCCTTCGTCATGGGCGAACAGCCCCTCGTTGATGGCGAGCTTGACGGTGAGATCGTCCACCTGGTGGCCCAGGCTGCGATCCTCCACCAGGGCGGCACCGCCGGTCATCGCCGCGCCCACGGCCAGCCCGGCACAGCCGCCCAGACCGGGCACCGCCAGGGCGGCAAGGACGGCAAAGGCGAAGATTCTGAACATCGACCCTACCCCCATGCTGACAGCCATTGACAACCGGGCAGCATATCATGGGCCATGTTGCCAGCGGGATACAAGATATGCGCCCCGACCCGCGCCACACAAGACGCCGCCCTCCGCCGCGCCGCCATCGGGCCAGACGAAGCGGCCCTCTCACGGGCGCCAGGCATCGGGCATGTGGCGGGGCCAGCGCCAGGGCGCCACCGTCACCAGGTCGTAGCGCCTCTCGCAGCCGGAGAGGCGGGGATGGCGGGCGATATAGCCTTCCAGCGCCGCTGCCAGCCGCCGCCACTGGCGCGGCGTCACCGGGTGTTCGTCGCCGCCCCGGCGCGCCTTCACCTCCACCGCCACCAGCACGGCGCCGCGCAGGCAGACCAGGTCCAGCTCGCCAGCGGGCAGGCGGCAGCGCCGCGCCAGCACGCGATAGCCCTTCAGCGCCAGGGCCAGCGCGGCCGCCCATTCGGCGCGCCGTCCCCAGGCCTCGGCGCGGCGGCGGGGCCCGGCAGTCGTTCTCGTCCTCGCTTCCGCCATGGTTCGCGATCATAGTGCCGGCCATCGCCACCGGCCACGCAGGAGAACGCCATGGCACCGCATCGCCGCACCGCCGGCGCCTTGTTCGCCGCCGCGCTGGCGGCGGCCTGCGCGCCCACTACCGCCCCTCCGCCCGCCGAGGCGCCGCAAACCCAGCCGTCCGCCCCCGGCGATGCCGCGCCGCCCGCCACCGAAAGCGCGCCGCAACGGGCAGGGCCCGGCGCCTATGGCGAGCCGCGCCCGTCGGTCCAGCGGGTGGGGCTGCTGCTGCCGCTGTCGGGGCCGCGCGCGGCTCTGGGCCGGGAGCTGTTCGACGCCGCCGCGCTGGCCCTGTTCGATACCGGCGCGAACGACATCGAACTGGTGGTGGCCGATACCGGCGGCAGCGGCGAAGGCGCGGCCGAGGCGGCGGCCCGGGTGCTGGCGGCCGGTGCCCGCCTGGTGGTGGGGCCGCTGGTCTCCCCCGCAGTCGCCGCCGCCGCGCCGCTGGCCGAGCGGGCGGGGGTGGGCATGATCGCGCTGTCGTCGGATCGCGCCGTCGCCCGTCCGGGCGTGTTCACCCTGGGCGTGGCGCCGGAACAGCAGGTGGGCCGCGTCGTCGCCTATGCCGCCGCCAGGGGGCAGCGCCGTTTCGCGGCCCTGGTTCCGGCCAATGCCTTCGGGCGGCGCATGGCGGCGGCGCTGGCGGCGGCGGCCAGCGAGGCCGGCGGCCAGGCCGCGCCGCCCGTCTTCTACCAGCCCGGTGGCGGCGACATCGAGGCGGCCGCCGCCCGGCTGGCCGCCACGGCGCCATCGGCCCTGCTGGTAGCGGAAACCGGGCCGCTGCTGGCGCGCATCGCCGCCTGGCTGGGCCATTACGGCATCGATCCGGCCCGCACCCGGCTGCTGGGCCTGGCGGGCTGGAACGACCCGGCCCTGGCCCGCGAGCCGCTGTTGCAGGGCGCCTGGTTCGCCACCCCGCCCGGCGACGGCGCCGATTGGCTGGCCGGCCGCCTCCACGACAGCTATGGCGGCCAGGGCACGGCGCTGGCGGCGCTGGCCTACGACGCCACGGCGCTGGCGGCGGCCCTGGCCACGGGCGGCGACATCTCCGCCGCCGCCATCGCCGACCGGCGCGGCTTCGCCGGCGCTGGCGGCCTGTTCCGCTTCGCCGCCGACGGCACCGGCGAGCGCGGGCTGGCGGTGATGGAGATCGCCGCCGACGGCATCGCCGTCGCCGACCCGGCCCCCACCGCCTTCGCCGCCACGCCATAAGGCGCGCCCGGCGCCGCAGCCGCTATGGCGCCGCCGACGGGCCGGCCTCTTCCCCCAGCAGCTGCCGCAGCACCGCGTTCAGCACCGGCCGCCCGGCGGGGCTGGCGCGCACCCGTTTGCCCCGGCGCTCCAGAAAGCCGGCCGCGATCATGGCGGCGAAGCCGTCCGTTGCGGCCAGCGCATCCCAGCCGCAGCCGGCCGAGCGCGCCAGATCGGCCTCGTCCAGGCCCTGCGTCAGGCGCAGCCCCATGGCCAGCACCTCGGCCAGCCGCGCGCGCCCCCGCACCTCGCGGACCGACTCCGTGCCATGGCCCCGCCTCGCCACCGCCGCCGCCCAGGCCTCCGGGGCCGCGATCTGGCGCCGTTCCACGGCCACGCCGGGGGCCGGGTTCAGCCGCCCACAGGCGCCAGGCCCGATCCCCACCCATTCGCCAGAGCGCCAGTAAAGCAGGTTGTGGCGGCATTCCTGGCCTTCCCGGGCGTGGTTGGAAATCTCATAGGCCGGCAGGCCGGCAGCCGCCGTCGCCGCCTGGGTCGCCTGCCACAGCTCCGCCTGCCGGTCTTCGCAGGGCAGCGCCAGAGCGCCGCGCCGGGCCAGGGCGTGGAAGCGGGTGCCGGCCTCGACGGTCAGCTGGTAGAGCGAGATATGGCCTGCCGCCAGCGCCAGGGCGCGGCCCAGCTCCGCCTCCCAGGCGGCGGGCGTCTGCCCCGGGCGGGCATAGATGAGATCGAACGACAGGCGCGGAAAGGTGGCCGCCCCCGCCGCGATGGCGGCCAGGGCGCAGGCGCGGAATGGCGCCTGCCCAGCGCCGCCAGGGCGGCATCGTCCAGCGCCTGCACGCCCAGCGACAGGCGGTTGACGCCGGCGGCGGCAAAGCCGGCCAGGCGCCCGATCTCGACGCTGGAAGGATTGGCCTCCAGCGTCACCTCGATCTCGTCGGCCAGCGGCCAGCGCCGGGCGATGGCATCCAGCACGGCGGCCACGGTGGCGGGCGCCATCAGCGACGGCGTGCCGCCGCCGAAAAAGACGCTTTCCACCCGCCGTTCCGGCGCCAGCGCCGCCATATGGGCCGCCTCGGCCAGCAGCGCGTCGCGAAAGGCCGCCTCGTCCACCCGGCGGCGGACATGGCTGTTGAAGTCGCAATAGGGGCATTTCGAAGCGCAGAACGGCCAATGCACATAGATGCCGAGGCCGGGGACACCAAAGCCGGGGACGCCGAAGCCGGGCGGGGCGATGCCGCTCACGGCGCCGTGCCGGGCGGGGCCAGCGCCGCCTTCAGCCGGGCAAAGGCGCGGACGCGGTGGCTGAAGGCCTGTTTTTCGTCCGCCGCCATCTCGCCGAAGCTGAGCGTGGCGCCTTCGGGCACGAAAATGGGATCGTAGCCGAAGCCGTTGGCGCCGCGCGGCGGGAACGCCAGGCGCCCTTCCACACAGCCCTGAAAGCCCATGATGCCGCCATCCGGAAAGGCCAGCGCCAGCGCGCAGCGAAAGCGGGCCCGGCGGTCGGCGCCCCCCGCCAGCTCCCGTTCGATGCGGGCCATGGCGGCGGCGAAATCGCGCTTCGGTCCGCCCCAGCGCGCCGAATGGATGCCGGGGCGCCCGCCCAGCGCCGCCACCTCCAGGCCCGAATCGTCGCCCAGCGCCGGCAGGCCGCAGGCCCGGGCGGCGGCGCGGGCCTTCAGCGCCGCATTGGCCTCGAAGCTGGCGCCGGTCTCCTCCGGTTCCGCCAGCCCCAGCGCGGCGGCCGTTGTCGCCTGGATTCCCAGCGGGCGCAGCAGGGCGGCGATCTCCGCCACCTTGCCGGCATTGTGGCTGGCGATCGCCAAGTGTCGCAGCTTCACGCCGCCAGCGCTCACCGCAGCAGCCCCAGAGCGCGGGCCTGATGGGCGGCCAGCTGCGCGGTGCCGGCGGCCGCCAGCGCCGCCATGCGCTCCAGCTGCTTGCGGTCGAAGGGGGCGCCTTCGGCCGTGGCCTGCACCTCCACCAGCCGCCCGTCGCCGGCGATGACGAAATTGGCATCCACCTCGGCGCCGGAATCCTCGCCATAGTCGAGATCCAGCAGCGCCTCGCCGGCGACGATGCCGCAGGAGACGGCCGCCAGGCTGCCATGGAGCGGCAGGGCGCCCAGCTCGCCCACCGCCACCAGCCCCTCCAGCGCCAGATGCAGCGCCACATAGCCGCCGGTGATGGCGGCGGTGCGGGTGCCGCCATCGGCCTGGATGACGTCGCAATCGACGCGGATCTGGCGCTCGCCCAGCGCCGCCAGATCGGTGATGGCGCGCAGGCTGCGCCCGATCAGGCGCTGGATTTCCTGGGTGCGGCCGGATTGCCTGCCCCGGGCCGCCTCGCGGTCGGTGCGGGTGGTGGTGGCGCGGGGCAACATGCCGTATTCGGCCGTCACCCAGCCCTGCCCGCGATTGCGCAGCCAGGGCGGCAGCCGCTCTTCCACCGAGGCGGTGCACAGCACATGGGTGAAGCCGAAGCGGGCCATGCACGAGCCTTCGGCATGGCGGGCCCAGCCCGCCTCCAGCACGATGGGCCGCAGCTCGCAGGCGGCGCGGCCGGACGATCGAGCCATGGCAAATCCCCCGCAGGCCCCCGCAACCCTACCCCTTCCCCCCGCCGGGCAAAAGTCGCCGCCTGGGCGAGAGTTCGCCTATAAAGGAGGCGCACAAGCCCCGAACGCTCTATGCTCCCTGGCGTCGCGCCATCCCGCCCCTGCGTGCTGTTCTGGGTGCAGCATCTTCTGGGCAGCGGCCATCTCCACCGCATCGCCGCCATCGCCGCCGCCCTGGCGGGGCGCGGCGTCCATGCCGTTATCGCCTCTGGCGGCATGCCCCTTTCCGGCCTGGCCCTGGGCGGCGCACAGCTGGTGCAGCTGGAGCCGGTGCGCGCCGCCGATGCCCGCTTTTCCGCCCTGGTGGACGCCGACGGCAGGGCGGCCGGCGCGGCGCTGTTCGCCACCCGCCGGCGGCGGCTGCACGCCCTGCTTGCCGAGCTGGACCCGGCGGCGGTGGTGACGGAAACCTTTCCCTTCGGGCGCCGGGCGCTGGCCGGCGAGGCGCTGGCGCTGCTGGCGGCCGCCCGCCGCCGCCGGGCGCCGATGGTATCCTCGGTGCGCGACATCCTGCAGCGCCCCCGGCGGGCGGAGCGGCTGGACGACATGCTGGCGACGGCGCGCGCCCATTACCACCGCATCATGGTTCACGGCGATCCGCGCATCGCCGCCTTCGCCGTCAGCTTCCCCCCGGCCGCGCGGCTGGGCCAAAGACTCGTCCACACCGGCTATGTCGCCCGCCCCGGCCCCGTCGCCACCCCGGAACCGGGCGGGCCGGGCGCCGGCGAGGTGGTGGTCTCGGCCGGTTCCGGGGCGGTGGCCGCCCCGCTGCTGGCCGCGGCCCGGGCCGCGCGCGCCTTCTCGCGCCGCGCCGGCAACCGCAGCTGGCGGCTGCTGGCGGGTGTGCCCGGGCACGCCGCCAGCCTGGCCGGCGCCCCGGGAGTCGTCGTGGAAGCCAACCGGGCCGATTTCCCCCGTCTGCTGGCGAACTGCGCCGTTTCCGTCTCCCAGGGCGGCTACAACACCGTGACCGATCTCTACCTGGCCCGCGCCCGGGCGGTGGTGGTGCCCTATGGCGGCGGCGGCGAAAGCGAGCAGGCCGAACGCGCCGCCAGGCTGGCCGGGCCGGGCGGGCCGCTGGTGCTGGCCGAGGCCGAGCTCACGCCCGAAAGTCTGGCGGCCGCCGTCGATGGCGCCTTCGACCGCCCCCGCCTCGACGCCGCCGCCATCGACCTGGGCGGCGGCGCGCGCAGCGCCCGGCTGCTCTGCCACTGGATCGGCCACGACCTCCTAGACCAGGATCGTCCGGGGCCATGACCGCCCGGAGCCATGACCGGTTGGCGTGACCTGGCGGCCGAACTCGACCGCTGGGCGGCGGCCGGGCGGGTGGCCAGCTTCTGGTGGCGCGACGACGACGCCGGCCCCGACCATCGCCGCCTGGCGGCGCTGCTGGCGCGGCGGCGCCGCCTCGCCGTGCCGCTGGCCCTGGCGGTGGTGCCGGCGCAGCTGACGGCGGCGAGCGCGGCCGCCATCCTGGCCGATGCGGGCGCCTGTGTGCTGCAACACGGCATCGGCCACGCCAATCTGGCGACGACGGGCCGGCGGCGCGAGCTGGCCGCCGAAGCCCCCGGCCTGGCCGCCGCCATGGCCGCCGCCAGGGAAGGGCTGGCGCGGACCTTTGGACCGCGCTTTCACGCCGTCATGGTGCCGCCCTGGAACCGCATCGACGCCGCAGTGCGCCCGATGCTGGCCCCGGCGGGCTTTCACGGCCTCTCCACGCTGGGGCCGCGCCAGGCGGCGCGCTGTGGCGCCCTGACGCTGGTCAATGTTCATATCGACATCGTGGACTGGAAGGGTGGACGGCGCTTCGCTGGCGAAGAGGCCTGCCTCGCCGCCGCCTGCCGCCATCTGCGGGCGCGCCGGACGGGCCATGCCGATGGCGGCGAGGCCACCGGGCTGATGACCCACCATCCGGTTCACGACCGGGCCTGCCTCGATTTCATCGACCGCTTCGTCGCGGCCACCCGCGACCACCCGGCGGCGCGCTGGCTGAGCGCCGGCGACCTCTTCCCGCGCCCGCAAAGGCCGCCCGGCGGCGGCGCCAGTGACGACGACATGACGACGATGTGACGACGACATAGGGGGCCGGGCCGGGCTTTGTTGACAGCGCCGCCGCATTGGTGCGCCATCGCGGCGCGGCCAGACCTTTCCACAGGCCAGACCTTCCCACAGGCATGTATGTGAGCGCGACCGGCCTCTATCGCTACCACCGCCGCACCCTGCTGGCCGACCATCTGAGGGCGCTGGCGGGGGTGGCGGTTTGCGCCCTGCCGCTGCTGGCCCTTGAACTGGCCTTCGCCGTCGCCTGCGTCCTGGCCGCCATCGGCGCGGTGTTCGCCGCCTTCGGCCTGCGCACCTGGCAGCGGCAGCTGACGGCGGTGGAGCTGACGCCCCAGGGGATCGCGACCCACGGACCGCTGGCGCGGCGGATCGCCTGGAGCGAGCTTTCGGCCATGAAGCTGGCCTTCTATTCCATGCGCCGGCGCCGTTCGTCGTCCGAAAGCATCGAGAGCGCCGCTTCGCGCGGCTGGATGGAGCTGAAGCTGGCCGGGCCCCATGGCCGTATCGCGCTCGATTCCTCGCTCCAGGGCTTCGACGCCGTGGTGGCGGCGGCCGCCGCCGCCGCCATGGCGCGGGGGCTGAGATTGAACGCCGTCACCCGCGCCAATCTCGACGCCATGGGCCTTACCCCGCAGGACGACGGCGCGGGAGACGCCCGTCCGTGACGGCCCCCGCCTTTCCTCCGGCCGATATTCCCCTGGTCGATATTCAGGATCTGCGCGTCCAGTTTCAGCTGGGCGATGGCGCCGTGGAGGCGGTCAAAGGCGTCAGCCTCGCCGTTCCCGCCCGCCGCACCCTGGCGCTGGTGGGCGAATCGGGTTCGGGCAAAACCGTGCTGTCGCAGGCGATCCTGCGCCTGCTGCCGCCGGGGGCGGAGATTTCGTCCGGGCGTATCCTGCTGGGCGATCCGGCCCGGCCCGGCGTGGCGCCGGTCGATATCGCCGCCCTGGACGCCGACGGACGCGCCATGCGCGCCATCCGCGGGCGGCGCATCTCCATCGTTTTCCAGGAACCGATGACCTCGCTGTCGCCGCTCCACACCATCGGCGACCAGGTGGGCGAGGCGCTTCTCCTCCACCGCCGCTGCTCGCGCGCCGAGGGGCGGGAGCTGGCCATCGACATGCTGCGCCTGGTGGGCTTTCCCGATCCCCGCCGGGCCTGGCGCAGCTATGCCTTCGAGCTTTCCGGCGGCCTGCGTCAGCGGGCCATGATCGCCATGGCGCTGGTCTGCCGCCCTGCCTTGCTGATCGCCGACGAGCCTACCACCGCCCTCGACGTCACCGTCCAGGCGCAGATCCTCAAGCTCATCGCCGATCTCCAGGCCGAACTCGGCATGGCGGTGCTGGTCATCGCCCACGATCTGGGCGTGGTCGCCAACATCGCCCAGGAGGTGGCGGTGATGTATCACGGGCGCATCGTGGAACGGGGGGCGGCCGACGACCTGTTTCGCCACCCCCGCCACCCCTATCTGAAGGGCCTGTTCGCGGCCGTGCCCCGCTTTGGCATGAAGCCGGGCGAGCGGCTGCGCCCCTTGCGCGAGATCGCGCCCGCCCTGCCGGCAGCGGCGCGCGGCAAGGGGGCGCCGGCACCGGAGGCAGCGGCGCGGCGCGGCGAGCCGCTGCTGACCGTCGCCGGCCTCGCCAAGGCTTTCGGCCAGCGCCGGCGCGGCCTGCTGACGCCCCGCCCCGCCCCGGCCCCGGCGGTGCGCGATGTCGGCTTTGTGCTGAGGCGGGGGGAATGTCTGGGCCTGGTGGGGGAATCGGGCTGCGGCAAAACCACCACCGGACGCATGATCGTCAAGGCGCTGACCCCCGACAGCGGCAGCGTCGTCTTCCACGGCCCGGACGGACCCCGCGATGTGGCGGCGATGACGGGCCGGGCGCTGTTCGCCTATCGCCGCAAGGTGCAATTCGTGTTTCAGGATCCGTTCGGCTCCCTCGATCCGCGCATGACCGTCTTCGACCTCATCGCGGAGCCGCTGGTCATCCACCGCATCGGCGACGGCGCGGAACGCACCGCGCGCGTGAAAGAGCTGATGCGGCTGGTGGGCCTCGATCTGCGCTTTCTGCGCCGCTATCCCCACAGCTTCTCGGGCGGCCAGCGCCAGCGCATCGGCATCGCCCGCGCGCTGGCCCTGGAACCGGAGCTGCTGATCTGCGACGAACCGGTCTCGGCGCTGGATGTCTCCATCCAGGCCCAGATCCTCAACCTGCTGAAGGATCTGCAGCAGCGCCTGGGCCTTACCTATCTGTTCATCTCCCACAATCTGGCGGTGGTCGATTACATGGCCGATCGCATCGCCGTGATGTGCGCCGGGCGGGTGGTGGAGCAGGCCCCGCGCGCGGCGCTGTTCGCCGCCCCGGCCCATCCCTATACCCGCGCTCTGCTGGCGGCCGTGCCCGAGGCGGACCCCGGCCGCCGTCTCGACCTCACCGCCCTGATGGAAGGCCGCGCCGGCATCCCCTCGGCCTGGCCGCCGCCCTTCACCCAGGACGAGGGCGAAAGCCTGCCGCTGATCGACCTGGGCGGCGGCCATCTGGTGCGTGCCGCCCGCCCGCCCGAACGGCAGCGAAAGGCCGCGTCGTGACCGCTTTGCGGGCCGCGGCGCTGCTGGCGCTGGCGCTGCTGGCGCCGGCCCCCGGCGCCGTTCAAGCCGCCGCCGGCGAGGTGCCCTATTGGCGCGAGCGGGTGGCGGCCGGGCTGCTGCCGCCGCTGGCCCAGCGCCTGCCCGAGCGACCGCTGACGGTGGCCGACGGGCGCGCGCTGGGGCGCCATGGCGGCGACTGGCGCATGCTGATCGCCCGCAGCAAGGATACCCGCCTGCTGAGCGTGTTCGGCTATGCCCGCCTGGTCGGCTATGACGCCCGCCTGGAGATCGTCCCCGACATTCTGGAGTCCTTCCAGGTGGAGGACGGACGCATCTTCACCTTCCAGCTGCGGCGCGGCCATCGCTGGTCCGATGGCCATCCCTTCACGGCCGAGGATTTCCGCTACTGGTGGCAGGATGTCGCCAACCATCCCGAACTGTCGCCTTCCGGCCTGCCGCGGGCGCTGCTGGTCGATGGCGCGCCGCCCCTCTTCGAGGTGCTGGATGCCCACCGGCTGCGCTATTCCTGGCCGGCGCCCAATCCCGATTTTCTGCCGGCGCTGGCCGCTGCCGCGCCGCTTTTCCTCTACCGTCCGGCCCATTACATGAAGGCCTTTCACATCGACTATGGGGATGGGGACGAGATCGCGCGGCTGGCCGAACGGGCGGGCAAGCCCGGCTGGGCAGCGCTGCACAATGCCCGCGACAACATGTATCGCTTCGACAACCCGGCACTGCCGACGCTGCAACCCTGGCGCATCGTCAACGAGGCGCCGGCGCAGCGCTTCATCGCCGAGCGCAACCCCTATTACCACAAGGTCGATGCCGCCGGGCGCCAGCTGCCCTATATCGACCGGGTGACGATGGATGTGGTGGATTCCAAACTCATCCCGCTGAAAACCTGGGCCGGCGAGACCGACCTGCAGGCTCGCGGCCTTTCCTTCGCCGATTACACCTTTCTCAAGGAGGGCGAGGAACGGGGCGACTATACGGTGCGCCTGTGGCCCACCGCCAGGGGCAGCCAGTATGCGCTTTATCCCAATCTCAACCTGCGCACCGGCCCCTTGCGGGCGCTGTTGCGCGATGTGCGTTTCCGCCGCGCCCTCTCGCTCGCCATCGATCGCCACGAGCTCAACCAGGTGGTCTATTACGGCCTCGGCATCGAAGGCCAGAACACGGTGCTGCCTTCGTCGCCCCTCTACCGGGAGCGTTTCCGTCATGCCTGGTCCGGCTTCGACCTCGCCCGGGCCAACCGGCTGCTGGACCAGCTGGGCCTCCTTGAGCGCGACGGGCGGGGCGTGCGGCTGATGGCGGACGGCCAGGCGCTGGAGATCGTGGTCGAGACCGCCGGCGAAGGCAGCGAAGAGACCGATCTGCTGGAATTGGTGCACGATTCCTGGCTCAAGGCCGGCATCAAGCTCTACCCCCGCCCGCTGCAACGCGAGGTGCTGAGAAACCGCGTCTTCGCCGGCGAGACCGCGATGGCGATCTGGTTCGGCAAGGAGAACGGCGTGGCGGGCGCCGGGACGAGCCCGGCCGAGTTCGCGCCGGCCAGCCAGCAGCAGTTGCAATGGCCGCGCTGGGGCCAGTTTTTCGAAACCGGCGGGGCGGCAGGCGAGACCATCGACATGGCCGGCCCGGCCCGGCTGATGGAACTCTATCTCGCCTGGCGGCAGACCACGAACCGCGCCGAAAAGCGCGCCATCTGGGAGGAGATGCTGACACTCTATGCCGACGGCGTCTATTCCATCGGCCTGGTTGCCGGCGCGCTGCAACCGGTGGCGGTCTCCAACCGGCTGCGCAACGTGCCACAACAGGCTCTGTTCAACTGGAACCCCGGCGCCCAGTTCGGCATCCACCGCCCGGAGGCCTTCTTCTTCGCCGATGCGGAGGGCGCGCCGTGAGCGGCTATCTGGCGCAGCGGCTGCTGGTCATGGTGCCGACACTGATCGGCATCAGCATCGTCACCTTCATCGTTATCCAGCTGCCGCCGGGCGATTTCCTCTCCACCATGATCGCCGAATGCGAGGCCCAGGGCGGCGCCTCCGGCTGCCAGGAGCAGATCGCGATCTACCGGGCGGAATTCGGCCTCGACCGCCCGTTATGGCAGCAATACATCCTCTGGGTCGCCGGCCTGCTGCAAGGCGATATGGGGCTCAGCTTCGAATACAACAAGCCGGTGGTGGAGGTGATCGGCGAAAGCCTTTATCTCACCATGATCGTCTCCGGGGCCACCATTCTCTTCACCTGGGCGGTCGCCTTTCCCATCGGCGTCTATTCCGCCACCCATCAGTATTCCTGGGGCGATCACGGCCTCACCCTGATCGGCTTTCTGGGGCTGGCCACGCCCAATTTCCTGCTCGCCCTGGTGCTGCTGTTCCTGGCCAATGTCTGGTTCGGCACCTCCATCGGCGGCCTCATGGATCCGCAATACATCGACCGGCCCTGGAGCTGGGGCAAGTTCGTCTCGGTGCTGGAGCATCTCTGGATCCCGGTGGTGGTGATCGGCACCTCCGGCACGGCCGGGCTGATCCGCCGCCTGCGCGCCAATCTGCTGGACGAGCTGCGCAAGCAATATGTCGTCACCGCCCGCGCCAAGGGGCTGCCGCCCACCCGCGCTCTGGTGAAATATCCGCTGCGCATGGCGCTCAACCCGTTCGTGGCCGATATCGGCAATCTGCTGCCTCAGGTCATCTCCGGGGCGGTGATCGTCTCGGTGGTGCTGTCGCTGCCCACCACCGGCCCCATCCTGCTGCGGGCGCTGCAAACCCAGGACATGTATCTGGCCGGCTCCTTCCTGATGTGCCTGGCGCTGCTGACGGTGGCGGGCGTGCTGGTCTCCGATGTGCTGCTCGCCCTGCTGGATCCGCGCATCCGCCTGGGCGCCGGCGCGGAGGGAAGATGACCGCGCCAGCGCCGCCGCGGCGCGTGCCCCATATCGTGGACGAGGCGCCCTGGGACGCCCACGCCGTGGAACGGCTGACGCCGGAACAGGAACGGTTCTATCTCGCCGGCCAGTGGACGCTGATGTGGTGGAAGTTCCGCCGCCATCGGCTGGCGCTGTGGTCGGGGGTGCTGCTGGCGCTGGTGTTCGCGTCCATCGCCGTCTCCGAGTTTCTGGCCCCCTACAATCTCCACAGCCGCCACACCGATTTCATCTACGCGCCGCCGCAACAGCTGCGCTTCTTCCATCAGGGCGCCTTCGTCGGCCCCTATGTCCATGGGTTCGACTATCGCCTCGACATGACCACGCTACAGCGGGTCTATACCCCCGATCCCGGCCGGGTGCAGCCGCTGCGCTTCCTGTGCCTGGGCGATCCCTACCGTTTCTGGGGCATGGTCGAGATGCGCTTCCACCTGGTCTGCCCGGCCCGGGGCGGAACCCTGTTCCTGCTCGGCACCGACCGGCTGGGCCGCGACATGCTCTCGCGCATCCTCTATGGCACCCGGGTCTCGCTCACCGTCGGGCTGCTAGGCATCGCCATCAGCTTCCTGCTGGGCATCGTCCTGGGCGGGCTTTCCGGCTATTGGGGCGGCTGGGTGGACGGGGCCGTGCAGCGGACCATCGAGACCATCCGCAGCTTTCCCGAACTGCCGCTGTGGATGGCGCTCTCGGCCGCCCTGCCGGTCACCTGGAGCCCGCTCCTGGTCTATTTCGGCATCACCATCATCCTGGGCCTGTTCGATTGGACCGGGCTGGCCCGGGCGGTGCGCTCCAAACTGCTGGCGCTGCGCGAGGAGGATTTCGCCACCGCCGCCGTGCTGATGGGCGCCAGCCCCTCCCGGGTGATCTTCCGCCATCTGCTGCCCAGCTTTTCCAGCCACCTGATCGCCTCGGCAACGCTCTCCATCCCCGCCATGATCCTGGGCGAAACGGCGCTCTCCTTCCTGGGGCTGGGGCTGCGGGCGCCGATCACCAGCTGGGGCGTGCTGCTGAACGAGGCCCAGAACATCAACGCCGTGGCCTTCTATCCCTGGCTGATGCTGCCGGTGGTGCCGGTGGTGGCGGTGGTGCTGGCCTTCAACTTCCTGGGCGACGGCCTGCGCGACGCCGCCGACCCCTACCGCTGACGCCGCCAGGCCCGCGCTTGTCCGCCCCCGCCCGCCATGCCAGCCTGCCCCCCGCCACGGCTGGAAGGAGAAGCGACGATGGCGAGCTCGGAGACCATCGCCGCCCCGTCCTGCGACGATTGGAACACGGAGGCGTTCTTCGAGGCCGCCACGGCGGCGGATGTGGCGCGCTGCCTGGAAGCAGGCGCCGATCCCAGGGCGCGGGCCGAACGCGGGTTAACACCCCTGCACATGGCGGCGGCGCACAGCACAACACCGGCGGTGGTGACATCACTGCTGGAAGCCGGCGCCAATCTGGAAGCACGAACCGAAGATGGACGGACACCCCTGCACATAGCGGCGGCGGCCAGCACGACCCCGGCGGTGGTGGAGGCACTTCTGGAGACCGGCGCCAACCTGGAAGCACGGAACGAAGGCGGATTGACACCTCTGCACGTGGCGGCGGCGGCCAGCACGACCCCGGCGGTGGTGGCGGCACTGCTGGAGGCCGACGCCAACCTGGAAGCGCAGGCCGAAAACGGAGCGACACCCATGCACCTTGCGGCGGCGAACAGCAAAGCTCCGGCGGTGGTAGCAGCACTGCTAGACGCCAGCGCCAATCTGGAAGCGCGGAACGAAGACGGACAGACACCCCTGCACCTCGCGGCAGCGATCAGCAAAACCCCGGAGGTGGTGGCGGCCCTGCTGAATGCCGGCGCCAACCTGGAAGCGCGGACCGAAGACGGACAGACACCCCTGCACTTGGCGGCGGGGCTCAGTACGACTCCCGCGGTGGTGGCGGCACTGCTGGAAGCCGGTACCGACCTGGAAGCGAGGAACGGAGGCGGGGGGACGCCCCTGCACGCGGCGGCGGGGGCCAGCACGACCCCAGCGGTGGTGGCGACGCTACTGGAGGCCGGCGCCAACCTGGAAGCGCGGGCCGAAAACGGAGCGACGCCCCTGCACTCGGCAGCGATGGGCAGCATAACACCGGCGGTGGTGAAGACGCTGCTGGACGCCAGCGCCAACCTGGAAGCGCGGACCGAAGGCGGATTGACGCCCCTGCACGTGGCGGCGGCGGACAGCACAACACCGGCGGTGGTGAAGACACTGCTGGACGCCAGCGCCAACCTGGAAGCGCGGGACGAAGGCGGATTGACGCCCCTGCACTCGGCGGCAGTGGGCAGCATAACACCGGCGGTGGTGAAGACGCTGCTGGACGCCGGTGCCAACCTGGAAGCGCGGACCGAAAGCGGAATGACGCCCCTGCACGTGGCGGCGGGGGCCAGCACAACACCGGCGGTGGTAAAGGCGCTATTGGACGCCAGCGCCAACCCGGAAGCGCGGGATGAAAACGGAATGACGCCCCTGCACGTGGCGGCGGGGACCAGCACGACTCCGGCGGTGGTTGCGACGCTGCTAGAGGCCGGCGCCAACCTGGAAACGCGGATCGAAGGCGGATTGACACCCCTGCACGTGGCGGCAGGGCACAGCAAAACCCCGGAGGTGGTGGTGGCCTTGCTGGATGCCGGCGCCAATCTGGAAGCGCGGGTCGAAGGCGGAGGGACGCCCCTGCACATGGCGGCGATGAGCAACACAACCCCGGCGGTGGTGGCGGTCCTGCTGGAGGTCGGCGCCAACCTGGAAGCGCGGACCGAAGGCGGATTGACGCCCCTGCACTTGGCGGCGGGGGCCAGCACAACACCGGCGGTGGTGGCGGTGCTGCTGGAGGCCGGCGCCGATCCGGCGGCAAAAGACGCGGATGGCAACACTCCCTGGGAGCTCATCGAGGACGATTCTCCCCTCAAAGGCACGGATCTCTATTGGCAGCTGAACGAGGCGCGCTTCCGCTAGCACCTTCCCGCGCTCGCCACCACGCCATCGGTTAGCGCAGCCGCCAGACAGCGACCACCGCGAAGATGACGATGGCGGCCGGCCAGTGCCAGAATTGCAGCCCGCCCGCCGGCACGGCCAGCACCAGCATGGCGGCAACCGGCAGCAGGCCGCAGGCGAACCAGCCGCCGAACAGGCGCAGCCAGTCGTCGGCCAGCTCCAGCAGCAGGCGCAGCGGGAAGGGCAGCGACGGCGCCACCCGGATGCGCGGGCGAAAGATCAAAAGCCACAGGCTGAGCGCAACCGAGGCCAGCGCGCCATAGAAGATGATCAGGGCATCGCCCTCGATCGCCGCCACCGCCGCGCCCGCCGCCACAAACTCGCCCACCAGCAGCCCCGGCAGGGCGATGAGGACGCTGAAGCCGTCGCTTTCCATGGTCCCGATGGCGCCGTCAGGCGCCCAGCCGGGCGACGGCGCAGGGTTCGGAAAGGCCGGCCACCCTCGCCGGGCCGTCGAGGACCAGCGCCTCCACCGGCCCGCCCTGGCGCCCGGCCAGCGCGAAGGCCGCCTCGCTCATCGACAGGCGGGCGCCGTTGGCCTTGCAATGCTTTTCCAGCTTCGCCGCCAGGTTCACCGCCGCGCCGATCACGGTGTATTCCAGCCGCGATTCGTCGCCCACGGCCCCGAACAGCACCGTGCCGGTGGCAAGCCCCATGCCCCAGGCCAAAGGCGGGCGCCCGGCGGCGGCGCGGCGCCGGTTCCAGTCCGTCATGCGGGAGTCGATCTCCAGTGCTGCCGCCAGCGCCTGGGCGGCATAGCCGGTCTGGGCGCTGGCGGCCCCGAAGGTCGCCATGACGCCGTCGCCCATGAATTTGTCGATGGCGCCGCCATGGGCTTCCACCGCGCCCACCGTCTGTTTCTGATACTGCGACAGCAGCGCCACCGTCCGGTTCGGCCCCAGCTCGGTGGCCAGCGCCGTGAAGCCGCGCAGATCGACGAACAGCACCGCCGCCTCGCGCAGCGCCCCTTCGCCGGGCCGGGGCAGCTCCTCGCTGTGGGTGATCCGCTCCGCCACCTCGGATGAGAAAAAGCGGGCGAGATCGGCCGCCGCCTGGCCCTCGGCGGCGGCGCGCACCAGCTGCCGCCTGGCCCGCGCCAGCGCCAGCACCAGTACCGCCGTCGCCAGCGCGATGGAGACGATCTTGTCCACCTCGCCACCGATCAGCACATCGCTGGAATGGAGATAATGCACATAGTCGCCGGTGACGGCGCTGGGCTGGGGCGCGAAGGCCAGCGCCCAGGCCACCAGCGCCCCCCAGCCCAGCACCGCCGCGCCGCCGGCCATGGCCACATAGCGGGGGTCGAAGCGCAGCGCCCGCAAGGCGATCAGGCAGAACAGGTAGAGCATGGTGGGGCCTTTCAGGGAAAAGCCCGGCGGCTGCATATACTGGATGTGGAAGCTCCAGATCGTCACCAGCAGCACGGCGATATCGGCCAGGATCGAGACCACCACCATCCAGTCCGGCAGGCGCCGGGCATGGGCCAGGCCCAGGCGGACCACCGTGAAGGCGAAGTAGAAGGCCAGCGCGAAGGGCACCGGCTCCAGGGCGGCATCGGCGGGGAAGGTCTTGCGGGTGAGGCCGTAGAGCAGGGCGAAGAAGGCGATGCCCACCATCTGCACCCAGCCGATCAGGATCTCGCTTTCGGCCTGGTCGGCGGCGATCTGCGCCCGCACCCGGCGCGGCAGGTCGCCCGCCGTGCCGGCGCCGAACAGCCGCTCCAGAAATCGCGCCCCCGGACGTCCGCCTGCCGTGGCCGCCCGTTTCACCGCCGCATCAGCCACAGGCTGCTTTCGAAGGCCCCCGCCGGCAGCGGCAGGCGGCTCAGAACGCCGGCGGCGACCTTTTCGCCCTGGCGGGTGGCCATATAGCGGCTGGCGAACAGCGGCCGCCAGGCACCGCCGGCAAGCAGCGGCACCGCCGCCAGCTGTTCGTTGTAGCCGCGCCACGCCCAGGCGCGGGGGTAATCGTCGGGCAGGAAGATGTCGTGGATATGCACCAGCGCGCCGGTGGGCAGCAGCGGCAGCACGCGGTTGAAAAGCCCGTCCACATCGCTGCCGGGCATGGCGATATGGCTGGAATCGATGGAAAGGATATCGCCCGACGCCAGCGTCGCGAACACTTCGGGGCCGACCAGGTGCAGCGGACGGCGCAGCGCCTCCACCTCCAGGCCGGTCAGGGCGGCGCGCGGGGCCGGGTCGATGGCCGTCAGGGCGGTGGCGAGGCCGCCATCGGCGATGGCGCGGGCCATGAAGCGGGTGCTGTGGCCGCAACCCACCTCCACGATCCGCGCCGGGCGGGCGGCGCGCACCATGGTGTAGGCGACGGCCGCGTCCATGCGCGGAAACCAGTCCTGGCCCCAGCGCGGCTCGGGCGCGGGCGCGGCGGCGGCGATGGCCAGCAGGGAATCGGCGAAGTCTTCCAGCCGCTCCAAAGTGGCGGCGAAGACATGGGCGTTCTCGGCGAACAGGCGCTCGACGGCCTCATAGGGAGCGCGCTCGCCGGGGCCGGGCAGGCTGGCGGCATGGCGGCAGGGGATGAAAAAGCCGCGCTTCGCCAGGCCCGAGACGGTTGTCAGGCCCAGCCGCAGGCAGCGCAGGCGTGAAAAAAAGCCGCTCACGGACGCAGCACCATGCCTTCGCGGGCCACCAGCGAGCCGGGACGCAGCGCATCCAGGGCGGCGGCGATCTCGTCCATGCGGTCGTCGTCATGGCCGGGATCGTGGTGGAAGGCGACGAAGGTCCCCACCCCGGCGGCCTCGGCCAGGCGCGCGCCCTCCTGCCAGGTGGAGTGGCCCCAGGCGACGAAATCCGGGAATTCGGCGTCGTCATAGGTGGAATCGTAGATGGCGATATCGGCCCCGGCGAAAAGCGCCAGCACATGCGCGTCCGCCTTGCCGGGCACATGCTCGGTATCGGTGACATAGCACACCGCCTTGCCGCCATATTCCACGCGATAGCCGCAGGCGCCGCCGGGATGGTTCAACGCCGCCGTCGCAACCGCGATGCCGTCCTGCGGGCGCAGCAGGTCGCCGGCGGCAAAGGCGTTCCAGGCGATCCGCGCCTTCAGCGTCTCGCGCCCGACCGGCGCGGCGCCATCCTCCAGGAAGCGTTCCAGCACGCCTTCCAGGCTGTGGGGCGGGCGCAGATGGCCCGCCCAGGCGGCCAGCCTGGTTTCGGGCCGGCCCAGCGCCTCCAGCCAGGGCCAGCCGCAGATGTGATCGAGATGGGTGTGGCTGAAAAACAGGTCGGCCTCCAGCGGCCCCGCCCCCAGGGCGCGGGAGAGCTCGCGCAAGCCGGTGCCGGCATCGAAGATCAGCAGATGGGGGCCGCAGCGCAGCTCCAGGCACGAGGTGTTGCCGCCATAGCGCGCAGTCGCCGGCCCGGGACAGGGGACGGAACCCCTGACCCCCCAGAAACGCACGAGGAACTCGCCCGGCAATGCCATCCGCTTGCTCCCACCCCGGCCGGGCAGGTTATACCGTCGCAGCGGGCGGGCGTAACCTGCCGTGACGGCGATGAGGGGCGATGAGGCGGATATGGACCGGGACGCGCAGACCGGACGGCTGCTGGCCCTGATTCGCCAGCACGCGCTGTTGCAGGACGGCGACTTCACGCTCGCTTCCGGCGGGCGGGCGGGCGTCTATATCGACCTGCGCCGGGTGACGCTGCTGCCCGAGGGCGCCAGCGCCATCGCCGCCCTGCTGCTGGCCCGCCTGGAAGGCGCCGCCATCGCCGCCGTGGGCGGCATGGCGACGGCCGCCATCCCGCTGGTGGCCGCGCTGGTGATGGCCTCGGCCGCCGGGGCGCGCCCGCTGCGGGGCTTCTATGTGCGCGACCGGCCCAAGCGGCACGGCACCGGAGGGGCGATCGAGGGCCAGCTTCGCCGCGGCGACCGGGTGGCGCTGGTGGAAGACACCGTGACCACCGGCCGCTCCACCATGGCGGCGGCCGAAGCGGTGCTGGCGGCAGGCGCCCATGTGGAGCGCATCGTCGCCGTGGTGGACCGCCGCCAGGGCGCAGCGGAGCTCTATGCCCGCCGCGCCATCCCCTTCGAATCGCTTTTCACGCTGGAGGAGATCGCCGGCCCCGCCGGGGACGGCTCCAGCCGGTAGCCGCCCGGTTCGGTCAGCAACAGGCGCGGGCAGGACGGATCGTCCTCGATCTTCTGGCGCAGGCGGTAGATATGGGTTTCCAGGGTATGGGTGGCCGCCTCGGCGTGATAGCCCCACACCCGCTCCAGCAGCCGGCGGCGTGCCACCGTCTCGCCGCCGGCCCGATAGAGGAATTCCAGGATCGCCGCCTCCTTGCCAGTCAGCGGCAGCCTTGCGCCGTTGCCGTCATGCACCAGCAGCCGGGCGGAAGGGCGAAAGCTGTAGGCGCCGATGGCGAAGGCCGCATCCTCGCCCCGCCGCTGCCGGCGCAGCTGGGCGCGCAGGCGGGCGAGCAGTTCGCCCAGGCGGAAGGGCTTGGCGACATGGTCGTCGGCGCCCGAATCGACGCCATCGCCATCGGCGCCGGTCAGCACGACGATCGGCGCCCGCTGTCCGCCCTGCCGCAGCGCCCGGCAGAGCGCGCGCCCGGCCATGTCGGCCAGGCCGGCATCGAGCAGCAACAGATCGAAGCGCCGCGCGGCGGCCAGCGCCAGCGCCTCGGCGCCGCTGCCGCAATCGACGACCTCGCAGCCCTCGCACAGGGAGAGCTGTTCGGCCAGGACATGGCGCAGCTCCCCGTCGGCGGCGACGATCAGAACGCTCTGCTCGGCCATCGCCTCGCTCCCATCGGCGGGACAGCCCGGCAGTGTTCCACGGCGGGGCGGGGCGGTCCATCGCCTGTTCCGGTTCAGGACATCAGGAATGGTGTGCCACCGTTGGCGACCCAGACGCCAGGAGCCACACACGCCGCCCCCGTCATTGCGCCGTCCTTCGCTGGAAGGCACCGACGCCCACGGCAAAGCGCGACGCCTGCGCCTGCCACACAGCCTGCACATGGCGCTTCGCGTCGCGCGGGGCTGACGGAGAACCGCGAGCGCAGCGGGTGAACATTCGTGTATCGAGGTTCCATGCAAATTGAGGGCGACAGCAACGAGCGAAGGTGCTAACCTCCGATATCCCGCCGTTCCAGGCGGGCAGCGTGAATCCCAACGCGGAGGACGCGCCCTGAGCGACAATGTGCCAGAGCGGATAAACCAGCCCTTCCGTCCCAGGGCCAGAGTGCTGCAGCTGCTCGGCGACGAGTTGATCGGCAGTGCACGGCTGGCCGTCCTGGAACTAGTCAAGAACGCCTACGACGCCGATGCGAGTCAGGCTGTCGTCACCCTGGATCTGGACGCGGAGCCGGAACCAGCGATCATCGTTGCCGACGATGGTGAGGGCATGACCCCCGAACGTCTACAATCGATCTGGCTGGTGCCCGGCCATGAACACCGCCAGAAACAGAGAGCGGCGGAGCGCAGGACACCCAGATACGGGCGCCTGCCGTTGGGCGAAAAAGGACTAGGTCGCTTCGCCGTTCACAAGCTCGGCAACCATATCACCTTTGTTACGAGGGCGGCGGATGCGGATGAGTGCGTGGTCGACATCGACTGGAACGACCTCATCGTGCAACCTTACCTGGACGAAGCGCCAGTCATCGTCCAAACTCGCCGCCCCGAGATTTTCTCTGGTGAGAAGACGGGAGCCCGTGTCGAGATCCGGCGATTGCGTGAAACCGATTGGTCGCGAGGCGAGGTGCGTCGCCTCCACAACCAGATTATCTCCATGTGTTCCCCTTTCCGGGAACCCGGTGAATTTCAGGTCGTCTTCCACGTTCCCGGCCGCGAGGACTGGATTTCCGACCTTCCCGACGTCAATCATATACACGATTGTGCTATCTGGAAGTTCTTGTTCGAGCTAGATGGAGATCGCCTTGACTGGACTTATGAGTTTTGTCAGATTCCGGGAATCAAACTTGATCGAAGAGTTATCGATAAATCTGGGGAGCGACTGCAACTTCCACCCAGGTTGGGGGATGATCGGATGGAAAAGAAAGTTGTAGCAGACAAAATAACGTTCGCTGGAATTGGTTCTGTGGTTGGAATGTTTTATGTCTATGATCGGGATCGGGAAATTCGTCGAATATTGCCCAACTTTCAGGCACTGGGAAAATATCTTGACGAAAATGGCGGTGTGCGAGTTTATCGGGATGGCATTCGCATATACAATTACGGTGAGCATAGCGATGACTGGCTTGGTCTCGATCTGCGCCGTGTGAACATACCTACACGACGAATCAGCCGCAACATCGTTCTGGGTGAGATTCACTTATCTCTTGAGAAATCAACAGAATTGATTGAAAAGACTAATCGGGAAGGCTTTGTGGAAAATGATGCTTGTGATCGTTTGCGTCGCATCGTTATCGGAGCTCTTTCTGTTTTTGAAGCGGAGCGCTGGGTCGACAAAGGGCGCATCAGGCAGATGACTGGAAAACCCAACGATCCTTTAACCACGAAAATAGAAAAACCAATTAATGAATTGAGACGCGAGCTTGATCGACAAGGAGTGCGGGAAAAGCTGGAGAGATATATAATCAGAATTGAAAATCGTTACCAAGATATGCAAGAAACACTGCTCTCTGCGGGCATGTCAGGCTTGAATCTGGCCATCGTTTTTCACGAGGTAGAGCGTGGTGTTCAAGTGCTTCACCAGACGATTCTGGAAGGAGTGGATATGGAAGGTGCAGCGAAGCAAGCAAGGGAACTCATGCGCCTTCTCGATGGCTTCACGGCATTGCTCCGGCGTGATAACAAGCGACAGCACAGCGCATACAAGCTGGTTCATGCTGCACGCCGTTTCCATGTGCCGCGCCTGCGTCACCACTGTGTTCGGCTGATTTCCCCACTGTTGGAAGGCAGAGATGACGGCTTCCAATCGAGATTCGCGTTTGGCCTTGTGCTTGGGGCACTGAGCAATCTTATTGACAATGCGCTATACTGGTTGCAGGTGAGGTGGCCGAACTCATCCATAGGAAGCAAATTACCAGAGCGAAAATTGTATATCGACGTATCTTGTGACTTCGAGGCTGGTCCGGCCGTCGTCGTGGCCGACAATGGTCCTGGCTTCCAGGGAGATGAACCCGAGAATCTTGTGCGACCATTTTTCACACGCAAGCCGGAGGGTATGGGTCTGGGACTATATTATGCGAATTTGGCGATGGAGTTGAGTGAAGGACGCCTTGCCTTTCCTCAACCCGAGGAAATCGGAATCTCTGGAGAATTTGACGGTGCCATCGTTGCTTTAATCTTCAAGGAGACAAAATGATGCATCGAGCGACGAGAATCGTCGTTATTGACGATGAACGCGACCACCTTGATAGCTTGGTCGAAGTGATCGAGCAATTCGGCATACCGTGCCAGTCGTTTCACTACACTGGCGAAGAAATGAGTATCGCAGCATGTCCTAATGTCAGACTCATTTTTGCTGACCTTCATCTCGTCAGTGCCATTGCTGGTGATCGTCGTGAGGATTTCTCGTTTATGGCCAGTTTGATTGAGGATACGATCAAACCATCCGGACCTTACATGATACCACTGTGGACTCACTATCCCGAGCAGGCATCCGCTCTTAAGGTATTCCTTGAACGTCTTCAAGGGGTGACCAAACCTGTCGATGTCCTACCACTTTCGAAAATTGATTATCTTGGTATTAACGGTAAACCCAAGAATAGAGTTATGCTAAAAAACAAGATAGCTTCCCTGGCGGGGGGGTGGCTCAGCTCTGAGGGGGTAATCGGTTTAAAAGGTGGATGGAGCCCACTCGATGATCGAGAGGTGGACAGGCTGATCGAGGAGATTTATACAGCACGAAAGAACGATACCGGTCGTGTTGTGGAGCTCGAAGACTGATGTACCTTTTCGATACCGATATTCTCAGCAATATGATGAAGCAGTCACCTTCACAAAATCTCCTTAAATGCGTCAATTTGACGCCCGTTGAAAACCAATTCACATCCAGTATTACTCTGGGAGAATTAATTTTCGGAGCTCGGAAGAAGCAGTCATCGCGTTATATGGGAAAAATCGAACAGCAAATCGAACGGCTAGTCACAAATAGATTACCGATACTTCCGTTCGATATAGAGGCAGCCTACCTATATGGGGAGATTCGATCCAAGCTGGAGCTCTGTGGGATACGCATTGAAGATAACGATATTATGATAGCTGCAATCGCACTTACCAAAGGGTTAGTTGTTGTTACAGGCAACGTTGGACATTTTAAAAGAATTCCAGGGTTAAGTGTGGAAAACTGGCTATAGCATCGGGCACTGCTCTCGTTCGCTACGTTTATGAATCGATCAGCGATTTCAGCACGGCTTTCATCACAGGCGGGCAAACACCGTTGCCGAGCAAGCGGATACGATCACGGCGGGTGCCTGCAGGTAGCTCGAATTCGTCCCTGAGACCCATGGCTCGCTTGAGTTCGGGGACCTGCAGCATTCGCATTCTCGGTTCGCCTCGTTCATGCCGGATCAGGGCGAAGCGGTCCAGGGTCGTAATCGTGCGAAGAGGGCGATTCAAGGGTTGCCAGCCACCGCTGCCGTCACTGCCGTAGTAAACCAGAAGAAAGCTGGCCTCTTCTCCAAGTGCCTGGAAGCCGCGTTTTGCTCGTTCGATGGTGGGCCATGCCCTTCTCGAATCGAACAAAGGGGATGTTTTCCAGGAGCCCGCGGGATCGAGCACTGACTTCGCTGTCCTGGGCCGACCAAGCTGTTTGCGAACAACTCCTTCCAGCTCCCATTTTCTGTCTCCCATAAGAAACAGGCGGCGGCGGCGTTGCGGGACTCCGAAGCTGGCGGAATCCAGCACGTGTTCTTTCAGACGATAACCAAGATCGCGCAGTTTGTGCTTCAGTTCGTTATAGCGGGACCATGGCCGCATGTGGATCACGTTTTCAAGAACGATCCATCGAGGGCGCAGCACACGGGCATACTCGATGACCAGCATGGCAGTATTACGGCTGGCTTCGTCGCGCTCCACGCTACCCTTGGCGCAACTGTGATTCGTGCATTCCGGCGATGCGAGCAGAAGATCTATTTCGCCCATCTCTTTGCTCAGGGAGGTGAGGTCGATGTTTTCCAGGCACTCGGTATAGACGCGGGCCTTCGGAAAATTGGCAGCGAAAGTCGCGGTGGCCACGGGGCACATGTCGATGCCGGCGGCGATCTCCACCCCCGCCGCCTCCGCCCCGGCGCTGCTTCCGCCAGCACCACAGAACATGTCAAGCGCCCGCACCATCCGCGGCCTCCCGTTCGCCAACAGCACCCCGAAAGGCGCGGGCGCGGTTGCGGAGTATAGCGACGCTACCGGGGCGAAGGCAGACGGCCAGCCTCTGCCTCACGCTCTCCTCGTCCCGGGCCTCGCACTCCCAGATTATCAGAACTGTCCATCCGAGATCGCGCAACGCTTCTTCGTTGCGCCTGTCTCGGGCCGTGTTCTGAGCAAACTTCCCAGCCCAGAATTCCATTCGTGACTTGGGTGTATAGGCATAGCGGCATCCTTCGTGCCGGTGCCAGAAGCAACCATGGACGAAGACGGCCAACCGATGGCGGGGGAAGACCAGATCGGGGCGGCCAGGCAGATTACGGCGATGGAGGCGGAAACGCAGGCCCATGCCATGCGCGATGCGGCGCACGGTGCGCTCGGGAACGGTATCGCGGCCCTTGATCCCGGCCATCATCTCGCTGCGCCGACGTCTGTTCACGATGTCAGTCATGACGGCGGGGCTGGATTCAACAGGCGGTCCATGAGCGAGGCGGTGAGGGCCGCTGCGGTCTGGGATGCCGTGGCGGCGGTCTTCGCCAACCGGTCTATCTGTCTGGCGAGGCGCGCAAAACGACGTTGACCGGTGAGTGGGGGGAGGGGAATCGGCGCTTCCTTCAAGGTCGAAAGCTTGAGGGATGGTAGACTCGTGACCTGGGCCTGTTCACGCGGGTCGTAATGGACTGACCACCAGAACATGTATTCAGGCTCTACCTTGGCCCGGTCCGGGGTTAGCACAGCGAGGTGGCTGACGACGTGGGCTTCAGTGGCGAGCATGGCACGGTGGTTGAGATTGACCGATGCGCCGCTCTTGGGAATCAAGGTGCTGTCTTTCGGAAAGAGGCGAAGGCGCTGCCGGGAAGGCCAGGAAGGATCGAGGCGATCCGTCGAGGCCGAAAGCGCCGGATTCACATGACCACGTCCGACATCCTGCATCCGCACGAACAGAGGGCCGTTTGCAGCAAAGGCTTCCGGGTGTTGAGGTGCCGGATCCCCCGCCGCAACGGTGGCAACATCGCCAAGCCGCGCCACCGGCCATCCCATTGGGTTGCTGGCAGGGTCGCCGAAGGTCTTGACAAAGAGGGCAGGGGCGAGGCTGCGAAGGCGGGCGGTGGCCTGGGCGCGGAGGCGCTCGATGCGCGTTGCCCGATTCAGGATGCCGGCGATACGACGCTGTTCGGTGAGTGGTGGAAGGGGAATTTCCCGAGCTTTAATGTCGGAAGATTTGATGAACGGTTGAGCGGTTCCACTGATGATCCATGACGTTTCATCGTTGAGGAGGTACCAGAGGTATTCAGGAAGACAACGTTCGACATCCGGAAACACAATATACGTGTTGGCAAGGCTCGTCCAACGACCAGTAGCGAGAAATGCCTTGCCACAACTACCGATAGAAGAAACAACAACCGCTGGACTGTCGTGTTCCCATTTCTCAACAAAACCATCCTGGCCGGCAGCACTGAAAGCAGGATAACCGCTCTCAATGTAGTGGCTTTTATTCAACTTAAGCTTCCCGCCGGGCGAAAAGTCGCAGAATTCATCGAGGCGCGCAATTTTCATCGTCCGATGCCCGACCCAAACCGGCATAGAACGCATTGCTCCTCCACCGATAGCTTAGAATCAATACATAGGCTCAGCACGTCGTGTCCCTTCTACGCTATGGTACCAGGTGATTCCGATTATGGAAAACCACCGTGTCATTCTGGAAGTTCCAGTGCTTTTCCCTTATCTAAACCGAGATTGCGAATCAATAAGATAGCCTCTTGAAGCCGAGCATTGATAGCTTTAACAGGCTTCCTGTCTTTTGTTTCCTGGACAGCTCGACTTCCGTATCCCTCCTGATCGCGTAAGAAAATGATCGTTGCTGCCAACTCCAAGGCAATGTCCGACACTCTCTTCATCATCTTCAGAAGCGAGCGGGCGTCGGCTGTTGACAATACACCGATACGATCAGGTAGTTCCTCGTCCCCGTCGAGCGTAAAGATCGAATAGGGTACACCATGACGCGAGCCGTACATCTCTCGTATGCTGATGCGCCTGTTGCTGCGTGCATCGGCCCAACCGTCAGCGAGGTCAAACGAGTAAGGTCCATAATGGTAATAAACGAAGGAGAGACCGAAGTTTCCCCCACAGCGATCCAGAAGATAAGCTTCCTTCTGCATCCTGGTTCTCCCGATCACTTCACCGCCATGCAGTGCGATCAGGCTGACGACGATATCTTCAGCCTCCATTTTTGACACCCTCCAAGACGTCGTGGAGTTTCCGAATACAATTTGCATCCGGCGCGTAAACACGACAGATATGTTCTTTGTCCCGTAGTTGTTCCACAATCTTTGATATGCTGACAATATCTTTTGGCTCTTTCATGTTAGAGTGTGACTTTACTAAAACTTTGTTGAGTGCCGATGAATCACCAAAATCATACCACTTGTATGGCGTCAATACTGGCTTATCAAAAAGAAGCTCCCGACGAATATCATGTGAGAGCTCTCTTTCAAATTGAAGATGTAAATTGCCACCACCCTCGTCGAGAACACCGATATCGATGCATTTGTAGAGATCGCGATCTCGCAGGCGTTTTGCCAAATTCGATGCATTCAGTTCGAATTGATCTTCTATAGTAGCCATTGCCGACCAGACAGCTGCATCGTCGAGATTCAGGTACATACCGAGTGTCGGGGCATCGCTTGCCAGGTAACGCAGAAATGATTCTTGATACGTCTGCCTGCTAGCCCTTGTTTCGGATGCAATGGCTTTTAACAATGCTTCGAGCATCTTCTCGGCGGCGCGGGTCGTCTTATGCATATAGACCATGCGATAGAGTCGAAACCGTGCTTCCAGATATTCTTCTGCCACCGTTACACCTTTCGGCCCGAGGTAAAGGCAAGGCACCTCACGAGGGGTGGCTTCATCGATAGTAATTGTGCCAACTTCAAGACAATCGAGAAGCCAGTCACGATCTATGTGACCAAACTCAACACCGGTCATCATACGATCCCGCTGAATATAGTCGATTCGGTCGGCATCGAATTGGCTGGAGACGATGGTTGCATAGATGTCCTTGGCTTCTTCTTCTTTCAGAAGTTCTCCGATCTTTTTTGGCAAGGTTTCGTCCACCTCGCGTAGAACTTTGCCGACCTCAGTATCGCTCTGAACGATCTCTACACTCCATTCTTCGTGCGACTTACGCTGTCCCACTGTTGCTCCAGCAGACTCGAAGGCGTGACTGAACGGCCCGTGGCCGATGTCGTGCAGAAGGGCGGCAAGAAGCGCAACGCGTTCGCGTTCGCGCTCGCAATTGCGTCGCCCTTGCCGGCGGGCGATGATATCGGCCAATTGGCGGGCGACATGATAGACGCCGACGCTGTGGGCGAAGCGGCTGTGGGTCGCGCCCGGAAAGACCAGATCGGAGAACCCCAGCTGGCGAATGCGGCGCAGCCGCTGGAACTCGCGCGTGTTGAGCAGACGCCACGCGATACAGTCGGTCTCGTCTCGATGCGGATCGCCACCGCCCCCAAAGACGACGAGCCCGTGGACCGGATCTCTGAGACGCTGCGTCTGGCGGTTGCTTGACGGCATCGCGAACATCATACCGCGTTCGTTCTCGTGCTGTCGATAGTCAGACATCGCGGCACGACCTTCACCCCACCGCCTCGGTGAGCGCGTCGATCTCCCTCACGATCTCGCCCTCGACGCCCCGCAGCTCCTCCAGGATTTCCAGAGGGTCGCGGTGCACCACCCTGGCGCGCTGGGCGGGGCGGTGGCGGGGGGCGCCGAGGTTGAAGTCGTCGGCACGGATGGCGTCGGCCGTGGCGAACCACCACCTCTCCGTCCACTCGGCATCCTGGTCGCGAGTCTGCCACGCCTGCCATTTCGATTCGCGATCATGGAAGGCTGCGATCAGGGCCGGCAGGTCGTCGGCGGCGATGGGGTCGCTGTGGTTGGCGTCGAGCTTGAAGCCGTCGTTGTCGGCGTGCAGGAACATGACCCGCGCCGTGGTGCCGCCCTTGCGGAAGACCAGCAGCGAGGTCTTGACCCCGGCATAGGGGTTGAAGACACCGCCCGGCAGCGACAGCACCGCCTCTACCCGGTTGTTCTCCACCAGCTTGCGGCGCAGTTCGCGATGGGCGCCGCTGGAGCCGAACAGCACGCCTTCGGGCACCACGACGCCGCAGCGCCCGCCCTGCTTCAGGTGATTCAGCATGAATTGCAGGAACAGCAGTTCGGTCTGCGCCGTTCTGCCCACCTTCACCTCGTCCACGATGCGGTCGCGGTCCAGCTTGCCGGAAAAGGGCGGGTTGGCGAGAAAGATGTCGAAGCCGTCCGGAGGCAGGCCCAGCTCTGCCCTGGTGGCCCGGTCCAGGGCACGGGTGAGCGCGTTGCGATGCAGCACGCGCACCTGTTCCAGCCCGCGCAGGGTGAGGTTCATGGTGGCGAGGCGAACCATGCGCGGGTCCACATCCATGCCATAGAAAGTGGCTTCGTGGAGACGGTTGACGGCCTCGGTGGGGAGCAGGTTGCCCAACCCGCGGCGGACCGTCTTGCCGTCCACCTCGATCTCTTCGATTCCCTCCGGCGAGGAGTTGGCGAGCCGGATCCGGTCCCAGGCGGCGACCAGAAAGCCGGCGGTACCGGCCGCCGGATCACAGACGGTTTCTCCCAGGCGCGGGTCGATCAGTTCGACCAGGGCGCGGATGATGTGGCGCGGAGTGCGAAACTGGCCCAGCTCGCCTGCCTGACGGATCTGGCGCAGCACGTGTTCGAACAAGTCGCCCTTGGTGTCGGCGTCCATCTTTTCGAGATGGAGGTCGTTCACCTGGCTTACGACCTGGGCGAGCACGGCCGGCTCGTCGATGACGAGGCGGGCGCCGGCCATGAAATCGGTGGCACCACCGACGGCGAGGCTGGCATGGAAGGGGAAGACTTCGTCGCGAAGCCAGGAGACCAGGGGTTCACCGTTGCGATGGCTCCAGACCGACCAGCGCAGACGGTTGCGCGGCACCTCCTCCTGGCCCGGCGCGTTGTTCGAGTTGCGCAGCCGCCACGTGCCCTGGAAGGCGCCGTCGTAAGGCTCGACGCCAGGGCGGCGTTCTGCAGCACGGAGGTGAGCGGCATCGGCCAGTTCGAACATGCAGAAATAGAACAGGAAGCTCAGCTGTTCGGCGTTCTGGGCCGGGTCCGGATAACCGCCGCCGAAGAGGTAATCGCGGATGCGATCGATGTTGCGGCGCAGCTCGGGCGTCAGGGACACGGGCGGCCTCTAGCGGCGCGGGGGCAGGTCGTTGCCGAAGACGGCGGCGTTGAAGCCGTCCAGCAGGCGAGCGAGTGCCTCGGCACCGCCGAAGACCCGCCGTGCGGCGTCATAGCCGCCCAGGCCAGCGAAGGGGTGGCCATCGAAGTCGTAAGGATGGAAGCCCGTCATGGTCGCCGCATCGGCTCTGGCACGGGTGGCGATCAGGCTCGCCCAGCGGGATTGTTCGGCGTTCAGGTCCGCCTGCTGCTCGCCACGCCACGCTTCAAAGCGCAGGGCGATGGCGGCGGCGCGCGCCTGGTCGGCCGGCGTCTGTACGATACGCCCGTCCTCGTCCAGGGTCAGCCAGTCGCGGCTGGCAGGGTCGATATGGTCGTCCACATCCAGGGTCAGCAGGTGGCGCGGCGTCGGGGGCTTGCGCGGCCCTTCCGAGACGATCACGCCGCCGTCGGGGTTGCCGTCGTCGTCTCCGTGGAAATCCGTCACGCCCGTGAAGTCGAAGATCGTGAAATGGTCCTTGTGAATGTGGGGAGCCTTGCGGGTGCCGCGTCCGCGCATCTGGCGGTAGAGAATGGCGCTTTTCGTGAATCGCGCCATCACCAGGTTGACCACCTCCGGGCAGTCGAAGCCGGTATCCAGCATGTTCACGCTCACCAGGATCTGCGGAAACTTTTCCTCCTTGAAGCGTCTGATCATGGCGCCTGCGTCCGGGGAGGGGCCGTCGCCCACATCGCTGACGACGAAATCGGCATAGCGTACCTCCGGATTTGGCTTACGGTCGGTGAAATGCTGGTCGAACATGTCCGCCAGGGTCGCGGCGTGGCGGCGAGTGACGGCGAAGACAATGGTCTTGCCCCAGGCGGGAGCGCGGTGGATGCCGTCCCGGCCGGTGAAGCCATCTTCCAGGGTCTTGCGAAACTCGCGCACCATGGCGCGGTTGCGCTCGGGGATGGTGAAGCGGCGCTCCAGCGCCTGCGGGTCGACGACGATGGCGTCGCTGCCGCCAAACTGTTCCTCGAGCTCCCGGCGATCCGCCTCGTTCATATCGTCCCAGTCGAGCTCGTCGCGCCTCACTTCGAAGCCGCCTTCGGCGGCGGTCTTCACAGTCATCGCCCTGTAGATGCGGTAGGGTACCAGATAGCCTTCGTCGATGGCCCGGCCCAAGTCGTAGCGGAAGGTGGGGCGCTCGAGTTCGAAGAAGCGCAGCGTGTCGCGCACGAAGGCGTTGTCCTCATCCTCCGAGCCGGCGGCAGGAGCGGCGCTGCAAGGCGTGGCAGTCAGCCCCAGCTGGATACTGTCGAAATGCTTCAGCACCCGGCGAAACTTGCCGTAGATGGAACGGTGGCATTCATCGGTGATCACCAGATCGAAATAGCCCGACGACAAGGCGTCGTATTCGGCGATCATGGTCTGCAAGGTGGCAATGACAATGCGCTTGGCCCGATCGAAGGAGCGGCCAGACTTAAGCACATGGCAGGGATAATCGCCGAGATGGTCGGTGAAAACATTTTCAGCCTGGGTCGCCAGTGCGAGGCGGTCCACCAGGAAAAGGACGCGGGTGACGGTGCCGGCCTGGAACAGGCGTTTGACGAAGGCTGCCGCCATGCGCGTCTTGCCGGTGCCGGTCGCCATCTCCACCAACAACCTGCGCTGCCCACACGCGACCCTGGCGCTAAGTCTCTCGATGCAGTCCAGCTGGTAGCCACGGTCGGTGATGTTACAGTCGATGGGAATATCGGCGATCTCGCAGCGGATCTCGCGGGCCGCGGCACGGCGCTCCAGGTCGTCCTGGGAGAAGAAGCTCGCGACCGGACGGGCATGGGCGTCTGTATCGCGATTCAGGAACCACACCTCCTCGCCGTTAGAGAGGAAGACGAAGGGAACACCCAGTTGTTCGGCATAATGGCGGCCCTGGTCCTGGGCAGCACGCGGATCGACACGGGCGCGCTTGGCCTCGACCGCCGCCAGCGGGCGCCCCTGCCGGTTGCAGAGCACATAGTCGGCGCGACTGCCATCCGCCAGCATGTGTTCAAGCAGGACATCCTTGTCCTCGGAAAGCTTCCAGCCGGCGTTCTCAAGTAAAGCGTCGATCTTGACGCGGGAAAACGCCTCCGTCGTGTTCGTGCTCATGCGTCCACCCGCGGCAGAATGGTACCGGGGGTGCGGATCGCGATGCTGGCCACGGCCTTGCCCCCCTGTGCAGCCGGCAGAGCTTACAGGACGCGACGACCCGCTCAAGCGTCGTCTCCACCCGCGGCCATCACGGAACGGGAGCATGCAGCAGAGGATCGTCAACAAACGCCTCGTTGCAAGACCGGAACACCGCTGAGGCGGGTCCGGGACAGGCGAGCGAAGCCCTCTGCTCATGCTGTCCTCGCCACCCTCCGCAAGAAGACATCGCCACCGGTAGATCGAGCACGGTGTCCACTGCCTGCCTCGCGACCCGAATCCATCCGACCCAAGCCCATCGCATTGACCGCCAGCGGCGGTTGCGGCGATAACCGCCGGGGCGAGAGGGGGAAGCCGCGATGGTTGCCATCGACGAAGTGACGCAATTTCCGCACCGGGTGAAGGAGATCGAAAACGTCTGGATCGCGCTGGCCGATGGCACCAGGCTGGCGGCGCGTCTGTGGCTTCCCGCCACCGCCGAGGCAGAGCCGGTGCCGGCGATCCTGGAGTTTCTGCCCTACCGCAAGCGCGACGGCACCCGCGAGCGCGACCATCTGACCCACGCCTATTACGCCGGCCACGGCTATGCCTGCGTGCGCGTGGACATGCGCGGCTCTGGCGAGTCGGACGGCATCCTGGAGGGCGAATATCTGGCCCGCGAGCAGGACGACGCCGTGGAGGTGCTGGCCTGGATCGCCGCCCAGCCCTGGTGCAGCGGCGCCGTCGGCATGATCGGCATCTCCTGGGGCGGCTTCAACGGGCTGCAGGTGGCCGCGCGGCGCCCGCCACAGCTGAAGGCGGTGGTCACCATCGCCTCCACCGACGACCGCTATGCCGACGACATCCATTACATGGGCGGCGTCATGATCAACGACTCCATGTCGTGGGCGGCCACCATGTTCGCCATGAACACCCGCCCGCCGGACCCGGCGCTCGCCGACGACTGGCGCCGCCTGTGGCTGGCCAGGCTGGAGGCCAACCGGCCCTGGCTGATCGGCTGGCTGCGCCACCAGCGCCGCGATGCCTTCTGGAAACACGGCTCGGTGGGCGAGGATTACGGCGCCATCAAGGCCGCCGTCTATGCCGTGGGCGGCTGGGCCGATGGCTATTCCAACGCCGTGCCGCGGCTGCTGGCGGGCCTTTCCTGCCCCAGCAAGGGGCTGGTTGGCCCCTGGGCGCACAAATATCCCCATTTCGCCCTGCCGGGGCCGCGCATCGGCTTTCTGCAGGAGACCCTGCGCTGGTGGGACCGCTGGCTGAAGGGCATCGAGAACGGCATCGAGGACGAACCCCGCTACCGGGCCTGGATGCAGGAGAGCGCGCCGCCCGCCACCTTCTACCAGGAACGGCCCGGGCGCTGGGTGGCCGAAGACTCCTGGCCTTCGGACCACATCCGCCAGCGCGTCTTCCATCTCGGGCGCGGCGGCAGCCTTGCAGAGCAGGCCGGACCGCCGGTGGATGCCGCCATCCGCACGCCCATGACCATGGGCCTGCGCCAGGGCGAATGGTGCTGCTATGGCCTGGTGCCGGATGCCCCGGCCGACCAGCGCGCCGACGATGGCTGTTCCCTGATCTTCGAGACCGCGCCCCTGACCGAGGCGGTGGAGATGCTGGGCGCGCCGGTGCTGACGCTGGAGGTTGCCGCCGACCGGCCCAACGCCTTCCTGGTGGCGCGGCTGGGCGATGTCGCCCCCGACGGTGCCACCACCCGCGTCAGCTATGGCGCCCTCAACCTCACCCACCGCGACAGCCACGAGTTTCCACGGCCGCTGGAGCCGGGGCGGCGCTATCGGGTGCGCCTGCAGCTGAACGATGTGGCCCAGCGCTTCCCCGCCGGCCACCGCATCCGCATCGCGCTTTCCAACAGCCTGTGGCCGTTGTTCTGGCCCTCGCCAGAGCCGGTGACGGTGACCCTGGCAACCGGCACGCTGGCCCTGCCGCTGCGCGTTCCGCGCCGGCAGGATGCCGCCCTGGCGCCCTTTGGCCCGCCCGAAGGCGCCAGGCCCTGGCGCACCACCGTGCTGGAGGCCGGCTGCTACCGGCGCCGCATCGAGCACGACGATGTCACCGGCGAGGCGTGGCTGGAGGTGATCGACGACAGCGGCCTCCGGCGCGACGACGACACCGGCTGGATCTTCGGATCGAGGAGCGAGCAGCGCTACCGAATCGCCGAGGGCGACCCGACATCGGCCAGGATCGAGATCGGCTGGACCTGGCGCTTCCGCCGCCCCGAGCTGGGCTTCGACGTGCTGACCCGGACCCGCTCGACGCTGGCCAGCAGCGCCGAAGACTGGCTTTTCTGGGCCCGCTGCGAGGCCTTCGAAGGCGCGCGGCGGGTGTTCGCCCGCGCCTGGAACGAAACCATCCCCCGCGATCTCAACTGACTCAAACCGACGAGGCCGGGGCGGGCCGCACCCTCGCCGCCGCGCCCGGCGCACGCGGGGACGCCGGGGCGGGGAGTTGACTTGGCCGGCGATCCGTAGCCCGATGGCGGGCCATGCTGCTCTACACAGTCAAACGCCTGGGCCTGGCCGTCCTCATCGTCAGCCTGGCGATGCTGATGCTGCTGTCGGCGATCCATCTGGTGCCGGGCGATCCCGCCGGCATCGCGCTGGGGCCGCGCGCCACGCCCGAAATGCGGGCGGAGTTCCGGGCGCTGATGGGCATGGATCAGCCCTTTTTCGTCCAGTATGCCAAGTTCCTGGCCAATGTGGTGACGGGCGATCTGGGCATCGATGTGTGGTCGAAGCGCCCGGTCAGCACCATGCTGGGCGAGCAGCTGCCCCACACCCTGGCCCTGGCGTTGGTGGGGCTGGGCTGGTCGGTGCTGCTGGGCATCCCCATGGGCTGCCTTTCGGCCATCCACCGCAACAGCCTGCTCGACAAGATCACGGCCGTGCTGTCGGTCAGCTGCATCGCCATCCCCTCCTTCATCGTCAGCCTCTACGCGCTGCTGCTGTTCGCCGTGGAGCTGCGCTGGTTCCCGGCCATCGGGGCGGGCGAGGCGGGCGATCTGGAAGACCAGATGCTGCATCTGGTGCTGCCGGGGCTTGCCGTCGGCCTGGGCTGGGTGGGCTATCTGGCGCGCTTCGTGCGCACCTCGATGCTGGAGGTGATGGGCGAGAACCATATCCGCATGGCCCGCGCCTACGGTCTGCCGGCCCGGCGCATCACCTATGTCTATGCGCTGAAGCTCGCCGTCCTGCCCACCGTCGCCCTGCTGGGCGTCGGCGTCGGCAGCCTCATCTCGGGGGCCGTCTTCGCCGAAATCATCTTCGCCCGGCCCGGCATCGGCAAGATGGTGGTGGATGCCGTCAACACCCGCAACTACCCCATCGTCATGGGCGGCGTGCTGGTCACCACCATGCTGTTCGCACTTTCCACCCTGGTCTCGGATCTGGTCGCGGCCTGGATCGATCCCCGCATCCGGCAGGGGCTGTAACGGTGGCGGACGCCGCTGCCCCGCTCGCCCCCCTGCGTCGGGAGCCACGCCTGGCGTGGGTCAGCCAGCTGCTGCGCGACCCGTTGGGTTGTTTCGGCCTGCTGCTGGTGGCGGCGGTGGTGCTGTCGGCGGCGGGCGCCGATCTGCTGGCGCCCTACGATTACAAGGCGCTGGACGTGAAATCCCGACTGGCGCCGCCTTCCTGGGCCCATCTGCTGGGCACCGACAATCTCGGCCGCGACACCTTCAGCCGCATCCTGCATGGCGGGCGCATCGCCCTTTATGTGGCGCTGGTCTCGGTGGGCGCCTCGCTGCTGCTGGGGCTGGTGCTGGGGATGCTGGCGGGCTACGGGCCGCGCTGGCTCGACAATCTGCTGATGTGGGTGTTCGATTCCGTGCGCGCCTTCCCGGTCATCATGTTCGCGCTGGCGGTCATCACCGTGGTCGGCCCCAGCCTGGAGACCATCATCTTCGTGGTCATCGTCACCACCACGCCCGCCTATGCCCGCATCGCCCGCGCCTCGACGCTGGCCACCAAGAACACCGAGTTCATCCTGGCCGAACGCGCGCTGGGCGCCGGCATCGGGCGCATCATGGTCCATCATCTGGTGCCCAATATCGTGCAGCCGCTGCTGATCCTCGCCAGCATGGATATCCCGGTGGTCATCACCATCGAGGCGGGGCTTTCCTTCCTGGGCCTGGGCGTGAAGCCACCGACGCCCAGCTGGGGTTCCATCCTCAACGACGGCTTCGGCTTCATCCGCAACACGCCCTGGCTGGTGGTCGCCGGCGGCATTCCGCTGATCGTCACCACGCTGGGCTTCACCTTCCTGGGCGAGGCGCTGCGCGATGTCTTCGATCCCAAGCTGAAGAAAGACCGATGAGCGCGCCGGTGCTCCAGGTGCGCGACCTTTCGGTCGGCTTCCGCACCGCCCGTGGCGCCGTCCAGGCGCTGCGCCGGGTCGATCTCACCGTGCCCAGGAACAAGATCGTCGGCATCGTCGGCGAGTCGGGCTGCGGCAAATCGACCCTGATCAACGCCGTGCTGCGCCTGCTCAGCCCCAATGCCACGGTGGCCCCGGCCTCGCAGGTGCTGTTCCAGGGCGAAGATGTGCTGGCCATGGACCGCCGCCGCCTGCGCGGCCTGCGCGGCCAGCAGATCTCGATGGTCTTCCAGGATCCGATGACGGCCCTGAACCCGGTGATCTCCATCGGCACGCAGATGACCGACATCCTCTACCGCCAGGGCGAAACCCGGGCCTGGAAACGGCGCCGGGCCGCCGACATGCTGGCCCAGGTCGGCATCCCCGATCCCCATCGCCGCCTCGACGACTATCCCCACCAGTTCTCCGGCGGCATGCGCCAGAGGATCTGCATCGCCATGGCGCTGATGATGAACCCGGCCCTGCTGATCGCCGACGAACCCACCACCGCCCTCGATGTCACCCTGGAGGCGCAGATCGTCCACCTGATGAAGGAGCTGCGCCAGCGGTTCGAATGCTCGATGCTGTTCGTCTCCCACAATCTGGGGCTGATCGCCGAGCTGTGCGACGAAGTGACGGTGATGTACGCTGGCGAAGTGGTGGAGCAGGGCGGGGTGCACGATCTGTTTCACCGCGCCCGCCACCCCTACACCCGCATGCTGCTGCAATGCGATCCGGCCAGGATCGCGCAGGCCAGCCGCGATCTGCCCACCATCTCCGGCAGCGTGCCCGATCTGATCGATCTGCCGGCGGGCTGCATCTTCGCCCCGCGCTGCCCCGAACGCTTCCGCTCCTGCGAGCAGGCCCCGCCCGCCACCTATGCCGTGAACGCCGCCCATTCCGCCCGCTGCTTCCGGCTGCGCGATGGCTGATCTGCTCACCGCCGCAGGCGTGCGCGTGCGCTTCCGCATCGCCGGGCCGGTGGAGGCGCTGGCCAAGGGCATCGCCGATCCCTTCATCGATGCCGTGATGGGCGTCTCCTTCGCCCTGCGCCAGGGCGAAACCTTCGCGCTGGTGGGCGAGTCCGGTTCGGGCAAAACCACGCTGGGCCGGGCACTGCTGGGCCTGGTGGAGGCGCAGGAAGGCAGCATCCTGTTCCAGGGGCGGGAGCTGGTGGGGCTGAAGGATTCCCATTTCCGCGCCGTGCGCCGCCACATCGCCATGATGTTCCAGGATCCGGTGGCCAGCCTGTCGCCGCGCAAAACGGTCCGCCATGCCATCACCGAGCCGTTCCGCATCCACGGCCTCATGGCCCGGCAGCGGCTGGCGGACGAGGCCCGGCGCCTGCTGCGGCTGGTGGGGCTGCACGAAGGCTTCATGGGGGCCTATCCGCACCAGCTTTCCGGCGGCCAGGCCAGGCGGGTGGGCGTCGCCCGCGCCCTGGCGCTGGAACCGCGGCTGATCGTCGCCGACGAACCCACGGCCGGCCTCGATGTCTCGGTCCAGGGCGAAATCCTCAACCTCATGAACCGGCTTCAGCGCGAGCTGGGCCTTTCCTACCTCGTCATCACCCACAATCTGCCGGTGGTGCGCCATGTCAGCGACCGGCTGGCGATCATGTATCTGGGCCGTTTCGTAGAGGTCGGCGCCACGGGCGAAATCTTCCACCGCCCCGCCCATCCCTACACCCTGGGCCTGCTCGCCGCCGTGCCCGAACCCGACCCCGACCGGCGCCGCGACAAGCTGGAGCTCCAGGGCGAGATCCCCTCGCTGATGAGCCGCCCGCAAGGCTGCGAGTTCCACACCCGCTGCCCCTTCGCCAGGGACCGCTGCCGCCACGAGACGCCGCCCCACCGCGAGGTGGCGCCCGGACACTGGACCAGCTGCCATTTCCCCTTCCCCGATCCGGCGGCGGCCCAGGCCTGACGGACCTGACGGGGGTTTGTTATCGGCCGCGCAAGGGGATAGACTGGCCGAAGTCCGCCGCCGAGTGGACCTGACATGAGAGGGAGAATCCCATGAGCGACAAGCAACTCGAATGGATGGCGGGCCTGGTGAAGGCGGGCCGGATGGACCGGCGCGAGTTCACGGGCCGGGCCGCCGCCCTGGGGGTCGGCGCCGCCGCGGCCACGGCCGCACTGTCGGCCGCCGGTGCCCGGGCTCAGCAGCCCATGAAGGGCGGCGAGGTCAGGGTCGCCACCGAATACACCGGTGCCGAAGAGACCTTCGACCCCACCAAGATGACCAACAGCACCGACATCCAGCGCGCCTACCAGATCTACAACCGCCTTACCAATCTCGACCTCGACATGAACGTGGTGCCGAATCTGGCGGTGGAATGGGAGGCGAAGAACGACGCCTCGGAGTGGACCTTCAAGCTGCGCGAAGGCGTCGAGTTCCACGACGGCAAGACGCTGGACGCCGAAGACATCGTCTATTCCCTGGGCGAACACATCAAGGAAGGCTCGGAATCGCCGTCGAAGCCGATCCTCTCGCCCATCGTCGACATGCGGGCCGACGGCCCCAACGTCGTGAAGTTCACGCTTTCCTCCGGCGATGCCGACTTTCCCACCACGCTGGGCCACGACTACCACACCTCGATCGTGCAGGCGGGCTGGAAGGACGGCGACCCGGCGGTCGGCACCGGCCCCTACCGGCTGGTCGAGTTCAACCCGGGCCTGGAATCGGTGACCGAGAAGTTCGGCAGCTACTGGAACGAAGAGGCGGGCCATGTCCAGACCTTCGTCACCCAGGGCATCCCCGACAACGCCGCCCGCACCAGCGCGCTGCGTTCGGGCGACGTCGACATGACCATGCGCATCGAACCCCGGGTCGCCTCCATGGTGGCCCAGGATTCCGGCGTCAAGGTGCATTCCACCCCGTCGGGCACCTGGTTCGCCTGGATCATGGCGGTGGACCGGGCTCCGACCGACGACCTCAATCTGCGCCTGGCGATGAAGCACTGCGTCGACCGCGACTTCCTGGTCGATAACGTGCTGCTGGGCCACGGCAAGGTGGGCAACGATTTCCCGGTCAATCCCGGCCTGCCCACCTATTGCGACGACATCCCGCAGCACAACTACGATCCCGAAAAGGCCAAATGGCACTGGGACAAGACCGGTCTGGGCTCGATCGAGCTCGCGGTCTCCAATGCGGGCCATGCCAATGCGGTGGATGCCAGCGTCATTCTTCAGGAACAGGCGCGGGCGGCCGGCATCGAGATCGTGCTGAACCGGGTGCCGGACGACGGCTATTGGAGCCACACCTGGATGCAGGTGCCGTTCTGCGTCACCGGCTGGAACTCGCGCCCGACGGCCGATGCCATCCTCACCATCGCCCATGCCTGCGGCGGTTCGTGGAACGAGACCTTCTGGTGCAACGAACGCTTCGACGAGCTGCTGGTCATGGGCCGGCTGGAAACCGATGCCGCCAAACGCAGGGAGATCTACTGCGAGGCATCCACCCTGCTGCACGACGATGGCGGCCTGTTCCTGCCGTTCTTCACCAACTACATCGAGGCCACCACCGCCCGCCTCCAGGGCTTCCAGGGCAGCCCCGCCTTCGCCCTGGGCGCGGGCTGGCCCTATGAGCGCGTCTGGGTGGACGACTCCCAGGCCTGACGGGCCCCACGGCGCCGGCGGGCGATCCCCGCCGGCGTCTTTTTTTGCAAGCCACCCCATCCGGCGCCCGCAGCGGCGGGCAGGGGGCGCCTAGTCGAAGGCCGTGACCTTGCCGGGGTTGAGGCGGCCTTCGGGGTCCAGGGCCGCCTTCAGGGTTCGCATCAGCGCCAGTTCCAGCGGCGGCTTGTAGCGGGCCATCTGGCGCAGCCGCAGCTGGCCGATGCCGTGTTCGGCGCTGAACGAGCCGCCCATCTCCACCGCCAGCGCTTCCACCGCATCGGCGATCTCGCGCTCCCCGGCCAGCAGCGCCTCCAGGCCGGCGCCATCGTCGGCGCATTGGTTGAAATGGATGTTGCCGTCGCCCAGATGGCCAAAGGCCACGATGCGCGCCTGCGGCGCCAGGGCCAGCACGCGGGCGCGGGCGCCTTCCAGAAAGGCGGGCAGACGGGCCAGCGGCAGCGCGACATCGTGCTTCAGGCCGCCGCCCGCCGCGATCTGCGCCTCCGGCATGTCCTCGCGGATGCGCCACAGCGCCTGCGCCTGCGCTTCGGAACGGGCAAGGACGGCATCCTCGGCCTCGCCGGCGGCGATGGCGGCGGCCAGCGCCTCTTCCATGGCCTCGGCCAGGCCGTCGCCGGCCCGCCCGGAGGTCGCCTCCAGCAGCACCGCGCCCGCCGTCGCCCCCGCCCGCGAGCCCGCGCCGGCGCCGGGCGGCGCCAGCGGCGGGCGGTGGTGGGGCAGTTTGGCGAACAGCAGCTCCAGCGCGTCGGCCGCCATGTATTCGCAGGCGGTCACCTGGCCGCCGCTGGCCCGCTGGCAACGGGCCAGCACGGCCAGCGCCTGGCCGGCCCCGGCAACGCCCAGCCAGGCCGTCACCTTCGCGCGCGGGCGCGGCCACAGCTTCAGCACCGCCGCGGTCACGATCCCCAGCGTGCCTTCGCTGCCCAGGAACAGCTGTTTCAGGTCATAGCCGGTGTTGTCCTTGCGCAGGGCGCGCAGCCCGTTCCACACCTGCCCGTCGGCCAGCACCACTTCCAGCCCCAGCACATGGTCGCGGGCGTTGCCATAGCGCAGCACATTGGTGCCGCCGGCATTGGTGGCCAGGTTGCCGCCGATGCGGCAGCTGCCCTCCGCCGCCAGGCTGAGGGGATAGAGCAGGCCGGCCTCGGCGGCGGCCGCCTGCACATCGGCCAGGATGCAGCCCGCCTCCACCGTGATCGTGGCGCCCACCGGGTCGAGCGCGCGGATCGCCGTCATGCGCTCCAGGCCGATCACGATGTCGCGCCCGCCCCGGCGTGGAACGCCGCCGCCCACCAGCCCGGTGTTGCCGCCCTGCGGCACCACGGCCAGGCCCTCTTCGGCGCAGATGGCGACGATCCGGGCCAGCTGGGCGGTGGTGGCCGGGCGCAGCACCAGGGGCGTGGCGCCCGGCCACAGGCGGCGCCAGTCGGTGGTGTAGCGCTCGATGCCGTCGGCGGGCGCCAGCCAGCCCTGCGGCCCCACCGCCCGCTTCAGCCGCGCCAGCGCGGCGGCGAGGCGCTCGTCGGCCATGGCGCCGGCCATCCCGTCAGCCCCCGGGCGGGCCATCCAGGCCGCGGGCGACGAAGGCCGGGTTTTCGAAGCCCGGCTTGCCATAGGCCAGCCGGGCGCCGTCCATGGTCGCCACGCTGCCGCCGGCCGCCGCCAGCACGCCATGGCCGGCGGCCGTGTCCCATTCCATGGTGCGGGTGAAGCGGGGATAAAGATCGGCCGCGCCTTCGGCCAGCAGACAGAATTTCAGCGAGCTGGCCCGCGCCTGCCAGGCGGCCACCCGCTCGCGCGCCAGAAAAGCCTCGGTGGCCCCGTCGCGGTGGGAACGGCTGGCAACGGCCACGGCACCGCCGACCGGCCGCCGCCGCGCCCGCACCGGCTCCAGGGCGCCCGCGCCCCGCCGCCGCAGGGCACAGGCGCCATCGCCGGCATAGAGCAGGCCCAGGGCCGGGGCGGCCACCACGGCCAGGGTCGGCCGGCCATGCTCGATCAGGGCGATGTTGACCGTGAACTCGCCGCCCCCGGCCAGGAACTCTTTGGTGCCGTCCAGCGGGTCCACCAGCCAGAAGCGGCGCCCGGGGCGGGCGGGCATCGCCGCGGCGGCGCTTTCCTCGGCGATCGCGGGAATCTCCGGGGCCAGGCGGGCGAGATGGGCGAGCAGGATACGCTCTGCCTCTTCGTCGGCCAGCGTGACCGGCGAGCGATCGGCCTTGCGCCTTGCCGCTGCCCGCCCGCGCAGGGCCAGGATGGCGGCGGAGGCCTCGTCGGCCGCGGCCACCAGCGCCGCCAGCATGCCCGCCATGGCCTAAAGGGCCGCCGCCACCTTCAGCCCTTCCAGCACCGCTTCCTCGGCCGTGCGCGGCGCCAGGCAATCGCCGATCTCGTGCATCTCGCCCTCCCAGCCCGCCAGCCCCTCGGCCAGAGCGGTCCGCGCGCGCTGGCCCAGCGATGTCACCAGGGTGTCGATGCCGTCCAGCACGATCGCCTCGCCGCTGGTGGCGTGCTGAAGATAGACGCTTTCCCCATCGGCGCCGAACACGCGGGCATAGGGGATCACCTCTACGCCCAGGCGGTGCAGGCGGCCCGCCCACAGGTCGCGGACATACATCTGGATGGTCTGGCCCGGCATATAGCCGTCCACCGCCAGCGTCACCTTGCAGCCGCTGGCCGCCAGCTGTTCGGCCACGCCCATGCCGATCCAGTCGCAGCGCCAGTCGGCCACCACCACCCGGCCGCCGACATTGGCCTCGCCCCGGATCACCGCCCAGGCATCCACGATATGGGCTTCGTCGCCGCCCTCGATCCCGGGCGGGGCGGGCAGGGCGCCGGTGGCCACGATCACGGCGTCCGGCGCCCGCTTTTCCACCAGGGCGGGGGTGACCTTTGTGCCGAGCTCCACCGCCACGCCGGCCCGTTCCATCTCGCGGGCCAGATTGGTGACGATGCCGCCGAACTCGGCCCGGCCCGGCAGCGCCTGGGCCAGCAGCGCCTGGCCGCCCAGGCGGGGGGCGGCTTCGCACAGCACGGTTTCGTGGCCGCGCTCGCCGCAGACGGCGGCCGCCTTCATGCCGGCCGGGCCGCCGCCGGCCACCAGCACCCGTTTGCGCGGCCTGGCCGGGCGGCGTTCGCCATAGGCCAGCTCGCGCCCCGATTCCGGAAACTGAATGCACGAGATGCCCACGCCCATATGCATATGGCCGATGCAGGCCTGATTGCAGGCGATGCAGGCGCGGATATCGTCGCTGCGCCCCTGGCGCGCCTTGTTGGCCAGCTCCGGATCGCAGATCTGGGCCCGGGTCATGCCCACCATGTCGGCCTGGCCGGAGGCGACGATGCTCTCGGCCAGCTGCGGCTGGTTGATGCGCCCGGCCACGAACACCGGCACGCCCACCCGCTGCTTCACGCTGGCGGCATAGGGCGCCACATAGCCGGTTTCCACCCACATCGGCGGCACGATATGGATGGAGCCCGCCAGCGACGCCGACGAACCGGCGATGACGTTGAAATAATCCAGGCCGCCGCCCCGGTCCAGCAGCTGGATGGCCTCTGTGACGGTCGCGATATCGGGGCCGTCGTGGGAGCGTTCGTCGCCAGAAATGCGCAGGCCCACCACGAAATCCGGCCCCAGCCTGGCGCGGATGGCGTCGATCGCCTGGCGCAGGAAACGCAGCCGGTTCTCCAGGCTGCCGCCGTAATCGTCGTCGCGCCGATTGACCCTGGGGTTCAGAAACTGGGCCGGCAGATAGCCGTGGCTGGCCACGATCTCGACCCCGTCCAGCCCGGCCTCGGCCAGGCGCAGGGCGGCATCGCCATAGCCCTCCACCACCTCGGCGATCAACGCGCGCGACATCGGGCGCGGCACCACGTGGAAGCGTTCGTTGGGAACGGCCGAGGGCGCATAGGCCACCGGCGCGCTGCCATCGATGGATTCGAAATTCTCGCGCCCGGGGTGGAACAGCTGGCCGAACACCTTGCAGCCATGGCGATGGACGCCGGCGGCGATGCGGCGATAGCCGGGGATGCAGTCGTCGCTTTCGCCCTTGATGGTGTGGGAGGTATAGACGGCCGAAGGATGCACCGTGGCCACCTCCACGATCACCAGCCCGGCCCCGCCCCGGGCGCGGGCGGCGTGATAGGCGGCCAGATGTTCGTTGGGCTTGTAGTCGGTGGCCAGCGTGGTCATGTGGCCGGTGGAAAAGATGCGGTTTTTGATGGTGACGCCGTTCACGGTGAGCGGCGTGAAGAGATGGGGAAACATATCCGGCATCGGCGGCGCCCCCCCTGTTGTGACCGTCGTGACCGTCGTGACCGTCGTGACCGTCGTGACCGTCATGGCCGGCGGCCACTAAACCACGTCCGGGCGGACCGTGCCAGGGGCCACGCGCTGGCGGCGGCGCGGCCGCCGGCCTAGCCTGCCGCGGCCGGCAAAGGGAGGACGCCATGGCCCGCATCGCCAACACCGCGCTTCGCGAAGAGCTGACCCGCGCCCTGGATGACGCCGTGGCCGCCTTTGCGGCCGCCAACCCCGAAAGCCGGGCCGAAGACCGGGCGGCCGCGGCCGCCATGCCCGGCGGCAACACCCGCACGGTGCTGTTTCACCCGCCCTTCCCGCTCACCCTGGCCCGGGGCGAAGGCGCCCATGTCTGGGACATCGACGGCCACCGCTATACCAATTTCGTGGGCGAGTTCGGCGCCGGCCTGTTCGGCCATTCCGAGCCGCGCCTGGCGGGCGCCATCTCCCGCGCCCTGGCCGATGGCTGGGTGCTGGGCGGCCCCAACCGCTACGAGCGCAGGCTGGCGGCCGAGCTGGTGCGCCGCTTTCCCTCGCTGGACAAGGTGCGCTTTACCAATTCCGGCACCGAGGCCAACATGATGGCCATCGTCACCGCCCGCGCCGTCACCGGAAGGGACAGGGTGATGGTGTTCGAAGGCGCCTATCACGGCGGCGTCTTCACCTTTGCCCATGGCGGCTCGCCCATCAACGCGCCGTTCGATTATGTGATGGCGCCCTTCAACGACACCGAGGCCACCCTGGCCCTGATCGCGGCCCATGCCGACGACCTGGCCTGCGTCGTGATCGAGCCGATGCAGGCCTCGGGCGGCATGATCCCGGCGGACAAGGATTTTCTGCATGCCCTGCGCGCGGCGACCGCCCGCCACGGCATCGTGCTGATCTTCGACGAGGTGGTCACCAGCCGCCTTTCCGGCGGTGGCCTGCAACAGCTGCTGGGGATCGTGCCGGATATGACGGCGCTGGGCAAATATATCGGCGGCGGCGCCGGCATCGGCGCCTTCGGCGGGCGCGACGAGCTCATGCGCCGCTACGACCCGCGCGCCCCCGATGCCATCGGCCATGCCGGCACCTTCAACAACAACGTCATCTCCCATGCCGCCGGCGCGGCCGCCATGGCGGACATCTACACGCCCCAGCTGGCCCAGGACTTCAATGCCCGCGGCGATGCCCTGCGGGCGCGGCTGAACGCCATCGCAGCGCGCCACGGCCTGGCGCTACACGTCTCCGGGCTGGGTTCCATGATGCAGATTCACTGCTGCGAAGGCCCGCTGCGGAACGAGCGCGACAGCGCGCACGAGGATGCCACCAAGGCGGCGCTGCTGTTTCACGACCTGCTGGCCCGCGGCCAGCGCATGACCTGGCGCAACTCCCTGCTGCTGTGCCTGCCCATGACCGATGCCGACCTGGACGGCTTTGCCGCGGCCTTCGACGATGTGCTGGCAAGGCGCGGCCATCTGCTGGCGGCGGAATAGGAACCCCCGGCGCCGCCCTTGCCTTACCCCCCCCCCCCCCGTGCGAGAATGGCGGACTCGGCGATTCGGGGCGATTCGGGGGGACGGCCATGGGTGGGGCGGAATTCAGGGTCTTCGCGGCCTGCGCTGCGTTCATGGCCGGCGCGCGACCGTGCGTCGCCCATGAACCGCCTGCGCAAGGAGAAGCAACATGACCACCCCACCACCCAACCTCTTCCGCTATGGGCACAAGGAGCTGTCGCAGGACGCCATGATCTGCTGGCTGCTGGACTGGGCCAACCGGCGCTACGAGCAGACCTGCCCTGAGCTGCATAAGGCCGGCCAGCGCTTTGCCCACGCGCTGTTCGCCAAACACGACCGCCCGGGGCCGGAGCGTATCGAAACCGTCCAACTGGGGATGCAGGTTGCCAGCATCGACGTGCTCGCCTGGATCAACGGCGAATACGCCCTGCTGATCGAGGACAAGACCGACACCAGCGCCCATGGCAACCAGCTCGAGCGGTATCACTGGCAGGTGCTGGGAGGGCTCGCCATATGGGACGATGTGGCCCGTGACTCGGTGACGGTGAAACCCTCACCGGACAAGTTCTTCCCGATCTTCCTCAAAACCGGGAACATCTCCCAGGCCGACAAGAAGTGGATAGAGGGACGCGAACTCTGCCCGCCCTACAGGGTGTTCGAGCGCAAGGACTTCCTGGACGCTCTGGAAGGGTGCGACCGGAGCCGGTCGGAAATTCTGGCGGCCTTTCACGACCACCTCATGGAGAAGGAAAGGTCCACCCAAGCCTATGAAAGCGCCCCTCTGTCCGATTGGCCATGGGATGCCTGGCAGGGATTCTTCCGCTGCCTCGAAGGAAAGATGGAGAACGTCGAGGGATGGAACTATGTCCCCAATCAGGCCGGCGGCTTCATGGGCCTGTGGTGGTACTGGCAGTCCCCTCAGCATGGCGATGAAGAACTGCATCTGCAGATCGAGTGGGGAAGGCTGTGCTTCAAGATCAAGGTTGGCGACGCGAGCAAGCGCAGGGAGCGCAGGCAACACTGGCATGAGCGCATCGTGGAGGCGGGCAGGGCCAGCGCTTTGCCGGTCGTCAGGCCGGCCCGGTTCGGAAGCGGCTACACCATGACCGTCGCCATCGTCGAGGGCGACTTCCGGCAGGCCGGCGCCGACGGCAGGCTGGACCTGGACGCCACCCTGGCCATCCTGCGGCAGGCAGAGCAGGTGCTGTGCGCGGCCGCGCAGACCGCCGCTCCGGACAGCGCCCCGAACAGCGCCCCGGACAGCCCATAGTCGCCAGGGGGCGCAACACAAGGGGAACTATACGTCCGAATCTGACGCATACCCCCACAAGGGGCAGCCCCTGGACACGCCCGCGCCGCCCCCTGCCCCGCGCCCTGCGCCCGTGCTATCGTCGCGGCGCAACCTGCCGGGAGGGGATGCCATGGCCGCCGTCACCCAGCTTCAAGCCGATGCCGCCTCCAGCCGCGAATGGGAGATTCGCTGCGAGCTCGCCGCGCTCTACCGCGCCTTCGTCCGCTATGGCTGGACCGACCTCATCTACACCCACATCTCGGCCCGCCTGCCCGACGAGCCGGGCCGCTACCTCATCAACCCCTATGGCCTGCTGTTCGAAGAGGTCACCGCCTCCAACCTGATCGTGGTCGATTACGACGGCCGCCTGGTGCGCGGCGACTGGCCGGTGAACTCGGCCGGCCACGCCATCCACCACGCCGTGCTGAAGGGGCGCGACGATGTCAACTTCGTGCTGCACACCCACAGCCGGGCCGGCATGGCGGTGGCCTGCATGGCCTGCGGCCTGCTGCCGCTGACCCAGCAGGCCATGTTCCTGCACGGGCGCGTGGCCTACCACCCCTGGGACACGCAAACCGCCGGCCAGGCCGAATGCGACAAGCTGGTTGCCGATCTGGGCCGCCACAACGCCATGATCCTGCACAATCACGGCCTGCTGACCTGCGGGCCGACGGCGGGCGCGGCCTTCCAGACCCTCTACAACCTGGAAGTGGCCTGCAAGGTGCAGGTGGATGTGCTGGCATCGGGCCAGAAGACGGTGGTGCCCGACCAAGACGCCATCGCCCGCACCGCGGCCCTGGCCGACGACGAGGAATTCATGCCCGACGACAGCGCCTGGCAGGCGGTGCTCCGCGCCCTGGAGCGCACCTGCCCGGATTACCGCAGCTGATCCGGAGGCGAACGCCATGGCCACCTGCCCGCTGCGCTGCCGCCAGACGCAAGGCAACACGCCGAAGGCCGCCCATTGGGGCTGCGATTCCGAATACGGCCTGCTGACCGACGTGCTGCTGGCCCCCGCCGATCATTACCGCTGGCGGGCCACCAGCTCCATCTCCAGGGCGACGCTGGCCAGGGGCGATGTCTTCGACAAGCAGCTGGCCATGAAGCAGCACCGGGAGATGGTGGATGCCTATCTGGAGGCGGGCGTGAAGGTGCACTGGCTGGAGGGCGACGAACATCTGCCCTATCAGGTCTATGCCCGCGACTCCTCCTTCATGACCCCCTATGGCGCCGTGGTGACGCAGATGGCGCAGTGGTGGCGGCGGGGCGAATATGCGCCGGTGGTCCGCTTCTATGTCGAAAACGGCATCCCCATCTACGACATGGTGACGGCCGGCTCGTTCGAGGGCGGCGATTTCGACATCATCGAGCCCGGCGCGGTGCTGATCGGCTGGTGCGGCGAGAGGACACAGCAAGGCGCCGCCCGCCAGGTCGCCCGCTGGTTCGAAAAGGAAGGCTGGGAGGTCAAAATCGCCCCCATCGCCGAACACTACGTCCATATCGACCTGATGGTGTGCATGCTGGCGGAAAAGCTGGCCGCCGTCTGCCTGGACACCACCGACCCGGAGATCGTGGACTGGCTGAAGGCCAGAAAGATCGAGATCGTGCCGGTGAACTACCGCGACACCATGGCGCTGGCCTGCAATGTCATGGCGCTGGGCAACGACCGGGTGCTGGCGCCCGCCCATGCCCGGGATCTGAACGCCCGGCTGAAGGCGCTGGGCTTTACGGTGTTCGACCCGGATGTCGATGTCTTCACCCGCGGCGGCGGCGGCGTCCACTGCATGGCGCAATCGCTGCGCCGCCAGCCGGCCTGACGCCCCCGCCCGGCGCCGGGCGGCCCCTAGCGGCCCCTAGCGGCCCTTGAACACCGGCTTGCGCTTTTCGGCGAAGGCGCGCGGGCCTTCCCTGGCATCTTCGCTGGCCAGCATGCGGGTATAGATCGGCAGCTGGCCGCTGCGCAGCTTGCGGAAGCAATCGGGGATGGAAAGGTGCATGCTGTGGCGCACCGCCTCCTTGGTGGCCTGCAACGCCAGCGGCCCGCCTTCGGCCAGGTGGCGGGCGGTGGCCCGCGCCCGTTCCATCAGCGCCTCCGGGGCCACGATCTCGTTCACCAGCCCCCAGCGCAGGGCCTCCTCCGCGCCCATGCGCCGCCCGGTCAGCAGGATGTCCATGGCGATGGAATGGGGCAGGCGGCGGGGCAGAATCTGGATGGCGCCGCCATCGGCGACGAAGCCGCGATGGACATCGGGCACGAAGAAGGTGGCGTGCGGCACGGCATATTGCAGATCGCAGGCCAGCGCGATCTCCCAGCCGCCGCCGACGGCATAGCCGTTCACGGCCGCGATCACCGGCTTGTAGAGGTTCCACATTTCGGTGATACCGGCAAAGCCGCCATCCACCGCCTCCTCGCCGCCGCCATGTTCCTGGCTGGCCGCCGCTTCCTTCAGATCCCAGCCGGGCGAGAAGAACTTGCCGCCCGCCCCGGTGACGATGCCCACCAGCAGCTCCGGATCGTCGCGCAGGGTGGCGAAGGCCCGCGACAGCCCGGCCGTCACCCGCCGTCCGATGGCGTTGGCGGGCGGGTTGTCGATGGTGATCTCGATCACGCGGCCCCGCCTTTCGGTCCTCACCGGCTCGCCCATGGCTTCCCTCCCCTTCGCGCCCGGCCCCTATAGCGCGGCGGAATCGCCGTCCTCAACCGCCGCCCGGCGGCGTTGCAGCGCCGCGATGCGCCTCGCCAGCAGCTCGCCCTGGATGCGGACCAGCAGCACGGCGACATAAAAGGCGAACAAGCCCACAGCCATGGTCAGCAGCGGCCACAGCATGGAGTCATGGATGGCGGGGCCGTCTGCGCGCAGCACGCTGGCGCCCTGATGCAGCGTGTTCCACCAATCCACCGAGAATTTGACCACCGGCAGGTTCACGGCCCCAACCACGGCCAGGATGGCGGCCGCGCGGGCGCCGCGCCAGCCTTCGTCGAAGGCCCGCGCCAGGGCCATATGGCCCAGATAGAGGAACAACAGCACCAGCACCGAGGTCAGCCTGGCATCCCACACCCACCAGGTGCCCCAGCTGGGCTTGCCCCACAGGCTGCCGGTGATCAGCGCCACGGCGGTGAAACAGGCGCCGATGGGCGACGACGCGCGCGCGGCCAGATCGGCCAGCACATGCTTCCAGATCAGAAAGGCGGCAGAGAACGCCGCCATGACGGCATAGCACAGCAGCGCCATCCACGCCGCCGGCACATGGACATACATGATGCGCGCGCTGTCGCCCTGCTGATAATCCGGCGGCGCGAAGGCCAGCCCCCAGACCAGGCCGCAGGCCAGCCCCAGCGCCGCCAGGGCGCCGGCCCAGGGCAGCAGGCAGGACGCCAGGCGCTGGAAACGGGCGGGGCTGGCAAGGCGGTGGAAGAAGGCCACGGGCGCGACTCCTGGGGCGCGTTCAGGCCAGCGCCAGGCGCAGGGCGCCGGCCCCGGCAAAGGCCGCCAGCGGCAGGGCGGCGGCCAGCAGAGCGGCCTGGATCAGCATATGGGGCCAGGCCGGCAGCCCCGCCAGGGCCGCCTCCACCGCCAGAACGCCGAACACCAGCACCGGCACGAACAGCGGCAGCACCAGCAGGCCGATCAGCGCCCCGCCGCGCCTGGCCCCCAGCACCAGCGCGGCGCCCACCGCGCCCACCAGGCTGACCGAAGGCGTGCCCAGCAGCAGCGCCCCCGCCAGCACCGGCCAGACCGCGCTGTCCAGCTGCAACAGCGCCGCCATGGCCGGGGCCATCAGGGCGGCCGGCAGCCCGGTGGTCAGCCAGTGGGCGAGGCATTTCGCCATCAGCGTCAGCTCCAGCGGCAGCGGCCCCAGGGCCAGCAGCTCCAGGGCGCCGTCCTCGAAATCGGGGCGGAACATGCGCTCCAGCGACAAGGTGGCGGCCAGCAGGGCCACCACCCACACCACGCCGGCCGCCACCCGCCCCAGCAGCTGCGGATCGGGGCCGATGCCGAAGGGGAACAGGGCGACGGCGACGACGAAAAAGCCCAGCGTCAGCGCCGCCTCGTCGCCGCGCCCCAGGGCCAGCGCCACATCGCGGCGGACGAGGGCGAGCCATCCCCTCATGGCGGCCCTCATGGCGGCGCCGGCGCCGGGGCGCGCCGTTCCGCAGGGCGGCAGGGCGGCAGGGCCAGGCGGGCGGCGCCCGCCGGGGCCGGCGCCTCGCGGCCCGCCATCGCCACCACGCCGCCCAGGGCCAGATGGCGTTCGATCAGCGCCGCCAGCCGCGCCAGCGACGGCGCGTCCAGCCCGGCGCCGGGTTCGTCCAGCAGCCAGCAGCCCCCCGGCCGCAGCGCCAGCCGCGCCAGGGCCAGCCGACGGCGCTGGCCGGCCGAAAGCAGCGCCGCCGGCGTCGCCGCCAACGGCGCCAGCCCCAGCGCCCGCAGCGCCGCGCCGACATCGCCGCCGCCTTCGAAGGCCTGCCAGAAGCGGAGATTGGCGGCCACCGTCAGGGCCGGCTTCACGGCGTCGCGATGGCCCAGAAACACCAGCGCCCGGCGCCAGGGGCCGGGCTCCGCCCGCGTGTCCCGCCCGTGCCACAGCACCCGCCCGGCGGCCGCCGGCGCCAGCCCCGCCAGCAGCCGCAGCAGGCTGGTTTTGCCGCTGCCATTGGCGCCTTCCAGCACCAGCGCCTGGCCGGCGGCCAGGGTGAAGGAGAGCGCGGTGAACAGGCGCCGCCCGCCACGCTCGCAGGCCACATGTTCTGCCGCCAGGGCCGGGCTTCGGGAGCTTCGGGACTGCGTCGCCATCGCTGCCATCCTACAGGCACGGTGCCCGGCCGGTAAGCGCGCCGCCCCTTGCAAGGGCAAGCGTTATGTTTCTAAACTGGCGGCGGACGACGGCAGGAGGATGCCATGGCCTGGGTGAAAACCGTCGCCGCCGCCAGGCTGGAGCGCGAAGGCCGCGCCGTTTTTCGCCTGGATGGGCGCCAGATCGCGCTGTTCGCCACGCCGGACGGCGTGTTCGCCTGCAACAATCGCTGCCCCCACCAGGGCTATCCCCTGAGCGAGGGCACGCTGGACCGGGCCTGCCAGCTGACCTGCAACTGGCACAATTGGCGCTTCGATCTGCGCAGCGGCGAAAACCAGCGCGACGGCGACAGGCTGCGCGTCTATCCGGTGCAGCTGCGGGCGGGCGATATCTGGGTGGAGATCGTCGATCCGCCGCCCCAGCGCCGCCGTCAGCGCATCCTGGCCGACCTGGCCCAGGGCTTTGCCGACCACGATTACGAACGCCTGGCCCGCGAACTGGCCCGCCTGCAACGCCTGGATGGCGAGGCCACCCTGGCCGTGAAGGAGGCGATCCGCCGGTCGCACGACCGGCTGCAATTCGGCTGGACCCACGCCTTTGCCGGCGCCGCCGACTGGCTTGCCCTGCACGACAGGCACGAAGGCCGGGCGGAAAACCGGCTGATCTGTCTGCTGGAGGCCATCGGCCACATGGCCGAAGACAGCCTGCGCGAGGCGCCCTGGCCCTATGCCGAAGGCGCGGAGGCCTGGGATGCGGCCGCCTTCCTGGACGCCGTGGAGGCCCAGCAGGAAGAGCGCGCCATTCGCCTGACCCGGGGCGCGCTGGCGACGGGCGCTGGCTTTGCCACCATGGCGGATGCGCTGGGGCGGGCGGCGCTGGCCCATTACGCCGATTTCGGCCATGCCGCCATCTATGTCGTGAAGGCGGGCGAGCTGATCTCCCGCCTGGGCGAAGAGGTGGCCGAACCGCTGCTGCTGGCGCTGGTCCGGGGGCTGGTTGCCGCCTTTCGCGAGGATCTGATCCCCGAATTTCGCGGCTATCGCCCGGCGCTGGCCGCCTTCGGCGCCGGCGGCGCGGGCCCGGCCCCCGCGGGCGCGGCCTTTGCCGGCCTGGATGCCGGCAAGGCGCTGGCGCTGACATCGCGCCATGGCGGCGCCGCGCCGGATGCGCTTTTCCGCGCCCTGCTGGCCGCGAACGCCACCAACATGCTGGCCTTCGACCTCAGGCATCTGGACGATCTCGACCGGCCCTATGGCAGCGATTTCGGCTGGCTGGACCTTACCCACGGCCTGACCTTCGCCGATGCGGTGTTGCAGCTGGCCAGGCGTCAGCCGGCGCTGTGGCCGGCCGGCCTGCTGCAGATGGCCTGCTTTGCCGGGCGCAACAGCGGCCACCAGGACGCGGCCATCGCCCTGGACGACTGGCGGGTGGCGGATGCCGACGCCTTCTTCGCCCGCGCCGAAGAGACGCTGTTCGACCACGGGCGCGACCGTTACATCGTCTCCGTGCATCTTTTGAAGACCATGCAGGCGGTGCGCCGTCTGCTGGCCGCGCCGGAGGCCGGCGAGGCCGGCGCCATCGCGCTGGCGGCCCTGAACCGGCTGCTGGCCTCGAAGCTGCCCTCCAAGGCGGTGCGGCGGACGGCCCGCCAGGCCATGCGCTTCGTCGCCGCCGACATGTGACGCCAGGCGGCGTTTGCCTTCCCCGCCGCGCCGGGCCATCTTCGCCCGTGCGGGGCGGCGCCCGTCAGCTTGCCGCCCGTCAGCTTACCGGAGGACAGCGTGAACAGCCGCGACAGCTTCGATTGCCGCCGCACGCTCAGCGTCGCTGGCGCTTCCTGGACCATATGCGATCTCGCCGCCGCCGGGCGCCGCCTGGGCGACCTTTCGCGCCTGCCGGTATCGCTGAAGATCCTGCTGGAGAATCTGCTGCGCCACGAGGACGGCGCGACCGTGACGGCAGACCACATCCGCGCCGTCGCCAGCTGGGGCGAGCGGCGGTGCGGCGGGGGCGAGATCGCCTTTCGCCCCGGGCGGGTGCTGATGCAGGATTTCACCGGCGTTCCCGCCGTGGCCGATCTGGCCGCCATGCGCGACGCCATGGAGGCGGCGGGCGGCGATGGCGGGCGCATCGACCCCGTCACCCATGTCGATCTGGTGATCGACCATTCGCTGCAGGTGGACCGATTCGCCAGCCCCGGCGCCTTTGCCCGCAACACCGCCCTGGAGATGGAGCGCAATCTGGAGCGTTACCGCTTTCTGCGCTGGGCCCAGGGCGCCTTCGATCGCCTGCGCGTGGTGCCGCCCGGCACCGGCATCTGCCACCAGGTCAATCTGGAATATCTGGCCCGCGTGGTGTGGGACCGGGACGGCATGGCCTTTCCCGACACCCTGGTCGGCACCGACAGCCACACCACCATGGTGAACGCGCTGGCGGTGCTGGGCTGGGGCGTGGGCGGCATCGAGGCCGAGGCGGCCATGCTGGGCCAGGCCATCTCCATGCCGGTGCCGGCGGTCACCGGCTGCCGGCTGAAGGGGCGGCTGCGGGAAGGGGCCACCGCCACCGACCTGGTGCTGACCCTGACCCAGCAGCTGCGGCAGAAGGGCGTGGTGGGCCGGTTCGTGGAATTCTTCGGCCCCGGCCTGGACCGCCTGTCGCTGGCCGACCGCGCCACCTGCGCCAACATGGCCCCGGAATACGGCGCCACCTGCGGCCTGTTTCCCATCGACGCCAAAACCACCGGCTATCTGGCCTTCACCGGCAGGGCGCCGCAGCAGGTGCAGCTGGTGGAAGCCTATGCCCGGGCGCAGGGCCTGTGGCGGGAGGAAGGCGGCGCGGAGCCGCTGTTCAGCGATGTGCTGGAGGTGGACCTGGGCGCCATCGAACCCTGCCTGGCGGGGCCGAAGCGCCCGCAGGACCGCATCCCCCTGGCCCAGGTGGCCGCCGGCTTCGAACGGGTGTTGGCCGGCCAGGGGCGCCGGCAGGGCGAGCGGCGGGGGGCGGCGCTGGAAGGCGGCGCCAGGCTGGAAGACGGAGCCGTCGCCATCGCCGCCATCACCAGCTGCACCAACACCTCCAACCCCGCCGTCATGCTGGCGGCCGGGCTGGTGGCCCAAAAGGCGCTGCAACGCGGCCTTCGCCCCAAAGCGTGGGTGAAGACCTCGCTGGCCCCCGGCAGCCGGGCGGTGAGCGATTATCTGGCCCGGGCGGGATTGCAGGAGGCGCTGGACGCCCTGGGATTTCACCTGGTGGGATACGGTTGCACAACCTGCATCGGCAATTCCGGCCCTTTGGCACCGGCGGTGCAGAACGCCATCGACGCAGGCGGGCTGGCGGTGGCCGCCGTGCTGTCCGGCAACCGCAATTTCGAAGGCCGCGTGCACCCGGCCACCCGCGCCAACTATCTCGCCTCGCCGCCGCTGGTGGTGGCCTATGCGCTGGCGGGCTCGGTGACGGTGGACCTGACCCGCCAGCCGCTGGGCCGGGGCAGCGACGGGCGGGAGGTGTATCTGGCCGATATCTGGCCCAGCGGGGCGGAGATCGAGCGGGCCATGGCCCAGGCGCTGGATGCGGGCGCCTTCCGCCGCGCCTATGGCGATGTCTTCGACGGCGATGAAGCCTGGCGCAGGATGGAGGTGCCCGGCGGGCGCCTCTATGCCTGGGACGACGCCTCAACCTATATCCGCCGCCCGCCCTTCTTCGGCTGGCCGGCGCCGGCGGGCAGCATCGCGGGGGCGCGGGCGCTGGCGCTGCTGGGCGACAGCATCACCACCGATCACATCTCGCCCGCCGGGGCCATCGCGGCCGCCAGCCCGGCCGGGCGCTGGCTGACGGAAAACGGCGTGGCCAGGGCCGATTTCAACAGCTATGGCGCCAGGCGCGGCAACCACGAGGTGATGATGCGCGGCACCTTCGCCAATCCGCGCCTGAAAAACGCCATGGCCGCAGGCAGGGAAGGCGGCTTCACCCGCCACCAGCCATCGGGCGAGATCGTGACCATATGGGAGGCCGCCAGCCGATACCGCCGCCAGGGCGTGGCGACGGTGGTGGTGGCGGGGCGGGAATACGGCACCGGATCGTCGCGCGACTGGGCCGCCAAGGGCACGCGGGGGCTGGGGGTGCGGGCGGCGATCGCCGAAAGCTTCGAACGCATCCACCGTTCCAATCTGATCGGCATGGGCGTGCTGCCGCTGCAATTCGCCGACGGCGAAGGCTGGCGTCAGCTGGGGCTGGACGGCAGCGAAACATGGCATATCGCCATCCCGCCGGGCGAGCTGCGCCCGGGCATGACGGTGGAGGCCGAGATCGCGCGCGCCAGCGGCGGCAGCGACAAGGTGGCGCTGGCGGTGCGCATCGACACCGGCGACGAGGCCGCCTTCTACCGGAGCGGCGGCATCCTTCAGCACTGCCTGGCGGCGCGCGCCGGGGCGTAGCCCTGGCCCGCGCCGCCCGTGATGGCAACCGTGACGGCGGGCGCGCCCACCGCCGGACGCGTCAGCCGGCTTCGCGGCGCGGGCGGGGGCGGCGCGGGCGGTCTTCGCCATCGCCATGCCCGAACCGTTCGGCCCGGCGCCTGGCGTCGCGTTCGGCGATGGCGGCGGAGATGTCCTCGCCGCTTTCCTGATCGACCACGCGCATGGAAAGCTTCACCTTGCCGCGCTCGTCGATGGCCAGCACCTTCACCTTCACCCGGTCGCCTTCCTTCACCACATCGCCCACGGTGGCGACGCGGCCTTCCGCCAGCTCGGAGATGTGGACCAGGCCGTCGCGCTTGCCGATGAAGTTCACGAAGGCGCCGAATTCCAGGCATTTCACCACCGTGCCGTCATAGACGGTGCCGATCTCCGGCTCGGCCACGATGTCGCGAATCGCCTTCAGCGCCACCTCGGTGGCGGCGTTGTCGGCCGAGGCGATCTTCACGGTGCCGTCGTCCTCGATGTCGATCTTGGTGCCCGATTGTTCGGTGATCTCGCGGATGACCTTGCCGCCGGGGCCGATGATGTCGCGGATGCGGTCGGTGGGGATGTGGATGGTGGTGATGCGCGGGGCGAAATCCGAAAGCCGCTCGCGGCTGGCGCCGATGGCCTTGGCCATCTCGTCCAGGATGTGCAGGCGCCCTTCCCGCGCCTGGGCCAGCGCGGTTCTCATGATCTCTTCGCCGATGCCGGCGATCTTGATGTCCATCTGCAGGCTGGTGATGCCGGCCTCGGTGCCGGCGACCTTGAAATCCATATCGCCCAGATGGTCTTCGTCGCCCAGGATGTCGGAGAGCACGGCGACGCGCTCGCCCTCCTTGATCAGGCCCATGGCGATGCCGGCGCAGGGGCGCTTCAGCGGCACGCCGGCATCCATCAGCGCCAGCGAGCTGCCGCACACCGTGGCCATGGAGGAGGAGCCGTTGGATTCGGTGATCTCCGAGACGACGCGGATGGTGTAGGGGAACGCCTCGCGCCCTGGCATCAGCGGGCGGATGGCCCGCCAGGCGAGCTTGCCATGGCCGATTTCGCGCCGGCCCGGCGAGCGCAGGAACGACGCCTCGCCCACCGAATAGGGCGGGAAGTTGTAGTGGAGCATGAAGCGTTCCCGGTATTCGCCTTCCAGCGCGTCCATGATCTGCTCGTCCTGGCCGGTGCCCAGGGTGGCGGTGACCAGCGCCTGGGTTTCGCCGCGGGTGAACAGGGCCGAGCCATGGGCGCGCCCCAGCACCCCCACCTCGGCGACGATGGGGCGCACATCGGCCCGTCCGCGCCCGTCGATGCGGGCACCGCCGGCCAGGGTGGCCTCGCGCAAGGTGGCCTTTTCCAGCGCCTTCAGCTGACCTTCCAGCGCCTGCGATTCGGCTTCGTCGGCCAGCTCCTGCCGGGCGGCGTCCTTGGCGGCGGCGATCCTGGCCTGGCGGGCCTGCTTGTCGGGCTCCTGGAAGGCTTCGGCCAGCGCGGCGCCCGCCAGCGCCTGGACGCGGGAGGCGAGCGCGCTGTGGTCCTGGGCCGCCGGCAGCTCCCACGGTTCCCTGGCGCAGGCCTCGGCGAGCTCGACGATGGCGTCGATCACCGGCTGGAAGGCGCGGTGGGCGAAGGTGACGGCGCCCAGCATCTCCTCTTCGGAGAGCTCGTGGGCCTCCGATTCCACCATCATCACCGCATCGGCGCGCCCGGCCACCACCAGATCCAGCCGGCTTTCGGCCATCCGCTCCAGAGGGGGGTTCAGCACATAGTCGCCGTCGATGAAGCCCACCCGGGCACCGGCGATGGGGCCCATGAAGGGGATGCCGGAAAGGGTCAGCGCCGCCGAGGCGCCGATCAGCGCGACGATATCGGGGTCGTTTTCCAGATCGTGGGAGAGCACGGTGCAGATCACCTGCGTCTCGTTGCGGAATCCGGGCGCGAACAGCGGGCGGATGGAACGATCGACGATGCGCGAGGACAGGGTTTCCTTTTCGCCCGGCCGGCCTTCGCGCTTGAAGAAGCCGCCGGGAATCTTGCCGGCCGCGAAGGCCTTTTCCTGGTAGTTCACGGTGAGCGGGAAGAAATCGATGCCTTCGCGGGGCTGGCGCTGGGCGACGGCGGTGCAGAGCACCGTGGTATCGCCATAGCTGGCCAGCACGGCGCCGTCGGCCTGGCGGGCGATGCGCCCGGTCTCCAGAACCAGCTTGCGCCCGCCCCAGACGATGTCCTTCCTGTGAATGGTCAACATCTCTTGTCTCCTTCAGACGGCGGCGGCCTTTGCGCCGCCGCGGCGATGCGCGGCCGTCCCGCCCGGCCGATGCCGAACCGCGCTGTCGTTGACGGCCTCAGCGCCTGAGGCCGAGGCTGGCGATGAGCGTGCGGTAACGCTCCTCGCTCCTGCTGCGCAGATAGTCGAGCAGAGAGCGGCGCCGGCTGACCAGCAGCAGCAGGCCGCGCCGGGAATGTTTATCCTTGCGGTGGGTCTTGAAGTGCTGGGTGAGATTGGCGATGCGCTCGCTCAGGATCGCCACCTGCACTTCGGGCGAGCCGGTATCGCCCTGTTCGCGGCCGTAGCGCGCGATGAGCTCGGCCTTGCGTTCGACGGTGATCGACATCTTCATTCCCCTGCCAGATTGAACACGCGCAGCGGCCGCAGGCTGCCGGCCGTGACCTCGCCGATGGCGACGAGGCAGCGACCGGCCATGACCCGACGGATGCCGCCGCCTTCGCCGGCCACCGCCACCCGGCGCCCCTGCCGCAGCAGCTGCGCCTTCGCTGCCGTGACGGCAAGCGCCGGGATGTCGTCCAGCGCCGTCTCCACAGGCAGAAGCGCCCCCGAAGGCAGCGCGCTTTTACCACATTCGCCGAGGGTATCCACCGCAATCGCCATGTTGTGCGAAAAAGGCCCCACCCGCGTGCGGCGCAGGGCCGCGACATGGGCCAGCGTTCCCAGGCACCGCGCCAGATCCCGCCCCAGGGCGCGGATATAGGTGCCCTTGCCGCACACCGCCTCGAAACTGGCGCGGTCGCGGTCCGGGATGGCGATAAGGCGCAGGCTGTGAACCGTGACCCGGCGCGGGGCGAGGGCGACCGGCAGGCCGCGCCGGGCCAGATCGTAAGCGCGGCGGCCCGCCAGCTTCACGGCGGAAAAGGCGGGCGGCACCTGTTCGATGCTGCCGGTGAAGGCGGCCAGCGCAGCCTGGATGTGTTCGCGGCGGGGGCGGACGGCGCAGCTTGCCACCACCTCGCCCTCGCTGTCGTCGGTGGCGGTGGCCTCGCCCCAGCGCAGGGTGAAGCGATAGACCTTGGCGGCGTCCTGGCACCAGGGGACGGTTTTGGTGGCCTCGCCCAGGGCCACCGGCAGCACGCCGACGGCGGCGGGATCCAGGGTGCCGCCATGGCCCAGCTTGGCCGCGCCGGTGGCGCGCCGCACCCGGCCCAGCGCCTGGGTGGAGGTCATGCCGGGCGGCTTGTCCACCACCAGCCAGCCATCGATGCGGCGCCTGGCGCGCCGTGGCGGTGGCGCCGCTGCGGCCGCTTTAGCCGGTTCAGGCACCATCGGCGCGGCGCAGCAGGGCGCCGATGCGCTGGCTTCGCTCGAAGCCGGTGTCGGGCTGGAAGGCCAGCTGGGGCGCGGCGCGCAGCTGGAGGCGGCGCGCGATCCGGGCGCGCAGATAGGGTGCCGCACGCTCCAGCCCGGCCATGGCCTCGGCCAGCCCTTCGCCGCCCAGGGGCATGACGAAGCAGGTGGCGCGGCGCAGATCGGGGGTCATGCGCACCTCGGAGACGGTGATGGCGCGCCCGGCCAGCGCCCGATCGCGGATGGCGCCGCGGGCGAACAGCTCTGCCAGGGCGTGGCGGACCTCCTCGCCCACCCGCAGCTGCCGCTGGCCCGGCGCGCCCCTGACCTGCCTGACCATGGCACCGCCTCAGGCTTCGGCGCTGCGGGCGACGGCGATGCGTTCATAGGCCTCGATCTCGTCGCCCACCTCGATGTCCTGGTGGCCTTCCAGCCGGATGCCGCATTCGCTGCCCTGCTTGATCTCGCGCACCTCGTCCTTGTGGTGGCGCAGCGAGGCGATGGCGCCATCGAACAGGATGTGGCCGGCGCGCAGCAGGCGGACCTTGGCGTTGCGGCGGACGACGCCGTCCATGATGCGGCAGCCGGCGATGCGGCCCAGCTTGGAGATATCGAAGGTTTCCAGCACCTGGGCGGCGCCCAGCACCTTTTCCTCGCTGACCGGCGCCAGCAAGCCGGAGAGCATGGTTTCGGCCTCGTCCAGCAGCTCGTAGATGATGCGGTGATAGCGCAGCTCTACGCCTTCCTTTTCGGCCAGGCGGCGGGCCTGGCTGTTGGCGCGGACATTGAAGCCGAAGACGATGGCGTTGGAGGCCTTGGCCAGCGTGACATCGCTTTCGTTGATGCCGCCTACCGCCGCCAGCAGCACCCGCGGCCTGACCTCTTCGCCGCCCAGTTGCTCCAGGCTTTGGGCGATGGCTTCGGCCGAGCCATCGACATCGGCCTTGACCACCAGCGCCAGCTCTCTGGCCTGGCCGGCGGCGATGCTGGCGAGCAGCTGTTCGACCGAACTGCGCCCGACGGTGGCAATTTTGCGCTGCCGCTCCTGCTCTTCGCGATAGGCGGCGATCTCGCGCGCGCGGCGTTCGTTTTCGACCGCCACGAACTCGTCGCCGGCCGCCGGCGTCCCGGACAGCCCCAGCACCTCGACCGCCGCCGCCGGGCCGGCCGCCTTCACATGGGCCCCGCGATCGTCCACCAGGGCGCGGATGCGGCCCCATTCCCTGCCCACGACCACGATGTCGCCGACGCTGAGCGTGCCGCGCTGCACCAGCACGGTGGAGACGGCGCCGCGGCCCTTTTCCAGCCTAGCCTCGACCACCACGCCTTCGGCGGCGCGTTCGGGATTGGCCCGCAGCTCCAGCAACTCGGCCTGCAGCAGGATGGTTTCCTTGAGCTTGTCCAGGCCCGCGCCCGTTTTCGCCGAAACCTCCACATCCAGCACCTCGCCGCCCATGGCCTCGACCACCAGCTCGTGCTGCAGCAGATCCTGGCGTACCTTGCCGGGATCGGCCCCTGGCAGATCGCATTTGTTGATGGCGACGACCAGCGGCACGGCGGCGGCACGGGCGTGATCGATGGCCTCGCGGGTCTGGGGCATGACGGAATCGTCGGCCGCCACCACCAGCACCACGATATCGGTGACATCGGCACCGCGCGCGCGCATGGCGGTGAAGGCGGCATGGCCCGGCGTATCCAGGAACATGATGGTGCCGGCACCGGCGAGCTCCACCCGATGGGCGCCGATATGCTGGGTGATGCCGCCCGCCTCGCCGGCGGCCACGTCGGTTTTGCGCAGGGCGTCCAGCAGCGAGGTTTTGCCGTGATCGACATGGCCCATCACCGTGACCACCGGCGGGCGGGGGCGTTTGAGCTCTTCGGCATCGTCGTCCTGTTTGAGGCCAACCTCGACATCGGCCGCCGAGACACGGCGCGCCTTGTGACCGAACTCTTCCACCAGCAACTCGGCCGTGTCGGCGTCGATGGCCTGGTTGATGGTGACCATCTGCCCCAGCTCCATCAGCCGTTTGACCACCTCGCCGCCGCGCACCGCCATGCGGTTGGCGAGCTCGCCTACCGGGATGGCTTCGGGGACGACGATCTCGCGCTGGAACTTCCTGGCCGGGCCGCTGGAACTGCGCTGGCCGGCCTGCTGCTGGCGCAGCTTTTCGCGGGCGCGCCGCGCCGCCGCCAGGCTGCGCGCCCGCTCCTCGCCATCGTCGCCCGCCAGCGCCTGGGCGACGGTGAGCTTGCCGCGCCGGCGGCGATCGCCGGGCCGGGTTTTGGGCGCCAGCGGCGAGCGGCGCTCGCGCCGGGGGCGGCGGGCTTCTTCCTCTTCGGGCCGCGCCGTCGTGGTGGCGGGCGGGGCCGGATCGGCGCCGCGGCGCGGTTCGGCCAGGCGGCTGGCCTGTTCCTCGGCCTTCTGCCGCGCTTCCTCCTCGCGCTGGCGGCGTTCCGCCTCGGCTTCGGCCTGGCGGCGGGCTTCCTCGCGCTCGGCCTCGATCCTGGCCTCTTCCTCGCTGCGCAGGGCCGCCTCGGCTTCGGCCTGGCGGCGGGCTTCTTCCTCCAGCTTGCGCGCCTCGCTCAGCGCGCGCATACGGCTTTCGCGCTCTTCGGGGGTCAGCGTCTTGAGGATCAGGGGGGCGCGGGGGCGCCCCTTCGCTGGCGCGCTGGCGGCGGGCCGTTCCACGGGCTTCGCCGACGGCGGGGCGGGGGTGGGCGCCGCCGCTTCCGGCTTGGCATCGCCGCGCCCGGGGCGGATGACGTGCCGCTTTTTGACCTCGACCTGCACCACCTTGGTGCGCCCGTGGCTGAAACTCTGGCGAGTCTGGCCGCCCGATATCGTCTTGCGTCTTTCAAGGCGGACACCGCCGCTGCTGCGGGCGGGCGCCCTGGACCTCCTGTCGCCTTCGTCCGTCATCCCTGGCGTCCTTCCCTGCCCTGGCCCGGCGCCGTGCGCAAACCGGCCAGCCGGGCGCATTCGCCCTCGATCTTCGCCGCCAGCCGGCCGGGCGCCAGGGCGACATGCACCGCCCGGCAACGGCCGAAGGGCGCCCCCAGCTCGGCAGCGTCCAGCAGACGGATGGTGCGGGGTGCGGCCGCGCCCGCCAGCTTGCGCAGGCCGTCCATAGAACCATCGCGGGCATGCAGCAACACCGCGCCGTCATGCGCCAGCCGAGCGCGGCATTTTTCGAACCCCGCCACCGCCTCGCCGGCACGCCGCGCCAGACCCAGCAGGGCGACGATGCGGGCGGTCATCAAGCGCTCCACCGTGTCGGCCAGCCCGGCCTCGGCCCTGGCGGCGCTTTTGAAGGCGCGGGGAAACAGGTTTTTGGCGACCGCCCGTTCGATGGCCGCCCGCCGCGCGCCGACCCAGGCGCCGCGGCCCGGCAGGCGCCGGGTGAGATCGGGCACCACGCGGCCATCGGGCGCCAGCGCGAAACGCACCAGCGTTTCGGCGCTGCCGCTTTCGCCCGTGGCGAGGCAGCGGCGCAACCCGTCGCTATCCCTGCCAGCCATGGCCGCCGCCGCCGTCAGGGCGCGGCCTCTGCCGGAGCGGAAGGCCGCTCTTCACCAGCGCTGCCCTCGCCGCCATCTTCCGGCGCCTCGTCTTCGTCGGCGAACCAGTGGGCGCGGGCGGCCATGACGATGGCGTTGGCATCCTCGATGGCGAGATAGCCGGGCAGGATGTCCTCCATCAGCTCGTCGGCGGCCAGATCGCCCAGATCGTCCAGCGTCTTGATCCCCTTCTCGCCCATCTCCACCAGCATGGTGGGGGTGAGGCCTTCGATCCCGGCCACGGCGTCTTCCACGCCCAGTTCGCGGCGGCGCTGGTTCATCTGGCGGTCGCGCTCTTCCACGAAGGCCAGCGCCCGGCTTTGCAGTTCGTGGCCGACGGTCTCGTCCAGGCCCTCGATGGCAACCAGCTCCTCGACCGGCACATAGGCGACCTCATCGGCCTCGCTGAAGCCTTCGGTGACCAGCAGCCGGGCCAGCACATCGTCGACATCCAGCGCGTCCATGAAATGCTCGCTCTTCTGGCGCATCTCTTCGATGCGGCGTTCGGACTCGTCGCTTTCGGTCATGATGTCGATGTCCCAGCCGACCAGCTGGGAGGCGAGGCGGACATTCTGCCCGCGCCTGCCGATGGCGAGCGAGAGCTGGTCGTCGGGCACCACCACCTCCATGCGGCGCTCGTCCTCGTCCATCACCACCTTGGCCACCTCGGCCGGCTGCAGGGCGTTGACGACGCAGGTCGGGATGTCGGGCGACCAGGGGATGATGTCGATCTTCTCGTTGTTGAGCTCGTTCACCACCGCCTGCACCCGGCTGCCCCGCATGCCGACACAGGCGCCGACCGGATCGATGGAGCTGTCGTTCGACATCACGGCGATCTTGGCCCGGCTGCCGGGATCGCGCGCCACCGCCTTGATCTCGATGATGCCGTCGTAGATCTCCGGCACCTCCTGGGCGAACAGCTTGACCATGAACTGGGGGTGGGTGCGGCTGAGGAAGATCTGCGGCCCGCGCTGTTCCTGGCAGACGCGGGAGATATAGGCACGCACGCGCTTCTCGCTCCTGTCCTCGCGGCTTTCGTCGAAGGTGAACTCGCCCGGCACGCATTCGTCGCGGCGCAGCAGCGCCTCGGCCTTGCCCAGATCGACGATCAGGTTGCCGTGCTCGCGGTTCTTGACATAGCCGATGACGATCTCGCCCACCCGGTCCTTGTATTCGTTGTATTGCCGCTCCCGCTCGGCCTCGCGCACCTTCTGCACGATCACCTGCTTGGCGGCCTGCACGGCGATGCGGCCGAACTCCACCGGCGGCAGTTCGGTGGCGATGAAATCGCCCACCTGGGCGATGGGGTTGTGGGTGCGCCGCGCCTCTTCCAGCCCGATCTGCACGGCGGGCGTCTCCACCGCCTCGTCTTCCACCACTTCGACGAAGCGGCGCAGCGTGACCGCACCGGAGGCGCGGTCGATCTGGGCGCGGATGTCGAATTCGTTGCCGTATTTGCGTCTGCCGGCGTGCTGGATCGCCTGTTCCATCGCCTCGATCACGGTCTCGCGCTCGATCCCCTTCTCGCGGGCGACCGCATCGGCGATCTGGACCATCTCCTGATAATCGGCGCCCGCCATGGCCTCGCTGGCTGCCATCGCCTCACTCCCTTTCCTTCTCTCCGCCCGGCCCCTGCCTGGGCGCCCCTGCCCGGAGCAGCCGGTCGCTGGCGACCAGCTTCGACTCCACGATCGCCTCGAAGGGCAGGCTGGCGATGCGCCCGTCCCTCAGCGCCAGCCGCACATGGCCCCGGGCCATGCCCTCCAGCCTGCCGCGGAACCGGTGCTGCCCGTCCAGCGGCGGCTCCACCCTGGCCATCGCCTCGAAGCCGGCGAAACGGTCGAAATCCTCCGGCCTGACCAGGGGGCGGTCGATGCCGGTGGAGCTGACCTCCAGCCGATAGGGGCCTGCGAGAGCATCCTCGACATCCAGCAGGGCGCCGACCGCACGGCTGATGGCGGCACAGTCGTCCAGCCCCACCGGCGTGCCGTCGCCCCGCTCCGCCATGACCTGGAGCGTGCGGGCCAGCATCTTCACACGCACCAACCGAAAGCCCAACGCTTCGACGGCAGGCCCGATCAGACGCTCGATCTCGCTCTCCGATGCCATCCTGCCATCCACACGCACAAAGCCGGCACCGGAGAAGCCCCGAGGCGCAGCGACCTTAGCCATGCCAGGGGCAAAAGCAAGCCCTTTCGCAGCCGGCCCCGGTCGCGGCCGCGCCCCGTCTTGACAAGGCGCCCCGCCGCGGCCGAAAGCGGGGGCCGGGATGGCGCAGGATGCGGCACGGGGGCGCGCTGTTGTGGACGGCGAGATCGTCTGGTGGCGTGAGGCGAAGGGCTATGGCTTTCTGCGCCCGGTCGAGGGCGGCGACGACATCGCCTTCCGCCTGGCCGACGCCGCCCTGCCGCTGGGGTCGGTGGCTGTCGGCATGGCGGTTCACTTCACGCTTCGCCACGACGCCATCGGTCCGCTGGCGGTGCGGCTGGCGCCTGGCCATCGCGGCGAAGGCGCGCTTTAGCGCAGGCCCTTGTCCACCCGGGGCGGCGCCTCGAAGACACGGGGAAAGCGCGGGCAGTCCAGCGGCTCGCCGGGGCGCAGGCCGCAATCGGGAAAGTCCGGCTCCATGATGCCGGGGCGCTCCACATAGACGGCGTCGTCGCCCACCCAGGTGGTGTTGGTGGCGCGGCGTCGCCGGTCCGTCTGCGGGTTGCCCGGCGCGCCGTGGACCGTCATGCCGTGGAAGGCGACCACATCGCCGGGTTCCAGCTCCCAGGCCAGCAGGTCGCCGCCGTGGCGGGCCTCGATGTCGCCGGGTGCGGCATGGCCCTCGCTGCCCCGCCCGAAGCCGCCGCCATCGCGAAAACGCAGCGGTGCCAGCGGCAGGGGCCAGCGGTGCGAGCCCTTGACACAACGCAGGCTGACCTCGGCCGGCACCCTGTCCAGCGGCGCCCACAGCACCACGATCTGGCGCCCCTCGACGCAGTAATAGGGCTGATCCTGATGGTAGAGGCTGGGCTTCGAGGCTCCCGGTTCCTTCACGAACACGCCGTCGAAGAGGAAGTTGGCCCGGCGCGAGCGCATCAGCGCCGCCGCCAGTTCGCCGGCGGGGCCTTCCAGCGCGAAACGCCTCAGCGCCGCCACCCGGTCAGAGGCGAGATAGTCGGTGAAGAAGACGGGATCGCCCCCATCCTGGATGCGGCGCGAATAGCGCCCGCAGCTCGCCATCGCCTGTGCGACGCCGTCGCGCAGCAGCGCCACCCACTCCCGCCCATAGACGCCCCTCAGCACGCAGGCCCCGTCGGCCTCATAGCGGGCGATCTCGGCTTCGTCGGGCAGGCGGACGGGGTGGGCGGGCATCGGCGTCTATTTCACCACCAGGTCGTGGGGCATGGCGGAGACCGGCTCGAAACGGTCGTCATGCACGATCCCGGTCTCGCCCAGGCTCATGGTAAGGCGGCGCGCGCCATCCACCAGGATCATGTGCATGAACACCACCATGCCGGCCTCCACCAGGGTGGGATTGTCGGCATAGATCATCGGCTCCTCCATCCAGGAGGGAGGATAGTTGGCGGAAAGCGAATAGCCACAGGCGTTCAGCCGGCAATCCGCGAGCCCGTGGGCATCGATGACGCGGGCATGGGTGGCGTAGAGGTCGCCGAAGCTGGCGCCGGGCCGGGCCGCCGCCTGACATGCGGCCAGCGCCTCCACACAGGCCGCATGCATGGCCAGGTGGCGTTCGCCCGCCCGCCCGGTCAGCACCGTGCGCATGATCGCCGCCTGATAGTGGCGCCAACCGGCGCCATATTCCAGCTGCACCTGGTCTTCGTCGCCCACCCTGGCACGGCCGGTGAAATAGCGCACCAGCAGCGCGCCCTCGCCACAGCCGACGATGGCGCGGCTGGCCGGATAATCGCCGCCGTTCTCGAAGATGGCATCGTTCATGCGGGCATAGAGCACGCCTTCGTCCACGCCCGGCGCGATGGCCGCGTACAGGGCGTGGAGCGCCCGGTCGCACAGCTTTCCGGCGCGGCGCACGCAATCCTGTTCGGCCGGGCTTTTCACCAGGCGCAGCCGCTGCACCAGGTCGCTGGCGTCCTCATGGGCGCAGAAGCCTTCCAGGGCGCGGGCCAGCATCGCCCAGCGCTGGCCGGTCAGGCACCAGGCATGCAGCTCCACACCCAGCCGGGCGCCGCGAAGCCCCTTCTCCTCCAGCACCGCCAGCACATCGCGGGCAGGATCGGCCCCGCCGCGGTCGGCCCAGATGCGCACATCCTCGATGACGGAGGTATAGGCCGCCTGCTCCCGGTCGGCGGAACGGGTCACCAGCACCATGGCGCCGCCGGCGGTCAGCACCAGGCACTGGAACAGGGAATAGCCGGCGGTGTCGTAGCCGGTAAGGTAATACATGCTCTCCTGCTTGAAGAGCAGCAGCGCGTCCAGGCCGTGCGCGACCATCGCCGCGCAGGCCGCCTGCCGCCGGGCGGCGAGCTCTTCGGGCGCGAAATGCAGATGGGCCATCGCCTTCCCCTGCCGTTGCCCGACGATCATGCCGTTGCGGCGGCGGTGCCGTAAAGGCTAGAAGGGCGCCCGCCTGGCCGGGAGGGCGCGCGATGGCAGACGGCCTGTTCCGCACCGAAGCGGTGGTGAAGCCGGAATGGATCGACGACTACGGCCATCTCAACATGGCCTTCTATGTGCTGATCTGCGATCTGGCCACCGCCGCCTTCTGGGACGCCATGAACGCGCCGGTGCCCCAGGCCGAACGGGACGGGGCGGAATACGCCGTGGTCGAAACCCATGTGAACTATCTGGGCGAGCTGCGCGAAGGCGCCCCGGTGGCGGTGACAACCCAGCTGCTGGCGGCCGACGCCAAGCGCTTCCGCCTGTTCCACCGCCTGTATCACGCCCGCGAAGACTATCTGGCGGCCACCAACGAGGTGATGGCGCTGGGCTTCCATCTCAAAACGCGGGCCGCCATGGCGTTCGTGCCAGCTGCCCGCGAGCGCCTGCGGCAGATGGCGGCCGATCATGCCGCCATCGAACGCCACCGCCATGTCGGGCGCGCCATCGGCCAGCCCTTCGAACGCTGAGACGGGTCGCAGGCCGGGTCACAGGCCGAAAGGGACAGCCCCGCCTCCGCAGGCATCGCCTGTCCGCCGCGCGCCCGCCCGCGCCTGTGCCAGGGTGCGCAGGCGGGAATCGAACTCGTCCGCCTCCACATGGCAGGTGCGCATATGGCGCTCGCCCTCGGGCGCGAAGCCGGTGCGCCCGTGCAGCACGCGCCGGTTGTCGAACAACAGCGCCTCGCCGCCGGCGACCGGGATCGTCACCCGGTTCCGCGGGTCGAACAGCAGCGTCTGCAACTGGCGCAGGGCGCGGTAGAGAGGGCGGACGACCTCGTCTGGCACATCGGCCGGGCCGATGGCGCGGTCGAGATGGCGGATGGCACGCATCTCGCCCTCCGCATCCAGGCTGAAGACCGGCGCCCGCATCCGGAAATCCAGGCCCTGGTCGTCCAGGCGGCGGTGGAAGGTCAGCGGCCAGGCGGTCAGCAGATGAAAGGCCTCGGGATCGCTCTCGCGCAGCACGGCGCCGATGCGAAAGCCATCGGTCATGGTCGATTCGCCCCCCGAAGCGGCGGCGCGGATGAAATGAAAACAGGTGATCGCCGGCGGCGTGTGGCGATAGGCCTCGTCGGTATGCGGCTCCAGCGCGACATTGAGGTCGCCATAGACCAGGGCCTCCGGCTTGTAGGTGAAGTCGTAGATGCTGCCGTAATTGGTGACGCGCAAGGGGCCGGCCAGCCCCGCCACCGCCTCGGTGCAGGCGGGATCGGCGGGCACGCCGCGCAGCAGCACGAAGCCCCAGTCGCGCAGCGCCTCCAGCATGACCAGCCGGGCATCATCGTCCGCCCGGCAGGTGGCGAAATCGGCCTCGGGCACGCGGCCTTCGATCTCCCGGCCCCACAGCCGCGGCCGGGAACGGCGCCGGGCGCGCTCGCCTTCGCTGTTGCAGTGGCGGCGCAGCCAGGCCGCATCGAAGCGGCTGCGATGGCCATCGTTCGCCCACAGGATGGCGACACTGCCATCCTGCTCGCAGCGCGCCGATGCGGCGGCGATGCCTTCGGGAATCTCGGTCAGCCGCAGGGAACGGATGGCGCTGACATAGCTGCCGCAGGCGGCGCATTGGCAGGCATGGCGCAGCCAGACGGCGTGATAGCGGCTGCGATGGCCGTCGCCCCAGCGCACCGCAACGGTATCGCCGCGGTTGTCGAGGGAGGCGACGGCATAGCGCGGGTCCGCAACAGCCATGGTGCCCGACTCCAGAGCCGGCGCCAGGGTGCGACTCCGCCGGCGGCCTGTAAATGGCTTCGAGGGGGGTGCGAGAGGTTTTCGCACACCGAACGCAGGGTGCTATCCTGGCCTCCCCTGCGCGAGCGAGGCCATGACGGCAATCGTCCCCAACGGCATGACGGCACAGGAATGGCAGCTGCGCTGCGACCTGGCGGCCTGCTACCGGCTGGTGGACCTGTTCGGCTGGTCGGACCTTTCCAGCACCCACATCTCCGCCCGCCTGCCAGGGCAGGACCGCTTCCTCATCAACCCCTATGGCCTGCTGTTCGATCAGATCACGGCCAGCAACCTGGTGGAGGTGAACGACAAGGGCGAGGCGGTGGCGGGCATGGCGGCGGTCAATCCGGCCGGCTTCCTGATCCACAGCTGCATCCACCGCGCCCGTCCGGATGTCGGCTGCGTGCTCCACACCCACACCGCGGCCGGCAATGCGGTGGCCATGCAGGCGGAAGGCCTGCTGCCGCTGTCGCAAAAGGCGCTGATCCTGATGGGCTGGATCGGCTATCACGATTACCGGGGCGTGGTGCTGGACGCCGCCGAACAGGAAAGCCTGGCCGCCGACCTCGCCGACAACGCCATCCTGGTGCTGCGCAATCACGGCCTGCTGACCTGCGGCGCCACGGTGGGCGAGGCCTTCGTGTGGATGCACCGCATGGAGGCCGCCTGCCGCTATCAGGTGGCGGGGCTGACGGGCGGGCGGCCCCTGCACATCCCCGGCCAGGAGGTGCAGCGCCACACCATCGCCCAGGGCCGGCGCATCTTCGCCGCTGGCGGCCACGCCCGGGCGGGGCGGGAATGGCCGTCGCTGCTGGCCTTGCTGGAGCGCGAGCGCGGCGACGGCTGGCGCAGCTGAGCGCGAGCGCGCTTCAGGCCGCGGTCAGCCCGCCATCGATGACGAATTCGGCCCCGGTCACGAAGGCGGCCTCGTCGCTCGCCAGATAGACGATCATGTCGGCCACCTCGCCCGCGCCCCCCAGGCGCCGCAGCGGGATCTGCGCCTCCAGCCTGGCGCGGGCCGTGGCCGGGTCGCGGCTTTTCGCCATCAGCGCCTCCACCATCGGCGTTGCGATGAAGGCCGGATGCACGGAATTGCAGCGGATGGCATAGCCTTTGCGCGCGCAATGGAGCGCCACCGATTTGGTCAGCAGCCGCACCGCGCCCTTGCTGGCGTTGTAGGCGGCCAGATTGTGGCCGCCCACCAGGCCCGACACCGACGACAGATTGACGATGGCCCCGCCCGCCTCCTTCATGGCCGCAACCCCCGCCCGGCAGCCCAGAAAGGTGCCGTCGGCGTTGATCGCCATGGTGTGGCGCCAGTCGGCCAGGGTGGTGTCCTCGATGCTGGCGGCCCGCCCGGTGCCGGCGCTGTTGACCAGGATAGAGAGGCGTCCGAAGGCGCGGCGGGCGGCGGCAACGGCCGCCTCCCAATCCGCCTCGCAGGTGACATCGTGGCCGATGGCCACCGCCGCCCTGCCCAGCGGCGCCGCTGCCTCCGCCAGGCCCTCGCGGTCGATATCGGTCATGGCGATCCTGGCGCCCTCTGCGGCAAAGCGTTCGGCGCAGCGCCTGCCGATGCCGGAGGCCGCGCCCGTCACCAGCGCCACCTTGCCTTGCAGTCGTGCCATCGCCTCCTCCCCTGCCGCCGCGCCCATAGTGCGGCCCATATTGCGACAGGCGGCGCGAAGAGCGAAACGCGCCCGCGCATCCATGCAGCATCCATACACGGGCCGGCCTTGGACCGGCGGGCCGGCGCCCTGTAGCCTTGCCGCCATGATTTTGCCCATTGCGGCGGGGCCGGCGCGGATGGCGATGCAGCATGCCAGCGATGCGCAGAGCGGGCGCAAGGCACCGGCCGGCGCCAAAGGGGCCTTCCGCGATCCTGCCTTTACCGCCAACCGCGACCTGCCCATCCATCGCTGGGTGCCCTGGATCGCCGGCTTTTCCAGGGATGTGGTCGCCGATGCGCTCGCCCGCTTCATGGACGGCCCCGGCCTGGTGCTGGATCCCTTCGCGGGGGTGGGCACCGCGCTGGTCGAGGCCGATCTGGCAGGCCACGAGGCGGCAGGCTTCGAGATCAACCCCTATGCCGTCTTCGCCTCGCGCACCAAGCTGGCGGCTCACCGGGCCGATCCGGCGCGCCTGCGGCAGGCGGTGGCGGATTTCGTCGCCTTCGCCGAGCGGGCGGTGCGGGAAGGGCGCGCGCCGCGCAGCGTGGCTCCCGCCGGTTTCCGCACCCGCGCGCCCTTTTACAGCCCCAAAGTGCTGGCCAAGGTGCTGCTGGCCTTCGATTTCATCGCCGAACGGGATGCGACCACGGGCGCCGTCTTCCGCCTCGCCTTCGCCGCCATCATGGTCGCCTGTTCGAACTATTCCTACGAGCCCAGCCTGGGGCGCAAGGCGGCCGCCGGACGCGCCGTGGTGGAGGATTTCCCGCTGATGGAACGGCTGGCCGCCGCCGTGCTGCGCATGGCCGACGATGCCGCCTGGTATCGCCAGCGCCGCGCCGGGCCGGGGCGGGCGGATGCGCGCGTGTTCGAACGCTCCTTCCTGGAAGGCCACACCGGCCTGCGCCCGGGCAGCGTCGATCTCATCGTCACCTCGCCGCCCTACCTCAACAACTACCACTACAACCGCAACACCCGCCCACAGCTCTACTGGCTGGGCCTCGCCCACGCGCCTTGCGACCTGAAGCGGCTGGAAGAGCTGAACTTCGGCAGCTATTGGCAAAACGCCAGGGAGCTGGAGGCCGTGGCCCTGGCGCCGGCGGCGGCGGACGAGGAGATCCGCGCCACCCTGGCAAAGATCGCCGCCTGCAATCCCGGCAAGGGCCTCTATAGCGGGCAGGGATGGGCCAATTACGCGGCGCGCTATTTCAACGATTGCGCCCGTTTCGCCGCCGCCGCGCGCCGCTGCCTGCGGCCCGGCGGGCGGGCGCTGGTGGTGATCGGCAACAGCATCCTGCAAGGGGTGCCGGTCGCCACCGACCGCTTTCTGGCCAGGATCGCCACCGCGCAGGGGCTGGAGGCGGTCGCCATCCACACCCCGCGCCAGACGCGCACCGGCAGCAGCATCGTCGCTTCCAGCGTCCGCGCCGGCGCTGCCAACGGCCACCGCCTGCACGAATCCATCGTCGAACTGCGGCGGCCCTAGGCGCCGCGCCTGGCCGCGGTCGCGCGGGCGGCGGCGCGGGGCTAGGCTGCTTCGTCATGTATCTGGATCGCCGCCTCTGGGCCTTCGCGCGCGGAATGCGCGGGCGCATCGCCTGGGCTGCCGTGCTGGCCCTGGCGGCGGTGGCCTTCGGCATCGCCCGCCTGGCGCTGCTGGGCTGGCTGCTGGCGCGGGTGTTCGCAGGCGCGCCGCCCGGCGAAATCGTGGCCCTGGCGGCGCTGACCGCCGCCGCCATGGCGCTGCGCGGTGCCCTGGAATATGCCCGCACCATGGTCGCCCATACAACCGCCGCCCGCATCCAGGTGGCGCTGCGGCGGGCGATCCACGACAAGGCCGTGGCCCTGGGGCCGGCCTGGTTCGAGAACCAGCGCAGCGGCGAGCTGGCGCTGGCGGCGGTGGACGGGGTGGAGCAGCTGGAGGTCTATTTCGGCGCCTTCATGCCCACCCTGCTGGTCGCCGCGCTAACGCCCATCGTCGCCTTCGCCGCTGTCGCCTTTCTGGATCCCGTGGTCGCCGCCGTGCTGCTGGCCGCCGCCGTGGTGGCGCTGCTGCTGCCGGCGGCCTTTCACCGCCTGGACCGCAAGGCCAGCCTGGAACGCGCCGCCGCCTATGGCGATTTCGGCGCCGCCTTTCTGGACGCCCTCCAGGGCCTCGCCACCCTGAAGGCCTTCGGGCAAAGCGGCGCCCGGGGCAAGGCGCTTGCGCGCCGCGCCCACCGCCTGGCCCAGAGCACGCGCTGGGTCAACGCCACCAACACCTTGGGCCGCGGCATCGCCGATGGGGCGGTCGCCATCGGGGCGGCGGCGGCGCTGGCGGTGGGCGCCTGGCGGGTCGAGGCGGGCGCGATGGAGATGTCCACCCTGCTGATGGTGCTGATGATGGGGGTGGAGCTGTTCCGCCCCCTGCGCGAGCTGCGCGCCCAGCTCCACGCCGGCATGATGGGCCAGGCGGCGGCGCAGGCCGTCTTTCGCGTGCTGGACGCCCGCCCGCCCCTGGCCGAGGCGGCGCCCATGCCGGCCCCGGGCGCCAGCGAGGCGCCGGCCATCGCCTTCCGCCGCGTCTCCTTCGCCTATCCCGGGCGCGAACAGCGGGTGCATGAAGGCCTCTCCTTCACCGTGGCGGCGGGCGAGCGGGTGGCCGTGGTGGGGCGGTCGGGGGCCGGCAAATCCTCTCTGCTGCGCCTGCTGCTGCGCTTTCACGATCCGCAGGCCGGCAGCGTGCGGGTGAACGGGCGCGACCTGCGCCACATGCCGGCCTGCGAACTGCGCGCCCTGGTCGCCGCCGTCGCCCAGGAGCCCTACCTTTTTCACGGCAGCATCGCCGACAATCTGCGCTTTGCCCGCCCCCAGGCGACGCCGGCCGAGATGGAGGCCGCCTGCCGCACCGCCCATATCCACGATTTCATCGCCTCTCTGCCGGCGGGCTATGCCACCCGCATCGGCGAGCGCGGGCAGCGCCTTTCCGGCGGCCAGCGCCAGCGGCTGGCCATCGCCCGGGCGTTGCTGGCCGATGCGCCGATCCTGGTGCTGGACGAGGCGCTGTCGTCGGTCGATGGCGAAAACGAGGCCGCCATCGCCGCCGCCCTGGCCCGCGCCACGGCCGGGCGCACCGTGCTGGTGTTCGCCCACCGCCTTTCCAGCGTGATCGACGCCGATCGCATCCTGGTTCTGGCGGGCGGGCGCATCGTGGAAGAGGGAAGCCACCATGCGCTGATGGCCGCCGGCGGCGCCTATCGCCGGCTGATGGAGGAACAGGCGCGCTGGGCCGGCGATCACGGCCGGCCGGTCTTCGCCCGGGATGCCGCCCCGCCGCCTGCCGACGCCCCGCCCGCCGCCGCCACGGGCGAAAGCGGCGGCGCCATCCTGAGCGCCGGCGCCGGCGGCTGGGCGCGGGCGGCGCGGGCGCTGTTCGTGCTGTCCAGGGGCGGGCGCCTTGCCATGGCGCTGGCCGTGCTGTGCGGCATCGCCCGGGTGGCGGCCTTCATCGCCGTCGGCGCGCTTTCGGCCCTGGCGGTGGCCAGGCTGGAGGCCGGGCGTCCGTTCGACGATCTGCTGCCCTGGCTGGCCCTGGCGGCGCCGCTGGCGGGCGCGCTGCACTGGCTGGAATCCTGGTTCGCCCACGATGTCGCCGCCCGCCAGATGACCGCCATGCGCGAACGCCTGTTCGCCGCCCTGGACAGGCTGGCCCCCGCCTTTCTGCTGCACCGGCGCAGCGGCGATCTGGCGGCCGTGGCCACCCAGGATATCGAAACCGTGCGCTACTTCTACGGCCACAGCATGGCGCCCGCCCTGGTTTCGCTGCTGGTGCCGGCGGCGGTGCTGGCGGTGCTGCTTTATGGCGGCTGGCCCATGGCGGCGGCGCTGGCCCCCTTTCTGGCGCTGGTGGCCGTCTCGCCCTTTCTGCTGCGGCGCCGGCTGGATCGGCTGGGCGGGCGGGCGCGCGAGGCGCTGGGCGCGCTGAACGCCTTCACAGTCGATTCCATCCAGGGCCTGGCCGAAATCGCCGCCTTCCGCCAGGGCCGGCCCCGCTCGCTCGCCTTCCAGCGCCTGGCGCGGCGGGTCGAGCGGCTGCGGCTGCCCTTCTTCCGCGATCTCACCCTTCAGATGGCGCTGCTGGAGGCCGCCACCGGGCTGGGCGGGCTGGCCGTGGTTGCCACCGGCACGGCGCTGGCTCAGGCCGGCGCCCTGGAGGCGCGCCTGCTGCCGTTTTTCGCGCTGATCGCCATGGCCGCCTTTCTGCCGGTGGCCGAAATCGCCCAGCTGGGCCGTCAGCTGGCCGATACCCTGGGCGCGGCGCGGCGCCTGCAAGCCATCGAAGATGAACCGGTGGCGGTGGCCGACGGCCCCGGCGCGCCGCCGCCGCCCGCCTCCAGGGGCGCCGCGCTGACGCTGGAACAGGTTCGCTTCGGCTATCGCGCCCGCGCCCGCCCGGCGCTGGATGGCGTTTCGCTGGCCGTTCCCGCCGGCGCGAAGCTGGCCCTGGTCGGTCCCAGCGGCGCCGGCAAAACCACCCTGGCCCATCTGCTGCTGCGCTTCTGGGATCCGGACGCGGGCCGCATCCTGCTGGATGGCGCCGATATCCGCGCCTGGCGCCTGGACGCGCTGCGCCGCCATATCGCGCTGGTGGCCCAGGATACCTTCCTGTTCGACGATACGCTGAAGGCCAATATTCTGCTGGCCAGGCCCGATGCCAGCCCGGGCGAGCTCGATGCCGCCATCCGGCGGGCGGCGCTGGCGGATATGGTGGCCGGCCTGCGCCACGGCCTGGAAACCCGCGTCGGCGAGCGTGGGGCGCGCCTTTCCGGCGGCCAGCGCCAGCGGCTGGCCATCGCCCGGGCCTTTCTGAAGGATGCGCCGGTGCTGGTGCTGGACGAAGCCACCAGCCATCTCGATGCCGCCAGCGAGGCGGCGGTGCATCGCGCCCTGGCCGATCTGGCGCGGGGCCGCACCACGGTGGTGATCGCCCATCGCCTTTCCACCGTGCGCGATGCCGATCTTATCGCCGTTATGGCTGCGGGCCGCATCGTCGAGCGCGGGCGCCATGAGGAATTGGTGGCAAAGGGCGGCGCCTATGCCCGCCTGATCGAAAGCCAGATGGCGGCGACGGGCGGGGTTGACGCCTAGTTGACGCGGGGCGCGAATTGCAGCAGCTTTGTGGCGAATCGGGTGCAGAGCCGAAGGGGGGCGCGAATCATGGACCGGGTGGCGAGACGGAATTTCCCTTGTAAATCAATGGCTTACCCCCCCCCCCCCCCCCCCGCCGCCTGAGTGAGGGTGGGCCGCCCGGCCGCCGGATTCGCGCCGCCGCCGCAACCTTCCTCCTGACAACCGCTTTCGCGTTATCCCTCCCGGCCGCTGCCGGGGCAGAGGGCGATTCGCCCGTCCCGTCCCCGGCCTGGGAGTCGGGCGGCGCGGCCGCCCTGGCCGGCGGCCTGGGGCTGGAAAGCTGCGCCCAGGCGCTGGCCGGGGCCGAGCGGCTGGCGGCGGCCGATTGCGCGGCAGACAGGGCCTTTCAGCTGGCCCTGGGCCTGGCGCAAAGCCAGGGCCGGGCGCTGTTCGGCCACGGCTTCAGCCTCACCCATCGCATGTCGTTCTCGCCCTTCGGCGAAGGCCTGGCGGGCGATCTGGATCTGGTGGTGCCGCTGGCCTCCCCGGCCCTGGGCTTTGCCGCCGGCGCTGCCGATGGGGACGCCCCCGGCGCCCTTTTCTTGCAGCAGGGCGTCACCCGCTGGAGCGACGGCCACGGCTTTCGCCGCAACGATGCCCGCTATGGCGCCGCCTGGCGCTTTGCGCTTTCGGATGGCGATGTGCTGGGCGTCTCGGCGCTGATGCAGGAAAACCTGGAACGCGGCCATCGCCGCCTGGTGGCGGGCATCGATTACGACGGGCGCTGGGGCCATGGCTGGCTGCAACAGCTGACGCCCACCACCGGCTGGCTGGCGGGCCGCATCGGTTATCGGGAACGGGCGGTGGGCGGCACCCGGCTGGGCCTGGGCCTGGATGTCACCGATACCGTCTCGCTGGAGGCCTCGCTTTCCCGCTGGCAGGACGATGGCGACGGCAGGCCGTTCATGGACGGGCGGCTGGGCGCGGCGTGGCGGCCGCATCCCTGGCTGGGCCTGCGGGCCGGCTGGGGCGGCATCGGCCCGGCCGCAGATACCGGCTCGCTGCAAGTGACGCTGAATGTGCCGTTCGGCGGCCAGGCGCAGCGTCTGCCGCCCTGGCAGGGGCTGGGGGTGGCCGGCGGCGCGGCGCAGAACACGCCCGATCTGTGGCGCCCGGTGGCGAATGTGGACCGCATCCAGACCGTGGAGCGCATCCGCCCGGCGGCGGACCTGGTGGCGTCCGGGCAGGTGGCGGTGCGATTCCTGCAAGAGACCGCCACCACCGGCGAGCGCATCGTGCTGGAAGTGACCTTCCCAGAGCCGGTGGTGGGCGATGTGCGGCTGGTGGCGCGTCTGGCGCCCGGCAGCGGCGACAACCCGGCCGTGGCGGGGGTGGATTATGTGGACCGGCCCTACGAGATCACGGTGCCGGACGGCAGCGCCAGCGGACGGGTGGAGGTGCAGCTGCTGTTCAACCCCGATGTGGAAGCGGGCGGGCGCACGCTGGCCGTGAAGGCCGCGCTGGCCTCGTGACCGCCCGCTAACGCCCAGATCACGCCGACAACCCAGGTTTGGGAACGCGCAACAGAACATCCCCCCGCAAGGCGGGGGCAGTGGAGACAGAAGCCATGACCGACCGCATCGCCAGGACATTTTCGCTCGCCGCCCTTTGCATCGCCTCGGCCCTGGCGCTGGCGGCCTGTGGCGGCGGTGGGGGCGGTGGCACAACGCCTGCCGCCAAGCCCGCCCCTGCCACCCCTGGCGATGAGACGAGGGTGATGCCGGCGGCGGATCATCCCAATACCCTGGGCGAGGCGCTGGCGATCAGGGCCGGGCAGGCGATCGACGGCAGCATCGCTTCGGCAGACGACAGGGATTTCTTCCGGCTGCCGCTTAGCGAACCCAGCAGGGTGACGTTCTGGGCAACAGGAGAGGCGGACACCGTGATCGCGCTGCTGGACGAGGACGGCAACGAGCTTGCCACGACGGGCGCAGCCCCGGCATCGATCAGCGCGGCCGGCGGCGGCGGCAGCGTGGCCGCCAGCGAGGGCAGGGTGAGCGTGAAGACGGGGGCGGAACAGGTGATCGCCCGGGTGAGCGGCAAGCAGGGCGGCAGCACCGGCGGCTACAGGCTGCATAACCAGTCGGCGAAGAATCGGGCGCCCGTGGTCAGCGGGACTGTCGCGCCGCTGAACGTGTCAGCCGGCCAGACGGAGACTGTCCCGCTTGCGAACGCCTTCACAGACCCGGACGGCGACAAGCTTACATACACCGCAAGCGCGCCAGGGGGAATTCTGACTGTTCGTGTGGAAGGGTCGATCCTGAATGTCGCGCGCATGGACAATGCGAGGCCTGGCTCGGTGAAGATCACGATTACCGCCAGAGATCCTTTCGGCCTGGGCGTGTCTCGGGAGTTCACCGCCACGATCTCCGCACCCACAACCCAGATGGTTTCCGTTGAAGCGTGCATCAATGCCGCTCGTCGTATCTCTCCTTTTAGACCGTCATGTCCAACAGGTTATGGCGATAGGCATCGTGTTGACTTTACAAACTCCTGCACTCAGGAGGTGAGTGTCACGTGGAATTGGTATTATCGTAGTTCCGAAATCGTCGGCGGCGGCATCTCCACCGGATGGTCCACTGGACAAGCCGCCACAATTAAGCCTGGGAGCACACATGATACGGATTCGCTTTGTACCACCGCTTCGCAACCACCCATCAGATACTGTGTTTACGCCCGTGGTTCCTCCTCCCGTTGCTATGGCGATAACCCACCGTGGAAAAATCTGTGAACGGGAGTAAGGAGCCATGAACAGCGACAAACAGAGCAAGTCGGCAAGCGACGGCAAAGAGGATTCAGGGACGAGGTGGCCCTGGTGGGGGCAGCTCCTGCTTGCCGTGGCTGCGATGGCGACTGCCAGCGGGCTGCTGATCGGCCTACCGGTTCTGAGTGCGGAGATTGCCGGGAATGGCGACGTCGGTGGGCTGACCGTGTGGGGTCCAATGTTCGCGGTGCTGATCGGTATCACCGCCATGACGATCACCGGCATCTTCGTCTTCATGAGTTTCAGAATCGACCGTGGGGCGAGGTTGGAGGCGCGAAATGAGGCGCAAGAAGAAATACGAAAATTGTCGGGAACAATATCGAAGACAATAAAAGAGATTGAAGAATGTGCAGATAAAACGAAAGCCAGGATAGAGGAAGCCGGAGATGAAGTGGAGCAGAATAGCGAAAACGTCATAAGGAAGACGGAAGAAGACCTCAAAAAAGAGACAGACGCCATAAAAAGTAGGGCTGAGCGCAGACTGAAGGAGAATGAAACCAAGATCGTCGATGATATGCGAAAAAAGGTTGAAAAAAGGGTTGCTGAAACCAATATCGAGCAGATGGTGGAAGATGCCAATCGACGAGGCGCCACTGAAAAGCGTGGCTGGTTACGCTGGTTTCGCCGCCCTGACAGGTCGTAGGCAAAGGCTTCGGTGCCCGGGTTCCTGGCGATGATCGCGAGTTCATGGCGTTTCGCTCGCCGTCAGTGGCATCGGGCCGGGGATGTGTTTCGCATCTTGACGGTGACGACCCTGGCCGCGTCGGCGTTGCTTGCCGTTGCGGCGTTCGTCGTTTTTTCATGTATGTGGCCGCCACTGAACGGCAATGAAGAAACCGTCATGACCGTCAAAATAGACAAAGAACAATTCGATGAGATCAAAGATATCGTCGAGAATGCGACAGAATGGCAGGCGGACATAAGCAGCGAGATCGCGGGCATTCGTTTCGGAGTCGAGGATCTTCGCTCCGAAGCCGGGGATGTGGTGGTAGCAATCAGGGAACAGGGAGACAGAATCGCCGACGGCATGACGGCAATCACGGAACAGACAGGTAAAATTTCCGACGATGTGGCGGCAATCGCGGAACAGACGGGCAGGATCGCTGACGGCGTGGCGGCGGTAAGAAAAGGTGGAGACAGAACTCTGCAAGAGGAAGACGAAGTGAGCGACCTGCAGAATGGAGGGGGAATCCTGACGAAAGTAGTTTCATCGCCGGAAGGTTGTTCCGACAGCGATGGATGCCTGGGAGAGTTGTATTTCGTTCATGATTGGCCGCCGGAACGGGAAAATATATGCAAAGATACGGCAGAGGGCAGAGATATGACAAGGGATTTTTCACAGACGCATATCACAGAGTTGGGCAGCATTGTCGACAAGCTGAAAGAAAAAGGGCCAGGAAAATTTGTATTGGTTGAGGGATATGCGAGTAATCATGGGGAAAAGGAATTTGTCGAGGGGCCTGTGAGCAATCCTGAAAAGGAACAGAATCTCATGCTGTCGCGAAGAAGAGCGGAAATTGTGGCTTGTTATCTCGAACAAGAGTTGATGAACAGAAATGGAGAATCGAAGTATTGCTTTTCTCATTTCGGTGAGGGTTCCGATGAACACTGGAGGAGCCATTCTGACTCCGATGATTTCAATTACCGAAAGGTGCGAGTCATCCTCAGTGAGTATGCATGCCCGTCGGGCACAGGAAGAATTTGAAGGCTGCCACCCGCGCCGTATTTGGAGCGGCGCAGGCCGGACCGGCAGAACACCGGCACAGCCAGGCAGACGCCATCGCCCGGGCAGCCGAAGATCAGGGAATAAGCTCGGCCGCCGCCACCGCCAGAGCGGCAACGGCGACGATGAACACCATCATGCGCGCGTCACGCCGCGCATTCGCAGCCTCCTGGCGCGTTTCAAGCGCCCGAATGCGCTCGTCAAGGCGCGCCTCGGACGCCTGGATGCGCTCCTTCAGACGCGCCTCGGACGCCTGGATGCGCTCCTTCAGGCGCGCCTCGGACGCCTGGATGCGTTCATCCGTGCGCGCCTCGGACGCCTGGATACGTTCGTCCGTGCGCGCCTCGGACGCCTGGATGCGCTCGTCAAGGCGCGTCTCCAGGAGATCCATGCGCGTCTCCAGAAGGTCCATGCGCCCGTCGATACGGGTCAGCTGCCCGTCGATACGGGCGAAACCCGCCTCCAGGTCCGCCTTGCTGGCGGTGGTCTCCGTCACCGCATCGCGCATCGCCTGCGCGTGCGCTTCGGCCTGGTCCACAGCGACGCCGGCGGTCTTCAGGCGCTGGGCATAGGCGAGGGTGTCGAAGGCCATGGCATTGCTCCTCAGCCGTCAGACTAAACCGCCACCCTTCCCGGCGCAAGCCGGGGGGCCGAAGATCAGGGAATAAGCTCGGCCGCCGCCACCGCCAGAGCGGCAACGGCGACGATGAACACCATCATGCGCGCGTCACGCCGCGCATTCGCAGCCTCCTGGCGCGTCTCGGACGCCCGAATGCGCTCGTCCATGCGCGTCTCGGACGCCTGGATGCGCTCGTCAAGGCGCGCCTCGGACGCCTGGATGCGCTCGTCAAGGCGCGCCTCGGACGCCCGAATGCGCTCGTCCATGCGCGTCTCCAGGAGATCCATGCGCGTCTCCAGAAGGTCCATGCGCCCATCGAGGCGGGCAAAGCCGGACTCCAGGTCCGCCTTGCTGGCGGTGGTCTCCGTCACGGTATCGCGCAGCGCCTGCGCGTGCGCTTCGGCCTGGGCCGCAGCGACGCCGGCGGCTTTCAGGCGCTGAGCATAGGCGAGGGTATCGAAGGCCATGGCATTGCTCCTTAGCCGCCAGACTAAACCGCCACCCTTCCCGGCGCAAGCCGGGGGGTTGTTGGGGTTGTTGCGGCGGGCGGTTCAGAACAGGGTGGCGCAGGCGCGCTGGATGCGGCGGCAGGCTTCCTCCAGGGCCGCGGTGGAGGTGGCATAGGAGATGCGGAAATGGGGGGAATGGCCGAAGGCGGCGCCCTGCACCGCCGCCACCCCCGCCTCTTCCAGCAGCCAGGCCACCACATCGCCGTCGCTGGCCAGCACGGCGCCGGAACGGGTGGTTTTGCCGATCAGCCCGCCACAGGAGGGATAGACATAGAAGGCGCCCTGGGGCGTGGGACATTCCAGGCCGGGGGTGGCGTTCAGCATGGCAACCGCCAGATCGCGCCGCTGGCGGAAGACTTCGTTGTGGCGGGCGATGAAATCCTGCGGGCCTTCCAGGGCCGCCACCGCCGCCCATTGGCTGACCGACGAGGTGTGGGTGGTGGATTGCGACTGCACCTTGTTCATGGCGCCGATAAGCGGGGCCGGGCCGGCGGCATAGCCGATGCGCCAGCCGGTCATGCAATAGGCCTTGGAGACGCCGTTGACGGTGAGCGTGCGCGGCTTCAGCGCCGGTTCCACCTGGGCCGGGGTGCAGAAGCGAAAGCCGTCATAGACGATGTGCTCATACATATCGTCGGGCATGACCCAGACCTGGGGATGGCGCAGCAGCACGTCGGTCAGCGCCTTCATGTCGTCCCAGCCATAGGCGGCGCCGGTGGGGTTGGAGGGCGAGTTCAGCATCGCCCATTTGGTTTTGGGGCCGATGGCCGCCTCCAGGTCTTGCGGGCGCATCTTGAAGCCATTCTCGGCCGGGCAGGGCACCGTCACCGGGCGCCCGCCGGCCAGCAGCACGATGTCGGTATAGCTGACCCAATAGGGGGCGGGGACGATAACCTCGTCGCCTTCGTTCAGCGTGGCAACCATGGCGTTGTAGATCGATTGCTTGCCGCCACAGGCCACGGTGATCTCGCCAGGCGCATAGTCCAGGCCGTTTTCGCGCTGGAATTTGGCGGCGATGGCCTCGCGCAGCCGGGCGATGCCGGGCACCGGGGTGTAGCGGGTGTGGCCGTCCTTCATCGCCTTCCAGGCGGCCTCGACGATATGGGCCGGGGTGTCGAAATCCGGCTCGCCGGCCCCAAGGCCGATGACGTCGCGCCCGGCGGCCTTGAGCGCATTGGCCCGCTCGCTGACGGCGACGGTGGGCGAGAGTGCGATGCGGTCCAGGCGGGCGGCGAGAATCGACATGGCCTTCTCCGGGCGCTCCCTTTGCGGCGCTGGCCGGCAAGTTAGGCGGCGGCGGCGGCGGCGGCAAGGGCGGGGGTGTTCGGGGAAGAGTGATGGATTAGGCTGGATGGATCGGGCTGGGCGGGGCGGCGCAAGGGTGGCGGTGTGAAGGGCTGGCAGCCGATTCCGGACCTTTCCTGGCACCGCCGGGTGTGGCGCCTGGCGCTGCCGATCATGCTGTCCAATCTGACGCTGCCGGTGGTGGGCGCCGTCGATACCGCCATGGCCGGCCATCTGCCCGGCCCCGAATATCTGGGCGGCGTGGGCGTGGCGACCACCGTGTTCTGCTTCGCCTTCTGGACCTTCAGCTTCCTGCGCCTCGCCACCACCGGGATGGTGGCCCAGGCGCTGGGGCGCGGCGACGGCGAGGGCATCAAGGCGGTAACGCTGGCCGGGGCCGGCCTGGCGGTGGTCATCGCCGTGCCGCTGCTGGCGCTGCAAGGGCCCGCCCTGGCCCTGGCGCTGCGGCTGATCGACGCCAGCGCCGGTGTCTCTGCCCAGGCGACGCTTTATTTCGACATCCGCATCTGGGCGGCGCCGGCGGTGATGGCCAATTTCGTGGCGATGGGGGTTTTGATCGGCCTGCAGCGGGCCGGCTGGGCGCTGGCGGTGCAGGCGCTGATCGCCAGCGTCAATATCGCCCTGGACCTGCTGTTCGTGCTGGTGTTCGAGTGGCAGGTGCCGGGGCTGGCGGCGGCATCGGTGGTGGCCGATTATGTCGGGCTGCTGGCCAGCGCCGCGGCGCTGCTGGCGGTGGTGCCGCAGGCGCGCCGGGCCTGGCCGCTGGCCCGCGCCCTGGCGCCGGCATCGTGGCGCCCGCTGCTGGCGCTGAACCGCGACCTGCTGCTGCGCACCCTGGCGCTGAACCTGGCCTTTGCCGTCTTCACCGGCCTTTCGGCCCGCAGCGGCGATGTGGTGCTGGCGGCCAACGAAGTGCTGCTGATGTTTCTGACCTTCGCCAGCTTTGCCCTGGATGGATTCGCCCATGCCTGCGAGGCCATCGTCGGCCAGGCGGCGGGAAAGCGCGACCGGGCGGCGCTGCGCCGGGCGGTGGCGGCGGCCACCCTGTGGGCGGCGGTCACGGCGCTGCTGGCCAGCGCCCTGTTCGCGCTGGCGGGCGGGTTCGTCATCGACGCCATCACCGATGTGGCGCCGGTGCGCCAGGAGGCGCGCGGCTATCTGATCTATGCGGCCGCCATCCCGCTGGTGGGGGTGTGGTCGTTCCAGCTGGACGGCATCTTCATCGGCGCCACGCGCGGGCGCGATCTGAGAAACGCCATGGCGATCTCGGTGGCGCTTTATCTGCCGGCCGCGCTGGGGCTGTGGCTGGCGATGGGCAATCACGGCCTGTGGCTGGCGCTGCACCTGCTGTTCGTGGCCCGGGCGCTGACCTTGTTGCGGCGCTGGCCGGCGCTGCTGGCCGATGTCGGCGCCGACGCGGCGGGCGAGACGGCGGCCGGGATGGCGGCCGGGGCGCCGCAGCCCAGGCCGGCGCTGGCGGTGCCAGACTCGCCATAACGGGCCATATGGACCATGATGGGCGCTGGCCCCATGGCTGCATGGGCCGCCGCATGGGACGATGCGGGGCGGCGGACCGGGCAAGGAGAGAACCATGGCGAAAGGCGGCGTCCTCCCCCTGGTGGGCATTCCCTGCGATGTGCGGGAGATCGCGCCCCACCCCTTCCACGCGGTGGGCGAGAAATATATCGACGCGCTGGCCCATGGCGCCGCCGTCATGCCGCTGCTGCTGCCCAGCTTCGGCGCAGGGCGCGACCTGGCGCCGCTGGAGGGCCGCTATGGGGCCGACGACCTGCTGGAGAGGCTGGACGGAGTCTTTCTGCCCGGCAGCCCCAGCAATGTGGAGCCCCGCCATTATGGCGGCCCGGCGCCGCGCCCTGACACGCTGCTGGACCGCCAGCGCGACAGCCTGGCCCTGCCGCTGGTGCGCCGGGCGGTGGCGCGCGGCGTGCCGCTGCTGGCGGTCTGCCGCGGCATCCAGGAGATGAACGCCGCCCTGGGCGGCACCCTGTTTCAGCATGTCTGCGAGGTGGCGGGCCGCATGGACCACCGGCCCAATGCCGGCAAGGGCGCCCCGCGCGAGCTCCTGTATGGCCCCGCCCACGAGGTGGAAACCGTGGCCGGCGGCCTGTTGCGGCGCCTGACCGGGCTGGAGCGTTATACCGTCAACTCGGTCCACGGCCAGGGCATCGACCGGCTGGCCGCCGCCCTGCGGGTGGAAGCGCGGGCGGGAGACGGCCAGATCGAGGCGGTGGCGGTGGAAGGCGCGGCGTTTCAGCTGGGGGTGCAATGGCACCCGGAATGGCGTTTTCGCGAACGGGCCTGCGACCACGCCCTGTTTGCCGCCTTCGGCGAGGCCTGCCGCGCCCATGCCGCCGGGGCGGGCCTGAAGGCGGCGTGATGGCGGCTGGCGGCGGCGAAGCGGTGGCAGGCCCAGGGGCAGACCAGGCGGCGGGAGCGGCGCGGCCCAGCCTGCCGGCCCGCTTCTACACCTGCCCGCAGCTGGCGGCGCGGGAGCGGCGCGCCATCTTCGCCGCCAATTGGGCGCCGTTCGGCCCCCTGCACGAGCTGGCGCCAGCCGGGCGCTATGTGGCGCGCACGGTCAATGGCTGGCCGCTGCTGGTGCTGCGCGATCGCCAGGGCGAGCTGCGCGCCTTTCACAATGCCTGCCGCCATCGGGGGGCGGCGCTGCTGGCCGAGGGCGCCGGCAGCTGCGGGGGCGAGATCGTCTGCCCCTATCACGGCTGGCGCTATGCCAGCGACGGGCGCCTGGTGCTGGCGCCCCGCTTCGGCGCGGCGCTGCCCGGCGAGCTGCTGCCCGGAGGCCTGCTGGAGGCGCGGGTGGACAGCTGGCGCGGCCTGATCTTCGTCTGCATCGACCGCGAGGGGCCGGGGCTGGAGGCCTGGCTGGGCGCGCTGCCGGCCCTGTGCGCCGATTATCCCGAAACCGGGGCCCTGGCCTGGCATGGCAGCTTTGCGGTAGAAGGCCGGGCCAATTGGAAGACCTATTGCGACAACACGGTGGAAGGCTATCACCTGCCCTTCGTTCACAAGCGGCTGGCCAGGGCGGTGGCGGGGGCGGAGGTGGAGTTGCGCGGCTACGATGGCGGGCGGCTGGTGTGCTTTCATGTCGCCTATCGCGGCGAGGGGCGGGCGCTGCGCGGCGAGGGCGGGCTGTGGTTTTACCGCTATCCCGGTTTCCAGGCGGTGCTGGGGCCGGCCGGCTTCAAGGCCGAGCGGATCGAACCCATGGGCGCCGGCGCCCTGCGTTCCATCAGCTGGGCGTGGTACGATGCCGGCATGGATGACGCAGAGGCGGCGGAGAACTTCGCCTGGGCCGAGGAGATCGTGCGCGAAGATCTGAGCATCTGCGAGACGGTGCAGCGCAACCTGGAGGCCGGCGCCTGGCAGAGCGGCTGGCTTTCGCCCGCCATGGAGGAACACACCGCCGCCTTTCAGCGGCTGGTGCGGGAGGATATGGCCGCGGTGGAAGAGAGAGACGTTGCCGGGGCCGGAACGGAGGGGCGGTCGTGATCGGGCCCTTTGCCAACCGGCTGGGCGGGCGGGTGCCGGCGACGCTGGTGGCGGGCATCGTCCTGTCCGCGGCGGGGGCGTGGTTCACCTCCGCGCCGCTGCTCCACAGCTATCCGGAGGAGGGCGAGTTGACGGCCGTGCACGGCGAGGCCTTCGACGCCATCGAGGTGCGCAAGCGGCGCGGCGCCCTGACGCGCTTTCTGGCCGAAGATCCGCTGGAATTCCAGGCCGTGCTGGCGCCGGGCGAGCGCATCGTGATCTACGAAAACACCCTGCCGCGCTATCGCGAGGTGAAGGCGGTGGCGGTGGCCGGCGAGGCCGTCTATCACCTGTGGCAGGAGGCGCCGGACGAGCGCGACCGGCTGCTGATCTGGCAGCTGGACGGCGCGGACGGCCAGGTGATGAGCCGCCAGCAGACCGTGCTGGCGCTCAAGGCAGAGCGCATCAAAGCCACCCTGCTGCCAATGGTGATGGCGCTGGCCGGCGTGGTGCTGGTGGTGCTGGGCTGCCGGGCGCAGCGGGAGTGAGGGAGGTGGACGGCGTGCTTTCTGGCATGATCGTTGCACCCATCATGGCGGCGATTGTTGTCAAGGCTTTCTTCTGACCTTCAACACCAGGGCTGCGGTGCCCTGCCGTTCGTGCCAGGAAGACGAGCCATATAGGGACATATCGTGGCTGGAGAACGCATACCGATCACGGGCGAGGTCCTGCGGTGGGCGCGGAAGCGGGCCGGTTTCTCGATTGAAGAGTTGCTCGCCAATTTCCGGGACATCGAGGCCTGGGAAAAAGGCACGGCGTCGCCGACATATCCGCAGCTCGAGCGGCTGGCCAAGGCTTTCAAAGTGCCGGTTGCGGTGTTTTTCTTCCCGGAACCACCAGATATACCGCGGATCCAGGAGTCCTTCAGAACGCTTCCAGCTGCGCAATTCGAGATCCTGCCCCGTGAATTGATTTTCTTGCTGCGCAAGGCCAAGTCCCTACAGATCAACCTTTCAGAGCTGCATGAGGACCGGAATCCCGCCGAGCGCTTCATCCTGCGCGATTTGCACTTTACTCCAGACACGAAGATCCCGGATATGGCGCGGCGGGTGCGCAACCATCTTGGCATATCTCTCGAAACCCAAATGAGTTGGAAAAACAGCGATGCGGCTTTCGATGAATGGCGCGCAACGCTTGAAAAACATGGTGTAGCCGTCTTCAAGGACGCCTTCCGAAATGATACGTACTCGGGTTTTTGTCTTTACCATGAAACTTTTCCGCTTATCTATGTGAACAATTCGGTAAAAACCCGCCAGACTTTTACCCTGTTCCACGAACTGGCGCATTTGCTCTTTCACACCAGCGGAATCGACGAGCCCGACGGAAGGACGAATGAAGAATTGCCGCCTGCGGGTCGCAAAATTGAAACTGTCTGTAATCTTTTTGCCGCCGAATTCCTGCTTCCCGGGGTCCGTTTCAAATCGGACATGCGTGACCAGCCGGCGACGGAGGAAACGGCAGATAAAATCGCCAGGCGCTATCATGTCTCACGAGAATTGGTCTTTCGCCGTTTCCTGGACGATGGCGATATCAGCCAGGAGGAGTATCGAACCGCAGCCAAACGTTGGGCCGGGCAAAGAAAGGATAGCGGCCGGGGTGGAGATTATTACGCGACCAAGGTTTCCTATCTCGGCGTCAATTATATCGGTCTTGCTTTCTCGCGCTACAGGCAGAATCGCATTTCCGAGTTCGAATTGGCCGATTATCTTGATACCAAGGTCAGGTATCTCGATGGGATCGAGGATCGCTTTGCGAGAAAATCCATATAATGTACGTCTTCGACACCTCGGCGCTGTCCAGCCTCATTAAAAACTTCTACCGGAAGCGTTTCCCGACGCTCTGGGGGTATTTCGACGACCTTGCCGCCAAGGGGGGCGTCACTTCTACGCGTGAAGTTCGACATGAGCTCAATCGAAGAACCGCCGATGACGACTTCGTTCGGGAGTATCGAAACATCTTCACGACCCCAACCCCCGAAGAAGCAAGATTTATCATGAAAATCTATGAGATCCGACATTTTCAACAGAATATCGAGCTCCAGAAGATGGTGGCGGGTGGCTATAATGCCGATGCCTTCGTGATTGCGAAGGCGGCCGTCAACAATGGCACTATCGTTACTCTTGAACGGGAGAGGCCCAATGCGGCCAGGATTCCCAATATTTGTCGTCACTTCGGTATAGCGTGTTGCGATCTTGAACAGTTCATGGAGGCTGAAGGCTGGAAATTCTGATGCTTATCACTTTTCTTCGGCGGTATGACAGATGACGATCGACGGTGCCAGGGCACACGAGGCGGCGATGAGGACGGCGGTCATCGGGCCTTCGGGCCGATGCCGGCGGACCCAGGGGCCTTAGTCGCGGGGGCGCCTCAGCAGGGTTCTGACCTCGGCGAGGTGGAAGGCGCCCAGGAGGTGGCCGGCGGCGGCGTAGCTGGCGAGGCCCAGGGTTATCAGGGCGGCCAGGGTGGCGGCCTGGGCGGCGGGGCCGGCGGCGAGCCAGGGCTCGGCCGTCTGGGCGGCGGGCCAGAGCAGGGCCACCATGGCGGCGGTGGCGGCGCTGGCCCGGGGCAGGCGGCGGCGCAGGCGCGCGTCGGGGGTGAAATGGCCGCGCCGCGCCAGCACCCGGAACAGCAGGGCGGCGTTGATCCAGGCGGCGCCGGCGGTGGCCAGGGCGATGCCGACATGGCCCAGCGACCAGATCAGCGCCAGCATGATGGCGATGTTGCTGGCAAGGCCGACGACGGCGATCCGCACCGGCGTCGCCGTGTCCTGGCGGGCGAAGAAGCCCGGCGCCAGCACCTTGATCAGCACATAGGCCGGCAGGCCCAGGGCGAAGGCGGCCAGCGCGGCGGCGGTGGCGACGGTGTCGCTGGCGGTGAAAGCGCCGCGCTGGAACAGCACGGCGACGATGGGGCCGGCGATGGCCACCAGCGCGGCCGCGGCAGGCAGGCAGAAGATCGCCGCCAGCTCCACCGCCCGGCTCTGGCTGGCATCGGCGCCGGCCCCGTCGCCGGCCGCGATCTGGCGCGAGAGCAGCGGCAGCAGCGAGGTGCCGGCGGCGATGCCGATCACACCCAGCGGCAGCTGATTGACGCGGTCGGCATAGTAGAGATGGGAGATGGCGCCGGTGGGCAGGAAGGAGGCCGCCCACAGATCGATCAGCAGATTGATCTGCACCACGCCGGCGCCCAGCGCCGCCGGGGCGAACAGGACCAGCAGGCGGCGGACATCGGGACCGAAGCGCGGCCATAGCGGGCGCGGCAGCAGGCCGGCCCGCTTCAGGCTGACCAGCAGCAGCAGCAGCTGGGCCACGCCGCCGGCGCTGACCCCCCAGGCCAGGGCGCGCCCGGCCGCCGCGCCACCCTCCCGCCCGGCAACCAGGGCGGCGGCGATCAGGCACAGATTGAGCAGGATCGGCGCGGCGGCGAAGGCGGCGAAGCGGCCGCTGGAGTTCAGCATGGCGCCGAACAGGGCCACCAGCGAGACCAGCAGCAGATAGGGGAAGGTGATGCGGGTGAGTTCGACCGCCAGGGCCAGCCGGGTGGGATCGTCGGCGAAGCCCGGCGCCAGCGCGAGCATGACCCAGGGCATGGCGATCTCGACCACGGCGACCAGGGCCGCCAGCACCACGAACAGGACCGCCAGGATCTCCGAAGCCAGGCGCCGCGCCGGCCCCTTGCCGGCATCCTCCAGCCGGGCGGCGAAGAGGGGCACGAAGGCGGCGTTGAAGGCGCCCTCGGCGAACAGGCGGCGGAAGAAATTGGGGAGCTTGAAGGCGACCAGGAAGGCATCGGCGACCGGCCCCGCCCCCAGCGCCGCCGCCACCAGCACATCGCGCAGGAAGCCGAGCGCGCGGCTGGCCGCCGTGAAGCCGCCGACGGTGGCGAAGGCGCGGTGAAGGTTCACGACCGGGGCGAGGGGGATGGCGGGACCGGGCGGAGTGGGATCACGGCGCGGGTTGCGGCCCGTGCTCGCCGGCCAGGGCCGTCAGCGCCCGGCTGGCAACCTGGGCCATGGCGAGATCGGCCGCGCCGGCGGCCTTGAGGTCGTCCAGCACGGCGGTGAGGCGGGCCGTCCGTTGGGCGTTGGCGGCGATCCAGGCGGCGGTGGCCTTGCCGGCCGGGGCTTTGGCATGGGCGGCCAGCACCGCGGCGGCGATGGCCCGCTGCTGGCGGAAGCTCTCTTCGATCAGGCCCTGCTGGGCGAGGCGGTCCCAGCGGCTTTCGATGGGCAGGCGGCCCAGCAGGTCGCGCAGCCAGTCGGCCCCCAGCTCTTCGCCGACATCGAAGAACACGGTGGCGACGCGGATGGCGTCGAGCTTCATGGCCTGGGCGGTATCGACCACGTCGCAGACCGCCGCCAGGGTGCGCAGACCGGCGATCTGGGCGGCCGTCTCCGCCGGCACACCTTCCTTTTGATAGCGTCTGGCTGCCCGGCGCATGGAACGGCGGCGATGGGCGCTGACCAGGCCCGGCAGCTTGCGGCGCAGGGCGGCGACGGCCGGGCGGAAGGCGGCCACGGTGGCGCCGATGGCCATGGGCTGGGCGCGGTGGCGCAGCATCCAGCCGGTGACCCGTTCCAGCAGCAGCATGGTCTCTTCCAGCATGGCGGTTTGCACCGTGGCGGGAACCTCGTTGTCCAGCGCCTCGATGGCCTGCCACAGCTCGCGCAGGGCGAAGGCGTCGCGGGCGACCGCATAGGCGCGGGCGATGGCGGCGAAAGCGTGGCCGTCTTCCTCTGCCAGCCGCCGCAGGAAGGCGATGCCGGCGCGGTTGACGATGGAATTGGTGGTGATGGTGGCGACGATCTCGCGCCGCAGGCGGTGGCCCAGAATGCGGCGGCGGAAGCGCTCCTGCAGCGGCGGCGGGAAATAGCGCACCAGATCGTCCTGCAGGTCGGGATCGTCGGGCAGGTCGGAGGCCAGCAGGGCGGCGTGAAGGTCCATCTTGGCATAGGCCAGCAGCACCGAGAGTTCCGGGCGGGTGAAGCGGCGCTCCCTGCCGCGCCATTCGGCCAGGGCTTCGTCGTCGGGCAGGCCTTCCAGGCGGCGATCGAGCAGGCCGGCATGCTCGATGGCACGCATGAAGCGGATCTGTTCGTCCAGTCCGGCGCGGCCCTGGCTTTCCAGCACCGTCAGCGCCTGGGTTTGCAGGTAGTTGTCGCGCAGCACCAGGCGGGCGATGTCCCAGGTCATGTCGTCCAGCAGCAGATTGCGCTGCTTGACGGTCATGTCGCCGGCCTCCACCACCCCGTCCAGCAGGATTTTGATGTTGACCTCGTGGTCGGAGCAATCGACCCCGGCCGAGTTGTCGATGGCGTCGCTGTTGAGGCGCCCGCCGGCCAGGGCATATTCGATCCGCCCGGCCTGGGTGGCGCCGAGATTGCCGCCTTCGCCGAACACCCGCGCCCCCAGCTCGTTCCCGTTCACCCGCAGGGCGTCGTTGGCGCGGTCGCCGACCTCGGCGTGGCTCTCGTGGCTGGCCTTGACATAAGTGCCGATGCCGCCGTTCCAGAACAGCTCGATATCGGCCTTCAGCATGGCGACGATCAGCCGGTTGGGCGTGACCTTCTCTTCGGCGATGGCGAAGCGGCGGCGCAGCTGGGGCGAAAGCTCCAGCGCCTTGGCGCTGCGCTCGAAGATGGCGCCGCCCGGCGACAGCAGCGCCCGGTCGTAATCGGCCCAGCTGGAGCGCGGCAACTGGAACAGGCGGCGGCGCTCGTCCCAGCTGGCGGCCGCGTCCGGGTCCGGATCGGCGAAGATGTGGAGGTGGTTGAACGCGCCCACCAGGCGGATGTGTTTGGAGAGCAGCATGCCGTTGCCGAACACGTCGCCCGCCATGTCGCCGATGCCGACCACCGTGAAATCCTGATTCTGGATGTCCTTGCCCAGCTCGCGGAAATGGCGCTTGACCGCCACCCAGGCGCCCTTGGCGGTGATGCCCATGACCTTGTGGTCGTAGCCGGCCGAGCCGCCGGACGCGAAGGCGTCGCCCAGCCAGTGGCCGTATTCGGCCGCCACCTCGTTGGCGATGTCGGAGAAGGTGGCGGTGCCCTTGTCGGCGGCGACCACCAGATAGGGATCGTCGCCATCGTAGCGCACCACGCGCTCGCGCTCGACCACGGCGCCGGCGGCGATGTTGTCGGTGATGTCCAGCATCCCGGCCATGAACAGGCGGTAGCAGGCGATGGCCTCGGCCTGGAGCGCCTCGCGGGTGGACGGCGGGCGCTTGACGACGAAGCCGCCCTTGGAGCCGACCGGAACGATGACGGCGTTTTTGACCGTTTGCGCCTTGGCCAGGCCCAGCACCTCGGTGCGGAAGTCTTCGCGCCGGTCGGACCAGCGGATGCCGCCCCGGGCCACCGGCCCGCCGCGCAGATGCACCGCCTCCATGCGGGCGGAATAGACGAAGATTTCGCGCCACGGCTTCGGTTCCGGCAGGGGGTCGATGGCGCCGCTGTCGAATTTGAGCGCGAGGCAGGGCTTGGGGGCGCCGTCCTTTCCGCGCTGGAAGAAATTGGTGCGCAGCGTCGCCTCGATCAGATTGAGATAGCGGCGCAGGATGCGGTCCTGATCGAGGGAGGCGACCCGGTCGAGCTCCTCGGCCAGCAGCCGGCGCAGCCCCTGGCAGCGGGTGTCGGCGTCGTCGCGGCGGTCGGGATCGAAGCGGGCCTCGAACAGCTGGACCAGGGCGCGGGCGATGGCGGGATTGGCGGCCAGCGTCGCCTCGACATAGGCCTGGCTGAAGGGCGCGCCGATCTGGATCAGATAGCGGGCATAGGCGCGCAGCACGACGATCTGGCGCCAGCCCAGCCCGGCCAGCACCAAATTGTTGAAATCGTCGCTTTCGATCTCGCCCGACCACAGGCGCGCGAAGGCTTCGTGGAAGCGTTCGCGCAGGGCGGCGGCATCCACCTGCCAGGCGAATTTCAGCCGCACCCGGAAGTCGTGAACCCAGACCGGCGAACTGCCTTCGGGGCGCAGTTCGTGGGGGCTTTCCTCCATCACCACCAGACCCATATGTTCCAGCATCGGCATGATGTCGGAGAGCGGCACCGGCGCGCCGGAACGATAGACCTTGAAATTGAGCGCGCCTTCTTCGGCATCCACGCGGCGGTGGAGATTCATGGCGATGCCGCCCGGCGCCATGGCCTCGATGCGCTCGATGTCGGCAACCGCCAGGGCGGCGCTGTAGGTTTCCTTGTAGCTGGCCGGGACGGCGCCCCGGTAGCGGTGATAGAGCGCCATGCCGGCGCCTTCGCCGCGCCGTTCGATCAGCGCGTCGCGGAAATCGTCGTCCCAGCGGCGCGAGGCGGCGACCAGCAGCGCCTCGATCTCTCTGGCGTCGGCGGCGTCGGCATCGCCTTCGGGGGTGTGGACGATGTAATGGGCCCGGGCCATGGGCGCATCGGAAAGCTGAGTCGCGACCTCGGCCGAACTGCCGCCCAGCTCCGCCATCAGGATGGCCTGCATGCGCTGGCGCAGGGCGGTGGTGTAGGCGTCGCGGGGCACGAATACGAAGCAGGAGACGAACTGGCCGTAGCTGTCGTGGCGCATGAACAGGCGCAGGCGCTGGCGGTGCTCCATATGCAGGATGCCATGGGCGGTGCGCTCCAGCTTCGCCGCGCCCATCTGGAACAGCTCGTCGCGGGGGAAGCTGGCCAGGATGTGCTCCAGCGCCTTGGCGTTGTGGCTGCCGGGCGCGAAGCCCGAGCGCGCCATCGCCGCCTGGGCCTTGCGCCGCAGCAGCGGGATGCCGGCGAGCGGGGCGCTGTAGGCGGCGGAGGTGAGCAGGCCCAGGAAGCGGCGCTCGCCCACCACGCGGCCGTCGCCGCCGAAGCGGCGCACGCCGATGTAATCCATATAGACCGGGCGGTGGACGTCGGAGCGGGTCCAGGATTTCGAGACGATGAAGAGCTCCCGGCGCTCCAGCTGGCGGGCGAAGCGCGGCGCCAGCGGCTTGTCGTGCCAGGCGCGGCGCTCGTCGGAGAGATGGCGCAGGATGCCCAGGCTGCCGCTTTCGACCACCTTGGAGAACACCGCGCCGCCCTTGCGCTGCAAGACATATTCGCGATGGCCCAGGAAGGTGAAATTGTCGTCGCGCAGCCAGCGCAGAAAGGCCAGCCCTTCCGCCAGATCGTCGGCGGCGACCGGCGGCGGGCGGGCCTCCATCTCGGCGATCTGGGCGTCCAGGGCGGCCAGCATCGGCTGCCAGTCTTCGACCGCGGCGCGGACATGGCCCAGCGCCAGAGCCAGGCGGCGGCCCATCTCTTCGTGGCGCGGGCCTTCGGGCTGCTGTGTAACCTCGACATGGAGCACCGATTCGGCGGCGAAGGCGGCGCCGTCTTCGTCGCCGGTGGCCCCGGTGGCTATGGCGGCGACGGTGCCGTCGCCGGCCCGGGCGACGCGGATCACGGGGTGGATCAGCAGCAGCACCGCCAGGCCCATGCGGTTGAGCGCCGCCACCACGGAATCGACCAGGAACGGCATGTCGTCGTTGACGATCTCGACCACGGTGTGGGTCGATTGCCAGCCGTCGCGTTCCAGGTCGGGGTTGTAGATGCGGATGCGGGGCGTGGCGTCATGGCGGGGCTGCTTCAGCCACTGCCAGAGCGAGGCGACGGCGCCGAAGAGGTTGTCCGCCGCCTCGCCTTCGATGTCCTCGGCGATCAGATCGGCGAAATAGCGGCGCGCGAAGGCGGCCAGGCGCGGCGCCTCGCCACCGAAGCGCTCATCCACCAGCGCCAGCACCGCCGCCACGCGCTCTGCCAGCATGTCCCGGTCACGCTGCGCCATAACCCCTCCCCGCCGGGTGGGAAGCCTAGCAGCTTGGCAGGCGATGGGGGAGCGGGGGTGCCGTAGAGGTGCTGTAGGGCTGTCGTGCGACAGTCACGCGACAGGCGCCCGACACCCTCTCGGACGAGCTGGGCCGGGGGCGGGGCAGGGTGGGGGTGGGGCGGTGGCCCGATACCGGCAAGATGTCCAGGGGCAGCAACTTACTCTACGTCATCGGGAATCGTGCTTGCCCTTGTAAAATTCATGAACTTGCCGGATGAAATCCGCCGTGCGCGGCGGCGTTCGACGACACCAAGCGCGGCACGAATCTTTGGGCGGTCGAAATGCGGGTGGCTGAGCAACGCTCGAATTCCAGCAAGACTGGTTGGCTCACGCCAGATGGGCCAATCCAAGATGTGTGCACCAGCGGGTTCGCGACCTCCACCAAGGAGAGCAAGCCGCACCTCGCTGGCGCGATGCCTTGGAGCAACAGTCCATACGGAGAGGCCTATTGCGGCGAGTCTGTTAGCGCCGTGCTGTGTGGTTTCTTTGGTCTTTAGATCGGTTGGGTTTCTCGCACGCAACGCGTAGCGCACATCTTCATGAGGATCCCATCGGAAAGAGTCGGTTGCATCAGGTCGCTCCCAGGAAGCGAACAACGCCTCGCGCAAGCACTCCGTTTCGGAAATCTCCAACTTATTGCGACCGGAGCCTCGATTCGGTGGCGTTGCCTGCCGAGGAACCGAAGCAAGGCGTGAAAGAAAATGTTGATGACCCTGACCAAACATGAGGCAAAGCGGTGTCGGTTCAACCTTCTTGCCATCGCGGGTAATTGCAGCATCGCTAACAAGCGATGCCCACAAATCGGCATTGTATCGGTCCGAGTCAGCAGCACGCTGGAGTATATGTGTGGCCTCGCCGGGAGGTAAAGCCAAATCTGATCGCCCTTTGAAGCCGTGATGTTTGGCCAGAACTCCCAGCCCTTCAGCCGCAGCCTCGGTGATCTCATTCCCAGTTGCTTCTTTTGCAACATGCAGACGCGGGCGAAGAGGCGGTTCGTTCACTGTCCAAGACACACGCGGATGCCAGTCGGGGCGAGCCTTTTCGAGCGTGCGAAGCAGGCCCAACAAGGCCATGAAGGCCAGCAGGTTGTCGGGTTCCAGCCCATCGAGGCGGTGAGTTGCACAGGCAATCACGATACGCGTCCCACCTCCGAAGCCCGGTGATCGGCGAGGCGCAGAATCGCCTCCATATGGGCTAGGCCCCATATCCCGTAGCACCGTTTGAGGTCTTCGAACAAGGATGGCCAATCGGCACCACGAAATTCGAAAGCCAAGGATTGCGGCCCCGGGCTTTCCGCTGCGATACGCCATTCCTTGACACCGAGGCATGACGGAAGCTGCCCCCGATCCGGTTCCGGATCGAAAAACCCGAAAAACGGCCGTCCCAGGCCATGATGACTCCCAATCAGCCAAAGGACAAGTGCAGGATCGCGCGCATCTTTAAAGCGAGGATGTGCTGTCGCCATCCTCACGGAGAGCGCTTCGTGCCGCCAGCCTTCCGGTAGCCCAGCACGCTCTCCAGCACTGGGCGACCATGAGCGCCCGCTTTTGGCCAGAGGCGGACCTTCGGGGCGATTCCAGGAATCGCCGCCCGACAACATGATCTGGAAACGCGGATCGGCTTTGCCAGCGTCGTGGAGATAGGCTGCCAACTCAAGGTCGCTCGCGATACTGGCGTCAAGGTCGAGGGTTTGAGCGAAACGCTTGGCATAACAGGCAACTTGCCAGCTATGGTCTTCGAGGCTGACAGGTTCCCCGGAAGTGTGCGACATATCGTCGCTCTCGGTTGCAGGCGCAAAGACGTCCAATGTATGGGTGCCCTTGACTCCGTGCTTTGCAACGATAATCGCGCCTTTCTCACCACGCTCGTCGTAAGGAAAGCGAATGTTGTAACCCTTTTTGGCGCACTGCAACGCTTCCAACCCGTCTCGCAACGCCCATAGTGCCCGCCGGTGACCCTCCTCTTTCTCGAGTTTCGCCACATCCGTGGATGGCAAGATGTCGAGCAGTCGGTCAATCACGTCGATAGCATCGTCCTCGTCCTGGAGTATCTCTGACGTGCGACTCCACAGAATGTCGTCTTGCACGAGACCGCGTGCAATCCGAACCGCGCAGCGCCGCCCCCAGAAAGGCTTCGCAGCATCGTCAGCAACATCCTCGACGGGGCTGCCAGAGTCGGGATTCCAGCCGTAGCGGTCGCAACCGCCGTATTCGACAGGAACGATCAGCATATCTCCCGGCCACAACTCATCCGGCCGCACGGGACCGGTATGGGCGTTATCTGCCCCAGCCCAACGGAACGCCGGCCGCCCATCTTTGCGGTTTGCGGCCAACCCCAACGTTTCGTCTTCGCGCTCGCGCTCAGGTGCATCGGACATAGCGTCAAGAGGTACCGAATCTCTCCGTGACTGGCGAAGCCATGCGCGCGCGGCCCATAGTGGGACATCGACCGCCTCGGAGGCGCGGGGTGGGACTAGTCGAAGCAATTCTTTGATCCCATCCCCTCGCTCGCTCTTCAAATCGTCTTGCGAAATATCGCCACGCCAGACAATGGAGACTCCGGCGGTCGTCCGCTCGGCCCCGTGCAAGAACAGTCCGATGTCCGGATCGGCCGCCGGTCGAGGCGATGTCTGTGACCACAAGTCAAGATAGGCCGGCATGATGACCGGAGCGTTCGAACGCTCCGCTGCGAGCGTATTTGGGTCGATGCCGGCCGCATTCAGGCGCTTTGGCAACGCCTCGACGCCAAAATCCACCGGGCCGTCTTTGGCAAGGTCCTGGAGTTTCTCCCAGGTTTTATGGATGCGGTCACCATAGACCGGATCGGTGGCCCTTTTGGCGATATCTTCAGGGCAGGCTAGGATCGTCCCTTCAGCAGAGAACGGCCGCCCGGCGCGATTCAGCCGGCCGAAACGCTGGCGGAGTGCATCGAGGGACGCGGCTTGGGTTACAAGGCCGTCGAGATCGAGATCGACTCCGACTTCCAGGCATTGGGTCGCGACGATGAACAGAGGCTGGGCTTGCGGTCGGTCTTTCGCGCCGGTTCGGAAGGGGTCGAGCTTTTTGGCGATCCTGTCGCGATCCACGTCGCGTGAGCGCCCGATCATTAACGTCGCATCGTTGGTATCGTCGTCTTTCAGAGCATCGAAGACGCTTCGCGCAAGAGCGACGCGGTTGACGACGACACCAACGGCGTGCGGTGAGACTCCTTTTTCCCGCAGCCGATCCGCCATTGTGCGGGCGGCTTTGGCGAAGGCTTCCGCGACGGCCGCGGACGTTCCGCGCACCACTTTCAATACGGCAGGCTTACGAGCTTCGAGACGCTTTCTCAATATGGGATGGGCACGATCTGCTAGTGAAAGCTCAAAGGGTCGTTTCGCTTCTTCTCCCGGAGTGGCTGACAGGAGTGCCATGCGCACCCCGGCTCCCCCAGTGCATTGTGCAGCGGTAAGCGTTTGCCGGAACGGTTCGGACAGATGCGCCTCGTCCAGGAGGATCAGGCTGTCGGTGCCAAGCAGGCCGGCATGGATGGGCTTCATGCGGTCCGATACGCCATATCCGCGAAACAACAACCTCGAACCGATCTGATCGACGGTGGAGCAGAGAATCGTCGGCTGCGTAGGTGTGCGCGCCCAATCGTCTTCCAGCGGCGCTCCGCCGCGAAGCCGCTGGACGATGAGCGGTGGCGCATCATCGCCTGCCAGTCGGCACAGCCGGGAGGCCACTTCCTTGACGACCTCATGTCCTTGCGTACCGGCACACAAAGAATGGCGAAGTTTCTTGCTGATCTTGCTGGCTCGATCAAGGGCGTCGTCCACCACGAGACGACGATCCACGACAAGCGCAATCCGCAGCGCGGCCCTCCGTAGCAGGTCTCTTCCCGGTTTATCTGCGCACAGCGCCAAGTGGAATATGGCCACGTCCATCGCCGCCGTCTTCCCTGTGCCGGTCGGCAGATCCAGCACGTCCGGCCACCGGCCGCGTTCAGCGAGGTGGTCCACCAGGGCTTGCTGCCAGGGAAATGGGGCTTGGTCATGGATACCACAGAAGAAGTCGTGGAAATCGGCGGGGTGAAGTTGCATGGTCAACGCTCCATGCTGCGACAGAGGCCGAGACCCGTGAACCGGCCGGCACCGAGGAGAACGGGACCGGGCACCTCGTGTTCGAAGTCGATGACCGCGTGAACCAGTTGCCGACTCGCCAGCGATTTCGGCACTTTCCAGCGAGTCCACGGCGGCTCGCCTGCCAAGGGGCGGGCGGGCGGCATGCCTTCGACTGCCGAATGTTTGCCAACCCGAACCCGATTTGGATCTGGGCGCGGCAGCCCGGCGTTTTCGCACGCGCCTACAATAAGCTCCCGTATTTCGGCGTCGTCCCGCCGCTTCAGATGCCGATCAAGCACGATTGGCGTGGAGCTAGCCCAGATACGCGACGGTTTCAGATAGTATCTGGGCGAAAGAGAGCGCTTCTGTCCTCCGTCGCCCGGAACGGGCGCGAGGCATAGCGGCCCGTTCAGCGGGGGACCCTGTAGCGTCAGGATGCGCCGCTCCTCATCCCGACTGTAGCGCGCCACGTTTTCGAACGCTGCACGGAAACCTTCGATTCGATCAAAGGCCATCCCGCGTGGTGGAACCAGGGCAAATCCCAGGACGCGCCCATCGGCGTGGGGAAAGCCGGCAAAAGCCAATGGCACAATCGCGAGATGCGGGAGCCGGGTCGGCGCGCCGTTCGGGGTGTGGCCGGAAACGACCTCAGGTATGGCGCTTTCCAGATCCGCTTTCCGGTAGCCGCTCATCAAGGCGTTTCGTAGCACACGGCAAACGAGGGCTGCCGCTCGGACATCCGGAACCTCGCCCCTGATCGCTTCCAGCACCAGCCAGCCATCGCCCGGCGGTGCCGAATCCGGCGGCCGTTCAGTGAAGCTAGGTGCGCCGGGGCGGATCGTCGGCCGGATGGGATTTACGCGGTGGGCTTCCTCCAACTCACGCAAACGCCCCGGATAGACGTAGCGGCGCGCCGATTTGGCTGAATGTCGATATGCCGGAGCAACGACCGACAGGAAGCGGCAGCGGGCCAGGCTCGCCGAATGGCCAAGATACCCGACGCAACCAGCAAGTGAATTTAGTGCGTTGAACACTGCGGGATTTGGTTCTGACGGCCAAGTCAGGGCCACGAGTGGATCGTCTGGGCGAGTGATGGGGAAACGGCGCGGCTGGCGCGGGCGCATATCCGGCATCACTTTCAGATACGTCTCCACTGTCTTCGACGCCCTTGGATCATTCGGTGGCACAAACACGACAGGTGTTGTCCTGGGAGTATGGTCGCTCGCGTAAATAGTCGGCGATGGCTGTTCTTCCAGCCATTCGAGCGCCGCCCGCTCTTCAGGCCGTTCGCCCCGAACCGCCCAGGAGGAAACGAGTGCGGAGAATATTCTGTCGGGTTGTGGTGGCCAGTCGGGGGTGTCATCGCTGGGTTCGTGCGCGGCGCGACAAGCACCGGTTAGGAATTCAATTTCAAGAACGAGGGCCATCGTCACTCTCGTCTTCCCCGCCTTGACCTTCCAGCGCCAGTTGACGGCTGCGACGTATGATCTCTATTAGCTTGTCTTGCGGCTTGAGAGTGAGCGATCTGAACTGGAAGCCCGCCGCTTCGGCCTGCGCGTAGGCTTCACGATAGAGTGTTCGCGCTGCAGCGCGATCAAGCTCAAGAGGCGTCGTTGAGCCGTCAGTGCGAACCAGCTCAAGCGGCGCGGTCCCGTCGCAAACCAGATCGCAACGCGAGCGCAGCGCATAACCGCGTGCATCCTGTTCGGTCAGCGCCAGGAGGCCGAGCGACGCGATTAGTGCGCGCCCAGCGGCGTTTCGCGCATTATCGCCGAAACGTAATCTCCTGATTCCCGCCAGCGTAATCGTCGCACGATGCTCCACATGGTCGCAGGTAACACCGAGAGGAGCGACGGTGGGAGCGATGTTGCTGTGATTTATTTCGGAAGGGCGGACCTTCTTCGCAGCTTTTCCGACCTCATTCTTGTCCATGCTCCAATCGGAAGCAGAAGCACCTTTGAAAACTTCTACTTTTCGGAGAATGCCGAGCGGGTCGATTCTGCTTCCCGTGCGTCGGCCAGCAGTTCGGGCTTCCATTTCGCCGGTGCGTTGGTTGACAACGATTCCCTCGACTGGCGTGTCAATGCCCATGATTTCGGAAACAAGCGCACGCGGAAATTTCGCACCAAGACCGCCACCTTCACCCTGGCTGTGCCATGCGCCAAACAGCAGGGCCGCGGGCGACAACTCCAACAGTATGGTCGCATCAGCAGGCTTGGCCGCCGCAAGGCGACGGCCTTCCTCGCTTTGCATGAAGGAGTGATTGTTCAGAAGGCTATCACGCAGTATGGCGTCGTAGATGCGGTGAGGCGCCTCCAGCGACGTGATACGCTCCAACGGCTCCAATCCGGCGCCGCTGAAGTTCACCGTGACGTAGGGCAGCGGGGGCGGTCCAGCGCTGCCTTCTTCATCGGCAGCCATCAGCAACGCCTCCTCCAGGCGGTTGGCCTGACTCTGGACACTGTCAATCAGAACACACCAGATCTCCTTGCCTTCCACTCGGCGCTGCTCGAACACATGGCGCGGGTGACCGCCGCGGCGTTCAGAAGGATATGTCGGCGGAAAAATCTTGTCGCCCTGGCCGCCGACCGGCTGAAGCCGCTGAATACGACGGAATGCGGCGGCCTCATCGACGGCCCTGTTCAAGATTTGCAGATCGATCATCATGTCCGGTCCCTCCAGTCGGAACTCAATACCATGCCCTGTAAGGCGACGGCAAGCGGTGGCGCTATGGCGTGGCCCCAGGTAGTCCACATCCATGTCGACCGTGAAGCTCCCCTGCGGCCGGCGATGTCGAGTGCCTTTTCATACCTCGTCAAGGGGTTGTGATCCGCCGGGGCAGCGACGCCCCTGAGGCGCGGGCCAGAAGCCACAGCGCCATGACGGCCGTTTTGTCGAGACCGGTTGAGGTATCCACGGCTGCGGGGGGCTTGCCTTGCGACAGATACTCGTCGAACAGCCGGCGCTGCCACGGGAAGGGTGGATGCCCGGTGAGCGCCTGAAAGTCGGAGGCGAAGCTCGCCGTCACGGCTGACCGCCGGGGCCGGAGGCGGTTTGTAGAAAGGAGTTGCAATTCATGCCGGTTCCAGTGTATCCTGCTTTCGGCGCCCGAGCCAAGACCTAGACCCGTGGCTGCGGCTGCGCGAGGAGACTTTGGGCACCTCCGGGCGCCGCTCACTGCTTTTCCCGGGGCGGATCAAGCGGCCGTGCCGACGGGCGGTGGCAGCTTGGTTCGGCTTGATGCGATGGAAGGTGACGAGAAGGGTCTCGCGCCGGTCGGCCGTGCGTTTGACGACGGCGCGCCACCACTTGCCTCGGTCAAGTTCCATCACACATGTCAGGGTGCGGTCTTTCTCCAGAATCGCCGTCCCGCCATCCAGCACCTGCTGCAAGCGGGCATAGTCGGCGGGTGTGACATCCGGGTGGCGTGCTGCCTGCTTGGCAGCCGTTTGTCGGGACAGGCGCACGAATCGTGAGCGCCCACCCAGCTGGGTCAGGAGCAGGTCGTCGAGTTCGGCCACGATGTCATTCGGGGGCAAGGGTTGATCCGGCATTGTCTGGCCTTGGACATGAGAGGCTCCAATGCCATACTCCAAGGTAGGCTGTCAACCTAGCCTATGGCGGCACACAAAAAATTTGTGGACATACTGCTCATATGGTCGAATATAGCGCAGGATTGCCGAAGGGGCAGCCTCTCCCTCATGCCATCTGCGTGGGGCTTCATTGAAGGGTGTGGCGCCACAGGCACCGAACGGCACAATGCCGGAATTTCCGGGGCATAACCGCCCCGGCCTCTTTGGGTTTCTGTGGCAGGCGCCTGTGGTGTCGGTGCGGATGGGTGGACTCGCGCCCCCTTCACGCCCCGCCCCGCGGCCGGCGATGTCGGAGGCGTCTTCCCGGCCAAGGCGGCCATGGTTCGCCGGGCGCTGCGGGCAGTGAGCGGGCGAGCGCCAAGCCGATGCGCCAATTCGAGGCGCCGCCCCACCTTCCGCCGCGAGCGGAACGCCGGACAGGCGCCGCCGCCCGCCCGTTCGAGCGCGAAGCAGGGGCCATCCCAGCCCTGGCAGGCTCGTGACGGCGCAGCGCCTGTGGTTCCCATCGCCGCCGCGGTCGCGCATGGGGAAGATCGACAGGCCGTCCAGTTTCCCCCGGCGTTGGGCAACCTGCGCGGCCTCATGGCCCAGGCTTCGGCCTCTCCTCGTCGCGGCGCCCCGGCCTTGTCTCGTGGCAACGCCATGTTGTCCAGGGCGCGGCCGCGCAAGGCGGTGTCCTGGTTCAGGGCATGGGAGGCGGCGGGTTTCGGGTCTTCGGCCCGACGCCGGCAGGACGCTAACGCATCCAGGGGGCGATTGCGAATCCCATGACGCTCCGCTGGGCGTTGCGCTTTACGTCTCGCCAAACCGGGCCGTGCACTGGGGCGTTGCCGCAGCGTTTGGACATTGTGCCGGACATTCAAGATACTCTGCCCGTTGGGTTTCGGTAGCAGCAGGGACCGTTCCATGACCCAGCTTGAGCTTCATCTTCCCGCGCCGCCGGCCACCGGCGAGTCGCCGCTGGTGCCGGCGCGCATGGTGAACGAATTCGTCTATTGCCCGCGGCTGGCCTATCTGATGTGGGGGCAGGCCGAATGGGCGGAGACCGCCGACACCGTGGACGGCCGGCGCATCCACGGCCGGGTCGATCGTCCGGGAAAGCCGCTGCCCGGGCCGCAGGCACTGGAGGGCGGCGACGAAGACGAGAAGACCGTCAGCCGTTCGCTTACGCTTTCTTCCGAGCGGCTGGGCGTGATCGCGAAGATCGACATCGCCGAGGCCAAAGACGGGCTGGTGACGCCCATCGATTACAAACGGGGCAAGCGCCCCCATGTGGCGCGCGGCGCCTATGAGCCGGAGCGCGTTCAGGTCTGCCTTCAGGCACTGCTGCTGGAGGAACACGGATATCGGGTGGAGGAGGGCGCGATCTGGTATGCGGAGAGCCGCGAGCGCGTGCGCATAGACCTGGACGACGAACTGCGTCTGGCGGCCCGGGAAGCGGTGAGCCGCCTGCGTATGACCGTGGCCCACGGCCGGATTCCGCCGCCGCTGAAGGACAGCCCCAAATGCCCCCGCTGCGCCCTGGTTTCCATCTGCCTGCCCGACGAGATGGGCGCGCTGGGCGGTTCCGGCCTGGCGCCACGCCCTATCGCTGTAAGCCGCGACGAGGCGCTGCCGCTGGTGGTGCAGTCGCAGCGGGCGCGCCTGGCCAAGGAGGGGGAGACGCTGAAGATTATCGACGAAGAGCAGGGCGATACCAGGGTGCGCCTGATCGATGTTTCCGATGTTGCGATCTTCGGCAATGTCTCGCTGACCGCGCCGGCGCTGGCCACCCTTATGGAACGCGAGATACCGGTTGCCTTTCACAGCCATGGCGGCTGGTTTCGCGGCATGACCCATGGCACAGGCCATCGCAATGTCGAGATTCGCACGGCGCAATACCGGGCGAGCTTCGACGACGGATTCTGCCTGCGCTTTGCCCGCGACCTGGTGGCTGCCAAGATCGTCAACCAGCGAACCATCCTGCGGCGCAATTGGCGAGGCGAGGAGGATGAGCGCAAGGCGGTGCTGGCGCGGCTGAGTGCGGCGCGCAAATCGGCGCCTGGGGCCGCGGGCATGAGCGAGCTTATGGGCCTGGAGGGCGATGCGGCGGCGAGCTATTTTCGCGCCTTTTCCGGGCTGCTGGCACCGCCCGGCGGTGGCGGGGAGGGGGACGGAATCGCGCCCTTTCGCTTCGACGTCCGCAACCGCCGACCGCCGACCGACCCGGTGAACGCCATGCTGTCGCTGGCCTACGCCATGCTGACGCGCCATCTGACGGTGGCGCTGGCCACCGTCGGCCTCGACCCCTATCGCGGCTTCTTTCACGCTCCGCGCTATGGCCGCCCGGCGCTGGCCCTCGACATCATGGAGCCGTTTCGCCCGCTGATCGCCGATTCCGTGGTGCTTTCGGCGGTGAACACCGGCGAGGTGGCGGCGGGCGATTTCATCGTCGCCCCCACAGGCACGGCGCTGACCGCCCCCGGGCGCCGCCGCTTCGTTGCCGCCTTCGAGCGCCGGCTGTCGCAGGAGACCACCCATCCCCTGTTCGGTTACCGGCTCAGCATGCGCCGCCTGCTGATCATGCAGGCCAGACTGCTGGGCCGCCACCTTCTGGGAGAGCTTGCGAGCTACCCCCATTACCTGCCGCGGTGAGGCCCACAGCGCCATGAGCGACGAACGCACCTATATCGTGACCTACGACATCGCCGACAGCCGGCGCTGGCGGCGCGTCTTCAAGATCATGAACGGATTCGGCGAGTGGCTACAGCTTTCGGTGTTCCAGTGCCGCCTGTCGCGGCGGCGGCGCGCCGAGCTGGAAAGCCGGCTGCGAGAGATCGTCAAGGCAGGCGAGGATCACGTCCTGCTGATCGACATCGGGCCGGCGGAGCGGACGAAGCTGGCGGTCGAGAGCATCGGCAAGACTTTTGCAGGTATCGAAAGGCAGGCGGTTGTGGTATAATGACCCAAGCTGCCCGATTCCGCCGGACGACCGCGAGCGCCCCCGTGGCGCACGAGGACCGAAGGGCGCTCGAATCCGGGCAAGGCATTGATATTGTTGGGTTTTTGACATGGTAAGGAAGATGACAGCAGCATTCTCGCCCGGATATGCGGATGAAGGGCGAGGGTGCTCGAAAGCCGATGGAATTCACCTTGGCGCATGGCAGGTTACGCGATAGGGCCTTCCGGGGCATAAAAGCCCCGGCCTCATTGAAGCGCTTCTCGACCAGCTCGGCTCCTGGCTGTCGCAGGCCTTCCGGGGCATAAAAGCGGCCTCATTGAAGCCGCCCCTTCGGGATCTTCCGTCAGCTTTGTGAACAGCCTTCCGGGGCATAAAAGCCCCGGCCTCATTGAAGCACGCCGTCGCCTCCACCAACCACGTCGGCAGGGGCTCCTTCCGGGGCATAAAAGCCCCGGCCTCATTGAAGCCACACCGATTGCCGCCAAGCCATTATGATTGCTAGCAACCTTCCGGGGCATAAAAGCCCCGGCCTCATTGAAGCTATCGGAAAGACCTAATCGTTTCTGCATTTCAGCGTCCCTTCCGGGGCATAAAAGCCCCGGCCTCATTGAAGCCGCCCCTTCGGGATCTTCCGTCAGCTTTGTGAACAGCCTTCCGGGGCATAAAAGCCCCGGCCTCATTGAAGCACGCCGTCGCCTCCACCAACCACGTCGGCAGGGGCTCCTTCCGGGGCATAAAAGCCCCGGCCTCATTGAAGCCACACCGATTGCCGCCAAGCCATTATGATTGCTAGCAACCTTCCGGGGCATAAAAGCCCCGGCCTCATTGAAGCTATCGGAAAGACCTAATCGTTTCTGCATTTCAGCGTCCCTTCCGGGGCATAAAAGCCCCGGCCTCATTGAAGCGGTGGCATCGCCGTCGGCCACCGCCAGCCATTCGCCCAGCCTTCCGGGGCATAAAAGCCCCGGCCTCATTGAAGCGCCGACGATCCGCAAGCCGTCGGCCGCTACGATCTCGGCCGCCTTCCGGGGCATAAAAGCCCCGGCCTCATTGAAGCAGGCCGGGTTCCGGGCGCGGACCCTAATGCGGGCCGCCTTCCGGGGCATAAAAGCCCCGGCCTCATTGAAGCAAGGCCGAACCGGCTATTGTGCATGATCGGGGAGCCCGGCCTTCCGGGGCATAAAAGCCCCGGCCTCATTGAAGCGCAACTGGGACCTGATCGCCCGGTACCAATGAGCCCCTTCCGGGGCATAAAAGCCCCGGCCTCATTGAAGCTAGTCGGCCATGAAGCGCTACCGCTACGATCTCGGCCACCTTCCGGGGCATAAAAGCCCCGGCCTCATTGAAGCCACTTCGGACGCGCTGTCAGCGCGGGCCATCGGCCACACCTTCCGGGGCATAAAAGCCCCGGCCTCATTGAAGCGAGCGTCGGGGCTGGAGCCTGCCGGGGGGCGCCGGCCTTCCGGGGCATAAAAGCCCCGGCCTCATTGAAGCGCCAAACCCCTTCCTGTGCAGGTAGGGGTGATGGGAGCCTTCCGGGGCATAAAAGCCCCGGCCTCATTGAAGCGCCGAAAAAGAACCGCCAACGTTCGGTCCGGGGCATAAAACGCCTCATTCAGGAGCGCCCAAGAGGTATGGCAAGGGTGAGCGATGCCTTCCGGGGCATAAAAGCCCCGGCCTCATTGAAGCGGCCTCGATCTGGAGAAGCCTTCCGGGGCATCCCGATTGAAGCTGGATCCCTTGGCCAGCCTCGGGACGCCTTCCGGGGCATAAAAGCCCCGGCCTCATTGAAGCTAAAGAGATTGCAGGCGATCCGGACATTCTTACGGCCCCTTCCGGGGCATAAAAGCCCCGGCCTCATTGAAGCTGCGGATACCGGGGCCGGGAAGAACAAGAAGAAGCCCCTTCCGGGGCATAAAAGCCCCGGCCTCATTGAAGCGCGGCTCCGGTTTGTTCGACGATCCTGGCGGATGGCTCCTTCCGGGGCATAAAAGCCCCGGCCTCATTGAAGCACGGCGGAAGACGGCCTGCTTACGTCGCACATAGAGCCTTCCGGGGCATAAAAGCCCCGGCCTCATTGAAGCTCGGCCTCGATCTCGAAGGGCAGGGGCTCGCCGATGGCCTTCCGGGGCATAAATCTCGAAGGGCAGGCCGCCGGCCTTCCGGGGCATAAAAGCCCCGGCCTCATTGAAGCGCGCAGCGCGAACAGCAGGACGGCGACACCGGCGATGCCCTTCCGGGGCATAAAAGCCCCGGCCTCATTGAAGCCGCGGGGGGCGCGGGGTTTCCAGCGACGACATGGACACCTTCCGGGGCATAAAAGCCCCGGCCTCATTGAAGCAGGCCGGGGCATCCCACCCCGGTCAGCAGAGGAGAGCCTTCCGGGGCATAAAAGCCCCGGCCTCATTGAAGCCGGATGCCGTACTTGACCCCGTGCGCGCTCCGCGCACCCTTCCGGGGCATAAAAGCCCCGGCCTCATTGAAGCGCCGGCGGGGCAAGCGTCGGCCATGGCGTCGGCGATCCTTCCGGGGCATAAAAGCCCCGGCCTCATTGAAGCCTCCCCGATTCGCGATGCGTGGCCAAGATATAGGCGCCCTTCCGGGGCATAAAAGCCCCGGCCTCATTGAAGCTCGATGACGGCGAGTCCGCTGTCATCGCGCACCCAGCCTTCCGGGGCATAAAAGCCCCGGCCTCATTGAAGCTTCGATGACGGAGCGGTGCAGATCAGGACCACGGTTCCTTCCGGGGCATAAAAGCCCCGGCCTCATTGAAGCGGCATCGGCGGGCCCGCCGATGCCGAAGTCGAACACCTTCCGGGGCATAAAAGCCCCGGCCTCATTGAAGCTGATGGACGGCCAACCGCCCGCCCGGCCTTCCACACCTTCCGGGGCATAAAAGCCCCGGCCTCATTGAAGCCGCCACCCCGCAACACGTAGAGAAACTGCGACGGGGTGCCTTCCGGGGCATAAAAGCCCCGGCCTCATTGAAGCATCGAGTTCTTTGCGACGCGCGAACGGGCGGACGGCCTTCCGGGGCATAAAAGCCCCGGCCTCATTGAAGCCCGCGCTGTTCCAGGCATCGCCGGCGCCGTGCTATGCTCCTTCCGGGGCATAAAAGCCCCGGCCTCATTGAAGCGGGCATGGATAGGCGAGACATAGCGCGGGGGGGCGTCCTTCCGGGGCATAAAAGCCCCGGCCTCATTGAAGCTCGTCGTCGCCTCCAGCCTGGAACAGGCGCGCATCGCCTTCCGGGGCATAAAAGCCCCGGCCTCATTGAAGCCCGGTGGCCGCTGGGGCGCTCCAGGCCCCAGCGGCCCAGCCTTCCGGGGCATAAAAGCCCCGGCCTCATTGAAGCGCGGCCGCCGTCGCAGTCACCGTGGCGGCGGCGGCGCCTTCCGGGGCATAAAAGCCCCGGCCTCATTGAAGCAGGGTGGCGTCATAGTGCGCCGCCAGCCTGCGCAGCAGGCCTTCCGGGGCATAAAAGCCCCGGCCTCATTGAAGCATCGCGCGGCTGGCATCGACCAGGCACCAGAACGGCCCCTTCCGGGGCATAAAAGCCCCGGCCTCATTGAAGCAGCGACCGTTCCACCCGGCGCATGGCGTTCTGGGCGCCCTTCCGGGGCATAAAAGCCCCGGCCTCATTGAAGCGGATCGATGCCGATATGGAAGAGCACGGCTTACCTCGCCTTCCGGGGCATAAAAGCCCCGGCCTCATTGAAGCTCGGCGGCAAAGCGTGCTGTTGCCAGGGCGGCCTCCGCCTTCCGGGGCATAAAAGCCCCGGCCTCATTGAAGCGTCCCAGTCCTCTGGCGTCATGGCTGCCTTCATGCTTCCCTTCCGGGGCATAAAAGCCCCGGCCTCATTGAAGCATCAAGTATTTGAAAAGAGCAACCGGTTTAGGAGTTGCCTTCCGGGGCATAAAAGCCCCGGCCTCATTGAAGCCTGGTGAAGTTATGGCTGCTGGTAGAGCATTACAAACCTTCCGGGGCATAAAAGCCCCGGCCTCATTGAAGCAGGCAATGCCGGCCGCCACAAGCCCGGTCCTCTCATGCCTTCCGGGGCATAAAAGCCCCGGCCTCATTGAAGCCTGAAGATGCCAGGGGCACATTGGAGGTTGCCCGTTCCTTCCGGGGCATAAAAGCCCCGGCCTCATTGAAGCAGCACGCGTACCGTGGATAACAGGGTGAGTGGCAGACTTCCGGGGCATAAAAGCCCCGGCCTCATTGAAGCATCTGCGCGATTTCCGGTCTGCTGCGCTGGCGCTGCCCTTCCGGGGCATAAAAGCCCCGGCCTCATTGAAGCCGCGGCGGCGTCCGTGCCAGCGTGGACGCCGCCGGAGAGCCTTCCGGGGCATAAAAGCCCCGGCCTCATTGAAGCTCGTCGCTGCGCCGGTGCGCAGCGACGCCCTGGACGGCCCCTTCCGGGGCATAAAAGCCCCGGCCTCATTGAAGCCCCCGCCAGGTGCCATCCACGCCGGCGCAGCCGGTGGCCTTCCGGGGCATAAAAGCCCCGGCCTCATTGAAGCGTGGTGGGGCAGACGGGCAGCGGCAAGTCCACCCTGGCCTTCCGGGGCATAAAAGCCCCGGCCTCATTGAAGCGCCCCGGCCGGGCGCGGGCCTGTCCGCCGCCGCCATTCCTTCCGGGGCATAAAAGCCCCGGCCTCATTGAAGCGTCCACGGCCACCCCCAGATGTAGTGCACCCCCTAGATGCCTTCCGGGGCATAAAAGCCCCGGCCTCATTGAAGCCTCGACTATGTGCGCGGCCGGTGGCTGGCTGTTTCTCCCTTCCGGGGCATAAAAGCCCCGGCCTCATTGAAGCGATTGTCCCGCCCTTGTGCGTGTCTGGCCGCAGCCACCCTTCCGGGGCATAAAAGCCCCGGCCTCATTGAAGCCTGAAGATGCCAAGGGCGTTCTGACGATGGCGCGTTCCTTCCGGGGCATAAAAGCCCCGGCCTCATTGAAGCCAGAAGCGTCTTGTGGGCTTTTTCGGCATTGGCCATCCTTCCGGGGCATAAAAGCCCCGGCCTCATTGAAGCAGCGATGCGTATGAGCCGGTGGTCGCAGTCTGCGAGTCCCTTCCGGGGCATAAAAGCCCCGGCCTCATTGAAGCGCGGAGCGCAGCGTCGTCCATGCCAGGCTGCCCCTGCCTTCCGGGGCATAAAAGCCCCGGCCTCATTGAAGCTGGGCGCAATCCGGGTGGCGCTGGCCGGTCGTTCGGGCCTTCCGGGGCATAAAAGCCCCGGCCTCATTGAAGCACCATATATGAGACCAAGCGCTCGACAGACCCGGTGGCCTTCCGGGGCATAAAAGCCCCGGCCTCATTGAAGCGCACTCTGCGGCGCCGCAAGTCCGGTCGCCCGGATGGCGCCCTTCCGGGGCATAAAAGCCCCGGCCTCATTGAAGCGCCATGGGCGATGCCCACACGCCATCGCTTGCGGGCGCCTTCCGGGGCATAAAAGCCCCGGCCTCATTGAAGCCGACACGATCTACACTGCCAAGCTGGACGGGCAAGACCTTCCGGGGCATAAAAGCCCCGGCCTCATTGAAGCGTCCCGCCTGCAGATCCAGGTGGACAACGAGACCATCCTTCCGGGGCATAAAAGCCCCGGCCTCATTGAAGCCCGCGCCCGCCGCCGCCCAGAGCGCGGCGGTGGTGACCCTTCCGGGGCATAAAAGCCCCGGCCTCATTGAAGCTGACTAATGTTCGGGCTGCTGTACAAGAGGCTGAAGTCCTTCCGGGGCATAAAAGCCCCGGCCTCATTGAAGCCTGAGGGTGGTGGCCAGATTCCATTTGTCGAATGGCTCCTTCCGGGGCATAAAAGCCCCGGCCTCATTGAAGCCGATCGATCGCACGCGCCGGCGTCAACATCTAGTGGCCTTCCGGGGCATAAAAGCCCCGGCCTCATTGAAGCCGCCAGGTGGCACGCCAGCGCGGCGGTGGCTGCCGCTCCTTCCGGGGCATAAAAGCCCCGGCCTCATTGAAGCCCACGCCAGCGAGCGATGCACTCCTTCCACTTGGCCCTTCCGGGGCATAAAAGCCCCGGCCTCATTGAAGCCAGGCCGGCAACGCGCTCCTCGAAACGGACATGGGGCCCTTCCGGGGCATAAAAGCCCCGGCCTCATTGAAGCACGAAGGCCAGGCCATCGCCGCTGCTGCCGACACCTGCCTTCCGGGGCATAAAAGCCCCGGCCTCATTGAAGCACCTGTAGATGGGGCCGGGCAAGCTGTGGAAAAGCGGCCCTTCCGGGGCATAAAAGCCCCGGCCTCATTGAAGCCAGGCCGGGCCGTCGTCACGCGTCGCCATCGTCGGCCTTCCGGGGCATAAAAGCCCCGGCCTCATTGAAGCCCGGTGCCGGGCCGGGATTTCCGCCGCTTCGGCGCGCCTTCCGGGGCATAAAAGCCCCGGCCTCATTGAAGCGCCAGACGGCGCCGGCGCCATATGCTGGAAGGCGAGAGCCTTCCGGGGCATAAAAGCCCCGGCCTCATTGAAGCGCCGGCGCTATTGCCGCCGTCAACTCTGCGGCGCCGTCCTTCCGGGGCATAAAAGCCCCGGCCTCATTGAAGCACGGAATGGCCCGGGCCGCAGATCGGGCCGCATCAAGCCTTCCGGGGCATAAAAGCCCCGGCCTCATTGAAGCGTCAACATCGGCTTCTCGCCGGCGCCGTCTCCAGCGCCTTCCGGGGCATAAAAGCCCCGGCCTCATTGAAGCATCTTAAGCTGCATTTTCAGCATGCGTTGATTCATGAGCCTTCCGGGGCATAAAAGCCCCGGCCTCATTGAAGCGCGATTTCGCAGGAGAGCTGGGACCAGCTCACCCAACCTTCCGGGGCATAAAAGCCCCGGCCTCATTGAAGCGTCGTTTTCCTTCGTTCCGACGGATTTTCCACCGTCCCTTCCGGGGCATAAAAGCCCCGGCCTCATTGAAGCCGGCAGATCCTGCGCCGCGCCCTGAGGGACCGGCGCGGCCTTCCGGGGCATAAAAGCCCCGGCCTCATTGAAGCCCGAGCTCGGCGGCGCTCTTGAAGGAACCTTCGAGACCTTCCGGGGCATAAAAGCCCCGGCCTCATTGAAGCGCACTCTGCGGCGCCGCAAGTCTTATCGCCAGGATGCCTTCCGGGGCATAAAAGCCCCGGCCTCATTGAAGCGAGCTCGCAGCCCAGAATGGACAGCGCAGAGATCAGTCCCTTCCGGGGCATAAAAGCCCCGGCCTCATTGAAGCACATCGGAAGCGGGCGCAGAGCCTCCAGAAGCCACGCCTTCCGGGGCATAAAAGCCCCGGCCTCATTGAAGCTCGCTTGTGGTCGAAATCCATGGCGCTGGCCGTCATCCTTCCGGGGCATAAAAGCCCCGGCCTCATTGAAGCCGGATATTGATCTCCAGGGAGAGGGGGTTGGAGTTCCCTTCCGGGGCATAAAAGCCCCGGCCTCATTGAAGCCTGCGAGAGCGCGTGCTGCGCTGGTTCATGCCCTTCCCTTCCGGGGCATAAAAGCCCCGGCCTCATTGAAGCCCACTGCCCGTCTGCCCCACCACCAACACGTGCATCCCTTCCGGGGCATAAAAGCCCCGGCCTCATTGAAGCGCGGCGGGCGTGTGGGCTGGGATAGAGGGTGAGGCGCCCCTTCCGGGGCATAAAAGCCCCGGCCTCATTGAAGCGCCGATCTGCCCATGCGGCGGGCGTCCATCCTGGCGCCTTCCGGGGCATAAAAGCCCCGGCCTCATTGAAGCGCCGCGCCGGGCGCACCGTCGCCCAGCGCGAGGCGGCCCTTCCGGGGCATAAAAGCCCCGGCCTCATTGAAGCCCCCGGCGCGCCGATCTCGGCGGTGGCGGTGAAGTCCGACTTCCGGGGCATAAAAGCCCCGGCCTCATTGAAGCCCCCGCCCCTCGGCGGCGTGCATCAGCGAGCCGTAGCCTTCCGGGGCATAAAAGCCCCGGCCTCATTGAAGCGTGGCCATCACAGGCCCTCCAGGGCGCCGGGGGAGACCTTCCGGGGCATAAAAGCCCCGGCCTCATTGAAGCTCGCCGGCGTCGTGCCAGGTGCGCCTGACGCTGACGGCCTTCCGGGGCATAAAAGCCCCGGCCTCATTGAAGCGGGCGAATCTCGCGCACTACGACCTGCACGCATTCCCGCCTTCCGGGGCATAAAAGCCCCGGCCTCATTGAAGCATGCGGCGAGATAGCGCGTCGTCCGCCGCCTTGCGGCCTTCCAGGACATAAATGCCACAGTTCGTCAGACGGTGCCGAAGCAGGCGGCGTTGTGGGGTGTTTGTGCGGCAACCGCCCGGCATCCTCTCGAACGGGTTGGGGCAGACTGGAGGGGGTGTTGCGCGGGGGGGGGGGGGGGGGGGGGGGGGGGGGGCCACTGCTCCACCAAGGCCATCGCGCCGCGCGAGCCTGCCGGGGGCGGGGCACTGGCGGGTGATTGGGAAATATGCACTATGCGCCGGCCTGCCCGCGCCCTGCGACGGAGCCCTCGTCGATGCTCGCCCTTTTGAAATCCGGCCTCAGCCGTCGCAGGCGCCCGCCGCGCGCCCTGCCAACGCCCTCCGAACTCAAGCCCGGCTACGATGTCGTCATCGTCGGCGGCGGCGGCCATGGCCTAGCGACCGCCTATTATCTGGCCAGGGACTGGGGCATCGCCGATGTGGCGGTGCTGGAGCGCGGTTACATCGGCTCCGGCAACACCGGGCGCAACACCATGGTGATCCGCTCCAACTATCTCACCCCCGACGGGGTGAAGTTCTACGACGAGTCGGTCCGGCTCTACCGCGACCTGGCGCTGGACTTCGACCTCAACCTGATGCTTTCGGAACGGGCGCAGATCACGCTGGCCCATACCGACGCGCAGCTGCGCACCATGCGCTGGCGCAACGAGGTGAGCCGCCATTTCGGCATCGCCAGCGACCTGGTGGACCGCGACGAGCTGCGCCGCCTGGTGCCATTCATGAACCTTTCCGACGAAGCGCGCTTCCCCGTGCTGGGGGCGCTGGTGCACCATCCCGGCTCCATCGCCAGGCACGATGCGGTCGCCTGGGGCTATGCCTCCGGGGCCTGGAAGCGCGGCGCCGAGATTCACCAGAACACCCGGGTGACCGGCTTCGAGATCGAAGGCCGGGGCGACGGGCGCAAGATAACCGGGGTTCGCACCGACCGCGGCCTTGTCAAGGCGGGCCGGGTGATCCAGTGCGTCGCCGGCATGTCGAGCGAGGTGGCGCGCATGGCGGGCATCAAGCTGCCGATCAAAACTTATCCGCTGCAGGCCGGCGTCACCCAGCCGCTGAAGCCCTTTCTGGATCCGCTGGTCTCCAGCGCCCAGCATCATGTCTATCTTTCGCAGACGGCGCGCGGCGAGGTGGTGATCGGCGGCGGCAGCGACCCCTATACCCGCTACAGCACCGATGTGACGCTGGAGATGAAGGAGGCCTGGATGGTGGGGGCGCTGGAAATCTTCCCCTTCCTGGCCCAGGTAAAGATGCTGCGCCAATGGGCCGGCATGACCGACATGACGCCGGATTACAGCCCGGTGATGGGCAAATCGGCGGTTCGCAACTATTATCTGGACGCTGGCTGGGGCACCTGGGGCTTCAAGGCGACGCCTGTCTGCGGCAAAACCAATGCCGAGCTTATTGCCACCGACGAGGTGCCGGCGCTGATCCGTTCCTTCTCTCTGGAGCGCTTTTCCAACTTCCAACTCCTCGACGACAAGGCGGCGACGGCGGCCAGCCATTAGCGCGCCATCGCCCGCCGGACAGGCCGCCATGGTCCAGCATCGCCTGCAACCGCTGCTCTGCCCCCGTTCCATCGCCGTGGTCGGCGCCTCGCCCCGGCCCGGCAGTTTCGGGCGCGGCTGCTGGCAGGCGGTGCTGGAGACCGGCTTTTCGGGCGAGCTGTTCCTGGTCAACCCGCGCTATGACGAAATCGAAGGCCGCTGCTGCTGGCCCGATCTCGCCTCCCTGCCGCGGCGGGTGGATCATGCCGCGCTGATCGTCGCCAACGCCCGGCTGGAGAGCGTGTTCGACGCCACCCTTGCCGCCGGCATCCCGGCCGCCACCATCTTCGCGTCGGGCTATCTGGAAGGCGATGGCGACCCGCCGCTGCTGCAACGGCTGAAAGCCAAGGCCGGACGGGCGGGGCTGCTGGTGTGCGGCGGCAACGGTTCCGGTTTCACCAACCGGGCCGAAGGCGTCCAGGTCACCCTGGGGGGCGGGCGCTCTTCGCTGAAGAGGGGTTCGGTGGCGCTGATCTCTCAGTCGGGATCGATCTATCTGGGCCTGGTTCAAACCGACGGGCGGCTGGGGTTCAACCTCACCGTCTCCTCGGGCCAGGAGATCTCCGTCACCGCCGCCGACTATATGGATTACGCCCTGGGGCTGGAATCGACCCGCGCCATCGCCCTCTTCCTGGAGACGATCCGCGATCCGCAGGCCTTCGCCGCCGCCGCCGACAAGGCCCAGGCGCAGGGTGTGCCGGTTGTCGCCGTGAAGGTGGCGCGCACCGAGGAAAGCGCCCGCATGGCCATAGGCCATTCCGGCGCGCTGGCCGGCGACGATAGCGCCCATGACGCCTTTTTCGAACGCCACAACGTGCTGCGCTGCGGCGATATCGGCGAGATGATCGCCACCTTGCAGCTGGCGACCCAGCCGCGCGCGCTGGGGCGAGGCGGCCTGGTGGCGATGACCGATTCCGGCGGCGAGCGCGAGCATCTGGTCGATCTGGCCGCCGCCCGGGGCGTGCCCTTCGCAACCATCGCCCCCGAGACCAGGGCGAAGCTGGCCCAGCGCCTGGAATACGGCCTGGAAGCGGCCAACCCGCTGGACGCCTGGGGCACCGGCAAGGATTATGTGGCCATCTTTCTGGATTGCTGGCAGGCGTTGATGGCCGACCCGGAAGCGGCCATGGGCCTGTGGGTCGCCGACATGCGCGATTCCGAAGCCTATCGCAAACATTTCATCGCCGGGGCGGAGGCGATCTGCCGGCGCAGCGGCAAGCCCATGGCCTTCGCCACCTGCGTGCCGGGCGGCATCGTCCACGAAACGGCGCGCCACCTCCACGACCTCGGCATCCCCTTCATCGAAGGGCTGGAGACGGCCGTCGCCGCCACGGCCCACTTCATGGCCTGGCGCGAACGGCGCCAGCGCCCGGCCATGGCGCCGCCGGACGGGCCAGGGGCGGCGACGGTGGCCCGCTGGCGGCGGCGGCTGGGCGCGGCTGGGCCGCTGGGCGAGGGCGAAGGCCTGGCCCTGGCGCGCGATTTCGGCTTGCCGGCGGTGGAGACGATAGCGGTCGCCAGCGCCGAGGAGGCGGTGGCGGCGGCCCGCCGCCTGGCCACGCCGGTGGCGCTGAAAAGCGCCCGAGCCGGGCTGGCCCACAAATCCGATGCCGGCGGCGTCCATCTCGGCCTGGAAGATGCCGGGGCGGTGCGCGCCGCCCATGGCGCCCTGGCGGCCGGGCTGGGGCCGCACTGCCTGGTGCAGCCGATGGCCCCGGCCGGCACCGAAACCGTGTTCGGCCTGGTGCAGGATGGGCAGTTCGGGCCGCTGGTGCTGGTAGGCGCCGGCGGCATTCTGGTGGAGGCGCTGCAAGACAGCGTGCTGGCCGTGCCGCCCTTCGATGCCCGCTTTGCCCGCCGCCTGATCGACCGGCTGGCGGCGCGCCCGCTGCTGGACGGCGTGCGCGGCAGGGCGGCGGCCGATATCGACGCCCTGGCACAGGCCCTGGCCCGTTTCTCGGTGCTGGCCGCCTGTCTGGGCGATATGCTGGCCGAGTTCGAACTCAACCCGGTGATCGCCGGCCCGCAGGGCGCGCTGGCCGTCGATGCCCTGCTGCGGCTGAAGGAGGAAAGAGCATGAGCGAGGTTCTGTGCGAGATCGAAGGCAGGATCGCCAAGGTCACCATCGACCGGGCGACGAAGATGAACTCCATCAACCCGCCGCTGATGGCCGAGCTTTCCGGCGTTCTGCGCGACCTGGACACCGATCCGGCGGTCTCGGTGGCGGTGCTGACCGGGGCCGGCAAGCATTTCGGCGCCGGCTACGATTTGAAGTATTCCTGGGGGGGCGAATACGGTCGCGGCTCCATGGGCGCGCGCAGGATGCTGAAGGACTGCGCCGAGTTCGAGTTCGGGCCGTGGGATTGCTCCAAGCCCGTGATCGCCATGGTGCGGGGCTATTGCCTGGCCGGTTCCTGCGAGCTGGCGATGATGTGCTGCATCACCTTCGCCAGCGAAAACGCCATGTTCGGCGAGCCGGAGATCCGCTTTTCCACCGCCCCGCCCGCGCTGATCATGCCCTGGCTGGTGGGCCTGAAGAAGGCGCGCGAGTTGCTCTATACCGGCGAGACCATCGACGCCGGGGAAGCCTGGCGCATCGGCATGGTGAACCGGGTCATCCCGGACCATGCGCTGGAGGCGGAGACCATGCGCTATGCCCGCCGGGCCGCCGCCATCTCGCTGGAGGGCCTGCAAACCACCAAGGCCGCCATCAACCGCGGCGCCGAAATCGCCGGGCTGAAAAGCGCCGTCGCCTATGGCGTGGAAGTGGGCGGCGCCCTGGATGCGGCGGAAACCGAACAATACCGCCAGTTCGAGGCGGTGAAGCGCGACCGGGGCCTTTCGGCCGCCATCCGCTGGCGCGAGAGCCAGTTCGAGTGAAGCCGCGCCAGGCTTGCGCCCGGCCCCGCCCGCGCTCATCTTTCGGGCCAGCATGTCCCCTGGCACGATGTCCGTGACGACATTCCCCATCGCGCGGCGCTGGTTCGCCCGCCGGCGCATCGACGACGACGTCACGCTGGTCTGGGAACCCCATGTCGCGCCCCTGGGCCGCTGCAATATCTGGCATGTGCGCGGCTCCGAGGCCGACCTTCTGGTCGATACCGGCATGGGCATCGCCCAGCTGCGCCCGGCCATCGAGGATCTGTTCGGCCATGACGTCATCGCCTTTGCCACCCACACCCATTTCGATCATGTCGGCAGCCTCCACGAGTTCGAGCACCGCCTCGTCTCCCACCACGAGGCCGCGCTCATGGCCGCCGGCGACAGCGAGGTGTCCCGCTGGCTGTTTCGCGACGGCATGGACCCCGCCATCCGCGACGCCATCGAACAGGCCGGCTACCGCATCGCCGATTGCATGATCGACGCCCTGCCCCAGGCCGGCTGGAATCCGCGCGCCTGGCGCATCCATCCCGCCCGCCCCACCCGCATGGTGGACGAAGGCGATACCGTCTCGCTGGGCCGCCGCCGTTTCGAGGTGCTGCATCTGCCGGGCCATTCGCCGGGCAGCGTCGGCCTGTGGGAGGCGGAAACCGGGGTGCTGTTTTCCGGCGACGCCGTCTATGACGGGCCGCTGCTGGACCGCCTGCCGGAATCCGATCTCGACGCC